>CAKAFE010000001.1 GCA_916438625.1 uncultured Selenomonas sp. | reverse complement strand
GATCAAGGATCGGCACAGCACAAATCGTCAGCGCGATTGTAGGAGCCGCCGCAGCGAAAGCCGTCGGCGGCAATGCAGGCGCTGGTGCAACTGCGGCGGCTAGCGGGACGAAGTGGAATCTCTATGAGAAAAATCCCTGAGATAAGGCAACAGCTGGAAGAGCAGCTGATGACAGAGGAATATGAGTCCCTGCGAGAAAACGAATACATGCCTTTGTACGGGAAAAAAGATGGCAGGAAAGTCGCCGTCACTATAGACCGAGACGGCAATATCTACGATTTGGATATCGAAGCGGACAGCGGAAACGATGCAAAGAAAATTCATTTGCTCGATCCCTTATCAGAAAACAGCACTCCTTTCTATGTCGATATCTATGCCGATTATGATTTGCGTGAGCATCCCGTAGAAAAAACCGGTCAGGTAAACGCATACAAAACTGGCGCATACGACGGCACTCTCCTCGATGCCTTATATCCTAAAGAGAGCCTTTCCAGTAAATTCCGACGAAACTTTTTCGATTGGGCAGCGGGAACTGTCAGCGCGGTCGATGACAACATGTCCTTCGGGCTCACGCAAAGCGGTTATTACTATGTAACAGGCCACCGCATTGACAATCGGGATAGTCTGGCCTTTCATAGCGGCAGACTGACAGGCACGGCCTTGACGTTTGTTGGGGCGATACGGGAACTCACTGGTGGAGCCACCATGTCTTTCGGTGGTCTTATACTAGCACCAGAGACAGGCGGAACCTCTGCCGTAGCCACCACAGCCGGAATCGCCCTAATAGCCCACGGCACCATAGCTACGAAGAACTCTTTTCAGAACGGGATTGATGATAGCAGACACTTCATCAAAGCTGCGGAAGGAAGCAGCTCCCTCGAGAAAAAATTCACAAGAAAGGACGCTATCGAATATTTAAACGAGGGGGCTATAGATATCACTACGAGCAAATCTGGAGCAAAAACATGCAGAAATCCGGAGGCTATGAACAAACAGAAAAAGACTTCTATAATTTGAATCCAGATAATGTAAAAGAACTTATTACAAAATATGGCTCAGGGCTGTACGGAACATTGAGCGATGGAACTATCGTTGTTGCGCGCCGAGGAAGCAAAAGTGCTGGATCAACTCTTGAAATAAGTCCAGGTAGTAGGAAGGTGTATAAATATAGGTACTAATTTTTCGTAAATTGCAAGTACAAATTGATCAAACTATTTTACGAGGTGTAAATAACGATGGAAAAATGGATAGAAGTAAATCCGGGAATGATTCCACCAGGAAATTATTCTATGCGCTTACAAACAGGTGACTTTGAGGATTTAATGGTTTTCCTTGAAAATATTTCGTATGAAGTAACTTTAGATTTCCTCGGTGATATTTCATTTCATTGTGTTGATGAAGGCAATTGGCTTTTTTATCCTTATGAAGATGCAGAATTTGAACATTATCGTAAGAAAGAATTCGATAACGTACTTTATAGGATAAACAATGGACAGTATAGTTTATTTACAAAAATATATGGGAGATTTATTTGAATATGAAAAGCCTATACACTATATAATAGTTACATTAAATTACTTTATCGAGGTTATTACCATATCAGATATAAACATCACAGTAAAAGACCTCAAAACTGGAGAGTTAAAAAAATATACCGTAGAAAGGAGTAAACTTTAACACATAAAAAAATAATCCTCGTAAATCAATAATAGGTTACAAAAATAGAATACACCTATCCCTCACCTCACCGCAACGGAACGTGACCTTGCGATCCAAGGCTCTAAAGTCGAAGGAAAGAACGTCGCCCTTGCAGCAAAGCAGAACATAGAGCTGCTCGCAGGAGAAAACAGCAACCGCGCGACGACACAGAACGAAGCAAGCTCCGCCGGCATCGGTGTCTCCTTCAGCCCGCAAGGACTCTCGGGACTCAGTCTGCACGCAAGCAAAGCACAGGGAAACAGCAAGGAAAATGCCTTGACTTATACCCCAACCGAGATCGCTGCAAAAGATACCTTGCACATCGAAAGCGGCAAGGATACGAACATCCTCGGCAGCACAGTGCATGGCGACAAGGTCACGGCAAAGATCGGCGGCAATATCCATATCGAGACCTTGCAGGAAAAAGAAACCTACGAGGAGAAGAACACATCGGCAGGCTTTGATCTCTCGTGGGATATTCGCGCGGGAAAATTCTCCAAGCCCACGTTCGGCCTTTCCGCGAGCAGAGGAACGATCGACTCCCACTACCGCAGTGCGAGAGGTCAGTCCGGCATCTTCGCCGGAAAAGGCGGCTTCGACATCTACGTCGAAAAGAACACCGACCTCAAGGGCGCGGTCATTGCAAGCGAAGCAACTGCGGAGAAGAATCGCCTCAGCACAGGGACGTTCTCTTTCAGCGATTTGGAGAACGGTGCGGACTACAGCGCAAAGAGCATAGGCGCCGAGTATCACCACTACGGCAGCTATGACAAGATGAGCCGCCAAGAGAAGAACAAGGTCTACAACACCATAGGCCTCTCCCCCAGCCTCTCCATGCCTGCCAAGGGCGATGCGAACAGCACGACAACTTCTGCCGTAGCGCAGGGAACAATCGACATTCGCGAGAATCCCGCGCAGGACATCTCTGCCCTCAATCGTGATACAAACAACGCTTTGAACGAGCTTGGGCGTATCTTTGACAAGCAAAAAATCGAAGAGCAGCAGGAACTTGCTAAAGCCTTCGGCGAAGAAGCTTTCCGCCTCGCCCATAACCTCCCCGACGACGGCAGCGGCAGAAAAGTCGCCGTCCACGCCATCATCGGCGGCATCATGAGCCAGATCACAGGCGCTGACTTTGCTTCTGGTGCAGCAGGTGCAGGATTCAATGAGGCACTGATTAACAACCTAAAGGGACTTGACCCCACCCTTGCACAGATAATCAGTGGAGTTCTTGGCGCAGCTGCAGCAAAAAGCAATCGGAGGAAATGCCAAAAGCAGGAGCATCCGCAACCGCAAGCGGGACAAAGTGGAATCTTATGCTCGACGATCATGCTCGTGAAGTAAGACAAAAAGAATATGAAGCTTTTTTGAAAAATTTTGATGAAGAATATACTCAACAAATGAGTGAAGGAAATCCATATTCTGAAGATGAGGTGCTAGAGGCACTCAATAATTTATACAATTATCAAGAACTCGCTGATACCGTTGGTATGACACCTGTTGCGAGTGAATTATTAAGTGTTTTTCTTAGATCAAAATTTTTAGGGACATGGTATCACCAATGTCGCTTATACGGAACACGGACTTCCTTTTTATAGAATTCGGGTCTAATTCTTTGGTAAATGAAACTTTGAGAAATGAATCATTCAACAGGAGACTCGTTCAAAACGCTATACAACAAGTATCGGGTAAAAATGTAGCGATGCCTACATATGTAGATAGTTATACTTTCTATGCAAATGGAGCAGATAATGCGCTCGGACTAGGACGCGCATCGGCCATTGTCACGTTTAAATTTAATCCTGAAATTATTGAGGCGAGGATAACAATTATCGATAATTGGGATCACGGCAAGTTTGAGGCAGCTATGGGATCTTTCCTCAAAGATGCCTATATTGTCCAGCAATCTGGAGTTCGATCTACATTTGCTTACAAAACAACATATGATATTGATTATGATATAATAGAACTCTTTCATGAATAAGGGGGGATTATACCGATGAAAGCGTTCTCTATCATAAAAATATTTGTTGCTACTGTCTTAGTTCTTTACATATCGTTGCTTGCTTATTCATATATTACTCCTGTCTATTTAATGGAAGCAACAAATATAGCTGGATTCCGCTACCAAATGTATTTCCATGATCAAGTGTTATCTGATACTCATAAACAACTTGCGCTGGAGATGAATTGCTACGCATACGAGTATAAATTCCCATATTTATATTCGTATGGAGAATCAGGGTATACAAAAATATGTGTCATCCCACTCTTTACAAAGATCATAAAAATCGAAAACTATGCGAGCGATGCTCGTATGTCATGGGATGGGCCTAGCAATTTGGTAAGTAATTTAAAGGATTTACAGGAGGCATATGGATCGAGCTTGATTTTGATAGAAGATTTGGATGATATTTCCATAGAAGATAAAAAAAGGCTCTTCGCTGTTTGATATGGGTAAGTGAAAGGAACGAATGTTCTTTATGTTCGTACAGTCTTTTACCAATGGACAAATTATGGGATTTGGATGTTGAGATTCAGCTTGCCGCATCCCAGATAGATCATGGTCTTGAAATATTCATCATTTCTGAACCCTCGGGCGCGACGCTTGATGTTTTGTATGATGCTGTTCACCCCTTCCAGAATGGCATTCGTATAGGGGTGCTCGAAATAGTGCAGGATCTCGTCCCAATGATTGCGGATCGTGCCACAAAACTTCTTCATGGGTTCCAGTCTTGCGTGCATCATCCAGCTGCAGAGCTTTTTCAAACGCTGCTCCGCCTCGTCTCGATGGACGGACTGCTCGTAGATTTCCTGCAATTCGATGCGCATGGCACAGGCACGCGCTGTCTTTAAATGCTTCTTCTGGAGCGTTTCCTTTTTCTCTCGTTGTTTTTCCGTCAGATTGGCATCATTCTTCAACCAAAGGTACTTGGAGTTCTTCAGCAAGACATTCTCCTTGGCTTCCATCTTGCGAACCTTGTCCACGGCTTCGTTGGCATGTTTGATTACATGGAACTTGTCGATGATGGTCCGGCTGTTCTCGAAGGATTCCTGAATCCCCTTGCGGAAACCGAGCGACATATCGCAGGTGATGAGATCGACTCTTTCCGTATTGCCTCGGTGGGCTTCAAAGTCGGCAGCGAACCGCCGGACAGTTGTAGAATCCTTGCCATCCGTCACGAAGATGACTTTGCGCTGGGAAAGGTCGGCGACGACCGTGATGTAGTTATGCCCCTTCTTGCTGGTTTCATCCATGCCGATGGCGGTGACTTCGGAATAGTCCTCCAACGCGCGAGCCTTGTCCACATAATGATGGATGAACCTCCATAGTCTCGTGTCATGCTCTGCGACCATGCGAGCAATGACGGCTACGGGCAGATGCTTGGCAAGCTCTATGATCCAGCTCTCAAAGAGAAGCGTGAAGCCGGATCCCTCGCGTGCCCAAGGCACCTGTACGGTCTTCACGCCATGTTTTTTTCGCATTGTATGCGAGGGAGATCGGCATGGATATGGGTTTTATACTGGAAGAAGTTGAGATGACGCCAAGTTCTCGGCTTTGTGTCGTAAGCAGGAAAGCTTTTTGTCGCAATGGTCTTGCGGGCAGGGAAACTTCCCTCCGCGTTGGAAGGCGATATGGATATGCAGTTCCATGGATCCATCTTCTGTGGGCTTGAATTCCACTTGAGATATGCACCAAGGGCGCGGGAGGTTCAAAGCAACGGCGAACAAGCTTCCTGTATCCATGAATAAAAACCGCCTTTCTGTGTCTATCTTCCATGGATATAATTCTATCGGAATGAAACGCGCTTTTCAAGCGTTACCCACAGTAAACAGCGAAAGGCCTAAAAAAATCTTTTTAGAGCTAAAACAACGAGGAGAAGGCAGAAAAAAATAGAAGCCTCGAAAGAGGAAAAAAATGACCGAGGAAAAAGAGATCATTAAAGACCTAGATAAAAATATCAGACTCAATAGAAGAAAGTCTAAAAAAACAGGAGTCCCTCTATTAGGGAGAAAATATGTGTCAACGCCTTCTTTGAAAGTATACGGTGATGTCACTTGATACAACTCAAACGCCCCTCTTTATTACTCCTCCTCACATCCCTCCTCTCCCTCTCTGTCGGCACAGCTGTCGCCGCCCCTGCACAACAGGAGCAGCTCGACCAGTCGCGGGCACAGGAGGCGTCACGGCAGGAGCGGCTGCATCAGGAGCGCACGGAGGTCTATATGCCCGCTCCTTCCTCCTCAACGCTCCCTGCCGATGAAACAGTTCGTTTCCCCATCGTCAAAGTTGTGCTTGAAAATGAATCGGGGAAGTTCTATTTCCTGCGCCATATCGCCCGTGACTATGAAAGACGCGAGCTTTCTCTTAAAGATATCAATGAAGCCGTCGGCAAAATGAATCACGAGCTTATGCAGCGCGGTTTTTCCACGAGCCGTGTCGTTATCCCTGAGCAGAATCTCTCAGAAGGAACACTCCGCCTTGTTTTGCAAATCGGGCGCATTCATGCCGTGCGCTTTGCCGAGGACAGCGATACGCTCTATACCTACAACCTTTTCCCGTTTCGCGAAGGCGACGTCTTGAACGTGCGCGACATCGAGCAGGGCATCGAACAGGCGAAGCGTCTGCCTTCACAGGATATCTCCGTCCAGCTCCTCCCGTCCGATCAGCCGCAGAGGACGGACGTCGTTCTCACGGTAAAACGCGGGAAAAATTTCTACGGCACGATCTCCGTGGATGACTCGGGACTTGAGGACACGGGAAAGCTCCAATGGTATACGTCCATCGGCGTCGATCAAATATTTCAGAGGAACGACATCCTTCGCGTCGGCATGAATCTCGACGGCGCACAGGACGGCTATGCGAAAGGCACGCGCGGGCATAATATCAGCTACACGATTCCCTACGGGGCGCATACGTTTACGTTCTCTTACCAACGCTCGAAATACCACCAAACGGTGGAGAGCCGTCCCTACGATTTCATCAGCGCGGGCGACACGAATATCTCGACGTTTTCCTGGGATGTTGTGCTGCACCGTTCGTCAAGCACGAAGACGAGCATGGATATTCGTCTGAAGAAGCGCAATTCCCATAGCTTCATCAACGATGTGGAGCTTCCCATCCAGGCGATGCATCAGACATCGCTCGAAGTCGGCTATGCGGAGCGGATCTATATTGATCGAGATACGCTCTATTTTCGTCTGGCACACCGCTTCGGTCTTGGCTGGCTGGGCGCACAGAAGGAAAAGCCGTATGCCGATGCGCCCAAGACGCTCTATCGGATGTGGCTGCTCGATGTGGACTTCGTGCATCCGTTTACGTTCGGTCATCGCCCTGCGACCTTCACCACATCCTTTCACGGACAGTGGACGATGGATGATATGCGGCTCTACGGGGTGGATATGATCAGCATGGGCAATCGCTATACGGTGCGCGGCTTCGACGGCGAGACCACGCTGATGGGAACGAACGGCTGGTATCTACGGAATGAATTTGCGACGAAGTTCCCGAAGCAAAAGACGGAACTTTATCTCGGCCTCGATGTCGGCGCCGTCTACGGCTACGGCACGGAGGTCTACAACGGACATGCAATCGCGGGCGCAGCAATCGGTCTGCGCGGCGCGGTAGATACACTTTCCTATGACGTATTCGCCGCTGCGCCCATCATAAAACCCGAGGGATTCCATACGCCGGATGTGACGTATGGGTTCTCCCTCGGGTTGAAATTCTAGGGATTCATTCTCCAACATCAAGCCCAATCTCGCCCTTGAAAATCTTCTTGTTGCTCCATATTCTACACTTTCACCTCCGTTCCATCACGAAACATCACCATCACGCCCACGGTCACGCTCGAGATTTTGCACACCCATGTGCGCAAAACTGGACACGAGAATCTAAACCACTTTGCGATAAATATAGGAATCCATGAGGAGGATGTCGAATATGAGAAGAAACGACCTTGCACGAAAGATTACAAGCTGGCTCACCTTGGGCGTCTTTTCGCTGCAGCCGTCTCTTTCTTTTGCTGCGGACATCGTTGCCGACGACGCTGCACCCGAGGCGCAGCGTCCCTATGTGACGGAGACGGCGAGCGGCGTCCCGCTCGTGCGGATCGCCCGCCCCGACGGCGGCGACGTCTCCGTGAACCGCTACGAGGCGTTCAGCGTCCCGGAACGCGGCGCCATCCTCAATAATGCCTTTCTCTTTTCGAATACACAGCTTGCCGGGTATATCGAGGGGAATCCGAACCTCAGCGGAGGCCCCGCACGCATCATCGTGAACGAGGTGATGAGCGACCAGCCCTCAAAGCTGCGCGGATTCCTCGAAGTGGCGGGCACGAAAGCCGACATCATCATCGCAAACCCGAACGGGATTTGCGCCGATAGCGCCGGCTTTTTGAATGCCTCCCGCGCCATCCTCGCCGCCGGGCACGTCCTGCACGACCCGTCGGGCGGCTATGCGGGGCTTCGCATCGAGGACGGCAGGATCGACATCCGTGGCAAGGGGCTTGACGCACGCGGCGCGGACAGCGCCGAGGTCTATGCCCGCGCCGTCGAGGTGAATGCAGGACTCTGGGCGGATCACGCGAAGATCGTCGCAGGAAGCAACGAGATCGCAAGAGACGGCAGCATCTCCCCCATCACCTCAGAAACAACATCCACTGCCCCGCAGTACGCCATCGACCTCGCGGACATCGGCGGCATGTACGCCAACCGCATCGCCACTGGGTCGGCACGGAAAAAGGGCATCGGCGTCAATCTCGCGGGACAGATCTCCGCGACGCAGGCCGTCTCCCTGGATGTGAACGGCAACCTCAAGACCACAGGCAGCGTCTACAGTGACGGTGACCTCTCCGTACATGCCGACAGGATTGAAAACACGAATCTCATCTACGGCGGAAAGAACGCCTCCATCCGTGCAAAAGAACTGACCAACAAGAGCGGCGGCAGAGATCTACGGCGATACGGTCACGATCCGGGCAGGGAATGTCACGAACGAGACGGATGCCGCCACGAAGCGCGCCTCTCCTCCGCGGCACATGCGCTCTCGCAGTACGCGGCGCAGGTCGAAGCTGCCCACAGGGATTTGTCAACGCCCGCCGCTTCTTCCTCCGGCTTGTTCCGCAAGCGTGCCGACCTGTCGGCATACCTCCGTGCCTATCAAGAGAGGATAGGGCAGGCAGAAGCTGCCTACGACGCACAGCAACGTGTCGTAGATGGCATCAAGGATGAACTATCCTCCCATCCTGCAGGTGTCATTGCCGCACACAGTCAGCTCGATGTCAGTGCCAACACGATCCAAAATACCGGGAACGCCCTGCTCTACTCCGGTGGGGACATTGCTCTTACCGCAGAAGAGACGCTCAAAAACAGCGGCGCACGCATCGAGGCACAAGGCAGCATCGCCATCACGGCACCCCATATAGAGAATGAGAATGCAGCCTTTGCGGCAAAGCGAACCATCACAAGCGCAGCCGTCAATCCCACCAAGATCCGCATCGACGAGCCTGGACATATTGAACAGGGAAAGGCATTCCCAGAATGGGAGTTTCGGAACATCGACAGTGGCTATGGGGCATACCATGGTCACATCGCCAAAAAGCCCATCTACGAGCACGCCGCCTATGAGGGAGATCAAACAGCCCACTCCTGCTGAAATCGCCGCAGGAGAAGCACCCGTTCCCGCAGAACTTGTCGGCACACTCTCTCCGAACTACGACTACGACGATCCCATCTTCAAAGAACTCGGCGTCACGTCCATGGCCTCCCGCGCCCTGCGCACGGCGATCCCGCGCAAGCAGCATGGGACGCCAAGTACCGCATCGTCCTTGCGGCGCTCAACGAAAAAGATCGACGCATATAACCGTGAGGCCGAGGAATACAACCGCACGACGGCGCAGGCGGCCGGGCAGAAAGATCAACCTGCTGACCTTCATCGAGACGGCAGACGTGCATTCAAAAGAGACGGTCACCTCCTCCCTGCCCGCCGCGATTCGAGCCGGAAACAACATCACGCTGCACGGCGACACAGCGAATACGGACAGCGCCATCAGCGCAGGCGGGACGCTTCGCATGGACGGCGCGCTCACCGAAAACGCGCATCAGCAGCAGGGAGCAGACCGTCACGCTCGGGACGACGCGGGGAAGCTACACGGAAAGAAGAAGCTGGCTCCATAAAGGGAAAGTCCGGAAGTTCCACAGCAAAGTCTACATGACCCCCGAAGTCGTGCGTGCGAATCCCGCGCCCATCGGCGTCCATGCGATCGAGGAAAATGCCGCAGCGGAGTCCGTCTCGGACGCGCAGCGCAATCGCGTTGCCCGGACGCTCTCCCCTTCGGGCTTGCCTCCGCTGCGCAAATGGCAGGAACAGGCGCGAGCGGCGCGGAGCACCTTTCCCTCAGCGCGCTCTACCATGTGCATCCCGAAAGCACGGCGAAGTATCTCGTCGAGACCGATCCCGCCTTCACCGACCGGAAGAAATTCCTCTCCTCGGACTATATGTATCAACGGCTCCGGTGGGATCCCGACCGAATCCCCAAGCGCATCGGTGACGGCTTCTACGAGCAGCAGCTCCTTGCCGACCAAATCCTGAAACAAACAGGAAAACGCCATCTTGACGGCTATACCGACGACGAAACCGCATTCCGGGCTCTGATGGATGCGGGCATTTCCTATGCCCAAAAAATGAACCTCAGCCCCGGCATCGCGCTTTCCAAGGAGCAGATTGCCGCCCTCACCTCGGATATGATCTGGCTTGAGGAGCGCGAGGTCTATGTGAACGGCAGGAAGGAACGCGCCGTATACCCGGTTCTCTACACGAAGAACACTCAAGGACTTCGCCTCACCGAGGGCGGCAGTCTCATCTCGGCGCGGAACATCATCGTCGAGACGAAAGACGCCCTGAAGAATGCCGGCACGCTCTACGGGGAAAACATCCTCGTACAGGCGGGAGAGATCGAAAACACGGGACGGATGCGCGGACAGAAGATCGGGCTGAAGTCTGAGCGGGATATCCACGTACAGGGGTTCTGTCATCGGGGACAAAGCCGTTGCCCTTGAAGCCAAGAATGATATTGCTGTGGAAAGCACGACGGAGAAGCTCGCCCATCAGGATGTACTGAATACGACCGCAGGGATCGCCGTCAAGGGCGATGAAGGCGTCCTTGTCGTGAGCGCAGGAAAGAACATCGCTCTTGCGGGAGCGGCACTTACGGCGCTCGGCAAGAACGGCAGCGTGCTCCTCTCGGCGGGAGAAAACATCGCGCTTGCCACCAAGAAACTTCAAAGCGAGAAGGACATGACGGCAAATGCGGAGAACTATCTCCGTACAAAGCGCAGCACGGAACTCGGCACGGAGATCCGTGCGGACGGAAAGCTGTTCCATGACTGCCGGAAACGATCTCACGGCAAGAGCCGCGACCATCGAGAGCAAGAGCGGCACGGCCTCCCTCGCCGCAGGAAACGACATCTCCCTCACCGCCGGACGGGAGACGACGGAAGACCACTATGGCATCCAGTACAAGGAGAGCGGACTGCTTTCCTCCAAGACCACAACCATCCGCATTGACACGGAGTCATATACCGCACGCACGACGAATATTACGGGGCAGAATGTCAACATCGCGGCAAAACGTGACGCAACCTTTGCGGCGGCAAATATTGCTGCAGAACAACGATGTGAACATCACCGCCGGACGGAATTTCTCTGCGGTCTCGGCAGAGAACTATTCGCATACGGAAAACTACAAAGAGGTCAAGAAATCGGGAATCTTCGGTTCGGGCGGCGGTCTCGGCTTCACCATCGGGACACAGCAGACAAAGACCACACAGGACAGCGATGCCATTACCCAGCAGGGAACGAATATCGCGGCACTTGGTGGAAACGTCTCCATCGCTGCAGGAGAGAACGCGCATATCTCATCGAGCAATATCCTCGCGGGCAAAGATGCGACTATCGCAGCGAAGGAAACCATCCTCGACGGCAAGGACAACATCTACCGCGAGAGCTTCACGCAGGAGAGCCGGACGACGGGACTGACCGTCAGCCTGAGGCCACGGCCTCTTGAGCCTCGGGCAGGAAATCGCCGCACCGCTCATGCGCATGGGCGAAGTGAAGGACGACCGCCTGAAAGCCGTCTACGCATGGAAGGCCGGCCGCCTCATCCATGAAGCCTGCGGCAAGGGACAAAACTCGCTGAAAGATGCCGCAGGATTCTCCTTGAACCTCAGCCTTGGCACGAGCAAAGCCTACAGCCGCACCGAGAGCACAAGCAAGGAATACGTGGGCAGCACAATCCGCGCAGGCGGCACAGCAAACCTCGAAGCAGCAGAGCATGACCTTTCTGTCAAAAGGCTCCCAAGTTGCAGGAAAGGACGTCTCCCTCAAGGCCAAGGGGAACGTGCGCCTCGAAGCCGGAGAAAACACCAGCGTCACGACGAGCGAGAACAAGACGAGCGCCGCAAGCATCGGCATCTCCTTCTCCCCGCAAGGCCTCTCGGGACTCAGCCTAAGCGCGAGCAAGGCGCAAAGGAAACAGCAAGGAAAAATGCCTCGACCTACACCCCGACGGAGATCGCCGCAAAAGACGCCCTGCAGATTGAAAGCGGCAAGGATACGAACATCCTCGGCAGCACGGTGCAGGGCGACAAGGTCACGGCAAAGATCGGCGGCAATCTCCATATCGAGACCTTGCAGGAAAAAAAGAAACCTACGAGGAGAAGAACACATCGGCAGGCTTCGATCTCTCGTGGGATATTCGCGCGGGAAAAATTCTCCAAGCCCACGTTCGGCCTTTCCGCGAGCAGAGGAACGATCGACTCCCACTATAGAAGCGCCAGAGGACAATCCGGCATCTTCGCTGGAAAAGGCGGCTTCGACATCTACGTCGAGAAAGACACCAGCCTCAAGGGCGCGGTCATCGCCAGCGAAGCAACTGCGGAGAAGAATCGCCTCAGCACGGGGACGTTCTCTTTCAGCGACCTTAAAAACGAAGCGGACTACAGCGCAAAGAGCATCGGGTAGCATACCACCACTACGGTGACTACGAGAAGAAGAGTCCGAAGGAGAAGAACGATCTCTACAACACCATCGGCCTCTCCCCAACATCTCCATGCCGGCCAAGGACGAGGCGAAGAGCACGACAAGAGCCGCCGTCGCACAGGGAATGATCGAGGTGCGCGACAATCCTGCGCAGGATCTCGCTGCCCTCAGCCGCGATACGGGGAACGCGCTAAACGAGCTTGGCCGTATCTTTGACAAGCAACAGCTCGAAGAGCAACAAGAACTTGCCAAGATGTTCGGTGAAGAAGCCTTCCGTCTCGCCCATAACCTGCCCGACGACGGCAGCGGCCGAAAGATCGCCGTCCATGCCATCATCGGCGGCATCATGAGCCAGATCACAGGTGCAGGCTTTGCTTCGGGTGCGATTGGCGCAGGCGTAAATGAGGCGATCATCGGCGAGATCAAGAAGATACAGGATCCCGGCACCGCACAGATTGTCAGCGCGATTGTAGGTGCTGCAGCAGCCAAAGCTGTCGGCGGTAATGCAGGAGCAGGAGCAAGTGCGGCGGCTAGTGGGACGAAGTGGAAGTATACTCTAATCGCACCAAATCCAATAAATGGCCTTGTTTTGCTTGGTGGAGTAATTCTCATTATTCAAGAAAATGGTCGCCTAGCCGTACAAGATGCTATTACTGATACTGTGGAAGAAGTTCCTTATATTATTGATGTTGCTATTCAAACAGCCATGAGTGCCTATGATTCCGGAATCTTACTCTTAGATGATCTGCGTGAAGAAGTAACAGACGCTTTTATTCTTTATTCGGATTATGGAGATTTAACGCCAGAGGAAATCATAGGAAAATACCAAGATGGATCCGTAGATCGTGTATTTCCTGGTGAATGGAAAGGGGTTCCATTAAAGGAGATAATTAAAGCTGCAAAAAAAGGGAGATGCCTCGGCAAGAAGAGCAAAAAAATTACTAACAAATAAGAGGTTTAATAAAGATGACAACAGAAAAATAGCACAAATATAAAAGACTTGATTTCACTGATTAGGAGATACTTCCCATCGAACCTATCCTATAATGATCCGGAATACCAGTCATCAGTAGAGCATCAACGGCTTGTCAAGAGACAAAAGGAAATGCTTGAAAATACAAGCTTTTTAGAATGCCTTACAAGTAAACTGGAACAAATCTCATATCCCTATCCCTTAATTAATTGGATAGACCTAGAAGAATATCCTGACATTGAATATAAAATTCTCTTGCATAAAAATCAGGATATATTAGACAATAGTGATCTTCTCCTAACACAACTAAAAGGGGTACGTAGAGATATTTTTTTATGGGTTAGTATCATAGGAAAAATACTATTACTACAGTATAGAGAAGATGATAAAAAAATCTGATAAATATTATTTTTTTGTTATGATGTCCTTCATGAAGAGGAGGAGGTTAAAATGATACATCGCACTGGAACAATTCTTTATGCATAAAGGCTATGCCAAACTTCCCGAGGATGCTGCAAATTATATTATTGAGGATATTGAAACGGAATTATCCGTAAGGGAGAGACAACCATATTCAAGTGTTTGTTCAATGATCTATGGACAAATAAAATAATTAATTTGGAAACTTGGATGCCTTGAAAGATATCTAAAAATGCTTCTCTCCCCGCAAGGCCTTTCTGGCCTCAGCCTAAGCGCGAGCAGCGCAAAAGGAAAGAGCAAGGAAAGCCGCACGTCCTACACCCCCACAGAAGTGAAAGCCGCGGGAACGCTCAAGCTGGAAAGCGGCAAGGATACGAACATCCTCGGAAGCAAGGCCAAGGGCGAAAAGATCGAGGCGAACGTCGGCGGCAATCTCAACATCGAGACATTGCAGGAAAAAGAAACCTACGAGGAGAAGAACACATCGGCGGGCTTCAACCTCTCCTGGAGCATGAACCAGATGCTCGACCCGGCCGACTCCGGCAAAATCCTCCGCTCCTTCTCCAAGCCCACGTTCGGTGCATCGGTTAGCAAGGGAAGCCTGGAATCCTACTACCGCAGCGCAAGGGATCAGGCAGGCCTCTTCGCAGGAAAAGGCGGCTTCGACATCTACGTCGAGAAGAACACCGACCTCAAGGGCGCCGTGATCGCAAGCGACGCAGAAGCGGAGAAGAACCGCCTCAGCACAGGGACATTCTCTTTCAGCGATTTGGAAAACGAAGCGGACTACAGCTCGAAGAGCATCGGGGCAGCCTACCACCACTACGGCAACTATGACAAGATGAGCCAGAAGGAGAAGGACAGGGAAGCGCTGATAAAATGAAGTCCGTCAGATGGGTGCAGATTTTTCGACTTGCCAAGGAGGAAAACCGGACGCATAGCGGGGCTATGCGGAGGATTTGCCGACGCAGGCAGGGCGGAAAAAGATGTACCAAGATGCCGGTGCTGAATTTATCAGCGCTTCCCTGGGTCATAACACCATAGGCCTCACCCCGAACATCTCCATGCCGGCCAAGGGAGAGGCAAACAGCACGACGAAGTCTGCCGTTGCACAGGGAACGATCGACATCCGCGACAATCCCACGCAGGACATCTCTGCCTTGAGCCGCGATACGGCGAACTCGCTGAATGAGCTGGGCAGAATCTTTGACAAGCAGAAGATCGAAGAACAGCAGGAACTCGCTGCCGCCTTCGGCGAGGAAGCCTTCCGCCTCGCACATAACCTGCCCGACGACGGCGGCGGCCGAAAGATCGCCGTCCATGCCATCATCGGCGGCATCATGAGCCAGATCACAGGCGCGGGGTTTGCTTCTGGCGCCATCGGCGCAGGAGTCAACGAGGCTGTGATCGGCGAGATCAAGAAGATCCAGGATCCCGGCACCGCACAGATTGTCAGCGCGATTGTAGGCGCTGCAGCAGCTAAGGCGGTCGGTGGCAATGCGGGTTCTGGTGCGACTTCGGCGGCGAGTGGGACTAAGTGGAACCATTTAGGAGAGAACCATCCAGATAGTTATCCTGTACAGGTTGGAATAGCGATAGAATCAGGTGTGATAGGGCATGCTTCGTTAGTCGTATTGTACTCTGATGGGCACTATGAAGAGGGAAATTATGGTCGATATGGCGATAATGTTGGACGTTTATTTCCAAGTTTAAGTGGCCATGGCCCAGCAAATTATACTGGAGGAGGAGTATATATTATAGACAATAATTTCAATCCATACAACGCAGGGAAAACCATTTATATGCTTAATTCGACATATGTGAATGCAAACGATGTCGTATATTCGTATAACTATGCGATTGATCACTACTTCGGAGGCTATGTTCGTATCGATAAAGAAATTAGTTTGTCGAAGGTTATTTCGTATTACTATCAAGCTCCTCCAGGAGTGAACGACTACCACTTAAGGGATAATAGTTGTGTGACAACGACAATGGATGCAATCGAATCCGGGTTACAAAACCAAACTGATATTGCAAGAGAAAGTTGGTCTTGGTTAGTTGAATCTCATGAACCTAATATGACAGGGAACAAATTGGCTACCGACCATGAACTTTTTCATGGAATAGGATTGGTTAGTGAGGTTATTCAATGAAAAAATCAATATGCATCGTATTGTTCACAGTCTTGCTGATTTTTACTTCGCGATTTATTTACCATGAGATATGTGCGCGTGCAACCTACGACGGGGTGATTGTTGGTTCACGTTCTGTAGGAGGAGAGAAAAGTATTTGTTTTTTTAATCCGAATCATGTAGATGAATATACATGTATTTCTTTAGATAATCTACGTTTATTCCAAAATTGTAGGCTCTTAAACGCCGCCATGGATCAAGAAGGCGCGGTTTCTACTGATAACAGATCAAAAAGAGATACGAATTGTGAAATTAAATACCGACGGGATTGTTATTCTTCCGATAACTTTGACAATGCAACTTGGTCTGTCCATGATTGTTACCGAAGAAAATATTATTCTTAACACACAGCAAACCATCTTTTTTTATGATAAAAAAGGACAAAAGATGAATAGATATCACTATCCACGGCAATATTTTTTTATGCGCCCATATAAACATGGTGTACTAATACAAACCGAGTCCAAAGAGGTATTGTATTTAACGGACAATAGCGTAGAACACCTTTTTACATTGAAAAAGGATCAATATTTAAAGGGAGCGATGTCAGATGACGAGTTAATCTTAGCTGAAGGGATGGGAGAATCAATCACATTAGATACTTTTTGGATAATGAGAATTTCTGATCATATATGGATATCGGATGGGTATTTAGGAAGAGGAGTCTTAGTGACCATGACCCCCAGAGGGAGTGGAGGTGTTCATTTCTGGGAAAATGATTCATCTATTATAGATCTGGTGCGAGAGGAAAGCCCTGAGTTTTATAGACCATTTATTTATGATAGGTATACAAAAAAATATAAGGCATCTGCCGAAATTTGCAACGCAAGTTTCTTTGTCATGGTCAAAATTTCCCTATCGAAAGGCATACTTTAATGATTTAGAATTACTGCTTGATTCTATAGAGGAAGGTGTAGATGTTTTTACGGCACAACCTAATTTTCTCTTGCCTAAGAAAGGGAATCGAAATCCGCTTTAGGGAGGAATAGCTCATGGACAAACAGATGGTGGAAGTATTAAACAGTATTCACTTTGCAGAGAGATATCAAGCTCTACGCACACAGTATTCTTTTGATCTAAAAGAGAGTTTTGAAGACTATGATAATCCGTATGTCTTGGAGATGCTTCAGGAGATAGGTTATGCAAGCGTAAAATATTGGAGAAAAGAAGACTTTTTTCAAGCAAAAAAAAAGATCAACCTATATGAATTTAGATATCATATACGTATAAAGTATGGTGTTGCTAAATTGATGTGGTATGCTATGAAAGATAATAAATATTATGCTGGAGGCTCTTTCCCAAATTTAGAATATGATTTGCTGAATCTGGAAAATAGAAACCACCTGCCAAATTTCCGCAACTATGAAGACCTCCGAGGAATTCTCACAATAGCATTTCAAATGTGCGAAGACATGACAGCTGAGTTTTTGAAAGTATACGGTGATGTCACTTGATACAACTCAAACGCCCCTCTTTATTACTCCTCCTCACATCCCTCCTCTCCCTCTCTGTCGGCACAGCTGTCGCCGCCCCTGCACAACAGGAGCAGCTTGATCGCTGGAAAAGGCGGCTTCGACATCTACGTCGAAAAGAACACCGACCTCAAGGGCGCGGTCATTGCAAGCGAAGCGGATGCGGGAAAGAACCGCCTCAGCACAGGGACGTTCTCTTTCAGCGATTTGGAGAACGGTGCGGACTACAGCGCAAAGAGCATAGGCGCCGAGTATCACCACTACGGCAGCTATGACAAGATGAGCCGACAAGAGAAGAACAAGATCTATAACACCATAGGCCTCTCCCCCAGCCTTTCCATGCCTGCCAAGGGCGATGCGAGCAGCACGACAACTTCTGCTGTAGCGCAGGGAACAATCGACATCCGCGACAATCCCACGCAGGACATCTCTGCCTTGAGCCGCGATACGGCGAACTCGCTGAACGAGCTTGGGCGTATCCTTGACAAGCAAAAGATCGAAGAACAGCAGGAACTTGCCGCCGCCTTCGGTGAAGAAGCCTTCCGGCTTGCCCATAACCTCCCCGACGACGGCAGCGGCAGAAAAGTCGCCGTCCATGCCATCATCGGCGGCATCATGAGCCAGATCACAGGCGTCGGCTTCACTTCTGGCGCCATCGGCGCAGGAGTCAACGAAGCTGTGATTGGCGAGATCAAGAAGATCAAGGATCCCGGCACCGCACAGATCGTCAGCGCGATTGTAGGTGCTGCAGCTGCTAAGGCGGTCGGCGGAAATGCGGGTTCTGGTGCAACTTCGGCGGCGAGCGGGACGAAGAACAACCTCTACGAGAAAAATTCCTGAGATAAGGAAGCAGCTGGAAGAGCAACTGATAACCGAAGAATACGAATCCCTGCGAGAAAAATGAGTATATGCCTCTATACGGAGAAAAAAAGATGGCAGGAAAGTCGCCGTCACTATAGACCGAGACGGCAATATCCACGATTTGGATATCGAAGTGGACAGCGGAAATGATGCAAAGAAGATTCATTTACATCATCCCTTAGCAGAAAACAGTACTCCCTTCAACGTCGATATCTATGCGGACTATGATTTACGAGAAAATCCCGTAGAGAAAACTGGGCACGTAAACGTATACAAGACGGGCGCATACGACGGTTCTCTCCTTGATGCCCTGTATCCTCAAGAGCGCCTTTCAAGTAAGCTTCAACGAAACTTTTTTGACTGGGCCGCTGGAACTATCAGCGCAGTCGATGACAATATGTCCTTTGGTCTCGCTCAGAATTTCTATCATTATGTGACAGGGCATCGCATTGATAATCTGGATAGTCCGTTCTTTTACGGTGGAAGACTAACGGGCACACACTTAACATTGCTTGGCTCGCTATGGGAAATCCCCACGGGAACCACACTCGCCGCTAGCGGCCTTATGCTAGCACCCGAAACAGGCGGCACTTCTACTATAAGCACCACGGGAGGAATTGCCCTAGCAGTCCATGGAATCTCAACTGCGAAAAACTCCTTTGATAACGGAATAGATGACAGCAGGAGCTTCATTAAATTTTTAGGAAAAGGAGATATCTCACACGAGAAAAAATTCACACGAGAGGAGGCGATTGAACATCTGAATAACGGATCTGTAGATATTACTATAAGCAAATCTGGTGCAAAAAACATGAAAAAATCTGGTGGATATGAACAAACAGAAAAAGACTTCTATGATTTGCATCCAGACAATGTAAAAGAAATTACTACAAAATATGGAACTGGCCTATACGGAACATTACGAGATGGGACTACTATTATTGCACGCAGGGGAAGCAAAAGTGACGGACCAACTCTTGAAATAAATCCAAGCAAAGGAAAGGTGTACAAATATAGATATTAAAAATTCTATCCCCTAGCTATTCTTCAATTTAAGAGGTGTCTTTCATGATGGAAAATGAAAAAAATGGGTGGAAGTCAATCCGGGGTGGAAGTCAATCCAGGAATGATCCCGCCAGGAGATTATTCTATGCGTCTGCAAACTGGTGATTTTGAGGGAGTGTATAATAGTTTGTGTAAAAGCCAAATTCGTTGATACGGTTCGAGCCCGCTCCGGGCATCCCATAGGAGGGTTTATTCCAACATGGCAAAACGCAAAATGATCCCCACTCCCGCAGACAATATCGCCAAGCAGATCATGGAAACCTACCAACCCCAAGACGCACAGGAAATCCAGGATGTCGTCAAACGTATCTTCGCGCCCATCTTCGAGGCGGCGCTCAAAGGGGAGATGCAAAACCATCTCGGCTATGCCGACCATGAACATACGGTGTCGGGAGGCAATGCCCGCAACGGCTACTCCGAAAAAACGCTCAAGACGACCTTGGGAGAAGTCCCCATCCACGTGCCCCGTGATCGCCAAGGCACATTCTGAGCCGCAGATCGTCAAGAAGCACCAGCGTGATGTCTCTTCCATTGAAGGCAAGGTTCTCGCCCTGTACGGGCGCGGCATGAGCCAGCGCGACATCGCCGCCACTGTCGAGGACATCTATGGTTTCAAGATGTCGCATGAACAGATTTCCCATATCACGGACTGCATCATGGAGCAAGTGAAGGAATGGAGAAACCGTCCGTTGAAACCATTCTATCCGTTCGTGTTCGTCGATTGCCTGTACGTCTCGCTGCGCACGGAACGCGGCATCCAACAAACGGCGGTGCACGTCGTCCTGGCTTACGATATGGATGGGTGCAAGGATGTGCTCGGGCTTTGGATCAACGAAGTCGAGAGCAAGCATGCATGGATGCAGATTTTTGACGAACTCAAGTCGCGCGGCTTGGAAGCCATCGGCTTTCTCTCCATGGATGGCGTGACGGGTCTGGAAGACGGTGCGCGAGCGATCTTCCCACAGGTGGTCGTGCAGCGATGCATCGTACATCTGGTTCGCAACTCCATCCGGTATATTCCCCGCAAAGATTGGAGTCGTTTCACGAAGGATCTCAAAGCTATATACGGCGCGGTGAATGCTCGTCAGGCACGCGAGCGATTCGAACAGTTCCAGAAAGATTGGGCGAGCTATCCCGGGGCTGTCGCCGTATGGCAGAACAACTTCACGCATGTCGAGCAACTGTTTTCTTACGGCAGCGCCGTGCGCAAGGTCATGTATACGACGAACGCGATCGAGAGCGTGAACTCCAGCTTCCGCAAAGTCACGAAGAAGGGTTCTTTCCCGAACGAGGATGCTGTGTTCAAGCTGCTGTACTTACGGGTGCAGGAGCTTTACCAGAAATGGTCAGGGCGCAGGATACCAAACTGGGCGCTCGTTCGCAACCAACTGTTGATGGATGAGCGTATGGCGAAACTCATGGAACACTATGATACGACATACTGAAAAGTGATTTACACAAAACTCTTGACACACCCGATTTTGAAAATTTAATAGTCTTTCTGAAGAGTATTTCACATGAAATATCGTTAGATTTTCTCGGAGATATTTCATTTCATTGTGTTGATGAAGCTAACTGGCTTTTTTATCCTTATGAAGATAGAGAATTTGAGTATTATCGCCGAAAAACAATTTGATAACGTACTTTATAGAATATGTAATGGAAAAATACGATTCATTTACTAAAAAAATATGGGCGATTTATTCGAATATGAAAAAAACCTTTGCATTATATAATAATCTCATTAAATTTCTTTGTTGAGGTTATTACTAAATCAGATATAAAATGTCACAGTAAAAAAAGTCTCGAAACTGGAGAATGCAAACAATATATGATAGAAAGAATTCAAATTTGATCAACTCCCACTATAGAAGCGCAAGAGGCCAGTCCGGCATCTTCACTGGAAAAAGGCGGCTTCGACATCTACGTCGAGAAAGACACCAGCCTCAAGGGCGCGGTCATTGCAAGCGAAACGAATGCGGAGAAGAATCGCCTCAGCACGGGGACATTCTCTTTCAGCAACCTTAAAAAAACGAAGCGGACTACAGCGCAAAGAGCATAGGCGCCGAGTATCACCACTACGGCAGCTAAAAGATCGAAGAGCAGCAGGAACTTGCCGCCGCCTTCGGCGAGGGAAGCCTTCCGCCTCGCCCACAACCTCCCCGACGACGGCAGCGCCAGAAAAGTCGCCGTCCATGCCATCATCGGCGGCATCATGAGCCAGATCACAGGAACGGGGTTTGCTTCTGGCGCCATCGGCGCAGGAGTCAACGAGGCGATCATCGGCGAGATCAAGAAGATCAAGGATCCCGGCACCGCACAGATCGTCAGTGCGATTGTAGGGGCTGCGGCAGCTAAGGCGGTCGGCGGAAATGCGGGTTCTGGTGCAACTTCGGCGGCGAGCGGGACGAAGTGGAACTATCTTCTTGAGTGGCAGTATCGAAGAATGAGAGAAGAACTTTCAAAAGCTGTCACAGAAATTAGACCAGGAACCGCAGATTCTGCAAAGAAATTGGAGCTGTGAAGAAATATGATTGTCTCGAATTTGGGAAAGCGTATTATGCGAGGAAAAGAAGTATGCCTCATAGAAAATATGAACGATATGATTGTGGTCAATGACGGACATAAAGGAATCACTGTTTACGATGAAAATTTAAAAACAATATATTCTATGGAAATTATGCACGGCCTGATGATAGAAGCTTGCTACAAAAATACGGATACAAGAGAATTTCTGTTGTTTTGTAGGGAGAATAATCGATTTATACACATCGACCTTCTAAAGCAGATGCATAGAATCATAAAAATTCCAGCAGTATACCAGGGAGTAATTTATTCCATGTGTTATCATTGGAGAAAGGACAAAGTATATATCGGTGATTATAGTGAACAGTTCTTTTGTGTGAATATATCCCGCGCCGTCATTGAGCAGATCTCCAAGAAAGATATGAAATCTATCGACAAAGGATTTTATCGGGATTATCACCTTTACCGGAAGGCAGTAAGATATGATTATCAAAAACACATTACATACGCCGATTTTTCCAAACGTGTTTTGGGATATACGGATATGAATCAAAACTATATAGTAGAGAGGGTCAATTCGCCGATCAAATATAATCTGGGAAGAATAAATGAAACAGCAGAGGTGCCATCGTGGAAACAGATACACTTTATTGAAATTATTGGAGACTTGCTTGTTTTAGTTAGCGAAGAGTGCGTCTACCTCTTCCATAAGAGAGAGTGCAGGAAGCTGTCTATTTCCCAATATATGAGTTTTTCGTATGCCGTAGGAACTCTTCATGGAGATATGTATTGTTTGTTTATCTTAGCCTGCTCAAAACGAATAAGCTCGGATTCTGATGATATAACTCAAACTTCGCAGATGAATAATCTGCTGTAACCCTTGAAATATCTATCGCCTTGGCAAATAAAATAGCATGAGCAACATCCATTTGGTATAATCTTAAGTGTCAAACAAAAAACATCCAATGGAGGCTCATGCTATGAACAGTATAACACAAAACCACCAAGACGAGGAACTGCTTTCTAAGAAAATGCAGGTCTTTTTCCGTCGCTATCAAGTCAGTCGCATCCTCCGTGTGGCAAATGCGTACAAGCTTCGCGGCATCCCTGTCCTCAGCATCTTCCTGCTGGTTTTCCGCATGGTGTTCCAGCAACGTTCCGTCTACACGCAAATGCATCTCCAAAGCGCCGCCATGCCTTTCGGCAAGGATACGTTCTATCGCTTCATGAACTCTTGCCGAATCCACTGGCGCAGGTTCACGACCGAGCTTGCCGCCGCCATCATTCATGCCACGCTCGCTCCCCTGACTCAGGCGGATCGCATCAACGTGCTCATTCTCGACGATTCCATCTACCATCGCGCCCGCTCCAAGAAGGTGGAGCTCTCGCCCGCCTCTACGACCACGCCAAGAAGGAGTTCTCCTATGGCTTTCGCATGCTCACGCTCTGCTGGTCGGATGGCAATACGCTTCTGCCTGTCAGCCATACGCCGCTCTCTACCGAGAATACGAAGAATCGCCTCCGTGAGGCGTCACGGAAAAGTGGACGCTCGTTCCAATGGCGGCAAGCAGCGAAAACTTGCCCAGCAGAAGGCAACCGAGGTGATGCTTCAGCTCCTGCAGGAAGCGAAGGCTGCCGATATCCCAGCGCGCCACGTCCTGTTCGACACATGGTTCTGCTCCCCGGCATCGCTCCTGAAGATTCACGGTCTTGGCTACGATGTGGTCGCCATGGCAAAGAAGACGGAAAAAGATACACTACCTCCATCAAGGATGCCTGCAGGATGTGAAGGCGATCTACAAGCTAACACCGAAAGCGGCGTGGCCGCTCGAAGTATCTGCTGAGTGTGGAAGCCGCTGTCGTCAAGGGCGAAGAATCCCTCCCTGTGCGCCTTGTCTTTGTCCGCAATCGCAACCATCGGAAGGACTGGCTGGTATTGGTGACGACGGACATGAGCCTCACGGCGGAGGAAGTCATCCGCATTTACGGCAAGCGCTGGGGCATCGAGGTGTTCTTCAAGGTGTGCAAGAGTTTCCTGCGCTTAGAGAAGGATTGCCGCTCTCTTTCGTATGACGCGATGACAGCGCATGTCTCCATCGTGTTCACGCGGTACATGTTCCCCGGCAGTGGAGCAGCGCGAGTGCAAAGATGCACGAAGTCTGGGAGAGCTGTTCTATCTATCCGTGGATGAGTTGCCGGATGTGTGCTTCGTGGAAGCCATGCGCCTCCTTTTTGCTGCTGTTTGTTGAACGACTCCAAGAGAAGCCCATGCTGGATGAAGGGAAGATCCATGAACAGCTGCAAGGCTTCTTGAAAGAGCTTCCTGTACTGTTGTCGCAAAAACTACGAAAATGTGCATAAGGAGAGTGTTTTCATTGGCATAAAGTCAGTGTTTTCAAGGTATGTAGAATGTTTTTAATGTGCGAAGTTTGAGTGATATAATATATAAATTAGGTGTTTCCATATAGTGTTTTATTTTCCGCTATGAGCGCATCTGGACGAACGCTTCCGCGCACAGAGGATCATCAAAACAGGCGCTGTAAGGAAAAATTAGAGTCGAAAAATCTTGGGAAACAACACATTATCATGTTTGAAAAATAACATATCGGCAATATGCGTCGCGTTGGGTTTCCCTTTATTTACCATACGTCCTTTTGAGCGTAGCTCTGAACAAAGCGTGGTGCGAAAAAAGGAGACCTGATCAGTTTACACAGCGAGATCGAATCTCAAAAATTATTCGACCTTCAACGTCTGCTCTTATTATACCATAGATGGCGGTTCTCGTTTATTGTGGTGCCGTAAGGCGTGGGCGTTTATACAAAACTCTTGACACACCAGGTTCTTTTGTCCAAGGTTTCTTCATGAATTCAAAGAGGGAACTAGTTACAGATCCAGCGGAAATAAAAAAAGAAATGGCCGGTTTTTCGGACGGGTGGACTTTGAATATTCTAGCTGAAGGAGGAATATCAACAAACTTAAATGGATATCAACTAATTTGTTATGGTATTGGAAGCACCCCAGGAGCAAGTTTAAGTGCAGGATGGACATTCTATGAAGGGAGTAAAGATGATTTTTGAAAAGAGAATTTTATCCCTATATTCGTTTGTATAGTGGTTTGTTTCTGTTTATTGCATGTGCGATTGCATTGACTGCTTCCGCTATATTATCGGTTTACGAAGAAAATTCTGTTAAGGAAGATGGCTGGAATGAATATATTTCCCTTTATCAAGCGCTCCCTTTACCTGAAGCATCACAAATTGTTGAATTCAAGATCCTTGATAAAGGAAGTGTACCATTCAGTATTACCATAAAATATACAAGTGCGAAAAGCTATGAGGATGAACTGAAACAGTATTTACCGGTGCTCGAAGAATATCAAATGATAGAAATCATGCAAAAAGAGGCTCAATATGAATGCACGGATAAGAAAAGAATTATACACTTTTCATTGGACAGGCAAGATACAAAATATCATCTCAGACTTTCAAACGGAAGCTGGTAAAAATGAATAGGCCTGTCATAAAATATTCAATCGGTCTTGCAGGGATGGGATTCTTGCTCTTTTGGCTATGGGGCTATTTCTATCATCCGCTGCACTATGGTGAGCATACGAATCAAGATGAGACAATACTGGCTTATGCTCTGCACGATTTAACTGAAATTCAACAGTGTGATATTATCAACATACAGAAGTCCACTTATCTGGGAGGCGGACGCGCTCTTGCCATCGAGGTGCAAGGAGACTTTAAAGATGCTTTATCTGCCGATAAAATGGCGGAGAATGGCTGGAGAGATATAAAAACAACCGCAAATTCCCTATCTGCCGAAAAAAAGAATTATTGCATAGAAATACAACAAAAGAAAACCCGATATATGCTGATAGTCACTGCAAGAAAATAGCAGCGGCATCATGAGCCAGATTACGGGAGCAGGCTTCACTTCTGGCGCCATCGGCGCAGGAGTCAACGAGGCGATCATCGGCGAGATCAAGAAGATCAAGGATCCCGGCACCGCACAGATCGTCAGTGCGATTGTCGGGGCTGCGGCAGCTAAGGCGGTCGGTGGCAATGCAGGGGCAGGGGGCAAGTGCGACTGTGAGCGGGACGAAGTGGAACTATCTTCTTGAGTGGCAGTATCGAAGAATGAGAGAAGAACTTTCAAAAAGCTGTCACAGAAGATGAAAAAAATCTATCATCCGCGAACGATGGGAAAAAGTCGAAAAAAAGCCCAAGAAGATCATATGCAAAAAGATATGGAAAAAAGACGAATATGCCATACTCTCGACAGACAGCGAAGAGATTGCTCGGCAAAAAAGGAAAAATTTCGAGGCACTTTACGGAGACTGGCATTATACTTTAGAAGGAGACGCATACAAAAATATTCCTGCCACTATCGTCGTGGCCTCGAAAAAATAAAAGAGTACAACGGATGACGAGGACAGGAAAAAGTCTCGGGAAAAAACGATTGCCGTGGAGACATTCAAGGCTGAGGCGGATCGTCCTGTAACTTTGTACAATAAATACGCTAACAATCCAGTTAAAAGCATTAAAGTTTGGTGTTTTTTTGCTCCATTGGGCTTAGGCCATGACATTTACCAAGACTCTGGCAAATATAGCGGCACTGACCTTGCGGAGGTAACATTGCTTAATGCTGGAGGTTTTGCAGCAAGTTTTGCAATAGACACTCTGCTTGTAACCTCAGATGGCGTTCTTATTGAAGCAACGATTCCAGCAAATATTGCAATTGCCGAAGGTATAAACTCATTAAAAAAAGAGCTTGCAAAAAAACAGATGCCGAAAAAGGAGCAAAAAGAATCAGTGCGAATCTTTTATTTATCTCTACTTTATTTTTTTGCAATAGGAAAAAGCACTATATTTCTTCTATTACAAGAAATTTGAGGAGCCATACAGCTACTGCAAACGCTATGTCATCTATCATTGGCTGTCCGCTTTTCTGATCGTTTTGGCATGTTGCTGCATGGCAATAGGGTTTGACAGTTGGACACAGTGTATCGTTAAGGAAAAAGATTTTTGGTTGGAAAAAAAGCTATTTTTTTGATTGGCACAGGAGCGTTCTTTCTTGTTGACTCGAAAATTGTACTGGAAGAAGAAAAAGTTCAAAAAAAGGCACATATACTTTAGATGAATTGCCATGCTATAAAAATAGGTATTTTCTGCGAAGCGTAACTGCTATAGGCTTGCTCAGTTCTTGGATGTTGGGCGGTGGCATTCGCTTTTTCTTCTTATAAGCTCAAACTTCGCAGATTATTCATCTGCGAAGTTTGAGTAGAGTAACGGCTCTCCAAAGATAAGAGTACAGGGGGGCTGAATCCTACTTATTCGTTCTTGAAAGAGCTCCCAGCACATAAGATTCAGTTTCGGCAAAAGCTGGCACTATTCGCCTCCACGTTCTCTGTAGTGTGCTTGTTCCCTCGCCTATATTTTTAACAGGCTCCTCGCTGTTTGATATGGGTAGGAGAAAGGAACAAATGTTCTTTATGTTCGTACAGTCTTTTACCAATGGACAAATTATGGGATTTGGATGTTGAGATTCAGCTTGCCGCATCCCAGATAGATCATGGTCTTGAAATATTCATCATTTCTGAACCCTCGGGCGCGACGCTTGATGTTTTGTATGATGCTGTTCACCCCTTCCAGAATGGCATTCGTATAGGGGTGCTCGAAATAGTGCAGGATCTCGTCCCAATGACTGCGGATCGTGCCACAAAAAACTTCTTCATGGGTTCCAGTCTTGCGTGCATCATCCAGCTGCAGAGCTTTTTTTCAAACGCTGCTCCGCCTCGTCTCGATGGACGGACTGCTCGTAGATTTCCTGCAATTCGATGCGCATGGCACAGGCACGCGCTGTCTTTAAATGCTTCTTCTGGAGCGTTTCCTTTTTCTCTCGTTGTTTTTCCGTCAGATTGGCATCATTCTTCAACCAAAGGTACTTGGAGTTCTTCAGCAAGGCATTCTCCTTGGCTTCCATCTTGCGAACCTTGTCCACGGCTTCGTTGGCATGTTTGATTACATGGAACTTGTCGATGATAGTCGGCTGTTCTCGAAGGATTCCTGAATCCCTTTGCGGAAACCGAGCGACATATCGCAGGTGATGAGATCGACTCTTTCCGTATTGCCTCGATGTGCTTCAAAGTCGGCAGCGAACCGCCGGACAGTTGTAGAATCCTTGCCATCCGTCACGAAGATGACTTTGCGCTGGGAAAGGTCGGCGACGACCGTGATGTAGTTATGCCCCTTTTTGCTGGTTTCATCCATGCCGATGGCGGTGACTTCGGAATAGTCCTCCAACGCGCGAGCCTTGTCCACATAATGATGGATGAACCTCCATAGTCTCGTGTCATGCTCTGCGACCATGCGAGCAATGACGGCTACGGGCAGATGCTTGGCAAGCTCTATGATCCAGCTCTCAAAGAGAAGCGTGAAGCCTGATCCCTCGCGTGCCCAAGGCACCTGTACGGTCTTCACGCCATGTTTTTCGCATTGTATGCGAGGGAGATCGGCATGGATATAGGTTTTATACTGGAAGAAGTTGAGATGACGCCAAGTTCTCGGCGTTGTGTCGTAAGCAGGAAAGCTTTTGTCGCAATGGTCTTGCGGGCAGGGAAACTTCCCTCCGCGTTGGAAGGCGATATGAATATGCAGTTCCATGGATCCATCTTCTGTGGGCTTGAATTCCACTTGAGATATGCACCAAGGGCGCGGGAGGTTCAAGGCAACGGCGAACAAGTTTCCTGTATCCATGGATAAAAACCGCCTTTCTGTGTCTGTCTTCCATGGATGTAATTCTATCGGAATGAAACGCGCTTTTCAAGCGTTACCCACAGTAAACAGCGAAAGACCTTTTAACAAAAACTGGGTCAGGGACATATCCTTTCGTAACAGTTTTGTACTTTGACACACAGCAGAAAGGAATGGTTATAATGATGGATAAGAAGACGATAGAAATCTTGAATAGTATTCACTTCGCTGAGAGATACAAAAAACTATATAAACAGTATAGTTTCAAATTTAATGAGAGTTTTAGCAATTATGATAATCAGTGTGTTCTAGAACTCCTGCAAACGGTTGGTTATACAGATGTAAAACATCAGAAAAGAGAGAATTTCTTTCAGTCAGTAAAAAAAGTTGGTGTATATCGATTCGAACACAAGATAAAAACAAAATCTGGAGCGGTTGAATTAATATGGGATGTTATGAAAAACAATCTATACTATGTGGGAAATAGTTTTTCGAACTTAGAGTTTGAATTATTAAATTTAGAGGAGAGACATGCTTTGCCAATCTTCCGCAACTATGAAGACCTTCGAGGAATTCTCACAATAGCATTTCAGATGCATGAAGATATGACGGCTGAGTTTTTGAAAGCATACGGTGATGTCACTTGATGCAACGCAAACACCCCTCTTTATTCCTCTTTCTCGCATCCCTCCGCTCCTGTTGTGCAGGCACAGCTGTCGCCGCCCCTGCACAACAGGAGCAGCTTGATCAGTCGCGAGCGCAAGCGGAGTGCGGCACGGTTGTTTGGAGTGACGAGATCGATGTCGCGCCCGAGCATCTTTATGAGAGCAGCTGCCCCGTCACCGCACGCGCTCGGAAAGCGTGAAGATGAAAAGCGCCGCCCAGATGCAGGCGCAGGCGGAGAGCTGCGCCATGCCGAATGGTTCGTGGAAGAAGAATATGCCGAGAAGCAGCGCGATCGTCGGGCTCAGGTACTGGAAGAAGCCGAGGACGTTCAGCGGCAAGAGGTTCGCGCCGTAGGAGAAGAGGATCATCGGCGTGGCGGTGGCAGCGCCGGCGCCGACGAGGAGCAGCATCTCGTGCGGCGTCGCCAGGCTGAAGCGGCTCGCCGGCTCTGCCGCGAGATGGACGGCGTAGGGCAGGAATACGGGCAGCACGAACAGGGTTTCGAGCGTGATGCTTGAAAACGGGTGCAGAGCGAGCTTCTTCTTCAGTGCGCCGTAGAGCGCGAAGGTCACGGCGAGCACGAGCGCGACCCACGGCAGCTTGCCGAGCTGCACGGTCATGAGCACGACGCCGAAGAAGGCGAGGAGGACGCTGAGACGCACGGACGGCGTGAGCCGCTCCTTGAAGAGCACGACGCCGAGCGCCACGTTCATCAGCGGATTGATGTAGTAGCCGAGACTCGTGTCGATGACGTGCCCGTGGTTCACTGCCCAGATGTAGGTCAGCCAGTTGATGGTGATCAGGATCGAAGCGCCGAAAGGAGCAGCGCGCGCCGCCGGTCATGGCGGAGCGCGCTGCAGTCCTGGCAGAATCTCGGCCAGCGCTTGGAGACAGCGAGGATGAGCAGCATGAAGACGAACGACCAACAAATGCGGTGGGCGAGGATCTCAGAGGCGGAGACCGACGCGAGGAGATTCCAGTAGAGCGGCAGGAATCCCCAGATGATATAGGTGGAGACAGCGGCGATCATGCCGCGTTTTTTTTGTTCCATGGGGCAAGAAACTTCCCTTTGTCTTTGTCTTGCAGTCCGGCGCGAAAGGCGCCGCTTAATGCGTGCGCGGCAGCGTCTGGCGATCCATCGCTGCCATGAGCCTTTCCACAGGCAGCACCTTCAAGAGCGCGAAGCAGATGATGCACTCGGGCACGAGGTATGTCGCGTTGAAGGTCAGCGAGTAAACGAGCGGGCTTGTGCCTGCGGGAGCGTAGGACGCGAAGAACACGACGCCGCTCACGATGTGGCAGAAGAAGCGCGCGAGGAAGGCGAGCGCCGTCGACGCCATGCGGTGCGCGGGGAAGAGCGCGGCGAGCGAGAGCGCCATGTAGGGCAGCGGATAGTCGAAGAGCACCTGCACGGGATGCAGCAGGTAGGGATCCTGCATCATGTTGAAGATGCCGTAGAGGAAGCCCGCGAGGCAGCCTGTGCCGAGTCCGTAGCGGTAGGAGACGAAGAGCAGCGGCACCATCGCGCCGAGCGTCACGCTGCCGCCCTGCGGCATGTGGTAGAGGCGGAACTGGTGCAGGATGATCGTCATGGCGAGCATGAGCGCGATGTTTATGAGCATCGGTGTCGTGAGCCGCACGCGGCGGAAGTAGAGGTGCGCGAGGATCGCGAAGAGCACGACGAGAAGCACGATGAGGCTCGTCGGATGCTCAAGAATGGCGGAGATGTTTTGCAGCAGGGTGTCCATATGTATCCGTCCTTTCGTACATTTGTGGAATTACAGAGATTTAGCTGTTTTTGCAGCACTTCTTCGGGCGCGAACGCAGGGATTTTCAAGCCAGCAAAACCCTTGCCGTCACGAGTGATGATGCAGTCGCAATGAATCGATCTTGCGCATGTTGCGGCAAGACAATCCTCGAAATCGGAAGCACTGCGAGGAAGTGCTTCTTGTATATCGGCACTGGTCGCACCGCAAACGTGGATGATTTCAAGGATTTTGCAATGGCTCGATAGGTGCGCTCAAAGTATTTTCTTAATTATACAATTCGTTTCTTCCGAAAGCAAACGAAAATCCCTTGAAGAGGCTTTTCATTTGTGCGATAATGGAGGGCGCACAAAGGAGGGTGATTTATGACAGACTATGTCGGCAGGAAAGCGGCGCAGCACATTCCGAGGGATCGACGCCCTGCGCACCTTGGCAATCGTTGCAGTCACGTTGTTTCATATGTTTCCCGATGTGGTGAAAGGAGGATACCTCGGGGTATCCTTGTTTTTTTGTTTTGACGGGGTATTTGCTCGCCCTATACGACGGAGACGGAACGTCTCGCGGGCGGCTTCTCCCTCGGACGCTATTATCTGAAGCGCATCTTCCGCATGTATCCCGCGCTTCTCGTCGTGCTTTTCGTGACGCTCGGCGTCTATTCTTTCGTGCTCCCCGAAGCCGTGCTCGACGTGCGCGAGGAGGTCGTCTCCGTCGTGCTCGGCTGCAACAACTGGTGGCAGATCGCGCAGAACGCCGACTATTTTGCGCGCATCGCCAATGCGTCGCCGTTCACGCATCTGTGGTTCATGGGCATCGAGCTGCAATATGCGTTCGTCCTCTGGCCGGCGCTCTTCCTTCTGTATTCGCTTTTTCGCTCACTGGCTGGGCAAGGAGGCGGGCGTCGCGCTCATCGCTTCCTTGGGGCTTGGCATGGCGATCCTCATGCCGCTCCTGTATCAGCAGGGGGCGGACGTGACGCGCATTTACTACGGTACGGATACGCGCGTCTTCGCGCTCCTCTTGGGCGCGGCGATGGGACTTTGGCGCGCGGGAGCTGCTGCGCCGAAGAAGAATCCGCTCTGGCGCGAGATCGGGGAGTTCGTCAGCTTCGAGCTTCTGCTCGCTGCCGTCCTCTTCGCCTGCGTCGCCCTGAGCGGGGAGAATCCGCTGCTCTACCGAGGCGGCATGTTCCTCTCGACGATCGTCTTCTGCCTCCTGCTCGCCATCACGGCGGACCGCGGCATGACGATCGGGGCGTTCCTCGATATGCGCCTGTTCCGCTGGATCGGCGGCCGAAGCTACGGCATCTTCCTCTGGCAGTACCCCGTGATCTTCCTTTTCCAGCAGAAAGGCTGGGAGAAGGAGCCGTATGCGGCTCTGTGGGAAGTCGCCCTCCTCCTGCTCGGCGATGTGGACGGAGGCGCTGACGAAGAGCATCGGACGGCGCAGGCTGCCCGCCTTCGGCAGCCGCCTCGTCCATGTGCAGGGGGTGTGCTTCCTCGTCCTCACCTTGGGCGGCGCCCTCCCTGATGGGCTTTGGCTGCCGGGGGCTTGCGGCGCCTGCGGGCTACAAAGCGGAGGTGCGGGCGGAGCTCAATGCGCGTCTCGAAGAGAATGCGGCGGAACTGGCGCGGCAGAAGGAAGAAGCGGAGCGGGCAGCAGCGGAGAAGGCGGCGAAAGCGGCGGCGGACAAGGCGGCGCGTATGCAGGCGGTGAATCTTTCGGGCATCGCCTGCATCGGCGATTCGGTCATGCTCTCGGCGGCGAGAAACCTGCAGGCTCTGCTTCCGGGCTGCGCGGTCGATGCGAAAGTCTCGCGCTATGTGGGCGGAGGCATCGAGGCTGCGCAAAACTTGAAGGCGCAGGGGCGGCTCGGCAGCGTCGTCGTCGTTTCGCTCGGCACGAACGGTCCGATTGCGGACGGCGAGCGCTACGTGAAGCAGACGCAGGAGCTTCTGTCGCTCCCCGGGGACGGAACGGCGCATCTTCTGGGTCAACGTCTACGCGCCGCACCTTTCGTGGCAGGATACGAACAACGCCTACATCAACAAGCTCGCCGCCGAGCGAAAGAATGTGACGGTGATCGATTGGTACAGCTTCATATCGAAGCATCCCGAATGGCTCTCGGGCGACGGCGTGCACCCGAACGATGCGGGCGCGGAGCAATATGCGCGGCTCGTGCACGATGCGGTGGCGGAAGCGCTGGCGAAGTGAGATTTGCTAAGAAATATGAGATAAAAAAAGGATTTGAGAAATTTTAGTCGAATTTTACAAGATGTAGAGTGTTTTATGGTTTCATTTTTGTGAGGTGTTTTGGATGAACAAAATTTTCTGTGTTTTACTTATGGCGCTTTCTGTCTGCGGCATCTGTGCGGCTTCTCCCGCAGAGACAGGCATGCAAAATGGCGCGAAAATCGCCGTGGTTCAATATCTCAATTCTTCGGAGGAAAAAAACAGGGATATGTGGACGAAACGGTGACGGAAAAAGTACACGAACTACTTCTCGGCGGCAGGTTACATGGTCGTGCCGAATGCTGAAACGCAAAGCGCCCTCTCAACGACTGGCTATACGACGGAGGACGAGGAGCTTCCCGACAAGGATCAGATGAAGGCCGTTGCGGAGGCGACGGGCGCAGACTACGTCGTGGCAATGGAGATTGCAGAGTTGCATGCATCGCGCCACGAGTCATTTTTTCAGGCGAAGGTCACGGTGAAGACGAAGCTCGCGTACAAAGTTTATGCGGCAAAAAGCAGACAAGCTGTACGCCTTCAAAAACGACAAGTTCGGACGATAACAAGACGGTATTTGGCGGTGTCGGATTCAAGTCCCCGATCGTCAATGCGCTGACGGATGCGATGGAGAAGGGAAATGCAAAGATTCAGTCGTTTGTGGCAGAAAATAGCGGCGTTGACCTTGCGCAGTGAGGCATGGGGGCATTTGCTGTGCCTTACGGGTCTTGTTGCGTGCTTGATGCTGCTTGCACATCTTGCAGAGGCTTCTGCGCCGGAGGGGGTGGAAGAAGGACATGCCTATATCCCCGCTGGCACGGAGCTTTCCCTTCGCTTGGAGCGAGAGGTGTCATCTAAGGATGTAAGCGAGGGAGATTTTGTTCCCGTCGTCGTGCTCGGTGACTTGCGGTTGAACGGCGTGGTGGTGATTCGCTCGAAGGCGGATGTGCGCGCCGTTGTCGCAAAGAACCGCCCTGCCGGCGTATATGGGCGCTCGGGTCTCCTCGTGATAGAGATGAAGTCCGTGCAAACGGAAAACGGAATCACGGTTCCACTGCGCGGCACGGAAGAAAAAAAGGTCGCCCATCACGACAATGCTCTCACACAGGGGGTTGTCGGCGGCCTTTTCATCAAGGGCGCGCAGGCCGTTTACAAGAAAGGTTCGTTCTTTACGGCTGTCGTCGATACGGATGTCGATCTGGGTGTTTCCAAGGAAGATTTGGCTCAGGTCATGTGTGAGCAGGAAAAGGTCGCTGCAGCGCCGTGAACATACAAGGCGGAAGAATACGAGAGAGGACGCGGGGCGTTCTCTCTTTTCGCTTGTGACTCTGTTGCGAGATGATTTTGACAGGGAGGCGTTTTTATGTGGAAGCTCTTTTCCTTTTTGAAGATGTTTCGTGAAGATTTGCTCGTCATGATGGTGGCGCTCAAGGATTCTCGCACGCCTGCGGCAATCAAGGGGGCGTTCGTCGTCGGACTGCTCTACTGTATCAGCCCGATCGACATCATCCCCGACGGCGTTCCTGTCCTCGGCATGATCGACGATGCGGCGGTTCTGCCGGCGGCGGTCTTCGGCCTGCTTCGCTTCCTGCCGCCTGCGGTGCGCGCGGACGCAGAGGTGAAGGCTGAGCGTCTCGGGCGGCGGCTGCCGTACATCTTGGCGATCGCCTCGCTCGCGCTCCTTGCGTGGATCGCCTTGATCATCTGGGGCGTCGTGACAATCTTTCGCTGAGGCGCAGCAAGATTTCGTCAGCGGCATCGAACGGCGTCCGGGGACGTCGGGCGGAGTGCGAATCCTTCCGCCCGTTATGCAGCCCGTCATACGAACGTCCGCAGTTTTTGCAGCCCGTAGGATCATGGGCTGCTTTATTTTGGCCTTTCGCTGTTTACTGTGGGTAACGCTTGAAAAGCGCGTTTCATTCCGATAGAATTATATCCATGGAAGATAGACACAGAAAGGCGGTTTTTATTCATGGATACAGGAAGCTTGTTCGCCGTTGCTTTGAACCTCCCGCGCCCTTGGTGCATATCTCAAGTGGAATTCAAGCCCACAGAAGATGGATCCATGGAACTGCATATCCATATCGCCTTCCAACGCGGAGGGAAGTTTCCCTGCCCGCAAGACCATTGCGACAAAAGCTTTCCTGCTTACGACACAAAGCCGAGAACTTGGCGTCATCTCAACTTCTTCCAGTATAAAACCTATATCCATGCCGATCTCCCTCGCATACAATGCGAAAAACATGGCGTGAAGACCGTACAGGTGCCTTGGGCACGCGAGGGATCCGGCTTCACGCTTCTCTTTGAGAGCTGGATCATAGAGCTTGCCAAGCATCTGCCCGTAGCCGTCATTGCTCGCATGGTCGCAGAGCATGACACGAGACTATGGAGGTTCATCCATCATTATGTGGACAAGGCTCGCGCGTTGGAGGACTATTCCGAAGTCACCGCCATCGGCATGGATGAAACCAGCAAGAAGGGGCATAACTACATCACGGTCGTCGCCGACCTTTCCCAGCGCAAAGTCATCTTCGTGACGGATGGCAAGGATTCTACAACTGTCCGGCGGTTCGCTGCCGACTTTGAAGCCCACCGAGGCAATACGGAAAGAGTCGATCTCATCACCTGCGATATGTCGCTCGGTTTCCGCAAGGGGATTCAGGAATCCTTCGAGAACAGCCGGACCATCATCGACAAGTTCCATGTAATCAAACATGCCAACGAAGCCGTGGACAAGGTTCGCAAGATGGAAGCCAAGGAGAATGTCTTGCTGAAGAACTCCAAGTACCTTTTGGTTGAAGAATGATGCCAATCTGACGGAAAAAAACAACGAGAAAAAAGGAAACGCTCCAGAAGAAGCATTTAAAGACAGCGCGTGCCTGTGCCATGCGCATCGAATTGCAGGAAATCTACGAGCAGTCCGTCCATCGAGACGAGGCGGAGCAGCGTTTGAAAAAAAGCTCTGCAGCTGGATGATGCACGCAAGACTGGAACCCATGAAGAAGTTTTGTGGCACGATCCGCAATCATTGGGACGAGATCCTGCACTATTTCGAGCACCCCTATACGAATGCCATTCTGGAAGGGGTGAACAGCATCATACAAAACATCAAGCGTCGCGCCCGAGGGTTCAGAAATGATGAATATTTCAAGACCATGATCTATCTGGGATGCGGCAAGCTGAATCTCAACATCCAAATCCCATAATTTGTCCATTGGTAAAAGACTGTACGAACATAAAGAACATTCGTTCCTTTCACTTACCCATATCAAACAGCGAAGAGCCTTTATTTTTTGGGGAAGAAGGATTTTTCCTTTCAGGCGAGAAGGTAACTTCTAAAGGCAGCTTTTAGAGGAAGCGCCGGAATCATCGCTGCGCCCTCGAAGAAGCGATGGCGATTGTGTTCAGACAGAAGGAGATGAGTTTCATGCCTTTGAAGAAATGTGTGAACGATAGAAAGGAGCGCCCGACATGAAACGATATGCTGCGCTTCTCGCCGCTCTCTTCGTGCTGTTTGCGGCAAACACTTGCTTGGCGGCGCGGCTGCCTGATTCGGACTACGCGCTCGGCGACATACAGTACGGGAACAGTGTGGACTATGTGAAGAGTGTCTACGGCGAGCCGGATTTTGTCGAATATCATGAAGGCACTCCCGGGTCGGGCGATATTCCGCTTTGGATTTATCACTATGGCGATTCGTTCGTCGTATGCATCGAGACTACGCACCAGCAGGTATCGGCTCTCATGACTACGGCGGATAACGGAATCGCAACGCCGCGCGGCATCCACGTGGGCAGCAGTCTCAGCGACATCCAACGCGCTTACGGGACGCTGCCCCGTGCGAGCAGGGTGACACAGGGGTATTGCTACTCTTATGGCTGGGGCTTGATCTCGCTGGACTTCTATGTGAACGGCAAAGGCGAGGTATATAAAATCTGGGCGGGCTATTCCGACTAAATGCGTTCCCTGATTCGCGGCGGATGGACTTCTCACTTTTTTTCAAAAAAGTGTTGACAGTCCGTCCGCTTTCGTGTATCATACATTTTGCTGCTCGGGTGAGCGGCAGAAAAACGCTCGAAAAACTTCAAAAAAGGGCTTGACAATCCATCGGGACTGAGGTAAGATAGTCAAGTCGCTTGCGAAGAGCGAGCGGCGTACAGCCGAAGCAATTCGGCGGTGTTCCTGAAAAACTAAACAATGCAGAAATGAATCATCGATATGATTCAAGCCAGATGTCCATCAAGAGAAATCTTGATGAAACATCGATTGTGAACTACATTTGTAAAAAGCAATCGACAATTTCTTTATGCGATTCGAAAGAATCGTATCCAAAGATAAAAAGAGCCAATCAACGGCTCTCTGCAAACTGCAAAGTGATTTTCTCTGCCGCGACTGTCCTGCAGTCCGAAGCGGAGAAAAAAACGCAGAGATTTTTGTGCTAGGCAAGGAATGGCGAAGCCGCGTCCCGCAGACGTACTCGTGTACGTCGAGGACACACGGCGAAAGCCATGACGCAGCATAGCGCAAAAAGATCAAGTTTTTTTCGGAGAGTTTGATCCTGGCTCAGGACGAACGCTGGCGGCGTGCTTAACACATGCAAGTCGAACGGGAACCTTTATTTCGGTAAAGGTGAGAGTGGCAAACAGGGTGAGTAACACGTAGGGCAACCTGCCGACAGGATGGGGACAACATTCCGAAAGGAATGCTAATACCGAATGAAATCCGAGGAGGGCATCCTCCCCGGCTCAAAGATGGCCTCTTTACAATGCTATCGCCTGTCGATGAGGTCTGCGTCTGATTAGCCAGTTGGTGAGGTAACGGCTCACCAAAAGCGACGATCAGTAGCCGGTCTGAGAGGATGAACAGCCACATTGGGACTGAGACACGGCAGAACTCCTACGGGAGGCAGCAGTGGGGAATCTTCCACAATGGGCGAAAGCCTGATGGAGCAACGCCGCGTGAGTGAAGAAGGTCTTCGGATCGTAAAAGCTCTGTTGCACAGGACGAAAACCGGGTTTGAAAAACATTGAGCCCGGGTGACGGTACTGTGCGAGGAAGCCACGGCTAACTACGTGCCAGCAGCCGCGGTAATACGTAGGTGGCGAGCGTTGTCCGGAATTATTGGGCGTAAAGGGGAGCGCAGGCGGGCATATCAGTCCATCTTAAAAAGTGCGGGGCTCAACCCCGTGAGGGGATGGAAACTGTATGTCTTGAGTGCAGGAGAGGAAAGCGGAATTCCCAGTGTAGCGGTGAAATGCGTAGATATTGGGAGGAACACCAGTGGCGAAGGCGGCTTTCTGGACTGTAACTGACGCTGAGGCTCGAAAGCCAGGGGAGCGAACGGGATTAGATACCCCGGTAGTCCTGGCCGTAAACGATGAATGCTAGGTGTAGGAGGTATCGACCCCTCCTGTGCCGGAGTTAACGCAATAAGCATTCCGCCTGGGGAGTACGGTCGCAAGACTGAAACTCAAAGGAATTGACGGGGGCCCGCACAAGCGGTGGAGTATGTGGTTTAATTCGACGCAACGCGAAGAACCTTACCAGGGCTTGACATTGAGTGAAAGGGCTGGAGACAGCCCCCTCCCTTCGGGGACACGAAAACAGGTGGTGCATGGCTGTCGTCAGCTCGTGTCGTGAGATGTTGGGTTAAGTCCCGCAACGAGCGCAACCCCTGTCCTTTGTTGCCAGCGCGTCATGGCGGGAACTCAAAGGAGACTGCCGCGGAGAACGCGGAGGAAGGCGGGGATGACGTCAAGTCATCATGCCCCTTATGTCCTGGGCTACACACGTACTACAATGGGATGGACAGAGGGAAGCGAAGGCGCGAGCCGGAGCGGACCCCACAAACCATCCCCCAGTTCGGATTGCAGGCTGCAACCCGCCTGCATGAAGTCGGAATCGCTAGTAATCGCAGGTCAGCATACTGCGGTGAATACGTTCCCAGGCTTGTACACACCGCCCGTCACACCACGGAAGTCATTCACGCCCAAAGCCGGTGGGCCAACCGCAAGGAGGCAGCCGTCTAAGGCGGGGGCGATGACTGGGGTGAAGTCGTAACAAGGTAGCCGTATCGGAAGGTGCGGCTGGATCACCTCCTTTCTAAGGTAAGCAGAGAACCACGTTTGAAGGAGCGTAAGCGACGCGCAAACGTGAGTGAATCGCTTAGTTCGATTTCGCGAAGCGAAAGTCGAACTTCATTCTCAACCTAAGTCGAGGCATAGGGGCTGGCATAAGCCTTTCTGCATTGTCTAGTTTTGAGGAACACAAATCTCTCAAGCTTGACCTTCACGTTGACTTGCATCAGCGGCAAGGTCGAGTGTACCTTGAAAAACTACACAGAAGACAAAATGAAAGAAAATCATCGAAGGCTGCAGAAATGCAGCAAAGATTTTCCGAACATTTTAGGATCACAAACCAAACAAACCAAGCATCAATGAAAATGATGCCTTGAGGCGAAACACACGATGAAAATCGTGGAAAAGTCAAGCTACGAAAGGCATACGGTGGATGCCTTGGCGTCAGGAGTCGAAGAAGGACGCGATAAGCTGCGAAAAGCCGTGGGGAGCCGCAAATAGGCCTCGATCCACGGATGTCCGAATGGGGCAACCCAGTGCGAGTCATGTCGCACTGCCCGAAAGGGAGACAAACCCGGTGAACTGAAACATCTAAGTAGCCGGAGGAAAAGTAAACAATAGTGATTCCCCGAGTAGCGGCGAGCGAAAAGGGAAGAGCCCAAACCGAGAGCTTTCGGGCTTTCGGGGTTGAGGAATAAAGCAAAAAGGGAAAGCAGCCTAGTGGAACGGCATGGGAAGGCCGGGCGAAGAGAGTGAGACCCTCGTACACGAAAGGCTGAAGAACGGGCTGGGATCCAGAGTACCACAGGGACACGAGGAACCCTGTGGGAAGCCGGGTGAATGCCATCCAAGGCAAAAATACTACCTGACGACCGATAGAGGAAAGTACCGTGAGGGAAAGGCGAAAAGAACCGCGGGAGCGGAGTGAAATAGAACCTGAAACCGTATGTCCACAAGCAGTCGAAGCGCTTTATATGCGCGACGGCGTGCCTATTGAAGAATGAACCGGCGAGTTGTCCTGTCGAGCGAGGTTAAGCGGAAGACGCGGAGCCGAAGCGAAAGCGAGTCTTAAGAGGGCGTTTAGTTCGACGGGGCAGACCCGAAACCACAGTGATCTATGCATGGCCAGGCTGAAACTCAGGTAAAATTGAGCGGAGGGCCGAACCCGTGAGTGTTGAAAAACTTTGGGATGAGCTGTGCATAGGGGTGAAATGCCAATCGAACGTGGAGATAGCTGGTTCTCCCCGAAATAGCTTTAGGGCTAGCCTCGGGCGATGCATGCAGACGGTAGAGCACTGATCGGGCAAGGGGGCGTAAAGCCTACCGACCCCAGTCAAACTGCGAATGGCTGCATGGCAAGCCCGGGAGTCAGCGTGCGAGTGATAAGACCCGTACGCAAGAGGGAAACAGCCCAGACCGCCAGCCAAGGTCCCCAATGCTGTACTAAGTGGAAAAGGATGTAGGAATTCGAAAACAACCAGGATGTTGGCTCAGAAGCAGCCACCATTTAAAGAGTGCGTAATAGCTCACTGGTCGAGAGTCCCTGCGCCGAAAATGTCCGGGGCTCAAGTACAGAACCGAAGCTGCGGCTGCACACGAAAGTGTGCGGGGTAGGGGAGCGTACCATGCGCGGAGAAGCCGTACCGGAAGGAGCGGTGGAGCGCATGGCAGTGAGAATGCCGGTATGAGTAGCGAAAAAGGCCAGCAAGAATCTGACTACCGAAAGCCTGAGGTTTCTGGGCAACGCTCGTCGTCCCGGGGTCAGTCGGGACCTAAGCCGAGGCAGCAAGCATAGGGCGATGGACAACTGGTGAATATTCCAGTACCGCAGGGAGTCGTTTGAGTGATGGAGTGACGCAGGAGGGAGCTTGGGCGCGCGAATGGAAGAGCGCGTCGAAGCCGGTAGGCTGCAAGGGAGGCAAATCCCCTGCAAAAAGCCGAGACGTGACAGGGAGGCGAACCTTCGGGCGAGCCGAAGCCAAGCGAATACACTGCCGAGAAAAGCTTCTAGCGAGACGAACTGCGCCCGTACCGAAACCGACACAGGCAGGCAGGGAGAGGATCCTAAGGTGCGCGGGGAAAAACCCTCGTTAAGGAACTCTGCAAATTGCATCCGTAACTTCGGGAAAAGGATGGCCGTTCCCGGTGAAGGCCATGCGGTTGGAGCCGGGGGCGGCGACAGAAGAGAAGCCCAAGCGACTGTTTACCACAAACACAGGTGCCTGCAAAAGAGAAATCTGACGTATAGGTGCTGACGCCTGCCCGGTGCCGGAAGGTTAAGGGGAGAGGTCAGGGGAAACCCGAAGCCTTGAGCTGAAGCCCCGGTAAACGGCGGCCGTAACTATAACCATCCTAAGGTAGCGAAATTCCTTGTCGGGTAAGTTCCGACCCGCACGAAAAGGCGTAACGATTTGGGCACTGTCTCGACGAGGAGCCCGGTGAAATTGAAATACCTGTGAAGATGCAGGTTACCCGCGACTGGACAGAAAGACCCCATGGAGCTTTACTGCAGCTTGGCATTGATGCCCGGCGGATGATGTACAGGATAGGTGGGAGGCAGAGAAAGGCGGCCGCAAGGACGCCCGGAGCCACTGTTGGGATACCACCCTTCCTCCGCTGGTCATCTAACCGGAGTAGTCACGACACTCGGGACAGTGCCGGTGGGCAGTTTGACTGGGGCGGTCGCCTCCGAAAAGAGCAACGGAGGCGTCCAAAGGTTCCCCTCAGCGCGGACAGAAATCGCGCGAAGAGCATAAAGGCAAAAGGGAGCTTGACTGCGAGACCGACAAGTCGAGCAGGGTACGAAAAGTAGGGCTTAGTGATCCGGTGGAATGAGAGTGGAATTGCCATCGCTCAACGGATAAAAAGCTACCACGGGGATAACAGGCTAATCTCTCCCAAGAGTCCATATCGACGGGGAGGTTTGGCACCTCGATGTCGGCTCATCACATCACGGGGCTGAAGCAGGTCCCCAAGGGTTGGGCTGTTCGCCCATTAAAAGTGGTACGTGAGCTGGGTTCAGAACGTCGTGAGACAGTTCGATGCATATCCATCGCGGGCGGAAGAAACCTGAAGGGGGCTGCTCCTAGTACGAGAGGACCGGAGTGGACGGACCAACGGTGTACCAGTCATGGCGCCAGCCGTGCAGCTGGGTAGCTGCGTCCGGAAAGGATAAACGCTGAAAGCATCTAAGCGTGAAACCAGCCCTAAGATGAAGTTTCTCACGGAGCAGTCCGGTAAGGCGCCTCAAAGACGATGAGGTTGATAGGCGGGGAGTGGAAGCGCCGCAAGGCGTGCAGCCGACCCGTACTAATATGCCGAGGGCTTGACCTACTGACCTGTCCAAGAGGCGAAAGCCGATTGGGTAACAGGTCGTATGCGAAAACGTCCCAAGAACCAAGCGCGAAGCGCGCAGGTGATTGGCTGACGTTGACCGCTAAGTTTTGCCAACTAAAATGTTCCATTTGTCTTCTGTATAGTTTTGAGGGCACGCTCACGCGAGTTGACCTCAAGAAGAAATCCAGTGGCGATAGCTGAGTGGATCCACCTGTTCCCATCCCGAACACAGTCGTTAAGCACTCATACGTCGAAAGTACTTGGTTGGAGACGACCTGGGAGGATAGAAAGCTGCTGGTTGATGACGCACCCGAAAGGGTGCGTTTTTTTATTTTGGAATCAAGGCATCTCTGTTTCGACATTCAACAAGGGTTGTTCCGACATCTTCTGGAGCATGATGTTCGTGTCCAGCACGCTCATGTGGTGGTCGAGCGCATACCAGAGGATGCTGTCCCGCGGATTGCGGACATAGAGTTGCTCCGCTCCCGCATAGTACAGGAGATATTGCGTCTCTTCCGGTGCGAGCTTCATGGCGAGGGCGAGGGAAATGACCTTGTTGCGGGAAGGATTCTTTTTGCGGCCGGCGAATATGTGATAACCATAGACTCTCTCCAGCCGAGACTCCCGGACGACATCTGCTTTGGACAGGCGCTTCTCGTCCAGGAGCTGATTCAGGTATTCTGCCAGCGTGTATCGGCGAAACTCTTTCTGATTGTCTACGAGAAAGCCCTCCAGGCCGGAGGCCTGGCGCAGTCCGTCTTTCAGTTCCTCGGTGTCTTTCGGCATGATGCTCCTCCTATGACGATGGATATAACGACTCCATTATAGGATAATACGATACAGAGAAGAAGGCAAGGTGATTTCTTGGATGCGCATATAACCGCATATATCGAGACGGCATTTTTGAAGATCCGATTGCTCAAATCCAGCGACAAGGGCGAGGTGTGGCTGGCGTCCGAGAAATCAGGTCGGCTGGTCATACACAAGCGCATCGCTTGGACGGGGCTTCCCTATGCGATCCTAAAGGAGAAGGGATATCCGTTGATTCCTCGCATCCTGCATTGCATCGAGGAGGACGGCGAGACGCTTGTCGTGGAGGAATATGTGCAGGGCGAATCCCTGCTCGACCGCATTGGGCGCAAGGCGTATCTCTCGGAGCGCGAGGCGGGGAACATCCTCTTGCAGCTGTGCGATGGGCTTGCTCCGATCCACGCGCAGGGCATCGTTCACCGTGACATCAAGCCGTCCAATCTCATCCTGCAAAGCGGCTGCATCATCCGTCTCATCGACTTCGACGCCGCCCGCACCGTCAAGGAGCACAGCGGCGAGGACACGATGCATCTCGGCACCAAGGGGTACGCTCCGCCGGAGCAGTTCGGCTACGGGCAGACGGACGCAAGGAGCGACATCTACTCCATCGGCATAACCCTGCGAGAATCCATGCCCGAGGAGTACGACGGCTATCTCGCCAAAGTATTTGCCCGATGCACGGAAATCGATCCGGACAGACGGTATCGGAACGTGCAGGAGCTTCGCCGTGCGGTGACCCTCCGCAGGTTCTGGGCAGAACGTGGCAGGATGGCGCTGCTCTCGGCGGCGGTCGCGTCCGTCGCGGCGTTTTTCTTCCTGCCGCGGCTCGATGGGACAGAACCGCTGCCGAGCGCTCCTGCAGTTGAGCCGGAGGAAATCCCCGGCTGTCCGTTTGCCGAATGCGACAGAAGAAAGTCCGGCCGCGCCGTCGCCCGAAAACATCTGCCGACACGCAGGAGGCGCAGTCGGCTGCGCCGCTGGGGGGCGGAGACGCTGCAGGAAACTCCCTCGACAGTGCCCTCGGCAGCCCCATACGCTCACGGCAGCCGCACGCCGCCGGCGGTCAGCCCGGAGGAAGTGAAGAGAATCGACAGCGTGGACGCATTCCTGCGGGAGTTCGAGGATGACCCGGAAAAAAACTTGCGTATTGGCAGACGAGGAATATTGTCTTTTCCTCGAATACTGCATCCGAGAAAGAGAAGCTTGAGGCGATGAAGAGCGGCGAGCTGGGGCTTCGACTGGATGCCTTCCTCAAGGAGCTGCCGAAGACGATGACGAAGGAGGAGCGCAACCGGGCGATCGAGGATTTCGTGGCGCGCCAAGAAAGGCTTTTGGACATAAGCGATTAGTCGTGACAGGCAGGCTGCCAAGAAGAACGGAATCCGCAAGAATTTTTTTGTAACGTGTGAGGATATATGTACAGCGAGTCTCTTGGATGACGCCGTCACAGGGTACGGGATGGGGAGCAGCTCATGCCGCTTTGCCCGGCAGATGAACAAATGTCTTCGGAATTTACCCCGCAGGTAACCAAAGCCTGCGGGGTCTTTGTTATACTGGGGTTGTCGACGACTTTCATCCGCTTCGGCTCCTCGCTGTTTGATATGGGTAGGCAAAAGGAACAAATGTTCTTTATATTCGTACAGTCTTTTACCAATGGACAAATTATGGGATTTGGATGTTGATATTCAGCTTGCCGCATCCCAGATAGATCGTGGTCTTGAAATATTCATCATTTCTGAACCCTCGGGCGCGACGCGTGATGTTTTGCATGATGCTGTTCACCCCTTCCAGAATGGCATTTGTATGGGGGTGCTCGAAGTAGTGCAGGATCTCGTCCCAATGATTGCGGATCGTGCGGAGCGTTTCCTTTTTCTCTCGTTGTTTTTCCGTTAGATTGGCATCATTCTTCAACCAAAGGTACTTGGAGTTCTTCAGCAAGGCATTCTCCTTGGCTTCCATCTTGCGAACCTTGTATTCTATATGTTACGGGGATACATTTTGTGTCTAGGTAACATAAGCTAAAATTTTTTCAAAACAGATTATAATATTGAGAAGAAAGTTCGTTCCAACGAGTAAAAACTCCGTCGATGCTTCTATTTTTTTGACGTGAAAGAAGGTCTTTATCCGTGGATGATCTGCTCCTGAAAAACTGTACGATTTTTTCGTACCCGAGGCTGCCCTGTCCGTCCTCTTCCTGCTCGCGTTCATCGTCATGTTCCTTCTCGGGCTCAAATGGCGGAAATATTGCCAAAGAGCTTACCGCCTTGCAGGAGCATGCGGTCGACGACTATGCACAGCTACAGAACAAGCTGACGCCGCAAGCCTTCCTGCGCATACGCCTGTCCGCCCTGGCCGATGTGGAAAACCGTCTTGAAGAGTTGCCTGGCACTTTCATCAACGTGGGCATATTGGCGACATTTCTCGGCTTGGGCGTAGCCATACAGGGCGCAGCCGACTTGCTGCAGGAGTCTGTCACGGATCTCACGCGGCTCACAGAGGTCTTGAGCGTCATCGCCTTCAAATTCCAGACCTCCGTATGGGGCATCTGCTTCTCCCTCGTGTTCCAGAAGTTTTTCGTGGACACTTACTTCTCTGCCCGCCAGGACCTCATCGATGAGCTGACCGAGACGCTCTTTGCGACGGAAGGCGACGGCATCCGTGCTCTGCTCGCCACACAGAATCAACTTTTTGAAAAGCAGCTCGCCTTGCAGCAAGAGGCAGAAACCCGCCTCCAAGAAACAGAAACCAAGCGACAGGAAGCGGTGGGTCAAGCGCTGGCCAAGACGCTCGAAGCCTTCGAGCGCATTTCGCATCGTATAGAAACCTGGCAGAATGAGGCGGCGCTGCAGCACATGAATTCTTTCGAGGCTCTCAAGAGCGAACTTGGACGACAGAGCATCTCCCTGCAGATAATCGCAGGAAACATTGCGAAATTCATTGAAAGTGCTGAGGCTTTCGCAAAAAACACGACCATTTTCGCCCATACGACGAAAGAGTTCCAAGATGAAACAAAAAAGCTGAAAGAAAGCGTCCATGCCATTCATGACACTGTGGAGAAAAACATCCGAACGAGCCGAGAGACCTTCGAGAAGGTTCAGGAAGACTTCCTCGAAGAGCTAAAGAGCAACCGCGAGAGCACGAACCGCTTCCTCGAAGCATCCCAAAAAGCAGCTCCTGTGCAGCGAAGAAGACTTTGCGGAGCGCTCCCAGCAGGCATTTGAAAAAATGCTCAGAGCGCAGCTCGGTCAAGTTCACAACGAATACATGACGGAGACAAAGCACGTCCACGAAGCCATCCGCCGTTTGTCGGGCGTGCTGCACGAACTGAGCAGCACGTCGCGGAGATGAAGCAGGTCAGCCAAGTCGAGGCGCAGCAAGCGACGAGGCTGCAAAAATCCGCCGCCCTCTCCCTCAGCAATGTTGCAAGCCAACTTTCCAAAGCGATCCAGGACGACTTCCTCGCCAGAGTGCAGCAACAGCAGCAGGAGAAGAACTCTCGCCAGAAGTTCTACGACGACATGAAACGTGCGCAAACCGATCATGTGGAAGCTCTGAAATCGCTCGAAATGATTCTTCTGTCCTCGCAGGAGGAGGAGCGTTCCGCACGCAAAACCTCCACGGAAAAGTTCGAAGTCTTATTGGAGACTCTCTGCCGCACGAACGAAGAGCAGAAAAAACTTCTGCCAACCTATACGGCGAACATCAAGAATGCCTGCGACAATCCCGCCTATGCCCGACAACTGCTCGCGGCACTGGAAAATCTGGCGCAGGCACAGACGAGCGAAAAGGGCGCTTCTCGCGCAGAAACTCGACGGGATTGCAGAAATCATCCATACGGAAAGTACAGGCGTCCTGCCAAAAAGCGCTCGCCCAAGAAAGCGCACAACTGCAAGCCTTGATTACAGAGAAATCCGCCCTTCTCGTGCAGACGCTCAAAGCATCTGCGCCGCTCCTCCCCTCTCCCGCCGCAGCCTCTCCGAGCAGCACATCTCTGTCTAGGATGTCCGCCGCAATCTCCCGAAGCGCAGCTCCGACCAAGACGCCTGTCGCGGTTCCGCGAAGCGGCACAGATCCGACCAAGATGACTGCCTCGATTCCGCGAAGCAGTGCAGCCTCAGCCAATGCGCCTGCTGCATCTCCCAGAAGCAGCACAGACCCGCTCCGGAAATCTGCCGCGATTCCTCGAAATGATATGACCTCGCGGAGGTGATTGCTGTTGCGAAAGAAGAAGAACCCGTGGATTTCCATCGCTGACCTCTTCTCCAGCGTCGTCCTCGTGCTCCTGCTGCTCTTCGTTCTGGCATCCATCGTGCCGAAGTTCACGCAGGAAGCGCAGCGGCGAGAGATGATGCACCAGATTAGCGAAACCCTGGCGGACTACGAAAGACAGGGACAGGTAAAGGTACACGAGGAAACGGGCATGCTTGAGCTGACGTCCGCCACCTTTGATTCGGGGAGTGCTGAGCTGACCGGCGGCACGCAGCGCATCGTCCGCGACTTGTCCGCGACGCTCAAGAGCTACATGAACAAGCACGACCGAATGGAAATCCTCATCGAGGGACACACAGATCCTGCGGCAATTGAGACCGTCGTCAATCGTGGCGGCTACTTTGCCGACAACATCCAACTTTCTACACTTCGCGCGGCAAACGTCCGGCGCGAGATGATCGCCTCGATGGGCAATGATGGAGCCGATCGCATCGGCGTCGCCGGCTACGGCGCAACGCGATTGAAGAATACAAAAGATCCCCTTTCTGCCGAAAACCGGCGAATTGAGATCCGCATCCTATGGAATGGCCGGGAATCACATGAAGGAGGAAACTGAGATGACAATGCAAGAGATGACCTACCCCAGCCCGTGCAAGGATGAGACCTCCCTGCTCATCGTCAAGGACAAGATCCTGTGGCAGACCGCCGCGAAAGCGAGCGCGGCGAGCCGTACCGAAATCCATCTGCACACGGAAAGCGGTGAAGAACTTGGCGGTTGAAGAAGTCGAGGTGATTGACCACGACGATGTCGATCTGCTGCTTTACCCCGCCTTGCGCGAAGATGAGGAAAAGCGCAAGCTCATCAAATCCGACATCATTCCTCTGGGAAAAAGGGACATGCTGTATTTCCCGCTGAACTTCCGCATGAGCGCTCTCGCGATCGAGTCCATCGCCGAAAAATACAATCGCCGCTACGACTATCCCGAGACGGACAGCGACGATGAGCGCTATCTGATCGGACCCGAGGCCTGCAGCAGGGGCAGGGACATGGACTGCCCCTATCTGAAAAAGGCCTTCGCCGTCCTGCAGGATGAGAAGGATGCGAAAGACCTCGTCGCCCTGTACCTGCTCGACGCAGACCAAGGGGAGATGAACGATCAGTACTTCCTCGCCCTGACGCGCACAGGTATTCTCTTCCGCAACGGCAGCAGCACGTTGCAGCGCGCGCCCTACGAAGATCTGCGCTTTGCAGAGGACGGCATCGAGTCGAGGCGGCGCGTCAAGGAGTTCAAGGGCAATCTGCTCGACTACGGCTTCGACGAGGCCTTTCTCTCCTTCGTCCATGAATTCCTGCAGCTGCGGCGCACGAAACTCCTGCCCGTGCGGGAGACGCACCCCTTCGCCCACCATGCGCCCGAGCTAAAGCAGGCGTACCGGACTTTCTGGTCGATGCGGCAGCCGCCGAAGGCGGTCTCACGGCGAACAAGCTCATCTGGCTCGAACAGCTTGCAAGGGAATTCTGCATCCCCGCCAAGATGGTCGAGCTTTTCCTGAAAAAGGCCCTCAAAGGCGGTGTCAAGGGAAACAAGCTACAGAGCGCGCTCCGAAACGCCCTGGCGAAAATGGATGTGGAATACCACTATGTATTCGTCGAGGACACGATCACGGCAACGATCGATGAGCGCGGGGAATGCAGCCGCGAACAGCTGCTGAAACTCCTCGGCAAGGACGACTTCTGCCGCTTGGACTACGTCGAAAGCTACAGGCGCTATGTCTGCCTGCAGAAGCAGGCGGACGAGGCCTTCCGATCCGCGCTTGAGCAGGTGAAATATTCCGTGAGCCTCAAGAACATCTATCGGCGGCGAATGTACCACGACGCCCTGCGCCTGCAGATCATCGACATGACGGAGCACCCCTGACCCCCTTATAAAGACGGCGGGAAGAGAGAAAACTACAGTGAATGGAGAGATGAACATGGCAGAAAAATACGTCCGCAAACTGCAGAAATTTTTCATGGAGTACAGAGAAAAATCGGGAGAGATTAAGCAGTACCAGATCGAGAACCGCGACACTGGAAGCGACGGGCTTGATACCGTCGAACTGCCCTTCCACCTGAACAATTTCCAGCCGGATGAAATCACCATGCGCTTCTATCACGACGACGCGCACATGCACCTGGAAAATGATTTTGAATTCATCAAGTACCTGCTGCTCGAAGATACGGGCGAGGCGGAAACGAACAAAGAGTTCGAGCGCAGGAAGAACAGCAACGTCTTCCTCAAGAATCTGCCCGCTGGCTATTTTTTTCCTTTGCCGCAGAAGAGGCGAAATTCCCTTCCATGAGCTACGGCGACATCACGGAGAAGCAGATGTTCGGCTATCCCGCCATTTCCGCCAGCGACCTGTACTCGGAGGAAAAAGGCGTCTGGGGCATGAGCGGTTTCCGCGTCTTCGAACTGTGCCTCGATGAGAATTTTTCCACGGAAAATCATGCCGACCGCAAGCAGTACGTCAGCCTCTATTGGTATCAGATCGACAGCACGGACATCGCGCCCCTCTTCGAGGAAGAGGTTCGTTTCGACAAGAAGCGGAACTGCTACATCGCCTACATCAACACGAACCAACTGCAGAAAGCCATCGAGGAGTACGGCATCGAGTCGGCGCATCCGTTCTTCGAAGGGCGCTTCGAGATTCATGACATCTACCGCGACTGCGGCAAGGTTCACACCTTCCCCTGCGTATATGCGTCCACGACACGCGTGTTATCGAGGGAAGCTGCCGCGACAAGCAGCTCATCGGCAGCGGGCTCGTATCCATCGACTTTGGCACATCCTCGACCTGCGCGGCAATCAAGGGCGAACTCAAACCCCAGCTCTTCACGCTTTCGGGCGGTGGCAAGCGCGACGTGGGCGAGGGAGATAATCCCTACGAGAATCCGACCAATCTGATGATCTATCGTTGGGATGAGCTTTTATCGCCAGTGGCAGGCGAAGAATCCCAACCCGCCGTTCGTTATGACAAAACTGCAGGAGACCGTGGACGAGACCGATGTCGACTATGACTCCGGCTATACGGTCGAAGATGTCTTCGCCGATGTCGATGCCACTGACGGCAAGCGCAAGATGGGCGCTATTCTGACGCAGCTCAAAAATGCTGCCCTACCAGATTGCACACCACAAAGAGGTCAAGCTGCTGCCCTATTGGGACAATCAGCGAGGACCCATCACGATGGTCGACGACCTGCAGGACTACGGCGACAAGAAGTTCAACCCCATCGCCTTTTACGGCTATCTCTTGAGCCGTGCCATCAACAACCCCGCCAACGGCAAGATCTATACGCGCTACCAGATCACCTATCCCGTGAAGTTCGACAAAGAACTGCGCGAGAAGATCCGCGCCGCACTCGAATACGGGATTCGCCGCGCCCTGCCGCGCTATATCGAAAAAGGGAAAAAACCGGCGTGACAAGAACATCGTGACGGTCACGATGGATTACTCCGAGCCGATCGCCTGCATCGGCGCCATCGTGGGACAACAGCTGAAGATCAGCGAAGAAGACGGACGCGCAAAGGTCTTCGCCATATACGATCTTGGCGGCGGTACGATGGACTTCTCCTTCGGCTTGTTCCGCAACGCGCGCACCGAAGCTGACGAGGACGGCGATAACACGATCGAGATCCTCGGCGTGGGCGGCGACGACAAGGTCGGCGGCGAAAAACTGATCCACAAGCTCGCCTACAAGATCTATCGTGACAATCGCGATCTCATGGAAGAACACCGCATCAAATTTGTGCTTCCCGAAAACACGCTCAAGCCCGAAGGCTTCGATGGTCTTCTCGGAAACGACGAGATTGCAGAAGCGAATCTGAACATCATGAAGGAAAATCTTGCACGTAAGCTCTTCAAGTCCGCCGATCCCGTGGACAACAACCTGACGGCAATCTTCCCCGATGAGCCTGCCGACAAAGTTCCGGATACAAGCCACTACAAGCTGACGCTGCGCGACGAGGGACGGAGAGGACGCCGATCTGGAACTCGAAATCACTCAGGTCGACGATACGCTCGAAGAAGACATCCAAAAAGACCATCGCCGCCTTCCAAGATGAGATGGAAAAAAATGCTTCAGTGCCAACCGCGAAGCTCTGCAGAAGGCAGGGGCAAAGGCGGACAAGAGCGACCTGACCATCTTCCTCAGCGGCAACGCCTCCAAGCAGCGCTTCGTCGAACCGCTGCTGCAGGAGGCCTTCCCCGGCTATACGATCACACGCATCGGCGAAGGACTGAACAAGGATGGACAGAGCGCCGAGTACAACGTAAACGAGAAGACGGCCGTCGCCTTCGGTCAGCTGCGCCTCGGCGAATATTGTGTGGACACGTCCGCCATCACCCAGTCGGACGACATCCCGCCCTTCGCCTACAACGTCGGTTATCTCGACAGCGGCTCGAACAAGTTCATCACGGTGTTGGAGAAGAACGACGTCGAGCACCGCTGGCATCGGGCAAACCGTCTCGACGGTGCGACCTTGCAGGCACACCTCTACTTCACATCGAGCGCCGTCGGCGAGGACGCCGCCGAGCAGGACATCCTCCAATCGCTGACGCCCTGCCTCGAAGATTTCGTCGAGGACAAGAAGAAAAAGTGACCTGTACCTCCGCGTATACGAGGAAGACAAGATCGAATTCCGCCTCGGCAGCCGCAGCGAAGCGCCTTCGGACGACGAAACGCCTGCCCCCGATATGACAATCTCCTTGGACGGCAGCGGGAGGGTTGGCCGATGAGAGAGGAACAATTCGAGGATCTCGTACAACGTATAAAAGATGACCTTGCAGGGTTCCATAGCAACCTGCTGGGAAAAATCCAGTATTACGGCGATAAGAGCCCCAATATGTCATGGTACGACGAGCACGATCCGAGCAAAGATGCCGTATTCATCGGCTGGATTCAGGAACAGTGGAAGAACTGCTTCGCAAGACTGGACGAAGTGAAGGGCTTCGTCCGCCCGCTGCAGGATGCTCACCTTGCAGAAGATGCTTTCGCGCGAATCAGACAGATGCTTGAACAAGAGAAGAAAAATGCTCTTGGCGAACTCCTGCCCCAGTTCACTGCTCTCGCGGACAATTTAGAGATAATTTCTTCGCGACAGGAAACGCAGCATTCCCTGTACGAGCATAGACTCAGTGAGATGGAGAGGAATCTTGCCGAAGAAATCCAAGCTTTCCGGCAAGAAGTCAACGACCGGAAGGCAGAAGCGGACGCGGCACTAAACATGGAAGTCAAGCGTCTGCAGAGCAGCGTCAACTTTCTGAACGAAGAGCTTAATGCAGAAAAAAGGGCTCACGACGCTGCGAAAAACGCACGCCTGGCTCTTGAGCAAACAGTGAAAGAGCAGGAGCAGTCTCTGAAGGAACAGAAAGAGCAGCTTCAGACAAAGAAAACCCTGCTGCAAAACGAAACAGAAAAAGCGACAACAGACAGAGCAAACGCTGTCCGCCCAAACGCTGGCAAACGAGCGTCTTTCCGAAATAAATGCGGCGCTGTCGAACGAAAAACAAAGTTTGGAACAGACGCGCAACGACCTCTCCGCCCAAATCGCCCAAATGAAAGATACGCACGCCAAAGAACAGGCGACTCTGCATTTCCAGATGGAAGAAGCCGTCCGTGCCGCAAACCAGGAGACCGATGCCGCGCGCCGCCATGCAGATGAATTGACGGCAGAGATGCAAAGCCTTAAGAAAGAACTGCAGGAATCTCAAGCGCATACCGCCGCCATCCTGCGTCCCTATGACATCTATCGCCCCGTTCTCGACGCTTTGCAGAAATGCGGCACCTTCCTCCCCATCTGCGAGAAGTACGGTCTCGGCAAAGGAAACGAAACGGCTCTCTTCACCTTGGTGCAGCAGATCGGCGCGAGCATCGAATTTGCCAAGGAGCTGTACGACTGCGCCGTGCAGAAAAAGCAGCAGACGAAAGAGCCGATGCGAGAAGCGGAGCGGCAGGTCTATGCGGCGCTGAATCTCTGCTATCGTGCTGTATGGAATGTCGACTTCGACATCTATCGCCAGCCCGGCGGTCAAAAGCATCACAGAACCCTTCCAAAAAGTCAAGTTCGACTTTGCCGAATCGCGCAACCTTGTCGACAGCCGCGACCGGACGAGCAAGTTCGCCCAAGAGCTTTATGTCCCCTCCCTTTCCGCGCGAACGGGCAATCTCTATTCCCAAGCGCAGGTCAAGGCCGGGAATCTTTGATGCTCTATATCACGCACAGGGAGAAGAAGACGCGCGTCCTAGGGTCGCGGCCTTCGCTACGCGCTCTGGCTGCAAGGCTGCAAGAAGCGCTGCGCGGGCTGCATCAATCCCGCCGGACAGCGCATCGGCGAAGGCGGCTATTGGATGGATGAATCAGCGATCGTCGACGAACTCGCTGCCGTGGCGTCTCTGACCGGCATCACGATCAGCGGCGGCGAGCCTTTCCTGCAAGCGGAAGGACTCGCCGCCTTGGTGCGCCTCATACGCGAACGGACGCGCCTCGACATCATGATCTATACGGGCTACACGCTCGCCGAGCTCAATGCCATGGAAAGCCCCGAAATTCACTTCATCCTCGCGCACATCGACATCCTCATCGACGGCGAATACCGCGAGGAAGAGAACCGTGACACCATCTATCGTGGCTCGGACAATCAGATCATCCACTATCTCTCCAAAAAGTATGAACCATACAAAGAACTCATCGAGAAGACGAAAAACCGCAGCATCGAGTTCGTGTATCGCGGCGGGCAGGATCTGTTCCTCGTCGGCATTCCCGCCAAGAATACGCTGGAAGGTCTATGGAAGCGCATCAAGAAAATCGAACAAAGGAAAGGAGACGAACACCCATGAGCGGAAAGAAGAGCTGCGAAGTGGCAGCTGTATTGTCCCGAGGAGAAGAAATCCGCCAAGAAGCGGACGGCGTCTATCTCAGGGCGCATCGAAAAAGCACGCTCGTTCCATGGAAGACGACCTCAAAAATACTGCAAGACCTCAAGAAAGGCATGAAGGCGCTCTCCGTCAAGGCCAGCACTGAAGCCGCCTCCATGTTCGACACGGAAGCGAAACGATTGGAGAAAAAAACTTCGTGGCCTGCAAAAGACAGTCGAAGACGCACGCCTAGCGACAGACATGCCGAAAAACTGCCGCCAGGAAGCCGCTTCCATACAGCAGGAAGCGCGTCAGGCAGATCGGGAAGCAGCGAGGATTCGCCAGAAGATTCAAGGCCACCCCCATTACTGCGATGCGGAATACCGTGAGGCACAAGACGTGCTGGCACAGTACCAAGCGCTGCGAGAGCGTCTGCAAAACTTGCAAGCGCGCGCAGCAGAAGCGGACGCGCAGCAAAAGAAGCAGATCAATCAGCTGAACGCCAAGACAGAGCAGGCGAAGAACGCCTGCCGCCAGATTGAGGAGATGAACAAGACCGCCAAAAAAACCGCATGGAAAGCGACGCCATGCGGCAAAATCTCAAGGACGCGCTGCAGGGCATCGACGCCGCACAGGCGAGAAAATTCCTGAAAGTCGACTATGAAACGCTGCTCAAGGAAGCCGATGCGCTCTGCGCCAAGGCTGACGAGACCGTCCTGCAGGAGTTTTCTCCGCTCTACGCGAAGATTGCCGACTTCCAATCGCAGCTGACGGAGAAGGTCGCCATTTGGCAGCAGCAAAAAAAGGACGCCGAGGACGCCCTGCAGCGCGTAAATGGACTTGTCAACATATCCTACGCCGAGCCGATCGACTACATTAATAAGGGGGCGGATGGTGCCCGTACACCGCTCTTCACCTATTTGAAGCAATACGGCCGCCAAGACAGGCAAAGCGACTACGAGAGCGCGATGAAAACTGCCGAGAAGCAGATTGCCGCCGAGGACTTTCTCGCCGCTGTCGATACGCTCCAGGGAGCAGAAAAACTCCTTGAAGAGCTGCGAAGCACGGCGCTCGACCTGCAGGAGGCCATGCTCCAAAAGGCGGAGCTTGCAGCAGCTATGCAAACGGTCATGGCAGATCTTCGCTACGATATCACGATGGAGATCATCGACGATAATCCGAATGATGGCTTCCGCATGGTTTGCTCCATCGGCGATGAGATCATCGACTTTGAAAAGATCGACATCGACAGCGACGGCAAAATCATCGTCGATGTCGACCATCAGGAGGCCCGAGGCGGCACCTGCGGCACATCCATGCGCGAGATCGTCAGCAAGATGCGTCATGCGGGCATACCGATGACGAACGTGCTGAAAGACGGCAGAAGCATACTGGAACCGCCGAAGCAACGGATGGATCAACACGCACCAAAGCCCAGAATACGCATTCACAGTTGACAAGGAGGAAAAACAATGGCATTTGAACCTCGATTGGACTATTTTTGAAAGAGCTTTCCACCGAAGGCCGCAATCCCCTGGGGGAAGAAAACGACTTGGAAGAACGTGCGGAAGCTCTCTGGTATCTCGATCAGAGCCGTGCTTCCATGGTGCATGAAGAATTGAAGAAGCTGTCCGAAGAGAAGCAGCAGATCGCCGTGAAGAATCTGGCAAGCGCCTATCCCCTGTCCAAGCATCTGCTGCAAAAACTCCTTGCCGATCTCCAAGAAAGCGACCACGACTTCATCCTTGGATTCACGCAGTCGGGCGACATCCTGCAGGCAATCCGTCAGGTTCTTCAATGGGTCAAAGAGCAGACGGGAAGCACGACGCACAAGTTCGGCAATTATCAAAAAGGGAATTGGAGCAGCTGGAAGGAACGAAGGCCGATCTCGAACGCCAATCGGAAGAGTATCGCGACTACCGCATGCAGAAAGAAACCTTGGAGAAGGAAATCGAGCAGCTAAAGCGCGACAATGATGAAGAGCAGCAGAAAAGAGCGCTCGAAGACCTGCACCAAGAGAAAAACAGCCTGGAGCGCCTGATCCGTGAGAAGAAAGCCGAGCACAGCAAGGCGCAGACCGCCGTGCTGCAGATGAAGAAGGAGCTTGACGCCCTCGAAAAGGAAGGGACTTTTCCCGACACAGCCCTGCTGCATAATCTCCTCGCAAAAATTCCCCGAAGACGCGGAGGACGGAAAATGATTCATGCACATAAACATCGCGTCATCGACGAAATCGACAAGCAGGCGGCAAAGGGACAGAACATTCATTTCCTGACGGGAGACGGCTTCAACGACTCCTTCTTTTACGACATCTACCATGGGAATCAGAGCCTCAGCGCCGCCTTGAGCCATCACTACTTGGAGCGCATGGAACAATATGACTATTTCATCCATGTGAAAAACAGCAAGACGAACATCCATTGTCTGACCCTGCGCGCAGAAGATCACTCCCTGCAAGAGATTCCTTTCGAGGATATGTTCCCAAGACCGAATGTGAAAGGTCCATTCCAACAGAAGAGCGCCCCCGCCCCCGCTGCCCGGAACGAACAAATCGCGAATGCAGCGGCGGATGCGCGCGAGAACGCCGATACCGCCGTCACGAAGATCCTACGCCTTAACGACCTATTAAAAAAGGGCAAAAAAAGAGTGTTCATCCTCTTGGAAAACCTCGATTGGATTGCCGACCTGTTTGGATCTTCCATCGACAACACCTGGCTGGGGGAATTCCGCGGCTGGGAGAAACTGCGCAATCTGCGCGTGGTCGCCACCATAAAGGACATGGAGCTTCTGTCGCGCTACAGCTTCGACCAGAAGGAGGTCTTTGTCGCCAATCCCACAGCCGAGGAGATCCGCATCGCCTACCTGCGCTACCTTCTGAAAAACATGGACAGCAGCTACCGGCTCGATTGGATGGCTCTCAACGAAACAGCACAAAGCATGTCCGTGGGAAAGCGCTCGCTGCGCGCCTGCATGAACGTCCTGCGCGGCGTCGTGGAGAAGAACCGAACGAGCCTTTCCTTCGATGACTTCCGCGATAGCATAGAGGAATCCATCGAAGAGAAAGTGAGCTGGCAGCAGGTGCGTCTCACAGAAACAAAAAAGAGAGACATCGAAGGCGCTGTTGATGAATTCCTCGCTGAGGGCGACCACAGGCACGCACGCAAAGGCATCCTGCTCACAGGGCCTCCGGGCACGGGCAAGACCATGATTGCCAAGGCTCTGGCGAACGAGAAAAAATGCTACTTCATGGCGCCGACCCTAGCTGATCTCAAGGGCGAATACGTCGGCCAGTCGAGCGCCAAGGTCAAGCGCATCTTTGCCGAAGCGCGCGGCAACGCCCCGACAATCCTCTTCATCGATGAGGCCGATACCGTATTTCCCAGTCGAGATATGGGGCGAATGGGCGACAGCTTCGGTACGGATATGGTCAACCAGTTCCTACAGGAGCTGGACGGTGCGACGACAGGCACACAAAAGATCTTCACCATCGCCGCAACAAATCGTCTGGCAGCCATCGATCCCGCCATTCGCAGCCGCCTGTCAAATCAGCCGATCCTCGTGCCCCTGCCAGACACGGAGATGCGCAAACTCATCTTCAATGATCTTCTCTTGGACAGCGCACATCCATTCTCTCTTTCGGGCGGCTTGGAAGATTTCGTCCTATCGCGCTCCGAGGGCATGTCGGGCAGAGACATATCGAACTTCGTCAAAAAGATCAAGGAGCGCGCCAAGCAGCAGGGAGTCACCCTGCGCGAAGATGCCGCGACACGCGAACTTTTTGATGCCGCATTCAAGGAGGCGGAAAGCGGCTTCATCAGGAACGATCTGCTTGGCAAAGGCATTTTCTCGGGCGGCAGCATCATCACCCCCAGCCAAAACAATATCCGCTTCGACAACATCATCGGTTACGACGATTTAAAAGAGTCCATCGGCCTGCAGGCGGAATACATCATGGCGGACGAGCAGGAAAAGCGCAACTACCGCGAATACGGCGTCACCCCGCAAAAAGGCGTGCTGCTCTACGGGCCGCCGGGCAACGCCAAAAGCATGTTGGCGCAGGCCGTCGCAGGCGAATACGGCTTCTACTTCTTCAAGGTCTTGAGCCGCGACTTCGCCGATGCCCTGCCCGACATGCAGATCAAGAACTTGGAGCGAATTTTCAGCGAGACGATCCGCTTCTCCAAGATGATGACGGACAGCAAGGGCGTCGTCCTCTTCTTCGACGAAATCGACGCCCTCGCGGGCAAGACGGTGCTCTCTCCCGTCGTGCGCGGCTCTCTTCTGAACTATATCGCAAATGAAAACGACGACGGTATCCGCCACAAGAACTCCAAGATCCTCTTCATCGCGGCGACCAATTACGAGTCAAATCTCGACGAGGCGATCAAACGCAAGGGGCGCATCGACATCCATCTCTGCATGGACAATCCGACCAAAGAACAAGGCCGGGACATGCTACGCCATTGGAGTCAGGAAAATGAGCGCGTATGCCCGTTGAGCGAGGAAGAAATCGATCGAACATACGAAGAACTACTCAGAAGGACGAGAGAGAAATACAAGCTCAGCCACTATGGCACGCTTAACCTGGAAGAACTGACCGACAACCGGAATCAGCTGCAAATGCTCGAACGACTGGTAGATCAGCAGCGCCCGTCCGGCGCGGACATTCGGACATGGTACCTCGCCTTGAAGGCGCACGCTCTGCACCAGAAAAGCTTCGAAGACGGAAAACTGCGCATCCGGAATATCACTGCGGGGTAAAAAGCATGCAGCATAACTAAGCGTAGTTGCAAGAAAAAAGCCGAGCCAAGCGGAAATCTCCGTTTTGCTCGGCTTTTGCATCGCATATATTCCCCGTTGCCCTCTCTGCAATGCTTTTCCACAGCGACATCACATTATTCGAACTCGATTTCTTCATTAACTTTTTTTATGAATATCGATTCTGCTCTGCACATCAATAACCTTTACCAGCCAGCCATTCAATGTACAATCTCTAATAAAATCGTCAATTCGATTTACTCCATTTATTTCTTTAAGCGTCACTACGACTCCAAATCTAACACCTTCACCATCTTCCAGATTCAACCTATTGTTGGTTTTTATTTCCATTCCCCAATTTTTGTTCTTATAGGATTTTTTAGGACTTCTTTTTTTTGTTATGCACTCGGCAATATATTTTACATTATCCCATTTTCTAAACTGTTTCCTTGCTTCACCTTCCAAAAGATAGTTTTTTTCATCACCTAATCCTTCATCCTGATTCTGTGTATCTCCCTTGATATCAACGACCTTGTTATTTTCTCCTATTCTGCCAAAGTGAAGGTTCAACTCTGTATTCGTGTAATCCACCCCCTGTGATCTGTCGCAAAGTGGGAAGTAGCACATCGTCGCTTTAGCTATATATGGATACTTATCATTCTTCAGAGGAACTGGAAAATGATAGTTATATGTATTCCATTTTTCGCTAATATCTGAGACCACGAATTTTATTTCATCATCTTTCGTTCTGACGATGTCGTCAATATGAATCGGAACGATTCCATGTCCATATAATGCAACCTCTTCAGGACTTGGTTTTTCATCCCATCCTCTGGCAGCATCAATAATCAAAGCTTTTGCAACTTCCCTATTCAAGCCCAATACATCCATCAAATAAGATAACTTACGAGCAATCCAAGGCGCAGCATAAGATGTTCCCGCAACATACGCTTCTCCTAATGGTTCACAAACCCTGATGTATTTTTCCCCGCTGCCTCCATAATAACTCACATCAGGCTTTGCAAAAAATGATAGCACAAGTCCTTTACGAGAATACTTAGTAGACAGACCATTTCGAGTCACTGCATTTACAACCATACTATTGACAGAATCCGCAGGAGAACCAATCTTGACGATATCTTCACTTGGCTTATTCGTCCCTGCGATAACAAAGATTATATTATTTTCAAACTGTATCCGATCTAATGCCGATGCTTCCGCAGAAATAAAGTTATCATTTATTTCCTGATTGCTGCCAAGAGAGAGATTCCAAACTCGTATGTCTGCATTATTCAAAACGATACTCTTAATTTGTTTAATTATGGAAAATGATGAAAACTCTGTTCCTAATGCCACGCCAAAATGCCTGGCTTTGAATCTGCCACACCCATCTTCTAACCACGGATTCAATCTTGTTCCATCCACAATAATAGAAGACACTGCTGTCCCATGGCGATAGTCATCCGAATTTCTAGGTATATCTTTCGCTACCATGTCATGATATTCAACCCATTCGTGAAATATACATTTTCATCAAACAGCGTATCTATGACCCCTATCGTAGGCTCTATCGATGGAGACGGTATAGTTGCCATTTCTTTTTGATACTCATCTATAAAATCATCTGGGGATAGCTGACTCAAGTCTGCAGTTGTCATGGAAACGAGATATGGCGCTTTTTCAAAAAGCACGGATGCCTGATTCTCGTCCAAATAAATGGTCTGATTATCCAAGATTCTGGTATTTAAAATTTCTATACCCAAGTCTTCAAATAACATCTTCACATTTTTCCTAACATCATAAAGAGTTACGATACTTCTCTTGACTTCCATTGTCGGCATCTCAATCTCAAATGACTCAATATAAGAAGCATCTGCTATTACTTGTTTGAACACAGACATACTGAGTGGAAGATTCCTAAACATCGACCTAGTGAAACTATTCTTGTTTTCCATGACATTTTTATCAATATTTCCAGAAAATTTTTGAGATAAAATTTCCGCTGCCTGGGAAAGCAATTTTATACTTGCACTTAAATCTTTTGAATCAAGAAAGTATGTTATGATGTGGTTACTCTTATCTTTATTAAATTTCGCTCCAACAATAGCTTTATTAGACTCTCTTCCTTTGAAAAGCCCTCCTATACGATTGCTTTTTGCAACAATTTTATTATAGTGCACACTGACTAAGACTCCATCAAACGGTTTTGACTCCTTATCCCAAAATGCTTTGACTTGTTCAAGCTTTGATCTGAGCCTTAACAGGTGTCCACTCGACACATTCATCTTGCTGTTCATAGAAACGCCTCCTCTAATTCCATCCCTAGAGGCCTGAACAAAGCGTTTTCCCTTTAATTCCAATATATTATTCATTGTTTATCTCCTCTCTGCCCAGTTTTCTCGCTACAACACTCTTGGATGCCCCTTTAAGTTTTTCAATTTCTCTTACCGTAAAACCCTCTTCATGAAGCTGATTCAAATCCTTTTGATCTAAATTGCCGATTAGACTGTTATATAAGCGTTTCAAATAATCATATTCAGACCCCGCATCGCTAAAGGCAAGAGATGTCTTTATTATATTTTTTAATTCTCCCGGATAAGGCAACGCAGATGCGATCTTTAATATTTTTCTAAATAACCTTGTATCCTTTGAAGGACCTTTAAAGTTCTTGATGAACGACGAGAAATAATGTTCAGCCACCTCTACTAAATCTTCTTGGCTATATCTATTGAAATTAATAACCGCATCAAATCGTCTGACCAGCGCTTTATCAAAACCTGCATATAGATTTGTAGTTGCAATAATCACTATTTCCTTGTTGAGATCAGTTAATCTATCCAACTCCTTCAAAATAGTGGATGTAACCCGCCCCATCTCTCTGACATCATTTGAGTTGATTCTATCCAAAGCGATTACATCAATTTCATCAAACAAAACGATAATCTTATTTGCATTCGGCATCCTATTGATTTCTTGAAAAAAACATTCGCAATATTTTTATTGGTTTGTCCAAGTCTGCTGTCTATTAAATTTTCAAAGTCCACGATAAAAAGAGCTCTCTCCAATAATCTCGCAACATTTTTCGCAGCCTCTGTTTTCCCGCTTCCTGGCAAGCCTTCGAATAAAAATTTATTGATTCCTACATTATGATTTACAGCATTAATCAACCCTTTGATATCTTCTGATATCTCTAACGGAAGATTGAGGGATTCAAGTTTCTCGTTTCTACTTGCTTTAAAAACTCACTTTCAAAAATCACTGCTCTGCGGAACATATAAATTCGATTCTAAAAATTAACGCCATGATATATTCAGCCAATTGACAATCATTAATACTGTCGAAGTATCTCGCTATCGCTATCGCTTCATTTCTAAAAAGCATTTTCATTTCGTTCAACATGATATTTTATCAAATTCAAAACACTTTGTTTCTTCATCTCATCATACCTCCTATCATAAATTATTATATTATAAACTGGGACAAGAATCTATATTTAGGGACATAAATAATCGAAATATATCCAAATGCCTATGAAGCAGTTATTTTATGGGGCTGTTCAAGCGGTGCAACAATTGGTTCAAGCACACGGCATAGACCTGCAGATGGAGACACAGTTCACAGAGTGCCGCAGCGTTTTTCTTACGGCGGGGTTTTTTAGGAACAGGGGCAGATGCAGATACATCCTAAAGTCTGATTCTTTCCGAGATTCTTCAAAAGACCTTATCTTTTCGGCGGATTTTCACGATATTAGTGCATAAGGATTTTTTTGTCTTTTATGTGCCTTGCCGCAGGCATGAAGCCGTTGTTTCTTTGAAGCGTATACAGAGGAGATGTATGTTCATGGCTTATCCCGATACGATCAAGACAGATCAAGATGTTTTGAACGCTTTTGTGGCGGTTGCTCCTTATCTGAATCGTGTCATTCGCCAAGAGGTTGTCGTTTGCGTGACGAATACGGAAAAGAACCTGATCACGGTGCTCAATGACAAGGTCAAGTTCTCGCCCGCTGTCGGCGCGCCGATCACCGGCAACACGAAGCGCGTCGTCGATACGGGACGCGATTATGTGGGGGCTGGTCGACGAGAAACTTTACGGCCGCGGCATCCGCAGCATGATCACGCCGATTCGCGGCATCAACGGCAGCGTCATCGGCACGTTCGTGGCGGCGATGGACGTCGAGCAGGATATCCGTCTCGCCCATGCGGTCGACGAGGTCACGAAGTCGACGGAGACGGTCTACAATGCTGTCGAGCAGGTCGCGCAGAGCGCGAGCGAGCTGGCGAAATCGGGGCAGGAAGCCGTGCAGCAGGCGGCGGATCTCAAGGTGCGCAACTCGGAGACGATCAAGGTCATCGATTTCATCAACAATATCGCGCAGCAGACGAACCTCCTCGGCCTCAATGCCGCCATCGAGGCGGCGCGCGCCGGCGAGCAGGGACGCGGCTTCGCCGTCGTCGCTGAAGAGGTCAGGAAGCTCGCCGAGCAGTCGCGTGAAGCGACGGAGAAGATCCAGGCGACGCTTGCCGAGATGAACAAGGCGGTCGAGGAGATCTCGAAGACGATCGAGACGACGGGCGCGATCAGCCAGGAGCAGGCGGCGGCGACCGAAGAGATCACGGCGAACCTCTCGCGCGTCACGAATGCAGCCGAGGAGCTGGGCACTTTCGTCGTGCGCACGGATTGAGAAGAAAGATATAGGGAGAGGGGTGTGCGTCTTGCGCGCCCCTCTTTTTTGCTGCGCGAAAAGGGGCAGTCCCATAGCCCGATGGCTTTTGGGAAAAATATTTCAATTTTTTCTGGATTTTTTCCGCTCCTTGCGCTATACTATAGCTTAGAATAACTCTAACGTTTTTTGGGAATGTTGCGAGAGAGTTATGGGGAAAGCATTGGTAGTTATGCTTGTCTATCTAGAGGAGGTTATATTATGGAAAAATATAAGACTCCGATAGCAGGTTACGAGAATCAATGTGTAGAGCTGTTATTGGAGAAACTGGGTGTGGTCACGTTCGATTATGACATCGAACAGGATGTCCTGCTCTTGGCAAAAGCGCGCGACGGCATGAAGGAGAAACGCCTTGATGGCTTCTGCCGCACACTTTGCACGGAGAACCGCGGCATGATCCATCCCGATTCAGTCGAACGGCTCGTGACTCTCTTGCGTGGACAGACGACGGGTATGCGCGAGGTCTTGCTCGATATGGCGGAGGCGCCGCAGGGACGATACTCGTGGTACGAGGTGGCTGTGAAGCTCCTGCGCGACGAGACGGGACGTGTGCGGCGCACGATCGGCATCCTTTGGGATATCGAGTCGAGCATGGGCAAGATGGAGCAGAGTTTTGCGCATTTCCGGTCGGAGCGCGATTCGGTGACGGGGATTCTGAACGAAGCGGGATTGGAAAAGGTCGTGCAGACGTACCTTGCAGGCATCGGCCGTGACGAGAGCAATGCGCTCATGGTCATCTCCTTTGACAATATCTGCCGCCTTTCCGAGCAGCGCGGCAAGCATTGGACGGATCAGCTCCTCATGCGCATCTGCAAAGCGGTGGGAAGCTTCTTCCGTGCGGGCGATGTGCTGGCGCATCTGGGCGAGGGGCAGTTCGCCATCTTCGTCAAGGATATGGAGCGCACGGAGGTCATGGATATGAAGGCGCGCGCGATCCGCACGCTGTTCGGCGGCGAGAGCACGCAGTTCGGCGGCTATGGTCTGGAGTGCCGCATTGCCGTCGCCTACTATCCGGAGGATGGCAGAACCTTCCATGAGATTCTGGAGACGGCGAAGAAGAGACAGTCGTTGGATTGCGTCCCGAAGGCGGGAGCGCTGGCCTGAAAGTCATAAAGAGCTGTCCGGGGGATGATGATCCTTCCGGGCAGTTTTTTTATCCGAGAGAGGCTGGCGTGATCCGCGATCTCAGGGTGAGGACTGGAGCGCATGAAACGGTGCTCCGGTCTTTGTTTTTTTGCAGCGGGCGTTTTGCCTCGCCGCCCTCCTCGAAGAGAAAAAAAGCTGTTGGATATATTCCGCTTCCTCGCCGCATGTATAGGGGCGAAAGGGGGTGAGAACATGGCAGCGAAGAAGACGAAAGCGGCGACGAAGCTGATCCTCAAGGTCCAGACGGGAACGGACAAGAAGGGTGCGCCGACCTACGGGCAGCGCATGGTGCAGCACATGAACCCGACGCTCAGCGACGAGGATTTCCTCGCCATCGGCAAGGGGATCGGCGGCTTGCAGTCGCATACTGTGCATGACGTCATGCGCCAGGATGCAGCCGCGCTGACCGAGGAGTAAGAGACGCGGGCAGGGGGCGGCTGCACGGCTGCCCCGCAAGCCCCGCGCGTGCAGGGAGGAGGTGAAGGAAGTGGCGAAGGTGCTGAAGATGGTGTTCAAGCTCTCGGACACGCAGACGGCGACCGTGAGTCTCGCCGATCCCAAGGCGGGTCTGACGAAGGCGGACGCCGAGACGGTCATGAACGAGATGATCGCGAAGAATGCGCTCGTCGTCAAGGGCGTCAGCCCCAAGGCGATCAAGGCGGTCTACATTCGTTCGAACGAGGATCAGGAGCTTGCCTGAGGGCGAAGAGGGTGCGAAGCGGCGACGCTTCGCGCCTTTTTCGTCCTCTCGGCGCCCTTCGGGCGTGATTTCGCGGACGTTCATAGAAATATTCTCGCGGAGGAGAAAAATATGTTATAATACTATTGGAAGCAATTTCAAGGGAAAGCCTTCCGCACCCTCGGGTGCGGCGGGCAGTTTGTTGGGAGGCGTTTTTATTGGCAAGAAAGTGCAAGATCCTCATAGCGGATGATTCCAAGCTTCTGCGCAAACAGCTGCGCGAGGAGCTTGAGGCGCTTGACTGTGAGGTCATCGAGACGGAGAACGGCAAGGAGGCGATCACGGAGAGCCTGAGCGATCGGCTCGACGGCGTGATCTTGGACATCGTCATGCCCGAGATCAACGGGATCGAGGTGCTGCGCGTGATCAAGGAACTGGACGACACGATCCCCGTCATCATGTTGTCGTCGGCGGGCACGCCGGAAAAAAACTCATGGAGACGCTGAAGCTCGGTGCGCTCGACTTCATCCAGAAGCCGTACACGCCCGAGCAGATCGAGAAAGCCATCGCACGCATTCGCAAGAAAGCAGGCCTGGATGAGCAATGAGCTGCTTTTCCCACAGTTTCTCTTGAATCGCGGCGTGCTCAATGCCGAGGAGGTCGCCATCTATCTCAAGCGGACGCTCGCCGTGCAGGTCGATGTGCCCGTGCAGGCGATCTTTCACGGCGTGGCGACAGCCAAGAAGCTGACGTCGCTCGGCGCCCTTTCAGGCGAGGAGTTTCGTGTCTCGGCGGAGAAGAAAGGCATTCTCACGGCATCGCAGCTTCGCAATCTCGGCGAGGCGATCGCGGGCGAGGGATGCCGCTTCGCGCAGGCGCTGCTGGACGCCGGAAGGCTCGATTACGGCGAGATCGAGCGGCTCTTTCGCGAGTTTGCGCACGCAGGCGGGAACCCTTTGGCCGAGGGCGATCGAGTGCGCGGCGGCAGGTCGGCTCATGGAGGAGCTGCCGCTCTACACGGAGTATGTCGGCGTCGCCCTGCAGTCGTTCAAGCGGTTCATGAAGATCGGCTGCGTCATCGTGCCGCAGGCGGAATCTTTCCCTGCGGGGACGCCGCGCCACATCGTCTCGCAGGCGGTCACGGGCGGCGCCTCGCTCGTCGCGGGGATCGAGGCGGCCGACGATGTGTTCTTGGATCTTGCGCGCCGCTACAGCCGCGAGGATTTCGAGACGCTCGACGATCTCGCTGTCGACAGCCTTGCGGAGTTCTTGAACGTGCTGGATGGCTTCTTTGCCGTGCGCCTCGGCGAGCGCGGCCTTGAGCTTGATCTTGAGACGCCCAAAATGGCGTGCGCCTTGAGTGATAAGGCCGCCCCGAGCAAGCTCCTGCGGCTTCCCGTGGAAAGCCCTGTGGGAGCCTTCGCGCTCTTCACGGCAGCGGACGAGTTCTTGTGAGCGGGAAACTTCTCGTTGACAAGCCGCAGGGAAGATGCTATACTCATCTTTGTCGCACAGCCTCGCTGCAGGCGGACGAAAAATTTCATAATGGCTGCGGCTTGCCGCGGATGGATTCAAGCATTGGAGAGTTGTCCGAGTGGTTGAAGGAGCACGCACGGAAAGCGTGTATACGGGGAAACCTGTATCGAGAGTTCGAATCTCTCACTCTCCGCCAGTGATGAAGACAGGCGCTGTCTCTTTCGGGAGGCGGCGTCTTTTTGCGCTTCCGGAGAATGGAAGATGCAGGGAAAAAAACCATGAAAAAAATTATTGAGGGATAAGCAGGAATTTTTGAGGAAAAAAAGGAGAATTAGGAAATCTAAGGATAATTATGTTTTTCATTAGGGGAGCTGAGTGGATCAGATGTCCCGGGGAGTGACTGGCACTCTCCTGAAGTAGTATTCCTGCATACCCCGTGACGGGGTGAAAAAGGGAGGCAGTAATGTGGAAAAGCGGGAAAGCATGTGGGAGCGTTATCTCCGCAACGGCCTGAGCCGCCGCGACTTTCTGAAAGGGTGCGTCGCGCTGACGTCCCTGATGGGGCTTGATTCGAGCATGGTCTCGAAGGTCGTCGAGGCAGCGGAGTCGAAGCCTTTGCCGGTCGTGATTTGGCTGCACGGCCACGAGTGCACGGGCTGCGACGAGTCGTTCATCCGCTCGGCGGCGCCGATGGCGTCCGATGTGGTTCTGAACATGATCGATCTGGAGTACAGCCATGTATTGAGCGCGGCGTCGGGCGAACCGTTCGAGGCGCATCTTGAGCAGACGATTCAAAAGTATAAGGGGCAGTACATCCTCGCCGTCGAGGGTGCGATCGCGACGAAGGATAACGGCGTCTACTGCATGTCGGGCGGTCACCCGTTCATCGACACGTTCCAGCGCGTGGCGAAGGACGCGGCGGCGATCATCGCCTACGGGACGTGCGCGACGTCGGGCGGCATCCAGGCAGCTTCGCCGAATCCGACAGGCTCGGCGGGCATCAGTCACTATGCGCCCAGCAAGCCGATCGTCAATGTGCCCGGCTGTCCTCCCATTCCCGAGGTCATGACGGGCGTCGTCATGCACGTCGCCCTCTTCGGCACGCTGCCCGAACTCGATATGGAGAACCGCCCGAAGCAGTTCTTTGGCAACCGCATCCACGATACCTGCTATCGCCGTCCCTTTCTTCGACGCGGGCATGTTCGCCGAGCGCTTCGACGACGCCGGCTCGAAGGCGGGCTGGTGCCTCTACAAGCTCGGCTGCAGGGGGCCTGAGACGTATGCTTCCTGCGGCAATCTGCGCTGGTTCGAGGGACTCAGCTATCCGATCCAGTCGGGTGCGCCGTGCATTGGCTGCACGAACGCGAACTTCTGGGACGATGCGCCGTTCTCCGACCGCTTGCCGAAGTATGGGCCTTTGGGCAGCATCGACAAGATCGGCGTCGGCCTTGCGGTCGGCACGGCGGCGGGCGTTGTCGTGCATGGCGCCATGAGCCTCGCGCAGCGCGCGAAGGCGGACAAGGCGATCGAGAAGGAAGAGGAGAAGGCGAAGAGGGAGCAGGTGCATAAATGAAACATGTAACGGTTGACCCGGTAACGAGGATCGAGGGGCATCTGCGCGTCGAAGTGCAGGTGGACGAGGCGACGGGCAAGGTCACGGATGCTCTTTCGAGCGGCACGGCGTGGCGCGGCCTGGAGCTTGTCATGAACGGGCGCGACCCGCGCGATGCGTGGGCGTACATCCAGCGCATCTGCGGCGTCTGCACGACGGCTCATGCGCTTTGCGCCGTGCGTGCCGTCGAGGACGCCTTGGGCATACGCATCCCGACGAACGCGAACTATATCCGCAACATCATGGCGGGCTGTCTGACGGTGCAGGATCATCTCGTGCATTTCTATCACCTGCACGCGCTCGACTGGGTCAGCCCCGTCGAGGCTCTGGCAGCGGATCCCGTGGCAGCGGCAAACCTGCAGGTCGAGATCCTGAAGCTGCGCCTGCCCTTGGCAGGTCCCGCCGGACTCAACACCGAAGCATATCCGAAGGACTTCCCGAACGCGACGCCCGAATATTTCGCGGCGTTCAAGCAGAAGATCGAGCAGATCGTCAAGAGCGGCCAGCTCGGCATCTTTGCAGCGAACTGGTGGGATCATCCCGACTACAAGATTCTGCCGCCTGAAGTTCATCTCATCGCGGTCGTCCACTACCTTGAAATGCTCGACAAGCACCGGGAGCTGATGACGCCGCACGTCGTCTTCGGCGGCAGAACCCGCACGCGCACTACGTCGTCGGCGGCATGCCGTGCGCGATCTCCCTCGACGACGGCAATGCGCCGATCAATGCGGCGCGTCTCGCCGTCGTCGACCGCGCGGTGAACCTCGCGCGCACGATTGTCAACGAATACTATCTGCCCGATGTGCTCGCCATCGGCTCGCTCTACATCAAGGCGGGCAAAGTCGACGGCGGCGGTCTCTCCAAGCGCTGCGTGCTGGCGTTCGGGCAGTACCCCAACCAGAGCTACACCGGCACGAGGAACGGCGATTTCATGCGCCATCTCTTGATTCGCTCGAACGGCGTCGTCGAGAACTTCGGCGCGGGTCTTGCGGCGGCGACCTTCACGGAGGTCAAGGCGGAGGATCTTTCCGACCCCGTCGCCTTCACGGAAGGCGTCGAGCACGCTTGGTACGAGTACGAGGGTGCGGAAAGCGACGTCCATCCCTGGGCAGGGCAGACGAGGCCGAGGTACACAGCGCCGAAGGTCGGCACGCAGACGAACTGGCAGGAGCTCAACGAGAAGGGCAAGTACTCCTGGCTCAAGACGCCGAAATGGCGCGGCAAGCTCGCCGAGGTCGGACCTCTGGCGCGCTACATCATCATCTACGTCAAGGCGAAGAAGGGGCTGCTGCCCAATCCGTCGTGGGCGGAGCAGATGATGCTGAACCAGATGGATATGGTGTCGAAGGCGATCGGCCTCGCTCCCGAGGTCTGGCTGCCGACGATGGTCGGCAGGACGGCGGCGCGTGCGCTCGACGCGCAGCTCAACGCCGAGATCGAGAAGTACTACTTCGACAAGCTCATCGAGAACATCAAGGGCGGCGATCTCGCCGTCGCGATTTCCGACAAGTGGGATCCCGTGACGTGGCCGAAGGAAGCGAAGGGCGTCGGTCTCTACGACGCGCCGCGCGGCGCGCTCTCGCACTGGGTCGTCATCAAGAACGGCAAGATCGCGAACTATCAGTGCGTCGTGCCGACGACGTGGAACGCCTGCCCGCGCGACGATGAGGCGGGTCAAGGCGCCTACGAGATGGCGATGATGGACACGCGCCTCGCCGTGCCCGACAAGCCTTTGGAAATCGTGCGCGTCATCCGCTCCTTCGACCCGTGCATGGCTTGCGCCACGCACGTCTACAACGCGAACGGCGACACGCTCAGGATCATGACGACCGATCCCTATGCAGGGCTGCAGGTGGAAGAATAGAACGATCACGCATCGTGGAAAGGAGAAACTGCCGCGAGCGGGAGCGTTCAGCGCCCGGCTCGCGGCAGCAGGGACATGTGATATGAGAGAAGTCAAACGCAGGATCTACTACGTTTTCAGTCCTTGGCTCAGGATCTTTCACTGGATCATGGTCGTCTGCATCTCGGTCCTCTTTGCGACGGGATTGATGATCACCGAGCCTTGGCTCATCTACTCCGTCGAGCCGACGTTCAGCGGCATGACGACGGACAACATCCGAAACATCCATTTTCTCGCGGCGTTCATCTTCATGGCAGCCTTCATCCTCAGAATCTACGGCTTCTATGTGAACCGCGGCGACCGACTCTTCCCGCGCTTTTGGGAAGGGCTTTTCTGGCGGGCGATCGGCGACGTCATCCTGCATTACATCTTCGTGCGCTATGAGCACAAGTCGTATCTGAGGAACCCGATCGCACGCATGTCGTACACGCTTCTTTATGTCCTCGTCGCCATCGAGGTGCTGACGGGGTTCGCGATGTACGGTGCGAATGAGCCGGAAAGCGTGTCCTTCCTCCTCTTTGGCTGGGTCATCACGCTTTGCGGCAACGAGTACATGGCGCACATCGTGCATCACTACGTCGCCTGGTTCATCATCCTCTTCGCCATTGGCCATCTCTACATGGTCATCCGCGCAGAGTTCATGGAGGGCGAGAGCGAAGTGTCGAGCATGTTCTCAGGGCGCAAGATCTTGACGCATGAGCCGCTCGACGCCTACCAGGTCAGCCACCCCGAGGATGAGCGCAAGGGCAGGGCGAACTGAGAGACTACAGGAGGAAGACATCTATGTGCAAGGAATGCGGCTGCGGCGCAGCGAACGGCAACACGCGCCTGCAGTTCACGGTCGAAGGATATACGGCAGAGTCGGCGAAGGACGCCGAAAAGGCGCTCTTGGGTCTCGCCGGCGTGCTCTATGTGCACATCCATGCGCACGATGGCGAGACGACGGTCGACTACAGCCCGGCAAAGACGAAGCTGGCGGAGATCCTCGCCGTATTTTCGGAACGCGGCCTGGCGGCCGCCCTCTGAGACGGCGGTGCGCTCTGCCGCACCCGTGAGATACAGGGAAAGATGGCGCCCCCTTTCGGCAAGCCGCCGGAGGGGGCGCTTTTCGCATAGGGGGGGAAGGCTGTGCATGAGATGGCGCTTGCCGAGGGCATCTTGGACATCGCGCTCAAGACGGCTGAGGAAAACGAAGCGAAGCGCGTCGCGCGCGTGAAGCTGCTTGTCGGCGAGATGGCGGGCGTGGAGTGCGAATCCCTGCGCTTCTGCTTTGCGGCGGTGACGAAAGGAACGGCGGCAGAGGGCGCGGAGCTTGAGATCGAGCGCGTGCCGCTCATCGGGCGCTGCCCGCTCTGCGGCAAGGAGCAGCAGGTCGAGCGGTACAGCTTTCTCTGCCCGTCGTGCCGGAGCGGCGCACTCGAAATCATCTCGGGGCGCGAGCTTCGGGTGGAATCTTTGGAGGTGGACTAGTCCGATGGAAGTCAAGGTCATGAAGAATGTTTTGGCGATGAACGACGAGGCGGCAGCAGAGAATGCGGCGCTTTTTCAGCGGAAGGGGATTTTCGTGCTCAACCTCATGGGATCGCCGGGCGCGGGCAAGACGACGCTCTTGGAGTGTACGCTGGAAGCGTTGAAGGACGAGATGCGCATCGCCGTCATCGAGGGCGATCTTTTCACGACGAAGGACGCCGAGCGCATCGAGCATCTCGGCGTCCCTGTCGTGCAGATCAACACGAGCGGCGGCTGTCACCTTGACGCGCCGATGGTCGAGAGTGCGCTCGCCTCGCTCGACCTCGCCGCGCTCGACTTTCCTCGTCATCGAGAACGTCGGCAACCCTCGTCTGCCCGGCGGAGTTCGAGCTTGGCCAGGACAAGAAGGCGGTCGTCCTCTCGATCACGGAGGGCGACGACAAGCCCTTGAAGTACCCGCTGATGTTCAAGGAGGCCGATGCAGCCCTGCTGAACAAGGTCGATCTCCTGCCCTATACGGACTTCGACATGGAGAGCGCGACGGAGGACATCCGCACGATCCATCCGGGCATCGAGGTCATGCCCATTGCCTGTCGCACGGGCGAAGGACTTGCAGCGTGGCTCGCGTGGCTCAGGAAGAATGTGCGCGAAAAGAAGGAGGCGGTTCGATGAGTGCGGGATTCCTGGGCGTGTCGCCCGAGGAGATCGAGCGAGCCAAGAGGGAGCTGGAGATGACGCCCGCCGTGACGGTTCTCGGCATCGGCAACGTCATCTTGCAGGATGAGGGATTCGGCGTGCGTGCCGCCGAACTGCTGCGCGAGAAGTACGACTTCCCGCCCGAGGTGCAGATCATCGACGGCGGCACGCTCGGCGCGGAGCTTCTGGGCGTCATCACGGGCACGGAGCGTCTGCTCGTGCTCGATTCCGTCAACGGCGGCAAGGAAGCGGGCACGCTCTTTCGCTTCGAGAACGAGACGATCGCGGCGCACTTCCAGGACAAGCTGTCCGTGCACGAGGTCGGCATCCAAGACGTGCTCACGACGCTCTCCGTGACGGGACGCGCGATTCCCGACGTCGTCGTGCTGGGCGCGCAGCCTTACGCCGTCGGCGCGGGCGTCGCGCTGACTCCTGCCATGGAGGCGCTCTTGCCCGAGATCGAGCGGCGTGCGCTCGAAGAGCTTTCGCGCTGGGGAATCGAGGCGCGGCCGAAGAGCGATCCTCGCGGCCTCGTCTTCACGCGCGTCGCCGAGGCGAAGAACGAGACGGCGGGCGCGGTGCGTGAGCTGCCGGCGCAGGACGAGGCAGACGATGACCGCGAGGCTCCGCTTGCGGGGGCGGGCGAGGCGATGCGCACGGCGCCGCAGATCCTGCCGCACGAGCTTCTGATGAAGGGAGGCGAAGGCTGATGTGTCTTGCTGTGCCGGCGAAGGTGCTGGACATCCAAGGAAGCGTGGCGCGTGTTTCCGTCCATGGCGTGGAGCGCGATGCGAGTCTCATGCTGCTCCCGGAAGCGAAGCTCGGCGACTATGTGCTCGTTCATGCGGGATTCGCCATGCAGATCGTCGAGGAAAAGGACGCCGAGGAGACGTATGCGCTGCTCGCCGAGATGAAGGGAGCACCGCGCACTGTGCAATAGGGAAGAACCGCGGGAGGAAGATCTTGAAAAAGCTCACGCCACAAGAAGAAAAGGACGCAGCGAAGACGCTCCTTGCCGACATCGAGCGCCTTGCCGCAGGCAGGCGCCTGCGCTATATGGAGGTCTGCGGCACGCATACGGTTGCCATCTTTCGCGCGGGACTCCGCCAGCTCCTGCCCGAAACCATCGAGCTGGTCTCCGGCCCTGGCTGCCCCGTCTGCGTGACGAGCGACGCCTACGATGGACAAGGCGATCGCCTATGCGAAGATGGAGGATGTGATCGTCGCGACTTTCGGCGACATGCTCAAGGTGCCGGGCAGCCGCGAGAGCCTGTCGGACGCGCGGGGCGCGGGCGCGGATATCCGCGTCGTCTACTCGCCGCTCGACGCGCTCGCCGCAGCCCGGGAGAATCCCGAGAAGACGGTCGTCTTCCTCGGCGTCGGCTTCGAGACGACGGCGCCGACCGAGGCGGCGGCGGTGCTTGCCGCCAAGGAAGAGGGCTTGGCGAACTTCCTCGTGTTGTCGGCGCAGAAGCTCGTGCCGCCCGCCGTGCGTCTTTTGCTCGACGACAGGGTAGTGCATGTCGACGGCTTCCTCCTGCCCGGCCATGCGTGCGTCGTCACGGGCACGAGGCTCTATGCCTTCCTTGCCGACGAGGCGCATGTGCCCGGCGTCGTCGCAGGGTTCACGCCGCTCGCGATCTTGCGCGCCGTCTGGCGGCTCGTGCGCCAGACGGCGGCGGCGGAGGCGCACATCGAGAACGAATACGGCTCTGTCGTGAAGGAAGAGGGCAATCCCGCCGCGCTCGCCGTGCTTGCGCGCGTCTACGAGGAGGCGGCGGACGAATGGCGCGGTCTCGGCGTCATCGAGCGCTCGGGGCTTCGTATGCGCGAGGAATTCGCCGCCTTTCGACGCCGAGCGCCGCCGTCCCGTCGAGATCGAGCGCATGGAGAAGAAGACGGCGTGCCGCTGCGGCGAAGTGCTGCGCGGCGCGGTGCGCCCGACGGACTGCACGCTCTTCGGCAAGGCGTGCGTGCCGACGCACGCTGTCGGACCTTGCATGGTTTCCGTCGAGGGCGTCTGTGCCGCCTGGTACAAGTATGGCAGAGGGAGGTTTCACTTTGGAAAATGAGAAGATCACGCTCGCGCACGGTGCGGGCGGCAGCCTGAGCCGGGCGCTGATGGAAAGCGTCATCCCTGCCGGCCTTCGGCAATGAATTTCTGCAGAAGATGCACGATGGCGCGGCGCTCGATCTCAGCGGCAAGACCGCCTTCACGACGGATTCCTTCGTCGTCGCGCCGCGCTTCTTTCCCGGCGGCGACATCGGCAAACTCGCTGTCTGCGGCACGGTCAACGACCTCGCCATGACGGGCGCCGTGCCGCGCTACATCTCGTGCGCCCTGATCCTGGAAGAGGGGCTGCCCATCGAAGAACTCAGGCGCATCCTGCAGTCGATGAAGGATGCCGCAGAGGAGGCGCACGTCGCCATCGTCACGGGCGATACGAAGGTCGTCGGCAAAGGCGCAGCGGACGGCGTATACATCAACACGGCGGGAATCGGCGCGATCGAAGGCCGCGCGATGGAGCCGCAGAAGGTCAGGGCGGGCATGGACGTGATCCTCTCGGGCACGCTCGGCGACCACGCCGCGACCGTCATGGCGGAGCGGCACGGCATCGAGATCCCCGCGTCGCTTCGCAGCGACTGCGCCCCCCTGGGCGACCTCGCCGCCCTCATGCGCCGCGCCGCGCCCTCGATCGCCTGCATGAGAGATCCGACGCGCGGCGGCGCGGCGGCGGTGCTGAACGAGATCGCGTCTGCCGCGCGGGTCGGCATCGTCATCGACGAGGAGGCGCTTCCCGTGCGCGAGGAGGTCGAGGGCATCGCCGCCTTCCTGGGCTTTGATCCTCTGGAGCTGGCGAACGAGGGCAAGGCGATCGCCTTCTGCGCCCCCGAGGAGACCGAGACGCTGCTCGCCGCCATGCGCGAAAACGCATACGGCAAGGAGGCGTGCTGCATCGGGCGCACGACGGCAGAAGAGCCGGGCATCGTCGCCCTGCGCACTGCGCTCGGCGGCCTGCGCATCGTCGACATGCCGCTCGGGAATCTCGTGCCGCGCATCTGCTGAGACCTAGCAGCGCACCCTGTGCAAAAAGCTCGCTGCGGCTGCGGTGCAAGAGCGGCTCAGGCTCGCGCGTCCGCCGCGTGCCTGAGCCGTGCGATGCGGTCGAGGATCTTCGTCAGGAGCGGCGCGGCGAGGAACGTGAAGACCATGCCGGGCACTGCCGCCGCGACCAAGGCCCATACGCCCTTGCCGACGACGAAGCTCAGGGTGACGCGAGCGGTGAACGTGCCGAGCGGACCTGCGAGCGCCGTCGTCCAATAATGGCGTCCGAAGACCACGAAGACGAGTCCGACCACGAGGCGGAACTGCATGGCGATGGCGACGTTGAAGAGGTTCTGCGTGCCGAGCAGGAGACCGACGAGGCTCGACAGGATGCCCGCCAGAATGTAGCGCTTGAAGCCGAAGACGGCGCAGATCGCGACGGCCAGCGGGGCGGAAAGCTGGAACTCCAGCCCGGGGGCGAGGCTCGGCAGCTTGATGGCGCCGGTGACGGTGATCAAGGCGGCGAGCAGGGCGATCTCGGTCACGGCGGTTGTCGGAATGGTCAGTTTCTTCATGGGAGGGACTCCTTTCGTTTTTCGACTGCACATTGCGGGGATGGCGCATCCCCGCTTCATCTTTTTCAGGGTACACGTTTCTGCTCCTATTGTCAACCATTGGAATAAATATAGTTGACAATAGGGACGGTCACGGGGTATGCTGTAAAAGCGAAGGAAGGAGGAGGCTGCATGAGGCTCTACAGCTTGAAGATGCGTGCGGAAAAGCGCACGGCCGGGAGGGAGCATGTGTCCGGCGCGGAGAAAATCTTGCGCGAGGAGGAGCTGCCTGCCCACATGGCGGCGCTCTTGTCGCGCGCCCTGCATCATGCCAAGGGCAGGGCGGATTTCGTGAACCTCAAGGTCGAGGCGATCGCGCCCGAGGATGTGGAGCATCTGGCGGCGCTGCCCGTCTCGACAGTCGAGGTCGAAACACCTGCCGAGGGGAGGCGCGTGGTTCTCGACACCTTGGAGAAGCTCGGATTGGAGAACAGCGAGGCCATTTTGGCGAAGTTTGCCGAGACGTATGGGATGCGCGGCGCAATGCTGCTCGACGCGGACACGCTCGAACGCTTGGAGCCGGATCGAGAGCGTGGCCTGCGGGCAACATACATGGATGCCGAGCGCGCCGCAGGAATCGCGTCCGACGGCAAGAACCATTTCGCTGAAGCCGTCGTCCTCGCGACGAAGGTCGTCCATGCGCCGCACATCGTCGCGGAGATCTGCGTGTCCGACGATCCCGACTATGTGACGGGCTATGTGGCGGCGCCGTCGATCGGCTATCGCCGCATCACAAAGCTCAAGGAGGCGGGATCGCCGGACGGCGGACGCATCTTCCTCTATCGCGGCTCGCGGGACGGCGTCGCCGATACGATCCGCTATCTGGAAACGCAATGCGTGCTCGTGCGCGGCGTGCCGGGCAGCCCGGCGGGGAATGTGCGCCCGCAGGGCATGGGGGAGATGCTCGCGGCGCAGCTGGCGGCGAAGAAGGAGCGCCATCTGTGCCGCGAAATGCACGAAATCGCCTCGGCGCAGGCTGCGCATGTCATGGTCGGCAGGGAAGAAAAGCTGCTCCTGGCGTCGAACAATTATCTCGGCCTCATCGATCATGTGCGCGTCAAGCGGGCGGCGCAGGAAGCTGTCGGGCGATACGGCTGCGGCTCCGGCGGCTCGCGCCTGACGACGGGGACGCTCCCTTTGCACACGGAGCTGGAAGAGGAACTGGCGGCGTTCAAGGGGACGGAGGCGGCGCTCCTCTTCGATACGGGCTACATGGCGAATGTCGGCATCCTTTCCGCGCTAGGCCAAGAAGGCGTAGTCTTCTTCAGCGACGAGCTGAACCATGCGAGCATCATCGACGGCTGTCGCCTGAGCCGCGCCAAGACCATCGTCTATCGCCACAGCGATATGGAGGACTTGGAAGCGAAGCTCGCCGCCTGCACCTCCTGCCGGGGGCGTCATCGTCTCGGACGCTGTGTTCAGCATGGACGGCGATATCGCGAACTTGCCGCGCATCTTGGAGCTTGCGCGAAAGTACCATGTCTGGAGCATGGTGGACGAGGCGCACTCGACTGGCGTGATCGGCAAGACGGGGCGCGGTATATGCGAGCACTTCCGCTTGCAGGAAAAAGCCCGATGTCTTGATGGGAACGCTGTCGAAAGCGCTGGCGAGCGAGGGGCGGCTACGTCTGCGGCAGCCGTCTCCTGATCGACTACCTGAAGAATACGGCACGCAGCTTCATCTTCTCGACGAGCCAATCGCCCGCCAATCTCGCTGCCGCGTCCGCGGCGCTCCGACTCTTGCAGGAAGAGCCGGAGCGCTGCGCCCGCCTGCAGGAAAATGTCCGCGTGTTCTGCGCGGCGCTTGCAGAGAACGGCATCCAGGCGCGAAGCGAGACGGCGATCGTGCCGCTCGTCGTCGGCGAGGAGTCCTTGGCGGTGGAAATCGCGAAGGAATTGGAGCGGCAGGGAATCCTCGTCTCCGCCATCCGCTACCCGACGGTGGCGAAAGGCAGCGCCCGCCTGCGCGTCGCCTTGGCTGCGACGCACACGGAGGAGGAGCTGAAAAGCGCGGCGGCGCGGATCGCATCCTGCATGAAGGGAGCTTGCTGAAAGGAGAGAGCGGCATGGCGCGGACATGCCGCTCGGAAATCTCATGCCGCGTATCTGCCGGACGGCAAAAAGGGGGACGGCGTACTGCTTCCCCCGATGAACTCCAAGGTCAGGAAGGGTGGGGGGACGTTTGTGCGCGTAGTTTCCCATTGACGAATCTTCGTCTTTTTCCCTATAATAAAAAAAGTATTTTTTTCTATAGATTAGATTTGGGAGAGAGACGATTTCATGCGAAAAATTTTCTTTGGTGCTGGGCACGGCTGCGCTGCTCCTCGTTCTCGCAAGCTCCATGTGCTTCGCTGAGGACGAGGGGCGGCGCTTCGTGGATGCTCGCGGCGACACGGGATATTTCGTGGACGTCACGACGGTTTCCATCGACAGCGATCATGAATATACGGCGGATGTCGCCATCATCAAGGCGAAGGAGAATCGGCTCTTCTCCTACCGTATGCGCTCGGACTTCGCTGCCCGCACGTATCAGATTTTGCGCTCTGCCACGATGACCTACGATACGCGCGAAGTGCTGCGGAATGTGGCGACAGCTGCGCCGCCGGCGCTGTATGTGCCCGGCTCGCCGATCGCCGCCATCGTCGACTACCTCTACGCATGGCAGCGCGGCTACGAGAAATAGGATGAAGCATGAGATGCGCCCCTTGGCGGGCGCATTTTTTTATCGCAGCAGAGGCGTCCTCTTGCGAAGCGGGGCTGATGGCAGCGTCGGACGGGCGTTTGCAGCAATCGGACAGGGCGCTTCACCCTTTTTGTCTGGGCAATCATAAGATTCTCAATTTAACGACATAAAAAAATAATAATTATTTATTTGGTTTTCTCTTCAAGACCACTTGCAAAGTTTTCTTAGATATGTTATTCTTACTCAAGTAGGAAATATAGCCCAAGAAACATCCGAAATCCATGCTCGTCCCGACGAGCGTTGCAGAAGAGCCAGCGATTGAGCATCGGGAGTTCTCTCCGTTGGAAAGACTCCTTCTGTGAACATGGGAATTTTCGCTTGTAGACGGTAGGACTTCTCGCCGTCATCCCCAGAGGTCAGTCCTCACATGGGTCTTCGAAGAGCGGTGTGTCATGACGCTTTAGGGCAAGGTTCCTATGTTCATTCTGACGTTGCCGGGGATTGACTTCACGGGTGCGGCGCAGGTCGCAGTCCGTGGGCAACGATGGATGAATCCGCACGTTTTTTAAGGATTTCTTCGTGTATCTTGTACGGATGCCGCGATTTCCTTGAGGCAAGGTGCGGGGTGCAGTTGGGATTCGCGGGGCGGGTTGTCGGGACGAATGAGGATATCCGTCCCGGGCAACTGCACGCGAAGCGCATCTGGCGGTGGTTCAGCCACCGCCTTTTTTCGTTGCCATGAAAAATAATCTGTATTATAATGTATGGCGTACTTGTCAACAGAAAGGAAGGGATTTTATGGCAGAGACGGCATGGGCTGTCCTTCCGCCCGTCATCACCATCGTGCTGGCGCTCGCGACGAAGGAAGTCTATATGTCGCTGATCATCGGCATTTTTCCGGAGCCATGCTTTATGCAAATTTTCAATATTCTGGAAGCAACGCTCACGATGTTTGCCGTCATGGAAAGCAAGGTCGGAGCGAATGTCAACATCCTCGTCTTCCTCGTGATCCTTGGCATCCTCGTTGCCGCCATCACGCGCTCGGGCGCGACGAAGGCTTATGGCGACTGGGCGGTGCGCACGATCAAGGGCAGGCGCAGTGCGCTCGCGATCACGGCGCTCCTCGGCATCGTGATCTTCATCGACGATTATTTCAACTGTCTCACGGTCGGCACGGTCATGCGGCCAGTGACGGACAAGTTCAAGATCGCGCGCACGAAGCTCGCCTACATCATCGATGCGACGGCGGCGCCCGTCTGCATCCTCGCGCCGATTTCGAGCTGGGCGGCAGCCGTCGGCTCGTCCCTGCCCGAAGGAAGCAGCATCGACGGCTTCGGGCTGTTCCTGCAGACGATCCCGATCAACCTCTATGCCTGGCTGACGCTCGTTTTTCATGTGCTTCCTCGTCTGGTCGGAGAAGGATTTTTCCGAGATGGGCGCGTCGATCCGCAAGAACGCGGAGGAGTTTTACATTCCGCCCGAATATGCGGACGTCAAGGAGGAGAAGATCGAGGGCAAGGGCAAGATCTATGATCTCCTGCTGCCCCTGCTCGTGCTCATCGCCGCCTGCGTCTACGGTATGCTTTACACGGGCGGGATTCATGACGGGCTGGGCATCGCCGAGGCTTTTGCGAACTGCGACTCGTCGAAGTCGCTCGTGCTCGGCTCCTTCATCGCCTTCGTCTTCACGGGGCTTCTCTACCTGCCGCGCCGCGTCGTTTCTTTCAACGACTTCTGCACGAGCTTCATCCTCGGCTTCAAGGCCATGTCGCCCGCGCTCTTCATCCTGTGCCTCGCGTGGACGCTCTCGGGCATCTGCAGCGACAAGTATCTCGATCTCGGCGGCTACGTCGGCCAGCTCGTCAGCGCCAATGCGGGCGTGATCACGTTCCTGCCCGTCATCTTCTTCCTCGTCGGCGCAGGTCTCGCCTTTGCCACGGGGACGTCGTGGGGCACGTTCGGCATCCTGATCCCGATCGCCCTCGCGATCGTCGGCACGGACAGCCCGGTGCTGACGATCTGTGTTGCAGCGATTCTCTCGGGCGCTGTCGCAGGCGATCATGCTTCGCCGATTTCCGATACGACGATCCTTGCGTCGGCGGGGGCGCAATGTCACCATATCGATCATGTGTCGACGCAGATTCCCTATGTGATCGTCGTCGTCTGCGCCTGCACCGTCGGCTACATCGTCGACGGATTCACGATGAACGGTTGGATGGGGCTTGGCGTCGCAGTGGCGATCCTCGCCGTCGTCATGGCCGTCGTCTACTGGAAGGTTCCCGTGCCGCTCGAAGGACGCAGCACGGAATGAGAGAAGAACAAGCTGCCGCAGACATATCGTCTGCGGCAGCTTGTTCAGCAGAGAGGAAGATGGCAATGCTCGTTTACATGGTCGAGCGGGGAAGTACCTGCTGCCCGAAGAGAGCCTCAGGCGCCGCCCCGAGGGGAAGCGCGGTCTCTATGTCAACATCACGAACGAATGTCCGTGCGCATGCACGTTTTGCCTGCGCACACTGAAGGATATGCCAGACGATATGAGTCTCTGGCTCGGCGGCAAGGAGCCGACCGTCGAGGAGGTCAAGGAGGCGCTGCTTGCGGCGCCGTGGGACTATGTGCGGGAGGTCGTCTTCTGCGGCTTTGGCGAGCCGACGATGCGCCTTGCCGACCTCGTGGAGCTTCTGCGCTTCGTCAAGGGAGAGCATCCTGACCTGTCGACGCGCGTCAACACGAACGGCCTCTCCGATCTCGTCTACGGCCGCGACACGGCGGCGGACTTCGCGGGCGGCATCCTGGATACCGCATCCATCAGCCTCAACGCATCGAACGCTGAGCGCTACCTGGAGTTGACGCGAAGCGAGTTCGGTCTCGCATCCTTCGAAGCAATGCTCTCTTTCGCCGAGAAGATGAAATCCTATGCGGGGCACGTCGTCCTCACGATCGTCGAGAAGGTCGAGGGCGCGGAGGAGATCGCAAAGTGCCGCGCACTGTGTGCGGCGCGGGGGCTTGATCTGCGCGTGCGCACGTATGAGGGAAGCTGACGACGGCTATGCGGCGAGGTATATGCTTTCGCGGCAGACGATTTGACGAATGGCGCATGGTGTCGTATAATGGACGTAGAAAGGGCGCTACTGGTAAACGGTCAGCCCCGCTCGAAAATGGTGAGAAACCCCGCCTAATCGTTGCTGGAGCAGGCGGGGTTTCTTATGCCTTCAGAAGAACGACGAGGATAAAAAGCGTTACCAAAAGCAACGCGATTAAATCGTTTATCGTCATGGGCAACGCCCCCTCTCAGGGGCTGAGAATCGACCGCCTACCGTTTTAGTAGCACCCATGCATAATTATACCACAAGAAGCAAGATGACGTTATATAAATTTTGTATTCATCTATCATTTCGTATGAAGAAACTGAGAATATAGACAGCAATAAACCCGCCGCAGGAGTCTCACGGGACTTCTGCCGGCGGGTTTATCTTTTGATCGTCATATACCCTTTTCCTTCGTATTCAATTGTCTTGCATGGAGTCCTCGTCGTGAGGGGCTTCCTCGCTGTATGGAGCTGTTCGATCGAACGGTTGTGATAGAATATCACAGATTGATGCATCACTTGTCATCGTTCAACATCCCGGGCTCGGCAGGTATCTTGGTTCCGATCGGGGACTGCGCAATCTACTGAATGACCCTCGCGTACGCATCGACAAGGTGAAAGTTGCCACGGTCTTCTCCACGCTGTTTCCGACGTTGTGCCTTTTCCGCAAAGCCTAGGAGTCTGTCGGACGCCTGTCCGATCGTCAGCCCCTGGCGGCGGTGTTCGTATGCAAAGCGTGCACTTCCTAGCCGGAAACCCTCAGGTGGAGAAGGAAAAAGCTTATTCCTCAATAAACCTCACACCTTTCGTGTAACCATATTGAGAAGAGCCTGTTTCGGCTGACCGGCACTTGCCCTGCCCGCGGAGTCCGACCTGCATGCAGGCTTGTCCTCGTCGCTGGCGTTACCGATCCTTTCTCCTCCTTACGCCCTCATTATATCATGACGGACGACAAAATACAATATCATTTTCGAATTTTCTAAAATTGTTTTTTCGGCAGGAACGGTGCAGGATGTGTAGAAACTTTTACCATGAAACCCCGAGAAGTCAAGCCCGAAGGGCGCTGACTGATCGGCTAGGTTTCTGTAAGGGCGGCGCACAATGTCCACAAAGTGGACGTTTGTGCGTGTAGTTTACAAGAAGGGGGAATCTATGTGAAGCTCTTGAATTTCTATGCGGCGGACGAAACCTTGCATATCGGCGCGAGCGACGGCAAGAAGACGGTCGATGTCAGCGCTGTTGGCTATAGCTGGAGTTGGCAGGAAATCTTCAGGGATTGGCAGAAGATCGAGCCGCAGATCGCGAATATCCTGAAACATGCGAGGCCTTTGCCGCCCGGCATACGCTTTGCGCCCGCCGTGACGGCGCCGGGCAAGATCCTCTGCGTCGGGCTGAACTATGCGAGTCACCGGGCGGAGGTGCCCTTCGGCGCGCCCAAGCATCCGGCGCTCTTCAGCAAGTTCGGCAACGCGCTCAACGCTGCGGGCGGCGAGGTGCATCTGCCCGCAGGAGCGAAGGAGCTTGATTACGAGGCGGAACTTGTCATCGTCGTCGGCAGGCGGGTCAAGGACGCGGACGAGGAGGAAGCGGCCGCCGCCATTTTTCGGCTATACGGCGGGCAATGACTTCACGGTGCGCGATTGGCAGCGGCGCACATCGCAGTGGCTGCTCGGCAAGACGCCCGATGGCTTTGCGCCGATCGGCGCTATATCGTGCCTGCCGCAGAGATCGACGTCTCGCGCCTTGCGATCGAGACGTTCGTCAACGGCGAGAGGCGCCAGGATGGGACGACAGCGGACATGATCTTCCCGCCCGCCGCCATCGTCAGCTACATCTCGAAGTGCATGACGCTTGCGCCGGGCGACATCATCTTCACGGGCACGCCGCACGGCGTGATCTTCGGTATGCCGAGAAGGAGCGCCGCTGGCTCAAGCCGGGCGATGAGGTCGTCGTGAAGATCGAGGGCATCGGCGAACTGCGGAACGTGATCGCCTAGCCTGCGGCGGGAAGGCGCCCGGATCTCGCCGCCCTTGATAGAAAAATCCCCCTCGCCGCATGTATGGGGGCGAGGGGGTGATGGGATGAACGATCTCTTGGCAGCGTTCGGCAGCTACGGCTTCCCGATGGCGGTCACGGCCTTCCTGCTCGTGCGCATCGAAGCGAAGCTCGGCGCCTTGAACGACAGTATGCGGGAGCTTGCGGGCGTCATCGCGAAGAAGTGAGGGGAATCCTCACTTCTTTTTTTTGCTGCGCGTCTCCTCGCGGCGCTTTGCTGCCTTCTCCTTCGCGTCGACCTTCTGCTGCTCCTTTTTCGCGCGTTCCTTGAGCGCGTAGTCTACGCCCATGCTCGCGAGTTTGTGCTTGATCGTCATGATCGGGTGACGCAGCAGCATGCTCTTCTGGTTCGAGGTCATGATCTTGCGGAACTCGATGTTTTGACTTTTCGAGAAGCAGGGGTTCTCGCAGCGGTCGCAGATCGGTTTCGTGATGCCGTAGGGACAGCGGTTCATCTTCATCAGCACGGTGGCAAGGAGCGCCGTGCACTTGGGGCAGAGCTTGTCGCCTGAGGTGGCGTGCTCCTTGTGGCAGTAGACGGCGAAGGTCTTCTTGATGTTCGCCTTTTCCTTGGGGATGTTGTTCTTGATTTCCGGCGGTTTCTTCTTGGGCAGGAATCTGGAAAAAATGCTCATATCTGATCTCCCTCGCGATTTTGTATAGTGGATGAATAGAAAAGCGCTTCTTCTTAGTTTAACGGCAACAGGGTGGAAAATCAAGCGATTTGTGCTATAATAGACGTGGTGCTGTTGCGAAATGGTAGACGGTTAATTCTTGCCCCTGAGAGGGGGCGTTGCCCATGACGATAAACGATTTGCTTGCGTTGCTTTTGGTGACGCTGTTCATCCTCGTCGTTCTGAAGGCATAAGAAAACCCGCCTGCCTCGGCAAGGATTAGGCGGGTTTTCTAAAACCTATTTCTTGATCGGGGCTGACCGTTTACCAGCAGCACCCTTGTTGTTTTTATTATACGGCATGATGCATTATCTGTCAAATAGTCATGGCTGATGTTCGCATCAAACACCTTGAACAAGGGCGCGTGGCTGTTATATAATGAAATGAATATCTTTAGTGGGAAAAGGGGGCGACGATGTTATGGGACAGGAGAAGAACGTGCCGACTCTTCCGCGCGGCGCGATCGAAAATCTCAGTGCCAAGTCGCTGGACAATATCTTGAAGAGCACGGTCAACACGATCGAAATGAATAAGACGCAGATTTTTGACATCTATGAGGCGGCGCGCGGCGAGGTCGAGTCGAGCCGGCGCACGCTGGAGGATTTGCGCGAGCTTACGCGCCAGACGATCGAGAAGGTCGACGAGCTTTCCGAAATCGAGCAGCGGGAGAAACAGAAGCTTGCGGAGACGAGCAGCGATTTCGGCAATTATTCGGAGGAGCGCCTGCGCGAGCATTACGAGTCGGTCAAGGATATCCAGATCGAGCTTGGCGTGGCGCGGGAGAAGGAGAGCCAGCTTCGTGCGCAGCGAAACGCCTTGGAGCTTCGCCTGCACGGTTTGAAGGATATCTTGAAGACGGCGGAGCATCTGGCGATCTGCATCGGCTCTGTCCTGAGCTATCTGAGCGATCAGATCAACGGCGTCGTCTGGCAGATCGAGGAGGCGCAGAAGAGCAAGTTCATCGGTGCGCAGATCATCAAGGCGCAGGAGGAAGAGCGTCTGCGCGTTTCGCGCGAGCTGCACGACGGGCCGGCGCAGGACATCGCGAACCTCATCTTCCAGGCTTCGATCATCGAGCGACTGGTCGACCGCGACCCGGAGGAGGCGAAGCGCGGACTGCAGGAGCTTCGCGATCATGTGCGCACCTGCCTGACGGATATGCGGCAGATCATCTTCGATATGCGTCCGATGTCGCTTGACGACCTCGGACTGGAACCGGCGCTTCGCCAGCTGATCAGCAAGATGCGCGAGCGCGGTATGCTCGACGCTTCCATTTCTGTGGAGGGAGAGGAGCAGAAGCTGGCCAAGTATGCAGAGGTCAGCATCTTCCGCATCGTGCAGGAAGCGTTGAACAATGTCAGCCGTCACGCGGGAGTCAAGAAGGCGCAGGTGCGGATGCTTTACACGGCGTCGGCGCTCGCCATCACGGTCAAGGACGAAGGCAGGGGATTCGATCCTGAGGCTGAGGAGGACGCCGTGTCGAACGGGGAAGAGCAGTTCGACGATGACCGCGACGTCAACGATCCCGTGTCGAGAAATGCCTACGGTCAGTTCGGCCTTCTCGGCATGAGGGAGCGCGCTGCCATCATCGGCGCGGAGCTGAACATCCTCTCCGAGATCGGCAGCGGCACCTGCATTCATCTGCGCATGCCTTTCCGCCCGAATGTGCTCGCGCCGGAAAAGGCGGAGAAGAAGTGAGGACAGACGAAAGACAGAGGAGAGCGCCGCTCGTCGCCGCTATGCGTGCGTATCGAGAAGACGGCGCTCTTGCTTTTCATACGCCGGGGCACAAGCAGGGAGCGGGCGCGCACGCGCTCCTGCGGGAGCTGGTGACGGAGGCGGGACTGCAGGAGGAAGTCTCCTTGATGCAGGAGCTGGACGATCTGCACGAGCCGACGGGCTGCATCAAGGAGGCGCAGGCGCTCGCCGCCGCGCTCTGCGGCGCGGACGCCGCCTTCTTCGCCGTCAACGGCACGACGGGGGCGATCCATGCGATGATGCTCGCCGCGCTCTCGCCGGGCGACGCCGTGCTCGTGCCGCGCAACGCGCATCGCTCCGTCTTCGGCGCACTCGTGCTGGCGGATGCGCGTCCGATCTGCATCGGGCCGGTGGTGGACGAGGAGCTGGGCATAGCGCACGGCCTTTCCGAGGAGGCGGTGCGCTATGCGTGCCGGCAGCATCCCGAAGCGAAGGCGCTCCTCCTCGTCTCGCCGACGTATTACGGCGTCGCCTCCGATGTGCGTGCGATTGCCGAGATCGTGCACGAGGCGGGCATGATCCTCCTCGTCGACGAGGCGCACGGCGCACATTTCGCTTTTTCGGAGGAGCTGCCCGAGCCTGCGATCGCGGCGGGGGCGGATCTCGCAGCGCAGAGCACGCACAAGCTGCTCGGCGCGATGACGCAGGCCTCGCTCCTCCTCTTGCGCGAAGGGCGCGTCGAAAGGGAGCGCGTCGAGAGCGCCATGAGTCTTTTGACGACGACAAGCCCGAACTATCTCCTGCTGGCGTCCTTGGACATCGCGCGTCTGCAGATGGCCGAGCAAGGCGCGGCGCTTCTTTTCCGCGCCGTCGCGCTTGCGCGAAAGCTGCGGCGCGAGATCAATGCGATCGACGGGCTTTTCTGCTTCGGCGAGGAGCGCATGGGACGCGCGGGAGCTTTCGCGCTCGACCCGCTGAAGATCACGGTGACGGTCACGGGGCTTGGCCTCGCGGGAGCGGAGGCGGCGCACATCCTGCGCCATGCGCACAAGATCGAGGCGGAGCTTTTCGACGCGCGAAACGTGCTCTTCCTCCTGACGTATGCCGACACGCCGGAGAGTACGGCGCGTCTTGCGGCGGCGCTGCGCTCCCTGGCGAAGAGCTGCCAAAAGACGCGCGGGAAGCCGTCGGCGATGGCGTGCGCGGCCTCTGTCCGCCTGCCCGCCGCGCCGCCGCTGGCGCTCGGGCCGCGCGAGGCGTTCTGCCGCCCGACCGCCGCCTGTCCGCGAGAAGCGGCGGTCGGGCGCGTCGCAGCGGAGACGATCGCCTTCTATCCGCCGGGGATTCCCGTGATCTGCACGGGCGAGGTGTTCACGGAGGAAGTCTGCCGCTATATCGAGGCGATGGCTGCGGCGGGGCTGAAGGTCACGGGCGCAGCGGACGCCTCGCTGCGGACGGTGCGCGTGATCGAGCCGGATCTGGACGAAGAGAAGGAATGCGGTGCGTGCCGGACGCGCCCGCCGGAAGGAAGGGGATTTCGATGAAGGTACTTGTGACGGGCGTGAGCGGACAGCTGGGCTTCGATGTCATGCGCGAGCTTTTGTCGCGCGGCATCGAGGCGAAGGGGGCGTCCCCGACCGATTTCTCGCTGACGGATTTTGCCGCCATGCGCCGTTTCGTCGAGGAATGCCGCCCGACGGCGATCATTCACTGTGCGGCGTACACGGCGGTGGACAAGGCGGAGGACGAGCCGGAACTTTGCCGCGCAGTGAACGCGGCAGGGACGGGAGAGCTTGCGCGTCTGGCGAAGGAGATCGGCGCGAAGTTCCTCTACATCAGCACCGACTATGTGTTTCCCGGCACGGGCGAGGACTTCTACGAGCCGGGGGACGAGAAGGCGCCGTGCAACGTCTACGGCGAAGCGAAGCTGCTCGGCGAAGAGGCGGCGCAAAAGGAGCTGGACGAGCTTTTTATCGTGCGCATCTCCTGGGTCTTCGGCGAAAACGGCAAGAACTTCGTCAAGACAATGCTGCAGCTTGCCGAAACGCATGAGGAGCTTTCCGTCGTCGGCGACCAGATCGGCTCGCCGACGTACACGAGGGATCTCGCCCGCCTGCTTGCCGACATGATCGCGACGGAAAAGTACGGCGTCTACCACGCGACGAACGAAGGCACTTGCTCGTGGGCGGAGCTTGCGGCGGAGGCGCTTCGCTGTGCGGGGAAGAGGACGCGCGTGAAGGCGATCCGGACGGAGGAATATCCGACGAAGGCAAGGCGCCCGAAAAACTCGCGCTTGTCGAAGAAGTGCCTGGACGAGGCGGGCTTTTCACGCCTGCCCGACTGGCGTGACGCTGTGGCAAGGTACGTGGAAGTGATTTGACGCGATTGGGCGATTGGGATATAATGAAAAATCAAAGGAGTGCGGCGCAGCTGCATTTCGCTTTAGGAGGTGCTGCATTTGAATATTCTTGTGACCGGCGGCGCGGGCTTCATCGGCTCGCATCTCGTGCGCACGCTTCTCGCGAAGGGTGAGAAGGTGACGGCGCTCGACGATCTTTCGACGGGACTTGCCGAGAACCTGCCGCCGGAGGCGGAGTTCATCGAGATGGATATATTGGACGAGGGACTGAAGAAGGTCGTGGCAGCAGGGGCGTTCGATGCGATCGTTCACCTCGCGGCGCAGACGATGGTCGACGTCTCGATCAAGGATCCCCTGTTCGATGCGCAGACAAATCTTTTGGGCACGGTGCGTGTCCTGGAGGCGGCGCGCGCGGCGAACGTCAAGCGAGTCATCTTCGCTTCGACTGCCGCCGTTTACGGCGATGTGAAGGAGGACGATCTGCCCGTGCGCGAGGCGCAGCCGACGGAGCCGATGTCGTTCTACGGTCTGTCGAAGCTCGCGGTCGAGAAGTACCTCGACATGTACCATGCGGTCTATGGCCTGGAGTATGTCATCCTGCGCTTTGCGAACGTCTATGGCGAGCGTCAGGGCGACGGCGGCGAGGGCGGCGTCATCAGCATCTTCGCCAAGGCGATGGCCGAGGGGCGCGACATCACGATCTACGGCGACGGCGAGCAGACGCGCGACTTCGTCTATGCGGGCGACATCGCCGAGGGCATTGTGGCGGCGCTTCAGACGGAAGAAGTGAACGCGGCCTACAACCTCTCGACGCAGACGGAGACGAGCCTTCGCGAGCTCGTGTCGCTTCTCTCGGAGATCTGCGGGCGCGAGATCGTCCCGAAGTACGGACCCGGAGCGCGACGGCGACATCTACAAGTCGATGCTCTCGAACAGCCGCGCGCGGCGCGGCCTCGGCTGGCAGCCTGAGATCTCGCTGGCCGACGGGCTTCGACGCACATACGAATACTTCTGTGGAAAGTGCATGGGGAATGAGAAAAAAGAACCTGCCTTGGCAGGGTTCTTTTTCAAGCATTCAGCTGTTGATGATGAGAGCTATGAATACGAGGTCTTCCGTGCCGTCCTCGTTCGACAGGGCATGGAACTCGCCGTCCGGACAGAACGTCGTCGTGCCGGGGCCGACCTCGACTTCCGTGCCGTTGTTGTTGTAGATCCCCTTGCCCTTCAGGATGTAGTAGGCCTCGCTGTTGCCCTTGTGCTGGTGGTAGCCGAGCGAGCAGCCGGGCTTGATCGTGATGCGGGCAAAGGTCGAGCATTTGTCGTGCATCTGCTCCTTGCTGAGCAGATGCTCCAGGCAGACTTCGCCCTTGCCGCCGGCGGCGTTCTTGCGAACCTCGATGTTTTCTTGCAGAATTGGCATATTCGTCTCTCCTTCTCGTCGTGTGCCTGCAAACCAAGTTTACTCAAGTTCACTTAATTCTCTTATTCGAGAAGTTCTGTCGGAATCCTCTTTTCTTCTGCCATTTGCTGTATTTTTGTCGATGTGGCGGAAGGGAGGAGGCGGCCGCGAGCGGTGCGAGATGGGTCTGCGCCGCTTGGCCGGGAAAGGGGAATCCTTCGATGATCCAGCTTTTGAAACTCGGGGCGAGCTTCGTTCTGCCGCCCGGCATCTTCTTCCTCGCGCTTCTCTTCCTCGCCCGCCTTGCCTGGCTGCGGGGCGAACGCTTCGCGGCGAAGGGCGTCGCGCTCATCGTCGCGGTCTTCTACCTCCTGTCGACGTATCTTGTCGCCGATGTGCTCATGGGCGCCTTGGAACACGCTTACGAGCCGCCCGAAAATCCTGCGGGGGACGTCATCATCATGCTCGGCGGCGGCGCCTTCTCCGATGTGCCCGACGTCGATGGCGAGGGCGCACTGACGGCAAGCCCGTCGGCTCGTCTCTTGACCGCCGTGCGCCTTGCGCGAAAGCTCGATCTGCCGATCCTCGTGTCGGGTGGGCAGGTCTTTCAGGAGAGCGGCAAGGAGGCGCTGCTCGCCAAGCGCACGCTGCTCTCCCTCGGCGTGCCTGAGGACAGGATCCTCGTCGAGGGAGAGAGCCAGAACACGGTGCAGAACGCGGCGTACACGGCGCGAATCCTCAAGGAGCACGGCCTTGAACGCCCGATCCTCGTCACGAGCGCCTTCCACATGAAGCGTTCCGTCTTGAACTATGAAAAACTCGGCATCGAAGTCGTGCCGTACCCGACGGACTACATGACGAACCGTCATCCGATCTTTCACTGCGTGAAGCTTGCGCCCTCGGCGGACGCCTTGCGCACGAACGCCACCGTGCTGCAGGAAAGTCTGCGGACAGCCGTGACATACTGCTTGGGGAAATGATATGGCAAAAGATATGACCGAGGGAAGCCCCGCCAGGCTCATCCTCTTCTTCACGCTGCCGCTGATCGCGGGCAACATCATGCAGCAGCTCTACGCATTCATCGACACGCTGCTCGTCGGGCGGTTCTTGGGGCTTGAAGCCCTGGCCGCCGTCGGCTGCACGGGCAGCCTGATGTTCCTGCTGCTCGGCTTCGTCATTGGCCTGACGTCGGGGCTTGCCATCTATACGGGGCAGCGCTACGGCGCGAAGGACGCGACGGGCGTCCGCGAGAGTGCGGCGGCGTGCATCGCGCTCTCCTTCGTCATCGCGGTCTTTTTGAGCATCGTCGGCTTCTTCGCCTGCCGTCCGCTGCTCGAACTCATGCACACGCCGGAGGAACTGCTGGACAATGCGACGGGGTTCTTCTCCATCATCTGCGGCGGCGCGGTCTTCGCCACCAGTGCGCTGATGGCGGCGAACATCCTGCGCTCCCTCGGCGACAGCAAGATGCCGACCTTCATCCTGGGCTGCGGCATCGCCATCAACATCGTGCTGGAGCTGCTCTTCCTGCTCGTCTTCGGTTGGGGCGTTCCGGGCGCGGCGCTCGCGACCGTCGTCTCGTGGGCGATCGCGACGGGGATCTTCCTCCTCTACATCGCGCGGCGTGTGCCCGACCTTCATGTGCGGCGCGAGGATTGGCGTCTCTCGTGGAGCTTTCTGCGCGCGCATCTGGCCATCGGCCTGCCCATGGGCTTCCAGGCGACGATCATCGCCTTCGGCGCGGTGATCCTGCAAGTCGCGCTGAACGGCCTGGGCGCGGCTTCCGTCGCGGCCTATGCGGCGGCGCAGAAGGTCGACACGATCGCCATGATGCCGATGATGTCGTTCGGTGCGGCGATGGCGGCCTATACGGCGCAGAACTACGGCGCGGGCAAGTTCAGCCGCATCCGCGTGGGCGTGCAGAAATGCTGCCTGATGTCCGTCGGCTTCAGCCTCCTGGCGGGGGCGCTCGTCATCGCGGCAGGACCCTATTTCATGACGCTTTTCGTCGGGCCGGAAGAAGTCGAGGCGATCCGCCTCGGGCAGACGTATTTCCTCGTGAACGGCCTGACGTACTGGATCTTGTCGATGCTCTTCATCTTCCGCTACACGCTGCAAGGACTCGGGCAGTCCATCGTGCCGACCATCGCCGGCGTCATGGAACTCGTCATGCGGGCGACGGCGGGACTCTTCCTCGTCGAAGCCATGGGCTTCCTCGGCGCCTGCCTCGGCAACCCCATGGCGTGGCTCGGCTCATGCGTGCCGCTCGCCATTGCGTATGTCATGACGGTTCAGCGCTTGCCGAAGGAAGTGAGGTGAGCCGAGCGGCTGCGGCTGCAGAGGTTTCATAGTAGATAAACAAGGGAAGGCGGCATCGCATTTGCTATGCCGCCTTCCCTTGTTTTATTCTTCGTAGTGTCCTTTGCAAGCCTTCACAATGATGCCGCTTTCGTCGATTTCATAGACAAGACGATTGGCATCGTCGATTCTGCGGCTGTATTCGCCGTCTCGATGCTTCAGCTTTTCGGGTTTGCCAATGCCGTTCATGGCGCCGTCTCGGTCGATACTTTTTAGAAGTTCATTGATTCGCTTGAGCATTTTTTTGTCCATGGTTTGCCAAGCGATGTATTGCTGAAAGCCCTTTTCTGTGAACGTAATGCGACTCATGAATTGGCCATAGCCTCCAATTCCTCTATCGTCTTTACGACGACTCTGCCTTCGCGCAGCTGTCGGTCGCTTTGCTCAAGCATGGCGAGGTATTCGGCGTTGCGCTGCGCCTTTTCCATGCGTTTGTACTCTTGCTCGGACACGATGACGATATTGCGGTTTTCCTTTCGCGGTACAATGATGGTTTCTCCATCGTAAGCAAGATCGAAGTATTTTTTTCATGTTCGCGCGGATGTCTGCCTGCTTTGCGATTGTGATGTTCATGATGATTCGCCGTTCCTTTCAACAGGATGTACATTATTTCGTATGTGATTCCGTACCGTCTTTTCATATTCAAAATACCAAAAAAAAATTGTGCTGTCAACTTCTTGCTGCATATCATGAAGATAGTGCAGGAACAGTGGGACTTTGCCAGAATATAATCAAATAAGTATGAAGTATATGGGAGGAGTTTTCCGATGGATCGTGAGAATCGCATCAGCACGAAGCCGGCAGATCGCGGCATGCTCAAGGAGCTGTGCCGCTATCTCGATCGCTTCTGGCGGCCAGGAAGCGAGCCGGCGGACAAAGCGCCGCGAAGCGAGATGGCGCATAGGCAGGAAATCCTCTATGATATGGAGCTGGAGGAGGATGCGGGCAGGCGTCGCGGCCTTTGTGCCGAACCGCCGAAAAAGAGAATGATTCCCTTCGGTGTGATGGTCGGCGGAGGATTGTGGACGGCTCTCAAAAGCAGGCTGAACAAGAAGGAAGAAACATGCTCGGAAAGGCTTCTGCGCATGATCCGCGAGCGCGGCTTGGATGAAGTCGAGGTCTACAAGAAGGCGGGCATCGACCGCAAGCTCTTTTCCAAGATGCGGCGCAGGGACTACCGTCCGAAAGCGACGACGCTCTACGCCTTCATCATCGTCCTGAACCTCAATCTCGACGACGCGACAGACCTTCTGGCAAGCGCGGGCTACGCATTCTCGCCGGCGGAAAAAGCTCGATCTTGTCGTGAGATTCTTCGTCGAGAGGCGCCGGCGACCTCGATGAGGTGAACGGCGCACTGTATGAATTGGAACTGGCGACCCTGCCCTAGCGCTTCTTCGCCCGCTGTGCGAGGAGGCGCCGGGACAGATGTCGCCCGCTGTGCGACCTTGCCCTCTTCTTTTCTTGCTAAAATGGTTTCCAAGAGGAAGCTCACACAAGAAAAGGAGATGCTGATCATGGCAGAAGAAAAGAATGCAGTGCAGGGCAAGACGGAACTCGTGTTCATCCTCGACCGCAGCGGCTCGATGTCGGGACTGGAATCGGACACCATCGGCGGCTTCAACGGCATGCTGCGCCGCCAGCGGGAAGAAAGCGCGGACATCCTCGTTTCCACCGTGCTCTTCGACGACGAGGTCGAGGTCATCCACGACCGCGTGCCGATCGGGGACGTGCCGCCGCTGACGGAGCGCGAATACTTCACGCGCGGCTGCACGGCGCTCCTCGACGCCATCGGCGATTCGATCCATCACATCCGCAACATTCACAAGTATGCGCGGGAAGAGGATCGCCCCGTGCGCACGATGTTCGTGATCACGACCGACGGCCTGGAGAACGCAAGCGTTCGCCACACGCCGGAGAAGGTCAAGAAGCTCATCGAGCATCAGGAGAAAAAGCACGGCTGGGAGTTCGTCTTTCTCGGCGCGAACATGGACGCTGTCGCCGTCGCGGGCGATCTTGGCATCCGCCGGGAAAACTCCGTGGAGTTCGCGTGCGACGCGGGCGGCGTGCGCGAGAACTTCGCCTCGCTCGGCGCGATGACCGCGAGCTTCATCCAGACGGGCGCCGTAACTGCCGGCTGGAGTCTCCCCATTGCCGAGTATTGCAAAAAGGCACGAGGGAAAAAAAGTAAGGAAAAGCATAGAAAATATTTTGAGGCATGGACGAAATCTGTCCATGCCTCTTGCTATAATGAAAGCAAGGAATTTGATGATGTCGCATGGCAGGCGACCTTGGAGCGAAGCGGCTTGGTATAATGGGAGCAGAAAAAGGGACAAGAGTGAATGCCTGCACACTTATGGGAGGTGCCTTGTATGAACATCTTGCAGATGGTGCGCCGTTTCGCATCCCCATCGTGCGCGGATTGCCTGTATCACCTCGGCGTCGTGCACTGCGTCGTAAGCCCGTGCCCCGCATGTCGCATGACGGGACAGCGCCCGTCGTTTTGCGGCTCGCGCGTCTTTGGCAGGCGCTCGCAGCGTCGCGGAGAAGGCGGAGAAAAGCGCGTGAAGCGTATGAAGTGAAGGACAGTTTCCAGAAAAAGGTCGTCAGCCCGACGGGCAATCTGTCGGGCTGGCATATCGAAATCCCGAAATATCAAGAAGCGGAGGAGGCAATACGATGGAACGATTGGAAATCAAGGGAAAGGCCGCGACGGCGATCGCCTATGCGAAGGTCATTGAAGACGAAGCCGTCGAGCAGATCCGGCGCATGTGCGACTACGAGTTCGCCGAGGGTGCGAAGATCCGCATCATGCCCGACGTCCACTGGGGCAAGGGCTGCACGATCGGCACGACGATGACGGTGAGGGACAAGGTCGTGCCGAACCTCGTCGGCGTCGACATCGGCTGCGGCATGTATACGGTAAACCTTGGAAAGAAGGAACTCGACCTCGCCAAAGTCGACGAGGCGGCGCGCATCATTCCGTCGGGCAGACAGCTTTGGGAAGGACGGCAGGCAAAGTTCGAGTTCACAGAGCTTCGCTGCTACCGCGATCTCAAGAACGTCAAGCGAATCGCCAAGGCACTTGGCACGCTCGGCGGCGGCAACCACTTCATCGAGATCGACCGCGCTGCGGATGGTACGAACTACCTCGTCATTCACACGGGCAGCCGCAGTCTCGGCACGCAGGTCGCCGAAATCTATCAGTCGCTCGCCATCGACCTCGCGCACGGAAAGGCGGCGCTCTTTGCGGCGCGTGACGAGATGATCCGCCGCTACAAGGCGGAAGGACGCCGCGCCGAGCTGCAGGAGGCCATCAAGGAATTGCATAGAAACTTCCGCCCGCAGAAGATGACCGTGCCGCCCGACCTTGCCTTTCTCTTCGGCAAGTATCTCGCTGACTATCTGCATGACATCGAGCTCTGCCAGCGTTTCGCAAGATTGAACCGCGAAAAAGATCGCCGAGAAACTGCTTGCGCACATCGGCGCGACGCCGAGCGAAGCGTTCCATACGGTGCACAACTACATCGACACGGAAGAAATGATTCTTCGAAAGGGTGCGATCGCCGCGCACCAGGGCGAGCGCGTCCTCATCCCGATCAACATGCGCGACGGCAGCATCCTCGCCGTCGGCCGCGGCGATCCCGAGTGGAACTATTCCGGCCCGCACGGCGCAGGGCGGCTCATGTCAAGGACGACAGCGCGCGAGCGCTTCACGCTTGAGGAATTCCAAAGGGAAATGGCGGGCGTCTACACGACGAGCATCGGCGAAGGCACGCTCGACGAAGCACCGATGGCCTACAAGTCGCTCGCTGACATCATCGACGTGATCCGCGATTCCGTCGACGTCATCGAGGTCTTGAAGCCGCTCTACAACTTCAAGGCAGGAGGCCCGAAGGGGGCAGTGGAGGAGAATGAAGGCGGGAAGGAACAGGAAGAGGCCGGGGAAGATTGATTCTGTCAGGTCGTCGGGCTTCTGGCGAGCATGGAGCAGCGTAGCCAGAGACGTGCGCTCTGCGATGGCAGACGTGCGGCGCGTGCTCTCATGCGGCGGCGCATTGGAGGAGGCAAAGCGCGTATTCGTCATGCTCACGGGAAAGGATGGGGAATTTTCCCTGCTGGAGGTGCAGGACGTGGTGGATGCGTTGACGGCGACGCTGGATGAGGAAGCGGAGGGGATGCTGCACGTCAATTGCGAGAAGGAATTTGCTGACGGCGTGCGTGTCAATATGGCGGTGCGGCTGGATGCGGGGTGAGAGCGGAGAACAGCCTGTTGAAACAAATGTGTTGCGGGGGGGGACATTTGTGATAAAATTTTTATGAGATTAGGAAGATGCAGTTTTAAGGATCAGGGCATGGGGGGAAAGTTATGGAAACGTTGACGAATTATGAAGAGGATCAAGTAAACGAGATTTTACCATGAAACCCCGAGAAGTCAAGCCCGAAGGGCGCTGACTGATCGGCTAGGGTTTCTGTAAGGGCGGCGCACAATGTCCACAAAGTGGACGTTTGTGCGTGTAGTTTACCATGAGAACCTTTGTGCTAAGGCTGGAAAAAAAGCGCAAAAAATCCCCATTGCTCTGTTTGATTGAAATTTTATGTGGATGCCGCCGAGAATGTGGCTGTTTCAGGCTGCCAACCCAGTTTTTTCAGCTTCGTTAGATAACTGTTGATCTTTCTCTCCTTGTTGAATTTGTTGTAATAGTCGGCTCCCAGATCGATGAAGGGCTCTCCCAGCTTCAATATGTGGTAAATGGCTATCAGCATGGTATGCGCTACAGCTACTGTGGCACGTTTTGCTCCCCGTCGCACGACGAGCCTGTCATATTGTGCGGACAAGAAGGAGTCCTTCTTCTTGATGGCTGCCTTGGCGCATTGTATCAGCGTAGTCTTCAGTGTGGCGTTCCCTTTGGTAGTCCTGCCGCTTTGCCGCTTTCCGGCACTTTCGTTGTTCCCACGGAGAAAGACCCGCCCAGCTGGACAGATGTTTCTCCGTTGCAAAGCGACTCATATCCAAACCTGTTTCCGCCAAAATGGTTTCCGCGCTCTGCCTCCCTATGCCCGGTATCTCATCCAGCTTTTTCTATCGCGTCTTCATAGCCGCTGCTGTACTGCTTGACGAGCTTATCCATCTGACCGATGCGCTTCGTCATGTCGTCGATATGATCTACGACTTGCAGGGATCAGTTGTTTCTGCAAAGGCGTGAGAAAGCCGTCCAGCGCTTGCATGACATCTTCCACCTTGTGCCTCAATGCTCCGTGAAGGCTTTCTTCCACTTCATCCTTCTGCAGCGGCGCATCCTTCTTGAGCAGCTTCTGCAAGAGGCTGCGCGAGCTTTTGCCGTTGATGTTGGAAACTACGCTGGACAGCTTGATATTTCCTCCTTCCAGCATCTTCTGCAGACGGTTGAGTTCACGTGCACGCTCGGCAATCAAGCTCTTTCTGTACCTGGAAAGTTCCCGCAACTCGCGTTGCTCCCGTTTCGGAATATAGCTCGCGCTCAACAGCCCGTGCTGCAGCAAGTCCGCGATCCATTCGGCATCCTTCACATCGGTCTTCCTTCCAGGAACATTCTTCATGTTCCTGGCGTTGACGATCATGACGCCTAGATGAGAGGTCTCGAAAAGATTGTAGACGGGTTTCAGTAGGAACCCGTGCTTTCCATGGCGGCCATCTGGCACTTTTTCATCCCAAAAGCCACTTGGCGAGTGCGCGGATTTCTTTGCTTGTCGTGCCAAATGTTCGTATTTCCTGCTTCTTGCCACATCTGAGGCAGGCGACGATCGAGCGTTTGTGCACATCAATCCCACAACAGCGTTCGTACGTGACATCCATGAGGATTCCCTCCCTTTGTACGACGTGGCCTCCTCGATGATGGCTCATTTTACCATACGTCCTTTTGAGCGTAGCTCTGAACAAAGCGTGGTGCGAAAAAAGGAGACCAGATCAGTTTACACAGCGAGATCGAATCTCAAAAATTATTCGACCTTCAACGTCTGCTCTTATTATACCATAGATGGCGGTTCTCGTTCATTGTGGTGCCGTAAGGCGTGGGCGTTTACAATGGAAGCAACAAGAACCTAGCGTGGTAGCAAAGGGATTGGGGGCGCTAATGAAACCGCTCGCGATGGTTCTGCAAATATTGATTCCTAATTCGGTTATAAGAGGAGCTTTGAATAGTGCGAATGACGCAGGCGCATTTTTGGCGGATGAAGAGGACATTTGCCGTGACGGTCATGTGCAATCTGTTGAGGAATTGAAGCACAAAGATTTAGCTGTTTCGGATCGTTTGGCTGATGAGGTACATAATTGGGCGATTGCGATAGCAATGGCTGAAGGCGGCGGAGCTGGTGCGCTTGGTGCCCCAGGAATGGCAATAGATATTCCTGCACTCCTGCTCCTGTCTACACGGACAATACATAAGATAGGATTATGTTATGGATATAAGGCTGTATCGGAAGAAGAAAAGATTTTTTTGCGTTGAACATTTTATCTGTTGCAGGTTCTAATTCGATGAAAGAAAAAGCAGGCTGCATTAGCTGAATTACTTATCTTGAAAAAAATACGCTAAAGGTACCTTGGAAGAAAATGGGAGAAAAGGGTATGCATGGGATGTTCTTAAAATTAATTCGAGAACTTTGCAAGCAGCTTGGTATAAATTTTACAAAGAGAAAAGCCGCACAAGCGATCCCGATCGTGGGTGCTGGAATAGGTGCATTGGCTAATGGAGATTTTATTCGGGATGTGGGCTATGCGGCCAGACGCAGCTATCAGGAGCGTTGGCTGACGGAAAATCATAAGTGGAAACGGGATGATTGAGTTCGGGCAAATGCGGGAGGGAGGCCGCCATGCAAACCGACACGCGCGCCGACAATCGCAGTTATCGCTTGCTCGATCTTTACAAGCGGCTGCAGCAGGGGGAGGTGCTGTCGAAGCGGGAGCTTGCCGATCAGTATCGCGTGAGCGAGAAGACGGTGCAGCGCGATATCGAGGGGCTGCGTGAGTATCTTGCGGGGGAGCAGTCATATCTTGAGGTCGTTTACGACAAGGAGGCGGGCGGCTATCGCATCTCTCGTGAGAGCGCCGAGGGGCTGCAGCCGGAGGAAGTGTTTGCGGTCTGCAAGATTCTTTTTGGAGAGCCGCCCATTTCCCAAGACGGTGATGCAGCAGGTTTTGAGGAAGCTCTTGTCGCAGGTGTCGCGCGAAAAGCGCGATGTCGTGGAGAAGCTGATCGCGCAGGAGACGCACCACTATACGGAGCCGCAGCATGGCAGGGATGTGATTCCTGAGCTATGGCGGCTTGCCGCCGCCATACGCGAGCAGCGCATCACTTCGTTCAGCTATACGCGACTCGACGGCGTTTGCCATGAGCGCGTGGTCAAGCCCGTGGCGATTCTTTTTTCGGAGTTTTACTTCTATCTGATTGCTTATTATGCGGATGATTCGGCGGATTATCCCATCGTCTTCCGCATCGACCGCATGGAGAAGATCCGCGTGAAGAAGGAGCGCTTTTCGGTGCCGTATCGCGAGCGGTTCCAGGAGGGGGAGTTCCGCAAGCGCATCCAGTTCATGTATGCGGGCGAGCTGCGGCGCATCACGTTCACCTACAGCGGCTGCTCCTTGGAGGCGATCCGCGACCGCCTGCCGACGCTTCGCGTCCTCAAGGAAGAGGCGGGCGTCTACACGCTGACGGCGGAGAGCTACGGCAAGGGCATCGAGATGTGGCTCAGGACGCAGGGCGAGGAAGTGCAGGTGCTCGACGTGCGAAGGGGATAGCCTCGCTGGGGGATCGTGCAGGAAAAACGGTTGGCAGCGGAAGCGGGGCGTCATTTCTTGCTGCGGTCGCGGTGTCGTCTGCAGGGGCTTGCATCGCGGCGGGCTTTCTTCGATGGGCTGCCGGAGTTCGGCAAGTTCGTCGTCGCAGCTTCTGCGTCAGCCCTTGACGGGCGGCGCTGTGACGGCGGCACAGATCGAAGGTGCATGGACGGCTTCTTCTCGTATCCTATTGACAACGAAATAAACGAAGGAATGAGCTATGGATAACGTCCGATGTCAGGGCAGAAGCGCCTTGACATCGATGCTTCTGCCGGATTTTTCTGTCTTGACAATGCTGGCTGCAGTGCATACTATGATAGTAGGATCGGATGAGAGGGGGCACAGACGCGGTGCGGATGATGAAGAAGGACGTTCCAGCGGAATATCGTGCGTTGATTCAAAGATTCCGTTTGATCGACGATACGTTTTTCAATGTATGTTTCGACAACTATATCGAAGGGATGCAGCTTCTGCTGCGGCTCTTCTTCGGCCGGGACGATCTCGTCGTCAGGCATGTCGTCACGCAGCAGAGCGCGGACAACCTCTATGGGCGCGGCGTGCGTTTCGATGTGTTGGCGGAAGACAGCGAGGGGAGACTTTACGACTGCGAGGTTCAGCGTGCCAATGAAGGCGCAGCTCCTCGCCGAGCACGATACAACAGCAGCATGATGGATTCGAGGGAACTGGCGAAAGGGGCGGAGTTCTCTGGGCTTCCGGAAACATGGGTGATCTTCATCACGGAAAACGATATGTATGGAGAGGGATTCCCGCTGTACCATGTGGAGCGAATCGTGCAGGAAATCCGGCGGCCGTTTGGAGATGGAGCGCATATCCTCTACGTCAATGGAGCGAAGCGTGACGACACGCCGCTTGGGCGGTTGATGCAAGATTTTTTCTGTGAAGATCCGGAAAAGATGCATTATAAGGAGCTTGCTGAACGTGCAGGGTATTTCAAGGCGGAAACCGAAGGGGTGAATGCTATGTGCGAAATCATGGAAGAATTTGGAGAGAAGAAATTGGAAGAGGGACGTCTTGAGGGACGCGCCGAGGGACGCTTTGGAATCGGCGCGGAGGACGGCGGCGGCGCTGATCGCGTTGGGGAAACTTACGCTTTCGCAGATTGCAGAGGCGACACAGCTGTCACTGGAAGAGGTGGAGCGGTTGGCTGGAACGGGCGGAGCGTGAGGAGAAGGCTGCCGTCGATGCCGAAGCGCTGGGAGGTGCGAAGGGGATAGTCTCGCCGGGGCGGGAATCGTGCAGGAAAAACGGCTGGCAGCGGAAGAGGGGGGCATAGACGCGGTGCGGATGATGAAGAAGGACGTTCCAGCGGAATATCGTGCGTTGATTCAAAGATTCCGTTTGATCGACGATACGTTTTTCAATGTATGTTTCGACAACTATATCGAAGGGATGCAGCTTCTGCTGCGGCTCTTCTTCGGCCGGGACGATCTCGTCGTCAGGCATGTCGTCACGCAGCAGAGCGCGGACAACCTCTATGGGCGCGGCGTGCGTTTCGATGTGTTGGCGGAAGACAGCGAGGGGAGACTTTACGACTGCGAGGTTCAGCGTGCCAATGAAGGCGCAGCTCCTCGCCGAGCACGATACAACAGCAGCATGATGGATTCGAGGGAACTGGCGAAAGGGGCGGAGTTCTCTGGGCTTCCGGAAACATGGGTGATCTTCATCACGGAAAACGATATGTATGGAGAGGGATTCCCGCTGTACCATGTGGAGCGAATCGTGCAGGAAATCCGGCGGCCGTTTGGAGATGGAGCGCACATCCTCTACGTCAATGGAGCGAGGCGTGACGACACTCCGCTTGGGCGGTTGATGCAGGATTTTTTCTGTGAAGATCCGGAAAAGATGCATTATAAGGAGCTTGCTGAACGTGCAGGGTATTTCAAGGCGGAAACCGAAGGGGTGAATGCTATGTGCGAAATCATGGAAGAATTTGGAGAGAAGAAATTGGAAGAGGGACGCCTGGAATCGGCGCGGAGGACGGCGGCGGCGCTGATCGCGTTGGGGAAACTTACGCTTTCGCAGATTGCAGAGGCGACACAGCTGTCATTGGAAGAGGTGGAGCGGTTGGCTGGAACGGGCGGAGCGTGAGGAGAAGACTGCCGTCGATGCCGAAGCGCTGGGAGGTGCGAAGGGGATAGTCTCGCCGGGGCGGGAATCGTGCAGGAAAAACGGCTGGAAATATTTCGAGGCATGGACAGGATTTGTCCATGCCTTCGTCTTTTGGGAGTCCTATAGCAGTCAGCAGCCGGCAGACGCACAGGAGGAGAACTGTGCGAGAAAAATGAGTTCAGGCGCAGAGAAAGCCGGCGCAGTCTTTCGCGTCGGCTTTCTTCGTGCTTGCCTATACATACACGCGCGGGACGCGCGGTGCGATGAGGCAGGGGATCTCGTAGTTGATCGTGTCGAGCCAGTTGGCGACGGCATCGACGGACAGGGTCGCCGAGCCGAAGAGCGTGACTTCCGTGCCCTCTTCGACACCTTCGATGTCCGTGACGTCGATCATGCATTGATCCATGCAGATGCGTCCGACGACGGGCGCCGGCCGTCCCGCGATTTCGACGTGCGCCTTGCCCGAAAGGGCGCGGATGTAGCCGTCGGCGTAGCCGCAGGGGAGCGTCGCGATGCGGCTTTTTTGCGCCGCGCGCCAAGTGCAGCCGTAGCCGATGGCGGTGTTTTCGGGCACGTCTTTGAGAAAGAGGACGCGCGCCTTGAGCGCCATCACGGGGCGGAGCTGTGCCGCCTTGCCGACGGCCGCGGCGACTTCCTCGCTCGGGTACAGGCCGTATTGGATGATGCCCGCACGCACCATGTCGAGATGGGCTTCGGGCATTTGGAGGATCGCCGCGCTCTCGGCGATGTGGCGAAGGCGGAGCTTCACGCCTTTCGCCGCGATGTCTTCCGTGGCGCTTCGGAAGAGCGCGAGCTGTGTTTTTGCGTGCGTCTTGTCCTCGATGTCCGCCATGGCGAAGTGGGAGAAGGCGCCTTCCAGCTCGATGTTCGACAGGGCGGCGATGGCTTCGGCGAGGCTGCCTGCGTCTTCGGGCGTGCAGCCGATGCGCCCCATGCCCGTGTCGATGGCGAGGTGCAGCTTCGCCGTCGTTTCCCTGCCGCACGGCTTCGGCGGCGATGGCTTCGGCGAGCGCGAGATCCGCGACGGTCTGCGTGACGCCGAGGGCGACGGCTTCGGCGGCTTCGGCACGGCCGATGAGGCCGAGGACGAGGAGCGGCGTTCGAAAGCCTGCGCGACGAAGCTCGGCGGCCTCCGAGAGCGTGGCGACGGCGAGATATGCCGCGCCCGCCGCCACAGCTTCTTTCGCGACGGCGACGGCGCCGTGCCCGTAGGCGTTCGCCTTGACGACGGCGCAGAGCTTCGCTCCGCCGTGGAGCGAAGATAGGATCGCTTGATAATTGTGCTGGAGCGCGTCGAGGTCGATTTCTGCCCAGACGGCACGCTTGCTCATGGAAAAACCCCCTTTGCCTGCGGCGGGTGCGATGGTTCGCGCACGCTCATGATGGAAGCGCGGCGCTGTTTTGCGGCGGTTCGGCCTTGGCGAAGCCTCACGGCTTCTCGATGACTTCCACGCCGCCCATGTAGGGAACGAGCGCCTTGGGCACGCGCACGGAGCCGTCTTCTTGCTGATAGTTTTTCGAGAATCGCTGCGACCGTGCGCCCGACGGCGAGTCCTGAGCCGTTCAGCGTGTGGCAGAATTCGGGCTTCGCTTTCGGCTCGCGGCGGAACTTGATGTTCGCGCGGCGCGCCTGATAGTCGAGGCAGTTCGAGCAGGAGGAGATTTCGCGGTAGGTGTTCTGCGCGGGCATCCAGACTTCGATGTCGTAGGTCTTGGCGGAGGTGAAGCTCATATCGCCCGTGCAGAGCAGCACGACGTGATAGGGGATCTCCAGGATGCGCAGCACATCTTCTGCCGCGTCGACCATGCTCTCAAGCTCCTGCCACGAATCCTCGGGCCGTGTGAACTTGATGAGCTCGACCTTGTTGAACTGGTGCTGGCGGATGAGGCCGCGCGTGTCGCGTCCCGCGCTTCCCGCTTCGGCGCGGAAGCAGGCCGTGTAGCTCGTGTAGCGCTCGGGCAGCTTGCGGCCGTCGAGGATCTCGTCGCGATGGTAGTTCGTCGTCGGCACTTCCGCCGTCGGCACAAGATAGTAGTCGAGGCCTTCGAGCTTGAACATGTCCTCGGCGAACTTCGGCAGCTGCCCCGTGCCGATCATGCTCGCCTCGTTCGCGATGTAGGGCGCGAGCATTTCCGTGTAGCCATGCTTCGTCGCGTGCAGATCCATCATGAAGTTGATGCAGGCGCGTTCGAGCCTTGCGCCAAGTCCTTTGTAGAAAGTGAAGCGTGCGCCCGTGACCTTCGCCGCGCGCTCGGCGTCGAGAATGTCCAGTTCCGTGCCGAGATCCCAATGCGCCTTCGGCTCGAAGGAGAACTTCTTCGGCTCGCCCCAGCGGCGCACCTCGGGGTTTTCCGTGTCATCCTTGCCGATCGGCACGTCGTCTTTCGGCATGTTCGGGATGTTCAGGAGGATGTCGTGCAGCTTCGCTTCCACCTCGCGCGTTGCGGCGTCGAGGTCTGCGATTTTTTTGCCGACCTCGCGCATTTCTGCGGAGATTTCCGCGACGTCCTCGCCCGCTTTCTTCTTCGCGCCGATTTCCTTCGACACGCTGTTGCGGCGAGCCTTCAGCTCTTCCGCCTCCTGCAGCAGTGCGCGTCGCTTTTCCCTCAAGCTCCTTGAAGCCGCTCAAGTCCAGCGGATTGCAGCGCTTTTCGAGCATCGCCTGCACTTCGTCGATATGATCCCCTGACAAATTTGATGTCCAGCATGTCGATGTCCTCCCACCGGCAGGATGTGCCTGCCGCAAAAATCTTTTCGTATCGCTATATTATAGCACAGGCAGGCTGCCTGCGGCAAAAGGCCTGCAGCTTTATATGCGGATCTCGAAGCCGCCGCGTTCGTCGTCCTTCTTCTCTTCCCTGTCCTGGCGGAGCGAAGCGACGCGCGTGGCTTTTCGCGCTTCTTCGACCGCCGTCACGTCCACGCCGCCGTCCATCATGCGGCTCGCTTCGCGAAAGGCGGCGAGCGCATCGGAAAGCGAGGAGAGCATCGAGGCGTCGGGCGCGGCACCGGTGCGGCAGCCGTCCGTGCGCCCGGCACAGTCGCTGACGATGCCGCGCCGGAAGCCGCGTCCGTCGGAATGCTTCCCGCAACTTTCGCCTGTGCGTCGGATGCAGCGGCTTCCTCTGCCGCCTTCCTCGCGGCGATCTTCGCGCGGTCGCCCGCGATGGCGGACAGCCCTGCCGCGGCCACCTTGGCGGCACGGTCAGACTCGCGCCTCTCGCGGGCGGCGCGGATCGTCTCAAGCTCCGCCAGAAGTTCCGCCTCGCGTGCGGCTCGCATGGCGGGCGTCGACGCCCCTTCTTCTTGTGCAGGGAATTTATAGGCGAGGATGCCCGCGATGGTGGCGCAGACGGCGGCGACGAGCGCCAAGTGCGTCATGCCGAATCCCGCGGGCGTCTCCTCGGCGGGCGCGGCCGGCACGCGCGTCTCGGTGCCCGGCTTCTCCTGCACGGCCCTGTGCCGCCGGCGGCAGATTCGCCGCTGGCGCTGTTGTCACTTGGCTCTTCGCGCCGCCCGCTTCGGTCGTGTTGTTCGCCGGCTTCTGCGCGAGCTTTTCCTTCGCGCCGCCATCGGATCCTGTGCCCTCGCTCGTCGTCTTGCGCTCGGGCGTGCCCATGAGGCGTTCGCCCGCCGCGCGTGCGTTCGCTGCGGCGTCCTGTCCCGCCTGCGCGGCAGAGGCGGCTCTTTCCTGTGCGCCCTCGATCGCCGCCTGTCCGGAAGCGCCGAAGTCCGGCAGTCCGCCGACCGCCTCCGATGCGCCCGCGAGACCCGGCACGGCAGGCGGCGTCGGCGCTGTCGGCGCATGAGGCCCTGCAATCGCCATGAAAAGCCCTCCCTTCGTCTCGTTTCCTATATCATACGACGTTCGAAGGAGGAACGCAAGGGAGGGCGGCGAAGATGGGCGCTGGGTGGACGAGGAAACGAGCGAAAGAGAGAGAGAAGGCGCCGCACATGGAGGCTTTCGAGGCTGGTTTGGGGAATTGTCGCATGGCGGGCGACCGTGGAGGACGATGCATCTGCTATACTTGCAGCAGAAAGAAAATCACATAAGCGCAGTCGCGGCAGGAACGAGGTGAAAAATATAGAATTTTAAGAAACAGGCGAGCAACAAGGTTTTGATGAGAGCAGTCTGGAGATCATTGAGGAGGGAACATCATGTTCGGGAAAAAAACGTCAACGAGGAAGATTTCAACAACATCGATCTGGGAGAGTTCGAGGAGAAATATTCGGAGAAGGGGCTTTGGGGAGAAGATCCAGGGCAATCTGGCCGCCATCGGCGCGGGGCTTGTCTATAAGGCGCTGCAGCTCTTCTACGTCGCGCAGTCGCCGCAGTGCCCGATGAAGATCAAGGCGGCGATCTACGGAGCGCTGGGGTACCTCATTTCGCCGCTCGACCTCATCCCGGATTTCACGCCGGTCGTGGGATATGCAGACGATGCGTTGGCTCTGGGGACGGCGCTGCTCTTGGCGCAGCTCTATATCACCGACGAGGTCAAGGAGCAGGCGCGGGAGAAGATTCGCAGCTTGTTCGGCGAAAAGGTCTTGCGGAAGCTGGAGGAAGAAGAGGCGTGACTGGAGGCTGGCGGACGAAGAGGGAGGCGGCTTGCCGCCTCCCTGCTTTACGAGCCGCGCAATGTCGCGACGAGCAGCCTCCTTTTGGCGGAGATGCGTTCTTTGCGCCAGGGGCTTATTTTTTCTTCTCAAATGACGATATAAAAGCAGGCGTCCATAGGATGGGGCGCCGTTGAGAGAGCCAAGGACGAGGAGGAAAAAAACATGAATGTTTCAGCGATGAACACGACGGCGTATGCCGTGCCCCAGAATGCAGCGAAGCAGCCGCAGACGGCGGAGCGCGTGCAGGGAGCGCAGGCGGTCGATGCGGCGAAGGCGCCCGCAGCGAAGGAGGCAGGCGCGGCCTTTGACGTGAAGATTTCCGATGCCGCGAGAGAGAAGGCGGCGGAGAAGGTGGCTGCCGACCAGGACGCGCCGGCGAAGAACGGCAAGACGAAGGGCCTGACCGCAGACGAGGTCAAGGCGCTGCAGGATGATATCGACAACAGCTACAACATTCTCATCAAGACCATGACGGAGCAGAATGCAAAGCTTCAGGCATGGCAGGCGGATGGCACGGGCTTCTTGAATTTCGACGGCAGGAAAGTTCTGACGGCGCAGTTCGCGCTGCCCGATGTCGCGACGACGCCGGAGGATGCGAAGAAGGCGATTGCCGACGGCGGCGATTGGTCGGTCAACGCGGTCGCTGACCGCATCATGAACATAGCGACGTCGATCGCGGGCGACGATCCGAAGAAGCTTGAGACGCTGCGCTCTGCCGTGCAGGCCGGCTTCAAGCAGGCGGGCATCGATTTCACGGAGATGACGGGCAAGAAGGACATGCCTGAGATCACGGGCAAGACGTATGACGAGGTCATGAGCCGCTTCGACAAGCTCGTGAAGAAGGACGCTGCAGGTACGGATGCGCCGGCGAAGGACGCTGCCGCGAAGGGCGCTGCCGGAACGGATACGGCAGCGAAGGATGTGCTGGCGAAGGATGCCGCGGCGAAGAACGCCGCAGCGACGGTGCAGAATGCAGAGAAGAAGGCGGCGGGCGCACAGCTCTGAGCCGCATCTTGGCGTGATGTGGGAGGCCGATGCACGAAGTTTTTTTCGTGCATCGGCCTCCTTCTTTCCGCAGGGAGCATCGTCCCGCTATGTTACAGTTTGCTGAAACATGCGTTCTTCTCTTGCGAAAGACGCAAACCGTGCTATAATGACGATACAATAAAAAAATCCATGTCCAAGATCGGAGGAGATTTGCATGGCATGTTTTTTTGGAACAGAAAGAAGAAGCTCGTTTCGAGCGTGATCGGCGTGTTCGTTGTCGGCGCGGTGCTTTTTGCGGGCTGTTCGGACAGCACGGCGAAGGAGAAGGAGAACTCGGTCGCGGGCGGCATCGCCGCAGAGCAGGCGGCGAGCCAGAAGCCGCTCTCGGAGGCGCGCAACACGCCGGCGGTGCGTGCGGCGCGCACGGTGGGGCCTGCCGTCGTCGGCATCTCGAACAAGACGGTCGTGCGCGATTGGTTCAACATGCCGGTGGAGACGGAGGGCGTCGGTTCGGGCGTCATCTTCAAGAGCGACGGCTATATTGTGACAAACAACCATGTGATCCAAGGCGCGAAGGAGATCACGGTCTCTTTGCCGGATGGACGCAGCTTCAAGGGGACGCTGGTGGGAGCGGACGAGCTCACGGACATCGCCGTGGTGAAGGTCGATGCGACGGATCTGCCGACGGCGAAGTTCGGCAACTCGGATGATCTCGTCGTCGGCGAGCCGGCCATCGCCATCGGCAACCCGATGGGGCTTGAGTTCCAAGGGACGGTGACGGCGGGCGTCATCAGTGCGCTGAACCGCACGCTCGACATCAGCGAGCGCCGCTTGAAGCTCATCCAGACGGACGCGGCGATCAGTCCCGGCAATTCGGGCGGTGCGCTCGTCAATGCGGACGGCGAGGTCGTCGGCATCAACAGCGCGAAGATTTCGGCGAACGGCGTCGAGGGCATCGGCTTCTCCATCCCCGCGAACACGGTGCAGGAGATCATCAACCAGATCTTGACGAACGGCTACGTCGTGCGCCCCTATCTCGGCGTCGGCATCTTCGACAAGGATACGGCGGCGCGCGCCGGCTACACGCTGAATGTCGACAAGGGCGTCTATGTCGAGCATCTGGAGCTTGGCGGACCTGCCTATCAGGCGGGCGTCCAGCGCGGCGACCTGATCTTGAAGGTCGACAACACGGAGACGAACACCGTGGCGGATCTCGGGCGGCGGTCGCCGACCACAAGGTCGGCGACCGGGTCAAGCTTGTCATTGAGAGGGACGGCAAGCGGGACACGGTGACGGTGACGCTCAAGGAAATGCCGCAGTCGGATCGATGAAGATACGCATCGTGGCGGCGGGGAAGCTCAAGGAGAAGTATCTGAAGGCGGGCGTCGCTGAGTACGAGAAACGCCTGAGCCCCTTCGCCGCCGTGGAGCTTCTGGAAATCGGCGAGGAGCGCATGGCGCAAGACCCGTCCGAGGCAGAGAGGGAGCAGACGCTCGCGAAAGAAGGAGAGCGTCTCCTGCGCTTCGTGCCGGAGAGGAGCTTTCTCATCGTGCTCGATGTGCAGGGGCAGCTCTTCTCGTCGGAGACGCTCGCAGAAAAGCTCGCCGCGCTCGCGCTGCAGGGGCAAAGCGACGTCACGTTCCTCATCGGCGGCGCGTTCGGCCTTTCCGAAGCCGTGCGAAAGCGCGCCGATCTCAGGCTCTCGTTCTCGCCCATGACCTTCACGCATCAGATGGTACGGCTCTTGCTCTACGAGCAGGTCTACCGCGCGTTCAAGATCAACCGCGGCGAGAAGTATCATTGGTGAAGAGTTTGACTTGGTCATGGTTCTGTCGTATAATAAAACTAGAAAGGTGCTATCGGTAAACGGTCAGCCCCTGTCTCATGTGGAAGAGAATCCTCCGCCTAAGTTGGTCGCTCGTGGCGGGGGATTCTTATTTTGCTTTTAACGCAACGACGCAAATCGTCACGAGGAAAACCAACGACAAAAAATCGTACAGTTCCATAAGCAACGCCCCCTTTCAGGGGCTAAGAATCGACCGCCTACCGCTTGGATAGCACCACTTACATTGTACCATAATTATGCTATAATAGAAAACAAAAAGGCAAGGAGTTTTCAGCTTGAACGTGAAGAGTAAGGCGGAGCGCGTCGAGAAGCGCCGGCGGCGCGTGCGTGACAACGTGCAGATCACGGTGCTCTTGGTGCTCTGCGTGTTTTTCCTGACGCTCTGCCGCTATGGCTGGGTGCAGATCGTCAAAGGCTCGGAGATGGCGGAGCGCGTGCGCATGCAGTCCGGGGAGGAGCGCGTGGCGCAGTCGCCGCGCGGCACGATCCTCGATGCGAACGGCAGGGAGCTTGCCGTCTCGACGATGACGAAGTCTCTCTTCGTCGATCCAAGCCATGTCAAGGATGCGGCGACTCTCGCTGCCGACCTTGCGCCGCTCGTGGGAGTGAGCGAGGACGACATCTTGGAGGATATCGCGCAGGGCGGCGGCTTCGTCTGGGTCAAGCGGCGCATGGAGCCGGAGATGTCGGACGCCGTGCGCAAACTCATCCGCGATAAATCGTATGGCGACTGCCTCGGTTTTCGCGATGAGGCGAAGCGCTACTACCCGAACGATGTGCTCGCCGCGAACGTCTTGGGCTTTGTGGGCACGGACGACAAGGGGCTGGACGGCATCGAGCAGCAGTTCGACTCCATGATCAAGGGGCGTCGAGGAGGAGAACTTCATCCTCACGGACATGAAGAGCCGTCCGATCCTGAACTCGCTCTTCGTGCAGGATACCTACACGGGCGACCGCTGCAAGACGGTGACCTTGACGATCGACAGCAACATCCAGTTCATCGTGGAGCAGGAGCTTGACCGCGCGATGGCGGCGAACGCGCCGCAGCACGCGACGGCCATCGTCATGGATCCCAAGACGGGCAAGATCCTCGCGCTCGCCATACGCCCTTCCTACAACCCGAACGAGTTTGCCAAGTATTCGAGCGAGACGTGGAAGGATCTCGCCGTCTCCTCGATCTATGAGCCGGGCTCCACCTTCAAGTCCGTCGTGGCGGGCGCGGCGCTCGAAGAGAAGATCGTCACGCCGAACCAGATCTTCGTCGATCCGGGCTTCGTCATGGTCTCGGGCAGGCGCATCCAGAACTGGAACGGCGAGAGTTTCGGCACGGTGACTTTCACCGACGTCGTCAAGAACTCCCTGAACACGGGCTTTGCGCTCGTCGGACTCGACCTCGGCGCGGAGAGACTCACGAAGTACGCGAAGCTCTTCGGCTTCGGCGAGCCGACGGGCGTGGAGCTGCCGGCGGAAGAGGGCGGCATCCTCTTCGAGCCGGAGAACATGCGCGATTCGGACATGGCGACGATGGCGATCGGCCAGAGCATCGCCGTGACGCCCCTGCAGCTCGTGACGGCGATGGCGGCGATTGCCAACGATGGCGTTCTCTTGAAGCCGCATATCGTCAAGGAGATCCACAACGCGGACGGGTCGGTCTATCTGGAGACGAAGCGCGATGAGGTGCGCCGCGCCCTGCAGTCCGCGACGACGAAGACGCTCGTCGGCCTCCCGGAGCAGGTCAGTCGCCTCGGGCGGCGGGCAGAAGGCGCAGGTCAAGGGCTACCGCATCGGCGGCAAGACGGGCACGGCGCAGAAGATCCGCCCGAACGGCGCAGGCTACATGGACGGACATTACATCGCGTCGTTCTGCGGCTTCGCCCCTGTCGACGACCCGAAGATCGTCGTGCTCGTGATCCTGGACGACCCGATGGGCGGCAACTTCTACGGCGGACAGATCGCCGCGCCCGTCGCGGGCGCGATCTTCGCGCAGGTCTTCCGCTACCTGCATATCGAGCCGTCGAGCGATCCTTTCGTCGAGATGGACGAGAAGCGTGCGCAGAAGGAAGAGCAGGCGCCGCCGAAGAAGAAGCCGCGGCTTCCTTCTGTCGTACCGAGCGGCAAGGTCGTCATGCCCGACCTCGAAGGCCTGACGATCCGCGAGGCGGCGGAAAAGCTCGCCGAGATCGGCGTGACGCTTGAAGCGGAAGGCTCGGGCAGGGGCAAGCTATCAGAGTGCGCCCGCCTACAGCGTCATCGACCCGGGCGAGACGGTCACGGTCGTCTTTTTCCCCGTAAGCGGACGTCGTGCGCCGCCGGCCGGTCGAGCGCTCTGCCCCTTTCGGGCTTGACCTCTCAGGGTTTCATGGTACAATAATAATACATACAGGAAGTGTTTTTTCGAGGCGTTGAGGTAGCAGCGGCTTTCTCGGAGAGGAAAGGTAATCTCATGGAAAAGAAACCTGTGATGCTGATCGTGGATGATGTGGAAATGCATCGTGCCATTCTCGCGCAGTTCTTCAAGGCGGAGTACGATCTCTTGGAAGCGGCGGACGGCAACGAGATGATGGCTCTGCTTGCGGAAAGGACGGTCGACATCATCTTGCTTGACCTCGTGATGCCTGGTCCGGACAGCTTCGAGCTGCTCGCCATGCTGAAGCACGACGAACGCTTGTCGGCGATTCCCGTCGTCATCACGACGGCGCGCAACGAGCGTGCCGTCGAGGTTCGCGCGATGGAGATGGGCGCGGCGGATTTCATCACGAAGCCCTACAACCCGGCGATCGTGCGCTGCCGCGTGAAGAACGTCATGGCGCGCATGGAGAACGAATGGAGGAAGCTGGAGCAGGCGGCGCGCGAGCGGCAGATCCTTGAGATGCGCCACTACATCGAGACGGATCCTCTGACGGGCGTATACAATCGCGAGGCGTTTTATGAGAAGACAGTCGAGCTCTTGCAGCAGAATCGCGACGTGCGTTACAACATCTTGTATTTCGACATCAACTGTTTCAAGATCATCAACGATCTCTTCCACATCGAGACGGGCAACCTGATCTTGAAGACGGCGGGCACCTACTTCAAGACGATCACCGAGGGCATCGGCGTCGCGGCGCACATGGAGGCGGACCACTTCACCATCTGCATTCCCGAGGACATGCTCGACATCGACATGCTGCTCGAAGGCATCGACAATGCGATCTTCTCCCTCGGCATCAAGAACAACATCCTCTTCTATGCGGGCATCTATGTGGTGGACGATGTGTTCGTGCCCGTCAACCAGATGTGCGACCGCGCACACATGGCGCTCAACACGATCAAGGGGCATTACAAGAGGCGCTACGCCTATTACGACGAGAAGATGCGCGAGACGCTCCTCGAAGAGCAGATGCTGCTCCGCGAGATGGAACTTGCGCTCTCGTCGGGACAGTTCTGCCTGCACTACCAGCCGGTCTACAGCATCGAGAAGGGGGCGCGCCGTCAGCGCCGAGGCGCTCGTGCGCTGGCGTCACCCGACGATGGGCGTCATCCCGCCCGTGCGCTTCGTGCCGCTCTTCGAGCGCAACGGCTTCGTCGTGCGGCTCGACCGCTTCGCTTGGGAAGAGGCCTGCCGTATGCTCTCTTCGCGCATTCGCGCAGGCCTTCCCGTCGTGCCCGTCTCCGTCAACGTCTCGCGGCTGAATTTCTACGATGGAGATTTCTGCGATACGGTCGTAGAGCTCCTGCAGAAGTACGAGCTCGATCCGTCGCTCCTGCGCCTGGAGATCACGGAGTCGGCCTATACGGACAACCCGATGCAGCTCCTGAGCGTCCTGAAGCGGCTGCAGGAGCTTGGGCTGAAGATCCTCATGGACGATTTCGGCAGCGGCTACAGCTCGCTCAACATGCTCAAGAATGTGACGGTCGACATCTTGAAGATCGACATGGTCTTCGTGCGGGATCTGGAAGGATCGGAGCGCGCGCCTGCGATCTTGCGGCGCGTCGTCGAGATGGCGCGCGATCTCCAGATGGATGTCATCGTCGAGGGAGTGGAGACGAAGGCGCAGATCGACTTCTTGTCGAGCATCGGCTGCGACAAGATTCAAGGATATTATTTTGCAAAACCCATGCCGCAGGAGGATTTTCTGGCACGCATAGAGAAAGAAGCAAAAGAAGCAGAGGAGTGATTCCTGAAAGAGCGCATGGATCAGCGCTTTTCTCAGGGAGTGTTTTCAGGAATCGCCTCGGAAGGTGATTCCTTTTGTCTTGAGGGATAGGTGTTGCAGATGGCGAAGATCACGAAAAAAAGCATTTGGCGAGCTGTCGAACGGCAGGCGCATCACGCTTACACATTGGAGAACGGCAGCGGCATGCAGCTGTCCGTCATGGATTACGGCGCGCGCGTGCAGTCGATCCTCGTGCCGGACAGGGAAGGCAAGAGCATCGACGTGGCGCTCGGCTACGAGGATCTCAAGAGCTACGAGGCGGACGACAAGTACCTCGGCGCGATCGTCGGACGCTGGGCGGGGCGCATCGCGTTCGGCGATCTGCCCATCGAGGACGAGAAGTATGTCTTGGAGTGCAACGAGGGCAGGAATCATCTGCACGGCGGATCCTTGGGCGGCTACGACAAGAAGGTCTGGACGGCGGAGGAGAAGGACGGCACCCTGCGGCTCACCTACATGAGCCCTGCGGGCGAGGGCGGCTATCCCGGCGACCTGAAGATCGCCGTGACGTATGCGCTTTCGGAGAAGAATGAGTTCGTCATCTCGTATGAAGCGGAGGCGAACGGGGACACGGTCTGCAACCTGACACAGAACACCCACTTCAATCTCGAAGGCTTCAGCTCCGGCCCTGTGCTTGACCAGAAGCTTTGCATTTTCGCGGAGAAGTATACGCCGACGGACAACGAGATGATTCCCGACGGGCGCATCCTGCTCGTCGAGGGGACGCCGCTCGATTTTCGCGAGATGAAGGAGATCGGCGAGCGCATCGACGCGCCGTTCAGCCAGATGCGCTGGGCGGGCGGCTACGACCATAATTTCGTGCTCGACCAGACGCCGGCAGAAGAGGAAGCGAAGGAGCTGGGACTTGGCGAAGATGCGTCCTGCCCCGTCGACTATGCGAAGCTTCACAAGCTCGCCCACGCCTATGCGGACAGGACGGGCATCCACATGTATGCCCTATACGACGCAGCCCGGCGTGCAGTTTTATTCGGGCAACCACTTGGACGGCGTGCTCGCCGGCAAGGCGGGTGCGGCGTTCACTCCGCGCACGGGCTTTGCGCTCGACGCGCAGAACTTCCCCGATGCGGTGCATCACGCGAACTTCCCGCAGCCGATCCTGCGCTCGGGCAAGAAGTGGCATGCGCAGACGGTGTATGCGTTTCGTGCAGATCGGTAGCAAAGAGCCGCGCACTTTTCGAGGCTGCGCGGCTTTTTGCATGGGAATGGGGAGGGAAGGCAGAAAATGCCGGAAAATATCGCAAGCGCGCTGCTCTATGTGAAAAAGCCCGCCCACTTTCGTCTGCGGCTCTTCGCCGACGGACTCCTCATCGGCGTCCTCGTGGGCGCGATCATCGCGCTCTATCACTGGCTTCTGGAGAGCGCCGACCGCCTGCGCCCTCTGGTCTATGAGGCTCTGCGCGAGTGCCGCCCGCGTGGACGGCGGGGTATCTGCTCGTCCTGCTCGCGCTTTCCGTCGTCGTCTGGCGGCTCATGCGCCTGGATCCGATGGTCGGCGGCGGCGGGATTCCCGACATCAAGGGCGTCCTGCGCGGTGACAGCCGCCTTCGCTGGCAGCGCGTGCTCTTCGGCAAGTTCATCAGCGTCGTGCTTGCCATCGGCGCGGGACTCTCGCTCGGGCGCGGTAGGGTGAGCGTGGAGATCGGCGCCTGCGTGGGCGCGGGGGTCAGTCGCTTTGCGGGACGCTCGCGCTCCGAGGAGCGCTTCCTGCTGACGGCGGGCGCGGGTGCGGGCTTCGCCGCCATCTTCAACGCGCCCCTGACGAGTCTCGTCTTTTTCCTTCGAGGAGCTTTCCAAGAGCTTTTTCGCCGCAAGTGCTCATGGGCGTCCTAGGCGCGGCGATCGCCGCAGGCTTCGTGACGCAGGGGATCTTCGGCGTCAGCTCGATGTTCGCGGTCGGCTCCGTGCTTCCCGTGCCGCTCGGCGGCGCGTACTTGCTGCTCTTTCTGCTCGGCGTCTTCTCGGGCGCGCTCGGCAGGCTCTTCAACGCCGTGCTCATCTTCGCGCTCGACGCCCGGGCGCAGCGTGTGCCGCCTCTCGCGCTGCGCCCGGCGATCGCCTTCTTTGCGGCGGGGGTACTCGGCTTTTTCCCTGCCCGACGTCCTTTCGGGCGGCAACTTCCTCGTCAATCGCCTCGTGCAGCAGCCGCTCGTCTTCGGCGTGCTGCTCTTCGTCTTCGCCGGCAAGTTCCTCTTCACCGTCTTCTGCTATGGCACGGGCGTAGCGGGCGGCATCTTCCTGCCTGTGCTCGTCCTCGGTGCGCTCTCGGGCGCAATCTTCGCCGCCGGGGCAGTCGCCGCCGGCATCTTGCCGGCCTCTCTTGCGCCGACCTTCGTCGTCTTCGGCATGGCGGGCTTCTTCGCGGGCAGCATCAAGGCGCCCGTGACGGCGAGTCTCTTCATCATGGAGATCACGGGCTCCTTCGAGCATCTTCTCGCCGTCGTCTGCGTCGCCGCCGCCGCCGCGATCGTCAACGACCTGACGGGCGGCCGGCCGATCTACGACGAGCTTTACGAGCGTTCGCGACGGCTGCGGGCGGGCATCTCGGGCGAGCGCCGCCGCATGATGGCGGAGCTTTGCGTCGCGGCGGGAAGCGCGATGGAAGGAAAGCGCGTCGCCGAGATCGCCTGGGGAGCGCACAGCCGCCTCTTGAGCGTGAACCGCGGCGCGGTCGAGCTGCTGGCGCGGGGGAATCTCTCGCTCAAGGCGGGCGACATGCTCTATGTGCTGACCGAAGAGGGCGAGCTGGAAGCCCTGCAGCAGGCGGCGGGCGAGACGATGGACGGCCTGCCGCCCTATTGAAGGCGTCCGGTTGAAGCCGCCCTCTGGCGTGCAGCATCTTGCTGCACGCTTTCTTTTGCCGTCGTGCCTGCGGTTTTTCTATACAAACGCGGGCGAATCGCGTACAATAGAGCATGTGCGAAGGATGCGGCGTCTCCATGCGAAAAACCGCAGGGATTTCGCTTGACAAGCCGGCATCTCTATGGTAACATGCAAACCATATAACTTTAGTATGAAATTTTCTCTGCTGCCGGAGAATCAGGCGGCAGTCACAAGGAAGTGATTCCATGAGCATGATAACGCTCTCTTCGGTCAAGAAGAGTTACAAGAGCGCGGAGGGAGAGGTCACGGCTCTGAAGGGCGTCGACCTCTCGATCGAGCGCGGCGAGATCTATGGCATCATCGGTCTTTCGGGCGCGGGCAAGTCGACGCTGATCCGTTGCATCAACATGCTGGAGCGTCCGACCGAGGGAAAGGTCATCGTCGACGGCAAGGATCTGACGACGCTCAGCGAAGCCGATCTTCGCAAGGAGCGCAAGGGCATCGGCATGATCTTCCAGCACTTCAACCTGCTGTCTTCGGCGACCGTCTACGACAATGTCGCCTTCCCCCTGCGCCTCGCGAATGCCGACGACGAGACGATCCGGAAGAAGGTCGAGCTGCTCCTCGCGCTCGTCGGGCTTGCCGACAAGGCGCAGCAGTACCCAGCGCAGCTCTCGGGCGGGCAGAAGCAGCGCGTCGGCATCGCGCGTGCCCTCGCCGCGGGCCCGAAGGTGCTTCTGTCGGACGAGGCGACGAGCGCGCTCGACCCGCAGACGACGAAGTCCATCCTGCAGCTCATCGCCGACATCAACAAGAAGCTCGGCCTCACCGTCGTGATCATCACGCATGAGATGCAGGTCATCAAGGACGTCTGCGACAAGGTCGCCGTCATCGCGGACGGCGTGATCGCCGAGAAGGGTTCCGTGGTCGATATCTTCACGAAGCCGCAGAACCCGATCACGCGCGAGTTCGTCAGCACGCTCCCTGTCGAACGACCCTGCCGATCAACTACCGCGAGAAGGAGCTGCTCCAAGAGCCTGTCGAGGGCGGCGAGCTTCTCCTGCGCCTGACTTTTTCTCGGCGAGCGCGCCGACGATCCCGTGATCGCCGACGTCATCCGCCGCTTTCCCATCGAGGTTTCCATCCCTCTACGGCACGCTCGACCAGATCCAGAGCCTGCCCTACGGCCGCATGATCGTCGGCGTCAAGGGCGAGCAGGCGGAGATCGACCGCGCACTCGCCTACCTCGATACGCGCGACTTGAAGAAGGAGGTGCTCGGCTATGTCCGCTGATCTTCTGCCGCTTCTCACGAAAGCGCTCGGCGAGACGGTCTACATGGTCATCGTCTCGATGATCGTCGCGAGCCTCATCGGCATCCCGCTCGGCGTGCTGCTCGCGACGACGGCGAAGGGGCAGATCCTCGAATGCCTGCCCCTTTGCCGCGCGATCGGCGCCGTCGTCAACGCGCTGCGCTCGATCCCGTTCATCATCCTGATGGTCGCGATCATCCCGTTCACGCGCTTCATCGTCGGCACATCCATCGGCACGACGGCAGCGATGGTGCCGCTCGTCCTCGCCTCGATCCCCTTCATCGGGCGGCAGGTCGAGACGTCCTTGCGGGAAGTGCCGGCGGGACTCGTCGAAGCCGCCCTCTCCATGGGGGCGACGCCCCTGCAGATCGTGCGGCGCGTGCTTCTTCCCGAAGCCATGCCGAGCATCGTCGCACAGCTCACGACCGTCATCATCGCCCTCGTCGGCGAATCGGCGATGGCGGGCGCGATCGGCGGCGGCGGCCTCGGCGACCTGGCGATTCGCTACGGCTATCAGCGCTTCCGCCCCGACATCATGATCGCGACCGTCATCATCCTCATCGTCCTCGTGCAAATCGTCCAGTTCCTAGGCAACCGCCTGGCGGACGGCTTGAACAAGAAATAAAGGAAATGATGCAGAAGGCGCATCCTTTTGCAGCGACTTCATCCAACAAGGAGGAAAACACCATGAAAAAACTTCTCGCCATCCTCGCGGCGCTCACGCTCGCCGTCTTCGCCCTTGCGGGCTGCGGCGGACAGAGCGCCACGAAGACCATCAAGGTCGGCGCGACGCCCGTGCCGCACGCAGAGATCCCGGAAACGATCAAGCCCCTTCTCGAAAAGGAAGGCTACAAGCTGGAGATCGTCGAGTTCACCGACTATGTGCAGCCGAATGTCGCCCTGAACGACAAGGAGCTTGACGCGAACTTCTTCCAGCACCTGCCGTACCTCGACAACTTCATCTCCGAGCACAAGGAAATGAAGCTCGCCAACGCCGGCGGCGTCCACATCGAGCCGATGGGCGTCTACTCGCGCAAGATCAAGACGCTCGACGATCTCTCTGACGGCGCTTCCGTCGCCATCCCGAACGACCCGACGAACGGCGGCCGTTCGCTGCTGCTCCTCGAAAAGGCAGGCCTCCTGAAGCTCAGGGAAGGCTCGGGCACGAACCCGACGGTGCAGGACATCACGGAGAACAAGAAGAATCTCAAGTTCCGTGAAGTTGAAGCCGCCCGAGTGCCGCGCACGCTCGATGACGTCGATGCCGCCGTCATCAACACGAACTACGCGATGCAGGCCAATCTCGTGCCCACGAAGGACGCGCTCTTCATGGAAGACAGCACGTCGCCCTATGTCAACATCGTCGCCGTGCGCGCCGGTGATGAGAAGCGCCCCGAGATCCAGGCGCTGATGAAGGCTCTGAGGTCTGACGAAGTCAAGAAGTTCATCGACGAGAAGTACAAGGGCGCGATCGTTCCCGCGTTCTGATCGGAAAACATCATAGGAAAGGGCTGGGTCGGAAGCTGGATAGGGCTTCCACCAGCCCTTTTTTTCCTTAAGGGGCAAGGCATATTCTTCACAGGAATTATTGCGCTTGACATTATTATTCCCTTAGCTATAACGAGGGGCGTATTATGCGCTTGCCCCATGCAGGATCGGCGGCAGCTTCCGGAAGGTTCTGAGCATGATCGAAGGGAGATTGTTTTGTGAAAAAACTGATTTTGCTTTTGGCTGCGATGACGCTGCTCATCTTGGCAGCGGGGTGCGGCGGCGCATCCAAGGAGCAGGGGAAGGCGGACGGCTCCGGGCTCGTCTACGCATCCCACGACTATACGCGGATCAATCCGGCGATCGATGAGCACGGAGAAATCAACCTCCTGCTTTTCAACGGACTGACCATGCACGACGCCAAGGGGAAGGTCGTTCCCTGTCTGGCGGAGAAATGGGAGTATGACGAGGCTTCGAACACCTACACGTAAGTTCGCCTCCAAGCCGGGATTCACGCGCTATGATATGCGGACGGCGGACTATCGCGGCATCATGTTCAACTTCAACAATCCCTTCTGGCAGAAGAACAAGGATCTCATTCCTGCCATGGCGTATGCCATCGACCGCAAGGCGATCGTCGACGCCGTTCTTCTCGGCCAGGGCATGGCGGCGTATGGCCCTTTGCAGCGCAATGCCTACAACAACGAGAACGTAGAGCATTACGACTACGATCCGCAAAAAGCCAAGGCCATGCTGGAAGCCGCCGGCTGTCGGATGGGAACGAACGGCTTCTATGAGCGAGGCGGCGAAGAGATCGGCTTCGTCATCAATGTCAAGTCCGGCGAGCAGGATCGTCTGGACATCGCCCAGGCTGCGGCGCAGCAGCTCAGGGAAGTCGGCGTGAACTGCACGGTGGAAGTTCTCGCCAAGATCGACTGGAATGGGCAGTACGCCTTCTTGATCGGCTGGGGCAGCCCCTTCGATGCGGACGATCATACCTACAAGATTTTCGACACGAAGAAAGCAGCCAACTATTCTGCATATTCCAACGCCAAGGTGGATGCGTATCTAAAGAAGGCGCGGCAGACGAAGGAGGACAAGGAACGAGCCGAGTATTACGGGCGTTTCCAGGAAGAGCTGGCGAAAGACCCTGCCTATGTGTTCATCTGCTACATCGACGCCAACTATGTGGCGAAGTCGAGCATCCAGGGCATCGCCAAGGACATGGTGCTGGGGCATCATGGCGTAGGCATCTTCTGGAACATCCACGAGTGGACGATTTCCAAGTGAAGCTTTTGATCTGGAACGGGGAAAGGGGCTGAGAACAGCCCCTTTTGCTTATGAGGAAGTCAGGATGAATCTTTTGGAAGCAAGGAATCTGTCGGTTGCCATCCATACGCCGGAAGGGATCGTGCAGGCAGTCCGCGACGTCAGCTTCTCCCTGCGGCGGGGGAGGTTCTGGCGATTGTCGGGGAGTCGGGGAGCGGCAAGAGCATACTGTGCAAATCGATCATGCGCCTTCTGCCGCCGTCGGCGCAGATCGTGGCAGGGCAGATCCTCGTGGACGGCGTGGACATCGCCGGCTGCGGGAGGCGGGAGATGGAAAGAATGCGGGGCAAGACCTTTTCCATGGTCTTCCAAGATCCCCTCGCCGCCTTGAACCCCACCATGAGCATCGGGGCGCAGATCGGCGAGGCCGTGAAGGTTCACGCGCCGCAGCTTGCGAAGAGGGCAGTGGCGGCGCGGGTGGCGGAGCTTTTGGCGCTCGTCGGCATCGAGCATGGCGCGGAGCGCCAAAAGCTCTATCCCCATCAGCTTTCCGGCGGTATGCGCCAACGCTGCGTCATGGCCATCGCCTTGGCGTCCGAGCCGCGCATCTTGTTTGCCGACGAGCCGACCACGTCTCTGGACGTGACGATTCAGGCGCAGATCTTGGATCTTCTGGTCAGCATCCAGCAAAAGTTCCGGATCGCGACCATCTTCGTGACGCACGATCTCGGCGTGGTGGCGCGGGCAGCCGACCGCGTCGCCATCCTGTATGCGGGCAAGATCGTGGAAATCGGCACGGCGGAGGAAATCTTCTACGACCCGCGCCATCCCTATACCTTGGGGGCTCTTGCGCTCTTTGCCCGTCCTGTCCAAGGGAAAGCGCGAACTGCCCACGATTCCCGGCAAGCCGCCGTCCCTTTTGAAGCCGCCGCCGGGCGACGCCTTCGCCTATCGCAACCCCTGCGCCTTGGCGATCGACTATGAGGAAATGCCGCCCCTCTTTCGCGTGACGGATACGCATTTCGCGGCCACATGGCTCTTGGCGCCGGAAGCGCCCGAGATACATTTCGGAGAGGGAGGGGACGCATGAAGAGGGAAACCTTGCTGGACGTCTGCCATCTGAGCCATGTGTTCCCCTTGGCGAACGATGTCTTCACCCAGGCGTTGGACGATCTTTCCTTTTCGGTGCGGCGGGGGGAGATCTTCGGCCTGGTGGGCGAATCCGGCTCCGGCAAGTCCACGGCAGCCCGCTGCATCATGAACATCCATCGCCCGCATGGCGGGAAGATCTTCTATCAGGGCATCGAGACCACGGACGCAGCCGCTTTCCGGCAAAACAAGAAATTCCTTCAGACGTCGCGGCAGATGATCTTTCAGGATTCCGGATCGAGTCTCAACCAGCGCATGAAGGTCGAGGACATCGTCACCGAGCCGCTGCGCATCGCCGGCAGGAAACCGCGCGGCTCCTATCGCGAAGCCGCCAAGGCGGCGCTGGAGGAAGCCGGCCTTGCCGCGCGGTATCTCGACCGCTATCCGCCGAATCTGTCGGGCGGCGAGCGGCAGCGCGTGGCCATCGCCCGTGCGCTCACCATGGAGCCCGATCTCGTCGTGGCCGATGAGCCGATCGCCTCCCTCGATGTTTCCATGCAGGCGCAGATCGTCAATCTGTTCCGCCGCCTGCAGGAGGAAAAAGGCTTCACGTTCCTCTTCATCGCCCACGATCTGTCCATGGTGGAATTCCTTTGCACGCGCGTGGGCGTTCTGTATCGGGGGAGGCTCGTGGAGCTTGCCGAGACGCAGGAGCTGTTTGGAAATCCCCTGCATCCCTATACCAAGGCGCTGCTGGCGTCGATCCCCATCCCCGATCCCCGCAGGGAGCGCGGACGGAGATTCCCGTGTATTCGGGCGTGCCCGAGGACATGGAAGGGGAGCTTTTCGAGGCGGCGCCCGGTCATTTCCTGCGGGGAGGACGTCGGAAGAGAGGAGGAAGTGCGCAATGAGGAACGGCAGATGGGCGTTTTCCCTGCTGAAGAAGGCCCTCGTCTTCTTCGTCAGTCTCTTCGTCCTGAGCACGGCGGTCTTCTATGTGGCGCGGCTCGCGCCCGGCGACCCCTTGGTGGCCTACTACGGGGATCGGGTGGAGCGCATGAGCACGGACGAGCGCGCACGGGTGGAGGAGCGGCTGGGACTGCATGACTCCGTCGCCGTCCAGTATGCAAGGTGGCTGGAGCAGGCGGCGGGGGATTTCGGCATTTCGTACAAATACAAGATGCCCGCGCTGGAAGTCATCGAAAGCCGGCTGGAGAACACGCTGATCCTCGGCGGCCTTGGATTCCTGCTGATCTTCGGCGGCGCCATGCTCTTGGGGGCTGTTTTGCGCCCGGCACGAGGGGCGGTGGACGGATCGGCTCATCTGCCAAGCCGGCACGGTGACGAGCGCCATCCCCGAGTTCTGGCTGGCTCTCGTGCTGATCTTGATCTTCGCCGTGGAGCTGCGCCTTCTGCCAAGCTCCGGGGCATATTCCCTCGACGGCGACAGCATCGCGGACAGGCTGCTCCATCTCATCCTGCCCATGACGGTCGTGGTCATCAATCATCTCTGGTACTATGCCTACATGATCCGCAACAAGATTTTGGAAGAAGTGTGCGAGGATTATATCCTGCTTGCCAAAGCGAAGGGGCTTTCCCGCAAGCGGATCCTCTTGCGTCATGCGCTGCCGAACGTCCTGCCCTCGTATTTCAGCCTCATGGCGATCTTCGTGCCGCATATCCTGGGCGGCACGTATGTCGTGGAGGCGGTCTTCTCCTATCCGGGACTGGGGACGCTTTCCTACGAGAGCGCCCGCTTCCAGGACTACAACCTGCTCATGCTGCTGTGCCTGCTGTCGGGCGCCGTGGTGATCTTGAGCAGCCTCATAGCGCAGGCCGTCAATGAAGCGATCGACCCCAGGATGAAATCGGCGGCCGCGCCGGAAGATGCGGAGGTGATCCGGCTGTGAAGCGTTCGTTCGAAATCGTCGGCATCCGTCCGCTGGAAACGGAGGAAGGCGAAGCGAAGGCGAGACGATCCGCGCGTCTTCCTTGGGCGGCTGTCGTCACCTTGGCCGTCATTCTCCTGGGCTGCACGTTTGCCCCGCTGCTTACGACGCAGGATCCCGCCTATATCGACCTCGCCCGATACAACCAGCCGCCCGGGCCGGAGCATGTTTTCGGCACGGATCCCTGGGACGGGACATCTTCGCCTGCATTTGGCACGGCGGGCGCATTTCCGTCTTCATCGGCACGGCGGCTGCCCTTCTCTCCGCGTTCCTTGCCGTGACGTATGGAACGATGAGCGCCTTCGCGCCCGATTGGCTGGACGCCGTGCTCATGCGTCTGACGGAGATCGTCCACAGCATTCCCAGCCTCCTGCTGGTCATCTTGCTGCTGGCCTGCCTCGGCAAACCGAATGTTTTCAGCATCGCCCTCGTCATTGGCCTGACGAGCTGGCCGCCCATCGCCAAAGTGGTGCGAACCGAGGTGAAGCAGATCGCCGGCAGCGATTTCCTGGTGGCGGCGCGCACCATGGGCGGCGGCTTCTTCTACATCCTGCGGACGCATCTGCTGCCGAATTTCTTTCCCTCCATCATGTTCATGGTGGTGATGAACGTGCGGTCTGCCATCGTGTATGAATCGACGCTGAGCTTCATGGGGCTGGGACTGCCGCTCTCGGTGATCTCCGGGGCAGCATGCTGTCGCTCGCGGAAAAAGGCGCTGATGACGGACGCCTGGTGGATCATCCTCATCCCCGGCGCCTTCCTCGTGGCGTTCCTCCTCGCGCTCACGGCGGTGGGAAACTGCCTGAGACGGGAAGCCAACCAGAAGAAGAGCCATCTCTGAGCGACCGGAAAAACGCCGCGAAATGGCAGCTTCGCCCAAAATAGCTGCCGCGCTCCGCCTTCGCCCTGCGGACTTGCGGCGAGCGGGATAGAAAATGCCCCCGATCAGACATCGATCGGGGGCATTTGGCATCGGACGAAGCGGCTTCCTCGGCGGCTGTCCGCGCTTCTTTATTCGGGAATCTTCGTCAGCAGCTCCAGGCTGTGCTCTTCGTTCATCGTGCGGCACATCTCGATGAAGGCGTCCAAGGGCACGTCCTTCATCTGCTCGTTCGTGCCGCGCACGTTGATGGAGACGGTGCCTTGCTCGGCTTCCTTGTCGCCGAGGACGAGGATGTATGGATCCTTGTAGTGCTTGAAGCCCTTGATCTTCTCGCGCATGTTCTTGTCGGCGTAGTCGACCTCGAAGCGCACGCGGCTCTTGAAGAGCTTCTGCGCGACCTTCTTGGCATAGTCGTTGTGCTCGGGGCGAATCGGCACGATGCCGACCTGCACGGGGCTGAGCCAGAAGGGGAACGCGCCCTTGAAGTTCTCGATGAGCACGCCGATGAAACGCTCCATCGAGCCGAAGATCGCGCGGTGCAGCACGACGGGTTGCTTGTGGCTGCCGTCCTTGGCGATGTACTTGAGGTCGAAGTTCTGCGGCAGCTGGAAGTCGAGCTGCAAGGTGCCGACCTGCCACTCGCGGCCGAGCGCGTCCTTCATCTTGAGGTCGATCTTCGGGCCGTAGAAGGCGCCGTCGCCCTCGTTGACCTCGTAGTTTCCTTCGCCGTACTTGCGGTCGAGGATCGCTTTGAGCTCCTTTTCCGCAATATTCCACGTCTCGATGTCGCCCATGAAGTCGTCGGGGCGCGTCGAAAGCTCCGCTTTGCAGCTCATGCCGAGCGTCGAATAGATCTCGTCGGCGATGTCCATGATGTCGCCCATCTCGGCGGCGATCTGGTCTTCCATGAGGAAGGTGTGGTCGTCGTCTTGGCGGAAGAGCTGCACGCGGAAGAGGCCGTTGAGCTCGCCCGACTTCTCCTTGCGGTGGATGACGTCGACCGTGTTGTAGCGGATCGGCAGGTCGCGGTAGGAGCGCGTCTTGCGCTGGTAGATCTTGATGGCGTTCGGGCAGTTCATCGGCTTGATCGCGAAGGTGTCGTCCGCTTCGATGTCGCCGCCTGCGCCCGGGATCAGGAACATGTTCTCCTTGTAGTGCGCCCAGTGGCCGCTCGTGACCCAGAGACGTTTGTTGTTGATGACGGGCGCGGAGACCTCCTGGTAGCCGTGCGCCTCGTGGATGCCGCGCCAGAACTCCAGAAGCGCGTTGAAGAGCTTCCAGCCGCGCGGCAGCCAGTAGGGCATGCCGGGCGCCGTCTCGTCGAACATGAAGAGGTCGAGCTGCGGCCCGATCTTCTTGTGGTCGCGCTCCTGCGCGTCCTTGATGAAGGCGAGATGCGCCTTGAGTTCCTCCTTCGTCGGGAAGGCGTAGGCGTAGATGCGCGTGAGCTGGTCGCGCTTCTCGTCGCCGCGCCAGTAGGAGCCGGACATGGAGCGGAGCTGCCAGGCGGCAGACAGCAGCGCGGCGGAGTTCTCGACGTGAGGGCCGCGGCAGAGATCGACGAAGTCCCCGCCCGTGCGGTAGATCGTCAAGATCTCGTCGTCGGGCAGATCCTCGATGAGCTCGACCTTGAACTTCTGATCGTGGAAGAGCGCGAGCGCGTCCTTCTTGGAAATCTCCTCGCGCGTCCAATCTTCCTTGCGCTTCAAGATCTCCTTCATCTTTTCCTCGATCGTCTTGAGGTCGTCGTTCGTCGCCGCACGCGGCAGCAGGAAGTCGTAGTAGAAGCCGTCGGCGATCTCCGGCCCGATGGCATACTGCGTTTCCTTGCCGAAAATCTCGACGACGGCCTTTGCGAGCACATGCGCCAACGAATGGCGGTAGACGTGCAGGAATTGTTCTTTATCCATGATGTTTCCCTTTGCTGGACAGTCGCGCAGGCGCACGGCACGCAGGAAGCAAGCCGCGCGGCAGGCGCGCTTTTTTCATATTATAGTGCAAAAGAGGGATTTTGTCACGAAACGTTTGCATTTCAAGGGCTTGCAGCGGCGGTTTTTGCGTTTGCCGGCAGCTTGCCGGCAAAATCACTTGTCTGCGATCTCGCCGAAGAATCGCACTGCGCCTCCGGGAAAGCTTGGTGTTCCGTGCCAAAAGAAGGAAATCCAGCGGGAACGCCGCCGAAAGCGTTCCCGCCGGATTTTTGCCTGGACAGCGGATGAAAAATTTTCCGATACCTGTTGACAAGTCCCCATCCGTCATGGTATACTCTGTTCCAATGAAGCACGAAAATCCAGGGAAAATGCCATGAGGATTAGATTTCTTTCGTGGACAAAAGTGCCCTTGCTATGACTGGCTTCAAGCCCCTTTCGAAGCACTTTTCGCGACAAAAAAGTTCCGCGCACTTTGGGGAAAAACGCGAAAAGGGGGTCAGTATCAGAAAACCTACTTCTGGGCTCACTGTTTCCAAGGCTTCCGGGAGACAGTATTGCATGCAATCCATACCGCTTGCGGTATTGAAACAGAAATTCTCTTCTCCATCTGCGCAACAAGCCAATATTGCATGCAATCCATACCGCTTGCGGTATTGAAACTAGTGCAGCTTGCGCCGCACGCTCTTCGAGACGAAATTGCATGCAATCCATACCGCTTGCGGTATTGAAACTCAGTCAGTTTCTGTTTTGTTGTTGGTTCCTTTTGAAATTGCATGCAATCCATACCGCTTGCGGTATTGAAACAGTCACATAGCGAATCTCCTCATTGGAGCGAAGAAAATTGCATGCAATCCATACCGCTTGCGGTATTGAAACACGTCGTTGAGGTTTGCCAGACCTCAAGGATTCCATTGCATGCAATCCATACCGCTTGCGGTATTGAAACTCGTAACTCCTCTTTTCCTCAGTGACACTAGCTTCATTGCATGCAATCCATACCGCTTGCGGTATTGAAACAAATCAATAAATTCTTGTGCATCTGGATAAGAAAGATTGCATGCAATCCATACCGCTTGCGGTATTGAAACAGAACAGCCTCCACCTTGGTATTTTCTATCATTGGTATTGCATGCAATCCATACCGCTTGCGGTATTGAAACCTATTGCCGAAAACGACGTATAGATAAGGTTGTCATTGCATGCAATCCATACCGCTTGCGGTATTGAAACTCAACTTGCCCCGAGATATAGTGATCGTTCTTATATTGCATGCAATCCATACCGCTTGCGGTATTGAAACCTACCTCTTCTGCAAGCATTGCTGCTGCTTGTGACATTGCATGCAATCCATACCGCTTGCGGTATTGAAACTCTGAAAGGCACGTGCTTCCATAAAGAGCTCGAATTGCATGCAATCCATACCGCTTGCGGTATTGAAACAAGTCCTTTGACCCAATTGATGATCATGATCATTTATTGCATGCAATCCATACCGCTTGCGGTATTGAAACGCGCCTTGCATGTCGCACAGTGCGTTAACTACGTATATTGCATGCAATCCATACCGCTTGCGGTATTGAAACTAAGAACCATCAAGATCCACAACCATTTGAAGTATTGCATGCAATCCATACCGCTTGCGGTATTGAAACCGGCCTGCCGTCGTCGACGGCGGCATCCAAGCCTAATTGCATGCAATCCATACCGCTTGCGGTATTGAAACTTTTCAAATTCTCCCGTCACCTTTTTGATGTTTCCATTGCATGCAATCCATACCGCTTGCGGTATTGAAACAAAGAAATTGCTTTTGGAAAGTGGTTATTCTATTATTGCATGCAATCCATACCGCTTGCGGTATTGAAACATTGACAGTGACTTCGTTCGGAACAAGCTCATAACATTGCATGCAATCCATACCGCTTGCGGTATTGAAACTTCCACGCCAGTAGACGGCAGAAGGAATCACGATTGCATGCAATCCATACCGCTTGCGGTATTGAAACACATTGATTACAGGAACATTGCGCTCTTTTGCAAGAATTGCATGCAATCCATACCGCTTGCGGTATTGAAACACGAACACGTCTTGGCCGTCCTTGGAAAGTCCAAATTGCATGCAATCCATACCGCTTGCGGTATTGAAACCTTATCCTCGATTGTGAATGTGACATCCACCGAATTATTGCATGCAATCCATACCGCTTGCGGTGTTGCAGCACAAAAAGCAGCCGCGCGCTTTGCGCGGCTGCTTTTTCGTGCTGCAAACTATCGATCTCATCAAAGCCTTTGGCTTCATGGACTTTTCCGTGGGAAAATGGTATACTGACAGAGTTAGGCATTTTGATGCGAAGATGGCGCACAGGCTTCCGGCGCGGAGGTTTGTGCGTGCGATTATGGATTGTATTTTGGGGTGAGAGTGTGGATTTTGGCGAGGGGAAGATCGTTCCTGTAAATCTCGCGAGCGAGATGAAGAATTCCTATATCGACTACGCCATGAGCGTCATTGTCGCTCGCGCCTTGCCGGATGTGCGCGACGGCTTGAAGCCGGTGCATCGCCGCATCCTCTATGCCATGCAGGAAGCGGGCATGGGATCGGGCAAGCCGTACAAGAAGTCGGCGCGCATCGTCGGTGAAGTCCTCGGTAAGTACCACCCGCATGGGGACAGCTCTGTCTACGACGCGATCGTGCGCATGGCGCAGGATTTCTCCATGCGCTACATGCTCGCCGACGGTCACGGCAACTTCGGCTCGGTCGACGGCGACCCGGCGGCGGCAATGCGCTACACCGAGGTGCGCATGTCGAAGGTCGCGGAACTCATGCTGCAGGACATCGACAAGGAGACGGTGGATTTCGCGCCGAACTATGACGAGTCCCTGAAAGAGCCGACCGTGCTGCCGGCGAAGTTCCCGCAGCTCCTCGCGAACGGCACTTCGGGCATCGCCGTCGGCATGGCGACGAACATCCCGCCGCACAACATGCGCGAGGTGATCGACGGCACGCTGATGCTCATCGACCGTCCCGAGGCTACTGTTGAGGAGCTTATGACGGTCATCCAGTGGCCGGATTTCCCGACAGCGGGACTGATCCTCGGCACGGAGGGCATACGCCGAGCGTACACGACGGGGCGCGGCGTCATCAAGCTGCGCGCGCGCGTGCACATCGAGACGACGTCGAGCGGCCGTTCGCGCATCATCGTGACGGAGCTGCCCTACCAGGTGAACAAGGCGCGTCTCGTCGAGAAGATTGCCGACCTCGTGCGCGACAAGGCGATCGAGGGCATCACGGCGCTGAACGACGAGTCCGACCGCAGCGGCATGCGCATCGTCATCGACGTGCGCCGCGACGCGAACGCCAACGTCATCTTGAACCAGCTCTACAAGCACACGCAGCTGCAGGACAGCTTCGGCGTCATCATGCTCGCGCTCGTCGACGGCAGCCCGCGCGTGCTCACGCTGAAAGAGGTGCTGCACTACTACATCAAGCACCAGCAGGACGTCATCACGCGGCGCACGAAGTACGAGCTGGCGAAGGCCGAGGCTCGCGCCCACATCCTCGAAGGATTGACGATCGCGCTCGATCATCTCGACGCGGTCATCACGACGATCCGCGAGAGCCGCACGGCGGACATCGCGCGCGAGCGCCTGATGGAAGGCTTCAAGCTCAGCGAGAAGCAGGCGCAGGCGATCCTCGACCTCCGCCTGCAGCGCCTGACGGGGCTGGAGCGCGAGAAGATCGAGGAGGAGTACCGGGAGGTCTTGAAGATGATCGACTGGCTCAAGTCCGTTCTCGCCGACGAGAGCAAGATCGACAAGATCATCAAGGACGAGCTTCTTGCCGTGCGCGAGAAGTACGGCGATGAGCGCCGCACGGAGATCACGGTCGACACGTCCGAGATCAACGTCGAAGACCTCATCGCGCAGGAAGACGTCGTCATCACGCTGACGCACAACGACTACATCAAGCGCATGCCGCTCGACACCTACCGCCGCCAGAAGCGCGGCGGCGTCGGCGTGACGGGCATGGGCACGAAGGAAGCGGACTTCGTCGAGAACATCCTCGTGACGACGACGCACCACACGATTCTCTTCTTCACGAACCGCGGGCGCGTCCACTGTCTCAAGGCGTATGAGATCAACGAGGGCGAGCCGCCGGGCGAAGGGCACGGCGATCATCAATCTCCTGCAGCTGAAAGCGAGGAGAAGATCACGGCGGTCATCCGGGTCAAGGAGTTCCTGCCCGAGCGCTACCTCTTCATGGCGACGAAGAAGGGCATCGTGAAGAAGACGAGCCTTTCCGAGTTCCAGGCGATCCGCAGGGGCGGGCTGAACGCCATCAACCTCGACGAGGACGACGACCTCATCGGCGTCAAGTTCACGGACGGCGCGAAGCACGTCATCCTTGGCACGGCGGGCGGCATGGCGGTCGCCTTCGCCGAGGACGACGTGCGCTCGATGGGACGCACGGCGCGCGGCGTCAAGGGCATCAACCTGAAGGCGGGCGACATGGTCGTGGGCATGGACAACCTTGCACGCAACGCGCAGGTCTTGACGGTCACGGCGGAAGGCTACGGCAAGCGCACGGAGACGAGCGAATACCGCTTGCAGACGCGCGGCGGCAAGGGGCTCATCAACATGAAGGTCACGGAGAAGACGGGCGCCGTCGTCGGCCTCAAGGTCGTCCGTCCGGGGCAGGAGCTCATCCTCATCACGACGGACGGCATCGTCATCCGCACGAAGGTCGATGAGATTTCCACGATCAGCCGCAATACGCAGGGCGTCAAGATCATGCGCCTGGGCGACGGCGACAAGGTGGCCTCGTTCGCGACGATGGAGCAGAAGAACAACTGATATGGGAAAGTCCGTCAGAATGGCGACGCTCGCCGGCATCCCCGTCGAGCTTGAGCGAAAGCCGATCAAGAACATCTATCTGCGTGTCGTGCCGCCGACAGGCACGGTGCACATGAGCGCACCGAAGCGCGCGACGATCGAGGAGCTGTCGCGCTTCGTCGCCAAGCATACGGCATGGATCGAGGAGCGACAGGCGAAGATCGCCGCGACCCCTCCGCCGAGCGCTCGGCGCTTCCTGAGCGGCGAGCGCGTATATCTTTGGGGCGTGCCGCTGGAGCTTGTGGTGAAGTTCGGGCGCGGCTGCAACGTCGTCCTGCGAGACGGCAGCCGGCTGATCTTGAGCCTCAAGGCGCAGGAGACCGAGAGCAGCCCCGCCGCGCGCGAAGCCCTCTTGAATGAGTGGTATCGCCGCGAGCTTTCCCGCGCCGTGCCGCCGCTTCTGGCACGCGCCGAGTCGATCGTCGGCAAGCGCGCCGCCGAATGGCACATCAAGAACATGAAGACGAAATGGGGCACCTGCAACATCTGCGCACACCGCATCTGGCTGAGCCTCCATCTCGCCAAATATCCGCTTCCCTGCCTGGAATACATCATCATCCACGAGCTGACGCATCTCTGGGAGCGCTATCACAACGCGCATTTCAAGAGTCTCATGGATCGCTTCTGCCCCGACTGGCGCGAGCGCAAGAAGCTCGTCGACACGCCGCTTGAGGACTGAGGGAATGCGGAAGAAAGCCGCCCGCCGCATTGCGGCGAGGCGGCTTTTTCTGCCTGCCGCATTGCGGATCGAGCATCCTTGCAGACAGATTTTTTTGAACGACAGCAGAAAGCATACAGGAATCGGAAGATGTCTGTCGAAAAATGATACATGAGTTTCTGGAGGAAGCGCTGCAGAGATCCGCGCCTCCTCGCATCTTCGTGCGAGCGCCGGCGGGGCGTGCGCACGTTCGGTTGTTTTCTTGGGAGGGAGCAAAGATGACGAAATCTTCTGCCTATCTGGGGCATCTCGATGAAAAAGACGGGGCGTGCGCAGCTTTTGCGCGATCATCTGACGGGCGTCGCCGACCGGCGGGACGCTTCGCCGCCGCTTTCGGCGAGGAGGCGATGGGGCGGCTCTTGGGTCTGTACCACGATGTCGGCAAGTATTCGCGGGAGTTTCAAGCGTACATCCGCGCGGGCGAGGAGGAAAAGAAGAAGCGCAGGGGCAGCGTCGACCACTCGACGGCAGGGGCGCAGGAGATCGCGAAGCTGCGGCAGGGGGCGGCAGCGCCGCTCGCCTTCTGCATCGCCGGGCATCATGCAGGCATTCCCAATCGCGGAGAGAGGGCAGATCCGGAGGGGTCAGCTACGCTTCTGGGGCGTCTGAAGCGCAAAGGCTTGCCGGACTATCGCGCGTATCGCACGGAAAATGACGCGCCTGCCGCTGTGCCGTCCGCCTTGTATGCGCAAGTGGCTGCAGAGGCGTTTCCTGCCATGCTCTATACGCGCATGTTGTTCTCCTGTCTCGTCGATGCGGATTTCCTCGACACGGAAGATTTCATGGCGGCGGGGAAGGTCGGGCGGGAAGGCTTCGCTTCTCTGGACACCTTGCTCGAACGCCTGCAGAAGAGCCTTGAAGAGAAATTCTTGAAGCCGAAGACGGAAAAAGAAAAGCAGAAACGGCAGTTGCCGATCAACGAAAAGCGCTCCGCGCTCCTCGCCCAGAGCATAGCCGCGGGAAAAGAGGCAAAAGGGAATTTATACCGGCTAACCATACCGACGGGCGGGGGCAAGACGATTTCTTCCCTGGCGTTTGCCCTGCATTACGCCGCTCATGCCAAGAGAAAGCGCAAACGCATCATCTACGTCATACCGTATACGTCGATCATCGAGCAGAATGCGGCGGTCTTCCGGGAGCTGCTGGGCGAGGAAAACGTCGTCGAGCATCATCAGCATGTGGATTATGACGATGCGCAGGACACGGACATGAACCGCAAGCGGCTGGCGACGGAGAACTGGGATGCGCCCGTCATCGTGACGACGAACGTGCAGTTTTTCGAATCGCTTTTTTCCAATCGCCCCTCAAAATGCCGCAAGCTGCACAATCTTGCCGAGAGCATCGTGATCTTCGACGAGGCGCAGATGATTCCTCTCGACTACCTGCGCCCTTCGCTTGCCGCGATCGAGGCGCTCGTGCGTCACTACGACTGCACGGCGGTGCTCTGCACGGCGACGCAGCCGCCCCTCGGGCAGTTTTTTTCCCCGCCGATTTGCAGCCCATCGAAATCTGCCCGGCGCTTATGGAAAATGCTGACTTCTTCCGGCGCACGACGATCCGACTGCGTGAAGAAGCGATGACGGAAGAGCGCCTTGCCGCAGAGCTTGCGGCGCAGGAGCGGGTGCTCTGCATCGTCAACGTCAAGAAGACGGCGCAGCGTATCTTCGATTTGCTGGGGGAGCAGGAGGGCACCTATCATCTGTCCACGAATCTCTATCCCGTCCATCGCGAGCAGGTGTTGGAGGAAATCCGCGAGCGCTTGAAAGACGGCAAGCCCTGCCGCGTCATCTCGACGAGCCTCGTGGAAGCCGGCGTCGACCTCGATTTCCCAAGCGTCTATCGAGAGATCAACGGCCTCGACAGCATCGTGCAGGCAGCGGCCGCTGCAATCGCGAAGGCAGGAGGTCGGCAGAGGAGAGCGTCGTGCATGTCTTTTCGCTGGAAAAGCTGGCGAGGAATGCGCAGCTTTCGGCTGAGATCACAAAGAATGTGGCGCGGAGTTTTGCCGAGGATTTGGCAAGTCCCGAAGCGATCCACCGCTACTTTGAAGAGCTTTACGATCTGAGCGGCAAGAATCGTCTGGACAAGAAAGGCGTCCTAGGGCAGTCGGGAAAGTTTGCCTTTGCCGATATTGCAGACGACGTTCGCCTGATCGAGGACCGTACCAAGCCGATCTTCATTCCGCAATCCGAGGAGGGGCAGGCGCTCTTGGCGCGTCTGGAGCGGGGCGAGCGGTCGCGTGCGCTGATGCGCAAGGTCGGGCGCTACATTGTGACGGCCTATACGGGCTATGACGAAGCGCCGTTCGACCGACTTGCCGCGCAGGGAAAGATCCGTATGCTCGACGAAAATCTCGCCGTGCTCGTTGATATGAGTGCGTATGACGCGCAGAGAGGTTTGCTGCATAATGTCGGAGAAGGGGAAGGCATGTTCTTGTAGGTTCTGTGCCGAGGAACCCCCTTCCTTTGGGCGAACGAAAGCGGGGAGATTGAAGCAATCTCCCCGCATCCGTTTGGCATACGTTCTAACAAAAATTTCAATCCTCGTGCAGAAATGATCTCCACGACGATGTTAGCTTACCATGGAATACCAAGAAGTCAAGCCTCAAAGGCGCTGACGAATGGACGATTTCTTGGGATTTCATGCTAACTTGGTAATGCGTAGCATGGAAAAGGTATTGTTTCTTTGTGGTTTCTCTATTTTCTTCGTGAATTATGGAATTTCGAATTGACAGATTTCATTTTCTGTGCTATTATCTCTATAGTAGCATAGATTCTAACAAAAGAAAATTGGAGGTGATCTTATGGCTTATGGCGTTCGCCTGGAAGTTTGGGGTGAAGCGGCTTGCTTTACGCGGCCGGAGCTGAAGGCGGAACGTTTTTCCTATGACGTCATGACGCCGAGCGCGGCGCGGGGCGTCTTGGAAGCCGTTTTTTGGCATCCTGACTGCGCTGGCGGGTCGATCGGATCTGTGTCCTTTCGAAGATACGCTTCACGAACGTCCGCCGCAACGAGCTCAAGGCAAAGATTCCAGCGCGCACGGTGCTGGCTTTTGCGAGGAACGGACAGGGAGAGCCCTGCCAGTCCACGAAGGAGGATATCCAGCAGCGCGCCGCCACCATCTTGCAGGAGCCGCACTACATCATCGAGGCGCATTTCGAGATGACGGAGAAGGCGTCGGCGGCAGACAACGAGGGGAAATTCCGCGAGATGTTCTGCCGGCGCGCACGCAAGGGGCAGTGCTATCATGCGCCGTATCTGGGCTGCCGAGAGTTCCCGCGCGCTTTCGCTTGTACGAGGAAGAAACGCTTCCGCCGACCAATGGGGAGACGAAGGATCTGGGCTTCATGCTCTATGATATCGACTACTCGGATCCCAAGAATCTTCAGCCGATGTTTTTCCAAGCACAGCTTGTGGACGGCGTGCTCGACCTTAGGGATTGCGAGGTGCTGCGCTGATGCTCCAGGCACTTGTGGAACGGTACGATGCAGAGTGCAAAGAAGGGCGTCTGCCCAGAGACGGCTGGGAGAAGCGCAATGTCTCCTTTGCGCTGCTGCTTTCCAAAGAGGGAGAACTGTTGCAGGTATTGCCGCTCATCCAGAAGGTTCTGCGCGGCAAGAAGGAAGTGGAGCGGCCGCAGGAGCTCGTTGTTCCCGTGGGAGAAACACGTGCGAGCGGTATATGTCCGTTTTTTCTTTGCGACAACTCGTCGTATTTTCTGGGCGCGGATATGAAAGGCAAGCCCAAGCGCACGGCAGAATGTTTTGCAGCTGCGAAGGCGCTGCACGAGGAGGTTCTGGGCGGTGCTGCATCGGACGCGGCTCGCGCCGTCACCGCCTTTTTCGGACGCTGGCAGGGCGGTGAAGCGAGACTGCGCACGCATCCGGCTCTCGCGCCTTATGCCGATGAGATTCTTGCCGGGGTAAACCTCGTGTTCCGTGTGGAGAGTGCTTTCGCGCACGAAGATCCTGCGGTGCGCAAGGCGTGGGAAGAATATCTCGATGCGGGCAGCGCAGAGGAGAAGCGCCGCTGCCTCGTGACGGGTGCGCTCGCGCCGATCGCCGTCAAGCATCCGGCGCTCAAGGGGCGTCGCAGGCGCTCAAGCTACGGGAGCCATGCTCGTCTCGTTCAACGCCAACGCTTATGAATCCTACGGGCACGACGGCGAGCAGGGCGGCAATGCTCCTGTGTCGAAAAAGGCCGCGTTTGCTTACGGAACGGCGCTCAACGCCCTCCTTGCCGACCATGACCACAAGAAGATGATCGGCGACACGACGATGGTCTATTGGGCAGAGGAGGATAGCGAGGCGGCGCAGGATCTTTTGTGCGGTATGCTCTTCGGCGATGAAGATAAGATGACCGATGATCTTTTGAATGCCGTGCTGAAAAAGGTGCAGGCGGGAGCGGATATCGACTACGAGGGCGTCGCGATTTCGTATGCCAATCCCTTCTATATCTTGGGACTGGCGCCCAACGCGGCGAGGATCTCTGTACGCTTCTTCCTGCAAGGCTCATTCGGAGATTTTCTGCGAAACCTCGCCTTGCACATGGAGCAGATGATGATCGTCCGCCCGAGCTGGGAGACGCGCAGCAGTGTGCCGCTGTGGGAGCTTCTGCGTGAAACGGTGAACCCCAACGCCAAGGTGAAGATGGCGTCGCCCATCATGGCGGGAGCTATGCTGCGCGCTGTTCTGACGGGCGGCAGGTATCCTGCTTCTGTATTCCAGAACATCCTGCTGCGCATTCGTGCGGAGCAGGGGGATCAGAAGATCAATGCAAGGCGCGCCGGCTTTTTGAAAGCATATTTGATGCGAAATCGAGGGAGGAAGATCGCTGTGGCATTAGATGAAAAATCGACCGATGTTGCGTATCTGCTCGGACGCTTGTTCGCTGTTCTCGAAGAGGTGCAGGAGAAAGCGAATCCTGAGATCAAGGCGACGATCCGCGACCGCTTCTTCGACTCTGCCTGCGGGACGCCGGCATATGTATTTCCGATGCTGCAGAAGCTCTCGCTCCATCATCTGAAGAAGCTGGAGCCGGGCTCGAAAACCTATCTGGACAAGAAGATGTCGGAGATCATGGGCAAGCTGAACCCCAAGGATATGCCGCGTCACCTGCCGCTCGAAGAGCAGGGCGTATTTATCCTTGGCTATTATCACCAGAAGCAGAAACGGTACGAAAAGAAGGAGGAAAAGTAAATGGCGGAGGCAATCAAGAACCGATATGATTTCATCGTGCTCTTTGAAGTAGAGAACGGAAATCCCAACGGCGATCCCGATGCGGGCAACATGCCGCGCGTCGATCAAGAGACGGGACACGGGCTTGTCACCGACGTGTGCCTCAAGAGGAAGATCCGCAACTATGTGGAGGCAGCACAGGAAGGAAAGCCCGGCTACCGCATCTACATCAAGGAAAATGTGCCGCTCGCGCAAAGCGACCAGGAGGCCTGCGACTATCTCGGCATCAAGGAGATCAAGAAGGCCAAGGCGGCAGATCCTGATGTTGACGGCAAGATTCGCGACTTCATGTGCAGCAACTTCTTCGATATCCGCACCTTCGGCGCCGTCATGACGACCTTCGTGCAGGGAGCTTTGAACTGCGGGCAGGTGCGCGACCCGTGCAGTTCGGCTTTGCGCGCAGCGTCGATCCCATTTTGCCGCAGGAAGTCACCATCACGCGCACGGCGATCACGACGGTGAAGGATGCGCAGAACAAAAAGACGGAGATTGGCCGCAAGTTCATCGTGCCCTATGCGCTCTACAAGGTCGAAGGCTACGTCTCGGCGAACCTCGCACGCAAGACGACGGGCTTCTCCGAAGAAGACTTGGCGCTTCTGTGGCAGGCGATTCTGCGCATGTTTGAGCTTGACCGCTCGGCGGCGCGCGGCAATATGGCGACGCGCGAGCTCATCGTCTTCCGCCATGAAAGCGAGCTGGGCAATGCGCCCGCCTACCAGCTGTTTGAGCGCGTACAGGTCAAGAAGAAGGTGGCGGATGAGCCGGCGCGCAGCTATCAGGATTATGAAGTCACCGTCGATGAGGCAGATCTGCCGGAAGGCGTGACCTGCACGCGCATGAGCTGATGGCATATCGGGAAGAGGAGTGGCTGGACATCGCCGGCATCCAGCATTTCCTCTTTTGCCGCAGGCAGTGGGCGCTCATCCATATCGAGCAGCAGTGGCAGGAAAATCTGCGCACCGTCGAGGGGCAGATTGTCCACGAGAAATGTCATGACGGCAGCCTGCACGAATCGCGCGGGGATTTGCTCGTAGCGCGAGCTCTGCGCATTTCTTCGGCAAAGCTCGGTGTGAGCGGCATCTCGGATGTCGTGGAATTTCACCGGGAAAAGGCAGGCGCACGGCTGCACGGGCAGGAAGGCCTCTGGCGTCCCGTTCCCGTTGAATACAAGCGCGGCAAATCGAAAGACGGCGAGGAGGATGTTTCGCAGCTCGTTCTACAGGCTCTTTGCCTTGAGGAGATGCTTTGCTGTCATATCCCTGTCGGTTACCTTTTCTATGATGAAATCCATCGACGGCAGAAGGTGGAAATCACGCAAGATTTGCGAGATTTCGTTCTGCATACGCTTGCTGAAATGCACAAGGAATACTCCCGCAGGATGACGCCCAAGGTCAAGGTGACGAAAAAGTGCCGCAACTGTTCTCTGAAAGACCTGTGTCTGCCGAAGCTGGAAAAAACGGTGGACGTTTCCGACTATTATGCAGCTGCCTTGAAGGGGGTGTGAGCTATGCGTCACATGCTCAATACCCTGTTCATTTTGACCGAAGATGCGTATGTGGCTTTGGAAAATGAGAATGTCGTCGTACTGCAGGAAGAAAAAGTGCTGGGACGGATTCCGCTGCTCACTTTGGAAAATATCCTTTGCTTCACCTATAAGGGCGCGAGCCCTGCCTTGATGGGCGCGTGCGCCCAAGCGAAAATCGGGCTTTGCTTTTTCAGCCCGCGTGGGCGATTCCTTGCGCGCTCCTGTGGGGAAGTGCGAGGTAATGTGCTCCTGCGCAAGGAGCAGTATCGCCGCTCGGAAGATGATGCGGAGAGTGCGAAACTCGCGGCGGATTTCCTTTTCGGAAAGATCTTCAACACGCGCACGCTGATCGAGCGAATGAAGCGCGACCACCCGATGAGCCTGGATCTGGCAGCGCTTGAGCAGGTGAGCGCGGAACTCAAGAGCAGTCTGCGCAGCCTGCGCCGAACGCAGTCCATCGACGAGATGCGCGGCATCGAAGGGAATGCTGCCCACCTGTATTTCTCCTTGTTCAATCAATTCATTCTGCAGAACAAAGAAGCGTTCTTTTTGACGGGAAGACTCAAGCGTCCGCCGCTCGACCGCGTCAATGCCATGCTCTCGTTCCTTTACACCGTGCTGGCGCATGACTGTGCGTCCGCATTGGAAAGCGTGGGGCTGGATGCATACGTCGGCTTCCTGCATCGCGACCGCCCCGGCAGGGAATCGTTGGCGCTCGACCTCATGGAAGAACTGCGGAGCCTCTTCGTCGATCGTCTTGTGCTCACCTTGATCAACAACCGCATGATCAAGCCTGAGCATTTTGAAAAGAAAGAGAACGGCGCCATCTGGCTCAACGATACAGGACGAAGGAGCATCATCAAGGAATGGCAGGACAAGAAGCGGGAGCAGATCACGCATCCGTTCCTCAAGGAGAAAATCCCCTGGGGCTTGGTGCCGTATGTCCAATCGCTCCTTCTGGCGCGATATTTACGCGGTGACGTGGAGGAATATCCGGCATTTCTGTGGAAATGAAGAAAGGAATGAAGCTGCTCGCGCTCCTTGAGACAGAGGGATATGGAGGCGGAGGAAAATGTTGATCCTCGTGACATACGATGTCAATACAGAAACACCCGCTGGACGTACACGCCTGAGGCAAGTGGCGAAGTGCTGCGTGCGTCACGGACAGCGCGTGCAGAATTCCGTGTTTGAATGCGTTCTTGATGAAGCACGCTTCTGCACCTTGCGGCATGAATTGACATCGTTGATTGACCAAGAAAAAGACAGTCTGCGTTTTTATAATTTGGGCAATAAATACGCAGGAAAAACGCAGCACGTCGGTGCAAAACCAAGTTATGAAGCTGAAGGAACTCTGATGCTGTAGCAGGCAGCTCCTTCGCGAGAATAGCCGTAAAATCTCTGTGCGAACCCGTATCACACAGAGGACTTTGCGACGAAAAATGCCTGTAACAGCACGGCTGAAAATGAGGTTCGCGAAAAATATAGCGCAACCGCTGTAATTAAGCCCGTGTAAACAGGCACTGTCGCGCCCCACGCGGGCGCGTGGATTGAAATTAGGCTGTAGCCGTAGATATACCTCCTCACTTTGTCGCGCCCCACGCGGGCGCGTGGATTGAAATCCGTGGGGGCAGCAAGGTACTGAGCTTGCGGATAGTCGCGCCCTCACGCGGGCGCGTGGATTGAAATGTGGCACAGCGCAAGGTCGTGTTTGGCGATTATCGTCGCGCCCCACGCGGGCGCGTGGATTGAAATTGTGGGCGCTTGCCACGCACGAGGATGCGCGTTGCGTCGCGCCCCACGCGGGCGCGTGGATTGAAATCCGTGGGGGCAGCAAGGTACTGAGCTTGCGGATGTCGCGCCCCACGCGGGCGCGTGGATTGAAATATGCCCCTCTTATCACGCAGCCCCTGTATCCTCACGTCGCGCCCCACGCGGGCGCGTGGATTGAAATAGTCGGCCGTGCCAGTGACGCCCATAGGCGATCTGTCGCGCCCCACGCGGGCGCGTGGATTGAAAATAGTCGGCCGTGCCAGTGACGCCCATAGGCGATCTCGTCGCGCCCTCACGCGGGCGCGTGGATTGAAAATCAGCGCACCATGTCTTTGATGTGCGTCGCGTCAAGTCGCGCCCCACGCGGGCGCGTGGATTGAAAATCCCGCTCGACGGAAAACCAACATACCGGGCGATCGTCGCGCCCCACGCGGGCGCGTGGATTGAAATCACGTCGAAATAGAACCCATGCTCATCCTTGTCGTCGCGCCCCACGCGGGCGCGTGGATTGAAATGAGCTCCGTCACGACGTGCAGGCGGGCGATGTGACGTCGCGCCCCACGCGGGCGCGTGGATTGAAATCCGTCTCAGTCGGATCGACAGTTTATTTCGGCGGTCGCGCCCCACGCGGGCGCGTGGATTGAAATCAGCAGGCGCAAGCGCAGGCGCAGCAGGCGCAGGTCGCGCCCCACGCGGGCGCGTGGATTGAAATCGCAGGTGCGCTGCGCCCTCCCTCCTTGTCCACGGGTCGCGCCCCACGCGGGCGCGTGGATTGAAATCGTCTGACGTTCACGCGGCTCGGCGGGGCGCTCGGTCGCGCCCACGCGGGCGCGTGGATTGAAATTTCAGGCTCATTATTCCTCTTTGATAGCAGGTTGTCGCGCCCCACGCGGGCGCGTGGATTGAAAATGAATCCATTAATGGATTACTGTATTGCATCCAGTCGCGCCCCACGCGGGCGCGTGGATTGAAATTTTACCCGACCCAGATCGCGACCGGGCTGTGTGGTCGCGCCCCACGCGGGCGCGTGGATTGAAATCCGTCTCTACGTTATCCGCAATACGGATGGTCTGGTCGCGCCCACGCGGGCGCGTGGATTGAAATCTTATCACTCTCGACTTTATAGAGTCTTGAAGTGGTCGCGCCCCACGCGGGCGCGTGGATTGAAAATCCATACAGTGCCAAAGAACTTACTGTGGATACCAGTCGCGCCCCACGCGGGCGCGTGGATTGAAATCCTACTAGGAATCCTCTCCGTCAACTCAAGATCAGTCGCGCCCCACGCGGGCGCGTGGATTGAAATTTCGATATCTCTAACCGTGAGACGGAGCAGCTTGGTCGCGCCCTCACGCGGGCGCGTGGATTGAAAATGAGAAAATACCGTTTCTGTTCATAACGAGACGGTGTCGCGCCCCACGCGGGCGCGTGGATTGAAATCCATCTATGTCGATGGTAAGAAGTACATTCCTGGTCGCGCCCCACGCGGGCGCGTGGATTGAAATCATGAAGCAGAGGAGTGCACGAGCACGGCGACGCGTCGCGCCCCACGCGGGCGCGTGGATTGAAATGCCTACACTGATCTACGAGTCGCTGTATACGGGTTGTCGCGCCCCACGCGGGCGCGTGGATTGAAATCAAAGGTGCGGTATAGTAATGGCCGTGACGCAGGTCGCGCCCCACGCGGGCGCGTGGATTGAAATGGCGACGTATGCGCCGCTTTCTGAGGTCATTGACGTCGCGCCCCACGCGGGCGCGTGGATTGAAATATCAACGCTAATGCCACTGCCGACCATCCGCCGAAGAGTCGCGCCCCACGCGGGCGCGTGGATTGAAAATGCCGTGAACGTGATCTCAACATCACGGAAGTCAAGTCGCGCCTCACGCGGGCGCGTGGATTGAAATATTGTCGGGATGAAGCTGAAACGATTGGATGGGAGTCGCGCCCCACGCGGGCGCGTGGATTGAAATGCAATCGCCTGCGGCACCTTGCCGAGCGACCACACGTCGCGCCCCACGCGGGCGCGTGGATTGAAATTCTGCGCTCCCTCCTTGTTGAATATAAATCTACACGTCGCGCCCACGCGGGCGCGTGGATTGAAATGTTTTAAATACGGCACCCTCAATCGAACTGAGGCCGTCGCGCCCCACGCGGGCGCGTGGATTGAAATCTCACCAATCGCACCGTCCTTGGCACAACCCGCATGTCGCGCCCCACGCGGGCGCGTGGATTGAAATCCTCATCATATAAGCTATGCTCCCTGCCGCGCCAGTCGCGCCCCACGCGGGCGCGTGGATTGAAATTTTAAGGGAACATTGTGATGATCGGGAGGCGAGATGTCGCGCCCCACGCGGGCGCGTGGATTGAAATATTTGACAATTACTTGACATTTAAATTTCACTCAGTCGCGCCCCACGCGGGCGCGTGGATTGAAAATCCGTGGTATCGCCAGAATATGCCGTTTGAAAAGTGTCGCGCCCCACGCGGGCGCGTGGATTGAAATAAAAAGATACGACGATTGGTACGTCAGCGGAACCGTCGCGCCCCACGCGGGCGCGTGGATTGAAAATCTACGCTTGGCAGGGCCGCCAAAGAAAGCGTCGAAGTCGCGCCCCACGCGGGCGCGTGGATTGAAATAAAGGTAGTCCCTGTTTTATAGCGATCATCACCAGTCGCGCCCCACGCGGGCGCGTGGATTGAAATTTGACATAGAAAGCTTTAAGATATATAGTATAGGGTCGCGCCCCACGCGGGCGCGTGGATTGAAAATGTGCAGGGAGCGAACGACTGGGGACAGAGAGCGCGTCGCGCCCCACGCGGGCGCGTGGATTGAAATTTCCCATGCTTGCGAACGCCGCTGATGCTGTGGCGTCGCGCCCCACGCGGGCGCGTGGATTGAAAATGCGCAGATTTTTGCTTAAAAATCAAGGGCGACAGGTCGCGCCCCACGCGGGCGCGTGGATTGAAAATCGCAACGTCCGCGATTACTACGCAGTGCAGGACATGTCGCGCCCCACGCGGGCGCGTGGATTGAAATTGCCCTTGCAGGAAGTCGAGCGCAAGACATACTCGTCGCGCCCCACGCGGGCGCGTGGATTGAAATACGATCGGCGTCAGCCGCCCGCTTTCCGCGCCTTCGTCGCGCCCCACGCGGGCGCGTGGATTGAAATCTCACGACGTTTGCCGAGGACAGCGCGGAAGCGGCGTCGCGCCCCACGCGGGCGCGTGGATTGAAAATACACACGAGGCGCGGGAGCTGCATGAGGCGAAGTGTCGCGCCCACGCGGGCGCGTGGATTGAAATTCGACGCTCGACATCATGACGCACGGCTGGCAGCGTCGCGCCCTCACGCGGGCGCGTGGATTGAAAATTTTTTTAGGGAGAAGGTCGTCATGTGATACTCAACGTCGCGCCCCACGCGGGCGCGTGGATTGAAAATGCTTGCATACTCTGAGGCGTCGTCTCGATGCCCAGTCGCGCCCACGCGGGCGCGTGGATTGAAATGACATGAGCAGCTTTCGGACGCTCCTCGATACAGGTCGCGCCCCACGCGGGCGCGTGGATTGAAAATGCGAGTCCTGCGACCTCGTGAGTACGATCGAACCGTCGCGCCCCACGCGGGCGCGTGGATTGAAATACGCAGTATGGCGACCATCTTGTGCGACCCCTCGGTCGCGCCCCACGCGGGCGCGTGGATTGAAATCCTGCGGCAACGGGCAAGATTGACGTTGGCGCGGAGTCGCGCCCTCACGCGGGCGCGTGGATTGAAAATTTTTATCTACTTAGTCGCCTTTTTGTTGCTGCTCGTCGCGCCCCACGCGGGCGCGTGGATTGAAATTGTTGGACGTTGGTGTTGGGGATGGTGCAGTCGGGTCGCGCCTCACGCGGGCGCGTGGATTGAAATTTTCTCGAAGTGCTCCGCGACTTGACGGCTCGATGTCGCGCCCACGCGGGCGCGTGGATTGAAATGATGGGGTCTTCCAGCAGGTAGCTGGGCGACTGTTGTCGCGCCTCACGCGGGCGCGTGGATTGAAATATGTCTGCTAGTGCCCCTATAGGGGAGCTTTATAGGGGTCGCGCCCCACGCGGGCGCGTGGATTGAAATTCGTGCTCCTCCTCCTTGAGGTCGCTCGGGTGCGGTCGCGCCCACGCGGGCGCGTGGATTGAAATTCCATCAAGAAGCCGCGTGACCCGAGACAAGCCCTGTCGCGCCCCACGCGGGCGCGTGGATTGAAATTCGGGCGATGTTGGTGCGCGAGATCGAGAGGAGGAGTCGCGCCCCACGCGGGCGCGTGGATTGAAATGGCGACGAGAAGGTGACGGCGACGAGCGCGGAGGTCGCGCCCCACGCGGGCGCGTGGATTGAAAATCCATGAGTACCGCGCATTGAGAACGACCGTGTTGGTCGCGCCCCACGCGGGCGCGTGGATTGAAATGGTAAAAAGCAGCGAAAAATAAAGGCATCCAGCAGTCGCGCCCCACGCGGGCGCGTGGATTGAAATACGGGTACGTACTCCATGCCCTCATAAAGTGCATGTCGCGCCCCACGCGGGCGCGTGGATTGAAATTCAAGAAAGAGCCGAAGGAGCGGAACCAAGCGCCGTCGCGCCCCACGCGGGCGCGTGGATTGAAATCTGTTTGATGCGCGTATAACAACCGAAGATGCTAGTCGCGCCCCACGCGGGCGCGTGGATTGAAAATGCTCGCAATGATGATGATATGCGAATGGCTGAGGTCGCGCCCCACGCGGGCGCGTGGATTGAAAATCGTGCATTGTCGTCGTCGTTGACGTTGACCCCCACGTCGCGCCCCACGCGGGCGCGTGGATTGAAAATGCACAGAACGAAGCCCTACAAGCCCTCGCGCCCTAGTCGCGCCCTCACGCGGGCGCGTGGATTGAAAATCATGCGCTGAGCAAGCAAGGTGTATTCGTCTGTCGTCGCGCCCCACGCGGGCGCGTGGATTGAAAATTCCGCGTCCATCCTCTGCAACTCCGCCTGCAGGCGTCGCGCTCACGCGGGCGCGTGGATTGAAAATGGTAAAAAGCAGCGAAAAATAAAGGCATCCAGCAGTCGCGCTCCCACGCGGGCGCGTGGATTGAAATACTGTGCGTGAGGAAGCGGACATTGATCGCATCGCGTCGCGCCCCACGCGGGCGCGTGGATTGAAATACCGTGATTGTATCACGGGAACGGAGGTAAATCGTCGCGCCCCACGCGGGCGCGTGGATTGAAATGAGCGACGGCAGAGGGAGCGCATGGCGCAAAAACGTCGCGCCCCACGCGGGCGCGTGGATTGAAATGACTAGTTCATCATCACGAATAGGGCGAGTACCGTCGCGCCCCACGCGGGCGCGTGGATTGAAATTTGCAAAGGAGGTGGGAGTATGGCACGCAAGGCCGGTCGCGCCCCACGCGGGCGCGTGGATTGAAATTCTACTGGCTGGATTCTTGGCGCGCACTACAAGGGTCGCGCCCCACGCGGGCGCGTGGATTGAAATCGCTGCAAGAGGCCTTCGACCGTAGTCAGGATGTGTCGCGCCCCACGCGGGCGCGTGGATTGAAATATGCCATTGCCTATGCGCCCGGGCATCGTACCCGGGTCGCGCCCCACGCGGGCGCGTGGATTGAAATTTGTTATTGCAACAATAAAACCAGTGAAGATGCGTCGCGCCCCACGCGGGCGCGTGGATTGAAATCATACGCACTGGGCTGGGTCGATGAAGCGGTCAAAGGTCGCGCCCCACGCGGGCGCGTGGATTGAAAATGACTTACACCACTCACCAAGAATGTGAAATTCACGTCGCGCCCCACGCGGGCGCGTGGATTGAAATTTCATGCGATTACTCATTGGAAGAGAGACCTCTTGTCGCGCCCCACGCGGGCGCGTGGATTGAAAATCTTCTTGAATCCGATGATGTGCGACATCGACGATGTCGCGCCCCACGCGGGCGCGTGGATTGAAATTTAGCCAATGACTCCATCGATTTCCTATGGATTTGTCGCGCCCCACGCGGGCGCGTGGATTGAAAATGCGAATTCTGGAACGTAGGTTTTTCGAGATTCGTCGCGCCCTCACGCGGGCGCGTGGATTGAAATTTCTTCCTCATCCCTGCATAACCTTGGGCACTTTGTCGCGCCCCACGCGGGCGCGTGGATTGAAAATCCATCCACCCAGACATCGTCGATGCGAAGCCCGGTCGCGCCCCACGCGGGCGCGTGGATTGAAATGGCGTCGTCCATGTGACGACATTCCGCTCCTTTGTCGCGCCCCACGCGGGCGCGTGGATTGAAAATGTCGAGATCTTTCGGTAGCCGTGATCCGATATGGTCGCGCCCCACGCGGGCGCGTGGATTGAAATTCAAGAAAGAGCCGAAGGAGCGGAACCAAGCGCCGGTCGCGCCCCACGCGGGCGCGTGGATTGAAATAAAGAAAACCTCCTCAGCGACATTATCAAGCCGTGTCGCGCCCCACGCGGGCGCGTGGATTGAAAATGGGTCGAGCGAGATCATATGAGGATTTCGCCGATGTCGCGCCCACGCGGGCGCGTGGATTGAAAATGTCAAAGCGTGAGAGCCAGCCCAGCTGTTCCTTGGTCGCGCCCTCACGCGGGCGCGTGGATTGAAATAACGAGTTTCGCGCCGAGTGTGGCACGCTCTTTTGTCGCGCCCCACGCGGGCGTGGTTAAAAAATCGCCCTGCGAGAACCGTATCAGGCACTGGTCGCGCCCACGCGGGCGCGTGGATTGAAAATGGCGCCGGAAAGGGGATGCGTGAGCCGCTTGCGGGTCGCGCCCACGCGGGCGCGTGGATTGAAATATGCCTACATGAAAGACAAAAAACCAAGAAAGAAGGTCGCGCCCCACGCGGGCGCGTGGTTGAAAATCCGTGTTATTTTGAAGAGTTCGCCTGCATGGGCGGTCGCGCCCCACGCGGGCGCGTGGATTGAAAATGACGAAGACGAAGCAGGGGCGACGCGCCATCAAAGTCGCGCCCCACGCGGGCGCGTGGATTGAAAATGTAAGTGGCTTTGGCGGTGACGGCGGCGATTTCCGTCGCGCCCCACGCGGGCGCGTGGATTGAAATCGTAGGCGCTTTTTCCTCCTAAGCCTGCCTGCGTGTCGCGCCCTCACGCGGGCGCGTGGATTGAAATGCGTCGTACAGAAAGCAATCACGCTCGAAATCCCGTCGCGCCCTCACGCGGGCGCGTGGATTGAAATTAAGCATTGGCGCACATTGGCGCGGGGCGGCAGTCGTCGCGCCCTCACGCGGGCGCGTGGATTGAAATCATGTTGACGGCAGAATCCGCGGTGTAACCTTCGGTCGCGCCCCACGCGGGCGCGTGGATTGAAAATCCATTCGACGAGATCGAGATCAAAAGTAAATGTCACGTCGCGCCCCACGCGGGCGCGTGGATTGAAAATTTCCGCATCCGAGGCACGATTATCCTTTTTGTCGGTCGCGCCCTCACGCGGGCGCGTGGATTGAAATTCCGCTCGCAGCAGCTCGCCCTCTGCGGGCGCATCGTCGCGCCCCACGCGGGCGCGTGGATTGAAAATATGCGCTTGATGGATCACCATTGCCGCCCCGATGGTCGCGCCCCACGCGGGCGCGTGGATTGAAAATGCGCAGGATGTCCTTCTGTTCGCGTGCTCTATACGTCGCGCCCCACGCGGGCGCGTGGATTGAAATCGCGCCTCCCCGAACCCTGCACAGCCGAAGAACTCGTCGCGCCCCCACGCGGGCGCGTGGATTGAAAATCTGAAGACAACGGCTCGTATATTGATTTCTGTGCCGTCGCGCCCCACGCGGGCGCGTGGATTGAAAATTTGGGCGACAATACCGTGTCAGCGGAGAGCATGAGTCGCGCCCCACGCGGGCGCGTGGATTGAAAATCCGTTCTCCATCACGTTCAGCGTCGCCTTGTAGTGTCGCGCCCCACGCGGGCGCGTGGATTGAAAATGCCTCAAACCACGAGGCAACGCCATTCCAAATGCCGTCGCGCCCCACGCGGGCGCGTGGATTGAAAATAGATAATATCCGTAGTCGCGCCACGTTCCCTTCTGTCGCGCCCCACGCGGGCGCGTGGATTGAAAATGTTTTCTGCGACTGCATGAAGTAGACTTGCGACGTTGTCGCGCCCCACGCGGGCGCGTGGATTGAAAATACCTTGAATCCGACTGCACCATCCCCAACACCAGTCGCGCCCCACGCGGGCGCGTGGATTGAAAATGTGCGGCGCGTATCCGCCGCAAAGCTCAAGGAGGTCGCGCCCACGCGGGCGCGTGGATTGAAAATAAGGCGCAGGTCATGTCGTGCGAGCTGCATGTCGTCGCGCCCCACGCGGGCGCGTGGATTGAAAATACCGAAGATTTCATAACGATGAAACGCCGAGAGGACGTCGCGCCCCACGCGGGCGCGTGGATTGAAAATCTAGGGTGTGCGGGAGTGCACCTGCTTTACTTTTCGTCGCGCCCCACGCGGGCGCGTGGATTGAAAATGTGCGGCGCTGCATGAAGAAGCAAAAAACTGATCGTCGCGCCCTCACGCGGGCGCGTGGATTGAAAATGTGTCGTAGCGAGCCGCAGTCTCAATGGCAACTTGTCGCGCCCCACGCGGGCGCGTGGATTGAAAATAACCAAGGCTACGAAGAGCGCGAAATCGAAAGCGGTCGCGCCCCACGCGGGCGCGTGGATTGAAAATGTTTATGTCGCGCTCCTCGCCCTCCTCGCTGTTGGGTCGCGCCCCACGCGGGCGCGTGGATTGAAATGGCGACGCATAGGAAAGTATAGGCATTTTCGCCGTCGCGCCCTCACGCGGGCGCGTGGATTGAAAATGGCTAGGGATTTTTGCTTTTATGGCTAGGGGATTTTTGTCGCGCCCCACGCGGGCGCGTGGATTGAAAATATCGCATACGTCGCTGCGATATCCCCTGCCGCGTCCGTCGCGCCCCACGCGGGCGCGTGGATTGAAATTCCACATCGGGCAGCACACAATAAAGCGTCTCGGTCGCGCCCCACGCGGGCGCGTGGATTGAAAATTCTCCGTGCTTGACGACGGGGACGTGGAACATGCTGTCGCGCCCTCACGCGGGCGCGTGGATTGAAATATGCCGTACAATGTCGGCGAGTATGAGTACAAGGAGTCGCGCCCCACGCGGGCGCGTGGATTGAAAATAATGTCACTTCGTCGTACACCACATGCAAGAGATCGTCGCGCCCCACGCGGGCGCGTGGATTGAAAGTTTGACGGGACGCATAACTTCGTCTGCGTGTGTCATGGTCGCGCCCCACGCGGGCGCGTGGATTGAAATTCCGTCTCGTAGTCCGTCATCTCGGGGTGCGCGTTGTCGCGCCCCACGCGGGCGCGTGGATTGAAATCCCTGAGGACGTGCTGCTTGGCGGTAATTTGTTCGTCGCGCCCCACGCGGGCGCGTGGATTGAAAATGCCCCACGTCATGACCTTGTCTCCCGCCTCGACATGTCGCGCCCCCACGCGGGCGCGTGGATTGAAATCTGCCTGCGCCTCCGAGCGTCCGATTTGCCGCGTCGTCGCGCCCACGCGGGCGCGTGGATTGAAAATAGCTGGATGCGCACGGTTTTGTTGACGGAGCCTTCGTCGCGCCCCACGCGGGCGCGTGGATTGAAAATCGCTTGCGCCTCTCGACGGGCATAAGCCCGCGCAGTCGCGCTCACGCGGGCGCGTGGATTGAAATGCGGATGAGGATGCGTCCGCAGGTAGTGAGCTTGGTCGCGCCCCACGCGGGCGCGTGGATTGAAAATGGGAGATCACGACGAAGGTGCGCCTGCTGGAAAGGTCGCGCCCCACGCGGGCGCGTGGATTGAAATGCCGATGTCGGGGTCTTTGGCAAAAAGCCCCCAGTCGCGCCCTCACGCGGGCGCGTGGATTGAAATTGCGAGAGACAGCGGCTTGCCGTCGCCCATCTGCGTCGCGCCCTCACGCGGGCGCGTGGATTGAAAATATGAGGGGCTGACCGAAAAGAATGTGACGCTCATGTCGCGCCCCACGCGGGCGCGTGGATTGAAAATGCGCTCCATCCGCTCCCCCATCGGTTCGGAGCGAACGTCGCGCCCCACACGGGCGCGTGGATTGAAATGTTGCCGATAAAAAACCAGACGACGAGCGCCCTCGCGTCGCGCCCCACACGGGCGCGTGGATTGAAAATACTGGACTCGAATACGCCGTCATCAACGGTATAGGTCGCGCCCCACACGGGCGCGTGGATTGAAATTCATCTGTCAAGATAAATACGTCGCTGTGGACGGGGTCGCGCCCCACACGGGCGCGTGGATTGAAATACGGCGGCGTACCTGCCGCAGCATGTCGAGATGCGTCGCGCCCCACACGGGCGCGTGGATTGAAATCCCGCAGCCTACGCCGCGAAGAACCCCATCGTCAGTCGCGCCCCACACGGGCGCGTGGATTGAAATGAGGGTGGCGCATGGTAAACATATGGGCTGAGAGTCGCGCCCCACACGGGCGCGTGGATTGAAATCACAAGTCGGCCGCCGTAGGTGCGCTGCCGGATAGTCGCGCCCCACGCGGGCGCGTGGATTGAAATAAAGAGCGATTGCTGGAAAAAGCGCGCAGGCTCAGTCGCGCCCCACGCGGGCGCGTGGATTGAAATTCTTCCATTGTCATTGTAAATACCTCCCGTTATAGTCGCGCCCTCACGCGGGCGCGTGGATTGAAATTCGAAGAATAGCTGATTGAATACCGTGATATCGTGTCGCGCCCCACGCGGGCGCGTGGATTGAAATTCTGTGTGGTATTGCGGACAGTGGCAGTATCCTGTCGCGCCCACGCGGGCGCGTGGATTGAAAATTCCATGAAGAACACATGCAAATCGAACATTGTCTGTCGCGCCCCACGCGGGCGCGTGGATTGAAAATACCTTAAGGAGGAAACGAAATGAAGAAAAATGTTAGTCGCGCCCTCACGCGGGCGCGTGGATTGAAAATGAGCCGGTTATTGAAGCAGAGTGGATCCTGAGGTCGCGCCCCACGCGGGCGCGTGGATTGAAAATAAAGAATACGAAAAAAATCTACTTTCCGTGGAACAGTCGCGCCCACGCGGGCGCGTGGATTGAAATGTCATCCTCGATCACATCACCATCGCCGTCACCGTCGCGCCCCACGCGGGCGCGTGGATTGAAAATGAACAGGCAAGGCACATCTTCGACCTCTGCAAGAGTCGCGCCCCACGCAGGGCGCGTGGATTGAAATTGAAGAAAGCCTGCTCATCGGCAAAAGGCTCGGGTCGCGCCCACGCGGGCGCGTGGATTGAAAATCTTGGCGCATTCGGCGAGAACGGAAGCGTCGTAGGTCGCGCCCCACGCGGGCGCGTGGATTGAAATAAGTGTTGTATAAGCAAGCGATTGAAGAGAATGGTCGCGCCCCACGCGGGCGCGTGGATTGAAATTCAATGTAGGCGTCATTGAGATTCTTGATGAGCCGTCGCGCCCTCACGCGGGCGCGTGGATTGAAATGGCGGTCAACGAGATGGCGGGCAGGTCGGATAGGGCGTCGCGCCCCACGCGGGCGCGTGGATTGAAAATATGTGAACATGACCATCAATGCCGCGGAAAAATCGTCGCGCCCACGCGGGCGCGTGGATTGAAAATAAGATGGTTTGGCGTGGATGGCGAAACAGGAAGGCGTCGCGCCCTCACGCGGGCGCGTGGATTGAAATGGGAGAATTTCAGGGCGACGCAGCCGCAGCCGTGGTCGCGCCCCACGCGGGCGCGTGGATTGAAATATGCGTCGAAATCGCTCAAGATTACGGCGCCGCGCGTCGCGCCCTCACGCGGGCGCGTGGATTGAAAATATCTGTGAATGTGTGCGTATCCGCCTTCACCCAGTCGCGCCCCACGCGGGCGCGTGGATTGAAAATCTGCAAGGGGCGCAAGAAGACATCAACAAGTTTGTCGCGCCCTCACGCGGGCGCGTGGATTGAAAATACTGGTTCAACGGCTTGGGAAATCGGTTGCCAAACGTCGCGCCCCACGCGGGCGCGTGGATTGAAATTCGTGTTGGAGTGCGTCGCCGCAGCCGCCAAAAACGTGTCGCGCCCCACGCGGGCGCGTGGATTGAAAATGCCATAAGGCCGAGCGCAAGGGCAACGTCATTGGGTCGCGCCCCACGCGGGCGCGTGGATTGAAAATCTCCGCCCCCATGTCGGACGTGGAAATCGCTTTGGTCGCGCCCCACGCGGGCGCGTGGATTGAAATTAGTGAGCTTACGCCGAACAAAGCATCGACAATTGTCGCGCCCCACGCGGGCGCGTGGATTGAAAATCTTGTCGCAAACAAAACGCACGGGCGAGCCGACGGTCGCGCCCCACGCGGGCGCGTGGATTGAAATTTGGCGGCATCCACTCCATCGGCAAAGGCGGCAAGTCGCGCCCCACGCGGGCGCGTGGATTGAAATGACGACGCCCGACGCATCTGTGACGATGCGATTGGTCGCGCCCCACGCGGGCGCGTGGATTGAAATCCGCACATCGTCATCAAGATGCAAGACGCGCCCCGTCGCGCCCCACGCGGGCGCGTGGATTGAAAATCTTGCCTTGGAACTGCTGCGGTACGAGTGTCGAACCGTCGCGCCCTCACGCGGGCGCGTGGATTGAAATAGGTGCGCCTCGGCCATGCCACTGCCGCATTTACGTCGCGCCCCACGCGGGCGCGTGGATTGAAATTCCGCGCCTGCCCGCCAATAGCCATCCTCGTCCAGTCGCGCCCCACGCGGGCGCGTGGATTGAAATGAGCACCATCGGGCCTGCGCCCGGTTGGAGATTGGTCGCGCCCCACGCGGGCGCGTGGATTGAAAATATGCGCGACGAGCAAGGCGAGGGCACGCGCATAAGTCGCGCCCCACGCGGGCGCGTGGATTGAAAATCCTACTCCTTGGATGGAGGTGATTATCATGCCGAGTCGCGCCCCACGCGGGCGCGTGGATTGAAAATGGCGCAGCCGCCATCTCTCTCGCGTGCGCGACGGTCGCGCTCACGCGGGCGCGTGGATTGAAATTGCAGGCGTATCTATTGACCAACCTTGGTGCAGCGTCGCGCCCCACGCGGGCGCGTGGATTGAAAATGCCGTTTCCAACATCTTGACACGCTCGGCAACCGTCGCGCCCCACGCGGGCGCGTGGATTGAAATCGAAGCGAAACTTCAGCGGCTGCAAAGCCTTACGGTCGCGCTCACGCGGGCGCGTGGATTGAAATTTTGATTGTATAGAGCGTGCGGATGAAGAGGTCGTCGCGCCCCACGCGGGCGCGTGGATTGAAAATAGCAGAAAGCCTACGCCTATCTGACGACGAGCGGTCGCGCCCACGCGGGCGCGTGGATTGAAATCTGCCAAGCGTTGACATCGCCCCTGCGGCTTGCCCGGTCGCGCCCCACGCGGGCGCGTGGATTGAAATTTGCGAAAGAATGCGTGCACAAGGAGCGCTATACGTCGCGCCCCACGCGGGCGCGTGGATTGAAAATTCTGGCGTAATCTCTGTCGCGGCCAAGTCCCACGGTCGCGCCCCACGCGGGCGCGTGGATTGAAATCCAGCACAACTGCTCCAGACGATTTGTTGTCTCGTCGCGCCCCACGCGGGCGCGTGGATTGAAATTGATGACGAGCAAACCCTTTTTGATAATGAATATGTCGCGCCCACGCGGGCGCGTGGATTGAAAATGGCAGCGCGTGATAAAACCAATATGTGCGATAAAAGTCGCGCCCCACGCGGGCGCGTGGATTGAAAATCAAGCGCAACACCAGCTCCATACTCCAAAGGCAGGGTCGCGCCCCACGCGGGCGCGTGGATTGAAAATGCCGCCTCACGCCGACGGAATGCGAACGCTTGCAGTCGCGCCCCACGCAGGGCGCGTGGATTGAAATATGCAGCGCTGCACGAATGTCTCGCCCGTAGCCGTCGCGCCCCACGCGGGCGCGTGGATTGAAAATCGGCACCGCCTCGACGACATGCGCCTTTTTCGCGGGTCGCGCCCCACGCAGGGCGCGTGGATTGAAATGACGACGCCCCTCAAAGATGTATCGGACGCGGTGTCGCGCCCCACGCGGGCGCGTGGATTGAAAATGTCGACAACTGCGAGAGCATCAGCGAGCTTCCCGTCGCGCCCCACGCGGGCGCGTGGATTGAAAATTCAAACGCCGGGAGCACCAACTCGTTAAACCACGTCGCGCCCCACGCGGGCGCGTGGATTGAAATAACACGTCCGCCTGATTGAGCAACGTCCCTCCCTGTCGCGCCCACGCGGGCGCGTGGATTGAAAATATGGAGATGACAAAGGATCTCATGCAGCAAACGAGTCGCGCCCCACGCGGGCGCGTGGATTGAAAATGCATGACAGAGGTCAACGAAAAAGACCATGAAGCGTGTCGCGCCCCACGCGGGCGCGTGGATTGAAAATCACATCACAGCCTTTATTAACGGTTTGAACAAATGTCGCGCCCCACGCGGGCGCGTGGATTGAAATTCCATTCGCACGGCGCCGCCGGACAGGGGCAGCGCGTCGCGCCCCACGCGGGCGCGTGGATTGAAATGGGCAGTCTGTATGCCGAGCACAAGCCGCGCAGGTCGCGCCCCACGCGGGCGCGTGGATTGAAATCTGCAGCAGGTGCATCCCGAGATCACGCGCTGGAGTCGCGCCCCACGCGGGCGCGTGGATTGAAAATAAACGGCGCGTGCAGCAGGAGACGGGGGCGGAAGGTCGCGCCCCACGCGGGCGCGTGGATTGAAATCATCTTTCCTTCAGGGCATCGTCCATCCATATAAGTCGCGCCCCACGCGGGCGCGTGGATTGAAATTCCAACCGTTCGGCGCTTGTCGAGTACCTCATGGCGTCGCGCCCCACGCGGGCGCGTGGATTGAAATGTGCGCGTCTTGCATCATAGTAGCTGATAGAGGTCGCGCCCTCACGCGGGCGCGTGGATTGAAATGGATTGACTGTAATAGGCATCACTCGTAGCAACCAGTCGCGCCCCACGCGGGCGCGTGGATTGAAATTTATCATGGAACTTCCATTGCTTGCAATAGCCTTGCGTCGCGCCCCACGCGGGCGCGTGGATTGAAATTCGAACGCTTTGAAGCTCATGCCGAATTCACCCTGGTCGCGCCCACGCGGGCGCGTGGATTGAAATCCGAATCTGTGCTATCGCCTTAAAAATGGCATCAGTCGCGCCCCACGCGGGCGCGTGGATTGAAATTCTACTGGCTGGATTCTTGGCGCGCACTACAAGGTCGCGCCCCACGCGGGCGCGTGGATTGAAATCTGCCGTAGACAGTCTTTGCATACAGAGACTGCGTCGCGCCCTCACGCGGGCGCGTGGATTGAAAATCTTTGCGTTAATTGTACCACTTTGCACGACGGCAGTCGCGCCCTCACGCAGGGCGCGTGGATTGAAATCCGGTGATTTTTCGACAAGGTTGGTGCGTCTTGTGTCGCGCCCCACGCGGGCGCGTGGATTGAAAATAAAACTCATCACCCTCTTTAATTATCGAGACGCACGTCGCGCCTCACGCAGGGCGCGTGGATTGAAATTGGAAGTCGGTAACGGGAGTAGTGAGTATGGAGTGTCGCGCCCCACGCGGGCGCGTGGATTGAAATTTATCCATGACATCAATCTTAGAATTGACATCGTGTCGCGCCCCACGCGGGCGCGTGGATTGAAATCAGATGCTCGGCGAGAAGGCGGGAGGAGGCTCTTGTCGCGCCCCACGCGGGCGCGTGGATTGAAAATGATGGGATGGATGCGCCAGCCCTGCGGACTGGTGGTCGCGCCCCACGCGGGCGCGTGGATTGAAAATCTCGGTGGAGCGCATCGCTTTCAGCATAGCAGCCGTCGCGCCCCACGCGGGCGCGTGGATTGAAAATGCGCATTGTCGTCATCGTTGACGTTGACCCCACGTCGCGCCTCACGCGGGCGCGTGGATTGAAAATGGGCAGTAACAAATTATCCCGTCTGGTGCTCGTGGTCGCGCCCACGCGGGCGCGTGGATTGAAAATAAAAGCTCGGCGGCGCGGTGGTCGATTTCCTCCGTCGCGCCCCACGCGGGCGCGTGGATTGAAATGATTCCATCAAAAAGCATTATCAATCTTGACTTGAGTCGCGCCCCACGCGGGCGCGTGGATTGAAATCTCAACGTCGAGGGCGAGGCGCGGACGATGTTCGTCGCGCCCTCACGCGGGCGCGTGGATTGAAATTGCATGAACTGTGCACCAGAGGCTTCTTGGTCGAGTCGCGCCCCACGCGGGCGCGTGGATTGAAATGTTAGCCGATATAGACCACCATACCGGTTTAGCCGTCGCGCCCCACGCGGGCGCGTGGATTGAAAATACCATGTTGAAGAACCCTTAAGAATACCGCCGTCTGTCGCGCCTCACGCGGGCGCGTGGATTGAAAATGGAAATCAGTGCTGATCTTATCCTCATGGAAAATGTCGCGCCCCACGCGGGCGCGTGGATTGAAATGCCAGTGGATCGGACTGCTTGGCAAGCGCCTGCCGTCGCGCCCCACGCGGGCGCGTGGATTGAAATATCGGCAAGCCACGCCAACACACGAGCCTCGATCGGTCGCGCCCCACGCGGGCGCGTGGATTGAAAATGACAGCATCGCACTCGCGGTCGACCAGATTTGGCGTCGCGCCCCACGCGGGCGCGTGGATTGAAAATGTAAGCAGTACGAAGCACAGTACAGAGATGAATCGTCGCGCCCCACGCGGGCGCGTGGATTGAAATCGATTTGTGCGAGAAGAGCGAAAAGGCTCGCCAGGTCGCGCCCCACGCGGGCGCGTGGATTGAAATGCGTGCGGCAGACGCTTTGACTCATAGTAGAGACGTCGCGCCCCACGCGGGCGCGTGGATTGAAATTCCCATGTAGGCAAAGTGTAGACAAACAAAAAGCCGTCGCGCCCTCACGCGGGCGCGTGGATTGAAATTTGTTTATCAGGGCAATCAAATGTACCTGACGTAGTCGCGCCCTCACGCGGGCGCGTGGATTGAAATATTGATATCTCGTCAATATAAGGATTAAAGAGAAGTCGCGCCCCACGCGGGCGCGTGGATTGAAAATTCAAAGAGATTGCATCGTTGGAGAAGCGAGTCCTGTCGCGCCCTCACGCGGGCGCGTGGATTGAAAATCTCGATGGGTACAATCTTGAGATAGCGATGAATGTCGCGCCCCACGCGGGCGCGTGGATTGAAATATTCAGATTATCCTGAAGGTCGCTATCGAGTTCCGTCGCGCCCCACGCGGGCGCGTGGATTGAAATGCGGCGCTGCTGGTGCAGGAGATCGATGAGTGGCGTCGCGCCCCACGCGGGCGCGTGGATTGAAATTCCTTGAGCGCCTCCACCTTGCGGCGAAAAGACGTCGCGCCCCACGCGGGCGCGTGGATTGAAATCCTGTGCAGACGGACATCCCCGAGGGCGCGGAAGTCGCGCCCCACACGGGCGCGTGGATTGAAATTGGTACTGAATCATAAATTTAATCAATTTGCCATGTCGCGCCCCACACGGGCGCGTGGATTGAAATTATGCCCATGGGTTTGCACGGGGCTGCTGTCAAGGGTCGCGCCCCACACGGGCGCGTGGATTGAAATTGTTTGCCCGGGAACTGCGTCGGCACCAAGGACGGTCGCGCCCCACACGGGCGCGTGGATTGAAATTCGTGGTATCGCCAGAATATGCCGTTTGAAAAGTTGTCGCGCCCCACACGGGCGCGTGGATTGAAATCTTTGCGTGCGTGACGATCGCCTCCGCTCGCTTGGTCGCGCCCCACACGGGCGCGTGGATTGAAAATAAAACGTATAATGCGCAGGACGTAGTGACGGAGGTCGCGCCCCACACGGGCGCGTGGATTGAAATTACATGGAGCGCAAGCATGACGACGACGGGGCGGGTCGCGCCCCACACGGGCGCGTGGATTGAAATTTGAGAAGCCTTGAGCAGAAATGGAAATACTCGCGTCGCGCCCCACACGGGCGCGTGGATTGAAATCCTGCCGCATCCACATTGCGAAACTTCGGCAGCTGTCGCGCCCCACACGGGCGCGTGGATTGAAATCCGTCGGTCGTCTTGTGGCTGGAGCAGATGGAAGGTCGCGCCCCACACGGGCGCGTGGATTGAAATCACGGCTGCACGCCCTTATTTACAAGTGCCTGTTGTCGCGCCCCACACGGGCGCGTGGATTGAAAATCGCAGCGGGGGCAATCACTCCGTTTTTGACGTGGGTCGCGCCCACACGGGCGCGTGGATTGAAAATAGCCCGTAGGCGGCACTCGCCGGGTGCGCTAAGGTCGCGCCCCACACGGGCGCGTGGATTGAAATTTGTAGATGTCGACGAGCCAGTACTGCGCGAGCTGTCGCGCCCCACACGGGCGCGTGGATTGAAATTGTGACAGCGCTGGAGTGTTTAACGGAAGACTCGGTCGCGCCCCACACGGGCGCGTGGATTGAAATCTGCAAAACTGCAAGTTCAAGCCATAAGCACCGCGTCGCGCCCCACACGGGCGCGTGGATTGAAATGGCAAAGTGCAGGATAAACTTTTCGGCCTTTCGCTGTTTACTGTGGGTAACGCTTGAAAAGCGCGTTTCATTCCGATAGAATTATATCCATGGAAGATAGACACAGAAAGGCGGTTTTTATCCATGGATACAGGAAGCTTGTTCGCCGTTGCTTTGAACCTCCCACACCCTTGGTGCATATCTCAAGTGGAATTCAAGCCCACAGAAGATGGATCCATGGAACTGCATATTCATATCGCCTTCCAACGCGGAGGGAAGTTTCCCTGCCCGCAAGACCATTGCGACAAAAGCTTTCCTGCTTACGACACAACGCCGAGAACTTGGCGTCATCTCAACTTCTTCCAGTATAAAACCTATATCCACGCCGATCTCCCTCGCATACAATGCGAAAAACATGGCGTGAAGACCGTACAGGTGCCTTGGGCACGCGAGGGATCCGGCTTCACGCTTCTCTTTGAGAGCTGGATCATAGAGCTTGCCAAGCATCTGCCCGTAGCCGTCATTGCTCGCATGGTCGCAGAGCATGACACGAGACTATGGAGGTTCATCCATCATTATGTGGACAAGGCTCGCGCGTTGGAGGACTATTCCGAAGTCACCGCCATCGGCATGGACGAAACCAGCAAGAAGGGGCATAACTACATCACGGTCGTCGCCGACCTATCCCAGCGCAAAGTCATCTTCGTGACGGATGGCAAGGATTCTACAACTGTCCAGCGGTTCGCTGCCGACTTTGAAGCACATCGAGGCAATACGGAAAGAGTCGATCTCATCACCTGCGATATGTCGCTCGGTTTCCGCAAGGGGATTCAGGAATCCTTCGAGAACAGCCGGACCATCATCGACAAGTTCCATGTAATCAAACATGCCAACGAAGCCGTGGACAAGGTTCGCAAGATGGAAGCCAAGGAGAATGTCTTGCTGAAGAACTCCAAGTACCTTTGGTTGAAGAATGATACCAATCTGACGGAAAAAAACAACGAGAGAAAAAGGAAACGCTCCAGAAGAAGCATTTAAAAGACAGCGCGTGCCTGTGCCATGCGCATCGAATTGCAGGAAATCTACGAGCAGTCCGTCCATCGAGACGAGGCGGAGCAGCGTTTGAAAAAGCTCTGCAGCTGGATGATGCACGCAAGACTGGAACCCATGAAGAAGTTTTGTGGCACGATCCGCAATCATTGGGACGAGATCCTGCACTATTTCGAGCACCCCTATACGAATGCCATTCTGGAAGGGGTGAACAGCATCATACAAAACATCAAGCGTCGCGCCCGAGGGTTCAGAAATGATGAATATTTCAAGACCATGATCTATCTGGGATGCGGCAAGCTGAATCTCAACACCCAAATCCCATAATTTGTCCATTGGTAAAAGACTGTACGAACATAAAGAACATTTGTTCCTTTCTCCTACCCATATCAAACAGCGAGGAGCCAACTTTTCAAACGGCATAGTCGCGCCCCACACGGGCGCGTGGATTGAAATTTGATGATGCACATGGTCATCCTCTTCCATGTGCGTCGCGCCCCACACGGGCGCGTGGATTGAAATCAGAATCCGCCTCAATGCCCATAACCGAGGGTTCGTCGCGCCCCACACGGGCGCGTGGATTGAAATCGCATCTTGGGCAAGGCCGTCGCCTATCTGCATGGTCGCGCCCCACACGGGCGCGTGGATTGAAATGGGCTTTGCTCGCCGTGATCGACAAGCCGCTGCCGTCGCGCCCACACGGGCGCGTGGATTGAAATGTCAATCGGACGCGACACCCGCACAGCAAAATGAGTCGCGCCCCACACGGGCGCGTGGATTGAAATGGGTGTCAGGCATCCGTGCGGATAGCGTGCACCTCGTCGCGCCCCACACGGGCGCGTGGATTGAAATATGAACCAGATGGCCTCCATGGGAGCCATCCCCGAGTCGCGCCCCACACGGGCGCGTGGATTGAAATGAGGGCGAGCTGTCTCTGTTTGCGTTCGTTCGCTTCGTCGCGCCCCACACGGGCGCGTGGATTGAAATCTCAAGCACCTTGCCCCAGTAGACGTACTCGTTTGTCGCGCCCCACACGGGCGCGTGGATTGAAAATGACGAGCTGCCCATAGGCTTCTTTGCCGCCTGCGGTCGCGCCCTCACGCGGGCGCGTGGATTGAAATTATATATGCCGATGTGATTATACATGGAATGTTGGTGTCGCGCCCCACGCGGGCGCGTGGATTGAAAATGATGAGGCTGATCGGAGGACGTAGGAGGGTTTGATGTCGCGCCCCACGCGGGCGCGTGGATTGAAATACGGACGCGGACGCCGCCTTTGAAAAAGCTCGTCGTCGCGCCCCACGCGGGCGCGTGGATTGAAAATTTTTTTGTTTTGATCCAGCTTGAGCGCCGCACCAATGTCGCGCCCCACGCGGGCGCGTGGATTGAAAATACGCGCATACTCGCTTGTCGTATCTGGAAACGTCGCGTCGCGCCCCACGCGGGCGCGTGGATTGAAATACGCCAATATTTTTTTGGTGTGAGCAAGTATTATGCGTCGCGCCCCACGCGGGCGCGTGGATTGAAAATACTATGCTTGCGTGTATCAAATCCTACAGCGGTCGCGCCCTCACGCGGGCGCGTGGATTGAAAATTCCATTGTCGAGCAAAAAGCCCAGCGGCTCTCTCGTCGCGCCCCACGCGGGCGCGTGGATTGAAAATCACTTGACTTTGCGGACGCGATGCTCGAGGAGACGTCGCGCCCCACACGGGCGCGTGGATTGAAATCACCACCTCGAAAGTCCGTCGCGCCGACAATATGGTCGCGCCCCACACGGGCGCGTGGATTGAAAATCCTTACGTCGCGTACCATGTCGCTCACGGGTACGGTCGCGCCCCACACGGGCGCGTGGATTGAAAATCCTTTGTCGGTCAGTGGTACATGGGAAGCGACGGGTCGCGCCCTCACGCGGGCGCGTGGATTGAAAATCAGGGACTCTTCCGTGCGGGACTTGTGCCGCCGCTTGTCGCGCCCCACGCGGGCGCGTGGATTGAAATAATATTGGCGAGAGCATCTTGGCGGTCGATGGCGGTCGCGCCCCACGCGGGCGCGTGGATTGAAAATGCGCGTCGTGAAAGCGAAACTCGAAAACCCATTTGTCGCGCCCTCACGCGGGCGCGTGGATTGAAATATTAAGCAAGCCCATCTTTTCGAGGTCATGATAGTGTCGCGCCCCACGCGGGCGCGTGGATTGAAAATACCATGAGGGCGCTCTTGCCGCGCTTCTTTTTCTTGTCGCGCCCTCACGCGGGCGCGTGGATTGAAAATTCCCACAATAGGTTTTTGATTGGGAGCAATGCAAGTCGCGCCCCACACGGGCGCGTGGATTGAAAATGTCGGCACAAGGACGTCCATGTGCTGCGCGCAGAGTCGCGCCCCACACGGGCGCGTGGATTGAAATGCTGGATCAGCTGGACGCCATGACACGGACGGCGTCGCGCCCCACACGGGCGCGTGGATTGAAATCCGCCGGCGTCGAAGATGGGCAGGGGTGACGTGGAGTCGCGCCCCACACGGGCGCGTGGATTGAAATGCCGCTCTTGGTCGTGTAGCGGGCGTTGCAGTTGGTCGCGCCCCACGAGGGGCGCGTGGATTGAAATCTCGGCATCGACGAAGTACTGAATCATGCCGCGGGTCGCGCCCCACGAGGGGCGCGTGGATTGAAATTACTTTTAATAGCATGGCTAATGCTGGCCAAAAGTCGCGCCCCACGAGGGGCGCGTGGATTGAAAATGCCTCCGCCGTGACGGAGAGGCCGATGCCGCCGGTCGCGCCCCACGAGGGCGCGTGGATTGAAAATGCAACGCAGAGCCTCGACGACATCGCGAAATGGGTCGCGCCCCACGAGGGGCGCGTGGATTGAAATTGTACGAGCCGATGAAAACGACACTCGGATTTTAGTCGCGCCCCACGAGGGGCGCGTGGATTGAAAATCGTTATCGAGGCCCTGATCTCGATTCCTCCGTCGTCGCGCCCCACGAGGGGCGCGTGGATTGAAAATGATTTGTTTAATAACACTAGAGACGAGGACTTTTAGTCGCGCCCCACGAGGGGCGCGTGGATTGAAATATGGAAAAGCTGGACTAAAATACGTCACGAGCCTGCCGAATTATACAACCGATTATTTTACGATTGCCATGAACGAGCTGCGAAAATCGACGCCGTGGCATGAAATCGGGCATATGGTGGAGCATTTGAACCCGAATGCACTGCGTATATCGAAAGAGTTTATTGCGTCACGGACGGCAGGGGAAACGCCAACAAAGCTCTCTCAAATTTTTCCAGGATGGAATTATAGACCCAATGAAGTCACTAGGAAAGATGACTTTATCGATCCATACATCGGGAAAGAATATCAAGATGCGTCTGAGGTGTTAAGTATGGGGTTAGAAGGTGTTTTCAGTAATAGTACGTTTTGTAAGTTTGTTAATGCACATGGAGTCTATGAGTATAAGCTGATTACGGACGATGCCGAGTTTTTACGACTTATTCTAGGCATGATAGCCGTTGTCTAAGGAGTGAAAAGAATGAAGTCAGACCGTAAAGAATATGCGCTTGACTCGCCACAGGTTAGGAATGCTAAAGCAGAGTATGATTCAGTCGAAAAGACATATTTGGAAAATTTCGGGGCGGATTCGCTCGACAGGGTCATTCTGCTAGAGCCGCTTGAGACGATTCCTTGGAACTATAAAGTCGCAACTCGGTATCTGCGTTATCTAATCAAGCGAGGAAAGCCAGCAAAACAAGTTCCAAAAGAAATTTGGGAATCACTAGTATTCTGAGTTTTGAGAAGGTGGCATCATGGCGAACTTCAAGCTGATCTACCAGATACTCACGCTTTTGGACAAGTACCTCGACCATGACGACCCCGACTGGTCGAAGCTCGCGGCAGAGCATTTCAAGGTCACGGAGAAGCGGTTCGTGCACATCATGCTCATGCTCTACGAGGCGGGCTACATCGACGGCATCGAACCGATTCCCTTGGGTGGCTCTTCGTCACGGGCGTCGATTCGAACACGCTCGATTCGCAGCCGTTCGAGTTTGCGCGTAACGGCGCACGGAAGAAGACGAAGGCGCGTGCGATGGGAAGCGTGATTCGTCGTCAAACTTTACGAAAAGAAAACAGGTCGCGCATGATATCCACCGCCCGCCTCAGCGGCGAGCTCTTTTCATGCGAATCATGCGCCTCGCTCTGCATACGAAATGGCAGTCATTCGGTCCCCCCGAACAACTGCCCGTTCCCTATTCTGCTTCTTCCAACGCGCGGCACCTTTTCGATGCCGCGCACTATGACTGCGCGGCGCTGCTATGCGTCCAGCTTGTTTCTTCGACAGGACGAAAAATCAGCACAGGTCGAAGGACTCATTTTATCTGTGATTTCCCAAAGATATCCGGCTCCGTTGAAAAATTGGGGCTTGAAAAAATTCTCTTTTTCGGGTAGAATTTGGAAAGAATACGATAAATCAATAGCAACGGAGGCGAGGACATGTTTCTTGTGGAACGTCACGATGCCATTCTTGACATCCTGGCGCGCGACGGCAAAGTGCGCGTCAAAGATCTCAGCGACCGCTTTCATGTGACGGAGGACTGCATACGCAAGGATCTCGGTGCGCTTGAAAAGCAGGGCAAGCTCAAACGCACGTATGGAGGCGCTGTCATACGTCGCGAGAATCCTCATGCCATCGAGGTCAGCAAGCACCGCAATATCGACGTGGAAGCGAAGCGGCGCATTGCACGAGCCGCCATGCACCTCATTCATGAGCACGACATGGTCTTTCTCGACATCTCGACGAGCAATCTCGCGATCGCCGAGCTTCTCGTGCATGATGAGCGCGAGTTGACCGTGGTCACGAACATGATCGACATCCTGTCGATCCTTGCGCAGAACCCGAAGATCCGCGTCGTTTTCGTCGGCGGCGTCATCAACAAGAGCCGCGACGGATTCTGGGGCGGCATGACGCTCGATCTCATCTCGCGCCTGAAGCCGGATATCGCCTTTGTCGGCGCCGTCGGCGTCGATGTCAAGGAGAACAGCGTATCGACGTATGACATCGAGGACGGCATCAACAAAGCGGCGATCATCCGCGTTTCCAAAGCGCGCCTATGTCGTTGCCGAGGCGAGGAAGCTGAGTTCGGACGGCAATTACAACTATGTGACGCTCGACACGCTTTCGGGTCTCATCACGGACTCGCCTCCCGCCGACGACGTTTGCCGGGCTGCGGAGGATTACGGTGTGGACATCATCCTGCCGCAGATCGAGTGAGCTGCAGCACGGGCAGCGGTCTTCGTGTACCCCTGCAGGAAGTCTCCGAGCGGCGCATGCTTTCGACGTGACCGCTCGGACGTTCCTCAGGGCAAGGAAGGATTCTTGTTTTATGCAAATGTTCTCTTCGCGCCTGTTTTCTTGGCAGGCCTTTTATTCCGTTGCGGCAAAAGGACTCAAGGTATTTCTTTTCTACCTTGCAGTCCTTTCTTTCTGCCGCGCGTTCTTCATTTTCTGGATGCATGACTATATGGCGGCGACGACGGGCGGCGCGGACATCGCGCTCGCCCTTTGGCGCGGGGCGCGTCTGAGCTGTCAGACGGCGGGGGGGCTGGCGCTCTTTTCTCTCGTGAGCGCCGCTTTCCTGCGCTTTTTCCATGCGCCGCTGGAGGATCTCGCGTGGCGCGTGACGAGCGCGCTTTCCCTCACAATGCTCTCCATCCTCTACGTCGCGAGCTTCCCGTATTATCATCAATATCACACGGGCTTCCATCAGATCATCTTCAATACGGTGAACGAGGATGCCTTCGCGCTTTTCGTCTCGCTTGTGCAGGAATTCTACCTGCCGCTGCGGCTTGCCGGCGCCTTCTTGCTCGCCTTTCTCCTCTATCGTGCGCTTCGTTTCCTGCTGGCGCACAAGGTTCTGCCTGCTTTGCCCGAGCTTGCTTTTCACGGCAGCTCCTCGCGCGTTTCGCATTCCTCGCCGTCTTCCTGTGCGTCGTCCTCCTCTCCGCCTTCGGCGGGAGTCTGCGCTGGCAGGAGGCCGTCGATTGGGAGAACGCGGGCGTCACGAACGACGCCTTCTTGAATGAAGCGATTCTCGATGATTTTCAGGCGCTCTATCGCGCCTATACGCTGAACCGCCGCTTCCTTGCGTGCAACGGCCTGAACTTCACCGTCGAGGAGATCGAACGGCTGGCCGCGCTCCATGCAGGCCGCCCCGCCGATACGCTCGATCTCGACGTCTATCTGACGCAGGAGGCCGGGGGCGCACAGATCGAGAAGCCGCGCCACATCTTCCTCATCATTTCCGAGAGCTATGCGAACTGGCCGCTCTTGGAAAAGTACGCCGGTCTCTCCATCGCCGATCCGATGAAAGATATTCTGCGCGAAGATGATACCGTTTATTGTGATACCTTTCTGCCGAACGGGACGAGCACGGTATCTGCCGTCACGGGCATCGTCACGGGATTCGCGGATGCCAACCTGTACTTGACGACCATGCCGGAATCCTTCGCGGCGCCGTATCCTACCGCCATCGCGCCGACGTTCTCGCGACTCGGCTATGGCACGGACTTCTGGTATGCGGGGCCGGCGACATGGGAGCGCATCGAACCGTTCTGCCGTGCGCAGGGGTTCGATCGGTTCTACAGCCGCGGCGATTTCTCTTCCGACGAGGGAAGTGTCTGGGGCGTGGACGACGAGGTTCTCTATCGGGAGGTCCTCTCGCGCATCGACCCCGAAGCGCCTGGACTCCATGTGATCCTCAATGTGTCGAACCATTCTCCGTACACGGTCGATCTCGCCGCCAAAGGCTTTCCGGCGGACGATGTGCGCACGGCGCTTCCCGAAAAGGCGCAGCAGGACGCGGCGCTCCTCAAGGAGCTTGGCCACTACTGGTACGCCACGAGGGAGCTTGCCGCCTTCGTCCGTGCGGCGAAGGAGAAGTTCCCCGAAAGCCTCTTCGTCATCGTCGGCGACCATGCCGACCGCTACAATATCGAGAAGACGCCCTCGCTCTACGAGCGTTATGCCATCCCCTTCATCCTTACGGGATACGGCGTGCAAAAGGGGCTGCTCACGGACGGGGCGGCGGGCAGCCAGATCGACATCGCGCCGACGCTCGTCGAGATGATCGCGCCTCTAGGCTTTCGTTACGAAGCAGTCGGAAGAAGTCTCACGCGCGGCAATCGGCGCGGCGTCAACTATGGCTTCTGGATCACGCACGAGGCCATCGGCAAGGCGGACGTCGTTCCGCTCGTTGGCGAACCGATCCAAGGACGCAGCGGCATCCTCGATGAAGAGGCGATGCAGGGACTACATCAACGCCGTGCGCGCCCTTTCGTGGTGGCGGCCGAAGTACGGCTCTCTGCTCGATGCGGCGAAGCTGGAGGGGCGCGAATGAGCGCCATGAGAAGGGAAAGAACGTGCGCCCCTTCGCAGAAAGTTCATGCTGCGAAGGGGCGCATGGGAAAAAGCATGGCAGACGGACTCGCATCGCTCGCCGCTTGCCGCCTTTGCCCGCGAAGCTGCGGCGTCAACCGCCTGCAGGGTGAGCGCGGCTTCTGCGGCGGCGGCAGATACGCGCGTGTCGCGCTCGTATCCCTCCATCCGTGGGAAGAGCCGTGTCTTGCGGGGGAGAAGGGGGCGGGCACGGTCTTCTTCACGGGCTGCAATATGCGCTGCGCCTTCTGCCAGAATCACGAGATCAGCCGCGAAGACTTCGGTATCAAGGTCACGGAAGAGCGCCTGGCCGAAATCTTCCTGGAGCAAGAGGCGCGTGGCGCGGCAACGCTCGACCTCGTGACGCCGACGCATTTCGCGCCTCAGATCGCCATGGCTCTGCGTCTTGCCAGGGAACGGGGACTGACGATCCCCGTCGTCTACAACTCTTCCGCGTATGATGCCGTTGATACCATTGAGAGCATGACGGGACTCGTCGACATCTTCCTGCCCGACCTCAAGTACATCGACGAGGAGACGGCTCTTCGCTGCAGCGCCGCTCCCGGCTACTTCCGGCGGGCGAGCGCCGCCATCCGCCGCATGAGGGAGATCGCGGGGCTTCCTGTCTTCGATGAAGACGGGCGGATGAAGCGCGGCGTCCTCGTGCGCCACCTCGTGCTGCCGGGGCATCGCAAGGAAAGCATGTGCATCCTCGACTGGCTCTGGCAGAACTTCTCTGATACCATTTACATCAGCATCATGAACCAATACACGCCCATGGGAGATTTCACGAAAGTCCCCGAACTGGCTCGCCGTCTCACGACGTTCGAATATGAAAGCGTCGTCGATCACGCGCGCAGCCTCGGCATCGAGAACTGCTACATCCAGCAGGGCGGCACCGTCTCCGCCTCCTTCGTGCCGCACTTCGACGGGCGTGGCGTGGAAAAAATCGAATAGGAGGCGGGGGCAGACGCCGTTCTCTCTGGCTCGGCTGCGGCCGAATCCTCCGCTCGCCAGCATGAGCCCATGCCTCGTCCGCCTTACTCGTGCGTGATGCCCGGGTGCGTCATCTGCTCGGGGGACATGATGTGGTCGAGCTGCTCTGCGGTCAGGAGCTTCTTTTCCAGAATCACATCGCGGATCGGCCTGCCCGTCGCATAGGCTTCTTTGGCGAGCATTGCGGATTGCTCGTAGCCGATGTGCGGCAGGAGGGCTGTGACGATGCCCACGCTCCGATCGACCCACTTCCTGCATTGCTCGCGGTTCGGCTCAAGCCCGATGAGCAGTTTGTCGACGAAGGTGCGCACGGCGTTCGTCAGGTAGTTCATCGAGCTGAAGAGGTTGTACGCCATGATCGGCTCCATGACGTTCAGCTCGAACTGCCCGTTCTCGACGGCGAACGATACGGCGAGGTCGTTGCCGATGACACGGTAGCAGGCTTGGTCAAGCACTTCGGCAATGACGGGGTTGATTTTGCCCGGCATGATGGAGGAGCCGGGCTGGCGCATCGGCAGGTGCAGCTCGTTGAGTCCGCAGCGCGGGCCCGAGGCCATGAGGCGGAAATCGTTCGCCATCTTGATGAGCACGAGCGATGTGTTCTTGAGCGCCGAAGAGACATCGACGAAGCCGTCCGTGTTGTTCGTCGCGTCGATGATGTTCGTCGACGTCTCGAAGTTCTCGCCCGTGATCTCGCGGAGCTTTTGCGCCACCGCCTTGATGTAGGCAGGTTCCGCGTTCAATCCCGTGCCGACCGCCGTGCCGCCCATGTTGATGAGGCGGATGCTGTCGATCGACCAGTCGACGCGCTTGATGCTGCGGCGCACGGCAGACGCATACGATCCCATCTCTTGGCCCAGCGTGATCGGCACGGCGTCCTGCAGATGCGTGCGCGCCATCTTCAAGATGTCCTTGTACTCCTCGGCCTTTTTTTCCAGCTCCGTCGCCAGATAGTCGAGCGCCGTCGTCAGCTTGTGCCCCTTGTGCGTCAGGCAGACCTTGATCGCTGTCGGAAAGGTGTCGTTCGTCGATTGCGCCATGTTCGCATGGTTGTTTGGCGAGATGATGTCGTATCGTCCCTTTGCTTCGCCGACGAGTTCGAGCGCACGGTTCGACAATACCTCGTTCATGTTCATGTTGACCGAGGTGCCCGCGCCGCCTTGGATCGGATCGACGGGGAACTGGTCGAGGAGCTTTCCGTCGATGATCTCTTCCGCCGCTTCGACGAGCGCGTTGCCGATGTGCTTGTCGAGGCGGCCTGTCTCCATGTTTGCCTGTGCCGCCGCTTTCTTCACCTTTGCGAGCGACTGGATGAAGTCGGTGTCGAGCTTCCTCCCCGTGATGCTGAAGTTCTCCACGGCGCGCATGGTCTGCACACCGTAGTAGGCCTCGTCCGGCACAGCGAGTTCGCCGAGAAAATCATGTTCTTTCCGCATCGTGATACCATCCCTTCTTTTCGGAAATCCAGCAGCTTTTTGTATACATTATACAACACTTTCCGCCTCTCGTCTTGCAGAAGGAGAATATTTCGGAAGAATCTTTCGCTTTTGCAAGACGAGGAAGCCGCGCGGCATTTCATCACTGCGCGGCTTCTGGCGAAAGGTGTGAACGGGAGGAGAGGAAGGCGTCGATTTGATGGGAGCGTTCTCACTTTTTGCGCTGCAGGAAGCGTCCTGTGCTGCACATGGTTCGCCATGAAGGCCATGACGGCGGCGAGGAAGGCGAAAGCGGCGATGATCGCGCACATGGCATCGGGCGAGCCATCGGAGAAGACGGCGAGAAGGATCGAGGAGATCATGCCGCTGCCGTACTGAAGAGCGCCGATGAGCGCCGCAGCCGACCCCGTGAGGTCATCCGGCACGCTTGAAAGCGCTGCGGCATTGGAGCAGGCGGCGATGATGCCATTCGTGCTGAAGAAGAAGAACATCGGCACGACGATGCCCCATTTGCCGCCGAAGCCGCTGAGGCCGTCTGCGAGAACCACGAGGGAGAAGATGAAGGCGATGCTCGTCGCCGTCTTGAGAAGCGTCAAAAGCGAGAAGCGGTTGACGAAGCTGCGGTTGAAGAAACTCATGAGGGAAACGCCGAGAATGTTCACGCCGAAGAACAGTCCGTAAAGCTGCGGGTCTACATCGAAATGACGGATATAGACTTCGGGAGAAGCCGTGATGAAAGCATAGACGGCGACATAGAAGAAGGTGACGCTTAACGTATTGCGCATGAATGCCGGATTTTTCAACAAGTGCGCGTAGCTTTTCAGTGCATTTCCCATGGACTCCTTTGCGCGCTTCTCCTGCGGCAGCGTCTCGGGCAGGAGGCGCAGGGAGACGAGGAGGACGGCGGCGATGGCCATCATCAGCCAGAAGATGGCGCGCCGAGAGCCGATGCCCAAGGCATAGCCGCCGACGAGCGGTCCGACGATCGGCGCGGCCGCCATGATGACCATGAGGGTCGAGAGCATCGCGGCCGCCTCCGTGCTCGTATAGAGGTCGCGGATCATGGCGCGGCTCAGCATCGGCCCCGTGCAGGCGCCGATCGCCTGCATGACGCGCCAGAAGATGACTGCCTCCATCGAGGAAGCGAGGGCGCAGCCGACCGAGCCGACGAGGAAGAAGACCATGCCGATGGCAAGCGGCTTCAAGCGTCCGATGCGATCGCTGATCGGCCCCCAGACAAGCTGCGCGATGGAAAACCCGACGAGGAAGCTCGTGATCGTCAAGGCGACCTTGCCGCCGAGTTCCGTCTGCATCTCCGGCATAGCCGGCAGGTAGATATCCGTCGAGAGGGAAGAGCAAGCCATGAGCGCACTCAGGATGATCATGAAGGATAGGTTTTTCTTTTCTTGCTGCACTGTATCTATCTCCTTTGCCTGCAACATTGCGCGAAAGTGTCGGCTTTGTGCCTGGCGCTTTCGTGCGTATTTCGTTCTTACGGTTATGAGTTTACCCTATGTGCTGAGAAATGTACAATGCTGATGTCGAAAGCTGCTATAAGTCTATCGTATAGCATTTACGACCTTCATAAGCGCGTCCTTCAGGCATCTTGGATCTATGATCTAGGATCTAGGAGCGGCTTCTTCTCTCTGACAGCGGAACTTCCGAAAGATTTACATGCGTCTTGAAATCGTATACAATATCGGTAACGCTATCTGTCCTTCGCATAGTGAAGGTTGGACTTCAAGTTCAGGAGGTGCAGCATGATCGAATTCTCCCTTCTCGCACAACTCGTCGCCTTCGCCGACTGCGGCACATTGTCGGCGGCGGCGGCGAAGCTGCATACGTCACAGCCCGCTGTGACACGTGCCATGAAGAAACTCGAAGAAGAGCTTGGCCTTTCGCTGTTTGTACGCAGCAAGAACCGTTTGGCGCTGAACGAGGTCGGTGAGCTTGCCGTGCGCCATGCACGCCGCCTCTTGCAGGAGGCGGACGATATGACGGTGCGCCTTCACGCCTACGAACGCAGCCTGCGCACCATTTCCATCGCCTTTTGCTCGCCCCTGCCGCAGATCGTTTTGACGCCGATTCTGAACAATGTCTTCGACGGCATGACGTTGTCCGCTGATATGAAAGACGACGCCGACTTCTTCGCAAAGCTCAAGGGGCGCACATATCAGCTTGCTGTCACGCATACGCCGCCCGAGGATGCGGAGGTCTTCCATGCCAAGAAATGCGGCCATGAAGATCTCTTCCTGTCGCTGCCCACGACGAGCCCGCTCGTCTTCCATCCTAGCCTTCGTCTCGAACATCTCAAGGGCGAAACCTTGCTGCTCCTCAACCGCGTTGGCTTCTGGATGAAAGCCGTGCACGAAAGGACGCCGCAAACGCGCTATCTCATGCAGGAAGAGCGCACGACGCTCACCGAACTAGCCGCGAACTCCCCCTATCCGATTTTTCAGTCCGGCTACTTCATCGCGAGAGGCGAGACGATCGAAGGCCGCATCTCTGTGCCGCTCGCCGACCCCGAATGCCGCACGGACTACTGGCTCGTATGCCTGAAGGAGGAATTGCCGAAGTATCGCAAGCTGTTCGACAAGATGACGGAAAAAGACGATTGCGTGAAAAGGACGGCTCGCGAATATCATGACACATACCGCTTCGAAATATGCTGTGGAGAGGAAGCGGCTTCTGTGATATAATAGAAGCAGAATATTTGATTTGCATGAGAAAACCATGGAGGAGAGGAGGCGGTCGCTTGCGGCTTTACATCGCGGAGAAGCCGAGCATGGGGCGCGAGATCGCGAAGTGCCTCAAGGGGCCTGTGCGCCGCCACGACGGTTGGTTGGAGACGGCGGAGGGCGCGGTGACCTGGGGCTTCGGGCATATTCTGCGGCAGAAGGAGCCGCAGGAGTACGACGAGCGATACAAGTTCTGGCGTGCGGAGGATCTGCCGATCGTGCCTGCCCGCTGGCAGCTCGTCGTCGCGTCGTCTGCGGCGCGTCAGTTCCGCATCGTCAAGGAGTTGATCGCGCGCGCCGACGAGATCGTCCATGCGGGCGACCCCGACCGCGAGGGGCAGCTCCTGATCGACGAGGTGCTCGACTTCGTGGGCAACGAGAAGCCCGTCAAGCGCATCCTCCTCAACGCGCTCGACGAGAAGAGCATCCGTGAGGCGAATGCGAGCCTTCGCGAGAACAGCGACTTCCTCGCGCTCAAGCAGTCGGCGCTGGCGCGCGCCCGCGCCGACTGGCTTATCGGCATGAACCTTTCGCGCGCCTACACGCTCGCGGCGCGGCGCGCTGGGCACGAGAAGCTCGTCCTGCCCGTGGGCAGGGTCAAGACGCCGACCTTGGCGCTCGTCGTGCGGCGCGAGCGCGAGATCGAGGGCTTCAAGCCTGTCGATTACTTCGAGATCAAGGGGCGCTTCCGCCATGCGGGCGGCGAGTTCAGTGCGAGCTGGAAGCCGCGCGAGGACGAGCCGGGTCTTGACCGGGATGCCAGACTCATCGACGAAGCGGCGGCGAAGGAGCGTCTGGCAGGCTTTTCTGCGCCGCCTGCAGAGGGGCGCGTGACGGGGGTGCGCCGCGCGAAGAAGACGGAGGGACAGCGCCTGCCGTTCTCGCTCTCTTCTTTGCAGGTGCTTGCGGGCAAGAAGTACGGCTATGAGCCGCAGCTCGTGCTCGATGCGGCGCAGAAGCTCTACGAGAGGAAGCTCACGACGTATCCGCGTTCCGATTCGGAGTATCTGCCGCTGAACCAGAGGAAGGACGCGCCCGCGATCCTCGCGCACCTGAGGGACGGCGACGACGCGGCGCTTTCGCATTGGGCGGGCGGCGCGGACGTGAAGATCAAGAGCCGCGCCTGGAACGACAAGAAGGTGACGGCGCACCATGCGATCATTCCGACGCGCGTGCGCGCGCCTTTCGGGACGCTCACGGAGGCGGAGCGAAATATCTACCGCCTGATCGCGCAGGCGTTCATCGCGCAGTTCTATCCCGAGCACATCTACGAGCAGACGCAGGCGACGCTCGAATTCCACGGCGAGACGTTCGCCGTGAGCGGACGGCGCGACATCCAGGCGGGCTGGTGTGCGCTCTATCGCGCAGCGAAGAAGGGCGCGGGCGAGGAGCCGGAGGACGAGACGGCGGATGGCGAGGAGGAGGGCGGTCTCCTGCCGCCCTTGCAGAAAGGCGATGCCGTGACGTACCGGATGGAACGATCAAGAAGCGGGCGACGAAGCCGCCGCCGCGCTTTACGCCCGCGACGCTCCTGCAGGGCATGAAGGAGATCCACAAGTATGTGCTTTCCCCTGAGGCGAAGAAGCGTCTCAAGGATGTCTACGGCATCGGCACGGAGGCGACGCGGGCGGCGATCATCGACGACCTCATCAAGCGCCGTTTTCTCTTGGCGAAGGGCAAGAAGAAGCTGCTCTATCCGACCGATTCGGCATATCTCTTGGTCGATGCCCTGCCCGATGAGCTTGTCTATCCCGACGCCACGGCGCTTTGGGAGGACAAGCTGCACTCGATGGCGGAAGGAGACGGCACGCTGGAGGAGTTCTTGGCGGCGCAGGTCGACTTCACGCGCCGCCTTGTGGCGAAGGCGCTCGACGCAAAGATCGAGCGCGAGGGCGCCTATCCGTGCCCGCGCTGCCAGAGCGGCGTGCTCGTCAAGCGGGGCGGAAAGAACGGCGAGTTCTGGGGCTGCTCGAACTATCCGCGTTGCCGCATGAGCTGCGACGACAAGGGCGGCAAGCCCGATCTCGCCGCGCGAAAAGCTGCGAGCCTGCCGCGCCGCAGCTTTTCGCGCGGGGCGCCCTCGCAAGGAGGCGGGCGCAGCTTCGGCGCACCGGCGCTTTCGCCCGAAGAGATGGCGGAGTTCCTCGCCGAGTATGCGCCTTTGCCATCCGCGCAGGAGATCATGAATTCCTTTTCGGACAGCGGAAAGGGAGCAGGAAAATAAAAAGCAGTTGTAGAATAAACAAGTATAGAATAGATGAAAAAGCCATGGAGGAGAGACGATCTCCCTGTCCTTTGGAAGGGGGCGTATCCGACTTCTTCGGCTCGTCGCTTTCACCGCGCTTTTTATGGGGGAGTGTTCTTGGAAGATCCTTTTTTGCTTGCCTTCAAGATTCTTGCCGTGTTCCTTCTCGTTTTCGGCAATGCGTTCTTCGTTGCAGCGGAGTTTTCCATCGTCAAGATGCGCAGTTCGCGTCTCGACGTCCTCGTCGCTGAAGGAAACCGACGCGCTTCTTATGCGAAGATCCTGGCCGACCGCCTCGACGTGGCGCTTTCCGTCACGCAGCTTGGCATCACCATCGTCTCCCTGGGGCTTGGCTGGCTCGGCGAGCCGGTCGTCGCCTCTCTGCTGCATCCGATCTTTTCCTGGGTCGGCATGCCGGAGAATGTGGTCGCCACCGTCTCCTTCGTCATCGCATTCCTCCTCATCACCGCGCTGCACATCGTGGCTGGCGAGCTGATTCCGAAGAACGTCGCGATCCGCAAGGTCGAGAACGTCGCGCTCGCAGTCGCCCTGCCGCTTCTCGTCTTTCAGCGCGTCATGTATCCCTTCGTCTGGCTGCTCAATCACGTCGCGAACTGGACGGAGATGCATCTGGGCTTGGGCGCCGTGACGAAGCAGGAGGACGTGGCGCATACGGAGGAGGAGATCCGCGTCCTCATGGAGGAGAGCCACCGGCAGGGACTCATCGACAAGACGGAGCTGGAATTCGTCGACAATGTTTTCGACTTCGCCGACCTCTCCGTGCGGGAGATCATGATCCCGCGCACGGACATGGTCTGTCTCGACCTTGAGGATTCCGTGGAGGAGAGCATAGAGAAGGCGATGGAGGAAAAGCTCACGCGCTACCCGATCTGCGACGGGGACAAGGACGACATCATCGGGTTTCTTCATATCAAGGATTTCCTGCAGACGCTCTACCGCAAGGAAGCCCCCGATCTTCGGAAGCTCGCGCGGCGCGCGCTCATCGTGCCCGAGGCGATGGCGGTCAGCCGCCTCCTGCAGACGATGCAGCAGGAGCGTTCGCAGCTCGCCATCGTGGTCGATGAGTACGGCGGCACGGCGGGCATGGTCACGATCGAGGACGTCGTCGAGGAAATCGTCGGCGACATCCAGGATGAGTTTGATACGGATCGCCCTCTGGTGGAAAAGAAGGGCGTCCGTCTTTACTCCGTCGACGCCAAGATGCTCCTGGAAGAGCTGGAGGACATTCTGGAGGTGACGATCGACGAGGAGGATATCGACAGCGTGGGCGGCTGGATCTCGGCGCATGTCGAGAATCCGCCGCGCGTCGGTCAGAAGGCGACGTTCGGCGACGCGGAATTCTTCGTCGAGGAGACGGAGGGCGTGCGCGTCACGCGCGTCCTTTGCCACCTCGGACGCGAGCTCCAGAAGGAGCATGACGAGATCGCAGATCTCACGCAGCCGCGCAAGATCGATGCTGCAAGACATATGAGCGGACATCGCCGGGAGGGGAAGGATGCTCGCGAAAATCGTTGAACGGAGGAAGCGCTGATGGGATGAAGCCGCGCCGATGAGAGAGTTCGGGCGGCGGAACGTATCGGTGCTTCCCAAAGGATAGACTCTCGCAAGGGAAGCTGGTGGCGGCAGGCGGGGCTTTCGCCGACTGCCGGATCAGGGAAAAGAACGGTGAGGACATGGCATCGAATTTTGATTTCTTGTTGGCACAAAAGGATTACAAGATCATCAAGAAGACGGCGATGGAGGCGGAGCAGAGCCTCAAGACGTCATATCCGAAGAGCGTGATCTTGGCGGAGCGCGCGGTGAAGCTGGCGGTGCGCTGGATGTTCACGCACGATGCGGGGCTTGCGCTGCCGTACCGCGAGGCGATCGCGCGGCTCATCCACGAGCCGACGCTCAAGAAGCTGCGTCCCGAGGGGCTGGATTCCCTTGTAACCTACATCCTGCACCTCGGCAATATCGTTGCCTACCGCGGCATGACTGTCTCGCGCGAGGAAGCCGTGCTCGCTCCGCGCCCTCCACTGCGCGCTCTCCCGGATGGCGGCGTGCTACGAGGAAGGTTTCTCGCCGCGCCCCTTCGACGAAGATCTCCTGCCGACGGGTGGCAAGGGAGACGAATCCGGAACCTTTGAATCTCCGGCGCTTTACAAGGAGCCGCTCGATGGCGGCGCGCTGCTGCCGCAGCGCAAGAAGAACCGCGAGACGGCGAAGGCACTTGCGGAGACGCGCGAAAAGACCGGGAACGGCAGCATCGTCACGGTGCCGCCCGACCTCTTGGCCGAGTGCCGTTCCCGCTGCATCATGGTCGACAGCGCACAGACGGGCTGGACGTTGGGCAAGGATCTCTTCGTGAACAAAGAGATCGTGGGCATGGGAAAGAAGACGTCCGTCGACCTCCTCTTCACGGATGCCGAGCAGAAGCCGCTTGCCGTCATGGCGGTCGAGACAGCGGCGCAGACGCTGGAAGACGGTCTCGCCCGGGCGAAGGAGTGGGCGGCGGCCTTGGAGGAGCAGCACGGAGTGCGCCCCTTCATCTTCCTCCAGCGCGAAGGAGAGTATTGGTTCTTCGATGAAGCTCGCGACAAGCTGCGCTCGGTTTACGGCTGCTTCTCGTGCGCCGACCTGGAGCGGCGCATGGAGTTTCGCCGCCGCCACGATCCCGAGGCGCATCCCGAGCTGTCGGACGACATCGCGAACCGCCCGTATCAGCGGGAAGCCGTCTGGCACATCTGCGAGGACATGCACAGGGGCGTGCGCCGCCTCCTCGTTTCCACGCCGCCCGGCACGGGCAAGACACGCATGGCGGTGGGCGCCATCGACGCGCTCTTCTATCAGAAGGCGATCGGCAAGGTGCTCTATCTCGCCGACCGTGAGGAGCTTGTGCACCAGGCATACGAGAAGTTCCGCATGTTGCTGCCCGACGTGCCGTTCGTCAACCTCCTGGGCGACGTGCGCGAAGAGGAAAAGGCGGACATCGTTTTCACGACGGCGACCATCATGATGGACGCCGTGAACGAGAGCCGCACGGAGACGGGCGCCCGCCTGTATGACCCCGCGCACTTCGATCTCGTCGTCATCGATGAATCGCATCCGAGCATCTATGAAGATCACATCATGCTCCTGAACTATTTCGATGCGACGCTGCTGGCCTTTTCCTCGCTCCCCCGACAGCGCCCGGCGAGGATGCGACCTATCGCTTCTATGATCTCGCGCCCGGCAAGCCGACCTTTTGCTACACCTTGGATGAGGCCTGCAGAGACGGCTGGCTCGTCGACTTCACGCTGCGCGATGAAGCGCATGAGGAAATCATGAAGCCGCACCTTCGCTATGCGGAGCTTACGGACGCGCAGCGAAGGATCGCCGAGATGGAGTACTCCGACACGGGTGCGATCACGAGCAAGGATTTCGATGTGCCGGCCGTGAACAACTGGCTCTTCAGCGAGGAGAAGATCCAGGGCGATGCTCGAAGACCTCCTGCAGCACGGCAAAAAGACGCGGGACGGCAAACTCGGCAAGACGATCATCTTTGCGAAGAACAGCCTGCAGGCGAAGGCGATCGCTTTCATCTTCCAGCGTCTGCATCCGGAGTATGGCTCGGACTTCATCCGTGCGCTCGATGTGCGCACGCCCGGGCTCGCTGAGGCGATTCGTGCCTTCTCGCAGCCGGAGTCGCAGCCGACGATCGCCATCTCCGTCGACATCCTGGACACGGGATTCGACATGCCGTCGGTCTTGAACCTCGTCTTTTTTTCCGCAAGGTTCACTCGCTGAGCAAGTTCAGCCAGATGCTCGGCAGAGGCAGACGTTTCTGCCGAGATGTCGACGGCGAGGCGAAGGACAAGTTCCTCGTCATCGACTACTGCAAGAATTTCGCATTTTTTTGACATGGAGAAGTGAGGAGAACCTATATGAAATTCAAGTTTTTGCACAACAACATCAACGTGCGCGATCTCGACCGCTCGCTTGCCTTCTACGAGAAGGCGCTCGGGCTGAAGGAGGTGCACCGCAAGGAAACGCCGGACTTCACGCTCGTCTATCTGGGCGACGGCGGCTCGACGCCGCACGAGCTTGAGTTGACGTGGCTCAAGGAACGTGAAGAGCCGTACAATCTCGGCGACAACGAGTTCCACCTCGCTTTCGGCGTCGACGATTTCGATGCGGCGCACAAGCTGCACGAGGAGATGGGCTGCATCTGCTACGAGAATGCGGCGATGGGCATTTATTTCATCAGCGATCCCGACGGCTACTGGCTCGAAGTCCTGCCGAAGTGGTGAGGGCGGCAGTTCTTGAAGAGATGCCGTCATGGAAGAAGGAAGGGTCAAGGATGCGGTCTGCAAGAAGCAAGAGGATACAGGAAGGAGCGAAAGCGGCGCGGCGGGCGTAAGCCTCCCTGCGCCGCTTTTTGTATATATGAAATTTATATGTCGATAAGTTTTTCAGCTGCGAAGTGAATGACGCCTGCCGCTGAGGCCGGCGCGCCGCTTCGCGCACAAGTCGGGGCGTCTTCCGCACCCGTGAAGGAAGAAAGAACATGAGCAAGAAAACGCGCATCGTGGTTGTCGGCGCAGGCTTCGGCGGGGTCAAGGTCGTCCGCGGCCCGGTCAGCGACAAGAGTCTCGACATCGTGATCGTCGATCGCCGCAATTTTCACCTTTTCCAGCCGCTGCTTTACCAGCTTGCGACTTCGCTCCTTTCGACGGACGAGATCGCCTACCCCATCCGCGCCTTCTTCCGCCACAACAAGAACGTCGATCTCTTCATGGCGAGACTGCGTGGCCTGGACAAGGAGCGCAAGGTCGTCATCACGAACCACGGCGAGGTGCCCTACGATTATCTCGTCCTGGCGGCGGGCGCGACGACGAATTTCTTCGGCATGGAGAGCGTCGAGGAGAATTCCTTCCCGATGAAGACGCTGCAGGAGGCGCTGCACATCCGCAACCATGTCCTCCACATGTTCGAGCGCGCCAACAAGATCGAGAAGAACGAGGCGGAACGCCGCCGCATGTTGTGCTTCGTCGTCGTCGGCGGAGGCCCGACGGGCGTCGAGCTGGCAGGCTCCTTGGCGGAGGTCATCAACCTGATCATGAAGGACGAGTACCACAATCTCTCGCCCGACGAGATCAGCGTCAAGCTCGTCGAGGCGACGGGCGGCCTTCTGCCCATGATGCCGCCCGACCTGCAGCAGGAGACGGTGCGCGTCCTGGAGAAGAAGGGCATCGAGGTCATGCTCAACACGCAGGTCGCGGGCTGCGACAAGAACAGCCTGACCTTGAAGGACGGCACGGTGATCCCGACGAACACGGTCATCTGGGCGGCGGGCGTCAAGGCGGTGCCGATCATCTCGAAGCTCGGCTTCCCCTGCGACCGCGCGGGGCGCATCATCGTCAACGAGAGCTGCAGGTCGAAGGCGAGCGCGACATCTTCGCCATCGGCGACTGCGCCTCCTTCTGCCACGGCACCGACCGCCCGCTGCCGACGGTCGCGCCCGTCGCGACGCAGGAAGCCGTCGTCGCTGCGCGAAACATCAAGCGATTGATCGCGGGCGACGAGAATCTGGAGACGTTTTTGCTACAAGGATCAGGGTGCGATGGCGACGATCGGCGGGACCGAGGCCGTCGTCAACATGAACGGCACGAAGATGAAGGGCTTCATCGCCTGGCTCGTCTGGATGTTCGTCCATCTCCTGCGGCTTGCGGGCGCACACACGAACACCACGGTGCTCTTGAAGTGGACGTGGAACCTCGTCTCAGGCACGCGCCTCGGACGAATCATCACGAATATGCAGTATGACGAGTCGCGCGAGCTTCGTCCCATGCCGCTCGACATAGAAGAGAAGGGTTGAATTTGCAAAGTAGATATCGTTGTTTTTGGAAAAGGGGCGCCGTCTTGGCTCTTTGCCTGGCGGCGGCAGCCCTCTCGCCGCAGGGGGCGGACAGCGCCGAGGCTGCGGCGACGCTGGGCGATGTGCATAAGGTGTATGCTGCCGCGACGAAGGACCGCACGGTCATGCTGGAGCGCGAGGCGGTGCAGAAGGAGGTGGAGAACCCTGTGAAGACGGACGGAGGCAGAGACGCCGGGGCGACGGCAGCGGCGCCAGGGAGCGTGAAGCCGCCAGAGCCGCTGAATCCCGGGGCGAAGGGAGCAGAGCGCATCCTGCCGCAGAAGCTGCGCTTTTTGTGGAAGCCTGTCGCTGACGCCGTGCGCTACGAGATCGTCGTCGAGGAAGGGACGGGAGAGAAGGCGAAGGTCGTCTACCGCGATGCGCACGTCTTCAACAACGGCGTGGAGATCGCGCTCAAAGGGCGCAGCTGGCTCGATGGGAACCACTTCTGGCGCGTGCGTGCACTCGACTATGACGGCAACGAGCGTGCGCCCTTCACGCCGCCTGTCGCCGTCGAGCTGGCCGAGAAGGATCCGGCCGCGCCCTTGCCGACGAGCGAGTTCATGAAGATGGACTACGTGCCGCTCTATCCGACGTATTCGTGGGTCGCCGTGCTCGGCGCAGCGGAGTACGAGGTCGCCGTCTGGAAGCGCGGCCGATTTGAGCCGGCGCTCCTTCATATGCTCTACTCGACCGACCTTACCTGCTACGACACCTATGGCTTCACGACGCCGGGCGCCTACTACTGGAAGGTGCGTGCCCTCGACAAGGCGCGTCAGCCCATCAGCGACTGGTCGGAGAACGTGCCGTTCGAGGTCAAGTCGCCCGTTGTCGTCGCTGCGCTTGGCGACAGCATCACGCACGGCGGCGGCGCTGTCGTCAACGGCCCCGACCGCGTGCGGTACGACTGGCAGACGTATGCCGCCTTTCCCATCAAGAACCTCGGCTACTCGGGCGACACCGTGGAGGCGATGGAAGCGCGCTTCGAGCGCGATGTGCTGCCGTTCCGTCCGAAGATCCTCGTCATCATGGGCGGCGTGAACAACTACCGCGTGGGCGGCAAGGCGGCGGACATCATCGCCGTGCTCGCGCGCATCCGCGACAAGTGCACGGCGCACGGCATCACGCCCGTCTTCTCTACGGTCACTTCGCTCAATCCCGCGAAGATCGCGAAGCTGCAATACGCGCAGAATCCGCCCGCGGGCTGGAGCGACGAGCAGGCGCTCGTCAATCGCTGGATCTTGTCGCAGCCCTACTGCGTCGACGTGACGACGATCCTCTCCGATGGCGAGGGGAAGCTGGAGGACATCTATACGACCGACGGTCTGCATCCCGACAGCGCGGCAAAGCGCTTCATCGGCGAGACGATCAGCAACTATCTGCGGGCGAGGTTCCCGCAGGTGGTCGAGCCGCTTCTTCGCGAGCCGAAACTTTGACGCCCTGTGCCTCCCCTGTGAAGCACAGCAACGGACTCGTGTTTTCGAACGAGGCTTCTTGAAATAGGCCATATTCTGAGTTATAATGAAGCTAGATGCTCCCCGTCAGGATGCAGGGGGCGATCCGGCCTTCGCGCCGGATGCGGGCATCTCGGCGATCATCGGCAGGGATGATGCGGGAAGAGTGAGGGGGCTTCGTCCGCCTGTTTTCGGATGAGCTGCAGAAGGAAAGGAAGGGAAAGAAAAGAAATGAACGGAGTCACCGTATCGAAAAAGATCATCATGAGTTTCGTCGTGCTCATCGTGATGTTCCTCGGCTTTGGCGCCTACGCCTGCCATTCGGGAAACAAGCTGCACGAAAGCGTCGTGGACTTGGTGGGCTGGACGGACAATCTGGCGGCCGTGGCGAATGTCTCGGATGCCGCAAGCGCAGAGCGCAGGGTTGCCATCATTCGTGCCGTCGCAAAGGATCCCGCGAAGCGTGCGGAGATTGACAACACGCTGGCAGCGCTGAAGAAAGAGACAGATGACGCCTTTGCCGGGTACGAGAAGGCGCTCTCCAACATCGTCTACACGACGGAGGACGGAGCGGCGGAAGACCGCGCCATCCTGGAGAACGAGCGCAAGGCATGGGCGGAATACCGCGCCACGGACAAGGATGTGGATGCGCTGCTCGCCGAGGGAAAGACCGAAGAGGCGTTCATGTACCTCGATGGTCCCGCGCTGGAAAAGTATAAGGCCTTTACCGATCTGATCACCAAGGACAAGGAGCGCTGCGTCGCCGGTGCGCGCGAGGCGAACGATAACGGCACCGCCGTCTATGAAAGCGTCATCATGACGACCATCGTCGTCGCGGTCATCGTCATTCTCCTGACCTGTGCGTGCGGCTTCTTCCTGCTGCGCACCATCTCTGCGTCGGTCAACATGATCCTCGCCAGCCTGAGCAAGGTGGCGCAGGGCGATTTGCGCGTCCATCTGGCGACGGATTCGGGCGACGAGTTCGCCCAGATGGCGAACCAGACGAACAAGATGCTGGAAAAACATCCGCTCGATGACCAAGATGATCCAGAAGACGGCGGATTCCGTCGCCGATTCTTCGGAGACGCTGACGAGCACGTCCGAGCAGTCGGCCAATGCCACGCAGAGCGTCGCCCAGTCCATCACGGAGGTGGCGGAAGCGTCCCAGGGTCAGATGCACTCGGTCGCGGAGGCCAAGCACCAGGTGGACGCCTTCACGAACGGCTTGTCGGAAGCGACGAACGCCATCGAGAGCGTCACCGCCGACATCGAGCACACTTCACAGAAGGCGGAGGAAGGCAACCGACTCGTCCTGGCGACGGTCGACCAGATGAACGCCATCGCCGATACGGTGCTCTCCTCTTCGGAGGTCGTGGCAAAACTCGGCGAACGTTCGAAGGAGATCGGCAACATCGTCGAGGTGATCTCGGGCATCTCGGGGCAGACGAACCTGCTCGCCCTGAACGCTGCCATCGAGGCGGCGCGTGCGGGCGAGCATGGCCGCGGCTTCGCCGTGGTCGCCGAAGAGGTCAGGAAGCTCGCCGAAGAGTCGCAGAACGCATCGAAGCAGATCGGCGACCTCATCGGGGCGATCCAAAACGAGACGGAGCAGGCGGTCACGGCGATGGAGACGGGACGCACGGAGGCGGAGAAGGGACGCGAGAACGTCAGCGCGACGGGCGAGGGCTTCTCGGAGATCCTCACGATGATCCGCCGCATCCAGAACAACTCCGTCTCGCTCGAGAAGACGATGGCGGATCTCGGGAATCGCGCCGGGAAGATCAATACCGCCACGGGGGAGATCCACGAGGCGGCGGCGAAGGTCGCTTCGGAGTCGCAGACGGTGTCTGCGGCGACCGAGCAGCAGGCGGCGGGCATGGAAGAGATCGCAGCGAGCAGCCGCGGACTCTCGGACATGGCGCAGGAGCTGAAAGCGGCAGCGGCAAAGTTCAAGACCTGATAGGGCAGGAAAAGGCAGGGGCGATCGCCCCTGCCTTTTTGCTAGTGCAGAACTCGGGATGCAGAAACCCGAAAGCGGCGTCCTGTCCCGAGCCCTCGCCGCGCTCCTCGAAGGCGGCGCATCCCTGCCATAAGCCCCGTGAGCGCGTCTTCGACGCATCCCTTGCCCCGCTTCGATCAGACGGAGCAGGGGCGACGCTTTCGCGCAGAGCTGTGCGGAGGCTCGCTCGGCGGGACTCCTTGAAATAAGCTGTGTCATGGACTATAATGAAGAGAGATTCTTCTCGCTGGGATATCTGGGCGATCTGAGTGTCGCGCCGCTGCGTACATCTTGGCGGTCATCGGCAGGGAGCGCCGCGGGAGGAAAAAGAGGAGGCTCGTCCGCATGGCTTTGGGATGGGCGGAAGAAGGAAGGAAGGGAAGAAATGAACGGAATCACCGTATCGAAGAAGATCATCATGAGTTTTGCCATACTCATCGTGATGTTCCTCGCCTTCGGCATCTACGCCTGCTATTCGGGGCGTGCGATGAACAGCGCGATCGACGACCTCATGGGCTGGACGGTCAACATCTCCACCGTGGCAGAGCTGTCGGACGCCGCTAGCTCGGAGCGCAGGGTCGCCATCGTCCGCGCCATGACGAAGGATCCGGCGGAGCGCGCGAAGGCGGACGAGCAGCTGGCGAAGCTGAAGAAGAGGGTGGACGCGGCGTTCGAAAAGTACGAGCAAATGCTCTCGACCATCGTCTACACGACGCCCGACGGACAGGCGAAGGATCGCGCGATCCTGGAGGAAGAGCGCAAGGCATGGGATGCGTACCGTGCGACGGACAAGGACGTGGACGCCTTGGTCGCGGAGGGCAAGACGGACGAGGCGCTCGCCTACCTGCAGGGCCCGGCGCTGCAGAAGTATATCGAATTCTCGAAGCTGATCGCCGCCGACCGGGGAGCGCTGCGTCGCCGGTGCGCGCGAGGCGAACGATGGCGGAGTCGCCACCTATGACCGCGTCATCATGACGACCATCATCGTCGCCATCGTCGCCATCGTGCTGACCTGCGTCTGCGGCTTCTTCCTGCTGCGCACCATCTCCACGTCGGTCGACATGGTGCTCTCCGGCTTGAGCAAGGTGGCGCAGGGCGATTTGCGCATCCATCTGGCGACGGATTCGGGCGATGAGTTCGCCCAGATGGCGGACCAGACGAACAAGATGCTGGAAAACATCCGCTCGATGACCAAGATGATCCAGAAGACGGCGGATTCCGTCGCCGATTCTTCGGACACGCTGACGAGCACGTCCGAGCAGTCGGCCAATGCCACGCAGAGTGTCGCCCAGTCCATCACGGAAGTGGCGGAAGCGTCCCAGAGCCAGATGAGCTCGGTCGCGGAGGCCAAGCACCAGGTGGACGCCTTCACGAACGGCTTGTCGGAAGTAACGAACGCCATCGAGAGCGTTGCCACCGACATCGAGCATACTTCGCAGAAGGCGGAGGAAGGCAACCAGCTCGTCCTGGCGACGGTCGACCAGATGAACGCCATCGCCGATACGGTGCTCTCCTCTTCGGAGGTCGTGGCAAAACTCGGCGAACGTTCGAAGGAGATCGGCAACATCGTCGAGGTGATCTCGGGCATCTCGGGGCAGACGAACCTGCTCGCCCTGAACGCTGCCATCGAGGCGGCGCGTGCGGGCGAGCATGGCCGCGGCTTCGCCGTGGTCGCCGAAGAGGTCAGGAAGCTCGCCGAAGAGTCGCAGAACGCATCGAAGCAGATCGGCGACCTCATCGGGGCGATCCAGAACGAGACGGAGCAGGCGGTCACGGCGATGGAGATGGGACGCACGGAGGCGGAGAAGGGACGCGAGAACGTCAGCGCGACGGGCGAGGGCTTCTCGGAGATCCTCACGATGATCCGCCGCATCCAGAACAACTCCGCCTCGATCGAGAAGACGATGGCGGATCTCGGAAGCCGCGCCGGAAAGATCCATACCGCCACGGGGAGATCCACGAGGCGGCGGCGAAGGTCGCTTCGGAGTCGCAGACGGTGTCTGCGGCGACCGAGCAGCAGGCGGCGGGCATGGAAGAGATCGCAGCGAACAGCCGCGGACTCTCGGACATGGCGCAGGAGCTGAAAGCGGCAGCGGCAAAGTTCAAGACCTGACAGGAATGCGAAAAAGGCAGGGGCGGTCGTCGAAAGGGGCGATCGTCCCTGTCTTTTTGCGGTGCAGAATTTGAAAAGCGCGGCGGTCAGAGCGGCGCCTTGCCCCAGACACTGCCGCGCTTTTCGAAGACGGCGCGGCCTGCCGTAAGTTCCGTGAGCTTCTCTTCCACGCTGCCTTGCTGCTCCTCTTCGAGCAGGAGAAGCAAGGTGACGTTTTCCTCGTAGACGGCGTCCTCCGTGCGGAGATTCTCCTGGCGCACGAAGTTTTCCACGAGGGAAAGAAGCGTGTAGTCGATCGTCACGGCGAGCCGCACGAGGTGCAGGCAGCGCACGAGGACGGCGCTGTCGAGCGCGAGGTGCGCGGCGTGCCCGTAAGCGCGGATGAGGCCGCCCGCGCCGAGCTTGATGCCGCCGAAATAGCGCGTGACGACGCAGACGGTGTCGACGAGGCCGCGCTTTTTGATGGCCTCAAGGATCGGGTTGCCCGCAGTGCCGCCCGGCTCGCCGTCGTCGTTCGACTTCTGCCGAGCGCCTGCGGCGCCGAGCACCCAGGCGCTCGGGTTGTGACGCGCGTCATAGTACTTCTTTTTGCAGGATACGAGAAAGGCGCGCGCCTCGTCTTCCGTTGCTGCATGAACCGCCTGCGCGATGAAGCGCGACCGCTGGATCTCGTATTCAGCCTCGCCGGCCTTTTCGATCGTCGTGAAATTTTCCATGTGACTGAACATCCCGACCGTTTTGTCCGGATGAAAGACGGCGGGATAGATATGTTTTTCCATGGGAGTCGCCTCCTCAAGAATCTTGATCAAGCCCGGCCTGCTTCAGGATGGTTTTGTATGTATGTTCCTGTGCGCAAATCTTTGTTGTGCATGGGGATGATGGGCATTCCTGCTTTTGTCGGGTGTTTCAGGATGTGGTGCGAGCTGTTGATGCGAGCTGTTGATGCGTGCGATTTGCCAGCCGTCGGCCTGCAGGATTTTCAGAAGATCCTTTGGCTTCGTGTTCATCATCCCCTATACTATATATAGTAACACATCCCCTGGTGAAAGACGAGGGGAATCGGAGCCGGAAAATGCTCGTGATTTTTCGAAAATATCCTACTTGGCATTTCCCGGTTTTTGGTGTAGTATGAAACGTAAGCTGTATTCGTGCAGGGATTCTTTTAGGGGGTTTTACATCAATTCAGGGAAGGTTGTGTTATCAAGGCCATGAATGGGACACAGATGAACAGAGGGTTGAAGAACAGGCATTTGCAGATGATCTCGCTCGGCGGCGTCATCGGCAGCGGCTATTTTCTCGGCACGGGATATGTGCTGGAAAAAAAGCGGGGCCGGCGGCGATCTTGGCGTATCTTTTGGGCGGAGTCATCGTGCTCTGCGTCATGCTCTCCCTGGCGGAGCTTGCAGTCGCGAAGCCTGTTTCGGGTTCTTTCGTCGCGTATGCCCGCGAGAACATCTCTTCGACGTGGGCGTGCGGCGTGGGTTGGGCGTATTGGCTCAACTGGATGGCGTATGTGCCGTCCGAGATGATCGCAGCAGGCATCATCATGAACAATTTCGTGCCCGAGGTCAGCCAACTGTGGTGGGCTGTGTTCTTCGGCCTCGTCGTGACCGTCCTGAACCTCTTCCGCGTCGACAAGTTCGGCGAGAGCGAGTTCTGGCTTTCCCTCGTGAAGATCTTCGCGCTCGTCGCCTTCAGCGTCGTGGCGGCGCTCATCTGCCTCGGTCTCTTCGGCGGCGATGGCTTCATCGGCGCGCGCATCCTCCTTTCGAACGGCGGCTTCGCGCCGAACGGCTGGTGGGCGATCGTCCTGACGATGGTCATCATCCTCGTGAATTTCCAAGGCACGGAGATCATCGGCCTTGCGGCGGGCGAGTGCAAGGAGCCGGAAAAGAGCATCCCCATCGCCGTGCGCAACGTGACGTGGCGCATCATCGCCCTCTACATCGTCCCGATCACCCTTTTGATCTCCGTTCTGCCGTGGGAAGAGGCGAGCCTCTCCGAGAGCGTCTTTGCGACGGCTCTCGCCGCGCACGGCCTTCATTCCCTGGCTTCGGTGCTGGCCTTCGTCGTCTTGACGGCGGCGGTTTCCTGCTCGAACTCGGGTCTCTATTCGAGCGCACGCGCACTCTATTCCCTCGCGCGCATGGACATGGCGCCCGCCTTCCTCGGCCAGCTCAACGGCAAAGGCGTGCCGCGCAACTCCATCCTCGTGTCCGTCTCGGCGTGCTGGCTCGTCATCCTTCTCTATACCTTCGATCCCGATTCGGCGGTGTACACGTATCTTCTCGCCGTGTCGGGCTGCACGGGGGCGCTCGCGTGGATCTCCATCTGCTGGAGCCAGTATCGCTTTCGCCGCCGCCTCATCGCCGAGGGGCTTGAGCATACGCTGCGCTACAAGACGCCCTTCTTTCCCTATGTGACGCTTTTCGGCATCTGGGCGCAGGTGTTCTGCCTCGTCGTGCTCGCCTTCACGCCCGACCTGCGGCAGGCGTTCTACATGGGCGTGCCGATGCTCGTCGTGCCCATGCTCTGGCACAGGCTTCGCCGTGTGTACCGCACGCGCGCGGCGGAGGCGAAGAACGGCTGAGAAAACAAGGGGCTGCGCATGAATCGTTTCATTCGGTTCATGCGCAGCCTTTTTCATTCGTCTTTTTCCGGCGGGATCGTGAGGTTGTCCCGCAGCGTGCTGATCTCGTCGGCGAGGAAGAGTCCCGGCGGCGATTCGCGGATCATCGTGTCCTCCAGGATGCGGCTCTGCTCGGCCGGATCCCGCGTCAGGAGCTGCGCGGGATCGGCGGCGTTCCTCGTGCGGCTGATCGCCTGCTGCTGTGCGTCGGCGTAGGAGAGCGTCTTCTGACGCACGGCGGCGCAGAGGTCGTAGTTGATGCCGATGAGCGCGAGCGGCGGGATGTGGGCTTCGACGGCATCGCGTGTGCGCTTGGCGTCCTCGGTGAGCGCACGCAAGCGCACATACGCTGTCTGTATGTCGATGGCGCCTTCCTTGAAGCTCTCCAGGATGTTGTGGTACTGCTGCCAGTTGTAGTCGAGCTGCGTGATGTTCTTCTTGTGTTCGTCGTACCAGGCGGTGAAGATTTCCTGCTGCTGATGGATTTCGGCGCGTTCCGCCTCCGTCATCTTGGGCGGGGGCGGCGGAGGGAAGCTCCAGAACGCCGCTGCGCCTGCAAAGAGGAGCGTGAGCGAGAAGAGCGCCCAGACCTTGCGGCTGGGAATCCAGCGGTAAAGCAGCAGGAGCGCGAAAAAAGACGAGGCCGAGCAGGATGTATTTGTAGGGACAGCAAGAGAATCCTTCCTTTCTTTTCCGTGAAGGTCGGTGCGGCGGAAGCGGACTTTTCCTCATTGTAACACAAGGAAGTTCTTGCGTGAAGCGGAGAAAGTCGTTATACTGGAAGACAGCGCGGAATCATGAGAAGGATTCGCGCAGAAAGGCGGGAGCGTATGGTGACGATCGCTTTGCTCTTGACGGGCGATTTGCAGGAGGCGCAGATGGCGCAGACGTATCTGCGGGAGAATTATCGAGAGGCGGAATACGAGCGCATTTTCGTCTATTGCGGCGAGGATGCGGCGGCCGTGGAGCTTCTGGACGAGGATCCTTCCGCAGTGCTCTTCGACGGCAGGGGGGCGGGCATAGCGGCTTCCTGCAATGCGGCGCTGCAGTACGCGCGCGGGGAGGAGATTCTGTTTTCGGCGGCGTCCTACGTCCTGATGCCGGCGGCGCTTCGCGCCATGCAGCGGGAGGCGGCCGGCAGGGATGGAGTCTCTCTCGTCGTGCCAATGCTGCAATCCCCCGTGGGCGTGGATGAGACGCAGAAGCTCTCTGCAGCGCAGGATGCTCCCTATCAAGACGCGCAGGGACTGCGCCACTTTTCAGAAGAGATCTCCTTGAGGCGGGGCGCCTCTTTTCTCTCGATAGCGCTTGATTTCTGCTTTCTGGCAGAGCGTCAGGCGCTGCTGGAGCTGGGCGGCTTTTCCAAAGAGTTTCATACGACGCCGTTTCTCACGATCGACCTCTGCCTGCGTTTCTGGCAGGCGGATCGCCCTTGCCTCGCAGCGCATGGCGCGTTCGCGCATCGGAATGCTCTCAATATTCCTTTCGATCTATTGGATGAGGAGGCGTTCGTGCGCAAGTATGGCTTGCACTACCCGTACTCCTTCATGTCGCGCACGGATCTCCTCGCGCATATGGATCTTAAAAAACCTGCGCTCTCCGTGCTGGAAGTCGGCTGCGCCTGCGGAGCGACGCTCCTGCCGTCCGCAATGCGAACCCCGAGGCGAGGATTTATGGCATCGAATTCGATGAGAAGGCGGCGGCGGTCGCGCGTCATTTTGCGGCCGTCGAGGCGCTCGATGTGGAAACCCTCGACAAGCCGGAGTGGTGCGGGATGTTCGACTGGATTCTCCTGGGTGACGTCGTCGAACATCTGCGCGAACCGTGGCAGGCGATGAAGAATCTTGCGGCGCTCTTGAAGCCGGGCGGCCGCGTCCTCGTCAGCGTCCCGAACGTCATGCACTTCTCGGTCTTCCGCATGATGCTGGATGGCCATTGGACGTATGAAGACGCAGGGATTCTCGACCGCACGCACCTTCGCTTCTTCACGCGAGCGGAGCTCCTTCTGCTTCTGCAGGAGGCGGGACTTGAAGCGGAGGAGGTTTTTCCTTCGAAGATGCCGGAGTCCGACGCGGATCTGGCGTTTATCGCGCAGCTCGCCGCGCTTCTGCCGCCGGATGTCGGCGAGGAGGAGCTCCATGCGTTTCAATGGAAGGTCGCGGCACGAAAGAGATAGGGGAGAGTCTGTGGAGAAGAAGAGCGCTTGGCGCATCTGCCGCGCGATGGTTCGCGGCTATTGGTTTTCCGAGGAGAAGTGGAAGGCGCGCGGCCTGCTTGCCGTCGTCATCGCGCTGAATTTCATCGCGGTCGGCATGCTCGTCATGATCAACGACTGGTACAACGAGTTCTACAACGCGCTGCAGGCTTATGCGTATGAGCTGTTCTGGCCGCTCGTCGGCAAGTTCGCCGTGCTCGCCTTCCTGCACATCGCTGTCGCCGTCTACGCGATCTACCTGCGGCAGATGCTGCAGATCAAGTGGCGCTCGTGGCTCACGGAGCGATACCTCTCGCGCTGGATGGCGCACCGCTCGTACTACAAGCTCGAAACGCTTGCCGAAGGCACGGACAACCCCGACCAGCGCATATCGGAGGATATCGGGCAGTTCGTCGACCTGACGCTCTCGCTTTTCGTGGGATTCTTGAAGCAGCTGACGACGCTGGCGGCTTTCGCTGTCGTGCTGTGGAACCTGTCGGGCGTGCTGACCGTTCCCGTCGGCAGCTGGGAGTTCCAGATCTACGGCTACATGCTGTGGTTCTCGCTCATCTACTCCATCTTGGGCACGGTCGGCGCGCACCGCGTCGGCAAGAAGCTCATCGGGCTGAACTTCGAGAAGCAGCGCTTTGAGGCGGACTTCCGCTTCAACATGATGCGCGTGCGCGAGAACAGCGAGAGCATTGCCTTCTACGGCGGCGAGGCGCAGGAAGTGCAGGGCTTCAAGGAGCGCTTCGCGCGCGTCATCGGCAACTTCTGGGCGCTGATGCGCCAGACGAAGATCTTGAACTTCTACATCAACGGCTATGCGCAGCTCGCCATCATCGTGCCGCTCATCATGGCGGCGCCGCGCTACTTCGGCGGCGAGATGGCGCTCGGCGGGCTCATGCAGACGATCTCGGCGTTCGGCAGGGTGCAGGACGCCTTGTCCTACTTCGTCGAAGCATACGGCACGATCGCCGAGTACGCGGCGATCGTGCGCCGACTCAGCGGCTTCACCGCGCACGTGGAGGAGGTCGAGGCGAAGGAGAGCGCCGTCGCGTCCGAAGCGTCCCCGGGCGGCTTCGCCGCAGAAGGGATCTTCGTCGCCCCTGCCCGACGGCACGGAACTTTTGCGGGATTGCTCGTTCTCCTTGGCGGCGGGCGGCTCCTTGCTCGTCACGGGCGTCTCGGGCGCGGGCAAGTCGACGCTCCTTCGCACGCTCGCGGGGCTTTGGCCGTTCGCGCGCGGCCGGGCGGCGTTCCCGGAAGGCGGGAGGCGGCTCTTCCTCTCGCAGCGTCCCTATCTGCCGCTCGGCACGCTGGCGCGCGCCGTCTCCCTATCCGCTGACGGCGGAGGTCCGCGCAGCGAGATGGAACGCGCGCTCCGTCTCGTCGGCATGGAATCCTTCCTCGCGAGGCTCGACGAGGAGGCGGATTGAGCCACATCCTCTCGCTCGGCGAGCAGCAGCGCATTGCCTTTGCGCGCATCTTGCTCGTGCGCCCCGCGTGGGTCTTCCTCGACGAAGCGACGAGCGCTCTCGACGAGGCGCGAGAAGGAGCTTTACGAGATGCTGGCGCGCGAGCTGCCCGAGATGGGGCGCGTGAGCGTCGGACATCGCTCGACGCTCGTCGCGTACCACGAACGGGAGCTTCGCCCGGATGGTGCGGGCGGTTTTTCGACGCGCCTTCTCCGGGCGGAGCCGGCCGCGCGTTGAGCCGGACAGCAAGAGCGCCTGCATCGCCAAGGAGCCGTGCAGGCGGCGTGAACCATAGTGACCAAGACCAGAAAGCGGGTATCCCTAAATGAATCGCAGAAATTTCCTCAAGAACGCCGTCCTTTTTGCTGCAGGCGCCTGTGTCGCGCCGGGTCTCCTCGTGCCCGAGGAGGCGAAAGCGGCCGTCTCGAACGGCGTGCACGTCGTGGAAACGAACTTGAAGTTCCTGTCGCTTGAGCGGCGCAGCTTCACGGACAGCATCGTCCTGCACCACATCGGCGACACGGATCGCGAGGTGTCGGCGGCGACGATTCATCAATGGCATCTGCAGAACGGCTGGTCGGGCATCGGCTACCACTTCGTCGTGCACAAGAACGGCAAGATCGAGCGCGGCAGGCCCCTCGACGCCGTGGGTGCGCATTGCTGGCATCACAACGCGACGTCGATCGGCATCAACCTCGTCGGCAACTTCGAGCAGGCGGAGCCGACGACCATGCAGCTTGACGCCGCCATGCGCCTCATCGCGGAGCTTTCGCATCGCTATAGGCTCAAGCCCGGCTCGGGCACGGTGTTTGGACACCGTGACTTCAACTCGACGCTGTGCCCCGGCAAGAATCTCTACGGCAAGCTCCCCGGTCTTTGCGCGAGCGCCGCACGTCTGTAGGAGGGAATCATGAGCGAGTCATATCACTACCGGCGCATTCCCAGGCCGCCGGCCGCAGAGCCGGAAACGGAAAAGAAGAAGACGCACGGGCGGAACACGAAGCGCAATATCGCGATCGTCATCCCGGGGCTGGGCTACGCGCTCTACACGCGCGACGTGCCGCTCCTCATCGCCGCCTGCTCCATCCTGCTCTTCTTCCTGCAGCCTTTGGGCAGAAAAAGCATCTCGGCGGTTTCGGCAAAGCGGCCGCAGGCTTTTTGCGCGGCGTGGGCATCGCGCTCTTCATCGGCGCCGTGGCCATGCTCTTCCTTTGAAAGAACGAATATTAGGAAAAATTTTTTTCCAAAAAGTCCGCTGTTTCGTGGACAAATGTCTGAAAAAAACAGAGAAAAAAACATTTTCCTTGCACCATGACGGCAGGAAATCCCCGTGTTTTGTGGAATAATACTAGAAACGTAAGAAAGACGCGAAGAGAAAGGCGTTCGTTTCCTCCGCATGAGCGGAAAAAAAGCACGATGGTTGGCAAGGTGAAATATGGGCGTGCCAAGCTGCGCCCCGGGAGGGATTTTTATGAGAAAAACAGAGTATCTTGCAATGATCTTGGCGGGAGGACAAGGAAGCCGTCTGGGCGCCTTGACGAAGAAAATCGCGAAGCCTGCTGTGCCGTTCGGCGGCAAGTATCGCATCATCGACTTTCCGCTGAGCAACTGCGCCAATTCGGGCATCGACAAGGTCGGCGTCCTCACGCAGTACCGTCCTCTGGAGCTGCACAACTACCTCGGCACGGGCAGTGCTTGGGATCTCGACAAGCAGGGCGGCGGCGTATTCATCCTGCCGCCCTATGCGCGCGAAAAAGGCGCCGACTGGTATCAGGGCACGGCGGACGCCATCTATCAGAACCTCAACTTCATCGACATTGTCGATCCGGAATATGTGCTGATCCTCTCGGGCGACCACATCTACACGATGGATTACTCGTGGATGCTTGAGGCGCACAAGGGGCACAAGGCGGAAGCGACGATCGGCGTCATCGAGGTTCCGTGGGAGGAAGCTTCGCGCTTCGGCATCATGAATGCCGACAAGGAAGGCCGCATCATCGAGTTCGAGGAGAAGCCGTCCGAGCCGAAGTCGAATCTCGCTTCGATGGGCATCTACATCTTCAACCGCAAGTTCCTCGCGCAGTATCTTGAAGAAGATGCGAAGGACAGCATGTCGAGCCATGACTTCGGCAAGAACATCATTCCGAAGATGCTCGCCGACAAGGCGCGTCTCTTCACCTACGCTTTCGACGGCTACTGGAAGGATGTCGGCACGATCGAGAGCCTGTGGCAGGCGAACATGGATCTCCTGCACGATGAGCCTCCGTTCGCTCTCGACGGCAACTGGCGCATCTACTCGTCGAATCCGTCGCTGCCGCCGCACTACATCGGGCGCGAAGCGCATGTGAGCCGCTCGATGGTGAGCGAGGGATCGATGGTCTTCGGCGAGGTGCATAACTCCGTGATCTTCCAGGGCGTGCGCATCGGCAAGGGCGCGCGCGTCACGAACTCGGTCATCATGCCGTTCGCGAAGATCGAGGAAGGCGCCGTCGTCGATCATGCGATCTTGGCGCAGGGCGCGACGGTCGCAGCGGGTGCGAAGGTCGAAGGAGAGGAAGGCGCCATCGCCGTCATTCCCGAAAATGAGGTCATCACAGCACAGTCGGGCAGTCAGCAAGCCGGCTGAACCTCTTTTGCGTCAAGGGAATCAAGAGAACGGAGTGAAGCATTGTGAACACGGTCATGGGACTCATCAACCTGCAGGACGACAACGGGCGCATCAAGGAGCTGACAGAGAGTCGCCCCATCGGCTCCATGCCGTTTATGGGACGCTACCGCGTCGTTGACTTCGTGCTTTCGAGCATGGTCAACTCCGGCATCAGCCACGTCGGCATCGTGCTGCCCGAGCATTCCCGATCCGCCATGGATCACCTGCGTTCAGGAAAGGACTGGGATCTCGCGAGACGCCACGAGGGCATGTTCTATCTGCCGCTGCGAAGGGGGACAAAGACACGCGCCCCGGCGACCTCAAGACGTTCTACCAGAACATCGACTTCGTCGAGCACAGCGCACAGAAGTATGTGCTCCTGACGAGCGCGAGCTACGTCTACAACCTGAACTTCGCGCCCGTGCTGCGCTTCCACCAGAATACGAATGCCGACATCACGATGGTCTACAACATCGCGAAGGAGGAGGAGCCGGATCAGGGCGTCGTCATCGAGACGGCAGAGAACGGCCTCATCGAGGACATCTCCCTGAAGCCTGTCATCTACCGTGGGGTCGAAGGTGTCGAACGGTGCGCTCCTCATGGAGAAGCGCGTCTTCGTCGAAATGGTGCGCTCGACCTACGAGCACGGCGGCACGGATCTCGTGCTCGACGGCATCATCCGCCGCGCCGACCGCTACACGATGTACGGCTGTATGCACGAGGGATACACGGCGTGCGTCGCTTCGACGGCTTCGTATTACCGAGCGAACATGGAAGCGCTTGAGCCTGCGAACTGGGAAGAGCTGTTTATGCAGAACGGCTTCATCTTCACGAAGTCGAAGGACGGCGTGCCCGTGCAGTACAAGGAGACGGCGCATGTGCAGAACTCGCTCGTCGCCAACGGCTGCGTCATCTATGGCGAGGTCGAGAACAGCATCCTGTTCCGCGGCGTGACGGTGGCGCCGGGGGTGAAGATCCGCAACTCCATCATCATGGAGAAGTGCAGCCTTGAGGACAACGTGCTCGTCGAGAACGTCATCTGCGACAAGAATGTCGTGATCACGGAGGGACGCTGGCTCAAGGGCGCACCAAACTATCCGCTGATCGTCAACAAGAATGCCGTGATCTGATGGGAACGCGCCCCGCTTTCGGGGCGCGCCGAAGAAGGAAGCCGCTCCGGGGCGCTTGCCTGTTGGGAAAGGCGGGAGCGCGAAGGGGCGGCTTTTCTTCGAAAGGTCGCGGAAGAGCAAGAAGAGCAAGAACGCAGTCTGTATCAAGGCCGCAGCCTCTTCGGAGAAGTCCGGGGGGCGTTTCACCGTGCGGTTTCCGTTTCGTGAAGGAAAAGGCGTGTAGATCTACGTGGCTGCCAATGTAAGTTAGGAGGAATGATCTCATGGCAAACAAGAGGAATGAGCTGGGGCTGGCAAAGGAAGGTCTGAAACAAAAGTTTCTGGCAACGGCGCATATCCTGTGGGGGCGGGATTTCGCCGAACTCACATCGCATGAGGTTTATGCAACCATCGTTGCTGTCGTGAAGCAGTACATCAGCGAGAATTGGGTCAAGACGAACAAGGCGTACATGAAGCGCCACGACAAGCAGATCTACTATTTTTCCATCGAGTTCCTGCTCGGACGCCTCATGCGCTCGAACCTCGTCAATCTGGGCGAGATGGAGCTGTTCCACGACGCTCTGGAGGAAATCGGCGTCGACCTGAACGATGTTTTCCCCGAGGAACCGGATGCGGGCCTCGGCAACGGCGGCCTCGGGACGGCTCGCGGCGTGCTTCATCGACTCGATGGCGTCCTTGGCGCTTCCCGGTCACGGCTGCAGCATACGCTACCAGTACGGACTCTTCGAGCAGAAGATCATCAAGGGCAACCAGGTCGAGATTCCCGACAACTGGCTCGCCAACGGTTTCGAGTGGGAGTATCGCAAGGCGGACAAGGCGGTCAACGTCAAGTTCAACGGCAACGCCTACATGAAGGAAGAAGAGGACGGCAGCCTCTCGCTCGTGCATGAGGACTACATGACGGTCATGGCCGTTCCTTACGACGTGCCGATCGTCGGCTTCCGCAACAACACGGTCAACACGCTGCGCCTCTGGAATGCCGAGGTCAACCGCGACTTTTCCGACTACGGCACGATGACGCACGAGCAGATCCAGGCGAAGAATGAGTATCGCAACTTCGTCGAGAGCATCACGGAGTACCTCTACCCGGACGACAGCTCTTACGAGGGGCGCCGACTGCGCCTCATTCAGGAGTATTTCTTTGTCTCGGCGGGCGTGCAGAGCATCGTGCGCCACTACATTCTCGCGGGCATGCATCTCAGGGAGTTCGCCGACAAGATCGCCATCCACATCAACGACACGCATCCTGCGGTCGCCGTCGCCGAGCTCATGCGCATCCTGGTCGATGAGCAGGGATTCGGATGGGACGAGGCGTGGAAGATCACGTGCAAGACGATGGCGTACACGAACCACACGATTTTGCCCGAGGCCTTGGAGAAGTGGCCGGTCGACATGTTCCGCTCGCTCCTGCCGCGCATCTACATGATCGTCGAGGAGATCAACCGCCGTCATCTCGAAGAGGTGCGCAAGCGCTTCCCGAACGACGAGCAGATGGTGCGCGAGCTGTCGATCATCGAGGACGGGCAGGGTGCACATGGCGCGCCTCGCGATCGTCGGCAGCCACAGCGTCAACGGCGTCGCGGCGATTCATACGGACATCCTGAAGCGCGACACCCTGCGTTTCTTCCACAAATATTATCCAAAGAAGTTCAACAACAAGACGAACGGCATCACGCACCGTCGCTGGCTCATCGCCTCGAACCCCGAGCTTACGAACCTCATCGACGAGACGATCGGCGACGGCTGGCAGAAGAAGCCGTCGGAGCTTTCGCGCCTCAACGACCATGTGACGGACAGATCGTTCCCCGGCCGAGCTTGCGAAGATCAAGCGCCAGAGGAAGGGCGACCTCTCCGATTTCATCCACGCGCACGGCGGCATCCTCGTCGATCCCGACATGATCTTCGACATCCAGGTCAAGCGCATCCATTCCTACAAGCGCCAGATCATGAACGTCCTGCACATCATGTACCTCTACCATGAGCTGAAGACGAACAAGAACTTCCGCATCCCGCCGACGGCGCGCTTCTTCGGCGGCAAGGCGGCGCCGGGGTACTACATCGCGAAGGAGACGATCCGCCTGATCAACGCGGTCGCCGAGAAGGTGAACGCCGACAAGGACGTCCGCGACGTGCTCAAGGTCATCTTCATCGAGAACTTCGGCGTCTCGATCGGCGAGATCGTCTATCCGGCGGCGGACATCTCCGAGCAGATTTCGACGGCGTCGAAGGAAGCCTCGGGCACGGGCAACATGAAGTTCATGATGAACGGCGCCCTGACGCTCGGCACGCTCGACGGCGCGAACGTCGAGATCAGCCAGGCCGTCGGCCTTGAGCACTGCGAGATCTTCGGCCTGCGCGCCGAGGAGGTCTTGAACTACTATGCGACAGGAAGCTACAAGGCATGGGATGAGTACAACACGAATCCCGCCGTGCGGCTCGTCGTCTCGCAGCTCATCGACGGCACTTACGGCGACTTCCACTCGCTGCGCGACTACCTGATCCATGGCAACGACGAGTTCTTCGTCCTGAAGGACTTCGGCGCTTACGACAGGGCGCACAAGAACATGAACCGAAAGTATGAGGACAGGGCAGCATGGCTCAAGTCGTCGGCGATCAACATCGCCAATTCTGGCGTGTTCTCCTCCGATCGCACGATCGAGGAGTACGCGAACGACATCTGGCATGTGAAGCCTGTGAAGATCATTTGACGAAAGACGGTTCGCCGCCCTCGGCAAGGGGCGGCGACTCAAAAATTGGTGAGTAAGCTGCAAGGCAAGCCGCAAGCCCGCACGGGGGAGCCTTCCCACGTTGAAGCAAGGGCTGATGGGAGCAGCGATGGATCTGGTCTGTCGGTGCTTTCTGGAGTTTTTCTAAGCTGGGAGGAATTTTTGTGAACGTATCTGCTTTGAGTGAATTCGATTTATTCTTATATCACCAAGGAACCAACTACCACGCTTACGAGATGCTCGGCGCCCACTTCATGGAGCAGAACGGCAAGGCGGGCGTGCGCTTTTCCGTCTGGGCGCCCCATGCGAAAGCCGTGAGCGTCGTCGGCGACTTCAATGCGTGGGACACGCGCACGCACACGATGCAGAAGATCAGCGACGGCGAGATCTGGACGATCTTCATCGAGGGGCTGGAAGAAGGCGAGGTCTACAAGTACGCGATCGAGCCGCAGTGGGGCGGGCCGCATATCATGAAGGCGGATCCCTACGGCTTCTACGCAGAGAAGAAGCCCAAGACGGCGTCGCGCCTCTACAACATGAAGAAGTACAAGTGGAACGACGCAGCCTGGCAGGAGCGCAAGAAGACGCATCCGTCGTACTCCAATCCCATGCTGACCTACGAGGTTCATCTCGGCTCGTGGCGACGCACGCTCGATGGCGGCTACCTGTCGTACCGCGAGCTTGCCGACCAGCTCGTGAGCTACGCGAAGAAGATGAACTATACGCACATCGAGGTCATGCCGCTCTGCGAGCATCCGTTCGACGGATCGTGGGGCTATCAGGCGACCGGCTACTACGCGGTCACGAGCCGCTACGGCGAGCCGGACGACTTCCGCTACTTCATCGATACGGCGCACGCGAACGGCATCGCCGTCATCATGGACTGGGTGCCCGGCCACTTCTGCAAGGACGAGCAGGGGCTTCGCCACTTCGACGGCATGACGCTCTACGAGTCGGACAACGAGCAGCGCGCCGAGAACTGGGAGTGGGGCACGACGAACTTCGACTACGGCCGGACGGAAGTGCAGAGCTTCCTCATCTCGAACGCCATGTTCTGGTTCGAGGAGTACCACATCGACGGGCTGCGCATCGACGCCGTCGCCAACATGCTCTATCTGAACTACGGCAGGAAGGAAGGCGAGTGGCAGCCGAACAAGTACGGCGACACGGGCAACCTGGAGGCGATGGACTTCATCAAGAAGCTCAACGAGGCGATCTTCAAGTTCCATCCCAACGCGCTGATGATTGCCGAGGAGTCGACGGCCTGGCCCTTGATCTCGAAGCCCGTCTACATGGGCGGCATGGGGTTCAACTACAAGTGGAACATGGGCTGGATGAACGACATGCTCGCCTACATGAGTCTCGACCCCATCTATCGCAAGTGGAACCAGGACAAGGTGACGTTCTCCTTCATGTATGCGTTCAGCGAGAACTTCGTGCTGCCCCTGTCGCACGACGAGGTCGTACACGGCAAGTGCTCGCTCGTGAGCAAGATGCCCGGCGACTACTGGCAGAAGTTCGCGGGACTGCGCGGCTTCTTCGGCTACTGGATGGCGCATCCGGGCAAGAAGCTCCTCTTCATGGGCGGCGAGTTCGCGCAGTTCATCGAGTGGAACTACGACGACAGCCTCGATTGGCATCTCGTCCAAGAGTATCCGATGCACACGAAGATGCTCGAATACTCGCGTGCGCTGAACAAGTTCTACAAGGAGAATCGGCCGTTCTGGGAGGTCGACTTCGACTGGAACGGCTTCGAGTGGATCGACTGCAACGACAGCGAGAATTCCATCATCACCTTCGTCAGGAAGTCCGACAACGCCGACGACTTCATCGTCGTCCTTTGCAACTTCACGCCGGAAGTGCGGCAGAACTATCGCATCGGCGTGCCCAAGCGGGGCGATTACGTGGAGGTCTTCAACAGCGACGCCGAGGAGTTCGGCGGCTCGGGCGTGAAGAACGAGGGCGATCTCCATACGGAAGATTACGGCTGGCACGAGCGCGAGCAGTCGCTCGTCATCACGGTGCCGCCGATGGCCACGATCTATTTGAGGCTCAAAGATACGCTCCCTTTTTGTCGAGCGCTCCATGCCTGAAGCGGAGGAGGAAATCCTCATCGTCAAAGGCGTGGGGGCGGAAAAGGAGAAGGCGCCCAAGAAGCCTGCAGCAAGAACAGCGGAACCGTCCGCAGAGGCCTGCGCGGTGAAAGAAGAGCCGCCGGAGGCCGAGGAGAAGAAACCGCTGGAAGAGAAAGCAGTGAAGAAGACTGTCGCCAAGGCGCATTCGCGCCGGACGGAGCATTCCAAGAATGCGAAGAAGTCGGCGAAACCGCCGAAGAAGAGCGGCAAGAAGAAAGCGGCTGCCCAGTAAGAAGGAGGAAGAAGCCGGCCGTGCTCGGGCAAGATGCGCCCGGATCTGGCGGCAGGAAGAAGGTGTTGTGCTGCGGAGCAGGGGTTGACGGCCTCGCGGCATAGAAGGGGGTTCATATCATGCGGGTACTTTATGTTGCTGCCGAAGCTGTTCCTTTTTGCCAAGACGGGCGGCTTGGCGGACGTCGCGGGATCGCTTCCCAAGGAGCTCGTGAAGCAGGGGCGTGGACATCCGCGTCATCATGCCGAAGTTCGGCAAGATCCCGGCGGAATATATCGACAAGATGGAGCACATCTATGACGGAACGCTCAAGGTCGCATGGCGCGACAAGTTCGTCGGCGTGGACAGCCTCGCCCTGGACGGAGTCACCTACTACTTCATCGACAACGAGGAGTACTTCTATCGCGAAGGTTTCTACGGCTATGACGACGATGCGGAGCGTTTCTCGTTCTTTTTCGCGCGCTGTCCTGAACCTCCCCGGAAGCGATGGATTTCTGGCCTGACATCATCCATGCGAACGACTGGCATGCAGGACTCGTCCCCGTCCTCTTGAAGCTTGAGCACATGGGCGATGCGCGCTACGAGAAGATCCGCACGCTCTACACGATCCACAATCTCAAGTATCAGGGAGTCTTCCCCAAGAACGTCATGCAGGACGTCTTGGGGCTTGACTGGAAATATTTCACGAACGGCGACCTGGAATTCTACGACGCCGTCAACTTCATGAAGGGCGGACTCACCTATTGCGACTATATCTCGACGGTGTCGCGCACCTACGCCAAGGAGATCCAGTACGAGTATTTCGGCGAGATGCTCGACGGGCTTCTGCGCAAGAGAAGCGCGGACATCTATGGTATCGTCAACGGCCTCGACTATGACGTCTACAATCCCGCGACGGACAAGGATATCTACGAGACCTTCGACATCAATTCCATCGACCGCAAGCTCGACAACAAGGTCGCACTGCAGCGCCATCTCGGTCTGCCCGTGAACCGCCAGGCGCCGCTGGTCGCGCTCGTCTCGCGCCTCGTGCCGCCCAAGGGGCTCGACCTCATCGTGCGCGTCATGGACGAGATCCTGCAGCACGAGAACATCCAGTTCGTCGTCCTCGGCACGGGAGACAAGGTCTATGAAGATTGGTTCAAGGGGCTTGCGTGGCGCTTCCCGAGCAAGGTCTCGGCGAACATCCGCTTCTCGAACGAGCTGGCGCAGCGCATCTACGCCGCCTCGACCGTCTTCCTCATGCCGTCGAACTACGAGCCTTGCGGCATCGGCCAGCTCATCGCCATGCGCTACGGGTCGATCCCCGTCGTGCGCGAGACGGGCGGACTCAAGGACACGGTCACGCAGTTCAGCAACAAGACGGGCGAGGGCACGGGCTATATCTTCCAGAACTACAATGCGCATGAAATGATGTACGCCGTCAAGCGCGCGATCCGCGAATGCAGCACGCTCGAAATCTGGCAGAAGATCGTCAAGAATGCCATGAAGGCGGACTTCAGCTGGAAGAAGTCGGCGCAGGAATACAAGGAGCTGTACGAAAAGCTCCTGGCGAAGTAAGATTTGGGGAAAGCCCAACGCTTGCGTTGGGCTTTCTGCCTTCCGCCTATTAACTTTACGCGAAGAAACGACGAAATAAAAAGGAGAAGGTGAATAAGCGCGAGAAGCGCACATTTTGGCTTTTTCGAAGAATTTTAGGAGGCGATATTATGGCGCAGCGAGAAGCGGAGCACAACTCACAGGATGTGTTTTACCGCTCGCCTGTGGGCCCCGCCGAGGCATCATCCTCCGTGCAGCTCGGCATTCGCATCAAGACGCAGGACGAAGTGTCGAAAGTCATCCTGCGCCTTTGGAGAGAAGGTGCGGGGGAACGGCTCATCGAGCTGACCTCGAAATCGGCGGAGGGCGCCCAAGACCGCTTTTATACCGCGCGCATCGATCTGCCCGACAGCGGCTGTCTGCTCTGGTACTACTTCATCGTTGCCACAAGCTCGGGCACGTGGTACTACGGCAACAACTGCGAGCATCTGGGCGGCGTGGGCGGCATTTACGACAACGCGCCGCCGTCGTTTCAGATCACCGTGTTCAACAAGGGCGCAAAGACGCCCGACTGGGCGAAGCACGCCGTCATGTACCAGATCTTCCCCGACAGGTTCTGCCGCGAGGGCGACGTGCTCGGCGAGAAGAAGGGCGCCGTCGTGCATGCGTATTGGGGCGACCAGCCGTGCTACTACAAAGATGTCGACACCAAGGAGATCGTGCATTACGATTTCTTCGGCGGCAACATCAAGGGGCTGCAATCGAAGCTTCCCTATCTGAAGGAACTGGGCATTTCCGTCATCTACCTCAATCCCGTTTTCGAGTCGCCGAGCAACCATCACTACGATACGGGAGACTATCATAAGATCGACCCGCTCTTCGGCACGAACGAAGAGTTCCAGGAGCTCGTCGATGCGGCGAAGGCCGAGGGCATGCGCATCGTTCTCGACGGCGTGTTCAGCCATACAGGAAGCGACAGCATCTACTTCAACCGCGAGGGCAATTATGACAGTCTGGGCGCGTTCCAGTCGCAGGATTCGCCCTACTACAGCTGGTACAACTTCCACAAGTATCCTTATGAATACGACAGCTGGTGGGGCTTTTCCACGCTGCCGAACGTGACGGAGACGACGCCTTCCTATATGGACTTCGTGATCCGCGACGAGGACAGCGTGCTGCACCATTGGACGAAGGTGGGCATCGGCGGCTGGCGGCTCGACGTCATCGACGAGCTGCCAGCGAAGTTTACGCAGACGTTCTACCGGGAGCTGAAGGCGACGAATCCGGAAGCGATCCTCATCGGCGAGGTCTGGGAGGATGCGTCGAACAAGATCAGCTACGGCGTGCCGCGCGAGTACCTTTGCGGGCAGGAGATCGACTCGGCGATGAACTACCCGTTCCGCAAGATTGTCCTGGACTTCCTGCTCAACTACGTCGACGGACGCCAGGCCATGCGCCTCTTGGAGAGCTTGCGGGAGAACTATCCGAAGGAAAACTTCTATGTGATGATGAACCTCATCGGCAGCCACGACGTCGAACGCGCCATCACGCTCTTGGGCGAGGCGCCGTTCTACGACGGTATGCCGGCGATCCATCAGTCGCGCTTCAAGCTCGACGCCGAGCACTACAAGCTCGGCACCGACCGCCTGCGCTTGGCGGCGCTCCTGCAGATGACGTATCCGGGCATGCCGTGCATCTACTACGGCGACGAGATCGGCATGCAGGGCTTCCGCGACCCGTACAACCGCAGTCCTTACGACTGGAAGAGCCCCGACGTCTCGGTGCGCGACTGGTATATGAAGCTCATCCATCTGCGGAACGAGCATACGGCGCTCCGGACGGGCGACCTCCTGCCGCTCGCCGGCGAAGGCAACATCCTCGCCTATGCGCGCACGATCCGAAACGGCATGGACGAGTTCGGACAGGCGGCGAAGAACGAGGTGTTCGTCGTCGTCATCAACCGCAGCCGCACGCAGGAAGAGAAGGTCACGCTCAATGTCGGTGATTTTCTGCAAGGAACGGTGCGCGACGCACTTGAGCCGGAGAATACGGTGATGGTGCAGCGCGGTCTTTTGACGGTGAAGCTGCCGCCGCTCTCGGCGCGCATCTACGAGGCCGTGCAGGAAGAGCGCCGCTTCGCGCGCGAGGCGGGCGTCCTGCTCCATCCGACGTCCTTGCCGTCGAAGTACGGCATTGGCGATCTGGGCGGCAGCGCCTACACGTTCGTCGACTTCCTCGCCGCCGCAGGGCAGAAGATCTGGCAGGTTCTGCCGCTCTGCCCCGTGAGCGAGTTCGGCTATTCGCCCTATCAATCGCCGTCGGCGTTTGCGGGCAACCCCATGCTGATCTCGCTCGACATGCTGATCGACGATGGACTTCTTGCGGAGCGCGATGTGAAGGTCGTCACGGAAAGCGCGACCTCCTTCATCGATTTCGAGCGAACTTGGGCGTTCAAGAAGCGGCATTTGGAGCGCGCATGGAAGAACTTCCAGAAGCAGGGAGGAAGTGAGGCGTTTCAGACGTTCTGCCAAAAAGAGGCCTCGTGGCTCGACGATTACGCGCTCTTCGAAGCCTTGAAGAGCGAGAACAAGAATGCGCCCTGGTTCGAGTGGAAGCCCGACCTGAAGGCGAGGAAGAGCCAGGCGCTCGACGCGGCGCGCGAGCGCCCGGCGGATGAGATCGGCTGCCAAAAGTTCTGGCAGTATCTCTTCGACAAGGAGTGGACGCACCTGCACGAATACGCGCGCAAGAAGGGCGTGCGCATCATGGGCGACATGCCCATCTTCGTCTCGCACGACAGCGCCGACGTCTGGGCGAACCAATCCCTCTTCGCGCTCAACGAAGACGGCACGGCGAGACTGGTCGCCGGCGTGCCGCCGGACTACTTCAGCGCCACGGGACAGCTCTGGGGCAACCCGCAGTACGACTGGAAGGCGATGAAGAAGGACGGCTACAGCTGGTGGAAGCGGCGCTTCGAGAAGATCGCCGCGCTCGTCGACGTCGTGCGCATCGACCATTTCCGCGGCTTTGAGTCGTATTGGGAGGTCGACGGCAAGGCGAAGACGGCGATCAACGGCTGCTGGCGCAAAGGCCCCGGAAAGCCTTTCTTCGATGAGATGGAGAAGGTGACGAAAGGTCTCTCCATCGTCGCGGAAGATCTCGGCATCATCACGAACGAGGTCGAGAAGCTGCGCGACGAATGCGGCTATCCGGGCATGAAGATTCTGCATTTTTGCCTGAACCTCAACGAGATGCACCGTGTCGGCATCGCCGTGCCCGAGAACTCCGTCGTCTACACGGGCACGCACGACAACAACACGACGGTCGGTTGGTTCACGCAGAATCTCGACGCGCCCACGCAGGCAGCTGTCGCGGAACTCGTTCATGCGCGCGTCGACCGGCCGAAGGAGGTCTGCGAAAGGCTCGTCGAATTCGCCTACGCATCCGTGGCGCGTCTCGTCGTCATCCCGATGCAGGACGTGCGCGCCTTGGACAGCCGCGCCCGCATGAACGTGCCCGGCACCGTCGGCATCAACTGGCGCTGGCGGCTCAAGGACTTCGCACATGCGGAAGAGGATGCGAAACGCCTGAAAGCGCTTTGCGAACGGTACGAAAGATGATGTTCACAAGAGGGCGGCGTGCCGCCCCTTGCAGATAAAATCAACAAAGGAGAATGATACAATGGCTGAAAAGGATTATCTCTATGTAGTGAAGAAGCCCCTGCCCGATCTGCGGCCAGGAGACGCGCGCGACGAAGGTGCGTTCGCGCCTCATCACCGAGACCGTCGACAACGATCTCTGCACGCATTACAAGGACATCAATCCGTACTATTACCGCATCTGGCTCTGCGAGCACTGCGGCTATGCCGAGGATGAGCGCCACTTCCTGAACGGCGTAGCGCCGAGGGAGAAGAGGGACATCCAGGAATTCCTCGCCGAGCACAAGAGCGACATCGAGTTCAAGGAGCAGCGCACACGCGACGACGCGATCAAGGCGCTGAAGCTCGCGATCTTCTACACGAAGTTCACGAAGGAGACGTTCGCCCACAAGGCGGGGCTGAACCTCACGCTCGCCTGGCTCTACCGCGAGGCGGGGGACAAGGAGAACGAGGAAAAGTTCCTGACGGAAGCCGGCAAGTTCTACATCGAGTCGCGTTCGCGCGAGATCTTCCCGCAGGGGCAGATGACGGAAGCCGACTGCATCTACCTCATCGGCGCGATCCATTTCCGCACGGGCGATTACGATACGGCGGGCAGGTATCTCCATGCTCACGCACAACAAGGAGCTGGAGGCGAAGGAGCGCGTGGTCGTCGACCGTGCGAAGAACCTCTGGACGGACATGCGCGACAAGATGAAGGCAGAGCGCGGCGAAGCTGCAGACGACGCAGCTCCTGCAGAATGAGCTGGGAGGTGCGATTTGCAGAAAGTATGCAAGGTCTTGGCGCTCGCTCTCGCGCTCGCCTTCTTCCTGCTGCCCGCGGCTGAAGCGGGAAAGAAGGACAAGGCGGAGGAGATGGCACGCCAGAAGCGCATCATGTTCATCCCGCACGACAACCGCCCGATCTCGGACAAGCAGACGGCGGACGTCGTGCGCGAGCTGGGCTATGAAGTGATCGTGCCGCCCGACGACATGCTCGGCAGCCGCACGGATCTCGGACACCCCGAGGAGCTTTGGGCTTGGGCGGAGGAAAATGCGTCGCAGGTCAGCGCCGCCGTCATCTCGTCTGACTCCATGCTTTACGGCAGTCTCGTCGGATCGAGAAAGCACGACTACACGCGCGGCGAGGTCATGGCGCGGCTCAAGAATTTCGAGAACTTTCGCGCCGCCCACCCCGCGTTGCCGCTCTACGTCTTCGGCTCGATCATGCGCACGCCGCGCTCGGGCGAAGCGTCCGGCTCGGAGGAGCCCGGCTACTACAAGAACTACGGTGCGGATATCTTCCGCTATACGCTCTTGACGGACAAGCAGGAAGTGGAAGGGCTGACGTCGAGGGAGAAGAAGGAATACGCCTTCTTGAAGGCGCTGATCCCGGAAAAGTCCATGGAGGACTGGATGAGCCGCCGCACGAAGAACTACGCGGCCAATGAGAAGCTCATCGACTACACGAAGAGCGGCGTGTTCGACTACTTCGTGCTCGGGCGCGATGACAACGCACCATATTCGCAGACGCACATGGAGGGCAGGAAGCTCCTCGCCTACAGCGACGGACTCGGCTCTTCGAAGTTCCAGACGATGTCGGGCATCGACGAAGTCGGGCTGCTCTTGCTCTCGCGTGCGGTCAACAACATCGAGCACAAGATGCCCTTCGTCCATGTGCGCTACAACAAGGGAACGGGCGGGCGCACCGTGCCTGCCTATTCCGACGAGCATGTTCAGGACTCGGTGCGCGCCGCCGCCACGGCGGCGGGCGCCGTCCTCATCCAAAGCCCCGAGAAGTCGGAGTATGTCCTGCTGGTCAACACGAATCCCAACGGCAAGACGTATGAAGCGAACGACCGCACGAACGACGGCAAGATGCGCGACGGCACACAGTACTTCCTGGATGTCGTCAAGGACTGCGTCGCCAAGGGATATCCTGTCGGCATAGCTGATATCGCTTATGCGAACGGCGCCGACAACGCACTTATGGAAGGCTTGAAGCGCGAGAATCTGCTCTTCAGCTGCGCGCCTACGCCGGCTGGAACACACCGACGAACAGCACGGGTTTCGCCGTCGCCGAAGGCCTCCTCGCGGAGCGCATGACGGACGACGCGCGGGACAGCCTGCTCCTCACGCGCTACCTTGACGATTGGGCATATCAGGCGAACGTTCGCAACAAGATCGCCCGCCAGCTCGGCTGGCTGCGCGGCAGCGGCGTATATGCGAGCCTCGATGACAAGGTTCTCGGCATCCAGTATCGTGCCGACCGCATGATGCGCGAATTCGCCGACAACAACCTGCCGCCCCTGCCCGCCCTGCGCGAGATCGAGGTCCGCTTCCCTTGGAACCGCATGTTCGAAGCAGACATCGTGACGGCGGAGTGATGCACATATAGCGCGCAGCGCATGAAAAAGAGCCGCCCGAAGCTGAATCCCAGCTTCGGGCGGCTCTTTTTGTGCAGCTTTATTGTGCGCTCAGTTTTCCTTGCGGAATTTCTGCATGAAATCGACGAGCGCGGCGACGCCTTCGTAGGGCATGGCGTTGTAGATCGACGCCCTCATGCCGCCGACGGAGCGGTGGCCTTTGACGCCGCCGAGACCGTGTTCTAAGGCTTCAGCGACGAACTTCTTTTCGAGTTCCTCGCTCGGCAAGCGGAAGGTGACGTTCATGAAGGAACGGCTATCCTTTTCCGCGTGCCCCTTGTAGAAGCCGTCGGAGCTGTCGATGGCGTCATAGAGCAGCGCGGCCTTCTTCTCGTTGCGCTTCGCCATTTCGGGAAGACCGCCCTGCGCCTTGATCCAAGCGGCGACCTTGCCTACCATGTAGATGCCGAAGGCAGGCGGCGTGTTGTAGAGGGAGTTCTTCTTGTAGTGCGTCGAGTAGCGCAGCATCGTCGGCAGCGTCTTGGGGCTGTTTTTCGAGCATCGACTTCTTCGCTACGACGAGGCAGGGTGCTCGCAGAGTCGAGGTTCTTCTGCACGCCCGCATAGATGAAGCTGAACTTCTTGAAGTCGATGGGGCGGGAGAGCATGTCCGACGACATGTCGGCGATGAGAGGAACGGAACCTGTCTCGGGAATGTAGTGGTACTCCGTGCCGTAGATCGTGTTGTTGTAGCAGAGATGCAGGTAGGCCGCATCGGGATTGAGCTTGATCTCCTCCTGCGTCGGCACGTGGCGGAAGCCGCCTTCCTTCGAGGATGCCGCGATTTCGCCGACGCCGAGGAGCTCGGCCTCTTCATAAGCCTTCGTCGCGAAGCTGCCCGAAAGGACGTAGCTGCCTTTCTTCTCTTTCGTCGCGTAGTTCATCGCGACCATGGCGAAGGCGAGGCTGGCGCCGCCCTGCACGAAAAGCACATCGTAGTCGTCGCCGAGTCCCATGAGCGAGAGGATGTCCGCTTTCGCTTGGTTGTGCACCTCGTCGTAAGCCTTGGCACGGTGCGAGATCTCCAGGATCGACATGCCCGAGTCATGGAAATTGAGAAACTCCGCCTGCGCCTCCTTGAGCACTTCGAGCGGCAGGGTGGCGGGACCGGGATTGAAATTGTAAATGCGATTCGCTTCCACAGAAAGACCTCCTAGACGGATCGGAAAAGTAACGACTGTTTAATTCTACCGCTTTTTTCATGTTTTCGTCAAGGGTAGTTGCTCTTCTTGTGCTTTGCAAAGGCGATGAAGTTTTTCAAGCTCATGACGTCTTTTTGGTACGGCCTTGGATAACACGCGATATAAGGTGCAGGGACGATCAGAGTGACTTTTTCATCGAGCATTTCCTGCATTTGCTTCGAGGAGACGCCTTGCTGCAGGGTGCAAAGGTATTTTCTTTTGTCACGCACGCGGTTCGCCTCGTTGAGAATCTGCCGCCATCTGTCTTTGCAGGTGGTTTTTGCAGCTAGGACGATGAGATTCTGGGCACTGAATGATGAATCGTGGTAAGCCGTGGCGCCGGGGAAGATGAAATCCGGCCTTTTCCGTCCCTCGGTGACGACTTGCGTCTCGAAGGTCAATCGGTTTCCCGCGAAGATGGCGGCGCGAGATGGTTTTCCAAAGATTTGCCGGCACGACTTTTCCGACGATTGGTGATGCTGTTTGCGACGGAAAGAAATTCTTCCATGGAAGAGAAGCCTTGTTGTATTGTTTTGTGAAACATCATATCTTCGATATAGCGGAAGAGATGGTATTCCATTGCAAGCCAATCGAGAAGCTGTCGATCTGGCTGAGTTTCTGTGTATTCCTTGTGATCGAAGAGCGTCTCGTGGATTTCCCGCGCCTTGGCTGACATAATGATTGCCGTGGGGAAATTGTCGGAAAGCGTCGCAGTGAAGGCTTGGGAATATCTGCGCCTGCAAACCTCGTTCGTTTTGCGGGGACTTTTCAATCAATCCGCCGACTTGGGCAGGTTCCAAGTCCAGTATAGCGAAGAAGTCGTCGATTTCCTCGTCATGATTCAGAATCCATCCCTCGTAGGCGTCCCAATCGCATCGAACGAGGATGAGCAGGCCTCCTGTGTGTTCCTCGTCAAGCGGGTCGAAATGATTCGAGCTGCAATGTGTGATGCGATACTCGTTGCGTGTTCCTCTGCCATAATAAATGAATCGACTTTTTGAAACTTCGCTTGCCATCCAATGGATCTCTGCCCAGCGATCGTGATTTGCGCCTTTGTCGAAGGGCGTTGGAAAAATGAGTGATACGGCATTTTTCGGAATGTAGATTCCTGCTTGGTGTCCGCCGGTTTTTCCTGTGTCGTTTGCGGAGAGGAATTTGCAAAAGGCGCATTGACCTCGACGAACGGATTCGGCGGCTTGTGAAGCGAAACTCATGCTGTCCATGCGCATCAATCCTTCCCCGCCTTGCAAGCTCTGTCCAGTGCGTTCATTTTCTCTATGATGAGGGAGGCGATTTCCGTCACGAGAGGGACGACGACGGAATTGCCGAACTGCTTGTAGGCGCGCGTGTTGGATACGGTGATCTTGTAATCTTCGGGGAAACCTTGCAGACGTGCGCATTCGCGCGGCGTGAGTCGGCGAGGATTCTTCCCTTCCTGTCGGATGAGGATTTCCGATCCGTCCTTGTAATAGCGTGCGCTCAAGGTGCGGGCTGCGCCGCCTAAGTCGGGCAGCCCGTAGCCGAAGCCGTTTCCTGCTGCGCGATGTTTGGCCGCGTAATTTTTGCAGATATGTCCAGAGCTTATCGGAAAGGGTGTATTTTTCATGCACCTCCGGCTCAAGAATATCGCGCAAAGCCTTTTTTTCAGCGGGAGGATCGAGGTGGAAGTCGAAATGGACGGACTCTCCATATCGTCTGCGATCAAATCCTACAATGAAAACGCGCTCCCTGTGCTGGGGGACGAAGATCTGCCCGTCGAGCACCATGGAGAAGACGGCGTAGTCAAGCTCCTGCAAGGCATCCATGATGATGTCCCAAGTCCGCCCCTTGTCGTGGCTTTTGAGATTCTTGACGTTCTCCAAGAGGAAGGCTTTTGGACGTTTCTCGTTCAGTATGCGCACGACATCGAAGAAAAGTGTCCCCTGCGTCTTGTCGAGGAATCCTGTGGCGCGACCCAGACTGTTCTTCTTTGAGACGCCTGCGATGGAGAAGGGCTGGCAGGGGAAGCCGGCAACAAGGACGTCATGAGGCGGGATGTCTTTTTCATCGACTGCACGAATATCGCCGACAGGCATATCGCCGAAATTGTCGAAGTATGCCTTCTGGCAGTAAGCGTCCCATTCGCTGGAAAAAAGACACTCGCCGCCTTGCCGGGAAAAAGCGAGCCGCATTCCGCCGATGCCTGCGAAAAGGTCGATGAAGGTGAAGGCCGCCTCTTGCGGACGCTTAGGCTTTTCAAAAAGAGAAAGAAAGGCTTCCGTTCCGATTGCGTTGATGGATTTTCCTGTTCTTGCCGAATATGCTGCAAGCTGTTCTCCGATGCGGTCGCTTACCGTCAGATGGATTTGTTTTGCCACACGATCACCTTCTGGGACGATTCTGGTATAATTTCTGTCCCCATTATAGGATATGTGCATAAAAAATGCAAACGATACGACCGTGCGTTCCTCGTTGTCTACTGGATAAGTTGCTGAAAAAATGGTATGATATTACTATGAAAGTCCAAGAAGTCAAGCCGAAGGCGCAGACTGATTGGATAACTTTCATTAAGGGCGGCGCACAATGTCCACAGAGTGGACGTTTGTGCGTGTAGCTTGCTTGTGGAATGAACATCTAGTCGTAGAGGAGCGATGGATATGAAAATTCTCGTAGCAGACGGTGTATCTCAGAAAGCGATCGACATCCTTTCCCCGAAGTTCGAGGTTGTCGAGAAGCCGAAGCTCTCGCATGAGGAACTTCTGGACATCATCGGCGATTTCGAGGCGGTCATCGTGCGCTCGGCGTCGAAGGTGACGAAGGACGTCATCGACAAGGCGGCGAAGCTCAAGATCATCGGCCGTGCGGGCGTCGGCGTCGACAACATCGACGTGGCGGCGGCGACGGCGCGCGGCATCATCGTCATCAACTCGCCGGGCGGCAACACGATCGCGGCGACGGAGCACACGATGGCGATGATGCTGGCGATGAGCCGCAACATTCCGATCGCCAACGAGACGATGCAGAAGGGCGAGTGGAACCGCAAGAAGTACGTCGGCGTCGAGCTGCGCGGCAAGACGCTCGGCGTCATCGGCATGGGACGCATCGGCTCGGGGGTCGCCAAGCGCGCTCTCTCCTTCGATATGAACGTCATCGGCTACGACCCGTACATCAACGAGGAGCGGGCCAAGGCGATGGGCGTCACGGTCGGCACGCTCGACGATGTGATCGAGAAGTCGGACTTCATCACCGTGCATATGCCGCTGAACCAGGACACGAAGGATATGCTCGACGAGAAGGCGATCGCCCGCATGAAGAAAGGCGTGCGCCTTGTCAACTGCGCGCGCGGCGGCATCATCAACGAGGCGGCTCTCGCTGAAGCCGTAAAGTCGGGGGCATGTCGCGGGCGCAGCGGTCGACGTCTTCACGAGCGAGCCGATCGAAGAGGGCAATCCGCTCGTCGGCGTTGAAGGCATCATCCTCACGCCGCATCTCGGCGCGTCGACGGTTGAGGCGCAGATCGGCGTCGCCCTCGACGTGGCGGAGGGCATCCGCGCGGCTCTTTCGGGCGAGCCTGTCATGACGGCGGTCAACATGGCGCCCGTGTCGGCGGACGTCATGCACGTCATTCGGCCCTACCTCGATCTCGCCGAGCGTCTCGGCTGCACGGTCTGTTCGCTTGCCGACGGCGCGATCACGGAGCTTTCCGTCGAGTACAGCGGCGACATCACGGAGGTCAATACGCAGATGCTCACGACGGGCGTCATCAAGGGCATGCTCAATCCCGTCCTTGAGTTCAACGTCAACTACGTCAATGCGCCGAGTCTCGCCAAGGAGCGCAGCATCAAGGTGCGCGAGATCAAGCACAAGGAATCGCAGGACTTCCAGAACCTCATCTCCGTCTGTGTCAAGACGGCGAAAGGTGAAGTGACCGTCAAGGGAACGCTCTTCGGCACGGAAGGCCGCATCGTCTCCATCGGCGGCTATCGCGTCGATGTCGATCCGCACGATCGCATCCTCATCTGCCCGCACATCAACCGTCCCGGCGTCATCGGCACGGTCGGCACGCTCATGGGGCAGCACGGCATCAACATATCGAGCATGCAGGTCGGCCGCACGGACAAGGAAGGCACGAACGTCATGGTGCTGACCATCGACCATGACATCCCCGAAGACCTGCTGCAGAAGATCACCGCCGTCGATGGCATCTTCGGCGCGCGCCTCGTGAACTTCCATGCCGTCTGAAGAACAGGAGCTCTTCGACACCCTGCGCCCTGCCTGCGTGACAGAATGTGCGGAGCTCAGCGCGATGCACTTCCCGCGCTACATGGAAGCATGGAGCGCCTATATCCAGGCGGGAGAGCAGGAGCTTCTCCCGTGGATGCGGCAGATGCTTGTCTGCGGCGAACGCTGAGGAAGCCGCGGGCGCGTTGGAGCGGCAGGCGGGGCGGAGCGCTGCAGGGGATGTCCGATTGCCGCGAAGAGGGCGTTCGTGTGCGCAGTCTCTTCAAAATGGAGGCGGCAACTTTCCTGCCGCCTCTTTCCTTGTTTCCTCATCTGGGTTATAATGGGAGGAGGAAAGAGAGGAGAACATCATGAACCTGAGAAAAGCAATGCTGCTCGGCGCTGTCCTGCTGACGGTTCTCGCCGCTGCGGCGTACAGCCTGCAAGGATCTTTCGCTGGTTTGGGCGGCTCCAAGGTGCTTGTTGCATATTTTTCCCGCGCAGGCGAGAATTATGCTGTCGGCCGGACGGAGAAGGGCAATACGGCGGCGCTGGCGGAGATCATCGCCGATGAGACGGGCGGCGATCTTTTCGAGATCAAGACGAAGCAGGAGTACCCGGAAAAGCTCACGGAGCTGCTTGAAGTCGCACGCCAGGAGCAGAAGGAGGGTGCGCGTCCCGAGCTTGCGAAGGGTATAGATCTCGCGAAGTACGACGTGATCTTCCTCGGCTATCCGAACTGGTGCAATGATATGCCGATGGCCGTCTATACGTTCCTGGAATCGAACGAGTTCGAGGGCAAGACCATCATTCCTTTTTCGACGTCCTTGTCGGATTCGCTCACGGGCAACGAGAAGAACATCCCGCTCTATGCGAAAGGGGCAAAGATCCTTGACGGACTCGGCCTCGAAGGAAAGTTCGTCCACGATACGCCGAGACTCGTGAAGCCGCTGGTAAAAGAGTGGCTGGACAACATCAACTGGAAAGAGGCGGCGAAAGCAGAATAGCTTCGATGCCGCGAAACGATGAAGAGAGAGGCTTCTCCCGCGTGGGAGAAGCCTCTCTCTTTATGTGGCATCAGATGTAGTATTCTGTACGGTCTGCGGGTTTCAAGGCGAACTCGCGGAAGATGCGGTCGCGGATGCGCAGGAAATCGGGGCTGGTGCGGTCGCGCCTGCCGCAGAGATCGATCTTGACGATGCTTTTGATCTTGCCGGGATTCGGCGTCATGATGACGACGCGATCGGCGAGCACGATCGCCTCGTCGATGTCGTGCGTGACGAAGATGATCGTCTTGCCTTGCTTGCTGCATATAGCAGAGATTTCGTCCTGCAGCCCCATGCGCGTGATCGCGTCCAGGGCGGCGAACGGTTCGTCCATGAAGATGATGTCCGGGTCGACGGCGAGGGCGCGCGCAATGGCGACACGCTGCTGCATGCCGCCCGAAAGCTCGGAGGGATGGTGGGAGGCGAAGCGCGCGAGGCCGACGAGTTCGAGGTAGCGGTGCGCGATTTTTGTGCGCTCGGCGGGCGGTGTGCCGAGGCTTTCCAAGCCTAGCTCGACATTCTTCTCGACCGTGCGCCACGGCAAAAGGCCGTAGTTCTGGAAAATCGTGACGTTCTTGATGCTGGGCAGAGTGACCTCCTCGCCCGCGATGCGCACGCTGCCGCTCGATACGCGGTCAAAGCCCGCGAGCGCCGCGAGAAGCGTGCTCTTGCCGCAGCCCGAAGGGCCGAGAAGGCAGATGAATTCACCGCGCTCAATGGAAAGATTGACATGGGAGAGCGCCGTGAAGGAGGCGCCTTTCTGCTCGTAATGACGGCAGACGTCCCGAATCTCGATGTAGCTCATATCATTTCCCTCCCTGTATGCTCCAGGCGCGGCAGAGGCGTCGCTCGGCGAGGCTCATGGTGCTGTCCAAGAGAAGGCCGAGAAGGCCGATGGCGATGATCGCGGCCATCGGCAGGTCAGCTCGAAGGTTGTTGCGCGCGTCGATGATGAGAAAGCCGAGTCCCGACTGTGCGCCGACCATCTCGCCCGCGACGAGGAAGACCCGTGCCGTGCCTAAGGCGAGGTGAAGCCCCGTGGCGATCTGCGGAAAGATGGCGGGCAGGATGATCTTCGTGAAGATGGCGGGCGTTCCGATGCCGAAGTTCTGCGCGACTTTCAGATAGATGGGATCGAGCTTCTGCACGGCGGCGATGGTCGCGAGCAGCACGGGGAAGAAGGCGGCGAGGAAGATGATGACGATGGCGGGCGCTTCGCCGATGCCGAAGAAGAGCACGATGAAGGGCAGCCATGCGACGGGCGATATGGGGCGCAGCACCTGCACGATGGGATTTAGATACGCCCAGACCTTGCTGTACCAGCCGAGGATGAGGCCGGCAATGAGCGCGATGAGGATGGAGGAGATGTAGCCGACCGCGAAGCGCATGAGGCTCGCGGCGACTCCTTGCAGGAGAGCGCCGTCGGCGATGAGCTCGCCAAGTCCCGACAGAGCGGCCGCAGGCGAGGGGAACAGAGCTTCATGCCAGCCGCCGAGTGCGGCAATCGCCTGCCAGACGAGGAGGGTGAGGGCAGCCGCACCGAGAAGATGGTTTGCGTTTTTCATAAATCACGAACCTTTCAAGGGAGGAGGTTTCGAGCGACGAATTCTTCGTAAGGCGGCGTATGCTGCAGCAGCCCCGCTTCCTTCATGCGTGTGGTGAGTTCGTCGTACATGTCTTCACGGATGGCGAGGTCGTCATAAGAGATCCAGTCGAAGGACTTTTTCCAGTACGGCGGCATTCGTCTTGAGGAAATGACCTGCGATTTCTGCACGGCTTTCTGGAACATGCGTCAGCTGCTCGCTTGCATCCAAGTATGCTTTGACCGTCTCACGCGCAAGCGTCTCGTTTTCCTGCACAAAATCGCCGTTGAATACGAGAGCGCAGCAGGGACTGTCGTGCCACAGTTCATCGGCGCGCGCGAAGACCTTGCCCGTGCCGTTGACGACGGCCAGAGCGCCGAACGGCTCGGCGACGCAGTAGCCGGCGATTCTTTTCTGTGCAAGTGCTGCGGGCATTTCGGGCGGCGTCATCTCGACGACCTTCAAATCGCTTTCCGTCATGCCGTGGGCGGCAAGCAGCTCGTCCAGAGCAGCTTTGTGTCGATTGTTTGTGCGGTATGGCGAAGACCTTGCCCCTGAGGTCTTCGACGCTGTCGATTTCGGGCAGCGTGACGATGATGTTGCCGTCCTTGTGCGCGAGCGTCGCCGCCTTGAGGTCGATTCCCTGTTCGCGCGCCTTGACGGCAAGCTCGATGAGGACCGAGGCGCCGTCGACGCGCCCTGTGTTGAGCGCGTCCATGAGTTCCGGCCATGAGCCATATTTGATCAGCTCGATCTTGACAGGGCCGTCGGGCGTCTCCATCTCCTTTTTCTGCAAAGAGGGGCAGGGCATGGGTGATCGGCAGGTAGGCGAGACGCACGGTGCGTCTGTCTCGCGGCTCGGCTTCACTTCGATAGATGCCGAGTGCGATGAACGCGCCAATGGCAGCGAGGAGCGCCGCGAAAAGGAGGATTCTTTTCTTTGCTGATTCTCTCATACGTTCGCCGCCTTCTTCGCTGGGAGGGATGTGTCATCGCCTGCTTCCGTCGCAGAAAGCCGCAGGGGAGCGCAGGCTTTCCAGCCGAGCGACTGGCGCGCTGCATCGATGTCTTCGAGCATTTTTTTTGCGAGCGCCTTGGGATCGGTGATGACCGTCATGACGGCGCCGAGTGTCTCCGGGTGTCCCGCTTGAGGAAGTTCGTGACGTTTTCAGAGCCTTGCACGGGCGGTTCGACGCAGTGGTAGGAATTGATGCCGAAGAGGCGGAAGGCGAGGGAGGCGTCGAGCCCCTTTTCGTTTGCCCACTCGGGGCTCGCGAAGGCGAAGGGCATGTCCTTGATGTCTTTTCCCGCCGCCTTCGCCGTGGCGCCGAGGATCGTCGAAGCGCGCGTGTTGTCGACGCACTCGCCCATGTGCCACACGGGCGGCTGATCTTCGCCGAGGAATTCGCGCAAGCCTGCGCCCGTCTTGTCGAGCGCCGAGAGACTGCAGTAGCCGAGTTTCAGGAGAGGGAAGGAAGCGCAGCCGTTCGTGAAGATGAGGACGTCGTTCTTGATCAGCTCGTCGGCGATGTCGACGATGGCACGCTCGTAGACGACGCGCGGATTGTTGCAGCCGACCATGTTGACGATGCCGCGAATCTTGCCGCTCTTCAGGGCTTCGGCAATCGCGTCAAAGCCCTTGTAGCGCTCACTGACGGATTCGGCGCTGAAACCGATCTCCGCGGTGACTTCGTAGGCGGGGATGAAGACGGGGACGTCGCGCCTTGCAGCAAAGCTCTCGATGGCGCGCGTGACGATCTTTCGCGCGAGTTCTTCCGTCTCGGCGATGTTGGAATGATGATGGTCGTAGGCGTAGTGCTCGGCGCCGGGCAGACGCGCCGCATCGCTTGTCGTGACGACGGTCGTCTTGAAGCAGCGCGCGACATCCATGATGGAAGGGAAGACGTCCTGCACGTCGGCAACCCAGAGGTCGAGCGCTCCCGTGCCGAGCACGAGTTCTGCGCCGACAGCGTTGGAGAGAGGGATGACGCCTTCGTAACGGTACATGGCGGCGAGGCACGAACAGCAGATGCCGTAAAACTGTATGCCTTCGGCGCCATGCTTCTTCGCGAGGTTGATGAACTCTTTTGTGCGTCCGATGCGCACGATCTCGCTGACGAGCGTCGGCAGATGTCCGTGCACGGCGATGTTGACCCAGCCTTTCTTGAGTGCGCCGACGTTGACCTTCGATGTCGCGCGGTGTCCGACGCCGAAGAGAGCATCGGTCGCGATGTTGGCAGCGACGACGCCTGTGTAGCAGAAGGCCAGGCCGCAGCGCAGGAATTGCTTCATGACGCTTTGCCAGTCGCCGTCCGTGCCGCAGCCCGTGCGGTGGAAGGCGTCGAAGACTTCGTTGTAGGCGCTGATGGGAAGGATGTCGAGTTTCTTCCAGACTTTTTGTCGCTCGGCGGGCGCGAGGGCGGCGATGGAGCGATACTCATCGGGCAGGGCGCGCGAGAGGTCGGCGAGCAGTACGTCGGCAAGGCGGCTCGCGAGACGGCGCGTGCCCTGCCCGCGCGTCGTCAAGCCAAAGGCGCGGCAGACTTCGCGGATGCGCTTTTTCCCCCAAGAGCGGCAGTTTGAGTTTGCCCTCGGCGGCGAATTTCAGGAGAGCAGCACTTCGCGCGCATGTGCGCCGTGCTGAGCAACGCCGCCTGCTGCGCTTCGCAGAAGGTTGCGCGAGACGATGAGATCGGCATCCGCGCCGCAGACGCCGCGCGGGCTTTTCGTCGTGATCTTGCACGGCCCTATGTTGCAGTTCTTGCAGCAGACGCCGGCAAGTCCAAACGAACACTGCGGTTTCTGCTGGTCGAAGCGGTCGAACGCCGTATCGCAGCCGATCTGCTCCATGTGCAGCAGCATTTCGCGCACGGCGGGATCGGGCGTCTTGTCGAGCACGTCCTGTTTCGAGGCGAACGTCTTGCGGTAGGCAGTGACGGCCTGCATGTAGTCGTTGACGCCGCCGTGCACATGTGGATGCGCCGCGTCGTGCGTGTGCGGCTGCCAGTTGGGATGCGCGTGATCGTGTGCGTGGTCGTGACTGTGACTGTGACTGTGACTGTGCGACCTGTGTTCCCGTGCGTTCGCCTGCGCCGCATTCTGCGCGGATGCATGATCTCTGGTCGTAGCTTCTGCGCCGGGGTTCGCGCTGTTCTTCTTCATGATGCGGCTCCTTTTCATAGCAATGGAATAATTCATACATGTTTAGTATGCAATAAATCATATAACATGCTGGATTACATGTCAATAGCAAATTTTGTTTGGAATCAAATGGAGTCGCTTCGTGGAGACAAAAGAGGCTCTATTAGGACAGGAGTACATGAAAGACTATGATGCGTAGTTGGGACATGGACAGATAGGAGCAGCGGCAAATACGTCATAGGAATCGTCGGCGAGCGCACCGCGCAGACCGATTGCTGCGCCTGCGAGCATATACCCTGTTGCGCGTGGATTTGACATAGGAATATGCACCGTGCTAAAATATAAACGCTGAACAGCGTACTTGTGTTATTCTGTAAGGAGGCATAGAGATGTCTTGTCATAACTTTGGTGAATTTATTGCGAAAAAGCGTTTGGAAAGGCGGATCACGCTGCGGAAAATGGCGGAGATGCTGGACTGCTCTGCGACATTTCTCAGCGATATAGAAAAAGATCGACGCAACCCTCTGGACATGGAGCGCATGGAGAAACTGTCGCAAATCCTCGCCCTCTCGGAAGAGGAACGCAACGAAATGCTTGACCTTGCAGGAAGAAAGCGCAACTCCGTTGCTCCCGACCTTCCCGACTATATCATGAATCGTTCGTATGTCAGCGCTGCTTTGCGGACAGCACGCGATTTGAATGCGGGGGAGGCCGAATGGCAAAAATTCATCTATGATTTGGAAAAGCGCAGTCGTTCGTAAGAAGAAAGGTGAGTGATGCGTATATGATCAACTTACGCTTTTTTTCTACGGATAGATATGGGCTTCCGATTCTGAGTGAAAATGATTTGGACAATATTGGAGAACTGCTTGTAAGAGACTTCGCCCCTGAGGCTCTGAAAGTGCCGCAAGAAATTGATATTGAGGCGTTTTCGGAGCTTTATATGGGACTGCGGCAAGATTTTCAGTATCTGACGCATCGGGGCATCTATTTGGGGATGACCATTTTCAAGGAAACCTATCGTCTGCCTGTCTACAATCCGCAGCTGAATCAAGCAGATTATATTTACCATGAAACCCCAAGAAGTCAAGCCCTAAGGGCGCAGACCGATTGGCTGGTTTCATGTAAGGGCGGCGCACAATGTCCACAAAGTGGACGTTTGTGCGTGTAGTTTATGCATCGGCGGGGACGGTGATCATCGATCCATCGCTGCTTCTGAGCGGTAATCTGCATCGCTATCGATTCACGATGGCGCATGAGGCTGCCGGCCATGCTGTTTTGCATCGAGATTTTTTTGAACAAACCATCCTTCAGGAAAAGACTTCGTCGACGTATATCCGTTGCAGGGAAGATACATGCCTGGGGACGGGAGCGTATGGAAATCGTGGAATGGTTGATTGGATGGAGTGGCAGGCAAATATGCTGGGGGCGGCTGTCCTGATGCCAAAATGCAGCGTAAAGCTGGTGGTCGAAGGTGTGCGGCGTATGCCTGACTTTTCCTTCCTTCACCCGTTGGAACAGGAAAATGCCTTGGTTGAGGCAGTCAGTCGGGTATTCAATGTCTCCAAGATGGCTGCACAAATTCGTTTGACGAGACTCGGCGCATTTGCGAGAGTTTTAGAACCCTGCATGTAGGGAAACGCTCGTCAGAGAGACGCAACCTTCATAGATTTCGTATTGTTGAGCAGAAATCTGCTCGACAATATTTTTGCTCACAATGTAAGCAAAACAGCGTATTTATTTACAGGAGGAAATTCATTATGCTGCAGGTCAAAAAAATCTGAGAGATAAGCGTGTTTGTGATATGACAGAAGATCGAAAGAGCATCATTATCCGAAAGAGAAACTGTCTTACGATCATAACCGTGAATTCGACAGGAAAACTGACAGTAGTGCATCAGTGGACAAAATCTTGATTCACAGCTGCAAAGCGCAGAAACCGACAATGCAGAGGCCATCACGGCATCCGCATCGTCGGTTTTTTGCTTGGTTTGAAAAAAAGTTTTCTAACTGTCAAATAGGCTTTGACAGTTCACCTCTATGATAAGAATCAGCAAAGGAAAGGAGGCGAAAGCCCATGAGGGAGATTTCGACGGGATTCACGTAGCGCATCACCGTGAAGGCGATGAAATGAGAAGATGGGAAAACGAAAGAGAGGTTTTTCAAAATGTTTGACAAGAAGATTATTTTCAACGAAGAGGCAAGGAAACAGGATGAGATTCTCTATTGCAACAACATGCTGCCTATGGAGGAGGATGAATCCCTGCAGCTTGATCCGCACATCGGCAAGTTCGGTATTGCTTCTCGGGGAATGACTCGTTCCAGTAAGGCGGCATCCACGGCGAACAGCAATGTTATTTCTGGTGTGATGGAGTTTGACACCAACTACAATGTGGGCACATTGCAGGCAGGGCAGATTCTGCTCCTGCAGCTTTCCACCCGTGCGAACGAGAAGGTCGTGTTCCATAGCAATTCGGCAGAGAACATGAATTACATGACGACCATCTTTTGCGTAGAGAATGGACAGCCTCGTATGGTCAAGCAGTCGCAGCGCTTGCTCCCGTGGTTTGACGTGGATTCGTTCATCTCCGAAGGCGGCATCTATTACATCCGTGTGGATATCCTGAGCGGAAGCGGAACCTTCTACTGCCAGGCCATATCGCTGGCAAAGTATGATGCGCAGGAGCCTAAGGACAATCTCTATGATGCGCTTTCCATCGCGCCGGGTGCAAAGATTGAAGCTGTGAGCTTTTTCGACAATCGCATGGATTATGATTTCTATGCAATGACGGTGGCGGCGCCGGGATCGACGGATGTGTACATCAACTTCTCGTACACGCTTGCGAACATGGTGACGCCCACGCGGCAGAACCCGAGAGTGTTGCTCTCGATCTACCAGCTCAAGAATAATAACATCTCGTCCGTAGGCGCAAGTTTGGTCATGGAAAAAGTTCTGCTGAACGAAAAGGTGACATTGCCGGGGGATGGCACGTATATTTTCGCCCTTGTGCCGTATGATTCCCTGCCGCCTGGACAGCTGGAAGAGAACTATCAGTTCTCCGTCGACTATGCTGCGAAGACCTTCGATGTAGACGTTTCGGCAGAAACGTCGCTGATTCTCAGCTATATCCATGGTTCGATTGATGACGGAGGCTTTGATGATGAGGAATTGGCTCATAAGTACTGGAGGTGGGTCAATGGCACGTCGTTCCATGCCTGGGGAATTGTCGAGCATTGGGATGGCACGGAGAAGGATTTCTTCATCCGCGTTGTCCATAAGGGCTATCCGCAGGACAAGCCGTTGCTGGCAATGGGGAAAAATCGATGCCGGTGGCAATTTCAACATTGCCATTCCGCTTTTCAAGACGGTTCCGACGGCGGCGAGCTTCACCTATCATACGGTCATGATGGATGAGAATATCGTCCAGTTCTTTTGGAAAAGATGGTGCGGAATATTTGGCAGAACAGGAACGCAAGATCAGGCAAGAGAATGCGGCAAGAGAACCAGAGAAGCGGAAGCCGGAAGGGCAGATTCAGGGTGAGATCAATCAACTTATTTGCAGAAATGAGGATTGTTTCTACTTTGAACGATACAATCATAAATGGAAGGGCGAACTTCGTCTCGGTGTCTACTGCAATCTTGGCGTGGGTTAAGATATCGGGAAGAGCGTGCGATTCTAGCCCATTCTTCCAATTGCCTGCATGTCGTGCGAATTCATCGCACGGTATGCAGGCAGATTCATTTTTGGGACAATGAGTATATTTAAAAAGAAACAAGATGATTCGATATAGGAACGAGAGGGTTTGGGCGGAAATTCTGATTGCCAAGGAGGGAATCGACATGACTTGCTTTGATGTAGGAGCATGGAAAAGATCATATACACGGGTTCGCTGGTCTTGCGATATGCAGACGGGGAAAACCTCATACTGGGTCGCGGACGATCCGCGACTGCGCGCCAGTGTGCGTTCAACACATCAGAAAACGCCTGCCTGCAGCGTAGAGCTTGGATGGGACAAGCTCTACGATACATTCGATGATGCCCTTGCTGTTGCCAATCGTGTCTATGGGCAGGCGCAACAGACGTATTACCGCACTGCTTTGGCGGATGACTATATTCTCGATGAATCGTATATTTGTCATCGGTCGTTTGCCCACTACGCTGGGCATGACGAGTATGCAAAAAATCTCTCCTATTCACGTGACTTTTGGGATGGTTTCCAGCTTTCGAGCGCCTACAACAAGATGATGGGGCAGGGGGGAACGAAGAGTCAGAAGGATGTCGACGAGTTGATGGCGGCGGCAGAGGCATATCGTTGGGAGAAAGCCTATCGGAAGTTCGATGTCTACGATGAGGATATGTTTGAATTTGCCGACAAGATGCGCCGGGATACGGGCGTCACGGTTACAACACGTGGTGGCAATGGTAGGCTGGCAATTTATCGCTATTTTGGCGATAAGCTTTGTAAAATGGGAAATACCACGTTTCAGTTTATGGCGAAGCATCAGGAGCATATCGATATCTGGGAAGATGCCGTCCGTGGGAAGTATGCAACGTTTGATGAGCTTCATGAAGCTGTCTTGCAAACAGGAGATAAGCAGTTGGAAGCCGATTGGCAGGTGATGATGCGCGGCACAGAAGGAGGGCTGATTGATTCTGTAGGGCATAGAAGATGGCTTTACAACATAGTGGGTCAACCGCCGAGTGTAAGCGCGAGCAAAGAGGGCTATGACTCTTTGGAAGAGGGAAAGACGGCGCTCGATTTCTGGAATGAATTCCGCTATGATCGCGGTTTGACCGATACGTATGAGAATCATCGTTCAGTGAAGGACTTCTTCTGGGAGAATAGTCTCCATTGGATAGAGGATAGCAGATTGAGTGAATTTGCTGACGAGCTGTTTGATAAGAGTGATGCGGAAGTCCCGTATCTGACAGGAGCCAATGAACGGAGCGGCAGAAGTTATTTTGATGCGCAGATCGATATCCTTCGTGAACGCATCCAAGGACTGCGCCGCAAACTTGCTGCAGCTAAGAATGGAATGACGATCAGCGGAGCAGATACGAAGACCGAGGCGGAGTACAAGAGCCAGATTGCCGCTTTGGAGACGCAGATTGCCACGATCAAGAAGCAACAGGAATTGGAGCAGAAATATAAGCAGTATAGATGAAATCTATCGTTGCTATATAAAACGATAAATATAACGAAGAAGATCAACGTGCAGGGAGGCGAATGAAGATGAAAATTCATGCGAACGATAATAGTGCGATCGTGGGGAAGAATATAGCTGCACAAAATACACAGGCTATGAGTCGGGCAGGGAACAGGAAATCCGTGGCGGCATCCTTACAGGGAGGAGATTCGATAAAAAGAGAATCGACGTCCTTCCAGTCGCTCGCGCATGAGGTTTCCATCAGCGACGAGGGGAGAAAGCTTGCAGCGGCAAATCAAGCGCCTGCTCAACGGGTGGAAACATGGGAAATGGCTTCGGTTGAGCCGCTCGAAGATATTCGGTTTATTGACTTCTTTTTCGGAGTATGAACGCGCTTCTTTATCAAGAACCATGCATGATTTAGAAGAGGGCATCCGAGAGGTTTTGCAACTTGGCACGAAAGATCCTCGTTCGATAGGTGCGCTTATTCAAACGGAACTTATCCGACAGCTCAATGCCTATGGGCATCATCAAAAGGCTTTGGGGCATACTTTGCTGGGCGATCCGTATTTGAACAGTATTCTTGATCGTTTTGGAGCGCTTGATCCCAAAGGTGAAAATCCCTTGGTGAACAAACTTCGTTCCTTTATAGGAAACACAATGATCGGCAAGGATAACGAGTTCCTTACACACGAAGAAAATGTTGGACTTACCAAAGAATACAGTGCGTATCTTGGCATAAAACCAGATACGCTGAGCGCCATGCCAAAAAAAGGCGGGCAGATGCTTCAATGAAAAGACAGCGGCATACGGATTCTTCCAAGAGATGAGCCGCAAGGCGAAAAATATGGAAGAGCTGATCGCTGCCATGCTGGAGCCAGACGTGAAGGAGAAAAAGGGAGAAAAAGCGGAGAATCCTATAGATCTTTCGCAGATTCTTGCCGAAAAGAAGGGCGACTTTGATGATGGAATGAAAGTGTACAAGGAAAGTCTGCGTACATGGCATCGTATCGCAGACGACAAGGGCGAGGAGAAGACGGCAGACTCTCGGAAAGGGAGCAAGCGGAAGAGAAAAAACGACTGATCCCGAGCGTCACAGCCTTCGATTGGGACCGCATCTCGGAGCAATATCTGAAGGAAAATCCCGAGCTTGCCGCCATTTTTTCCGATAACGGTATGCAATAAGGCAAAGAGAATAGTCCCATCGACGATCAAGCGTCATTTACTGCATACATTTTGCAGTGGATGGCGCTTTTCTTTGCAGGATGACAAGGAATCCTGCGTTTCCGTTTGACATACATACAAGGCTGTGCTGCACCGTATGTAAGCTAAAAAGCGTATAAACTTATGTAGAATCTACAAGAGAGTTAGACGATGATGCAGATGCTGATAAGGCATCTGCATCATCGTTTTTTTCTTGGCTTGAAAAAAGTTTTCTAACTGTCAAATAGACTTTGACAGTTCGTCTCTATGATAAGAATCGGCAAAGGAAAGGAGGCGAAAGCCCATGAGGGAGATTTCGACGGGATTCACGTAGCGCATCACCGTGAAGGCGATGAAATGAGAAGATGGGAAACGCCCACGCCTTACGGCACCACAATGAACGAGAACCGCCATCTATGGTATAATAAGAGCAGACGTTGAAGGTCGAATAATTTTTGAGATTCGATCTCGCTGTGTAAACTGATCTGGTCTCCTTTTTTCGCACCACGCTTTGTTCAGAGCTACGCTCAAAAGGACGTATGGTAAAATGAGCCATCATCGAGGAGGCCACGTCGTACAAAGGGAGGGAATCCTCATGGATGTCACGTACGAACGCTGTTGTGGGATTGATGTGCACAAACGCTCGATCGTCGCCTGCCTCAGATGTGGCAAGAAGCAGGAAATACGAACATTTGGCACGACAAGCAAAGAAATCCGCGCACTCGCCAAATGGCTTTTGGGATGAAAAAGTGCCAGATGGCCGCCATGGAAAGCACGGGTTCCTACTGGAAACCCGTCTACAATCTTTTCGAGACCTCTCATCTAGGCGTCATGATCGTCAACGCCGGGGAACATGAAGAATGTTCCTGGAAGGAAGACCGATGTGAAGGATGCCGAATGGATCGCGGACTTGCTGCAGCACGGGCTGTTGAGCGCGAGCTATATTCCGAAACGGGAGCAACGCGAGTTGCGGGAAGTTTCCAGGTACAGAAAGAGCTTGATTGCCGAGCGTGCACGTGAACTCAACCGTCTGCAGAAGATGCTGGAAGGAGGAAATATCAAGCTGTCCAGCGTAGTTTCCAACATCAACGGCAAAAGCTCGCGCAGCCTCTTGCAGAAGCTGCTCAAGAAGGATGCGCCGCTGCAGAAGGATGAAGTGGAAGAAAGCCTTCACGGAGCATTGAGGCACAAGGTGGAAGATGTCATGCAAGCGCTGGACGGCTTTCTCACGCCTTTGCAGAAACAACTGATCCTGCAAGTCGTAGATCATATCGACGACATGACGAAGCGCATCGGTCAGATGGATAAGCTCGTCAAGCAGTACAGCAGCGGCTATGAAGACGCGATAGAAAAAGCTGGACGAGATACCGGGCATAGGGAGGCAGAGCGCGGAAACCATTTTGGCGGAAACAGGTTTGGATATGAGTCGCTTTGCAACGGAGAAACATCTGTCCAGCTGGGCGGGTCTGTCTCCGTGGAACAACGAAAGTGCCGGAAAGCGGCAAAGCGGCAGGACTACCAAAGGGAACGCCACACTGAAGACTACGCTGATACAATGCGCCAAGGCAGCCATCAAGAAGAAGGACTCCTTCTTGTCCGCACAATATGACAGGCTCGTCGTGCGACGGGGAGCAAAACGTGCCACAGTAGCTGTAGCGCATACCATGCTGATAGCCATTTACCACATATTGAAGCTGGGAGAGCCCTTCATCGATCTGGGAGCCGACTATTACAACAAATTCAACAAGGAGAAAAGATCAACAGTTATCTAACGAAGCTGAAAAAAACTGGGTTGGCAGCCTGAAACAGCCACATTCTCGGCGGCATCCACATAAAATTTCAGTCAAACAGAGCAATGGGGGATTTTTGCGCTTTTTCCAGCCTTAGCACAAAGGTTCTCATGGTAAAACGAAAGAGAGGTTTTTTTCAAAAATGTTTGACAAGAAGATTATTTTCAACGAAGAGGCAAGGAATCCTGCAGAAAAGACGGCAGCGTGCAACGATGCTGTCATGAAGAACGCCCTGCCGATCACGCCGGGGGAAGTCCTTGATTTCACGGCGAAGGCAATCGAGCAGACGCAAGGCGCAGGAGACTGGGCGGCGGCACGAGTCGCAGTCAAGGCAGTCCGCCCGATTCGCCAAGCGTTGGTTGACGCAACGGGAACGAACATGGCAGCCGAAGCGAGCACTGCGAGCGCCGATACGGAGCCGGGCAACAGCCAGCCCAATGGAGCCTACAACATCAACGTGGATGTCCTCTATAAGGACACTGTCGGCGGCAAGGGGAAGCGGCGCTGGTACTTCTTCCAGCTCGCAGAAAAGAAGAAGATCACGGCGTACATGTCTCCTGTGGCAGATGCCGCTGTGGACAACGACCTGGAGCTATACAAGCTCGATACGGCGACGAATCAGCTGACGCGCGTGGCGCAGTCCCAGAATCCTGCCGGCATGTACGAGCTTTTTGAGCTTCGTGAGCGAGCCGGGATATTATTTCCTCTGCGTGGCGGCCTATGCAGGGGAAACGGCCAATGAATTTTCATTCATGGCGCATCTCTCGGACAAGTGGGATGAAAAGGAAGGCGATGACAGTCTCCTGCAGGCACAGGAACAGCCGATCGGTGCGGCAGTGAAGCATACATTGGACAACGCCATTGACCACGATATGTCCGTCCTGCCGATTCGAGAAGCGGGGTTCTACACCATCCGTCTTGCGGACGTGCCCGAGAACTGCAACTACCAGCTCCAGATCATGAACGCGCAGATGCAGATTCTCGATGTGCTGGACAAGAATACCGTCAAGGCAAAGAATCTTCCCGTTGTCGCATACGTTCTGCGACTTCTTTCGACGGACGGCTCGTTTGATCCCGATGCCGAAGTTGTCGTGCAGGTCGATAAGACGCCGTCGGCATCTTTGGGGGCGATCGCCAAGCATACGCTTGAGGAAGCGAGCGGCGACAAGCTGCTGGGCTTGACGATTGCAGAAGCGGGTTTCCATGAGATTGCCGCGAAAGTTCTGCAGGAAGGCAAGGGATGCAAGGTGCAGCTCCTCGGGCAGGATATGCAAGTCTTGGCAGAGCCGGATGCAGCTCATCCGGCATCGCCGCTCCTTGTGAACCTCGCCGCAGGCGACTACCTGCTTCGCCTCACGGCGGTGGGAAATGCGCCCGCCAATCCCGCTGCATCGATCACGGCTGGTGCTGCTGACATGACAAGAGACGATGCAGCGGAAGGCAGCAAGCTCCTTGCCGCAGCGAAGGCAGGAGCGCCGGCCGCCCCTATGGAAGCCGCGCTTTTCGCATGGGCGCTCCCGTCGTCGATCACTTCGCTGGGCAGCAACGCTCGTTGCTTTGCATGGACGAGGGACGGTTCGCATTTTGTGGAGTATTTTGCGCGGGAGGATATGTCGGAACGATTCGTTCGTGTCGATGGCAGAGAACTGAAATATCAGCGTCTGGATTGTGAAACGACTCGCATGAATACGTCAAACAACTCTTCGGATTGTTCCATCAGCACATCTGTAGGTACGAAACTGCTGCAAATGGCTATCGGTGATTTTGGTGGTTCGATGGATAAGAGAATGTTGGCAGTTCCGCGAGGACATTTGCTTATTATGACAGTGAAAGGCTTTTCCTATGGAGAGCATCATTTTGTAAAATCGTACAATTTGAGTGATGTCTCTTCTGCACAGTCCATAATGTCCGGTACAGATCGATATGGTATGACATACTATAGCGGTTTCTGGAGCGGAACACGAAAGCATTTTGAAGAGGAACCCGAAAAGGGGAAAACACATATCATAGTTGACCTCGATACTTTGACGGCAGTGGACTTCACATATCCGAATTGGTTTCATGGAACAGACAGCATTGCAGGATATAGGGAGTATGCTTTCCCGGAATATCCACGATTTGTTGAGCCTTTGATCAATTTCTCCAGCTAACGGAACTAAATGTGCAGGTGTCTTTTTGATTTAGAAAGATATCTGCACATTTTTTTATTTAAGAATTCTTATAGCAATACGATAAAATAATAGATTACAAAGGAGGGATTTAGATGAGAATAAGTGAAATTTCTAAGATGCCCATTGAAACAGGAAAATATTCGAGACGAGACAATCAAGTTCTCGAAAATGAAGAGGACACGTCGATAGTAATCTCTAAATCCAAAAAGGATGAAGAATCCTTTCATGCTCCTGCGTATCGTGTGTTTGTAAGTGCACAGGGCAGGGATTTGGCACTTTTGAACAAGACAATAAATCAGAAAGATCGAGGAAACGCTGAACAAAATCATATGGCGGGACGAAGTGTAGAGCAAATGGATATGGCAGGAATTGAGCCGTTGAAACCGCTTCGGGCAGAGGATCTGGATTGGGCGACTCAATATGAACGAGCATCTTTGGCAGAGACCATGGCAGGCATTGAGGACGGCATTCGTTCAATTTTGAAAGATTCTGCAAAAAATCCTCTTGCAGTCGGGGCGGATATTCAGATGTATCTCGTTCGGCAGCTTAATGCCTATGGCCATCATCAGAAATCGTTGGGACATTCCTTGGCAGGTGATCCGTATCTGAACAGTGTTCTTGATCGCTTAGGCTCACTTGACCCAAATTGCGAAAATCCTCTGGTAAACGAAATTCGCTCACTCGTCGGTATGACGATGAGTGGGAAGGATATTGAGCTGTTTAAACAAGGTGGACATGGGGATTTGGTGCGGGCATATTGTGCTTATCTCGGCCTTAAGATGGGGGATGCTCTGAAAGTCAAAGACAAGGCGAGCAGATATTTCAATGAAAAGACAGCGGCATACGGATTCTTCCAAGAGATGAGCCGCAAGGCGAAAAATATGGAAGAGCTTCTCTCTGCCATGCTTGGAGAAGATCACACGGGAGGCAAGAAGGATAAGAAAGCGGATAATCCTACAGACCTTTCGCAGCTCATTGCCGAGAAGAAGACTGATCTTGATGATGGCATGAAAGCATATAAGAAGAGCTTACGCATCCTTCATCGTATCGCAGACGACAAGGGCGAGGGAGAGGACGGCAAACTCTCAGAACGGGAGCAAGCGGAAGAGAAAAAACGACTGATTCCGAGCGTCACTGGCTTCGATTGGGATCGCATCTCGGAGCAATATCTAAAGGAGAATTCCGAGCTAGCCGCTATTTTTTCCGACAACGGTATGCAATAAGGCAAAGAGAATAGTCCCATCGACGATCGAGCGTCATTTACTGCATAAATTTTGCAGTGGATGGCGCTTTTTGCAGGATGACCAAGGAATCCTGCGTTTCCGTTTAAATCTATTGACAACAATTTTTTTATGAAGAGTAAGATAAACATGGAGTTATGAAACCGATTTCATGAAAGGGGAATGGAGTATGGCGGAGTTATGGTTGGAAAGCCCCTTGGAGGAGAGCTCCTCGCGCTGAAGGAGGTCAACGATCCGGCGTTTGCCGGGGAACTCATGGGGCGCGGCGCGGCGGTGAAGAGCCCGCAGGGGAAGGTCGTCGCCCCGTTTGATGGCGAAGTCACGGTGCTTTTTCCAACGAAGCACGCGATCGGGCTTCATTCGGTGGACGGCGTCGATTTGCTCGTCCACGTCGGCCTCGACACGGTGAACTTGGAGGGCAAGTATTTCACGGCGCATGTGGAGCAGGGGGCGAAGATCAGGAAGGGCGATGTTCTCATCGAGTTCGACGAGGCGGCGATCCGCGCAGCGGGCTACGATACGACGACGCCCGTCGTCGTGACGAATGCGGCGGACTACGGCAAGATCACGCTTTCGCTGGGCGCTCAGACGATCTCTTCGGGAGGCGAAGAGGCGGAAGAGGGGCAGGCGAAGGCTTCGGCTGAACCTGCAGGGTCAAATCCCGCCTACGCCTCGATGCCGGCGGAGGAGCGCGTGGCGCGCGAGATTCTCGACCACATCGGCGGCATGGCGAACATCCGCACGGCGGAGCATTGCGCGACGAGGCTGCGCCTCATCCTGAACGACAAGGACAAGATCGAGGACAAGGCGATCGAGAACATCGACGGCGTCAAGGGACAGTTCTTCGCGGCGGCGCAGTACCAGATCATCCTTGGCACGGGCTTCGTCAACAAGGTCTACGATGTGCTCGTCGGCATGAATCCGGCGCTTGCGGGCGGCTCCAACAAGGAGGCCGCCTACGAGCAGATGACGACGGCGCAGAAGATTTCGCGCACGTTCGGCGACGTCTTCGTGCCGATCATCCCCGTGCTCGTCGCGACGGGTCTCTTCATGGGTCTGCGCGGCATGATGCAGAACCTCGGCGTCGAGATGAGCGACAACCTCGTGCGCATGAGCCAGATCCTGACGGACACCGCGTTTGCCTTCCTGCCGGCGCTCGTCTGCTGGTCGACGATGAAGAAGTTCGGCGGCACGCCTGTCATCGGCATCGTCCTCGGACTGATGCTCGTCGCGCCGCAGCTGCCGAACGCCTACGCGATCGCGAGCGGCGATGCGCAGCCCATCTACATGGATTTCCTGGGGCTTTCGATTCCCGTCGTCGGCTACCAAGGATCGGTTCTGCCGGCACTCGTCCTCGGCATTCTCGCCGCAAAGGTCGAGGCGGGACTCAAGAAGTTCATCCCCGATGTCGTCGACCTCATCTTCACGCCGTTCCTCACGCTCTTTTCGTGCATGATCGTCGGCCTTCTCATCGTCGGCCCCATCATGCACACGCTGGAGCTTGCCGTGTTCGGCGCGGTGCGTGCGTTCCTTGAGCTGCCTTTCGGCATCGGCGGCTTCATCGTCGGCGGTCTGCATCAGGTCATCGTCGTCAGCGGCATCCATCATGTGTTCAACGCGCTGGAAATCCAGCTTCTCGCTTCGACCGGGCGCGACGCCTTCAACGCGATCATCACGGGCGCGATCATCGCGCAGGGCGGCGCCGCCGTCGCCGTGGCGATGCGCACGAAGAACAAGAAGAAGCGCGCTCTCTACATCTCTTCGGCGATCCCCGCGTTCTTGGGCATCACGGAGCCGGCGATCTTCGGCATCAACCTGCGCTTCATGAAGCCGTTCATCTATGCGCTCGTGGGCGGCGCCTGCGCGGGCGCTGCATCCGGCGTCATGCACCTCGCAGGCACGGGCATGGGCGTGACGGTTCTGCCGGGTACGCTCCTCTACATGGATCATCTTCTTGAGTACCTGATCGTCAACGTCATCGGCTTCGGTATCGCCTTCGGCCTGACGTACACGCTCTTCGATCCGAAGGAGTGAGATCATGGCGAAAGAAGCGTTTGATGAAGCGTTCGATAAAGCGTTCGACAAAGAGACGATCGATGCCAAGGTGCGCGAAGGATTCCCGCTCGCGCACCGCTGGCACAACGACTTCCATCTGGAAATGCCGTTCGGCCTCGTCAACGATCCCAACGGGATTTCCTGGCACGCGGGAAAGTACCACATCTTCTTCCAGTGGAATCCCTTGGGCATCGAGCACAAGCATAAGTGCTGGGGTCATGTCGAGACGGCGGATTTCGTGCATTACCGTCTGCCTGTGCTCGCGCTGTGGCCGAGCGATGTGCACGACAAGGACGGCTGCTATTCGGGCGCGGGCTTCGTCGAGGACGGCGTCCTCCGCCTCGTCTACACCTGCAACCGCAAGGAGGATGACGTGCGCACGCCGGCGCAGAGACTCGCCTCGTGGCAGGGCGAAAAGGCGGGTGCCCGGAAGGATGAGATCATCATCGAGCACGAGCCGCCGGGGTATACGGCGCATTTTCGCGATCCCAGCCGCTTCTGCAAGGATGGGCGGGAGTTCCTCGTGCTCGGCGCACAGACGGAAGCGGAAAAGGGACGCGCCGTGCTCTACGAGAAGGAGGCGGACGGCTGGAATCTGGCGGGCGAGATCGAGACGGAGCTTTCGGATTTCGGCTATATGTGGGAGTGCCCGACGCTCCTGCCGCTGCCGGAGGGCGACGTGCTCTTTTTCTCGCCGCAGGGGCTTCCAGCTGAGGAATACCGCTGGCAGAACCTCTACCAGTCGGGCTATGTCGCAGGAAAGCTCGACCTTGCTTCGCTGAAGTTTCAGCACGGCGATTTTCATGAGCTTGACCGAGGCTTTGACTTTTATGCGCCGCAGGTGTTCTCGCACGAGGGGCGCGTGCTGCTCTTCGGCTGGATGGGTATGCCTGAGCGCGAAGAGGAGTACCCGACGGCGGCGGAAGGCTGGCTTTTCTCGCTGACGATGCCGCGCGAGCTGCACCTGCGGGACGGCAAGATCTTCTCTGCGCCGTCCGAAGAGATGAAAGCCCTTCGAAAAGGGGCGGCGCAGGTGTTCGAAGGCGCCGGGACGGAATCGTTCGGGCAGGCGCTCGCGCCCAAGTCGGAGGTGGAGCTGGAAATCGCCTTCGGCGAGGCGCAGGAGGTGTGCATTGACCTCGACTACAAGGAGACGGGCGAAAGGATGCGCCTTTCCTACGCGCGACGCACCGCCGTCATGACGCTCGATCGCGAAGGGATGAAGCTCGGCGGGCGCGGCGTGCGCCGCTTCCGATTGGAGGCGGCGGATTCGCTCAAGCTGCAGATCTATCAGGACAAGACAGCCATCGAGGTCTTTTTTTCCAGGAGGGAGCGGAGGCCGCATCGTTCTTCGTGTTTCCGACGGAGGACATTTGCCCGGAGCTTCGGATTTCTGCTGACGGGAAGTTGGGAAAGATCGAAGGGAAAATGTGGGAGTTGGGAGGATTTATATGGAACGCAGAGTGACGATTCAAGACATCGCGACGATCGCCGAGGTGTCGAAAAGCACGGTTTCACGCTATCTGAACCATGGGTATGTGAGCGAGGAGAAGGCGGAGCGCATCCAGCAGGCGATCGCGGCGACGGGATTTTCCTCGAACGCCTTCGCCCGCCGTCTGAAGGCGAAGCGGAGCGGCATGATCGGCGTCGTCACGCCGCGCGTCGACTCGCCGATGGGCGGCAGGATGCTCACGGGACTTTCGAAGGCATTCGACGAGGGTTGGCTGCCAGATCCTCTTCCAGTCCTCTTTCCTCGACATGGAGCGCGAGCTGAAGAGCATCGAGCACCTCGCGCAGCTCGGCGTCGACGGCATCGTCGTCCACTCCCTCGGCATCACGACCGCGCACCACGCGCTTGTCGAGACGCTCAAGGAGCGCGATGTCCCCGTGCTCTTCGTCGGCCAGCAGGATGAAAATGTCAAGTACATCAAGGTCGACGATTTCGGCGCAGGGCGGCTGCTCGGTGACTACATCCGCCGCATGGGGCATGAGCGCGTCGTCTTCGTGGGCGTCACGGAGAAGGATCGCGCCGTCGGCGTGGAGCGCAAGGACGGCTTCAGCGAGATCTTCACGCGCGGCAACCGCGGCGCGAGCGTCAGCTTCGTGGAGACGGAGTTCGGCATCGAGGCATCGTATCACAAGAGCGGCGAGATCCTTGCACGTCGGCCGAGCGCCGTCGTCTGCGCGACGGACGGAATCGCCTTCGGCGTCATGCGCGCGCTGCATGAAAACGGCATCGCCGTGCCCGGCGAGGTCTCTGTCGCGGGCTTCGGCGGCTACGATATGGGAGCTGTGACGTACCCGCCGCTGACGACCGTCGCTTTCGACTATGAAGAGCTGGGTCGCCGCGCGGCGAGGATGCTTCTTCGGATGCTTTCCGCAGAAATCGTCGAGTCCGTCAGCGACTTCCCCGCCCAGCTCATCGAGCGCGGCAGCGTCAACAAGGTGCTGTGGGGCAGCGAGGGATAAGCAAGGCGCATGGATGTTATTTGACGAATGACGCATTGTGTCGTATAATGAGCATAGAAAAGGTGCTACCGGTAAACGGTCAGCCCCAATGATAAGTTTGGTTTAAGAAACCCCGCCTACGATTGGTTGCCGGAGGCGGGGTTTCTTATGCCTTCAGAACGACGAGGATAAAAAAGCGTTACCAAGAGCAACGCGATTAAATCGTTAATCGTCATGGGCAACGCCCCTGCTGACCTATCCAAGAAGCAAGCCTAAAGGGCGCAGCTGATTGGATAATAGGTCGTATGCGAAAACGTCCCGCAAATCAAGCTCGAAGAGCGCAGATGCGCGGCTGACGATCGACCGCCGAGGGGCTAAGAATCGACCGCCTACCGTTTAAGTAGCACCATGTATAAGTATAACACATGATGATTGTGGACTCAAATTTTAAAGTTGAATAAAGATTGTTGAATGAAACCATCGAGAATCTCATCCAGTTTTATGCTACAATGAATGTATGAATGAAAGGAAGCGATAGCATGATGAGCGTTCAAGAGTATCTGGAAATCCTGCGCGATATCCGCGACTGCGCCTTTGCGACCGTCGATTGCACGGGAGCGCCCGCTGTGCGCATCATCGACGTGATGCTGGTGGAAGAGGGGCGGCTTTACTTTTGCACGGCGCGCGGCAAGGATTTCTATGCCGAACTTATGGCGGATCCCGCCGTCGCCGTTACGGGACTCAACAAGGAGTGGCAGACGGTGCGTCTTATGGGACGCGCCGAAAGGCTTGCGGACAGCGAGCAGAAGGCGATGATCGACCGGATCTTTCAGGAGAATCCCTCGATGGAGGGCGTCTATCCAGGCGAGACGCGGTACATCCTCGAAGCCTTCGTCATCGCGGAAGGCAGACTCGAATTTTTCGACCTCGGCAAGAGTCCAATCTGTCGTGAGAGCAGTTCCTTCGGCCGTGCAGAGCGCGAGGAAAAGGGCTTTCGCATCACCGAGGACTGCATTGGCTGCGGCACCTGCGCGACGGTCTGTCCGCAGCAGTGCATCGCGGAAGGCGAGCCGTACAAGATTGCGGCCGCACACTGCCTGCACTGCGGACTTTGTTTTGAAAGCTGTCCTGTGGAAGCGATTGAAAGCCTGGGCGACGAGGCGCAGTGACGGAGGAGGCACTGTTTTTGCAGAAGATTGACTTGTGAGATGATAACAAATATGTTATAGTTTGAGCGGGATGTATATATGTTTGAGGTGGAATTTTACCGAGATAAAAAAGGCGAGGAGCCTGTAAAAGACTTTTTGATGGAGTTGCAGCGGCGGCGGGATTCCGATAAACGTATGCGTGTCTTGTCGGATAAGATTCTCGTTTATATTCGTGTTTTGCAGGAATATGGCACAAGAGCGGGTATGCCGTATATGAAACACTTGGAGGGTGATTTGTGGGAATTGCGTCCTTTGCATGAGCGCATTTTATTTTTTGCTTATATTGATGGTCGCTTTGTTTTGCTGCATCATTTTCGCAAGCAAACACAGAAGACTCCGAAGAAAGAGATGGAATGTGCAAAACGTAGGATGGAGGACTATTTGGAAAGGCAGGGAAAGTAATGGGGACGAATTTCAATGAACTTTGGAATGATGAGACCTTTATTGGCGAAGAGCAAAAAGCTCGTATTGATTTTGAAGTGGCTTTGATTGGCAAGCTCATTGAAGCCCGGGAAGCAAGAGGTTTGTCTCAAAAACAATTAGCGGATATGTGCGGCTTGAAGCAATCTGCTATCGCACGGTTGGAAAAAGATGGGAGCCACACCCAAGATCAATACATTGATTCGAGTATTGCAGCCCTTGGGCTACAAATTGGATATTGTTCCGGGTGACTGAGGAGGAATCCCTATGTTTGCAGAGATGATACGACTTTTCCAGGAGCGCGGCGATTTTTTCCTGCAGCTTACGCTGGAGCATATCGCCATATCGCTGACAGCGATCGTCCTCGCCATCGTGATTGGCGGCGCGATGGGCATTTTGATCGCCGAGGTTGACCGCATGGCGCAGCCGACGCTTCTCGTCGTCAATTTTCTCTACACGATCCCGTCGATCGCGATGTTCGGTTTCCTGCTGCCGTTTTCGGGCATCGGCAATACGACGGCGATCATCGCCTTGACGCTCTACGCGCTCTTGCCGATGGTGAAGAATACGCATACGGGCTTGAAGAATGTCGATCCGCTCCTCATCGAAGCGGCGGTCGGCATGGGGTCGACGCGCTTCCGGTGCTCAGGCGCATCGCCCTGCCGCTCGCCATGCCCGTCATTCTCGCGGGCGTCCGCAACATGACGACGATGACGATCGCGCTCGCGGGCATCGCGTCCTTCATTGGGGCGGGCGGCCTCGGCATCGCCATCTATCGCGGTATCACGACGAACAACGCGGCGCTCGCTTTCGACGGCTCGCTCCTCATCGCCTTCTTGGCGCTCTTCGCCGACAGCGTGCTCTCGCGCTTGGAGAAGCGTGCGCTCTGCCGCAGGAGCAGCGCGAAAGGTCGTCCGTGGCGGCGGTGGGCGGCGGTCGCGCTCGTCCTCGTCGCGGCGGGCGGCGCTTATGCGTTCTTCGAGAGCACGAAGGCCGCCGTCATCCGCATCGCGACGAAGCCGATGACGGAGCAGCTGATCCTCGGCGAAATGCTCAAACTCGTCATCGAGCAGGACAGCAGCTGAAGGTCGCCTTGACGCCGGGCGTCGGCGGCGGCACATCGAACATCATGCCGGCGATGGAGCACGGCGACTTCGATCTCTATCCCGAGTATACGGGAACGGGCTGGCTGCAGGTCTTGAAACGCACGGACGCTTACGACGAATCGCGCTTCGACGAATTGCAGGAAGAGTATCGCAATCGGTATCACATGGAGTGGCTCGGCATGACGGGATTCAACGATACCTTCGGCATCGCCGTGCGGCGCGACCTCGCTGAACGGTATCAGCTCAGGACGTATTCCGACCTCGCTCGCGTCGCGGACAAGATGAACTTTGGCGCTGAGTACGACTTTTTTTCGAGCGCGAGGACGGCTTTCCAGCGATGTGCCGCGCCTACGGCATGAACTTTGGTTCGACCGTCGACATCGACATCGGTCTCAAGTATCAGGCGCTAGACGAAGGCAAGCTCGATTCGATGATCGTCTTCACGACGGACGGGCGGCTTTCGAAGGTCAATGGCAATGTGCTCGAAGACGACAAGAAATTTTTTACTTCGTATGAATGCGGCATGGTCGTGCGCGAAGCGGCGCTCTCTGCACATCCCGAGCTTCGCGACTTGCTCGCGCATTTCGATGGACTGATTTCGGAAGCGGAGATGGCAGAGATGAACGACGCGGTCGAGTCGGGCGGCGAGGAGCCGCGCGCGGTTGCACGCCGCTTCTTGGAAGAAAAGGGGGTGCTCCGATGAGCGCGGTCGTCACGTTTCTCGATGTGAGCAAATCGTATGGGGACGCAGAAGCCGTCCACAGCCTGAGCCTTTCGATCGAGGCGGGCGAGTTCATCACGGTGCTCGGCGCATCGGGCGGCGGCAAGACGACGTTCCTCAAGATGATCAACGGACTCGTCAGAGCCGACCGCAGGCGAGATCACGGTGCTCGGCGAAAGCCTCAAGACGGCGGATCTCGTGCAGCTGCGGCGAAAGATCGGCTATGCGATTCAGGGCAGCGTGCTCTTCCCGCATCTGACGGTCGAGGAAAAACATCGCCTATGTGCCGAACCTCTGGAACAAGAGCGACAAGGAGCGCACGAAGAAGGCAGTGGCGAAGTGGATGGCGATCGTCGGCCTTGACGCGAGTCTTGGCGGACGCTATCCCGCCGAGCTTTCGGGCGGGCAGCAGCAGCGCGTCGGCATTGCGCGCGCCTTGGCGGCGTCGCCCGAGCTTCTCTTGATGGATGAGCCGTTCGGCGCGGTCGACGCTCTCCTGCGCCGCCAGCTGCAGGACGAGATCCGCGCCATCCACGCACGCGGCGGTCTCACGATCGTCTTCGTCACGCACGACGTCGAAGAGGCGATGCGCCTCGGCACGCGCGTCCTCATCTTGAAGGAAGGGCGCATCGAGCAGTTCGCTGCGCCCGAGGAGATCGAGGCGCATCCTGCGACGGACTTCGTGCGGCAGCTGGTGGAAAACGTGTAGGGCGGTATAGGCAGGAAGCGCTGCCTGTGGTACAGCGGCGCTTTTTGCGCCATGAGGGAGCGCCTTAATGGCATTGCAATGCGGCGAAAATGGTATCAGAACATCGAAATGAGGGAAAGCAAATGGCATCGAATCCTCCGATGGTTCAGCAGATCGAGCGCCTGCGGCAGGCGCTTTTTGAGGCGGAGGCGGTCGTCGTCGGTGCGGGCGCAGGGCTTTCGACGGCTGCCGGCTATCTGTACGACGGCGCACGCTTTCAAAAGCATTTTGCCGACTTTATCGAGCGGTATCACTTCCGCAATATGTACGAGGGCGGCTTCTATCCGTTCCCGACGCTTGAAGAGAAGTGGGCGTATTGGAGCCGCTATATCTGGATCAACCGCTACGAGGAGCGACAGAATGCGCTCTATCAGCGTCTCCTTTCGTTGCTTTGCGGCAAGGACTTTTTCGTCATCACGACGAATGTCGATCATTTTTTTCAAGACAACGGTTTTCCGAAGGAACGGCTCTTTTATACGCAGGGCGACTACGGTCTTTGGCAGTGCTCCGTGCCTTGTCACGATGCGACGTATGACAACTATGATACGGTGCGCCGCATGGTCGCCGAGCAGGAGGCGATGCGCGTGCCGCGAGAGCTTGTGCCGCACTGTCCTCGCTGCGGCGAGCCGATGGGGATGAATCTGCGTGCTGACAGCACCTTTGTCGAGGATGCGGGCTGGCATGAGGCGGCGAAACGGTATCAAGAATTTTTGCGTGCGCATCAGACGGGGCGCGTGCTCTATTGGGAATTCGGCGTCGGTGCGAATACGCCGGGCATCATCAAGTATCCGTTCTGGGCGCTGACGAAGGAGAATCCCGCAGCTGTCTATTGCGTGATGAATCGGGGGGAAGCCGTCGCGCCGCAGGAAATTGCCGCGCAGAGTATCCTCGTCGACGGCGATATTGACGCCTCCTTGAAGGCACTGCAGAAGGCGATGGAAAGGAGTGCAGGGCATGGCGATTGAAGCGCAGGGCGCAGAAGGCCGCAGAGAGAAGGTCGCGTTCCTCATCGAGCATCTTCTGACGGAGATGCCTGCCTATCGCGAGGAAGCCGCGCGTATTCCTCGCGATAGGCAGGCGCAGCGCGACTTCCTGCGTGCCTTGATGAACGTGCGTTCGCCGATTCCCTTGCAGGCGGATTTCCTGCGCGTGCAGGACGCTCTGCTCACCGAAGAGCGCGAGGCGCGAGGCGTCGTCGACGGTGCGGCTCTGCCGACGGTGACGGAGGAGCGGCGCACGGCTATGGCACGCGGCGCGGCGAGCGGTGCAGGTATGGACACTGCGGATGAAAACTTCGTGCTCTGGCAGGGCGACATCACGCGCCTTGCCGTCGACGCCATCGTCAATGCGGCGAACTCCGCCTTGCTCGGCTGCTTCGTGCCGCTGCACCGCTGCATCGACAATGCGATCCACTCGGCGGCGGGACTCGCCCTTCGCGCTGTCTGTGATGAAATCATGCGGGAACAGGGGCATTCGGAGCCTGCTGGGCGCGCGAAGATCACGCCGGGTTTCAATTTGCCCGCTCGCCATGTGCTTCATACGGTTGGTCCGATCATCGCGCCCGTGGGAAGTTCTGTCCATGAGCCGGGAGTATTCGCGGGCGTCACGCACGAGGCGCAGCAGTGTCTCGCTTCATGCTATCGCGCGTGCCTGGACCTCGCGGCAGGGCACGGACTGACATCCGTCGCCTTCTGCTGCATATCGACGGGCGAGTTTCACTACCCGCCGCAGGAAGCCGCCGAGACAGCCGTTGCGACCTGCCGTGCGTGGCTTCATGCGAATGACGCGCCGATGCGCATCGTGTTCAATGTGTTCAAGGACGAGGATTTGGCGATTTATCGAAGGATCTTTCAGCTTTGATGTTTTTATGCTTTTTTGAGAAATTCTGCGCGATGGTCAAATTGCACGCGCGAACGCTTGTGGTATGTGCTGAAGTATTTGGCGCAAGATGATGAACGTCGTTGGGAGAGACGGGGAAGGGAAAAGGAGGCAGCTTTATGTATGGTGCGATTTTGGGCGATATGATCGGTGCGCCGTATGAATTCGACCGCGGCGCGAAGACGAAGGATTTTTCCGTTGTTCAGTCAAGGCTCTCGCTTTACGGACGATACGGTGATGACGATCGCCGTGGCGGACGCCTTGTTGGAAGTGGGAGACGCGGCTGAGGAAGATGTGGTCTGTGCGGCGGCAGCGCGTGCGATGCAGGCTTGGGGCAGACGGTATCCGCGCGTCGGCTACGGCGGACTCTTCCGTCGCTGGCTGGCAAGTGAAGAGCCGGAGCCTTATGGCAGCTTCGGCAACGGCTCGGCGATGCGCGTCGCCGCTGCAGGCTGGCTCTACGATACGCTGGAGGTGACGCGCGAGGTCGCACGGCAGACGGCCATCGTCACGCACAACCATCCGGAAGGCATCAAGGGCGCGGAGGTGACGGCGAGCGCGATCTTCCTCGCGCGCGAGGGCAAGACGAAGGAGGAGATCAAGGACTATATCGTGCGGGAATTCGGCTACGACCTTTCGCGCACGCTCGATGAGATCCGCCCGCATTATTCGATGGACGCGACTTGTCCGGGTTCTGTGCCCGAGGCGGTCATTTCGTTCCTCGAAAGCACGGACTTCGAGGACGCCGTGCGCAACGCCGTATCGATCGGCGGCGATACGGACACGGTCGCCTGCATCGCGGGCAGCATCGCCGAGGCCTTCTACGGCGTGAGCGAATCGCTGAAAGAGGAGTGCCGCAGCCGCCTGCCGCAGAAAAATGCTCGCGGTTCTCGATGCGTTCGACGAGGCGCGGCGGAGGTGAGACGGCGGACGGGGATCGAGGCTGCGTGATGGCTTCCGGTTCGAGAGGGAATATGTTTTGTTGGAGAAGAGGAGCGTGGATTTCGTGCGCAAGGTTTTTTCTGCCATGGCTGCTCTCGCCGTGTTTTCGGCGATGACAGCGGCATCCGCTTCCGTGCCCGACGCGGAAGTGTCGATCGGCGGCGTCCCTTTACGGGGCGTCGATGGATTATGTGCGCAGCATATACGGTGCGCCGGCGAAGGTTTCGACGACGAGCCGGCATCCGCTCTGGCGGGGGCAGGTCGATACGTATCATTATGGAACGACCATGGACGTCGTGTTCTGCAACGCCGCGATGGTGCACGCGGACTGCAGGGGAAATAACGGCTGGGGCACGCCCGCCGGCATCACGGTCGGCATGACGAAGGAAACCGTGCTGCGTCTCTATGGCGAGCCGGACAGCGAGGGGAAGGGGAGCTTCTTTTATCAGAGCGAATCCAACGGCGATCACGGCATCAAGTTCATGTTCGACGACGCGGGCAAGATCAAGAGCATCCATGTAGGCGCTTTTGATTGAAAAAATGTTGGAAGCACAATGGAAAAAGCCCTCGATGATTTTCGCCGAGGGCTTTTTCTTGTGAATTTTGCAGATCGTATTCCATGATATTTTTTCGTATCGCACGAAAAAATATTTTTCGTGCTATCGTTCGCACGAGAAACGCACGAAAGGGTTTTTATGCTATAATGCAAGGACTGGAGGTGTTTTTGATGGCGGGAGAAAGCAAGACTTTGGAATATAAGGCAGATATGACCAACTCGTTTCTGAAGACGGTCAGCGCCTATGCTAATTACGGTGCGGGGGAGGTCTGTTTCGGCATAAATGATGCAGGGGAGCGCGTGGGCGTGAAGAATCCAGACGATTTTGCGCTCGCCGTGAAAAATAAGATCAACGACGCCATCGAGCCAAAACCGAATTTCAGCATTGTGCTCGATGGTCAGAATGTCGTTGTGCTGCGCGTGGAAAAGGGCATGGATCCGCCGTATATGTATCGTGGCAAGGCGTACAAGCGCAACCATACGGCGACGGTGGAGGTGAGCCGCGAGGAATTGCGCCGCCTTGTGCTCGAAGGAACGGGCAAATCGTTTGATCAACTGTCGATTGGGGAGGAGGAACTGCATTTTTCGTGCTTGGCGGAGAACCTTTCGGCGCGGTTGGGCATTGCAGGCATCTCCCGTGATATTTTGAAAACGCTGGGGCTTTATCACGATCAGGAGGGTTACAACCAAGCGGCGGCGCTTCTGGCGGATGAGAATTCCTTCCCCGGCATTGATGTCGTGCGCTTCGGCGCCAGTCTGGACGAGATTGTGGAGCGTGAGCGATTTTCGGGCATGTCCGTTCTTTTGCAATATAAAAAGACGATCGAGATGTTTCAGCGATACTATCAATACGAGGAAATCGAAGGATTGGAGCGCGTCGGGAAGGAAATTGTACCCGCCAAGGCGTTTCGTGAGGTAATTGCCAATGCCTTGGCACATCGCACATGGGATTCCGCGCCGCATATACAGGTGATGATGTTCGCCGACAGAATCGAGGTGGCCTCGCCCGGCGGTCTTCCTGCCGACATCTCGGAGGAGGAGTATTTGCGCGGCAATATCTCTATTCTGCGCAATCCTGTACTGGGCAATGTGCTGTTTCGTCTGCGCTATATTGAAAATATGGGAAGCGGCGTGCGGCGCATCGCGGAGGCTTATGCAAAGAGTTCTTTTGCGCCGAGCTTTGAGTTTTTCGAGCATTCGTTGCGTGTCGTTTTGCCGTCCGTGCAGCAGGCGGCGCAGGTTTGTCGTCGGAAGAAAAGAGCGTGTACGACCTCTTGGCGAATGCCGCGCTTTCGCGCAGCGAGATCGCGGCGCGAAGCGGCTATGGTCGCTCGCGCGTGCTGCGCATCCTGCACGGGCTTTTGGAACAAGGATTCATCAAGGTGCGCGGCAGTGGACGTGGTACGAAGTATGGCAGACGTTGATTTTTCTCCTCGCATGGTTGACGCGATGCATTCGCTGTAGTAATCTACTAAAAATGAAGAGAAAGATTGCTGAGTCTGAGGAGGCATGGTTTTGGTTCGTGTGGAAAATCTCGTGAAGGATTTCCGTCATACGGGGGCAGCGGGGAAGGCAGAGACGAAGCGTGCGGTGGACGGGCTGTCGTTCGCCGTCGCACGCGGGGAGATCTTCGGGCTTCTAGCTCGAACGGCGCGGGCAAGACGACGACGATCCGCATGTTGACAATGCTCACGCGGCCTACGTCCGGGGCGATCTTCTACGAGGGGAAGCCGCTCTTCGGCAATGAGCCGCAGGTCAAGGAGCTGATCGGCGTCGTGCCGCAGCAGGTGAACTTCGACCAGGATTTGACGGCGGGCGAGAACCTCGAACTGCACGCGCGTCTGCACCATATGGGAGCGGCGGAGCGCCGCGCACGCATAGAAGAGCTGCTCGCCTTCGTCGAGCTTGCGGACGTGCGGCGCGATCCGGTGCGGCGGCTCTCGGGCGGCATGAAGCGCCGCCTTCTCATCGCGCGCGCCCTCGTGCATCGGCCGCGCATCCTCTTCCTTGACGAGCCGACGGTCGCGCTCGATCCGCAGGTGCGGCGGCGCATCTGGGAGCTGATCCGCCGCATGGCGCAGGACGGCGTGACGGTGCTTTTGACGACGCACTACATCGAGGAGGCGGAGAGCCTCTGCGCGCGCGTCGCCATCATGAACCGAGGACATCTCGCGGCACTCGATACGCCCGCCGCCCTGCGCGAAAGGCTCGGCGAGTTCGTCGTCGAGTGGGACGGCGAGGCGGGGCGCGAGTACCGCTGCTTCGCCGAGCGCCAGGATGCCGCAGCGTTTGCGGCGTCGCTCGACGGCGCGGCAAGCATACGGCGCTCGAATCTGGAGGACGCCTTCATCGAGCTGACAGGGCGCAAGGAGGGATTGTGATGCTCCATGATGTCTGGACGGTATTCTGGCGCGATTGGATCGTCTTGAAGCGACGCCTGGCGAAGTTCATCGTGAGCCGCATGGTCGCGCCGCTCCTCTACCTCGTCGCCTTCGGCTGGGGCTTGGGCAGGAGCATATCGGTCTCGTCGGGCACCTATCTCGACTTCCTCGTGCCGGGCATCCTTGCGCTCAACTCGATGAACATCAGCTTCAACAGCGTGATTCCCGTACACGCCGAGCGCATCTACCACAAGAGCCTCGAAGAGTACCTCGTCGCGCCGATCCGCCCGGCGGCCTTCGTCATCGGCAAGGTGCTCGCGGCGGTTCTGCGGGGACTCCTCTCGTCGGCGATCATCCTTGTGCTCGCCTATGTTTTCGGCGCGAAACTCCTGCTCACGCCGCTCTTTCTGCTCGTGCTCGTGCTGAACTGCGTGATCTTCGCCGAGATCGGCTTCATCGCGGCGATGAAGATCGGGACATACGAGGAGATGGGGCAGGTCAACACCTATGTGCTGCTGCCGATGTCGTTCCTCTGCGGCACGTTCTTCTCGACTGGGGCTTTGCCGGATCTCGTGCGCTTCTTCATCGAACTTCTGCCGCTCACGCACACGAGCCTCCTTCTGCGCTCGCTGGCGGGCGGCGAGGCGGCGTCCGTCCTCTCCGTCGGCGTGCTCGTCCTCTATGCGCTCGCCTGCTTCTGGCTGGCGAACCGCGCGTTCTCGCAGCTGACGCGCTAGACCGTATTTCCCACGTTTTTCAGAAAGGGGCATCCCTTTGTTCAGAACTATCCTGCATCACCGCGCCCGTTCGGCGGACGACTGCGGCCATCTCTGCTGCACGAAGATCGAGGATTTCGGCGTATCCTTCGGGCGCGTGGAAATCTTTTCGGGCGTGAACATCCACGTCCACTGCGGACAGCTCACGGCGCTCATCGGACCGAACGGCGCGGGAAAGTCGACGCTCCTTCGCGCCATCTTGGGCGAGGTGCCGCACACGGGGAGGCTCTCCTATGCCGATGCGGCGGGAAAGCGCACGGGGCGACCCGTCATCGGCTATGTGCCGCAGTATCTGCGCTTCGACGTAAGCTCGCCGACGAGCGTCATGGACATCTTCATGGCGTGCCTCTCGCGCCGTCCCGTCTGGCTCTTTCCAGCGAAATCGCTCAGGCCGCGCGTCTTGAAGAGCCTCGCGCGCGTGCGTGCCGAGCATCTGGTCGATCGCCGTCTCGGCGCACTGTCGGGCGGCGAGCTGCAGCGCGTCCTGCTGGCGCTCGCGCTCGATCCCGCGCCCGACCTCCTGCTCCTGGACGAGCCTGTTTCGGGCGTCGACCAGAACGGCCTGGAGCTTTTCTATCATCTCGTCGCCGAGCTTCGCGCACAGGAAGATATGGCGATCATCCTGATCTCGCACGATCTGAACCTCGTCGCGAAGTACGCCGACCGTGTCGTGCTCCTCGATCATGGCGTTGTCACGAGCGGCACGCCCGCCGAAGTCTTCAGCGATGCACGCACGAAGAGGATCTTCGGCATGATCGCGGGCGCTGCGCCGCAGGACGCGCCGGCGGAAGAAAGCGGGGCGAGGCACTGATGGAACTTCTGTATTCCCTGCTCGGCGCACTGCCCTTCGACGGCCTGCAGCACGACTTCATGAAGAACGCCCTGCTCGCCGTGCTGCTCGTGACGCCGCTCTTCGGGCTTTTGAGCACGATGGTCGTGTCGAACCGCATGGCGTTCTTCTCCGACTCTTTGGGGCACGGCGCGTTCACGGGGCTTGCCGTCGGCGTTCTCCTGGGCTGGCTCTCGCCGCTCCTCTCGCTCGTCGCCTTCTCCGTCGTCTTCGCGCTCCTTATCACCTATATCAAGAGCCGCAGCAGCGCGTCGACGGACACGATCATCGGCGTATTCTCCTCGACGGGCATCGCGCTCGGCCTGATGCTCATGAGCCGGGGCGGCGGCTTTAACAAGTATTCCTCCTACCTCATCGGCGACCTGCTCTCGATCTCGCCCGAGGAGATCGCTGCGCTCTTCTTCGTCTTCCTCGCCGTCGTCCTCGTCTGGGCGCTCGTCTTCAACTCGCTGCTCGTGCCTCGATCAACGCCTCGTTTGCCGGGGAGCCGCGGCATCAGCGTCTTCTTCACGGAAGCGCTCTTCGCCTCCGTGCTCGCCGTCGTCGTCGCCGTCAGCATCCAGTGGGTCGGACTGCTCATCATCAATTCGCTGCTCGTGCTGCCCGCCGCCGCTGCGCGAAATCTCGCGCAGGACGTCAAGAGCTACCATCTGCTCTCGGTGGCCATCGCGCTCTTCTCGGGCGTCGCGGGACTCGCGCTCGCCTACGGCTGCAACATGGCGGCAGGAGCGAGCATCGTCGTCGTCGCGGCTCTCGTCTTCTTCGTCACGCTCGCCTTGAAGCCGCATTTCGTGCGCTGAGGAAATCCTGCGCGCAGATGCTTCTTCTGGCATCTTGCCGTACCGACAAGGGAGGTATTTTTTTCTTGCAATTCTACACCTATGACTACATCGTGCAGCGCAGCCAGTTCAATGATATCGCGCTCTACGTCCTGTCCTTTCTCGCGCTGATTGCGCTTCTTTTCGCCACGTTCAAGTATTTCCGCAACCGCCTCGTCACGCGCTACCGCGATCTCATCGTCATCTTCGTTCTCGCCGTCGCCTTCCTGGGCGGCACGCAGTGGAACAGCTTCAACCAGACGAAGGCCGACAGCGAGCAGACCTCGCGCATGGCGGGCTTCCTGCACACATTGGGCGAGGAGATGCAGACGCCGCCCGAGGAGATCCATACGAATTCCACGCACTTGAAGCAGGGAATGCTCGTCGAAGTGCAGGGCAAGTATTACGAGATTCTGTTCAACAGCGATTTCACGTCCTTCAAATACGAAGAAACGCATCTGATGACGCGCGATGTGAAAGTCGTCGACAAGGATTCCTAAGGAGGAAGTGCAATGTTCATGTATTCACTGGTCGTGGCGAAACTCGCGCTCGGCCTTTTATGCCTCGTGGTGCAGATGAACCTTCTCGGCAAGGGCAATCTCGCGCCCAGCTCCGCGACGGACCAGGTGCAGAACTATGTCCTGGGCGGCATCATCGGCGGCCTCATCTACAACAACAGCATCTTTGTCCTGGACTTCATCCTCGTGCTCATCGCCTGGACGATGCTCGTCCTCATCCTGAAGTATCTGAAGGCGAACTATGCTTCCGTCAAGTCGTTCGTTGACGGAAGTCCCGTGCGCATCATCGAGCGCGGCAAGATCGATGTCGAGTCGTGTATGCGCCACGGTCTCCTGGCGCATGACATCCATCTGAAGCTGCGCATGGCAGGCGTCTACTTCGTCAAGGACGTCAAGCGTGCCGTCCTTGAGCAGAGCGGCCAGCTCACGGTCATCCAGTACGGCGAGCAGAACGCGCGCTATCCCGTCGTCCTCGACGGACAGGTGGACGACGACGCCTTGGAACTGGCCGGCGAGGACAGAGTCTGGCTCGACGTGGCGCTCCGCGAGCAGGGCTACGAGCTGAAGGACGTCTACATCGGCGAGTGCAAGGACGGCGAACTTACCGTCTACCCGTATAAAGTGCAGGCGTGAGCGGGGGCAGAAAATCTTTGAGGAGACAGCATCAGGAGGCAGACCATCCGCAGCGGAGGACGGTCTGCCTCCTGTGGCTTTTGGGAAGAAATGTGAGGAACGACTGATGCAATGCAGTCGTGCAGATGTGAAGATGTGCGGCTGAATTTATGCGTGTTTCCGTAACGCACATCAGTGCTTTTTCGAGCGTGGCGAGCGTTTTGGCATAGTCCTTGAGCTTTTGTATGCTGCGATCCTTGTCGAGGCAGGCGGCTTGGAGCTTCTGATAGTCGCTTTCCATGCTTTGCAGCAGCTCTTTGCCGAAGCCGTCTTTGATCGCGTCGAGATGCGATTTTAGACGCGGGACTTCTTCGGTGAAGCGTGCGCTGATGGCGTCGAAGAGTTGGCTCATGGCGGCGGCATGGGCGGCTTGTAGAGCGCTGCGGTCGGAAGAGTCGCGCACCTCGCCCGACCATCTGCCCGTGAGGCTGTCGAGGTAGGCGCTCACGTCGATCTGGACGACGGGAAGCTCGATCTTTTGGAGGGAGCGCTCGGCGAGCAGACGGAAATAGGCGGGATCGTAGTCTTCTCTGCCGGCATCGAAGTTCTCGACGACGAGATTCAAGAGCTGCTGCTTCAGCGTCTGCAGCCGGATGTTGTCCGCGAATGTCCGCTCGATGTCGCTGCTCGCCTCGCGTCCGTAATTGCGGATATTTTCGAGTGCGTCGTTGACGTCGAGATAGGAGTAGCGGCGCTCCGTGGTGTAATACTCGGTATGCGAAGAACCCCATGAGAAGGGATTGTACCATTTGGAATCACTCACCTTGCGTTCGTGCTCTTCGACCTCGACGCCCGTCTTGGTGGAAAGGGCAGAGTATGTGCGGCTGTCCTCGCGCAATTTGCGAAGAACATCTATTTTCGCCTGCTCGATCTTGCTCGTGATCGTGCCAAAATGTTCTTCCAGACGTGCTTGGATTTCGTGGATCTTCTGCTCCATCTGACGGCGCTCGTGCTCGATGGAAGCGCCGTCGCCCGTTTCGAGGACACTGATGCGCCGTGCCGTTTCCTTTTGCTCGTCCGCGATGAGCTTTTGCAGGGATTCTTTCGCACGCGGGACGAAACCCTCGACTTTCTTGAGCAGCGTCTGATCTTTTTCGGCGATGCAGACAGCAAGCTCGTCGAGAATGGGCGCGAGGTCGCCGATCTCCGCGAGATTCTCGGCGAAGTCGCCGTACTCGTCGAGAGCGTCGGCACGCTTCTGCTCGGCATCTGTGTAGTCGGAAGGGCTTTTGCCGATCATATTGTGCAGAAAAGAGGAGAGGAAGAGGGGCTGCGTGCAGCTTTGGAACAGCTCGGCGCATCTTGTATTGCCCGCTTCGGCAAGGTGCTGCGCTTCTGTGCGGAAGATTTTTTTCGCTTGTCTGTGCAGCCGCTCTTTCGTATCCTGCACCGCTTCCGTGAGACTGTCCATGTCATAGATGACGTCCATCAGAGCATCGTCGAAGCGGCTCACGAGAAGGATGAGACGTGCGACGCCCTTTTGCGGCAGCTGATTTTTGAGCAGGCCGACGTCGTTTTCATCGAGGAATTGGGATGCCTGACTCAAGAAGAACACCACGTCGCAGTCGGCGAGGAACTCGCGCGTCCTCTGCGTGCGCGAGACGACGGGATCGTTCATGCCCGGCGTGTCGACGATGGAGATGCCCGCTAGATTCGGGTTGCTTTGATAGAGCGTCACGCACTTGACGAGGGGCGTGCAGCTGCCGTCTGCGCCTGTGTATTGGTTGAGTGCGGCGGCGAGCTCTTCGTCGGAGTTGAACGTATGCTCGATCGTGCCTTGCGCGAGGATGTCGTTCACTGCGATGCCGCTCTGACGCGTGGCTTCGACAAGCTCCTTCGCCATGCGTGCGTTTTCCGTGGCTGCGCCCGAGTGCGCGGCGCTTTCCATCTTCGCCCATTCATCGGGCGTGTAGAATTCGACGGCGAGCGCGTTCTGCTCGGCGTATTCGATCTTCGTGAGACTCGCCGTCTTTGGCGTGAATGCCTGCGGCAGCACATGATGGCCGTCGAAGATGACCGTGTTCAAAAAGGTGGATTTGCCCGCTTTGACGCGGCCGATGACGGCGATGTTGAGCTTGCGCTCCGCGGAGGAGAAGTCGTGCCACTGGCGGCGCAGCTCGTCCTGCAGTGCCTGCACGGCGCATGCCGCATCGTGCGAGTGCGGCTCAAGAGCGCGGATGACGGCAGGGAATTCTGCGTTGAGCAGCGATTCGATGCGCCTTTCCTGCGCTTTGACGGCGTTGAATTGGATGATGGACATTGTGGGCCTCCTTGCAGCGTCGATTTTTATTGATGCAGATATTTGGTTATGATACAATGGAATCGGAAAGCATAGAAACTGGTAATGAACGAATGAGGGGTGAGGTGTATGGCGACGGTCAGTTTCGATCGGAAAATGTGCATATCGAAAAACGAAGTAAATCATTTTTTGGAAATCATCAATGAACCGGCAAAACGTGTGAAAACCATCCCGAATATAGAGGAAAAAATGAAGGAGAGTGAGAAGCTATTAGAGAAGTGTTTTTTGCACCGCTGAGATTTTTGCAGGAAAGGATGCCGGAGCGGATTGAAGAAGCCATTTCGCGCTTCTTGTGTTCCCGCGATACGGATTTGGAAAAGTTCCTTCAAGAACGCGCGATTCGTAGATGTTCGGAAAGAAGCACGAGGACTGGTTCCGTTCTACGAAAAACATGGATTCAAGGCGCTCAAAGAAAACTCAGATGCGAGATTCCTTCAGATGATCCATCTGCTATGTCCGCAAAAGCTCTGAATGACGGTCTGTATTTTCGTCGTTCAGAGCTTTTTTCATGGGTGTGCTGCATCTCCATCGGCGGCAAGCTCTTCCTGCAGCAGGGCGAGCAGCTCTTCTTTATAGGCGCTGCCGCCGGGGTGTTTGTTGATGGCGAGGGGGACGTTTTGCAGTTCGCGCTGCATTTCGTGCAGGAGGCCGCTGTCGACGGTGAGACTGCGCTTCTTGAGGACGCTCTTTACGACGGCGGCGGCGTCCGTGCGGCGGTCTTCTAAGAGGTCGATCTCGCTCGGCTCGGGCAGGGCGATCCGGACTTCATCGGCGACGGCTTTTAGCTCGGTGAAGAATTCGAGCTGCAGGGTCTTCAGCTCTTCTTTGGCTTCGGTCAGCGCTCGGATGTTTTCTTTCATCTCGCGGGCGAAGGCGGAGAGGCCTTCTTCGACTTCAGGGACGTCGCCGACGTGGGTCAGGGCGCGGTTCAGACCTGCGAGGCGGCGCTTTTCTTCGAGGATGGTTTCGTCGTAGTAGTTTTTGCATTGGGTGAAGAGCTTCTGAACTGGTAGGCGAAGTCTGCCGTGCGCTTGCCTTCGTCGAGTTTTGTCAGATAGCTCTCGATGGCTTTGCGGTCACAGGCGGCGTGCTTGCCGCGTGCAGAGGTCAGCACGTCGGCGTAGCGGATGCCGTGCCGATCGAGCGTCTCACGCACGCCGTCCGCCATGCGGCGCAGGTCTTCGTCGGAGGGGGCTTTGTCCGCCTTCGTGATGATGATGAGTTTCGGGATGTCTTTCGACAGGCTCTTGAGGAAGTTCACGTCGTCGGTGCTGATGGCTCCGGTGTCGGCGGGGACGCACCAGAGGATGTGGTCGCTGGCGTTCAGCTGGCTGCGTGCGATGGCGGCGTCGGTGCGTGCGGAGTAGGCGGCACTGTCGGGCTTCGAGTAGCCGGGCGTGTCGAGGAAGGCGATTCTCGCGTAGGGCTGGCGCGGCGTCTCGACGAAGACGCTGCGCAGCAGATGCCCGAGCGGCAGTTCGTCGGATTCGTCGTCCTCGCCGAAGCCGTGCGAGAGCGTGCGGATGTCCGCGACCTGCATGGCGACGCTCGCGCCGAAGAGGTTGACGGCGTGCGCCCGCTCGTCCGTACCGTGCAGGACGTAGGCGGGCACGGAGGTCGTCGGCGTGACGGCGGTCGGCAAGAGGCGTGCGCCGCCGAGCAGCATGTTGAGGAAGGTCGACTTGCCGCTGCTGAACCCGCCGCCAAGCGCGACGACGGTCTTGCCGATCAGCGGGCGAAAGAGCAGGAAGTCGTAGAACTTGTCGTAGATATAGCAGAAGTCGAAGTAGAGTGCAGGAAAATCGGGCGGCGCGTTCTTCTCCAAGGCTTCGGGCAGCCGCTCCTTGATCGTGCGCTCAAGCTCCTTGATCTGTGCAGGCAAGGCGCGCTCATCGCGAGTCGGCTCGACGACTTTCTTGAGCAAGGCGATTTGGTCGGTTGGGGTGGGCATGAGGGGCTCCTTTTTTGTGGGCGAGGATGAAGTAGGCGACGTTTTTTTATTCTACATAGTTACGGCATGAGCAGTTATGGAAGGTGTTGTTGCTTTGTGTCGCTTCGTATAATTTGAGCATATATCTTAACGAATCATACCTGCTTTTCACAGCACATTGTTCAAATCGACAATTTGCTACCGTGGAATGCTGCTTTCAGCATCAATGATGGTTTTTCCATCATTGATTTTGCAATATGAGAATTTGCATCGCATGACGGATGATTTATTTACTGCGAATAGGTGATCCTGAAAATAGTCACCCTCATCACTATGGCAATTTACAAATTCGGAATCTGTAATCTTACTGCTCGATAGTGAAAGCAGAGGAGGATTCCGGACGGAACAATCCGAAAACATGCAATCATTCAGCACTGTATTGGATAAAAACAAGCTACAGTCTTTGGAAATGATGAATTGGAACAGACATCCTGTAAAGGAACTTTTATTTTTTATCTTGAGATATGTAGCACCCGCATGGATCCTATCCCCGAAAAAGCAGCAGTTGATGAAATGAACTCTCTCTTCGAACTTGTTATATTGCTGTTTTCAAACTGGCAGTTGCGGAAAGTTATTTTTCCTGCCTGCCATGTATCCAAATCCAGCGTGATATTGGTTTCTTCCACACCGACAATCATCAAATGTTGAGATGCAATGGATTCGGGCTGTGTTAAATCATTTATGACCGTCATTACATCGGCGTGGAAAAGGTAGCAGCAGCTTTCTCGTGCAGCAATATGCGTTATTCCAGTCAGCGCATCAAGATATGCTTCTCGATCCTGCGCCAGGATGATTTTCGCCGCTTGCATCGTCTCGCGCACGACTTCCTTCTCTGCGCCAAGCAGTGCGAACAGATCGGCAATATACGCAAGCAACGCGGCGCCATCGCCTTCATGCAGCAGCGCGAGCAATATGCAATCCAGTACGAAAGCGTTCGTCAGTTCATCGCGCTTGATGCTGTCGACGGCTTCGATGAGCTTTGCGTCTGTCAGCGAGTAAGCGTCGGGCAGCAGGTCGCGCACATCGGCTTCATAGCCCGCGCCTGATGCCGTGCGGTAGAGATGACGCCACTGGGCTTGTGTCGCGTCGGCGGCGGTCAGCACGCTGACGAGCAGCAGAAAGTACAGCTCGGGCATCGTGCTGCGTGCGGCGGGGTGGCCTTCGTAGGCTTGCTTTTCGCTCTCATAGCGCAGGCGCTCGAAGTCGGGCTGTGCGGCTTCATCGTGCTGCTCGTCGAGCGTCTGCGCGATTGCGTCGATGCTCTCGGATGCCGTCTGCACGCGCTCCTGCAAGTCTTCGATGACGTTCTTGAGCAGGGCGATCTGCTCTCTTGGCATTTTTTTCGCTCATGTTCTTCACCTCTCCTGTATGCTCTGTACGGCTGCAAGGTCTTCCTTCATCTCGGCGAGACGCGCTTCTCGCTCGGCGGCGGCTTTTTCGCGGGCTTCCCGCAGGTCGGCGAGCGCCTTTTCCTGCACGGCGATGCGGCTCTCGGCTTCCGCTTCGATCATGGCGTCGATCTCTTTCATCTGCGCCGTGATGGCGCTGCGGATAGCGGCTTCGGTCTTCGTCACGACTTCGGGGATGATCTCGCCTTGGAGCTTTTGACGCACGAGCTGCAGGCGGTCGTTCTGCTGCTTTTTGAGGAAGCCCAGCTCGATGAGCAGACCGGCGGCGAGAGCGATGACGGCGCCGATCGGGCCGGTGACGACAGCGCCGATGATGGAGAGGATCAGGGGCAGCGACTTCTTGAGGACTTCTTTCGTCATGGCGTCCATGCCCATCTGCTCGGGACTCAGCTGCGGCATCTGCGCCGCTATGTCGATCTGCACGATGTCGGCGATTCTTTGCAGGTAGCGGTGCAGGCGCGGCTCGAAGTCGCTCTTGAGACCTGCGAGCGCCGCTTGGCGCACGAGAGCGTTGACCTTGGCGGAGATGTTGGAGCCGTTCATCATCAGGCGCTCCAAGTCGCCCGATGCGCCTTGAAGCGCGGCTTCGACGCTGCCGCCGATGTTCATGGCGCTCTCGTCGATTTGGCGCACGAAGGCGGATTTTTTTCCTTTTCCAAGCTGCTTTTCAAGCGCTCAAGCTGGCGGCGGCAGGCTTCTTCTTCGGCGGCAAGCTCGTCGGGAGCGAGGTCGGCTTTCTTGATGGAGGCGGCGAGGTACGCTTCTGTGCGTGCGGCTTCCTTCTTGATGCGCATGCGCGTCGTGCGCTCGAAGATCGTCTCGCTCTCGGATTCGATCTCTTGCAGGATCTCCTGGAGTGCCGTGACGTCGACGTTCTTGCCTTTCGCTGTCGTCGTGACGAGGGCGGCGTCCGCTATGCCGAGGTACTTCGCTGCGTCGCTTTCGGATCTGCGCCTTGGCTGCGGCAAGCTGCTCCGCTGTGACCTTGTCCGCTTTCGTGAGGACGAGACGGACGGGCATTTCGTGCAGCTTCAGCTCCTGCAGGAAGCGCACGATGCTGTCGGCGATCAGCGGCTCGGAGGCTTCGAAGGTGATGATGTAGGCATGGCTCTTCGGCAGGTAGTCGTCGATGGCGCGGTTGTGCATCTCGATGCCGGAGTCGAAGCCCGGCATGTCGACGATCTTGACGGCGGCGATGTCCCTGAGCGCGTCGCTAGGGAGGCTCAGCTCGATGCTGTGCAGGCTCTCGCTGCGATATTCTTCGGCGGTGAAGGCTTCGAGCGTGATTTCTTCCTGCGTGCCGTCTTTTCGATGGAGGATGATGCGCTCTTCGCTGCCGTAACGGATTTCCGTCGGCACGGCGGTCTCGGGCGTGATCTGCGTGTGCAGGTAGTCTTTGCCGAGGCGGCTCTTGCCGAGAAGCGCGTTGAGCAGGGAGCTTTTGCCCGCGCTGAATTTGCCGACGACGGGCGTCACGACATGGAACTCGTCGAGCGTGGCAGCGGCGCGGCGCAAGTCGTCATCTGCGATGCCGTATTTCTCTTCGAGTGAGCGGACGGCTTCCAGATCAAGGCGGCAGTTTTCATAGATCGGCGTATGCTTCATGCGGGAATCGTCTCCTTTTGTCGGCTCGTGGTGCTCGATGATTTTAAGAAAATGCTGAATGTACTCGTATTTTAATAGTATAGCACAATTTTGAGCAATCCTGTTGCTCTTGTTTGCAGTGAAGCCCAGTTTTTGCGAGGAAATGGCGCGAGCGGGTGGATGCGCAAGGGAACTGTTTGACGAATAGGCCGCTCTGTTGTATAATGAACATAGAAAAGGTGCTGTCGGCAAACGACCAGCCCCAAATCTTTTAGCTGAGATAAGAAACCCCGCCTAAAGTTTGCAGGCTTCGAGGCGGGGCTTTCTTATGCCTTTAATGTAACGATGCAGATCGTTACAAGGAAAAACGAACGATAGAAAATCGTAGAGTTCCATGGGCAGCACCCCCTAACAGGGGCTAAGAATTGACCGCCTGCCGTTTTGGCAGCACCACTTGCATTATAGCACATCTGTGCGGTTATGGTTAGATTTTTTTATGAATGTCCACAAAGTGGGTGCTTGTGGTGCAGCTTTTCATGAAGCAGGCGTTCCCAGTGGAAATAAAAATTGACATTCCTACGGGAAAAGTGATATATTGTTTCTATTGATGCGCTCGTAGTCCAGTGGATAGGACGTTAGCCTCCGGAGCTGAAAGCGTGGGTTCGACTCCCGCCGAGCGCACCATGGGATGACTTGAGGGAGGGCGCGGTTTCGCGCCCTTTTTATCTTTTCGATCGGATCGGCGAGAGGTGAAAGACGATGAACGAAAAGGCGAGCGCGGCGATGCGCGACTTCCTGGAAGCGATGGGACTCGATCTCGCGGCGCACGGCATGGAGAAGACGCCGGAGCGCGTGACGGAGATGTTCGATCTGCTTTTTTCTGGCTGCGGCGAAGATGCGTCCCTAGCCTGGGGCGAGCTGTTCGAGACGAAGGCGCGTGGCCTGACGGCGGTGCAGCATATCCCGTTTTATTCGCTGTGCGAGCATCATCTCTTGCCGTTCTTCGGCGAGGTGCATATCGCCTACCTGCCGAAGGACGGCAGGGTCGCGGGCTTCGGCAGGTTCGTCCACGTCGTGAATCTCCTCGCGAGAAGGCCGCAGCTGCAGGAGCGCTTCACGCGCGAGGTCGCGGACGCCGTGCTCGACGGGCTTTCGGCAGAGGGCGTGCTCGTCATCTGCGAGGCGCGGCAGCTGTGCATGATGATGCGCGGCGAGCTTGCGCCCGGAACGCGCACGCTGACTTCGGAGACGGGCGGCACGATCGCCGCCGATGCGGCTCTTGGCAAGGAGGCATGGGATCTTCTGATGCGCGGAGCGAAGGAGGGATGAGGCAGATGAAGGCGAAGAGGCATTGCCGACTGCCGTCGGGCAAGGAGCTGACGGTCGGCGAAGGGACGCTCGTCATGGGCATATTGAACGTGACGCCCGACTCTTTTTCGGACGGCGGCAAGTGGAACACGCTCGATAAGGCGCTCGACCACGCGCTTTCGATGGTCGAGGACGGCGCGGCGATCATCGACGTCGGCGCGGAGTCGTCGCGCCCGGGCTTCGTGCCCGTATCGGCGGCAGAGGAGATCGAGCGGCTCGCGCCCTTCTTGGAGCATATCGCGCCGAAGATCCCCGTGCCGATCTCCATCGACACGTTCAAGGCGGAGACGGCACGCGCTGCCTTGCGGCTCGGCGCGGACATCCTCAACGACATCTGGGGCTTGCAGTACGCGGCGGAGGAGCGCGGCGCGATGGCTCGCGTCGCAGCCGAATGCCATGCGCCCGTCGTCGTCATGCACAACCAGGAGGGCACGGAGTACCGCGCGGACATCATCGCCGCCATGCAGGATTTCTTCCGTGAGAGCTGCGCCATTGCCGAGGCGGCGGGCGTGGCGAAAGAGAGCCTGATCTTCGATCCAGGCATCGGCTTCGGCAAGACGCCGGCGGCGAACATCGATGTGCTGCACCGCCTGCACGAGCTGACGATGCTCGACGGCGAAGAGTATCCGCTGCTTTTGGGAGCGAGCCGCAAGAGCTTCATCGGCTATGCGCTCGACCTCCCTGTCGAGGAGCGGCTCGAAGCTACGGGCGCGGCGACGGTGCTCGGCGTCGCGGCGGGCGCGTCCATCGTGCGCGTGCACGACGTCAAGGAGATCGTGCGCATGTGCCGCATGGCGGACATCATCTTGGAGGGGAAAAAGCATGGACAGGATTGAGCTTCGGGCATGGAGTTTTTCGGCTACCACGGCTGCTACGCGGAGGAGCGCCGGCAGGGGCAGAGGTTCGTCGTTGACGCCGTGCTCCACGCCGATTTGCAGGAGGCGGGGCGGACGGACAGGCTTGAGGCGAGCGTCGATTATGCGACGGTCTTCGAGGACGTGCGCGAGGTCGTCGAGGGCGCGGCGAAGAACCTTATCGAAGCGGTCGCGGAGGAAATCGCGGCGAAGCTGCTCGAAAAGTACGAACTTTCGCGCGTCGAAGTCGCCGTGCACAAGCCGGAGGCGCCGATCGCGGGCATCTTCCACGACGTATGCGTGCGCATCGAGAGGAGCGGCGCATGAGCGGCGAAGAAGTCAACGAGGAGTCTCTCGCCAAGGACGAGGGACTGCCCCGGCGTCCGTGCCTTGCGGGTGCGCCGTACATCGTCTATGTCGGCCTCGGCGCGAACCTCGGCGACCGACGCGCGTCCTTGCGGCGCGCCTTGCGGCTTCTGGCGCATCTGGAAGATACGCGGCTCGTGTGCGCATCTTCTTTTTATGAGACGCCGCCCTGGGGCAAACGTGGCGCAGCCGCCGTTTCTCAACGCCTGCGCTGTGCTTAGGACGCGCCTTCTGCCGCTTGTCCTCCTGCGTGCCGTCCAGCGCATCGAGTGCGCCCTCGGCCGCGTGCGCAGAGAGCATTGGGGGCCGCGCACGATCGACATCGACCTGCTCTTCGCCGAAGGGTGGGAAAGCGCGTCGCCGGAGCTTTGCCTGCCGCATCCGCATCTCCACGAGCGAGCCTTCGTCCTATTGCCGCTCGCCGAGATTGCGCCCGGGCTTTCGGTGCGGGGCAGGGCGGTCGGCGACTGGCTGGAGGGACTCTCCGAGAGGGACATCTGTCGCAGGCGTTCCTCTGCCTATTGTCTTGGAAAAAGATGAAAAGGAACGTCTTTCGGATAAAAGAGAGACTATCTTTTCATGTAAGAACATGGTAAACTATATGTGCATATATAGGAATATTCATTTGGTGGTCAGGTTATCAAGCTTCATGAGAAACAGTCCGAAGGAAGTGGATGGCGCGTCTGTGCTCTCTGTGGTATCTGAGGAGGGAAAACATGGCAAGATTCAGTATCGCGGAAGCGCGTCAGCTAAAAGAAAATCTTGCACCGATCTATGATATCGTCCGTTTCGTGGATGCGAAGGCGTGCAAGGTGATTCATTTCGAAGAGGACGGAAGCATCCGGAGCGAGGGACGCTGCTTCACCACCTGGGGCAGGACGCACCGCTGCCGCTACTGCACGAGCTTCTGCGCCGATTCATCGAAGAAGAACATGGAAAAGGATGAAGTGACCGATGAAAAGATTTTCCATGTGCTTTCCGCCCCTGTGGAGTTGGAACTGGCCGACAAGAGCATCGTGAACTGCGTGATGGAGCTGGTGACGAAATACCCGCGCAGCGCTGCGGTGCGGGAGATGCGCGACCGCGATGTGCTTCACCTGCTCTCGCATGTGAAGCATACGTCGCGTACGGGCGTCCTGTGCTTCAACGTGGAGGACGTCTGCATCTATGCGAATCTTGAGGCGTACCGCCTCTTCCAGGTGCCGCCGGGCGAGCTGGAACTTCTGCGCGGCTTCTTCGCCACTTGGCTCAAGGATGCGAGCTGGGAATCCCCGTGGGAAGATACGATGGCATGGGAGCAGGAGTTCTTCCTCGACGGGGAGAAGTTCATCTACAAGGTGACGATGGCGAAGCTCTTTGATGGTGACGGACGATACAAGGGCTACTACTATCTTGTTCACGACAAATGTGCCGAAATCGAGGCGAGGAAGGAGGCCTCCTCCTGGACGCGCGACAAGCTCACGGGTCTCTACGATCGCGAAGGATTCTATGCTGCGGTGCGCGATGAGCTTGACTACGGCATGAAGAGCAAGCATTGCATCATCTGCTCGAACATCAAGGACTTCAAGCTCGTCAACGAACTTCTCGGCGAAGAAGAGGGCAACGCAATGCTGAAGAGCCTCGCGGAGTTTTTTTCGGAGCTGGCAATGGCTTCAGGGACGGCCGGCCGCCTGCACAGCGACCACTTCGCCGCCTACGTGGACAAGGCGGGCTTCACGGAGCAGGAACTTCTCGAAGGACTTAAAAAGATCGGGAAGGCCTTCAGCAGCAACGCCTTCAAGCTGAATGTCCATCTCGGCATCTACGAGATCGAAGAAGTGCAGATGCCCGTCTCCGTCATGTGCGACCGTGCGCATCTCGCGCTCAATCTTGTGCGCGAGGAAAACGGCAACAAGGTGGCGTTCTACGACGGCGACCTTCTTGAGCGCACCCTGCACGAAAAGGAGATCTTGAACAGCTTCGAGGACGGGCTGGTGCAGCGTCAGTTCGCCGTCTATCTGCAGCCGCAGGTTTCCACGGAAGGCGACCTGCTCGGCGCGGAGGCGCTCGTGCGCTGGATTCACCCCGAGAAAGGCGTCCTCTCGCCCGGATTCTTCATCGGCATCCCCGGAAAATGCGGGATTGATCCATTGGCTGGATCAATACGTCTGGGAAGAAGCGGCGGCGATCTTGAAGAGCTGGCAGGGCACGGAAAAGGAAGGGCTGACGATTTCCGTCAACATCTCCGTGAGCGATATGGTGCATCTGGACATTTTCGATACGATCACGGACATCGTGGCAAGGCACGGCATCGATCCCAGGCAGCTGAAGTTGGAAATCACGGAAACGACGCTGATGGGCGACATCGAGAAGTACAGAGTGCTCATCGGCAGACTGCAGGAGGCGGGCTTCGAGGTCGAGATCGACGATTTCGGCAGCGGCTATTCCTCCCTTTCCATGCTCAAGGACATCGAGGCGGATATCTTGAAGATCGACATGGGCTTCCTGAGCCAGACGAGGAATCCCAAGCGCAGCTCCGTCATCTTGAACGCCGTCATCGCCATGGCGAAGTGGCTCGGTATGCGCGTCATCACGGAAGGCGTGGAGACGAAGGAGCAGGTCGAACACCTGCGCTCGCTCGGTTGCGACATGTTCCAGGGCTACTTCTTTGCAAAGCCTATGCCTGTCGCCGAGTTCGAGGCAAAATATTTTCACAGGGACGCCGATTGACGGCGGCAAGCCATCCCCCTTGCTTTTCGAAGGAGGGAGCGCCGCAAGGGAGGAATGCTGGAAATGGAAAAGAATCGAATCATGCGGGAAGGAAGGCGCTCGCTCGCCCTTGCCGCATGTCTTTTCGCAGCCGGGGGAACGGAGGCGTTTGCCGCGCGCATCGACCCGCAGGAAATCGAACAGCTGCGCGGCACCGTCGGCATGCTTTTGGACGACGTCGAGGAATTTTACCACGTGACGATTCTGATCGAATCGTTCTTGATCTTCATGCTCCTCGCTTTGATCGTCGTGGGAATCTTCGGTTACAGCAAGCTGAAGAAGGAGTTGCGTGAGCTGCGTCGCCGTGTTGACGGCGAGGAGGAGCCGGAGCCTGAGCTGGAAGAGGAGATATTCCCCGTCGATCCAGAGCCTGAGCCGGAACCAGAGCCGATGCCAGAGCCAGAGCCAGAGCCAGAACCCGAGCCGGAACGGAAGCTATCGCCGTTGGAGCGATTCCCCGGAGGCGTACAGCGAGGTGGATGAGCTGCAGGACGAGGCGCTGCGCAAGGAGCGCTTCGCGAGCCTCTTGCAGGAGTTTTCCGTCGAGATGTTCACCTGCACGAACGTCGAGGCGAGGAGGGCTAATCCCAATACGCCGCCGACGTTTGAAACGAAGGCCGAAGGCGATTTCTGGGCGATCAAGAAGGAGGACGGTTCGGATGACTACCATGTGATACCCAATCCCACGCTCGCCTACGACGATGACCGACACCGCTTCTACGGCATGAAGGAAGCGTTCGCCTCCAATTATCAGGAGGGAAAGACATATACCCACATGAGGCTCGACGCTCCCGCGCGCTTCAGTCTCATGGGCAAGCTGTGGGCGCCCGTGCGTCCCGGCAAGATCACGCTGTCGGAAGAAAGCGGCGCATAAGATCATAAGAAGGGGCTGTGCATGAGTCGGATTCGACTCATGCACAGCCCCTTTCTTCGAGTCCTTGCGAAATTGCGCGGTGGTAAAGCCCGACGATTGGCGAGGATACGCTGCTCCCGCTCGGCAAGTCGGCGTTCATCTCTCTGCCTCCGATCAAGGCTCAATGCCATGCTTTTTGAAATTCTCCGCCTGTTCCATCACCTGCTCGAAGACTTCCTCATTGAAGACTTCTTCCAGCGCTGCTTCGGTGAAGCTCCCTTTGACGAATTTTGTGTTCGCGTAGTCCATCATAGCGGATTTTCCTCTTATGACTGCTCCATTGATAAATTTTTGCAGAAATCATTCGGCGTAATTGCAGGAATGGGACTGCCGGAAAAATGCCGAATATTTCTTGTTACAATGTAATCTGCACCGAAAATAATGGCGCATTCGGATTGCAGGCAATCTTCGAAATCATCGAAGTCATGATTGGCAAGAGCCCGAACAAGTATTTCCTTAGTGACAGCTTCCACGTTCATGAGTTGGCAAATATCGCGCAGGATTCTCCTGCGTTCCTCAACAGAGAAGTCTTTTCGCAGAATGTAGAACATATCGGCAACGCTTTGTGCAGATATCGAGCCTTGGACGAGGCCTTCCCTGCAAGCGGCAAGTACGGCGACAGATGCCTCGAAAAAAGGTTCTCGTCTTTGGATTACATCCAGAAAGATATTGGTGTCAATCCATATACGCATTTCCGAAACGCTCCTCACGCGATTCTTCCAATTCTTTTTTTTCGTCCCTTGCCGGTATGAACTTGCAGAGGCTCATCAGGTCGTCGAAAGCCCGACGATTGGCGAGGATACGCTGCTCCCGCTCGGCAAGTTTGCGCTTGTACTCGGTCATGTATCGGATCATCTCCGCCATTCCCTCGTCGGGCATGGTCTCCATCATACGAAACGCCTCTTGACGCAATGCATTCATATCAAACGCTCCTTTCTTCCAATGAACCTTCGGCAAGGATGGGGCAGATGGATTTTATTTGGGCTTTGAACTTATCGCCGATGGCCTTTCTTCCAGAATCCCGCGCATTTCTATCTGAATCCGTGCCATAAGACTATCTCTCCTCTTGTGGTTTGTATTCAAATCTCGCCTCAATGATGAACTTGAAAGAGGCACTGTTTGGAAAACAGTGGCTCCTCGCTGTTTGATATGGGTAGGAGAAAAGGAACAAATGTTCTTTGTGTTCGTACAGTCTTTTTACCAATGGACAAATTATGGGATTTGGATGTTGAGATTCAGCTTGCCGCATCCCAGATAGATCATGGTCTTAAAATATTCATCATTTCTGAACCCTCGGGCGCGACGCTTGATGTTTTGTATAATGCTGTTCACCCCTTCCAGAATGGCATTCGTATAGGGGTGCTCGAAATAGTGCAGGATCTCGTCCCAATGATTGCGGATCGTGCCACAAAAACTTCTTCATGGGTTCCAGTCTTGCGTGCATCATCCAGCTGCAGAGCTTTTTTTCAAACGCTGCTCCGCCTCGTCTCGATGGACGGACTGCTCGTAGATTTCCTGCAATTCGATGCGCATGGCACAGGCACGCGCTGTCTTTTAAATGCTTCTTCTGGAGCGTTTCCTTTTTCTCTCGTTGTTTTTTTCCGTCAGATTGGCATCATTCTTCAACCAAAAGGTACTTGGAGTTCTTCAGCAAGACATTCTCCTTGGCTTCCATCTTGCGAACCTTGTCCACGGCTTCGTTGGCATGTTTGATTACATGGAACTTGTCGATGATATCTGGCTGTTCTCGAAGGATTCCTGAATCCCTTTGCAGGAAACCGAGCGACATATCGCAGGTGATGAGATCGACTCTTTCCGTATTGCCTCGATGTGCTTCAAAGTCGGCAGCGAACCGCTGGACAGTTGTAGAATCCTTGCCATCCGTCACGAAGATGACTTTGCGCTGGGATAGGTCGGCGACGACCGTGATGTAGTTATGCCCCTTCTTGCTGGTTTCGTCCATGCCGATGGCGGTGACTTCGGAATAGTCCTCCAACGCGCGAGCCTCGTCCACATAATGATGGATGAACCTCCATAGTCTCGTATCATGCTCTGCGACCATGCGAGCAATGACGGCTACGGGCAGATGCTTGGCAAGCTCTATGATCCAGCTCTCAAAGAGAAGCGTGAAGCCTGATCCCTCGCGTGCCCAAGGCACCTGTACGGTCTTCACGCCATGTTTTTCGCATTGTATGCGAGGGAGATCGGCATGGATATAGGTTTTATACTGGAAGAAGTTGAGATGACGCCAAGTTCTCGGCGTTGTGTCGTAAGCAGGAAAGCTTTTGTCGCAATGGTCTTGCGGGCAGGGAAACTTCCCTCCGCGTTGGAAGGCGATATGAATATGCAGTTCCATGGATCCATCTTCTGTGGGCTTGAATTCCACTTGAGATATGCACCAAGGGCGCGGGAGGTTCAAGGCAACGGCGAACAAGTTTCCTGTATCCATGGATAAAAACCGCCTTTCTGTGTCTATCTTCCATGGATATAATTCTATCGGAATGAAACGCGCTTTTCAAGCGTTACCCACAGTAAACAGCGAAAGACCAAAACAGTCATGTCCTTGTTTGGCGAGGAAGAGAAATCTTCGTCGCATGAAAAAGCTGCCGCACATGATTCGTGTGCGGCAGCCCTTCTTCTATGCTTTCCTCCGGGGACTTGCCGCACGGTTTAAGCGTTGGCGGGGGCGTCTCCTTCGGCCGCGCCGTGCTCGGGCAGCTCTTCCAGGAGGAGCGCCGCCGCGTCGACCCAGCCGCCTTCGAACGACTCGATCTTGCCGGCGTCGCAGAGCGCGGCGAGTTTCGGCTCGATCGGCAGGCGTGCGAGCAGCGGCAGAAAGTAGTCGCGCGCGATCTCCTCGATGTGGCTGTCGCCGAAGATCTTGTGCTCCTTCGAGCAGTCAGGGCAGCGGAAGTAGGCCATGTTCTCGATGATGCCGAGCACGGGGGCGTTCAGCAGCGCCGCCATCTTCACCGCCTTCTCGACGATCATGGAGACGAGCTCCTGCGGAGAGGTCACGATGATGATGCCGTCGACGGGCAGCGACTGAAGCACGGTCAGCGGGACGTCGCCCGTTCCCGGCGGCATGTCGACGAAGAGATAGTCTTCGTTCTCCCAGACGACGTCCTGCCAGAACTGCCGCACGATGCCCGCGACGATGGGGCCGCGCCAGACGACGGGATCCGACTCGTTCTTCAGGAGCAGATTGATCGACATGATGTCGATGCCGCCTGCGCTCTTCAAGGGGCGGATGCCCGCAAGCTCGGTATCCGCCTTTTTCCACTTCGCCTTTGACGCCGAAGATCTTCGGGATGGAGGCCCGTGATGTCGGCGTCGAGCACGCCGACGCGATGCCCGCGCCGCGCCATCGCGGTCGCGAGGAGCGAAGTGACGAGCGACTTGCCGACGCCGCCCTTGCCGCTCATGATGGCGATGACGCGCTTGACATGGCTGCGCTCGTTCGGCGGCGTAAGAAGGTTATGCTGCTCCGCGGCGCTGCCGCAGCCGCCCGCCGAGGGACAATTGCTGCACCCGCTGCTGCAGGAATCACTCATGATGGATCTCTCCTTTGCTTTGACTGTAATGAAATGTCAGCGGATTTTTCTCTGGTATGTTTCCTATATTAGCCGTGAAGCTCCGAGAAGTCAAGTGCGCAGGGCTTCTTGGCGAGACTTCCGTGACGCGGGGATATAGCCGGCGCGATGATGCACCTCCGGGGGTCATGCCAACGCATGAAGCAGGTGATAGAGCTGCTTCTTCAGCGCTGCGGCTTCTTTGGGCGTGAACAAGTCGCCGTTCCGGTTGACGAGGCAGCCCATCGCATAGGGAATCTTCGCCGCTTCTTCGCGCAGGGCTTCGCCCTCCTTCGTGATTTCTGCGACGACCACGCGCTCGTCATCCTCCTTGCGGCGGCGCTTGATGTATCCCATGCTTTCGAGTTTCTTCAGCACGGGCGTCAAGGTGCCGGAGTCGAGGTACAGGCGTTTGCCAAGCTCGTGCATCGTGATGATGCGTTCCTCCCAGAGCACCATCATCGTGACGTACTGCGCATAGGTAAGGCCGAGGTTTTTCAAAAAAGGATGGTAGGCGGCGACGATCTTGCGTGCTGCGGCGTAGAGCGGGAAGCAAAGCTGGTTGCCCAGGAGCAGAGGATCGAAAGATTCTTCTTGCAAACTTCACACCTCCATGATGCAAGGGTGCGCACAGTATCCAAATGGTGGAGATTTTGCGTGCAGACGGCTCGTGATTCTGTCGGGAAGGAACCTGTCTTGATACCATTCTAGCAGAATCGTTAAATTTGAGCAAATAAAATTTTGTAAAATCATATTTGAAAAAATATATTCTTCGTGTATAATAGGACGTGCAAACGAAGTTGCTGTGAGAGAACATGGGAAAGGAGCGGCATGGAATGGAAAAAGAGAGAATCCATAAAGATGTCGTCATCATCGGCGCAGGCATCGCAGGCCTGACGGCGGCACTCTATGCAGGGCGCATGAACCTGTCGGTGCTCGTACTGGAAAACGGCATCGTGGGCGGACAGATCGCGAATGCGACGGGAATCGAGAATTATCCGGGCTTCGTGCAGGTGACGGGGAAGGATCTGATCGAGACCGTGCAGAAGCAGGCGGAGAATTTCGGCGCTGTCATCGATGAATTCGACGCGATCGAGCGCGTGAGCTTGAAGGCGACGCCGAAGATCGTTGAGACGACGGAGTGCATCTATGAAGCCGACGCCGTCATCATCGCTTCGGGCATGAACCGGCGCAAGCTTCCTCTGGCGGAGGAAGCCAAGTATGCCAACCGAGGCGTTCACTACTGCGAGCTTTGCGACGGGCACATGTATCAGGACAAGGTGATCGCTGTCATGGGCGGCGGAAACGCTGCCGTCGATGCGGCGAACTTCCTGACGAAGTATGCGAAGAAGCTGTATCTGATTCATCGCTCGCAGCTCAGGGCCGATGACGTTTCGGTAGAGCGCCTGCGCGAGAATCCGAAGGCGGAGATTCTGTTGGAAACGGAGATTGAGGCGCTTCACGGCGTCGATAAGCTCGAAAGCGTCGATCTTCTCGACAAGGCTTCGGGCGAAAAGCGCCGGCTCGCCGTCGACGGAATCTTCGTCAACATCGGCGTCGTGCCGAATACGGAGCTGTTCGCCGGGGAGCTGGAACTTGCCGCAGGGCGCATCCTTGCCGGCGAGGATTGCCGCACGTCGATTCCTGGCGTGTTTGCGGCGGGCGACGTCCGCGAGAAGGAGATTCGCCAGCTGACGACGGCAGCCGCCGACGGCACGACGGCTGCCATGCTGGCGGGAAAGTATATCGACGAGGCGAGAAGAGGAGCGGCGGCGCACTGAAGGCGACCGTAGAGGAAAAGATAGGAACGGGCAGGCGATGCCGCTTCGCGCAGCGGAGGAACGTCTGCCCGAAGGCGCAGGCAGCAGGGGGTTCTCGCGGGAAACCCCTGCTGTTTTTTGTGGGATGGAGTCCGCGCGCGTGCAGAAAGGCGGCTGTGCGGGAGCTGACGGGTACTTCGCAGACAATCTTGCCGGGATTTATAAATAATGATATTCTATCTCATTTACAAGAAGGCGGGAAGATGATATACTACTAGCAAATACGGAAAGAAGGTGCAGCATGGATTTTTTGCAAAGGATGCTTCGAAAGAACGGCAAGGGGCTCTTCCTGCTGGCCCTGTGCCTTGTGGCGGCGCTTCTGACGGCGGGCTGCGGCGGTGCGTCGGGCGGGTCGCCGCAGGGGGCGAAGAAGAAGGTGACCGTCACGACGTCGTTCCTCGCCGATATGACGAAGGAGCTGGCAGGAGACTATGTCGACATCGACCTCATCATTCCGGCGGGCGAGGATCCGCATCTTTACGTCGCGCAGCCGGCGGATCTCAAAAAGCTCAAGGACGCCGATCTCGTGCTCTATCACGGGCTGCACTTCGAGGGCAAGATGGTCGAAGTGCTTGAAAAGCGCGGCACGGCGGTGACGGCGGACTTCCCGGCGGACGCTGTGCTGCGCATGGAAGAGGACGGCGAGAGCGTCGTCGACCCGCACTTCTGGTTCAGCATCGCGCTTTACAAGAAGGCGACGGAGAAGGCGGCGGAGAGTCTCGTGAAGCTCGTGCCCGAGCATGAGAAGGAGATTCGGGCGAACTCGGCTGCATACCTCGCCAAGCTCGATGCGCTCGATGCCGAGGTCAAGGAGAAGATCGCGTCTATCCCAGCGGGCAAGCGCAACCTTGTCACGCCGCACGACGCTTTCAACTATTTCTCCAAGAGCTACGGCATGACGGTCGTCGCGCCGCAGGGCGTGAGCACGAATTCCGAGGTGGCGAATGCCGACATTGAAAAGACCGCAGACTTCATCGTCGAGCACAAGGTCAAGGCGGTCTTCGCCGAGAGCACGACGAATCCCGAGCGCATGAAGAAGCTGCAGGAAATCGTGCGGTCGAAGGGCTTCGATGTCGAGATCGTCGGCGGCGAGGGGAATGAACTGTTTTCCGATTCGCTCGCACCCGCAGGGCAGAAGGGAGATACGTTCATCGACATGTATCGGTTTGACGTCGATCTGATCGTCCGTCATCTGAAGTAAGGAAAAAGGGAAGAAGGGCGGGCGACCGCCCTTTTTGCTTTTACCGTTCGATGCGGTCGAGTTGGCTGATTCTAGGGAAAGAAGGCGGAATATGGGAGAAAAGATGCTGCTTCATGTGGAGGATGTGACGATGGCGTACCGCGAGAGCGCGGTGCTCTGGGACATCGATCTCGATGTACCGACGGGCGTGCGCTGTGCGATCGTCGGGCCGAACGGCGCAGGAAAATCGACGCTCCTGAAGGGAGTCCTCGGCCTTGAAAAGCCCGTCGCGGGCTATGTGCGCCTTTGGGGCAAGACGATTGACGAGGTGCGCGAGCGCATCGCCTATGTGCGCGCAGCGCGGCGCGGTCAACTGGGATTTCCCGACGACAGTGTTCGACGTCGTGCTCATGGGACGCTATGTGCATATCGGGCTCATGCGCCGCCCGGGCAGGGAGGATCGCGAGAGGGCGAGGGCGGCGCTCGCCGAGATGCAGCTCGAAAAGCTCGCCGAGCGCCAGATTTCAGAGCTTTCGGGCGGGCAGAAGCAGCGCGTATTCATCGCGCGCGCGCTCGCGCAGGAGAGCGATCTCTACATCATGGACGAGCCTCTTGCGGGCGTGGACGAGACGACGGAACGCATCATCATGGACAAGTTCGCTGCGCTGCAGAAGGCGAAGAAGACGGTGATCGCCGTGCATCACGATCTTTCGACGCTCGACATGTATTTCGACTACCTCGTCGTGCTGAACCGCACGGTCAAGGCGAGCGGCTGCCTGAAGGATCTGGACAAGGAAGCGGTGCTCGCGCTTGCTTTCCGGCCGAAGGAGTGAGATGATGGACATTGTGACGAACTACACCTTCCAGATCATCGCCCTCGGCACGGCGCTTCTCGCGTCCGTCGCGGCGCCCGTCGGCGCGTTGAGCGTCTACAAGGGGCAGAGCCTCATCGGCGATGCCATCGGGCACGCGACGTTTCCAGGCATCGTCCTCGCCTTCATGGCGTTTTCGACGCGCAGCCCCGCCGTGCTGCTCGTCGGCGCGATGGCGGCGGCCGCCGTCACCTTCTTCGCCATCCGGGCGGCGAACGAGAACACGCGCGTCGGTCTCAACGCCAATCTCGCCATCTTCCTCTCGGGCTTCTTCGGCCTCGGCATGGTCTTGAAGAGCTTCATCCAGGGAAACGCCGACTATCGCGGCGCGTCGCAGGCGGGGCTTGAGACGTACATCTTCGGGCAGGCGGCGTACATGCTCGAAGACGACGTGAAGCTCATCGCCCTTGTCGCCGCTCTCTCGGCAAGCCTCCTCTTCCTCTTCTACAAGGAGCTGAAGGTCTTCGTCTTCGATGCCGAGTATGCGCGCGCGGCGGGACTGCCCGTGCGCCTGCTGCAAGTCCTGCTGCCTTTTTTGACGATCGCCGTCATCGGCATCGGCATCAAAGGCGGTCGGCGCGATCCTCATCAGCTCGTTCCTCATCATCCCGTGCGTCGCGGCGAGCCAGTGGTCGGACGATTTTTCGCGCGTGCTTTTTCTGAGCGCGGTATTCGGCATGGCCGCGGCGCTTGCGGGCGCTTATGTGAGCACGCTGGCGCAGGGGATGTCGACGCCGAGCATCATCCTCGCGGCCTCTGCCATCGCCTTTTTTTCCATGTTCTTCGGCAAGCGGGGCGCGTTCAGAAAGCGTGGAAGGAGGGAAGAGGCATGACCGATTCTCTCGTCGTGCTCGCCCTGACGGCGGCGGCGTGCGCCCTGCCCGGAGTCTTTCTGCTCCTGCGCAGCCTCTCGATGATGGCAGACGCGATCAGTCATACGGTGCTTCTCGGCATCGTCCTCGCGTTCTTCCTCGTGCGAGACCTCTCGTCGCCGTGGCTGCTCTTCGGCGCGGCGCTCATGGGCGTCGTCACGGTTCTGCTCGTCGAGCTTCTGGGAAAGACGCGGACGACGAAGAGCGATGACGCCATCGGCATCGTCTTTCCGCTGCTCTTTTCCCTCGCCGTCATCCTGATCAGCAAGTATGCGGGCAATGTGCATCTCGACACCGACATGGTGCTGATGGGCGAGGTCGTCTATGCGGGACTCGATACGGTGCCGCTCTTCGGGCACGAGGTCGCATCCTCCGCCGTCAAGATGGGCGCGATCTTCCTCGTCAATGCGGCGTTCATCACGCTCTTTTACAAAGAACTCAAGCTCTCGACCTTCGATGAGGAGAACGCGCGTCTCATCGGCATGGCGACGGGCGCGATCTTCTACGGGCTTATGACCTTGATCTCCCTGACGACGGTCGCAGCGTTCGACGCCGTCGGCTCGATCCTCGTCATCTCGTTCTTCATCGCGCCCGCGGCGACGGCGCTGCTCTTCACGAAGCGGCTGCACCATACGCTTCTTCTTGCGGTGCTCATCGGCGTCCTTGCCAGCGGCGTCGGCTATGCGCTGGCGCTGCGCTTCAACGCCTCGATGGCGGGCATGTGCGCTCTCGTCAACATGGCGGTCTACGTCGTCGCCGTCTTCGTCTATCCGAAGGGAGTCATCACGCGGCGCTTGAAGCGTATGCGGCGCAAGGCACGTCTCAAGGAAGAGCTTCTGATCATCCATCTCGGCTCGCACACCGCCGAAAATCCTTGCAGCGAGGAAAACGCCGTGCGCGACATCGCCGAGCACCTGCACTGGAGCGAGCGGGAGATGGAGCGCGTGAGCGAGAGACTGAAGGAAGCCGGCATCGTGCGCCGCTCGGGCGGCTACTACCTGCTGACGGATAAGGGGGAGGAGCGCTATCGTGCGCTCTGCGAGGAGTATGTGATCTGAAAGGAAGCCTCATGGCTTGGGAGAAGCTGTACACGTTGAGAGCAGCAGCAAGGCAGCCGTTCGTCAGGGAGCGGCTGCCTTTTTGGGGAGGTACGGCGGTTTTTCTCGCTTTTTCTTCATGAAGGGGCGGCGCTGTGGTATAATGCCATGGAAGAGAAATTCGTGCAGAGGAGAGATGGTCATGATTGATATTGCCGCTTTGAGCATGGATTATTGGGATGACTTGATGGTGCGCATGGCGCATCATTCTACGGCGATCGAGGGAAACACCTTGTCGCAGGGCGATACAAAGAGCCTGCTGCTCGATGGCTACATCCCACGTGCCATGGATCTTCGGGAGATGCACGAAGTCTTGAACTACAAGCGCTTCATGGACTTTCTGCAGCAGAGCTTGGCGAGGGAACGCGCCCTTTCGCTCGACTTCATCAAGGAAGTTCATGCCGTGCTTTGCAAGGACGCAATCGAGGGCGTTGCCGGACGCTTCAAAGAGATTCCGAATCTCGTCGCCGGAGCGGATTTCGTCCCGACGCCGCCCTATCTCGTGTCGACGGATCTGCAGAACTGGCTGCTCGACCTCGCGGCGCAGCTGGCAACGGTGAAGTCCGCCGAGGACAAGATCGCTGCCAGCTGCCGTCAGCACATCCGCTTCGAGCGCATCCACCCATTTTCCGACGGCAACGGCCGCGTGGGGCGTGCGCTCATCGTCTACAGCTGTCTGCAGGAAAAGGAAGCTCCGATCGTCATCCCCGTCGAAGAAAGGAAGCGCTATATGAACGTTCTTAACACGGAAGATGTACAGGGGTTCGTCGCTTTTGCGAAGGAGCTGCAGAAAGAGGAAGAGGAGCGGCTGCAGGTCTTTCTGCAAAAAAAATTAAGGAAACATTGATTTTTTTGTGAGATGAATTTGCAATTTTATCTCATTTGAACTATAATAAAAAGGCATGGAACGAACTTTGTTCCGCAGGATGAATGGTTTTTGATGGGAGGATAACGAATGAAAAAGAAGTTTTTGGCAGCGGCGCTTGGCGCATTTCTGGGTCTGGGCATGTATGCGGCGCCGACGGACGCGCACGGCGTCTTTTTTGCGAACCGACTCGACCAGAAGGCGCTCGTGCTCGGCGAGGGACCCTGGACAACGCTTATGATCCCGCGTGCGTGCAGCGCATCGATGCCTACGATGTAAACTTCCAGCCGACGACGGTCGAGCGTGTCGACGCAGACAACCATGTGACGATCGTGCCGGGCGACGATCTCGGCGTGACGGCGACGTTCTTCGACTACGGCTACTTCGCCAAGACGACGGACGGCAAAGTCATTCCGACGCGCGACTATTCGAATATCGAAAACCTCATGTCGGTCACGTATGCGTACAAGTACAACGTGCACTACTGGAACGCGGCGCTGAAGCCGGGCGGCCTCTACAACGTGCCGATCCAGATCGTGCCGGAAGTCAACCCTTGACGCTGCGGCGCGGCGATACGCTGAATCTGCGCATTTACAAGGACGGCAAGCCGTATGCGAATGCGCCCGTCATCGCTGACGTGCTCGGCGACCTCACGACGGAAGTGAACGCGGACGCGCAAGGCCGCATCGCCGTGCGCGTAGCGAACAACGGCCTCAACGTCATCGGCGTTGAAGTCGGCTTCCCCACGGACGATCCGAACGTGACGAAGAAGATCTTCAGCTCGCTTTCCTTCATCATTCCGGCCGAGTAAGAGCAGCTTCGATTTATAGGAATATGCGCTCAGGCGCAACAAAGACACCGCAAGCATTGCTTGCGGTGTTTTTGTTGCTGCGGCATTTTCCGATGTCGATGCCGCATTCCTTGCGGAAGCGTCGCTTGGCACGGCGAGATCCTTGCGTGCGGAGGGGTGGGAATCTTTGCGCACGCTTCTTCCAGATGTCAAAGTGAGAGTGGGAGTCGTCCTCAAATCTGAATAAATTTCATTTTCACCTTGAATTCTGCTTTTCACTGTGCTATACTCACAACGTGATATGGGTAATCGATATCATCCATACCCTAGGGAAATCCTTGAAGGAGATGTTCTCGTGGAAAATATGTGGGACTTATTTCAAAAGGGCGGCCCTGTCATGTTCGTCCTTTTGGCGTGTTCGATCGCCGTCGCGGTCATCGCCATCGAGCGCTTTTCCGCTTTCTACCGTCAGGCGGGCAAAGGGGCGAGCGATTTCGTCGCGAAGCTGCCGGGGCTTTTGCAAGGGGGCAGCCTGCAGCAGGCGGCGGAGGCGTGCCGCGTGGAGAACACGGCGCCCGCCTACATCGCCGAGCTGGGCATTCGTGCGGCGGCAGCGGGCGACGATGTGCTGCTTGCGCTCGACACGGCGTATGCCGATATGGCGATGCGCCTGAGGGAGAGACTCAACTATCTTGTCGATGATCGTGACGATGGCGCCGCTTCTGGGGCTTCTGGGCACGATTTCGGGCATGATCGAGTCGTTCAGCATCTTCAGCGTGCGCGCGGGCGAGCCGCTCGCCATCACGGGCGGCATCGGCGAGGCTCTGATCGCGACGGCGACGGGGCTTTGTGTCGCGATCTTCGCGCTCATCATGCATACGTACTTCGTGCAGAGGCTCGACGAGATGCTTGCCATGCTCGACAAGGCTGCCGCCGCTGTGCAGAGTTCGCTGAAGAGGAATGGGGAGGATGTCCATGCGGCGTGATTTTCGTATTACGAAAGAACCGCTGGTCATGATCATCCCGATGATCGACATCATGCTCTTTTTGCTCGTGTTCTTCATGATCAGCACGATCTACATGGTGCAGACGAACACGATCCAGGTGGCTCTGCCGCAGGCGGCGAACGCGAAGATGGAGACGCGGCCGAACATCGTGCCGATCACGGTGACGGACAAGGGCGATGTGCTCTACGACAAGGACGAGCTGCCGAACGAAGATATCGCGGACAAGATGCAGGCGTCCTTGGCAAGCGATCCCGATACGGTGTTCGTCCTGCGCGGCGACAAGAAGGCGGACTATGAGGCCGTCGTGCGCGTCCTGGATCTCCTCAAGCGCTCGGGCGCGAAGCACGTCTCGATCGCGACGGAAGCGGCGGGGAGGCAGTGAGATGCGGTTCAAGAGCTACTGGCGCACGACGGTCGTCGCGGCGATTTTCCTGCACTTCTTCGTCTGCCTGGGACTGGCTCTCGCGCTTCCTCTCCTCGACTTCGAGGGTGCGCCGATCGCGGCGCAGGAGATGGAGGTCGTAGACCTCTCGGAAGGTGACGATGGCAATGCCGATACGGAGAAGCCCGAGCCGCCGGAGGTCAAGCCGCCTGCACCGGAGCCGCCTGCGCCGGAGAAGCCTGAGCCTGAGCCAGAGGAGCTTGTCCTGCCGGTGGAAATGTCGCCCACGGAAGCTGCGGAGCTTGATGAGGCAGTCGCCGAGATGCAGAAGCAGGAAGAGGAAGCGAAGAAGAGAGGGGAGGACGGCAAGGATGTCCGGCCTCCCGCCCCGCCGAACCAGGCGGTCGGCACGATCATTTCTTCCGGCATGACGCCGGATACGCGCGGCACGGATTTCCGCGGCACGGTTGGAGTGCTCGTGGATGTCGATGCGCAAGGGAAGATCGTCGGCGTTTTCCTGTCGCAGAAATCGGGACATTTCGTGGTCGACCAGATCGTGCTGAACGCCTTGAAGACGTTCAAGTTCGAGCCGGCTCTCGATATGAACGGCAACCCGATGAAGACGAAACGCCTCATCAAGTTCCCGTTCGATGGATCCGGACCGCATCCTTTCGACGATGATGAGAACAAGCGGATGCGCGCGAAGCGGGAATTGTTCCTGAGAGAAAGGCAGCAGCAGGGGAATGCGCCGGCGAATTGACCGACGCAGATGGATTCCTGCTTGTCTGTGATTTTGCAGAGAAGGTGAGACTTTGAAAAAGATATGGTTTCTTTGCTTGACGCTCCTGCTCCTCGCCGCTCCCGTCACGGAAGCGGCGCCGAAGTGGCAGGAGGTCGCCGACCGCATCGCGCAGACGGTCGACCGTGCGGTTTCGGTCTATGAGACAGGCGACTACGAGGGCGCGCGCGACCTCGTCAATTCGGCGTACTACGGCATTTATGAAAAGGACGGCTTGGAGAACGTCATGCGCAGCTCTGTGTCTGCCAAGGAGACGAGCCTGACCGAGTACCAGTTTTACAAGGTCAAGAAGAGCATGAAGAACGGCGAGAGCTTGGAGACGGTCAAGCAAGAGGTGGAAAAGCTCAAGTCGATGGTCAACGACAATGTCAAGGCGCTCGAAAAACGCGCATGGCAGTTCGGGCTGGGCGGCTTTCCTTCCCGCTTATCTGATCCTCCTTCGCGAGGGCTTGGAAGCGATCCTCGTGCTTGTCGCCATCATCGCTTACCTCAAGCGCGCAAACGACGAGAAGCATCTCGGCACCGTCTACAACTTCTCGATTGCAGCGGTCGTCGCGAGCTTCATCTCGGCGTACCTGTTCAATACGATCTTGAACAATACGACGGGCGACATGAGCCGCGAGGTGCTCGAAGGCGCGACCGCGCTCTTCGCCGTTGCCGTGCTGCTCTTGACGAGCGCTTGGCTCGGCGGCAAGGCGAGCAAGGACAACTGGAAGCAATATATCGACGGACTCGTCAAAGAATCCATCACGCATGGCACGGCCAGGGCGTTGGGCATGGCGGCGTTCCTCGCCGTCTACCGCGAGGGCGCAGAGGTCATCCTCTTCTATCAGGCGCTCTTCAACAACGCGGCCGCCGACGTCACGATGATCTGGGCGGGCTTTGGCGCAGGCTGCGTGACCCTGGCTGTGATCTTCTACGGCATGCAGCAGGGCATCTTGAAGATTCCCCTGCGTCCGTTCTTTCTCTTCACGAGCATCCTGATGTTTCTGTTGGCCGTCACCTTTGTCGGCGGCGGCATCGAGGAACTGCAGGGAGGGCGGCGTCATCGGCATCACGCGCTTCGAAGGCTGGCCGACGTTTGACGTCTTGGGCATCTTCCCGACGGCGGAGACGCTCGGCGCACAGCTTCTCGTGCTGCTTTTCGGCGTGGGCATGGTCGTTTACTCGAAGAGGCGCAAGCCGAAAGCGGCGTGAGCGTCGCTGTGGGATCATGGACAAAAATCATTGGCAAAGGCGGAGCGAAACGCTTCGTTTGCAGGTGCAGCGAATTGCTGCATCTATATAGGGCGTATTGTGCAAGAACGTCCAGGAGGAATTTCATTACATCATTTTTCGGAGGAGTGTGTTTTATGAAAATGTTCAAGCTCAAGAAACTCAAGTCGGCTCTGGCGGTCTGCGCGGTAGCGGCATCGCTCTTCACGCTCGGCGGCTCTGCGTCGGCGGCGGGCTTCACGGAGTACCCGATCGGCGACGAGATCGAGAACGAGGCGAACCACTTCAAGGTCGCGCTTGTCTACTTCCAGCCGATTGAGATGGTTCCTGCGGGCATGATGCTCTCGCCGGACAAGGCGGACATGCACATTGAGACGGATATCCATGCGACGGAAGGAAACGACACGGGCTTTGGCGTCGGCGAATGGATTCCGTACCTGACGGTTCACTACAAGTTCACGAAGCGCGAGACGGGCGAGAGCGTCGAGGGCGTCTTCATGCCGATGAACGCAGACGACGGCCCGCACTACGGCGCGAACGTCAAGATGCTCGGCGCGGGCACCTACGACATGCATTTTTCCATCGAAAGCCCGTACCGCCAGAACTACGGTCTGCACGTCGATGATGAGACGGGCGTCAAGGGCCGCTTCTGGGATGAGCCTGTGACGATGGATTGGGTCTTCAACTACGTGCCTCGCCGCTGGTAACCAGCTGTTGGGGCAGTAACGCGAACCTCGTTCTCCTAAAGGGCATAAGCCCACCACCATCCGATGGGTGGCGGTGGGCTTTCCTTTCATATTCCTATATCCTATAGCTAAAGTGAGGTGCAGAATATGCTGCAGATGTTCCTGCAACAGTTTGTGCCGGCGATGGAGCAGGTGCTGACGCTTGCTGTGCCGCTCGGCATCCTTTTCGCCATCCTGCGGCGGCTGCCGCTCGAAAAGTATCGCCGAAATTATAACACTGCGATTCATTGGGGCTTCTGGCTTTCCGTCGCCATCGTGGCAGCTCGCGTCGGCACGCGAAACGCGGTGAGCCGCGAGGTCGCCGAAGCCGGCGCCATCGCCATCGCCATGGTCGCAGAGATCGTGCTCATCGCCGTACTCGTGCGCGGCGCAGGGCAGAAGGAGAAGCTTTCGCGCCCGCTGCAGGTGGCTGCCTGCGCCATCGGCGCGTTGCTCTTCTTCTATCATGGCATGGAGATCTGGCTCATTCCCGTCGGCACGATCATCTCGGCGGCGGGCGACTACATGACGCAGGCGGTCGCCGTGAAACTCGCGGGCTTTGCCGCAGGCCTCTTTTTCGGCATCGTCAGCTCCTATGTCACATACAAGGCGGCGGCGGCGCTCAATCCGAAGCGCCTTCTCTTCGTGTTCATCATACAGGCTGCCGCCATGTTCATCCAACAGGGCATTTTCCTCGTGCAGGTCTTGATGGCACGCCACATCCTCGACAGCGCGGCGCTGCTTTCACTCATGGCGCCGATCATCGACCACTCGTCGTGGCTCATCTTCATCATCTTCTTCGCGCTCTTGTTTCGTGCCGCTGACGCTCTTCTCCCAGAAGAAGCCTGCGCGTCCTGCGGACGCGAATCCTGCCCAGTATCGCCGCATGTTGATGCAGGCGATGCACAAGAGACGCTGGGGTACGGCGACGGTGCTGTTCCTCGCGGGCATGGTCTTTCTGTCGAGCTTCGGCGCGAGCTATGCGAACCGCAAGGAAGAGCTTGTGCCCGCTGTCCCTGTGACGGCGGTTGAGCGGCTTCGTCGACGTGGATCTCTCCGTGGTCAACGACGGACATCTGCATCGCTTCGTCTATCAGACGGCGAGCGGCCAGATGGTGCGCTACATCGTGATCCTGAAGGGCGGCAACTCCTACGGCGTCGGACTTGACGCCTGCGAGATCTGCGGCTCCGACGGGCTACTACGAGAAAGGACGGGCAGGTCATCTGCCGCCTGTGCGACGTCATGATGAACAAGGCGACGATCGGCACGAAGGGCGGCTGCAACCCGATTCCCATCGAGTACAGCGTGACGGACGGCAAGCTGCGCGTGCCGCAGGAAGCCCTGGAAAAGGCGCGTGACGTTTTCCGCTGAGCAAGAAGGAGGGATACAATGTTTTGGCAGATGGTAAAAGGCGCGCTGATTCGCCAGAGGAAGCGCTTCTTCCTCATCGCGCTGACGGCGGCTCTCGGCGTATCGCTCGCCGCCGCCATGCTCAACGTCATGTTCGACATCGGCGAGAAGGTCAATCAGGAGCTCAAAAGCCTACGGCGCGAACATCACGGTCACGCCGAAGACGGCTTCCGTCTTGCAGGATGTCTATGGCCTTGAGGGCGGACGCAAAGAATACTTGAACGAGGCGGATGTGGCGAAGATCAAGACGATCTTCTGGACGAACAACATCGTCGCCTTCGCGCCCGAGCTTTCGGGCGAAATCACTCTCGCGGACGGCAAGAATGTGCCGCTCATGGGCACGTGGTTCGACCACGAGCTTGAACTGCCGACAGGCGAGAAGATGATGACGGGCGAGAAGGAAATGAAGTCGTGGTGGAAGATCGACGGCGCGTGGCCGACGGAAAGCCCCGACGAGGCGCTGGCGGGCGCTAAGCTCGCGGACGCTCTGGGGCTGAAGCCGGGCAGCACGGTTTCCTATCGCACGAAGGACGGCGCGGAAAGGACGCTGAAGATCACGGGCGTCGTCACGGGCGGCGGCGCAGAGGATGAGGCTCTGACCGTGAACCTCGCGCTCGCGCAGGAGCTTCTGGGCGCAGCCGGCAAGATCGACAAGATCGACGTTTCCGCCGTCACGACGCCCGAGAACGACCTTGCGCGGAAGGCGGCGGAGAACCCCGAGCGCCTTTCGCAGAAGGAGCGCGAGATCTGGTACTGCACGGCATACGTCAGCTCGATCGCTTTCCAGATCGAGGAGGCGATTCCCGGCTCTTCGGCGCAGCCCGTGCGGCAGATCGCCGAGTCCGAGGGCAAGATCCTCGAAAAAGACGCAGATGCTCATGCTGCTCATCACGGGACTTTCGCTTCTGTCGGCGGCGCTCGGCGTGTCAAACCTCGTCAGCGCGAACATCATGGAGCGAAGCCGCGAGTTCGGCCTCATGAAGGCGCTCGGCGCGACCGACCTCTCCGTCGTTCTCATGGTGCTCGCCGAGATCTTCATCGCAGGGCGTCTTGGGCGGTTTCTTCGGCTACTTTCGGCGGCTTGGCGCTCGCGCAGGCGATCGGGCAGACGGTCTTCGGATCGAGCATTGCGAACAACCTCGTCGTCATCCCCATCGTGGGCGGTCTCATGGCGCTGATGCTCCTCATCGGCAGCCTGCCCGCCATCCGTATGCTTCTCTCCTTGCAGCCCGCAAGCGTCCTTCATGGCAGGTGATTTGATATGGCAGGAAGAATAAAGATACTGGAAATGTTTCTGCGCATGATCGTGCGGGCGCTCTTCCGCCAGAAGTCGCGCATGTTCGTCGCGCTCCTGGCGGTCGCAGTCGGCGCGGCGATCATCTCGGGCATGATCACGGTCTACCGCGAGGTGCCCGCGCAGCTCGGGCGCGAGTTCCGCGCCTACGGCGCGAACGTGCTTCTCTTGCCGGCGGGCGAGGCGAAGACCTTCGACGCCGCCGCCTTGCAGAAGGCGCGTGAGGCGCTGGCGGGACGCGACGTCGTCGGTCTTGCGCCGTTCCTCTACGAGCGCCTTGAGGTCAACAAGCAGCCCGTCTTGACGGGCGGCACGGACTTCGAGGAAGTCAAGAAGGTCAGCCCCTATTGGATGGTCAAGGGCGCGTACCCGAAGGCGGGCGAGCGCGAAATCCTCCTGGGCGCAGAGATGGCCTCGAAGATCGCGCGCGATACGGACAAGCTGATCGGGCAGACCGTATCGGTCAGCGCGGGCGAGGGCAAGGCCATGCTCTCCTTCACCGTCTCGGGCATCGTCTCGACGGGCGGCAAGGAAGAGCAGTTCGCCTTCCTGAACCTCGACGAGCTGCAAAAGATCGTCGAGAAGCCCAGCGCTGTCGGGCTCGCGCAGCTCAGCGTCGTCGCCGACGGCGAGAGCCTGAAATCCGTCGAGGACGCCGTGCGTGCGGCGAATATCGGCATTGAGCCGCAGGAGGTGCAGCAGATCGCGCACTCGGAGTTCAGCGTCTTGAAGAAGCTCGAAGTCCTGATCCTTCTCGTGACGATCATCGTCCTCATTTTGACGCTCATCTGCGTGACGACGACGATGACGGCGGTCGTCACCGAGCGCCGCCGCGAGATCGGTCTCAAGAAGGCGCTCGGCGCATCGAACGCGAACATCGTCATGGAGTTCCTCGGCGAGGGCTGCGTGCTCGGTCTCGTCGGCGGTCTTCTGGGCAGCGGCTTCGGCTACCTCTTCGCGCAGAGCGTGAGCCTGAACGTCTTTTCGCGCGGCATTGCCTTTGCTCCGGGCATCGCCGTGCTCGCCGTCGTCTTGTCCGTCATCGTGACGGGCGTCGCGAGCCCTCATTCCCGTGCGCATCGCGACGAGCGTTGACCCCGCCATCGTCTTGCGGGGAGAGTAGGAGGGTTTTATGAGTCTATTGGAATTGAAAGACGTGACGATGGCCTACGGCGGCAAGGTCAAGGCGCTCGACAACGTCAACCTCAAGGTGGAAAAGGGCGATTGGCTCGCCGTCATGGGGCCTTCCGGCTCGGGCAAGACGACGCTCATGAACATCATCGGCTGCATGGATCACGCGACGAGCGGCACGGTGCTTCTGGACGGCATCGACATCACGAAAGTCTCCGACCACGAGCTGACGCTCCTGCGCCGCGACAAGATCGGCATCGTCTTCCAGCAGTTTCACATGATCCCGTACTTGACGGCGATCGAGAACATCATGGCGGCGCAGTACTATCACAGCATTCCCCGACAAGAAGGAGGCGCTCGAAGCGCTCGACCGCGTGGGGCTTGCCGACCGCGCCGACCATCTGCCGAGCCAGCTTTCGGGCGGCGAGCAGCAGCGCGTCTGCATCGCGCGCGCCCTCATCAACTACCCCGTGCTGATCCTCGCGGACGAGCCGACGGGCAACCTCGACGAGGTCAATCAGAACCTCGTCATGAAGATCTTCCGCGAACTGCACGCGGAAGGTCATACGATCCTCACGGTCACGCACTCCGCCGAGGTCGGCGCGGCAGCGGAGCGCTGCGTCATCATCGAGCATGGGCGCATGGTGGAAAAGAGCGCCGAGGAGCAGGCGGCGGCAAAGCTGAGGGAGGGGGCGAAACAATGAATTTGGGCAGGAAGTCTCTGACGCTGGTCTTGGGCGTCGCCTTCGCGGCGGCTCTCTTTGCGGGCTGCGGCGATGACGCGGCGAAGGACGATCCGAAAGACGGCGGGGCGCAGGGCGTCGCCGTCAAGAAGATCGCCGACATCGACCTCTCGCAGGCGAAGGACGGCACGTACAACGGCGAGAGCAGCGAGAACTCCGAGTACGGCCACGGCAAGATCGCCATCACGATCAAGGATCACAAGATCGAGAGCGCGACGTACTTCGGCGTCGACAAGGACGGCACGATAAAGGGCGAGGACTACGGCAAGAAGAACGGCCAGGTCAGCGACGCGCAGAACTACAAGAAGGCGCAGAACGCCGTCAAGGCGAATGCGACCTACGGCGCACAGCTCGTCGAGCGTCAGCAGCCGGGCAAGGTCGACGCCATCTCGGGTGCGACGATCTCTTACGAGCAGTTTATCGAGGCCTCGACGAAGGCGCTCGATGAAGCGAAGAAAGCAGCCATGATTCGCTTGCAGAATCCGGCAGCGCAAGGCGCAGGGCATCTTGCCCTGTGCCTTTTTGCTCGTTTTTTTCTCGCCGCTTCTCTTTCGGCGGGATGCTCGCCCGAGCAGACGAAAAGCGCGTGTCTTCAGGGCGATGCTTCCCACGCGCAGAGGAGGCGAGCGAGGAGTTCTTCGCGATGGACACGAAGATGACGGTCAAGGTCTACGGCGAGGGCGCACCCGAGGCGGCGCGGGAGGCGAAGGAGCAGCTTCAAGCGCTCGATGCGCTTTGGAGCGCGACGCGCGAGGGAAGCGACGTCGCGCGCTTGAACAGCGGCGCGGGCAAGGCCGTCGCGCTCGCGCCTGAGACGATGCGGCTTCTGCATCTCGCCGAGACGGTGCGCGAGGAGACGAAGGGCGCGCTCGACGTGACGCTCCCTGCCGCTCCTCAAGCTCTGGGGATTTTCGGGCGGCGTGCATCGCGTGCCGACGGCAGAGGAAATCGAGGCGGCGCGTGCCTTGACGGGCGCGGGAAGCTCAAGATCGACGAGGCGGCGGGCACGGCGCAGCTCGAAAAGGGCAGCGGCGTCGAGCTCGGGCGCGGTGGCGAAGGGCTATGCGGGCGAGCTTGTCGCGGCGGAGACTCAAGTCGCTCGGCGTGCGCTCGGCGCTCCTCGACCTCGGCGGCAACATCGAGACGGTCGGCACGCGCGAGGACGGCACGCCGTGGCGCGTGGGGCTTCGAAATCCCTTCGGCGGGGCGCTTCTCGGCACGGTGGCAGTCACCGATGCCGCCGTCGTGACCTCGGCGATCGACCAGCGCTTCTTCACGGATGAGGCGGGCAGACGCTATTGGCACATCCTCGATCCTGCGACGGGTGCGCCCGCCATGAGCGGCCTTTGCATCCGCCACCGTCGTCGCGGCGTCGGGCGGCAGGGCGGACGCGCTGTCGACGGCGCTCTTCGTCATGGGCGCGAATCGCGCCGCCGCTTTCTGGCGCGAGCGGCAGGATTTTGAGATGGTGCTCGTCGGCATGGACGGGCATGTGTGGATTAGCAGAGGGGCTTCTTGACCGATTCTCGGCGGGCGAGGGGCTGACGGGAGAAGCGGAGGTCATTCGATGAACGGGGGAAAAGAAGGCGCGGCTCTTCGCTCTTTTCGCCGCGCTCCTGCTCGGCGCGGCGGGCGCGTGGCTTTTCGCAGCCGCTTCTCGCGGCGAAGACGCATCGGAGTCGGGCGCGGTCGAGGTCGTGCAGGACGGCGCGGTGATCTATCGCTTCACGCAGCAGGAACTGCAGGAGGAGCGCCATATCCGCGTGCCCTATGGCGAGCACGAGAACGTCATCGCGACGGGCGGCGGCACGATCCGCATCGAGAGCGCCGACTGTCCCGATCAGATCTGCGTGCATACAGGCGAATTGAAGGGGGACGGCGCACCGATCATCTGTCTGCCGCATCGCCTGGAGATTCGCTGGGCGAAAGCAGGCAGCGCGGGCGAGGCCGATGCGCCCGACGCGGTGGCGAGGTGAGGGGCGCGATGCCAGAGCGCGGCGCTCGGCAGGGCGCGTCCGCGCGGGTGCGCATGTGCGCAGCGGCGGAGCAGGAAGCGGGACTGGAGGAGCGGGGGCGGCGCGGCTGACGCTTCTTTGCGCATATGCCTCGCACTCTCTTTGATGCTCTTCTTCGTCGAGCTTCGCCTGCCGCTCGTCGCGGCGGTGCCGGGCTTCAAGCTCGGCCTCGCGAACATCGTGACCGTCGCCGCGCTTCGTCTTTTTCCATGCGCGAGGGAAGCGCTCTTGCTCCTCGTCCTGCGCATCGTGCTCGGCGCGGCATTCGCGGGCAGCCTGCCTGCGCTGTCGTTCAGCCTTGCGGGCGGGCTGCTGGCGCTTTCGGTCGGCGTCCTCTTGCTGCGGGCAGTCCCGCGCGTGCCGCTTGCGCTGCTCGGCGTCGCGGGCGCACTCTCGCACAATGTGGGGCAGATCCTCGCCGCCTCTTTCTGGCTCGGCACGCTCGACGTCTTTTACTATGCGCCCGTGCTCTTTGCTCTCGCACTCGTCACGGGTGCAGCTACGGGCTTTTTGGCGCAGGAAGTCTTGCGGCGGTTGCCTTGGAGAAATAAGAAAATTTCTCAAAATCTGTAACAAATGTTCCCGCCGCGAAGATTTCCCTATGCTATACTAGGGAAACAGAAAGAGAGGAGATGACAGCCATGAAAGGTCAGGCAGGCAGGGTACTTCGCCCCTGCCGAGGAAATGGCGCCCGTCCCGGGCTGCACGGTGTCGGAAGCCATCAGCGCGGCGGGCGGCAACAACGTCGTCTGGTTCTCGCTCGCAGAAGCGACGGACATCAGCGCGGAGAGCTACGAGCGCCGCCGCCTCTGGTACGTCGCTGCAGGCGCGATGGAGGCGGTCGAGGAAAGCGGGAGCACGCCGCTCGCCGCAGGAGGTTTCTTCGTCGTTCCTGTTGGTACGCCCGTGGGCGTCCGGAGCGAGAGCGGAGCCGTTTATCTTGAGATCAGTTTGCAGGAGGGAAAGACCGTGAACAAGGCAATCGAGGACAAGAAGGTATTTCAGCTGGCAGAGCTGTTGCCCGTTCAGGAGGGCAGGATCATCAACATGGATCTCGTGCAGAGTCCGAACCTGAAGTTCGTGCTCATGAGCTTCGGCGCGGGCACGGGACTCGACGAGCACGCGGCGCCGGGGGAAGCCCTCGTCTTCGCGCTCGAAGGCGAGGCCGTCATTGGCTACGAGGGCAAGGAGTACACGATCCATGCGGGAGAGAACTTCAAGTTCGCGAAGAACGGCAGGCACTATGTGCGCGCCGAAAAAAATTTCAAGATGGCGCTAATGCTTGAGCTTATTTAAGACGATACTAATATAGATACGTCTGTGCTCATGAAGCTTCGCCGACAGTGAGAAAGCGCGTGGGCAGGACGGCTGCCCGCGCGCTTTTTGCGAAAGACGAGGAAAGAGAGAATTGCTTTCGGCAAAGGGCTTGACATCCGCCGCTTTCGTGATAAGCTAGGGGTATGAAGTTTTCATTAGTTTGACAAGGAGTGGATACGATGAGGAACAGCAAGATCAAATGCATCCATGCACGCGAAATCGTTGACTCGCGCAGCAACCCGACGGTAGAGGCCGACGTGCTTCTGGAGGACGGCAGCTTTCGGTCGTGCGGCGTCGCCTTCGGGCGCATCGACGGGCCAGTTCGAGGCGCTTGAGCTGCGTGACGGCGACAAGGGACGCTACCTCGGCAAGGGCGTCCTGAAGGCAGTCGAGCACGTGAACACGACGATCGCCAAGGCACTCGTCGGCATCGATGCAGCGGACACGGCGCTCGTCGACCGCACGATGCTCGAAGCTGACGGCACGGAAGACAAGTCGAAGCTCGGTGCGAACGCCATCCTCGCCGTTTCCATGGCGGCGGCGAAGGCGGCTGCTGCGAGCGAGGAGACGCCGCTCTATCGCTTCCTCGGCGGCAGCCAGGGCGGTCTTTTGCCCGTGCCGATGATGAACATCCTGAATGGCGGCGCCCATGCGGCGAACAGCATCGACGTGCAGGAATTCATGATCATGCCGGTCGGCGCTCCCGATTTCCGCACGTGCATCCAGTGGTCGTCGGAAGTCTTCCACGCGCTGCAGGGTCTCCTGAAGGCGGACGGCCATGCGACGGGCGTCGGCGACGAGGGCGGCTTCGCACCGAACCTCAAGTCGGACGACGAGGCGATCGACTACATCATGCGCGCCATCGAGAAGTCAGGCCACAAGCCCGGCAAGGACTTCGTGCTCGCGATGGACGCAGCAGCCAGCGAGTGGAAGGGCTCGAAGAAGGGCGAGTACAAGCAGCCCAAGTCCGGCCAGGTCTTCACGACGGCAGAGCTCGTCGAGCATTGGAAGAAGCTCGTCGACAAGTACCCGATCATCTCCCTCGAAGATCCGCTTGATGAAGAGGATTGGGAGGGCTGGCAGCTGATCACGAAGGAGCTCGGCGACCGCCTGCAGATCGTCGGCGACGACCTCTTCGTGACGAACACGAAGCGCCTCAAGAAGGGCATCGACATGAAGGCCGCGAACGCCATCCTGATCAAGGTCAACCAGATCGGCACGCTGAGCGAGACGCTCGCCGCCGTCGCCATGGCGCACAACGCCGGCTTCAAGGCCGTCGTATCGCACCGCTCGGGCGAGACGGAGGACACGACGATCGCCGACCTCGTCGTCGCGCTGAACGCCGGCCAGATCAAGACGGGCGCACCGAACCGCAGCGAGCGCGTCGCGAAGTACAATCAGCTCCTGCGCATCGAGGAAGAGCTGGGCAAGAACGCCGTCTTCGCAGGCAAGAACGCCTTCAACGTGCCGCTGCCGTGAGCATGAATTAAACGAAAGACTGTTTTGCAGCCTCCCCAAGTTGGGGAGGCTGCTTTTATCTGGGACAAGTGCAGATCGATTCATCTGCATTCGACAGGATTTATGACAGGCGCAGTTCCTGAAAGGATGAGATCAAAATCGAGAATCACTATTGACAATGTAGGGAGATGACGTTAGAATGAAGCAGTGGCATGGCGATGTCATGTCGCAAGGAAGGAAGGAGATAAGATGGCAACAGGTATTTTGTGCGCGGTTCTCTTGGCAGCGCTTTTCTTCGCCGTGCGCGGCATGGTGCGCCACTTTGGCGGCGGCGGCGCTTGCTGCGGCGGGGGCGGCAGCATCGAGGGCGGCTCGAAGAAGAAGCTCTATCACGACGTCATCGGCGAGAAGGTGCTGCACATCGAGGGCATGCACTGCGACAACTGCAAGAACGCCGTCGAGCGTATGCTCAACGGTATCGACGGCGCCGCTGCCGAGGTCGATCTCGGAAAGAACATCGCCATCTCAAGATGGAGCGCATGGTCTCCGATGAGGAACTGCACGCGGTCTTGGACAAGACGGAGTATAAGCTTTCCCGCGCAGAATTGCGCGAGGCATAAGGCATGTATTGCGGACAGTGAAAAGCCACCGATGAGGGTCATGCCCATCGGTGGCTTTTTTAGATGGTTCAAAGTTTATGATCGTTTTTTCGCGATGCCGCTATGCATAACCGCCGCTTTGACGTGGCAGAGGATTTTGCGCCACTTTGTCGATTCCCTTGAGAACCTGCACCTGTGCGGCATGATCAAGCTTTTTGCAAATCATTTTTGCTTCAGGCAGATATTCGACGATCCAGCTCATTCAATCACGACGTCTTTCGCATTTGCTATTTCTGCTTCGGTGATATTGAGCTCGCGCATGAGCTGTTCGCGAGATAAGGTCGTGGCGTCTATGTTGTTTGCCAAGCGGTTATTGGCTTCCAAGAGCAGCTGATAATCTTCTTCGATTTCACTCAGGCGTGAAAATTCTTTTGGTGAGAGAATCACGGCGGGTCACGAGAGTCATCTCCTTCCTCAAATTACATATTCCTCGATGCGTGGATAGTCCTTCGCTGCCCGCAGGTCGTCATCGAGAAAGACGGCGGGATCGATGCCTGTATGACGGATGAAGTTCAAGAGTTCCACGTCGTCCATGACGTAATGTATGACATCGCGGCGACAGTGGGCGAGATTGATACCGAAGGGCTTTTTGACGAGCTTGCCGTTATCGTCCGCAAAGACGATGACGATGGGGGCGAGCGTGTGCCCGAAGACGACCTTCTTGACGATGGCGTAGCCGAACTGCGTCTTCATGACCGTGCCGACGGGATAGATGGCGACGTTTTCGAAGAAGAGGTGCAGGCGATCCATATCGAAGTGGCCGGGCGAGTAGTGCATCATCATCTGGTAGACGACGCTCGGCTTGTACGCCTTCTTGTAGGGGCGCACGCTCGTCAGAGCGTCGTAGACGTCGGCGATGGCGGTGATTCGGCTGTAGGGATGGATGGACTTGCCGCGCACGTGATGGGGATAGCCCGAACCGTCGATGTGCTCGTGGTGCTGGGCGGCGATGATGGCGAGCATCGAGGCGAACGGCACCTTGAGGTTTTTGAGGATCTTGCGGCCCGCGTTCGGGTGTTGACGGATGAGCTTGAACTCATCGGCGGTCAGGGCGCCGGGCTTCGTGAGCACGGACGCGGGAACGGAGAGCTTGCCGATATCGTGCAGGAGCCCGCCGAGCGTGATGATCTGCAGCTTGCTCTTGGAGTAGCCGCAGAGGTTGCCCAGCATGGCCGAAAGCACCGCGACGTTGACCGAATGGGAAAAGGTGTAGGAATCGTGCAGACGGATGTCGGTGAGCTGCACGAGGTTTTTCTTCTTCGCCACGATGTCGCTGACGAGGAGATCGGCGCACTTCTCCGTGAGCTGCATGTCGAAATGACCGTAGACTTCCGCTTGGCAGAAGGTCTCCGACACGTTTTCCACGGCCTGCACGCGCGTATGCTCATCGATGATGTCGGGAGGCGGCTGCAGCTGGAAATCGGGAGAGAGCGAGGTGACATGAAGCTCCGGCACATTGAGGTGGCGAAGCTTGTAGATATAGCGGTCCGTCAGCGGCGTGCCGCGCACGAGAAAGGGAGCACCCTTCTTGTTGAAGATGCTCTGTGCTGTCACCATGCCGGTTTTGAGTTGATTTGATTTCAAGCGTATCATGGGAAATCACTCCGGTCTTCATGGGGATCCTCTTATTCTGCGCCGCCGTTTCACGTTGGATTATCCTTGAGGAAGATGACTGGGTCGACGTTGATGTTGTGGATGAAATGATAGAGGTCGCTGTCGGAAAGTACACCTTCGAGCATTCCTTTCGGCGCTTCCTTCAGATCGAGATCGTAGGGTTTGTCGATCAGCTTGCCTTCTTGGTCGGCGAAGACGCAGACGAGCGGCGTCAGCGTGTGACCGAACTCGACCTTCTTCACGATGGCATAGCCGGATTTCGTTCGGAGGATCGTACCGATGGGGTAAATGGCGACGTTGTCGAAGAAGAGCTTCAAGAAGTTGAGGTCGAAGTGGCCGGGAGAGCAGGTCGCCATGAGGCGGTGTGCGACGGACGGCGTGTACGCCCTTTTGTACGGGCGCACGCTCGTCAAGGCGTCGTAGACGTCGGCGATGGCGACGATGCGCCCGTAGCGATGGATCTGCTCGCCTTTCAGATGGTTGGGATAGCCCGAGCCGTCGAAGCGTTCGTGATGCTGCAGCGCGATGGTGGAAAGCATCACGTCGCGAGGGAACATCTGTTTGAGACGCTGCCTGCCCGCTTCCGGGTGACCCTGCATGACTTGCCATTCCTCGTCGTTCAGATGTCCTGCCTTCGTGAGGATCTCATAGGGTACAGTGACCTTGCCGATATCGTGCAGGAGACCGCCGAGCGTAAGCTTAAGCTGCTCTTCCTCGGGAAGCTTGAGCAAAACGCCGAGAAGTCCCGAGAGGATCGACACGTTGACCGAATGGGCGAACGTGTAGGTGTCGTGCAGGCGGAGATCCGTGAGCTGCACGAGGTTCTTCTGCTGCGCGATGACGTCCTGCAGGATCGTTTCGGAAATGTCCTGCAGCGGCCCTTGGGTCGAAGGTGCCTGTCTCCTCTACGGTTTGGAACGCTGTCGCCACGTTGTGTATGGCGGAGATGCGCGTCTTTTCCCGCACGACGTCTTCAGGCGGTGCGGTTTGGAGCCTGGGGTCCCATGGATGTGATGGTCACAGCGTCGAATCCTGAATTTTTCAGGCGCTCAATATATTTGGAATTGAGCGCCTTGCCTTTCGTCAGGTAGTTGGCGCCGAGCGGGTTGTATATGCTCTGCGCCGTGACCATGCCTTCTTTCAGTTTTTTTACAGGGATGCGAATCATGTTGTTCACCTGTCGTCCTTCGATGGATGCAGTGATCCAAGCAGCATACTATCTCAGGGTAATACGTATGGGTGTATTCCTTCTGACAATGCAGAAGGAAGGTATGCAACCCACCTCTATCATACTATATTTTGCGTTAAAAGGGAAGACGTACACAAAGAATACAGGATTAAAGAATACCAGATAAAGGAAGAGGTTTCTGGCAGTCTTTCATCAATTTCGGCGCGTGCAGGCGATCCGTGTGCTATAATGGAAGGAAATGCGTGTGAGGAGGGATGATCGTGATCGTGCGTCCGCGTTGGAGGTCGGCCGTCCTCTTGGCCGTCCTGCTGCATTTCGTTGCCTTCAGCATCCTGGGGCTGCTTCTGCCCGAGGAAGAGGAGATGCCGGATATCTTGCAGGAGGTTGCCTGGATTGAGCTGCCGCAGACGGAGGACGCGCTTCCGTCCGCGCCGGAGAAGGAGAAGACGCCGGAGCCGCAGATGATGGTGGAAGAGGGGGCGGAGCCGGAGCCGTCCGCTCTGGAGCCGCCCCTCCGAAGGAGGCAGCGACTTCGCCGCAGGACGGGGAGAAGAAGGCGGACGGCGAGAAGCCGAAGCCCGTGAAGAAGCGCGACTACCCCCGGATGCGCAAGCCGAACAAGCCCGCTGTGCTGCGCGAGGAGACGAAGCGCGGCCTGAGTGAAAAAGGAGACGTCGTACCGCGGGCATGTAGAGTTTTTCGTGGACGTCTCGACGGAAGGGCGCGTGACGGGCATACAGGCGTGGCAGTTCGAGCCGGAAATCGCCGATGAGGAAGAAAGCGCTCCTCCGGGGAGCGCTTGGAGAAGCGGATCAAGGAAAGCTGGCGCTATGCGCCGAGCCTCACGCCCGAAGGTGCGCCCACGACGCAGACGAAGGCGGAAGAGCTGGAGATTCCCGAAAAAGCAGCCCGAGGACGTTCACTAGGGAAGTCCCGGGCTGTTGGAGCAGATTTCGCTGCGGCTCAATGGCAGGCGAAGGTCTCGATCGTTCCGAAGCGCATGTAGCGGCTCGCTTCGGTGGGGTCGCTTTCAAGGATCGCTGTGCGCACGTTCGTCATATCGTCTTCGTCGATCTGGATGCGCGAGGCGTCCTGTTCCGCCTTGATCTTCTGCCAAAGCGCTTTGCGCGAGGCCTGCGTGTCGCGGTAGATCTCGTGGTTGTAGAAAATGTTCATCGAATCGTGGGATTTCTCTGCGTCGCAGTTGAAGAAGATGTAGGCGACGTTCGAGGCGCGGCGCGTGCGCGGGGTGGACGATCTTGCGCCGGCGGACTTTGTTGCTGCTGGCATAGGTAAGACTCCTTTCGTTTCTGTGCGCGTCTTTGCGGGGCGCTGCACAGGGAAGAACGATGCGTTCCTCGGAATGAAATATATGAATCCGTGCGACTTCGTTGCACACGTTGCATTATAGCACAATTCTCGCGGCGGCGCAAAGTCGCGGCAAGATGATGAAAGTCGAGAATGCCGGGGCGGTCGCTTTGCGTCCGGGCGATCCGACGTCCCGGAGATTCACGAAAAGAAAACAGGCAGGGAGCGGAAGCTCTCTGCCTGTCCTTTTCGGTTGGCCTTGCAACCAGGACTCCGCGCGGGAATCCTATTATATTGCCACCAGGAGGAACCATACGCGATGATTCCTTCTGGTGGTTAGTAAGGTACGGCACTAAAGGCGGGATGACGCTTAGTCCACCTGCCGCACCCTTAGTATAGCACATGGAAGAAAAAATGCAATAGGCACGGAGGAATTTTTTAATATTTAGCTTTTGTTAATTATTGGATATTCTCTGTGCATTGTCACTGGGCGGTCTCTTTGCTATACTAATAAGATATAAGGAAGCGTTGATGAATCTGGTGCCGCGTTTCGGGGCGGCGTTTCTGCTCGCTCTGCGCTGACAGGGCAGAGGGGCTGTGCGTCCGGTCCGGCGCTTTGACCGGGCGCGGGATTTTTACCGAGCGGACGGGATTCCGTCGATTCGCGCTTTCTATGGAATGAGGTGGAAAAAAATTGTTTCCTTTCATGGACAGGAAGAAGGGCGGTTGGCGCGCACCGGCAAATGACAGCGGGGAGCTCGTCGGCTACAACGATCTCGCGCGTGTTTCCTTCGGCATACGCACGGTGCATTACCTCGTGCGCGAGACGATCCAGAATTCTCTCGATGCGCGCAGGGACGATGCCGAGGGCGCCGTCCTCGTTTCTTTTCAGGCTTTCGACATCCCGCGCGAGAAGTTTCCGGGGCGCGAGGAGTTTCAAGATATCTTGGAGCGCTGCTTCCTGAGCAATCGGGACGACAAGAAGTGCTGCGATGCGTTTCGTCGCGCTGCAGACGTTCTCAAGGCGGAGCGGCTGCCCGTCCTGCGCATCAGCGATTTTCGCACGCGCGGACTGGAGGGGGCGCTCGCGGGCGAGAAAGGCTCGCTTTGGAGCGGGCTGGTCAAGGAGCAGGGGTTTTTCCGTGCAGAAGGAGGGCGATGCGGGCGGCAGCTTCGGCATCGGCAAGGCGGTCGTCTACAGCTGCTCGGAGCTTCGCACGGCGTTTTTCGCCTCGATCGACAAGGACGGCGTGGAATCGTACACGGGAGTCGCGAAGCTCGTTTCCTACCGGGATGCCGAGAAGCGCTGGACGACGGGAACGGTCTACTACAGCGACGAGAACAAGAAGGCGCTTTTGGACATCTTCGAGCTTGACCCGGATTTTCGGCGGCGCACGAGCGGCACGGACATCTTCGTCATGGGCTTGGTGCCGATCGAAGACATGGAGCGGGAGATGATCCGCGCCGTGCTCGACAACTTCTTGCTCGCCATCTGGCAGGACAATCTGGAGGTGGAGATCGGCGATCACCGCATCACGAAGACGAGCCTCGGGCTTTATGCCGAATCCCTGCCTGTCGAGAAGACGGCGGGCAGCCCGCACCACAAGGAATACTATGAAGAGAACCGCATGATTCAGCGCTACGCGCGGATGCTTCTCGGCGAGGATGAGGCGACGCAGCAGATCGAGCTTGACGCAGAGGAATACGGCGCGAAGTACGGCTTTCCCGACGGCGCGGCGACGCTTTTTCTCACGCGCGGCGAGGGGCTGAACCGCCGCATCCTCATGTCGCGCCACATCGGCATGAAGCTTTTTCGAGCAGAAGGGCTTTCCGAGCGGCATCGACTTCACGGGCATCTTCCTCATCCGGGAGAACGCGATGGGGCGGGCGTTCCGTCGACTTGAGGTGCCGTCGCACGACGCCTGGGAGCCGAGCGTGCTGCAGGACGCGGCGCAGGAAAAGCAGGCGAAGGAGATGTATGCTTCGCTCAAGCGCTACTTGAAAGAAAAGGTGCGTGAGCGCCTGATGTCCGAGGAGGAGCGCGGCGTCGACGCCATCGGCGCGGGCGACTTCCTGCCCGACCCGGAAGAGGAGGGCGTGCGCCGCACGCTTGCCGCACGCAAGGGGACGCCCGGGGAAGAGCTCAGAGGCCGCGTCGAGAAGGTCAAGAAGAAGAAAGACGTGGCGACGGCGACGCGCCTCTCGCCGCTCCATCTGCGCTCCGTGTGCCTCGACCGTGCAGCGGGGCGCTATCGCCTGAGCCTCATCGCTCCGCGCAAGGCACAGCGCGTGCGTCTGGAGCTGTTCCTTGCGGGCGGCGAGACTGCCATGCCCATCCGGCTGCTCGAAGTCTCGCTTTCGGGCAGGGCGAGAGCCGAGCTGGAGAAGTTCGAGGGAAATGCCATCGTCCTCGAAAACGTCGCGAAGGGCGCGAAGCTCTTTGTCGATTATGTGATGGACTACCGTGACTACTGCTTGCTGGAGGTGAAGTACGTTGAAGATGCGAAGGAGCTTGGCGCCGTATCCGCTGCTGGCGAAGACGAATGACAGCTACCGCAAGTCGTCGTTCGACGGCATCGCCGCCCTCAAGGTGGCAGGGAAGGAACTGCGCATCGAGTTTCGCGCGGTGCTGCGCTGCGCAGCGCTCAAGAACCTCGTGCGCGCGGGGCTTGCGGGCTACGCGCTGCACGTCGAGTCGCCCGTCACGTCGTATCGCCGTCTCTTCGAGTTCAACGACGCGGCCTTTCATCTGAAGCTTTCGGCGGACGATGTGCGCTCCGTCCTGCAGGTCACGCCGTTCGTCGTCGCGAAGGCGCCGATCGAGGACTATGCGAGCGAGGATTTCCATGAGGGCTTACGCGGGACAAACCTTTTCCTTTGCGCGCGGACATATCCTCGCCTTTGACCAGACGACGGAATTCCTGCTGCACGCGCAGGACGAGCGGGAGTCGCTTCCTTCCATCATGCGCGTCGAGCCTTTGGCGCGAGAGGCGGGCGAGGCTGCTCTTCGCGTCGACTGCGGCTCGGACTACATCGTCGTCCGTTTGCCGCAGGGCATGTACGACATCTATCGCCGCTATGCGAAGAGCGTCTACGGCGCGACGTTCCTCTCGTGCGTGATCTTGCCGGCGCTCGTCGCGGCGCTCGACCAGCTTGCGGCGGGACAGCGTGCGGGCGAAGAGCCGAGGACGCGCTGGCAGAGGGTGCTGCTGCACCTGCTGGAAGAGGAGAAGATCGATATCTTGGCGGAAGGCGCGGAATCCCTCGCCATCGCCCAGCGGCTCCTGCGCGATCCTTTGAACCGCGCCTTGCAGGAGATGGAAGATCTGGCGCAGCGCGAGGAGGTGGGCGCATGGAACTGAGCTTCATGACGCAGGCGGGCGTCGACGACATGAAGACGCATGTCGAGGAACATGCGGAGCTTTACCGCTGCGAGGACAATGCGGCGATGCTCGCGCATCTCACTGAAAAGGGCTATCTGCAGAAGGCGGATCTCGACGCGCTCTCTTTTGTCGAGCTTCTGGAAGAGGGCGATCACGGCGTCGCCGACATCGAGAACGTGCGGCGGCTCTACGGTGCATGGCGCACGCTCCCGCCCTATGCGGCAGCAGACGAGCGCCTCTGGGCGGGGCTTTCGCACACGCTCTTCTGGCGCTACATCCATCGCCGAAAGGAAAAGGATTTCGGCGCGGGCAAGACGGCTGCGCTCAGAAGCGACTTCTTCTTCGCGCAGGGACGGCGTCGCTCGCTCTTCGTGAACCCGCTCGCACGCCTTTGGTGGGCAGGGCACATGGTCTATGACGAGCGCCGCCGCGACCCGTTCGAGCTTCTGCCCGTCTTGGCGCAGGGCGCGTTTGCCTCGCAGCTCGTGCTCTTCGCGTCGAGCGGCCTCATGAGCCGCAGGGAGACGCGCTTCGCCGTGCTCTCGCTGCTGGAGCGCTTCGAGCGCAGCGGAAAGAAGGTCAAGCGTGAGCACCTGCAGGCGCTCCTCGCCCGCCTCAACGCGATCTCGTCGCTGACGCTCGTCGACATGCTGTCCGAGGAGGAGATCGAGAAACGGTTGGAAGGAGTGCTTTTCCCGCTGTTCGAGAATCGGAGGGATTGATATGCCGGGGAGGATTTTTACGTTCGATGAAATAAAACGACGACTGCATCCGATTTTTACGAGTCATCAAATTCGTCAGGCGATTCTTTTTGGTTCTTATGGCAAGGGGACAGCAACGCAAAAAAGCGATGTGGATTTGTTGGTGGACAGTAATTTGCGTGGATTGAAATTCATGGGCTTCGTGGAGGAGCTGCGCGAGGCTTTGGACGATAAGGATATGGATGTGCTCGATGTCGCCCATATCGAGCCGAAGTCTCGGATTGCCGAAGAAATTAAGCGGACGGGGATCGAGATTTATGCGCGATAAGATCATTCTTGACAAGATGATTCACTATGCTGACAAGGTGTGCGAATACTGCAAGGGCATCTCTTACGAGGGTTTTCGTGCCAATGATATGCTCGTCGAGGCGTGCGTGTTCAATCTCGGTCAAATCGGGGAATTAACCAAGAAGCTGGGCGAGGATTTCAAGAAGGAGAATCCGCAGGTGGCATGGGCTCAGATCTACGGCTTGCGGAATCGCATCGTCCATGATTACGAGGGCGTGAATCTGCGGCTTATCTGGGAGATTGTCTCTGACGACATGCCAGCGTTGAGAGGCGAATTGAACAGCATGAAGAAGCGGTTTGACGAGAGAGGGCAGGTGTGCTGACGCTCGTCGACATGCTCGCGCAGGAGGAGATCGAGAAACGGTTGGAAGGAGTGCTTTTCGAGCATGGCATCGAAAGGGGGCTTTGACATGGCGACCTTGCGACAGGATGCGCTGGCGATGGTTCAGTCCTTGCCTGAAGATCAACTGTTGTTCATCGTAAATGTTATGAAGGATCTGGCTCGCTTGATGCCGGTCAAGGACAAGGAAGGATCTCAAGAATATAACGCACGCGAACGGGCATTCGCTGTCTTGGAGAGCATGAAGCGCAAGATCCCCGATTTGGACTATGACAAGGAACTTGCAGAATACAGGGAGGAAAAGTATCTTTGATGCGAATCTTGCTCGATACAAACATTTTGATTGACTATCTGACAGAACGAGAACCGTTTTGCCGAGCTGCGCAGCGTATCATATCGGGGTGCAAAAATCGTGATTATGATGGGGTTGTAGCCGCGCATTCCATCGTGGATATGTTTTTTTCATCCTTCGCAAGCATTTTACGAACTCAGAACGGCGCAAGTTGTTGTTGGCTTTTTTTCGAGATCTTGCAAGTGGAGGCCGTTGATCGAGAGAAGCTGCAGGCAGCTTTGGAAAATGAGATGTTTGCTGATTTTGAGGATTGTTTGCAGGTGGAGTGTGCAAGAGCGATGAATGTCGATTTTATCATAACGCGCAATCCGAAAGATTATGCCCTGAGCGATGTGAAGATCTTGTCGCCGGAACAGTTCGTGGAGAAATTCAACGAATGATGAAGGAAGAAGAGATCGCCGGACGTTTGGAAGGAGTGCTTTTCGATGGAAAATGACGTCGTATTTCAGCGCCGCAGCATAAGGAAGTATCAGGCGAGAACGGTCGAGCCGGAGAAGATCGAGCGTATCCTGCGCGCCGCGATGCAGGCGCCGTCTGCCCTGCAATCAGCAGCCGTGGGAGTTCTTCGTCGTCGAGAATCGCGAGAAGATCGCCGCGCTCTCCAAGGTCACGCCCTACACGGGCTGTGCCGCAGGCGCACCCATCGTCCTGGCGCTCGCCTACCGCACGGAAGGACTGACCGTGCCGCGCTTCTCGCATATCGACATGGCGGCGTCGCAGCAGAACATCTGGCTCGAAGCGACGTATCTCGGCCTCGGCGGCGTCTGGTTCGGCATCGCGCCCTACGAGGAGAATATGAAGAAGGTGGAAGAAATCCTCGAAATGCCCGCGAATCTCAAGGCGTTTTCCCTCTTCGCGCTCGGCTATCCGAACGAGAGAAAGCTGCACGCAGACAGGTTTGAAGCGGAGCGGGTGCATTATGTGCGGTGAGGGGCGGAGAGGCTTGCCGCCGTATGTATGGACGGGGCATGAGATGTGGTGTACGAGCATATACATTTGAACGGCAATAATCAACGATGCTGTACGGTAGACGGCAAGGGTGATACGTGTCGATTTGATATGAAAAAGCCTCCAAGGTCTCAGTTCGGGGGCTTTTCTGTGTTATTTGTGCAGGTATGAAATAGATTTATCTTTCTATAAATTTTATTGACGTTAGACGGGATTTAATGTATAATCCTTGCTGTGAGGCGTTTGACGCGCTTCGTCTTTGAAAAACTTCATACATAGTCAAGGCGCTCGCGAGAGCTTAATAGGGAAATCGGTGCAAGCCCGATGCGATCCCGTCACTGTGATGCGGAGAATGTTCCATGAAGTCACTGGAGGAAACTCTGGGAAGGCGGAACAGACGATGATGCAGAGCCAGGAGACCTGCCTTGATTTGTGCAACCACACCTTCTTGCGAGCGACAGGAAAGGGTGTCTTTTTTGATGCTCGTCCCCTCCCCACAGGATAGTTGTGGGGAGTTTTTTCTTTATCCGTGCTTCTTTTAAGGGAAAGATGCAGCAAGGAAGGGACAGGTGGTATTCAAGTGATGGAGAAGCGGAGAAGAAATTGGTTGGTTTTGGCAGTCGTAGGAGCTTTGACGGGCATGAGCCTGCACGGCAGCGTTCATGCGGCAGAAGCCGAGGGAGAGAGAACGTCGCACGAGCTGTCGGAGACGGTCGTGGAGGCTGGGCGTGCGAAGCTCGCGGGCGGCCTTGTCGAGCGCAAGGAGAATATCGGACTGCTCGGCTCGAAGGACGTCATGGAGACGCCGTTCCAGGCGATGACCTTCGGCAAGAAGGCCTTGGAGCAGTTCAGCGTGCCCGATCGGACGATTCTTGATGCGCTCTCCTTGAGTCCCGCCGTGCGCGTGGGAACAGGCGCGATGGACAGCAGCGTTATGCTCCGAGGACTTCCCTCGAACGGCAATCAATGGTATATCAACGGTGTGCCCGGCATGGCGCATCAAAAGGATATGACGTCGAATTTCGTCGACAGCGTCACCGTGATCGCAGGGCCTGCGCTCGGCGTGCGCGGCACGACAGCGGGCTGGCAGGAAAACGCAGGCGGCGTCGTCGATATGATTTCCAAGAAGGCATCGGCGAGGGGCGATCGCGAGGCGAAGGTTTCTTTCTCGGGCAAGAGCTATGTCTCGCAGTCGGTCGATCTCGGCGAGCGTTTCGGCAAGGAAAAGGAATGGGGCGCACGATTCAATGTCCTGCAGGGACAGGGCACTCTGTCGGTCGATCATGCACGCATGTGGAAGTGGGGCGTCTATCTGAATCTCGACCACAAGACGGCGAACAACACGACAAATTTGCTTATGGGCTACGACTATACGCGCCAGCGAGGCGGCACGAACAGCTTGCGCATCCCCGCCTCTATCAAGAGTCTGCCGACACCGCCGGATGGTTCTGTCAACTTCTCGCCAAGCTGGGCAGAAGACACGTATAACGATTGGACGTTCATTCTGAATCATGAGCAGAAGATCAGCGAACATGCGAAGGCATTCTTGAATGCTGGCTATCACAAGGAAAATTATACGAGCTGGATTCAAGGGTACAGCCGCAGCTTGCTTAATTCGCAAGGGGATTACGGTCCCGTTACGGCAGCAGGATATGGAACTGGCTATTCGCAATGGCCTGTAGCTCACGAAACGAAGTATATCGGCATCGGCGTCAAGGGTGATTTCAAGCTCGGCGGATGGAAGAGCGATTATGTGCTGAGTCTTGACAAAATGTGGTTTCGGCGTGAAGTCATAGGAAATTACGGCTCTGATCCTTCGGATGTCTATATCCCCGCGCCCGGCAATATCTATCATTCCAATTCTACACCGCTGAATGTTCGATTTCCGAAGCACAGCTTGAAGACGCAGTACAATCTGCAGATGCTTGGTTGGCATATCGTCGATACTTTTACTGCGCCAGACGACAAGCTTGGCATCACGCTCGGTCTGCACGGGCATCGCGGCATCCGTGCGAGGAACTATGCGGGCAGCAGTGCGTCGGAAATCGACGCGAGCGCGACTTGCCCGACATTTGCCGTGACGTATCGCTTCACGCCGCAATTCATGATGTATGCGAATCACAGCGAGAGCTTTGACGAGGGGACGGTCGTCGGTTCGAGCTATGCAAACGCGGGCGAGACGATACCGCCGGCGAAGACGAAGTAGAACGAGGTCGGCGTCAAGTATCAGAGCAAGGGTCTTTTGCAGACGCTCAGTTACTACAATATGCGCAAGCAGGGAACGAACGGCGTTTTTAGAAATGGTCTGACGTATCTGGAAATCGACAAGGAGCAGAAGTATTCGGGGGTGGAGTATTCGGCTGTCGGCAAGATCTCGCCACAGATGGATATGATCCTCGCGCTGAATTGGCTGCAGGCAGAGCAGACGGATGGCAACTCCGTCCTAGGGCTGCCGAAGTGGGCAGGAACGGCGGCGCTCGTCTATAAGCCGACGGAAGATTTCTCAGTCATCGGACGGTTGAACTACAGTGCCAAGGCGCGTATTCGCCACAGCGATCCACTGGATGTGCCTGCTTATACAACCTTCGATCTGGGGCTGAATTACAAGACAAAGATTTCGGGGGAGGATGTGACGTTCTCCCTGATGTGCACCAACTTGTTCAACAAGCGCTATTGGTATGCCTCGGGAAGTTCCATTGCTCTGGGCATGCCTCGCACGATTTCCCTGTCGGCAAGCTGCAATTTCTGATGACGGGAATGTTTGCGGATTCGTTGAGTCGTTCTTTTGAGAAGATGGTGTGATGAGGCGATTGTATATAGGCGGCGTCCTTCTCGGAGCACTTTTCCTTTTCGCGCTTATTCGAGCGGGTTGTTCCTATGGCGGTGAACAGGCAGCGCTGCAAGCGGATGGGTTTGCTGTAGAAAATTATGATTCGGCTCTGCATCCGCATGTTTATCACTATTCAGAGCATCCGAAGCGTATTGTGGCGCTTTGGCAAAATTCCATTGAGACGTTATTGGCTTTGGGAGCGGCAGACCGTATCATCGTCGCGGGAGGGTTGTCGAATACGGATGTCCTTGCGCCGGAGAACGTATCAGCTTATGAAACGATTCCACTGCGGCTCAAGCAAGTGCCCGATGTGGAGACGATGCTGACGCTGCAGCCCGATCTGATCGTCGGCTGGCTCTTCGACTTTACGCGGCAGAGCAACGGCGTCGGGCGCAGCGACTTCTGGGAGAAGCGCGGTACGAACGTCTATATGACGACGATGAATGGCGCGGATTTCAAAGATGTCCACACGTTGGAGGATGAGCTAAAATTTATCCGCGATCTGGGTACGATCGTCGATCAAGAGGAAAGGGCAGTGCAGCTTGAGCAGGAGATTCGCGCTGAGATGAAGCCGATAGCTGCGGAAAAGCCGCGTGTTCTCGTCGTATCTTCGGCTGCACGCCAGCTGACGATCTATACGCCGCGCACGCTGTCGGGCGATATTTTGGAACGGCTTGGCGCCGAGGTACTGGGCGCCGATCGTCAGATGGTGGGGGAGGATGAGTTTATCAGCTATGAGCAGCTCCTGCTCCTCGATCCCGATGTCATATTCGTACAATCCGCGTCGCCGCAGGATCAAAGCCCGCGTGAGCGGCTCCGCGCCAATCCGGCGCTTCACCGTCTGCGCGCCGTGCAGGAAGGGCGCATCTATTGTGTGCCATTCTATCTCCTGCGCTGCCCGGGCGTAAGGGTGCTGGATACGATTCGCTGCTTCAAGCAAGGATTGTCCGGAGAAAATGCGGCCAGATCGGAAGGGGGGCGCTGCATGAAGAAAAAAATGTGGGAGAGCGGTCTTTCCTCGTGGCTCTTGAGCGGACTGCTCATCGCATCCGTCTTATGCGCCGTGACAGTCGGTACGGTTGAGGTTTCTTTTGCGCAAGCCTTCGGCTCGATCGTCTACGGCATAACGGGATGGAGCATCTTCGCCTCTTACGGCGATACTGCCGTCTACGACATTATCTGGCTTCTGCGCCTGCCGCGCATCGTGCTCGCCGTGTTGACGGGCATGGGGCTTTCCGTCTGCGGCGTCATCATGCAGGCGATTGTGAAGAATCCCCTGGCCGATCCGTACATCTTGGGCATCTCCTCGGGAGCGTCGCTCGGGGCTACGGCGGCGATCATGCTGGGACTCGGCGCTTTTCTCGGCGAGAATTTCGTGGGGCTTGCCGCTGCGGGCGGCGCTTTTGCCGTCTCGATGGGCGTCCTCGTCTTATCGGGCATCGGCGGTCGTTCGAGCCCCTGTGAAGCTGCTGCTCTCGGGCATGGCTCTGAGCGCCGTCTGCAGCGCGTTTTCGAGCTTCATCGTCTATTTTGCCAACAACCGCGAGGGTATGCAGACCATCGCGTATTGGCTCATGGGAAGTTTGGCGAATGCCAAATGGGAGAATCTCGCGGTGATCTGCCCGATCATCGTGCTCGGCACGGCGTTCTTCTGGACGCAGAGCCAGATCTTGAATCTCATGCTCGTGGGCGATGCCACAGCCATCACGCTGGGCAGGAATCTGACGCGCTATCGCCATGGCTATCTTGTCCTGTCGTCCCTGATGGTGGGCTTCGTCGTCTACTCCGCAGGCATGATCGGCTTCGTCGGCTTGATTTGCCCGCATGTCATGCGTATGCTCACGGGCGCGGAGCACCGCCGGCTCCTGCCTGCCAGCGCCTTTGCCGGCGCCATCCTGCTCGTCTGGGCGGATGTGCTGTGCCGCACGATCCTGCCGCGCACGGAGCTGCCGATCGGCATCCTCGTCTCGCTGGTCGGTGCGCCGTGCTTCGTCTACTTGATGGTGCGCCGCAGCTACGGCTTCGGCGATGCAGAGTGAAGAGGATCGTTCTTCCGGATTTCCCGGAGGGGCGGTTTTCTTTTCTCAAGATCGCCCGGAGCGCCCCTTGACAAGATGGCGGGGAGTTCGTATAATGTAAACCATACTGGATTTATATGAATTATCGTCCGGCGTTCTTGAGAGGGCGGCGGATGATTCGTCAGCGCTTTCGGGGAGTTTCCCGAGGGGGCGGAAAGAAGGGGTATCATGTCGGAAGAAAAGAACAATGCGGCCGTCGAGGAGACGGCGCAGGCGGCGATCGCGAAGAGCCGCCAAAATGGGCAGGGCAAGCAGTTCGTCCTGTGGTTTCTCGCGCTCATCGTCGGCGCCGGCCTCGGCTGGCTGAACATCGAGCCGTTGAACGAGCTGTTCAACTTCATCGCGACGGTGTTCACGCGCCTGTTCCAGTTCATCGCCGTGCCGACCATCGCGCTCGCCGTCATCACGACGCTTGCTGCGCTCGGTGCGAAGAAGGAGACGGGGCGCATCTTCGCCCATGCCGTGACGTATACGCTCCTGACGACGATTTCGGCGGCGGCCGTCGGACTCGCTCTCTATGTATGGATCGCACCGGGCAACCTGCCTGCCGAGGTCATCGGCGCGGGGATGGCCGATGTGCCGCAGAAGCTCGGGACGCTTTCCTATTACGACCACATTCTTTCGGTCATCCCGAACAACTTGCTGCAGCCGTTCCTTTCGGGCAATGTGCTCTCGGTCATGCTCATCGCGGCGGCTGTCGGACTCGCGCTCGCCTTCATGCCCAAGACGGAGAATCGCGCCGTGCTGTTGAAGGCTCTCCATGGTGCGCAGGAGCTGCTCTTCACGCTGATCCGTGCGCTGCTCTACGTCCCTGCCCGTCGGCATCCTCGCCTTTGCCGCGCAGCTCTCGGCGCAGATCGAGGCCGGCGTCATCGTCGGTGCGCTCGGCAAGTACACGGCTGTCGTCATCGGCGGCAACCTCATCCAGTTCTTCATCATCCTGCCGCTCTTCCTCCTCGTGCGCGGTCTCAATCCGCTCCATGTCTTCCGCAAGATGGCGCCTGCCGTCGCCGTGGCGCTCTTCACGAAGAGCTCGGCGGGCACGCTGCCTGTGACGCTGGCTTCGGCGGAAAAGAATCTCAAGGTGAACCCGACCGTCTCGCGCTTCGTCCCTGCCGATCTGCACGACGATCAACATGAACGGCTGCGCGGCCTTCATCCTCGTGACGTCGCTCTTCGTGATGCAGAACGCGGGCTTCGAGCTGACGTTCGGCACGATGATCACCTGGCTCTTCGTCGCCGTCCTCGCTGCTATCGGCAATGCGGGCGTTCCTATGGGCTGCTACTTCCTGACGCTCTCCTTGATGTCGTCGCTCGGCGCTCCCCTGGGTCTCATGGGCGTGATCTTGCCCATCTACACGGTCATCGACATGATCGAGACGGCGGAGAACGTCTGGTCGGATTCTGCTGTCTGCGCCATGACGGATCACGATCTCGAAGGAAGGCTGGGAAGCGAGGAGGCTCGACCGGCGGAAATCTGACGGAAAAAGAAAAGGCAGGGCGAAAGAGCCTGCTTTTTTTCTTTTTCGCCGCGCCTGCTGCAGGCGCAGGCGTGCGGCAAGGAAGAGGAAAGCAGGGAAGACGGAACGGAGGATTCCTCTTGAATCCCTGACTCATTGTGTTATAATGTAACGTACATCTTGGGAAGCGCTGATAAATTCAGCACCGGCATCTTGGCGCATCTTTTCCGTCCTGCCTGCGTCGGCAAATCCTCCGCATAGACCCGCTATGCGTCCGGTTTTCCTCCTTGGCAAGTCGAAAAATCTGCACCAATCTGACGGATACTCATTTTATCAGCGCTTCCTTGAAAATGGTGGATCAGATCGTCTTGAGGAGGCATTTTTGACCTTGTGGCATAAATTTCTGCGCGGCGTCGCGCTTGCCGGCGTTTTTTTCGTGACGGGCACAGGCACAGGCTTGGCGAACCATGCGGTGCGCGTCTCCGATCTCGATGCGGCGGCGTTCGTCGTGCGCTGCAACGACGTGGCTCTGCGCGAGGATTCTGTCGTGCGCCTTTCGCCGCCGCTCTTGTCGAAGAGCGTGAAGCTGAAGAATTACCGCGTCTATGAAACGAGCCTCTTGGGCATCGAGGAAAAGGGGCGTCTCTTTCTGAATATCAACGAGTCGGGGGCGCTTTCGAGCATCGTGCTCAAGAGCGAGAAGGAGTCTGTGGGACGCTCCCTGGCACTGCGGCGCGTCTTGGCGCTTTCCTTGGAGAGCTTGGGAATGACGGAGGCGGAGCGCGCGGAGTTCTTCAGCTCGGAAGAGAAGTCGCCGAATGGCGGCGGCGCTTTGCGCCATGCGTGGTGCGAGGCAGCGAGGCGCAAGATCATCGCTTTTTACGATGCTGTTCATGCGCCCGACATCCTCGTGCTCTACGCTTGGGACGAATGACGACGGGACAAGGCGGGTGAACGCGGTCTGCGCTTGCCCGCCTTGCGTGGAAAAAGGAGGCTGTTTCCGTATGAAAGATACCTTGGTCAAGGCGATCGCAGGCGATTTTCGCATCTATGCAGCGCGGACGACGACGCTCGTCGGCGAGGCGGTGCGTCGGCACGACTGCCACCCCGTGGCGGCGGCGGCGCTTGGGCGCACGATGACGGGGGCGCTCCTGCTCGCGGCAAATCTCAAGAACGAGGAGGCGCTGACCGTGAAGTTTGCGGGTGACGGTCCCTGGGGACGGTCGTGGCGGATGCCGTGCCCGAGGGATTCGTGCGCGGCTGCGTCGATCACCCGCAGGTGGATTTGCCGCTGAACGCCGCAGGAAAGCTCGATGTAGGCGCGGGCGTTGGCGCAGGGCTCGTCTCGGTCACGCGCTTCACGGGACTCAAGGAGCCTGTCGTTGGCTCGTGCGAGATCTTGACGGGCGAAATCGCCGAGGATCTGACGAAGTACCTCTACGATTCGGAGCAGACGCCGTCGTCCGTCGCGCTCGGCGTTCTCGTCGCGCCCGACTTTACGATTCTCGCGGCGGGAGGCTTCTTCGTGCAGCCTTTGCCGGGGGCGTCGGAGGAGGGATTGACGCGCCTGGAGGAGAACCTTGCCTCGCTTCCCGCTGTGTCGGACATGGTTCATGGCGGCATGACGGCGCGGGAGATGGCGGAGCGCGTCCTGGCGGGCTGCGGTGCAGTCGAGATCATCGCCGAAACCGACCTCGCCTTTCGCTGCCCGTGCTCGAAGGAGCGCGTCGAGCGCGTGCTTCTGGGCTTGGGGCGCGACGACCTCGCATCGCTCGTCGACGACGGCAAGGCGGAGGTCTGCTGCCACTTCTGCGGCGAGAAGTATCTGTTCACGGGAAAAGAGCTGGAAAGACTGCTCCGAGAGAAATCGGGCGAGGGCGGCAACGCGCATGGGGCGTGAGAGATAAAATCCTTGCGGGAAGCCGGGCGGCTGTGCTAAAATGTTTCGCATGGGAGACGCGGCTCATTTGTCGGAAAGGATGGAGCGACCATCATTTTTCAGATATGAGTGAAGATTCATGCTGAGGAATGGGATCTTTTTGTCGCTTTTCCGGTTTGAGATGAGAAGGCTGCCGGTTCGACGAAGAGGCAGCGGACGTTTGTGGTTAGGGAAGGCAGGGTGGGATTCATGAGTATTCGCAAAGTGTTTACATGTTTTACCGCCGTCGTGCTGGTGATCGTCGTGGTCATCGCTGCGCTGGCATATGAGATGAATTCTGCGATGGAGGATTTTTCGTCAGCGGCAGCGCAAAAGGATGTATCGCTCGCTCTGGGACGCGAGATGTGCCAGTCGAGCGACGACCTGACGCGCTATGCGAGACTCTATGCGCAGACGAGGGAGCCGCGCTACAAGGAGATCTACGAGGCGATCGTGGATATCCGCGCGGGCAAGATCGACCGTCCGACTGGCTACAATGCGATGTATTGGTCGAGTCCGCCGCAGGATGTGCAGGCGAAGCTCACGAAGTCCGGGGCGAGGATCTCCTTGGTCGATTTGATGGCGCACAGCGGTTTCACGAAGGAGGAGCTGGATCTGCTCAGCGATGTGAACCGGAAATCGACGGTCCTGGCCGAGCGGGAAGCCGCCGCTTTTGCAGCTTTGGAGGGCAAGGGAATCTCGGCGAGCATACCGCTTGAGCCGAATGAGACGCCCGACGCTTATGCCAATCGCATTCTTTCGGATCATGACTATATGGCGTCCAAGGCTTCGATCGTTGACGAGGTGCAGCAATTCCTCGATACGATGAACGGGCGCATCGAAAAGGAATACGGGGATGCCCATGCCAAGGTCTATACGGTGATGGCGCTCTTCGTCGTCGCGCTCATCGTCTTGGTCGCCGCCATTGTGGTGCTGGCGCGCTACATCGCGACGCATGTCATCGCACCGATCGGCACGCTGACGGATGCCTTCCGCAAGGTGAATGGCCGTTTCTCCGTTCAGGAAATCAAGATCCTTGCGAACAACGATCTCAAATGGCTCGGCGATAATCTGAACGAATTTCTCGGACAGATCCGCAAGTTCATCCACAGCGTGAGCAGCACGGCGACGAACATCGCCGCCTCTTCGGAAGAGCTGACCGCGACGACGGAGAGCAGCGCGACGGATGCAGTCAGCATCTCTGAGACCGTCGAGCGGACGGCAGAGGGCGCCGTGCGGCAGAGCGCTTCCATGCAGACGGTGGATCGCTCGGTTCAGGAGATGACGCTCTCGATCGACAAGATCCGCGACATGGTGCAGACGATCGTGAAGGAGAGCGACGTCATACGCGAGGATTCTGCGGCGGGCAAGGAAACCGTGCAGACGACGACGCAGCAGATCGAATCTCTCAAGAACACGGTGGAGCAGGCGGCGCTCATCATGCAGGCGCTGGGAAAACGCTCGGACGAAATCGGCGTGATCGTGGAGCAGATTTCGGCGATCGCCGACCAGACGAACTTGCTGGCGCTCAATGCCGCGATTGAAGCGGCGCGCGCCGGCGAGCACGGCAGAGGATTCGCCGTCGTCGCGGAGGAGGTCAGGAAGCTGGCGGAGCAGTCGGGCATCTCGGCGAACGATATTGCAGAGAGGATTTCCGTCATCCAGACGGATACGCAGCGTGCGGTGAGCGCTGTCAACAGCGGTGCGGAGGAAGTCACGTCGAGCGCGGCGGCCTTCAGTTCCGTTTCGGATGCGTTCGTGCATATCAACGAGAATGTGCAGAGCGTGTCGGCGCGCATCACGACCTCGGCAGAGGCTGTGGAGACCTTGGCTGCGCACAGCGGCGCGGTCAAGGGAGAAGTCTACGGCGTGCAGAAGTCCTCGAACGAGATCGCAGAGCACATGCAGGAAGCCGCGAATGCCGCAAGCCAGCAGCAGCAGTCTCTGCAGACGATGGCGGAAGCCAGCCGCTCGCTCGCCATCGATGCGCAGGAGCTGCAGGAGCAGCTGGCGAAGTTCTCCGTGTAGGTTTTGCCTGCACGCACAAGGAGGAATCACGATGGATCATGGGGATGAGATCCGCACGCTCAGGAGCGAGCCAGGGGGAAGGCATTACAACTGCGCGCAATCGCTGCTCGTTCCCTTCGCGCCTGAGATCGGCTTGGAAAAAGGCGCGGCAGACGCGCTCGGCGCTTTCCTGGGCGCAGGCATGATGCATGGGACTGTCTGCGGCACGCTTTCCGCCGCCTTGATGATTCTCGGCAAGGCCGGGAAGGATCGGCTCGTCGCTGAAACCCTGCTGCAGGAATTCATCGCTTCTTACGGGACGACAGGATGCCAGGAGCTGCTCTCGCTGGCCGCCGCGAAAGGCATGACCCGCAAGGAGAACTGCGATGGCCTCGTCTACGAGATGGGGCAGAAGCTCGATAAGCTCCTGGAAGAGAAATGACGGAGCGCGATAGAGGATGCTCGTGCAATAAAAAAGAGCAATAAAAAGATCCAGCCGCAGGCTGGATCTTTTTATTGCTGTCTTGCCGCTTCAGCGGAGGAGAGCCAAGGCGGAGTAGTGGGACGCCATCGTGCTCATCTGCGCTCTCTGCGCGAAGAGGAAGAGCTTCTGCTGCAGATCGCTGTTCTTGAAATCGCTCGCGGCCTTCGCCATGTCGGTGGCGTTGCTCGTCGTCGAGGAGGCCATGAGGTTCTCTTCTTCGGTGACGTAGTTCGCCGACTGGTAGTTGAGACGCTGCTGTGCGGCGCCGATGGTCGTCGCCTGGTCGAGCGTCTTGTTGAGCGCCGTCGTGACCTTGTCGAGAGCGTCGGCGATGCCTGCATCCGTGCCGAGGTTCAGCATGGACTTGCCGTTCGCATCGGTGAGGCCGAGCGCTTCGGAGCGCATGTCGCCGAGGTTCGTGATGCCCGTCGAGCCGTCGAGGGAAGCGACATTCGCCGACTTCGAGCCGTCGAGGAGGTTCATGCCGTTGTACTGGATGCCGGCGTTGTCGTTCAGCGTGGCGATCGCCTGATCGACCATCTTGCCGAGGTCGCGGCGGTCGGAGTCGCTGTTCGTGCCGTTGGCGGCATTCAGGAGCGTCTGCTGGAGCTGGCCGAGGACTTCGACGGACGAGCTTACGCCGCCTTCCGCCGTCTTGAGCATGGAGTTCGTGCGCTGCGAGTTGTCGTTCGACTGGGTGATCGCGGCGATGTTCGCGTTCATGCGCGTGTCGATGGAATAGGCAGAAGGATCGAATACAGCGGACGGGTGCTTCGTGCCGGTCGAGATCTGGCGCGCGAGATTGTTGGATGTATGGTTGATGCGGTTCAAGGTCGAATGCTGGATGAGGTTGTTTCCAATCGTGATAGCCATGGGAGGTCATCCTTTCTTTCGGTGGCGATTGTTTTCGTATGTCTCTATTATAAAAGAAAGAGACGGGGAAGGCAAGACTTTTTATCTAGAAAAAGCAAAATAGGCGGGAGAGGCAAAGTATGGTATACTAGAGGGCAAGGAAAAACGCATTTCCGAGGCGCGAGGAGGGGTGTGCCATGTGCAAGCCAATGACGAGTGCAAGAAATGAGGAAGAAATGGAAAGAAAGACGAGCCGGACGAGCCCTGAAGCGGCCAAGCTGATCCGGCAGGCTTCCCTAGAGCTGATGAGGAAGAACGCAAGGCTCTACAAGGAGTTGGAGAATCGATGAGCAAGATCCAGTTGGTGGTGGACGATGTGCTGTTTTTCCATGAGGAGATGGAGCGCACGTCCCGCATGGAAAAGGGCGTGCGCGACATGGGGCTTCTCGCCTCGGCAGTCAATGCGCCCTTCCAGAGCTTCGGCGGCGTGGAGCTTTATCCGACGCTGACGGAGAAGGCGGCGCGCCTTTGCTATGGCATTGCGAAGAACCATCCGTTTTTTGACGGCAACAAGCGCACGGCGCTTCATTCGATGCTGGTGTTCCTCGCGGTGAACGGCTGCGCATTGGAAGAAGAGGACGAGGCGCTCGAAGAGGTCATCGTCGATGTGGCGGCTGGCGCAATGCCGCCCGAGGAGCTGACGGCTTGGCTGGCAGCGAAGGTGCGGCATGGGGACATGGAAGGGATGTGGCATGGATGAAGGCATTGCGTCTGTACGGTGTGCGCGATCTGCGCTTGGAGGAGATTCCGCGCCCGGAGCGGGCGAAGGATGAGGTGCTGCTCGAAGTCAAGGCGTCGGGCATCAGTCTTTCCGACGTCAAGAGCGTCTATGAGACGGGCGTGGGAACAGAGCCGCAGATCCTCGGGCATGAGTTCGCCGGGCGCATCGTGGAGGCGGAGGACATCGCCCTCATCGGACGGGCGGCGGCGGCGTACCCGATGCTTTTCTGCGGCCGCTGCATGGCGTGTCTCGATGGACGGCCGCGCGACTGCGGCGAGATGCAGCTCTACGGCAGGGAGCGCACAGGCGGCATGGCGGAGTTCGTGACGGTGAAGAAGCAGAACCTCGTCTTCTTGCCGCCCGACGTGAGCTTTCGTGCGGCGGCTCTGACGGGGTCTGCGGCGGTGGCGCTGCACGCTTTCCGCAAGACGGGCGTGGGCCCTGGCTCGACGCTCGTGGTCTTCGGTCTTGGCGCCATCGGCCTGACTCTGGCGAGCTGGGCGCGCGAGGCGGATGTCAGGAACATCGTGCTCGTGGCGCACGCGATGGAGAAGGCCATGTTCGCACGCTCCCTGGGATTTTTGCAGTCGGTCGATATCGAGAGCACGGACGTCTACAACTACGTCATGCGCCTGACGGGCGGACGCGGAGCGGATGCGTGCGTCGAAGGGCTGGGCGAGGGCGGCGCCCTGGAGACGGCGCTTCTCGCGGTCAAGCGCGGCGGACGTGTCGTGCTCATGGGCAAGCCGGAGAAGAGTCTTGAGATGACGGGGCTGATGTATGACCTTCTGCTGCAGAAGGAGATCGAGCTGCACGGCGCATGGAAGAGCAGCCTAAACACGCGCCCTGCCGAATGGCTCGATGCGATGAACGCGATGCGCAGCCACGCCGTCGATGCCGAGGCGCTCGTGACACAAACTTTCCGTTTCGAGGAATATGAGGAGGCGTTCTCCTTGATCCACGAGAAGAAGGAGATGCATTGCAAAGTGCTCTTCGTGAACGGGGAGGAAGAGGATGGCTAGGCGAAGCGGGAGGCGGAAGAAGACGCCGGGCGGCTTGGCAGAGACGCCGCCCGCTTCGCACAGGGGCGGCTCGCCTGCCGATTTGCTCGGCGAGGCGGGTCGCCTTTTTGCCGCTGGGAACTACGGCGAGGTGCGGACGCTTCTGGAAGCGGCGCTCGCTTCGTCGCCAGAAGCGGCAGGGGCGTCGGCTGCTGAGGCGGCGCGTGCCGCGCATGATCGGCTGGAGCTTCGCTATGTGCTTGCGGCGGCTCTCGTGCAGCTCGGCGACCATCGGACGGCGCGTGCTGAAATCGCGCAGATCCGCGAGAGCGCGCCGGAGCATCCGGGCGCGGCGCTGCAGGAGATCTACATCGAGAAGGCAGAGGGCAGGACGCGCACGGAGATGACGCATCTTGCCGCGTTCATCGCGTGGCTTGAAGCGCGGCTTGCTGAAGAGCCGCCGGCGTCCCTCGCCGCTTATTACCGGAAGTTCCTCGCGGAGAGCTGGAGCCTCCTCGGCTCGGCGCTGACGTTTTCGGGCAGAGCCGCCGACGGCGTCTCTGCGTTCCTCGCTGCGAGCCGGGCGGAGGCGGACGGCGCACAGAGCATCGCGGAGTACAGCAACGCGCTCTTCGCGATCAATTATGTCGCCGAAGAGCAGCGTGCGCCGTTTGCAGGATTGCTCGCGGACTTCGACAAGTTCTTTGCCGAGACGGAGCGCATGACGCACGCAGGCGGGCGGCGCACGCATGAGAAGATCCGCATCGGCTACATCTCGCCCGACCTTCGCCGTCATCCCGTCGCTTTCTTCTTGCTGCCGCTCCTGCGCTTCTTCGACCGCACGCGCTTCTCGGTCTTCTGCTACGCGAACAACCGCGAGGACGCCGTGTCGCGCACGATGGCGCAGCAGCCGGGCGTTACATGGCGCAGCATCCTCGGGCTTTCGCCCACGGAGGCTGCCGCGCAGATCCTGGAGGATGAGATCGACATCCTCTGCGACCTCTCGGGGCACACGAGCGACAACTGCCTGCCCGTCCTGGCGCGAAAGCCCGCGCCCGTGCAAATCACGGGCATCGGCTACATGGGGCGCACGGGGCTTTCGACGATCGACTATGTGCTCGGGGACATGGTGCTCGATGAAGGGGCGGATGCGCCGGAGGATGCGCCGTTGGAAGGTGGGGCACGAAAGAGCGAGCGCCCCCTGCGGCTCTCGCACAGCCACTTCTGCTACATGCCGTTCGTCGCCATGCCGGACGTCGCGCCGCCGCCGAGCCTCTCGCGCGGCTTCATCACTTTCGGCTGCTTCAACAACTACAGCAAGGTCACGGACGATATGCTGCTTCTTTGGCGGCAGATCTTGGATGGTGTGGAGGGCGCGCGGCTGCTCTTGAAGAGCCGCCTGTTCGGCAGCGAGGAGGGCAGGGCCATTGCCGAGGAACGCTTCTGGCGCCTCGGGCTTGACGTGGCTCGGATCGAGCTGCGCGGCTTTTCGCCCGAATACCTTGCCGAGTACGCCGACATGGACATCGCGCTCGACACGTTCCCCTACACGGGCGGGCTGACGACATGCGAAGCGCTCTACATGGGCGTGCCCGTCGTGACGCTCAAGGGCAGGACGCACGGCGCAAGGTTCGGCGCGAGCCTCCTGCAGAACGCAGGTCTTTCCGAGCTGATCGCCGAGGACAAGGCGCAGTATGCAGACCGCGCGAAGCTGCTGGCAGGCTCGCCCGAAACGCTCGCGCTGCTGCGGGAAAAACAGCGAGCGATGCTCCTTGCATCGCCCTTGATGAACTTCCGCCAATATGTGCAGGAAGTCGAGGCAGCCTTCGAGAAAGTATGGCTCGATTCAGTGCCGTCATCTTAAGGAAGCACGGATAAATTTAGCCGTCATCTTCAACGATTTCTGGGTGATTTCGTTTTATCAGCGCATCTCTGGTGGTCGGGCTTCGTTTTAGTCGTGCATTCCCAGTTTCTTGCCGCATCTGCGGTGGGAGAAGTGTATTTTCGAAATTTTAGGGCAAATCCCCTATTGTGGAAGAAAGCGTTGCTTGCTACAATGAAGGAGAAGACAATGATGTTTACGGGGAAGACAAGGAATCTTGCTGTCATCGGTTCGCCGATCGAGCATTCGCTGTCGCCGGCGATGCAGAATGCGGCGATTCGCGCGGCAGGGGCTTGATTTTGTCTATGTCGCTCTGCCCGTTTCGCCCGAGGGGCTGGAAGACGGCGTGCGCGGTCTCTTGGCGCTGGGGTTTCGCGGCTTCAACGTGACGATTCCGCACAAGTCGGCGATCATTCCGCTCTTGGATGAGGTGGACGAGGCGGCGCGCGCCATCGGGGCTGTCAATACGGTCGTGCAGGAGGCGGGGCGGCTCAGGGGATTCAACACCGATGCGGAGGGATTCGTCGAGGCGCTTCTGGCGCGGGGCGTTTCCCTTGCAGGAAAAACGTGCCGTGCTCTTTGGCGCAGGAGGCGCGGCGCGTGCGGCGCTTTACGGCCTGCTTCGCGCGGGGGCGGCGTGCGTCACGCTCGGCGTGCGAAACGCCTCGAAAGCGCGTCCTCTGGCTGAAGCATTCGGCAGGTATGGTGAAGTCCGCCTTTTTCGATTGGCACGATGCGGCGTTTTCCCGCGCCGTTGCGGATGCAGATCTCGTCGTCAACACGACGCCGCTCGGCATGGCGCCGCAGACGGAGGGGGCGCCGCCTGTTCCTTGGACGGCGGTGCGCACAGAGACGTTTTTCTACGACGTCATCTATACGCCGGCGAAGACGCAGTTCTTGCAGCGAGCAGAAGCTCTCGGCTGCCTGACGCTGAACGGCGAGGCGATGCTCGTGGGGCAGGGAGCGGCGGCGTTTCGCCTTTGGACGGGAGTGCAGCCCGACTTCTCCGTGATGGCGCACGCTTTGCGCGAAGCGCTGGAAAGAAGAGCGCCGCAGACCGAAAAGGCAAAATGAAGTGGGAGCGCAGCCGCCGGAAGGAAGCGCAGAGGAACGAGGCGCAGGAACGGGAAGCGGAGCGATAGGGCAACAGGCAATAGACAACGAAGCAATAGACAACAGACGAAAAGAAAAAAGCAAGTCAGCACGAAAGCCGAAGCAAGATGTTCAAAGGGAAGTCTTTTGGAGGCTCAAGATGCAGAGGACAGAAGAGGATTCGTATCAAAGGCTGCTCCATCGCTTGGTGCAGAGCGTCCGCACAAGAAGCGGACATGCGCTGCCGAGCCAGGGGGAGCTGGGGCGTGTGCCCGTCGTGGAGTTCGTCGATCACATGATCGCGGAGGCTCTGCGCCTGCGGGCAAGCGACATCCACATCGAGCCTTACCGGGGAGCCGTCCGCATCCGTTACCGTGTTGATGGAAGTTTGCTGGAAACGCATGCACCGATCCCACAGGAGGTGCATGCGTTTTTGCTTGCCCGCCTGAAGGTCATGGCGCATTTGGAGAGCGTGGAGCATCGCGTGGCGCAGGATGGGCGCATTTCGTACCGTCCGCCCGCGGGCAGCGAGGCTGTCGACCTCCGTCTGGCGACCTTGCCGCTTCTGGCGGGAGAGAAGGCGGTGCTGCGCCTCCTTCCTCGTGCAGGGGAGCTTCTCGCCATCGAGAACTCGGACTTTTCCGCGCGGAACGAGGCGCTTTTCCGTCGCTTCTGTCATCAGCCCTGCGGCATGATCCTGATCACGGGGCCGGTGAATTCGGGCAAGACGACGACGCTCTATGCGGCGCTTTCGGAAATCAATGCGCCCGAGCACAATATCATGACGATCGAGGATCCGCCTGAATACCGCATCGAGGGGCATCAATCAGATCCGGTGAACAAGAAGACGGGCATGACGTATGCCGCAGGTCTCCGTGCCATGCTGCGCTCGGACATCGACGAGATCGTGCTCGGCGAGATCCGCGATGCGGAGACGGCGGAGATGGCGGTGCGTGCGGCTCTGACGGGACATCTTCTCTTTTCCACCCTGCATACGAAGGATGCGGTCGGCGCCGTATTCCGCCTGCTCGACATGGGCGTGCCGACGTATCTTCTGGCGGCCGCGCTCACGGGCGTCGTCGCACAGCGGCTCGTGCGCCGTCTCTGCCCGCATTGCCGCGAACCGTCCGAGGAAGCGCTGCCCGCCTGGGCGAGGCGTGCGGGGACGGAGGGTCGGCTCTGGCGCCCTGTGGGCTGCGCGGCTTGCGGCGGCACGGGATTTCGGGGGCGGCTGGCGCTGCACGAGCTTTTTGCCGTCGATGCTTCCATACAGCAGGCAATCTTGTGCCGGGCAGGGCTGGAGGAGATGCGTTCTCTCGCACGGGGGCAGGGTATGACGGCGCTGGCGGAGGATGGCGCGGAAAAGGCGCTCGCGGGCTTGACGACGCTTTCCGAAGTGGCGCGCGTGCTTTACGGAGGGTGCGGCGATGGATGAAACCAGGATCGGCCGCATCTTCGCTGACGCTGTTTCGCGCGGGGCGTCGGATGTTCATCTCGCGGCAGGTCAGCGCCCGTTTTTGCGGCTCGACGGCGAACTGGCGCCGCTTTCGGAGGAGGCTTTGACGCAGGCTGAGACGGAGGCATTCCTCGCGCAAGTCCTGCGCGGGGAGGAACGCGCACGTCTGCGTCAGGAAGGGAGCGTGGACTGCCCGCTCACGCTCTGGGGGAACCGCTGCCGCGCACATGTGTATGGCATGGGAGAGTCCTGGGCGTTCGCCGTCCGCCTTTTGCCGCGCGAGACGCCGAGGCTGTCGAGTCTCGGCGCACCGCCCGCGCTCTCGTCTCTTTTGACGGCGCGCGACGGGTTGATCCTCGTCGGCGGGCGCACGGGATCGGGCAAGTCGACGACGCTCGCCGCCTTCCTGGAGGAGCTGAACAAGCGCCGCGCCGCGCACATCATCACGCTGGAAGATCCCATCGAGCATGTCTTCGTGCCGAAGCGCTGCTTCATCAGCCAGCGTGCGCTCGGCAGGGACGTCCCGTCGTTTCCGACAGGACTCAGGGACGCCCTGCGCGAAGATCCCGACGTGATCCTCATCGGGGAGATGCGCGAGCGGGAGACGGTGCGCATCGCGCTGCAGGCGGCGGAGTCGGGCTGCCTCGTGCTGGCCACCTTGCATACGAGGGACGCAGCGGAGGCGGTGCTGCGCATCGAGGGGCTGTTCCCCGGCGAGGAAGCGCAGATGCGCAGCCAACTCGCGCTCGTGCTTCGCGCCGTCGTTTCGCAGCGGCTCCTGCCGCGGACGGCCGGCGGGCGCGTGCTGGCGGCGGAGGCACTCGTCGCCGTGCCCGCCGTGCGCAACCTCATCCGCGCGGGCAGGGTCGCACAGCTCAGGAGCGCCATCCTCTCGGGCGGAGCGCAGGGCATGCAGACGATGGCGCAGTCCGTCGAGCGGCTGCTTCGCGCGGGCGAGATCACGCGCGAGGCGGCGGAGATGGCGCTTGCCGATTGCGCCGTCTCTGCCGAGGCGTTTGGGGGCCCTGAGCGAAGACAGGGGAGGAGGCGGCGCTGTGGCGTCCTTTTTCTATACGGCGCGCACGGAGGCGGGCGACCTGCGGCGCGGCGAGGTGGAAGCCGCCAGCCGAGCGGAGGCGGCGCGGCGCATACAGGCGCACGGGCTGTTCGCTGTGGCGCTGCGGCGCAAGTTCGCGCTGCAGATCGCCGTCCGGCGTGCGGCGGATCGCAAGTACAGCATGGTGTTCTGCCGCGAGCTTGCACTGATGCTTGGCGCAGGTCTTGCCGCGAACGAGGCCTGCGCCTTCTGGCCGCCGATGCGTCGCCCGAGAGACGCGCGATGCTTTCCGATATGGCGCGGCGCATGGAGCATGGCTCGACGCTCGCCGAGGCGATGGAGCGCCATGGCGGGATCTTTGCATCGACGATTTCCGCCCTCGTGCGGGCGGGGGAGGCGGGCGGCAGTCTGGAGCCGTTGCTTCTGCATCTCGCCGACAAGGAGGAGCGGAGCTGGCGCGTGCGCGAAAAGCTGCAGACGGCGCTCATCTATCCCGCGCTGCTCGCATTGGCGGCGATGCTTTCCATGACGTTCATCTTCATGTTCGTCCCTGCCGAACTTCGTCCATATGCTCGACGGCCTTGCTGTGGCGATGCCTCTGCCGACGCGGCTTGTGCTGGGGCTGGGCAGCTTTTTGGAGAGGCATGGCGGCGCGATTCTTGCCGCAGCGTTCCTCTTTTCGCTCGCGCTTTGGCTCGCGTATCGCGAGAAGCGCGTGCGTTTCCTTTGTCGACCGCCTTCTGCTGCGCTTGCCGCTTTTCGGCAGGCTGCGTCTCGACTTGGAGCTTATGACGCTCTTCGATACGCTCTGCTGTCCCTCATGGAAAGCGGCAGCGCCCCTGCATGAGGCGATGGCCATTTCCGAAGGTCTCGTGCAGAATCGCTTCCTTGCCCGGATCTTTTCCAAGGCGAGGCGCGAGGTGGAGCGCGGCGGCACGCTTTCCGCTGCCTTGGCGCGAGGCGTCTTGCCGCCGCTCATCTGGGAGCTTCTGCGCACGGGCGAGCATACGGGCGAGCTTGCGGCGATGCTCGAAAAAGGCGGCGGCGTTCTGCCGCTTTGCGGGCGAGATGCGCGCCGAGCGCATGGAGGCGTTGGCAGAACCTTTGCTCGTGCTCTTTTTGGGAGCGGTCATCGGCATGATCGTCCTCTCGGTCGCCTTGCCGCTCTTGGAGATGATTGGCTCTTACGGATATTGAACGTTTGATGGGAGGGATGTGTTGTGTGGAAGGCTATGCCGACAAGGGGAAAGAGAGTCGCAAGGGAGATATGGGCGGAAAAACGTGCCGGCAAAGGATGACTTGCGAAATCACGATGGCAGAAGGATGTGTCGATCGCTGGACGAGGAGGGCTTCACGCTCCTGAAATGCTTCTCGTCATCTGCATCATCGGCGTCCTCGCCGCCATCGCCGTGCCGAAGTTCTCGCAGTCCATGACGCTCGCGAACACGTCGAAGATTCAGGCGGATCTCAGCACGCTCAACACGGCGGTGGAACTTTACCATGCGGAAAAGGGCGTCTATCCGAAGGAGTTGAAACAGCTCGGGGACTATGTCCGCGACATCGACTCGTTGAAGCCGCCTTCGGGGAGTTATTTCCGCGCACGGGAGAGACGAAGAAAGCGGGCGCAAGCTACGAGCTGACATCGGAAACGGGCAAGGAGACGCAGGCGACATTGGACAAGCACCGCATACAGGATTTCGGCAGGGCGACGCAGAAAGAGACGGCCGGCCAAGGGGCGACGGGAAGCTGACGATGGGCGGTTTTCAGCGCGTGAAGCCGCTCTTCTTTGCGGCGAGGCGCTCTTCGCCGGCGGACTTTTTCGGTGCGGCAGCGATCCTCTCGTGCGGCGGCTCCGGCGCGGCATTTTTTTCCGCCCGTGGCTCTTCTTCGCCTTTCTCTGGCGCATTTCCCTGCTCGATTGGGCGCACGGACTCGTCTTCGACCGCATCGTCCTGCCGTTCGGCGTCGTCGGCGTCGCCTCTTCCGTCTTCCCGGCGGGATTGCCGCCGTCGGAGTTCCTGTCTGCTGCGTTTCTTGCGGGCGGTTTCCTCTATTTCCTGCGCCTTGTTTCGCGCGGCGGCATGGGCGGCGGCGACGTGAAGCTCGCCTTTTGCCTGGGGCTGTGGCTCGGCATGGAGGGCGTCGTTCTCGCACTCTTCCTCGCTTTTTTTCAGCGGCGGCGTTGTCGCTTTTTGCCTGCTGCTTTTTCGGGAGGCGGAAGCAGGATGCACGCATCGCCTTTGCGCCTTTTCTCGCCTTGGGAGCTGCGAGCGCCATGCTCTTTGCCGATGATCTTCTCGCCTTTTATGGGGGGCTTTTGCGATGAGGGAGGAAGGCTCGACCTTGTTGGAGCTGCTCGTCGTCTGCCTTGTGCTGGCGCTCATCGCTGCGCTTTCCGTGCCCGTTGTGCGCGTGACGGAGCGCATGCGCGTGGAGCGCGAGGCGGCTCTTCTGGCAAGCGGCTTGCGCTATCTGCAGGAGGTTTCGCGCGTGGAGCGCACGCCGGACGGCAAGGGCGAGTGGCAGGCGCGGCCGAAGCTCGTGGTGGAGGCGCACCGCTTCTATTTCCTCCTGCCGTGGGCGGCAGGCGAGCAGCTCGTGCATCCGTTCCCCGAGGATGTCTATGCTGTATCGAGCGGTGCGGGCGAAGACCCTGCAACGGTCTGCTGCTTTTTCTCGTCGGGCGATCCGAGCGGCAAGAGCGCCCTGGGGCAGACCGTCGAGCTGCAGTCGCCGCATTATTCTCTCGACGTCATCATCGATGAAGCGGGGCGCGTGCGCACGGAAAGAAGGGGGCAGCCATGAGTCCGAAGCGCTTGGGCGAAGGCGGCTTCCTCGCGGCAGAAGCCGCCATGCTCATGTTCCTGCTGCTCTTCGCCGTGGCGTCGCTCGCGGCGTTGGAGCGTTCCGCGAGTCTTCTGGCGCACAGCGAGGCGGAAACGAGCGCGCTGTTCTTGGCAGAAGGCGAGCTGGCTTCGATGGAGAGGAGGGCGGCGCAGTGCCCGAGCGGCAGCCCGCTGCCCGTGGGACAGCGGCGCGAAGCGGAGGAAAACGGCAGGCGGTTTTCGTTGGAAGCGCAGTTTTTTTCGATCGAGGCGTCTTCTTCTGTCTGCCGGGCGAGCGTGCAGGTGAGCTGGATGGAGGGGAAAGAGGCACGGGAGCTTTCTCTTGAGAGGACGGTGCATCTCGGTGGCGGGCGATAAAGCATGGGCGATGTGGAAGAAAGTGCGCGGGACGCGCCGAAAGAGCTGCGCGTCGTCTTTGGCGGATGAAGGCGGCTATGTGCTGTTGGAGTTTCTCGCGAGCTTTCCTGTCTATATCATGCTGCTTGCCAGCCTTTTTGCGGTATGGCTGTTCTTTCTCAAGAGCTATGTCGTCCTCCGGGCGATTGGGAGCTGCAGCAGGAGATGCGTCTCGCGCTTGAGCGCATTGCGCAGGATGCGGCCTTGGCGACGCGAATCGAGTGCAGGGAGCCGGGGGCGCTCCACATCGAGCGCTTCGTCAAGGGGGAGAAATGCTCGCTGGACTATGTGCTGCGCGAGGGAAGGAAAGGCCTGCCGCCGTATATCAGCAAGAAGGCTTCGGGCGAGACGTATGGCTATTCTGCGCCGCAGCCGATGACGGGCGGCCGAAATGTCTTCGGCAGCCTCGCTGTCGTCGAGTTTCGCTGCGAGAAGCGGGACGGGCTGCTCCTCCTGTATCTGACGGGGAGAATCGGCGCACGAAGAAGCGCGTCGCCTTTTTCGACAGCCGTCTGTCTGCCGCAGGCGGATCGCTGAGAGGAGGGAGCTGGATGGCGAACGACGAGCGCGGCGATGGCGTCCGCTTTCGCTCTGGCTGCCGTGCTGCTGCTCTCTCCGGCACGGCGGCTCTTCTCGTCCTCTCCGGACACAACCGCCTCGCCGCGAAAGAGGCCGTCGAGACGACGCGCCTCGTGGAAGGCGCGAGGAGCGCCGTGCGCCCGGGGCGGCACGCTTGGAACGGGATGAGGTCTTGCGCCGTCAGTTGGAGCAGGGCGGAGCGGAGGAGGAAGTGGCCGGTGGCTGCTTTTTGGGAAGCGGCGGCTCGTATCGGACGACCGCGAAGCGCCCTGCCGGAAGCCGACACGAAAGAAGGGGCAGCGTATCGCTTGACGGCGGTGAGTTGGCAGGAGGCGGGAGACGGCGGGTGGCGGCGGAGCCTTCCGGCAAGCGTGCGTATGCGGCGGCGGTCTACCGCTATGGCGAGGGGCGACTGGCGTTCGTCCATTGGGAGAAGTGAAGGGGGTGTCGGCTTGCGGCAGGGGATGGAAAGGCTTTTTGGCGCGGCTGCGCGAGCCGTGGACGACAGCGGTGGGGCTGGCCATGCAGGACGGGACGCTCTGCCTCGCATGTCTCGAAAGGACGGGGCCTCCTTGGCATGTGAAAGAAACGCTGCATCTTCCCCTTCCCGCATCGGAAGCGGACAATCCTCCCTGGCAGGAAACGGCGGAGGTCGTCAAGGTCGCGCTCTTCAAGCGCGGCTGGGAGAAGAGCCGCATCGCCGTCTGCCTGGCGCAAGAGCAGGTCTTCTCCTACAGCAAGGATTTTCCTCCGCTCTCCGAGAGGGAGATGAAGGAGGCGGCGCGTTGGGACTTGCTTGCGAGTCTGCCCGCTGCGGAGGAGGAACGCGCGTACTCTCTGGGATTCAAGCGCGTGGGCGAACAGGAGGTCGTTCTGGCGGCGCTGCCGCGCGAGAAGGCGCGGGCGATTCACCGCGCATTTTCTGAGGCGGGACTCTGCCTCGCTTCCCTGTGCTTTCTGCTGCCGGCGCCGGGAGATGCGGGCACGGCAGCGGAGCTTGCCGCCGACGGTGCGCCCTTGGCGCCGGCGCAGTCAGGGCAGGAGGACGATGCCGCTGCCTTCTTGGCGGCGCAAGGTCTTCTCGGGCAGGAGGAAGAGCATATCGAGCTTCTGCCCGAGGAGCTTCGTCCAGCAGAGTGGGCTTTCGGCAGGATAGCCGCCCTCTTCGCGGCTGTCTTCTTCTTTTGCCTGGCCTCGCTTTACACATGGAACGCATGGCAGATTCACGCCCTTCGGCAGGAGCTGCAGGAAGTCTCGCAGGAACTGGCGCTCCTTTCCCCTGAGCGGGTGCGCATGGAGCGCGATGCGCAGGAGGAGGGACGCACGGCCTTGAAAGAGGAGAAGCTCCTCTCGCTTTCGGAAGGCGCTGTGCCTTGCCGCAGCCTGCTCGTGCATTTCGGTGCGCATACGGTCGAGGGCGTTTGGATTCGCGATCTGCGCGTCGTCGATGGACATGTGGTCGAGGTCGGCGGCGCGGCGACGAGCTACGACGCCTTGGCGGGAGTTCGTCCGCTCCACGGAGACGGACGAGGCGTTCTTCAAGGCGGCGCCCGTGCTCAGAAGCTCGGAGCGCAGAAAGGAGACGGCGGGAGATACGCTCGTGTATTTTTCGCTGGAATTGAAGATCTAGCGAAGGGAATGCGGCCTCTGTGCGCGTCCTGTGGAAAAGGTCTATGGAGAGGGAGAATGCCATGCGTTCGATGATGCTTGTGCCTGCGATCCTCGCCGCCGTCTTCCTGGCGGCCGCGTTTCATCAATGGTGCTATGTGCCGCAGCGGGCGGAACTCGCAGGGCTTGCAGGCGAGCTGGAAGAGCAGCGGCAGGCGGCTGCCGCTGTGCAGGGTTTCATGAATATGCACGCCGACGAAAAGGAGCGTTCTGCAGCGCTTTCGGAGCGCAGCGCCGCGCTGGAAAAAGCGTCTGCCCAAGAGCATGGGGCAGGGGCGCATTCCTCGCGCTTTTGGAGCGCGAGGCGCTGCATGAGAAGCTGACGCTCGCCGCCGTCGTGCCCGGATCGCTGGAAGAAGAAGGCGGCACATCGCGGCTGCCGCTCGACGTGGAGCTTGACGGCGATTATTTTTCATCTCCTCGCCTTCTTGAAAGGGCTGGAAAGAAGCGAGCGGTTCGTGCGCGTGGAGAGCACGGAGATCCACAGCGACGACGGCAGGCTGCATGTGAAGCTCAAACTTTCCATCTTTGCCGAGAAGGAGTGACTTCTTTCGATCGGCATTGCAATCGGGCGGAAGATCAGGGACAGAGCAGCTCGCCTCTTCGTGGTCGCCATGACTTCGACGGGATCGCGTTTCTCCCGTCATTCATCCATATGGATAAATTTTGCACAATCTATATGTACAGCGGCGCCTGCGTGACGGTGAAGTTTGCTGCGGATACCTCGCTGATGGATGCGTTGGTCGATTGGTTCGGGAAGTCGTTCCGCATCAAGGAGGAGGGCGGCGGCAAGATGCTGGTGACGCTGAAGTGCAATGAAGAGGCCATGAAATATTGGGCATTGCAGTACGGGGACTGCATCGAGATCATGGAGCCTGAGCGGCTTCGCGCGACGGTCAGGGAAGTGGTGGAGCGCATGGCGAAAAAATATGCCGATTGCCCATCGTCCCCTGTGCAGAGCTTTTAGGGCTTGCACAGGGGACGCTTCTTATTGTAGACTAGGAAAGGTGACAAGGTTCATGTTTTGATGAAAGTGGGAAATTATATTGAGCACATTGCGTTTTTTGACGGCGGGTGAATCGCACGGTCCTTCGCTGACCGCCATCTTGGAAGGGGTTCCGGCAGGACTTGCACTGGATTTGGAAAGGATCGACCGCGATCTGGCGCGACGCCAGCAGGGGTATGGGCGCGGCGGACGCATGAAGATCGAGACGGATAAGGTGAAGATTCTTTCGGGCGTGCGCTTCGGCGAGACGATCGGCTCGCCCATCACGCTTTCGATCGAGAACCGCGATTGGCAGAACTGGCAGGAGCGCATGGCGGCGTTCGGCGAACCGCACGGCGACAAGGTCACGGCGGCCCGGCCCGGCCATGCCGATCTCACGGGCGTCAAGAAGTATGCGCGGGAGGACATCCGCGACATCCTGGAGCGCGCGAGCGCACGGGAGACGGCGATGCGCGTCGCCGTCGGCGCTGTGGCGAAGGAGCTTCTCCTCGCCCTCGGCGTCACGGTCGAGTCCGCCGTCCTCGATATCGGCGGCATCGCCGCAGACAGCGCCATGCGCGAAGCGGGGGCAGCGCAGCGGGCGGCGTCGGAGCTGAACTGCTGCGACAGCGAAGCGCAGGAGCGGATGAAGGAGCGGATTCGCGCCGCGAAGGAGGCGGGCGACACGCTCGGTGGCATCTTCGAGGTGCGCGTCTCGGGCGTGCCGCTCGGGCTTGGCAGCCACATCCAGTGGGACAGGAGGCTCGATGCGCGTCTCGCTGCCGCCATGATGTCGATCCAGGCGATCAAGGGCGTGGAGATCGGCGCGGGCTTCGGCTACGCCTCGCTTTTTGGGAAGCGAGGCGCACGACGAGCTTTTTCTGCGATGAAGATGGCCGCGCGTATCGCAGGACGAACCGCGCGGGCGGACTTGAGGGCGGCATGACGAACGGCGAGGAGATCGTCGTCCGCGCCGTCATGAAGCCGATCCCGACGCTGATGCGGCCGCTTCATTCCATCGACATCGAGAAGAAGGAACCCGTGCTCGCGTCGAAGGAGCGCAGCGACGTCTGCGCCGTGCCTGCCGCCTCTGTCGTCGGCGAGGCGATGGCGGCCTTCGTGATTGCCGAAGCGTTCAGTGAGAAGTTCGACAGCGACAATATGCGCGACATGAAAGCAGATATCGAAGCGTACAAGAAGTGCGCGGGGGAGGCGTGAGATGAAGAACGTCGTGTTGATCGGCTTCATGGGAACGGGCAAGACGAGCACGGGGCGCATCCTCGCGCAGCGCCTCGGCAGAGCTTTCGTCGACCTCGACGCTGCAATCGAGGAAGAGGTGGGGCGCTCGATCCCCGAAATCTTCGCCGCAGAGGGAGAGGCTGCTTTTCGTGCCTTGGAGAAGGAGGCGGTCAAGCGCGTGGCGGCGCGCCGCGCCCTCGTGATTTCGACGGGCGGCGGCACGGTGAAGGATGCGGCGAACGTGACAGAACTCAAGCAGAGCGGCGCGGTCATCTGCCTCACGGCTTCTGTCGACGCGGTGCTCATGCGCACGGCACATGTGGGCGAGCGGCCCGTGCTCGACGGCAAGGATGCGGGCGACCGCCGCCGGGCTGTCGAGGACCTGATGGAGGAGAGGCGCTCCCTCTACGCTGTGGCGGACTACAGCGTGGACACGAGCGAGCTTTCGCCGCTGCAAGTGGCGGATGACATCATCGGCTATCTGAAGAGGGAGGGTGTTTTTCGTGCATGATGTGCAAAAAGGTGCGCGTGGAGCTGGGCGCGGCGAGCTACGACATTTTTCTCGGCGAGGGACTTTCTCCGGAACTTTGCGCTTTCGTGAAAAACGCAGGGGTTTTTCGCGCAAGGCGCTCATCCTCTCGGATGAGAACGTGGGAAAGATCTATGGCGAGGAGACGGCAGACGTTTTGCGCGCGGCGGGTCTCGATCCTGTGCTCTACATCGTGCCCGCGGGCGAAGCCTCGAAGTCGCTCGCCATGGCGGATGAGGGTGTTCACCTGCGCCATCGAGGCGGGGCTTGACCGCCGCTCGCCCGTCTTCGCCACGGGCGGCGGCGTCGTCGGCGACCTCGCGGGCTTCATCGCTGCGGCCTACATGCGCGGCGTGCCCTTCGTGCAGCTGCCGACGAGCCTCCTCGCGCAGGTTGATTCGAGCGTTGGCGGCAAGGTCGCCGTCAACCATCGGCTGGGCAAGAACCTCATCGGTGCGTTCTATCAGCCCGCCGCCGTCTTCGCCGACTTCGCCGCCTTTTCCACGCTGCCCGAGCGCGAGATTCGCACGGGGCTCGGCGAGATCGTCAAGTATGGCATCATCTTTGACGAGGCGTTCTTCGCCTATCTCGAAGATCATGCGGGCGATGCGCTGCGCCTTTCGCCAGAGGCGGCGCTTCACATGGTCAGGCGCTCGTGCGAGATCAAGGCGGAAGTCGTCTCGAAGGACGAAAGGGAGGGCGGGCTGCGCCGCATCCTGAACTATGGGCACACCATCGGCCATGCCATAGAGAGGGAAACAGGCTATGTGCGCTACAATCACGGCGAGGCTGTCGCCATCGGATCCTTGGGCGCGGCGTACATTAGCGAGGCCCTGGGCATGATCGATGCAGCGGACGTCCTGCGCGTGCACCGCCTGACGGAGCGCCTGGGACTGCCGCTTTTCGCTGAAGGCTGCACGGTCGACGGGCTCTACGCGGCGATCTTCCACGACAAGAAAACGATCGATGGCAGGGTCAACTGGGTGCTCATGGAAGGCATCGGCAAGGTCTGCGTGCGGGACGACGTCCCTGAAACCGTCGTGCGCGCGGCTATGGAGCGCTGTCTCAAATCTTGAACGTCAGGAGTCTGAATCCGGTCGCTCACTGGCTGAAAGTCGCACTTCCCTAGAAAAATTCAGCTTCGGAGCAATCATTTCATCCGATTTGATTGACAGATTAGGCGGCACGGTCTATAATGAAATTGCGTGAGTATCAGGCGCGGTTCTGCAACACACCAAGAAACAGGAGGAATTACTATGGTTGGTAAGGTCAAATGGTTCAGCGCAGAAAAGGGCTATGGTTTCATCGAGAGGGAAGACGGCGATGATGTTTTTGTCCATTTCTCTGCAATCCAGGGCGATGGCTTCAAGACATTGGCTGAGGGTCAGGGCGTAGAATTCGAGATTGTCGAAGGCGCACGCGGCCCGCAGGCTTCCAATGTCGTGAAGACTGCGTAAGCTGCACGCACGAACGTTCGTTTTTTGGACACTGTGTGCTGCCCTACATGAAAGATGCCGATGGGACTTCGTCTTCGGGCGCGGCTCCTGCACTTTCATGGAAAGCAAGACGAAAGCATTCCGTGCTTTCTTCAGGGGAACGTTGAATGAACCACGCGTTTTCTGGAAGTTTGGCAAAGAACCGGCTCCGTATGGAGCCGGTTCTTTTGTTTCTCCGACGTTGCTGCGAAGGAAATCCTCGTGAAAATTTTCAGAAACATTCTTTCCAGAAGAAGGGTTTTCGAAGCGGGGGGAGAATATATACAACAGAAGAAACAGGAAAGGGGACATGTCGCTATGGCAACATTCACGGTGCGAGGGAAGAATATTGAGATCACCCCGTCGCTCAAGGATTATGTCGAGAAGCGTGTCGGCAAAATCACGAAGTATTTCGATGACGTGGGCGAAATCTCAGTGCTCCTCACGGTTTCCAAGGGACGCCATATTGTCGAAGTCACTGTGCCCATCCCAGGGGGCGTGCTGCTTCGGGGCGAAGAGGCAACGATGGATATGTACACCTCCATCGATCTCGTCGTCGAGAAGCTGGAGCGTCAGATCCGCAAGCAGAAGACGCGGCTTGCCAAACGTTTCCGCGGCGGCGGTTTCAAAGAGGAGGCTGTGCAGCAGACGGGAGCTATTCCCGTGCAGGAGGAGGAAGGCGAATTCCCGCTCGTGAAGACGAAGCGCTTCGTCGTGAAGCCCATGGATGTGCAGGAGGCAATCATGCAGATGAACCTCTTGAACCACAACTTCTTCGTGTTCCGTAACGCTGAGTCAGAGGAGATCAATGTTGTCTATCGCCGCACCGACGGCAGATATGCCTTGATCGAGCCGGGAGATTGAATTTTGTTTTGACTGCCCGCCGGAGCAAAGCTCTGGCGGGCTTTTCCATCCGTCCGCCTTCGGAATCGTGCGCTGCCTTGCAGGAAGGAAGCGAATCCGTCTGCGCCCCTTCGGGCTTGACTTCTTGGGCTTTCATGGTAGAATGGTTCATGATAATGGATGATGCGATGGCTGTTTGGAAAAGAAACGCAGATGCCTTTTGAGGCGTTGCGGAAGGATAAAAGGGGTGCTGTTTTCCATGCCGAATCATGTTTTGGCGTTCCTCGTCGCCATGGTCGCCGCGGTTGCCGTGACGCCGGCGGTCATTTTTGCAAAAAAACGGGGCGCTCGATGCGCCGGATGCGCGCAAGGTGCACAAGAAGCCAGTGCCGCGCATCGGCGGCGTCGGCATATACATCGCTTTCGTGGTGTCGATGCTCGTCTTCATGCTCCGCGGCGATCTTTCTGACGAGGTCTTGACGGAGCTTGCAGGGCTCATGGCGGGCGGCTCTCTCATCGTGCTCCTGGGGCTGATCGACGATTACAAGAATCTGCCGGCGAAGGTCAAGCTCCTCGGGCAGATCGTCTGCGCCTGTGTGCTCGTCGCCTTCGATGTGCGCATCGACTTCATCACCGACCCGTTCGGCGATTACTTCTATCTCGAATATCTTGCCGTGCCCGCGACGATCTTCTGGATCGTCGGCCTGACGAATACCGTGAACCTCATCGACGGCCTGGACGGCTTGGCGGCCGGCGTTGCCACGATCGCATCCGTCACCATCTGTCTCGTCGCCCTGCAGCAAGGCTATGCGCTCGTCGCTGTCTTGACGGCTGCGCTCGCGGGAGCCGCTATCGGCTTTCTTTTCTACAACTTCAATCCGGCGAAGATCTTTATGGGAGACACGGGCAGCATGTTCCTCGGCTTCATGCTCGCGGGCATTTCGATCATCGGCGCGGTCAAGAGCGCGGCGACCATCGCGCTCATCGTGCCGATCCTCGCGCTCGGGCTGCCCATCATGGACACGACGTTCGCGATCGTGCGCCGCTATCGCGGCGGCGTGCCGATCTTCAAGCCCGACAAGGGGCATCTCCATCATCGCCTGCTCGACCTCGGCTTCACGCAGCGGCAGGCAGTTCTTTTTGATGTACATCATCAGCGCGCTCCTCGGACTCAGCGCCGTCGCTTTGACGGAGGTTTCGGGCGGCATCGCGCTGCTCATCTTCGTGGGCGTCGTCGCATCTGTGCTTTTCGGCGCGAAGAAGATCGGCATCTTTCGCATGAACGACTCCGCGCAGACGCATTGATGCGGGCGGAGTCCCTTCTATATCTTCCATTGATCGCCTGCAGCGGGAAAAGGAGAACGAACCTATGAAGAAGATCAAGGTCATGACAGTTTTCGGCACGCGCCCGGAGGCGATCAAGATGGCGCCGATCGTGCTAGAACTCAAGAAACACGAGGAAGAGATCACGCCGCTCGTCGCCGTGACAGCGCAGCACCGCGAGATGCTCGATCAAGTGCTTTCGCTCTTTTCCATCACGCCCGACTACGATCTCGACATCATGGCGCAGGGGCAGACGCTCTTCGACATCACGTCGAAGGCGCTTCTGGGGCTGGACAGTGTGCTGGGCAGGGAAAAACCCGACATCGTGCTCGTGCACGGCGATACGACGACGACCTTTGCCGGCGCCCTCGCCGCCTATTATCATCAGACGGCGGTCGGACATGTAGAGGCGGGGCTGCGCACGCAGGACAAGTACTCGCCGTTCCCCGAGGAGATGAACCGAAAGCTCACGGGAGCGCTCGCCGATCTTCACTTTGCGCCGACGATGACAGCGAAAGAGAACCTCATGAAAGAGGGCGTGAACGAAAACCGCATCTTCGTCACGGGCAACACGGTCATCGACGCCTTGCGGCAGACGGTGCGCGAAGATTTCCGCTTCGACCATACGCGCCTCGACGGGCTGGGCTCGGAAGGACGGCGCATCGTGCTCGTGACGACGCATCGGCGCGAGAATCTCGGCGAGCCCATGCGCCACGTCTACAAAGCGCTCAAGGAGCTTGTCGGAGAGCTGCCCGACATCGAGGCGGTCTTCCCAATGCACAAGAACCCCAAGGTGCGCGAGGTTGCCCGCGAAGAGCTCGGCGGTCTCGACCGCGTTCATCTGATCGATCCCTTGGATTATGAGCCGTTTGCAAACCTCATGGCGCGCTCTTATCTCATCCTGACGGATTCGGGCGGCGTACAGGAAGAAGCGCCGGCGCTCGGCAAGCCCGTACTCGTGCTGCGCGATACGACGGAGCGCCCCGAAGCATTGGCGGCGGGGACGGTACGTCTCGTCGGCACAGACGAGGTCGCGTCTATCGGGAAGCGAAGAGGCTTCTGACGGACGAGAGCGCCTACATGCGCATGAGCGGCGCCTGCAACCCCTATGGCGATGGCGAGGCGTCGCGCCGCATCATCGGGGCGATCCTTTACCACGCGGGCTTCTGCCACGAGAAGCCCGACGTCTTTTCCGCCTGCTGATGGAGCGGGAAACGAAATCCAAGGAGAAAGGCGCGCTTCGCCAGGCGCTTGACGCCTACCTTTTTGAGCGGTCTTGGCATCTTCTTCTGCGTCGTGCTCGGCATCTCCATGTATGTGGGGCACTTGGCAGACGAAGCGTTCTCTTTGGGGCACAAGGGAATTTTTGCAGGAATCCTCGTGGGATTCCCGCTCGCCCTCTTTTCCGTCTATCGGCGCGTGCGGCAGATGCGCTGAACCGTCGCTGCTGCGCTTTCGTTGCACAACATGCGCAGGGCAGCGGACGGTTGGAAGACCGAGAATTTTTTCGAAAAACTTAAAAAGAGCTTAAGTTTTTCGCTCTTTTTTACGATACATAGGTACAACGTCGCATAGAGAGTAGAGTGCTGTTGCTATTGTGCGGAAAGTGGGGGAGCAGGATGAAAGTTGTCGTGCATCTTCCAGACATACGCATAGAATTTGCTATAATTTATATTGATAGTTTGTTTATGAAACGATAAATACAGGATATATAATTGCCATCTATTTCCATGAGGTTCACCATTTTTTAATTTTATGGAGGTTTCTGCTTGTTTTCGGCAGGGGAAAGGATTCTTTTGTCGAAACTATGAAATAGACGTGAGGGAAGGTTGCGGCGTTCGCGCGAAAGCTTTCACGTCGGTTTGAGGAGATATTCGCACCCGGCGCTTTTGCCGCCGAAGGAGGAATATGTGAGGGAAGTCTTATCGGTATGTGCGAAGCGGCTTGCCGCATGGCTCGGCGGCTTCGCGCTCATGGCGCTCGTGTCGTTCGCCGCCGGCGGACGCGCGGAGCTCATCGGCGCGTGGCTCATCGGCTATCTGGCGGCTGCAGTCTGCCTGTGGAATCTCATCTGGCGTACATGGAGGAGCACGACGCTGACCGTCGAGCGAGCCAAGCGCGAGATGCGGCAGGGGTTCGTTCTGCGGCTCGTCACGATCTTCATCGTGTTCTGGGCGGCAGTGCAGATTTCGGCCGAAGTATTCTTCGCGGTGGTTTCGGGCTTTGCCCTGTGCTACGTCGTGACGATGCTCCACATCATGCTGCTCGCGCTTGGCAGGATCGATAAGGGAAAGGCGGATTGAATCCGCCCTTTCAGGAGGAGACGCCTTTCGGCGCTCCTCGAAGATTTATCCGAAAGGGAGGTAGTTAAACATGCATGAAATCGGTGTTCGCGAAGTTATTCAGTTCGCCGGCATGACCTTCAATGAGGAAACCTTGATCATGACATGGATCACGATGGCCGTCGTTCTTCTCATCGCGATACTCGCGACGCGCAATTTGCAGCTCATTCCCTCGGGCTGGCAGAATGTGCTGGAGCTCGTGGTCACTTGGCTGCATGAGCAGATGGACGCGACGCTGGGGCCGAAAGGCCGTTGGCTCGCGCCGATGATCATCACCTTGTTCCTGTTTCTCTTGGTTTCCAACTGGATCGGCCTCGTGCCGAAGATGGCGTCGCCGACGAATGACTTGAACACCACGTTGGGGCTCGCGCTCTTTGTCGTCGCCTTGGTGCATGGTCTGGGACTCTACATAGGAGGCACGAAGTACATCAAGCACTTCTTCCAGCCGACGCCTGTCTTCGTCATCCTCAACATCATCGAGGAAGTGGCGAAGCCCATCACTCTGGCCTTTCGTCTATTCGGCAACATTCTCGCAGGTGAGATTCTCATCATCATCCTGCTGAAGCTCGTGCCGATCTGGATGCCTGTGCCGTCCGTTCTTTGGCTCGCCTTCAGTATCTTCATCGGCATGGTGCAGGCGGTCATCTTCACGATGCTGTCGATTGCCTATCTGTCGAATGCCTTCCATTCGGGCGAAGAGCATTGAGGGCCGGGAGACGCTTGACGCTCCCGCATGTTTCTGTTCATGTCCGGGCAGGGGAAATCTTGCTTGGGCGACTGTATCTTTAAGGAGGAAATCTTTCATGGAAAACGCGATTATGGTAGCAGCCGCTTTGATTGGCGCAGGTATTACGATGGGTCTTGCCGCGATCGGCGCCGGCATCGGCGACGGTCTTGTCACAGCTCGCTTCATCGAAGGAATCACGCGCCAGCCGGAGGCGAAGAACGCCCTCTTCACGAACACGCTGATTTCCGTCGGTCTGATCGAGGCTATGGCGATCATCGCGACGGTTGTTGCCCTGATCATGCTCTATGCGAACCCGCTTCTGACGAAATAAGGAGAGCGTAAATTCTCTCTATCACAGAAAAGGGGGTACAGCAAATTGATCGATATAAATTGGACCCTTGCGGCTCAGATCCTGAACTTCCTGATCCTTGTCGCGCTGCTTCGTGCCTTTGCCTATAAGCCGATCGTCAACATGCTCCAGGAGCGCCGGGCGAAGATCGAGATGAGCCTCGCCAAGGCGGACGAGGACGTGGAGAAGGCCGAAGCCCTCAAGAAGGAATACCAGGATCAGCTCGCGAGCGCCCGCGTCAAGGCGCAGAAGATCATCGACTCCGCCTCGCGTCAAGCGACTGAGGAGCGCGACGAGAGCGTCGTGAAGACGAAGCGCGAGATTGAGCAGATGAAGAAGTCGGCTGCTGAGGAGATCGAGCGCGAGCGCCGCGCTGCAGCGGAGACGCTGCGCGCCGAGGTCGTCGCCCTCTCGATGGCGGCGGCGAGCAAGGTCATCGAGAAGAACCTTGACGAGAAGGCGAACGAGAGCCTCATCGCTGAGTTTGCCGACCGACTCGGCAACGAAAAGCTTGGTGATCTCTCATGCTGAATCTGCAACTGGCAAAAAGTATTCGCGCGCCATCTTCGAGATCGCCGCGGATGCGAAGAAACTCAGGAATACGGAGAAGAGCTCACGGGCGTGACGCGCATCGTATTCGACGAGCCGATGCTCCGAGGCTTCGCGACGAATCCGCAGGTGCCGCCCGAAGCGAAGAAGTCGCTCTTCAGGAAGGTCTTTGCGGGAGAGCTTTCTTCGGACATCGAGAACTTCATCATGCTCTTGATCGACAAGCATCGCATGGACCTTTTGGAGGTCATAGATGCCCAGTATCAAGATTTTTCCAACGAGGCGCAGGGCATCGTCGTCGCGGACATCACGACGGCGCATCCCTTGACGGGAGAGCTTGAAAAGCTCCTCGCCGAAAAAGCTTGAAAAAGGCGACGGGGCGCAGCGTGAAGCTCAGGAAGCACATCGACGCCGCCATCATTGGCGGTGCGATCGCCCAGATCGGCGACAAGCGCATCGATGGCAGCGTACAGGGGCGCCTTGCGGCACTGCGCGCTGAGATACTGGCGAACAAGTGAGAAATTGGGGTGACAGCATAACATGAAAATGAATCCGGAAGAAATAACAGCCATCATCAAAGACCAGATCAAGAACTACAATGTCGATCTGAATGTCGATGATGTCGGCACTGTTATCGAGATCGGTGACGGCATCGCCCATATCCACGGCCTCACGAAAGCCATGGCAGGCGAGCTGCTCGATTTCGGCAATGATGTATACGGTCTTGCCCTGAACCTCGATCAGGACGACGTCGGCGCCGTTATCTTGGGCGGCGACACGGAAATCAAGGAAGGTGCGACGGTCAAGCGCACGAAGAAGATCATGCAGGTGCCGGTCGGCGAGAACATGGTCGGCCGCGTCGTCGACGCTCTCGGGCGTCCGATCGACGGCAAGGGTCCGATCCAGGCTGCGGAGCATCGCGCCGTCGAGTTCCCCGCGCCGGGCATCGCGGACAGGAAGTCTGTCCATGAGCCGCTGCAGACGGGACTCAAGGCGATCGACGGCCTCGTGCCGATCGGTCGCGGTCAGCGCGAGCTGATTATCGGCGACCGCGGCACGGGCAAGACGGCGATCGCCGTCGATACGATCCTGAACCAGAAGGGGCAGAACTGCATCTGCGTCTATGTCGCCATCGGCCAGAAGGCGTCCACGGTCGCGCGCGTCGTCAAGACGCTCGAAGACGCGGGCGCGATGGAGTATTCCATCGTCGTCGCGGCAACGGCGGCGGACAGCGCTCCTCTGCAGTATCTCGCGCCGTATGCGGGCGTCGCCATGGCGGAGCACTTCATGTACAAGGGCGGCCATGCGCTCTGCGTCTATGACGATCTGACGAAGCACGCCGCTGCGTACCGCGCGATGTCGCTCCTCCTGCGCCGTCCGCCGGGACGCGAAGCCTATCCGGGCGACGTCTTCTATCTGCACTCGCGCCTCTTGGAGCGCGCGGCGAAGCTCTCCGACGAGCTTGGCGCAGGCTCCATCACGGCTCTGCCGGTCATCGAGACGCTGGCGGGCGACCTCTCGGCGTACATCCCGACGAACGTCATCTCCATCACTGACGGACAGATCATGCTGGAGACGGATGCGTTCTATTCGGGCATCCGTCCGGCGATCAACGTCGGTCTCTCCGTCTCGCGCGTCGGCGGCTCGGCGCAGATCAAGGCGATGAAGCAGGTCGCGGGCACATTGCGTCTCGACCTCGCACAGTACCGCGAGCTTGCTGCCTTCGCGCAGTTCGGCTCCGATCTAGACAAGGCGACGAAGGAACAGCTCGACCGCGGCGCACGCATGGTTGAGACCTTGAAGCAGCCGCAGTATTCGCCGCTCGCTGTCGCGGATCAGGTGCTCGTGCTCTTCACGGCCGTGCGCGGCTTCCTCGCGGACATTCCCGTGGAGAGGGTCGTCAAGTTCCGGGAGGACTTCATCAAGTTCATGCACGCGAATCACGCTGATGTCGGCAAGAAGATCGCCGAGCAGAAGAAGCTCGACGATGGCTTGGAGGCCGAGATCAAAAAGTGCATCGAGGAGTTCAAGGAGACGGTTTCTTACAGGGTCAAAGAATAATAGCGAGGTGATTCATTTTGGCTAGCTTGCAGGATATACGCCGAAGGATCAAGAGCGTAAAAAGCATCCAGCAGATCACGAACGCTATGAATATGATCGCGACCTCAAGGCTGCGCCGCGCCAAGGATGCGGCGACGAACAACCGCCCCTACGCGGAAAAGATGGCGGAAGTGGTCAAGGACATCGCGGCGAACGCCGGCGATTTCAGCCACCCGCTCCCGGAGACGCATGCGGACGGCAAGACGCTCTATCTCGTCTGCGCCGCCGACAAGGGGCTGGCGGGCGCTTACTCGAGCAACGTATTCAAGCTCGTCCACGGCCTCGTAGAGGACAAGTCGAAGACGACGCTTGTGACCGTGGGCCGCAAGGCGCGCGATCATTTCAAGCATCGGGGCTTCGATGTTGCCGAGTCCTACCTCGGCATCAGCGAGCGTCCGACTTACGAAGAAGCGCGCACGATCGCCCAAGAGCTCACGCGCCGTTTCACCGAAGGCGGCATCAAAGAGATCCACATGGTCTATACGCGCTTCATCTCGTCGATCAGCTGCGTGCCGGAAACAATGCAGCTCCTGCCCTTTGAGAGGCTCGGCGAAGTGAAGGAAGGCCTCATGCGGAATACATCTACGAGCCGTCGGCGGAAGAAGTCCCGGCTTCCTCCCTGCCGCAGTATCTCGTCACGACGGTGTACGCGGCGCTCTTGCAGTCCGCCGCGAGCGAACTGAGTTCCCGCATGAACGCGATGAGCAATGCGACGGACAACGCCGAAGAGCTCATCCGCAAGCTCGACCTGCACTACAACAAAGTGCGTCAGGCTGGCATAACCCGCGAGATCACCGAGATCGTGGGCGGTGCGGAAGCCTTGAAGTAAGGAGGTTTAGCATTGGCTAAAGGTAAAGTCGTACAGGTCATCGGACCTGTCGTAGATATCGAATTTTCAGCGGGAGAGCTGCCTGCCATCCTCAACGCCGTCACGATCCAGGGCAAGGTGGAAGACCTCGACATCGATCTCGTTGTCGAAGTCATGCAGCATCTCGGCGACAGCGTGACGCGCTGCATCGCCATGAGCTCGACGGACGGCCTCATGCGCGGCATGGAAGCAGAAGACACGGGCGCGCCGATTCGAGTGCCCGTCGGCGATGCATGCCTCGGGCGCGTCTTCAACGTGCTCGGCAAGACGGTTGACCATAATCCCGCCCCCGTCGGCAACAAGGAGGCGTGGCCGATTCATCGTCCGGCGCCGAAGTTCGACGAGCAGGAGACGTCGACGCAGATCTTGGAGACGGGCATCAAGGTCGTCGACCTCATCGCCCCGTATTCCAGAGGCGGCAAGATCGGCCTCTTCGGCGGCGCGGGCGTCGGCAAGACGGTTCTGATCATGGAGCTCATCCACAACATCGCGACCGAGCACGGCGGCTACTCCGTTTTCGCGGGCGTCGGCGAACGCACGCGCGAGGGCAACGACCTCTGGTCGGAAATGACGGAGTCGGGCGTCATCGACAAGACGGCGCTCGTCTATGGTCAGATGAACGAGCCGCCGGGAGCGCGTATGCGCGTCGCTCTGACAGGGACTGACGATGGCGGAATACTTCCGTGATGTGCAGGGCCAGGACGTGCTGCTCTTCATCGACAACATCTTCCGTTTCATCCAGGCGGGCTCCGAGGTTTCGGCGCTTCTCGGCCGTATGCCTTCCGCCGTCGGCTATCAGCCGACTTTGACGACGGACGTCGGCGCTCTGCAGGAGCGCATTACTTCGACGAAGAAGGGATCGATCACGTCCGTGCAGGCCGTCTATGTGCCGGCGGACGACCTGACCGATCCTGCGCCTGCGGCGACGTTCACGCATCTCGATGCGACGACCGTTCTCTCGCGCCAGATCGCCGAGCTCGGCATCTATCCCGCCGTCGATCCTCTGGATTCCACATCGCGTATCCTCGACCCGAACGTCATCGGCGAGGAGCACTACGAAGTCGCGCGCGGCGTGCAGGCGGTGCTCCAGAAGTACAAGGAGCTGCAGGACATCATCGCGATCCTCGGCATGGAGGAGCTTTCCGACGAGGACAAGCTCACCGTTGCGCGTGCGCGCAAGATCCAGCGCTTCCTGTCGCAGCCGTTTGCCGTCGCGGAAGTCTTCACAGGCTCGCCCGGCAAGTATGTGCCGCTGAAGGAAACGATCCGCGGCTTCAAGGAAATTCTCGAAGGCAAGTATGATGATCTGCCCGAGAATGCGTTCTACATGGTCGGCAACATCGACGAGGTCATCGAAAAAAGCGGACAAGATCAAAAAAGGAGGGATGATTCGTGGCTTCCATCAAGCTCGAAATTGTCTCTCCCGACCGGGTTGTCTACAGCGACGACATCGCTATGCTCATCGTGCGCTCGACGGGCGGCGAACTTGGCATCCTGCCGCATCACGCGCCGCTTGTCACGGGGCTTCTGCCCCATGCCATGCATGTGAAGTTCCCCGACCGTGAAGAACTCATCGCCGTCTCCGGCGGTTTCATGGAAGTGCAGCCTGAGAAGATCACGGTGCTTGCTTCCGCTGCTGAAGAGCCGATCGACATCGACATCAACCGCGCTCAGCGCGCCTACCAGAGAGCCAAGGAGCGCATCGCCGCGTTCCGCAGCGCATCGGAGACGAAAAAGATCGACCTCCAACGCGCTGAAGCGGCTCTGCATCGTGCCATCGCGCGTCTTGAGGCGACGAAGACATCCTACGACAAGTAAGGAAGAGTGTGCATGGATCGGAAGATTCGTGCCGCTATCAGCAAACAGCCCGACGGATTCGTCGGGCTGTTTGCTTGTTTGGATTTATGGTATAATAAGAGAAAAAAACTTTTGACAAACGGAGAAAATCCTATGGAAAAAGGACGGAAGGGAAGACAGTATCAAGACACCGTCTTCCGTATGTACTTCAATGATGAAAAATCGGCTGAAAGAAGTCGCCGGAGCTTTGCATGGACGCCTGTATGCCGAAGGTGATCGTCTCAAGATCGTGACACTGGAAGGAACGTTCCTGTCGCAAGTGAAAAATGACATCTCGTTCTTGTTGGCAGGACGGCAGCTGGTGTTCCTTGAGCATCAAAGCACGGCGAACCGAAACATGGCATTGCGCTGCTTGTACTACATCTGTGAACAACTGCGGCGCTACATCCCGATGAAGAAGCTCTACCAGAACGCGCCGATCCAACTTCCGGCGCCGGAATTCCATGTGTTCTATACGGGCGGCCGTGATCTGCCCGAAACATGCCGGATGAAGCTGTCCGACGCCTACAGGAAAAACGGAGAAAGAGAAGATCCGCTCGGAGCTGGAAGTGGAATTCCACAACATTTCGTATGACGGTGCGAAGGCGCTTCTGCAAAAGAAGCCGTTCCATCCACGACTACAGCTTCTTCATCGACCGCATCAAGAAGAACATCGCGGCGGGGATGGAAAGGGTGCAGGCGATCCGCGAAGCCATGAGATACTGCGAGGAACATGACATCATGCGGGAATTCTTGGAAGAGCACGAAAGGGAGGTCATCGATATGGTGGATTTCGAATGGAACCAGAAAGACTTCGAGGAAGCAATCCTAGAGGAAGGCATCGAACGCGGCATCGAAGAGGGGAAGGTCGATATCGTCACGGAAATGCTGCGCGACAAGCTACCGTTGGAAACGGTTGCACGCATATCGAAATTCTCCCTCGAAAGGGTGCAGGAACTCGGCAGAATGCATAGCTTGCTGTGACAAGGAGCGGCTGGAGCTCAAAACAGGGACTGTGAAATGACGCGCCCCTGCCATGGCATGATCGGCAGAGAAAAACTTTCGACAAACGGAGAAAATCCTATGGAAAAAGGACGGAAGGGAAGACAGTATCAAGACACCGTCTTCCGTATGTACTTCAATGATGAAAAGCGGCTGAAAGAAGTCGCCGGAGCTTTGCATGGACGCTTGTATGCCGAAGGTGATCGTCTCAAGATCGTGACACTGGAAGGAACGTTCCTGTCGCAAGTGAAAAATGACATCTCGTTCTTGTTGGCAGGACGGCAGCTGGTGTTCCTTGAGCATCAAAGCACGGCGAACCGAAACATGGCATTGCGCTGCTTGTACTACATCTGTGAACAACTGCGGCGCTACATCCCGATGAAGAAGCTCTACCAGAACGCGCCGATCCAACTTCCGGCGCCGGAATTCCATGTATTCTATACGGGCGGCCGTGATCTGCCCGAAACATGCCGGATGAAGCTGTCCGACGCCTACAGGAAAACGGAGAAAGAGAAGATCCGCCTGGAGCTGGAAGTGGAATTCCACAACATTTCGTATGACGGTGCGAAGGCGCTTCTGCAAAGAAGCCGTTCCATCCACGACTACAGCTTCTTCATCGACCGCATCAAGAAGAACATCGCGGCGGGGATGGAAAGGGTGCAGGCGATCCGCGAAGCCATGAGATACTGCGAGGAACATGACATCATGCGAGAATTCTTGGAAGAGCACGAAAGGGAGGTCATCGATATGGTGGATTTCGAATGGAACCAGAAAGACTTCGAGGAAGCAATCCTGGAGGAAGGCATCGAACGTGGCATCGAGCGCGGCATCGAACGTGGCCGCGAAGAGGGGAAGGTCGATATCGTCCTGGAAATGCTGCGCGACAAGCTGCCGTTAGAAACGGTTGCACGCATATCGAAATTCTCCCTCGAAAGGGTGCAGGAACTCGGCAGAATGCATAGCTTGCTGTGACAAGGAGCGGCTGGAGCTCGAAACAGGGACTGTGAAATGACGCGCCCCCGCCATGGCATGATCGGAAGAGAAAAACTTTCGACAAACGGAGAAAATCCTATGGAAAAAGGACGGAAGGGAAGACAGTATCAAGACACCGTCTTCCGTATGTACTTCAATGATGAAAAGCGGCTGAAAGAAGTCGCCGGAGCTTTGCATGGACGCCTGTATGCCGAAGGTGATCGTCTCAAGATCGTGACACTGGAAGGAACGTTCCTGTCGCAAGTGAAAAATGACATCTCGTTCTTGTTGGCAGGACGGCAGCTGGTGTTCCTTGAGCATCAAAGCACGGCGAACCGAAACATGGCATTGCGCTGCTTGTACTACATCTGTGAACAACTGCGGCGCTACATCCCGATGAAGAAGCTCTACCAGAACGCGCCGATCCAACTTCCGGCGCCGGAATTCCATGTGTTCTATACGGGCGGCCGTGATCTGCCCGAAACATGCCGGATGAAGCTGTCCGACGCCTACAGGAAAACGGAGAAAGAGAAGATCCGCCTGGAGCTGGAAGTGGAATTCCACAACATTTCGTATGACGGTGCGAAGGCGCTTCTGCAAAGAAGCCGTTCCATCCACGACTACAGCTTCTTCATCGACCGCATCAAGAAGAACATCGCGGCGGGGATGGAAAGGGTGCAGGCGATCCGCGAAGCCATGAGATACTGCGAGGAACATGACATCATGCGAGAATTCTTGGAAGAGCACGAAAGGGAGGTCATCGATATGGTGGATTTCGAATGGAACCAGAAAGACTTCGAGGAAGCAATCTTGGAAGAAGGCCGCGAAGAGGGTAAGGTCGATATCGTCCTGGAAATGCTGCGCGACAAGCTGCCGTTGGAAACGGTTGCACGCATATCGAAATTCTCCCTCGAAAGGGTGCAGGAACTCGGCAGAATGCATAGCTTGCTGTGACAAGGAGCGGCTGGAGCTCGAAACAGGGAATGTGAAATGACGCGCCCCTGCCATGGCATGAGATGAAGCTGTCCGACGCCTACAGGAAAACGGAGAAAGAGAAGATCCGCCTGGAGCTGGAAGTGGAATTCCACAACATTTCGTATGACGGTGCGAAGGCGCTTCTGCAAAGAAGCCGTTCCATCCACGACTACAGCTTCTTCATCGACCGCATCAAGAAGAACATCGCGGCGGGGATGGAAAGGGTGCAGGCGATCCGCGAAGCCATGAGATACTGCGAGGAACATGACATCATGCGAGAATTCTTGGAAGAGCACGAAAGGGAGGTCATCGATATGGTGGATTTCGAATGGAACCAGAAAGACTTCGAGGAAGCAATCCTGGAGGAAGGCATCGAACGTGGCATCGAACGCGGCATCGAAGAGGGGAAGGTCGATATCGTCCTGGAAATGCTGCGCGACAAGCTGCCGTTGGAAACGGTTGCACGCATATCGAAATTCTCCCTCGAAAGGGTGCAGGAGCTCGGCAGAATGCATAGCTTGCTGTGACAAGGAGCGGCTGGAGCTCGAAACAGGCAGAACCTCTATATCAGAGATTCTGCCTGTTTTTGTATGAAGATATTCGATATGCTGGATTTCATCATGGCGGAGAGGGTGGGATTCGAACCCACGGTGCATTGCTGCATCACTGGTTTTCAAGACCAGCTCCATAAACCACTCGGACACCTCTCCATGACTTGCTGTACCATTTTAGCAAAAGGGCAGCAAGCTGTCAATGCTTATTCCCCGTGCTGCTTTCGTGCTGCAGGATCGGTTCGATCACGGCGCGAAAACAGCGGTCGAGCTCTTCGGAAGACATCTTTCTGCCTCCCTTGATCCACCACAGTACCATTTCCACGAAGCTTCCTGCAATGTGGTTGACGAGAAACTCCTGCGACATGTCGGGAACGTTTTTTTGCCGTGCGCGGCGATGTAGAGAAGCACGAGATCCTTCAGGCTGTCCTTGAAGTAGCGCAGGAAAATGTCGCTGCTCGCGGAGGACAGCAGGCCGAGGATATTGCTGTCGTTTTCTTCGAGATGCTGTAGGAGGTGCAGGAAGATGGAGTGAGGAGCGATCCCGTCCGAATACAGGCCGTGCGTGTGGGTGTGGTCCATGGCGCTGCCGACGATGTGGCCGAACAGCTCCTCGCACAGAGATTTCAGGAGATCGTCCTTCGTCTCGAAGTGCGCGTAAAAGGTTGTGCGTCCGATGTCGGCGATGTCGATGATCTCCTGAACAGTGATCTTGTTGTAGCTCTTCTTTGCTGCAAGTTCGCTGAAAGCGGCGAAGATCGCCGCCCTTGTCTTTTTCTGCCGCCTGTCCATGAAAGTTCCTCCTCTATGTATCAGCTTATGAGCTTGACCGTGCTGTACATATGTTCACACGCCTTACGTGAAACCAGCCGATCGGGCTGCGCCTACGGCTTGCCCTCTCGGGGTTTCAGGGTAAACTTTTTGGACATATGTTCAGCCGTGACGCGGTGCAGCATGGGTCGGCTTCAACGCCGTCTCTGACGGTGGTTGCATCAAGAGGGCATGCTGTACATATGTCCACACGCCTTACGTGAAACCAGCCGATCGGGCTGCGCCTACGGCTTGCCCTCTCGGGGTTTCAGGGTAAACTTTTTGGACATATGTTCAACCGTGACGCGGTGCAGCATGGGTCGGCTTCAACGCCGTCTCTGACGGTGGTTGCATCAAGAGGGCATGCTGTACATATGTCCACACGCCTTACGTGAAACCAGCCGATCGGGCTGCGCCTACGGTTTGCCCTCTCGGGGTTTCAGGGTAAACTTTCTGAAGTGTTCGGTAAAAGACGCATGGAAAGTATCGTCCGTTGTTTTCCTCTGCCTGCTTGCTTAAAATAAAAGAGAACAATATGTTCCCTAGCATATCCATTGTATGAAATGAGATATCGTCTTGTCAAGCGGAAGGAAATGGGGGATCTTTATGGCAGAGGCAGATGTGGTACGGGAAAAGAGAGCTTTGCCATCGAGCGGCGGTGCTTTCGGCTGGCGGAGTGCGGCGGCGTTGCTGAAAAGACTCAACGACTTTCTCGCGAGCCTTTCCATGACGTTCGTGGCGGCGGCGTTCCTGCTGCTCGACCTCGTGCCGCATGTGATGGAGGAGTTCGGCCAAGAGACGGCATGCTTGCAGGTTCTGCCGTTTGACCCCGCATGGGTCACGGTCGCCATCTGCGGCGTGCCCTTGCTCTACCTATCCGTCCGGCGCATCATCTGCAACCGCGGCATCAGCAAGATTTCCTCGGCGCTTTTGATCTCCATGGCGATGTTGGCGGCGATCGCTATCGGCGACCTCTTTGCAGCGGGCGAAGTCGCCTTCATCATGGCGCTCGGCGCGCTTCTCGAAGAGGCGATCACGGAGCGCGCGAAGAAGGGCTTGAAGAACCTCCTCTCGCTTTCGCCGACGCAAGGACGCCGCATCAAAGGCGGCGCGGAGGAAATGGTCGCCATCGAGGAAATCGTGCGTGGCGATGTGCTGCGCATCCCTGCCCGGCGAGAGAATCCCAGTGGACGGACGTATCGTGAGCGGGGAGACGTCGATCGACCAGTCCGTCATGACGGGCGAATCTCTGCCCGTCGACAAGAAAGTGGGCGAAGAGGTTTTTCTGCGGCACGCTCAACTGCTTCGGCTCGGTCGACGTCGAGGTGAAGGAAGCCGGCGCCTCAAGCTCCCTGCAGAGGCTCATCCGCATGGTGCAGGAGGCCGAGGAGAAGCAGGCGCCGATGCAGCGCATCGCCGACCGCTGGGCGAGCTGGCTCGTGCCCATCGTGCTCGTCCTCGCCGTCGGCGCTTATGCTGCGACGGCGAACATCATCATCGCCGTCACCTTGATGGTCGTCTTCTGCCCGTGCGCGCTCGTCTTGGCGACGCCCACGGCGATCATGGCGGCGATCGGGCAGGGCGACGAAGCGCGGCGTCATCATCAAATCCGGTGAGACGCTGGAAAAGATGGGCAAGGTGGACACGGTCGCCTTTGACAAGACGGGCACGTTGACCTGCGGCAAGCTCTCCGTCAGCGACGTCCTCCCCTTTGACGCATCGCTTGGCGAAGACGGGCTGCTCTTTCGCGTGGCTTCCGCTGAGTCGCGGAGCGAGCATCCTCTGGGCAAGGCGATCGCCGCTCATGCGAAAGCGCAGGGCGTCATGCCGGCGCCCGCGGGCGACTTCCGCATGACGGCCGGCAGGGGCGTCTCGGCAGAGGTCGAGGGGCGGAGGCTCTTCTGCGGCAGCGAGAGTTTCCTCAGGGAAAAACGGCGTCACGCTCACCGTGCCCATGCAGGAAGCTCTGGCGCGTCTGCGCGAAGACGGCAAGGCGATCGTGCTGGCGGCGGAAGGGACGCGCTGCCTCGGTGTGCTCGCCCTCTCCGACACGCTGCGCCCCGAAGCGAAATCGGTGGTCGAGCGCCTGCACGGGATGGCGGTTCATACCGTGCTCCTGACGGGCGACAACGAGGCGGCTGCCGCTTCATTTGCACGTCAGGTCGGCATCGACGAGGTTTGTGCGGAGCTTTTGCCCGAGGAAAAAGTGGCGCACATCAAGAACTGCAGGAACAGGGGCGCAAGGTCTTGATGATCGGCGACGGCGTGAACGACGCGCCTGCCTTGAAGACCGCCGACGTCAGCGCGGCGATGGGGGCGATGGGCAGCGACATCGCTGTCGAAGCCGCCGACATAGCACTGATGCGTGATGACGTCGTGCAGATTCCCTATCTCAAGCGCCTCTCCGATGCGACGGCAACGACGATCCGCCTCAGCATAACGCTCTCCATGACCATCAACTTCGCCGCGATCGTCCTCTCGCTCATGGGAAAGCTCAACCCCACGACGGGCGCCCTCGTGCATAACGCCGGCTCCTGCTTCGTCGTCCTCATCGCCGCGCTGCTCTACGACAGGAAGTTTGACTGAAAAAGCGCAGGATTCATCCGTGCTTTCTTAGAAAAATCGATGTGAAGATTCATGTTTTCTGATATCCCGACTTGACAAGAGGATAGCACGGTGTTACGCTAGTATTCGTACAACAACAAAACTTCATACGAATGGGATCAGGTGTCGCAAGACTTAATAGGGAATCCGGTATATGCCGGAGCGGTCCCGCCACTGTAGCAGCGAGCCGGTCTGCAAGAGGAATCTTCGTATTTCTTGAGATGTCACTGGGGAATCCATCCCTGGGAAGGCGCAGACAGGCGATGAACTGAAGCCGGGAGAACTGCCTGATTGACGATCACCGTTTTACGATGAAAACCCCAGCGATCGAGTCCGAAGACGAGAGCGGCGGGCTGTTTTCACGTAAGGGCGGCGCGCGATATCCACGAAGTGGATGTTCGTGCGTGCAGCTTACCTGCGAGCGATGGGGAGGGGATTTTCGGCAGAGCATTTGCCTTGGGCAAAGCGGCTTTTGCGATGTCTTTTTTCTGGACGTATGCCCCTTTCTGCGATGCAGGGAGGGGTTTTTCTATGCGTATGGGGAAACATGCTTTTCTATGTTGTTCATTCGCTGTGGAAGCAAGGGCGGCGACTGAACGAAAGCTTGCCTGCAAGGCAGAATCTTAGGAGGAGATCGAAATGGGAAGAAAAGAGTCGAGGAAGAAGCTCGGCGCAACTTTGGCGGCGGCTCTGGGGTTTGCTGCTTTGTATTCTGGGGGGGGACATGCGTTCGCCGCGGAAGCGAACGGAGCGCAGGAGGCTGTCACTGAACATGTGCTCGACGAGACGGTTGTCACGGCGACGCGCACGCCTGTCCAAGACCTCAAGACGAACGCGAATATCACGGTCATCACGGGAAAGGATCTGGAGAAGCGTCACTATACGGATCTGACCCAGGCTCTGCGCGATGTCCCTGGCGTCACGGTCAATGAGTATGCGCCGGCTGGGTATAACAACAGCACCAAGTTTTACATCAACGGCTCGGAGGATGTCGTCGTCATGATTGATGGCGTGAAGCAGAATTATGCGGGCGGTTTTGCGGCATCTTTGACCACGGCGATGAAGGATCTCAGCGGCATCGACCGCATCGAGGTGCTGCACGGCTCAGCGTCGACGCTCTACGGATCGGATGCCAAGGGCGGCGTCATCAACATCATCACGAAGAAGGCGAAGAAAGCGAAGGCGACGGTCGAGGCAGCCTACGGCAGCTTCGGCAAGCAGCTCTACAGCGTTGCTTACGAGGGCAGCGAGAACGGTCTTGACTGGCGGTTCAAGTATCAGAAGGACAAGAGCAACGATTTCAAAGATGGTCATGGCAATGAAGTGCCTTCGGGACTCGATGCGGATTCCGTCAACGTACATCTCGGCAAAGACTTGAGCAAGGCCTCGTACCTCGTGTTCAACCTGCGCACCTACCAGGATGGGGATCGCTATCAGGCACTGTATGAAAAGAAACAGGGACTCAGTCAGAATCGAGGTCGCTACAATCATTTCGATGCAGACTTGATTTGGAATGTGAAGATCGATGATACATCGAAGAACCAGATGGCGCTTTCCCGCAGTCATTATAACTACAATACTTTGACGCATGGCATGTGGACGCCAGGCGGATCGAGCTATGAGCTTGATGTCCGCAGCTGGAAGTTCAGTGACCAGTATGACAAGCGCTTCGACGATCATCTCTTGACGGCAGGGGTGGACTTCACGTATGATGATACGTCGATTTGGAATCGTGGAAGCAAGAGCATTGATGCCAAGAACTTGACGAATCGTTCCGTATATTTGCAGGATCAGTGGAGCATCACGCCAGAGCTCAAGCTCATCGGCGGCATCCGCTATGACAACAACTCGGCCTTCGGCAGCCATACGAGTCCGAGCGTCAGCCTCGGTTACGACATCACGCCGAAGACGCATGCGTATGTGTCTTATGCTGGATATTTCCTGACGCCGACCCCGAACCAGCTCTATGCGCCGACATATGGCAATCCGAACCTCAAGCCAGAGTCCGGCAATACGCAGGAGATCGGCATCGCGCATGATTTTGGCAAGGGGTTGAATGTTGCGGCACATTACTATCGCCGTCACTCCAAGGATCGCATCGGATACGACCCCACGACGTATGTGAACATCAACGTCGGTGATGAGGATGCGCACGGCTGGGATCTGCAGGTGGCGAAGCGCTTCGATTCGCATGTGAGCGCACGTCTTGGCTATGCGAACACGCATGTCGACAAGACCGAGCAGCGCGATGTCAATGTTGATGGCTATCTGCCGAGGCATCAGTGGAATATCGGCGTGGACTACAAGAATCGGAGGTTCGACGCATCCTTGATGGCGCGCGCCATGCTCGACCGCCCAGGTCCCATGAAGGATGCCTTCCCGGAGACATCGTACTGGGTCTGCGATCTGGCGATGAACTACAAGATCATGGAGACGACGAAGGTCTATCTCAAAGTCAACAATATCTTCGACAAGTTCTATGCCGAGCATTCCAATGTGAAGTGGGGCGCACCCGGCGAGTGGTGGACAGCTCCGGGACGCAGCTTTGTCGTTGGCGTGGAGCATAGCTTCTAATAGTTAAAATAAAATTAAACATATAGCCAAGAGGTATCAATATTGTTTTATTTATGATATGATAAATGCGTGTTGGCTATCAAAGAAAAGAGGAGGCGCTTCTGCCGATCAGGGTATGACTCTTGGGAGCTTTCCGAGAGTCATGACAACTTCATACCACGGAAGATAGAAGCCGCAAGGCTGAGTGTGGGGAATCCGGTGCGAATCCGGAGCTGTTCCGCAACTGTATGGGGAGTCCTGCCATCGTACGTCTCTCACAAAGAGATGGCAGGATGATGATCTGAGTCAGGGTGCCGCCTGTTTTCTTTTCGTCATGTCACTTGCGCGATACAAGATGATGCACGACAAGCCATGGGTTCGGAATGTCCTTCGATGCTCCGTTCCATGGTGGGTTATGTGTTGCTTTTGTGTCGCGTTTTTGTTTGCCCGGATCGCGAAGGAGGTGAGGCCGATGGTGACTGGGATATCGGCACGATGTCAGGGAAATTTCATGGCAGACGGTGCAGCTAGCGCCAGCGGAAGGTATGGCGAAGAAGCGAGAAGCTGTTGAACGAAGCGATGCTATAACGACAAAGGAGAGATGAAAACATGAGGAAAAGAGTGCGTCTGAAGCAACTGACTCTGGGCGTTGCCGCAGCCTTGCTGGCAGGCTCATGGCAAGTGCCCGCGTGGGCAGCGGAAGCGGGACCGATCAGGGATGCGGATAAGAAGCTGACGGAAAACACGACGATCAAGGCAGACGGGAACAATGGCTCCGCCATCGTTATGGGTAAGAAGAAAAAGGTAGATTTGGCTGGGCATGATCTCGATCTGCAGGTGGAAGGTCTGTCGGATGCGGGAATCAAAGCGTCCGGCATCTATCTTGGGAAGAAGGGAGGACTGACTCTCTTCGGCAATGAGAATGCGCCGGACAGCAGGGGGGTTCTCAACATCAGTGTCGTCGGATCGATCGATGAACCGAGGGAAAAAGCGGCGCTGAAGTGAGCGGCATCCACATCAACTCCGAAGGATATGGAGCCAAGGCGGACATCCGGACGGATGTCACGATCAAGAAGCTGCATGGCAGCAAGGCGCCGGTGCGCGGCATCTGGGCATCGAGTTCGGCAAAGCTTGATATCGGGGGAACGTTCAAGATAGAGCCGGGCGCTATTTCCCACTATGGTCTGGAAAACGGATGGGTGGACAAGAAAAAGGTGCATACATTCGGCATACATTTGGATAACAGCAAGAACAAGGTCAATATCGAAACCGTCGATATCGACGATCCCAAGCTCCAGCGCGGCATCCAGATCGGTACGGAGGGGAGGGAATGGCAGGAGCCTAACGGCAATGTCCTGCGCATTGGCGGCGGCAAGCTCAAGATCAAAGAGAATGAAGAATACGGGCATTGGCTGATGCATCTTATCGGAGAGTCGAAGGTCTATATCAATGCGGGCGGCGATGAAACTGATCCAGATGCGCTGGTCATCCCGCGCGACAAGGCGACAGAGCTTGAAGGCGCGGTGCATATTGAAGAGAAGGGCACGCTGTATTTGGGATTGAACGGCGCGGCTTCCAGCTGGAAAGGCGGCACCGAGGGAAATGCGAAAGGAAAGGTCAACCTGTTCCTGCTGAACGGTGCGACGTGGGATACGTCGAACGGCGGACGCGGCAGCAAGATCACGAATCTGTCCAGTCATACCGGCACAGAGGGGCATATCCGTCAGAACGATGCGGGCAAGCTGCATATTGAGAATTATGCAGGCAGGCAGAAGCTCTTTTATACGCATACGGGGGACGGCACGTTATCCGGAGATTATGCAGCGGGCGACACCTACATCAAACGGGCGGCGGCAGGATCCAAAATCATGATGGTGACGGAGAACACAGGCAATATCGATACGCAGAATGAAGAGCAGGTGCAAAAGGCGCTGAACGCACTCGCGGGCAAGCTCTACTATGAAGAGGCAGCAGACGGGATCAAGAATCTCAAAGGAGAGGCGATGATCGCGGAAGGATTGACGGGCTCTTCTGCTGCAATGGGAGAGATCGTCTTCAATCCAGCGGACAGAGGGCAGGGCAATATCAAATCGCGTGGACCTCTCATCTTCAATCGGCAGATTGCCGATAATGATTGGCAGACTGGGGATCTGGTCGAGGAGGACTGGGGAAAGACAGAATATAGTGACGGGAAGAGTCACTATACGTTCAGGCAGGATGTCGCTCTGCAGACAGAGGCTGCAACGGGCAACGCCTTTGAATATATCGTAGGCGGTGTGATGGCGGGTTCAGAGGGTCTGCATAAGGACGGCTGGATTGACATGAAGGGACATCGGCTCAGTCTCCATGCAAAAGCGAACAGCAGCAGCAATAAGGCTGCTGGTATCAGCATCGTTGGCAACAGCATGGAAATCAAGAATGCCGGTGGGGTGGATATCGAGATCGAGGGAGATAAAAGGTCTCAGAGTGGTATCTATCTGTTCAGCACAAGCGCCGGGGCGAAACTTGCCATCGATAACGACAACAAGCCGAGTCATGCCGTCAAGATCCGCAACACGGCGACTGGCGAGAAAGAGGCCGCCATTCTGGTCGATGGAGCGCACGAGAAAGCGCAGCTCCGGATCAAGGGGTTGGTGGACATTGCGCAGCAGGGCGACGTTCTGCAAGTAAAAAATCATGGCAGTGAGGTGTTCATCGGCGGCGGCAGCTTGGTCGCCACGGGCAGTGGCAACGCTGTGAGGATGACGGGAGAGACGAAGGTCTATATCAATGCGGAAGCAAAGGGCGATACTCTGCAGGCGGCGTCCGATGCGACGGAACCGCGTGATGTGCAGATGAAGGGAAACGTCTTGCTCGGCGGAGGCAAGGGCGACTTCGGTATGGCGCTCAATACGAAGTCCTCCTGGCTTGCTGGACTGGTCGGCATGGAGGATGATAAGGGCGGCAAGACGCGCATGATCCTTTCTGACGGGGGCGCGATGGAGCAACAAGTCGTATGGGCAGATTGCCGATGGTTTCGCTGGCAGCCATCTCACGCGCCTGCAGGCGGACGGCGGGGCGATCTTCCAGAAAGATGCACGTCCGATTGCAATCGACAGCTACAAGGGGAATATGACGGTCTTCTATGACCATACGGAGGACGGTACGAAGCCCGAACACTATGAAGGCGGCGACCTGCGCATCTACAAGGCGGATGCGGATTCTTCCATCACGATGGTGACGCATCGCGATCACGTCGATACGGGCAGCGCCTTGCAGACACGCAAGACTTTGAAGGCATTGGCAGGCAAGCTCTATTACGAAGGCGCGAAACGAGGTGAGACGAACCTCCGGGGCAAGGCGATGCTCGCCGAATCGCTGACGATGTCTTCAGAGTCGCTGAAAATAGAAGATCTTCTCTTCGATAAAACGACAGGACAAGGTGGAATCAAGAATTACCGCGGGCGTCAAATCGTCGAAGGGTCCTGGGACGGTGTAGACGATGAGAAGGATCATTGGGGAGAGAAAGGCATTCGGAGCGGCTCGACCTACACCTTGAACGAGAACGTCACGCTTGCCGTGGAACGCACCGACGATCCCGTCAAGGTGCTGAATGACGAGACCGTTATGATTTCGGCGGCATCTTGTGGGGCAAAGGGCAGCGCGGCAGCATCGAGATGAACGGACATGAGCTGAACATCAACGTTGGTGAGGGCACTCTCCACACGCAAGCCGGAAAGCTGCGCGGCGACGAGTCCACGGGCATTCTCGTGAGCGGCGGCACGCTTGAGCTGAAGTCGCTCGGCAAGACGTCGATCAAGGCGCAGAACAACGGTATCCATCTGCTTGGCGATGCAGAGAAGGGAAATGCAGAGCTTTTTCATCCATAATGGAGCAGCAGAAGATCCTGCCGTTGCGATCAGATCCTCTGGCAAGGGAATCTATCTGGAAAGCACCGTCGGCGCTGCAAATCTTGACGTCAAAGGCAAGGTCGATATCGAAGCGCCGCAGGGCATCGTCGTCGATCGAGGAAAACTCACGATCGGCGGCGGCAAGATCGTCTCGAAGGGCGATGCTGCGCTCTATGTCAATTCGATCAGCACGGCAAAAGATCAATGCAGATGCAGGCAGCGAAGGCAACATCGTCCCCATCCACGAGAACCGCGATGTGCAGATCGAGGGCGATATCCGGGTGAAGGACAGCTCCGCTGCTGCCTACGTCGGTCTGACGACGAAAGACTCCTTCCTCAAGGGCCTCTTTACCACCGATATGCATACCTGGCCGCTCCACCAATGGGAATGGGCGTCCGGCAAGGGATATCTCGTCCTCAAGAACGGCGCTGCATGGGAGCATGTCAAGGTCGGCACAGGCATGGATAAGAACGGAGAATTGGAGCTGGGCGACAGCCGCGTCGACCGCCTCAATGCCGACGGCGGCATCATCCGTCAAAACGACAAGCGCAGCATCCTCATCGACGACTTCCGCGGCAATATGAAGGTGATCTACGAGCATGAGAACGACGGCTCGAAGGCGACGGACTACGCGGCGGGCGACGTCAAGATCACGGCGGCGCAGCAAGGCTCCGATGTCACGATGATGACGGACAGCAAGAACATCACGCTGTCTGACGACGCGCAGGTCAGGAGCGTATTGGACGCGCTCGCGGGCAAGCTCTATTACGATGACGCGAGATCCGGCCGGACGAACCTCAAGGGCACGGCCATGATCGCCGAGGGTCTTACTGCATCGTCGGTTTCGAAGAAGACGGTGGATATATTCTTCCGTTCGAGCGACGGGAAGGGATATACGCGCGATATTGTCGAGAACGGAAACTACAAGAACTTCCATGGACTCGATACCGGCATCGACCGCAGCAGCAATGAGACGCTCACGTTTGACAACTTCTCCGGCAGCGCCAGGTTCTTCTACAAGCATGTCAATGACGGCACGCAGACGGAGGACTACGGCAGTGATCCGGAGCATAGGATCCCGGCAAGTTCTATGGCGATACGCACATCAAACATGCGGCGGCGAACTCCTCCGTCATGATGATCACGGATCGCCAAGGCATCGATACGAGAGACGAGACGGCAGTGCGCAGGACGTTGAACGCACTCGCGGGCAAGCTCTATTACGACGGATATGTCCAGGGAGAGCGCAATCTCACGGGCAAGGCGATGATCGCTGAGGGGCTGACCGGATCTGCCATATCGCAGGAGCTCGATCTCGATTACTGGCTGTCCGACGGGCGTGCCTATGTCAAGTCGAAGGATACCGCTCCTTTGACGGTTGAGACGATCGAGAAGCAGATCGCTGAAGGCAATTTCGATACGAACGACACCAAGGCGTATTGGAAGGGCAAGGACATCTATGATGGCAAGGGGAATTACACGTTCCACCGCGACATCAAGCTTGTGACGAAGGCGGCGGACAATCCCGTCATCTCAGCGAAGGACAATAAGTTCGGCACGATCTACTGGAACGGCGACGTCCAAGGCTCGATCGATATGACGGGACACCGGCTCGACGTCAAGGCAGGGCCGGGCGGACACGGGCTCTTGCCGGGGCAGGGGCCGAATGCGGGCTGGGAGCGCACGCCGAACGCCATCACCGTCTACAGCGGCACGCTCGCGATCAAGAACGTCAAGGGCATGGATATCGAGTCTGATCCGAAGGGCAGCCTCTACGGACGCGGCATCTTCGTCATGGGCTATCCGGGCGGCTCAGGACATATGAGCGGCCATGGGCAGGCGAAGCTCGTGATCGAGAATGACGACGATCCGGCACATGCCATCAAGATCCGCGTCAAAGGTACGGGCGAGGACTTCGGTGCGATCGAGGCGCGCAAGAATATGGGCAGCGCGGAGGTCGATATCAAGGGACTCGTGGACATCGACTCGAAGATGTGGCGTGCAGTCGAGTCGCACGGTGCGAGAGTTTCCATCGGCGGCGGCATCATCAAGGGAAGCGACGTGGCCTCCATCGCAGCTTATGAGCACGGCACGGTATTCGTCAATGCCAAGCTTGACGACGGCAGGGTCGTTGCGACCTCGGCGACGCGCCCAGTGCAGATCACGGGAGACATCAGCTCGGAAGGCGGCGGCCACATCGTCCTGGGCCTGAACAACAAGGACTCCTTCTTCAAGGGACTGGCATCGACCGACATCAACGGCATCGATAAGCAGACGCAGAAGTGGATCTACAATCCCGGCGACGTTTCCCTGCTGCTCGCCAATGGCGCGACGTGGGAGCACAAGCAAGTCGGCACGGGCTACCATCATAAGAAGGAAACCGGCTCCCATGGAAAAGGCATTGCCATGGACAGCCACGTCACGCGCCTGCAGGCGGACAAGGGCGTCTTGAGACAGGGCGATCCGCACAATCTCACGATCGACAACTACGCAGGCGATATGCGGCTTGTCTATCAGCATGAAGGCGACGGCACGAAGGCCGAGCACTACAAAGCAGGCGACGTGCATATCAAGAAGGCGCAGGAAAATTCCTCGGTCACGATGGTGACGGACAGCAGCGGACTTTCTCTGACGGATGAGACGCAGGTCTATAAGACGCTCAATGCGCTCGCAGGAAAACTCTACTATGATGGCTACAAGAACGGCGAGAGGAATCTGAAGGGCACGGCGACCATCGCCGAAGGCTTGGTCGAAACGTCCAAGACGTTGAAGCTGGCGGATATGGAGTGGTCGGAATCGAGTGGACAAGGCACGGTGAAGGGGGCTGGCGCGCAGCCTGGCACGCAGCCTGGCACGCAATCGGGCACGCAGCCGGGCACGCAGCCGGGCACGCAATCGGGTACGCAGTCGGGAACGCAGTCGGGTACGCAGCCGAAGTTTGCTTCCAAGATCGAATACGGCGACTACGAGACGAAGCTCATGAGTGGCGTCAAGTCGGCGATGACGGCATCGACGATGGTATGGCGCGCCGAGTCGAACGACCTCATGAAGCGCATGGGCGATCTCAGGCTTTCGCCGGAAGACGAGGGCATATGGGCGCATGTCTATCACGGCAAGTCGTCGAGCGACAAGGACAAGGCGAACTTCCATATGAACTACACGACGCTTCAGGTCGGCTACGACAAGACTGTCTCGAAGGATTGGCGCGTCGGCGTTGCCGGGAGTTACATGAAGGGAAGTTCCTCCTACGCGAACGGCAGCGGCAAGAACAAGGAAGGCAACCTCGGCGTCTATGGCACATGGACGGGAAAGAACGGCGAGTACGTCGATCTCATCGCAAAGGTCGGCAGGCTCACGAACGAGTTCACCGTTTACAACGATTTCGGACACTATGTCAAGGGCGACTTCCAGCCTTGGGGCGTCTCGCTTTCCGCAGAGTACGGCAGGCGCATCAACATGAAGGGCGGAAGCTTCATCGAGCCGCAGGTCGAGATGATCTATACGCACCTAAATGGCGTCGACTATGCGGGCGAGACGGATTATGTGGGTCAGCGCATGTATGTGCGCCAAAACGCGATGAACAGCTTCATCGGTCGTCTCGGCGTCGGCATCGGCCGGAGACGGAGCGCAGCACATGGTTCTTGAAGGCATCCCTCTATCATGAGTTCGGTGGCGCTCTCTCGACGGACTACTCCGATGGCACAAGCGCTTGGAAGACGACGCATCAGAGCGGCAAGGACACCTGGGTCGGCCTCCAGCTCGGCGGCACCACGAAGCTCAACGACCGGACGAGTCTCTACGGCACGTTCGAGAAGACCTTCGGCGGCGACGTCAAGACGGATTGGCGCGTCGACGCAGGAATCCGCTGGAGCTTCTGAGATACTGGAAGAGGCATGGATGAAGAAGAGCAGGCAGGGGACGGACATTTCATGCCCGCCCCCTGCCTGCAAGATCGAGATCCTCCGGGAGGAAAACGAATGGATGAGAAAACCGTGGAAGAAGGAGAAGACATGAAGAAGGAAGAGACAGAGGAAATCATGGTAGCGAAGGAAAAAGCTGCAAAGCTGCAAGCTTATATGGAGCAGGAGAACATCACGGGCATGGAGCTGCACGAAGTGGATGACGCAGCCCACTCGCATGTATTCCGCAGCAATCTGCCGCTCAGAGGACAGGATCTTCCCTTCATGATCCTCGTCGATGACAGCGTGTACACGCTGATCCAGATCGAAGTCGCGGCGCGGATCGCCACGGTGAAGAAGAAGCTAGGTCTCGCGGCGTATCTGGACGGCCTGAACAACGAATACCGCATGTTGAAGTACAACAGCGACGCGGCCGGCAATATCCTGCTGACCTGCAGCATCCCGTCGGGCGTGGAGCAGTTCGATCCACCGCTGATCATCGCACTGGTGAACGAGATACAGAGTCATCTGAAAACCATCTATCCGGATCTTATGAAGAATCTTTGGTCGGACGACGAGGCGGAGGAGGACTGAACGTCACCTGCGTCGATGTGAAGCGGGAGAAAAGAGCATAAGAGAAACGGCGCCGCTGCATGGAGGCTTTCATGCAGCGGCGCCGTTATTTTTGTATGCTTACATGCCGCCGTTCTTCAAGATGCCGAAGAGGACGCCGAGCACGCCGGAGGCGGCGAGGATCGTGATGACGCCATACTTGTAGTGCATGGCGATGAGTGCGAAGGCGATGATGACGATGCTGCCGAATTCGGCCGTCTCGAAATTTGTGGGAAGGCTCTCCGTGTTCCAGACGGCGAGCAGGATGAAGTCGATCGCTGCGCCGCAGATCAGGGCGATGACGGCGGGGCGCAGACCGTTTAGGATGCCGCGGATCGAGCCGATGTCGCCGTACTTGAGGAAGAGCTTGGCGAGCAGGATGCCGAGGATGAGCGACGGGAAGACGAAGCCCGCCGTCGCCGCGACGGCGCCCCCGATGCCCGCGACCTTCATGCCCGCGAAGGTCGCGGCATTGATGCCGATGGGACCGGGCGTCATTTGCGAGATCGTGAAGATGTCGATGAACTGCGCGAGCGTCAACCAGCCGTATTCATCGACGACGGCGGCTGGATGAGCGGCATGGAAGCGTAGCCGCCGCCGACGCAGAAGATGCTGACCTTGGCGAATTCGAGGAAAAGCTGGAGATAGATCATGATGAGGCCTCCTCAACCGAACTTCCTGTCCTGCATGAGGACGAGGCCGATGATGCCGTCGATGACGATGAGCAGCATGATGTTGACATCGAAGAACACGTTGGCGACGAAGGTCGAGAGGATGATCGCCATGGGCAGGAGGAGGTGCGTCTTCGCCTGCTTGAGGAAAAAGGTCGATGGCGACCTTCAGGATGAGCGCTGTCGCGCCGCACTGCATACCCTTCAGGGCGAGCTGCACCGTCGGATTGCTTGCGAAGGCATCGTAGCAGCGCGCGATGACAGAAAGCGTGATGAGAGGCGGCAGCACCGTCGCGATGAGCGCCGTCAAGGAGCCTGCGAGGCCTGCCATGCGGTAGCCGAGGATGATGCAGGCGTTGACAGCGACGATGCCCGGCATGGACTGCGCGATGGCGACCATGTCGAGCGCCTCTTTGTCGTCAATCCAGCCGTATTCATCGACGTATTTCGCCTTCAGCAGCGGGATGATGACGAAGCCGCCGCCGACCGTGACGGCGCTGATGATGAAGGTGGAAGAGAAGAGCTTCCAGTAAAAATGCTTGGCATCACGAGACGATGCCGGTTCCGTCTTTGGCATGGAGGTCGCTCCTTTTCATGGTCTGCGCACTGCGGAGTTTTTTCGTGATGCTATCATATAACATATGACGGGGAAAAGCAAGGTGGGAGAAAATACCCATCGCGCTTCCGGCGCTCTGTCGAGTATGACGGCAAACGTCACAAGACTGCTTTCGCGACGGTTCGTGGGAAAAAGAATCACGAGGGCGGCGCTCGACAAGATGACGATCGAGAAAGCAAAGGAGGTGAAGAAGTCGCTCCAGGCTGCCCGCAAGGTTAAGTTCATGGACATTGGCTTCTAAAGAACAAAGAAAAAAGCCCATCTCTATATGGGGAGGTGGGTCAAACAGAGGAGCACATACGAGCGTTATTATAAAGTTCCTGTATGTTGGCTTGAGAAAGACGCCAGGGAGTTTAGTCGATTAAACCGAGCTTCTTGACGCAACGATCCAAAAATGAATACTGATAATTTAGAAAAATTTGCATCAATATGGTCTTCTTTGAAGTCGTCAGGAATCATTATTGGTTCTCCGTATCTGATTCTTCTATACATGAGGATCAGTATGTCTTTCAGGTCTTCCATAAGAGTCCTTTCCGTGCCTTTTGCATCGAGGCGCTTAACCAATATCGGCTTATTCTTTTCGTCCTTTGAACGGAGGTGAGCTTTTCGCGAAGGGACATTTTTCCGCGAAAAAGTCTGTACTACGATGGCCCTTAATGTGCTCCCCCAGCGCGTTAAGGTAAAAACCTGTTCCTTTAGAAGAAATGTATCAAAATGGTACTTTCATTAAACAGATGAAGATGCTGTCTGATTTTTTCGGAGTTCTTGAACGGTGAGATAAGCTTCTCGTGCAGCTTTCATTTCCTTACTGTTCATGGGATGGATAACGGAAACAAATTTCTCCAGAAGGATAAGGCCTTCTTCGCCCTTGTCTTTGAATTTTTCAACGGTTTCTCGTATGTATTCCGGGCCGCAATAGAGCCTAACAATACCGTCGAGATCCTCGACCGTTTTAAATTCTTTTTCTTCCGGGCAAATTTTATTTAAAAGCTTTTTTATGATTTTCATTTGAAGAAGTCCTTTCTCCGCCCTTTTTGTGGGGCACTTTATAAATATATCTCAAACTTCTCACACCCAGATCGGTAGAGGTATCTTGAAAATCATACAGAGCGCAAGGGATAAAAATCTTCAACTCCCTTGAAGAATATGCTGCATGGCATTCGCTGCTTCTTTTTGCTCGGGGTACATCGTCCCGCCGCAGGCATGAAAAAAGAGCTGCCGCGATCGACAGCTCTGGTTTTTGGCATGGAGCGGGCAATGGGAGTCGAACCCACCTCTAAAAGCTTGGGAAGCTTTCATTCTACCGATGAACTATGCCCGCGAACATTACGAGATTCATTGTACCATGAAAATCCAAGAAGTCAAGTCCGAAGACGCGGACGTATGTGTCAAGATGTTCTCGGTGGGAAATTTCAACCCTTGATGCGTCTGCCTTCGCGGCATGCCTGTTTTTCCTCTTTAAGCGAAGCATTTGGACAAATGTCCAATCGCACTGCTCATCGGCGCGCTCACCGTGATCCTCCCATGTCGCACGCCTTCATGCGCGTTGCCCTTGCTTTTCTTCAACGCTTGCCTCACAGCTCCGCGGAAATCCCTGCCAGACTTCGGATTGAACAGCTCCGCTTTGGCCACCATGGCCTCGCGCAGGTCGCCGTTCTTCAGCCCCGTGATGATCTTCGCCATCGCCTTGCCGCCGTCTCCGCTCCATCGCCTCCCTTGCTTCTTCATCCGGTAGCTGTACAGCCGATGGTTGCTCTCGCATGTGCCCAGGAGCTTGCTGCATCCGCCCAGTCCCCGTTGCTCCAACGAGGCAAGGTATGACCAGTTCCGCGTCATGTAGCCTCGGAGAAGGCGCACTTGTTCGGCTTGGTGTTCGTCCCGGGCTGTGGATTCCAAGGTGTCCAGTACGAGGCCTAGACGCTCTCGGTCGTGGTTCTTCAAGGCTCTGTGCAGTTCCCGGCGCAGCTTTCTGTTCGCCCGGAGAGGCGTTCCTTGCACTTCCTCTGCACGTGATACCAATCGCGGAAATGCTCGTGCCTTCCGACTTTCCCCACGATCTCCTTTGAATGCGTCGATGCTGTAGCCGGCTCCTCCGTCACTGTTGCTCAGCACCAACGTGTGCGTCAGGGTCATAATGGCTGCCTATATAGTGCAGCATCCTGTCCTTGGCTTTTTTTCATGGCTGAAGTCTGCTATGTAGTGGGTTCCTATAAGTTCGCGTCGGTTGCCGTTCTCTCGCACGCCTTCGGCGATCTGGAAGCGATGCAGTTCCTTTTTGTTTCTTCTTCTGCCCGTGCAGCATGAGGGCCGTCTCCCTCGATGTAGAGGACTTGCGGTTGACGCAGTTCTTTTTTTCCATTGGGTCGGGCGTCGCCTGCAGGTCTTCCCATGCGCTGTAGGTTTCGCCCACTTGCTTCACTACGCGGGCGACTTGCTGAGTGGCTCATCGTGACCGGCGTCAGCAGGGTTGACGGCATCGGCCGTGACACGGTAGACGGTCTTGGCGGCAATCTGGGCGATGGTGTATTCCGGTAGGGCGGTGTATCTCCTATAGGGGCGGATGCCCAGCTCCTTGTCCAAGGGATAGATTCCTGCCTCTCCTTCTTTGCACATCCTTCGGCGGCGTATGCGGAGCGTCCCGTAGCTCGCCTGCACGGTGCGCCAGTCCAGACGTTCCACATGCCAGCCTTTATCAGCGTATCTGCCCGCCAGTTCTTTGTCGATCCGTTCGAGCGCCTCGCTGACCGCACGGCATGCGAGGTCTTCGAGATAACTGCGGATTCGCTCTTCCCGCGATATGCTGTCCTTCGCACCCTTTATTATTTCCAAGATTTCTGTTACAATGGTTTCCATAAGAGACCTTCCTTGTTTTGTATTTGCCTCGTTAGCATACACTATAGGGTACAGGTCTCTTTGCCTTTTTGCAACCCCCACCGAGAAATATTTTACACTAAGGACGCGGACGAAGGGGACTTTTCATGCGGGGTTTGATGCGAGGGCGGCACGGATGGGGGAAGCCGCCTTCCGTGCCGCCCTTGCAGCTTACGGCTGCTCCGCAGCTCCCTTGATGCCGCCGAAGCTTGCGGGCGCGGTCGGCGCAGGCAGGGGCTTGATGACGATGTCGAGGCGGTCGCCGTTCTTGATGGGGTCGGTGAAGACGACGGGACGGCGGTTGACGAAGATGGAGACGTTGACGCGGCTCGTGGCCGGCGGCGGCTCGAATCCGACGGCGAGCAGGGCTTCGTTGACGGTCGTCGCTTTCTTTTCGGAGATTTTGTAGTAGACGACGCTGCCATCTTCGAGGTAGGTGCCGGGCGACGCCTTGTGCCCGTTGACTTCGAGCTCCAGGGAGGCAGAGGGGATCTCGTATTCTCGGTCGTTGTAGGTGATGGTGATGACGGACTGCAGGCGCGAGATGTCGAGCACGTCGCTGAGTTTCGGTTCTGCGGTCATCTGGTATTCGATGCGGTCGCCCTCGTGGATAGGTTCGGAGATGGTTGCGGGCGCGTCGTTCAGCAGGATCTCGGGCGATACGACGTACTGCGCGTTGTTGTCGTTCAGCGTGTAGCGGATCTTCCGTCCTGTCGGCGGGTAGCCCGCAGCTTTCAAGGCTTCGCCCAAGGTGCGAGGCTCCTTGCTCTCGACGATGTCGTTGTCCGCAAGGAGGCGGTCGGGCGTCGCGGCTTCTCCGTTGACGTAGGTCGCTTGATGGATGTGCGTCTCCTTGCCGTTGATTTCGAGCGGGAAGTCCGGCTCGATCTGCAGGACTTCGCCGAGGCGCACTTCCGGCGTTTCTCCGTCTTTCCCGTGCGCGACGGTGATGCGGCAGCCCGCCTTGACGAGCGTGTCGAGCGTCGTGTCTTCGCCGTCGAGTTTCACGATCGCCATGGACGGAAGAGAGCCAGGGTAGAACTTCTTTTCGCCGTTGACCGTGATCATGAGTCCGAGGCCGGGGCGGCCGTTGTACTTCTTGAGCTGGATGCCGGCGTTCAGAAGCGCGTCGGAGACGGTGAGGTCGCGGAAGTTGAAGAGGTTGATTTCCTGCTCGTTGACGTAGACGGAGAGGAAGTGCAGGAGGTTGATGGAAGCGATCTTCAAGATGCCCAAGGGCGTGACGGCATCGGGCGTTTGCAGTTCTGGGGGATGCTCTCCACGCCGATGACGTTCTCGGGGTGGCGCACGGCGACGCGGTTTTCGGGGACGGAGAGCGCCTTCGATACGAGCGCGGCGAGTCCCGGCGTCTGCGAGCCGCCGCCGACGAGCATGACGGCCTGCGGCGAATCGCCGTTGAGCTCAAGCACCGGCGTGCGATGGAGTCAGCGAGGTTCTGAATGTTCGGCATGATGGGTGGATGACATCGGAGGGTAGAGCGTGTATTCCGTGCCGAGGATGTCGGTGAACTTCGATTCGCGTCCGGCGGAAGCGTTGCGCTTGACTTCTTCCGCCACGTTGAAGTCGAGGAGGTAGCGCTGACTGATGGCTTCGGTGATTTCGTCGCCCGCCAAAGGAACCATGCCGTAGGCAATGATCGAGCCGTTCTTTGTGATGGCGACGTCGGAGGTGCCCGCGCCGATGTCGACGAGCACGAGGTTCAGGTGGCGCATTGTCGGCGGGATGAGGGACGTTGATGGCGGCGATCGGCTCCGTGGGTCAGCGCGTGCATTTCGAGGCCGACGTCCCGCAGAGCCGACTGCATGGAGTCGATGACCTGGCGCGGCAGGAATGTGGCGATGACGGTGGCCTTGGCGGTCTTGCCGCGCTGCCCGACGAGGCTCTTCAGGGGGATGTCGTCGAGCGTGTACTGGATCGTGCTGTAGCCGACGCAGTAGTAGCGGGCGGGGTCTTCGATGTCCTTGGAGCCGGCGAGCTTCGCCTGTGCCGCCTGCACGCCGGAGAAGTCGAGGGCGCGCTGCTGCTCGTCGGTGATGACGCCGTTGATCTCGACGGAGGCCTCGGCGGTCATGGTGTAGAGCGCACGGCCGGCGGCCGCGACGGAGGCGGATTTCAAGGGTCCGGTCGTCTTTTTCGAGTTCGCGCTTGACTTCGCGGATGAGGTCGGCGACCTGCGGCACGTCGTGGATCTGCCCGTCGAGCATGGCGCGCGTCTTGTGCTCGCGGCGCACGGTCGCGAGGATGCGCATCTGCTCGTTTTCGAGTTTTTCGGCGACGATGCCGATGATGCTGCGCGTGCCGATGTCGAGTGCGAAGAACGGTTCGCCGTGCACCTTCTTCTTCGTGCTCGCCGCCGGAGCCGTCTCGGCGGTCGCTTCAGCAGCTGCCTTTTTGACAGCGCGCTTCGTCGTTTTCTTGGCGGCGGTCTTCGTGCTCTTATTGCGCGTGCTTTTGGCTGTGCTCTTTCCTGTGGTTTTGGCGGCGGTCTTCGTGCCGGGTTTCCTGCCGCGCGTCTTGGGGGCGGGCTTTGCCGCGTCCGTCGTCTGCCCGGCCGGCTCCTCGGCGGTTGTTCCTTTGTCCTGCGCCTCTTGCGCGGTCGGTGCGAGGGTCTCCTTCAAGGTTTCCGCGCTGTTCGGGGCGTCGGTCTCGCTGGGAGCGGTTTCGGAAACGACGGCATCCTTTTCCGTGGCGGTGGTTTTGGGCATTTTTGCTTTCGTCGAGGTCTTTCTTGTTCTAGGCATCGAGTGACTCCTTTGCTCTTCGCTTCCGCAATGTGCAGGATGGTTCGTGTTTTTCTGCGACTTTCATGAGAAATTTATTGCGGAAATGGGTTTATCGGGGTTTTATAGAAGGTTAATTCTCTTATTTCGCGAATACTATAGGAGAATCCTGTTTTCGCAGGAAATTTTCTACGAATCTTCGCATGGGAAGAAGGGTTTATATGACAGGCAATCGAGAAGTCATCACGGGAAGCGATTTCAAACGCATGTTGAGCGGCGCTTACGGCGAGTTCCTTCTGGAATACGAGGGCATCGACACGCTCTCCAGAGAGAAGATGGGGGAGCGCTCGACGCTTCCCGGCACGCATGTGCTGCGCACGATGGGCGCGGCGGTCATGCCGCTCGTCGATGTGAAGGATCAGAGCATCGGCGGGCTGTCGAGGCGCGTGGCGAGCGCGGCGGTGCTTGGCGCACGCGGCACGTCGGGCGTCGTGCTCGCTCAGCTCCTGCGCGGCATCGCGAAGGGACTGTCGGGAAAGAACGACGCGACCTCGTCGGAGTTCGGCAAGGCGTTCCAGTATGGCATCCTCTATGCGCAGCGCGTATTGCCGCCGACGGTGGAGACGGTGATCGTCGCCGCTGCCAAGGCGGTGGCGAAGGGCGCATATCATGCTGTGCGCGCGAACCTGCCCATTTCGGAGATCTTGCAGGCGGCGATCGACGAGGGAAGGAAGGCGTTGGAGGAGGAAAAGCGCGAGGAGCCAGGAGCGCTCGTCATGCAGACCTTCCTGCAGGGCTGCATGAAGGGGCTCGATGGACACTTCGTCTCGCCGGCCGTGAGTCTTTCGCTCGGCGTGGGCGAGGATCGTCTCGCGATTCCCGACCCGCGCCGCGACCTCGTGCGCCCGTACTGCGTGACGTTTCGTATCGTGGGCAGCAAGGCGCGTGCGCGTGACGTCGAGCATCGTCTGCAGGAGGCGTGCCGCTTCGTCGCGGTCGAGCCGAGCGAACGGTCTTTGCTCGTCCATGTGCATACGGATCATCCGGGGGCGGTCGTCGAGCAGGCGATCGGCTGGGGCAGGCTGCAGTCGTTCCATGTGATCGATATGGCGGAGGCGCATGCCCTGACGGCGGACTATGAGTCCTTGCTGCCCGTCGCCCTTCTCGCCGTCGCTTCCGATGCTGCGCGCTCTTTGCGCCTGACGGAGCTTGGCGCGAACGTCATCGTGCCGGGAAGCCGTGAGGAGTGCCCGTCGGTCGCAGAGCTTCTGCATGCGGCGCACAGCGATCTTGCGCGTACCTATGTGCTCGTCGCGTCCGATTCGTCGATGGAGCTCGTGCTGCGCCGGGCGAAGCGGATCTTGGGCGATCGCGTCGAACTGGTGCTGGCAAAGGATGAAGCGCAGCAGGACAAGGCGGCCGCTCTTTACGATAAAAACCGCACCGCCAAGGAAAATGCCCAAGCGATGCGCAAGTTGTTGGGATGAGCGGATGGGGCGGTCGGCGATCCTTTGAGGAAGCTTGACGGCGCTGCCGGAAAAGGCGCTACTTCAGAACGGCGAAGAGCTTCATCAGGGCATACGTCATGCCACCGGCGATCAAGGGACCGACGGCGACGCCCTTGAAGAAGCAGACGCCGATGATCGTGCCGATGATGAGGGCGGCGACGATGTGCGGATCATTCTTCAGCAGCTCGACGCCGCCGCCGCCCGCCATTGCCGCGAGGATTCCGCAGACGATGGCGGCGACGCCGAGCGGGCTCTTGAAGGCGTCGATCATGTTGGCAATGGTCACGTCCCCTGTCGCGACGGGCACGAGGATGGCGGCAAGGAGGAGCACGATGCCCCAGTTCAGTCCGTTGGCGGACAGGAAGTCGAGCATCGCCGCCAGGCCCAGGAGCTTCAGGATGAGCACGATGAGGGACGGCATAGGGCGACCGTGCTGTTGTGACCGATGATGCCGAGCGCGAGGATCACGAGCAGCATGAGATATTCCGAATACATAAGGCACCTTCTTCGTGTGAGAGAAAAAACTTGCTTTTCTGTGCATGTTGCGGATAAAATGCAAGATATATCCGTGCTTCTTACAGTATAGCGGAAAACGAAGGATAAGGAAAGGTGATAAAGCGTGTCAACGACTTACAGCGTAGCGATCCAGTACAAGAAGGAGCTTGGCTACATCGAATACGATGCCGAGAAGAAGACGGCATCCGTCGTCCTCGACGATGCGGAGGGACGGGGCGCGGTCGAAAGATACTTGGCCGAGAAGCATGAGATCGGCGTGCCGCACGAGAGCCTGCACGATTTCAGCAAGGAGATGATCGACCCCACGGCTGACGTCGAGAGCTTCAAGACGGCGCTGACACGCCTGTGGGAAGCGACGGACGTCCACGTCGATTGGAGCCGGCCAGTCGACTATGTGAAGGAACATCGCACGTATTGAGGAACGAAGGGGAATTTTTCTTCGGGGGGACGCGCCTGCGTCCTCTTTTTATTGCCTGTGGCCGATTATTGTATTATAATCGTGTTGTATGATCGGCGAGGTTTCTGAAATTCCATACGGAGGGAAGGAGTTTGGTTTCCTCGATCAAGGCTGTTTGGGAAGGCGTCTTTTGCGCCGTTCCCGTGGGATTTTAGGAGGAATCTTTATGGAAATGTTTCTGGGCTTTCTCGTGATGCTCGCCTGTCTGCTTTTTCGGAGTGCATCACGGCGGCATCGGACTTGCTGTGATCAGCGGCATTGGGCTTGCCGCTTACACCTTCATCTTCGGTTACCAGCCGGGCACGCCGCCGATCGCTGTCATGCTGACGATCCTTGCGGTCGTTACCTGCGCAGGCTTCTTGCAGACCTCGGGCGGCCTCACGGTCATGCTCAAGTATGCGGAGAGGCTTCTGCGCAACAACCCGAAGCAGGTCACGATCTTTGCGCCTGTCACGACGTGGCTTTTGACGGTGCTTTGCGGCACGGGTCACGTCGTTTACACGATGTTTCCCATCATCTACGATGTGGCGATCAAACAGGGCATTCGCCCCGAGCGTCCCATGGCGGTGTCTTCCGTCGCGGCGCAGATGGGCATCTGCGGCTCGCCCGTGTCCGTTGCAGTCGTTTCCATCATCGCCTTTATGGCACAGGCGGGTCACCATGTCTCCGTGCTGCAGGTGCTCGGCGTGACGATTCCGGCGACGCTGACGGGAGTCATCTGTGCGGCGCTCTGGAGCTACCGCCGCGGCAAGGATCTCGACAAGGACGAGGACTTCCAAGAGTTCATCAAGAATCCGAAGAACAAGGAATATGTCTACGGCGAGTCGGAGAGTCTGCAGGGGCAGGAACTGCCGCGTTCATATTATCATGCGATGTTCATTTTCTTCCTCGGCATCCTTGTCATCGCCATCCTTGGCAATGATCCCGATCTTCTGCCGCATTTTCCCGACAAACTGGGCGAGATGAAGGCGATCGACATGACCGAGGTCATCCAGATGATCATGCTCTTGATCGCCGCAGCCATCCTCCTCTTCTGCAAAGTGAAGGCGAAGGATGTCGGCAACAGCCGGGTCTTCCGCTCGGGCATGATCGCTCTGCTCTCCGTCTATGGCGTCGCTTGGATGGCGAACACGTACTTCAGCGCACACATGGCGATTCTCAAGGAGTTCCTTGGTGCGACGGTGCAGGCTTATCCGTGAGCCTATGCCATCATCGCCTTCTTCACGTCGAAGCTCGTCAACTCGCAGGCGGCGGCTATCGCCATCGTCGTGCCGATGGCGCTCAACGTCGGCGTCGATCCCGTGCTCATCATGTCGTTCATCTCTGCGTGCTACGGCTATTTCTTCCTGCCGACGTATCCGTCGGATCTTGCGTGCATCGGCTTCGACCGCTCGGGCACGACGCGCATCGGCAAGTATCTCTTGAATCACAGCTTCATGATTCCGTGTCTTATCGGTGTCGTTTCGGGCTGCTGCGTGGGCTATGTCGTTGCGCATATGATCTTCTGATCGTGCAGGAATGAAACGCCCTCGTGATACCGTTCTTCGGTATCGCGAGGGCGCTTTTTTTACGGATGCTTGATCCGTGCGTGACGCTTGACGTATTGCAGATAGCGCTCTGTCTCGTGCACGATGACGCCGGAGAGCAGGAGGAGCGCGATGAGGTTCGGAATCGCCATGAGACCGTTCACGATGTCGGCGAGAATCCAGATGGCTTCGAGCTTCAAGAACGCGCCCGAGGCGACGAGGGCGATGAAGATGAGGCGGTACGGCAGCACGCCCTTGCGCTCGAAGAGGTAGATGACGGCGCGCTCGCCGTAGTAGTTCCAGCCGAGGATCGTCGTGAAGGCGAAGAGCACGAGCGCGATGGTCAGAAGGTGGCTGCCGATCGCGCCGTAGCTTGCGGAGAAGGCGGCGCTCGTCATGGCGGCGCCCGCCGTGTCGCCCGACCAGGCGCCCGTCAGGACGAGCGCGAGGCCCGTCATCGTGCAGATGATGATCGTGTCGATGAAGGTGCCCGTCATGGAGATGAGGCCTTGCTCTGCCGGGCGCTTCGTCTTCGAGGCGGCAGACGCTATGGGCGCGGAGCCGAGGCCGGATTCGTTGGAGAAGACGCCGCGCGCAATGCCGTTCTGCATCGCCATCATGATGGTCGATCCCGCGAAGCCTCCGACGGCGGCTTCGCCTGTGAACGCGCTCTGCAGGATGAGGGAGACGGCGTGCGGCAGAGCGTCGATGTTCATGACGATGAGGACGAGGGAGAGCGCGATGTAGGAGAGCGCCATGAAGGGGACGATGGCGGCGGCGACGCGCGCGATGCTCTTGAGGCCGCCGAGCGTGATGGCGGCGATGAGCGCCGTGATGGCGAGATCCGTCGCCCAGCGCGGCACGCCGAAGGAGATCTCTACGCTGTCGACGATGGCGTTGACCTGCGGGAAGGTACCGATGCCGAAGAAGGCGACGAGCACGCAGGCGCAGGCAAAGAAGATCGCCATGGGACGCCACGAGCGGCCGAGACCCTTCTCGATGTAGAACATCGGGCCGCCGGCAATGTCGCCATGGCTGTCCGTCGTGCGGTACTTGATGGCGAGCAGCCCCTCGGCATACTTCGTCGCCATGCCGAAGAATGCGGCCATCCACATCCAGAAGATTGCGCCCGGGCCGCCCGCCTTGACCGCGGTCGCGACGCCGACGATGTTGCCTGTACCGACGGTCGCGGCGAGCGCGACGCACAGCGCCTTGAAGCTCGACACGTCGCCTTCGCCGTGGTTCTTCGCACGGAAGATCAAGGAGAGCGCGAGAGGCAGGTGCACGACCTGCAGGAGGCGCAGGCGCACGGTCAGGAAGATGCCCGTGCCCACGAGCAAGATGATGAGCGGCGGCCCCCAGAGAACCGAATCGATGGAATTGAGAAGCGGAACAAGATTTTCCATAAGATACCTCCACTGTCAAAAAGACAATAGTATATAAAAAAATGACAACGTTATGTTATCATAAAAAGTGTTGATTTGTAAAGGTATGTGGCTGAATTTATCAGTGATTCCATACACTGGCAGACTGCCATCCGCTATATGAATATAGGAGTCTATTATTTTTGCTGTAAAATTTCTAAATGTCTCAAAAACATGAAGACTCCCTCCATGTGTACGTTCATCGCACAGAGAGGGAGTCTTATATACGCGGGGACGCATTTTTTCTAACGATCAAACGGTTTTCAGCCTTCGAGACCGGATATGGATGCGGCTTACGACCTCTTCTCCATCTACATTCTTGAATCTGATGAGAATCCTCAGTCCCGAAACTGTGATATAATCGTACTCGCCGTCGTGCTTGTACGGTGTATCTCCATAAACGCCCAGAACCGTATTTTTACTGATTCCCACAGTGATTCCCATCGGAGTGGCAACCCCGTTACGCCTGTCAGAAATCAGCTCGTTGATATAACTCTTTCCGCCATAAAGGCTTTCCAAGATATAAAAACCATTCCCATAGCGATGAGAAAGGACTCGATTCCCAAACGTATCCGTTACCCAAGTTGACTCCGATGGAGATCCGTAAATTCCCTTGACATACGCCATTGATCCTCCTAGTGTAATGCCGCCCAACGATGCTTCGCTGTTCGGCAAAGGGTTTGCCTCCGAGACATTCATTGTTCCCAAGAGTATAACAAACGCTACAAAAATTCTCATGATATTTTTTTCATCGTTACTCCCCCTCTTGGATATAAATAACAAATTTGGAAGAACACTGGAGCGTCCTTTCCAACATCTTTTTTGCACGAACTTCATGGACATCATGCGCCGTCTTTAATGAAAATTCCCCAAATCAGTCTGCGTCTTCGAGGTGTTTTTTAGACTTTTACAGTAACTTAATTATACATGTCTAATTTTACAGTGTCAACTTTCACGGTTAGAAAAAGGACTAATCAATTCGAAAGTTGTTTTCAATAAGTGTGCCGAAAAGATAGAGTAACGGTAGGATCGATGCGATTAAAGTGAGGTGTTAAGATAAAACAACAATTTTTTGCTGGTGTGAAATGCGCAAATCTATCCGTTAAGCAAAGGGACATCAAGTACTCCTTTTGCAGATGTCTTCTTTGGTTATTGGACTTTTAAGGAAGGATTTCACGGCTGTTTGCAGAATAAGGCATAAAGACAGGGAATCGCTCGATGAAATGAAGTCTGTTCAGATTCCAATCGTTCACAATAATTTAGGATTGCAAGGGGGAGGAACTTCCATGTTCTTGAAAAAACTCATGAGCACAGCTCTTTGCGCGGCGCTTCTCGTGACGCAGGCCGGCATGGCGAGCGCGGCAGAGGAGACGGTGCAGGGCAAGCTCGCTGCCGTCGAGGCGGAGACGTGGGGCGGCGAGCAGACGGGGGCGTTTCTTGACCGCATCAATCGTTTGGAGAAGGATTATCTCGGCAAGCACAACAAAGGCTCCATGCTTGAGCGCGTGAACATCGTTTATGACGATCTCTACGACAATGCGACGGGTCCCGGTCTCCTGACGCAGCTCAATGCCGTTGAATGGGGGCTCACGCACGAGGTCAGCCCCAAGCCGGTCGACAAGCGCGTGACGGAGATGGAAATGGCGGTCGCGGGCAAGACGAGCCCGGGCACATACAAGAAGCGCATTCAGGAGCTTGGCACGGCGGCTTTCGGCGGCTACAGCGTGCCGCTTGAACAGGTGACGGTGCCGAAGAACACCGTGATCAAGGTCGCCTTGGCGCAGGAGGTCAACACGAAGAAAAATCAAGGCGGGTGACACCGTTCGCTACAGGGTGGCAGAGGATGTCGTGCAGGACGGTATGCTCATCTTCGCCAAGGGACAGCCGGGCGAGGGCACGGTGAAGAAAGTCGAGCAGGCGCGCAACTTCGGCCGCGACGCCAGGATCGACGTCGACTTCCATACGACGAAAGCGATGGACGGCACCGAGGTCAAGACGTTCGTCGGCGAAGAGTCGAAACAGCAGATGAAGAGCTACGCCATGGCGGCCGGCGCGAGCGTCGCCGGAATGCTGCTCTTAGGCCCGATCGGCATCATCGGCGGAGCGTTCGTCAAGGGCAAGAACATCGACCTGCCGGAGGGCACGGAGTTCTTCATCCAGACGCAGGAGGCCACTGTTCTCTACGCGGTGCCGACGACGGAAAGGTGAGATACGAGTTCATGAAGATCATGCATCTACGCTTCTCTTTGCAGCTGGGCGTCGCCTGCGGCGCTTTTCTTGCGGCCTCCTGCCTGCCCGTTGCAGCGTTTGCTTCGTACAGCTCTTCGAGCGATACGGCGGCAAACATTCTCGACTATATCGAGAACGAGCGGCGCTTGGCAAGGGAGAACCGTCTTTCTGAGGCACAGGAGCAGCTCTTGAAGGATACGACGGATATGCACGCGCATCTGCGACAGCCCATGGAAGACCACCTGAAACCGCTGCCGACCGCCTTCGAGGGGGACGAACTTTTCTACGATCAAGTGACGGGAGAATTCTTCGCACGCGGCAGCGTCAAGATCACGGAGATCGACAATCGCCGCGTATTGTCCGACGAGATCAAGGGCAATGCCGTCACACAGGATGTCGTTGCTGAGAACGAGGCGCACGTTCTGCAGATGACGCCGGGCATGGCGCGCGTGGATGTGCGCGGCTGGAAGCTTTCGTACAATTACGGCACGGGTATCGGCACGATGGAGAATGCTTCGGGAAAGGTTGGCCGCCAGTATATCTCGGGCAAGCGCATCGAGGTCTATCCTGACAAGGTCATCATCCGGGAAGGGCGTGCGACGAAGTGTCAGGCGAAGACGCCGGACTACAGCGTGAGTGCCAAGCGCATCGAAATCTATCCGAACGACAAGGCGGTGTTCTATGACAGCGATTTCTGGATCAAGAAAGTGCTCATTGCTCATCGCGACAAATATACGGCGGATCTGCGGCCGGATCGGCAGGGATTCATTTCCCTTCCCTACGGTGAAATATTCGAAGTCGGACGGACTGATCGTCATGCAGGACTTCACAATTCCCGTGGCGGAGCGGCTGGATCTCATCCCGACGCTCATAGTGGCGACGGACAGCGGTGTCAAGGGAAGTGCAGAACTTCGCTATGGCGGGCGTTATGGAACGCTGAGCCTGCAGTACGGCTATTGGCAGGACAGCGATGACAACTGGATCCGGCGTGCGCCTAGCGTGCATTATGAGGTCGGGCATCACTTCGAGAAAGCGCCCATCGGCTGGAGCTTCAAGGCTGACCGCGGCTATTGGCACAACGGCGGGATCAAGAGTCTGCACACGTATGGAGCGATCAATGTGTACCGCGATCCGATCGCCCTGGGCGGCGGTGCTGCTCTTTCCTTGGCTGCCGATTATTCCATGACAAAGGAGTCGTACAATGACTCGAAGGTCTCGGGCTTCAGCTGGTCAGCGACGCTCTTGAAGAAGTTCAACGACCGCCTGACGGCCTATGGCAAGTACAGCTATGCGCAGGTCTACACGGGAAATGCGCTTTTCGATTACAACGTCGCGGACTATAGCCGTGCGCTCTACGCAGGACTCAGCTACCAGCTGACGGAGCGCGACCGTGTCGTCTGCGGCATGGCGTATGATGTCGATCGCCGCACCATCGGCGATGTCGACTACTACTGGTATCACGACATGCACTGCGTGCAGCTCATCACCCGCTATCGCGCCAAGCGCGACAGTTGGAGTGTCCGGCTGAACTTCACTCCGTGGTGATCGGATGGAGGAGTGTGGAATGGTATCAGAGATGAATGGTTTGGTATCGGCAGCTGCCTCCATGAGAGACGTGCGCGTCCTCATCCTCGGCGACATGGTCGCTGACATCTACCTCGATGGGCGCATCTCGCGCATATCGAGGGAAGCGCCCGTGCTCGTGCTGGAAGAGATGGACGAGCGCGTTGTCGCAGGCGGCGCGGCGAATGTCGCGCACAACGCTGCGACGTTGGGCGGTGCGGTGTGCGCCTTCGGCATCCTGGGCGAGGATGCGGGAGGCAATGGCATCGCGGCGGTGCTGAAAGCGGCGGGAGTCGATGTCCGAGGACTCATCGAGACGAAGGAGCGGCCGACGATTTCCAAGACGCGCGTGATCGCAGGCGGCAGGGCGACGGTCAGCCAACAGATCGTGCGCATTGACAAGGAGAGCCGCGAGCCCTTGTCCGCGCCGCTTGCTGCCTTGCTGGAGGAGCGTCTTCTGGAGGCGCTGGAAGAGGCCGAGGCCGTCGTCTTGAGCGACTACGGCTCGGGGACGCTCACGCAGGGCATCCGCGACCGCCTCCTCGCCGCCTGCCGCGAGCGTGGCATTCCGACGATCGTCGATTCGCGCTACGACGTGCGCTCCTTCGCAGGCGTCGACTATGTGAAGCAGAACGACGCGGAACTCGCCGCCGCCTTCGAACGCCGCCTCGATGCGGAGGAAGATGTGGCGGATGCGGCGCGGGAGCTCATCCAAGAGCTTGGCGCGAAGGGGGCGCTCATCACGCGCGGCGAGAAGGGCATGACGCTCTTTTTGGCGGACGGCACGGAGCATGAGATCCCCGTCTCGGACAAGAGCGAAGTCTACGACGTCTCGGGCGCGGGCGATACATGCGTCGCGACCTTCATCCTCGCGCTTGCGGGCGGTGCTGCACCCTTGGCGGCGGCGCAGCTGTCGAACATCGCGTCGGGCGTCGCCGTTCGGAAGTTCGGCACGGCGACGGTCAGCGCGGAGGAGCTTTTGAAGAAGGTGCGCGAACTTTCCGCTGGATGATTGCACGGAGGGGATCTGCCATGCTGATACCGAAGGAAAAAAATCGAGGGCTTTTGCGCCGTCCTGCGCGAGGCGGGGCAGCGCATCGTCTTCACGAACGGCTGCTTCGACATCCTGCACGCGGGGCATGTGCGGTACCTGGAAGAGGCGCGCGCTTTGGGCGATTGCCTTGTGCTCGGCCTCAACACCGACGCTTCCGTGCGCCGCCTGAAGGGCGAGACGCGCCCCGTCAACACGGAGCTTGATCGTGCAGCGGTCACGGGGGCGCTCGCCGCTGTTGATTATGTCGTGCTTTTCGATGAGCCGACGGCGGAAACCCTCATCGAGAAGGTGCGTCCTGCCGTCTATGTCAAGGGCGGCGACTACACACGGGAGACTCTGCCCGAAGCGAGAGTTGTCGAGAAATACGGCGGCGAGGTGCATTTCATCGACCTCGTTCCCGGTCGCTCGACGACGAAGATCATCGAGAAGATCGGCAGAAAGTAGAGATATGGATGCAGCAGGAAGGAGGGAAGCCGCATGAAGAACATCCTCATCGTCAAGCTGAGCGCCATCGGCGACGTCATCCACGCGCTTCCCGTCTCCTATGCGATCAAGGAGACTTTTCCCGACGCGCATTTGACGTGGGTCGTCGAGCCGACAGCCTATGACATCCTGGAGGGGAATCCCTGCATCGACGACATCATCCTTTTCGAGAAGAAGCGCTTCCGCACCGTGCGCGGCTTTCTTGGAGAGATCCGCCCCTTTCGTCATGCGCTTCGCGCGAGAAGATATGACGCGGCGCTCGACTTGCAGGGGCTTTTCAAATCGGCAGCGATCGTCGCGCAGTCAGGTGCGAAGCTGCGTCTGGGCACGGCGAACATGCGTGAAGGCTCCGCTTATGTGAGCCGTTCCATCAAGGGTGCGCACGCTTCGGGGCACATCGTCGAGCGCTATCTCGATGTCGCGCGCGCCCTCGGCTGCCGCGTCGATGAAGTGCGGTTTCCCGTTGCTGTCAGTGCGCGAGAGGCCGCTTCGGCGGAAGCGCTCCTCGCCGCTGAGAGCGTGCGCGAGGACAGTCGCTTCGTCGTTCTCGCCATCGGAGCGAACTGGCCGAACAAGCGCTGGCCGGTCAAATATTTCGGCGTCCTCGCCGATTGGCTCTACGGAGAGAAGATCATCCCCGTGCTCGTCGGCGGCGGACGCCTCGACGAGAGTCTCGTGCGCGACATCGAGGCGCTCGTTGAAGTGCCGCCCGTCAACCTCGTCGGACGCACGAGCCTCAAGGAACTCGCGTACATCTTCACGCGCGCCGCTCTCGTCATCGGCGGTGACACCGGCCCCGTTCATCTCGCGGCAGGTCTCGGCACGAAGACGATCATGCTCATGGGTCCGACCGACGCCAACCGCAACGGCCCTTACGGGCAGCAGGAGAACGCCATAGAGATTCCGCGTACCTGCAAAGCGTGCTGGAAGAGGAGATGCCCCAAGGGACTCGACTGCCTCGCGATTCTTTCTGTCGAGGAAGTCCAAGCGAAGATCCAGGAGGTGCTGGGGCAGTGAAGGTGACTGCAGATCGGAAGATCTTTTTGTTGTCTGTGCCTCATGGATCGATGCAGTGCATCTGCGTTGATTTGGGAAATGCCAGAGTAGATCAGGACTCGCCGACGCTTGACGTCCTCGGCGTTCGCAGTAAAAAGGAATCATTCTATGCAGCAGAAAACATACAGGAACATCCTCGTCATCAACCTCATGCATCTTGGCGATCTCATGCTTGTGACGCCCGTCCTCCGGACGCTTCGGACGAACTTCCCTGAGGCGCGCATCACGCTTCTCGCAGACAAGAAGCTCGCCGATCTCGTCGTTTGCAACAAGCATATCGACGGCTGTCTTTTGATCGATAAAAAGGGAGCGGATAATCATCCGCTCGCTTTTTTGCGCTTTATCCGCCGCGTTCGCCGCGAGCATTTCGACCTCGTCATCAACCTGCACCGCAACGAACGCGCCTCGGCGCTCGCGGCCTTCTCGGGCGCAGGACGCATCGTCGGCTATGCAAAGCCCTTCTTTTCCGCTTTCTTCGACAAGGTCATGGAAAACAAGAAGGCGGTCAAGCACCAGATCCATTCGCATTTCGACGTATTGGAAGAGGCCGTGGGCATCGAGCGCATCGACGACGGCGGCTTGGAGATGTGGCTGCCCGAGGGCACGGAAGAACGCGCGGCGAGTCTTTGGCAGGAAGCCTTTCCCGAGAAGCGGAAGGTCATCGCCTTGAACATCGGCGCGAGCTGGAAGACGAAGCGCTGGCTCGACGACTATTTTGCGCAGGTCGCCGACCATTTCTTGGAAAAGGGCTACGGCGTCGCCTTCTTCGGCGAGATCGACGGACGGAGAGCTCGTCAGCGCCTGCCGCGCCAAGATGCGCCATGGCGATCATGCGGCGCTCGCCATCTTCACGGGGCGCGTCACGCTTGCAGAACTCGCGGCGCTCCTCAAGAAGTGCGCGCTCTTCATCACGACGGACTCCGGCCCCATGCACGTCGGCGTCGCGATGAACGTGCCCATCGTCACGATGTTCGGTGCAAGCCCCGTGCCTGGCTTTTACCCTTACGACGCGAAGGATGTGCTTTTGAAGACGCCCGAAGCCTGTCACCCGTGCGGCAAGCACGAGTGCCCGAGGGAAGGGGCGGAAAATATGGCGTGCATGAAGAATATCCCCGTCAAGGAAGTGCTGCACTATGCCGAAGAGCTCCTGCAGCAGTATGAAAATAAAGTCGGCCGTATTCCCGCGCATGATGGACAATATCGCTGCAAGGTTGTAGAATTATAAGAGAAATCATTTCGTTGGAAGGGAGCAGTCTATGGACATGGAAAAAAATGCTCGCCCTCGTCGAGGAGCGTCTCTCGCGCTGCAGGATCCTCGTCACGGGCGACGTCATGCTCGATAAATATTACTACGGCGAAGTCACGCGCATCTCGCCCGAGGCGCCTGTTCCGATCAACCACATCACGCGCCAGAAGGAAACGCTCGGCGGTGCGGCGAACGTCGCGCACAACCTCGCACTCCTCGGCTGCGACACGATCCTCGCGGGTTTCGTCGGCGAAGACTACCATTGCCGCTCCCTGAAGGAAAAGCTCCTGGAAAACAAGATCGATGATGTGGGACTCGTCCCGACGAACCGTCCGACGACGACGAAGATGCGCATCATCGGCGGTCATCAGCAGATGATGCGGCTCGATTTCGAAAGCACCGAGCCGCTGGAAACGATCTATATCGACAAATTCCTCGCCTTCGTGCGCGGGAAGCTTGCCGAGAGCATCGACGCCATCGTCGTTTCTGACTATGCGAAGGGGACGTGCAGCGAAGCGACGACGACGGCGATCATCGAAGCGGCGCACGCGCACGGCGTGCCCGTCATCATCGATCCCAAGGGCACGAACTGGACGAAGTACCGCGGTGCGGACTACATCACGCCCAATATCAAGGAGATCAACGAGCTTCTCCTCGACCCCATCAAGAACACGGATGCCGAGGTGCTCAAGGCTGCCCACTACATCATGCGCAAGTACAGGATCAAGAATGTGCTCGTGACGCGCTCGGAAAGCGGCGTGACGCTCGTGCGTGAAGGCGAAGAGGTGCATATCCCGACGCGCGCACAGGAAGTCTTCGATGTGTCGGGCGCGGGCGATACGGTCATCGCGGTTCTTGCCGCAGGCCTTGCCGGCGGCCTCAAGGGCAGGGACGCCGCCTTCCTCGCCAACCTTGCGGCGAGCGTCGTCGTCAGGAAGCTCGGCACCTATGCTGTGAGCCGCGAGGAGCTGAAAGAAGCATTGCGCGGATTGCCGCGTGAAGAAGCCTGAGAAAGAGAGGGGACTTTTCATGATCATCGTCACAGGTGGCGCTGGATTCATCGGCAGCAACATCGTCAAGGAGCTGAATCGCAAGGGCAGGAACGACATCCTCATCATCGATGACCTCAAGGACGGCGAGAATTACAAGAACCTGCGCGGTCTGCGCTTCATCGACTATCGGCACAAGGACGACTTTTTGGAGAGCATCGAAGACGACGAATTCGGCGGCAGCGACATCGACGTCGTATTTCACCAAGGCGCCTGCTCCGACACGATGGAGTATGACGTCAACTACATGATGAAGGTCAACTATGAATATTCGAAGACGCTGCTGCACTTCTGCCTGCTGCACCGCGTGCCGTTCCTCTATGCCTCGTCCGCTTCGACCTACGGTGCAGGCCGCCACGGCTTCTCGGAGGGCGATGCGGCGGAGGACGCGCTGAATCCCTACGCCTACAGCAAGCTCGCTTTCGATCGCTATGTGCGCCGGGTCATGCACGAGAGCCGCAGCCCGATCGTTGGGCTGCGCTATTTCAATGTCTTCAGCCCGCAGGAACAACACAAGGGCAAGATGGCGTCGATCTTTTATCAACTCTATCGCCAGCTCAAGGAGACGGGAGAGGCGAGACTCTTCCGCGGCACGGACGGTTTCGGCGACGGCGAGCAGCGCCGCGATTTCATCTATGTCAAAGATGTCGTCAAGGTCAACTTCTGGTTCTGGGAAAACAAAGGGATCGTCAGGCATCTACAACTGCGGCACGGGCAAGGCACACACCTACAACGAAGCTGCCGATGCCGTCATTTCTGCCTTGGGCAAAGGATATATCGGCTACCGCGACTTCCCCGAGGTGCTCAAGGGCAAGTACCAGAGCTTCACCGAAGCTGATCCGAACCAGCTCCTGAAGGCAGGGTATGACGGCGGCTTCCACGACTTCGGCGCTGCCGTCAAGGAATATGTCGACTTCCTTGAAGATGGAGGCTATTTCCGCTATGACGAATGAGGGCGTCCCTTGCGTCTTCTTCGATCGCGACGGCACGCTGAACGTCGATGTGGACTATCTGCACCGTCCCGAGGATTTCATCTGGACGCCCGAGGCGCCGGCCGCCATCCGCCGCCTCAACGAGTGCGGCGTCCTGACCGTCGTCGTCACGAACCAATCGGGCGTGGCGCGCGGCTACTATCCGGAAGAAGATGTGCTTCGTCTGCACGATTGGATGAACGAGGACCTGAAAAAAGAGGGCGCCCATCTAGACGCCCTCTTCTATTGCCCGCATTATCCGGAAGGGAAGATCCCTGAATATGCCAAGATCTGCGACTGTCGCAAGCCTGCCGCAGGCATGATCGACGCCGCCTGTGCGGCGCATCCGATCGACCGCCGCCGCGCCGTCCTGATCGGCGACAGCGAGCGGGATATGGAATGCGCGAGAAGAGCGGGGATCAAGGGCGTGCTCTACACCGGTGGAAGCTTGCTTGAGGTGGTGGAACGGGTGCTGGAGTGGCTGGAGTAAAAAACTCTTGCTGCTGCTCAAGCTCAACCAACGCTGTATATTGATGTTGATACAAGAATCCGCTTTTGGCATCATCGAGAAGCTGGAGGTGCATCTCATAGAAGTATAAGGCGTCCGTGATCTGGAGAGCGTGGGAAGAATTGTTGGATGAGTGCGTGAATGGGAAGGGGGGAGAAAATGCGCATCGGGATTTTTGAAAACATCATGACTCCAGGCGGGCACGAGGTGGATTTCGACCGCATTCTTGTCGAAGAGCTTCAAGCCTTGGGACATGAGGTATGCTTCTATGTGCCTGAGGGCTTTCGCTTTGCCATGGACTATCATGTGCCTGTGCGGGAACTTCGCGGCGGCGTGGTTTCTTATACGGGAGTGACGGGATTCAGGAAGCTTGTTCGCACGGTGCGGCGCGAGCTGCATCGCCTGCGATGGTATCGACAGATCTACGAGGCGGCGAAGCGCGAAGAGGTCGATGCGTTCATCGTACCGACTTCGACGTATCGTTATCTCAGAGCTTTGAAGCGGAGCGTTCTCAGAAAGTCGCCCGTGCCTGTACTCTTCATTCTGCATGGCATCAATCCCAAGGAAGCGCCAAAGTTCTTGCGGGAAGCGGATTCGCTTGCAGATTGCTTGAACATCCGCCCCACGGTGCTTTCTTTTGGCGACAGCATTTTTGGCGAGAAGCGAGCGAATGTGCGGCTGATTTATCCGCCGACATTCGTGCCGCGCGATATAGCATGGCAGCCGGGGATGCCGCCGCCGACAGATGAATTTTTTTGCAGATGGATTCTCATGCGCCTGAAATGGGCGGGAAGAAGCCGCTGGTATTGGGATTCTTCGGTCAATATCGGCGGGAAAAGCGGTTGGAAGACTTTTTGGAGGCATATCTCGGTGGTCATTATACGCGCCCAGTCGAACTTTTCGTACAGGGTGCGACGATGCATCCCGAAGACGCGGCAGATTTCGAGCGCATCATTGCAAAGTATCGTGGCAAGGGCGGCATTACGTTCCTGCATCGGGGATTGATCGGTGCTGAATGGCAGCGTGCTATTGCTTCGGTGGATGCACTCCTTCTGCCGTATTCCGCGCCGCGCTATCGCTATCACTGGGGCGGCATGCTCTTTACGGCGATTGGCTTTCAAAAGCCTGTCGTGACAAGCGATGATATGAATCCCGAGGTTTTTGCAGCGTATGATATCGGCAAGCTCTTCCCGAGCGGCGATCTTATGTTGTTGCGTAAAACATTGGAACTTTTTGTTAATGGGTATGATGATGAATCCCTTCACTATATAGCAGAGCTGCAGAAAGCAGCGGACATTTATAGTCCGAGAGAGTTCGTGCATCGAATTATAGCTATTATAAAAGAATAAGGTTCAAACGGCTAAGAATGAATTTTAATTCCTGATAGTGTATACAGGGGGATGAAAAATGAAAAGTTGCATAGGTCTTCCCGGCGTAGACAAATTGGATCAATGGGGATATTATTTGCTCTGTGGTTTCGCTTTGTTTAGTAATTTAACGATTGCTGGAGGAAATATTTTTCTTGTTCCACTTGTTTTAGTGTTTTTTTTGCGCATGGCCAGCAAGCGAGACGATTGGCGCCTGGCGTTGCCGGATAGGAGACTGACGATTGCTCTGCTGCTTTTGATATGTGCTACGGCAATTTCGGCGCTGTGTTCGGTCGATCCCTCGAAGGTAGGTAAAGTCGTTGATTATTATGGGTATCACATGTTGCCGCTTTATGCTGTGCTTTTAATGGTTCGAGAGAAAGAGAGACTTTTGGGCATTGCTTCGTGCGTTGCAGCTTCTTTTGCTATTAATGGCGTTGCGATCTTATATGAAGGGATCGTTCAGCAAAATCATCGTGCTGATGGCTTTGCTCAGCCTATGACGGCTGCCGGATTTTTGTCAATGATTGTTCCTGCATTGATTTTGTTATGTATGACGGGAAAAGTGCCGCAGAAATATCGGCTCTTTTTAGGTATTTTAACAGTTCTGGGGATTGTTTCCTTACTGTTGAATGGGACGCGCGGTGCATGGATCGCTGTTGCAGTTTCTTGCACTGTGGTAGGGTTTATGGCAGTACAGAGAAAGAAGAGGTTTTTCTTTGGGCTGCTGATTGCCGTATTTGTTTTCGGCGGCATCTTTTCGTTTTCTCCGATCCTGTCTGGTCGTCTTGCAACGATCGGGGACATGCAGTTTCAGAGCAATTCGGAAAGAATCCTTCTATGGAAAAGTGCCTTTCATATGTTTGAGGATCATCCTATTGCAGGGGTTGGGCTTTCACGCTTTCGTGAGGAATATCAAGGTGGCTATATTTTGCCTGAGGCAAAGGAGCCGCATCTTGATCATGCACATAATAATATTATGCATATGCTCGCTGAGTGCGGTATCATAGGAGTGTCAGCTTTGTTGATTTTTTGGTTGACGTGGTTCTCCTATGGCGTTGTTTCGTGGAGAAAAATGCGAAGTGTTGCAGCACTGGTGTTTTTAGCAGTTCTTTTAGGTAGTTTTTTGCAAGGATTAACTGAGTATAATCTGGGAAGATCGTTTGTGATGAAAGTATATTGGCTGCTCCTTGCTTTATGTCTACAATGGCTGCGATTGGAAAAAGCATCCTTGTATAAGGGAATCGGATAGCATTTTCTGTTGATACGCTAAGGAGAACAAGCTGCGCAAAGTTTTTGGAGTCTCGATCAAGGGGAAACTTCAATCTGAAGTCCACTTGCAGATGATATGACAGCAATATCGCTGTAGACGATGAAAATCCTTTTTTGACCAGGGGTCTTGTGATATTCTTTTGAAAGATAACAGTTTTTGACTGTAATCATGATAAGAGGAGGGGCGGCGTTGCGTCTCGAACGTTTTTTTGCAAATCTGCAGAAAGATTTGAAGTTATTCCTTTTTCTTCTTTTCGTTATATGTTTCTATCGTGCATATTTCATGGCATATATGTCGGAGGCAATGGCGCCGACCACTTCGATGGGGGATGTGCTTCTGGCCTTGTGGCTGGGTTTTTCGCCTTAGTTTGAAATCAGCTGGGGCGATGGCGCTTCTTGGTTTTGTTTTTTGCTCTTTGCCGGAACTGGTTTTGCCGCGGCTGCGTCTTGCTCGTTTACGGCTTTGGATCGGAACGGCAGGGAGCGCTCTTCTTGCCGTGCTCTTTCAGGCGCGGTTTCCGTATTATGAGGTTTTTTTCATGCGACGTTTGGCAGGGAAGTCGTGCAGGGGCTGCATGAGGATATGCAGACGATTTTCTCGATGTTGGTTGAGTCGTATGCGCTGCCGATGCGCCTTTTGGCAGCCGCTGTTTTGACTGCAGCGTCCTATTTTTTGCTTCGTCGTCTGCTGTGTACGAAAACGATGCCATTGCCGAATTGCTTGAATCGGTGGGCGGCAGGCATGGGGCTGTTTCTATTCATTCCGATATTTTTTTTATCTTTATTCGCTTCGGGGAAGTTTTAATTATGAGCATTCGATCAACTGGGAGAATGCTTCGATAACAAGAGATCCTTTCCTTAATGAGTGCATTCTGGATGATCTTCAGGCGATGTATCGCGTGCGGGATTTTTACCTTAATATGCAAAAGAATGGCGGTGTCAGTTTCATTGATGTATCGCGTGCTGAGGAATACAGTAGTTTCCTGGGGGGGGACATGAATAAGGGGAGGGGCTTGAGGCAAGTCTCACGCGCACGACGAAGGGGGCGCGTTTGCCTAAGCCGAAGCATATTTTCATCATCCTCGGTGAAACGTATGCGCAGTGGCCGATGCTTCCCGAGTATGCTGATCTTCATGGCGCCGATGGCATCAAGAGTCTGATTGCCGAGGATCGGGCCTTTTATACACAGTCCTTTATGCCGAACGGTACGTTTACATTGGTGGCGATTACGGGACTTGTCACGGGTCTCAGCGATGTCGGCATGGATTTGAACTATCAGCCAAAGAGTTTCCGAGAGGCATATATCACTTCGATGGCACCGCAGTTTCAGCGCTTAGGCTATCGTGTGGAGTTTTGGTACGGGGGATTTCCTGAGTGGGATTCCATCAAGAAGATGTCGCTCGCGCAAGGGTTTGATGCCTTTTATGGTGCGCCGGACTACAATGCGCCGCGGCAGAATGTTTGGGGGACGACGGACGGGCATCTCTTTGAGGCGCTTTACGAGCATTTGGCAGAGGAAGAGCCGACGGTTCATCTCATCATGACGATATCCAATCATCCGCCTTATGATATTGATCTTGCCGCAGAGGGCATTGATACGGCAGAATTGGAAGGTGTGCTGCAGGGGCGCACGGAGCATCCGGAGCAACTCGCCTTGAAAGTGGGACACTACCGCTATATGGACAGGGTGGTGACGGATTTTGTGCGCAGGACGATGGCGGCTTATCCGGACAGCCTTTTCGTGATCACGGGCGATCATTCGATCCGCATGGATCCTACAGCAAAGTCGACGCTTTTTGAGCACGAGAGCGTTCCATTCGTCTTGTATGGCAACGGCGTGACGAAAGATATCCTGCCCAAGGATGCTGTAGGCGGACATACGGCGATTGTGCCGACGCTGATCGAGCTGATTGCGCCTGAGGGATTTTCGTACACTTCGATTGCACGAAGCATGACGGAGGGAACGAAGTATGCGTTCAATTCAGATTGTTGGATCGGTCGCGAAGCTATGGGCAATGTCGATAACGACCGCATGGAGCTTTTTGCTCGAGTTGCATCGCCGCAGAACGATCTTGCGGCAGAGCATGAGGCTGCGCTTTATGAGGTAGCTGCCATGCGGACGATTTCACGAATCTTGATCGGGGATATGAAAAAGTGAGGGCAGGGTATTGGCCGTATAAAGTTTAGCGTGAAACCCCGAGAGGTTAAGCCCGAAGGGCGCAGGTCGACCGGCTGGATTTTTTTGTAAGAGATTGCAGAGAACATGGGGAAAAATATTGTGGTCGAGGTGAGAGGCGTGTACGGTCTGCCATCAGATCATTGGAAAGCAATTTATCGAATTATCCATGCACAAAGGGCGCGGCTTCGCTGGGTGAAGCTTTTTGGCTCGCGAGCGCGGAGGGAGGCGCGGGCGACTTCTGACGTTGATCTTGCCTTTGCGGGAGAGCCGGAGGTGTGCGGGTCTTTGTGTGACGCTTTTGAGCGAAGCGGTTTGCCGTATACGTTCGATCTTGTCGATTATGAGCGCCAATCGAATGAGAGATTGCGGCAGGCGATTGACGCCGAAGGGAGATTGCTGCTGGAAATAGGAGAGGATGGCGACTGCCTTATGACAGAGGAGCAGATTCGCTTGAAGTGGGAGGACTATCATAGAGCGCTGCGGCGTTTGCAGGCAGCGCTCCGAAAAGAGCCGGATGAGGATGATTTGTACCTTGACGCGACGATTCAGCGCTTCGAGTTTTGCTTTGAGCTGGCATGGAAGCTGATGAAAGCGGTGCTTTCCTACGAGGGAATCGAGGTCAGCAGTCCGCGAGCCAGCATACGCGAGGGGTGGAAACAAGGGCTGGTGCAAGAGGCGGAAGCGTGGCTCGATATGCTCGAAAAGAGGAATTTGTCTGCGCATACATACAACGAGCAAACGGCGCAAGTGATTTATGCGGCTGTGAAGGGCAAGTACTTTGCGATGCTGGCGGCGTTCGACGAAGATGTTGCGGCGCGATTGGGAGAGGATGAAAGATGACGATACGATGATAGAAACTAGCGGGAGAATATGTTGCGTATGATTGAAGAAATGCAACAAGGATGTAAATGCGTGTTATGTTATTGTGGAAGTATTATCTAATTCAGGCAACAATCTATAAAAATGTTATAAAATTTATTGAATGGTTATGCGTGCAAGGGGAAAATCGCAGACAGGGAGGTTTTTCGATGAATCTGCCGAATCCTATTGGCGAGGGGATAGTACGGCTCGCACGCAAGTACGGTCTATCGCGTGTCGTGCTCTTCGGCTCGCGGGCGCGTGGGGACAACTGGGAGCGCAGCGACGTCGATCTCGCGGTTGCAGGCGGCGATGTTGTGCGATTCTCGCTCGATGTGGACGAGGAATTGCCGACGCTTCTGATGTTCGATGTCGTCAACTTGGACGATCCTGTGCAGCCAGAACTTTTGGAAGAAATTCAAAGGGATGGTGTTTTTGCTCTATGAAAAAAAGGCAGAGAATTTCTTCAAGGCGCTGCAGAATCTTAAGGAGATCGAGGGGAAGAAGCCTCCCTATGATACGATTGCGATGGCGGGCATGGTGTCGCTTTTCGAGATATGCTTCGAGCAGGCATGGAAGGCGATGAAGGAGCAGTTGGAGGCGAGCGACTATGGCGAGTATAAGAGCGGCTCGCCGAGGAGCGTCATCAAGCTGGCGTATCAGGCGCGGATGGTCAAGGATGAAGAACTTTGGCTTGCGGCCTTACAGGCGCGTAACAATGTGGCGCATTCCTATAACGAGCCAATCGCGCTTTCCATCATTCGTGACAGTCAAGAGAAGTTCATTGCGATGTTTGAGCAGCTGGCGAAGGAGTTGTGGGAGAGTTGGCTTTGATGGAAGTTTGACGTTTATAAACTTTCAGGACATATGTTCAGCCGTCACGCAGAACGGTATGAGTTGCTTTGGCGCCCGTTCCTCGCAACAGTTTCATCAAAGAGGCATGCTGTACATATGTCCTCACGTCCTTACAGAAGTCTAGCAAATCAGTCTGCTCCTGCGGCTTGATCTCTTGGGGCTTCATAGTAAACTACACGCACAAACGCCCACTTTGTGGACATTGTGCGCCGTCCTTAATGAAAGTTACCCAACCAGTCTGCACCCTTTGGGCTTGACTTTTTGAATTTTCATAGTAAGAATAGACATTTCTATAAACGTCAAACTTCTATCTTTATAAAAATGCCTGTTTTAGCAAAGATCAGGTGCAAGGAGAAAGGCGAATAGAGCCTGAACGAACCAATGGAGGAGGAACACAATATGACATTCAAAGAGATTCAGCCAAAGGATTTGCAGGATAATGTGTTTACGCTGATCGGCAAGGATTGGCTCGTCGTCTGCGGCGAGAAGGATGGCAGGGCGAACGCGATGACGGCGTCCTGGGGCGGTATGGGGGTGCTGTGGGGCAAGCCTGTCGTGTTTATCTTCATCCGCCCGCAGCGCTACACGAAGGAGTTCGTCGACGGGGCAGAGGGATTCACGCTTTCCGTGCTCGACGACTCGAAGCGCAAGGTGCTGAACTATCTCGGCACGGTGTCGGGGCGCGATGAGGACAAGATCGCCAAGGCGGGGCTTACGCCGCTTTCGGATGGAGGATTCACCCGCTTCGCGGAGGCGCGAGCGACGATTTTCTGCCGCAAGCTTTATGCGCAGGAGATGAAGGAAGAGTGCTTCATCGATCGTACATGCGATACGAAGTGGTATTCCGAGAAGGACTATCACACGATGTATGTGGCAGAGATCGAAAAGGTGCTCGTGCGCGAATAGGGATTTCGGGAGGCAGACATGCGTGAGGAGATCAAGGCGCAGCTCAGGGAAACGAGCCTTGCGCAGGGCATGACGGATGGGGACATCGAGGCTCTTCTCGCGTCCAGCCAGGTGCGTCTCGTGCGCTACAAGAAGGGTGAGATCATCTTTCATGAGGGCGATGTGCCGGAACGGCTCTTCTTGCTTGTTTCAGGCGCTGTGCGCATCTTGAAGGACACATATTCGGGAAGGCAGATCTTCCTTGGTGAGATTCGCAAGCCCGGCGTGATGTTCGGCGAGGTGTATCTTTTCATCGAGCGCCACGCTTACGATATGTTCACGCAGGCGCTCGTGCCGACGGAGCTTCTGGAGATTTCGAACCGCATGCTGACGCAGGGCGCAGCGCCGGAGGAGACTGTGGGCGAGGAGGACGATCGGCAGCGTGTGCGCCTGCAGGGCATCTTGCAGCGAAATCTTCTGCACGATTTCGCGCGCAAGGCGTACCAGATGAACAACATGATGAAGGTGCTGGCAAGCGGCTCTTTGCGCGGCAAGATCGCGCGCTATCTGATGCTTCAGCCGCAGGCGGACGACGGCAGGATACGCCTGCCGGAGAGCCGCGAATCCACGGCGATCTATCTCGCTGTGTCGCGTCCAGCGCTTTCGCGTGAGTTGAGCGCCATGCAGAAGGAAGGAATCCTCTCCGTGGAGTCGCGCACGATTCATATCTTGGATCGGGAGAGGCTGGAGGTGTATCTGTAGCTGGTTCCTCTCGGGATAGGGCGGTTTTCAGAATATAGTTCAGCCGTGAGCTGCGCGCCGTGAGCTGCGCGCGTTTTTGTCCCTGTGATACCATCGGAGCGGCGTGCTGCACCTGTCCTTGCGCTTGGAGAAGTTCGTCAAGTGGTATGCGCCCGTCGTCTCGATTTCCGATCTTCAGGATAGAAAAAGCGTACAGACCTTGTCCGTGGTCTGTACGCTTTTCTATCCTTTAAAGCAAGCTGTGCATCCTGCCTAATTCCTTCACTTTGTCAAGGGAAAATCTTGATACGGTCGCGATCGTTTCAAGCGGCAGGTTGTTCCGCAGCATTTCCAGGACGATGTCGACCTTTCCTTCTTCGCGTCCGCGCTCCATGCCTTGCTCCATGCCACGTTCCATGCCACGTTCCATGCCGCGTTCCATGCCGCGTTCCATGCCTTGCTCGTAGATTCTAGTGCTCAAGTTGCACATCGTCCTCAACTCCTCTTCCATATCCGTGCTCGTATCCATGTCGAATTCATCTTTTAGAAGCCGTTTCTTTTCCGTCGGGGGCGTGAGCGTATCCTTGAACAAGAGGCGCAGGAAGCGGATGAGCCAGTCCTCGTCGTGCCCCTGCTCCTCGCCGAGGTAGATCGTGACGATGCTCATCAGGTCGTAATCGGCGCGGTCTTCCTTGTGATGATGCAGGATGTGATGCTCAGCAAGGTCGTAGCGATTGATGGCGCTTTTGCCGTGGGGAGCGTCCAGGCAGAGCCAGATGGTGTAGACTTTCTTGATCTCATCGTAGGAAGAGCCGGCAAACTCGGTTTCTTTCTGCGATGAGATCAACCGGCTTGCATAGTAGACCGCTCGGCGCAAGATCGCATACCCCAGCTTTGACCTGCGCTGTGTCCTCTGCGCTTCGACGTTGATGATCAAGGTGATCCGCTCGCCCGAGCGAGGCGCGTGCGCGTGGAAGAGGATGTCGAAGCGGATCCATCCTTCCGTGATGCCGATGCTTTCCGTGGCATCGCCGAAGATCTCTTTCGGAGGACGCAGGCCGCTCTGCGCGGTGTTCGTCTTGTCGCGGTCGACGGGAAGCTCGCTGATCCGCGGCGTGCCCTCGATATATCTTTCGGCGATATCGTTGATGTCGACATCTTCGAATTCCGGCACGGTACGCTTGAGGAGACGAGCCATGATGGCTTTCTGGGAAAGCAGACGCTTGGCATGTTGATCGTAGACGGGATTCTGGAAGGAACGCGCCTGATTTTTCGCCATCGTGCTTCCTCCTTGCGTCCGCCGATCCGCACACGTCCGAGGCGGTTGACTGGGATTTCCAAGCAAGCGCTTGGTTTCTTGCTCTTATTATAGCATCGTTTTCCTGGTTTCACCAGGGATTTCAATTTATTGCAATATGTTCAGCCGTGAGCTGCGCGCGTTTTTGTCCCTGCGATACCATCGGAGCGGCGTGCTGCACCTGTCCTTGCGCTTGGAGAAGTTCGCCAAGTGGTATGCGCCCGTCGTCTCGATTTCCGATCTTCAGGATAGAAAAAGCGTACAGACCTTGTCCGTGGTCTGTACGCTTTTCTATCCTTTAAAAGCAAGCTGTGCATCCTGCCTAATTCCTTCACTTTGTCAAGGGAGAATCTTGATACGGTCGCGATCGTTTCAAGCGGCAGGTTGTTCCGCAGCATTTCCAGGACGATGTCGACCTTTCCTTCTTCGCGTCCGCGCTCCATGCCTTGCTCCATGCCACGCTTCATGCCCCGTTCCATGCCTTGCTCCATGCCGCGTTCCATGCCGCGTTCCATGCCGCGTTCCATGCCTTGCTCGTAGATTCTGGTGCTCAAGTTGCACATCGTCCTCAACTCCTCTTCCATATCCGTGCTCGTATCCATGTCGAATTCATCTTTTAGAAGCCGTTTCTTTTCCGTCGGGGGCGTGAGCGTATCCTTGAACAAGAGGCGCAGGAAGCGGATGAGCCAGTCCTCGTCGTGCCCCTGCTCCTCGCCGAGGTAGATCGTGACGATGCTCATCAGGTCGTAATCGGCGCGGTCTTCCTTGTGATGATGCAGGATGTGATGCTCAGCAAGGTCGTAGCGATTGATGGCGCTTTTTGCCGTGGGGAGCGTCCGGGCAGAGCCAGATGGTGTAGACTTTCTTGATCTCATCGTAGGGAAGAGCCGGCAAACTCGGTTTCTTTCTGCGATGAGATCAACCGGCTTTGCATAGTAGACCGCTAGGGCGCAAGATCGCATACCCCAGCTTTGACCTGCGCTGTGTCCTCTGCGCTTCGACGTTGATGATCAAGGTGATCCGCTCGCCCGAGCGAGGCGCGTGCGCGTGGAAGAGGATGTCGAAGCGGATCCATCCTTCCGTAATGCCGATGCTTTCCGTGGCATCGCCGAAGATCTCTTTCGGAGGACGCAGGCCGCTCTGCGCGGTGTTCGTCTTGTCGCGGTCGACGGGAAGCTCGCTGATCCGCGGCGTGCCCTCGATATATCTTTCGGCAATATCGTTGATGTCGACATCTTCGAATTCCGGCACGGTACGCTTGAGGAGACGAGCCATGATGGCTTTCTGGGAAAGCAGACGCTTGGCATGTTGATCGTAGACGGGATTCTGGAAGGAACGCGCCTGATTTTTTTCGCCATCGTGCTTCCTCCTTGCGTCCGCCGATCCGCACACGTCCGAGGCGGTTGACTGGGATTTCAAGCAAGCGCTTGGTTTCTTGCTCTTATTATAGCATCGTTTTCCTGGTTTCACCAGGGATTTCAATTTATTGCAATATGTTCAGCCGTGAGCTGCGCGCGTTTTTGTCCCTGCGATACCATCGGAGCGGCGTGCTGCACCTGTCCTTGCGCTTGGAGAAGTTCGCCAAGTGGTATGCGCCCGTCGTCTCGATTTCCGATCTCCAGGATAGAAAAAAAGCGTACAGACCTTGTCCGTGGTCTGTACGCTTTTTTTGCTTGACGAACCCTTACGCCTCCATGATGATCGGCAGGGATCATGGGGCGTCGGCGTGTGGCGTCGAAGATGAAGCGGCCGAGGACGTCGCGGATGGTCGTCTTGATGGAGGACCATTCGGTGACGTGTTCATCCTCGCACTTCTTGAGAGCGTTGAAGACGCGCCTTCTGGCGGTGTCCATGAGTTCTTCCGACTCCCGCACATAGACGAAGCCGCGCGACACGAAGTCGGGACCGGAAACCATGCGTCCGGACGCGCGGTTGATCGTCACGACGACGATGATGACGCCTTCGCGGGAGAGCTGCTGGCGGTCGCGCAGGACGATATTGCCGACGTCGCCGACACCGAGACCGTCGATGAGCACGATGCCCGACTGCACCTTGCCGTTGAGCTTCGCCGTATTGCGCGTAAGTTCAAGAATGCCGCCGTTTTCGTTGAGGAAGATGTTTTCCGCAGGCATGCCGAGGCTCTGGGCGAGCTTGGCGTGGCGCACGAGCATGCGGTATTCGCCGTGCACAGGCATGAAGTAGCGCGGACGGATCAGATTGTGCATGAGCTTCAGCGCGTCCTGGCTGGCATGGCCTGAGACATGGATGCCCTCGCTCCTGCCGTAGACGACGTCGGCGCCGAGCTTCAGCAGGAGGTCGATAGTCTTGCCGACGTAGCGCTCGTTGCCGGGGATCGGCGTCGCCGAGATGATGATGGTGTCCATCGGCGTGATGTTGACCTTGCGATGCGAGCTCATCGCCATGCGAGTCAGGGCGGACATCGGCTCGCCTTGGCTTCCCGTCGTCGCAATGACGATCTGGTTGTCGTTGTAGCGACCGATTTCGTCGATGTCGACGATCGTGCCTTCGGGCGCTGTCAGATATCCCAGCTCCATCGCGATGTTCGTGACGTTGACCATGCTGCGCCCGAGGATTGCCACTTTGCGGCGATAGCGCACGGCGGAGTCGATGATCTGCTGGATGCGCGAGACATTCGAGGAGAAGGTGGCGACGATGATGCGTCCGCGTGCGCGCCGAAAGACGCGGTCGAAGGCGACGCCGACGGTCGCTTCGCTGGGCACAGGCTCGACGCGCTCGGCGTTCGTGCTGTCGGCGAGCATGAGCAGGACGCTCTTGTTGCCGATTTCCGAGAGTGTCTTGAAGTCCGTGAGTTTTCCGTCGACCGGCGTGTAGTCCATCTTGAAATCGCCCGTGTGGAAGATCGTGCCGATCGGCGTGCGAATGGCGAGCGCCACGGCATCGGGGATGCTGTGGTTCACGCGCACGAACTTGATGGCGAAACAGCCGAGACGCAGCTGGTCGCCCGCCATGATGGGATGGAGGTTCTGCGTCGAGACGCTGCGTTCCTCCAAGCGCCCCTTGAGTATGCCGAGCGTCAGCGGCGTGCCGTAAACGGGCACGTCGATCTGTGTCAAGACATACGGCAGGGCGCCGATGTGATCTTCGTGGCCGTGCGTGAGCACGATGCCCTTGATGCAGTCACGGTTCTCCAAGAGATAGGTGATGTCCGGGATGACGAGGTCGATGCCGAGCATGTCCTCCGTCGGGAACATCAGTCCCGCGTCGATGACGAGAATGTCATTGCCGAAACGCAATACCGTCATGTTCTTGCCGATTTCCCCGAGGCCGCCCAAGGGGATGACCTGTAATTTTTTTGCATTGGCCGGATGATTGGCAGAATGTGTGGCAGAATGTGTGTTTGAAGAATTTGAAGCCAAAAAATATACACCTCCGAATTTTTTGTTTTAGGAAGCGCTGAATGTATCCGTGCTTCCTTTCATGTCCTGTGTGATAGCTGAAGCTACGTCCAGCAAGTTTTCGCCGATCAATACACATCTCATAGTATTATATAACACATGAACTCTTTTTGCAAAAGAAAACGACAAAAAGCCGCCCGTGAAGGCGGCTTTTTATCGCAGTTCATGAAGGTTCTGCAGGGCAGGGAGTCTTGGATTTACGACTCCCGCTCGACGCGGACGTTTACGTCGTAGAAGGTGCTGCCGCCGCCCTTGTCGGTCAGGCGCTGGCTGGTCAGCATGTTGAGGCCGCGCCTTCCCTCGCAGTAGGCGCGCCACCAGACGCCCTCGCTGACGAGCGTGCCAAGGAGGACGCGGCGGCTCAGGGCGAGCGTGAAGCTGGCTGTGCCGCGCTCGTTGCTGCATACGACAGGATCGCCGTCCGCAAGTCCGAGCTTTTCTGCGTCGTCGGGGTGCATCAACAGTTCCATGACCTTGCCGCGCGAGAGTTCCTCACGCTCGTTGAAAGAGGAGTCGAGGATGCGTGCATCGGGAGCGCTGATGAATTGGAACGGCTCGTCGTCGCCGTGGGCGGGGAAGTAGTCGGGCAGGGGCGGCTCTTCCTTTGGGTTCAGGAGTTCGATCTTGCCCGAGGGCGTCTTGAAGTCGAGCTTGTAATTCTCGGGCAGAGGAAGGTCGACGGGCAGCCCTGCGGCGAGCGCTGCCCTGTCCACGGGAAGCGGCCAGGCGTCGGTCGAGGCGATCAGCTCCTCGATGAGTTCATCCTCGCTTTTTTTGAAGAACGGGTCGTCAAGCCCTAGGGCGTCGGCCAGCAGGCAGGCGACCGCCCAGTTCGGCTTCGACTCGCCGACGGGCAAAATGACGGCTTCGCCGCGCTGGATCGTGTAGTGTCCATAGGCTGCATAGATGTCGCTGTGCTCGAGCGAGGTCGTCGCCGGCAGCACGATGTCGGCGTAGAGCGCCGTGTCAGTCAGGAAGCGCTCGTGCACGACGGTGAAGAGGTCATCGCGCAGAAGCCCCTCGGTCACTTTCTTCTGGTCGGGCGCGGTGCAGGCAGGATTCGAGGAGTAGACGAAGAGGCTCTTGATGGGCGGGTCCGAGGCAGAGGTCAAGGCGTTGCCGATTTCGCACATGTTGATGAGGCGCACGTTTTTCCGCAGGTCGGGGCGCTGCACGATGTCCTTGCTGAAGGCTCGGCTGCCCGGCACGGAGGAGAGGAGGCCGCCGCCCGGCTTCTTCCATGCGCCGACGGCGGCGGGCAGAGCGAGCAGGAGGCGCGTCGTCATCGCGCCGTTTGTATAGCGCGAGAAGCCGCTGCCAAGACGGATGAAGGGCGCGCGCGCCTTGCCGTAGGCGAGGGCGAGTTCTCGTATGGCCTCGGGAGAAAGTCCCGTGACGGCAGCGGCGCTTTCCGGCGTATGGCGCGGCAGGACATCTTTTTTCAGTTCTTGCCAGCCTTGGACATGCGCGGCGAGGAAAGTCTCGTCCGTGAGGCCCTCTTTTTCCAGCACATGGAGCAGTGCGAGCGCGAGTGCGCCGTCCGTGCCGGGGCGCACGAAGAAGGCGCGGTCGGCCTGACGCGCCGTTGCCGTCTCGTATGTATCGACGCACCAGATTTTGGCGCCGCGCTTTTTTGCTGCCTGCACATCGTGCGCGAAGTGGATGTCCGTCGCGAGCATGGAGAGACTCCAGAGGATGATGAGATCGCTTTGCTGTGCTTCCTGTGGGCGGATGGCGAGGGTCGCTCCCATGACGGAGTTCCAGCCATGACGCTTTGCGGGGGAGCAGATCGTGCGGTCAAGTTCTGCCGCTCCGAGTGCGCGGAAGAGCGCGTGATAGGCGTCGTGCTGCAAGAGTCCCATCGTTCCTGCGTAGGAGTAGGGCTGTATGGCCTCCGCGCCGTACTGCGCGATGATTTCCTGCCAGCGTGCGGCGATTTCCTGCACCGCATCTCGCCAGGAAATCGGGCGGAACTCGCCTGCGCCCTTCTTTCCTGTGCGCTTGAGCGGCGTGAGGAGACGGCGCGGCGAATGGACGGTGCGCTCGTAATGCGCCATTTTCGGACAGAGTGTGCCGCGCGTGAAGCTGTGTGCGGGGTCGCCTTTGACCTTTCGAGCCAGCCCGCCCTCGACCTCGACGAGAAGGCCGCAGCAATCGGGACAGTCGTAGGGACAGACCGAGCGAAGGATTTCCATGATGATTCCTCCCAACAAGCAGAGCGAAGATAAGGCCGAGCACGAGCGTCCGCAAAGCGAGGAGTATGCGTGCAGGCTATAAGCATAGCAGACGAAAGCGCGGCTGGCAAGGCTTTTCCTGCATCACTCCATGATGCCCGCCATTTTCAACAGATACTGGGCGTTGCGCGTCGTGCAGCGGCCTTCCTTGATCTTGTAGTCGAAGGCGATCTTGTCGCCCTCGTAGTTCTCCTCGAAGTGCCAGTTCGTGATGGGGGCAGCGGTGCTTTCGATATCGCAAAGCTCGAAGTCGTGCGTGGAGACGAGGGTGATGAAGCGTTCTCCCGTCAGGCGCGAGATGGCCTCTCTGGCGCCGATGAGACGGTCGGCGCTGTTCGTGCCCTTGAAGATCTCGTCGATGACGATGAGCATGGGCTTCTCCTTTTCCTTGAAAGCCATCATGCTTTTGATGCGCAGGATCTCCGCATAGAAGGTGGAGAGTCCGTGTGCGGCGTCGTCCGTCACGCGGATCGAGGTGAAAAGATAGAGCGGGGAGAGGCAAAGGCGTTCGCCCGGCACGGGGGCGCCCGCGTAGGCGAGGACGCAGGCGCTGGCGACGGTTCTGAGGTACGTCGTCTTGCCCGACATGTTCGATCCTGTGATGATGCGCGTGCCTGCTGTTGCGTCGATGTCGTTCGGCACAGCCTTTTCCTCGGGAATCAGGAGATGGGTCAAGTTCTTGGCTTCGAGGCGCGGCGAAGCGTCTTCGAGGAGTTCGGGGAACGCGTACACTTCGCGCACGAGTCCCACGGTCGAGAGGGAGAGGAGCACTTCGGTCTCCGCCCAGACGGCGAGCCAGTCGCCGAGGTGCGCGGCGGCCTTTTCCTGCCAGTGTGCGATGCGGTGCGCGAAGTGCAGGTCGCTGAGGAAGAAGGCGTTGGCGAGCAGCAGGAAGATGAGGTTGTGGCGCGTGTGCGCGTGCTCGGCGAGGGCGCTGAGCGTGCGCAGGGAGCGCGCGGCGCCGCCCGCCTTGAGCTGCGCCTGCAGTGCGAGGAGGTGCGGGCTTTGGAATGTCGCATCTTCGAGGCGCGAAAAGAGACGCTCGTAGAGGCGCAGTTCGCGGTGCATGGCGGCGAGCGGCTTCTGCGCTGCCGCCGTGCGCCTGCCGAGCGCGAAGGCGATGAGGAACTGCAGCAGCACGAGCATGGCGGGCATCGTCCAGCCGATGAGGGAAAGCGATGCGCCGACGATGGCGAGCGCGAGGGCGGCGGGAAGAATCCACGCGATGAAGGCCGTGCCCGCGTAGGGCTTCTCTGTATTTCTTTGCAGCGCTGCGAGGAGCGGCTTTGTATCGTGCCCGTCAGGCAGAAGAGCGGCTGCTGCCGTGAGGTCGAGGACGAGCCTGGGGCGGGTGATCAGTTCCTCGACGGCTTTTTGCCTCTTCCTTGCAAGCGCGAGGTCAGCAGGGAAGGGGGAGAGCGCGTCGGCGAGGCGATCGCGCCCCGCCTTCGTGCGTGCGGCGCAAAGGTACTGGTAGATGGAATCAGCGCCGAAGAGGCTCAGATCCTGCGCCTGCGGCAATTCGTCCTTCAGATATTCCGCGCCCGTCACAGGAAAGTTGTGCCACTCTCCCGAAAATCGTGCGAGGAAGTTTGAAAGCGCGGCGATGTGGCTCTCCAAGAGCAGGCGCTGTTCGAAGAGCTTGCCGTGACGGCGCAGGAGTGCGGTGAAGCAGCAGGCGAGCGCGACAGCGACGAGATATATCTCAAGTGCGCCCGTGTCCCAGGCGGCGGCGAGCGCGAGAAGGCACAGGAAGAACGTCGTGAGGCGCAGCCAGGAAAGCATCTGTCCGCGCCGATCCAGCCGCCGCTTCTCGGCGAGATCCGTCTCTCGCGCCGCTTGGAAGAAAGTTTTGTTCATAAAGCATCGTCCTCGTCTTTAACCGATATGTAATCCGTCTTTCCCTATATTATAAGCGTGAAACGCATCTGCGTCCAGTTCTCAGCCGCAGAATTCGCGAGGGATTTTGTTTGAGGATTCACTGGCAATGGTATATAATGAAAGAAATAAAGCTTATGGAGGTGCGTCGAATGGCACAGGATATTGTTGTATCCATGGACGATGATTTGAAATCGAATTTTGAAGAAGTGTGTGCGGATATCGGACTTTCTGCGCCTTCCGCTATCTTGATCTTTGCGCGGCGCGTCGCGCGGGAGCGCAGGATTCCGTTTGAACTGAGAGCCGCTCCTCTGACGGATTCGCTCTATTCGGAGAAGAGCTCGGCACGTTTGCGTCGCGGCATTGCGCAGCTTGATGCTGGAAAAGGCGTGCAGCATGATTTGAATCACTACGATTGACAATACCGCATTCTTGAAATAATTTGCATAAGCTTCGGCGATGCATTTATTTCAAGAGTGCGGTTTTTTGATACAAAATCATAGAGAATCATAAAAAATCACTAGCGTATGGAAAAAATTATGATATAATATATTCATATCATAAGATAAATTAAATCGATAACATTTCTTGTTGTGACGAAGTGCGAAGGAGAGTGCTGCCGTTGGAAAATTCCTTGACGCTTTCCTTCGAGGATGCGGGCATATCCTTCGCGGGGCGCAGCGTGCTTCGGGGGCTTTCCTTCCAGCTTGCGGGCGGCACCGTCGTCAGCGTGCGCGAGTCGAACGGCAGCGGCAAGTCCACGCTCCTGCGCCTGGCGGCGGGGCTTCTGCGGCCGACAAAAGGGCGCGTCGCGCTGCAGACAGCGGCGGGAGAGGCCGAGGGAGCGGCGTGGCAGGCGAATCTCGCCTATCTCTCGCCCGAGCTTTCGCTCTACCCGCTGCTGACGGCGGCGGAGAACCTCGACTTCTTCCTTGGACTGCGCGGCATTGCGCTTTCCGATGCCTCGCGGCGGACGGTTCTCGCGCGCGTGGGACTCAAGGGGGCGCAAGATTGGCGGATGCAGACGGCAAGCTTCTCGACGGGCATGCGCCAGCGTCTGATGCTCGCCGTGCTGCTCGGCGCGGATGCGCCCTTCTGGCTGCTCGACGAGCCGGGCGCGAACCTCGACGAGGAAGGGCGCACGCTTCTCGCCGCGCTCGCGCGTGAAGCGGCGGCAGAAGGCCGGCTCGTGCTCTGGGCGACGAACGAGCAAAAAGAGGAGGTGGCTGCCGATGCAAGGATCTGCATTGCAGGGGGCGCGGCTCATCTTTCGTAGGGAGGTCGCCTGTGCCATGCGCAGCCGCTCCTCTTGGGCGGCGATGTTCATGTTTTCGTTGACGGCGATTGCGGCGCTTTCCTTTGCGCTTCGTTGTGCGCCGCCTGAGCCGCAGGTGGCGGCGGGGCTTTTGTGGGTCGTGCTGTTTTTTTCTCGGCAGAGGCCGGCGTCGGCCGGGCGTTCTACGAGGAGGCGGCGAGCGGCACGCTGCTCGCCCTGCGCATCTATGCCGAAGCGCAGGCAGTGTTCGTCGGCAAATTCTGCTACACGTTCTTCATGCTCGCAGCGCTCGCCGTCTTTGACCTAGCGCTCTTCCAAGTCTTTCTCGGCTTTTCGCTGGCGGACTTCTTCGCAGCCCTGGTCTTTCTCCTCGTCGTATTCTTGGGCATCTGGGGCTTGGCAGCGGCGGGCGTCATCGTCTCGGCGCTGACGGTCGGCGCGGGCGCGAAGAGCGGACTGTTTTCGGTGCTGCTGCTGCCCGTCGTTTTGCCCGTGTTCCTGCCCGCGCTCAATCTCACGGGAGAGCTTTTCAGCTCCCTCCTGCCGTCCTCTTCCCTGCTCGGTGCGATGGCGCTCTACGACATGATCCTGACGCTCGGCGCCTCGTGGCTCTTCGACTTCGTATGGCAGGAGATTTGAAGAAGCACGGATCTCATCCGATGGTTTTTCATGGGAACGTTGGAAATGCCGCTTTGCCGACTCTTTCGCGAAACAAGGGGTGGATCTATGCTTCGTGTCCTCATCATCGTCTTGACGGCGGCGCTCTTCGCCGCAGTGTTCTTCCTCGTGCCGCCGGCGGAAGGCTTGGGCGACTATGTGCGCCTCGTCTTCTTCCACGTTCCGGCGGCGTGGGTCTCGGTTCTCGCCTTTCTTCTGAGCGCATGGTGGGCGCTTCGTTTCCTGCGCTGCCGCAAGGAGCGCTTCGATGCCTTGAGCGCACGCTCGGCGAAGATCGGCTTCTTCTTCGTGATATTCGCCACAGCGACGGGCGCGCTCTTCAGCCGTCTCTCGTGGGGCGCATGGTGGAACTGGGATCCGCGCCAGACGACGATCTTCGTCCTCATCCTCATCTATGGCGCGTATCTGACGCTGCGCTCGGCAGTGCCCGAGAGTCGTGGCCGTGCGCTCGTCTCGGCGGTCTACTCGCTCTTTTCCTTTCTGACCGTGCCGTTTCTCGTCTTTCTTCTGCCGCGGCTTTACTTCTCGCTGCATCCGGAGCCTCTGTTGAACAGCGGCGCACATGTGGCGATGGATCCTGTCATGCTCGGTGTGCTCGCGCTCGGGCTTGTCGATGCGACGCTGCTCTATCTCGCGCTGCTCTTTCGATGCGTGAAGGAGGATTGACTGATGAAAAAATCGTATATGCTCTTCGGCCTCGTCGCCCTCTTCGTCCTCTATGCAGGCTGGGCGTTTGCCGACAGCATCACGCCCTACGTCGATATTGCCGAGGCGCGCACGGCGCGCGGCTCGGTACAGGTCAAGGGTCTGCTCGACCCGGAGGCTTCCGCGCCCGCGCAGAAGGGGAAGGATTTCGTCTTCGGACTCGTCGATGAATCGGGAGAAAAGATGGAAGTGCATTATCACGGCACAGAGCCTGACCAATTCCGCTCGGCGCACCACATCGTCGCCGTCGGCTCGTACAAGGACGGCGTGTTCGAGGCGGAGCGTCTGCTCATCAAATGCCCGTCGAAGTATGAAAAGATGAAAGGCGGTTCATTATGACAGCCGGCACGGCATTCCTCGTACTCTCGCTCATCTTTGCGCTGGCGGCGGCATTTTCGTGGGGGCGCGGGAAGGCGGCAGCGGGCAAGGCGCTCGCGCTCGCTTCCTTCTTCGCAGCGGCCTTGGCGAGCGCATGGCTCTTCTGGCTGATTCTGCACGATCGCTTCGACATCGACTATGTGTGGAGCTATTCTTCGCTCGATCTGCCGCTCGTCTACAAGGTTTCCGCCTTCTGGGCAGGGACAGCAAGGCTCATTCCTCTTGTGGCTCTTCTTCCATGCGGCGGCGGGCGCGGCGCTCGCTCTTCGCGCACGGCTCGGGAACGCAGGTCAGGCCGTGTTCTTCTTCCTGCAGGCTCTTTTGGCGGCGCTCGTCCTCTTCTACAGTCCGTTTGCCGTGACGGAGGGCTATGCGCCTGCTGACGGCGCGGGAATGAATCCGCTCCTGCAAGACCCGTGGATGGCGATTCATCCGCCGCTCGTGTTCTTTGGCTACGCGCTGCTCGCCGTGCCGTATGCGGCGTCCTTGGGGGCGCTGCTGTCTGAAAAAAAGCGGACAGCACGGCGTGGCTCGCACTTGCGCGAAATTGGGCGCTCGTTGCCCGGGCGCTCCTCGGCGCGGGCATCTTCGTCGGCGCTTTCTGGGCGTACAAGGTGCTTGGCTGGGGTGGCTGGTGGGGCTGGGATCCCGTGGAGAACTCCTCGCTCGTGCCGTGGCTGGCAGCGGGCGCTCTCGTCCACTTGCTCGCGGTGGCGCGCGCGCGTCCGGCGAACCTCGCGCTCGCGCATCTCGCCGCCATCTTCTCCTATGCGCTCGCGCTCTACGGCACGTTCCTCGCGCGAAGCGGCCTTTTGGGCGATTTCTCCGTGCATTCTTTCAGCGGCACGGGCGTCGGCCTCTGGCTTGTCGCCGTCGATGCGATCGTAGCGCTGGCGGGACTTTCGCTTCTCGTCTGGCGTGCGGGAAAGTTCCCCAAAGGCTCCCCGTACCCGGCGCATCGAAGCCGCGAATTCTTCCTCTTGCTCGGCTGTCTCGCCCTGACATTTCTCGCCATCATCGTATTCATCGGCATGTCGATGCCGCTTCTCACAGGGCTTGGCGGCGATTCCGCCGCCGTCGACACGGGCTTCTACACCAAGACGAGCCTGCCGCTCGCCATCTGTATGCTGCTTGCGATGGCAATTGGCTCATTGCTGCGCTATGGCGAGGGTCAGGCATCGCTGCCAAAGGCTCTTATCGGCGCGGTCTTCATGGGCGCTGCGGCGGCAGGACTCGCAGGCGCCAGAGAAGTCTCCTCGCTTGTCCTCGCGGGCGCTGCTACTGCCGCCGTCTTCGCGAGCGTTTTCGCCTGGCGCGGCGGTGCACTTCGCCCTGCCGCAGCTGTCGCGCACGCGGGCGCGGCTCTGGCTCTCTTCACGATGGCGCTCACCTCGGCGGGCATGAGCACGACGCTTGAGTTCGTGCCGGACGAGCCGCAGTCCTTCGGTAAATCCTCGATTCTTTACGAGGGCATGGACCTTTCTGAAAGCCGCAGGGAAAAGGAGTATGTGTTCCGCGTCGACGGTGAGGAAGTGCGCGCCTTGACGAAACTCAGCGCGAGCGGGGGAGGATGCGGCGAGAGAGCCTGCCATCGCGCACGGCGCGGCGGGCGACATCTACATCGCGCCCTCGCCCGCGGCCGTCGGCCACGAGATCGTGCTGCAGCGCGGCAAGGCCATATTGGAGGGCGATCTCGCCTATCGTTTGGAGCATGTCACAGAGGAACCCGATCCCGAAGATCAGGATCGCCGCATCTTTCTCGCGGCCATCGCCGTCACCGACGGCGAGACCGTCGACCTCGCCGAAGTCAGCTTGACGGCGGCGGGCATGAAGGCGGCGACGGAATCCTTTGCCGTTCTCAATGGCAAGAGGCGATTGCGCCTCTTGGGCATCTCCGAGGACAAGAAGAGCATCATGCTGCAAATACTGCCGGCAATCGAGGAGGAGGCACGGCTGCCGCTGACGGCGTCCGTCGGCGAAAAGCCGCTGCTCTGGCTTCTGTGGCTCGGTGCGGCATTTGTCTTCGTCGGCACATCGTGCGCTGTAAGGAGGCGATGCTAGGCACATAGTTCTGAAAAGATACGAAGATTACCCCCTGTGATTCATGGAAAGGAGGGAAGGGGATTGGAAGCAAAGGAATTCTTTCAGAAGAACACGCTGAAGTGCATCATCGGAGGCTTTGCCGCAGGCGTCATCTTTTCCGTCTGCACGTCGGCGGGGCTGTCGTTTTCCGGCTCTCCCGCGTTTTGCGGACAGTGCCATGCGATGAAGATGGAGAAGGCGACGTTCATGGAATCGTCGCACCGGGAGCGCGAGTGCGTGGACTGCCACCTGCCGCACGACAGCATGACGGCGTACTTCGTCGAGAAGGGACGAAGCGGCATGATCGACGTTTACCACGAGCTGAAGCGCGACTATCCTGCCAAGATCCGCATCTCGGAAGACGCAGAAAAGATCGTGAACGGCAACTGCCTGCGCTGTCACAGCGCGACGATGGCAGTCGTCCACGCAGGTCCGATGGACGCCAATACCGATTGCCTGAAGTGCCACAGGAGCGTGGCACATGGCTCCAATCACCTGGAAGGAGGGATCAAAGTTGAGTAAGCTGCAAAAGTGTTTGCTGGGCGTCATCGTCGTCTGCGTTGCGTTCTTCGGTTTCGTCATCGTGCGCATCGGCATCGCCCAGCCATCGAGTTCCGTCAAGCTCGCTCAGATACCGACGGAGAACAATGCCCATCTCGGCATGGAAGCCTTCAAGGAGGCATATCCGCTCGAGTACGAATCGTACAAGATGACGGCGAGCGATTCGCCGACGCCGACAGGCTACGGAAGTTCCGGCGTCCATTCGAGACTCATGGACGAACCGGAGATGATCGAAAACTGGAAGGGCTATGCCTTTTCCATGCACTACGACGATGACCGCGGTCACGTCTATGCGCTCGAGGACGTCAAGCGTTCGAAGCGCACGACGGTAGCCCAGCAGTACGGTTCCTGCATCACCTGTAAGAGCGCCTATACGAAAGACGTTTTTTTCGACACGATGGGCTGGGACTACACGCTGAAGGATTTCAAGGAGCTTGCCGACCAAGTGCCGAATGACGCTTCGATCGCCTGCGCGACGTGCCATGACGTGAAGACGATGAAGCTGCGCATCGTGAATCCCGCGCAGATCGAAGATCTTGAGCGCAACTGGGGCAAGACGTGGGACGAGCTCAGCGACAACGACAAGCGCGCCCTCGTTTGTGGTCAGTGCCATACGGAGTATTATTTCGAGCAGGGAAAGAAAGGCCGCGTCATCTTCCCGCGCGACAACGGCTACACGGCGGAGCAGATGTACGAGTACTACAAGCGCACCGATCTGCCGGGCGGCTTCAAGGGTGACTGGAAGCATCCCGACTCGGGCGCGATGATGCTCAAGGCGCAGCATCCCGACTACGATGTCTGGAAGACGAGCGTCCATGCGGACGCGGGTGTCACCTGCATCGACTGCCATATGCCGTACATGCGCAAGAACGGGCAGAAGTATACGTCGCACTATATTTCCAGCCCGTTGAAGTACGTCGAGGACGCATGCCTCAAGTGCCACGATGAGAGCAAGGAAGTACTCATCGCACGCGTCAAGACGATCCACGACAACACCTTCAAGCTGCAGAGAACGGCGGGCATCACGTGCGCCAAGGCGCACCTCGCCATCAAGGCGGCGGCAGCCGCCGGCGCGACGGATGAGCAGCTCGCTCCCGCGCGCGAGCTGATTCGCGAAGCGCAGTGGTACTGGGATTACGTCGAGGCGGAAAATGGCGTCGGTTTCCACAATCCCGACCAGTGCATGAGGACGCTCGGCCTCTCCATCGATCTTGCGCACCAGGCGATCGAAGCGGCAAACGCTGCTACGCGCGGCGCATTCCCGATGGACGATCTGCCGGACAAGCCGTTCGATCATCTCTGAGAAAGAGCGGCTCTGCGGATCGTGTGAAGAAAAAGGGCAGAAAAAATCGCCGTCCGGCCGGACGGCGATTTTTTTCTGTCTGCAAGTCTTTGTTACACCTTGAAATGACGGATGGCTTCCTGCATTGCCTTCGACATCTCGTGCAGCGTCCGGCTCGCGGCAGCGATCTGCTGGACGGCGGCCGTCTGCTCCTGCGTCGTGGCGGAGACCGTCTGCGACTCGTCCGCGACGCTGCGGCTCATCTTGTTCATGGACTGTGCGGAATCGCGAATGCTGCGCGTGCTTTGTTCAAGCTCGTGGACGCGGCCGCCCATGGAGCTGGACTCAGCGGTGACGCGCTCGACCATGGAGGCGATTTCCTTGAAGGTGTGGCCGGCGGCGTCGACAGCTTCCGTGCCGCCTTGTACCAGTGCCGCGCCTTCCTGCATGACTTCGACGGCGTTTCGCGCCTTCTCCTGGATCGAGGTGATGAGCTCGGTGATCTCGCCTGCGGATATGCTCGATTGCTCGGCGAGCTTTCGGACTTCCTCGGCGACGACGGCGAAACCGCGTCCGTGCTCGCCCGCGCGCGCCGCTTCGATCGCGGCGTTGAGTGCGAGGAGGTTCGTCTGCCCGGCGATGGCGGAGATGGCGTCGACGATCGTGCCGATCTTGTCGGACTCCTTGCCGAGGATGGAAATGACTTCGGCGGAATGGGATACGGACTGCGCGATGCGCTGCATCTGCTTCACGGCTTCATCGGCCCGTGTCGCTCCCTGCGCCGCTGCACGGTTCGTCCCCTGGACGGCGTCGACCGTCTGCGAGAGATTGCCGGCGAAAGCGCTCATGTGCTGTTCGAGGGTGCCGATCTGGGTCTTCGCGCGATCCATTTCGGCAAACTGTTCGTTGCACGAGCCTGCCACCTTCGACATGGAGCCGGCGATTTGGGAGCTGACCGTGGCGGACTGGTCGGCGCTCTGGTTGAGCTGCCGGACGGCGAGGGTGATTTCTTCCGCCGCTTGGATGGCCTGCTTCATCATGCGACGTACATTGTGCTGCAGCGTGTCGAGCGCTTTGCTCATCCTGCCGATCTCATCTTCGCTCTGGATCTTGACTTCGAGCGAGGGATTGTGGCGGAAGTCGCCCGCGGCGAGCGTCGTAAGGCGCTCCGTCACCCGGACGATGGGGCTTGCCAGCCGGTTGCTGCAGAAGATCGCCAAGGCGATGCACAGAAGCTCGATCAAGAGCGAGATGAACACCGTCATGCCCAGACTCTCGTAGAGATTCGCATCGATGGCTTCCTTTTGTGCCGCGACAAGCTTGTCGATCTGGTCGATCCAGATGCCCGTGCCCAAGACCCAGTGGTAGGGCGCGAACGTCGTGGTGTAATTGCGCTTGGGCAGGGGCGTCGTTTCGCCCGGCTTGGGGAACGACAGATCGGTGTAGCCGCCGCCCGTCTGTTTGCCGTTTTTCAGCATCTCTTGAATGAAGTGGACGCCGTTGGGATCGACGAGATCGATGCGGGACTTTCCTTCGACGTCGCGCCCCAGGAGGACGACGTTCACGCCCTCTTCCGTGTCGATCCAGAAGTAGCCTTTGCCATCGTCATAGCGCAGGTCGCGCACGACGTCGGCGGCGAGTTTCTTCGCCTGCGGTTCGGTGAGCTCGCCTGCCTGCTGGCTTTGGTAAATTTTGTCGATCATGCTGACGACGATTTCTGTCTCGTTCTTCAGGGAGACGTCGACGTCGTGCTGCAGCTGCGTGCGGTAGTCCGCCAGCTGCTCCTCCGACTCTGCGAGCAGAGTATGTGTCCACAGCAGGGTGATGCACAGGACTGTGGCGAGAGAGGTGCCGATCATTAAGAAGACAATCTTCATCCGCATGGATAATGAGGAAAAATTAAACAAGCAGTATACTCCTTTCCCATAAATACGATAATCCCCGACAAGAGCGCGCGGTGTCCCCCCGTGCATATTTGTGTGCGCTGTCTGAGCGATAAGAGACCTAGGTCTCCGCCTAAAATGTATCTTTCCTCCTACTCGTTTCGACGCTAACGATATGGAATCCTTTCCACAGAGCAAAGATAATTTCCTTTTAACAGGAGAGGCGCGTTTCTTTACGCATGTTAATTTATAAAACCTATTGACAAAGTATGATATTGTGCTATAATCGTCTTAGCCTATGAGTCAAGTATGTTTTCTGGTGTTACGGGGAGTCCCGGGGAAAGAGGAGATTTTTATGAGCGAAAAGAGAGCGTATAAATTTGAGACCTTGCAGCTTCATGTCGGACAGGAGCAGGCGGACCCTGCGACGGACGCGCGCGCGGTGCCGATCTATCAGACGACGTCGTATGTGTTCCGCAACTCGCAGCATGCAGCGGATCGTTTCAGCCTGAAGGAGCCGGGCAACGTCTATGGCAGGCTCATGAACCCGACGGAAGATGTGCTGGAAAAGCGCGTGGCGGCGCTTGAGGGCGGCGTGGCGGCTCTCGCTTTTGCGTCCGGTGCGGCGGCTGTGACGACGACGCTGCAGGGGCTTGTCCATGCGGGGCAGCACATCGTCGCAGAAGCGACGATCTACGGCGGCACCTACAATCTCTTGGAGCACACCTTCAGGGATTTCGGCATCGATACGACTTTCGTCGATCCCGAGGGGGCGCTGCGGCCTTCGAGGCGGCGATCCGGGACAATACGCAGGTCATCTACATCGAGTCCGTCGGCAACCCGAACGCGAACCTCGTCGATATCGAGGCGATCGCCGCCGTCGCGCACAAGCACGGCATTCCGCTCGTCGTTGATTCGACGTTTGCGACGCCGTACCAGCTGCGCCCTATCGAGCACGGCGCCGACATCGTCATCCATTCGGCGACGAAGTTCATCGGCGGACACGGCACGACGCTCGGCGGCATCGTCGTCGACAGCGGCAAGTTTGATTGGGCGGCGTCCGGACGCTTTCCGTGGCTCGTCGAGCCGAATGCGAGCTACCACGGGCTTTCCTTTGCCAAGGACGTCGGCGCCGCTGCCTTCGCCGTCTACCTGCGCGCTCTTTTGCTGCGCGACACGGGCGCGACGCTCTCGCCCTTCAACGCATTCCTCCTGCTGCAGGGCGTCGAGACGCTTTCGCTTCGCGTCGAGCGCCATGTGGAGAACGCCTTGAAGGTCGTCGATTTCTTGGAAAAAGCATCCGCAGGTCGAGAAGGTCAACCATCCCTCGCTCGCCTCGCATCCCGATCATGCGCTCTACGAGCGCTACTTCCCGCAGGGCGGCATCTCCATCTTCACCTTCGAGATCAAGGGCGGCGGCGAAGCGGCGCGGAAGTTCATCGACCATCTGAAGGTCTTCAGTCTGCTCGCCAATGTCGCTGACGTGAAGTCCCTCGTCATCCATCCGGCGAGCACGACGCACTCCCAGATGAACGCGGAAGAGCTGAAGAAGAGCGGCATCGCGCCCGGCACGATTCGCCTTTCCATCGGCACCGAGCACATCGACGATATCCTCTACGACTTGGAGCAGGCATTCAAAGCCCTGTGAAAGGCATCGCCGGAAGCATAGAAAGATACGGCAGGGATGAAAATCCCTGCCGTATCTTTATGCGATGGCTGCGGTATTCTGTCGTCAGCTCTGCAGTGCGCGAACCTTTGCGATCATGGCATCGCGCTTCATCTTTTCCTGGCGTGCGCGCTCGACCGCCCGCGCCTTGAACGCGGCGATCTCTTCCTCGTCCGCCATTTCGACGGTGCCTTCCGTGCGGCGGCAGACGATGTAGAGGATCGTGATCAACAGCGCCGTCGCCGTGATGGCGATGAAGGCGTGCGGATAGCCCGTCGCCTCGACGAAGCGCGGCCCCCAAGATCCAGAGCACGGCGACGGGCATCCAGGCGGCGAGCATCGTGAAGGCGAAGCCCAGCACGAACAGGTTCTTCATCTTTCCCGAGGAAAGCACGCGGATGGAATACCCGAAGTGGTGCAGCGTCGCCATGACGACGTACTGGCCGACGAAAGCCGATGATCGCTATGACGACCCAAGCAGCTTGCGGCATCTCTCCCATGACAAAATCCTCCCCAAGAGTTTATTTGCTTTTCATTATAGCATAAGAAGCGGATTTTTCCCAAGAGCAGAAAAAGGAAAAAAACGATGATTTGTGTTATAATGGGAGGAAGCTGTTTTCTATCGATGGAAGGAGGCATTCTTGATGAAATTCGCGATGTTCGGCGCGGGCGGCACGGGCGGTGTGCTCGGCGGCTATCTCGCGCTCGCTGGATACGACGTGACGCTGATCGCGCGCGGCAGGCACCTGGAGGCGCTGCAGAAGGACGGCTTGACGATCGAGACGGCGCACCGGGGCGTGCTCCATATCAAAAATGTGAAGGCCGAGACGGCGGAGCTTTTATTCGGAAACGCCCGATGTGCTCTTCGTCTGCTGCAAGTATTACGGCCTTGCGGACGCCATCGCCTTTGCAAAGCGCGCAGCATCCGAGGACACGCTCATCGTCCCGATCCTGAACGTCTTCGGCACGGGCGAGGTCATGCAGAAGGAACTGCCGGGGCTGACCGTGCTCGACGGCTGCATCTACATCTTCGGCAATCTCAAGGCGCCCGGCATCCTTGAACAGCCGCAGAAGATCCTGCGCGTGATCTTCGGCTTCCGTCCCGGCCAGGACAAGCGCCTGGAGGAGAAGGCGAAAGCGCTCGAAAAGCTCTTGCAGGACGCCGATATCCGCGGGCACTACAGTCTCGACATTCGCCGCGACGCCTTGACGAAGTTTGGCTTCGTCTCGCCGATGGGCGCAGCCGGCCTGTATCACAATGTGACGAGCGAGGCGTTCCAGAAAGAGGGCGCGGTGCGCGAAACATTCATCGGGCTGATCCGTGAGGTCGAGGCTCTGGGCAAGGCGATGGGCATCGTCTTCGAGAAGGATCTGCAGGAAAGCGGGATCGCCCTCATCGACGCCTTCAAGCCGGGACTCAAGACGAGCATGCAGCGCGACGTGGAAAAGGGCGGCGCTTCCGAGTTCGAAGGGCTCGTGAACAGCGTCGTCGCCCTCGGCGAGCGTTATGGCGTGCCCGTGCCGCTCTACAAGAAGATCAGCGATTGGGGCAGGGAGAAAGGCATTCGATGAGAGGGTGCGGGCGTCCTGCACGGGAGCTCTCGCCATGCAGGGGGAAAGGACGGGAGAATCATGAAGATCATCGTTGCGATCGATTCCTTCAAGGGAAGTCTTTCTTCACGGGCAGCCGGCGAGACAGCGGCGAGTGCGGCAAGAGAGGTGTTCCCCGAGGCCGAAGTGGAGGTCTTCCCGTTGGCGGACGGCGGCGAGGGCACGGTCGATGCGCTCGTCGCAGGCCTTGCGGGCGAGGTCGTGCGCCTTTCGGTCACGGGGCCTCTGGAGCGGCCGGTCGATAGCCGCTTCGGCTTTCTGCCTGCGGAGCAGGCGGCGGTCATCGAGATGGCGGATGCGGCCGGCCTGCCGCTCGTGCCGGAAGAGGAGCGCGACCCGCGCCGCACGACGACGTATGGACTGGGAGAGCTCATGCTCGCCGCGATCGAGCGCGGCTGCCGCGAGTTCATCATCGGCATCGGCGGCAGCGCGACGAACGATTGCGGGCTGGGCATGCTCACGGCGCTCGGCGCGCGCTTTTCTGACGCAGAAGGAAGGCCTGTGGGCAGGGACGGGCGGCGATGTCGCCGCCGTGCGCCGCATCGACTTGGCGGGGCTTCATCCAGCGCTTCGGGAGTGCCGCATCCATGTCGCCTGCGACGTGACGAATCCGCTCTGCGGCCTTCGGGCTGCTCGTATGTCTATGGCGCAGAAGGGCGCGACGCTTGCCGTCGTCGAGGGAGATGGATCGGGCGATCAAGGCCTTTCGCCTCATTGGCGGAAGAGACGCTGGGCGTCCGAGGGGCGGATGTGCCCGGTGCGGGCGCGGCAGGTGGTCTGGGCTTTGCCTTCCACACGTTCCTTCGGGCGGAGCTGAAGCCGGGCATTGCGCTCGTGCTCGACGCGCTGGGCATCGAAAAGGCGCTCGCAGACGCCGACCTCCTGCTGACGGGCGAGGGGCGCATGGATCGGCAGACGGCGATGGGGAAGGCGCCCGTCGGTGTCGCCAAGCTCGCGAAGGCGAAGAGCCGAAAGATCACGGCGGTCGCGCTTTGCGGCTGCGCCCCTGCCCGATGCCGAGGCGGTGAACGAGGAGGGATCGACGCATATTTCCCCATCCTTCATCTGCCGATGACGACGGCCGAGGCGATGGAGGAGGAGACGGCGCCGCAATCTCAAGCAGACGGCGCGTCAGGCGCTCCTCCTTTATCGTGCGGCGCAGGGCGAGAGGCGTGCGTGAAGAAACAAATAAGCCGCTGCGCAGGGCGCAGCGGCGAAAGATCTGGTGCTCATGGAGGGACTCGAACCCCCGACTTCCACCATGTGAGGGTGACACTCTAACCAACTGAGTTACATGAGCAATATGAGGTTGAACATAGAAGATATTATACACGATTTCGTTCCTCTTGGCTACCCTGAAACACAAAAAAATCGTGGTTATGCACATTTTTTTGTGGATAGAAGGCGTGAATATGTGGATAAGTCCCCGGATGCACAGAATACGCTCGTGTTTATCCACAGAATTCGGCAAGAAACTGTGGACAATGTGGAAAATGGTAGCTTCTGCCTATAGAAGCAGAAGCGTGGGAGATATAGCTTGATCTTCCGGAGCGTGCAGGGAAATGAGGTGAGAGGCGATTGGATGCCTTGGAAAAGAAGGTCGGACTTTTTCGCGCGGTCTTCCCCGAACTGAGCGACTTTGAAAAGGAGGATTGGGAAGAGAATTTCCTTGTGGAGTTCACGCATGATTCCACGTCCATCGAAGGAAATACCTTGACGCTGATCGAGACGAAGATGATTCTTGCCGACAAGATCGTTCCCGCGGAAACGACGCTGCGGGAGCTGGATGAGGTGCGCGGACATGCAGAGGCGTGGCAGTTCGTCAAGGACTGCGTGAAGCGCCAAGTGCCGCTTTCGGAGAGCGTCATCAAGGATATACATGAGAGAGTCGTCCCAGTGCGCGGCGTCGGTGGGATCTATCGCAATATCCCCGTATATATTCGCGGTGCGCGTCATGTTCCGCCGAATCCGCGAAAGGTATGGGAGGCCATGAAGAACTTTGCGTATCGGATGAAGAACGATGCATTTGCCGATCCGATGGAAAAGGCTGCATGGATTCATGCGGAGTTCGTAAAGATCCATCCGTTTCAAGATGGAAACGGACGGACGGCGCGTCTTCTCATGAACTATCATCTGTTGGCACACGATTTTCCGCCGACTTCCATCAAGCTGAAGAATCGAGGCGCGTATTTCGCTGCGTTGGAAGAATATTCTGTGGGGGGACGTCTTGCGCCGTTCTTGCAGCTTCTGCGGCGGAATATGGAGCGAGAGTTGGAAGCGTTCTTGTCGATGTACTCCCTGCATATAGATCTGCCGTCATTGGCGAAGGAGAACCCGGAGCTTGCAGACGCGGCGGCTCTCTATGTGCAGCGGGAGTCCGGGACAGCCTTGCACGAGGGATGGTTCGGAAGGAAGGGAAGATAAGGCATTGGGTGAGAAGGAAAGATGACGCAGAAATTTTATGCTGTGCGTGCAGGGCGCACGACGGGGATCTTTTGCACATGGGCGGACTGCCGCGCACAGGTGGAGGGCTTTCCTGGCGCGCGCTACAAGAGTTTTTCTGACGGAGGCTGAGGCGCGTGCATGGCTGACGGAGGCGCAGCCTTTGTCGGCGCTTTTCGATGGGAAAAAGACTGCCCCTGTGCGGCGCACGCCCCGGCGAAAGGGAGGCGCAGCAGCGGATGCGGCGCCGAAGGAGACGGCAGACGACGCCCTCTGTCATGTCTATACGGACGGCTCGTGCCTTCGCAACCCGGACGGTCCGGGCGGCTGGGCAGCCTGCATCGTGCGTCCGGGAGAAGAGATGGAGACGCTTTCGGGCGGCGATCCGTCGACGACGAACAACCGCATGGAGATGATGGCGGCGATCGAGGCGCTGCGCCATCTGCCCGAGGGAGAGGCGATCGTGCTCTCGACGGACAGCCAGTATCTGAAGAACGGCATCACGAAGTGGATCTTCAGCTGGAAGCGCCGCGGCTGGAAGAAGGCGGACGGCAGCCCTGTCTTGAACCGGGAGCTTTGGCAGGCGCTCGACGGCCTGATCGCCGGACGGAGCATCACCTTTCGCTGGGTCAAGGGTCATGCCGGCCACAAGTATAACGAGATCTGCGATATGCTTGCGAGAAAAGAAGCGCAGGCTCATCGCCGATCTGCAGGCGGACGGTGAGTCCCCTGCATGGTGGCAGGAAGATTCGAAAGAAGAAGCCCGTCCCTTCCGCTGAGGAGGGGCGGGCTTCTTCTTGCGGCTGCAAGGGTTCTGCCGCAGGAGGCGGGACGGAATCATTGCCGCTTGAGCGTCGCTTCGCCGTAGTCGTTTGTGGTCACGGAGCCTTTGACGAAGACGAGGGCGGCGAGCAGGAATACTTGGTAGACTTGGAGGACGAAGGCGGCGATGATGATCTCGATGCCGAAAGGCTCTTGGGCGAGCGTGCGCGGATCGCCGCCGAAGAAGGTGAGGCAGCCGATGAAGGCGAGCGTGAGCACGAGCGGAACGCTCGCCAGCCGGGCGCTTCTGCCGATGTCGTGCAGACGCTGCACGACGATGCCGAAGGGCAGGGATCGCAGCGAGAGCGCAGGCGATCGATGTGCCGTAGAGGGCGAGGTCGCGGCTCAATGGCGGCGGCAGGCGCTCCGCCGTCTCCAGAACGACGAAGACGAGCATCGCGATGAAGAAGAGGAGGAAGAGCAGGCGCAGCAAGAAGCGCTGCGGTTCATCCTGCCCTTGAGCTGGATCATGCGCAGGAAGAAGGGGTAGTCCTCTGTAGGGGCGCTCGGCAATGAGGGGCGGAGCGCCTCGGCGCTTTCCGGGGAGCCGGAGGTGTTGCTGGAAAATTCTCCTTCGGCGAAGAACAGGTAGATGTGCAGGAGGAGAAGGAAGGCGAGCGCCGTGCTCCAGTAGGGCAGGAAGCTCTTGAGGAGGAAATGGTCGGCGCCGAAGCCCAGGAGCAGCGGCACGCCGATGTATACGAGCAGCGCGCGCACTTCTGCGGCGAGGGCGATGATGATGAGCGGGCAGATGACGGCGAGGAGCCATGTCGTATCGCCATGGCCGAGGTCGTGCCAGCGACGCATGGCCGCCCGCAGGAAGATGAGCAGGAGCAGTGCGAGCGGCAGGCTGACGAGGAGGAGGGAGGCGAAGCCCGCCGCGAGGGAGAGGCTTTCCGACGGCATGGGGCGGCCTGCGCCGAGCCAGGTCAGGACAGCGGCCATCGCACCCATGATGAGCGCGGCAAGAACAACCGCTGCGAACATGCTGCCGATGAAGTGGAGGAGGAAGAGCTTCTGCCCCATGCGCCCTTCCGGGAGAGCCATTTTTCGAAAAAGGCCTTGCAGGAAGCCGCCGCTCCTGGGCGGCGGAGCGGATCTCTCTCCAGATCGGCGGCCATTTCGCTGCGCTTCTCCTCGTCCGCGAGCAATTCCTGCAGGAGCTCGGCAGCGCTCTGGCGCGGGCGTTCTTCGCTCCGGCTCGGCCGCGCTTCTTCCGCCTCCTCCTCGGCCTGTGCCTTTCCGGCGCGGCGGTGTATGTCGCGTCGAGGGGCTTCCGCATCGAGCGATCGGTCTGTATCGTCGGTTTCGCTGCCGCCTTTCGTGGGGAGCTCTTGGGCTTTTTCGTCGGGGCGCAGCATTTCTTCGAGCGCTTCTTCGCTCGAAAAGCTCTCGCGCCTCAGACGCGCCAAGATGCTTTCCGTATCTTCCGATGCCTTGTTTTTTTCTTGCCATCGTCCGTGTCTCTCCTTGGTCTTCTTGGTGGCTCGTCATTTCTTCCATATGCGGTCGTAGATGTATCCCTCGCGCACGCCCGAGTCGCTGTAGGGTGATGGAGGGAAGGGCGAAGCGTTCGGCGAGGAGGTCGGCGATGACGAGGCCGGGCAGAAGCGTGTGCATACGGTCGGGAACGGCGCGCATGAGCCAGACGGTGTCGTCTTCCGTGAGTGCGCGGTCGCGCAGGAAATGCGCGAGGAGTGCCTTGATTTCCTCGCGCCGGATCGTCCGACCGTCGGAAGCGGGGAAGAACGAGGCGCAGAGCGCCGCCGCTCCTTTGAAGGTGCCGCCGATGCCGCAGGCGGGAAGTCCCTGAAGCCCTGCGAAACCGGCAGCGGAGTCGAGGATGCGCGCGGCGTCGGCGCGCATCTTTCCAAGCTCGGTGCGCGACGGCAGAAGCTCTTTCGTGAATTTCGTATGCAGGTAGAGCGAGCCGACAGGAAGGCTCGTCTTGCGCACGATCTTCCGCGCTTCGTAGTGAACCATCTCCGTGCTTGCGCCGCCGATGTCGAAGAGCAGGCCTGCTTCGGCGGCGAGGTCGTGCGTTGCGCCGATGAAGTCAAGCTCCGCCTCCTCCTCGCCGCGGATCACATAGATGTCAAGCCCTGTGCGCTCCTTGATCGCCGCGACCGCCTCGCGGCTGTTCGCGGCGTTTCTGAGTGCGCCCGTCGCAAAGATCGTGATGTCTTCGATGCGAAGTGCAGCGAGGAATTTCTGAAAGTCTTCAAGCGCGTAGATGAGACGTTTGATGCCGCGTTCTTCGAGCACGTTGTCATGCACGAAGGAGGCCAGTCCGACGGTCGTGTCCTTCTTTTTCATGATCTGCTCCACGGCGCCGTCCTTGATCTGGTAGACCGCCATGCGCACGGTGTTGGAGCCGATGTCGATGATTGCGTGTATCATTGGGAAGTCCTCCATTTATTGAAAGAAGAGGTCGATGAGCTGTTTGCCGATGAGCACCGCCGTCACGGTGATGAAGAGCGGCCGTACATAGGGACGATCCTTTCTTGAGGGCGAGGCGCGCGCCGCACCAAGCGCCGACGATCATGGAGACGCCCATGGGGAGGGCGTAGGGTGAAATCGATGAGCCCGAAGCCGGCGAAAAGCACGACGGCGGCGAGGTTGCTGGCGAAGTTCAGTGCGCGCGCGTTCGCCGCCGCACCGAGGAAGTCGAAGCCCACGAGCAGGGAAGGCGAAGAGCATGAAGGAGCCTGTGCCCGGTCCGAAGAAGCCGTCGTAAAAGCCGAAGGTGAAGGCGACGACAGCGGAGAGGAGGAAGACGCGCCGACTCATGCCGCGGTACTTGTTCTCCCGTCCCCAGTCGCGGCGGAAGATGCTGTAGAGGAGCACGAGCACGAGCATGACGACGACGAGGGGGCGCAGGAAGTCGGGCGGCACCTGACGCACGACGAGCACGCCGACGGCGGAGCCGAGGAGCGTGATGGGGAAGAGCAGACGGATGAGCTTCATGTCGACCTTGCCGCTTCGGATGAAGGAGATAAGGCTCGTGCAGGCGCCCATGACGGCGGCCGCCTTGTTCGTGCCGAGCACTTGGAGAAGCGGCAGCCCCGTCATCATCAGCGCCGGGATCGAGATCAGCCCGCCGCCGCCGACGACGGCGTCGATGAACGCCGAAAAGAATCCCATGATGCAGATGAAGAGCAGCATTTCCAAACCCATAATTCATGCCTCCCGAAGGGCGGGCGAAGTCTCCTGCCACAGCAGGAATCCCGCACATTATTTATATAGTTTACCATGAAACCCCGAGAGGTCAAGTCCGAAGGGGGAGAGATCGATCGGCCAGGGAGCGCACTTTTGTCCACGGAAAAGGAAAGCTTCCAGCGGAAGGAGAGATCTTCGGCAGGAAAATCGCCCGTCGTGGCGAATAAAGCTCCGTCAAGCATCAGAAGCGGGCGCGGAAAGCGAGGAGGAGCGAATGACGGAAATCGTGGAAGAAAAGCTCAAACTGCTGCCGGATTCGCCGGGCGTCTACATCATGAAGGACGCGAAGGGGCGCATCATCTATGTCGGCAAGGCGGTCGTCCTGAAGAACCGTGTGCGGCAGTACTTCCAGAGCGGCAAGCATCAAGCGCCGAAGGTGCGTGCGATGGTGGCGAAGATCGCCGACTTCGAGACGATCCTCACACACTCGGAAGTCGAGGCGCTGATCTTGGAGTGCAACCTCATCAAGAAGCATCGTCCGCGCTACAACATCAGCCTCAAGGATGACAAGAGCTATCCATATCTCAAGGTCACGCTCGCCGACGAGTATCCGCGTGTCGTGGTCACGCGGCGCGTCACGAAGGACGGCTCGCGCTATTTTGGCCCCCTATACGTCGGCGGGCGCGATGCACGAGAGCGTGAAGCTGCTGCGGCGTCTCTTTCCACTGCGCACATGCAAGAACATGAAGGTCGATCGCCCCTGCCTGGAGCACCACATCAAACGCTGCCTTGCGCCGTGCTGCGAGCCTGTGGACAAGGCGGAATACGGTGCGATGATCCGTGAAGTCTGCCTCTTCCTGGAGGGCAGGACGGAGCAGGTGGAAAGAGAGCTTTCGCGCCGCATGGCGGAAGCGGCGGAAGAATACGATTTCGAGCGTGCGGCGCGGCTGCGCGACCAGCTTGCCGCCGTGCGCAAGGTGGCGGAGAAGCAGAATATCGCGACCGGCTCGGGAGACCAGGATGCCGTCGGCATGGCGCGCGCAGGGCTGGGCGCCGTCGTCATGGTCTTCCTCATCCGTGCGGGCAAGATGGTCGGGCGCGAGCATTTCCTGCTCTCGGGCAGCGAGGAGGAGACGGACGAGGCCTTGCTCTCGGCGTTCTTGAAGCAGTACTACCATCGCGCCGCCTTCGTGCCGCGCGAGATCTGCTGCCGTTTCCCATCGAGGAGACGGAGCTTCTGGAAAGCTGGCTCGCCGAGAGGAAGGGCGCGAAAGTCGCGCTCTTCGTGCCGCAGCGCGGCACGAAGCATGATGTCGTCGAAATGGCGCGCTCCAACGCCGAAAAGTTCCTCGCGGACGAGGCGGCGCGCATCGAGCAGGCGAACGACCAGACGATCGGCGCGGTCAGGGAGCTTGGACGCTTCTTGGGGCTGAAGAAGCCGCCGATGCGCATGGAGTGTTTCGACATCTCGCACAACCAAGGCTCGGAGACGGTCGCCTCGATGGTCGTCTTCGAAGGGGGGCTGCCGAAGAAGTCCGATTATCGGCGCTTCAAGATTCGAAGCGCCGAGGGAAAGCCCGACGATTTCCTCTCCATGCGCGAAGTGACCGAACGTCGCTACGGCAAGCTCACGGAAGACGAGCTGCCCGATCTCATCATCATCGACGGCGGCAAGGGGCAGCTCTCGTCCGCCTTGGAGATCATCCGCGGCGCGGGGCATTTGAATGTGCCTGTCGTCGGGCTCGCCAAGCAGTTCGAGTACATCTTCACGGAAGGCAGCTCCGATCCCGTGATCCTGCCGCGCCGCAGCCAGGCGCTCTACCTCATCGAGCGCATCCGCGACGAGGCGCACCGTTTCGCCATCACCTATCACCGCAAAGCTGCGCGGCAAGCGCAACCTCGTCTCCTTGCTCGACCATATCGCGGGCATCGGACCGAAGAGGCGCAAGGCGCTCTGGAATCACTTCGGCACGATCGCGAAGATCAAGGCGGCGACGGTCGAGGAGCTGGCCGCCGTCGACGCCATGACGCTTCCTGCAGCAGAAGCCGTGAAGAACTTCTTCCTCGCACAGCAGAAGATGCTGGCGGGGGAGGAATGAGGCTTTGCGGACCATCTTTTCTGTGGCAGAGGTGATTTCTTTTTCGGCAGACGTTGCGGAAAAAATCACGGTTCTATATAATAGAGTGGAACGTCAATCGAAGGAGGAGATCGTACTTTTTATGGATAGAGAGGAAGCTTTGGCAAATGCCTTGAAGCATATAGAGAAAGAATTCGGCAAAGGCTCGATCATGCGTCTCGGCGAGGCGTCGGCGAACATGAACGTGGAAACCATCCCGACGGGCATCCTGCCGCTCGATGTCGCGCTCGGCGTCGGCGGCGTGCCGCGCGGGCGCATCGTCGAGGTTTACGGCCTGAAAGCTCGGGCAAGACGACGGTCACGCTGCACATGATCGCCGAAGCGCAGAAAAATGGCGGCATCGCAGCGTTCATCGATGCCGAGCACGCGCTCGATCCCGTCTACGCGAAGAAGCTCGGCGTCAACATCGACGAGCTTCTGATCTCGCAGCCCGATACGGGCGAGCAGGCGCTCGACATCGTCGATGCGCTCGTGCGCAGCGGCGCGATCGACATCATCGTCGTCGATTCCGTGGCGGCGCTCGTGCCGAAGGCGGAGATCGACGGCGACATGGGCGACCAGGTCGTCGGTATGCACGCGCGTCTGATGAGCCGCGCCATGCGAAAGCTCACGGGATTCATCAGCAAATCGCGCACGGTCGCCGTCTTCATCAACCAGATCCGCGAGAAGGTCGGCGTCATGTTCGGCAGCCCTGAGACGACGACGGGCGGCCGCGCCCTGAAGTTCTATTCGACCGTGCGCCTCGACGTGCGCAAGACGGACAAGATCATGCAGGGACAGGAGATGATCGGCAACCGCACGAAGATCAAGGTCGTCAAGAACAAGGTCGCGCCGCCTTTCAAGACGGCGGAGTTCGACATCATGTACGGCGAGGGCGTTTCGCGCGTCGGCACGGTGCTCGACATCGCGACAGACTTTGACATCATCGAAAAGAGCGGCTCGTGGTACTCCTACGACGGTTCGCGCCTCGGACAGGGCAAGGAGAACGCGAAGAAGGCGCTGAAAGAAAAGCCCGAGCTTGCCGCCGAGATCGAGGAGAAGGTGCGCGCCAAGCTCATGGAGCAGGCGACGGCAGAGAAAGATGGGGAGGTAGAGCGTGTCCCCGACGATGAAAACGAACGCGGAGTCGCAGGAAAGCAGCCGGAAGCGGCAACGGACGAAGACTGAGAAGACGGCGCTGATGAAGGCGGTCGACCTCCTTGCGCGCGCGGAGCACAGCACGGCGCACCTCGCGCGAAAGCTCCTCCAGCGCGGCTACGACGAAGAGGAGGTTCGCTCGGCTCTCGCCACGCTGGCAGAGCGCGGCTACCTTGACGATACGGAAGCGTGCCGCCACCAGTTCACGTTTCTCTACGAGGAGAGCCGCCAGAGCGTGCGCCAGATCCAGGCGAAGCTCATGCAGAAGGGATTCTCGTCCGCGCTCATCGCCGAGTGCGTGCCGGACGATACGTTCGAGCGCGAGAAGGAGGCGGCGAGACGCTGCCTGGATGTGCATTTCAAGAAGAGCGCCGCAGAGCAGAAGATGCTGCAGCATCTCTATCGACGCGGCTTCTCGACCGCTGTCTGCCGCGCCGCTGTCGCCGCCTTTGCCGAGGACGAAGACGAAGAAGATTGAAGGAGGACTTGCCTTGCAGAAGGATAGCCATGAATTGATTGTCGTGTTGGACTTCGGCGGTCAGTACAACCAACTGATCGCGCGCCGCGTGCGCGAATGCAGCGTTTACTGCGAGGTGCATCCGCATACGCTTTCCCTGGAGAAGATCCGCGCGCTCGCGCCCAAGGCGATCATCTTCACGGGCGGCCCGGAGAGCGTCTACAAGGCGGATTCCGCGACGTACAGCGAGGAGATCTTTTCGCTCGGCATACCCGTCCTCGGCATATGCTACGGCTCGCAGCTCATGGCGCACAAGCTCGGCGGCAAGGTCAAGACGGCGCCCGTCAGCGAGTACGGCAGGACGGAGATCGCGGTCACGGACGAGGCGTCCTTGCTCTTCGCCGATGTGCCGCAAAAGAGCATCGCCTGGATGAGCCACACCGACTATATCGCCGAAGCGCCCGCGGGGTTCCGCGTCACGGCAGAGACGGCGGACTGCCCGGTGGCGGCGATGGAAGACGCGGCGCGAAAGCTCTATGCCGTGCAGTTCCATCCCGAGGTCATGCACACGGAGTACGGCACGAAGATCCTCGAAAACTTCGTCTATCGCGTCGCGCTCTGCAAGGGCGATTGGAAGATGTCGTCCTTCGTCAGCACGACGGTCGAAGCCCTGCGCGAGAAGATCGGCGCGGGCAAGGCGCTCTGCGCGCTCTCGGGCGGCGTCGACTCCTCCGTGGCGGCGGTGCTCTTGTCGAAGGCGATCGGCAAGCAGCTCACCTGCGTCTTCGTCGATCACGGCCTCCTCAGAAAGAACGAGGGCGATGAGGTCGAAGCCGTCTTCGGTCTTGGCGGGCACTACGATCTGAACTTCATCCGCGTCGATGCCAAGGAGCGGTTCTACGAAAAAGCTCAAGGGCGTGACCGAGCCGGAGAAGAAGCGCAAGATCATCGGCGAGGAGTTCATCCGTGTCTTCGAGGCCGAAGCGAAGAAGATCGGCAAAGTCGACTTCCTCGTGCAGGGAACGATCTATCCGGACGTCATCGAGAGCGGCCTCGGCAAGTCCGCCGTCATCAAGAGCCACCACAACGTCGGCGGCCTGCCCGACTGCGTCGACTTCAAGGAGATCGTCGAGCCGCTGCGTCTCCTGTTCAAGGACGAGGTGCGAAAAGCAGGGCGCGAGCTGGGCATTCCCAATCATCTGGTCGATCGCCAGCCGTTCCCAGCGCCGCCTTGGCATCCGCATCATCGGCGAGGTCACGGCGGAAAAGGTCAAGATCGTCCAGGAGGCCGACGCCATCTATCGCGAAGAGATCGCCAAGGCTGGCGTGGACAAGACGCTCGGCCAATACTTCGCCGCGCTTACGAATATGCGGAGCGTCGGCGTCATGGGCGACGGCAGGACATACGACCACGCCATAGCGCTCCGCGCCGTCCTCACGAGCGACTTCATGACCGCCGAAAGCGCTCCCCTGCCGTGGGCTGTCCTGCAGAAGGTCACGAGCCGCATCGTCAACGAAGTCAAGGGCGTCAACCGCGTGCTCTATGACTGCACGGGCAAGCCGCCCGGGACGATCGAGTTCGAGTGATTGCTAAAACGCCGTAACCCCTTGATATGAAAGGGGTTGCGGCGTTTTGTTTTGCCTCGTGACCCCCGTATCTGTTTTTGATTGACAAGTATAGTTCGTTGGAATACAATAAGTATATTAGAATATGGCAAGATTAGGAGAATGTCTATGGATAAGCGGAAACTTATATGGCGGATCTTGCAATATTTGCTTCCGTATCGCATTTGCATCTTACTGGCCGTGAGTTGTTTTTCTATATCTGGACTTATTAGTTTCTGTATCCCTTTTAGTGAATCAAAAAAATTGATTGATTTTTGGTTTTCTGGAACTAGACTTTTTATTATATACTGAAGCTAGCAACCTTGCTTTTTGTTTTTTTGTATATAATAAACGAAAAGCTTATATTATATTAAACAAAGAATACGCGTTTACATTTTATAAGCGATTGCGTGTACGATTGTTTTTCGGAATACTGTCAACACCTCATGCATGTGCCATTTCCTTATCTTTTGGAGTTTGGAGAGAGCCGAATTTTCTAATAATCTCAATATGGATATAGATAATATGTTGCTTGTTGCTGATGAAGGTATCGTGTTCATTGGCTCGCAGATTTTTGCTATTGTGGGTGGGATTGTGGGGCTTTGGATTATAGATCCTCGTTTGTTTGTTGTGTTTGTTGTATTTATCCCTCTTAAAGTAATGGTGCTTTTGTTATTTGTCTAATCGGCGGGAAAATGCAATTACCGAATATTTAAAGCGGATGGGACGACAAACTGGCATGGTTTCCGAAATGATTAGTGGGATGGATGTTATACGCGTGTTTGGTTTGCAAGATAGGATATGGGGAAAGACAAAAGAGGAGATTGCCTATTCCTCTAAATTAAGGGAACAAGCCGAAATGGTCAGTCAAGAGAATTTGATGGCAGACAGTATTTTGGTACACTTTTTGACTTATGGCATATATATAATTGGCGGCTTCTTGGTTTTTTCCATGGAGCTTTCTGTTGGAAGTGTGTTTGCTTTTGTAACTTATGGTGCGTATTTGTCTGCTCCTATTAGTACAATTTTAAATACACGCTATATTTTTGCTGGAATTTTTCCATCTGCAGAACGCTATTTTCGTTTTATAGATTTAGAGGGAGAACTGGCGGGGAATATTAAGATAGAGGGAGATATTTCCGATATACGCTTTCATAAGGTAGGTTTTTCCTATAATAAAAGTTGGAAACTTCGTGATATCAGCTTTGAAATACAAAAAGGTGATAAGTTTGTGATTGTAGGAGAAAATGGCACTGGTAAAACAACATTGTTGAATCTGATTCTTCGTTGCGTGAATCCTACACATGGAGAAATTTCTTTAGATGGAAGAGCGATTCAGGAGTATGATATTGTTTCTTACCGTGAACTTTTTTCTGTTGTCAGTCAAGATGTTTTCTTGTTTGATGGGACAATTCGAGAAAATATCTGTTTAGATAGGATACTGAGCGAAACTGAATTATATCGGATTGTTCAAGCCAGTGGTTTAGAGTCGTTTGTGCATCAAGTTTCCCTCGATTATCGGGTGGGAGATAATGGGAAATATCTTTCTGGTGGACAGCGTCAAAAAAATAGCACTTGCAAGGGCGTTGGTGTACAATCGACCGATTGTGATTTTTGATGAATTGACGGCACATATAGATTCAATTTCGAATTCTATGATGGAGGGCTTATTGCAAGATGTTTTATTTGACAAAACTGTCATATATGTTACACATACAAAGGAGCATCTCAAATTTGCGTCGAAAATTTATAACATAAGTAAAAATAAAACTGATTGCTTGATGATATGATTTTCTTTAATGGGAGTGAGCGATGTTATGCTACGTGAAGATCCATTAATTAAGCTATTTCGATTATCACAGAATTCATGTTATATGTATGATGCCTGTAAAAATGCCATCATTCCTATCGCGAGGCATAATTATGAAATCTTAGAGCAAATAGTTCTGTCTAAACAGAGCTTTTGGAGGCAGATTGATAGAATATTTGATGAGGAATTCCAAGCATTCGTTTCGTCCATCCAATATAAGGGGTATTTGCAGCCGAATCCAATACGATCGGTATATCATCCGTTAACAAATTATTTAGAGGATATTTTAGCAGATGGGATTGAGAGTATCAATTTACAAGTCACACAGAATTGCAATCTGTGTTGTCCGTATTGTCCCTATAGTGGTATTTACTATACAAACCGCAATCATTCGGAAAAATATATGACGGAAACGATGGCATTTGAAGGAATTGATTTTTTATACCGCCACTCGATGAGTAGCAGTATAATTAACGTATCCTTTTATGGAGGAGAGCCTTTTTTGAAGTTTCCTCTCATTAAACGATGTGTCAGCTATGCTCAAAAAAGATTTCATAATAGAGAATTGGTTTTTTCTGTAACGACTAATGCAACTTTGTTGACGGATGAGATCGTAAGATTTCTTCACAAATACAATGTCCTTTTAACCATTAGTCTTGATGGTCCTAAAGTGGTACATGATGAATATAGAAAATTTCGGAATGGAAGAGGATCTTTTGAGGTGGTTTACCATAAGATTAAAAAGGATAAAAAAACTTATTTCCCGAATACTATAAAGATAGAGTTTCTTTCAATGTGGTATTGAAAAAGAAAAAGATTCTTTTTGCTACCGATATGTTTTTTTACGAATAATCCGTTGTTCGCAACGAATGAGATTGCGTTCACTTTTTAATGATAATTATGTAAAGAAAGAGATTGAGAATATTGATCAAAAAAATTTGAAGAAGCGTATGAATTTTATCGGTTTCACTTATACAAAAAGCTTTTGGCAAATCACATTGAGCGATTAACAAGAACCCAGTTAGACTATATTAAAGAGTTACAGAATACGTTGGCTGATTTAAGTAGACAGGTAGGATTGCCTCCTCAATTTCATCCAAGCGGTCCCTGTGTCCCGGGACGTAAGAAATTGTTTTTGAACGTAGATGGGAAATTTTTCCCTTGTGAACGGGTGAATGAGTTATCAAGATGCGCCTGTATTGGAGATATCAAAAATGGACTTGATATAGAAAAAATGTAAGAGTTTGCTCAATATAGGTAAACTCACAGAGAATAATTGTAGAAAATGTTGGGCCTTTCTCTATTGCCAAGGATGTTTTATTCAAGCAGATGATGGAGGAGTATTATTGGAATCAAAACGATTGCAAGCCTGTAAACATTATAAGCGGCTTATATTGGAAAAATTTAAAGATATTTGTATGTTGCAGGAATATGGTGTCGATTTGAGCCATATAAGTGTGTCGTAGAGAAGAGGGACAATTTTATGGGCAGAAGAGCGTTTCTTTATCCGTTTGATATTTCTTTTGCGGAGATTTTTAAGTACAAGGAACAGATTTGTATCTCATATGATACGATTTATCCTGTTGTCGCTCAAGGATTGCCTTATGAAAATATGGATGTAGGGATAATTTGTAAAGACCGAAAATGGCATGCGACTGTATGCTCGGATTACCGAGAGCTTTTAAGTTCGTGCACGGATGCCATTATTACGAATGATTCTAGTGATTCTATGGAAGCCATGCGGATAGCGATTTCCCATAACCTGAATGTGGTTTGTTTGTTTCCTTTTCGTTCTCGCGACATAGAGCAATCTGTGCTGCAAATGTGTGAGAAAAAGGGGGTTTCTTATACGAATTACAGTTCGATTCAAAAACTATTCATATGATCATAAAAATCTAGAGAAGACTGTGCTACAAGATTTGTCTACGCCAGTTGTTATGATTTGTGGGATGGCACGAGATACGCAGAAGTTTGATGTTCAACTTGCACTTAGAAAGGAGTTTTTGAGTCAGGGGTATAGGGTAACACAGATTGGAACCAAGGACTATAGTGCTTGGTTTGGGATGCATCCTTTTCCTTCGTTCATGTTTCAACCACAGCATGACATACAGAAAATCTTTATGTTTAATGAATACATAAAAAAACTTGAGATAGAGGAGAAACCGGATCTTATTCTTTTGGGCATTCCAGGGGGGACACTTCCTTTCGATTCATTACATCCTAATGACTTTGGAATTCTTTGCTATTTGGCAAGTCAAGCAGTTGCAGTGGACTATACCGTCTTTTCGGCAGCATTTTTGGAATACGAAAGAGGATATTATCCATATATAGCAAAGGTTTTGCGATACCGCTATGGAGTGGAAAAGGTAGTGCTTCATCTGAGCAATGTTTATCATGACATAGAAGATGATGAGCGCACAATGAAAGAAAGATTGCTTCGGATAGGAGGTTCGCACGTCCATGATGTTTTGAAGAAGTTTCCCGCGAAGAAAGTATGCACAGTGGCCGATGTTTCTTCTATGCGGGCAATCACTAATCAGATTATAGAATATTTGGCATCGTGATGGAACGTGAGTACATTGGAAAAAATTATAAAGGATATGCATCAGATTTTACGAGACGAGTATCATATTGATCAAGATATAAATATTTCAACTTCGATTATGACGAGGCAAGCTGGAGTGGATGCAAGAATGTTTTTAAGACTCTTGACGTGCTTGGAAAAGAAATATGCAATTCATTTTTCTGACAAAGCACTAGCGCATAAAGCGATTACCGTTCCGTGCGTGCTTGCATCTTATATCGAGATTTGCCTAAGAAAGGGGGAAAAAACTTAGAGAAGGCGAGATATTTATTATATACCATGTTTCTGTTACGTTTAGAAAGGAAGAGAAAATGATGGGAAGACAGAAGAAACTCAGGAAGCAGGCTCGGTTGGTTCAAAAGCACGCTATGCCTTGGCGTGTGTGCCGTTGTGGATGCCGCTTGGGGAACAACATGAATTCTTCATGGGGTGGAAACTATTTTGGTTTTGTCCAGTAGAACTTCGTTTTGGACATGCTTGATATGAGATGCTTTGTTGAAGTGGGTAGTCTCAAGGAGTGATAGGATATGGCAACTTCTGTACAAGCTGTTTCTGCGCAGAGTCTTGCGGCACAAAGTGCAAACTTGACGAAACCTCAAAAGGATATTGCACCACAGCAGGGCGATAATTCAGTTGGCGCGATTGGTCCTGCTGCTGTCTATGAACCGTCGGAGAATGCAAAGAATCATTTGAATGCAGGCGTAGACGTACAAGCGCGATCGCTTGGTGTGGGCGATAATTTAGTTGGCGCGATTGGTCCTGCTGCTGTCTATGAACCGTCGGAGAATGCAAAGAATCATTTGAATGCAGGCGTAGACGTACAAGCACGATCGCTTGGGGTGGAAGAGGGAGCTGTTCCGGCGACGAAAGGAGCGGATCCTGATGATGGCGAGGAAATGACGATGTCCTCCGACCAAAACGTGGAAATGGAAGTGCAGCGCCTGAAAGCTGAGAGGCAAAAGGTTCAGGCGCAAATCAATCAGGCGAGTGATTCTGATCAAAAAGCGGCACTTCAGCAACAGCTACGCCAGCTTGAAGCGGAAATTCAACGAAAGGATTCCGTTAGCTACCGTCAGTCGCATGCGCGCTACTGGCAAGCGTAAAAAGGTGTACATCTAAGGAGGGCAGAGCCCAAATGGCGAAGGTTTGCCTTTTGTAGGCATCTTGCATATCGTGGGTGTATCGCTATAAGGCGCTGTTTGCAGCATGATTGTTGTCAGCAAACAGCGCTTTTTTATGGGTCGTGACCCCCATCCGGTATATTCCCCGCAAAGATTGGAGTCGTTTCTCGAAGGATCTCAAAGCTATATACGGCGCGGTGAATATTCGTCAGGTACGCGAGCGATTCGAACAGTTCCAGAAGGATTGGGCGGGCTATCCCGGGGCTGTCGCCGTATGGCAGAACAACTTCACGCATGTCGAGCAGCTGTTTTCTTACGGCAGCGCCGTGCGCAAGGTCATGTATACGACGAACGCGATCGAGAGCGTGAACTCCAGCTTCCGCAAAGTCACGAAGAAGGGTTCTTTCCCGAACGAGGATGCTGTGTTCAAGCTGCTGTACTTACGGGTGCAGGAGCTTTACCAGAAATGGTCAGGGCGCAAGATGCCGAACGGGGCGCTCGTTCGCAACCAACTGTTGATGGATGAGCGTATGGCGAAACTCATGGAACACTATGATACGACATACTGAAAAGTGATTTACACAAAACTCTTGACACACCCGACGAACGCGATCGAGAGCGTGAACTCCAGCTTCCGCAAAGTCACGAAGAAGGGTTCTTTCCCGAACGAGGATGCTGTGTTCAAGCTGCTGTACTTACGGGTGCAGGAGCTTTACCAGAAATGGTCAGGGCGCAGGATACCAAACTGGGCGCTCGTTCGCAACCAACTGTTGATGGATGAGCGTATGGCGAAACTCATGGAACACTATGATACGACATACTGAAAAGTGATTTACACAAAACTCTTGACACACCCTTGCGCCAGGAATATGGTTTGAAGTTCGATGAGAAACATAGGGATAATCATGGGGCTTATCTAAGAAGTTGGGTAGAGGCTCTGAAGAAAAATCCAGATGAACTTTATCTTGCAGCAAGCGAGGCAGAAAAAGCTGTGCGGTATATTCGGGAGAACATGTTGGAACGAGGCTTGAAAAAGGCGAAGGCAAAAGAAGTGGAAAATGTGGAGAATGTAGTGCGATCAGCAAAGAAGAGGAAGCTTAAAGTGACACCGCACAAAGTGCAGGATAAAGAAAAGGGGCGTGCGGTCGGTATGTCACGATAAGGTGTCCGTTATGGACACTTTTGGCAGAGGAGAGAGGATATGAATGTTCAAGAACTGATTCAGGATTTAGAGGATTTGAAAGATAAGGAGATACAATTCAAGGACGTGCCGGAAAAACAAAAAAATAAGACCTTGCAGGAGATGAATCTTCTGTTGCAAGATCTTCGGCATATTGGCAATAGTGTGGGATTTGATAAGGATGTTCCGGAACTCGACAGTATTACCAAACGCGATGTTAAATCTATGAACAAGATTGCCTACATCCGGCAAGCCGTTGAAAAGGCAATCAAGCCGAAGGAAAAAGCACCCAAACGGAAGATTCTTTGTCGAACAAAACGAAGTAACAAGGAGAAAAGCCAAAGTTTGGGAACCGGACAGGAACGTATGCTGTTGCTGCAAAACGAATCTTGACTTCTGTTTTCGACAGTGCTACAATACTTAAGGAAATCAGTTGATGACATGCGTCAACCAACCGAAAAGCCCCGACGGGAGTGATGACCCGAAGGGGCTTTTTGGTGCGCTGATGAGGCGCATCTTGCTGGTGCCACATCGCAGCTGGTTTCTACTGCGCCAGCATCTGCAGGATCAGCGTCCCGAGGATGCTCCCAAGGATACTGACGAGCAGGGAAACCATGAAATCAATCAATGACATTGTGTCAACCTCCCTCCTAGCCGGATTGGCTTGATGAGGGCCGTGGCAGTGATAGTATACCATATTTCACTGAAAGTTTAGCGCATAAAGTGTATGAGTTACATCGACCAACCGCGAGACATTTTTCTTCTTGTTGCACGGCTTTGTCATGCAGCTGTTCTTCCTCCCAATGAGCACGCAGTTTTCCGACAGGTTCTTGAGTTTTTGTCAGATGGCTCACGATAGAAGACACTTTGTTTTGAATTTCTGCATACTGATGCCTCTTTGCAGCTTCAAGTGTTGGAGACGAAGAGATTGTTGTTTCTTTGGCTTTCTTGGGGTTGTTTGCATCGTACAGTGGCATCTTTTTGTCTGTCCGATAGGCAGCGAGACGAGATTTCCCTGTCCTTTCGGAAGATGTTTCTCGTAATTCATAAAGAGGGACGCATCCATCCTTTATATCGTCTCCCAGACGTACAGCGAATATCGCATTCGTTTGTGCGTCTTTTTTATTTGGCAAGATCGCGAACGATTGTCCTTGCAAAACACGGAATTTCAGATTGCCTATACGTTCTTTTCCATAGAGCTTCATGCGGTGGGTTAAAGCCTTGGGCAATCGTTCAGAGAAGATGACCGTGTTGTGCTTTTTCACCTTTCAGGCGCTGCATCAATTCAGCGGTCTTTTTCCGCAGCTTTTGCCATGAGGTATTCTTTATACGATTTCTTCGTTGCTTGCTCTTTTAATTGGTTTTCTATTTGCATTTCTTGCGGCACTTTGTCAATCTCGTCTTTTTGATTTTCAGCGGCCTCTTTCTCGATGCGCAGGACATAGCCGATTTTCTTTTGCTTTTTTGTCGGTGATTCGATTCGATGTCCATAAGAGGCGAGTTCATGAATCTTTCCAGGAATGCCGATGAGCATATTGCGCTCTCTCTTCGCTTTTTCCAAGGCTTTTGCAAATAAGCGCTAGAAATTGGCGGATAAAGTCAAGACGTTGCGGCGGCATTTTTCTCAGTATTTGCTGAATTTGTTGCATGGTACGGTTAGGCATCAGATCATCAAGGATTTCTTTTGGGGAGTCTCGCGCATGTGAGCCAAAGACCAGCCATTCCAGATCGAACCCCATTTTGCCGAGTTTTTTTGGATCAGCACGAGGTCCGGCGTTGCTTTCCCGATTTCTAAAGCGGATATGAGGGATTGACTGATGCCTAGGAATTGAGCAAAGTCTTTCTGTGATTTGCCGTGATATTGCCGTATGGCACGGAGGCGACGAGCAAAGTTTTCTGAAGTGCCGTCTGAAGAATCTTTGGGGATGTCGGGCAGAGGCGATGACCAGAACAGAGCAGCAGATTGTCCGTCAATCTCGAAGGCAGCGGACAAAAGCCTGCAAACAATCTTCCGAGGGTTCATCCAAGCCGGTTTCATACCGCGATATTTGTGCTTGAGAAATATGCAGCATTTCTGCCAGCTGCACTTGTGTGAGATTTGCTTTTTTTCGTAGATATTTCAATTTTGTGGAAAATATTTTCAAGTCCATAAAATACACCGCCACTTATTTTTTACTTAATAATACTATATATACAATAAAACAACAAGGAGTGATGATGTTGAAAAAGACCGTTTACATCGCAGAAAAGCCGGATATAGGAAGAGCTGTGGCTGCGCATCTCTGGCCGGATGGCGGTATGGAAAAGGGGAAAGGTTGTTTTCGGAAAGGGGATATTGCCGTTACATGGGCATTCGGGCATATCCTTGGCATGGCAACGCCCGAGTTTTACGGAGAAGAATATAAGGTATGGAGCAACTATCCCATCTTGCCGAGCACTTGGCTTATGAAGCCCGATCCGCAAAAAAAGGAGCAGCTGGATATAATCAAGGGTCTGATCAAAGAGGCCGATGTTGTTGTTCATGCGGGGGATCCCGACAGGGAAGGGCAGCTTCTGATTGATGAGATTCTGGATTTTCTGCATTACAAGGGTGAAGTCCGGCGTATTTTGATCAATGCGAAGGATGATGAATCTTTGAAAAGGGCATTTTCTTCCTTGCGTGACAACAAAGATTTCTATGGTCTGTATGAAGCCGGGCTTGGCCGTGCCCGCGCAGATTGGCTCATCGGCATGAATCTGTCGCGTGCATATACGGTTAATGCGAGAAAAGCCGGACATGATGGGACATATCGGATTGGCCGTGTGAAAGTGCCGACGCTGGCGCTAGTCGTGCAGCGCGAAAAAGATATTTTGTCTTTCAAACCGAAAAAGTATTATGTGCTGCAAGGGATTTTTGCATATCAAGGGATCCCTTTTACGGCTACGTTGGAGCCGTCAGAAAACATTCCTTTGGACGAAGAAGGTCGCGTGTTGGATGTAAACCTCTTGCAGGCAATCAAATTAAAGGTAGAGAAGGCTGAAGGCGTTATCCGAGATGTGGCGACATCGGAGGGAAAACAGTACCCGCCATTGCCGTATTCCTTAGATACGTTGCAGATCGAAGCGAATAAAATATGGGGATATTCCCCGCAAGAGGTATTGGAAACTGTACAGAAGCTTTACGAAAGGAAGATCGTTTCTTATCCACGAAGCGATTGCAACTATATCCCGGCTTCGCAAAGAGAAGATGTTCCAAGGATTCTGGCTGCCTTGAAGGAAATGGATGTACAAGGGGCAGCCGGAGCGAATGTAGACATTGAAAGCAAAGCCTTCAATGATGGGAAGATCACAGCACATCATGCAATCATTCCCACGGGCATTCGACCAGAAGACATGAATGAACAGGAAGAACGTATTTATGGCATGATCTCCAAACGCTACATTGTCCAGTTTTATCCACCGCATGAGTTTGAGAAAACGACTTTTTCACTTCAAGTCGGGGATGAAATGTTTTCAGGCAGCGGAAAAATCATCCGTAATATGGGGTTTCGCGAAGTGGAAAGGGGAGAGGAACAACAAGAAGGCTCTCCACGCCTTCCAGATTTCGCTGTAGGCGATAGAATCGCAAAGGGTGACTATTCCATCCTGAACAAGAAAACAAAGCCGCCAAAGCGATTTACAGAGGGAACCTTGATTGCGGCTATGACAAACATTTGGAAGTTCATGAAAGCAGATAATCCGAACCGTGAAAAAATGAAGGAAGTCAAGGGTATAGGGACACCGGCGACGCGAGATACCATCATTGCGGAATTGCAGGCGACGAGCTTGAAAGGAAAGGCTGTCGAACCATGCCTGAAGAAAGTGAAGAAAGAACTTCTGCCTACACCTTTCGGCATTTCTTTAATTGAGAATGTAAGTCCATCTCTTGCTGTGCCCGATACGACGGCAGAGATGGAATATGCGTTGGATGAAATAGCACATGGCAAAGGGAATCTTTCGGATTATATGGATGATGTGTACTCCATGGTGCATGAAAATATTCAGTTTGCCGAAAAGCACCTATTCCCTTTGCCGAAGGATAAGAAACGAACACCTTGCCCCATTTGCCGTGAAGGTATTTTGCTGCGGAAGTATTCTCAAAAAAGCAAGATGTACTTTCATATGTGCAGCAATGAGAAGTGCGTTTCTCCGGATACGGGAAGGAAGATGTTTTATCCCGATGACAGCGGCGAACCGGTGGTTGCGTTTTGCCCGGAATGCGAGACTGTGCTGGCAAAGCTCAATGGCAAGAATGGAGCTTTTTGGCTTTGCAATCATTGCAAAAAAACATTTGATGACAAGAACGGTCATCCAGTTTTGAAGAAAGATAAGGTGATGTGACTGTGGAAAGGTTCGAGGACACGGCAACAGAGGATGAGGAAGAAGAATTTATTGCGATGCAGGCTGTCGATCGTGATACTGTTGACGAAGTGGCGTCGGAAATAGAGGAAGAAGAGCTGCCTTTGGGATCAAAGAAGGCGGTATCCTTAGAAAAACCGAAAAATATGACTGTTCATCCAAAGTCTGAAGAGGAAAGAAATCGGGGTGTGTCAAGAGTTTTGTGTAAATCACTTTTCAGTATGTCGTATCATAGTGTTCCATGAGTTTCGCCATACGCTCATCCATCAACAGTTGGTTGCGAACGAGCGCCCAGTTTGGTATCCTGCGCCCTGACCATTTCTGGTAAAGCTCCTGCACCCGTAAGTACAGCAGCTTGAACACAGCATCCTCGTTCGGGAAAGAACCCTTCTTCGTGACTTTGCGGAAGCTGGAGTTCACGCTCTCGATCGCGTTCGTCGTATACATGACCTTGCGCACGGCGCTGCCGTAAGAAAACAGTTGCTCGACATGCGTGAAGTTGTTCTGCCATACGGCGACAGCCCCGGGATAGCTCGCCCAATCTTTCTGGAACTGTTCGAATCGCTCGCGTGCCTGACGAGCATTCACCGCGCCGTATATAGCTTTGAGATCCTTCGTGAAACGACTCCAATCTTTGCGGGGAATATACCGGATGGAGTTGCGAACCAGATGTACGATGCATCGCTGCACGACCACCTGTGGGAAGATCGCTCGCGCACCGTCTTCCAGACCCGTCACGCCATCCATGGAGAGAAAGCCGATGGCTTCCAAGCCGCGCGACTTGAGTTCGTCAAAAATCTGCATCCATGCATGCTTGCTCTCGACTTCGTTGATCCAAAGCCCGAGCACATCCTTGCACCCATCCATATCGTAAGCCAGGACGACGTGCACCGCCGTTTGTTGGATGCCGCGTTCCGTGCGCAGCGAGACGTACAGGCAATCGACGAACACGAACGGATAGAATGGTTTCAACGGACGGTTTCTCCATTCCTTCACTTGCTCCATGATGCAGTCCGTGATATGGGAAATCTGTTCATGCGACATCTTGAAACCATAGATGTCCTCGACAGTGGCGGCGATGTCGCGCTGGCTCATGCCGCGCCCGTACAGGGCGAGAACCTTGCCTTCAATGGAAGAGACATCACGCTGGTGCTTCTTGACGATCTGCGGCTCAGAATGTGCCTTGGCGATCACGGGGCACGTGGATGGGGACTTCTCCCAAGGTCGTCTTGAGCGTTTTTTTCGGAGTAGCCGTTGCGGGCATTGCCTCCCGACACCGTATGTTCATGGTCGGCATAGCCGAGATGGTTTTGCATCTCCCTTTGAGCGCCGCCTCGAAGATGGGCGCGAAGATACGTTTGACGACATCCCCGGATTTCCTGTGCGTCTTGGGGTTGGTAGGTTTCCATGATCTGCTTGGCGATATTGTCTGCGGGAGTGGGGATCATTTTGCGTTTTGCCATGTTGGAATAAACCCTCCTATGGGATGCCCGGAGCGGGCTCGAACCGTATCAACGAATTTGGCTTTTACCATGAGAACCTTTGTGCTAAGGCTGGAAAAAGCGCAAAAATCCCCCATTGCTCTGTTTGACTGAAATTTTATGTGGATGCCGCCGAGAATGTGGCTGTTTCAGGCTGCCAACCCAGTTTTTTTCAGCTTCGTTAGATAACTGTTGATCTTTCTCTCCTTGTTGAATTTGTTGTAATAGTCGGCTCCCCAGATCGATGAAGGGCTCTCCCAGCTTCAATATGTGGTAAATGGCTATCAGCATGGTATGCGCTACAGCTACTGTGGCACGTTTTGCTCCCCGTCGTACGACGAGCCTGTCATATTGTGCGGACAAGAAGGAGTCCTTCTTCTTGATGGCTGCCTTGGCGCATTGTATCAGCGTAGTCTTCAGTGTGGCGTTCCCTTTGGTAGTCCTGCCGCTTTGCCGCTTTCCGGCACTTTCGTTGTTCCCTGGAGACAGACCCGCCCAGCTGGACAGATGTTTCTCCGTTGCAAAGCGACTCATATCCAAACCTGTTTCCGCCAAAATGGTTTCCGCGCTCTGCCTCCCTATGCCCGGTATCTCGTCCAGCTTTTTCTATCGCGTCTTCATAGCCGCTGCTGTACTGCTTGACGAGCTTATCCATCTGACCGATGCGCTTCGTCATGTCGTCGATATGATCTACGACTTGCAGGATCAGTTGTTTCTGCAAAGGCGTGAGAAAGCCGTCCAGCGCTTGCATGACATCTTCCACCTTGTGCCTCAATGCTCCGTGAAGGCTTTCTTCCACTTCATCCTTCTGCAGCGGCGCATCCTTCTTGAGCAGCTTCTGCAAGAGGCTGCGCGAGCTTTTGCCGTTGATGTTGGAAACTACGCTGGACAGCTTGATATTTCCTCCTTCCAGCATCTTCTGCAGACGGTTGAGTTCACGTGCACGCTCGGCAATCAAGCTCTTTCTGTCACGGAAACTTCCCGCAACTCGCGTTGCTCCCGTTTCGGAATATAGCTCGCGCTCAACAGCCCGTGCTGCAGCAAGTCCGCGATCCATTCGGCATCCTTCACATCGGTCTTCCTTCCAGGAACATTCTTCATGTTCCTGGCGTTGACGATCATGACGCCTAGATGAGAGGTCTCGAAAAGATTGTAGACGGGTTTCCAGTAGGAACCCGTGCTTTCCATGGCGGCCATCTGGCACTTTTCATCCCAAAGCCATTTGGCGAGTGCGCGGATTTCTTTGCTTGTCGTGCCAAATGTTCGTATTTCCTGCTTCTTGCCACATCTGAGGCAGGCGACGATCGAGCGTTTGTGCACATCAATCCCACAACAGCGTTCGTACGTGACATCCATGAGGATTCCCTCCCTTTGTACGACGTGGCCTCCTCGATGATGGCTCATTTTACCATACGTCCTTTTGAGCGTAGCTCTGAACAAAGCGTGGTGCGAAAAAAGGAGACCAGATCAGTTTACACAGCGAGATCGAATCTCAAAAATTATTCGACCTTCAACGTCTGCTCTTATTATACCATAGATGGCGGTTCTCGTTCATTGTGGTGCCGTAAGGCGTGGGCGTTTACACAAACTATTATACACTCCCAGAAATCGTCGAAGATTTCAATGCGTTGCAGCAGCGCATGGCTGCGATGCTGGCGCGGCGGACGGATGAAACGTCAGAAGAACAGCAGGTTTCGGATGCTTTGAATGAATTGAACGGGCTTATGAAAAGCATTCACGAGCAGATGGCACCGTTGGAAAAAGTCGTAAAAAAGACACTGACCTTAGAAGGCTGCACGCAACAAATCTCTAAGGAAACGGATAGACTGGAACGCCTAGTTCGGCATATTCAGGATGAGGTGCCCGAAGAGATTGAAAAAAGTGCTTCTGAGGCTTATAAAGCGGCCTTTGAAAATGCGGCTGCAAATTATGAACAAATGGCGAAAGAAGCTATAGCATGGCAGAAATCCCAGATGAAGGATATTGCTGGCTGGCAGGCAGGACGCTTGAAACAGATGGGAGATGCTGTCGACCGCATTTGGATTCTTGCACATGTGATGGTGTTCCTGGCTGTATTGAGTATATTGTTGCTGTGGTTCAAATCATGAGGGCTTGGCAGACTGTTTTCGGCTGTGCGAAGCGTCAAGGCAAATCGGATATTCTGATTTCCCGTAAGGGTTCAGCCTTTACGCGGAGCGTGACGAAGCTCAGGCTTTTGCGGTAGAGGGAGAAGGTGTTCCTTCTCCCTCCTGCCTTGTCGGCGAGACTGCTGAAAGGGGTGCAGGGGACGAAGTTCCCTGCTGGGGGTGCAGGGGGCGAAGCCTCCTGCGGTGGTGGGTGGGGTGGTGGTAAGCAAGCCGCGGGCATAGGCCATGAACTTTAGTTCTTGGCTTGTGCCTGCGGCGTTGTTGTTCAAGGCAAGAGGGATTTGCACGCTTTCGTTATGTTTTTCGTGGAGCGTGCATTGCGGAACAGAAGCGGAATATCATGAAGCGCTGTGAAGCAATGCGAAAAGTGGAACGAGAAAGATAACGGTGCAAATTCCTCTTGCCATCATTTCAAATAGTTTTGCGTTAGGGATGGAAGCCCGAAGGGCAGAGACAGCGAAGCTGGCTCTGTTCACGACAGCCCGTCCCGAAGGGAACGCCCTGAGAATATAAACCTTAAACGAGGTATTATGCAGAAGTGCTTTTGTGGAAATATATAGAGGAGAAGCTTTAAACTCGACTTTTTCGGCAATATGTGGTATAATATAAGACGTAATATAAGTGGTTCTGCTGAAGGAAATGGGAGGGAATGGATATGGTGTCTAAGGAAGAAATGCGGAAAAGGTGTGGATTCTGCAATCAAGGTGCATGAGCTGGAAGGATTCAAATTTCACGGAGGAAGAATTGGCGGTTTTCGATCGCATTGCGAATCTCGAGATCACGACGGAGGAGGCAAGAGAGATATTCCGTGAGAAGCTGGCGGGGAAAAAAAGAGGCGGAAATCGTATGAGTGCACAGGGAAATTCCGTACCGTGGACATTGCAAAAAAGGGTACCGTATTCTGCCATTGCCCATATCTTGAAGAACAGGGCACGGATATCTTCAAACGACTAAAAAAGGACAACAATCTACAGGGACTCGATGCTGAGAGGTTTTGCAAAAAGGCTGTCGATCTCTATTGCGATCTGAACATGCTGCATCCGTTCCGAGAGGGAAACGGCAGGACGCAGCACATGTTGATCTACCAAGTGGCGAAGAATGCCGGCTATGAGTTGGACATGGCAAATGCCGATCGAGAAAAAGCTCATGGCAAGAGCTATCCCGGGCGCAGTTGACAGTCGTTTCATGGCAGGGCTCATGAAAGAAACCATAAAGGAGATGCCGAAGGAGAAGTACCCGAAGCGGAAAGTCTTGGTGAAAGAAAGAGCGGATGAGGACAAGAGCAAAGGGAGGGAATGACGCGGAAGAACCCGTCATGTTGAAAGGTGTCCATGATGGACACCTAAACCGGTCAAAACCTAAGAGTTTTGACCGGCTTGAGTTTTTATGGTAGAATCAAGGAAAAGGCATGAGTCAAAACTCTTTAGTCAAAACGAGGTACTGAAATGACAGTTTGGGGTTATGCTCGAGTATCGACAAAGGGGCAGAAGGCTCATGGAAATTCCTTGGAGGAACAGGAGCAACGCCTGAGAGAAAAATGGAGCCTCTTCGGTTACGGTGGAGCAGTTTTCCGGAGCTTCCATGGAGCGGCCGAAGCTTCAAGGTTTGCTTGGCCGCATGGAAGCGGGCGACGTTTTGATTGTGACGAAGCTGGATCGCCTTGCCCGCAATGTGGAGGATGGGAATCCATGTGATCCGTTCTCTGATTGAGCGAGGCGTGAAAGTCAATGTTTTGAATGTAGGATTGCTCGACCAGACGCCCATGGGCAAGTTCTTTATTGCGACGCTTCTTGCGGTGGCCGAGCTTGAGCGGAGCATGATTCTGGAACGGATGCAGGAAGGCAAGGCGGTTGCCAGGACGAAACAGGGGTTTCGTGAGGGCAGGCCTCCGATCGATAGGGCGAGGAAGGAACATGCGCTTGCCTTGCTTCGCGAAGGACGTTCCTATAAGGATGTGGCTGCTGTAACGAACCTGAGCGTCTCGACGCTTTCGCGATATGTGCGAGGGAAAAGATGAATTTGAACGGAGATAAGTTTTTAGAACCAAGATGATAAAGAGGATGCAAAGATGGAAAAGTTGATTGAGCAAGGCTCGTTTCAAGCGTATGCGGATGTTCGTTTAAATGAAGCAATGTCAAATATTAACGAATGCGCACTATACACTAGAAAGAGAAAGACCACCGTTTTTATTTCACATAAGCATGATGACCTCCAAGAACTTAAAGGCGTACTTGGTTTTTTGCAAGAGCAATACGATGTAAAAGCCTATATCGACAGCCAAGACACCTCAATGTCCCCAATTACCACAGCAGCGACCGCGGCTAATTTGAAGGATCGAATTAAAAAATGTGACAAATTTATGGCTCCTCGCTGTTTGATATGGGTAGGAGAAAGGAACAAATGTTCTTTATGTTCGTACAGTCTTTTACCAATGGACAAATTATGGGATTTGGATGTTGAGATTCAGCTTGCCGCATCCCAGATAGATCATGGTCTTGAAATATTCATCATTTCTGAACCCTCGGGCGCGACGCTTGATGTTTTGTATAATGCTGTTCACCCCTTCCAGAATGGCATTCGTATAGGGGTGCTCGAAATAGTGCAGGATCTCGTCCCAATGATTGCGGATCGTGCCACAAAACTTCTTCATGGGTTCCAATCTTGCGTGCATCATCCAGCTGCAGAGCTTTTTTTCAAACGCTGCTCCGCCTCGTCTCGATGGACGGACTGCTCGTAGATTTCCTGCAATTCGATGCGCATGGCACAGGCACGCGCTGTCTTTAAAATGCTTCTTCTGGAGCGTTTCCTTTTTCTCGTTGTTTTTTTCCGTCAGATTGGCATCATTCTTCAACCAAAGGTACTTGGAGTTCTTCAGCAAGGCATTCTCCTTGGCTTCCATCTTGCGAACCTTGTCCACGGCTTCGTTGGCATGTTTGATTACATGGAACTTGTCGATGATGATCGGCTGTTCTCGAAGGATTCCTGAATCCCTTTGCGGAAACCGAGCGACATATCGCAGGTGATGAGATCGACTCTTTCCGTATTGCCTCGATGTGCTTCAAAGTCGGCAGCGAACCGCCGGACAGTTGTAGAATCCTTGCCATCCGTCACGAAGATGACTTTGCGCTGGGAAAGGTCGGCGACGACCGTGATGTAGTTATGCCCCTTCTTGCTGGTTTCATCCATGCCGATGGCGGTGACTTCGGAATAGTCCTCCAACGCGCGAGCCTTGTCCACATAATGATGGATGAACCTCCATAGTCTCGTGTCATGCTCTGCGACCATGCGAGCAATGACGGCTACGGGCAGATGCTTGGCAAGCTCTATGATCCAGCTCTCAAAGAGAAGCGTGAAGCCTGATCCCTCGCGTGCCCAAGGCACCTGTACGGTCTTCACGCCATGTTTTTTTCGCATTGTATGCGAGGGAGATCGGCATGGATATAGGGTTTTATACTGGAAGAAGTTGAGATGACGCCAAGTTCTCGGCGTTGTGTCGTAAGCAGGAAAGCTTTTGTCGCAATGGTCTTGCGGGCAGGGAAACTTCCCTCCGCGTTGGAAGGCGATATGAATATGCAGTTCCATGGATCCATCTTCTGTGGGCTTGAATTCCACTTGAGATATGCACCAAGGGCGCGGGAGGTTCAAGGCAACGGCGAACAAGCTTCCTGTATCCATGAATAAAAACCGCCTTTCTGTGTCTATCTTCCATGGATATAATTCTATCGGAATGAAACGCGCTTTTCAAGCGTTACCCACAGTAAACAGCGAAAGGCCAAATTTATTCTGCTTGCTACAAATGCTGCAATAGACTCCAAGTGGTGTAATTGGGAACTTGGATATGGTGATGCTCAAAAATTTAAAGCCCATATCGCACTGTTCCCGTTGAAGCCAAAGGGCAGTTATGATGGTTTTTATAAAGGCGCAGAGTATTTGTCATTATATCCATATATCTGTTATGAAGATGGCAACGACAAATATGATAATGGTGCTTATATTCAAAAAGGATATTACACAGTAACACCAGAAAATGGAAAGTTGAACTACCAGACATTGGCACACTGGTTTTCAACAAGATAAATAGAAAGGAGAATATCTGTGGCGCGTAGAGTGTTTTTTAGTTTTCATTACGATAACGACATTAATCGTTCAATGGTTGTCCGCAATAGTTGGGTTACTCAGGGTAAAGAAGCTGCTGGCTTCATTGATAAGGCAGATTTTGAGCAAATTAAGAGACAGGGAGATACGGCTGTTCATAAGTGGATTGATAAGCAACTTAAAGGAACCTCTGTAACAGTAGTCCTGATTGGAACCGAAACTTTGAAACGTCCTTTTGTGCAATATGAAATTTGTAAAAGCTTGCAAAGGGGCAATGCTGTAATAGGCGTACATATAAATGCTATTAAGGATATGCATACTTTATCTACATCCTTTAGAAGTAATACTCACGAGGTAATAGGATATTATAACGATAATTCTCCAGCGTACTTTGATCGCATTGCTGATGGCATCTACGATTATGTTGCAGATAATGGATATGATAATATGGGAACGTGGATTGAAAAAGCTGCGAAGATTCATGACAAGTAAGTGAACAGGAGTTGCTTTATGGGCAAAAAGTTAAGCCACTTAGAAATGATTCAAAGTGTAATTAATCGTATGGCTTCTAATTCCTTTGCATTAAAGGGGTGGGCAGTTACGCTTGTAGCAGGAATCTTTGCTTTGGCTGGAAAAGACACAGACAAACTGTACTTTCTTGTGGCATATATACCCATAATTGTGTTTTGGGGGTTAGATTCCTATTATTTACTACAAGAACGCCTCTACCGAGCTTTGTATGACAAAGTAAGACTGTTGCCAGATGATAAAATAGACTTTTCAATGAAAGCATCGTCTAAGGAATTTACTGACTCAACCTGTACCTTTTGTAGTTGCGTTTTTTCAAAAACCGAACTCTGGTTTTATCTTCCGCTAGCATTGGTATCGACAGGAATTATCCATATCACCCACCTCTGATTATTTTTATTGATAGCATTCCCTGATGGCCTTTTGATAGCAAAAAGTCGGGTGCCCCATAGGATTTGGATAACTGGTATCAAATAAAGCCAAATGGAATCAAATGGTCTATACAAAAAGTTTAGATTGAGTTTCCACTTGGCGAGTTCGAATGATTGTCAAAAAGCCGCAAAGTATGTGCGAGGAAAGGAATTTTGTTTGGGCGACAATTAAATACGGGGAGGGCAGCAGAAGATGAAAGTTGAGCGAAGATACAATCCGGATGACTATGAAGAGGGACTGAGGTATGATATGAATCGCGCTTATGAGTTGGCCGAGCAGGACAATCAGCTTTCTTTATATGGAGCGGTGGTTGACGTTCATTGGAGCGTGAAGGAAGCTGTCAAATTCCGCGAGATTGATCCGATCAAGGGGCAGGAAATCCAACGCTTTTTTTGGGGGCTTGTCCATGATTGATTTGACGCATTGCCAGGAGACCATCAATACTTTTTGGAGGGTCGGAGAAAAAGAAGCGAATTCTTTATGATCATCGGATATACATGGTGAAATTTCCTGATCCAGTGAGAGAGCTTCATAATTCTTTGAGCTACATGAACAATCAATTCTCTGAGGATATCGGCTGCAAGATTTTTAAGACATTGGGATTTGAAACGCAAAATACTTTTCTGGCAACCTATAAAATGCCGAATGGAGAAGAGAAGATTGTTGTTGCCTGCGAGGATTTCACGCAAGACGGAAAGAAATTGATTGAGTTCCACAAGCTTGTTTTACAGGAGGTGGAAAGCGACAGTTTGCGAACGCAGTCTAACGTGGATAATGTGATGATGGTCATTGAGCAAACAAAGCAAATTGTTGACAAGGAAGAATTTAAAAGAAAGTTTTGGGATATGTTCATTGTTGATGGATATATCAATAACCGAGATCGAAATATGGATAATTGGGGTGGCGTGTTGAATGCTGAAAATGAGCTTTCGTTTGCACCCATCTATGATTGTGGTTCATCTTTGTCGGCGTTGCTGCCTGAAGAACTCATGCAGCAGCGATTGAATGGAGGGCCGGAATTCAAACGAGAGGAATTCAATGTCTACTCATGTTATCGGGAGGATCGCAAGAGGATTCTTTTTTCCGAATATCTGAAAAAGCCCCATAAAGATTTGCAGGAAGCGATTCTTCGTATTGTGCCTGAGATAGAAAAACAACAGGGAAATATTTCTAAAATTATAGAAATGACGCCGGCGATTTCTGAGGTTTATAAAACGTATCTCAAACGCAGCCTTGAGCTGCGGTATCAAAAAATTTTACTACCAGCATTGAAACGGGTTTTGGAGAAAGAACTAGGCAAGACAACAGGCGTGCTTGTTCGGAAGAAAGGGCGTGTTATGGGCATTAAGCATGAGAGCGAAAAAGGTGCAGAACGATAAGAACGGCTGAAGCCGTGACCCCCGTATGACCCCCAAAAATCTCAAAAAGGTGTATAATGAGGAGAATGAGAGGAATAAGGAGAACGAGAAGCCTTGAAATATAAGGTTTCACAAGAGGAGCTAAAATATAAGAATTGAGTTCGAGTGATTGCCAAAACGCCGCAAACCCTTGATATGAAAGGGGTTGCGGCGTTCTGCCTGCCTCGTGACTCCCGCGTGAATCCTGAAAGCTTGCTGAGAGATAGATGTTTCAAAGGGCAGCCTCGGCTCCCTTTCTACTTTTCCCACTTGCTTTTCCACCCCATCTATGCTAAAATTCTTCACGGTGTCTATATAACGCACGCGCGCTGACGTCTGCCCTGTGCTCCCTTCGCCGGGAGTGGTGCAGAGGATGAGGGGCGCGGAGGAAAAAACAGGAGGTGCACCAATTATGGCAGTAGTTTCTATGAAACAACTTTTGGAGGCCGGTGTCCATTTCGGACATCAGACCCGCCGTTGGAATCCGAAGATGGCGAAGTACATCTTCACGGAGAGGAACGGCATCTACATCATTGATTTGCAGAAGACCGTGCGCAAGGTTGACGAGGCGTACAACTTCCTTCGTAGCTTGGCGGAAGAGGGCAAGAGCGTTCTCTTCGTCGGCACGAAGAAGCAGGCGCAGGACGCCGTGAAGGAAGAGGCGACGAAGGCGGAGATGTTCTATGTCAACGAGCGTTGGCTCGGCGGCATGCTGACGAACTATCAGACGATCCAGAAGCGCATCCGCCGCTTGAAGGATCTTGAGCGCATGGAAGAGGACGGCACGTTCGACGTCCTGACGAAGAAGGAAGTCCTGCAGCTGCGTCATGAGATGACGAAGCTGGAGAAGTTCCTCGGCGGCATCAAGGAGATGAACCGCCTGCCGGGCGCGCTCTTCGTCGTTGATCCGCGCAAGGAGCGCATCGCCGTCGCTGAGGCAAAGAAGCTCAACATTCCCATCGTCGCGATCGTCGATACGAACTGCGATCCCGATGAGATCGACTATGTGATTCCGGGCAATGACGATGCGATCCGCGCTGTCCGTCTCTTGACGAGCGCGATGGCGAGCGCTATCGTCGAGGGTCGGCAGGGTCAGGCCAGTGCAGGTGAGGAGGCGCAAGATGGCAAAGATTGACGCAAAGATGGTCAAGGAGCTGCGCGAGCGCACAGGCGCAGGCATGATGGACTGCAAGAAGGCGCTGTCGGAGACCGACGGCGACATGGACAAGGCGATCGACTACCTGCGCGAGAAGGGCATTGCGAAGGCTGAGAAGAAGGCCGGCCGCATCGCTTCCGAGGGCGTCGTCGCAGCTTACGTCGCCGATGACGCGAAGGTCGCATCTCTCGTCGAGATCAACTGCGAGACGGATTTCGTCGCGGTCACGGAGAAGTTCCATGAGCTTTGCGACAAGATCGCCAAGCACATCGCCGAGACGAATCCTGCCGACTTGGACGCCTTGAACGCGAGCACGCTCGACGGCAAGACGGTCGCGGAGACGGTCACGGAAGCTGTCGCCAACATTGGCGAGAAGATTTCCCTGCGCCGCTTCGCGCGCTATGAGAACGCTTCAGGACGCATCGCGAGCTACATCCACATGGGCGGCAAGATCGGCGTGCTCGTCGATCTTTCGGGCGGCACGGCTGAGGTCGGCAAGGACGTTGCCATGCACATCGCGGCTTCGGCGCCGACGGCAATCGACCGTTCGGGCGTGAAGACGGAAGATCTTGAGCATGAGAAGGAAGTTCTTCGCGCACAGGCTCTCGAAGAGGGCAAGCCCGAGAAGATCGTCGAGCGCATGGTCGAGGGACGCATCAACAAGTTCTACCGGGAAGTCTGCCTGCTGGAGCAGCCGTTCGTCAAGGATCCCGACAAGACGGTCAAGGAAGTCCTCGGCGATGTCACGGTGGAGCGTTTCGTGCGCTTCGAGCTTGGCGAAGGCTTGGAGAAGAAGTCGGAAGACTTCGCGGCTGAGGTCGCTGCCCAGATCAAGGGCTGAGATTTGTAATAAGAAAGCTGTTGCATGGCGATTGTTGAAAGGTGATTCTGTGCGGCAGCTTTTTTCCTGCCATTTTCAGCAAGATCGACGCTTCCTTAGGAAGTTCTAAAGACGGAGGATTTCCCAGATTTTCAAGAGGATTATTTCCAGCTTCGTCGAATAAGAAGAAGGAAGCGGCGGCGTAGGAGTCGAGAGACGAGATACTTCTGCAAGGAGGACGGTCATTTTGGATATTGCCAGCTACAAGCGTGTCGTTTTGAAACTCAGCGGTGAATCTCTCGCAGGAGACCAGGCTTTCGGCATTGATCTGCCGACCGTCGACGCCATTGCGGCCGAGGTAAAGAAGGTGCGTGAACGCGGCATCGATGTCGCCGTCGTCGTTGGCGGCGGCAATATCTGGCGCGGCCTTGCTGGAAGCGACAAGGGCATGGATCGCGCGCAGGCGGACTACATGGGAATGCTCGCGACGGTCATGAATTCGCTCGCGCTGCAGAGCTCCTTGGAGAACATCGATGTCGATACGCGCGTGCAGAGCGCCATCGAGATGCGCCAAGTCGCCGAGCCTTATATCCGTCGCAAGGCAGTGCGCCACCTGGAGAAGGGGCGCGTCGTGATCTTGGCGGCAGGTACGGGCAATCCGTATTTTTCGACGGACACGACGGCGGCTCTGCGCGCTGCCGAGATCGAGGCGGACGTCATCCTCATGGCGAAGAAGGGCGTCGACGGCGTTTATGACAGCGATCCGCGCAAGAATCCTGCGGCGAAGAAGTTCGACCGTCTGGCGTACATGGACGTCTTGAGCCGCGGCCTCGCCGTCATGGATTCGACGGCGACGAGCCTCTGCATGGACAACGAGATTCCCATCGTCGTATTCAACATCGACAAGCATGAAAATATCCTCAAGGCTGCGGTCGGCGAGGATATCGGCACGATTGTAGGGGGGGAAGAAGCATGATCAAGGACATTTTCAACGCCCAGGAAGAGCGCATGAAGAAGACGCTCGAAGCGCTGCGCCGGGATTTCGGGTCGCTGCGCGCCGGACGCGCCACTCCTGCTCTCTTGGATCGCGTGATGGTCGACTACTACGGCCAGCCTACGCCCGTGAGCCAGGTCGCGGCCATCGCTGTGCCTGAGCCGCGCATGCTCATGATCACGCCTTGGGAGAAGACGATCCTGCATGACATCGAGAAGGCGATCATGAAGTCCGACCTCGGGCTTACGCCGAATTCCGATGGCACGGCGGTACGCCTTTCTATACCGCAGCTCACGCAGGAGCGCCGCACGGAGCTGGTGAAGTCCCTGAACAAGAAGACGGAGGATGCGAAGGTCGCGATCCGCAACATCCGTCGCGACGCAAACGAGCAGATGAAGAAGCTCGAAAAGGCGAAGGAGATCACCGAGGACGAAGCGAAGAAGGGCCAGGACGATATGCAGAAGCTGGTCGATAAATACATCAAGGCTGTGGATGATGCGCGAATCGTCAAGGAAAAGGAGATCATGGAAGTCTGATGGAAGAGGTCGATGTTCTGGGCATTCCCTGGCAGGAAGCAAGGGAGCGCCTGCAGGCGCTCGGTCTTGCTTTCGATGTGGAGTGGACGCGCCCTGCAAGAGACTTTTTTCCGATAGATGAGCAGTCTCCCTATGTCGTGCGACAGAGGAGAGGGCGATACAATGAAGCTCGTGCTTGCAGCGCGGTTGCGAAAGGAGGTGTCCCACCATGGCTTACAAGATCAGTGAAGAGTGCATCTCGTGCGGTTCGTGCGCTGGCGCTTGTCCTGTCGAGGCGATCTCGGAGGGTGAGTCTCAGTACGTGATCGACGAGGAAAAGTGCATCGAGTGCGGTGCATGTGCGGAAGGCTGTCCCGTCTCCGCGATTTCCGCGCCTTGAGGCGCATGAAAGCCCGCTGCCTTGGCAGCGGGCTTTCGCGTATGTTGACGGATCAGCCAGAGATGCAGCTGAAGGGGATGAAGGGGATGCAGTTTCCGGAGAATTTTTGTGGGGCGGCGCGGTGGCGGCGAACCAGTGCGAGAGCGCTTATGCGGAGGGCGGCAAGGGACTGAGCATACAGGACGTCATGCCGCGCGGCTTGCAGGGAGAGCCGACGACGGTTCCGACGGAGGACAACCTGAAGCTGGTCGGCATCGACTTCTATCACCGTTTCCGCGAGGACATCCAGCTTTTTGCCGAGCTGGGGTTCAAGGTCTTTCGCACGTCCATCGCTTGGAGTAGGATCTTTCCGCGCGGCGATGAAAAAGAGCCGAATGAGCAGGGATTGGCCTTTTACGACGCTTTGTTCGACACATGCCACGAATATGGCATCGAGCCGATGGTGACGATCTCGCATTATGAGACGCCCTTCACCGGCGAAGACCTGCGATGGCTGGCGGAGCCGCCGGATGATCGGTTTTTACGAGCGCTATGTGCGGACGCTCTTTGCGCGCTATGCGGGCAAGGTCAAGTATTGGCTGACGTTCAACGAGATCAATTCCGTGCTGCACGCGCCCTTGATGAGCGGCGGCATCCTGACGCCGCGCGAGAAGCTCAGCGAATCGGCGCTCTACCGGGCATGTCACCATGAACTCGTGGCGTCGGCGCTCGCGACGAAGATCGCGCACGAGCTGATGCCGGACGCTCTCGTCGGCTGCATGGTGCTCGCGATGCCGCTTTATCCGCTGACGCCGAAGCCCGAAGACGTGATCGCGGCGATGCTGGAGAGCAACAAGAACGATTTCTTCGGCGACGTGCATGTGCGCGGCGTCTATCCAGGCTACATCAAGCGCTATTTCAAGGAACACGGCATCGAGATCGAGACGACGGAAGAGGACTTGCGCCTGCTGCGCGAGAACACCGTCGATTTCGTTTCCTTCAGCTACTATGTGAGCCTCTGCAAGAGCGCGGCGGGCGAGGAGAAGAGCGCGGGGAACATCATCGAGGGCGAGAAGAATCCGTACCTCGATGAGTCGGCATGGGGCTGGCAGATCGATCCCGCAGGTCTCCGCTATGTGCTCAACCGCTTCTGGAATCGCTGGCAGAAGCCGCTCTTCATCGTGGAAAACGGGCTGGGCGCCGACGATGTGCTCGTCGATGACGGCGCGGGCGGCAAGACGGTGGAGGACGACTACCGCATCGACTACCTGCGGGCGCATATCCGCGAGGCGGGCGAAGCGGTCGCCGACGGCGTCGATCTCATGGGCTATCTGACGTGGGCGCCGATCGACCTCGTGAGCGCGAGCACAGCCGAGATGAAGAAGCGCTATGGCTTCATCTATGTCGATCGCCATGACGACGGCACGGGGACGCTCGCACGCTGGAAGAAGAAGTCGTTCGCTTGGTACAGGGAGGTCATAGCGACGAACGGCGCTTCGCTGTAGAGCGGGCGACGCTGCCGGCTCAGGGGGCAGAAAAAGGCCGCGCATGAGTCCGTCCAGCTCATGCGCGGCCTCTCGGCGTCGTGCTATGCTTCTTCTTTGCTGCTTTTGGACAGCTTCGTTTCGAAGCGGTTCTTGTTCGTGTTCTTCGGGATGCTCGTCGGGTAGTCGCCGCTGAAGCAGGCGTCGCAGCAGGGAATGTCGCCGGCGAGCGTGGGCAGCGAGCCGATCGGCAGGGTAGCCCAAGGTGTCGGCTCCGACGATCTGCGTGATTTCTTCGAGCGTGTGGTGCGCGGCGACGAGCTTGTCGGAGGAGTCGATGTCCGTGCCGTAGTAGCAGGGGTGGAGGAAGGGCGGCGCGGAGATGCGCAGGTGGATCTCCTTGGCCCCCGCCTTGCGGATGAGGTCGGTGATGCGCTTGCTCGTTGTGCCGCGCACGATGGAGTCGTCGATGAGCACGACTCTCTTGCCGCGAACTGTCTCGTCGATGGGGTTGAGCTTGATGCGCACCTTGTCGACGCGGTTCTCCTGGCCAGGCGCGATGAAGGTGCGCCCGATGTACTTGTTCTTGATGAGGCCGATGCCGTAGGGGATGCCCGAGGCGCGGCTGTAGCCGAGCGCTGCGTCAAGCCCCGAGTCGGGCACGCCGATGACGACGTCGGCATCGACGGGGTGACAGGCGGCGAGGATCTCGCCGGCGCGCGTCCTCGCCGCGTGAATGGATACGCCGTCGATGATGGAGTCGGGGCGCGCGAAGTAGATGTACTCGAAGACGCACGATTTCCGTGGTTTCGTATGACAGTGCTCCACGCGGCTCGTCATGCCGTCCTTCGTGAAGACGAGGATCTCGCCGGGCAGGAGGTCGCGCTCCAGCTCTGCGCCGACGGCGCTCAGGGCGCAGCTCTCCGAGGCGACGACCCACGTGCCGTCGGGCATCCTGCCGTAGCAGAGCGGACGGAAGCCCTGCGGGTCGCGCACGGCGATGAGCTTCGTGCTCGACATGAGGCAGAGCGAGTAGGCGCCTTCCAGGCGATTCATCGCTTGGCTGACCGCCTCTTCGATGGAACGCACCTTGAGACGCGCCTGCGTGATGAGGTAGGCGATGATCTCCGTGTCGATCGTCGTGTGGAAGATGGCGCCGGCGAGTTCGAGCTTGTCGCGCAGCAGGTCGGCGTTGCTCAGGTTGCCGTTGTGCGCGAGCGCCATCTGCCCCTTCTGGTGATTGATGGCGAGCGGCTGGCAGTTGCGTCGGCTTGTCGCGCCTGTCGTGCCGTAGCGTACATGACCGATGGCGATCTTGCCCTCGGGGAAGCGGGAAAGAACCTCGCGGGAAAAGACATCGTTGACGAGTCCGAGATCCTTGTGCGAGGAAAAGACGCCGTCATCGTTCACGGTGATGCCGCAGCTCTCCTGCCCGCGGTGCTGCAGCGCGTAAAGGGCGTAGTAGGCCATCGCCGCGACGTTCGTCGGCTCGGGAGAAAAATACGCCGAATACACCGCATTCTTCATGTATGCTCATTCCAGTTCCTCCTTGACGATCTTTCTTCTCTGGTGAGGGGGACGTATGCTCGCAAAAGCAAACACTTGCACTTTCCATCGTACACCAAGAGAAAAAGGCATGTCAATGGAAGCCTCGCGCTGAATACATGCAGGCGGCCGTGCGGATTAAAATTTTCCGTGCAGCAGAATAAATCAGGATGAGGGAAGGATTTCAAAAGGTATGTGTCGAAAGAAAAGAGAATCAGGCTTTGTCTGATAGATTGGATTCTTATATTCATTCGGGAAGACTGCACGAAACCGTGCGTCTATACTTCAGAGCAAGGGAGATCATTGGCATGAAAAACAGGCTGCACCATACTTTGACAAGGGCGGTGCTCTTGGGACTGATCGCGAGTACGACGGCAATCCCCGCGTATGCGGCATCGTCGCTCTCAAAACCCGGGCAGGGATATCGAGGGAACGCTGCCGGGAGCGCAGGCGGGCGTCGAGAACACCATGAAGAAGAACAAGTCGACGAACGATGTGAAGTTCCTGGTGAAGAACATCCAACTTGATGTCGAGGATGAGATCAAGTTCAACAACGCCGAGGTTCGCGATATCCTCCTGGCGAGGATCGGCAAGGAAACGACGCTGGCGGGACTCAACGATCTGCAGGATCAGATCACGGCGTATTGCCGCAGCCACGGCTATCCGGCTGCTGCCGCCTACCTGCCTGCGCAAGAGTCGGCAGACGGCAATGTCATCATCAAGGTCATTCCCGGCCGCTATGGCGAGGTGAGACTCGACAACCAGAGCCGCTTCAAGGATGCGGCGGCGAGGGGCTTCTTGGCGGGCCTCAAGAAGGGCGAAATCATCCGCACCAAAGATCTGGAAACGGCGCTCTATACGATCAGTGATTTCAGCGGCGCGCGTGCCGTCGGTACGCTCAGCGCGGGCAAGGCATTTGGCACGAGCGACGTGACCGTGCACATTGAGGACGGCAAGCCGTCTGCGACCATCGTCTATGCCGAGAACTACGGTGGCGAATCGACGGGACGCTACCGCTACGGCGCACAGCATTCGATCTACAACGCCGACGGCATGGGATCGAAGGTCAATGTCGGCCTCCTGCTTTCCAACAAGTCGCTGCACAACTACTACGCGAACTATGAAATGCTCGTCGGACATGGCGGCACGTCGCTCGGCGTCGGCTACAGCCGCATGGACTACGAGGTCGGCGGCCCGATGAGCGCTCTGGGAGCGCATGGGACGGCGGATACGATCAGTGTCTACGGCAGCCGTCCGCTCTACCATACGACCGACGAAAAGCTCGCCGTCACCTACGGCTATGATTATCGCAGACTCAAGGACGACATGGACGCCTTCGGCGGCTTGGCGGACAGCAGGAAACATTCGCACAGCATCCACGCTGGTCTCGACGGCTTCTGGCGCGACCGCAAGGCTGGTCTCTCCTTGGACTATAACTTCGTTCTGACGGCGGGCAACGTCACGGCGGATTCGGAGTATGCGAAGAAGCTGGCGGAGCTCGGCGGCACGGATGGTAGGTTCACGAAGGCGGAAGCCAAGGTCACGGCCGTGCAGTCGCTGGGCAAGAAGGCGGATGTCATGGTCAAGCTGTCCGGACAGGCCGCATCGAAGCATCTCGACAGCTCTGAGCAGATGTACATCGGCGGCGCCAACGCTGTGCGCGCCTATCCGCAGGGTGCGGGCACGGGCGACAGCGGGGTGCTCGGCACGGTCGAATTCCGCTACTATACGGATGTGCCGGGTCTCGTTGCCAGCACCTATCTCGACGCCGGGCGCACATCCTTCGATGGAGAGTCGACGACGCTCAAGGGTTGGGGCATCGGCCTCGCCTACAACACGTCCGAGTGGTTCGCGCGCGTTGACTATGCGCGCCGTATCGGCCTTGCTTACGGGGATAAGTCCTACAGGGATCGCGGACGCTTCTGGTTCCTCGCAGGGAAGATCTGGTAAGCGGCAGAAGCCTGGCCGATCGGTCGGCCTCTTCGGCGTGGCCTCTCGGGGCTTCATGGTGGACGATGTGCTTGATCCGCATCGGTCGGCGCTTTTTCCGAGCGATGGGTTCATGACGGAGAATATGAGAAAGGCTGCTGCATAGGCCGGGTTCGGCCTCATGCAGCAGCCTTTGTGTGGGATTTCCTTGCGGGAGAAGCGGAGAAAAGGCTTCAACTTCCACGGCATTTCCGATATAATGAGGAGAATGGCGGACGGTATGCGCGAAGTTTGTGATCGTGTGCGCCGCCCCTGCATGAAAGAGCCGAGTGGTTTGCGCCCTGCCGAACCCGTTCGTGGACTTTCGCGGTGAAGATGGAGGAAGATCATTGATGGAGAACGTTATCCGTATACAGGGAGCTCGCGCACACAACCTGAAGAACATCGACGTGGAGATTCCGCGCGACAAGCTCGTTGTCGTCACGGGTCTTTCCGGCTCGGGCAAGTCGTCGCTCGCTTTCGATACCATCTACGCCGAGGGACAGAGGCGCTATGTGGAGTCGCTGTCGTCGTATGCGAGGCAGTTCCTCGGACAGATGGACAAACCCGACGTCGACAACATCGAGGGGCTTTCGCCGGCAATCTCCATCGACCAGAAGACAACGAGCCGCAATCCGCGCTCGACAGTGGGCACGGTGACGGAGATCTACGACTACATGCGACTGATGTTCGCGCGCGCCGGCCGCCCGCACTGCCCGAAGTGCGGCAAGCCCATCGCGCAGCAGACGGTCGACCAGATGATGGACAAGCTGGAAGCTCTGCCCGAGCGCACGAAGCTCCTCATCATGGCGCAGATCGTCCGCGGCAAGAAGGGCGAGCACAAGAAGATCCTCGACCATGTCCGTCGCGAGGGCTATGTGCGCGTGCGCATCGACGGCGAGGTCTTCGATCTCGCCGAGGACATACAGCTCGACAAGGCGAAGAAGCACACGATCGAGGTCGTCGTCGATCGGCTCGTCGTGCGCGAAGGCATGGAACAGCGTCTCGCCGACTCTTTGGAGACGGCGCTGAAGATGGGCGAGGGCGTCGTCTATGTGCAGGTGGTCGACGGCGAGCTGCTGATGTTCAGCGAGAACTTCGCGTGCGTCGACTGCGGCATCAGCCTGCCCGAGATCACGCCGCGCATGTTCTCGTTCAACAGCCCTTACGGCGCGTGCCCGGCGTGCAGCGGACTCGGCAGCAACATGGAGTTCGACTTGGAACTTGTCGTGCCCGACGATTCGCTTTCCCTCGCCGAAGGCGTTTTCGCGCCGCTTTCCAAGAACCTCAACACCTACGCGAACTGCCAGATGGAAGCCGTGCTGAAGCATTACGGCTATACGGTCGACACGCCCTTTCGCGATGTCGGGAAAAAGGTGCAGGATCTTCTGCTCTACGGCACGGGCGATGAGAAGTTCGAGTTCGGCTACGAGAACATGTTTGGTGAGTACAAGATGCACAATGCGGCCTTCGAGGGAGTCATGCTGCTGCTGGCGCGCCGCTATCGCGAGACGGATGCGGATGCGATGCGCGAGGACTACGAGAATTACATGACGATCACGCCGTGCCCTGCGTGCGGCGGCGCGAGGCTTCGCCCCGAGGTGCTTTCCGTCAAGGTCGGCGGAAAGAACATCGCCGAGGTCACGGAGATGACGATCGGGGAGTGCGACAGCTTTTTCGCGGGGCTTTCCCTGACGGAGCGCGAGACGAAGATCGCCGCGCAGATCTTGAAGGAGATCCATGCGCGGCTCGGCTTCCTCCTGAACGTCGGACTCGGCTATCTGACGCTTTCGCGCGCGGCGGGCACGCTTTCCGGCGGCGAGGCGCAGCGCATAAGGCTTGCGACGCAGATCGGCTCGGGTCTGATGGGCGTGCTCTACATCCTCGATGAGCCGAGCATAGGGCTGCACCAAAGGGACAACGACCGTCTCCTAGCGGCGCTGAAGCGTCTCAGGGATCTCGGCAACACGCTCATCGTCGTCGAGCACGACGAGGACACGATGTACGCCGCTGACCATATCATCGACATCGGTCCGGGCGCGGGCGCGAATGGCGGGCGCGTTGTCGCCGAGGGCACGGCGGAAGAGCTGAAGAAGGTCGAGGCCTCCGTCACCGGGCAGTACCTTGCGCGGAAGAGGTTCATCCCCGTGCCGAGCCGTCGCCGAACAGGCAACGGCAGCTTCATCGAGATCATCGGCGCGGCGGCGAACAACCTCAAGAACCTTCGCGTGAAGTTCCCTCTGGGCGAGCTCGTCCTCGTCACGGGCGTATCGGGGTCGGGGAAATCGACGCTCGTCAACGAAATCCTCTACAAGGGCGTCGCCTCAAGGCTCTACCATGCGAAGGGGAAGCCAGGCAAGCACAAGAAGATCGCGGGGCTTGAGCATATCGACAAGATCATCGACATCGACCAGCAGCCGATCGGGCGCACGCCGCGCTCGAATCCTGCGACCTACACGGGCGTCTTCGACGCCATCCGCCAGCTGTTCAGCCAGACGACGGAAGCAAAGATGCGCGGCTACAAGCCGGGGCGCTTCAGCTTCAATGTCAAGGGCGGCCGCTGCGAAGCGTGCCGCGGCGACGGCATCATCAAGATCGAGATGCACTTTTTGCCCGACGTCTATGTGCCGTGCGAGGTCTGCAAGGGCGCGCGCTACAACCGCGAGACGCTTGAGGTGCGGTACAAGGGCAAGACGATCGCCGACGTGCTCGCGATGACGGTCGACGAAGCCGTGGAGTTCTTCAAGAACATCCCGCGCATCGAGACGAAGCTCAAGGTCATCCAGGGACGTCGGCCTCGGCTATATCAAGCTCGGGCAAAGCGCGACGACGCTCTCGGGCGGCGAGGCGCAGCGCGTGAAGCTCGCGACCGAGCTTGCACGCCGCTCGACGGGACGCACGCTCTACATCCTCGACGAGCCGACGACAGGGGCTTCATACGGCCGATATAGCGAAGCTTCTCGGCATCCTGCACCGCCTCGTCGACGGCGGCGACACGGTCGTCGTCATCGAGCACAACCTCGACGTCATCAAGACGGCCGACCACATCATCGACCTCGGCCCCGAAGGCGGTTCGGGCGGCGGCCGCATCGTCGCCGAAGGACGCCCGGAGGATATCGTGAAGGTCAAGGACTCGTACACGGGCAAGTATTTGCTGCCGTTGTTGGAAGAGAATTTTGAGAGGAATGCGAAATGAATGGATTGAAGAAAAAGGATTTGCTGACCCTGGGCTTCATGATGTTCTCCATCTTTTTCGGAGCGGGAAATCTCATCTTCCCGCCTGCGCTGGGACAGGCGGCGGGCGACAACACGCTGCCCGCCATGCTGGGATTCATGACGACGGGCGTCGGGCTGCCGCTCACGGGAATCACGGCGATCGCCCTCGCGGGCGGCGAATATGTAAAAGCTCCTGCACAAGCGGACATTCCCGTGGTTCGCGACGATGCTGCTCGTCATCCTGTATCTGATCATCAGGTCGCTGTTCGCCATGCCGAGGACGGGCGCCGTATCGTTCGAGATCGGCATCCGTCCCTTCCTCGGCACGGGCGACGTCACGGTGCCGCAGCTCATTTACACGGCGCTTTTCTTCGGCGCCTCGTACTATCTGTCGCTCAATCCGAACAAGCTCATCGACCGCGTGGGCAAGATGCTCACGCCCGCGCTCCTCGTCGTGCTCGTGATCTTGTTCCTGCGAGCCTTCGGATCGCCGCTCGGCGACGTGCTTGAAGCTACGGGCGATTACATCGAAACGCCGTATGCGCAGGGATTCCAGGACGGCTACCAGACGATGGACCTTCTGGCGACTGTCGCCATCGGCACACTCGTCGTGAGCGCCGTGCGCTATCGCGGCGTGACCGACACGCGCACCATCGGCAAGGCCTGTCTGGCGGCGGGATTCATCACCGTCTTCCTGATGGCATGCGTCTATGGCTCTCTCGCGTATCTCGGCGCGACGAGCGCAAAGGTTCTCGGCCACTCGGAAAACGGCGGACAGCTGCTGGCCGAAGCCGTGCGCATCTTCTTCGGTTCGGGCGGCAACGTGCTCCTTGCGCTCATCATCATCCTCGCGTGCATCACGACGTGCTGTGGCATCACATCGAGCGCGGCGATGTTCTTCCATGAGATCTTCAAGAAGAAGATTTCTTACCAGCGGCTGCTGCTCTTCTCCATCCTCTTCAGCTTCGGCGCGTCGAACATCGGCCTCACGCAGATCATCTCGCTCGCCGTGCCGTTCCTCGTGGCGATCTATCCTTTGGTCATCGTCTTCGTGATCATCTCGCTCTTCGATCACTTCATCGACTGGCGAAAGAGCATCTACCAAGGCGCCATGCTCTTCACGCTCGCCTTCTCCCTGACGGATGCCTTTCATGCCGCAGGATTCGGCTCTGCCGCTTTCTATGAGCTGCTCACCGAGTATGTTCCGTTCTACGGCGTCATGATGGGCTGGGTCTGTCCCGCCATCGTCGGCGCCGTGCTGGGCTTCTTCGTCTCCCTCCTCCGGAAGGAGCCTGTGGCGAAGGAGGCGTAAGGTCGGGGAGACATATGGAATGTGGTTGTGTATATGTCCATGGGGGGTACAGAACATGATGGGAAGTTGGGGGAAAAAAATCGTATCTGCAAGTGGAGGCTGTATCTGGCATCGCTTCTGACCGTTGTTTTCTTGGGTGCGATCCTGCAACTGGTGACCATTCCCGAAGCGTTTACACACCCGCGAATCACGGAATGGGGGAGAATGCTGCATTTAGCGATCTGGGTGGCGTTTCTTCTGCCAATGACGGCATATGCAAAAACGATACATTATCCTGCTCGTAGTGTATGTCGCGCTTTTTGTGAGCGTGGCATATGTGCCGTTTTTTGCTGGAATGAATGTAGGTGGCAGCGAGATTGCCACTGCCTATTTGCTCGGTGCATCGTGGTTTCTTTTTTGGACTTGGATGTATGGGGCGGCACAGAAGCTCAACTCGCATGTTGTTCGGCGCGTGGTGTGCGGTTTGGCATTTGCGTTATTGGCACTGTCGACACTCATGCCTCTTTTTGTGTGGGGTTATTGGATTGTGAGCGGAGGATATGTTCTGTCCTCGGCGATCATGCTGACCCTGTTCCAAACGAATTTAAATGAAGCTGCGGCATATTTGAACAGTCAAAACCCACGCCTTTGGCTGCTCGGTCTATTGGGATTGCTTTTGGTAATGGCTGGTATTATACGAGCTTTACGCATTGTTTTGCGTGTGGATATGCAACCGCTTGGCCGCTGTGCGACCATAGTTTGGCTGGCGTTCATGGCCATGGGTATGTTCTCTGTCAATCAGCACGTAGGAAATTACCTTCCTGTTCGCATCGGCATGGAGACTTTGGAGGGGCTGCAGGAATATCGTGCCTATGGAGAAGCCCGCTCGATGAGAGAGGAACGCTTGAAATCTTTGCAAGGTTTACATGTTGTCTCTTCAGGGGGGGTATTTGTCCTTGTGATTGGAGAGTCCGAGACACGAAACCATATGCAGGTTTATGGGTATGACAGAGAAACAACGCCGTGGTTGCAAGGTCAGCGTGAAAACAAGGAAAATATCACATTTTCTCATGCGTACTCTAATCACACCCATACCGTTCCCGTGTTGACGTATGCACTCAGTGAAAAGAACCAATACAATGAAATGGATTTGAAAGACGCATACTCCATCGTCGAGGCGGCGAACGCAGCTGGCTATGAGACGTATTGGATCAGCAATCAGCGCAAATTTGGTGCGTGGGACACGCCTGTTGCAGAAATCGGAAGCACGGCACAGCATCAAAAATGGATGAATGGACGTGTTGGAGCTGCACTCGATACAGACTATTATGATGAGATCCTGCTATCCCAGATTCCAGAGCAGTGCTCAGAAAATGTCCTGATCGTCATTCATCTGATGGGATGCCATTGGGACTATCGTGACCGCTATCCGAAGGCATATTTTTCAGGAGAGAACACCTTGGTAGACCGATACGATGACTCTGTGCGGTATAATGACTACATCCTTTCCCAAATTTATGAACGTGTTCATTCGCTGCCAAATTTCAAAGGAATGATTTATTTTTCTGACCATGGCGACGATCCTGATCGTGGGTTGGGGCACGATGCGAATAAATTTACCTGGACCATGGCACGCATACCGCTCATGATGTGGTTCAGCGATGAGTTTCAGAAGGAACGCCCAGAGACGTTTGCACAATTGAGGGGACACGAGCAGGCCTATTGGACGAATGACTTGATTTACGATGTGATGCTCGATCTTTTGGGCATCGAAGGGATGCCTCATGTGGATTTGCAGCATGATCTGGCATCGACAGATTATGCCGTTGCAAAAGGGAATGCCTTGACGTTGCATGGCAGTAGGAAAGTAGCGGATGAAGAAGATATGCAATAAATTTTGAAGTGCTGACAAGGCATCGCTTGAAACTAGTGCGCCGCACGGAAGAAATTCCTTTCCATTTTCATCGGTGCGAGCATCCATAGGATGGACAGCGTGGCGATGATGGGGAGGCGGAAATATCGCAGCCTTTGCCGAAGAGGAGCAGGAGGAAATAGAGAATGAAGAGAAGGTATCCCTTGTCAAGGAAGCCGCTTCGTTTCAGCGTGATGGCGAGGAGCAGGCATTTGGCAGAGGTCCGGCAGACGAGCGAACCGATGAACAGAAGTTTGTCGTATGCCGCCGAAAGAAGCCTTCTCGCAGCAAGGGAGCTGCCGCACATGATTCATGTGCGGCAGTCTTTTTCATGTGCGGGCTTCATGCTATAATGAAAGCAAAGGTTTTTGCTTGTCGGCGCACAGAGGAGGTGGCGGCTTTGAAGCGAGTGTCTTTGGAAGAGCTGCTCGGAAAAAGGTCGGCGACTTCCTATGCGGAGCAGCATCGCTTCGTCATGGGCTTGCTGGAAGCGGGGCGCATCAAACCGCTGAAGCGCTCGGGCACGAACGGGAAGAAACCCGCGCTCCATCTGGAATACTGGCTCGTGGAAGAGGCGCCCGATCATGCGGCATATCAAGAGGAGCTTCTCTATCATACGACGCCGCGCATCGACGTCGACTATTATCTGCGCCACCTCGCTGTATACGAGAAGGAACGCGCGGCGGTGCGCGCCGTGCACGAGTTCCTGCGGGAAGGAAGCGACGGACTTCTGCAGGAGATGTCCTTCAATGAGCGAAGCTTCAGATCTGGGGCGAGGAGAAGTTCTTGCTGCAAGGCGCGGGCAAGACGGTATGGAAGCATTGCGGCTTCGAGATGGCGGAGCTGAATTGCTACAAGACGGCGGAACCGTTTTCCTACTATGCGCATCATCGGAGGATTCCGCAGAAGATCCTCGTGGTGGAGAACAAGGATACGTTTTTCAGTATGCGGCGCCATCTCCTCGAAGGCGCACGGACGCTTCTGGGAGAAGAGATCGGCACGCTCGTCTATGGTGCGGGAAAGCGCGTTGTGAGCAGCTTCCGCGAATTTTCCTTGAGCGCGGAGCCGTATATGAAGGAAGCGGAGAACGAGCTTCTTTACTTCGGCGATCTTGACTACGAGGGCATCGGCATTTATGAAAATCTTTCCGAGGCGCTTGCCGCACCGTGGGAGATACGGCCGTTTGCCGCGGCGTACCTCGCCATGCTGCGAAAAGGGGACGGCATCGTGCTGCCGCAGACGAAGGAGAGGCAGAATCGCAAGATCGCGGGAGATTTTTTCGCGTGCTTCAAGGCGGCGGACATCCTCGCCATGAAGCGGATCTTGGAAGCAGGCCGGTACATCCCGCAGGAGATCCTGCACATGGAAGATTTCTAGCAAGGTGGCATGGCGATGCAGTACGATTTTCTCAAGGCATTCCCGAAGCGGATGAAGACGGTGGGGCTATACGCCTTGCTCTTCTCGAACAGCAGCCAGAAGGCTCTGTGGAAGGAGTGCGGCTTCGAGACTTTGGCGGAGCAGCTGAATATGGTCTTCGCCGTGCTGCTCTACATCATGGAGCAGTCGCTGAAGGAAGAAGCATGCACGATGGACGATATCGGCGTCTTCGTCGATACGGTGAATGCGCAGCATTTTCGGAAGGACATGTCGTTCGATGATTGCCTGGTTCTCGCCGATTTCATCGTCAATGTTGTCCTGTCGAATGAAGGGCGCACGATGTACTTTGCGGCCTCTGACTTCGAGCGTGGCAGCTTCGAGCCGCTCCATATCAGCTATGTGGCGAACACGATCGTCTACATCGACCGGGAGGTGCGGCGCACATCGTACTATCTGACGGACGATGGCTACAGCCTTCTGCTGGGCACGCTGGAAGTCGAGAGCAATCTGAAGCTGACGATCCAGGAACTCATCTTCCAGATGCATTTGGAGAAGCAGAGCTACGACAAGGCATTGGATGACATCAAGAATGTGTTCAACCTCATGCAGATCCAGATCCAGAAGATTCGCGAGGCGATGCACCGCATCCGCCGCAACGTGCTCGATTATCGTGTCGACGACTATGAGAGGCTCTTGCGCGACGATCTCGCGACGATCGATGAGACGAAGGAGAAGTTCCGTCATTATCGCGACTTGGTGCAGTCGCGCGTGCGCGAGATGGAGAGGAATCGCGTCGACGTCCGTGCCCTCTTGCCGGAAGACGCCGACAAACTGCGGAACCTGCGCGAGATCGAGCGCTATTTGAGCCGCGTCATTGATGAGCATCAGCGCATCCTGGGCAGTCACTTTGATTTGAAGGCTCTCTATACATCGGAGCTGGAGAAGATGGCGGAGATGTCCATGGTGCGGCGCTTCAGTCTGCGCACGGAGCTTTTTGACAAGGTGCTTGCCCGGCCGGCGGCGCTCGCCAAGCTCGATGCGTTCCTTGCGCCGCTCTTCAATCGCGATCCGCAGAAGATCTTCAATCTGCGCAAGATCACCGAGGAGCAGCGTGCGCGTCAGGGTCTGGAAGAAGAAGTGACGACGGAAGAAGTGGATTTCGACGAGGAGGCGTGGCAGGAGCAGATGGCGCGTCTGCAGCAGGAGAAGCTTGCGAAGTATGCGGCGTGCCTCGCGCTCCTGCTCGGGTCCGCGGCAGAGCGCGGCACGGTGGATCTGTCGACGCTTTCCCGGCAGGTCGAGGAGGATGCAGAAAAGCGCAAGGCGCTCTTGCCCGACGTCCATATCTTCAAGGAAGTCATGGTGGAGCTGTTGAAGGCGGGCGTCATCGATATTGAAGCGCTGCGGGCGGAGCGCGCTTCCTATATTGGAGAAGAGACGAAGGATTTCCGTCTGAGCGTGATGATTCTCGACCTCGTGGATGAGAATCCTGCTTGGGGACGGATTCTTTTCGTGGAGGCGCACAAGCTCTACGGGGCGCCGCCCGTTGTTTTCCGCGGCGTGCCCGACGGTGCGGGGGGGCGAGCGCATCGTGCGCTGCTCGGAGGTGGTCTTGCACGTGCAGAAAGAGGGGGCGAAGGAATATGGCGTATGAAGCGGAAGAGGTGCGGCTCAGTCAGGAGATCTTCTGCTATCTGCTGGAGCATCACGAGCTGCGCGAGGCGGAGTCGCGCGAGCTTTATCGTGCCTATACGGAATCCGAGCCTGTGCAGGAGATGGTCAAGTCGCAGGGGAGGATCGCGGCGAGCAGCGTGAAGCGATACGGCGATGTCGTCTATCTGATACCGGAAGCGGGCAACCACTTCCTCGGCTATTCGCGCGCGCATCTCAAGAGGGAGCTTTGTCGGAGCAATGCGACGGACAGGGACTACTACCTCGCGCAGTTTGCCATCCTCGTCCTCCTGATCGAGTTTTTATGACGGGCAGGGCACGAGCAGCAAGACGCGCGAATACATCCGCGTCGGAGAGTTGCAGAACGCCATCTCGGCACATCTCAAGGAGGGCGCAGGGCTTGCAGCCGAGGAGCAGGAGGCGCAGGGGCTATCGTATCAGGACATGCTGGAGGCATACGAATCCTTGCGCTCCGATGACCGTGGCACGCGCCAGAGGACGACGAAGGAGGGATTTCTCTACACCGTCCTGCGCTTCTTGCAGGCACAGGGGCTGATCGAATATGTGGAGCAGGATGAGATGGTCAAGACGAGGCGCAAGCTCGATCATTTCATGGATTGGAACTTGCTGAACGAGAACAATCATTCGCGTGTTCTCAAGGTGCTGGGGGTGGAGTCCGATGAGCAAGATCCGCGCGGTGCGGCTGATCAACATCAATTACAACCATGACACGATCCGCATCAGCGATGAGACGATGCACTTCAACGGGGAAAGCACGTTGATCTCCCTGCAGAATGGCGGCGGCAAGTCCGTCCTCGTGCAGATGCTTTGCGCACCCTTCGTGCAGAGACGTTTCCGCAACATGAAGGACAGGCCTTTCGCCAGCTACTTCCGAACGCCGCAGCCGTCCTTCATCCTCGTGGAATGGCAGCTCGATCAGGGCGGCGGCTATGTGCTGACGGGCATGATGGTGCGCAAAAGCCAGGAGGTCGATGCAGGCGAGGAGCTGGAGATCGTGAACTTCCTCAGCGAGTATCGAGCGCCCTGCACGAGGGACATTCATCACCTGCCTGTCCTAGAGAAGACTCGCACGGAGGTGCATCTCAAGAGCTATGCGGCCTGTCGGCAGATCTTCGAAGCGTTCCGCAGGGAGCCAGAGAAGAAGTTCCTGAGCTACGACATGGGAAGCAGCGCGCAGGCGAAGCAATATTTCACGAAGCTCCGGGAATACGGCATCGATCATCGTGAATGGCAGAACATCATACGCAAGGTCAACGAAGAGGAATCCGGCCTGTCCAAGCTCTTCTCTGACTGCAAGGACGAGAAGGGACTTGTCGAGAAGTGGTTCCTCGATGCCATCGAGAGCAAGTTGAACAAAGAGCAGGACAGCATGGGCGAATTTCGAAGCCTCTTGGAAAAGTACATGCGTCTCTATCGGGACAATCGCTCCAAGATCGAGCGCAGGGGAGACATCCAGCGGTTCGAGGAAGAGGCGGCGAAGATCGAAGCGCAGGCGGAGGCGTACCGGAGCGCTTCGGCGGACGCTTCGACCAAGCGCGACCGGCTCATCTGCTATCGCAGGGAGATCGCGCGTCTCGACGAAGTCGCTGCAGGAGAGGCCGTATGCAAGGAGGCGGATCTCGGCGCTCTCGACGTCGAGATCCGCCGGGTCGAGCATCAGCGCTGCTCGGCGCAGCACTATATCGAAGCGGATGCCTGCGAGGATTTGGAGGCGCGCTTCGAAGCCGCCCGAGAGAGCATAGCCGCATGGGAGGAGAAGGGCGCTGCTGGCGGGATCGTGGCCGCGTGCTCCGGCTTGCCCGCTGCCAGGAGAAGCTCTCCATGGAACAGGCGGAGCTGGAGAAGCTCGTGCAGGCTTTGGATGTCTGCCGTCGCGAAGATCGGGAGCTGGGGCCGGAGCGCGACTACCTCGGCTATTTGCTGCGACGGCATTACGCGGGACAGATGGAAGAAGCAGAGCAGCGGGCGAAGCGCTCGGAAGTGCGCTTGGACGAGCTGCATGAACGGGAGGAGGACGCTCGGAGAGAAGCGGGCGATGTGGAGCGGGAGTGCGTGCAGAGGGCGCAGGAAGAAGGCGCGCTGCAGGCGGCAACGGCGCTCTACAGCCGTGTGGAAGATCGCTATGCCGAACGCTGGCAGGCTTCTCTCGTGCGCAATATCGTCGGCGAGTACGATCCGGGGATCTTGCAGGCGATGGCGCAGGAGCTTGCTGACGCTGCCGCCGCCTGTGCGATGGAAGTGCGCGGCAAGAAGGAACGCCGTTCGGAGGTCGGGGCTGCCATCGTGCGCACGGAACACGAGACGGAGCAGCTTCGTCAACAGGCTGCGGAGGCGAAGGCAGCGCTGGAAAAAGGCGCAGGAAACTTTGCAGGGGGTACGAGGAGGAGCTCGCCGAACGCAGGAAGGCGTCCAAGTATCTGGATCTGGCGTTGACGGAAGCGGCGCTTTTCGATGGGGAGCGTCTGCTCGCTGCGGCAGAGGGCAAGCTGCAGGAGATGGCGGAGATCTTGCAGCGGTTGATCGTCGAAGAGAAGAAGTGCAGGGATGAGCTGCAGAACATCAAGACGGGACGCAGCATCTCACTGCCTCGGGGGTTGCAGGATATGCTTGAGAAACTCGGCATCCCCATCGTTTACGGCATGGAATGGATGAAGCGCAACGGATTTTCCGAAGAGGAGAACGCATCCCTCGTCGAGAAGAATCCGTTCCTGCCGTATGCGCTCATCTTGCCCGAGGCGCAGCTGCATCGCCTGCAGCAAGAACCGCCGACGGTCTTCACCGCCGCGCCCGTGCCTCTTGTGGTGCGCGAGAGCCTGACGAAGGAAGCGCCGCCGGTTTCGACGGTGGCCGGAAACGTCCACTTCTACATGCTGTTCAACAAGAATCTTCTGAACGAAGAAAAGCTGCGCCGCCTGCTGGAAGAAAAAGAAGCAGGATTGGCGCAGCGGCAAAAGGAGCTGGCAGGACGGCGGAAGGAACAGGAAGACTATGTGAAGCTGCGCGACAAGCTGCGTGAACAGAAGGTGACGCGGCCGCTCTATGAGACAGCGGAGCGTGAGATCGCCGACTATGCTGGAGCGTGCCGGGAGATCGAGAGCTGCGTCGTGCAGTCGAAAGAACGTGTCGCGGCGTTGCGGCAGGAGGAGAAGAGTCTCGAAAAAGCGCTGCACGCATTGGAGAAGGAAGCGGCAAGACGTGAGATGCAGTCGGGAGATCTGCGCGAGCTGACGGAGGCATACGGCAGATATCTGGACGAGAAGGCGCGCTTGTCGCATTGCCGGGAGCTTCTCCTGCTGCTGCAGAAGAAGAAGGAGGAGGTGCGCACGACGCTGGAGCAGCTGGCTCTTGCAATCCGCGAGGAGGAACGGAGCGGGGACGAGTCCCGACGTCTCTTGGAGGAGCTGAGGCAGGCGCATCTTTCCTTTGCCGCCTATGAGGAGGTGCCGCGACCTGCCGCCTATGAGGAGTTGGCGGAAGATTTCGCCGCCCGTCTGGCGCGTTATCAGGCGATCACGCAGGAGGTCTCGCAGCGTGAGCAGGAAATTCGGGCACGGCAGGAGAGCGCAGCGGAGCGCGTGCTGCAGGCAGAGAGAGAGCTGCAGCGCATGGCGGACAAGTATGGATTGGAACCTGCGGCGTGGAGCGGCGTCCGCTGCAGCGAAGCGGAGGAGGAGAGGGCGGAACGGGAGGAAGCGATCTGCCTTGACAAGCTGCGCGAGGAGGAGCGGAGGAAGAACGGCATCGACAAGTCGATCGCTCTGGCGAAGCAGCGCATGGAGCAGAACCGGCGCGAGATGAAGCGCATCTGCGGGACGGAAGAGCCGCTGCCACGCGAGGCGATCCCCCTTCGCGATCACGAGGAGCGGAAGGCGGAGCTTCTGCTGCAAAAAGATCGCCGACGGAAAGAGCTGGAATCTTTGCGAAAGCGCCGCCAATGCTATGAGAGCATCTTGACGGCGCTGGCGGAATACGAGGCGGAGGAGGCGCAGGAAGAAGTCATCTTCGAGGAAGACTTCTCGTGCGCCGATGCGGCAGGCTTGCGCAGCCTCACCGGGCGCTTGCAGCAGCTCTATCGGACGAGCTGCGAGGAAAGGACACGGACGCGGGAGAAGCTGGCGCAGGTTCTCCATGGGGCGGCGCGCATCGAAGCGTTTCAGGCGGATTTCTTCAAGAAGCCGCTCGAAACCCTGCTCGCCTGCGTGGAGGAGGCGGCGAAGGTGCTGCAGCAGCTCGCCGTCATACGCCGCTCGTATCAGGACCTCGTGCAGAAGCTGCTCGTCGACATCGCCATGGTGGAAGAGGAAAAGCAGCAGATTGTCGCCCTCTTGCAGGAATATGTGCGCGAGGTTCATGCGCAGCTGGGCAAGATCGACAGCAATTCGAGCATCCCCGTGCGTGGACGCCCGATCAAGATGCTGCGTCTCGAAATCCCCGATTGGGATGAGAACGAAGACGCCTATCGGGCACGCATCGAAGAAAAGGTCGGAGCGCTTGCGAAGCGCGGCATCGAGCTGCTGGAAGACGAAGACTCGCTGCATGAGTTCATCGGCAGGCGGCTGACGACGAAGGCGCTTTATGATGACGTCGTCGGCATAGCGAACGTTCGCATCGAGCTTTTCAAGATCGAAGTGCAGCATGAGCGCCGGATCACCTGGCGGGAGGTCGCGAGCAACTCGGGCGGTGAAGGCTTCTTGTCCGCCTTCGTGATCCTCGCGAGCCTGCTCCACTACATGCGGCGCGATGAAGCGGACATCTTTGCCGAGCGCAACGAGGGCAAGGTGCTGCTGATGGACAATCCCTTCGCGCAGACGAACGCCTCGCATCTCTTGAAACCTTTGATGGAAGTGGCGAAGAAGAACAACACGCAGCTCGTATGCCTGACGGGGCTGGGGGGCGAATCCATCTACAATCGTTTCGACAATATCTATGTGCTCAATCTCGTCGAATCAAGGCTGAGCCGCCTCCGATACCTGAAGAGCCGCCAGCTCGCAGGAAAGACGCCCGACACGGCGCTCTCCTTCGCGCGGATCGAGGTGAAAGGCGACGAGGGGCAGATGGAACCGCTGTTTTGAACGGCAGGAAAGAAGCCGCAGAAGCCAGAGTCTCGCCTTCTCTGTGCAGGAGGCGAGACTCTGGCCGGATGTCATTCTTTTTTCGTCGGTGCGAGCAGCCGGGACGTCGGTGCGAGCAGCCATAGGATGGACAGCGTGGCGATGATGGGGAAGGCGGAAAGGTCGCAGCTTTCGCCGAAGAGGAGCAGGAGGAAATAGAGAATGAAGAGAAGGTATCCCTTGTCAAGGAAGAGGCTTCGTTTCAGCGTGATGGCGAGGAGCAGGCATTTGGCAGAGGTCCAGCAGACGAGCGAACCGATGAACAAAGTCTGTCGTATGCCGCCAGCGACAAGGCGCTCTCCAGAGAGGGGAACAGCAGGGGCGAAGCGGTGAGCGAAAGGCAGAGAAGCCAGAGGACGAAGAAGCGTTTTCTCGTCAGGGAAATCTTGAAATCCAGCCAGCCGACCGCCGCCAAAGCGCAGAGAATCATGCCGACGACACCGTACCAGTCGAGGATTCTCTCCAAAACAGACAGATAATCATTCAAGCGTCATTCACCCCCGATAGGGTTTCTATGCAGCCTTGCTGCGTCCTTGTTGAATGAACTCATGGACAGGGATGCCGTTGAGTCAGAAAGCCGCTGGAAAAATCTTCCAGCGGCTTTCGATGTCTTCGCCCTGCGCATTGAGAAGTCCGAGCGAAGGAAGGGGCAGGACGCCGACCTAGGGCGTAATACATGCTCGCGTTGATGGAAGCGGCGAGGTTGAGCTTGTCCTTGAGCTTGAGCTTCTTCGGCTCGTTCTCGTAGTAGGTGATGCGGCGCTTGATGAACTGCGTGTCAATGTTGCCCGTGCGGAAGCAGTTGTCTTCGAGGATCTTCTGGTGCAGGGCGATCGTCGTCTTGACGCCTTCGATGCGGAACTCGCTCAGGGCGCGCTCCATGATCTTGATGGCGTCGCCGCGCGTCCTGCCGTGGACGATGACCTTGGCGATCAGCGAGTCGTACCAGGTTCGATCGTCAGCCCCGTCGTCACGCCGCTGTCGAAGCGCACGCGCGACCGCTTGGCTCGTGCATGAAGGTGATGAGGCCGGGCGACGGGAGGAAGTTGTTGTCGGGATCTTCGGCGTTGATGCGGCATTCGATGGCATGTCCGCGAATCTTGATGTTCTTCTGCATGAGTCCCAGCGGTTCGCCGTCGGCGATCTGGATCTGGCGGCGCACGATGTCGACGCCCGTGACGGCTTCCGTGATGGCGTGCTCGACCCGGACGCGCGGGTTGATTTCCATGAAGTAGAACTTGTTGTCGGCGAGGTCGAGGAGGAATTCCACCGTGCCTGCGTTCGAGTAGTGGACGCTCTTCGCCGCCTTGATGGCGAGACGACCGATCTCGCGGCGCATCTCCTCCGTGAGCGCGATGGATGGCGACTCTTCGAGGAGCTTCTGGTTGCGGCGCTGCAGCGAACACTCGCGCTCGCCGAGGAAGAGCACCGTGCCGTAGTTGTCGGCGAGGATCTGCGCCTCGATGTGGCGCGAATGCTCGATGTAATGTTCGAAGTAATGGACGACCTTCTTGAGGGTCGACGAGCTGCAGGATGTTCTTGAGGTCTTCTTCGGAATGTGCGACGAACATGCCCCTTGCCGCCGCCGCCCGATACAGGCTTCAAGATGACGGGATAGCCGACTTCCTTGGCGGCGGCGAGCGCCATCTCGTTGTCTTCCAGCGGGGCGCTGCCCTTGGACATCGGTATGCCGGACGGCGCCATGGCGGCGCGCGCCGCATCCTTGTCGCCGACGAGGCGAAGCGTCTCGGCCATGGGGTCGATCCAGACGATGCCTGCTTTCGTGACCATCTCGGCGAAGTCGGCGTCCTCGGAGAGGAAGCCGTAGCCCGGATGAATGGCTTCGGACTGCGTCTTGATCGCCGCTTCGAGCACGGCCTCCTTGTTGAGATAGCTTTCCGTCGCATCGGCGGGACCGACGCGATAGGTGAGGTCGGCGAGCTGGACGTGCAAGGCGTTCTTGTCGGCATCGGAATAGATGGCGACCGCCTCGATGCCAAGCTCCTGGCAGGCGCGGATGACGCGGACGGCGATTTCGCCGCGATTGGCGATGAGAATTCTCCTGAACATAAATGCAGCCTCCTGTTTCTTGTGCTGTTCTATCCCTTGAGTCCCGAACCGGTCAGCGGGACGACGACCCGATAGTTGTCGGGTTTTGCTGTGCCGAAGATCTGCATGGCGCCGGCGAGAGCCGCAGCGCTCGTCGTTTCCACATAGATGCCGCGGCGTCCGAGCATCTCCTTGCACTTGACGATATCCTCGTCCTCGACGATGAGGACGTCGCCGCCCGAGTTCGTGACAGCGGCGAGCATATCGTGCAGCCGCTTGGGGGATTCGATGCGAATGGATTCGGCGATCGTCTCGGTCTTCGGCTCTGCGGGCATCTTGTTGAACGCCTCGTAGAGCGGCGCACAGTTCTTGCTCTGCACAGGAACGAGGCGCGGCAGACGGCCGATCTCCATGAAGCCGTAGTAAAGCCCCAAGAGCATCGTGCCGTTGCCGACGGGCATGAAGATGTACTCAGGCACGCTCTTGCCGAGCTGCTCGTAGATCTCGTAGGCCATCGCCTTCATTCCCTCGAAGAAGAGCGGGTTGTAGACATGCGAGGCGTAGTAGGCATCGCCGAGATTTTCCTTGACGTCATGACATGCGCCCATGCGGCCGCCTTCGGTCTTGACGATCTTCGCCCCGTAGGCGGCGATCTGGCGCAGCTTGTCGGGTGATGTCTCCTTCGGCACGTAAACTGTGCAGTCGATGCCCGCCGCTGCTGCATGTGCAGCGATGGCTGCACCGGCGTTGCCGGCGGAATCGAGCGCGATCTTCTCGATGCCGACATGGTGGATTTCGTTGATCAGCGTGTAGGCGCCGCGATCTTTGAAGGATCCCGTCGGCAGGAGGTTCTCCGTCTTCAAGAGGTACTCGATGCCGTCGACCTCGATGCTCAGGAGGTCGGTGTGCATGTGCCCAATCGTTATGTCGTGCTGTGTCTCTTCGTTCGGCGCCTTGTTCAGATGAAACATGCCGCCGCATTCGCAGCGGTAGTTCATCGAGCTGATGGGGTATTTTTTCTTGCACTTTTCGCAGTAAAAATACATGGAATATCCCGCCTTCCGTATGATATTTCTTCTTCCGCCGAATATTTTTCTTCGTATGGATAGTATTCGCTTTTTTCTGCACATTTCCTTTTCCTGCATAAATTTTTCTGTCACCTTCTAAGCGAAAAATAAGAGGCATTCAGAGTTGGCAAAGAAGAAGAAATGATGTATCATACACACAAAGGGGTTTTATATGACCTTTTTCTTTTTATTAATAGGACTAAACACCTAACGAGAGAGGGACTGGGAAGTTTTCCCTTTCCTTTTGTGACTCGTTGGGCTTGTTTTTGGGGGAGGATTATGACAAGCAAGATTTATGCACTGCTCGGGCCCCACGCTTCGGGCAAGACGGTGCTGGCCGGCAAGCTCATGCAGCTGGGAATTCATTATATCCCGATGTATACGACGCGGACGCCGGGAAAGATCGACTCGGATGAAAGATTCTACCGCTTTGTCAGCAAGGCGGAATTCTTCAAGCAGGACTTCGTTGTGCGCGTCACCTATAAGGGCGACTATTACGGCGTCTTGAAGAAGGATGTCCTTTCGGCGCTGCAAGAGCACAAGATCAGCCTGCTCCTGCTGGATGCGAACGGCGTGAAACAGCTGAGACATCTTCTGAAGGAGAATTTCGAGACGATCTTCCTCATGGTGGATTATGTGACGCTCGTTGAGCGCATGATTCGTCTCGGACATAAGAATAAAGAAATTAAGTATCATCTGGAATATGCCGAAAACAACAATGAGTTCGAAGGATGGAAGGATGCCTCGCATGTCGTGAAGATCAAAAAGCATGACGGATCCGAGAACGGTGCTTGACCGGTGTTGGCGATCATAGGTCTGATGCAGTTTCTTCCGCCGGAAAAAAACTCGATGAAGGCATGACGCTATTTCCGGATGAAATGTGATTCGCCAGCCCGGATGACGGAGTTCCCACGTCTTTGGCGAACTGCCATGCGCGTCTTGCGCATGGTGTGACGCCCGTACATGAAAAGAGCCAATCGGTCAGCGTCCACGGACGCGGCCTCTTGGATTTTCATGGCGAAATTTTTGAGATTTTTTTCAAAAATATTATTGACAAATGATGGGGACTGGTTTATAATGAACTTGCAGGTGAAAGGAGGCAACCCTTGCGAAGACGTTTGCAGAAAGAGGAGAAACTCTAGTATGCAGACCAGCAGAAATAGCGGAGAAGCTTGGAGAAGAGCCGGAGGAGAGGCATGGAGCACAGCATGGCGGCGGAGGAGCGTACTCCAAGGCCATGATGAACAAGCTCACGGAGAGCATCCAAAAGGGCGGCAAGCTGCAGCGACATGGCGGCAGAAAGCGGAACGAATGTTCATGTAGGGGTTGAGGGGCGCTTGTGGAACTGACGTAAGGCAAGACACAGGTGCAGAAGAATCTGCGGATGAAGTCCGCGCGTCGGGGCGGAAGCTCATGCAGCTGCAGGAGACAATGCGTGAGACTGACGCGAAAAGAAAGATCGTTCCGATGAATTCCGAGTCCGAGTAGAGAACCATGTGCAAGGAAGAGCAGGGCGCGTTATGCCAAACCGCTTGATTGCCGAAAAAGAACGCCAATGGGCGGATCTCCATGGCGACAGGGCAAAGGCTTCATGGCTTCGGCAGAACCGAGCAGACCGCGGGGGTCGACTTTCAAAAAAGGAGACTGCCGCATAAGTCAGGTACGACTTATGCGGCAGTCTTCCCTTTTTCGATGGATCTCGGAGAAGTCCGGAGCCAGCCGAGGAAAGCCGGTCAATGCCCCTTCTTCTTGAACCTGCCGCCGACGATGTCATGGACGGCGTTGATGGTCACGAAGGCGCTCTCGTCGATGTCGAGGACGGTTTCCTTGAGCTTGTTGACCTCCAAGCGTGTGACGACGGAGTAGAGAACCTTCTTCTCCTCGCCCGTGTAGCCGCCTTCGCCGTAGAGGAGCGTGACGCCGCGCCCGAGGCGTTCAGTCACGGCGACGTTGATCTCGTCTGGCGCGTTCGTGACGATCATGACGGCGTAGGATTCATCGAGACCCTGCACGACGACATCGATCATCTTGGCGATGACGAAGTAGGCGACGAGCGAGTACATCGCTCTGTCCCAGCCGAAGAGAAGGCCGGCGCTCGACAGGATGAAGAGGTTGATGAACATGACGACTTCGCCGACGGAGAAGACGGACTTCTTGTCGAGGATGATGGCGACGATCTCCGTGCCGTCGAGCGAGCCGCCCGAGCGGATGATGAGCCCGACGCCGAGGCCGACGATGATGCCGCCGAAGATCGCAGCGAGGAAGAGATCCTGCGTGACGGTCGGGAAGGGCGCGAAGTACGCCGACCACAGGGACAGCAGGCAGATGGCGGTCATGGTGGCGATGGCGAACACCTTGCCGATCTGCTTGTAGCCGATGTAGAGGAACGGGATGTTGAAGAGGATGAGGAAGAGTCCCAAGGGCTTTTCCGTGACGGCGTGCGCCATGATGGAAAGACCGACGACGCCGCCGTCGATGATGTTGTTCGGAATGAGGAAGAGTTCGAGTCCGATCGCTGTGATGATGGCGCCGATGAAGATCGTCACATATCTCTGCAGCAGGGAGAGCAGGAGCTTCTTGCGGCTTTTCTTCTCTTTTTCCATGGAGCACATCCTTTCGAGAAAAACGCGGTTTTTCTCCATTATACGGAAAAAAACGAGGAGTTTGTCACGGGGCACTTGAATTTCAAGGATTTCCGACAATCCACCCTGCATTTGCCTACGATTTGCCTACTTCAGTGCGGTTGCAAGGTTTTGTTTTGCAACTAAGAAGAAATCGCAGAATTTTCCCCGTTGTCCGCTGTGGTGGGAAAAATCACGCGATTCTTCCTGGTCGTGGATGCCGTGATGCGATAAGGGCGTCTGCTGCAAGCCTTTATTTTCACCGCTTTTTACGTCTATTCATGCACTTCCTCTCTGCGTTGGAGTATGCTATACTTTGATCGTTGCCTCCTCCATCCTGACACGGGAAGGAGGTGTATAGTATAGCCTGTGGAAAATTTTGTAGTTCCGTTCCTTCTCTCCGTCGCGGCGGGGGTAGTCTGCCATTGCCTTTGCAAATGGCTTGACGAGAGAGCAAATGGCAACAAGCCTGAGCGTTAAGCCCTGCTCGCAGTATGGGAATAGAAAAGCCTCCCAAGCTGGTTCCTTGGGAGGCTTTTCGCGTATAGACAATGGAAACTTTGTAATTTCGTTCCTGTCACCCTTAGTATAGCATATTTGGTTGTCTGTATGCAAGCTAAACCCGTCGAAAGTATGTGTCAAGATGTTCTCGGTGGGAAATTTCAACCCTTGATGCGTCTGCCTTCGCGGCATGCCTGTTTTTTTCCTCTTTAAGCGAAGCATTTGGACAAATGTCCAATCGCACTGCTCATCGGCGCGCTCACCGTGATCCTCCCATGTCGCACGCCTTCATGCGCGTTGCCCTTGCTTTTCTTCAACGCTTGCCTCACAGCTCCGCGGAAATCCCTGCCAGACTTCGGATTGAACAGCTCCGCTTTGGCCACCATGGCCTCGCGCAGGTCGCCGTTCTTCAGCCCCGTGATGATCTTCGCCATCGCCTTGCCGCCGTCTCCGCTCCATCGCCTCCCTTGCTTCTTCATCCGATAGCTGTACAGCCGATGGTTGCTCTCGCATGTGCCCAGGAGCTTGCTGCATCCGCCCAGTCCCCGTTGCTCCAACGAGGCAAGGTATGACCAGTTCCGCGTCATGTAGCCTCGGAGAAGGCGCACTTGTTCGGCTTGGTGTTCGTCCCGGGCTGTGGATTCCAAGGTGTCCAGTACGAGGCCTAGACGCTCTCGGTCGTGGTTCTTCAAGGCTCTGTGCAGTTCCCGGCGCAGCTTTCTGTTCGCCCAGGAGAGGCGTTCCTTGCACTTCCTCTGCACGTGATACCAATCGCGGAAATGCTCGTGCCTTCCGACTTTCCCCACGATCTCCTTGAATGCGTCGATGCTGTAGCCGGCTCCTCCGTCACTGTTGCTCAGCACCAACGTGTGCGTCAGGTCATAATGGCTGCCTATATAGTGCAGCATCCTGTCCTTGGCTTTTTCATGGCTGAAGTCTGCTATGTAGTGGGTTCCTATAAGTTCGCGTCGGTTGCCGTTCTCTCGCACGCCTTCGGCGATCTGGAAGCGATGCAGTTCCTTTTGTTTCTTCTTCTGCCCGTGCAGCATGAGGCCGTCTCCCTCGATGTAGAGGACTTGCGGTTGACGCAGTTCTTTTTCTTCCATTGGGTCGGGCGTCGCCTGCAGGTCTTCCCATGCGCTGTAGGTTTCGCCCACTTGCTTCACTACGCGGGCGACTTGCTGGTGGCTCATCGTGACCGGCGTCAGCAGGTTGACGGCATCGGCCGTGACACGATAGACGGTCTTGGCGGCAATCTGGGCGATGGTGTATTCCGTGAGGCGGTGTATCTCCCTATAGGGGCGGATGCCCAGCTCCTTGTTCAAGGGATAGATTCCTGCCTCTCCTTCTTTGCACATCCTTCGGCGGCGTATGCGGAGCGTCCCGTAGCTCGCCTGCACGGTGCGCCAGTCCAGACGTTCCACATGCCAGCCTTTATCGGCGTATCTGCCCGCCAGTTCTTTGTCGATCCGTTCGAGCGCCTCGCTGACCGCACGGCATGCGAGGTCTTCGAGATAACTGCGGATTCGCTCTTCCCGCGATATGCTGTCCTTCGCACCCTTTATTATTTCCAAGATTTCTGTTACAATGGTTTCCATAAGAGACCTTCCTTGTTTTGTATTTGCCTCGTTAGCATACACTATAGGGTACAGGTCTCTTTGCCTTTTTGCAACCCCCACCGAGAAATATTTACCATGAGAACCTTTGTGCTAAGGCTGGAAAAAGCGCAAAAAAATCCCCCATTGCTCTGTTTGACTGAAATTTTATGTGGATGCCGCCGAGAATGTGGCTGTTTCAGGCTGCCAACCCAGTTTTTTTCAGCTTCGTTAGATAACTGTTGATCTTTCTCTCCTTGTTGAATTTGTTGTAATAGTCGGCTCCCAGATCGATGAAGGGCTCTCCCAGCTTCAATATGTGGTAAATGGCTATCAGCATGGTATGCGCTACAGCTACTGTGGCACGTTTTGCTCCCCGTCGCACGACGAGCCTGTCATATTGTGCGGACAAGAAGGAGTCCTTCTTCTTGATGGCTGCCTTGGCGCATTGTATCAGCGTAGTCTTCAGTGTGGCGTTCCCTTTGGTAGTCCTGCCGCTTTGCCGCTTTCCGGCACTTTCGTTGTTCCCCGAGACAGACCCGCCCAGCTGGACAGATGTTTCTCCGTTGCAAAGCGACTCATATCCAAACCTGTTTCCGCCAAAAATGGTTTCCGCGCTCTGCCTCCCTATGCCCGGTATCTCGTCCAGCTTTTCTATCGCGTCTTCATAGCCGCTGCTGTACTGCTTGACGAGCTTATCCATCTGACCGATGCGCTTCGTCATGTCGTCGATATGATCTACGACTTGCAGGATCAGTTGTTTCTGCAAAGGCGTGAGAAAGCCGTCCAGCGCTTGCATGACATCTTCCACCTTGTGCCTCAATGCTCCGTGAAGGCTTTCTTCCACTTCATCCTTCTGCAGCGGCGCATCCTTCTTGAGCAGCTTCTGCAAGAGGCTGCGCGAGCTTTTGCCGTTGATGTTGGAAACTACGCTGGACAGCTTGATATTTCCTCCTTCCAGCATCTTCTGCAGACGGTTGAGTTCACGTGCACGCTCGGCAATCAAGCTCTTTCTGTACCTGGAAACTTCCCGCAACTCGCGTTGCTCCCGTTTCGGAATATAGCTCGCGCTCAACAGCCCGTGCTGCAGCAAGTCCGCGATCCATTCGGCATCCTTCACATCGGTCTTCCTTCCGTGAACATTCTTCATGTTCCCGGCGTTGACGATCATGACGCCTAGATGAGAGGTCTCGAAAAGATTGTAGACGGGTTTCAGTAGGAACCCGTGCTTTCCATGGCGGCCATCTGGCACTTTTCATCCCAAAAGCCATTTGGCGAGTGCGCGGATTTCTTTGCTTGTCGTGCCAAATGTTCGTATTTCCTGCTTCTTGCCACATCTGAGGGCAGGCGACGATCGAGCGTTTGTGCACATCAATCCCACAACAGCGTTCGTGCGTGACATCCATGAGGATTCCCTCCCTTTGTACGACGTGGCCTCCTCGATGATGGCTCATTTTACCATACGTCCTTTTGAGCGTAGCTCTGAACAAAGCGTGGTGCGAAAAAAGGAGACCAGATCAGTTTACACAGCGAGATCGAATCTCAAAAATTATTCGACCTTCAACGTCTGCTCTTATTATACCATAGATGGCGGTTCTCGTTCATTGTGGTGCCGTAAGGCGTGGGCGTTTACACTAAGCCGTCGAAATCAAGGAGGTTAACCGTGTCGGATTCGAGGCGGTTGATGTCGCCGAAATCGGTGACTCTAGTTGCTGTAGGCGTTGCGGATGAGCTGGGCATGATGCGTGCGGGCATAGTCGCGAACGGCGAGGAAGACTTCTTCACCGAAAGTTTCGGGGACTATCTGGAGGATATCATAGCTTCCTTCTTCAGACTTGATAAGACTGCCATCTTTCCGATATCCGTTTATCTCGCAAGCCTCAGTATTGCCGTTTTGTACTTTGTATAATATCAAAGAGACATCGTCGTATTGAGTACCGTATGCAGTGTAGACCTCGCTTAAAGATATTGGTTCTGATTTGTTTCCTGCCGAGGTGAATCCCTGCACGGATACAGTTCCTTGTAGCGAATTTCAGATGTTCCCGGGGAGAGTCTTCACATTTATCAATGTCGGACAAGATGCACAGATTTTTGGGTAAAGATCCAAACGGGCTTGCACAGGGAGACTTCGCAGAGATCGCACGCTTGCTTCCCGAAGTCTATCGCGCGGCAGCGGGACGCTGGATGCCTCAGCCTCAAGTACAGCCTCAAGCGCAGCCTCAGGTACAGCCTCAGCCCCAGCCTCAATCTCAGGCACAGCCTCAGCCTGCGGTGAATCCTGCCCAGCAGAACATGCAGACACCGAATGCCCAGCCGAGCGATCTTGGCGTCCAGCCTTCTCAGGGCTTGACGGCACAGAATCCGCAGCAGCCGCAGGTGCAAGCCGTCCCATCGGCGGAAGACTTGACGGATATCCGGCAGAAGCTTGCCGCTCTTGATACGATGATGCAGGGCAATCCCGCCTATGTCGAGGCGCGTCGTCGTGGCGACTGGCAGACTGCCGCACGGGAAGCGGAAAAGGCAGGACATCATGACCTCGCGCGAGTCTATCAGATGCTGCACGAGAAGATGACGGGAGCGCCGCTCAACGTCACGCCATACCAGAATCCTGCGGCGAAGGCAGGAGACGAGCAGGGAGCTGCCCGCCCGACTCCTGCGCCCGTTCCCGTTCATCCCGTTGACTCCCTGCATCCTGTCGACATCCCGAAAAGCGTCGGCGCACGAAGAGACTTCGGGCGCGGGCTCATCAAGGCGATGCGCATGAGGAACATCCCCATCGTCGACACGCTGAAGGAAGGCTTGCGAGACGGCAAGAAAGATGCGCTCAAGCACGCCTTGAAGCGCATCGCCCAAGCCGACGAGGAGGACGCGATTCTCCGAGGCGAGACAGCGGCGCAGCGTGCGAACGACGGCGATGAAGCACAGGCAGAGCCTCGCGAAAAACAGGGCGATGAAGTCCAGGCGAAGTCTGCCCAAAATGAGGGCAAAGAAAACTCTGACGGGCATATGGAGTGGATCGCGGCACATCCGTTCCGCTACGATGATGCAAAAAGTGTGGAAGAGAATATCCGTGACGCAGAAGCGCTGGCGCAGGAGTATCTCGATGCATTCGGAACGACCGACCAGATCAACACGCCCGAACGGCAAGAGCTTCGCCGAAAGATTGCGGATGAACTCTATGGCGAAGGCGCGGCAAAGAAAGAGGGTAAGGTATGGCTCGTGCTTGGCGTACCTGCATCCGGCAAGAGTACATTCTCTGACCCACTGGTTGAAAAAGAAGGTGCGTTGCTTATTGACAGCGACGAGGCGAAGAAGCTTCTGCCAGAGTTCAGCAACGGACTTCTGGCGGGCGCAGTGCATGAGGAGAGCGCGGCGATTGCAGAAGACGTTTCCGCGCGAGCGGCGGCAAATCATGACAATATGGTTCTTCCACTTGTGGGAAAAAGTATATCAAAACTACAAGAAAAGATAGATAAATTCAAAGAAGCAGGCTATCAAGTCAATCTGATTTACGTGGACTTGCCCATCGAGAAAGCGATCGAGCGTACAAAGGCACGATTCCGCGAAACGGGAAGGCTTGTATCTCCCAGCTATTTGGGCAAAAGTCGGCTTGAAGCCGAAAGAAAATTATGATAAACTAAAAAATGACAGAGGGAGTTGATTCTTATGAAGCATGGAACAGTGACGTTGAGCGAGGAAGTTCACCACGCAATATTGAACGCTCCGCCCGCCCCGAATAAGAAACGTCCCCCATCGGATGGGAGGACGAGGACAGCACGCACGACAGTTGGATGAAAGCGATGGATTACGCGATAGCAGCGAGGAAAGCCGCAGGTCTACTCTAAATACAGCAAACCGCTCTGACAATCAGGGCGGTTTTTCTACGCCAAAAAATCTGTACAGGCGAAGTCTGCCCCTTTGACAAAGCAGGAGCAGGAAGCGCTCACGGGCACGAGCGAGGAGGCGAAAGAGGCCTATCGCATCGTCCGCGACAAGCTCGCCAAGAGCAAGAACAAGGCTGTAGTGCGTGCGGCGAAGGTCGGCGCGACGCTCTTTGCCCGTCATGCGGACATCTACGCCAAGGCGTACAGCAAGGCGACGGGAAAGCCGTATACGGCGCTCGACTATCTGCATGACAAGTTCGGACTGGACGCGGACGGCAAAGAGGCAGACGGCAGGGCGGATGGTCTGGGACAGGCGGCGATGAAACGGAGCAGTGCAGGGAGTTTGGCGGTATTCAGTCGCCAAATGCGCAATCCAGTCGAAGGAAGCGGAAGCCGCAACAAGCAGTTCCTGCGCATGACCGCTTCAAGCGGCGCTGTTGTCGATGTTGCACAAGACGACATGCTCCATATGCATAAGCGCCACCCTGAAATGACGGACGCAGATTTTTCTGTCATTCAAGAGAATATGGAAAATTTCCTGCGAGTTCATCAGGACAAAACAGAGAAGGGGGATTACGGCGGAGAGACCATTTTGTGCAAAATAAAAACGCCGCGCGGCATCGCGGGCGTTTCTTATGAGTTTCTGCCTACGGGGCGAATTTTCTTGAAGACGGCGTTTTTTGATCATGAGAATGGAATAGACAGTTGGATCGAAAAGAACGGGACGAGCAAAGACCTTATGGATTCGGGCATAACAAAAAGAGGCAATGCCGCGTCCATGCTTACAGGTCACCCCAGCCAGACGGATAAAACCGCTGACAGCCCGACGCTTTCGGACATTCAACCTCTTTCGCTTTCCATGATACAGGAGCGAATCGGCATTGTCAATGGGGCAAGCCTAGACCAACGCGCGTGGCATGGCACGCCGTACTATTTCAAGTATTTTGACCTTGGCGCCATCGGCACGGGCGAAGGGGCGCAAGTGCATGGCTGGGGATTGTACTTCGCCGAGGCCAAAGGGACGGCCATGGGATATCGCTCCACGCTGTCCGAAGCTGTCGGCTATATCGTCGACTATTATGGAGACCGCTACTATAAGACGAATGAGGGGTGGCTGTTCAACGAAGAGGGAGACGAGTATGGCGAGCATAGTGACTTCCTTGACTACACCGACCCCATGACCAAGGCGCTGGATGCGTTTCATGAGTACGGCGACGCAGAAGCCGCCATAAAGAGTCTGGAAAAAGAGCTGGAAGAGACATCGGAGTACGCCTCGGAGTCCGAGATCGAGCAAATCAAAGGCGCGATCGAAATCTTGCAGAACGATGGCTCGAATATGGAATTGAAAGACCCCGGCACGCTGTTCGAGGTGGAAATCCCCGACAATGACGTTCTTCTCGACGAACAGAAGCCGTTTGACGAGCAGCCAGAGAAGGTGCAAGAGGCGCTTGGGCAAATCGCGGAGGAGGTCGCCTCCCAAGGCGAGGGCTCTCCCGGCGCGTCGTTTGCCGAGCGATATCAGGAGATGGACGGCAGGGAAATCTACGAGGCGCTTGCCGATATAACCGGCTCCCCGGAAGATGCTTCCGCCTTGCTCAACAAGCATGGCGTCGAGGGCATCACCTACAACGGACGCCAAGACGGGCGTTGCTTCGTCGTTTTCGACGATAAGGCGATCGAGATCATCAACAAGTTCAACCAGCGCATGAACGACATCCGCAAGGGCTCGATCACGCCGCAGGCAAGCGGCAGGCGTGTCATATCGCTCTTCGAGAAGGCGGACGAGTCGACGTTCCTGCACGAGATGGGGCATATGTTCTTGATGGACTTGGAAGATGTCGCGGCTCTCGACGAGGCGAGCGCCGAAGACCTTGAAACGGTGAGAGACTGGGCGGCGTGGCAGGAAGGGCAAGCGGAGGAGTACGAGGACACGCCGTGGCAGAAGGAATTCGCCGAGCGCGAGAAGGCGATTCTTCAGGCGAAGAAGAGCGGCGACGCGGTCAGCGTCAGGAAGCTCAAGCGCGAGTGGGAGCAGGAGCGCTTCGCACGCGGCTTCGAGCGCTATTTGGAGACGGGAAAGGCGCCGACGAGCGTCTTGCAGCGCATCTTCCAGACCTTCAAGAAGTTCCTCAAGCGCATCTATCAGGCGTTCAAGGGCACGGGCGGCAAGGCTTCGCCCGAGGTGGAGGCCGTCATGGGGCGCATGATCGCGGAGGATGCGGAAAGAGCGAGCGGCGAGTCCGAGGAAAGTCCGGTACAGGCGAAGTCTGCCCCGATCCAGGCAGACTTTTCCTCCTCCAAGATCAAGGGATGGACGGGAAAGACGACGGCCATCGTGACGGACAGCGGCGAGGAAATCCCCGTGCGCTACCGCCTCGTGGAAGCCGAGTCGTTAGTGACATCGAACAACGCGAAGACTTTCTTGAAGAATCCCGCCTATCCGAAGTCGTTGCAGCCGCGCGACCGTGAACGCGCCAACATGCAGCAACAGATCGTGGAGATGACGTCGCGTCTTCGCCCAGAAGACCTCGCCGAAAGTCGCAGCGCGAACCTGGGTGCGCCTGTCGTGCGTGCCGATGGAGTCGTCCTGAATGGCAACGGCAGGGCGATCGCCATCACGCGCGCTCTCTTGGGCAACACGTTCAGGGATTCGGCGGGCGCGGGCTATCGTGCATTCCTGAAGGAACATGCGAAGGAGTTTGGCTTCAAGCCGAAAGCCGTGTCGAAGATGCGTGCGCCCATGCTCGTCCGCGAGATCACGGCAGGACTCACGAAAGAGCAGGTCGAGGCGGTCACGACTTCGACGACGGGCGGCTCTCGTCTGGGCGCGAGTGAGCAGGCGAAGCAGGGATGCGGAGAAGATCACGCTGGAGGACTTGTCCCTGATACGAGGAAAAACGAGCGCGGCGACCTCACGACAGCGGCGAATCGCGGCTTCGTTTCCGGAATCCTCTACCATGTCTCGGGGAAGAACGACGTCAACGCCTACACGGATGCCAAGGGGCAGGTCAATGCGGACGGCATCCAGCGCGTCAAGCGTGCACTGTTCCAGAAGGCGTATGGCGACGACCATCTGCTTTCGCGCATGTCGGAGAGTACGGATGATGATACGAGAAACATCACGAACGGGCTGACGATCGCCGCGCCGTACATCGCGCGAGCCAACGAGAAGATGGCACGCGGCACGGCGCATGGCTACAAGATCGGCGAGACGATCGCCGATGCCGTGAAGCGGTACAATCATTTGCATGACATCGGCCAGAGCGTGGAGGGGTATCTCGACCAGCAGGCGATGTTCGCAGAGCATGAGGACTCGCCCGAGATGCGCGAAGTCTTGCGCGTGCTGAACGAGAACCGTCGCAGCGGCAAGAGGATCGCCCAATTCGTGCGCCGCGTCGGCGAGATCGCGGAGGAGCAGGGCAATCCCAACGAGATTTCTTTGATGGAGGGTGGCGAGCCGCTGCCTTTGCATGATGTGATTCGCTCGGCAAAGGAAGACTTACAAGAGGCGCTTGGACAACAAAGCCTCAATACGCTCTTCCAAGAAGCCCCTGCTCTCAAGGATGCGGCTCTTGAATATGGCGCGACGGAAAAGGACGGCGAAGTGACATTCGAGAATCCCGGGCGTGAGAAGGAATTTCTGCGGATTGCCGAGGCGCTGCAAGGCGACGTGGCGAAGAAGCTGTCGGCGGGAAAAAGTGTAAATGATGAATCCGTCAGCATTGAAAAGGGAGAACGAGCCGTTCGGCAAGTTCTGAACTCGAAGCGGGATGTTCCGAACGCCATGTACCGCGAAGAGATTGGAGGAATTGATTTTCTCTACGGAAAAGCGGGAGACCCTGCGAGGAAATTTGCGGGTGGTTATGGCATTGCTCATATCTTGGCGAAACATGGGCAGGAAGCTGTCGATATGATTCCGATGGTCATTGCACGTGGGAAGATGTCGCAGAAATACAGGGATCGCGTGTATTTCAGTCTGGATAATTACATGGCTACCGTGCGTCTTGACTTTGATGGTCAGAAGCGGACATGGCTTGTGACGAATTTCGAAAAATACGCAAACAAAAAAAGATTCCCCGGCAACAGAAGACTTCACACGCTCTGCTGCCAATCCCGACGGTGCGAGTTCTACCGCCGGAGGGAATCTTTCTTGCTTCTACTATATCATCAAAAGAAGCAGAAGACAAGGGAAGTTTGAAAAATGAATTGCAGGAAGAGAATTTCTCTGCCCGCCGCCAAGAAGCTCTCTCCAAGGTTCTCAAAGAGATCAAGCTCATCGCACCGGAAAAAGCTCTCGAAGAAGCAGAGCGGCATTGCGGACTTCGGCAAGGCGATGGGGATGCCTGTCGTGTTCTTCAAAGGCGTGACAAATCTTCACGGCTTCCATGCCAACGGCGTGACGTTCCTCAATATGGAGAGCGAGACTTCTCTTTCTTGGACGTTCTGGCACGAGGCGCTGCACTGGATGAAGGCGAACAACGAGGAGCTGTTCGGGGAAATCATCGAGGACGTGGAGAAGGCGGGCGCGTTCACGAAGGCGCAGCTCGACGGCTACCGCGAGGAGATCGGCGCACCAGAGCTTTCGGATGCAGAGGCGATTGAGGAGATGCTTGCCGACGCGCTGCCTGACGTGAAGAGGCGCGTGCCGTTCATGAAGAACCTTGGCAAGAGGAACAAGAGCCTCGCCGAGAGGTTCGTCGGCTGGATTCGCGAGGTCATGGACAGATTCCGCGACTTCTTCCACACGCCTGCAAGGGGCTTGACGAAGGCGCAGAGCGCGGCGATGCGCGACGCTTTCGCCGCTCTGGCGCGTGACATGGTGGACGAGCGCGGGCGCAGGATATTCCGTGTCGATGGCGTGGGTCGCCGTATCACGCTGGCAAACGGTGCGCCGCTCCCGTCGACGAAATATTCGCTTGACAATCGTGAGGGCGGGGCGATAATGAGGATAGGATAAGTAAAGCAGTGTTTGATAAGCACCTCAACGACGGCATCATGAAGATGGTTGAAGAGCGGGTGCGTAAGGAGATCGGCGAGCATGTAGATTTTGCGGCGATGAGCGACCCTGTAGCAAGGGACGCAGCACGCGACGGGCTGCCTTATATCAAGAAGATGTTGGTGCAATACAACATCATTAAGGCGCAAAAGATGAATCCCGCGTATGCGGATAGATATGCTGTGATGATAGAGTATGCGAGGAGGTGCTTTGACAATGATTCCAGAGTCGGAAGAGAAGCTACTAGAGGCTTGGGACAGAACGACGGACAGGGACGAATGGATTCGACTGGCAATGAAAATCATGCCGAACCTAACGTTGGAAGAAGCGCAGAGCGCGGCGGACGAAGCACTCTCGGGCTATCCCGCAGCGTAAGCGGCGAGAAATCGGGCGCACGCGCACACTTTGAAAGACTGTACGAAGATATGAAGAAGCACCCAGAAACGGGTGCTTTTTCTATGGTCAAATTCTCGCGCAACAACAGCAAGCCCGGCTCTACGGGGCTTTTCCGCAGGCTGCTCGTCGGACTCAAGATCGGCGAAGAGGCGGCGGAGAACCTCGAAGTGCATCGTTCGAACAAGGAGAAGCAGCTGGTCATTCCTGCCTCGAAACTCAACAAGTTCATGGTGGACAAGGCGCTGACAGAGAAGAACATCCTCAAGACGGAGGACGTAGGAAACGGCAACATTCGCGTGACGTACATGCCGCAGGATTTCCGCAACATCAAGGCGATGCGCATGAGGAACATCCCCGTCGTCGACACGCTGAAGGAAGGCTTGCGAGACGGCAGGAAAGATGCGCTCAAGCACGCCTTGAAGCGCATCGCCCAAGTCGACGAAAAGATGGCATACTTCAGTGCGGTTGCAAGGTTTTTGTTTTTGCAACTAAGAAGAAATCGCAGAATTTTCCCCGTTGTCCGCTGTGGTGAGAAAAATCGCGCGATTCTTCCTGGTCGTGGATGCCGTGATGCGATAAGGGCGTCTGCTGCAAGCCTTTATTTTCACCGCTTTTTACGTCTATTCATGCACTTCCTCTCTGCGTTGGAGTATGCTATACTTTGATCGTTGCCGCCCCTAGACATGGCAATGGAAAGGGGGTGTGTCGGTGACTTTCACAACATTTCTTCTCTCCATCATGGCTGGCGTGATTGCCAATTACGTTAGCAAATGGCTCGATGAGAGGGAGCGCGACGGCGACGAGCCTAGGGATTAAGCCCACCTGCAACAAGGGAACAGAAAAGCCCCCAAGCTGACACCTTGGGGGCTTTTCGTGTATCGGTTATGTCTTTCACAACATTTGCCACCCATAGTATAGCATATTCGGTTGTTTGTGTGCAAGTGCAGTCCTGCCGCCCTGGGTGCGGCTTTTTTCATGCCCTTTTCGCGCTTCCATCTTCGGATGCTGACCGCGCCCTTCTTTCGGCAAGCAGGTCAGCGCGGCAGCTAGCAAGGTCGGCTTCGGTTCCTTCGTCCGTCAAGGAAGCGGTGCGCCGCGGATTCATTTTTGCGGTGCGGTATGCTATACTTGATGCGTTGCCGCCCCTAGACATGGCAATGGAAAGGGGGGTGTGCATGATTACTATCTCGTTTATCCTCTCCATCATGGCTGGCGTGATCGCCAATCGCATCAGCAAATGGCTCGATGAGAGAGACGACGGCGACGAGTCTAGGCGCTAGTCCCTGCCTGCACAATGGGAACAGAAAAGCCCCCGAGTCGCTATCTCGGGGGCTTTTCGTGTGCATAACTTACTATCTCGTTTGCCGCTCATAGTATAGCATATTTGGTTGTCTGTATGCAAGCTAAACCCGTCGAAATCAAGGAGGTGTCCGATCTGAACAAAAAAACGTCCGCCCATCGGATGGGAAGACGAGGACAGCACGCACGACCATTGGATGAAAGCGGCGAAGTACGCGATAGAGGCGAGGAAAGCCGCAGGTCTGCTCTAAGCGACAACAATGATGAAAACCGCTCTGACGAACAGAGCGGTTTTTCTATGCCTAAAAACACCGTCCAAAAGAAGTCTGCCCCTTTGACAAAGCAGGAGCAGGAAGCGCTTACGGGAACGAGCGAGGAGGCGAAAGAGGCCTATCGCGTCGTCCGTGACAAGCTCGCCAAGAGCAAGAACAAGGCTGTAGTGCGTGCGGCGAAGGTCGGCGCGACGCTCTTTGCCCGTCATGCGGACATCTACGCCAAGGCGTACAGCAAGGCGACGGGAAAGCCGTATACGGCGCTCGACTATCTGCATGACAAGTTCGGACTGGACGCGGACGGCAAAGAGGCAGACGGCAGGGCGGATGGTCTGGGACAGCGTACTTCGGCAGACGTTCCTGCATCCCAGAAAGAAGCCGTCCGCAAGCAGTATGCGGGCACGGCTCTGTGGATGAAAGCGCCGAACGGCAAGGCGACGAACCTGACGGAGGATCAGTGGCTCACGGTGCGCACGCCCGCGTTCAAGGCATGGTTCGGGGATTGGGAAGCGGAAGCGGAAAAGCAGAAGTACTTACATACCAGACCCATTGCGGTTGCTGAGAGGCAGATTGCAAAGACGGAGAGCCGCACTGCTAGAGAGGCGGCGATGGCGTGGGTGGAGCAGCATTTGCCTGTGCAGGTCATGACGCGCTTCGGCGAGGTGGAAATCAATCGCGCGAGTATCAAGGATTCACTGGGGCATGGTTTTTCGCAGAAAAAGTTGGATGCAATCACATCTCTGCCTGAAGGAATGAAGGTTGCTGCCTTTATCGATGAGAAGAAAGATTTTGACGGTGCGGATATTGATAATGGGTATTTCTGCTATCCGATGATGTATCAAGGGGAAAAACAGGTCGTGTTTTGCCGAGTGCGGCGGGATATGAACAGCAACAAACTCTATGTGCATGAGGTCTTTACGGAAGACGAAATAAAGGACATTCCCCTTCAAACCGCTGCCAAGTTTTTAAACTCCAAGCCACACGGAGGGAATGTCCTTTACAAGTCTATTTTAACAGACTTTTTGAATAAAGACAATGATGTTTCCAAGATCGTAGACGAAAATGGAGAGCCGCTAGTCGTGTATCATGCTACACTGTCTGACTTTACGAAGTTCCGTCCGTCCGAGGACGGGATGTACGGCAAGGGGATTTATCTCACAGCCGACAAGGAAGACACCTCATACACGCTGCAAGATGAAGAGTGGCATATCTTGGAGCTTTTCGCCAACATCCGCAATCCGCGCAACCCCGAGGCGATGGCGTCTCAGGAGGATATTGATGCGGCAAAGAAGGAAGCGCTGGATTTCTTCCGAAAGCATCCCTTTGATAAAGATGGCACGCCTGCATCCTTCGCCGAGAGGTTCGTCGGCTGGATTCGCGAGGTCAAAAACGAAAAACGGAAAAAACATACTCGTGCAAATTTTTATTTGACAGGGGAGAATTCCTGTGATAGAATCACTTATGTCGATTGCGAGAGCGGTCGGCTTGTGACTCAGTAGCTCAGTTGGATCAGAGTATTTGACTACGAATCAAAGGGTCGGGGGTTCGAGTCCCTCCTGGGTCACCATTTTGAATCGTTGCGCTGGCGAAGGCTGGCGCTTTTTTTGTGCGTGGGAGAGACTTTTCCCGAACGCTGTCGGACTTCGCTGAAGATAATGAATCCCCTTCATTTTCCTCTTGAAAATGAAGGGGATTCATGTATAATAAAGGTGGGTATCAATCGTGCGCAGGTGACTCCCTGCAGAGAGGGATGTTTATGGAAGAAGAGAAGATCGGTCGCCGTGAGATGAAGAAGATCCAGTCGCGCAAGGCGATTCTCGATTCGGCGGCAGCTTTGTTCCAGAGTCGAGGGCTGGAGGATGTCGCGATTGCGGATATCATGAACGGGGCGGATCTCGGCATCGGCACGTTTTATAATTATTTTGATTCCAAGGATGACGTTTTGATGGAGCTTCTGGGACGCATCATGCAGGAGCTTGGCGAAAGGGTGCGCGTCTTGTCTGAGGAGCAGAGGCCTGTGACGGAGATCCTGCGCGAGCTGCTCCTAGCGGCGGCCATGCTTCTCGGGAAGAACCGATATGTGCTGCCGCTCTTCCTGCGTGCGGCGCAGCAGGCGACGCTGCTGAAGCGTTCGGAGGCGACCGTTTCGGCGCCGCCGTTCACGGTGCTTTTCACGCGGCTGATCGAGGAGGGGCAGGCGCGGGGCGAGTTTCGCAGGGACATTCCGACGGCGGTCATTTCGGAGCTGTTTCATTCGCTGTTTCAGGCGGCGGCATTCAGCAAGCTCGATATCTCTTTCGAGGAGAACGTGCGCTTGAAGCTCGGGTTGATTCTCGACGGTATGCGCGTGCTTGAAGCTCCGGCGGAACAAGGGAATACGGTGGGAGGATTTTTCATGATCAGTGTAACGAAACTTCTTTTTGCGCGCGAGTATTTCGGCGATTCACTGCGCTATACGAAAAACGCGCATCGTATGCGGAACGGTGCGGCGGAGGGGATGGGTCCCGTCGTCGTCTGGAATTCGACGAAGACGTGCAACCTCAACTGCCGCCATTGCTACATGAATTCGGACGGCAGGAAGTACCGGGACGAGCTGACGACGGCGGAGGCGCGGCGCTTCATCGACGATCTCGCAGACTTTCGCGTTCCTGTCCTGCTTTTTCGGGCGGCGAGCCGCTGATCCGCCCCGACTTTTTCGAGCTTGCCGAGTATGCGGCGGAAAAGGGCGTGCGTCCGACGCTTTCGACGAACGGCACATTGATCGACCGCGCTACAGCGCAGCGCATCAAGGATATCGGCGTGGGCTATGTCGGCATCTCGCTTGACGGGCTCAAGGATGTCAACGACAAGTTTCGCGGCAAGGAGGGCGCCTATGAGGCGGCCATGCGCGGCATCCAGAATTGCACGGCGGTCGGTCAGCGCGTGGGGCTTCGCTTCACGATCAATCACCACAATATCATGGAGCTGGATAAGATCTTCGACTTCATCGAGGAAGAGGGCATCAACCGCGTGTGCTTCTATCACCCTCGTCTCACTCGGGGCGCGGCAACGCGATGATGGAGGAGGATGTGACGGCGGAGGAGTCGCGCCGCGCCATGGACACGATCATCCGCCGCACGCGCGACTTCGAGGAGCGCGGCTTGGAAAAGGAGATCCTGACGGTCGACAACCACTGCGACGGCGTCTATATCTATCTGAAGACGCTGGAGGAAGAGGGCGAGGCGGCAGCCGAGCATGTGTGGAAGCACATCTCGATGAACGGCGGCAACCGCTCGGGCATCGCTTTCGGCGAGGTCGATCCCTTGGGCTACGTCCACCCCGACCAGTTCACGCAGCACCACACCTTCGGCAATGTGCGCGAGAGGAAGTTCGGCGAGATCTGGCAGGATACGTCGAACGCCATCTTGGCGGGGCTGAAGGACAGGAAGCCCCTTCTCACTGGACGATGTTCCGCCTGCCGCTACCTTTCGTGCTGCAACGGCAATTTCCGCACGCGAGCCGAGGCGCGCACGGGCGACTTCTGGGCGAGCGATCCTTCGTGCTATCTGACCGACGAGGAGATTGGGCTTGCGCATGAGGAGGCGGCGATATGATTATTTCTTGGAACACGACGAACGCCTGCAACATGTACTGCAAGCATTGCTATCGCGATGCGGGGTGCAAGGCGGAGGAGGAACTTTCGACGGCGGAGGCGAAGAAGCTTCTCGATGAGATCGCGCGAGCGGGCTTCAAGATCATGATCTTTTCGGGTGGCGAGCCTCTGACGCGCCCTGACATACTGGAGCTTGTGGCTCATGCGACGAAGCTCGGCCTGCGCTCGGTCTTCGGCACGAACGGCACGCTGATCACGCCCGAGATGGCGCACGGTTTGAAGGCGGCGGGAGCGATGGGCATGGGCATCTCGCTCGATTCGATGTCGCCGGCGAAGCACGATACGTTCCGCAGTTATCCGGGCGGCTGGGCAGGCGCTGTCGAGGGCATGAAGAACTGCCGCGCGGTGGGACTGCCCTTCCAGATTCATACGACGGTCATGGATTGGAACGAGAAGGAGCTGGAGGCGATCACGGACTTCGCGGTGGAGCTTGGCGCTGTGGCGCATCATTTCTTCTTCCTCGTGCCGACGGGACGTGCCGAGACGATCGAGGAGGAGTCCTTGCGCGCCGAGGCGTATGAGAGCGTGCTGACGCGCATCATGAAGAAGTCGGAGGAGGTCGCGATCGAGCTGAAGCCGACGTGCGCGCCGCAGTTCTTGCGCATCGCGCCAGATGGGCATCAAGACGCGCTTTCGGCGCGGCTGTCTCGCCGGTCTCAGCTACTGCATCATCAGCCCGCGCGGCAAGGTGCAGCCGTGCGCCTATCTCAACATGGAGCTGGGCGATGTGCGAAAGACGCCGTTCGACGAGATCTGGAAGAGCAGCGAGGTGCTGAACAAGCTGCGCACGCTCGAATACTCGGGCGGTTGCGGCACCTGCGACTACAAGCGTGCCTGCGGCGGCTGCCGTGCGCGCGCAGCCTACTATAACGACGGGGATTATATGGCGGAAGAGCCTTGGTGTCTTTACCACGGGCGTAAGGGATAGTATAATTGAAGGGGCAGGGGCGGCGGTGCGTCGAAAAGCGTGCCGCTGCCCTTTTGTGCAGGGGCGCCGTCATGTCCGCAAGGGGATATGTGCGTGCAGCTGACGGAACAAGAAGGAAGGCGGCTCTTATGATCAAGCTGGTATTTTGCGATATGGATGGCACGCTTCTCGACGAGCAGGGAAACCTGCCCGACGGTCTCGGCGAAATCCTCGCCGAGCTCAAGGCGCATGGCGTGCTTTTTGCGCCATCGAGCGGCAGGCAGTATGCGGCGCTCCTGCGTCATTTCCAGCCGTGGGCGGAGGATCTGCTCTTCTGCGCGGAAAACGGCGCCTACGTCGTGCGGCGCGGTGAGGAGCTCTTCTCCTCGACGATCGCGCCCGCCTCGTGCGAGGAAATCGTGCGCCGCGCCGCTGCCGTGCCGGGCGGGTACAATGTCTGGTGCGGCAAGAGATGCGCCTATGTGGTGAGCCGCAACGAATCGTTTTTCACCGAGATGAAGAAGTATTATACGGAATATGAGATCGTGAAGGATTTTGCCGATGTGCAAGATCCTGCCATCAAGTTTTCGGTCTGCGATCCGCTGCAGGCGGACGCCGAGCATACGATCTATCCGGGACTTCGCGCGTTGGAGGCTGATCTGAAGGTGGTCGTTTCCTCGAACTATTGGATCGACATCATGAACAAGGATGTGAACAAGGGCGCTGCCGTGCGCCGCGTGCAGGGGCTCTTGGGCATCCGTCCCGAGGAGTGCCTTGCCTTCGGCGATTATCTGAACGATCTGGAGATGCTCGGTGCGGTCGGCGAGAGCTACGCGATGGAGAACGCACATCCGGCGGCGAAGGCGGCGGCAAAGCATGTCGCGCCGTCCAATGCGGAGCACGGCGTTCTGCGCGTGCTTCGGAAGCTGCTCGATGAAGGAAAGATGCAGGGGACAGGACATGAAGCTCGATTATCATATGCATTTGGAGTACGGCTCGTATGATGAGACGTGGGTCGAGGGATTCTTCCGGGCGGCAGAGGCGCGCGGCGTGACGGAGATCGGATTTTCCGAGCACAGTCACACTTTTCCCGAGTTCGAGCCGCTTTACCGCGAGGATTTGATTCTCGACGACTCCTTCATCGGCAGCTTCCAGCAGAAGTGGCTGATGAAGAACAAGTTCAAGTACACGCTCGACGAATATTTCGCTTTCATGGCGAAGCTGAAGGAAAAGCACGCAGTGAAGACGGGCATCGAGGTCTGCAACTTCCAAGATCAGGAGAAGGTGGCGGAGATCCTCGGCAAGTACGACTTCGACTATGTGATCGGCTCCGTCCACTTCATCCGCGGCTGGGCCTATGACTCGTCGGAGATCAAGGCGCAGTGGGAGCGCATCGCGCTCACGGACATCTACGAGTGGTACACGGAGGAGATCGAGAAACTCTGCGCCGCGAAGCTCTACGACGTGCTCGGGCATCCGTTCAACATCCGTCTTTTCCGCTATCTTCCCGATTTCGACGTCACACCGTTCCTGGAACGCGCCGCACGCGCGATGGAAGAGGCTGAGATGGCGGTCGACATCAACACGGGCACGCTCTACCGCTATCCGATTGCGGAGATCTCGCCCTACGAGGAGTTCATGCGCATCGCGGCATCTCACCGGCTGCCCGTCATCACGACGTCGGACGCGCACAAGCCGGAGGATGCGGGCGCTTACAACGATGAGGCCGTCGCCTATGCGCGGCGCTTCGGCTATGAGACGACGCTGCGCTTTGATGGAAGAAGGCGCGAGGTCGTGCCGCTCGGCTGATCTTTGGCGTCGCTCCTTCCCTCTTGCCAGAGGTGCGGTTTTTTCGTACAATATGGAGGAGGATTTGTACGTTTGGCAAAGAAAAAAGGAGGAATCGCCTTGAAGAAATCATGGACTGGATCATGGTGCGCATTCATCTTTGCGCTTTTCTGCATCTTCGTGCCGTGCTGTGCCTTTTGCCGCTCCCGCGCCCGGTGCGTCGGGGGAGTGGTATTGGCTGGCTTCGGACGCGAAATACAGCAAGTTTTTCGCGCCGGATGAAGTCACCGTCGTCAAGAGTCTCAACGTCGAGGGGCTTGACCATGCGGTGCCGACTGTCATCCATGGCTGGGTCAAGACGAGTTTCAGCTACGATGGAGCGAAGGAGACGATCGATGCCTACGGCATCAAGGATATCCTGCCCGACCCGGCGGCTCTTGCCTGCAGCGTGGCGCTCGTCGAGGTCAATCCGCAGAATCGCACTTTCCGCTATCTTGAGGAGGACTTCTACGATGCACAGGGCAATGTCATCTGGTCGAAGCATGCGCCCGGCTCGGAAAAAGGAAATGAATTCGCAGCAGTACGATGAAGCCTTCTATGCGGCGATTGTCGACGCTGTTTTCGGCATGGGAGAGCTTGAACGCCTGACAAGTCCCGACCGCTGGTATGAGCTTTGGAAGGTTCGTCTTCCCGATGGCTCTGAGGAGAGCGCCATGGCGGACACCACGACGATGCGCATCAAGGGAGAGCAGCTTTTCTATTGGGAGTGGGTCTCCAAGAAGAATGCCAAGGGAGCAGTGCAGGAGATCCAGTTCCTCAAGCGGATCTTGAATCTGCCGATGGGCACGGTGAGCACGAAGAACGGCAAGACTTGGACGCCGCAGGCAGGATGGCAGGAGCTGGAGGAGACGGATCTGACGTTCCATGGCATACCGAAGAACAGCAAGGAATATGAAGGGCTTCTTCGTCTGAGCGCCTACGCGGCGAACAATCTTCCCTGGCTCTACCGCGCGAGCTTGGAGCCGGACGATGAGCGGCGGATTCAGCACGATGCGGATTGATGTGCAGGAACGAAAGCGCGGATGAATGGATGGCCGGGACAGATTCTCGCTGCGGCGTCGCTGCGTCCGCGGTCTGTCGTCGGAATGGGATCAGCGCATCTGTGCAGATCCGGACGGCTTCGCTTGATGGGTGAGTCCCCGGAGGGAAAGGAATTTTTGATGCAGAACAAATACATTCGCAACTTCTCGATCATCGCGCATATCGACCATGGCAAGTCGACGCTCGCCGATCGCCTGATCGAGAGCACGGGCACCTTGACCGAGCGTGAGATGGAAGCGCAGGTGCTCGACAACATGGAGCTGGAGCGCGAGCGCGGCATCACGATCAAGGCGCAGACTGTGCGCCTGCACTACCGCGGCAAGGATGGCGAAGTCTACGAGCTGAACCTCATCGACACGCCGGGGCACGTCGATTTCACCCTATGAGGTGTCGAGGAGTCTCGCAGCGTGCGAGGGCGCGCTGCTCGTTGTCGATGCGGCGCAGGGCGTCGAGGCGCAGACGCTCGCCAACGTCTATATGGCGCTTGAGCACGATCTGGAGATCATCCCCGTCATCAACAAGATCGACCTGCCGAGCGCCGATCCCGAGCGCGTCAAGGAGGAGATCGAAGAGGCGATCGGCCTCGACGCATCGGAAGCGATTTTGACTTCGGCGAAGACGGGCGTGGGCATCGAGGAGATCTTGGACGCCATCGTCGAGCGCATCCCGCCGCCTGCGGGTGAGGACGAGGCGCCGCTTCGCGCCCTGATCTTCGACTCGTACTTTGATTCCTACAAGGGCGCGATCGCGCATGTGCGACTGATGGAAGGCCATATCAAGAAGGGCATGGAGCTGAAAATGATGGCGACGGGCAAGACGTTCGAAGTGACCGACGTCGGCTGCTTCCGCCCCGCGCCGGCCGAACTCGGCGAGCTGACGGCGGGCGAGGTCGGCTTCGTCGCGGGCAGCTTGAAGAACGTGCGCGACGTGCTCGTCGGCGATACGATCACGAGCGCGAAGAAGCCCGCGCCCGAGCCGCTGCCCGGCTATCGCGGCGTGACGCCGATGGTCTACTGCGGTCTTTATCCCGTGGACAGCGCCGACTACGACAACTTGAAGGATGCGCTCGAAAAGCTGCAGCTCAACGACGCGGCGCTGATCTTCGAGCCGGAGACGTCGATCGCGCTCGGCTTCGGCTACCGCTGCGGCTTTCTGGGACTCCTGCACATGGACGTCATACAGGAAAGGCTGGAGCGCGAGTACGGCATGAAGCTCATCACGACGGCGCCTTCCGTCATCTATCACGTCCACAAGACGAACGGGACGATGGTGAAGGTCGACAATCCATCGAAACTGCCGCTGCCGACGGAGATCGACTTCATCGAGGAGCCGTTCGTCAAGGCGACGGTCATCGTGCCGAAGGACTACGCTCACCCCTGTCATGGAAGTCTCGCAGGAAAAAGCGAGGCACGTTCGAGAGCATGGACTACCTCGATACAAACCGCGTCATGATCATCTATCATATTCCTCTGAGCGAGATCATCTACGACTACTTCGACCGTCTGAAGTCGACAACGCGCGGCTATGCCTCGCTCGACTACGAGCTTGCCGATTACCGCCAGTCGCGTCTCGTGAAGCTCGACATCTTGCTGAACGGCGACCCCGTCGACGCCCTGTCAACCATCGTCCACGCCGACCGCGCCGCGACGCGCGGCCGCCAGCTCGCGCAGAAGCTCAAGGAGATTATCCCGCAGCAGATGTTCGAGATCCCGATCCGTGCAGCGGTCGGCAACAAGATCATCGCGCGTGAGAACGTGCGCGCGATGAGAAAAAGACGTGCTCGCCAAATGTTATGGCGGCGACATATCGAGAAAGCGCAAACTGCTCGAAAAGCAGAAGGAAGGCAAGAAGCGCATGAAGGCGGTCGGCAGCGTCGAGGTGCCGCAGGAAGCCTTCATGGCGATCTTGAAGATCGACTGAGCCTCATGGGACGGCCGGCGCTTCCCTTGGAAGGAAAAAGAAAAGCGTGGCGGCGAATGGCGAGAAGGAGAAGGGGCGACAGGATGGGCGGTTTCGGCGTATATATCCACATCCCCTTCTGTCGTCGCAAGTGCTTTTACTGCGACTTTCCCTCCCATGCGGGGAAGAGGCACTGATGCGCCGTTATCGGGAAGCCCTTTGCCGCGATATCGCGGCAAAGGGCTCTTTCTGCCTGTCGGAAGGATCGGTGCGCACGGTCTATATCGGCGGCGGCACGCCGACGGCGCTTTTGCTGGACGATCTCCTCGCCGTCATCGCTGCCGTGCGCGAGAGCTTCCGACTGACGGGTGCGGAAGAGTTCACCGTCGAGGCGAATCCAGGTACGGTCGATGCCGCGCTTCTCGCGCATCTGCGCACGGCGGGGGTGAACCGCCTGAGCTTCGGCGTGCAGTCTTTCTCCGATACGCTTCTCTCTGCGATCGGGCGCATCCATACGGCGGAGGAGGCGGAAGACGCCGTGCGCATGGCACGGCAGGCGGGCTTTCGCGTGAGCCTCGACCTCATGTACGGCCTGCCCGGGCAGACGCTCGCCGATGTCGAGGACAGCGTGGCGCGAGCCGCCGCACTCGATGTCGGACACATTTCCGCCTATGGCCTTGCCGTCGAAGATGGCACGCCGTTCGCGCACATGGAGGCGGAAGGGCGGCTCGGTCTACCGACGGACGAAGCCTGCGGCGACATGTATGACTATATCACGCAGGAACTGCCGCGCCTGGGGTATCTTCGTTACGAGATCTCGAACTATGCGAAGGAGGGAGAAGAGAGCCGCCACAACCTTGCCTATTGGCAGGATGTGCCCTACATCGGCATCGGCGCGGCGGCGCACTCGTATTGGCAGGGGCGGCGCACGGAGAACGAGGCGGGGCTGCGCCGCTATATCGCGTGCATCGAGGAGGGGCGTTCGCCGGCAAGGGAAGAAGAACCTCCGTCGCGTGAAAGCCATATGGAGGAATTCGCCTTCCTCGCCCTTCGCACAGCGACAGGTGTCGACAAGCGCCGCTTTTGCGAAACTTTCGGCTGCGCGATCCGCGAGGTCTACGGCGAGGCGATCGGCCGCCTGCAGGCGGCGGGTCTTGTCGAAGAGTCGGCGGAGAGCATACGCCTGACGGCGCTGGGCATGAAGTTCGGCAATCGTGTTTTTGAGGAATTCTTGTTGGAGAGGGATGAAGTTCATGGGGAAGAATGATTTCGAGACACCGCTTGATGCCGAGGGCTGGGGGGCACATTACAACGAATCCATGTTAGAACGGGTCGTTTATCTTGTGAAAAACGATAGGCTCACTTCGTGGAGCCGCAAGGTGATCGAGATGACGCAGCCGAGCTCCAACACACGGTGTGTTGGAGATCGGCTGCGGCAGCGGCGAGACATCTTTGGCGCTTGCGTTGGCCGGGCGCCGCGCGACGGCGATCGACTACTCGAAGTCGAGCGTCGCCTTGGCGCGGCGCGCATCTGAAGTGCTCGGCGTCTCCCTTGATGTGCGTCTTGTCGATGCGACGCAGAAGCTGCCCTTTCCCGATGAAAGTTTTGATCTTGCCTTTCAGGCGGGGCTGTTGGAACACTTCCAGAAAGAGGAGCGCATCCGTCTGCTCGACCTTTGGCGTCCCGTTTGCCGCACGATGGTTTCCATGATACCCAACGCGCACTCCCTCGCCTACCGTGCGGGAAAATACATGATGGAAAGAGCGGGCGTATGGCCGTGGGGCTTGGAGATGCCGCAGGATTCTCTGCTCGATGAATTCCTCCTTGCCGGCTATGGCGATGTGCGCGAGAGCACCTTGGATGCGATGCACGCGGTGCAAGCTTTTCTGCCGGAAGGTATGTGTCAAGATGTTCTCGGTGGGAAATTTCAACCCTTGATGCGTCTGCCTTCGCGGCATGCCTGTTTTTCCTCTTTAAGCGAAGCATTTGGACAAATGTCCAATCGCACTGCTCATCGGCGCGCTCACCGTGATCCTCCCATGTCGCACGCCTTCATGCGCGTTGCCCTTGCTTTTCTTCAACGCTTGCCCTCACAGCTCCGCGGAAATCCCTGCCAGACTTCGGATTGAACAGCTCCGCTTTGGCCACCATGGCCTCGCGCAGGTCGCCGTTCTTCAGCCCCGTGATGATCTTCACCATCGCCCTGCCGCCGTCTCCGCTCCATCGCCGCCCTTGCTTCTTCATCCGGTAGCTGTACAGCCGATGGTTGCTCTCGCATGTGCCCAGGAGCTTGCTGCATCCGCCCAGTCCCCGTTGCTCCAACGAGGCAAGGTATGACCAGTTCCGCGTCATGTAGCCTCGGAGAAGGCGCACTTGTTCGGCTTTGGTGTTCGTCCCGGGCTGTGGATTCCAAGGTGTCCAGTACGAGGCCCTAGACGCTCTCGGTCGTGGTTCTTCAAGGCTCTGTGCAGTTCCCGGCGCAGCTTTCTGTTCGCCCGGGAGAGGCGTTCCTTGCACTTCCTCTGCACGTGATACCAATCGCGGAAATGCTCGTGCCTTCCGACTTTCCCCACGATCTCCTTGAATGCGTCGATGCTGTAGCCGGCTCCCCCGTCACTGTTGCTCAGCACCAACGTGTGCGTCAGGTCATAATGGCTGCCTATATAGTGCAGCATCCTGTCCTTGGCTTTTTCATGGCTGAAGTCTGCTATGTAGTGGGTTCCTATAAGTTCGCGTCGGTTGCCGTTCTCTCGCACGCCTTCGGCGATCTGGAAGCGATGCAGTTCCTTTTGTTTCTTCTTCTGCCCGTGCAGCATGAGGCCGTCTCCCTCGATGTAGAGGACTTGCGGTTGACGCAGTTCTTTTTTTCTTCCATTGGGTCGGGCGTCGCCTGCAGGTCTTCCCATGCGCTGTAGGTTTCGCCCACTTGCTTCACTACGCGGGCGACTTGCTGGTGGCTCATCGTGACCGGCGTCAGCAGGTTGACGGCATCGGCCGTGACACGGTAGACGGTCTTGGCGGCAATCTGGGCGATGGTGTATTCCAGGTAGGCGGTGTATCTCCTATAGGGTCGGATGCCCAGCTCCTTGTCCAAGGGATAGATTCCTGCCTCTCCTTCTTTGCACATCCTTCGGCGGCGTATGCGGAGCGTCCCGTAGCTCGCCTGCACGGTGCGCCAGTCCAGACGTTCCACATGCCAGCCTTTATCAGCGTATCTGCCCGCCAGTTCTTTTGTCGATCCGTTCGAGCGCCTCGCTGACCGCACGGCATGCGAGGTCTTCGAGATAACTGCGGATTCGCTCTTCCCTGCGATATGCTGTCCTTCGCACCCTTTATTATTTCCAAGATTTCTGTTACAATGGTTTCCATAGGAGACCTTCCTTGTTTTGTATTTGCCTCGATAGCATACACTATAGGGTACAGGTCTCTTTGCCTTTTTGCAACCCCCACCGAGAAATATTTTACACTAAGTGCCGGAAGGACATTATTTGCGCACGGCATTGGAGCGATGGTTTACGGAAGAGCCGGAGGCAGGCATCTTGGGGCAGGGATATTTGCTGCTGACCGTAGGAAAAAATATGGCGGTGAGGAAAAAGTCTCTGAACCAAGAACAGAGACCGCCAAAAATTTCCGTTGTCTTGCCTGTTTACAATGGCGAGCGCTACCTTCGTGAATCCCTCGACAGCATTTTGGCACAGACGATGGATGATTTCGAGCTCATCGCCGTAGACGATTGCTCTACGGATAGAACGCCCGCCATTCTCGCTGAATATGCTGCGCGCGATTCGCGAATCCGTATCATTCGCAATGCGGAAAATCAGAAGTTGCCTCGTACATTGAACATCGGCTTTGCTGAAGCCAGAGGTGAGTATCTGACGTGGACATCGGATGATAATGCCTATCTGCCGGAAGCTTTCGCGCGTATGGCGGAGAGGCTTGACCGTACTCCTGAAGTAGCGATGGTGAACGCTTCCGTGGATATGATGGATGAGACAGGGAAGGTAGAGAAGCTCGATGGAGATCCTTTCGATGCTGATCCGCAGATGTCGTTTTACTCCAACTGCATCGGCGCATGTTTCCTCTATCGGAGGAAGGTTCTGGAAGAGATCGGCGGCTACGATCCAGAGATGTTCCTCATCGAGGATCATGAATATTGGATACGCATCATGCTGCGCTATGGACGCATCGATCATATCAAGGAAGTGCTCTATCGCTATCGACATCATGCAGGCAGTTTGACGGCGCAGCGGAGAAGTGAAATCATCAAGCAGTCAGTTCAAAGCACGCGGCAAGCATTTGCAGGAGATTTTGCCGCGTATCATCGAGAATCGTATGTTGACGGTGCTCTTTTTTTCTGCCATGGATTTGCCACGAACGAATGGCAGGAAGAGCAAAACGAGATTTTTACAGATATCTGCCGGAGCTTCGCCGCATCGGTTTCCTTGAGGGTCGAAAGCCGTTGATCGTTTATGCCTATGAGGAGCAGTATGCTCGCTTCGCCGTGCAGAAGCACGGGGGCAAGGCAGCTTTCATTGCCGTGAAGGACTTGGGTGGCAAGGGCGAGCAATGGGCGGGCATTCCTTTGATTGCCGGGGAAGAACTGCGAAAAAAGAAGGATACGCATGAAATCTTGGTGGCTTCCCATGTGGCGGATCTTTATGCAGCGCTGGAGGATCTGGGGCACTGGGGCGTGGAAAAGTGCGGGATCGTACTCGCATGAAGAAGCAGCCGATGACATGTGCGCGCGGCAAGGCGTGATGAATGCTGTGCGTCTGTGCAATTCTGGGCGACGTTGTTTTTATCTGTCATTCCTTAAGGGTTTCGCTGGAGATGACGATAAATAGCCAAAGGAAAGGAGAGATTTCGATGGATATGAGCATAGCGGCGATGTCGGTGGACATGAACCAGGCACGCTTCTCGCAGCAGCTTGGCATCTCCGTCATGAAGATGGCGATGAATACGACGGAAGAAGCTGTGGGCGAGATGCTGGAGAGCCTCGACCCTGCGGTCGGCAACAATATTGATATTGCGGTATGAAAAGGGGCAGCGGAAATCAGCGGCTCCCTTTGTCGGGTTCCCATAAGAAAAGCACCGCCGATCTGGCGGTGCTTTTCTTATGGGGATTGTTCAGTAATACCAGAACTCTTTGATGGTATAGGGCCATCCCAAGGCGTCCATGCAGAACTCAAAGATTTGATTCTTGGGAATGACCACGGTCGTATGCGTCCCTTTCATCCTGTTCGTTTCATATCGCCACATATCCGTCTTGTATTTGATGAATTTCCACTGGACGGTGTCGAGCAGTTCTCCGTTGCGCACTTCCTTGACTGTTACGTTGAAGTATTTGCTGTTGCCGGAGGATCCGCTCGTGATCGTGTCGTCCATGACATAGATATCGACATTTTCGTAGTTCCAATGCTCCACCCATACGTCTTTCGCCCTCACAGGTATATGTCGGCAGGAAGAACGCTGTGCTCAGGAACAAGGTCATGAGAAAGATGAGTCTTTTCATTTTGCAACCTCCTTTGGTTTGCGTGCTTGAAGAATTTCGTTTGCGATCGCGACTCGTCGGCCGGTCTACGCCTGCGGCGTGACAGCTTGGGGCTTCTTGGCAGGTTTTGTCCGCTCTGAAGACGAGGCGGATGCGCAGCAGGATCATGCGGAGGAGCGGCGACGCAGGGAGCGCGGAAAAGAGGCACGGAGACGACGGCGCCGAATCCGTCCGTACTTTCTTGATTCGAGGGAGATAGAGGATTCACCTTCTTCTCGGGAAAAATCGTGCATGAATCTGCGGCGGTCAACTTTTTCAAAAAGAGCAAAAAACATGTTGACTTTTTGACTTTTATCGTGTATATTTTACTCATGGGTTAGCACTCAAGAAGATTGAGTGCTAACAGCATGAGTCTTATCCGAGGGGTGTGAGAATGCTTGATGAAAGGAAGCGGCGCATCCTGCAGGCGGTTGTCGATGATTACATCTCGTCGGCGGAGCCTGTCGGCTCGCGCACGGTGGCGCGCCGCCACGATCTCGGCGTCAGTCCGGCGACGATACGCAACGAGATGGCGGATCTCGAGGACATGGGGTATTTGGAGCATTTGCACACGTCCTCGGGGCGCATTCCTTCATCGAAGGGATATCGTCTCTATGTGGATGATCTGCTTTCTCCTGCACCGATCGACGAACGCGAGAGGGCGTTGATCGACGATTGGTATCGGAAGCGCGTGAAGCGCATCGAGAGCATCTTTCAGGAAACGGCGAGGATCATTTCTCGCGTGACGAAGAATCTCGCGCTGGTCTTGGCGCCGCAGCTTGCCGAAGCTTCCTTCCGCACGCTGCAGTTCCTGCCGCTCGGTGAGGAGCGCGTCATCGCCGTCTTGATGACGGATGCGGGCTTCGCGGAGAACCGCGTCGTCAAGATGCCGCGAGGGGCAAGTTTCCAAGATTTCCAGCGCATGGCGGAGGTCATCAACCGATGTCTTTCGGGAGAGAGGCTTTCCTCCATCGGCGCTGCGGCCTTGAAGCGCATCCGCGCCGAGGTCATGGACGAGTCGCTCTATCAGGCGGCGCTTGAGCTGATTCACGAAGCGCTCGACGAGGAGCGGAAGGAGCAGAGGCTCTACCTTGACGGCACGACGGAGATGCTGGAGCAGCCGGAGTTCCGCGATGTGGAGCGCGTGCGCGCGATCCTGTCGGTGCTGGAGGAAGAGGAGTTCGTCAAGGGAGTCCTGCAGCAGAAGGCGCAGGAAGGGCTCGTGGTCACGATCGGCCGCGAGAATGAGCATAGCGGCATACAGGATTGCAGCATCATCCGTGCGACGTACCACTTGGACGGCGAGTGCCTTGGCACGATTGCGGTCCTGGGGCCGACGCGCATGGAGTACGGCAAGGCGATGGCGCTCCTGGGTTATCTGAATTGCCACATCGCTGCACTCGTGCAGCCGTTCCGCTGGTAGCTGCACTGCATGAAATACGAGGTGAAGGGAATGCCATCATTCATGAAAGATGAGATGAAGAAGAAGGACGAGGAAAAGCTCGAAGAGATGAAGCGCGAGATCGACGAGGCGGAAGCGGCGGAAGCGGCGGAAGCCACAGACGAGCTTCGTTCGGAGACTGCCGAAGAAAGCCCTGCGGGATTCGAGGAGGCAGCAGAGAGCGCCGACGAAGCAAAAGATCGCGAGAAGCTCGAAGCCGACCTGCAGGAGAAAGACGCACAGATGCTGCGCCTGCGTGCGGACTTCGACAACTTCCGCCGCCGCTCGGCGAAGGAGCGCGAGGAGCTTGCCGCCGTCGTCACGCAGGGAATCCTCGCGGACATGCTGCCGCTCTTGGACAATTTCGAGCGTGCATTGGCGGCTGAAGGCTCCGATTTGGAGAGCTTTCGCGCAGGCGTTTCCATGATTTATAAGCAGATGCAGGAAGTGCTCGCGAAGAACGGCTTGGAAGTCATCGATACGAAGGACAAGAAGTTCGACCCGAACTTCCACCAGGCAGTCATGCGCGTGCAGGATCCCGAGAAGGAGGACGATACGATCGAGCAGGAACTGCAGAAAGGCTACATGGTAAAGGGGCGCGTCATACGCCCGAGCATGGTGCAGGTCGTTTCGAATTAAGGCAAACAGAGGAAACTCTTTTCATATAGATATTGAACATTTAGGAGGAATTCATCATGGCAAAAGCAATCGGCATCGATTTAGGTACTACGAACTCCGTCGTCTCCGTCATGGAGGGCGGCAAGCCCGTCGTCATCACGAACCCGGAGGGCAGCCGTCTGACGCCGTCCGTCGTCGGTTTCACGAAGACGGGCGAACGTCTCATCGGCCAGCTCGCCAAGCGCCGTGCCGTGTCGAATCCCGATCGCACGATCGCGTCGATCAAGCGCCACATGGGCGAGAAGGATTACAAGGTTTCGATTGACGGCAAGGACTATACGCCGCCGGAGATTTCGGCGATGATCCTGCAGAAGCTCAAGGCGGATGCGGAAGCCTATCTCGGCGAGACGGTGACGCAGGCAGTCATCACGGTGCCGGCATACTTCAACGACAGTCAGCGCCAGGCGACGAAGGATGCGGGCAAGATCGCAGGCCTCGACGTCCTGCGCATCGTCAACGAGCCGACGGCGGCTTCTCTGGCATACGGCGTCGACAAGGGCGGCGAGCATACGGTTCTCGTCTTTGACTTGGGCGGCGGCACGTTCGACGTGTCGATCCTTGAGCTCAGCGAGGGCATGGTCGAGGTCAAGGCGACGAGCGGCGACACGCACTTGGGCGGCGATGACTTCGATCACGCCGTCATGAACTGGATGGTCGCGGAGTTCAAGAAGGATAACGGCATCGACCTCTCTGCCGACAAGATGAGCGCACAGCGCCTGTTGGAAGCGGCGGAAAAGGCGAAGATCGAGCTTTCGAGCATGATGGAGACGCCGATCAACCTGCCGTTCATCACGGCGGACGCTTCGGCCCGAAGCATCTCGACCTGAAGCTCACGCGCGCCAAGTTCGACGAGCTCACGCATGACCTCGTCGAGCGCACGATGGGATCTGACGCGCCAAGCGATGTCGGATGCGGGTCTTTCGCCTTCGGACATCGACAAGGTTCTTCTCGTTGGCGGCTCTCGCGCATTCCCTGCCGTGCAGGAAGCCATCAAAGGGCTACTTCGGCAAGGAGCCGACCGCAGCGTGAACCCGGACGAGTGCGTCTCCATCGGCGCGGCGATCCGTGCGGGCATCATCGTCGGCGAGGTCAAGGACATGCTGCTCCTCGACGTCACGCCGCTCTCCTTGGGCATTGAGACCTTGGGCGGCGTCTCGACGAAACTCATCGAGCGCAACACGACGATTCCCTGTCCGGAAGAGCCAGATCTTCTCGACGGCGGCGGACAATCAGCCGTCGGTTGACATCCACGTCCTGCAGGGCGAGGCGCGAGATGGCTGCGGGCAACAAGACGCTCGGACGCTTTGAGCTTTCCGACATTCCGCCGAGCGCCGCGCGGCGTTCCGCGCATCGAGGTTGCCTTCGATATCGACGCGAACGGCATTGTGCACGTCTCCGCGAAGGATCTTGGCACGGGCAAGGAGCAGAAGATCACGATCCAGTCCGACAGCGGCATGAGCAAGGATGACATCGACCGCATGGTCAAGGAAGCCCAGGCGCATGAAGCGGAGGACAAGAAGCAGAAGGAGACCGTGGAGATCAGGAATCGCGCCGATTCGACCGTCTATCAGGCGGAGAAAGCGATCAAGGATCTCGGCGACAAGGTGGACAAGGCGAAGGCGGACGAAGTGCAGGCAGCGGCCGACAAGGTCAAGGAGGCGCTGAAGGGCACGGACAACGACGCCATCAAGAAGGCGACGGAAGAGCTCGAAAAGCCGCTCTACGAGATGAGCGCGGCGGCCTATCAGCAGGCGGGTAGCCCGGAAGCCGCAGCAGGCGCGGGCGCAGCCGGCGGCGCAGGCGCTTCGGATGCCGACGCGAAGAGCGAGGGACGACAATGTCGTTGACGCCGAGTACACGGAAGTCAAGGACGACAAGAAGTAAGGAAGCGATGATGAAATGAAATCGCCCGGATGTGTGAAGATGGGCGTTTGAATTTATCGGTGCTTCCGTAAGAAATGATGGAGAGTGTGGAGCGTGGAGTTCATGCTCCACACTCTTTTGACGATAAAGTACAGGCGCACTGAGCGCTGTGAGGTGTTTATTGTGAGCGAGAAACGCGATTATTATGAGGTGCTCGGCCTCTCGAAAGGCGCTTCGGATGCGGACATCAAGAAGGCGTTCAAGAAGATGGCGCGCAAGTATCATCCTGACTTGAACCGCGACAACCCGAAGGAAGCTGCCGAGAAGTTCAAGGAGGTCAACGAGGGCGTATCAAGTTCTTCCGACCCGCAGAAGAAGTCGACATACGATCAGTTCGGTCATGCGGCGTTTGACGGCGCGGGCGGCGGTGCTGGCGGTGCAGGTGGTTTCGGTGGTTTCGGCGGCGGTTTCGGCGGCATGGGCGGCATGGGCGGTTTCGGCATGGACGACATCATGGACGCCTTCTTCGGCGGCGGCAGCCGCCGCCGCGGTCCGAAAGGTCCCGAACCGGGCAGCGATCTTCGCTATGACTTGGAGATCACGTTTGAAGAGGCGGCGTTCGGCAAGGAGGTCGAGCTGACGATCCCGCGCACGGAGAACTGCGACGTCTGCCACGGCACGGGTGCGGCGGAGGGCACGAAGCCTGAGACGTGTCCCGACTGCCATGGCACGGGACAGGTGCAGCAGGCGCAGCGCACGCCGCTCGGCAGCTTCATGACCTCGCGTCCCTGCAGCCGCTGCAGAGGCACGGGGCAGATCGTCAAGGATCCGTGCAAGAAGTGCAAGGGCACGGGGCATGTGCGCGTCAGCCGCAAGATCGAGGTCAAGATTCCTGCGGGCATCGACGAGGGGCAGCGTGTGCGCATATCGGGCGGTGGCGAAGCGGGAGAGCGCGGCGGCCCGAATGGCGATCTCTACGTCTACATCTATGTGAAGCATCACAAGCTGTTCAAGCGGAGCGGCGCGGACGTCATCAGCGAGGTGCCGATCTCCTTCGTGCAGGCGGCGCTCGGCGATACGATCGAAGTGCCGACCATCGACGGCAAGGCGGAGCTCAAGATCCCGGCGGGCATCCAGTCGGGCACGGTGCTCAGAATGCGCGGCAAGGGCATTCCGCATCTAAGAGGAACGGGACGCGGCGACCAGCATGTGCGCATCAAGGTTCTGACGCCGCAGAAGCTTACGAGCAAGCAGAAGGAGGCCTTGAAGGCGTTTGGCGACCTCTGCGGTGAGAGCGTCAATCCTGAGCAGAAGACGTTCAAGGATACGCTCAAGAGTTTCTTCAAATGAATATTTGGCGCGAAGTGATTGTGCGCTTGTGAACATAAAGGAAAAGGGAGCTGCTGCGGCAGCTCCCTTTTCCTTTGTGTTCTATGATTCTGTGCAATGGTCGGTTCGCGCTTTTCTTCTTGGTTTGCCCTGCGGCTTCTTCTGCGCCGCAGGATCGGTCAGACCGTCGACCATGCCGCCTGCGATCGCCCAGAGATAGAGGCTTTGCGGTGCTTGCGTAAGGCGAGTATCGCTTCTTGTAGCGCTCGAATCTCTTGCGGTCGATTTCCTTGTGGCGGTAGAGCATCCGCAGACCGCGCTGTATGCCGAGATCGCCGAAGCTCAGGACGTCGGTACGTCGGAGCGTGAAGATCAAGAGCATTTCCGCCGTCCAGACGCCGACCCCCTTGAGCGAAGACAGGGAGGAGATGACTTCCTCATCCGACATTTTCTCCAAGGCGGCGAGGTCGAAGCCGCCGTTGGCGACTCTTTCGGCGAAGTCCATGATGTAGTCCGCCTTGCGGAAGCTCGTGCCGACGGCTTGCAGCTCCTCCCGTCCGAGATGGAGAAGGTGCGCTGCATCTACTGTGCCGATTTTCTCACAGAGCCTTGCCCAGACCGCTTCCTGTGCCTTCGTCGAGATCTGCTGCCCGATGATGTGATGCACGACGGCGGAGAATACGTCGGCGTGCACGGGACGTTCCAGCACGCCGAGGATTTCGATGACGGCAGCGAGTTTCTTGTCCTTGGATTTCAAATAGGCGATTTCCTTTTCGCCGCAGGGAACATAGATCATGAGAGTCCTTCCTACCATAGGGCGATGATCAGGCTGCCGAGAGCGATGAGAAAGATGCCGATGCCGTGCGTGAAGCTCACTTTTTCCTCAAAGATGAGGATGGCAAGGAGGACGGCGAAGACGACGCTGAGCTTGTCTATGGGGGCGACGCGCGAAACATCGCCAGTCTTCAGAGCCATGAAGTAGAAAAAGCCACGACGTCGCTCCGGCAATGCCGCTCAAGGCGACACAGGCCAAGGCTCTGCGGTCGGCAAACACTTCAGGCAGATGCGAGGCATGCCCTTGCACGACCATGACGGCGACGAGGAAAATCGCCATGATGACGCCGCGCACGGCGGTGGCAGCACTGCTGTCCAGCCCTTCAAGTCCCATCTTGCCGAAGATGGAGACGAAGGCGGCGGAGAGGAGAGCATAGAGAAGCCAAGAGGGCATGAGTGAAACCTTTCCTTCCTTGTGGACGATACGAAAATACTGTATAATAGCGGCAGAGAACCATCAAAGGCTAAGCGGCTACTTCTTCCACTCCCATTCTGAAAAGAAGGGAGGTGGCGCGTATGACTTCTTTCGAGTTGATCGTGATTCTGATCTTCGCGACAGGGTACATCATTGTGATAAAAAGAAATAACCGCCCCTCTCCCAAGGTAGACGGTTAATTCTTTAACTAACTTATCGGAAGAGGTAGCCGTTTACGGTGGTTCTCTTCTCGTCTATATCATAGCAGATTCACGACACGCTTGCAAGTTCTTTGGAGTTCTCCTGCTGTTCGAAACAGGAGGATCATGGCGGTACGAAGCCGACATAGCGGACGACATAACGCCACATTCTGGACAGCGTTGCTTCGGGAAAAACATGCACAAGAATGGCGTACCGACGACGATGCTTTCACAGGTCATGGGACATGCCGATGGTACAACCACAATGGACATATATTGTCACGATAGCAACGAATTTGACGCAGCGGACAGGAAGAAATCAAAGAAGGATTGCGGGGCTTAGGTCTTAGGAATGGATAGGCGGATATTTCAAGCATAACCTTTCAGGATATATAAAGTGTTGAGCCGTTCCCTTGTGGACGATACGAAAATACTGTATAATAGCGGCAGAGAACCATCAAAGGCTAAGCGGCTGCTTCTTCCACTTCCATTCTGAAAAGAAGGGAGGTGGCGCGTATGACTTCTTTCGAGTTGATTGCACTTGTCAACAAAAACTGGACACAAAAATTTCAAAAATAGTCATGGAAACCTGAATGTTAGACAAACCTTATCAAAGTGTTAGACAACCGTTGAAGACCGAGATTTTTATGCTGATTTGAATGTCTACGGAATCTATTCACAATGACCGTTTATCAAGTGTCGGTTCTTCCGCGCTTGGGCGCGAACCGTTCCCGATATTGCTTTGGAGTAAGGTATCCAAGGGCGTATGCGGGACGCTCTTCGTTGAAGAATCGAATATATTCGGTGACCTGCCCAGGGACATCATCTGCAGATGTGATGTGCAAATCTGTAAACAACTCGGCCTTTACCCATCCGTTGATGGCTTCCATGGCGGCATTGTCCGTTGGCGTGCCAGCTCTGGACATGGATCTCAGTGATGTTATACATGGGCAGGAGTTCGTTGTAGCTTTTGGAAGCGTATACAGAGCCTCGGTCACTATGAAGGACAAGCTCCTGATTCGGATATTGCTTCTGAACTCGATGACATCCTGCAAAACCATTGAGATAGGTCATACGATCGCCGCGCTTGGACGAAAGCGAATGTGCTATCAGCTCATCATTCCATAAATCCATATGCAACGTAAGCTCATAATAGGTTCCCTTCACATAAAAGGCAGTCATGTCACTCACCACGCATTCCATCGGACCGGCAATATTGATTCCTGCGAGCAACAGATTCGGGTACGTCTTGAACGAATCCCCAGGCTTCTTGTACTTGTAATGCTTGGAAACGCTCTTGATTCCAGCAATCTTGCAGCATTTATGTGCATAGGGATCGGAAAAGACGATTCCCTTGTCCAACTTGATCTTGGCATTCAACCAACGATAACCGTGAGAAGGAAAACGGGTATGGTATTGTTGAAACAACTCGATGCTCTGTGCAAGCCGCTTCTTCTGTTCCGATGGACTTTCAACGCTCTTCTTCCAATTGTAGAAACTGCTGCGTGGAATGCCCATCTTTTCGCAGAGCAGCTGGATGGGGAAATCCCCAGAAAGCTCCACGATTACTTGGTACTCTTCTTGCCGATAGGAATGAACTTCTTTTCCGCACCAACTCCTTCCGCCAGATAGCCTTTTTTTAAGCGCGCTTCCGTAATCTTGGCCATTACAAGGGCATCGATCAGCTCTTCTTTCGTCATGGATTGGAGGTCTTCCAGTCCCGCGGGCGTCGGCTTGGATTTCATCTTGACAAGACCGCAGTTGCTTTGCGTTCTTCTTTTCGGAGGGAGTCGGTTGGCATCTCGGTACTGCCTCATATAATTCCGCGCCGTTTCGTCGCTGATCTCATATTCTTCTGCTGCTTCATATCTTGTGAGTTCGCCGTCGTAAATCCGACGGCCTATGTCCAATCTTTGCTCTTTCGTGTACTTCATGTGGCAACCTCCTGCGCATCAGAGAGCTAAATTGTCCACCGCTTGTTATCCTGTGTACAGGATACTACAAATGGTGTATGATTTATACCCCCTCCGTGTCCAGTTTTAGTTTACCACTTCATGATCGTGATTTTGATCTTCGCGACAGGGTATATCATCGTGATAAAAAAGAAATAACCGCCCCCTCGCCAAAGGATAGCGGTTATTCCTTGACCCGTTTCTTTCGGAAGAGGTAGCCGTTTACGATGGTTCTCTTCTTGTCTATATCATAGCAGATTCGCGACACGCTTGCAAGTTTTTTTGGTGTTCTCCTGCTATTAAACAGGAGGATCATAGCGGACGACATAACGCCACATTCTGGACGGCGTTGCTTCGGGACAAACATGCACAAGAGCGGCATATCGACGACGATGCTTTCACAGGTCATGGGACATGCCGATGGTACAACCACAATGGACATATATTGTCACGATAGCAACGAATTTGACGCAGCGGACAGGAAAAAATCAAAGAAGGATTGCGGGGCTTAGGTCTTAGAAAACGATAAGCGGGTATTTTAGGCATAAACTACACGCACAAACGTCCACTTTGTGGACATTGTGCGCCGCCCTTACAGAAGCCTAGCCAATCGGTCTGCGCCTTCGGCTTGACCTCTTGGAGCTTCATGGTAAAAAATGGAGCTATCCAAATGGCAGTTGGACAGCCCCTGAAGCCTTGAAAATACTAAGCTGGTCGGAGCGACGGGATTTGAACCCACGACCTCTTCCACCCCAAGGAAGCGCTCTACCAAGCTGAGCCACGCCCCGACTGCTTTAGTATAGCAGACTTCTCTTGAAAAAGCTAGGGAGAATTTTCTTTTCTGGAGAGAAATTAACCGGACTTTAACGGAAAAGGTCTGCTGCATCATGCTTTTCCAGACGATTTTCAGGGAATGGACGGTCGCGTGATTCGAGGTAGAACACATCTTGCTTCATTGTTTTGCAAATGGGATGGGAATGCCTATTCTCGTTTGAGAGGATGAAGACTTTTTTCCTTTTTGTAACAAGTGTTACCGAAGGGCGATGCTTTTTTTGCTATGATGGGCTTGTTTGAGGGGCTGCTGCGGCAGTTCCTGTTGTATCGAAAAGGGAGGATGGTCATATATGGAAAAACAAGATGTTTTGCTTTCAGTGTCAGGAGACGGCGGGATGCAAGGCCTGTACGCAGGTGGGCGTCTGCGGCAAGAAGCCGGAGGTCGCAGGGCTGCAGGATCTCTTGATCTATGTGACGAAGGGGCTTTCTGCCGTGACGACGGCGCTGCGCGAAGGCGGCAAGACGGTTTCTGAAGCTGTCAATGACCGCGTCACGCTGAACCTTTTCATCACGATCACGAATGCGAATTTCGACGAGGCGGCGATTGCTGATGCCATCGAGGAGACGCTGCGCGTGAAGGAAGAGCTTCTGTCGGGAGTTGCCGATGCGTCGAAGCTGCCGGCGGCAGCTCTTTGGAAGGGCGCAAGGAGCGAGTTCCAAGCGAAGGCGGCAGCGGCGGATGTCGGTGTCCTGGCGACGGAGAACGAGGATGTCCGCAGCCTCAGGGAGCTTGCGACGTATGGGCTCAAGGGCATGGCGGCATACAATCATCATGCGAATGTGGCCGGCTATCGCGATGAGGCAGTCGACGTCTTCATGCAGAAGGCTTTGGCAAAGCTCTTGGACGACAGTCTCTCGGGCGACGATCTCACGGCGCTCGTGCTGGAGACGGGAAAGTACGGCGTCGATGTCATGGCGCTCTTGGACAAGGCGAACACGGAGACTTATGGCAATCCGGAGATCACGAAGGTCGATCTCGGCGTGCGCAGGAATCCGGGCATCTTGATCTCGGGGCACGATCTCAAGGATCTGAAGGAGCTGCTTGACCAGACGGAGGGCACGGGTGTCGATGTCTACACGCACGGCGAGATGCTGCCCGCGCACTATTATCCGGCGTTCAAGAAGTACGCGCATTTCGCGGGCAACTACGGCAATGCTTGGTGGCAGCAGAAAGAGGAGTTCGAGGCGTTCAACTACCGATCCTCATGACGACGAACTGCATCGTGCCGCCGAAGGCGAGCTATCAGGAGCGCATCTTCACGACGGCGGCCGTCGGTTTCCCCGGCTGTCCGCATATCGAAGAGAAGAACGGCAAGAAGGATTTCTCTGCCGTCATTGAGTTGGCGAAAAAGTGCGCGCCGCCGAAGGAATTGGAGCAAGGGGAAATCGTCGGCGGCTTTGCGCATGAGCAGGTCTTCGCGCTTGCCGACAAGGTGGTCGAGGCTGTGAAGTCAGGCGCGATCAAGAAGTTCATCGTCATGGCTGGCTGCGACGGCCGTCATAAGACGCGCAGCTACTATCGCGAGTTCGCTGAGGCTTTGCCGAAGGACACGGTGATCTTGACGGCGGGCTGCGCAAAGTACAAGTACATCAAGCTCGATCTCGGCGACATCGGCGGCATCCCGCGCGTCCTCGATGCGGGGCAGTGCAACGATTCGTACTCCTTGGCGCTCATCGCACTGAAGCTCAAGGAAGTCTTCGGTCTTGCCGATGTGAACGAGCTGCCGGTCGTCTACAACATTGCATGGTATGAGCAGAAGGCGGTCATCGTCCTTCTCGCACTCTTGCATCTCGGCGTGAAGAACATCCACCTCAGATCGACGCTGCCGGCGTTCCTCTCGCCGAACGTCGCGAACGTGCTCGTCGAAACCTTTCGGCATCGGCGGCATCACGGATGTCGAGAGCGACATCAAGAGCATGATCGGCTGAATCGCGCGTGCTTGAAATAGGATGAAATGGAGACGGGGCTGTCGCACATAATTTATGTGCGACAGCCCCTTTCGTGTGGAAATAAGCGGTATGTGTGCTTTTCACTCCGTTATTTTCTCTGCTGCCTCCGGTATATACGGCATCTTTTTGTCGACTTTCAGGATGTGCTGCACAAGCCAGTTGAGGAGGAACTTGATGAGATTGTCGAGTGTTCCTTCCTGGTTTTGGTCAATCTCGTCGAAGTCGATGGCGTTGAGCTTCTCGACGAAGGCCGTATGCGCGGCTACCTGTTCGGGAAGTCCGTCGTAGTTGATGCTCTTCATGTATTGCTCTTCGTCGGCGAAGTGCTTGATCGTGTAGTCGCGCAGTTCTTCGATGATCTTGATGATGTCGTCGAATTTATCGACGCGGAACTCGTCATGCACGAGTTCGTATGTCTGGCGCACCAGGTTGAAGAGCGTTTCGTGCTCCTTGTCGACGAGCGGAATCTGCGTGCGGAATTCGTCGGTGAAGGCGAAGGGATCGGCGGGCGCCTTCTTCGCCTTGACGCTCGTCGTCGCTGGTTTGGCGGCTGGTGTGGCAGCAGGCGCAGGCGCGGCAGCGGATTTTCCTGCTGTCGCTTTCTTCGTGGCAGCCTTCTTCGGCTTTTTCGCAGGCGCGGCTGCTTTGGCGGCGGAGGCGTCAGCACTCTCGCTGGCGGATGTGCCCGATTCCGTTGTTTTCTTTGCGGCGGTGCGTTTCTTCGTCGCCTTTTTGAGGTGCGGCGGATGTTCCTTCAGCCTCTGCCGTCTCGGCGGCAGGGGCTTTCTGACTCGCTGGCTGTCTTCTTCGCTTGCGCTGCCTCGGCCGCCCGTGCCGCTTTTGGCGGCTTTTCGCCTTCGCTGCGACGGCAGCGGCCTTCGCCTCTTCAAGGCGCTGCCGATCAGCATGTCGCTTGCGAGGATGTGCTGCAGGAACCACTCGTTGAGGAAGTGCATGAGATCGATCAGCTCGTCGTGATCATTCAAGAAGTTCATCGAGGTTCTGTGCTGATTGATGACGCTGCGGAAGTGGCTGTGTGCCGCCTTCTGCTCTGCAAGCTCCGGATCGCGCGACATGGTCATGATTTCTTCTTCGTAGACATGCTGTTTGACGATGTGATCCTGCATCGTCGTCAAGATTTGTCCGCTCAGGCGGTGATATTCGTCCTCGTGTCCCGCGGCGAGCGCCTCGCGCGCTTCTTCCATGTCTTCGAGCAGGCGGCGATGCCCGTTATCGATGAAGGGGATTCCTGTTTCAAAATTTTCCGAGAAGCGGTACATACGGCTCACTCCATTTTTTGTGCATAATAATTCTCTTCTAACGTATATCGTATCTTGGGAGGTTTGTCTTAATACTCGTTAGGATTTATTCTGCTATAATGTGTAGTGAATTAGCCATGCTTCCTATGGGAATGTTTAGGAGGAGACGAAATTGGAGCAGGATTCGCTTTTTCGACGCGAGGTCGATTTGCCGCTGGCGGCGCGTATGCGTCCCAAGCGGCTTGCGGACTATGTGGGGCAGCAGCACCTCGTGGGCAAGGGAAAGATGCTCAGGAAGCTCATCGCCGAGGACAAGATCTTCTCGATGATCTTCTGGGGACCGCCGGGCGTCGGCAAGACGACGCTCGCACGCATCATTGCGCGGGAGACGAAGGCTCGTTTCATCGACTTTTCCGCCGTGACGAGCGGCATCAAGGAGATTCGCACGGTCATGCAGGAGGCGGAGAAGAACACGGCGTACGGCGAGCGCACGATCCTCTTCGTCGACGAGATTCATCGCTTCAACAAGGCGCAGCAGGACGCTTTCCTGCCGTTCGTGGAAAAGGGAAGCATCATCCTCATCGGTGCGACGACGGAGAACCCGTCGTTCGAGATCAACAGCGCTCTTCTGTCGCGCTGCCGCGTCTTCGTGCTCAAGGCGCTGCAAAAGGAGGACATCCTGGGGCTTCTGCGCCGTGCACTCACAGTGCCCGAGGGTTTTGGCAATCAGAAGGTGGAGATCGCGGACGATCTTCTGGAGGCGCTTGCCGTGTTCGCCAACGGCGACGCTCGTACAGCCCTTTCGACCTTGGAGATCGTCGTTTTGAACGGCGAGGTGGAAAAAGGATGCGATCAAGGTCACGCGCGAGACGGTGGAGCAGTGCTTGGAGAAGAAGTCTCTGCTCTACGACAAGAAGGGCGAGGAGCATTACAATCTGATTTCGGCGCTTCACAAGTCGATGCGAAACTCCGATGCCGACGCTTCGGTTTACTGGCTCGCGCGCATGTTGGAAGCGGGCGAAGATCCTCTCTATATCGCGCGTCGCATCGTGCGCTTTGCCAGCGAGGACGTGGGGCTTGCCGACCCACGCGCCTTGGAGCTTGCCGTCGCGGCATACCAGGCGTGCCACTTCATCGGCATGCCCGAGTGCTCGGTTCATCTGACGCAGGCTGCCCTTTACATGGCGCTCGCGCCAAAATCGAACGCGATGGAGACAGCCTATCTGAAGGCGAAAGCCGATGCGACGACGCGCCTTGCCGAGCCTGTGCCGCTCGTGATCCGGAACGGCGTGACGCGCCTCATGAAGGACGAGGGGTACGGCAAGGGCTACCAGTACGCGCACAATGCGAAGGATAAGCTCACGAACATGCAGTGCCTGCCTGACGACCTCTTGGGGAGGGTCTACTACGAACCGACGGAGGAGGGGCTGGAGGGGCGCTTCAAGGCGCGGCTTGCGGACATTAAGCGCTGGAAGAAGGAGCATGGCGCGAGATAGGGATTTCGCGAGAGCATAGAAAATCGCGAGGGCATAAAAAGCTGCCGCACACGACACGGGCGTGCGGCAGCTTTTTCTTGCGTGTTACAGCCGGAACTTGTGCACTTCTCCTTGGAGAGTCTGCGCGAGTTCGGCAAGTGTATGGCTGGCATTCGACATTTCCTGCATGGCAGCGGCCTGCTCCTCAGTGGCGGCGGAAATCGTTTGCGTGTCTTCCTGCGATTTGTTGCTGATCTCCTGCACCTTGTTCATGGCGGCGCTCATCTCGCTGTTCGCTTGGCTCACCATCTGCACGGCATCGGCAGCGGCGCGGATGTTCTGACCGAGTTCGCCGAACTGGTTGGCGATATTGTCGAAGGCCGCTCCTGAGGCATTGACGGCATCGGTGCCTCTCCTGACGTTTTCGTTTCCAGCCTGTATGGAATCGACGGCTCTTGTCGTGTCCTGCTGAATGGCGGTGATGCGCTCGGTGATGTCCTGCGCGGCGATGCCTGATTGCTCGGCGAGTTTTCTCACTTCCTCGGCGACGACGGCGAAGCCTTTGCCGGCTTCGCCGGCACGCGCCGCTTCGATGGCGGCATTGAGGGCGAGGAGGTTCGTCTGTTCCGCGATGCCGGAGATGGTTTTCGACGATGGTACCGATTTCGTCGGAACGCTTGCCCAGCGTATCGATGATTGCTGCCGAAGACTGCACCTGTTCGGCGATGGCTTTGATTTCGGTGATGGCATGACGGACTTTTTCCCTGTCCGTCTGCGGCCGCTTCCCTGACTCTTCTGGGCGAGTTCCTCCACGGAGGATGAGCCCTTTTACTAACATGCTGATGGCTTCTCCCATGGCATGAGTCTGCTCTGTCAGATTGCCTATCGTATCGGCAGAGGCAGCAGCCCCCGCTGCCATGTTGGTGGCATTTTCCGCTACCTGCGTGACGGACTGCGTCGTCTGGCTTGCATTGGCGGTCAGTTCCTGGGAAGAGGCAGCGACGGATTCAGCGGAAGAGGCGACATTCTTGATGACATTCTTCAGACGGGTCTTCATGCCGTTCGCGCTGTGCGCGAGCGCACCCAGCTCGTCGCTGCGGTCTTCCGACAGATCCGCGATGCGCAGGTCGCCTTCCGCGATCTGACCCAGAGCGTCGGTGAGGGAGAGCAAGGGACGGATCGCCTTGCCGATGAGGATGTAGGATATGAAGCTCAGTACGCCGACCAGGATGAGGATGGCGATGACGCTGGCTATCATGAAGGAGTGGCGCACACCGTCCATCGTCCGCACATCGACGCCGAGAAACACGATGCCGATATTTTGGCCGCTGCCGTTCTTCAAGGGCGCATACGAACTCATGTAGTCGTTGCCCAGGACAGGGGCACGCCCTTCTTGGGTCTTGCCCTGCTTCAGAACCGTCTCGATGACGACGTCCGAGGCCTTCGTGCCGACGTTGCGCGCGCCGTTGGCGTCCTTGACGTTGGTCGAGATGCGCGTGTCACCCGCGAAGAACGTGATGAAGCCGTGACAGGTATCGCCGAACCTGTCGGTCAGCTCCTGATCCTCGTTCATGTTGTGCTCGCCTTTGTAAAGCACGCCATTCTCTACATGCCATTCTCCGGGGTAGCGTGCGTCGATGCTGTCGAGCATGACCTTGAGGTTGGACGACGCCTGCACCTGCAGCGCATCGTCGAATCCTGAATTGGCGCTGAACCAACCGAGCAGTCCCATGACGACGCATGCAAAGATGATGCAGACGTTGAACGCGAGCACGCTTTTTGTTTGTAAATTCATTGCAGAAAAACCCTCTTTCTTGTATACGGATAAATCGTGGGATATAGCCGATCCGTCTGTGCCTTCGGCGTGTCCTGCACTTGTCAAATTGCTGTATCATCTCCTTATAAATAATAGCCATTTATATCCAGAAATGTATCATGTAGGGTTATTCTACCCCCCGATAATCCTTGCGACTAAAGCACTGTTTTATTAAATAAAAAAGAAAAGACATCTTCGTGTGGAAGATGCCTTACGGGGAGTTGGGCGGCAAGTGCCGCTGTGTGGATTTTGCAGCTTACGACAGAAGCAGACTGTCATTCGCCATTTCGTTGCCCGCAGCCTTTTCGAAGAGGGCAAGCAGGTCGCGCACAGCGAGGCGCGATTTTTCCTCTCCCTTGACGTCGACGAGGATCTTGCCCTCGTGCATCATGATGAGGCGGTTGCCGAGACGCAGCGCGTCCTTCATGTTGTGCGTGATCATGAGCGTTGTCAGGCGGCGCTTTTCTACGATGTCCTTCGTGATGTCGAGGACTTTTTCCGCCGTCTTGGGATCGAGGGCAGCCGTGTGCTCGTCGAGGAGCAGGAGCTTCGGGGAGGCCATCGTCGCCATGAGGAGGGTCAGAGCTTGGCGCTGGCCGCCCGAGAGCAGCCCTGACCTTGGATTCGAGGCGGTCTTCCAGCCCAAGGTTGAGTCCTGCCAGAAGCTCGCGGAAGCGTTCGCGCTGCGCCTTGGAGAAGCTCCAACGAAGGCGCGGTGCATTGCCGCGGCGTGCGGCAATGGCGAGGTTTTCCTCGATCATCATGCCCGCCGCCGTGCCCATCATGGGGTCTTGGAAGACTCGTCCGATGTATTTGGCACGCTTGTGCTCGGGCCATTTCGTGATGTCCGTGCCCGCGATGACGATGCTGCCCGCATCGACGCGGAAGGTGCCGGCGATGGAGTTCATCAGCGTCGACTTGCCTGCGCCGTTGCCGCCGATGACGGTCACGAAGTCGCCGGGCGCAAGGTGAAGCGTGACGCCCCGGAGCGCATATTTCTCCGTGATCGTGCCGGGGTTGAAGGTCTTCGAGATATTTTCGAGCCTGAGCATCAGCGAAGCCCTCCTTTCGCGCGGCGGATACGCGCTTGGATCAGCGGCAGGGACAGCGCGAGGGCGACGAGTGCCGCTGTGAAGAGCTTGAGGTCGTTGGGCGGCATGCCCAGTTCGAGGACGATGGCGATGACGGCACGGTAGACGATGGAGCCGCCGATGACGGCGAGGAGGCAGTTCTTGAAGCTGCGCGTGCCGAAGAGGACTTCGCCGATGATGACGGAGGCGAGGCCGATGACGATGGTGCCGACGCCCATGCCGACGTCGGCGAAGCCGTTCGCCTGCGCGACGAGTGCGCCCGAGATGGCGACGAGGCCGTTCGAGAGCAGAAGGCCGAGGATGATCGTCATGTCGGTGTTGACGCCGTTCGCGCGGATCATGTGGGGGTTGTCGCCCGTCGCGCGGATCGCCGCGCCCAGCTCCGTGCCGAAGAAGTAGTAGCATGCGACGCTGATGAGGACGACGACGAGAAAGCCCATGGCGAGCACGGAAAGCTCGCGCGTGAGGCCGAGACTCTGCGCCTGCGTGAAGATCGTCTCCGTGTTGAGGAGCGGCAGGTTCGCCTTGCCCATGATGCGCAGGTTCACGGAATAGAGCGCGATCATCGTGAGGATGCCCGCGAGGAGCGCGGGAATCTTGAGCTTCGTCGTCAGCAGCCCCGTGATGACGCCCGAGACCATGCCGGCGGCAAAGGGCTGCGCCGATGGCGAGGAGGGGCGGCGTGCCGGCAGCGAGGAAGCTCGCCGCCGTCGCCGCGCCCAGAGGGAAGCTTCCCTCGACGGTGAGGTCGGCGATGTCGAGAACGCGGAAGGTCAGGTAGACACCGATGGCGAGCAGCGCCCATAAGAGACCCCAGGGAAATCGTTGGTATGATGAGATCCATAGAGAAATTTTTCTCCTTTTGCACGAAGCAGCCGCAAGCGGAAGCCCGGCGGCTGCTTCGTGGATATTCTATGAAGGATGTTTTGCCTGAAAGGACGAGGAAAGTCTGTGCGAGCCTTCCTTCCGTCACGTTCACTCGAAGACCGGGCGTCCTTCAGGATGTCGGCAGGAATCTGGATGCCGAGCTTTTCGGCGTCCGTCTTGTTGATGCTGACCTTCAGCTCCTTCGCTGTCTCGATCGGCATGTCGGCGGGCTTTTTCTTGCCTTCGAGGATGTCGGCAGCCATGTGTCCCGTCTGCACGCCGAGCTTGTAGTAGTCGATGCCGTAGGTCGCGAGAGCGCCCGCCTTGACCCAGTTGTCCTCGCTGCAGAACACGGGCTTCTTCGCTGCGTCCGTGATGGAGAGGAGCGTCGGGACGGCGGAGGCCATGACGTTGTCCGTCGGCTCGAAGAAGGCGTCGACGTCGCCGACGAGGCTGTTCGCTGCCTGCTGGATGTCGTTGACGGTCGAGATCGTCGCTGTGCGCACCGCGAGGCCGCGGCTCTCGGCGTATTCGGTGATCGCCTTCGCCTGCACCTCGGAATTGACCTCGCTTGAGCAGTAGATGATGCCGATGGTCTTGACCTCGGGGCAGATCTTCAGCATGAGGTCGATCTGCTCCTTGACGGGAGCCATGTCGCTCGTGCCCGTGACGTTGCCGCCGGGCTTTTCGTTCGAGGCGGCGAGCTTCGCGCCGATGTAGTCCGTGATCGCCGTGCCGACGATGGGGATGTCGTGCGTCGCGTTCGCCATGCTCTGCGCAGCGGGCGTCGCGATCGCACAGACGAGATTCATCTTCGCGTTGACGAAGCGCTGCGCGATGTTCTGGAGGTTCGATTGATCCGCCTGCGCATTCTGGCGGTCGATGGAGATGTTTTTGCCCTCCTCGAAGCCGCGCTCCTTGAGACCGTCGGAGAAGCCCTTGTTCGCTGCGTCGAGTGCGTTGTGCTCGACGAGCTGCACGACGCCGATCTTCACGTCCTTCGTGTCGGCGCTCTGGCCGCAGCCGGCGAAGCCGAGGCTTGCCGTGAGGAGGGAGGCGCCGAGGACGAGCGCCTTGAGCTTTTTGGAAATGTGCATGAGGATTCCGCCTTTCTGCTGTGCGGGAGCCGCGGGGACGCCGCCCTCCCCGGAATATTTTTTTATGAAATGAACTGCATTTCGGGAAGCGCGGATGAATGCAGCCCGCATCTTCAAACATCTGGGCGACGCATCCTATCAGCGATTCCTTGGACAATAATGACATTATACATGGTTGCAAGGAGAAATGCCATAGCTGCGGGAAAAATCGTGCAAAAAAGTACAAGTACATTCAAAAAAAGAATAATATATCATAAAAAAATTTGACATTTTTTTATTTAATAGTATATTATATAACGTGGAAAAGGTGAAAAACCTTGATAAGGGACTATGGTCTCTGTACAGGATGGAGGAGATATTTGATGTTTGGCGCGAAAACATCTGTGGCCGCTTCGGGCGACGGACAGAATCTGACGGCTGCGATTCAGCGAATCGTGCAGGGGCATGAGCAGAATCAGCCCTTTGAAAAAGCTGATTCGCGCGAGCCTTGAGTACAATGCGCTCAATGCGCTCATCGACAAGGTGAACGAGGAGGTTGACTATCAGAAATTCCGCATCAGGACGATCAACGCGGCCGTTCATTCGGGACTTTGGTACATGAAGATCAATGCGGATTTCAGCATCGCCTATGCGATCTGGTCGGATGAATTCCGCCGCATGGTCGGCTTCCGCGATGAGAGCGACTTTCCGAACACGGTGGAAGCTTGGAGTTCGCGCCTCCATCCGGAAGACGTGGACGGCACGCTGTCCTCCTTTACGCGCTGCATCAAGGATCTGAGCGGCAATACGCCGTATGACGTCGATTACCGTCTGCAGGTGCGCGACGGCAGCTACAAGTGGTTTCATGCCTCGGGCAATGTCGTGCGCAACAGGAGCGGTCATCCCGAGGAGATCATCGGCGTCTTCGTCGACATCGACGAGGAGATCAAGAACAAGGAGTATCTCGATTACACGTTGAAGCGCTACGAGGCGATCGACAGCATCCTGGCGGAAGGCTCGTGGAACATGAAGGTCATCGGCGACGATCCGACGAATCCGAACAATGAGTTCTGGTGGTCGGACCGCTTCCGCCACCTCTTGGGCTTCTCCAATACGACGGACTTCCCGAACAGGCTGAATTCGTGGGCCGATCGCCTGCATCCTGAGGACAAGGAGCGCACCTTGCAGGCGTTTCAAGCGCATATCATGGATCGCAGCGGCAGGACGCCGTTTGACCTGGAATATCGCCTGCAGACGAAGACGGGCGAATACCTGTGGTTTCACGCCGTGGGCAAGACGATCCGAAAACCCGACGGAACGCCCGTCTTGGTCGCCGGCGCCATCGAGGACATCACGTTGCGCAAGACCGGCAAGGAGCAGTTCTACAAGGAATTCGGATCGAGGATGAATGGGCTTTACAGCTCGATCGAGACCATCACGACGCGCGTGGGCGAGACGGCAGAGCGCACGGGCGAGATCACCGGCGTGCAGGCGGAGATCACGCGGGCGGCGGAGAACACGCGCGAGCAGACCGAGAACACGCTCAAGATGACGGAGCTCATCATGAACATCTCGAAGCAGACGAACCTCTTGGCGCTCAACGCTTCCATCGAGGCGGCGCGCGCAGGCGATGCGGGACGAGGCTTCTCCGTCGTTGCAGAAGAGGTGCGCAAGCTTGCCGACAGCAGCCAGGAGGCAGTCGGCAAGATCGTCGAGGCGCTCGGCTCGATGGAAAAGGCGGCAGCCAACATCGAGGAGAGGATCAAGGCGATCAATCTCCTGCTGGAGCGTCAAGCGGCAGACATGAAGGAGATCGACACGTCCGTGAAACAGGCGAAGGACATCTCAGGCGACATCGAGAAGCTGTCGAAGAGCATGTAAGGCATCCGGAAAAAAACGTCGACGAGGAGCATGGCAGCGTGCCCTTCGCCGGCGTTTTGTCATGAAGACGGCTGGTGGGACGCAGGGCATGAATCTCGGCAGGCGAGGTTGTGCATGCAGTTTTGGCGAGCTTAGTGTAAACGCCCACGCCTTACGGCACCACAATGAACGAGAACCGCCATCTATGGTATAATAAGAGCAGACGTTGAAGGTCGAATAATTTTTTTGAGATTCGATCTCGCTGTGTAAACTGATCTGGTCTCCTTTTTTTCGCACCACGCTTTGTTCAGAGCTACGCTCAAAAGGACGTATGGTAAAATGAGCCATCATCGAGGAGGCCACGTCGTACAAAGGGAGGGAATCCTCATGGATGTCACGTACGAACGCTGTTGTGGGATTGATGTGCACAAACGCTCGATCGTCGCCTGCCTCAGATGTGGCAAGAAGCAGGAAATACGAACATTTGGCACGACAAGCAAAGAAATCCGCGCACTCGCCAAATGGCTTTTGGGATGAAAAAGTGCCAGATGGCCGCCATGGAAAGCACGGGTTCCTACTGGAAACCCGTCTACAATCTTTTCGAGACCTCTCATCTAGGCGTCATGATCGTCAACGCCGGGGAACATGAAGAATGTTCCCGGAAGGAAGACTCGATGTGAAGGATGCCGAATGGATCGCGGACTTGCTGCAGCACGGGCTGTTGAGCGCGAGCTATATTCCGAAACAGGGAGCAACGCGAGTTGCGGGAAGTTTCGGTACAGAAAGAGCTTGATTGCCGAGCGTGCACGTGAACTCAACCGTCTGCAGAAGATGCTGGAAGGAGGAAATATCAAGCTGTCCAGCGTAGTTTCCAACATCAACGGCAAAAGCTCGCGCAGCCTCTTGCAGAAGCTGCTCAAGAAGGATGCGCCGCTGCAGAAGGATGAAGTGGAAGAAAGCCTTCACGGAGCATTGAGGCACAAGGTGGAAGATGTCATGCAAGCGCTGGACGGCTTTCTCACGCCTTTGCAGAAACAACTGATCCTGCAAGTCGTAGATCATATCGACGACATGACGAAGCGCATCGGTCAGATGGATAAGCTCGTCAAGCAGTACAGCAGCGGCTATGAAGACGCGATAGAAAAAGCTGGACGAGATACCGGGCATAGGGGAGGCAGAGCGCGGAAACCATTTTGGCGGAAACAGGTTTGGATATGAGTCGCTTTGCAACGGAGAAACATCTGTCCAGCTGGGCGGGTCTGTCTCGAGGAACAACGAAAGTGCCGGAAAGCGGCAAAGCGGCAGGACTACCAAAGGGAACGCCACACTGAAGACTACGCTGATACAATGCGCCAAGGCAGCCATCAAGAAGAAGGACTCCTTCTTGTCCGCACAATATGACAGGCTCGTCGTACGACGGGGAGCAAAACGTGCCACAGTAGCTGTAGCGCATACCATGCTGATAGCCATTTACCACATATTGAAGCTGGGAGAGCCCTTCATCGATCTGGGAGCCGACTATTACAACAAATTCAACAAGGAGAGAAAGATCAACAGTTATCTAACGAAGCTGAAAAAACTGGGTTGGCAGCCTGAAACAGCCACATTCTCGGCGGCATCCACATAAAATTTCAGTCAAACAGAGCAATGGGGGATTTTTGCGCTTTTTCCAGCCTTAGCACAAAGGTTCTCATGGTAAATATTTCTCGGTGGGGGTTGCAAAAAAGGCAAAGAGACCTGTACCCTATAGTGTATGCTAACGAGGCAAATACAAAACAAGGAAGGTCTCTTATGGAAACCATTGTAACAGAAATCTTGGAAATAATAAAGGGTGCGAAGGACAGCATATCGCGGGAAGAGCGAATCCGCAGTTATCTCGAAGACCTCGCATGCCGTGCGGTCAGCGAGGCGCTCGAACGGATCGACAAAGAACTGGCGGGCAGATACGCTGATAAAGGCTGGCATGTGGAACGTCTGGACTGGCGCACCGTGCAGGCGAGCTACGGGACGCTCCGCATACGCCGCCGAAGGATGTGCAAAGAAGGAGAGGCAGGAATCTATCCCTTGGACAAGGAGCTGGGCATCCGCCCCTATAGGAGATACACCGCCTACCTGGAATACACCATCGCCCAGATTGCCGCCAAGACCGTCTACCGTGTCACGGCCGATGCCGTCAACCTGCTGACGCCGGTCACGATGAGCCACCAGCAAGTCGCCCGCGTAGTGAAGCAAGTGGGCGAAACCTACAGCGCATGGGAAGACCTGCAGGCGACGCCCGACCCAATGGAAAAAAGAACTGCGTCAACCGCAAGTCCTCTACATCGAGGGAGACGGCCTCATGCTGCACGGGCAGAAGAAGAAACAAAAGGAACTGCATCGCTTCCAGATCGCCGAAGGCGTGCGAGAGAACGGCAACCGACGCGAACTTATAGGAACCCACTACATAGCAGACTTCAGCCATGAAAAAAAGCCAAGGACAGGATGCTGCACTATATAGGCAGCCATTATGACCTGACGCACACGTTGGTGCTGAGCAACAGTGACGGAGGAGCCGGCTACAGCATCGACGCATTCAAGGAGATCGTGGGGAAAGTCGGAAGGCACGAGCATTTCCGCGATTGGTATCACGTGCAGAGGAAGTGCAAGGAACGCCTCTCCTGGGCGAACAGAAAGCTGCGCCGGGAACTGCACAGAGCCTTGAAGAACCACGACCGAGAGCGTCTAGGCCTCGTACTGGACACCTTGGAATCCACAGCCCGGGACGAACACCAAGCCGAACAAGTGCGCCTTCTCCGAGGCTACATGACGCGGAACTGGTCATACCTTGCCTCGTTGGAGCAACGGGGACTGGGCGGATGCAGCAAGCTCCTGGGCACATGCGAGAGCAACCATCGGCTGTACAGCTACCGGATGAAGAAGCAAGGGAGGCGATGGAGCGGAGACGGCGGCAAGGCGATGGCGAAGATCATCACGGGGCTGAAGAACGGCGACCTGCGCGAGGCCATGGTGGCCAAAGCGGAGCTGTTCAATCCGAAGTCTGGCAGGGATTTCCGCGGAGCTGTGAGGCAAGCGTTGAAGAAAAAGCAAGGGCAACGCGCATGAAGGCGTGCGACATGGGAGGATCACGGTGAGCGCGCCGATGAGCAGTGCGATTGGACATTTGTCCAAATGCTTCGCTTAAAGAGGAAAAAAACAGGCATGCCGCGAAGGCAGACGCATCAAGGGTTGAAATTTCCCACCGAGAACATCTTGACACATACTTTGGCGAGATTGCCCCTTGGCAAAAGCTGAAAATTCATGTATAATGTCACTGTGATAACACTTTAACGAAAAGAAGGAGTGCTTGGTTTTGAAGAAAATCTTATTCATCTGTCTGTCCCTCGTCCTGGCGGCGGGGCTTGCGGCGGGCTGCGGCGGCACGAAGGAGAAGGCGGCGGGCGATGCGCCGAAGAAGATCGTCATCGGTCTTGACGACAACTTCCCGCCGATGGGCTTCCTCGACGAGAAGAACGAGATCACGGGCTTCGACGTGGAACTGGCGAAGGAAGCGGCGAAGCGTCTGGGCACGGAAGTCGAGTTCAAGGGAATCGACTGGGCGAGCAAGGAAGCCGAAATCCAGAGCGGCCGCATCGACGCGCTGTGGAACGGACTGGAGATCACGGAGGAGCGCAAGAAGAACCTGCTCTTTTCCGAGCCTTACATGAACGATCAGCAGGTGATTTTCAAGCGCGCTGACGACGCTTCGATCACGAAGGAGGACGACCTCAAGGACAAGGTCGTCGCCACCCAGAGCGCTTCGGGCACGGCGGAGGATTATGTGGACGGACACAAGGATGTGACGGGCTACAAGGATGTCAAGAAGTACGCGGACTATCTGTCGGCGTTCATGGATCTCGAGAACGGCCGCGTCGATGCGATCGTCTGCGATGAGATCATCGGCCGTTACTATATGTCGAAGCATCCGGAGAAAATCGCCGCGCTCGATGGTCACGTCGGCCCTGTGACGCAGTTCGGCGTCGCCTACCGCAAGGACGATACGGCGCTCAAGGAGAAGATGCAGAAAGTGCTCGACGAGATGCGTGCTGACGGCACGATGGCGAAAGTCTCGGAAAAGTGGTTCGGCAAGGATATCACGAAGCTGTAATGTTTTAGTTGTCTTGGAGGCTGTGCGCGAGCTTGGGGCTTGTGCACAGCCTTGCTGTATTTCGTGTTTTTTTATTGAGCGAGTACAGATCTCGTGATAAAATATAGAATAAAGAAAGGATATTTTTTGACATGGAGAGAGCTGTATGGCGCGGGTGAAGAGAACGTACAAGGATTCGCTTTTTTGCGATATATTCCGCCGCAAAGATTATTTGCAGGATGTATATCGCGGGCTTTTTGGGCGAGATGTTTCCTTGCAGGAAATACAGCTCATGACGCTGCAGGGGACATTCTTCAACGACGAGAAGAATGATGTGAGTTTCTTGGCGGGTAAGCGGCAAATTGTTTTGATGGAGCACCAGAGTACTTTGAACGAGAATATGCCCTTGCGTATGTTTTGGTATATGGCGAAGCTTTATCGGAAGCAAGTGCCGAAGGATGCACCGTATCGAACGCGACGTCTCCAGTTGCCGGCACCATGCTTCTATGTATTCTACAATGGTCTTGATCCAGCGCCGGATGAATGGGAAATGCGCCTGTCGGAAGCTTTCGAGGGAGAGTGCTCCTCGTTGGAACTTTGCGTCACGGCATATAATATTAACGAGACTTCTGGCAGCGTGATCCTTGAGAGGAGTCGCACTCTCAAGGGATATAGTGCGTTCGTGGCACAGGTGCGCCGAAGGGCGGCGGAAGGGAGGAGCCTTGAGGAAGCCGTCAAACTGGCGATTCGTTATTGTATCGGGCAGGATTATCTGGCGGAATATTTCCATGAGCGTGAAATGGAGGAGGTTTTCGACATGGTGAGCTTCAAGTGGGATCCGGAGTTGGCGAAGCGTGTGCAGCTTGAAGAAGCGCGAGAGATCGGCATGGAGCAGGGACTGGAAAAAGGGATGGAAAAAGGGATGGAAAAAGGGATGGAAAAAGGCGTGGCAGAGGTCGTGCTCAACATGCTGAAGAAGAAATGGTCGCTGCAGGATATTTCTGAAGTTTCCAAGTGGCCGCTGGCGAAGATTGAAAACCTAGGGAAGATGCACCAGCTTCTTTGAGGCTGTGATCGCTCATGCTGCGCGCTTCTTGCCTGGCTTGCGGGAACAGTGAGCGGGGCAAGCTTTTGTCTTGGGAGGTGGAACATGGAGCTGGAGTTTGTCAAGCTGAGCCCTTTGGGCAATACGACGGTGTTTTTGCGCGGGGAAGCTGCGGCGGAGGAGCGCTCTGCTCTGCTCTCTGAGGCGATGGATTACGATCATCTGGCGGCAGAGCAGGCGGGATTTCTCGTCGAGCCGCATACGGAGGAGGCGATCCTCCGCGTCGAGATGTCGGGCGGCGAGTTCTGCGGCAATGCGATGCTTTCCGCCGCGGCGCTGATGGCGTCCGAGGGCGCGAGGCCGCCCTTTCTCATCGAGTGCTCAGGGACGGCGGAGCCGCTTCGGGCTGAGGCGCACCCGCTTGGCGACGGACGTTGGCTGGCCAGCGCTGAAATGCCGCAAGCGCATGGGATGCGGCGTATTTCCCTGAAGGGCTTTTCCTTTCGGGGGGCGGCAACGTGCGTGTCTTTGCCGGGCATCGTGCATCTCGTCCTCGAAGCTTCCAAACTTTTTGCGGAGGACTACGATGCGCTTCTCGCTCGTCTGATGCGTGAGGCAGTCGCCGATGCGTATGGCATCATGCCGTTTGAGCGCATGGGACACAATCGCTTCCGCATCCGTCCCTACGTTGCCGTGCCGAGCGCGAACAGCCGCGTCTTCGAGCGTGCCTGTGGCTCGGGAAGTCTGGCGCTTGCGCTCGCCGAAGGCCGTGAGGATGGGCGCATCACCGTGGAGCAGCTCGGCGGAACGCTCTTCGTCAGGCGCGGTGAGCGGATTTTTCTCGAAGGCGAGGTGCTCATTTCCTGCAGCGGTACGGTGCGGCTTGGAGACGTGGGCTGGTGGGCCGCCGAGGGGTTCGTGCCGGAGCTGTAGACGGCGTGATGACTATGACGAAGATCACAGGCATCACGCCGTGCATCATGTCCATGCCGCTTTTGTGCGGGAGCGCACGGATTTGTTGAAAAGTGAAGAGAATGTTGATATAATCAACTAAAGAATCCATGCATCGTGGATGCGAGACGGTCTATATCGCATGCAGCGGGGAAATGCATGAGAGGGAGGCTGTTATGGACAATTTGCAGGTGGCGCGCTGTTTCTCGATTTTGGACGGGCGCTCACGCAGCTATGTACAGGAGGCGTGCCGCCCCTTGGCAATCGCCTATTCCGAGTACGTCCTGTTGCTGCGCCTTTTCAACTGCGAGGGGGCGAGCCAGGAGGAGCTGTCGCGCAGTCTGCAGACGGACAAGTCCGCCGTGGCACGCACCTTGAAGCTCTTGGAGCAGAAAGGGTTCATCTACCGTGAGAAGGATGAAGATGATCGGCGCATCAAGCGCATTCGCCTGACGGAATATGGCCGTCTGCAGCATGGTTTTCTGCTCTCTGTCATGAATTGCTGGGTCGATCATCTGGTGGGGACTTTGCCGCCTGAAGATTCCGCGATCGTGGAGCGGGGGTTCCGCCAGCTGGCCGAGCGGTCGCAGGGGGCAGACTTTTTCGAGATCATCAAGAAGATCCGGCGTTGAGCCTTCGAGGGGATCGTGAATTTCCTTTGCGTGGCGAGGGGGGGAGCGGTGTGAGATATGGAGGACGCGGAGCGTTCGCGCTCTTTTTGAGCGCGGCGCTCTTTGTCTTCTCGGGCTGCGGCGAGACGCCGTCTGAGAAGGCGAAGGCTCCGCTGGTGCGCACGCAGCGCATCGCGGCGGGGGAGACGGTGCGCACGGTGAATTATGCAGGCAGCGTGCGCGGCCGTTACGAGAAGAATCTGGCGTTTCGGGTCGGCGGTCGCGTCATCGCGCGTGAGGTCAATGTCGGCGATCACGTAAAAAAAGCGGTGCGCCGCTCCTGCGCCTCGACGCCTCTGACATCGTGCAGAGGTCGAGGCAGGCCGATGCCGCAGTCGACGCGGCGAAGGCGCAGCTCGATCTTGCGGCGGCAAACGCCGCGCGCTATCGCGAGCTTTACGCCGCGCAGGCGGTGCCCGCCGCTGTGCTCGATCAGTACGAGACTGCCTATGCCGCAGCGGCGGCGAGCTATCGTCAGGCGCTCGCACAGGCGACGGAAGGGCAGAACGCTGTCTCCTATACGGAACTTTCTGCGGATTCGGCGGGCGTGATTTCCGCAGTCATGGCGGAGACGGGGCAGATCGTCGCAGCGGGACAGACGGTCGTGACGCTCGTGCAGTCGGGCGATCTTGAGGTCGAGATCGCCGTGCCTGAGGATCGGCTTGCCGATGTGCCGCCAGGGCGGGAGGCCGCCGTCTCCTTCTGGGCGCTCGGCTCCGGAAGCGTTTTGGGCACGGTGCGCGAGGTCGCGCCCGTGGCAGACCCTGCGACGCGCACCTACCGCGTGCGCATCGCCATGCCCGCGCCGCCTGCAGGACTGGCGCTCGGCATGACGGCGAACGTGGCGATGGGAAAGGTGCCGACAGCTGCCGTGCGTCTGCCTCTTTCTTCCATCTATCAGACGGGCGGGGCGCCTGCCGTCTGGCTCGTCGGCGAGGACGGCAAGGTGTCTCTGCACGAAGTCGAGGTGGAGGGCTATGACGGCAACGACGTGCTCGTGCAGGGACTTTCGGGTGATGCGCTCGTCGTGACGGCAGGCGTTCACAAGCTGCATGAGGGCGATGAGGTGCGGACGGAGGAGACGCCATGAAGAACCTCGCGGAACTTTCCCTGAAGAACAAAGGACTCGTCTGGTATTTCATCATCGTCGTCTTCGTCGGCGGCGTTTTTCCTACGGGAAGCTCGGCAGGGATGGAGGATCCCGACTTCACGATCCGCCAGATGGTCGTTTCGGCAGCCCTGGCCGGGTGCGACAGCGGAGCAGATGGAAGAGCAGGTCACGGACAAGCTGGAGAAGAAGCTGCAGGATGTGCCGGGACTGAAGAAGCTCAAGAGCTATTCGCGCGAGGGGCAGGCGGTCATCTATGTGACGCTGGACGACGATGTGCCCAAGGAGGATATTCGTCCGACATGGCGCGACGTGCGCAATCTTTGCGAGGACGAGAAGCGCAGTCTGCCCACGGGCGTCTATGGCCCCTACTGCAACGATCGCTTCGACGATGTCTACGGCTCGGTCTATGCCGTGACGGGGGACGGCTGGTCATACGAAGAGATGCGCGAGCAGGCGGAGAAGATGCGCCGCGCCCTGCTTGCGGTGGAGAACGTGCAGAAGGTCGAGCTGATCGGCGTGCAGAGCGAGAAGATCTATGTCGAAGCTGCGCGCGAGCGTCTCGCGGAGCTCGGCATACCGCCGGAGGCGATCGTTGCCGCCATACGCATGCAGCAGGAGATGACGCCGGCGGGCATGATCGAGACGCAGACGGACAACGTCTATGTGCGCGTCTCGGGCGCTTTCGACGACCTTGAGGCAATCCGCGCCCTGCCTATCGCTGCGGCAGGGCGCACCTTCCGTCTCGGCGACATCGCGAGCGTCACACGCCGCTACGCCGAGCCGAGCGAACTCGAAGATGTACTTTGACGGCGAGCCTGCGGTGGGCGTCGCCGTTTCCATGCGCCCGGGCGGCAACATTCTGACGCTCGGCAAGGATCTGCAGAAGGAGGTCGCTGCGTTCAAGGAAGATCTGCCGCTTGGCCTGGAGATTCATCAAGTGTCCGACCAGCCGCAGGTCGTCGCAGAATCCATCGATGACTTCGTGGATACCCTGCGCGAAGCCGTCATCATCGTGCTCGCCGTGAGCTTCCTGTCTCTCGGCCTTCGCACGGGGGTTGTCGTCGCCTGCTGCATACCGCTCGTCTTGACGGGCGTCTTTCTCTTCATGTACGGCGCGGGCATCGATCTGCAGAAGGTGTCCTTGGGAGCGCTCATCATCGCGCTCGGTCTCCTGGTGGACGATGAGATCATCGCCGTCGAGATGATGAGCGTCAAGCTTGAGGAGGGGCTTGACCGTTTCGCCGCCGCCTCGCACGCTTTCCGTGCGACGGCGCTGCCCATGCTGACGGGAACGCTCATCACATGCGCGGGCTTCATCCCCGTCGCCTTCTCAAAGGGCATGGCGGCGGAGTTCTGCGCGTCGCTCTTCCCTGTCATCTCCGTGGCGCTGCTCCTGTCGTGGATCGTTTCCGTCATGGTTGCGCCGCTTCTCGGCTATCATCTCATCCGCATCGAGCCGAAGCGCGATGAAAAGGGCGAGGCCGCGCTCTATCAGGGACGCTTCTACCGCGCGTTCCGCCGCGTGCTCGAAGCGTTCCTCACGCATCGTCGGCTCGTGCTCATCGCGACGGCGCTCGTTTTTGCTGCCTCCGTCGCGCTCCTCGGCGCCTGCCGACAGGACTTCTTCCCGCCGTCCCTGCGTCCCGAGATCATCGTGGAGATGAATCTCGCCGAAGGCTCTTCCATGAAGAATACGGATGGGGAGGCGAAGCGCTTCGCCGCTTTCCTCGACGGGCTTCGCGGCGAGTACAGGAACTATTCCGCCTATGTGGGCGAGGGGGCGCCGCGCTTCGTGCTGACCTTTGACCCCGTGCTGCCCGCGGATAATTACGCGCAGTTCGTCATCGTGGCGAACGACGAGGATTCGCGCGAGGATCTGACGGCGAAGATCCGCACGGAGCTTTCGGAAAATTTTCCGAACGTGCGCACGAACCTCAAGTTCATCCAGACGGGAGCCGCCCGCTGCCTATCCCATCATGCTGCGCGTGACGGGAACGGACGCAGGGAAGGTCATGGCGCTAGCGAACGAGGTCGCCGCGATCGTGGCGGACGATGAGAACACGCGCGACGTGCATCTCGACTGGCAGGGAAAAAAAGCAAGGCTGTACACGTCGAGCTTGACCAGGACAAGCTCAAGGCGCTCGGGCTTTCGACGCAGGCGGTGCAGCAGATGCTCTACACGGAGCTTTCGGGCGCGAAGGCGGCGGAGCTTTACGACGGCGACCGCACGGTGGACATCGTGCTGCGCCTCAGGAAGGCGACCGCGACGAGCTGTCGCGCCTCGGGGAGCTGCCGATCTACCCTGCCGAAAACGGGCTATGTACCTCTCGCGCAGATTGCGAAGATTTCCTATGCGGCGGAAAACGGCATCATCTGGCGGCACGACCTGAAGCCTGCCGTGACCGTGCGTGCCGGCATCCGCGAAGGCACGGCGACGGAGGCGGCGAAGAAGGTGTACCAGGAGACAAAGGAGCTGCGCGAGAGCCTGCCCGCAGGCTATGCCATCGAGCCGGACGGCAGTCTCGCGACCAGTCGGGACTCGATGGCGTATCTTCTTGAGCCTGTGCCTGCCGCGATCTTCGTCATCATGACGCTCTTGATTTTCCGGTGCGCGATGGAAGAGCCATGCTCATCACGCTCCTGACGGCGCCCTTGGGCATCATCGGCGTCGCCTTCGGCATGTTCCTCACGAGAGAGCCGATCGGCTTCGTCGCCGCTCTCGGCATCCTTGCGCTTTCGGGCATGATCATCCGCAACTCCGTCATCCTCATCGACCAGATTCAGAAGCACATCGAAGCGGGAGAATCGCCGTGGCAGGCGGTCATCGACTCCGCTGTCCTGCGCTTTCGCCCCATCATGCTGACAGCAGCCGCCGCGATCCTCGGCATGATTCCCCTGATGGCGAGCGCTTTCTGGGGGCCGATGGCGGTCGCAATCGCGAGCGGGCTTCTCGCGGCGACGGTGCTGACACTGCTCGTGCTGCCTGTCATGTATGTCGCCGTCTATCGCGTGGGGCGGGACGCATGAGCGATCGAGATGAAAAATGACATTTCGAATCCTCTGGACTTTTTGTACTAATATGTGATATATTAGGGCAGAAGAATTTCGGTTTTGTGTTTTGACAAGAACGATGATGAGGATGTTTCGCACTCGGTGAGGAAAAGGGTGGTGCATGGCGATGTCTTGGAAAAAGATAGGGAAAGTGGCGAGCTTTCTCTCCTGTTTTCTTGCTTTTGCAACGATCCTTTTTCTTCTTTCGAGCATTTTTTCGACGGCTTTATCGGCGTCCAGAGTCCATGGGATTGCCATGCACCGGACAAGGTGGCGGGATTTTCCATGCAGGGCGCTGCTGCCGACGAGATCGAATTCGATGAGCTGCGCTATCGTGAGAGCGCGAAGCAGCCCACGGAGCAGGAGATGAAGGAGATCCTCGGCGAGGCGCAGGCCGGTGCTGAAGACTGGCGGAGCGTGACGTATCCCGCGCCGCCGCTCCTTTCAAGCGATGCGCGTTACGTCTATATGACGACGCGGCTGCCCGAAGAGGGCTACAGCGGCATGGGCGTCTTTTTTTCAAGACGACGAACGAGTCGGTTCGTCTCTGGCTTGACGATGAGCTGATCTACGAATACGGCCCGATGGAGGATGGCGAGTACAGCCAGGGCGTGCGCTGGCATCTCGTTCTCCTCCCCGCGGGGTGCGAGGGAAAGAGCTTGACCTTCGGTCTGCATTCGTTCAGCACATCCAACTTGGGACGCTTCAACCGCCTGGCCGTGAACGATGTGCGTGCGAGCGTGTCGGAGCTTTTCTTTGCGGATCTTCCTTTCGTCTTCGATCTGGCGCTCATCTTCCTGATGAGCGCGATCATCATCGTCTATACGTTCACCTTGCGCCGCAACCGGCAGGCGTATGCTTTCTTGCTGCTTTTCCTGCTCTCTTACACCCTCTGGATGCTCAGCGTGATGAACTGGAGGTACGTCCTCTTGGAATCGTCGGACTTCTGGTGGTTTATGCAGCTTTCCAACGTGTATCTGATGGCGATCCTCCTTTCTTTGTTCCTCGCAGGCTTCCTGCCCGTTGCCAAGCGCCGTGCGATGCGGCTTTTGGCTGTTCCCTTCGTGCTCTTGCTCATCGCTTCCATCGTCGGCGAGCTCTTTGTTGCGCGCGGCAGCTTCTTCGCGTGCATGGATTTCTACTATCCGCTGGGGTTCATCTGCACGTCGTGGGCGAGCATGATGCTTTTGCGCGAAGCGCGGCGGGGGAACGAGTATTGCCGCGTTGCGCTCGTGCCCTTCCTGACGATCGTGCCGCTCGGGCTTTTCGATGGACTTTGGGCGCAGTATCATCTGTTCGCATGGGACACTTACGTCACGCCCTTCGCGATCCTGTCCTTCGTCGTGTTCATCCTCGGCACGATCCGCATGCGAATACGCGACGAGGTGCGCAGTGAAGCGATGAAGAAATCACTGCTCGACGAGATCATGGAAGCGCGGCAGAAAGCGCAGGTCGATCCTTTGACGCAGTGCTTCAACCGCTATAAGTTCAACGAAGTCTTCCCTGAATGGACCAAGGTGGCGCAGGGAACGGACGGCAACCTCGCCCTGATGATTCTCGACATCGATTTCTTCAAGCATGTGAACGACGAATATGGTCACGATGAGGGCGATCAGGTGCTGCGCAATTTCGCCGAGGTTTTGCACACCGCGCTCGACCGTCGCCATCTCTTGGTTCGTTGGGGCGGCGAGGAGTTCGTCATCCTCTGCCTGCACTACACGCTGGAAGAGGCGGAGATTTTCGCGAACCAGCTGCGCGAGAAAGTCGCGGAGTCGCCGATCTGCAATTATCGGCCCATCCATTGCAGCATCGGCGTTTCCTACTGGCGCGGTGCGCAGCAGGAAGCGTCGGCGCTCCTGAAGTGTGCGGACGAGGCGCTCTATCGGGCGAAGCAGGACGGACGCAACTGTGTGCGCGTGGAACAGTCGGAAGGTCTGGCGTCTGAAGGCGAAGTGAAAGAGAGAACCGAGGGTTTGCCTGCGCATTGAGCAGGAAAACAAGGTTCGCATGGAGAAATAACAGGAGTCGGCTGTGCGCCGCGAAGTCTCGCTGAAGAAGCGTTTTCGCGCTGCGGCTGGCTCCTGTTCGCTGTTTCTGCAGCGGACATTTCAACGATCAGACGGGAATTCCCGCTGATACGATCGGGAAGGAGACTTCCCAGAAGAAAGGAAAATTGCATAATGACAAGAAAAGAGAAGTACCGCCAGACAAGGCGCGAGGCCATAGCCACAGGACTGGCACTCGCCGCGCTCATCCTCTATTGGCTCTTCGCCGGCTTCGGCACGGCGCACCTCTTTGGCACGGGAGCGCGCGTTGCGGGCCTGCCCCTCTGGGTCGTCCTGGGGACGTTCGGCACCTGGGCGATGGCGCTCGTCATCGTCCTCTTCCTGCTGCGCTTCGTCTTTCGCGACATGCCGCTGGATGACGAAGAGGCACGGAAGGGGGGCGAGTCGTGATGGAAAAGCTCAGTGTCCTCGTGCCGCTGCTCGCCTTCATGGGGCTCATGCTCGCCGTGAGCTTCGCCGTGCGCGTGCGCCGCGAGAAAGGCGGCGCGGGCTTCGTCTCGCAATATTTCATCGGCAACCGCGCGATCGGCGGCTTCGTGCTCGCCATGACGACGGTCGCGACCTACAGCTCCGTCAGCTCGTTTGTCGGCGGCCCGGCATGGCGTGGAAGGTCGGCTTCGGCTGGATCTACATGGCGGTCGTGCAGGTCACGGCGATCTTCCTCGTGCTCGGCATCTTCGGCAAGCGCGTCGCACTCCTCTCGCGCCGCCTCGACGCCGTGACCATCGTCGACATCATCCGTGCGCGCTTCGGCTCGGACGCGCTCGCGAACCTTTCCGCTTTCGTCATCGTGCTGTTCTTCCTCGGCACGATGACGGCGCAGTTCGTCGGCGGCGCGAAGCTCTTCGAGGCGGTCACTGGCTACAGCTATCTCACGGGACTCGTGCTCTTCGGCGCCGTCGTCGTCATCTATACGGCGGTCGGCGGTTTCCGCGCCGTCGCGCTGACCGATACGCTCTGCGCCGTCATGATGATGATCGGCATCGTGCTTCTGCTTTATTTCGTGCTCGAAGCGGGCGGCGGCTATGGGGCGATCTTGGAGACGATCGAGCGCGACCATCCGGCGATGCTCACTCCCCTGTCCGCCGGCGACATGCCGCTCGGCCTCTACTTCACGCAGTGGCTGCTCGTCGGCATCTGCACGATCGCGCTGCCGCAGTCCGTCGTGCGCGGCATCAGCTACCGCGACACGCGCGGACTGCACCAGGCGATGATCATCGGCACATTCGTCATCGGCTTCATGAACATCGGCGTCAATTTCACGGGCATCCTCGCGCATGGCGTTCTGACATATCCCGTGACGGAATACGGCACGGTCGACAACATCATCCCGCAGGCGATCGCGCACGCCATGCCGCCGGAGCTTGCGAGCGTCGCCATCATCGGCCCTCTGGCGGCGTCGATCTCGACGATCTCGGGACTGCTGATCGTCGCCTCGTCGGCGATCATCAAGGACGTCTACATGCACGAGAAGATGAAGCGCGGGCGCGTGCCCTCGATGCGCCGTCTGCGCTTCTTGTCCATGACGTCGACCGTCATCATCGGTGCGCTCGTCTTCCTGCTCGCCGCCTCGCCGCCGAGCCTCATCTGGCTCATCAACATGTTCGCCTTCGGCGGACTGGAGACGGCGTTCCTCTGGGTCATGCTCTTCGGCCTCTACTGGCGGCGTGCCAACAAGATGGGCGCGATGCTCTCCATGGCGGGCGGCACCGTCGTCTACTGCGCGGCGCAGGCGCTGAAGATCCACGTGTTCGGACTGCATCCCATCGTCCTGGGTCTTTCGTCTTCCCTTGCGCTCTTCCTGCTTGGCACATATCTGGGAAGGCCGACCGCAGCGGAAAGGCTTCGCGTGTTCTTTCCCGACGGGAGAGAGAAGTAGACGTACATCGGTAAAAATATTCGCTTTTCGGCCATCTTGCGTCGCCCTTACAGGAAAGGAAGATTCCCCATGCGCTTCATCCATACCGCTGATTGGCATCTCGGGCGGCTCTTCTTCGGCCGCCACCTGACGAACGATCAGGCGCACGTCCTCGACGAGCTCGTGCGCCTCGCGAGGGACGTGCACGCCGAGGCCGTCGTCCTCGCGGGCGACGTCTACGACCGCGCCGTGCCGCCCGTCGAGGCGGTCGAGCTTTTCGACGATACGATCTCGCGCCTTCTGCTCGAAGAGAAGCTCAAGGTGATCTATATCGCGGGCAACCACGACAGCGCTGCACGCCTTGGCTTCGGCAGCCGCCTCCTCGCAGGGGGCGGCGTTTTTGTCGCGGGGCAGCTGTGTGCGGACGCGCCGCCCATCGTCCTGGAGGATGCGCACGGCAAGGTCGCCTTCTCGCTCCTGCCTTACATGGAGCCGGCGACGGTGCGCTTCGCCTATGGCGAGGCGGCGCAAGAGCTCGCGGGCTTCGACGAGGCGACGTCGTTCGCCGTCGCGCGTGCGGCGGCGCGCATCCCCAAGGACTGCCGCAGCGTCGCCGTCGCCCATGCCTTCATCGCGGGCGGCGCATCGTCGGAATCGGAACGGCCTCTTTCCGTCGGCGGTTCGGACAGCGTGAGTCCCGCGTGCTTCGCGCCCTTTTTCCTACACGGCGCTCGGGCATCTGCACGCGCCGCAGAAGGCGGGCGCGGAAAACATCCGCTATGCAGGCTCGCTCATGAAGTACTCGTTCAGCGAGGCGGGGCAGAGGAAGGGCGTGACCGTCGTCGATCTCGACGCTGACGGCGCCGTCAGCGTCGAGGAAGTGCTCTTGCCGCGCCGCACGACCTCCGCGTCGTTCGCGGCGCACTGGCAGAAATCCTTGCAGATCGCGGGCGATTCCCCAAGAGCGAGGACTACACGGCTGTCGAGCTTTCCGACAAGGGACCCGTGCTCGACGCGCACGGCAAGCTCAGCCAGATCTACCCGAACATTCTGCAAGTCACGCGCCCCGGCCTTTTGGAGCAGGCGGGCACGGTGCGCGAGCAGGGCAGGAAGATGCTTGAGCGTCCTGACGATGTGCTCTTCGGCGAGTTCTTCGCCGACATGACGGGCGAAACGCTCGACGAGGCGCAGAAGAAGACGCTCGACGAGGCGCTCGCGGAGCTTCTGCGCGAGGAAAGGGAGGCGAAGATATGAGGCCGCTGCGATTGACGATGGAAGCTTTCGGATCGTATGGGAAGAAGACCGTCATCGACTTCACGGAGCTTGGCGAAAGGAGCTTCTTCCTGATCCACGGACGCACAGGCTCGGGAAAGACGACGCTGCTCGATGCCATCTGCTTCGCCTTTTACGGTGAGGTGAGCATGGCGGGGCGCACGGGCACGATGATGCGCACGGACGAAGCGCCGCGCGAGGCGAGGACGAGCGTCGACTTCGTCTTTGCTTTGGGAACGCAGAAGTACCATGTATGCCGCACGCCGTCCTATGAGCGCATGAAGAAGGACGGCACGGCACTGACCTCGGTGCAGGCTTCGGCGATGCTCTGGCAGGTCGAGGACGGCGAAAAGGGAGAAGAGCGCGTGCTCGCGCAGCGTCCGTTGACGGTGACGCAGAAGATGACGGAGCTTCTGGGCTTCGGGCCTGTGGAGTTCCGCCAGGTCGTGCTGCTGCCGCAGGGCGCGTTCCGCGATCTTCTGACGGCGAAGGTGGATGAGCGCGAAAAGCTTCTCGCGATACTCTTCAAGACGGAGCGCTACCGCCGCTTGGAAGAGCTTCTGAAGGTGCGGGCAAAGGCGATGGAAGAGCGCAGAAAGGAAATCAAGACGCTGGAGGAGGCGCTTCTCGCGGGCGGCAAAGAAGAGTCTCTCGCGGCGCACATCGCGGCGAGCGAAGGGAAGGAGAAGTCTCTCGCCGCGCTGGAGAAGCGGGCGGAGGAGCTGAAAGGAAAGCATGAAGCGGCGCAGAGCGAGGAGCAGAAAGGGCTTCGTGCGGCGGAACTCTTGACGCGCTTGGAAACGGCGCGAAAAGACCGCGCCGAGCATGAGAAGAAGCGCGGCGCGGTCGACCGCTACCGCGCACAGCTCAAAGAAGCGCAGCGAGCGGCGCAGATCGAGGACGTGGCGGCGCTCGCGGCGCGTGACCGCGAGAAGGCGAAAGAGCGCGAAGACGAGCGCCGGGCGGCGGAGAAACGGCACGAGAAGGCAGCGAGGGAACGAAAGACCGCAGAAGATGCGCTGGCGCAAGAAAAAGCGCGGGAAGACGAGCTGGAAGCGGGCAAGGCGAAGACGCGCAAGCTGGAAGAATACAGCGTGCTCTCGGTGGAGCTGTCGCAGGCAGCCGACCGGGCAAAGGAAAGCGAAGGGAAGGCGCAGCGAGCGGCGGACGAGGCGAGAAAGGCGAAGGACGCGAGGGAAGCGTTCGCCGCCGAACTTCTCGCGCTCGGTACGCGCGAGAAGGAGCTTGCCGAGCGTGCAGCGAAGGCGGATGGCCTTTCCCCTGCAGCTCTCGCAGAAGGAAAAGGAGCGCGAGTCGCGGCAGAATCTCGCCGACTTGCAAAAGCGTGCGGCGCAGGCGGAGAAAAGCCGCCGCGCGTGCGGGAGAACGGGCGGCGGCGGCGCTTCAGGAACACGAGATGAAAAGAGCGAGCCAACGCGCTTTGGAGCTCGTCTATATGGAAGGGCAGGGCGGCGCTCCTCGCAAGCGGGCTTGCCGAGGAGAGCCATGCCCTGTCTGCGGCTCGAAGACACATCCGCAGTTGGCGTTGAGCGACGACGTCGTGCCCGAAAAAGACGCAGGTCGAGAGTGCGCGCCGAGAGACGGAAAAAGGCGGAGAAGGCGCGGCAAGAAGCGGAAAAAGGCGCAGATGGCGGCAGAAGCCGCCGTCTGCGCCATCCACGAGGGAGCTGTCGGCGGCGCAGAAATCGCTGGCGCAGACGACGGAAGACGAAGGAAGCCTCGCCGCCGCCATCGCCTCCTTGCAGACCGAAGCCAAAGCAGCGCGAGAAGCGGCGGCAGCGCAGAAAGAAGCCGCCGCCGAGCGAGAAACGCTTGCCGCGAAGCTCCTGCAAGCGGAGGCCGCAGAAAAAAAGAGACGGCGAAGCGTGCGGAAAAAAGCCAAGGGTGAGGGCAGCACAGGCGGCAGGCGCACTGCAGGAAAAAAGCGTGCGTCGCTGCCCGAAGAATACCGTGAGCCGAAAAGGCTGGAGATGGCGCTGGCGAAGGTGAAGAGCGACGTCGCCGCCAGGGAGAAGGCGAAGACCGTGGCGCAGGACGCTTTCGCTCTGGCGGAAAGATCGCTTGCCGCAGCCAAGGCCGCCGCCGAAGCGGCACGAGCGTCGTCCCGTGCGGCGCAGGAAGAAGCGCGAAAGAGCGAGACGGTTCTCGCCAAGCGCTTGGAGGGCGCGGGGTTCTCCGATGAAGCCGCCTTCCGCGCCGTGCTCACTGGGCATTTTGCGACGGCGGCGGGGCGCGAGGAGGTTGAAAAACGCATCCGCGCCTATGAAGATGCGCAGACAGCTCTCGCCGAGGCGGAAAAAAAAGCCGCCCGGGAGGCGGCAGGCGTCGTCAAGCCCGACCTTGCCAAGCTGAAAGCGGCGAGGGAGGAAGCGTCCGCCGCATGGACGGCAGGCACGCGCGAAGCCGCCGCGCTGGCGCAGGAGCTAAAGGAACGCAGGTCGCGCGAAGAGCAGCTCGAAAAGCTCGCCGCCGAAGCGCGGACGCTCGAAGACGCCTATCATACGGCAGGCATCCTTGCAGAAGTCGCCGTCGGGCAGAACGCCCATCGCATGCACTTCCAGACGTATGTCCTGCGCACGATCCTCGCCGAGGTGACGGACGCGGCGAACCAGCGGCTTCTGCGCATGACGCATGGACAGTACCGCATGGAGCGCAGGGAAGGCGTCGCCGACAGACGGCAGAGCGCGGGACTCGACCTCGAAATCTTCGATGAGAACACGGGCTGCGCGCGTCCTCTGGCGACGCTCTCGGGCGGCGAATCCTTCCTCGCCGCCCTCGCCCTCGCGCTTGGCCTTGCCGACGTCGTAACAAGCTACGCGGGCGGCATCCGCCTCGACACCATCTTCATCGACGAAGGCTTCGGTACTCTCGACTCCGAAACTCTCGATCTCGCCATCAAGACACTGATGGAACTGCAAAAAGGCGGCCGCCTCGTCGGCATCATCTCCCATGTGGAAGAGCTGAAGAGCCGCATCGACGTGCGGCTTGAAGTGGAAAAGGGCGAGGAAGGGAGCACAGCGAGGTTTGTCGTGGGGTAGGGAGAATAGGATTCAGGATGGACTGCTCGGTTGCAGAAAATCATGCACAGAAGGATTTTCATGCGGAGGGTAATATGGATTCACAGCTTCTACAGGAGATAGAACGGTATCTGCAAGAGAACTTTCTCGATATAGTCGCTCTGAGTGAGATGGGGGTGAAGTTTTCTTACGGCACCCAGCATACGGGGAGAATCGGTCAGATGCGCGAGAAATTGGAAAAGATCTTTGCGCATTTTGAGGATTCGTTTTCACAGCGGCTTATGAAATTGATTCGTAAAAAGGGGAAGAGTGAGGTAGAAGTCTATAAGAAGGCGCAGCTTGACAGGAGGCTCTTTTCCAAGCTTCGAACAGATGCACGCTATACGCCGAGCAAGCGGAATATCATGGCACTCGTGATTTCTCTTGAGTTGAATATGAAGGAGGCAGACGATCTTTTGCGGCGAGCTGGTTATGCGCTCTCGTCGACCCGCAAGGAGGATGTGATCTTGCGATATTTCATCGAGCAGGGGGAATACGATCTCTTTCTGATCAATGATGTGCTTGACTACTATGGTCTTCCGATACTCGGTGACAGTGCTGCGCATTGATTGCATTGTCTCTCTGATAGCGACCGCAAGACGCAGCCTGCATGCTAGACTGGACTCGTAAACAAGATTTGCGGGAAAGGCGGTGTGGAGGATGCTGAATATGGCGTTTCGCTTTGATGAAAATAAATATAGGTGGGTGCCATGCACGGATGAGCATGAGATCAATGCGCCGATTGAAGAGCTGCCTTATGTGCTGTCGCTCCGCTATAGCGGAGAGTCGGGCATCGCCAAGCGCTCTGACAGCGCAAAAGGTTATGTGCTTTGTCCATATCATAGAAGACTGGAAGCGGTCGCGCAGCGTTTCTCGAATGGCATCCGTTCTGTATGTGGTTGCAAAATATGCGGAATATCCAATCATGATACGTTCGATCTGTCGCAGGGGCAGCCGAAACCACTCTATATTCCATTTCGCTGGCGGTTGTTCCAGCGCACGCCGGATGGCCCGTTGAATGTTGCGGCGGATGTGGCGGAGGTTCGGTACGATCCGGAAGGCGTTCTTCTGCGTTGGCATAATTTCGCGCTTTCAGCATGGGCGGCGCGGCGGCGTTGGGAGTTTACGCGGATTCGTGTCGATGGAAGATTGCAGCCATGGACGGAGTGCACGGACATCGCCATTCCTTTTGAAGTCACCGACCGGGCAGTTGAAGCTTTGGCGAAAGGCGTTGAGTGCAGCTGTGGCATTCGCCCGAGCGTACTCAGCTGTATGCATGGAGCATCGATGCTTACCGCGTACATTGAACGTCCGTTCGATCTGCATATCGTCTACCTCAAGGGATTTCTTACGCATGCTGTGGAAGATTTTGATGAGACGTTCCCTTACGAAGAAACGAACCCTTACCGTATTCTTTGCCAGTGTTTGGACATACATCCGCCGAAGAGCGTGCGCAGGGAATACACTTACCATCCCTATGCCGTCATATGGTACATGCTCCTACGTCAGATGGGGATGCGAGAAGTCTCCCTCATGCAGCCGTTTTTTGAGCTGGGATTCTATATCGGAGAGCAAGAAATAAGCGAATTTTATTTCGATCCCAAGACGCGGCGCGTGGAGTCGGGCAATAGCGGTAATCGCCCTTTGTGGTTGGCGATGGAAGAACATGCCGTTTGGTTGTGCCGACAAAAGGGAGAGAAGGCTCTTGCCGGTTTCCTTTGGGAGTATTATGTATGTGGAGAAATGACGCAATGTCACAAGGACATCCTCTTGAATTTTCGACGATATGGTGCACAGCTCACGTCGGAGGTCAAGAGCCTCCTTCTGCGTGAAGGGCTGACGCAATATGTATGTGACGCGATTGCGTGGGAGGTCGAGGCGATTACATCTGAGGATGAACCGCAGAGAATCCTCTACGAGCCAAAAATTTTACGTTATGAATGTTGTGTTAATGGCTATGCGTTTCGGCTTATCCATCATACGGATGAACTCGCACCGATCGGCATCGCTTTTGCATAACTGCCTTGCGAGCTATCGCAGGCGTGTGATGGAGAAGAGTTCTATCATCGTTGCTGTCTGCATAGGCGAGCGTTATGTCGCGTGCATCGAATTGGATCGCAGATGTCATATTGTGCAGGCGCTCGGAAAATACAATCGTCGGCTGACTGGAAGGCTTTTTGGCAGTTTGCCGCGCATGGGCATATTATATGGGGCTTCATGCGGATGCCGATGATTTCGATGAGGTGAATGAAGCGGACGAGGCATCGAAACATTTTGATGAGGTCGTCATCACATCGATTCCATACCGACGGGCGATGGAGGAGGTGGCACCGGAAGAATTGGAAACGCTGCCGGAGGGGGAAATCGAGGCTGGATACTACCGCCTGCTTGGGGATTATCTGGCTCGGTCTGCGCACTGCATCGTTGATGCTCCCCCATGGAAGCAGTTCCAAGGCGAGATGGATTATCTTATGTATGTATTCCCGCGCGGCGAGCGAATCTATCGGGCGGCGTTGGGCGGCTCTGTGGAAGCGGCGCGTGTCCTGGGGTTTTGCTCTACCAACGCGGGCGTCTGATGCGCTGTGATGTGCAGAGAGCGCTCTATTGGCTCTCGTGGGCGGCAGATCACGGGGATGTTGAGGCGGCTTTGGCTTCAGAACGATTGCAGCGCGCGATATCGTCGGGCAGCATGGAACGCGACCTTGCGATTCTCAGGGGAATACAGGAACTTCGCCGGCGGTTTCCGATGAAGGAAGGGAGGGTATGATGGATAAGATTGAATTTCGCTATAGGAAATTCTCCTACGGGATGGATGACTATCTCAAACTTCGCAGATGAATAATCTGCTGTAACCCTTGAAATATCTATCGCCTTGGCAAATAAAATAGCATGAGCAACATCCATTTGGTATAATCTTAAGTGTCAAACAAAAAACATCCAATGGAGGCTCATGCTATGAACAGTATAACACAAAACCACCAAGACGAGGAACTGCTTTCTAAGAAAATGCAGGTCTTTTTCCGTCGCTATCAAGTCAGTCGCATCCTCCGTGTGGCAAATGCGTACAAGCTTCGCGGCATCCCTGTCCTCAGCATCTTCCTGCTGGTTTTCCGCATGGTGTTCCAGCAACGTTCCGTCTACACGCAAATGCATCTCCAAAGCGCCGCCATGCCTTTCGGCAAGGATACGTTCTATCGCTTCATGAACTCTTGCCGAATCCACTGGCGCAGGTTCACGACCGAGCTTGCCGCCGCCATCATTCATGCCACGCTCGCTCCCCTGACTCAGGCGGATCGCATCAACGTGCTCATTCTCGACGATTCCATCTACCATCGCGCCCGCTCCAAGAAGGTGGAGCTTCTCGCCCGCCTCTACGACCACGCCAAGAAGGAGTTCTCCTATGGCTTTCGCATGCTCACGCTCTGCTGGTCGGATGGCAATACGCTTCTGCCTGTCAGCCATACGCTGCTCTCTACCGAGAATACGAAGAATCGCCTCCGTGAGGCGTCACGGAAAGTGGACGCTCGTTCCAATGGCGGCAAGCAGCGAAAAACTTGCCCAGCAGAAGGCAACCGAGGTGATGCTTCAGCTCCTGCAGGAAGCGAAGGCTGCCGATATCCCAGCGCGCCACAGTCCTGTTCGACACATGGTTCTGCTCCCCGGCATCGCTCCTGAAGATTCACGGTCTTGGCTACGATGTGGTCGCCATGGCAAAGAAGACGGAAAAGATACACTACCTCCATCAAGGATGCCTGCAGGATGTGAAGGCGATCTACAAGCAACACCGAAAGCGGCGTGGCCGCTCGAAGTATCTGCTGAGTGTGGAAGCCGCTGTCGTCAAGGGCGAAGAATCCCTCCCTGTGCGCCTTGTCTTTGTCCGCAATCGCAACCATCGGAAGGACTGGCTGGTATTGGTGACGACGGACATGAGCCTCACGGCGGAGGAAGTCATCCGCATTTACGGCAAGCGCTGGGGCATCGAGGTGTTCTTCAAGGTGTGCAAGAGTTTCCTGCGCTTAGAGAAGGATTGCCGCTCTCTTTCGTATGACGCGATGACAGCGCATGTCTCCATCGTGTTCACGCGGTACATGTTCCTGGCAGTGGAGCAGCGCGAGTGCAAAGATGCACGAAGTCTGGGAGAGCTGTTCTATCTATCCGTGGATGAGTTGCCGGATGTGTGCTTCGTGGAAGCCATGCGCCTCCTTTTGCTGCTGTTTGTTGAACGACTCCAAGAGAAGCCCATGCTGGATGAAGGGAAGATCCATGAACAGCTGCAAGGCTTCTTGAAAGAGCTTCCTGTACTGTTGTCGCAAAAACTACGAAAATGTGCATAAGGAGAGTGTTTTCATTGGCATAAAGTCAGTGTTTTCAAGGTATGTAGAATGTTTTTAATGTGCGAAGTTTGAGTGACTATGCTATACCGGCTGTGGAAATCTTCATCAATGGCAGGGATTTTATGGAATGTGTGGCAGCATTCGAGCGTGAGGTTTGCGGCAAGGAACAAGGGCACGCGCCGCTTACGCCAAGGGAATTGTATGAGGGGCTACATGAAGATTACAAGGAGGATTCTGTCTACATCTATGGCTGCACTTGCGGATGCCCGGATTGCTGCCCTTTCTATGTAGAAATCCATATAGTAGGTGATACGGTTGTCTGGCATGATTTCGAGATGGATTTTTACGAAAATAGGGACTGCGTGCCGCTAGGACCGTTTGTTTTTGATAAGCGGCAATATTTCGCTGAGGTCGACAAGCTTCGGCTCTGGATGGGCGGTGATACACTGAGATTTTACTACGGTGGAATCGAATACGGTTATCTCACACTGGTAGCCGAGAAAGGGGAGATGAAGATCAATATGGTATTCGATGAACTCCTCAGTGATCCCATGCCGCAGATCGTACATTTTTTGACATGTGTGAAAAGTGATGCCCTTGTTGAGGAAGAATTGTTGGGGCATCTTGATGAGCCTTTGCTGCAGATTTCGGCGAACGGTTTGTATAGGGACATGATGCTGTTGGAGATGCGCTTTCCGCAGCACGATGTCATTTTTTCTGAGGTTCTGTCACGTGAGGCAATTGCTACCGTGTTTCAAAGAATTGCAGATGGGTTGCTGCAGGATGACGGTTTTATTTTCATGTATCCGTGTTACTGGTATCTGGATGCGACTTCTTTTGACCGTGTTTCAGATGAGGCAGAAGAAATAGGCAAGGATCTTTCGCAAGAGGAACAGGTGCGTCTGCTCGTCCGGATGCTGCGCGAAGCGAATGTGCCGCTCGAAGCGGACAAAGAAGAATATGCTGAAAAGTATCGTAGGATGTTGGCGGAATACGTCATTCCCGAGGGGTGGTATGTGTCTGATCCGGACGAGTGAAAGCTGCTGTAAAATCGAGTATCGCGCAACGAACGTCATCTTGAAGCCTCTAATCTTATGGAAAGTGGACGGTTGTACGTGTAGTTTACGATAGAAGCAAGGTGTTCGTTGTTTATGCTGAGATGACGATGGTTGCGTGAAGAAGGCTATTGTCACCATCCGAGGTGGTATGCGCTGCAGTGGCAATAAAAGATAGGAGATGGACTGCATGAGAACAAACGATACTCCGATTTTGGATTTGATGAAGGACATCGACACGGGAAACATTCAATTGCCCGATTTCCAGCGCGGCTGGGTATGGGATGACAGTCGCATTCGTGGGCTTATTGCCAGCATTACGCAGAATTTTCCGGTAGGTGCTGCCATGTTCCTCGAATATGGCAATGCGAATGTACGCTTCAAATATCGCATGATTGAGGGAGCGCCGTCCTGCAAAGCACAGCCCGAGCAGCTTATTCTGGATGGTCAGCAGCGGCTCACTTCTATCTATGCGTCTATGTGCAGTCCGAATGCCATCAAAACCAGAACCGACAAAGGCAATGAGATCAAGCGATTTTACTACATCGATATTGCCAAGGCGATTGATCCTGCTATCGATCGAGTGGAGGCTATTATATCCGTCCCGGAGTCGAAGCGAATCACATCCGACTTTGGCAGGGAAAAATTGACCTCGATGTTTCGACTGCCGAAAGGGAATATGCGAATAAGCTGTTTCCTCTGAATATCATCTTGGATGACGAGAAGTCCTTTGAGTGGGAACGGGCATATCTTGCTTATCACAGTCATTCACACGAGGCAAGCGACGAGTATAGAACTTTTCGTGGAAAAAATTATAATGACCGTCACTCATTACAAAAATTCCTGTCATCAGCCTGGACAAGGACACGCCGAAGGAAGCGGTGTGCCAAGTTTTTGAGAATGTGAACCAAGGCGGCGTATCGCTTACGGTTTTCGAACTCGTCACAGCTGTATTCGCTATGGATGATTTTGAACTCAGGAAAGATTGGGAAAAGCGCAAGAGCAATCATCTCAACGGAGATATCTTGAACATTGTCACGGCTACGGATTTCCTGACCGCCTGCACGCTTCTCTCTGTCTACGTGAAGAAGGGCGTGGTGAGCTGCAAGAAGAAGGACGTGCTGAACCTGAAGCTTGCTGATTATCAGAAATACGCCGATGTTCTGACACAGGGATTCGAGGAAGCGGAAATGCTGCTCTTCGAGGAGCGCATCTTCGTCAGCCGCGACCTTCCTTATACGACGCAGCTCATTCCATTGGCTGTTTTGTGCGCCCTGCTCCTGCCCGATCGCCGAATCAAAAATTCCAATGTGAAGAACAAAATCAAGCGATGGTATTGGTGCGGTGTATTCGGTGAGCTTTATGGAAGTGCCAATGAGACGCGTTATGTAAACGATGTGGTTGGCGTGATGAATTGGTTGAACGGTGGTGAGTTGCCCAAGACCATTGTCGATTCCTATTTCAATCCCATGCGCCTGTTGATGCTTCAGTCAAGACGGAGTGCGGCCTATAAGGGAATCGTGGCGCTTATCATGAAGAATCACAGTCGTGACTTCATCAGCGGGCAGGAGATGGATCTTGTTCTCTATAAAGCCGCCGGTATCGATATTCACCATATCTTTCCGAAGAACTACTGCAAGAGTAGGGAGTATGATGATATCAATTGGGATTCCATCATCAACAAGACGCCCCTATCGTACAGCACCAATCGGGAGATTGGCGGTGTTGCTCCGAGTGAATACCTAGCGCGTATCGAGAAGAAAAAGGTAGAGCAGACAGACTTGCGCGATTATCTCGCCAGTCATTGGATTGATATGGCCGATTGCATGTCCGATGATTTCGAGAGATTTATCGTTCATCGTGCGAGAAAAAAATTCTCGATGGCATTGCAAATGTCACCGGCAAGCCGATTTCCGGCAGGGATAGCGATGAAGTGAGAGAAAAATTTGGCGAAATCTTGTAAGCTGTCTGCTCCGTGGATGTCTGGTTGTTTGGCGGGGAACGCTTTCACTAGAAGGACAAAGGCGGCTTCAACAAGAATTAGAAGAGCATACTGACTACGGAGGCGATACGATGGACAATAAGAAGGAAATGGAGCGGGCGGAGCTGCATCGGGCGATCTGGCAGATTGCGAACGATCTGCGCGGCTCGGTGGATGGCTGGGATTTCAAGCAGTATGTCTTGGGCACGCTCTTTTATCGTTATATCTCGGAGAAGCTGACGAATTACCTCAACCGTGAGGCGCATGAGGCGGGGGATGCGGCATTTGACTATGCCACACTGTCCGATGAAGAGGCGGAGACGGAGCGCGAGAATCTTGTGGAGGAGCAGGGGTACTTCATCCTGCCGAGCGAGCTTTTTGCCAATGTGCGAAAAAGTGCGCCGATGAATGAAAACCTCAATGAAACGCTGGAAAAGGTATTTCACAACATTGAAGCCTCGGCGACTGGCACGGCGAGTGAAAACGATCTTGCGGGGCTTTTTGAAGACCTCGATGTCAACAGCAACAAGCTCGGCGCTACGGTGAAGGAGCGCAATGCAAAGCTCGTGAAGCTCCTCGACGGCATCGGCGAAATGCAGCTTAGGGCACTATCGGGACAACACGATCGACGCTTTCGGCGACGCCTATGAATATCTCATGGGCATGTACGCTTCGAATGCCGGCAAGAGCGGCGGCGAATACTATACGCCGCAGGAAGTCTCCGAGCTTCTGACGCGCCTCACGGTCATCGGCAAGGCGCGGGTGAACAAAGTGTACGACAAAAGCACCTCGAGAATGATACAACTGCAAGGGCGCGGAAACGCCTTGAAATCAGTGGGATTCAGTGGTTTTACGAGCTGCTCGGGCAAATCGGCTTAGGCGAAATTTGGTGTGGGAGATGAAAATAGTCGGTTCGATAGAATACCCTGAAACGATAGAAAAAGCTATCGTTTCAGGGTATTCTATCGTTAAAATGTAAGAACGAGGTGAATGCAGGTTTCTGTAAGGCGTGAGGACATATGTACAGCGTGACGCTATGATGTACCATCGCCAGAATCGGGCGCAAAAGGAAACTGTGCCCTTTGGCGTGGCGGCTGAACATATGTCCTGAAAGTTTGCAATCTATTCGTTGTCCTTCACATCATTTTCCGATATTGCTGCATCTGCGCTCACCTCAATCATCTGCGTAACCACATGATTAAGCTCCGAGGCATTCTTACTCGTGATGATCGGTTTCCTTGTTTCACTTTCGATGGCTCTCCGAGCATTTCCGGATACTTTGCCGCCCCGCTTGGCTACGGAAATACTTTGAGAAAAACCTTGCGGCTGCTCGGCAGCGGAAAATTCCCTGGTCGCGGTTTCTGCCAGCATATTCAGCACCGGTTCCGTGGTGCTCATGTTGTCACGCAGACTCTCTTTTTTGAGCCCTTTCAGATTTTTGTACTGACGGGTGGTCATTCCGCTCCATGCGCGAGTGAGTTCATCGGTTAAAATGGCGTACTCCTTTCCTTGTTTGACGCCGCGCTCTTTCCATTCGTCGGTGAGTTCTTTGCGGGCGCTGATCGCCATGAGCCGCTGATTGATCCACTCCCGTGTGTAGCCTTTATTCTCATATGTGGATATCAATCGCTCGGCGATGAGTTCCGGATCAAGCGTTTCATCGATGCGCTCCTTCCAACCTGTGCCAGCCATAGCTTGAGCGGCTCGGCTTTCTTGGCTGGAATAGATTGGACAAGGCGGAGAAGCTGCTCCGTATTGGCGACATCCGTAAGGCGGCGTTTGCCATCTGCTGCTTTTAATCTCAAAGCGTGACAATTTGTCACGGTTTCATTTCCCTCTTCTTTTAGGCGCTGTTTCAGTTTTCGCCAATATGCTGCTGGATTCTTGCTTTCCGTCAGCACACCGATCACATCAACAATGGAGAAATACCACGCCTCTTCATCGTTGCTCCAAGCGGTTCGTATGGGTTGCTTTTCAAAAAGTTGGAGATTTTCGTTGAATGTGTTCTCTTTCATAAAAATAGCCTTTCTGCCTGAGTGGCTGGGAGTCGGAATTGCATACCTCTTTCTGGACACCTTGTCAATCGATGTTTTTGCGTGATTTTTCTTCCGTACATGCTAGGCTGCCTTAGGCGCAACATTGGTGTTGATGCCATCGATGACGGCGAGGAGCCTGGGTCAAGCAGTCCGTGCGCTGGATGCCGATGGACAAATGGGATGCGTGTGCCGCGACTGTGGATGCCGAAGCCTTGAAGGGGCGCGTCTGCTACGGCGGTCTTGACCTCTCGTCGACAATGGATATCACGGCATTCGTACTGGTGTTTCCTCCAACGGATGAAGATGAACCGTTTGCTGTGCTGCCGTATTTCTGGATTCCCGACGAGAACATCGACTTGCGCGTGCGGCGTGACCATGTGCCTTATGACGTATGGCAGAAGCAAGGATTTCTGCAGACGACCGAGGGAAATGTCGTGCATTACGGCTTCATCGAAAAGTTCATTGAGAAACTTGGTGAGAAGTACAACATCCGCGAGATCGCTTTCGACCGATGGGGCGCAGTGCAGATGGTGCAGAATCTTGAGGGGATGGGCTTCACGGTCGTCCCGTTCGGACAGGGCTTCAAGGATATGAGTCCACCGACGAAGGAACTGATGAAGCTGACGCTGGAAAAGAAAATAACGCATGGCGGGCATCCCGTCATGCGCTGGATGGCAGACAACATTTTTATTCGCACCGACCCTGCGGGGAACATCAAGGCAGATAAGGAGAAGTCAACCGAGCGGATTGACGGTGTAATTGCACTTATAATGGCGCTCGATCGTGCGATCCGCTGTGGGAATGATGCATCTGCATCTGTTTATGATAAACGGGGGATTTTGGTGTTTTAGATGGTTGAATTTGTACAAAGGGCAGATGAAACATGGGATGAAATGCCCCACGCACATACTCAAGTAGAATGGATCACTCATGAATCAAGCAGGGAAATGATTCCCCAATCAAAATCACTGGAGAACGAGAGATAGCGTCCGCTTTCGAGATGAAGTCGCATTTCCTTGATATAAGCAGGTAAATCGTACGGAAGATCAATCCCGCAAGATCCCGTAAAATCAAAGTCTGCCGTATCGAAGGTCTGCTCGTGTACCGTAATTCCTGTTATTTTTTCGCCTATCAAATGGGAAAATGGTTCTTGAAGATGACAACGAGCTAAATCTTCGACACTGCAGTAAAATTTTTCTGGAATGCTGTTTTTTGATATGCGGACAGAACTTGATTCATTGAACGTGATTTCAAAATTTCCGTGTGTGGTTATCAGAACGATTGGATTATCAAACTCAAATGTCCATGAGTTTTTCTGTATGGAAGGAGGACCAAACATACAAGGATACTCTACAACAGCGATTTCTTGTATCACGGCATCAAACATTCCAATCAGCTTGACATATTCCTTCACATGGTTCGGCTGTTGGATTACAGGGGCTTGCCACTTATAGGGAGAAAATTCGTCTTTTGGTAAAGAAACCTTATCCTCTAGTCTTTGAATATTATTCTCCATAATGAACTTTTTTATTTGATCCATACAAGCACCCCTTGATTTTGAAATTTTCTAGGCTGCATCGTTGCTAATCGTATGCAATTCCCAAAAGAAAATACGCTCTAAATAGAGACGACCGCTTTTTCTGTTTCCTGATTTTGGAGAGGAGAATAACATATGAACCTATTCAGCAAACTCTTTCGTTCGCGAGATAAGCCCATGAATCACCTCGGCGGCTTGTCCTTTTTGTTCGGGCAGACGGCGGCGGGCAAGGCGGTCAACGAGCGCACTGCTATGCAGACGACGGCGGTCTATGCCTGTGTGCGCATACTCGCGGAATCCATCGCTTGCCTGCCGCTTGCCGTCTACCGCCGCTCGGAGAGCGGCAAGGAAATCGCATATGAGCATCCGCTGTATTTTCTGCTCCACGACGCGCCGAACGCTGAGATGACCTCTTTGTATATTTCGCGAAACATTGATGAGTCACCTTCTTTTGTGGGGGAATGCCTACGCACAAATTTTGCGTGACGGCAGAGGGCATGTCCTTGGACTCTATCCGCTGCTCCCAGACAAGATGGAGGTCAGCCGCGACAGCCGCACAGGCGAAATCTATTACACATACACCAGAAGCACGGAGGAAAATCCGAACTTCAAGGACAAGGGGCAGATTCACCTACGACGCGAAGATGTGCTGCACATCCCGGGACTCGGTTTCGACGGTCTTGTCGGCTACTCGCCCATCGCTATGGCGAAGAACGCCATCGGCATCGCGCTTGCAACGGAGGAATACGGCGCGGCATTTTTTTCAAGAACGGTGCGCGTCCGGGCGGTGTCTTGGAGCATCCGGGCGTATTGAAAGATCCCTCGAAGCTGCGCGAAAGCTGGCACGCTGTTTACGGCGGCACGATGAACACGGGCAGAATTGCCGTACTGGAAGAGGGCGTCAAGTATCAGCAGATTGCCATATCGCCCGAAGAAGCGCAGTTCCTTGAGACGAGGAAGTTCCAAATCGACGAGATTGCACGTCTCTATCGCGTGCCGCCGCATATGATCGGCGACTTGGAGAAATCGAGCTTCAACAACATCGAGCAGCAGTCGTTGGAGTTCGTAAAGTACACGCTGAATCCGTGGGTGGTGCGCTGGGAGCAGTCGCTGCAGAAAGCCTTGCTTACGGATAAGGAGCGAGAGGAATATTTCATTCGCTTCAAGGTGGACGGGCTTTTGCGCGGAGACTACAAGAGCCGCATGGAGGGATACGCCATCGGCAGGCAGAACGGGTGGCTCTCCGCGAACGACATCCGAAGCCTCGAAGACCTCAATCCAATTGAGGGTGACGAAGGAGGCGACCTCTATCTTATCAACGGCAGCATGACAAAAACTCAAGGATGCGGGGCTGTTCGCAAACAAACAGGCGGTCAACGTCAGCCAATCGCACGGCGCACGGAGTGCTGCGCTCTTGGGACGTTTTCGCACACGACCTGTTGCCCGTTCAGCTGCGCCCGAGGGGCTTGCTTCACGGACAGGTCAGTAGGAGGAGAAAAATGATGAAACGTAAATTTTTGGAACTGGGTACGAAACGAGGGGGAGAAGCGGACTCTGCTTCTCGATGGCGAGATTTCCGACGAGACATGGTTCGGCGATGAAGTCACGCCCGCCATCTTCCGCGAGGAGCTTCATGCAGCACAGGGAGATGTCGTTCTCTGGATCAACTCGCCCGGCGGCGACTGCTTTGCGGCGGCGCAGATCTGACAACATGCTGATGGACTATTCGGGCAGTGTCACGGTCAAGATTGACGGTCTTGCAGCATCGGCTGCATCCGGCATCGCGATGGCAGGTTCGACCGTTGAAATATTTCCCGTGGGCATGGTGATGATCCACAATCCTATGACCATTTCCATCGGCGATGTGCAGGGAGATGGAACGCGCCATCGCACTGCTTGCCGAGGTCAAGGAGAGCATCATCAATGCCTACGAAATCAAGACGGGAATGTCGCGTGCGAAGATTTCACGGCTTATGGATGCTGAGACGTGGATGAATGCGAAAAAAAGGCGGTGGAGCTGGGTTTTGCCGATGCCGTTCTCAATGGAGAGAAGAATCGCCCGACAAGCGATGAGGCGGATGGCCTGATCTTCTCTCGCGCCGCCGTCACCAACTCGCTGCTCTCGAAATTCGGGCAGGGGCAGGCAACTGAACAAAGTCGATGCAGAGTCGCTGAAAAAGCGGCTCTTTTCTATTGCACACTGAGGGGGAAAATAAAATGGATAAGATTTTGGCAATGCGTGAAAAGCGTGCGGCTCTCTGGGAGCAGGCGAAGGCGTTCTTGGATGAACACACGCAGGAAGGGAGTCTTTCGGCAGAGGATGTCAAGGCATACGAGCAGATGGAAAACGAGGTTCTCGCGCTCGGCAAGGACATCGAGCGTTTGGAACGCCGGGCGATTCTCGATGCACAGCTTGCAAAGCCGACGGCGGCGGCAATCACCAATCTGCCGGGCGCATCGTTGGGCAAAAGAGCAGACGGGCAGAGCGAGTGATGCTTACCGCGCCGCAATGCTCAAGGCGCTGCGCACGAACTTTTAGGCAGATTGAAAACGTGCTGCAGGAAGATCCGGACGCCAGCGGCGGCTATCTCGTGCCGGAGGAATACGACAAGCGTCTCATTGACGTACTCAGCGAGGAAAACGTCCTGCGTTCCTTGGCGACGACGATCACGACGAGCGGCGAGCACAAGATCAACATCGCAGCCACGAAGCCTGCGGCATCGTGGATTGAGGAAGGCGCACCGCTCACCTTCGGCGATGCGACCTTCGACCAGATCGTTCTCGATGCGCACAAGCTCCATGTTGCCGTCAAGGTCACGGAAGAGCTGCTCTATGACAATGCCTTCAAACTCGAAAGCTACCTCATCGAGCAGTTCGGCAAGGCGCTCGGCAATGCCGAGGAGGATGCCTTCCTCAACGGCGACGGCGTGCATAAGCCGAAGGGGCTTCTTGCTACGGGGCAGACTTCCCTCACCACGGCAGCGGCAGACATCAAGGCGGACGAGCTTCTTTCCTTCGTCTACAGTCTCAAGCGTCCTTACCGCAAGAATGCGGCGTTCCTCGTCAACGACCAGACGCTTGCAAGCATCCGCAAGCTCAAGGACAACAACGGCGCCTATCTGTGGCAGCCTTCGTATCAGATGGGCGAACCCGACCGTCTGCTCGGCTATCCCGTCCACACCTCGGCATATATGCCGGCAGCTGCGGCAGGGAAGATCGCACTCGCTTTCGGCGACTATGCCTACTACAATATCGGCGATCGCGGCACGCGCTCTTTGCAGGAACTCAAGGAGCTTTTCGCAGGGAACGGCATGGTGGCCTACCTTATGAAGGAGCGCGTCGACGGCAAGCTCGTTCTGGCGGAAGCCGTGCAGCTGCTGAAGATCAAGGGATAAGGAAAGGCATAAAGGAAAAGAGGGGCGAGCGTTCTGCTCACTCCCCGCTTCCAGTTATGTCGCTATGATTCTTAAGCCGTTCGTGTGCCGCTTTGTAAACGGCTTCATCTGTGCGTAGACCTACAACAATGATGATCATCTTCTCTTTTTGGCGAAAGAGTTTGTAGACGATGCGTAGACCGCTTTTCTTCAATTTGATTTTCAAAAGTCCGGCGAGGATTGTTTCCCTGTGATTCCCCAAAGGTTTTCCGTAGCCGCCTTCCGTGTAAGGGAGCGGATTTTGTGAAACCTTTTGGATAGCCTTCGCTGCCTGTTGTTGGCTCCTCGCTGTTTGATATGGGTAGGAGAAAGGAACAAATGTTCTTTGTGTTCGTACAGTCTTTTACCAATGGACAAATTATGGGATTTGGATGTTGAGATTCAGCTTGCCGCATCCCAGATAGATCATGGTCTTAAAATATTCATCATTTCTGAACCCTCGGGCGCGACGCTTGATGTTTTGTATAATGCTGTTCACCCCTTCCAGAATGGCATTCGTATAGGGGTGCTCGAAATAGTGCAGGATCTCGTCCCAATGATTGCGGATCGTGCCACAAAACTTCTTCATGGGTTCCAGTCTTGCGTGCATCATCCAGCTGCAGAGCTTTTTCAAACGCTGCTCCGCCTCGTCTCGATGGACGGACTGCTCGTAGATTTCCTGCAATTCGATGCGCATGGCACAGGCACGCGCTGTCTTTAAATGCTTCTTCTGGAGCGTTTCCTTTTTTTCTCGTTGTTTTTTTCCGTCAGATTGGCATCATTCTTCAACCAAAAGGTACTTGAGTTCTTCAGCAAGGCATTCTCCTTGGCTTCCATCTTGCGAACCTTGTCCACGGCTTCGTTGGCATGTTTGATTACATGGAACTTGTCGATGATGGTCGGCTGTTCTCGAAGGATTCCTGAATCCCCTTTGCGGAAACCGAGCGACATATCGCAGGTGATGAGATCGACTCTTTTCGTATTGCCTCGATGTGCTTCAAAGTCGGCAGCGAACCGCCGGACAGTTGTAGAATCCTTGCCATCCGTCACGAAGATGACTTTGCGCTGGGATAGGTCGGCGACGACCGTGATGTGAGTTATGCCCCTTCTTGCTGGTTTCATCCATGCCGATGGCGGTGACTTCGGAATAGTCCTCCAACGCGCGAGCCTTTGTCCACATAATGATGGATGAACCTCCATAGTCTCGTGTCATGCTCTGCGACCATGCGAGCAATGACGGCTACGGGCAGATGCTTGGCAAGCTCTATGATCCAGCTCTCAAAGAGAAGCGTGAAGCCGGATCCCTCGCGTGCCCAAGGCATCTGTACGGTCTTCACGCCATGTTTTTCGCATTGTATGCGAGGGAGATCGGCATGGATATAGGTTTTATACTGGAAGAAGTTGAGATGACGCCAAGTTCTCGGCGTTGTGTCGTAAAGCAGGAAAGCTTTTTGTCGCAATGGTCTTGCGGGCAAGGAAACTTCCCTCCGCGTTGGAAGGCGATATGAATATGCAGTTCCATGGATCCATCTTCTGTGGGCTTGAATTCCACTTGAGATATGCACCAAGGGTGTGGGAGGTTCAAAGCAACGGCAAACAAGCTTCCTGTATCCATGGATAAAAACCGCCTTTCTGTGTCTGTCTTCCATGGATGTAATTCTATCGGAATGAAACGCGCTTTTCAAGCGTTACCCACAGTAAACAGCGAAAGGCCCTGTTGTTTTTGGCTTCCGTCCAGCTGGCTGAAATCTTTCTGTGCTTCGGGGAGAAATCGAACCTCGTAACTCATAAAATCTCCACATCATCAACAGATGTTGAGAGGTTGATTTTTTCTTTTGCGCAGATTTCCTCAAAGGAAACTGTGCTGCTCGTTTCGGGATCAAAATTCCGCAGACGTTCGTGAGCAACAGCCAAGAGTTCCGCATTCTCGATGCGTTCCATGAGGTCGTTGTATCTTTGGGGCGATAGGAGGACGCATTCCGCCTCGTTGTTCTTCATGACAACCGTCATGCCGCTTTGCTTAACGGAAGAAAAAATTTGTCCAGCTTTTCCGCGATTGAACGCTGTAATGGGTACTGTGTGATTGAGTGGCATAGTGATGTTCATAATATCCCGCCTTTCTTTCTTATAAGAATAGCACAGTACGGCATATTTGACAACGAATATATAGACCTTTTGTGAGGAGGTATGTTTATGCTTGTATGGGAGTGTATAATAGTTTGTGTAAAAGCCAAATTCGTTGATACGGTTCGAGCCCGCTCCGGGCATCCCATAGGAGGGTTTATTCCAACATGGCAAAACGCAAAATGATTCCCACTCCCGCAGACAATATCGCCAAGCAGATCATGGAAACCTACCAACCCCAAGACGCACAGGAAATCCAGGGATGTCGTCAAACGTATCTTCGCGCCCATCTTCGAGGCGGCGCTCAAAGGGAGATGCAAAAACCATCTCGGCTATGCCGACCATGAACATACGGTGTCGGGAGGCAATGCCCGCAACGGCTACTCCGAAAAAAACGCTCAAGACGACCTTGGGAGAAGTCCCCATCCACGTGCCCCGTGATCGCCAAAGGCACATTCTGAGCCGCAGATCGTCAAGAAGCACCAGCGTGATGTCTCTTCCATTGAAGGCAAGGTTCTCGCCCTGTACGGGCGCGGCATGAGCCAGCGCGACATCGCCGCCACTGTCGAGGACATCTATGGTTTCAAGATGTCGCATGAACAGATTTCCCATATCACGGACTGCATCATGGAGCAAGTGAAGGAATGGAGAAACCGTCCGTTGAAGCCATTCTATCCGTTCGTGTTCGTCGATTGCCTGTACGTCTCACTGCGCACGGAGCGCGGCATCCAACAAACGGCGGTGCACGTCGTCCTGGCTTACGATATGGATGGGCGCAAGGATGTGCTCGGGCTTTGGATCAACGAAGTCGAGAGCAAGCATGCATGGATGCAGGTTTTTGACGAACTCAAGTCGCGCGGCTTGGAAGCCATCGGCTTTCTCTCCATGGATGGCGTGACGGGTCTGGAAGACGGTGCGCGAGCGATCTTCCCACAGGTGGTCGTGCAGCGATGCATCGTACATCTGGTTCGCAACTCCATCCGGTATATTCCCCGCAAAGATTGGAGTCGTTTCACGAAGGATCTCAAAGCTATATACGGCGCGGTGAATGCTCGTCAGGCACGCGAGCGATTCGAACAGTTCCAGAAAGATTGGGCGAGCTATCCCGGGGCTGTCGCCGTATGGCAGAACAACTTCACGCATGTCGAGCAACTGTTTTCGTACGGCAGCGCCGTGCGCAAGGTCATGTATACGACGAACGCGATCGAGAGCGTGAACTCCAGCTTCCGCAAAGTCACGAAGAAGGGTTCTTTCCCGAACGAGGATGCTGTGTTCAAGCTGCTGTACTTACGGGTGCAGGAGCTTTACCAGAAATGGTCAGGGCGCAGGATACCAAACTGGGCGCTCGTTCGCAACCAACTGTTGATGGATGAGCGTATGGCGAAACTCATGGAACACTATGATACGACATACTGAAAAGTGATTTGGGAAGTTGTAAAATAAATTGACGCAACAAGTTCCATTTTGGAATCCGTTCAGTTAAACTTTAGTTGAACACCAAAAGCAACTGAAAGAAGGGAACCAAAATGGAACAGATTCATTCTACCACGTCAAAGCGCAAATGGAAACAACTTACGGAAAAAGATCGGTATCATCTGGAGGCTTATTTCAATGCCGGAATGAGAACGCAGGAGATTGCCGAGCGTATGGGGTACTCCAAGCGAACCATTGAGCGTGAGCGGGCATTGGGTTTAACAGAGCAGCTGAAACCAGCGAGCAAGGACATCAAGACGTATGGCGATCTTCAAAAACAATGGGTCTACCTAGCGGATGTGGCACAAAGGCGTCATGAAGAAAACAGTGCTAGCAAAGGACGGAATCTGAAGATCGGGAACGACCATCGATTGGTGGAGTATATTGAGCACAAGATCAAGAAGGAGAAATGGTCTCCTGCAGCTGTATTAGGCGACCTAGAGCAAAAAGGATGGCCGTTTGCCGTCCGGATTTGCGTCAAAACCCTGTACAATTATATTGATCGAGACTTGTTCCTTGGAATTAGCAACAAAGACCTGCTGCAGAAAAAGAAAGGGAAAAAACAAGCCGTGCGCAAAGTGCGAAAAGTTGCTTTGAACAATCGAGCTGGAAAAAGTATAGAAGAGCGCCCGGAACGGGTGAACCAAAGGAAAGAATTTGGGCATTGGGAGATTGATCTGGTGGTGGGGCGACAAGGAACCAAACCTGTCATCTTGACGCTGGTAGAACGTCAAACACGCAAATCCATCTATGTGCTCGTGAAAAACAAAACCCAAAAGGAAGTGTTGCAGGCAGTTCGGCGCGCCCATCGCCGCGTGAAGGGGGACTTCACACAAGTGTTTAAAAGCATTACGGCAGACAATGGTTCAGAGTTTTTGGATAGCAAAGGGCTTCAAAAGGCGGCAAAGTGCGATGAAGTGTACTACGCGCATCCTTTCAGCAGTTGGGAGCGCGGGAGCAACGAGAACGGGAACCGTATTCTGCGCAGATTTTTGCCGAAAGGAACGGATTTCAGCGCGCTGAAACCGAGAGAGCTGAAACGGATCGAAGATTGGGTTAACAACTATCCGCGCAAAATCTTCGGCTATAAGACTGCAAATGATATGTATGCTGCGGCTGCATAGGCTACCAAAGTTTGGCAGAACGATGCGACAATTAAACTTGCAATCTTCCTACTGAAAAGTGATTTACACAAAACTCTTGACACACCCGCTTGTATCGCTCGAAGAAATCAAAGACTATCTGCGCATCGACTCGGATGCCGAAGACAGTTTGCTTGCATCCCTTGCAGATACGGCGGAGCAGCTTTCCTTAGCCATTCTGCGAGTAAAGTCGTGGAAAGAAGTCAAGAAGCAGGAAGCGGCAAAGACAGCGATCCTCTATGCCATTGCGTATCTCTACGAGCATCGCGAAGAGGCTGACCATCGAAAGTCGCTTTGACGCTTCGTGCTCTTTTGTTTGGCGAGCGAAAGGAGAGTTTCTAGTGTATGTGAGTGTCAACGAACTGCGTCATCGCATCACGGTGCTGCGTCCGCGGGATGCGCCGGACGAGGCGGGCAATCTGGTTGAGCAGAGCCGCGATGCGTACTGCACATGCTGGGCGAAGGTTCTGCCGTTCGCAGCGAAAATCTCGGACGGGTATGCCGAACAGGTCAAGGAAGTCGAGTATCGCGTCGCTATACGCTATCGGGAAGACATCCGAGATACGGATTTCATCCAGTGGAGTGGAAAGATGCTTCAAATCAAAGCGCCGCATTACGGCATGGACGGCAGGAAGAGATGGCTTGTCATCGAGTGCAGGGAGTTGGTGGAAGATGAGCCGTGACTTTGTTTCTACACGCGAACTTTTTGAACCGCATGGGCAAGGGCGCGATGGATGCGTCAAAAAGAGCCTTGGCAGAAGGAGCGGAAGCCGTCAAGACGGAGGCGAAAAGCTGCTGTCCCGTCTATCGGGGGCATGACAAGCGCGTCGTGCCGGGTGCGCTTCGAGATTCCATCCACTGCGTCAAGCGCGGGGGCGGTACGTCGTGGCACATCGTGTCGGATGCTCAAGCGTCCGACGGCACGCCCCTATGGCAAGCTCGTCGAGTTCAGTCCGAAGATCAACCAGCCGTTTCTTCTATCCCGCGCTCGATGCCGAGCGGGATGCCATCAAGAAGAACATCGTCGAAGCCGTCAAGGCGGCATTGCGGAGGGAAGGAAAATGAGCACAGCGAGCAAGGTCTACCGTGCATTGGCGGCATCGAAGCCGCTGACAAGGCTGCTCCATCGGAACGGCATCTATCATGGGCGAAGCCCCGATGCGGGAAGCTATCCCATCCTCGTGTATTCCGTTATCTCCGACGTTCCCGCACTGTCGGCGGACAGCAGGGAGATGGAACGGCGCGTGACCGTGCGTCTGCACATTCTCACGAAGGACGGCGCGTATGAAAAAATCGAGGATGCCGCGAGGAAGGTTATGGACAGCCTCGGCTTTCGCCGTTATCAGTCGATGGAGCTGGCAGAAAAGCAGGCGTTCGTGAAAATCATGGATTTCAAAACAGGAACAGGAGTTGAGGAATAATGCCAAGTCCAAGTGTAACAGCGCCCGCCGCCAATCTCACGAGCGGGCAGTTCATCAATGTGGAAGCTTTCCGGACATATGTTCAGCCGTTATGCGAAGCAGCAGGAGTGACTTTCGATGCCGTTTCCTGCGATGGCATCATCAAAGAGGCGCGCTGTACATATGTCCTCACGCCCTTACAGAAGCCTAGCCAATAGGTCTGCGCCTTCGGCTTGCCCTCTTGGGGCTTCATAGTAAAAAGCTGCATATCGCCAAGATGCTGACGGATGTGCCGAACGGCACAGCGACGTATGAATCGCCCATCAGCTTGGGCAAGATTCTCCGAAAAGTAGACATCAAGCCGAAGACGAGTCAGGCGGAACTTTTCGCCGACGGGCAGTCCGTAGATACGGCGGCGAATACGGCATCATACGATTTGACCTTCGATACGTCGGCACTCCCCTTGGAATACGTCGCCTATCTCTTTGGGCACAAGATTGACAAGGGCGTCGTGACAGCGAACAAGGACGACGTGCCGCCGTATTTCGCCGTCATGTTCCAGTCGGACAAGAGGAATGGCAAGAAGAGGTTCACCAAATTTTTCAAAGATGAGTTTTCCTAGGGATACGCAATCAACGTAGTTTTATCGGCAATCTTCAAGAGGAAGACGACCATGTGGACGCAAAAATCCTGCATGGTCGTTGCTTTATTTGGAAGAAAGATTATGAGAGTATATCTCAAAAATCACTTGCAATTTCTGCTCCGGTGAGTGATAGATAGACATGGAAAACCACACCATTACAAAGGAGGACAACATCATGGAACGCAATTACAACGTGAGCGGAGCAGACCGCAAGCGCCTAGTCAAGACTATTGGAGATGCTTTGGGAATCAGACCAAAATATATGGGCACACCGAGCTTTGCTTTTCAGATTGGCAGTTACGAGGTCAGTAAGCACGGCGTGTTGATTTTCGAGAAGGATGAGCAGACGGCAAACGTCCTCGCAGCCATCAAAGCAGCAGGATTCATGGCAGAGCAGACCGAAGGGAACGTTCTCATTGACCGCAATAAGGAAGATGCCGAGGAAACTCTGCAGGAGGAGGGGACACAGATTACGGAGATTGAAGCGATGGCGCGGACAACTGAGGAACACATCGCGGAGGAATCTGCCCCCATTGAGTCACAGGAGGACATCATCAATCTTTCCATCAGTATGCCGAGGGAAAAATTCTCCGACACTGCATTGGCAAATTTGGATGCCTTACTCAAAAGCAAAGGGAATCTCATCAAGGCAGCTTTTGACATCGAGGATGTGAACTATACGCTGACAGAGGAGCGGATTACTTTCGCATGGTTTCGCGGAACCCTCACCCCGGAAGCGTATCGCGCCTACGCTGATTTCATCAGCAAGCTGTGCGATATGGCACGGCGGCAGAAGCGTGTGCTTGCCAAAGAAAAGGAAGTGGACAATCCAAAGTACGCATTTCGCTGTTTCCTTCTGCGATTGGGCTTGATTGGAAATAAGTACAAGACCAGTCGGAAAATTCTCATCCAGAATCTTTGGGGAAACAGTGCATTCAAATCTGGACATCGCAAAGGAGATGCCGAGAAGGACTGACACTATCAATGGGGAAGATGCTCGCTATCAGAGCGGCGGGAGAGAAAGCTGTGTTCTCAATCACACGAAAGCCTATCGGCAATAAGCTGATGGGCTTACTTGGCTTCAATCTGTTGCTTCATAGGCAGAATATCCAAGGTAAGAACCTTCTTGTGTTCTTGTCCGACAACATACAGATTCGGATTGTCATCCCGCTCTGTTATCACAATATAGGACATGGGAGCATAGATGTCGGACTTTCGGGATTCCCGCGCCAAGAACAAATGCAGGTACAGTTCGCGTTCTTTTTCATGTATGAGAAAGGTAGCCTGAATGCGTGTGCTTCCTGCCCGTTCCGGGTAGAACCGAAACACTGCACCGTGTTCCATCAGATGCCCGATCAGAGTGAAATACTCCATGCGGTGCTTGATTCCGGCGAATCCGGAACGATTCATGTCTTTGAGTCTCTGTATAGTCAATTCCCCGGAGCGTATGCGCTCGTAGCCGCTCCTACCGATATAGCGGCGATTATTCGTAATGTGTTGGATGCCAAGCAGATGGCAGAGTGCTTCCCGATAGAAGATAACCTGCAGCACCGTGCCGTTCGTTAGGCTGTACTGAAAGACTCTGTCACATAAGTTTTGCTCGTAATATTGTTGTATCTGCTGTAAATCTGTCATACCGCACCGATTTCCATCACAAAGAAAAGTAGAGAGAACTGCCGAAACAATTCTCTCTACTTCCGAGCAGCGGCGAGTTTCCCTACCCTCGCCGACGGTCAACTCCGCTGTATTTTTATTGTCCCCAAACGGAAGGGATGGCCATAGCCGCTCGTAACAGCCATATATTCTCTTAGCCTAAAGATACATGATGGTGCCTTCTCTGTCAAGGATTTTCTTGGGGGGGAGCCTTATTTTGAGTGACGCTTCACTATCGTCAAAGGCTATGGTAATATCGGTAGCCATACCAAAACGCAATCAAGGATTCCTCTAAAATCAGAATGTATGAGTTTTCGCAATTTGGAGGAGGAATCCACATGAGCAACATCTATGGTTACATTCGTGTGTCTACCATTACGCAGAGGGACGACCGCCAGTGGTTGGCAATGGAGAACTTTGGTATTCCGAAGGAATGTATTTTCGTGGATAAACAGAGCGGGAAGGACTTCGATCGTCCTGCTTATACTGAGATGATGGCTGCAATCAAGCCCGGCGACACGGTTGTGGTTAAGAGCCTCGACCGTCTTGGGCGCAACTACGACGAGATGATGAAACAGCTTGACATCATCACCAAGCAGAAGGATGCCGCCATCGTGGTTATTGATCTGCCGCTTTGGATACACGGAACAAGTACGGTGACGACCTAACTGCAAAACTCATTTCGAATCTTGTTATCCAAGTGTTCTCTTACGTTGCCGAAACGGAGCGCAACATGAACCATCAGCGGACGATGGAGGGACTGGCGGCAGCACGGGCGAGAGGCGTGAAGTTCGGCAGGAAGCCGATAGAGAAGCCTGATGGATACGAAGCCCTCCGTGAGCAGTGGGAGAACAGTGAAATCTCTGCCCGTAAGGCTGCTGTGATTCTGGGGGTATCCACGCCAACTTTTCTTAAATGGGTTAGGGAGTCAGTCGATGAGTAACTGTAAAAAATGCCATGGTATTATTTACGCCATCAATTTACGCGGGGAGGAGTAGATATGGAATATCATTGTTTGGAAGGAAAATTGCGCAAAATATATGCGAACTATGTTTATGAAGGCCCAAGAAGTATATTATATGCTTCTAACTTGGAACATATAGATTTGCACACATTTAAGTCAATTGTTTCAGTAGCAATAGCAATGGTGAGCAGTCAAAATGATGATTATCAAGAAATTTGCAAATTAAGTAATGATGCCATTGAGGCTATATCGAAAACAAGTGACCGAGATAAGGTTCGCCAAATCTTTCTGAACTTCAAAGATAGTGTTTCTAAAAAGAAGTAACGATCTTATGCTGATTATATAATAAAGGGGATGTGATTTATGATGAGTAATTTCGAGAGGTTAAAAAATCTTCTAAGTGATAAAAATGTGAATTTTGAGGAAAGACACGATGAAGATCGAACTAGTTTGATTGTGAGACAAAATATTAAGAATGCTGGAACTGTAGCTGTGGTGCTGACCTTCAACGAGGATCAAACTATCCTTGATGTAGATTTTTATGGTGTGGCTCACATAGATAGTCCGTTGAAGCGCGAAGAGTTGCTCAAGTTAGTTAATGAATTGAATTGCACTTACAGATTCCCGAAATTCGAAGTGATTGACGGGGGTAACGTAGTTGTGCAATATCCGTTTCTTATTGATGAAAATTGTGATTTTGATCATGTGTTTTTTATCATTGGCAGTGTGCTGAATATAATAGAGACAGATGCCATGGGAAAATTCATGAAGCTGCAATGGTCGTAATCGGCGCATGCTCAACTAAGTTGGGAAACTGGGCGTTATTTTATCAGCTGCTATAACGTGTGTATCGATTGGTACACGGCGAGTGGCTTGTTTTTCATATGCTTGTTCATAATAGCTCGTTATGGCTACGTGGCTTTGACGAGCTGTTTCTTTGTTTGTCAGGATTTGGGGCAGGGTTAAAGGAGTCTTATTAACTTCCGATGATTTACCGTATCGCACTTTCAGATATTCGTCCTTATTGTAATACTCTTACTGATTGTTTCAGCGGGAGCCTGGCTTTTATCAATGGATTTTTGCAAGATTACTGCATGGCAGAAATTCACTCTGGAATTCTTGAAGTTGAGTTTCGGAAATGGTGCAATAGCCTTGAGGAGTGGTAATCCGTTGTTGCAGGCAAAAAAGCATGACCGCAAAATCAAGATTACAGATATAGCCATTGAGAAAATCCCGCAGGTAAGAGTCCCTGGGCTGGATGAGGAAATGGTGCAGATACTTTACTCAAACTTCGCAGATGAATAATCTGCTGTAACCCTTGAAATATCTATCGCCTTGGCAAATAAAATAGCATGAGCAACATCCATTTGGTATAATCTTAAGTGTCAAACAAAAAACATCCAATGGAGGCTCATGCTATGAACAGTATAACACAAAACCACCAAGACGAGAAACTGCTTTCTAAGAAAATGCAGGTCTTTTTCCGTCGCTATCAAGTCAGTCGCATCCTCCGTGTGGCAAATGCGTACAAGCTTCGCGGCATCCCTGTCCTCAGCATCTTCCCTGCTGGTTTTCCGCATGGTGTTCCAGCAACGTTCCGTCTACACGCAAATGCATCTCCAAAGCGCCGCCATGCCTTTCGACAAGGATACGTTCTATCGCTTCATGAACTCTTGCCGAATCCACTGGCGCAGGTTCACGACCGAGCTTGCCGCCGCCATCATTCATGCCACGCTCGCTCCCCTGACTCAGGCGGATCGCATCAACGTGCTCATTCTCGACGATTCCATCTACCATCGCGCCCGCTCCAAGAAGGTGGAGCTCTCGCCCGCCTCTACGACCACGCCAAGAAGGAGTTCTCCCTATGGCTTTCGCATGCTCACGCTCTGCTGGTCGGATGGCAATACGCTTCTGCCTGTCAGCCATACGCTGCTCTCTACCGAGAATACGAAGAATCGCCTCCGTGAGGCGTCACGGAAAGTGGACGCTCGTTCCAATGGCGGCAAGCAGCGAAAACTTGCCCAGCAGAAGGCAACCGAGGTGATGCTTCAGCTCCTGCAGGAAGCGAAGGCTGCCGATATCCCAGCGCGCCACGTCCTGTCTCGACACATGGTTCTGCTCCCCGGCATCGCTCCCTGAAGATTCACGGTCTTGGCTACGATGTGGTCGCCATGGCAAAGAAGACGGAAAAGATACACTACCTCCATCAAGGATGCCTGCAGGATGTGAAGGCGATCTACAAGCAACACCGAAAGCGGCGTGGCCGCTCGAAGTATCTGCTGAGTGTGGAAGCCGCTGTCGTCAAGGGCGAAGAATCCCTCCCTGTGCGCCTTGTCTTTGTCCGCAATCGCAACCATCGGAAGGACTGGCTGGTATTGGTGACGACGGACATGAGCCTCACGGCGGAGGAAGTCATCCGCATTTACGGCAAGCGCTGGGGCATCGAGGTGTTCTTCAAGGTGTGCAAGAGTTTCCTGCGCTTAGAGAAGGATTGCCGCCTCTTTCGTATGACGCGATGACAGCGCATGTCTCCATCGTGTTCACGCGGTACATGTTCCTGGCAGTGGAGCAGCGCGAGTGCAAAGATGCACGAAGTCTGGGAGAGCTGTTCTATCTATCCGTGGATGAGTTGCCGGATGTGTGCTTCGTGGAAGCCATGCGCCTCCTTTTGCTGCTGTTTGTTGAATGACTCCAAGAGAAGCCCATGCTGGATGAAGGGAAGATCCATGAACAGCTGCAAGGCTTCTTGAAAGAGCTTCCTGTACTGTTGTCGCAAAAACTACGAAAATGTGCATAAGGAGAGTGTTTTCATTGGCATAAAGTCAGTGTTTTCAAGGTATGTAGAATGTTTTTAATGTGCGAAGTTTGAGTCAAAAAGAATAAAACGTCCTTTTTCGCCTACTGCAAGGCTACCTTGCAGTAGGTGTTTTTCTATGACGGAACAGGAAAAATCAAAATCCGCTCCCTGCGCACCGAGGGATATGGTTACAAGAAAATAGCCTTGGCGGTCGGCCTATCCGTAAACACGGTGAAGTCCTTTTGCCGCAACAACGAATTGACGGGCAATTCCTCATCTGGCGTGTGCCTTGCTTGCGGCAAGCCGCTGATGCAGATACCGAAGAGAAAACAGCGGAAGTTCTGCTCGTCAGAATGTTGGGAGAAGTGGTGGAACAAGAACCGTGACAAAGGCAATAAGCCTACGGGCGAAACCGTCCGCTGCATCCATTGCGGCAAAGCGTTTTCTGCTTACGAACGAGAGCATCGGAAATATTGCTCACACACCTGCTATGTGGCAGAGCGTTTTCAAGGCGGTGATGCAAATGCGTAAAGAGCAGTACCGCGCAGATATGCTCTACCAAGTGTCGCTTTCCGTGGCAAAATCCATGCGGGCGAAAGGACTCATCACGGCGGATGAGTACGCTAAAATCGACACCATGCTTCTTGCAAAATATCAGCCGTATCTCGGCCGTCTTTTATCGGAAAACGCTTGATAAATCCGCCTCACAGAGCAATATATAGGATGGAAAGGAGGTGGATAGAGTGGCTGAGGTAAGAAAAATAGAACCTGTCGTCGTCGCTTTGAAGCCGAGGAAACGCGTGGCGGCGTATGCCCGCATCTCGATGGAATCGGACAGATTGAACCATTCGCTCTCGGCACAGGTCAGCTACTACAGCAAGCTCATCCAGAACAATCCCGAATGGATCTATGCCGGGGTGTACGCCGACAGCGGCATCTCCGGCGGTGGGATTCGCCGCCGGGCAGAATTCAAGCGAATGGTCGAGGACTGCGATGCCGGGAAAATCGACATCGTTCTCTGCAAGAGTATTTCAAGATTTGCCAGAAACACGGTAGACCTGTTGGAAACCGTGCGGCATTTGAAATCTCTCGGGATTGACGTGTGGTTCGAGAAGGAGAACATCCAGTCTCTCTCAGCAGACGGGGAACTCATGCTCGGAATTTTGGCGGGCTTTGCGGAAGAGGAGAGCCGCAGCCAATCCGACAATGCCAAGTGGTCGATTCAGAAGAAATTCGAGCGAGGGGAGCAATGGCACGCTGCCGCCTATGGCTACCGATGGGACGGCAAGTCTTTCGTCATCTGCGAAGAAGAAGCAGAGGCCATCCGGGTGATTTACGACAATTTCCTCAAGGGTATTCCGCTCAGTCAGACATCCCGCTGGCTGCAGAAACATGGCCATGCTTCATCCGTGCCGTTCATTCGCTACGCCTTGCGGAACATGGTCTATGCCGGCGATGTCCTTCTGCAGCGCTACATCACGGAAAACCCTCGGACGCACAGAATCATCGAGAACAAGGGACAGCTGCCGCGCTACTACATTACGGACAATCACCCTGCCATTATTGACCGAGAGACGTTCGAGAGGGTGCAGGCAAAAATCAGGGACAGCTACGACTTCAACCCGGCGGCGCATAGGATTGTAAAGCCAAGCTGCTTCTCGGCGAAAATCATCTGCGGCAGATGCGGCGCGCACTTCGTCAAGGGAGCGACCAGAACCAACGGACACGACGGCTTGCAGGAACATTGGTATTGCTACGATAAAATTCGCAAGCGGATGTGCGATGCGAGGAACATCCGAGGGTATCGACTGCGCGAGGCTTCCTGCGAGGTGTTGGGGCTTTCAGAGTTTGACGAAACTGCATTTGCCAGGACAGTGGAGAAATCCTCACTACCGATACGGACGTGTTGGAATTCCACTTCTACGATGGTACGGTCAAGAAGGCGAGGATTCACTATTTCAATCAAGCGGAGAAGAAGCGTACCGACCCGCATAAGAAGCCCTTCGGCTACCAATGGTCGAGGGAGCAGGGCTATGTGCTTGTTCCCAAAGAAGCCGAGGCAGTTCGGCTGATTTTCCAATACTACCTCGACGGCTGGCAAATCAATGAAATCTCACGAAGACTGGAAGCCGACGGCTACACCAGCATTCGCGGGAAAAATATCCCGCAAGCTGATTGCCTATACATTGAAAGCGACTTTCTACCTCGGCATTCGCCGAATCAAGGCGCAGTTCTCCGAGAGCGGACGGGAGGAAATTATCGAGAACGACCATGAGCCGCTAGTGACGCAGGAGATATTCGATGCTGTTCAAATGCGGCGGCAAGCTGAATACAGACGATGGAAAGGACGTGAGCGTAATGCGAAGTGTGACGGTCATCCCGGCCAGCATCCATAAATTCTCGGAAGTGCCGCTGGCAACTGCAGCCAAGCGGAAAGTCGCGGCGTATGCACGAGTTTCCACGGACAACGAAGACCAGAAGACATCCTACGCCGCCCAAGTGGATTATTACACCAACTACATCAAGAGTCGCTCGGACTGGGAGTTCGCAGGGATGTATTCGGACGAGGGCGTGACGGGAACCTCCATGAAAAAGCGCGAGGGATTCACTCGTATGGTGCAGGACGCTTTGGACGGCAAAATCCAGTTGATCGTCACGAAATCTGTATCGAGGTTCGCGAGAAACACGGTGGACAGCCTCACCACTATACGGAAACTCAAGGAAAACGGCATCGAGGTTTACTTTGAAAAAGAGGCGATCTGGACATTTCAGGCTCGCGGCGAAATTCTCTTGACAATTCTTTCCAGCCTATCGCAAGAGGAAGCGAGGAGCATTTCCGAGAACGTCACATGGGGCTTGCGGAAGAGGTTCGCAGACGGCAAGTTCTCCGTCGGCTACTCCCGTTTTCTCGGCTACGACAAGGGCGAGGACGGCAATCTCGCCATCAATGAGGAACAGGCCAAGATCGTGCGGCTCATTTTCCAGCTTTTTTTGGAAGGTATGACGGCGTGTAAGATTGCCAAGGAGTTGACATCACGGCACATTCTGACAGTCACGGGCAAGGAGAGATGGAACGCGAAGACCATCCAGGGCATCCTCCGCAACGAGAAATACACGGGATGCGCGAGAATCCAGAAGACCTTCACGCCGGATTTCCTCACCAAGAAAGCCGTCAAGAACTGCGGGCAAGTGCCAAGCTACTTCGTGGAACAGAGCCATCCCGCCATCATCGACCCTGCCGTGTTCGAGATGGTGCAGAGGGAGATGGAGCGACGCACACGGGAAGGCGGAAGATACAGCGGTGTAAGTATCTTTTCGGGGAAAATCCGATGCGGCGAGTGCGGCGGTTCTTTCGGTTCTAAGGTTTGGCACTCCACGGATAAATACAGACGCACCATCTACCGTTGCAACAACAAGTATGACGGGCAGAAATGCCAGACGCCCCATGTGACGGAAGAGGAAATCAAAACGGCTTTCGTAAAGGCGTTCAATCAGCTGGTGACGGAGCGGGATGAGATCATCGCGAATGCTCGGCTCATCAAGCAGACGCTTTGCGACACGACGGTTCTCACGGAGGAGAAAGTCAAGCTGCAGCAGGAGTTGGCGGTATTGGTGGAGATGACGGAGAACTACGTTAGGCAGAACGCTCGCATTGCACAGAATCAGGAGGAGTATCAGCGGCACTACGAGGGTCTTGTAGAAAGGTACGATGCTACCAAGGCTCGCTTTGATGAGGTGACGGAAGCCATCTCTGCCAAGGAGGTACAGTCCGAGCGACTGGTGGAGTTCATCAAGAGACTCAAAGCACAGACCGAAGCTGTGGCAGTGTTTGACAGCCAGCTCTGGGCGAGTATGGCGGAGTGCGTGACCGTGGGTAAGGGCATGACGGTGGTGTTTCGGGATGGGACGGAAGTGAGCGTGTAGGGGGTTGGAGCAGGAAGATTTTCAAGGGCGAGATTGGGCTTGATGTTGGAAAATGAATCTCTAGAATTTCAACCCGAGGGAGAACCCATACGTCACATCCGGCGTGTGGAATCCTTCGGGTTTTTCTATGGGCGCAGCAGCGAAAACATCGTAGGCAATATCGTTGACCGTTCCGCGAACACCGAGCGTTGCACCTGCGAGCACATGCCCGTTGTAGAGATCAGCGCCGTAGCCGTAGACGGCGCCGACATCAAGTCCGAGATAGAGTTCCGCCTTTTGCTTCGGGAACTTCGTCGCAAATTCATTTCTAAGATACCAACCGTTCGTTCCCATCAGCGTGGTCTCGCCGTCAAAGCCGCGCACCGTGTAGCGGCCGCCCATACTAATCATATCCACGCCATAGAGCCTTTGCTCGTTCATCGTCCATTGACCGTGAAGAGACGTGGTGAATGTTGCAGGGCGATGACCGAACGTAAACGGATGGATGTAATCCATATCAAAGAGCCATAGGCGATAGCGCGTCTTTGGTGCATCGGGATACGTTTTCTCCTCCTGTGCGCCCAGCCAACCGAGTCCGAAACGGTGCGCGATGCGGAAATAGAGCGTGTCCCGGTCGATGTAAAGCCGCTCCGCATAGCCGACCTCCAACGATGTCTGGTGCATCGCCTGGATGGGAATCTCCACATCGTTGATGAAGCTATGGGAATTGCGCTTCTTCAGACGAATATCCATGCTCGTTTTCATGCTCGACGAACGATGTAGCACATAATCCCAGGAAAACGTCGAGATATTCGTATCGCCCGCGCTGATGAAATCGTAGGGACGGCTCTCTACCGTCTGATGATATTTCGAGCGCTGGTAAGAGAATGTAAACGTATGCGCCCCGTAGGGGATCGTGTAGCTGACATTATGCCCGCGCGTGCCCTTCGCATAGCCGTCCTGTGCGCCGTCGAGATTCATGCCGACGCGCAGAATATCGTTCCGCTGAAATATCTGGTCGACGCCGACATTGCCATAAAGCTGCAGCTTTCCCGTATCCTTGAGACCGGAATCATCGAGGGAGATTGTACCGTAGACATTCTTGCCGCGTGTCACCGTGAGCAGGACATCCGTCATTTGCGGCTCCTGTGCAGGTAAGAGCTTCACGGTAATATCCTGTGAAGGCAAGCGCTTCGCCTGCTCAAGCCCCTGCTCGATATCGCGCACATTCAAGACATCGCCTTCGCGAAACGGGAAAAGGTTGTAGGTATAGAGTATATCACTGTCCTCGGCAAAGCGCACGGCATGAATGCGCCCGATCTGCAAAACAAGGCGGAGCGTTCCTTCTGAGAGATTCTGCTCGGGGATAACGACACGGCTCGTGGAAAAGCCACGCTCCATAAGCTCTCGATTCATCTTGCTGACGGCTTCATTGATATCTTTGAGAGAAAGCTCGCGTCCTTCATAGTTACGGGAGATGTGGCGCAGGAAATAAAACTTCCCAGATGCATTCTCAAGGATGATTTTGGAGATGGGGAAGCGGACGTTCTCATCGGCAGGCAGTGTCGGAGAAGGAAGAGCGGGCGTATCAACCTCCGTGCGTTCTTGATGCATCCTCTCCTGTCGTGCCGCCTCCTGCGCCCGCGACTGGTCAAGCTGCTCTTGCTGTGAAAGTGGAGCAGCTTGGGTGGGAGAGACGGATAGGGGGAGGATGGCTGCTGCGAGTAGGAGGGCAGATGGGAGTTTGTCTGGGATCAAATGGATTCACCTCGAACTTCCTCGGGAATATTGATTGGAATCAATAACCAAAGAATAGAAAATACGACAACGAATAAAAAAGGAATAATATTTAGTATTTCATTCGCGAATTGTCAAGTCAAGTGCAACGTCTTTGAATAATAGACCTCGTAGGGAGTTCTGTATCCTAGGCATTTGCGTGGACGTCGATTTAATTTATCAAACATCTCATGGATGTATGCATCCGGTATGTCGGTGATGTCTTGTCCTTTGGGAAAGTATTCGCGAAGCAATCCATTTGTATTCTCGTTTGATCCTCGTTCCCAAGGATGATGTGGTGGGGGAAAGTAAAATTTGACTCCTTCCAAAGCTTCAGTGACCTCCGCGTGCTTCGCAAATTCTTTGCCCCTGTCCGGCGTGATAGATTTTACAGGATGTCCTTCCAATGCGATCAACATAACTTCGTTGACATCGGCAGCACGTTTGGCAGAAGATTTCCCTCCAACGAGAAAGCGCGTCTTACGATCCACTAAAGTCACTAAACAAGCCTTGCCTGTTTTCCCAGCAACCGTATCGCCTTCCCAATGCCCTCTGCGCGAACGGTTCTGCGCACCCGCCGGACGATCCGCGATGTCATTTGAAATCGCGATCTTGCCGCGGTTTTCAACATAACCCTTTCGATGGCGCGATTTTTCCACGATGACGCAATTTGCGAATTACACCGCGATTTCCATGCGATTTATTTGGATCATCAAACTGCCCTGCGTAAATTGCACGATAGATCGTGTTGTAACTAATGATAGGTCTATGGTATTCCAATGCAAACCGTCCGGCAATCTGTTCAGGAGACCATTGTTGATTCAGGAATTTCTCCCTGACGTATGCATAAAGGGAAGCATCTTCCAGTCGCTTATGCGGATGGCATAACTTACGCCGGGTCTCATACTGATGTTGGGCAGTGGCAGGTTGATAAAATCCATTTTTGGTATTTCGCCGTAGTTCTCGAGAAATGGTCGCCTTGTTACGCCCAAGCTTTTTTGCAATTGCGGAAACAGAATTGTCTTGAGCATGAAAAAACATTATCTTTTCACGCTCAACTAGTGTAAGATGATGGTAGTGACACATGGGTTGCTCCTTTCTTATGGTTGTCTTTGCAAACACCATTATACCAGAAGCACCCTTGTGTCATTCTTTTATTTCAACAATTGTTGCACTTAGATTGTACATTCGCCAGTCAAATAGTCCCTCGTTTCCACCAACCAATCATATAGTCAACAGGTTGAAAAAAAAATCCATAGGGATCTGTACCCCATGGTTGAGGACAAACAACAACGCCGTCACCTTCTTTTCGTTCTAATTCGCCATAAACTCTCCGCGCATCTTCTGATAAATCCTCAATGTGATTGACAATATTTAATCGGTCTGTGTAGCACCTTTTCTTATGTTGCATCATAAAATAAATATCATTTTTATCTTTCGGTTCTTTCAAATCAGTGTCAAACCCCTTTTCTTTTACTATTAACGGCTGTACTGTCTGTAGTTCCTGAATATCCTCATCCGTTAGTTTTGTGTTAAATATTTTTATATGTCCTGTTACAAAATCCAGCGCCCAAAAGCCATAGTTATCAATGAAGTACAGTATGCCGTCTTCTTCTTTAAATACTTGGAGAGACCGGCTGATTCTTGGTCCCCGTTCATATACTTCACCTTGTTTTGCATGCACATAATAATCCCCCGGCAAAAAAAGCCACGCCACTAAGTAATATGTATATCCGACAATATAATATGCGACGATTGCACTGGGCAAAGTTAATATTACAATACAAGCACATCTTATATACTTAGGCAGCTTCTTAAAGTTACTCATGAATCGTCGCATGTATATTCGCCTTCCATGTATAGGGGCGAACCTCGCCCTTCTTTTGTAGATCATAGGCAATATTATTTCCTATTTCTACAATTTTCTTCCACCCGTCTAGTGTTAAATGCTCGAAGTTATACAAATCTTCGGCTACTCCTTCCACCGTATATGTACTATCCATATTATGTGTTATAGTTATTGCTAACTTAATAGTACCAAATGTTAGCCATGGGTCAATACCACTTTGTATAGTCATTTGAACGCTTGTGAAACGGGTTTCACTACTCCCAACCGGAATATCCCGCCCCCTCGTTCTAATTTCTTCTATAAAGTCTTGACTATGTACGATCTCATATGACACCACGGAGTCCTCTGAAAAGTTTAAACTTTCTCCTTCGCCATAACGAGCATAAAGGTATGCTGAAGGTGTCAAGGGTAAACCGTAGGAAAGCACCTTCGCAGCAACTAAGTCCGTAGCTATCCCTACAGCTTTAGCAGCCGCAGATGATTCTTCTGTAGCATAATTCGTCTTAGGGATCTCACTATTCATTTTAATTTCTGCTGCTCTTTCTGCGACACGATAATCGTTAGATGGTATAACGTCTTCGGCGTACCCATTAACTTCCAGATCATGTCTCTTTTGATTGGCTAATGCGAATAATGCAGGATCCATACAGACAATATTATTTAATGTATAGTTCAATCCTCCGTCTAACCAATATCTCTTATCCTCTGGGATTAAACATTCCAACAATGGATAAAGAGAAGCCGTTATTCTTTGGTCATCTCCCTCTCCGGTCATTCCATGTTGGTCATAGTAATTACTTAGCGCGTAATATTTAGCCAATACTTCATTGATTTTTTCTTGATCTTGGCTTTCCAATGCCTCACTCAGTTCTTCGACAAAAGTTTCCTGCTCTTTTCCTAGCCAATTATTCTTCGTCCCGCTCGCCGCTGCACTTGCCCCTGCGCCTGCATTGCCGCCGACAGCCTTGGCTGCAGCAGCTCCTACAATCGCGCTGACGATCTGTGCGGTGCCGGGATCCTTGATCTTCTTGATTTCGCCGATTACAGCCTCGTTGACTCCTGCACCGATCGCACCAGAAGCAAAGCCAGCTCCTGTGATCTGGCTCATGATGCCGCCGATGATGGCGTGGACGGCAATCTTCCTGCCGCTGCCGTCGTCGGGGAGGTTATGGGCGAGGCGGAAGGCTTCTTCGCCGAAGGTCTTGGCAAGCTCCTGTTGCTCTTCAATCTTTTGCTTGTCAAAGATGCGCCCAAGTTCGTTCAAAGCGTTGTTCGTATCACGATTGAGGGCAGAGATATCCTGTGTGGGATTCTCACGAATATCAATCGTTCCCCGTGCTACAGCAGAACTGGTCGTGCTGTTCGCATCGCCCTTGGCAGGCATGGAGAGACTAGGGGAGAGGCCTATGGTGTTATAGACCTTGTTCTTCTCTTGTCGGCTCATCTTGTCATAGTTGCCGTAGTGGTGGTACTCGGCACCTATGCTCTTCGAGTTGTAGTCTGCCTCGTTTTTCAAGTTACCGAACGAGAACGTCCCGGTCGAGAGGCGGTTCTTTCCCTTAAGGATGTGTCAAGGTTAAGAACTTTGTGCAAACAATATTTCAGTGTACTGCGGGGCAATTTGGCAGAATTTGTTCCAGTTAAATAATTTGACATTGGTTATCCATGATTTATCAGAGTTTCCCATAATCCTTTCCGTGCCATATTGTGCTCTCCATAAAATATGTATTATTTTCTTCATCTGCCAATTTGCTCTCCAGACAAAACTCCCGCACACTTTCTATATCTCCCTCAGAAAGCATCTTTCCGACAATCTCAAGCTCATAATCCCATCCCAGCACTACTAGATATTCATGATAAGCTTTTGCCAAAGTTTCATTCCAAATCCCATGACGGATCAAACATTGAAAGGAAGAAAAAACCACAATATAGAGCCAACAGACGATATATCTCCTCGAGTTTATAAACTCTAAAATATCCTGTATGTCTTCGTCGTTGATATCCCCGTGAATATAATCAAGGAATTGCTTTATCTTCTTAGTTTGTATCTCATTTGGCTCAAACGCAATGTCGTGTGTGTTTGAAAAAAATTTTGCTAGATTCATTTTATCCTCCTAGTAATAAATACGTAAATACAACATCATTTGCAACAACTTATTTTGATATTATTGCGGTTGGATAAAAATCCGAAATATAAAGTATGTTCCCGATTTTTATCATTGTGATTCGTAAGTTTACTGGTACACGTTTACCGTAGCCATTACTCAGCAAAACATGCTCATTGCCATTGACGACCTCTCCTTTATCTAGATTTCCTTGTGCATAATGCGCTAATGCGCAATAGATAACTGTTGTTAAAAGCTCCTTTTTATCGGTATAGCTAAAGCTTGGAATTATGCCTCCTTTTTGAGTTTTATGATCTCTGTAATAGGCATGACCTGTATTGATATGCAGTTCATCACCATCCCCCATGTATAAATGCATTCTTTCTCCTGTTGTGCCTGGATTGGTTATTATCGCATTATTGAGTGCGTATTCTACATGATTTGCGTTTATCCAAACGAATTTCCATAACTTAAAATAGTAGAAGTCAGAGAATTTATTCCACTTCGTCCCGCTCGCCGCCGAAATCGCTCCCGCTGTAGCATCCCCATGAATCGCTTTCGCTGCGGCTGCTCCAATCACGCCACTGATGACCTGGGCAATCGCAGGGTTAAGACCTTTCAGATTGTTAATCAGTGCTTCGTTAAGACCTGCACCTGCTGCACCCGAAGCAAAGCCCGCTCCTGAAAGCTGGCTGATGAGTCCACCGATAGCAGCATGAATGAGCGTCTTTCGTCCACTTCCGTCATCGGGGAGGTTGTGCGCGAGACGGAAGGCTTCTTCACGGAAGACATTGACGAGTTCTTTCTGTTCCTCGACACTCTTCTTGTCAAAGATTCTGCCAAGCTCGTTGAGTGCGTTTGCAGTATCCCTGCTGAGGGCAGAGATGTCCTGCGCCTTATTCTCGCGGATGTCGATGGTTCCCAGTGCGACGGCGGCTTTTGTGGTGCTGTCTGCACTTCCCTGTACTACGGTGGGAATCGAAGGAGTGGAGTGCAGTGCCTGCACCACTTTCAGGCTTTCTATTTTGTTTCCTTCAGGATCCTCCGTTAAGCGAAGCGTCGGTTTTATCTGAGCAGAAAAACCAGTGTCTTTTGCATTATACTCCGCCTCATTCTTGAGGTCGCTGAAAGAGAATGTCCCCGTGCTGAGGCGGTTCTTCTCCTTATCCGTCTCGCTTGCAATCACGGCACCCTTGAGGTCGGTGTTCTTCTCGACATAGATATCAAAGCCGCCTTTGCCTGCGAAGATGCCGGACTGACCTCTTGCACTGCGGTAGTGGGAGTCGATCGTTCCTCGGTTCGCTGAAAGACCGATCGTGGGCTTGGAGAATTTTCCCGCGCGAATATCCCACGAGAGATCGAAGCCTGTCGATGTGTTCTTCTCCTCGTAGGTTTCTTTTTCCTGCAGGGTTTCGATATTGAGATTGCCGCCGATCTTTGCTGTGACCTTGTTGCCTTGCACCGTGCTGCCGAGGATGTTCGTATCCTTGCCGCTTTCAATCTGCAGGGCGTCTTTTGCGGCGATCTCCGTCGGGGTGTAGATCGAGGCATTTTCCTTGCTGTTTCCCTGTGCTTTGCTTGCGTGCAGACTGTTGCTGGAACACTGGTTTTTAGCTTACACAACGAGATCAAATATCAAAAATTATTCAATCTTCAACGGCTGCCCTTATTATCATGGATGGGACGTTCTCGTTCATTATGGTGCCGTAAGGCGTGGATGTTTACATAGGAACGGCTATTCTTCTGTTCCATCTACCACATATTTTTGGATTTCTCCTGTTTCTAAGTTTTTTACAGTGACATTTATTACCCATAACGCCATAACTTCTAAACAGAAATTTGATGTAACAAGGATATAATGGGCGGTTTTTTCGGAATCAAATATATCTCCCACATATTTTTTTGGGTAAACGCATAATATCTTCCTCCATAAATCCTGTAAAGCACATTATCAAAATTTTTCTTTTGGTAATAACTAGAAGATTCCGTATCGTAAGGCAGGAAAGGCCACTTGGATTTATCAATACAATTAAGCGATATCTCGCCCTCAAATTCTAATGTCACTTCATATTCTTCACTCTCCAAATAAACAATCGGAGAACCACAGTCCACAAAATCGCCATACTGCAAGTGCATAATATAATTTCCGACAGGAATCATCCCCTTATTGACCTCCGTCCATTTTTCCATGATCTCCGATTCTCCTTTCAGGCGGATGTACCCCAAAGCTCTTTTTTTCATACAGGGAGCCCCTCCCTCTGCTTCTGGAGTTGTGCCGATTCCAGTGCTTATCCGAAACGATTATCCTTCTGTTCCATCCACAACATATTCCTTGATCTCTTCTGTCTCTAAGTTTTTTACAGTAACATTTACTGTGCCTAGAGCGATAATCTCAAAAAAGAAATTCCACGTAACGAGGATATAATGAAACATCTCTTCGTCCTTAAATCGTTCCCCCACATATTTTTTGACAAAGGTATGATATTTCCCATCATAGATCCTATAAAATACCTTATCAAAATTTTTCCCTCGGAAAAAATCGAAAGGCTTATCATCGTATGGTAAAAAAAGCCACTGTCCTTCGTCGACACAATGAAAAGACAGCGCTTCTTCAAATTCCAACACTATGCCATATTTATCGCTCTCCAAATAAACAGTAAACTTCTCGGAATCTCCACATTGTAAACGCAAAAGATAATTTCCGACAGGAATCATGTCTTTATTGACTTCTTTCCATTTTTTTCCATGCTTTTTCTTTTCGGTTTCATAATCTGTTATTCCTTTTTTTGAGCATTAGCACTTTACAAATACCTGTATTTGTATTTTTTCCCACCTTTGTTCTTCTGAATTTCAAGAGTTGATCCTCCTGTTTTACTGCCTCTACGAACCATTACTTTTGAGCCATCACTAAGTTCTCCATACCATCCTTTTCCATAGGTAGTATCGATTTCCTTTATATTATCCAAATGTAGGTCAAAAAAATCTTTTTTTGCTTGCTCGTATCCACCTATTTTATCAAAATTTTTGGTGGCGGAGTTGGCTTTTGCGGTAGTATCTACAGCGCCCTTATTCAGATATTCAACAGCCTCTTTTTTCGTGAAATTTTTTTCCTTGTGTCCCACTTTTTTTCTAATGCCTTGATGAAGTGCCTGCCATCATCGATTCCGTTTTCAAGGGAGTTTTTCGCAGTTATGGTGCCGTGAGCTGTCAGGGTAAGTCCACCCGTAGTGACTACGACAGAGGTACCGCCTGTTTCTGGCATCAGTACAAGCCCACCAGCAGATATGGCGGCTCCACTGGTGATTTCCCGCACGGCTCCAACAAACGTCAGGGCTGTGCCCGTCAACCTTCCTCCATAAAAGAACAGACTATCCCGATGGTCAATGCGGCGGCCTGTCACATATTGATAGCCGTTTTGCGCGAAGCCAAAGGAGATATTGTCATCGACTGCGCTGATAGTTCCAGCAGCCCAGTCCAAAAAGTTTCGTTGAAGCTTACTTGAAAGGCGCTCTTGGGGATACAAGGCATCGAAGAGATGCCCATCGTATTCGCCTCGTTTGTATGTGTTTACTAGCCCAGTTTTTTTCTACGGGATACTCGCGCCAAGCATAGTCAGCATAGATCTCAACCTCGAAGGGAGTGTTATATTCCGACAAGGGATGCGGCAAATGAATCCTTTTTGTATTGTTTCCGCTGTCGGCTTCGATATCCAAATCAGAGACCTTGCCGTCCCGATCTATGGTAACGGCAACTTTCCGTCCGTCTTTTTCTCCATACAGCGGGATATACTCGTTTTCCCGCAAAGATTCGTATTCCTCCGAAAAATAGTTGTTCTTCCAGCTGCTTCCTTATCTCCGGAATTTTCTCGTAGAGGTTGTTCTTCGTCCCGTTTGCCGCAGCACTTGCCCCTGCACCTGCATTCCCGCCGACAGCCTTGGCTGCTGCAGCTCCTACAATCGCGCTGACGATCTGCGCGGTGCCGGGATCCTTGATCTTCTTGATCTCGTCGATGATCGCCTCGTTGACTCCTGCGCCGATGGCGCCAGAAGCAAACCCCGCGCCTGTGATCTGGCTCATGATGCCGCCGATGATGGCATGGACGGCGACTTTTCTGCCGCTGCCGTCGTCGGGGAGGTTATGGGCGAGACGGAAGGCTTCTTCGCCGAAGACCTTGGCAAGTTCCTGTTGCTCTTCGATTTTTTGCTTGTCAAGGATACGCCCAAGCTCGTTCAGCGAGTTCGCCGTATCGCGGCTCAAGGCAGAGATGTCCTGCGTGGGATTCTTGCGAATGTCGATCGTTCCCGGTGCTACAGCAGAAGTTGTCGTGCTGTTCGCATCGCTCTTGGCAGGCATGGAAATGCTGGGGGAGAGGCCTATGGTGTTATAGACCTTGTTCTTCTCTTGTCGGCTCATCTTGTCATAGCTGCCGTAGTGGTGATATTCGGCGCCTATGCTCTTTGCGCTGTAGTCCGCTTCGTTTTTAAGGTCGCTGAAAGAGAACGTCCCCGTGCTGAGGCGATTCTTCTCCGCAGTTGCTTCGCTGGCGATGACCGCGCCCTTGAGGCTGGTGTCTTTCTCGACGTAGATGTCGAAGCCGCCTTTTCCAGCGAAGATGCCGGATTGTCCTCTGGCGCTTCTATAGTGGGAGTCGATCGTTCCTCTGCTCGCGGAAAGGCCGAACGTGGGCTTGGAGAATTTTCCCGCGCGAATATCCCACGAGAGATCGAAGCCTGCCGATGTGTTCTTCTCCTCGTAGGTTTCTTTTTCCTGCAAGGTCTCGATATGGAGATTGCCGCCGATCTTTGCCGTGACCTTGTCGCCCTGCACCGTGCTGCCGAGGATGTTCGTATCTTTGCCGCTTTCAATCTGCAGGGCGTCTTTTGCGGCGATCTCCGTCGGGGTGTAGGTCGAGGCATTTTCCTTGCTGTTTCCTTGCGCCTTGCTCGCGCTTAGGCTGAGTCCCGAGAGGCCTTGCGGGGAGAAGGAGATGCCGATGCTTGCGGCGCTCGTCTTGTTCTCGCTCGTCGTGACGCTGGTGTTTTCTCCGGCTTCGAGGCGCACGTTCCCCTTGGCCTTGAGGGAGACGTCCTTTCCTGCAACTTGGGAGCCTTTGACAGAAAGGTCATGCTCTGCTGCTTCGAGGCTTGCTGTGCCGCCTGCGCGGATTGTGCTGCCCACGTATTCCTTGCTTGTGCTCTCGGTGCGGCTGTAGGCTTTGCTCGTGCCAAGGCTGAGGTTCAAGGAGAATCCTGCGGCATCTTTCAGCGAGTTTTGTCCCTTGCCGCAGGCTTCATGGATGAGGCGGCCGGCCTTCCATGCGTAGACGGCTTTCAGGCGGTCGTCCTTCACTTCGCCCATGCGCATGAGCGGTGCGGCGATTTCCTGCCCGAGGCTCAAGAGGCCGTGCCCGAGGCTGACGGTCAGTCCCGTCGTTCGGCTCTCCTGCGTCAAGACATCGCGGTAGATATTTTCCCTGCCGTCGATCTGCGTCTCCTTTGCCGTGATGCTCGCATTTTTGCCTGCGAGGATGCTGGCCGATGTGAGGTGTGCGGTATCTCCGGCTGTGATCTTGACATCGCCTGCAAAGCCTGCGATGTTTGTTCCCGCCTGTGTAAGCGCGGAGCTGTCGCGCTCGCTCTTGACCTGCTGCGTGCCGATGGTGAAGCCGAGACCGCCGGAGGAGAAGATGCCGGAAGTCTTTTCTTCCTTGAAGCTGTCCGTATGGGCGTAGTTCTCTTCCGATGCCGCAGTGAAGTTTTTTCCTGCAGCGATATTGGTGCTGTTATCCGCGAGGATGTTCGCCGCTTGCAGCATTACGTCTTGCTTGGCAGAGAGGTTGATGTTTCTGCCTGTGACCAGCGTGCCGCGCGCCTCGTCCGCCGCATTGTCGATGCGGATGGTTGTCTGGGTGCTCGACAGGAAGCCGCTTGCTGTATGGCGATGACCGTAGTGATCTTCGGCAGTTTCGCGTCCTGCGGTGAGGGTGATGTCCTTTCCGGCGGTGAGGGACGTCGTGCCTTCCGTGCTGGCGATGGTAGCGGCTCTTGCCTTCAGATCGTTTCCGGCAACTATGGAGATGTTTCCATCGGCGCGAATCTCCGTGCCGAGTTCAGTGCCGCGCTTGGTGCGCAGGTAATTCTCTGCATTCTCCGTCATGTCCTTTTGGCTTTGGAGTTTCTTTGTGTCAAGCGAGATGTTTTCACCCGCCGCGAGGAGGACGCTGCCGTTTTTGCCGAGTGCGGAAAGTGTTGCTCCCGCAAGAGCGATGTTCTTTCCGGCACTCACGACAAGAACGCCCTCATCGCCCTTCACGGCGATCCCGGCGGTCGTATGCAGAACGTCCTGATGGGCGAGCTTCTCCGTCGTGCTTTCCACAGCAATATCATTCTTGGCTTCAAGGGCAACGGCTTTGTCCCCGATGACAGAACCCTGCACATGGATATCCCGCTCAGACTTCAGCCCGATCTTCTGTCCGCGCATCCGTCCCGTGTTTTCGATCTCTCCTGCCTGTACGAGGATGTTTTTCCCCGTAGAGCGTGCCGGCGTTCTTCAGCGCATCTTTCGTCTCGACGATGATGTTCCGCGCCGAGATGAGACTGCCGCCCTCGGTGAGACGAAGTCCTTGAGTGTTCTTCGTGTAGAGAACCGGGGATACGGCGCGTTCCTTCCTGCCGTTCACATAGACCTCGCGCTCCTCAAGCCAGATCATATCCGAGGTGAGGGCGGCAATCTGCTCCTTGGAAAGCGCGATGCCGGGGCTGAGGTTCATTTTTTGGGCATAGGAAATGCCCGCATCCATAAGTGCCCGGAATGCGGTTTCGTCGTCCGTATAGCCGTCGAGATGGCGTTTGCCGGTCTGCCGAAGGATCTGGTCGGCAAGGAGCTGCTGCTCGTAGAAGCCGTCGCCGATGCGCTTGGGGATTCTGTCGGGATCCCATTTGAGCCGCTGATACATGTAGTCCGAGGAGAGGAACTTCTTCCGGTCGGTGAAGGCGGGGTCGGTCTCGACGAGATACTTCGCCGTGCTCTCGGGATGTACGCGGCAAAGCGCAGGGAGGGAGAGATGCTCTGCACCGCCTGTGTTTGTTCCTGCCGTTTGCGCCAAGGAAGCAAGTCCGAAGGGGGAGAGTGTCTCAGCGATGCGCTGTCGCTGCTTCTCTGATATGGACTCTGTGGCGGCATTTTCCTCGATCATATGGACACCGATCGGCGTGGGATTTGTGCGTACGACTTCGGGTGTCATGTAGGCTTTTCCATGGTACTTCCGTACTTTCCCTTTATGAAGCAAGCTTCTTCTTTCCGTATAGCTTCCCTGCGTCGTCCCGAGGGTGACGGTCTGCTCCTGCTGCTGATGTGCGTTTTCGGTGAGCGCACCGTCCATGCGAAGCGTTTCTCCGGCACTGATGGAGCTGTCCGTGTTTTCCGTGTCGCCGTGCAGCGTGATGCTGTTTCCTGCCCGAATCGCGGCGGGCAGGGAAGAGGTGACCGTCTCGGCAGAATGCACATCTGCCGTCTCAATGAAGGTCAGCAGGTTGATCTTCTGTCCTGCCGCCTGTGCGGTTGTACGGTTGTATTCCTCGGCTTCTCTGTTGTATGCGTCGATTTTCTCGTTGAGTGCCGAAAGAACAATTTTGTACTGTGCGTCCCATGCCGCTTGTGCGGGATCTCCGTGTGCAGGACGGGGGGATGACATGGACGCAACACCAAGTTCCTTGAAGATGGGATCGTCATAGTCATAGTTCGGAGAGAGTGTGCCGACGAGTTCTGCGGGAACGGGTGCTTCTCCTGCGGCGATTTCAGCAGGAGTGGGCTGTTTGATCTCCTCATAGGCGGCGTGCTCGTAGATGGGCTTTTTGGCGATGTGACTGTGGTATGCCCCATAGCCACTGTCGATATTCCGAAACTCCCATTCCGGGAATGCCTTTCCCTGTTCAATATGTCCCGGCTCGTCGATGCGGATCTTGGTGGGATTGACGGCTGCGCTTGTGATGGTTCGCTTTGCCGCAAAGGCTGCATTCTCATTCTCTATATGGGGTGCCGTGATGGCGATGCTGCCTTGTGCCTCGATGCGTGCGCCGCTGTTTTTGAGCGTCTCTTCTGCGGTAAGAGCAATGTCCCCACCGGAGTAGAGCAGGGCATTTCCCGTGTTTTGGATTGTATCGGCGCTGACATTGAGCTGACGGTGCGCAGCGATGACGCCGGCGGGATGGGAGGATAGTTCATCCTTGATGCCATCTACGACACGTTGCTGTGCATCGTAGGCTGCTTCTGCCTGTCCGATCCTCTCCCGATAGGCAAGGAGGTGTTTGGACAGGTCTGCGCGTCTGCGGAAAAACCCAGAGGAGGAAGTGGAGGGCGTTGACAGATCTCTGTGTGCGGCTTCGACCTCTATGGCACGCTGCGAAAGGGTATGAACCTCTGTGGCAAGTCGTGCCTCAAGGGCAGCATCTGTCTCGTTCGTGATGCTTCCGGCATGGATGGTAACGGTATCGCCGTAGATTCTGCCACCGCTTTTGTTGGTCAGTTCTTTTGCACGAATGGAGGTATTCTGTCCTCCATAGATAAGATTCGTGTTTTCAATCCTGTCAGCATGTACGGAGAGATCCCTGTCACTGTAGAGTGAGCCTGTGGTTTTGAGGTTGCCGTTCACATCCAGAGAGACGGCCTGCGTGGCGGAAAGCTGTCCCGTGAGATTGACACCAAGCCCCTTTTCCGTGCCGACCATCGTGATACGGTTCGCATACATCCCGCCGATCTCCGCGAGATCAATGGCGTACTGCGGGGCAGTGGATGTTGTTTCTGAGGTGATGGGGGAGATGCTGCCGTCCTTTGCGATGCTGTTTTGTCCTGCGACGATCTTTGCATGATTCGCCCAGAGTCCTGCATTCACCTCGACGGCGCGGGCATAGACCTCGGCACTGTCCGCACCGCGAGCATCAAGCCCCTTGCCCGTGATGTACGCCCGACCGTCCTCGATACGAAGCCCCATATAGCCACCTACAGCATCGCGCTCCGTGCGGCCTGCGGCAAGAATGGCACGAGAGGTATTCAAAAAAGCCGGCACCATCGGCGTAAATCCCATTTGGATTTGCGATGATGACGTCGGCTTTTGTGCCCGCTACTTCGAGGAAGCCGCGCAGCTCCGAGGGACGGTCGCTCATGACCTCGTTCACGATGATGCGTGCGGGTCCTCCGCTGAGGTTCGGATTCCCCTCGATATACCCGGCAAGCTGTGTATTCGAAAAGAGAAAGGCATTATTGAGGATGGCACCACGCTCCGGGACACTGAATGCCTCGTAGCGGTTCACGGAGACGTCGCCGCCGTCGGGGCGGGCGATCTGCACGAGCGGGACGCCGCTCGCCGTCTCCGTCACATAGGGACGCTGCGCCTCGGGTGCAGCGTCGTCGGCAACGATGTCCGCAGCAAAAGAAAGAGACGGCTGCAGCGAAAAGACGCCCAAGGTGAGCCAGCTTGTAATCTTTCGTGCAAGGTCGTTCTTTCTCATATTCGGCATCCTCCTCATGGATTCCTATGCTTATCGCAAAGTGATTTAATGATAACATAATCAATGAGGCTTTGCAAGGGGACTGTCCCGGGAGTATGTGTCAAGATGTTCTCGGTGGGAAATTTCAACCCTTGATGCGTCTGCCTTCGCGGCATGCCTGTTTTTTTCCTCTTTAAGCGAAGCATTTGGACAAATGTCCAATCGCACTGCTCATCGGCGCGCTCACCGTGATCCTCCCATGTCGCACGCCTTCATGCGCGTTGCCCTTGCTTTTCTTCAACGCTTGCCTCACAGCTCCGCGGAAATCCCTGCCAGACTTCGGATTGAACAGCTCCGCTTTGGCCACCATGGCTTCGCGCAGGTCGCCGTTCTTCAGCCCCGTGATGATCTTCACCATCGCCTTGCCGCCGTCTCCGCTCCATCGCCTCCCTTGCTTCTTCATCCGGTAGCTGTACAGCCGATGGTTGCTCTCGCATGTGCCCAGGAGCTTGCTGCATCCGCCCAGTCCCCGTTGCTCCAACGAGGCAAGGTATGACCAGTTCCGCGTCATGTAGCCTCGGAGAAGGCGCACTTGTTCGGCTTGGTGTTCGTCCCGGGCTGTGGATTCCAAGGTGTCCAGTACGAGGCCTAGACGCTCTCGGTCGTGGTTCTTCAAGGCTCTGTGCAGTTCCCGGCGCAGCTTTCTGTTCGCCCAGGAGAGGCGTTCCTTGCACTTCCTCTGCACGTGATACCAATCGCGGAAATGCTCGTGCCTTCCGACTTTCCCCACGATCTCCTTGAATGCGTCGATGCTGTAGCCGGCTCCCCCGTCACTGTTGCTCAGCACCAACGTGTGCGTCAGGTCATAATGGCTGCCTATATAGTGCAGCATCCTGTCCTTGGCTTTTTCATGGCTGAAGTCTGCTATGTAGTGGGTTCCTATAAGTTCGCGTCGGTTGCCGTTCTCTCGCACGCCTTCGGCGATCTGGAAGCGATGCAGTTCCTTTTGTTTCTTCTTCTGCCCGTGCAGCATGAGGCCGTCTCCCTCGATGTAGAGGACTTGCGGTTGACGCAGTTCTTTTTTTTCCATTGGGTCGGGCGTCGCCTGCAGGTCTTCCCATGCGCTGTAGGTTTCGCCCACTTGCTTCACTACGCGGGCGACTTGCTGGTGGCTCATCGTGACCGGCGTCAGCAGGTTGACGGCATCGGCCGTGACACGGTAGACGGTCTTGGCGGCAATCTGGGCGATGGTGTATTCCAGGTAGGCGGTGTATCTCCCTATAGGGTCGGATGCCCAGCTCCTTGTCCAAGGGATAGATTCCTGCCTCTCCTTCTTTGCACATCCTTCGGCGGCGTATGCGGAGCGTCCCGTAGCTCGCCTGCACGGTGCGCCAGTCCAGACGTTCCACATGCCAGCCTTTATCAGCGTATCTGCCCACATCCGGGTGTGTCAAGAGTTTTGTGTAAACGCCCACGCCTTACGGCACCACAATGAACGAGAACCGCCATCTATGGTATAATAAGAGCAGACGTTGAAGGTCGAATAATTTTTGAGATTCGATCTCGCTGTGTAAACTGATCTGGCCTCCTTTTTTCGCACCACGCTTTGTTCAGAGCTACGCTCAAAAGGACGTATGGTAAAATGAGCCATCATCGAGGAGGCCACGTCGTACAAAGGGAGGGAATCCTCATGGATGTCACGTACGAACGCTGTTGTGGGATTGATGTGCACAAACGCTCGATCGTCGCCTGCCTCAGATGTGGCAAGAAGCAGGAAATACGAACATTTGGCACGACAAGCAAAGAAATCCGCGCACTCGCCAAGTGGCTTTGGGATGAAAAGTGCCAGATGGCCGCCATGGAAAGCACGGGTTCCTACTGGAAACCCGTCTACAATCTTTTCGAGACCTCTCATCTAGGCGTCATGATCGTCAACGCCAGGAACATGAAGAATGTTCCTGGAAGGAAGACCGATGTGAAGGATGCCGAATGGATCGCGGACTTGCTGCAGCACGGGCTGTTGAGCGCGAGCTATATTCCGAAACGGGAGCAACGCGAGTTGCGGGAACTTTCCAGGTACAGAAAGAGCTTGATTGCCGAGCGTGCACGTGAACTCAACCGTCTGCAGAAGATGCTGGAAGGAGGAAATATCAAGCTGTCCAGCGTAGTTTCCAACATCAACGGCAAAAGCTCGCGCAGCCTCTTGCAGAAGCTGCTCAAGAAGGATGCGCCGCTGCAGAAGGATGAAGTGGAAGAAAGCCTTCACGGAGCATTGAGGCACAAGGTGGAAGATGTCATGCAAGCGCTGGACGGCTTTCTCACGCCTTTGCAGAAACAACTGATCCTGCAAGTCGTAGATCATATCGACGACATGACGAAGCGCATCGGTCAGATGGATAAGCTCGTCAAGCAGTACAGCAGCGGCTATGAAGACGCGATAGAAAAGCTGGACGAGATACCGGGCATAGGGAGGCAGAGCGCGGAAACCATTTTGGCGGAAACAGGTTTGGATATGAGTCGCTTTGCAACGGAGAAACATCTGTCCAGCTGGGCGGGTCTTTCTCCAGGGAACAACGAAAGTGCCGGAAAGCGGCAAAGCGGCAGGACTACCAAAGGGAACGCCACACTGAAGACTACGCTGATACAATGCGCCAAGGCAGCCATCAAGAAGAAGGACTCCTTCTTGTCCGCACAATATGACAGGCTCGTCGTACGACGGGGAGCAAAACGTGCCACAGTAGCTGTAGCGCATACCATGCTGATAGCCATTTACCACATATTGAAGCTGGGAGAGCCCTTCATCGATCTGGGAGCCGACTATTACAACAAATTCAACAAGGAGAGAAAGATCAACAGTTATCTAACGAAGCTGAAAAAACTGGGTTGGCAGCCTGAAACAGCCACATTCTCGGCGGCATCCACATAAAATTTCAATCAAACAGAGCAATGGGGGATTTTTGCGCTTTTTTTCCAGCCTTAGCACAAAGGTTCTCATGGTAAATCATTTTTCAGCATGTCATGTCATAGTGTTCCATGAGTTTCGCCATACGCTCATCCATCAACAGTTGGTTGCGAACGAGCGCCCAGTTTGGTATCCTGCGCCCTGACCATTTCTGGTAAAGCTCCTGCACCCGTAAGTACAGCAGCTTGAACACAGCATCCTCGTTCGGGAAAGAACCCTTCTTCGTGACTTTGCGGAAGCTGGAGTTCACGCTCTCGATCGCGTTCGTCGTATACATGACCTTGCGCACGGCGCTGCCGTAAGAAAACAGCTGCTCGACATGCGTGAAGTTGTTCTGCCATACGGCGACAGCCCCGGGATAGCTCGCCCAATCTTTCTGGAACTGTTCGAATCGCTCGCGTGCCTGACGAGCATTCACCGCGCCGTATATAGCTTTGAGATCCTTCGTGAAACGACTCCAATCTTTGCGGGGAATATACCGGATGGAGTTGCGAACCAGATGGACGATGCATCGCTGCACGACCACCTGTGGGAAGATCGCTCGCGCACCGTCTTCCAGACCCGTCACGCCATCCATGGAGAGAAAGCCGATGGCTTCCAAGCCGCGCGACTTGAGTTCGTCAAAAACCTGCATCCATGCATGCTTGCTCTCGACTTCGTTGATCCAAAGCCCGAGCACATCCTTGCGCCCATCCATGTCGTAAGCCGTGACGACGTGCACCGCCGTTTGTTGGATGCCGCACTCCGTGCGCAGTGAGACGTACAGGCAATCGACGAACACGAACGGATAGAATGGCTTCAACGGACGGTTTCTCCACTCCTTCACTTGCTCCATGATGCAGTCCGTGATATGGGAAATCTGTTCGTGCGACATCTTGAAACCATAGATGTCCTCGACAGTGGCGGCGATGTCGCGCTGGCTCATGCCGCGCCCGTACAGGGCGAGAACCTTGCCTTCAATGGAAGAGACATCACGCTGGTGCTTCTTGACGATCTGCGGCTCAGAATGTGCCTTGGCGATCACGGGGCACGTGGATGGGGACTTCTCCCAAGGTCGTCTTGAGCGTTTTTTCGGAGTAACCGTTGCGGGCATTGCCTCCCGACCCCGTATGTTCATGGTCGGCATAGCCGAGATGGTTTTGCATCTCCCCTTTGAGCGCCGCCTCGAAGATGGGCGCGAAGATACGTTTGACGACATCCTGGATTTCCTGTGCGTCTTGGGGTTGGTAGGTTTCCATGATCTGCTTGGCGATATTGTCTGCGGGAGTGGGGATCATTTTGCGTTTTGCCATGTCGGAATAAACCCTCCTATGGGATGCCCGGAATGGGCTCGAACTGTATCAACGAATTTGGCTTTTACACAAACTATTATACACTCCCAGCACTTACGTCGAACCAGAAGACACGCGCGAAGTCATCGACATCGCGGCGCTCAATGCAGAGATTCGCGAGATCGTCGCAAGGGAAGAAGTGCTGCGGCGTGAGATCGACAAGATCATCGCCGAGATCGAGGACGAGGAGGGCATCGTGCTATGAGCAGGCTGAGGGAGTTGATGAAAGAGCTTTGCCCGGATGGGGTGGAATATAAAAAAAGTTGGGGGATGTGGTTTCGGTTTGTCGAGGTGTACGAGTCGTTCGAGCGGAACTTCAACTTGTAGGAAAAATATCCAGTGTATCAAAAATAGTTTAATACCTATGGGGTATTATTATAAGGAAAAATTGTATTGCTGGAACGGCATTTATTATTGGTGCTGGTGCTGCAGGCGATATAGGTTATAGCGATGTACCTTTTTGGGCAGCGGATGATTGTTTTTATTTTGTATGCGAAGATAATATGAATGCTCGATTCCTTTATCATGTTTTAGTAGGGCAGGAAACATTCATTAAAGGAAAGGTACGGAAGGCAAGTATCCCGCGTCTGTCGAGAAATGTTGTCGGAAAGATGGTCATTCCCGTACCGCCATTAGAAATTCAAAAATGAAATCGTAAAAATTGTTAGATAATTTTACGGAACTTACAGCGGAACTTACATTGCGGAAAAAAAGCAATATAATTTTTACCGCGACAGCCTTTTTGAATTTTGTTCGCGTGGATGATACAATCGTTCAGACAGACAGACAGACAGACAGACAGACAGACAAGCTCAAAGAATAAGTAAATTTGGGTTGTTGTGGGAAAAACGTTTGATGTTGAATGGAAAACGCTAGGGGAGGTTTGTGGGTTAAAAAGCTGGAACAGCAATATCTGCTAGCTGTATTCGTGAGCAGAAAAAAACGACGTTTATAAAACTCCTTGTTATGGCGGTAATGGACTTCGTGGGCATGTTCAAGAAGTGAATCATTACAGTGATGCACCTCTGATTGGGCGACAAGGCGCACTTTGTGGTAATGTATGCTTTGCCAGGGCGCCGTATTATGCGACTGAACACGCTGTGATTGTTGACGGGAAGAAGAATTTTAATAATCGCTTTTTATTTCATGTTTTGGTGAATATGAATCTTGGTCAATACAAAACAGCAGGTGCACAGCCAGGGTTGTCCGTGAAACGATTGAACAAAGTGAAAATAGCAATACCAAAACTTGAAATTCAAAATAGTATTGCGAATATCCTCGACCGTTTCGACACATTATGCAACGATCTCACAAGCGGCCTCCCTGCCGAGATCGCCGCACGCAAGAGGCAATACGAACACTACCGCGACAAACTGCTGACCTTTCCAAGAAGCAAGCTCGAAGAGCGCAGCTGATTGGCGAAAAGGTCGTATGTGAAAACGCCCCAAGAACGCAAGCCGAAGGCGCAGCGTGATTGGCAGGCGTTGACCGCTGCTGACCTTTCCAAGAAGCAAGCTCGAAGAGCGCAGCTGAGCCGTTGGCGCAAGAGACACAAATGGAGGCAAAAATAAAGAAGTACCCGCATAAATGCGGGCACTTCTCTGCATGACAGACAATTATTTGGCAGGCGTCCGATTCTCCTGCATCTCTCGGGTTTCCCCTGTCATACCATCGGCGTGTGGTTCGGACGAAATTTACCACCTCAAATAATCGTCTGTTTTTTTCTGCTTTTAGTCTAGCTTATATTTTTCTGACTTGTAAAGAACTTGCGTAAGCGACGTGATAGATTTGATTATATTCCTTAAAAGGAATATAATCAAACTGAGGAGTTGTTTTTGTGTTTGAAATAATTTTTTTCGCAACTGATTCTGGAAATCAGCCAGTGAAAGAATTTCTGGATGAATTGGATGTCAAGATGAGGAACAAGATTCTTGATAATATCAAACATTTGCAGATTCATGGGATACTTTTGCGTGAACCCTATTCCAAGCCGCTGGGGGATGGGATTTTTGAACTCCGAACAAGATGGGGAAAAGATATTACGCGCGTGTTGTATTTTTTCTTTGCGGGGAAACGGATAGTTCTAACGCATGGATTCATTAAGAAAACACAGAAGACCCCAGTACGAGAAATTGAACGTGCGAAAAAATATCGTGTGATTTATTGCGAGAGAGAGGAGAAATAACCATGGATGATTTGGATCGCTATATTGCAGAGCAGATGAAAGATCCCGCTTTTCGCGAAGAACACGAACGGACACGTTTGGAATTCGCACTTACAGAACTCCTGATTACAGCACGCATGGAGCAGGATCTGACACAGAAAGAATTGGCGGAGAAATCGGGGGTTCGCCAATCGAACATCAGCCGTATTGAAAAAGGACAGGCGGTACCTTCCTTGGTGACGCTTGATAAGATTGCAAAGGCATTGGGAAAGGAAGTCCAGGTCAGTTTTGTCTGATGGGGCAAGGAGGTCGGTACATTGTACTACAATCTGATTGCAAGCGCAGAAGAGAGCACCGTGCTCTCCCAGTATGTTCGCGAGGAGCGTGCGCCGTATGCGGCGTATCAGTCGGAGGCGGCGCTTGAGCGGGCATTGATCGGGCTGCTGGAAGAGGAAGGCTATACGTATCTTCAGATTCTTGACGAGGCGGAGCTGATCGCGAATCTTCGGGAGCAGCTTTCGGCGCTCAATGATTATGCTTTCAGTGATGCGGAGTGGGAGCGGTTCTTCAAGGCTTCGATCGCGCCTGCGGGCGACGGCATTGTGGAGAAAACGCGGCGCATTCAGACGGATTACATTCAGAATCTTCGGCGCGATGACGGAACGACGAAGAACATCAAGCTGATCGATAAGGAGAACATTTACAACAATCGTTTGCAGGTCATCAATCAATATGCGGTGGAGGGCGGTGCGGACGCTCAAGCAGAGAATGCGGCATCTCATGCGAACCGCTATGATGTGACGATTCTCGTCAATGGCCTGCCGCTCGTGCATTTGGAGCTGAAGCGGCGCGGCGTGGAGATTCGCTAGGCGTTCAATCAGATCAATCGCTACCAACGCGATAGTTTTTGGGCGGGTGCGGGACTGTATGAGTATGTGCAGGTTTTCATCATTTCGAATGGGACGAATACGAAGTATTATTCCAATACGACGCGTGCAAGTCATATCCGCGAGATGGATGCGGCGGGGCGCAGGGCGAGCAAGAAGACGAGCAACAGTTTTGAGTTCACGTCGTTTTGGGCGGATGCGAGCAACCGCCTCATCACCGATCTCATGGATTTTGGACGCACGTTCCTTGCCAAGCATACGTTGCTTGCCGTCTTGACGCGCTATTCGATCTTTACGACGGAAGAGGTGCTGATGCTCATGCGTCCGTACCAGATTGCGGCGACGGAGCGCATTTTGTCGCGTATTAAGATCGCGTCGAATTACAAGACTTGGGGCAAGATTGAGGGCGGCGGCTATATCTGGCACACGACGGGTTCGGGCAAGACGCTGACTTCGTTCAAGACGGCGCAGCTTGCCGCAGGGCTTTCGGATATCGACAAGGTGCTCTTCGTGGTCGACCGCAAGGATCTTGACTATCAGACGATGAAGGAGTACGACCGCTTTGAAAAGGGCGCGGCGAACGGCAATACGTCGACGCGCGTGCTCGCGGGACAGCTCGCGAATGATGCGGCGCGGATCGTCGTCACGACGATTCAGAAGCTTGCCATGTTCATCAAGCAGAACAAGACGCACGCGATTTACGGCAAGCATGTCGTGCTGATTTTCGATGAGTGCCATCGCTCGCAGTTCGGCGATATGCACACGGCGATTGCGAAGGCGTTCAAGAAGTATCATATCTTTGGCTTTACGGGCACGCCGATTTTCGCGCCGAATGCGTCGGGCGCGGGCAAGCCTTCGGCGCGGACGACGCCGCAGCTTTTCGGCGACAAGCTCCACACCTATACGATTGTGAACGCCATCAACGATGGCAATGTGCTGCCGTTTCGCATTGATTACATCAACACGATGAAGAGCAAGACGGAGATCGAGGACAAGGAAGTGCGTGCCATCGACCGTGAGAAGGCGCTTGCCGCGCCCGAGCGCATTCGTGCCATAACGGAATATATCCTTGCGCATTTCGACCAGAAGACGATGCGCGGCAAGGTGTATTCGCTCAAGGGACAGCGTGTCTTGGGGTTCAATTCGATGTTCGCGGTCGCGTCGATTCCTGTCTGCATGAAGTATTACGAGGAGTTCAAGCGTCAGCTTGCAGCGGCGGGGCGTGACCTTGCGGTTGCGACGATTTTCAGCTATGCGGCGAACGAGGACGATCCCGAGGACGCTTTGCCCGATGAGGATTTTGATACGGCGGGGCTTGACCGCACGAGCCGCGACTTCCTTGCGGATGCGATTGCGGACTATAATGCGCGTTTCTACGAATTTTTCGACGGACGGGGATTCCTTTCAGAATTATTACAAGGATCTTTCCCAACGCATGAAGAAGCGTGAGATCGATTTGCTCATCGTCGTCAATATGTTCCTCACGGGCTTTGATGCGACGACGCTCAACACGCTTTGGGTGGACAAGAACCTCAAGTATCATGGGCTGATTCAGGCGTTTTCACGCACGAACCGCATCTTGAATTCGGTCAAGACGTTTGGCAATATCGTTGCTTTTCGCAATCTGGCGAAAGCGACGGACGATGCAATCTCGCTTTTCGGTGATGAGAATGCCGAGAGCGTCGTGCTGCTGAGAGGTTTTTGCGACTACTACGACGGCTATGACGATGAGAGTGGCCGCCATCATAAGGGATATGCGGAGCTTATCTTTGAGCTGCGCGAGAAGTTCGCTGTCGGTGAGCCGATCTTGGGCGAGCAGGCGCAGAAGAATTTCGTGCGCATCTTCGGCAGCATTTTGCGCCTCAGGAACATTCTCACGACGTTTGATGATTTTGAGGAAAGTGATCCTCTTCTGCCGCCGCGCGATTTGCAGGATTACCAGAGCATGTACTTGGACATTCATCGCGAGATGACGGGTGCAGGAAATGCGGAGAAGGAGAACATCAACGACGATGTCGTATTCGAGCTGGAATTGATTCGGCAGGGTGGACGTCAATATCGATTACATCCTGCTGCTCGTGGAGAAGTATCATGCATCGAACGGCTTGGACAAGAGCATCATTGGCGCGATCGATCGCGCCGTCGGCGCAAGTCCCGAGCTTCGGAGCAAGAAGGAGTTGATCGACGGCTTCATCAAGACGGTCAACACGAATACGAAAGTGATGGAGGACTGGCGTACCTATGTCGATGCGGAGAAGGAAAAGGCGCTTGAGAAAAATCGTGCAGGAGGAGAAGCTGAAGCCTGAGGAGACGGAGAAGTTCGTCCGAAGTGCGCTGCGCGACGGCAGGTTCAAGACGACGGGCACGGCGATTGACACGATTCTGCCGCCCGTGCACCGCTTCGGCGGCGTTCGCGCCGAGAAGAAGGCGGGCGTCATCGAGAAGCTCAAGGCGTTTTTCGCGACGTTTATGGGGTTGGTGGAGGAGTGAGGGGGCGATCTGCGAACGAAAAAAAGCAGGGGGCTGTCGCACATAAATCATGTGCGGCAACTTTTTCGTGTGCCAAAAAGTGCCTCCACCCTAGCAAAAGGGCGGAGGCGGGTGCAAAATAGACTTATGCATGCTTTCCTGGCAAGCTCCAGAGGTCAAGCGGCAGGCGCAGACCGATCGGTTAGGCTTCATAGGTGAAATACGAACAATACTCTTCATTCTCGACCTCTCCGAAATTGATGGAGAAGGTCAGTTTGATTCCATTGTCAAAGTGGAAGGAGGTCATCGGTTGTCCGTAGACCGTTATTCCTTTCCGTATACTCTTGTGCCCGAAGGTGACTTGTCGGAGCGTATGACCAACGATTGGCGAGAAGAAGTGGGAGACATCGACGAGGTTTTTATCGATCGGAGCCGTGTCGACCCAGTAAGAAGCGTCTTTCGCACAGACAAGGCAGCCGCCATCGAAAATCATATAAAGATTATGGTAGAAGCAGTTTTCATGCTTGGACGTTGGCAGATCTACGGATGTGAACACGGAGTCTGCATGGTCGCCCACAGCCATGACCCGAAGTACTTTTTTGTCTATCGCGGCCTCGAAACTATCGATTCCCAAGTAAGAGCGTCCTTCTTCGAGAGCGACATAGATTTGATACACGGCTTCATAGATGTTGCCGAGGTAATGATTGCCCTCGGATGTGTCTTGGTAGCTTCCTTCTGCACCGATGGCAGTCATGGGAGTTTCTTCCAGTTCACCATCTTCGACAGGAATGTTCTGTGCGCCTGCGTTCAAGAGCATCTTCGTTGCACGGATGATCTCTTTGTCAAAGGACGATAGAGCCAGAGCGCTCAAACACTGCGCTCCGTACTTCCCGCGGTTTCGTGTTACATCGAAACCGTGGTCAAAGAAAGAACTGTATGATCTCTGCCATCGATATTCCGACATTGGGATTTGCGTGATTTTTGCAGGAGCGGCATTGTTCGTAATCGGTATCACAGTCTTGGCACTCTTCTTTCGAGGAGTCGATTCCTGACTGCCAATATCCGAGCAATATTTCAGAAAGCAAATTCTCGCTCCTGTCATCGCCTTGTGCGTTCACATCTGCCCCTTGCCGGATCAGCTCCTTGGCAGCGGCAAAATCAGGAGCGCCTGATGTAAACAATTCGATAAGTGCATAGCTCAGGGGATCATATCCATAGGTCTTGTCCATGCTGCTGCCTCCATTTGCTCTACGAATGCAACCAGTCGATGGATTATTTCGCCGCAAGCTGCATGAATCCTGCCTTGTCGAGCATGTTGAGAACCCGAAGACGGTTGTCGCTCAACAAATTTCGATATCTATCGCTTGACAACTCGCGAAGGGATGTGATAGTCTTCCTTGCAGAATTGAGGTGGGTGGTTTGCATATGGAAAAAGACTTGCCGGTTGGACTCTCTCGCAGTTTTCTTCATCGAGCCAATCAGGTATTTTTCTTCGTCGGTGGTTTCGGCGTGGCATCCTGGGCGCCGTTGGTGCCTCTTTTGAAGGAGCGGCTCGGCATAGCCGAGGATGTGCTCGGGCTGTTGCTCCTCTGCATCGGCGTTGGCTCGCTCGTATCGATGCCGTTCGCAGGCGTCTTGGCGGGGCGTTTCGGCTGCCGCCGCGTGATTGCCGTCGATTCGCTCGTTTTTGCTGCCCTCCTCGTGGCGCTCGCCACGGTGGACAGCATCGGTCTTGCCGTGCCGACGCTCCTCTTGTTCGGTGCTGCCATGGGGGTCATCGACGTCGCGATCAATATCCATGCTGTGCGCGTCGAGCAGCTTCTGAAAAAAAGCGGGTGATGAGCGGCATGCACGCGCTTTGGAGCGTGGGCGGCTTCATGGGGGCGGGGCTGTTCGGCGTATGGATGGCGGCCGGGCTTACGCCCTTGGGGGCGACGGCATGTTCGGCCGGCATCATCGTGCTCTTGGTGATCGCCTTCGCGCGTTTCCTGCTTGCGGGCAGGAGTGCGTCCGAGGGCAAGGTGCTCGCCGTGCCGCGTGGCATTGTCGCTTTCGTCGCGGCGGTCGCGGGCATATCCTTCCTCGTCGAGGGCGCGGTCATGGACTGGTCGGGCGTCTTCCTCACGGAGGTGCGTGCGATGGACATGTCGATGGCGGGCACGGGCTTCGCTGTCTTTTCGGCGGCGATGCTCCTGATGCGCCTTCTCGGCGATGCGATCGTCAACTTCCTGGGGGCGCGCCGCGTCGTGCTCTTCGGTTCGGTCATCGCCATCACGGGGTTTTTGCTCGTGATCTTTTCCACCGACGCGCCGCTTGTCTTCTCCGGCTTCTTCGCCATCGGTTTCGGCTGCTCGAACATCGTGCCGATCTTTTTCTCGCTGATGGGCAAGCAGAAGGACATGCCGATCAACGCAGCGGTCGCAGCCGTTTCGACGTGCGGTTATCTCGGCGTGCTCATGGGGCCTGCCGCCATCGGTTTCATCGCGCATGGCACGAGCCTCTTGGCGTCGTTCGCTCTGCTCGCCTCCCTGCTCTTCGTGCAGCTTCTCGTCGGGATGCATGTGTTCCGCAAGGTGGTGTGAAGAGGGCTTCGTCCCTGTGCGCATTGCGTCGCTCTCGTGCGGCGCTTCATCCGTGATTTTCCTGCGGACGCTTTACGAGCGATGTTCCTTGATGCATGAGAGGAAGGCTTCGCCGTAGCGTTCGCATTTTCTTTCGCCGACGCCCTTGACGTGCAGGAAGTCGTCCGGCGTTTCGGGCAGTGCCCGGCACATGTCGCGAAGGGTCGCGTCAGAGAAGATGACGTAGGGCGGCACATGGTCGCGCTCGGCGAGTTCCTTCCTGAGCGCCCGCAGATAGTCGAAGAGCGAGAGGTCGACGGGCGTTTCCTTCTGCTTTCTGGGGAAGTTCTGGAAGACTTTCTCCTTGCCGCGCAGCACGGCGTAGGCCGGCTCGGCGAGCTGCAGCACGGGATACTCGCTCTCGGTGAGCGAGAGGTACCCCGTGGCGATGAAGCGTTGGATGGAGAGTTTGATTTCGGCCAGAGACATTTCCTTCATGATGCCGTAGGTCGAGAGTTCGTCGAGGTGCAGCGTGCGCACGCGCTGTTCGGCAGAGCCTTTGAGCACCTGCGCCGTGAGCGTCATGCCGTAGCGCCCTCTCATGCGGTAGACGCAGGAGAAGACTTTCTGCGCCTCGATCGTCACGTCGCGCCGCTCGAAGTCGCCCTGGCAGCTGCTGCAGCGTCCGCAGGAGGCAGCGGGGGAGCTTTCGCCGAAGTAGCGGAGGATGAAGGCGCGCAGGCATTCGGGCGTGTGGCAGTAGTCGGACATTTTCTGCAGGCAGCCGAGTTCGTGCGCTTTTTCGCGCTGCGTCCTCGGTCGAGACGTCGATGAGGTATCTCTGCGTCATGATGTCCTGCGGCGAAAAGAGCAGGAGGCATTCGCCCGGCTCGCCGTCGCGTCCTGCGCGGCCTGCTTCCTGATAGTAGGATTCGATGTTTTTCGGCATGTTGTAGTGGATGACGAAGCGCACGTTCGACTTGTCGATGCCCATGCCGAAGGCGTTCGTCGCGACGATCGCCTGCACGTTGTCATAGAGGAAGTCGTCCTGCGCCTTTTCGCGTTCTTCGTCGCTGAGTCCCGCGTGGTAGGGATGCACGGCGAATTTTTTTTGCTGCAGGAAGCGGCTCAGGGTGTCCGTCTCCTTGCGCGTCGCACAGTAGATGATGCCGGCTTCCTCGCGGTGAGTGCGCAGGTAGTTCGCGACGAAGGCCTTGCGGTCGACGCCCGCGAGGACGCTGAAGAAGAGGTTCGGCCGGTCGAAGCCCGCGACGTGCACGGCGGGTCGGCGAAGAGCGAGGAGCGAGATGATGTCGTCCTTGACGCGCGGCGTCGCCGTCGCCGTGAAGGCGCCGATCAGGGGGCGCATGGGCAGCTGCTCGATGAAGGGCGCGATGGCGCGGTAGCTCGGACGGAAGTCGTGCCCCCACTGCGACAGGCAGTGCGCCTCGTCGATGGCGACGAAGGAGACTGTCTGCTCTTGCAGGACGGACTGGAAGAAGTCGGTCTCCGGGCGCTCGGGCGCGACGTAGACGATCTTGTACGCACCGTGCGCGATGGCGCGAAGCCTTGTGCGCGCCTCCGCCTGCCCCAGCGAGCTGTTGATGAACGTCGCGGGTGCGCCCGCTTCCGTAAGCGCGTCGACCTGGTCCTTCATCAGCGAGATCAGGGGCGAGACGACGAGCGTGACGCCCGGCAGGAGCAGCGCGGGGACTTGGAAGCAGATGGACTTTCCCGCGCCTGTGGGCATGATGGCAACGGTTTCGCGTCCTTCGAGCAGGCTCTTGACGACCGTTTCCTGCGCGGGGCGAAAGCTCTGGTAGCCGAAGGTCTTCTGCAGGATCTCTCGTGCACGGGTGAAGCTGTTCTCGGGCATAGGGATGAACTTCCTTTCTTTATCCTTTATTCTACACCTTTCGCGAAAAAAATCGTTAAATCCCTCTAAATTCAGCGATCTCTTATTGTGAGGCCGAGAAACAGGCAGTATAATAAGCACCATGAGTGGAAGTGTACCCATCGGGGAGGAGAGAACACGATGAAGATGTGGCGCAGGAAGACGTGGACGCTCTTGTTGGCGGGGGCTTTTCTTTACGGCATGTCGTCCGTGGGAGCGGCAGCCGACCTTTCGCTTGCGCGGGCGGTCGAGCTGGCTCTTGCGCAGAATGCGGATCTGAAGATCACGAAGAAGGCGGAGGAGACGGCGCTGGCAGCGCTCGGCGAAGCGAAGAGCGAGAGGGGCTTTTCCGTCAGTGCGTCGGGCGGCTACTCCATCGGCAGGAATTGGACGGACGGCGGCGATGCGACATCCGCAGGACTCAACGCTGCTCTAAAGAGCGGCATCAATCTTTGGGATGGCGGAAAGGCGGCCGGCGGCATTGACAGCGCCAAGATCGCCGTCTTGACGACCCGCCTGAAGACGGCGCGTGCTGAGGAGAAGCTGCGCCTTTCCGTCATCGAGGCGTACTACGATGCTTTGGAGGCGAGGAAGACTGTCGGCGTGAATCAGGAAGCGGTCAACAACTACCGTGCGCATCTGACGAACGTCGAGCAGCTTTTCGCGGCGGGGAGCAAGGCGCGCATGGATGTGCTGCGCGCCTCCGTCGAGCTTTCTGATGCGCGCCAGACGCTCATCAAGTCGGAAAACGAGTACGAGACGAGCTTGGCGAAGCTCCGAAATCTCATCAACATGGACAGGGGCGAGCCGCTCCGTCTCACGGACGATGCTGTATACAGCACGTTCGCTCCTGCGCTTTCTGACTGTCTCGCCTTCGGCGCGGAGAACCGCAAGGAGCTTTGGATCGACAGCTACGACGTCGTTCGCAAGGAGCTTGACATCGAGGTGGTCAAGGCGGGCTATACGCCGCAGGTCGACTCTCGCTGAGCGCGTCGGCGAACAAGGATTTTTGAGCCTGCGTCGTCGGACAGCCGCGGCGTGACAGCGGGCATCAGCATGAATTGGAACATTTTCGACGGCGGCAGGGAAGAAGGCGCTCATCGAGTCCGCTGAAGCGGCGCTCGATGCGGCGCGACTGCAGCTCGAAAAGGATAAGAACGATGTGGACTACGACATCCGCACGTCATACTTCTCGATGAAGGAAGCGGAAAACCGTCTGAAGTCGACGCAGGATGCCGTCGACAAGGCGAAGGAGGACTACTTCATCGCGCGGGAGAAGTATCGCGCAGGCGAGGGCGTCATGCTCGACGTCATCGATGCGCAGCTCGCGCTTTCGAAGGCGGAGCTGAACCATATCGGTGCATTGTATGACTTTTGCACGCGGCAAGGCGCAGGTGGAGAACGCCATGGGGAAAAAGCCTTGTGGAGAGCGAGCAGCGTGCGGCGGACGCCATGGAGGCCGTTCCTCTGACGAGGGCTGAGATCGACCGAAGAGGGGCTGTGCGCGCCTACGAGGAAAAACGAGAAGACGATGAAAGAACGTCGGGAGGAGGCGGCATCCCAGCGCACGAACGATGCGGTGAAGCAGGGAGCATTCGCCGTGCAGAAGGAAGCATCGGCAGATGCGAAGGGGCGGCAGATGCCTCGGAAGCGGCTGCCGCTGCCGCAGCGGCAGCAGGAACAGGAGGACGGGCATGAAGATTTTCGGCAGCGACATCAGCTTCGGCAGGACGGCGAAGATCGCCGTGACCATGCTCGTCCTCGCGGGCTACGCCTTCGGCGGCTATCGGTATTATGAGGCACAGCAGGCAGCGAAGGCACAGCAGGAGGCTCTCGGCGAGACGGCGAAGGTGACGCGCATGGAGCTGAAGTCCACGGTGTCGGCGACGGGCACGATCATCCCCGTCGATTCCGTCGAGGTCAGCTCGAAGATCACGGCGCGTCTCAAGACGGTGCTCGTCAAGGAGAACGATGTCGTGACGGCGGGCGAGACGGTCGCGACGCTCGATGCCAAGTCGCTCGCGACGAAGCGTGACCGAGCGCAGTTCAAGGTGACGAACGCCAAGGCGAAGTACGACCGCGAAGCCTACCTCTACAGCATCGGCGCCAACCCGCAGTCGAGCTTCGAAGACGCACAGTACAACTACGATGATGCCAAGAGTGCGCTTGAGGAGACGGAATCCGACCTCGCAGAGACAATCATCCGAGCGCCGATCAGCGGCATCGTCGTCGGCAAGCCCAAGACAGCGGGCACGATGGCGACGGCGGGCACGGACAATCCGACCGTCATCATGCGCATCGCCGATCTCTCGAAGAAGCAGATCATGGCGAAGGTCGACGAGACGGACATCGGCAACATCAAGATCGGTCAGCAGGCGATCTTCACCGTCGACGCCCATACGGGAAAGACCTTCACGGCGCACGTCACGAAGATCAGCCAGACGGACACCGTGAACACGTGGCAGACCGTCTCTTCTTCAAGCACGACGACGACCTCGTCGGCGAGCGTCATCTACTACTATGTGACGCTCGATGTCGATGATCCGGAGAACCTTCTGCTGCCCGCCATGACGGCGCGTCTTGAGATCGAGACGGCGACGAAGCCCAGCGCTCTCGCCGTTCCCATCGCCGCCTTGAAGACGGATTCTGCAGGCAGCTACGTCGTCGTCGAAATGCCCGACGGCACGAAGGAGAACCGCTACGTCAAGACGGGCATCTACAGCGACGACTATGTGGAAATCCTCGATGGGCTTATGGAAGGCGAGACCGTATCGATTTCCTATACGGTCTCGCAGACGCAGGGATCGAAGATGGGCGGCGGCGGACATCCGCCGATGTGATGCGGGCGAAAGGAACGATCATGGAGCAAAAGACGAAGGAAGTCCGGACGTCGTCAGAGACGGCGACCATCGAGCTTCGGGGCATCAAAAAGCTCTACCCGATGGGCGATCAGATCGTCGCAGCACTCGCAGGCATCGATCTCACGATAAGGAAGGGGGAATTCGCCGCCCTCATGGGCCCTTCCGGCTCGGGCAAGTCGACGCTCATGAACATCCTGGGCTGTCTTGACCGACCGACGGAAGGCTCTTACCGGCTCGACGGCGAGGAGGTCGCGCATCTCTCGGACGACGCGCTCGCCCTCACGCGCAACAAGAAGATCGGCTTCGTGTTCCAGAACTTCAACCTGCTCGCGAAGAGCAGCGCTGCCGACAATGTCGCTCTGCCGCTCATCTATGCGGGCATCGGAAGAAGCGAGAGGCGCGAACGCGCCATGCACCTCTTGGAAGCCGTCGGTCTCGCCGACCGCGCCGATCACCAGCCCAACGAGCTTTCGGGCGGACAGCGCCAGCGCGTAGCTATCGCGCGCGCCCTCGTCAACGATCCGCACATCGTCATGGCGGATGAGCCGACGGGCAATCTCGACACGAAGTCAACGAAGGAGATCATGGAACTCTTCGAGAAACTCCATGCTGCGGGGCGCACGATCATCCTCGTCACGCACGAGCCGGAAATCGCCGCCTGCGCAAGCCGCCAGCTCCTCGTGCGCGATGGGCTCATCACGCGCGACGAGGGCAAGGGCGTCACGATGGACGTCGTATAGGAGGGAATGCACTTGCTGATCTGGGAAAGCATCACCATCGCTCTGCACGAGCTTTTTGCGAACAAGCTGCGCTCCATCCTCACCATGCTCGGCATCATCATCGGCGTTGCCGCCGTCATCGCCATGGTTTCCATCGGCATGGGCGTCAAGAGCAACGTCGAGGACTCGATGGCTAGCCTGGGCAGCAACATGCTCATCGTCACGCCCGGCGCGACGAATTCGGGCGGCGTTCGCGGCGCGGCGGGATCGCGCGAAACCTTGAAGTACGATGACGCCGTCGCCATCAAGAAGAAGATCAAGAACATCGACTACGTATCGCCGGTCGTGCAGCGCTCCTATCAGATCGTCTACGGCAACCAGAACTGGAACACCGTCGTCATGGGCGTGACTCCCGAGTACATGGCGATCCGTTCGCTCACGCTGACGGTCGGCACATTCATCTCGCAGTCCGACAACGAGAAGCGCCTGCGCGTCGCCGTCATCTAGCTCGACCGTCGCTGCGAACCTCTTCGGCAGCGAGAACCCGATCGGGAAGAACATCCGCATCAACAACCAGCCGTTCAAGATCGTTGGCGTGCTTGCCAGCAAGGGGCAGTCCTCCATGGGACAGGACCAGGACGACGTGGTCATCGTGCCCTTGATGACGGAGCAGGAGCGACTCCTCGGCATCACGCACGTCCAGATGATCAACCTGCAGGTCAGCGAATCTTCGAAGATCACGCAGGTGCAGAGCGAGGTAGAGACGCTCCTGCGCCAGCGGCACCACATCCAGACCGGCAAGGAGAACGACTTCACCGTCAACAACCTCACGAGCCTCATCGAGACGGTGTCGCAGCAGACGACCATGCTGACGATCCTTCTGGGCAGCATCGCGGGCATCTCGCTCCTCGTCGGCGGCATCGGCATCATGAACATCATGATGGTCTCCGTCACGGAGCGCACGCGCGAGATCGGCATACGGAAGGCGCTCGGCGCGACCTTCAGCAACATCATGCTGCAGTTCCTCATCGAGTCCGTCGTCATGGGCGTCGTCGGTGGAATCTTGGGCATTGGGCTTGGCTGCGCCATATCCATCGTCATCTCCCAGCTCGGCGACTTCAAGACCGTCATCACGGCGACGCCGATCCTCGTCTCCTTCTCCTTCGCCGTGGGCATCGGTCTCTTCTTCGGCATCTATCCCGCGAGGAAGGCGGCGAAGCTCGACCCGATCGACGCGCTTCGCTACGAGTGAGCAGTCATGGGGAAGCGTGATCTGCACGAGTTCGTCGTTGCCGCACGATGCGTGAAGCGCGACAGCGTGCGGCTGCATAGAAGAATCCCCGAGAAATCTTCTCGGGGGATTCTTCTATGCAAGGGAAAAAGACGTCTATCCGAGCAAGGGGGTCTCGCCGAGCTTGTCGAGCAGCAGGTTCGCTTCCATGACGCTCTTCTTGTGCGTGAGTGCGAAGATGAGGACGCTGTCCCAGCTCTTTTTGGCGTAGAGCTGCGGCAGATGAGCCGCGTGCAGCAGGCGGCTCGTTTCCTTGAGGTCGAGTTCAAGCGCGAGGGCGAGCGTCAGAAGTTTTGCGCGTGAAGGATTCTTGTCACCGGAAAAGATATGGTAGGCGTATGTGACTTCGAGTCCCGAGGCGCGGATGACATCGCTTTTTGTTCGATTCTTCTGCGAGAGAAGTTGCGCGAGATAATCGTGCAGGAGCATTTTTGCAAATGCTCCTCGTTCGTCTCGATGAAATGTGCGACGTTTTTTTCTCCTGCTTGAGTTCATGGAGCAGTTCGTCCGTATCCTTTTCCTGTTTTTTCGGCATAAAGAAAATCCCCCTCTGCTTCCATCATAAGGCAGGAGAGGACGGAAGGCAAGCGAATATTAAGAAGAGGTGTTTTGACAAGTTGCTTTCATACAAGAAGGGAAGGAGATGTGTCATGGAAAAGCCCGTCGAAGAATACATCCGTGCGACATTCTCGTTCCTGCGCGTATTGAAAGAAAAGCGAGCGCAGCCGCACGATGCTTGCCGCCAAAGAGGACGGAAAGCTCGTCGTCGTGCGCGAGATTTATGCGACGGGTCTGCCGTACAAGGAAATCAAAGCGATCGAGCATCCTCTTTTTGCCAAGATTTTCTTGACGGCGGAGGAAGACGGGCGCACTTGGATCGTCGAGGAGTATATCGACGGTGAGAATCTGCAAGAGATTTGGGAAAGGGGCGAGCGCTTTTCAGCGGCGGAAATCAAGGCGATGCTTCGAGAAATGTCAGAGGGGCTTGCTGCGCTCCATCGCGCGGGCATCGTGCACAGAGACATCAAGCCTGCGCACATCCTGCGCCAGGGCGGACGTTTGCGCCTCATCGACTTCGACGCTGCACGTCTCATGCGCGAAGATGCGGCGCCCGATACGCGCCATCTCGGCACGGTCGGCTACGCGCCGCCTGAGCAGTACGGCTACGGCCAGACGGATGGGAGAAGCGACATCTACGCGCTCGGCGTGACCTTTGAGAAGCTGCTGCAAGACGGCGAAGGCGGCGCTGTTCGGCGCGTGCTGCGCCGTGCGCAAGCCGTCGATCCAGCGGCGCGTTACGCTTCTATCGAAAGTTTGATGGCGGCTATCCATCGTTGGCATTGTTTGTATTTGCTAAAAATCTATAGGCGCGACAGGAATATTTGGTATTTTTGTTTTAGGCCTGATTTTTTTATGTTTTCCGCATGAAAAAGAACGGTCAATCATACAGGAGGAAAAAATTCCAGCTGAAGAAAATCAGGAAATGGTGGACGAAATAGCAGAAAAGGAAACAGATACTCCAGAAATTATCGAGAATGAATTGCCATTGAATGTTGATTCGCCGCAGCCGGCTGTATCGAAAGATGTTTTTCAAGATGGGCATCGCGCAAAAAAGGAGAGAGGACTTAATTTTCTACGCGCAGATGGGAATCTTGCTGTGGAATGCCTTTGGTGCGGTGAATCTCACAAGAGTTCGGGCGCAATTATGATCAGCCGTCGTGCCCTTGGGGCACCTGTAATGGAAGGGAAGGCGCCAGTGCCGTCGGACTGGAGTGTGGGTCTTCGTATTACCAATGAAGGGAACGCGCCATTGCAGCAGCCGCGATTGCTGCTTCATACAACTTTTGCAGGAGCTGAAAACCTTACTGTGCGAGGTCCGGAAATGATTCTTCCTGGAGAAACAGCGGATATCATAGTCCCTTTGGGGCAGTATGAATTTTCGTTTCCCGGTGGGAGTGAAACACGGGAGTATATCGATATCAGCCTTTTTGATGCTTTGGAGCGGGATCGTCCGCTTGCATATTGGAACCATACGATTTGTATAGCGCCATATTCTCCGGAATATATTTACGAACATGTCTATAAAGTCAATCACGGTTACAGGAAGCCTTAAAAGCTCAAACTTCGCAGATAAATAATCCGCTGTAAGCCTTGAAAAATCAATCTTTCCATACAATAAAATAGCATGAGCGACATCCATTTGGTATAATTTAAGTACGCCACAAAAACATCCAATGGAGGCTCATGCCATGAATAGTATAGCACAAACCAACCAGTCTGAGAAACAGCTTTCCGAGAAAATGCAATATTTTCTTCGACGTTACCACGTCAGTCGCATTCTTCGTTCTGCAAACGCCTACAAACTCCGCGGCTTCCCTGTTCTAAGCATCTTTATCGTCGCCTTTTCCACCGTCTTCACACAGCGTTCCTTCTTCATGCAGATCCACCTGCAACCCGGCGTTATTTCCTTTGCCAAGGACACGTTCTACCGCTTCATGAATTCCTGCCATATCCACTGGCGCAGATTTACAACAACCCTCGCCGCCACCATCATCCAATCGACCATCGCTCCCTTGACAAGTGCGGATCGAGTCAACGTCCTCATCCTCGATGACTCCGTCTATCATCGCGCCCGCTCCAAGAAGGTCGAGCTTCTGGCTCGTCTTTACGACCATGCCAAAAGGAATTCTCCTACGGTTTTCGTATGCTCACACTCTGCTGGTCGGATGGAAACACACTCCTGCCAGTCAACCATACACTTCTTTTCCACCGAGAATCCAAAGAACCGTCTTAGGGCATCCTCCAGGAACGTAGATGCCCGCACCAATGGCGCAAAACAACGGAAACTGGCACAAAGGAAAGCAACCGAGGTCATGCTGCGGCTCTTGCAGGAAGCAAAGGAGGCGGCGATTCCTGCGCGTCACGTCTTGTTCGATACGTGGTTCTGCTCTCCAGCCTCTCTTTTGTCCATCCATGCACTTGGCTACGAGGTCGTTGCGATGGCAAAGAAAACGGAAAAGATCCATTACCTCCATGAAGGCGTGATGCAGGATGTGAAAGCAATCTACCGGAAGCACAAGAAACGGCGCGGACGCTCGAAGTATCTGTTGTCGGTAGAAGCTGCTGTACGCAAGGGGAACGAATCGCTCCCCGTACGTCTCGTTTTCGTCCGCAACCGTAACAATCGAAAGGACTGGCTTGTGCTGGTGACAACGGATATGCGCCTTACGGAGGAAGAAGTGATTCGTATCTACGGGAAGCGTTGGGGGATCGAGGTGTTCTTCAAGGTGTGCAAGAGCTATCTGCGCTTGGAGAAGGACTGCCGTGCAGTCTCGTACGATGCCATGACAGCGCATGTGTCCATTGTGTTCACACGGTACATGTTTCTGGCAGTGGAGCAACGCGAATCCAAAGATGAACGAAGCTTGGGAGAGCTGTTCTATCTGCTGATGGATGAACTTCCAGATATATGCTTGGCAGAAGCGGTACGGCTTCTTGTGTCGCTCTTTGCCGAACGATTGCAAGAGCGGACGATGCTCGATGAACAGACGGTACAGGCACAGTTGGAAGGTTTCTTATCCGAGTTGCCGTCGCTGTTGTCAAAAAAACTGCGAAAATGTGCATAACGAATCTGTTTTTTTAGCTACAATGCCGTATTTTTCAAGCCTTGACGAGTGTTTTTGATGTGCGAAGTTTGAGTTAAAAGCAGAAAAACCGCCGTCATTGTTGTTCCCGCAGGACAACAATGACGGCGGTTTTTCTGCTATGCTTGATTATATCGCTGGTGTATCAAAATGCGGCTTCTTAGTGACGCTTATATCATTATATAGGTGGGAAGTATCCTTATTTGTGACAACATGAAACTGTAATTTTAAATTATAATAAGAAAAAAAGAGTAGAATGGTATTTCTTCAAAGTGAAGGAGATGATTCCCATCACTGGGACAGATGGATTCCAGCGGGAGTTTCGCATATTGGGTCAGAGGATTGCTTATTATAGAAAATTGCAGGGGTTGTCGCAAGAGGAATTTTCAAAAGATGTCGGTATCAGCAAAAGTTATTTGAGCAAGATTGAACGCGGTGACATCCAGGGGATCTCTTTCGTCACCGTCATGGAAATTGCACGGAGCTTGGATGCTAAGGTCACCAAACTGCTGGATTTTGATGAAGCATAGACGATATGAAAATAGGGGAGGGGTTTATGATGTACAGGAAAAAAATTTTGGTATGGACCTTCGTGTTGCTTATTTGCGCAGGATATCAAATAGCAATATTTTCAGAAGCTTCGGCAAGAGATTGCTGGGCCGCTGATTATCATGGATATCAGCTTTATGTTGTTTCGGAATCCGTCAATCAAGAGAGAGGTGGGGCAATCACTGCCTATGTCAAGTATGTGCGCGACGGAGAACTTTCCTATGGGCTTCATTACATATTTACACGTGATGAAGGCGTATGGTGGTTTGCCACTCGACGGACAAAGAATGAGCCATATCTCCGAGTCGGCGATGCTAATGCGAGCAGTTATGCATGGCGTGTGTTGAGAACTTGCCAGGAGTGCCTCTGATCGATGTGCATCAAGGTTGGATATGAGTTGGATATCCCGCGGGAAGGGGTTGGGTTTTCATGGAGAATATACAAAAGATTGGTGAAGAATTATCAGCAATGCGGCAAGACATGATTGCCGCAAGTGAACGGATCTATATTGTCAACGCAGGGCGCATGAATCACGGCAAGAGCAGTCTGCTCAATTCCATTCTCGGCAGGAAAGCCTTTCGTGTCGCTGATATCCGGGAAACAAGGGTCAATCAGGAAGAGCCGTACAAAGATGACGTGTTTCTTGTTGATACGCCAGGATTGGATGCAGATGCAACGGACGATGGGGAAGCGTTCTCGGTTTACAAGAAGGCGAATTTTATTATCTTCGTCCACAATCCCAAGATCGGGGAATTTCATCGCTCAGAACTTCAGAATATCGGACGTATGGCAAAGGCGGTGGGGGAAGACTACTTCTGGCGGCACTTTGCTTTTGTCCTGACCTTCAAGGAAGAATTTGAGGAAGAAGAGCTGTCCGTGATCGGACAGAGCATGAAAGCGGCGATTAAAGAGGAATTCCAGGCAGATGAAGTTCCTCTGTTCATCGTATCGAATGTGCGGTATGAAAGAAGCCAGCAAGAAAGCGACAGCCGAAAAAAGCAGGCTTTTTTGGAAAAAAGCGGCATCCCCCAACTGCGGGAATTCCTCCAGGAGCATTTGGCTGTATGGCGAGACGAAAATCTTGCCTTGCAGAAAGCGCGGTTTGAAAAGTGCAAGGCGAAGGCAATCGATCGGCTTGCAAAAGAACGAGACGAAATAACGGGCGTTTTGCGGCAAAACCGTGTCGATTTCCAAGAGAAAGCGGCAGCCATAGAGCGCGCTTTTCATCAGGCATACTCGAACATCATTGACTATAAGACACAGTTGGAAGATGAGGAAGCAACAGTAGCTCAGTTGGGACAAGAGGTTTGGCAATTGCAGGAACAGTGGAAACAGGAACGTGAAGATTGGGGATGAGTTAGATGATTGTACCAGCAGCAATAGCCGGGGCAGTTCTTGGATTTGCCTTGCATGGAAACTATAGTGATTATGGGGATTACAGCGAGTATTCCGACGCTCACTTGGTGGGGAAGATCAAGGAAAAGAAAGCTCTGTATGAGCAGCACCAACAAGGAGTGAAACGCCTGAAGCGATCCGTCAGGGAAAGCGTTGCGGCAGAGATTGCAGAGCTGGAGAAAAATCCGGATATTGCCCCGGTGCTCCAGAATGTGAAGCCCGGGAAAATCGGGGAAATGCAGCTGAATCACCTGTCCTCGGAGGCCATCGGGCGGTTGGAAGAGAAGCTGCGGCAGGAGATTGCAGCGGATGAGCAAAAGCTGCAGGAATTGGAGCAGATGATCCAGCGGATCAATCATATGCAGCTGACGAAAGGATCTTGAGAGGAGGCGGGAGACGTGGCTGGAAATTATCTGGCAAAGACGGCGGAAGAATTTCTTGCTGCATTGGATCAGGCAGGGGAAAAGTTGCAGGTCTTCTCGCAGGAATTGAGCGCAAAAAATGAGGCGGTTTATTCCGCCCTGGCACGTTTTGAAGAGGCCAATGCAGAGTATCGAGGGACGATGGGGACGCGAGAAAAATCGACGGCTGTGGACGAGGCTTTGCAAAAGGTGATCCAAGGCTTGCAGGGTGCTGTCCATAAGTGGCGCGTCGGCATCGAGGCAAGCAAAAAAAGGGCAGGAATTTATGCACGACCATGAGAAATACTTGGTCGTCATGATTTTTTTGGTGCAGTAAAAATCTGGGAAAAGCACATTGGGGAACTTTTTTTCGCAGGGCGCGAATGGCTCGAAGCGCCCTTTGAAAAATGTTTACAAGCATCGTCCGCCGACGGAATTTGCCACACAGGAAAAAGGCCGAAATACGGGCGATATTGAGAAAGTCGATGGACGATATTGGTTCAGCGAAGGAGTTACGGATACGACCGGCGATATCCAATACTTTACGTTGAGCGGCCTGCGGTGGTTTGACTCGCCGGGGACGGGCGCTTTGTCGAAGCAGGGCGACAAGAGGAATATGGAAGAGATGGTCAGGGAATATCTGCAATATGTGGATATGTGCATCTTTCTCGTGAATTCCTCGGAGCCGGGGCTGATGGAAGATATGAAATATATGGAACAGCTCTCACGCACCGAACAGGAGGCGCTTGTTGTCATTACGAAATCCGATCGGGTGGAGGAAGACGTCGACGAAGCGGGGAAAAATCGTCAAGGTATATCTGCCCAAAAACACCTGAAGGACGGCGCTTGCAGGAGCAGGATATGTGCGAGCGGCTTGCAGCTGCCTATCCCCAAGTGGATGTCGATAAATTTCGTGCGATGAGCATATCGACTGTTTTGGGCGACCATGCAATGCGAACGGGAAATGAGAGAGAGTTTCGTGACAGCCAGCTTGATCTGTTGATGCAGAAATTGACAGAGAAGGCTCGGGGCGATGTCGTCAGTCTTAAAACAGCACGCCCGAAGAAAGCGATGAATAAATTCCTGCGGGATATCGTCGAGGGTGATGAGATGATTGCAGGGATCAAGGATTTGCACAATCATGTGCAAACGGTGCTTGATTCCGTGGAAGATTACCGTGGAAAGGTCAAGCAGCGCACGGAAAGTCTGACGGATCGCATCACCCGCCGAGTCAAAGCGTCCGCCTTGAAGGAAACGAATCGCATGGCGCATCAGGCGGAGGCTGGCGGAAAGGAGACAGAACCTGCAACCATCGCCCAGATGGTTTTTTCTGTCACGCAGCCGATTTTGGCGGAGGAAATCAACCAGGAGATTTCCAAGATCATCGGGATGTCGCAGGAACTTGTGGGAGATTTGGAGATCAAGGCCGCCCAGCCGGAGATCCGCGCCCCTTGGCATCAAGCGTCAGACGAAAGAATTCGAACAAACGTACACGGTGATTGAAGTAGTCCCACGCTCCCCAGATGGTTTTGTTGAGCATGTGCAGGATATTCTCAGTCTGTTCAACAAGAAATTTTACAAAAAGGTGAAGCGCAAGGTCACGAAAAAAATAACGGTGGATGCCGGAGTGAATGTGGAAGACGTCATCAGGGAACTCATGCCGCAAATCGAGAGCTATGTTGCTCGGACGGTACGAGAGAACCTTGAGAAGATTGCGGACAATTATTTTGCCCCACAGGAAAGATTTGTGCAGGAAATTGAAAAAAATCTCGGGCGGCTGCACAAGGAATTGGAGGCGCTGCGCTTTTAAGGCTATATGAAATTGTAGGTGATGAAATGCAGTTTATTGTCAAGGCGACTACGGCCTGCAACTTTCAGTGTGTCTATTGCAGCGAGGGGGATAGAAAAGAAGAATTTCTTGCAGAAGATGTTTTTTGCAAGTTGGTTGATGAAATTCCGTCTTTGTTGGAACGAAAAGGGGAGCGTTCCGTCGGAATCCTCTGGCATGGCGGGGAACCGCTCTTATGGGGGCATGACCGCTTGGCGAGAGCGATGGAATATGCCGAGAAGAAATTGGCGGACTATGCGTTGCATTTTACGATGCAGACGAATGGATATTTGCTGGACGAGGCCTTTTTGGAGCTCTTCAAACGGCATTCTGTTCAAGTAGGGGTTTCTTTGGATGGCTATGAGGAGATGCATGACCGCAATCGTCCGACCAGAGATGGGAAACCAACCTTTTTCTGTCGTGTGGGAGAACATACAACGCATTCGAAAGGCGGGTCTGGGCGGCAGTGTCCTGATGGTTCTGAACACAGCGGATCCCGTTGATATTGATCGACTCTTTGCCTTTATTGAAGACAATGCCTTGGCATGTAAGATCAATCCCCTGCTGCCCAGCGGGAGAGCCGCGGATTGCGATGATGCCCGCAGGATATATCAAAACTATGTCTCCCTTCTGAAAAGGCTGTACGAAAAAATAATGGACGCCTCGGCAGAGATCGTGATCGAGCCTCTGGATAAAAATGATGAACGGGATTCTCATGGGAACCCGCATGAGGGAATGCTCCTATAATGGAATTTGTGCAGCTGGGATCATGTGTCTCTACGCCGATGGGATTGTCGGGCTTTTGCGGGCGCGATGGAGAAAAAATGCATTTCGCCTATGGAAATCTGCAGGAACAGTCCTTGTCGGATCTGTACGATTCGCCTGCAGCGCAGAGCGTGCGTGCCCGCGACGCCTATTTGCAAAATCATGGCTGCAAGGAATGTGCTGTCTGGGAACTCTGTCATGGCGGCTGCACATTTGAAGCGTGGCTGGAAAAACGGTACGACGGAGGCAGCGTTTCCTTTTTGCCGGGGAGCGAAAGAGTCTGTTGGAATATTTGCAGACAACAGGAATCCAGCTGCTGAAAAAGCGCTTGGTTCAGGAGAAGATGGCATATCGTCTGCGTTTGGCGGAAAAAGAAAAAGATATTGAAGGAAGCATTGGAATATGCGGGAAAATGATATTGTTTTTTTCAACATCCATCGGCGCTACCTCGACCATATGCCGGATTTTGACGGATTTTTGGGCATTTATCTCTTGGCTGCTTTTGTCAATGAAAATGGCTACCTAGGCCAGGCTTATGCAGGATCCCTGCATCGGAGCATGGAACTGCTCGATGAGCTCTGTACACAGCAAAAGGCTGCGATGATTGGGCTGTATTGCGATTATGCAAATGTTACGGAAAATCAATTTGTGAGCCGGTATGTCAAAGAACGATATGGCATCCCTGTAATCGTGGGCGGATCGCAGGCGACGAGCTTGGATGAGGCGTTCTTCAAGGAAGCGCGATGCGATGCCGTGGTCTATCATGAAGGTGAATTGACGGTGCTGGAACTCATGGATTGCCTTCTTGACGGAACTGGACGACTGGAGGACATCAAGGGCATTGCCTATTGGCAGACCGATGAAGTGAAGACTACTACGCCCCGTCCTGTTATTGAAAAATCTCGATGCTTTTGCCTTTCGTTGATGAAGATTGTTATCTATTGCCGCAAAAGAATCGTCGGTATTTATGCATCATGACGGGACGAGGCTGCCCTTTTCACTGCGCTTTTTGTTATGAAGGCCGTTCCTCCGGGAAAGTTCGGTTTCGGTCTGTAGGGAATGTACTGGAAGAGATCGATCGTTTTCTGGAAGAAGTGCCGCGTGAAGTCGAGCCGTACATTTTGTTTACGGATGACACCTTCACTTTGGATGAAAAGCGCGTTCATAGGTTGTGCGAAGGCCTGAAGGAAAGACAGGAGAAGCGTCACTTTCATTGGTTTTGCGAAGGCCATGTCCACACGTTGAAGCTGCATCCCGATATGATCAAGGATATCGCAGCAGCGGGGGCTCTGCGCATCCAGTTGGGAATTGAAAGTGGCGTTCCTCGGGTACTGGAGGCCTATCGAAAGCATACGACGCCGGAAGAAATCAAGGAAGTCGTTGCAGCCTGCCGAGAGACGGGAATAAAGCAGATTTACGGGAATATCATCTTGGGAAGTGCGTTTTTCTCCAAAGAGATATATGAACAAGACCTTGCTTTTGGCAAAGAGTTATTGGAATGGGGTCAAGGAGCCTTGGAATTGAATGTTGTCTGTTACTGGCCGCTGCCCGAAACATCAATCACAAAAGAACCGGAAAAATATGGCATACAAATTGTTGATTATGATTTTTACACATCGGCGGAAGATTTTCCGCAAACAGAAACAGAGGAGATGTCCCGTTGGGAAATTTTGCGCTTGGCGCAGCACATGGAAAAAGAATTCGCTGCAAAGCGTAAAGAAATGCTGCTAGAGGGGCGAGTGCCGCTGGAGCAGATCCTTTCCTGGTATCCACGGGAAAATACAGTCAAGGCATATGGGCTTTGGTATCAGACCTTGCAGCAAATGCCGAATTTATATGCGTATGGGCGGATGTTGGCTGTTCGTGAGGGAATGACGGGAAGGGAGGCGAAAAGTTACGGCAGAACAGCGCGTCCGATGCGTGTGCTTTCTCTGCAGCGCTATCTGCAGTTTTTGGAGGGTGGACAATGCGGCATAGGAGGCACGATATTGTCCGAGTTGGAAGTGCAGATTTTATTATTGTCCACGGGAAGAACGAACTGCCAGTGGATATATGAACATTTGAAAGCAAAAAATATGCTTCAACACTATGAGGAAATGCGGGCAGCGTTGGAAAGGCTGGAAAGGGCTTATCTGATTGTCTACAGCAGGGAGAACGTCTTCGACATGAGCTTATAGGAGGGAAGAATGGCATGGATTATCGTTTGATGGATTTCAAAGGTGAAATGGGCGCACTCAGAGAAAAGGTGGAAAAGCATGCGCGTCCTTATGCTGAACTGCCGGAAATTTCGAAGGGTTTGAAGGAGATCCAGGAAATATATGCTGCGAAACTGGATGCCACAAAGCCTGAAGTCATGGTATTCGGCATATATAATGCCGGCAAGAGCAGCATCATCAATGAGCTGATCGGTGCAGATCGTGCCAAGGTAGAAGATGTACCGACGACAGACAAGGTGGACTATTATGAATGGAATGGCTACCGTTTGGCAGATACGCCTGGTGTAGGCGCTCCGATCGAGCACCAGAATGTAACGATGGAGCATCTGAAGAAAGCGGATGTTGTCATTTTTGTCATGAGCACGACCGGTTCCAACGAACGGCGTCAGAATTATGTGCGCATGAAGGAGATTGCCGATGCAGGAAAAAAGATCATCATTGTCTTGAACGACAAGAACGGTGATCTTTTCAGCGAAAACGGCGACAGAACGATACAGACAATCAAGGATAAAGTGGCGGAAAACATGCGCCAGGTAGGCATAGAAAATGTGGAGAAAAAATACTATATTGTGGCAGTGAACGCCGCCAGGGCAAAGAAGGGACGTGAGAAGGGCAGTCAAGCCTTTTTGGATAAGAGCAATATGGCGGAATTGACGAATGTCATCATGCAGGAACTAAAGAAAACAGGACCGTTTCATATCTTGAGCAATGCCATACAGGATGTGGAACGCGCTTTGCAGCCCATGATCGTATGCCTGGCCGAGCAGGATAAGGAAGAAGGGGTAAAAAGTGCCAATGAACTTCTGGAAAAATTGCGCATACGGCGTAAGGAACTGCGCGAGGAAATGGCGGCTTCCATCGATGTTAGGGCGGATCGCTTGGGGCATAAGCTGCCCGGGATGATTTGGTCGCTTCGTGAGAAGCCAGCGCAAGTGCAGGAACAGGTTCAGGCAGAAGTGGCTAAAACGGCTGAGATGATTCAGCAGGATTTTGAAAATCGGCTTCACGAGTTGACGGGAGACTTGTTGGAGGATGCTGAAGATTTGACATTGGAAATCGAAAAACTTGATTTCAAGGCAAGTGACATGCAGGTGGATGTAGTGCCTGATATGGAAGAAAGAGAGTCTTCTTTTGATGTGGCTTCTGTCCTGAATAGAGTGAAGGATGTATTAGGAGAGCTGAATGAAATAGCGATTCCTGCTTACGGGAAAAACGGCAAAGGCGGGAATGCCTTGGCAAATACAGCTCTTGGCATGATGGTTTCAAAAGGTGTGAAGCAGGCCGCAGGAACAGCGCTGGGGAAAAGTCTGCTGGCAACGGCTTTGGGGAAATCGATCTTGGTGCCTGTGATGCCGTATGTCGGGGTTATAACTGCAGTTTTGCCTCTGTTGGCCAGCCTCTTTGGCGGGAAGGATAATTTTGCGGAAATGCAGGCTGAGGCTGCAGCCAGAAATGAGCGGGAAAAACGTCGAATTCAGGCGGAAGCGCAGGCAAGAGAAGAGCTGGCGCAGAAATGCATGTATATGGCAGCAGATTTGGCTGATAATTTCAAGATCGCAATTGATTCGTCCCTGCAAGTGGTGGCGGAAGAGATCGCAAAAACCCTTCAAGGAAGAAAGCAAGCGTATGAAACGAATCAGCGGGAATCTTCAAGCCGATTTGAATGCACTGCGTGAGGCGGCGGACAGTTACAATGCCTTGCAGAATAAATTCAGGTCTGTTGGGACTGAGATTTGAAGGAATTGGTGAGCGAGAGGAGGATTTTTATGTGGAAAAGAATCTTGGCGGGCATCGCGTTTTTGCTGGCCGTCAGTGCGGGAGGACAGATGATGCTTCCATCGGAGGCTTCGGCGCAGGATGTCTGGGTATATACGGTGCATGATTCGTCGTATGAACAAGGATATCAGGTCTTTGTCATGACGGAGACGATTCAGTCCAATGGGAATAACTGGGTGCATGTGAGCACGAAAAACGTGCGAAATGGACGCCTCGTGGAGCGCGTTGACTGGCGCTTCAACAGAATGGGAGACGAGTGGCGCTATGCGACGGGGAATATGCGGGGCAACGACAGCCGGGTTTATGGAGGATCGGCAGAGGCCGTATTGAACTATTGCTTGGCGTATATCAACAACTGAAAGGTTCAGAGGAGAGCCGCCGGATCACTTCGAAATGGTTCGGCGGTTTTTATTTGCCCTACCAAGAACCTCTCGTGCGGTGTATAATAAGGAGGTGGATTTCGTAGTTGATTTACAGTCGAAGCGAAAAGGAGCGCAGCGAATGAAAAGAGATGTGATACGGGAAAAGGCGAAGGAAACACTCATGCTGGAAGCGGCGGCGGTGAAGAAGCTGACGGAGAATGTGGACGAGGAGTTCTGCCGCGCGGTCGAGTGCGTGCTGGACTGCACGGCGCGCGTCGTCGTCACGGGCATGGGGAAGTCCGGGCATGTCGGGCGCAAGATCGCAGCGACGCTGGCGAGCACGGGCACGCCTTCGTTCTTCATGCATCCGGCGGAGGCGTTTCACGGCGACCTCGGCATGGTGACGGACAAGGACGTCGTCCTGGCGATTTCCAACAGCGGCGAGGTGCAGGAGGTCGTGAAGATCCTGCCGGTCATCCACCGCATCGGCGCGACCATCATCGCCATGACGGGCAACCGCGCCTCGCAGCTTGCCGAATACTCGGATTACGTCATCGATATCGGACACGAGCCGGAAGCCTGCCCCTTGGGGCTTGCACCGACGACGAGCACGACGGCGACGCTCGCCATGGGCGACGCCATCGCCGTCGCTGTGATGTCCGTGCGGAACTTCAAAAAGCAGGATTTCGCGCTCTTCCATCCGGGCGGTGCGCTCGGCAGGCGTCTCCTGCTCAAGGTGCAGGACGTCATGCACACGGGCGAGGAGAATCCCGTCGTCGCTGGAGAGAAGACGGCGAAGGACGCGCTCTTCGTCATGACGGAGAAGGGGCTTGGCGCCGTCTCCGTCACGGATGCAGCGGGCAAGTTCATCGGGCTTTTGACGGACGGCATCATTCGACGTGCCTTGGCGAAAGACTATGCTTTCCTCGACGAGCCGGTGCATGAGATCATGTTCACGGAGCCCTTGACGATCCGCGCCGATGAATTGGCGACGGCGGCGCTCTCCGTCATGGAGAAGCACGAGCCGCGTCCCGTGACGGTCTTGCCCGTCATCGACGAGACGGGAGCGCCCGTCGGCATGATTCATCTGACCGACTTGTTGAAGCAGGGCGTGGTCTGAGCGTGTACGTATGTCTGCCGTGTGTGTATGGATTGCACGACAAGCAGGTGTGATCGGAACGTGAGAATTTTCCGATAGATTTTAAATATGATAAATCTCGTCTATGATAAGATTTTTAAGAAATCACTAGACAACGGAGTGAAAAAATTATACAATATAGTTGTTATGGGATGAAATGAGAGGAAGCAATATCCTCGTCCCGAGAACCATCAACAGGGAGGCATGGTTATGAATATTCATGAGTACCAGTCCAAGCAAGTCTTGCGGGAATTCGGCGTCAATGTGCCGAACGGCCTGCCGGCGTTCAGTGTCGAAGAGGCGGTGGAGAACGCGAAGAAACTCGGCACCGCCGCTGTCAAGGTCGTCAAGGCGCAGATTCATGCGGGCGGCCGCGGCAAGGCGGGCGGCGTCAAGATCGCCAAGTCCGTCGAAGAGGTCGAAAACTATGCGAAGGAGCTGCTTGGCAAGGTTCTCGTCACGCATCAGACGGGTCCTGAAGGCAAGAAGGTTGGTCGCCTCCTGATCGAAGAAGGCTCGAATATTAAAAAGGAATATTACCTCAGCTTTGTCGTTGATCGCGCCACGGCAAGGATCGTCATGATGGGATCCGAGGAAGGCGGCGTCGAGATCGAGAAGGTCGCTGCCGAGACTCCTGAGAAGATCATCAAGGAGTATATCGATCCGGTCATCGGTCTTGCACCGTTCCAGGCAACGCGCATGGCGTATGCCATCAACATCCCCGGCCCTGCCATTCGAAAGGCTGCCGCGCTGATGGAGAAGCTTTATGCTGCGTTCATCGGCAAGGACTGCTCGCAGGTCGAGATCAACCCGCTCGTTGTCACGGCTGAGGATGACGTGATCTGCCTCGACGCGAAGCTGAATTTTGACGACAGCGCACTGTTCCGTCATCCCGATATCGCCGAACTGCGCGATGAGACGGAAGAGGATCCGAAGGAGCGCGAAGCTGCGGCTGCCGGTCTCAACTACGTCAACCTCGGCGGCGATGTCGCGTGCATGGTCAACGGCGCAGGTCTTGCCATGGCCACGGTCGACATCATCAAGCATTACGGCGGCGAGCCGGCGAACTTCCTCGATGTCGGCGGCGATTCCGAGCCTGAGAAGATCGCGAAGGCGTTCAACATCATGCTCGAAGGCGGCCAGGCGAAGGGTATCTTCGTCAACATCTTCGGCGGCATCAATCGCTGCGACAATATCGCGAACGGCATCATCGAGGCTGCGAAGATCATCTCCAGGACGGCAAATCCCTCCCGGTTCCCGTCGTTGTCCGCCTTGAGGGCACGAAGGTCGAAGAAGGCCGCGAGATCTTGAAGAACACGCCGATTTCCAACGTCTTCCCCGCACCTACGATGGAGGGCGGCGCCGAGCAGATCGTGAAGCTCGTAGCTGAGGCGAAGGCTTAAATCGAAAGGGAGGTCAAACACATGTCAGTTTTGATTGATAAAGATACGAAGGTTATCGTGCAGGGCATCACGGGCAAAGCGGCGACGTTCCACACGAAGCAGATGCTCGACTACGGCACGAAGATCGTCGCAGGCGTGACGCCGGGCAAGGCGGGTCAGAAGGTCGAGGGCGTTCCCGTGTTCAACACGGTTGCAGATGCCGTGAAGGCTACGGGCGCGACGGCTTCGGTCGTTTACGTTCCCCCTCGCTTTGCGGCGGACAGCATCATGGAGGCGGTTGACGCCGACCTCGATCTTGTTGTCTGCATCACGGAGCATATCCCTGTTCTCGACATGGTGAAGGTGCGCCGTTACATGGAAGGCAGGAAAACACGTCTCGTCGGGCCGAACTGCCCAGGTCTTCTGACATCCAAGCAGGCGAAGCTCGGCATCACGCCGGCTACGGTCAGCAAAGCTCGGTCATGTCGGCGTCATCTCGCGCTCCGGCACCTTGACGTATGAGGCTGCCTTCCAGCTCACGAACGCGGGCATCGGCCAGACGACGACGGTCGGCATCGGCGGCGACCCCGTCAAAGGAACGGACTTCATCGACGCTCTGCAGCTTTTCAAGGATGATCCGGACACCTACGCTGTTCTGATGATCGGTGAGATCGGCGGCACGGCGGAAGAGGACGCTGCGAAGTGGATTCAGGAGAACATGAAGGACAAGCCGGTTTCCGCCTTCATCGCAGGCCGTCAGGCGCCTCCGGGCAAGCGCATGGGTCATGCCGGCGCGATCATCTCGGGCGGCAAGGGCACGGCGGCCGACAAGGTCGCGGCTCTGAACGCTGCGGGAATCCCCGTCGCCGATACGGTCGCCCACATCGGCGAGACGATGGTCAAGCTCCTCAAGGAGAAGGGCCTTTACGACAAGTGCCATACCTGCTGAATTCCAGCAGAAGGATAGCAAGAAGCCACTGCAGTCTGCAGTGGCTTCTTCTTTTGTCTCAGGCATCGATGACTGCGGATGGATCGGACGTTGTCTGCCTTGCACGGATCGAGCCTCCTTATGGTTTTCAATCCTCTTGATCGATGAATCTCGATGCGAGCAGCTTCTTTTTCCAGTGCGAGCCTGTTGCGCTGGATCTGACGCGACCAGAAGATGTTCGGCATGGCGACGCCGATGGCGATGCCGGCGATGATGGTCGCGGCTTCGACGCCGTTTCTAAGGGCGGCGAGCAGGAGGTCGGCGCTGACCTCGTTGATGTTCAAGAGCGTGAAGAAGAAGCGGTAGAGCAGGACGCCGGGAATCAGCGGGATGGCGGAGGGAATCGTCAGCACGATGTTCGGTGTGTGGAATCGGTGGATGGCAAAGAGCGCGAGGATGTCGACGAAGGCGGAGCCGAGGAAGGTGCCTGCCGCTTGGCTCATGCCGAGTTCGAACATGCAGATATTTCTGAGGAGAATCGTGATGACGCCGCCGGTGGAGACGACCCAGAGCAGGCGGCGCGGCACGCTGAAGATCATGGAGAAGCCGCCGGCGGCGATGGCGGCGGCGAGCGGATGGTAGATGTAGATCTCGCCGGGACTCAGGTTCACCTCGACGAACGAGCTGACATGCCCGAGACGCAGGGCGATCGCCATGCCGAATGCCGTGCTGCAGACGATGAGGAGCGTGTCGAACGCCCGTGTCATGCCCGATGTGATGAAGTGGTTCAAGAGGTCGTTCGCCGCGTTGATGAGCGGCACGCCGGGCACGATGAAGAGGGTGCAGGCGACAATGGGCAGCATGGGCGTCGCCGACAGATCGAGCTTCTGCAGCAGCACGGCGGCAAGCGTCGCGGAAAAGGCCGCGATGGCGATACCGGCGTAGGTGTTGAAGCCGTGCTCGTTGCAGAAGCGCCGCGCATAGAAGCCGAGGAAGGCGGAGGCGGCTGTGATGAAGAAGGCGGCGAGGTCGCAGCCGAAGAGGGCGCATGAGCCGGCGCAGGCGAAGCTCGCGCCGAGCGCCGTCAAGAAGCCGCTGTATGGCGCTTGACGCTTTTCGATTCCTTCGAGTTCGCGTTCGAAGCGCTCCAGCGACCAGGCGTCGCGCATGGCACGCCAGATCGTGCGGCTGACGGCGGAGAGGACGAGCATGTTGACGCGGTGCGTGCGGCACTTGCTGAAGCGCGTGTAGGTGCGTTCCTCGTCCTTGATGTTCAGCATGATGGTCGTGTAGGCGATGTGGCAGCTGACGTTTTCCGCCGGGATGCCCGTGTAGGCTGCCGTGCGCATGATGTACTGCACTGTGCGGTCAGAGTCGGCGCCGTTTTCCATCATCATGCGGGCGACGATCAGGATGAGATGCATCTTGTAAATGATCTGGGAGAAGGGATGGGTCAAGACGTGTTCTTTCGTGGATTCCATGAGAAGCTCCTTTCTTGAAAGGCGGGCAGGGGAAGCGTTGGCAGGAAATCTGCACAACGATATATTCCCCAAAGGTATGATATGATAATAGTTTGGAATATTATGAAAACTTGTAAAAGACTGCAGCAGGCAGTCTGGATGATTTGGGATGTCCTTGTTTCTTCAGTCTTCCTGATCGACGAATCTCGATGCGAGGAGCCTCTTTTCCTGTGCAATCTTGTTCTTGCGGATCTGACGTGACCAGAAGATGTTCGGTATGGCGACGCTGACGGCGATGCTGATGATGATGGTCGCCGCTTCGATGCCGTTTCTGAGTGCGCCTAGAAGGACTTCCGTGCTGACTTCGTTGATGTTGAGGAGCGTGAAGAGCAGGCGGTAGAGCAGGATGCCGGGAACGAGGGGGATGGCGGACGGCGTCGTGAGGACGACATTCGGCACATGGAAGCGATGGATGGCGGAGAGCGCGGCGATACCGACGACGCCGCCGCCGATGAGCGTTCCCGTCGCCTGGCTGAGGCCGAAGTCGAACATGCAGATGTTTCGGAGCAGGACAGCGACGGCACCGCCGACGGATACAGCCCAAAGAACACGCTTTGGCACGTTGAAGAGCAGCGAGAAGCCGCCCGCCGAAATCGCTGCCGCAAGCGGGTGGTAGAAGTAGATGTCGCCGGGACTGAGGCTGATCGTCGTAAATTCGGTGATGCGTCCGAGGTGCAGCGCGATTGCCGTGCCGAATGCCATAGAGCCGATGATGAGCACGGTGTGGAAGGCGCGCGTGATGCCCGCCGTGATGAAGTTGTTGAGCATGTCGTCCGCCGCATTGATCAGCGGCACGCCGGGCACGATGAAGAGGGCGCAGGCGACGATGGGGTGCATGGGGGTCGCGGAGTGGACGACGCCTTGCGAGAGCGTAGCCAAGGATGTCGCGACGAAGGCGGCGATGGCGATGCCTGCATAATTGTTGAAGCCGCGCTTGTTGCAGAGGATGCGTGTATAGAAGCCGAAAAAGGCGCAGACCGCCGTGACGAAGAAGGCGATGAAGTCGCCGCCGAAGAGCAGGCAGGAGCCGCCGCAGGCGAAGCTGGAGCCGATGGCGGTCGCGAAGTTCGAGTAGGGGTTCTTGCGATTTTCGAGAGTCTCCAGTTCCTTTTTCGAAGCGTTCGAGGCGGCCAGTTGTCGCGCATGGCGCGCCAGATGACGCGGCTTACGGCGGCGAGGACGGTCATGCTCACGCTGTGCTTGCGGCATTTCGTGAGTTCCGTGTAGGTGCGCTCCTCGTTCTTGACGTTGAGGAGAAGCGACGTATACATGATGTGACAGCTGACGTTTTCGGCAGGGATGCCCATGTAAGCCGCCGTGCGCATGATGTAGCGCGTCGTTCGGTCGGAGTCGGCGCCGTTCTCCATGAGGAGTCTGCCGACCATCAGGATGAGGTGCATTTTATAGGTGATCTTGTAAAATGGATCTTTGAATACTTGTTCAAGGGATGATTGCATAGTTTGTTAACCTCTTTGTTTAGGAATCGTTTGTGTGCTTTATTTTTGTATGTGGGTATAGCTTATTTCGTCGTTAGCGTTCTAGGCGAAATCGTACTTCTATTGTGCCTTAAATCTTATTCAATAGCAAGAGAATATGATATTATTTCTAAAAAAGGGGCGCAAGCGCCCCTCATCGTGTTTTTGGCAGAAGATTTGCCTCGTTGCTTTCGTTATTTTCCCGCGCCCGTGAAGTCGTAGAGCTTATCCGCCTTGTGGAAATGCGTGTGCAGCAGCTCGTGCGCTTTGCCTTGCAAGGGTGCGCCGAGGAATTCTTTGTAGATGCGCACGACCTCGGGATTTTCGTGCGACTTCCGCACGGGGAGGTTCTTGTCGATCTCGTAGAGCGCCTTCATGCGCTCGGCGCGGCGTGCGTTCGTCGTATTGAGCGGCTGTCCGCCGCCGCCTTGGCAGCCGCCAGGGCATGCCATGACTTCGATGAAGTCATAGGGGCTTTTGCCCGACTTGATCTCGTCCATGATGTGCTTGGCGTTCTTGAGCGTGTGCGCGACGGCGACGCGCACCGGCGACCGTCGAGGTCGACGGTCGCCTCCTTGATGCCGTCCATGCCGCGCACGGCGAGGAAGTCGATGGAGGGGAGCGTCTTGCCCGTCGCCTTTTCGTAAACCGTGCGCAGGGCGGCTTCCATGACGCCGCCCGTCGTGCCGAAGATGGCGCCCGCACCCGATGCTGTGCCGAGGGGGCTGTCGAAGTCTTCTTCGGGCAGGTCGTGGAAGGTGATGCCGACGTAGTGGATGAGCTTGGCAAGCTCGCGCGTCGTGATGACGATGTCGACATCCTGGCGGCCGTCCCGCCCCATCTCAGGGCGTGCCGCTTCGAACTTCTTCGCCGTGCAAGGCATGACGGAGACGGTCACGATGTCCTCGACGGGGATGCCTGCCTGCTCGGGGTAGTAGGTCTTGGCGACAGCGCCGAAGATTTGCATGGGGGATTTCGCCGTCGACAGGTGGTCGATGCAGTCGCTGTAGTGCTTTTCGACGTAGTTGACCCAGCCAGGGCTGCACGAGGTCATCATGGGGAGCGTGCCGCCGTTCTCCAGGCGATGCAGGAATTCGTGCCCTTCTTCCATGATCGTGAGGTCGGCGCCGAAGTTCGTGTCGAAGACGCGGTCGAAGCCGAGGCGCTTCAAGGCGGCGACCATCTGTCCCGTGACGATGGCGCCGGGCGGCAGGTGGAATTCGTCGCCCAAGGAGACGCGCACGGCGGGGGCGACCTGCACGATGACGTGCTTCTTCGGGTCTTGCAAGGCATCGAGAACGCGCTGCGTGTCGTCCTTTTCCGTGATCGCGCCCGTTGGACAGACGAGACTGCACTGGCCGCAGAGGATGCAGTCCGTCGCTTCGAGCGGGCTGTTGTAGGCGGTGGTGACGGTGATTTTGTCGCTTCTTCCCGAGAAATTCAAGGCTTCGATACCTTGTACGTCCTTGCAGGCGCGGATGCAGCGGCCGCATTTGATGCACTTCGTCGGGTCGCGTGCGATGCTCGGGTTGTTCGCTGCGTCCTCCCGGCTCTCGACGACGATGGGCAGCCCCGTATGGCCGATGTTGAAGCGGCTGCAAAGCTCCTGCAGATCGCAGCGGTGGTTGCGCGGGCAGTTCAGGCAGTCCCGGTTGTGGTTGGCGAGGATGAGCTGCAGGATGGCGATCTGCGTGTCGCGCACGATCTGCGTGTCCGTGTGGACTTCCATGCCTTCCCAGACTTCGGTCGCGCACGCTGCCATGAGGCGGCGATTGCCCGTGACCTCGATGGAGCAGATGCGGCAGCGCGCTTTGACACGTTGGTCGGGGTGGTAGCAGAGGTGCGGGATGTTGATGTGCACCTGCGCGCGGCGTCGATGATCTTCGTGCCCTTGGGAACTTCCACGGGGATGTTGTTGATCGTCAGATGTACGAGTTCTCTTTCTTCTGCCATTAGTGGACGCCTCAATCCGGAATGTTTCGGGGAAGAGCTTGAAGGCGGCGGAAAGGGCGTTTTCTGCGCTCTCGCCAAGACCGCAGAGGGCGGACATGGGCATGATGCGCGCGATCATCTTCATGTTTTCGAGATCCTTTTCCGTCGCCGTTCCCTGCGCGAACTTCTCCAAGATCAGTTTGATGTGGAGGACGCCTTCGCGGCACGGCGTGCACTGGCCGCAGCTTTCGTGCGAGAAGAAAGCCTGCGTCATGCGCAGGAAGTCGAGGACGCTCGTGCGCTCGTCGACGACGAGGATGGCGCCCGAGCCGACGGTGACGCCGGCGGCTTTGAGGTCGTCATAGGTGTAGGGGACGTCGAGGATGGATTCGTCAGCGATCTTGCCTGAGGCGCCGCCAAACTGGATGAGGCGGATGCGGTGACCGTCCTGGACGCCTCCCGCAAGGTCATAGATGATCTCGCGCACGGTCGTGCCGAAGGGGATCTCGAAGACGGCAGGGTGGTTGACGTTGCCGGCGACGGAGACGAGCTTCGTGCCGAGGGATTCGCCCGAGCCGTAGCCGATGTATTCTTTCTTGTCGTCCAAGAGAAGGTGCGGCACGATGGAAAGGCTTTCGACGTTGTTGACGCACGTCGGCAGCGCGAAGAGGCCGCTCTGCTTGATGAAGGGCGGCTTCATGCGCGGTCTTCCCGCCTTGCCCTCGATGGAGCGGATGAGCGCTGTGCCTTCGCCGCAGACGTAGGCGCCTGCGCCTGAGTAGAGATGGATGCGAAAGTCGAAGCCCTCCTTGCCGAGGATGTTCTTGCCGAGGAAGCCGCAGCGCTCCGCCTCCTCGATGGCGTTTTTGAGGTGGGCGCGAAGGTGCGCATATTCCTCGCGCAGATAGATGTAGCCATCTTGTGCGCGGATGCTCCAGGCGCCAATCGCCATGGCCTCGATGAGATTGAAGGGGTCGTTCTTGATGAGCTCACGATCCTTGAAGGTGCATGGCTCGCCCTCGTCGGCATTGCAGATGATGACCTTGTGCGCTCCTTTGACGGCGCGCGCCTGCGACCATTTGCGTCCCATGGGATAGGCGGCGCCGCCGCGCCCCTTGATCTGAGCTTCCGAGAGCAGCGTGGCGATGTCCTCGCCGTCCATCGTCACCGCCTTCTTCAAGGCGCTGAAGCCGCCGATCGCCAAAGTACGATTCGATGGACATGGGATCGTAGCGATGGAAGTTCTTCGTCATGAAAGAAACCTTGCTCATATAGTCTCCTTTCTTGGCTGTCTTTCCTTTTCCAATTCTGGTTCTGTTCCTGTGCCTCCTTGCTGGGGGCGCATTCTGGCTGCGAAGGTGTGGAGCGGCCTTGCAGCGCGGTTTTGCGAGAGCGCGAGACGCTATTGCAATGTTTGCAAAAGATTCTCAATCTTTTCGCGGCTGTCAAGATGGCCGTAGACTTCGCCGTTGACGCGCACGGCGGGCGCGATGTCGCAGGCGCCGAAGCACGGCGTCTTTTCGAGCGTGAAGCGTCCGTCGTAGGTGACTTCGCCGATTTCGATGCCGAGGAGGCTCTGCAGAGTGGAGAGCAATGTCTCGTTGTTGTTGATGCGACAGACAACGGAATCGCAGACCTGGATCGGGTACTTGGCGCGCGGCGTGGGGGAAAGGCTCGCATAGAAGGTGAGACAGTCGTAGATCAAAGAGATCTTCAACGGCAGTTTCTCCGCCACATAGTAGGCGGCAGGCTCGGGCACATAGTGGCGCTCGAAGAGGTCCTGCACGTCGAGCAGGATGCCGACGATCTGCGTCGGGTCGTAGGAATGAGCCTCAAGCACGCGGTCGATCTTCTCGCGTGTAGCGAGTTCGAGACTCTTGGGACTGGCGTTCATGGCAACATCTCCTTTTCTTGGAAATCACACGTTCTCTTCCTATTATACAGGAAAATTCTGCACAGACAAGCCAAAGGCGCATTTGAGTATGTTTCTCCCTTTATCTGTGCTATAATATCTGCGATGACATCCATGATTCTTCGCTTTTCGGAGGTGCAGCTTGATTACCTTTCTCATCTTGTTGATCGCCGTTCTTTCGATGTTCACCGCAGCGGCGCTCTGGGCGCTGCGCTACATCCTCGACGGACGTGCGCTCCTCGTCTGCCGCGCTGCGGTTGTCTGTGTTTTTGCCATCGCGGTGGCGTCCTTTTTGGTGCGGCGCAATCCGTTCGCGCTCCTTCTCTCGGATGGTACGACGGTTTCGCTGGCATCCGTCTTCTTTCTCGTCTTGATGTTCCTGTTCCTCCTCGTCGTTGCCAGCGTCATCTTTCGTTTCGTATATCGCAGGATGCTCGCCGTGCCGGAGGACGGAGAGCGGCGCAGGGATGCTCAAAGCGGCGGGAGCTTTATCCGGCGGCCGCGCTCGGCGTCGCGCTCTACGGCAATCTTTACGAGCGGAATGCGACGGTCGAGCGTCGCTACGATGTCCCTGTCGCCGCCCCCGCGCTTGCGGGCTATACGGTCGCCCAGCTCAGCGACGTGCATCTCGGCATGTTCTTCTCGCTGGATCGCCTTGCACGCCTCTTGCGGCAGGTGGCCGACGCCGCTCCCGATGCGCTTCTTTTGACGGGCGACATCTTCGATCATCCCGAATGGACGGTCGAAGCCGTGCAGCTGATCGACAGCTTCGCTGCAGCTTTCCCCGGCGGTATATGGTACTGCCATGGCAACCATGAACATATACGCGGCATCGCGCTCGTCGAGGAAGCGCTTGCCGGGTCGAAGATCCGGTTTTTGAAGAATGAAGCGCGGTGCGTGCGGCCGGGCGAGACGCCTCTTTATTTTGCAGGCGTCGATTATCCGATGTCGGAGTACAGGCAGAGACTCGATACGGAGGCTTTCCAGCGGGAAAAGGCGGCGTTTGCGAAGGCGGCGCTCGAAGCGATTCCGACGGAGGCCGTGACGGTCTTGCTCGCGCATCATCCGGAGTTCATCGACGATGGCGCTGCCTACGGTGCGCGTCTCGTGCTCACCGGCCACACGCACGGCTCGCAGTTCGGCATCTTCGGCATACCGCTCTTCCCCGTATTCAAGTACACGCGGGGCATCGTCGAGAAAGAAAAAGACGATGGGCTACGTTCATTCGGGCAACGGCAGTTGGTTTCCGTACCGCTTGGGCTGCCCGCCGGAGATCGCATATTTCCGATTTACCCCGTGCAGCTAGGAGGACGCGATGAAGATACTTGTGACGATACCGCATTATTATTCTCATGACCCGCAGGGCATCTACGCTTCGAACGGCGATCCCGAGCGCAAGGCGAAGAATCTTCGAAAGCTCATCGTTCATTTGAAGACGTTGTTCGAGAGTCCGCAGGCGTACTGCCGCTACGATTTGCAGAATGCAGACGGCTCGCGGTTCACGGATGCAGATTTTCAGGCAGGAAAGCCGATAGCACGTTCCTTGGCGAACTACTATGCGGCGAATGAAGAGTTTCATGCCAAGGTCGACATTGTTCTCTCTACGGCGGGCGATCGTCATGCGCTCGATTGGCTCGGACTGCCGCAAGGCATGTATGCGCGGCGGAATTTCCCCGATGTCGATCCGAAGCTCCTGGGATTCACTTGTCAAGATGTGCTCAAGGAGCATCGTGGCGCATACGATTACTACTGCTACATGGAAGATGACCTCGTCGTGCATGATCCGCTGTTCTTCCGAAAGCTCGCTTGGTTCGATACGCTTTTCGGTGCGGAGGCTGTGCTGCTGCCGCACCGTTTCGAGTACAACGATCGCTGCATATTTCCCAAAGGATATGTGGAGACGGATGGTTTCGAGGAGGAAGCGAGCTCGTGGAGAGCCTTTCCTTTGCGCAGAAGTACATCGATTTTGCCGATCGTCCGGTCTTGGCAGCGTCTTTGCCTGGGGGAGAAGTGCGCTTCGTCAAAGCGCGCAATCCGCATTCGGGTTGTTTCTTCCTGACGGCTGAGCAGTTCGAGCGTTGGCTGAGCCGCCCGTACTTCGGCGAGCGCACGGGAGAATTTTCCTCGACCTTTGAGAGTCCCGCGACATGGGGGCTTATACGTACCTTCAGCGTTTACAAGAGCGATTTTTCCCATGGCAGCATTCTTTGAAATCGAGCATGCAGGTGCACGCTTTTTGGGACAGAGCCTTTCCCATGAGCCGCAAAAGCGCATCGATGAGGAATCGTTTGCGAAAGAAGGCATACATTTTTCGTTTTGACGCAGGAGCAAGCATGGAAAAAGCCCGCGTATGCGGACATTTTGCAAATTTGCGCGGAACGGATATAATAGAAGGGGAAGCGGTTTTCGCTTCGCCGAAGGATCGTCCGCCGAGCGGACAGAACTTCAAGGAAAGGCGGTCGTTTGATTGAAGAAAGTCACAGTGCTCTACATGGAAGGCTGCCCCTATTGCCGCAATGCGGCGCGGGCGATGGACGAACTGGAGAAGGCGTACTCCGCTTACGCGGAAGTTCCCGTCGAGTGGATTGAAGAGACGCGGGAGCGGGAAAAGGCGCAGCCCTTTGCCGGGGCATACTACTATGTGCCTTCGATCTTTGTGGACGGCACGAAGGTTTACGAAGCGAAGCCGGGCGAGAGCTACGAGGAGTGCAAACAGCACGTCGAGACGGCGTTCCGGGCGGCGGTGGAGCAGCGGGTCGAGGCGGACGGCTAGAGGCGTCCGTCCGCGTGCTTTCGACATAGAAAAATCCCATCTCCATAAGCAACGCAATCGTGCATTGCTTATGGAGATGGGATTCTATCGTGTCGTTTGCGCAGCTTATGCCATGGCGTTGACCTTGCGGGCAAGGCGCGACTTCTTGCGGGCGGCGCAGTTCTTGTGGAACACATGGTTCGCTGCAGCCTGGTCGATCGTCTTGCAGGCGGCCTTCAGGAAGGATTTCGCTTCATCAGCGTTTCCTGCCTCGACAGCGTCGAGAACATGGCGGGAAGCTGTGCGCACGCGGGACTTCTCAGCAGCGTTCTTGGCGCGGCGCTTCTCGTCCTTGCGCACACTGCGGATAGATGCTTTGATGTTCGGCAAATGGTTCACCTCCCTTGAAGGAAATCATACTGTAGTATATTAGCATGAAAGGAAAGAAAATGCAATAGTTTAATTTCGTGGCAGGGAATTTGGAAATGATTGCGAATGAATAGAAGAGGCGTGGCAACACACAAAAAGGGAGGTACGTTCGATGAAGAAAACGATCGTCATAGGTGCAGATCATGCGGGCTATCCCATGAAGCAATTCCTGCTGCAGCAGCTGAAGGAGGCTGGATGCAGTGTGGAGGATGTGGGCACATATGATGAGGAGTCCTGCAACACGCAGCCCTATGCGCAACAGGTGGCGGAGGAGGTAGCAAAAAGCGAAGACAAGCTCGGCATCCTCGTCTGTGGCACGGGCGCGGCGATGTGCATCATGGCGAACAAGGTCAAGGGGGCGCATGCCGTCATCGTGCACGACCTCTACACGGCGCGTGTGACGCGCACGCACAACGATGCGAACATCCTCTGCATGGGACAGCGTGTCATAGCGAACCACTTGGCTTGGGAGATCGCGAAGACGTGGATTTCTTACGAGCCGCTGGGCGGCAAGTATGCCGAGCGTCGCGAGAGCATCATGAAGTATGAGGAAGAGCACATGAAGTGATGGAAGCGGGATCGTTGCAGACGCGGGCGGAAACTGTGCGCACGAGCCTCGTCTTTTTGGCCGTCGTGCGCTCTTGCCTGAAAGGGCTCGATTGACTGCTGCAAGCAACCGCCGCAGCTTTTCAGGAAAAAGCAAAAATAACGCTTGCGTCCCGTTCCATAATCGTGTATAATATCCCTTGCTGGTGCATGAGCACCGCATGATTCCTCGATAGCTCAGTAGGTAGAGCGCCTGACTGTTAATCAGGTTGTCGCAGGTTCGATCCCTGCTCGAGGAGCCATTCTCGGCGCGTTGGTCAAGTGGTTAAGACACCGCCCTTTCACGGCGGCTTCACGGGTTCGAATCCATGCGCGTCACCATACGGCAAAGGCAGCACCGTCCATGAGGGGCGGTGCTTTTTCTGTGCGGGATTCGTTTGAGCGGCAAGCCGGAGTGTCAGCGGCGCTGCGTCGAGGCATTGCCGATGATGACGGAGGAGAGCGCAGATGCGTGAAGATGGCGGCGGACAGAGCGCAGCCGTGCTTTCATAATTTTAATGATGAGAACGCCCACTTCCTAGGGAAGGATTTTCTTCTTCTATGCCGAAGTATTTCAGCAAAACGAAAGAGCTTTGGCGTTTTGGAAAATTCGCGAGGAGGGTGAGGGGCTGCCATGCTGCTTGGAGGTGTCGTTTGTTCCATGGCGTTTTATTGTCGACGCTGCGGCAAGATTCATGTGCATGATGTGCCGTATTTCCTTGGCGTGAGGCGCTTTTCCCTGCGCTGTGCCGGCTGTGCGCATGAGCAGGCGGTGTTGGTGCGGGGAGACAGGAAACGCTGGGAGATTCACGTGCCGTGCGTCGCCTGCGGCAAGGAGCATGTGATCCGCTTGAGTCTCGCGCAGCTGCGGCGCATGGAGCTTGAGAAGGTGTATTGCAGCGCGGACTGCTTCGAGCTTGGCTACATCGGGCAGCGCCGCCGCATCGAGGAGCTGCTGGCCTTCAACCAGGCGGAGTTCGAGCGTCTTCATCCTGCCGACGGCGCGAACTTCATCGGCAAGCAGCAGATCTTGCTGGAGGCGGTCAACCGCGTGCATGAGTTCGTGGCGGCGGGAGATGTCGTCTGCCCGTGCGGCAGCCATGACTTCATCGCGCAGGTCGGTGGCGATTCCGTATTCTTGGAGTGCAGCCATTGCGGCAGAAGCGCCGTGATCCCGCGGAGAGCGAGGCCGATCTCCGGCGTCTCCTGTGCGGCTCTTCCATCCGCTTCCTGGCGCCGATGGCGCACAACAAGCGCTAGAAAGAGCGCTGTCTTCCAAGAAGAAAAAGGATAAAGACTTGCGGCGCAATTTTTGCAAAGGTGTCCGCAGGTCTTGTTTTTTTGCTGGAAAAAGGATTTCCGATGAATATCGTCGAAGTAGATTCAAGAACAAGCGCAAAAGCAGACCATGCTTCATCGGCTTTATAAATGCAAGGAGGATGATTATGAAGGGGAATCTTTGGAAGAGGCGTGTGGCGATGGGACTCGCCGCGGGTATGCTCGCCTTCGGGGGAAGTTTCGCCGTGCAGCCTGCGCCAGCGACTGATGCGGGCTGGGGCGACGTGATCGGCGCGGTTGTCGGCGGCTTTCAAGGCAAAGGCTGAGGCGGAAAAAGCAGATCAAGGAGCTCGATCAGACGGAGCAGGGACGCCGGGAGCTTCTGACGATGTTCCAAGAAGAGTACGGCGTTGAGGAGAATTCTCCCTGGGAAAGCCTCTGCGCGCGTGCGATTGACCGCGTGTCGGCGGGCATTGCCAAGAGTGACCCATCCGTTAACCAAAAGCCGTTCTTGTGGTTCATCAATCAGCAGGACAGCTTCAATGCCTTCTGCTCGCTCGGGCATGTGATGTCGATCAACCGCGGGCTCTTTTACTATCTGCAGAACGAGGACGAGATCGCCGTCGTTTTTGGACATGAGATGGGGCATGGCATGAAGAGCCATGTGGCGGACTCCTGGCGCAAGAAGATCGACGTCGCGATTGGCGCACAGGTTCTTGCCGGCATGACGAATGCCTCGGAAGCTAGGAACATCGTGCTCAACACCGTCGTCAAGCAGATCAACCGGGTGTCGATCGGTCGTGCGCACGAATGGGAAGCGGACGGGCTCGCCCTCAAGTACATCACGGACGCCGGCTACAATCCGGGAGCCGCGGCCGCCGTCTGGCAGCGGTTCATGGAGCAGCAGGGAAACAATCCGCAGAATTTCGCCAGCGAGATGTTCAACCCGTCCGATCACCCGACGAACAAGGAGCGCCGTGACAAGTACATGCAGAGCGTCAAGGAGTACAGCGGCGGCAACGTCGAGGTCAAGGACGGCGCCGTCTATGTCAAGGGCAAGAAGTTCGTGGTTCCTGCTGCGACCGAAAGCATGTCGAGCGCTGAACGCGCCTACTTCGTGCAGGGCAATCTGGCGGCGGCATACCACAACGGACACGCGAAGGAGGAGGCGTATGTGGATGGCAATATCGTCATGCTCGGTGCGCAGCCTGTCATGAGCTGCCTCAGAGGCGACGAATCTGCAGCGGCGCTCGTCGACAAATTGAATCAAATGAAGTGAGGAAAATTTATGGAATTCAAGCGTTATCTCAAGGAATATCCGAACAAGGAAGGGCGTTTCGGCAAGTTCGGCGGCGCCTATCTGCCGGAGGAGCTCGTGCCGGCCTTCGAGGAGATCGACAAGGCATATCGGACGATCTGCCACTCCTCGCAGTTCATCAATGAGCTTCGGCGCATACGCCGTGAGTTTCAGGGCCGCCCGACGCCCGTCTACCACTGCGAGCGACTTTCGCGCAAGATCGGCAACTGCCAGATTCTATCTGAAGCGCGAGGACTTTGAATCACTCGGGCGCACACAAGCTCAATCACTGCATGGGCAGAGGGCCTTTTGGCGAAGTTCATGGGCAAGAAGCGCATCATTGCGGAGACGGGCGCGGGACAGCACGGCGTGGCGCTTGCGACGGCGGCGGCCTTCTTCGGGCTTGACTGCACGATCTACATGGGCGAAGTCGACATCAAGAAGCAGGCGCCGAATGTGGCGCGCATGAAGGTGCTCGGCGCGAAGGTCGTGCCCGTCGCGCGCGGCGCGAAGACGCTCAAGGAAGCGGTCGACGCCGCTTTCGAAGACTATCTGGCGAACTACAAGGAAACGATCTACTGCATCGGCTCTGCCGTCGGATCCCGCATCCCTTTCCGATGATGGTGCGCGACTTCCAGACCGTCGTCGGCATCGAGGCGCGTGAGCAGTTCAAGGACATGATGGGTTTCCTGCCCGATGTCGTGACGGCGTGCGTGGGCGGCGGCAGCAATGCCATCGGCATGTTCGTGCCGTTCCTCGACGATCCTGTGGAGATCGTCGGTGTCGAGCCTCTGGGGCTTGGCAGAAAGCTCGGCGATCATGCGGCGTCCATGTCGTATGGCGAAGAGGGCGTCATGCACGGCTTTCGACAGCATCATGCTCAAGGACGCGGCGGGCGAGCCGGCTCCCCGTGTATTCGGTAGCAAGCGGACTCGACTACCCATCCGTCGGCCCCGAGCACGCCTTTTTGCGCGAGATTGGGCGCGTCAAGTACGATACGGCGACGGACGAGGAGGCGATCGGCGCCTTCTTCAAACTTTCGCGCTACGAGGGAATCATCCCCGCGCTCGAAAGCTCCCATGCGGTCGCCTACGCCATGCGCCGCGCCAAGGAGATGGATACGGGCTCGATCCTCGTCAATCTCAGCGGCAGGGGCGACAAGGATCTCGACTACGTCATTGAGAAGTACGGTACGGGCGAGAAGTACATGGACTTTTCTTGAACGCTTGGATGAAGGAACATTAAGAGGCCTTTGGGAATTACCCACAGGACTCGCATGCAAAAGGAGTTGCTTTACGGCAGCTCCTTTTGCATGCGGTTCCTGTCTATGCTCTTATAGTATACTTCTTTCTATACACATGCTTTTCTGCTGGAAAAGTTAGATTGTACGACTTCTTACCGGGTTGACGGTTTTTGAGCTGGGAGGTTCGATATGATGGTGAAGGGCTCGAAAATATTCATGAAACATGGTATGCTTCTATAATAATGAAAGTATCCCGATGCCCAGACGAAGGAGATGGTTTGTTTGGTTTGGAATAAGCTGAAAGATTTTTTTGATTTGCATGGCGACATCGCGTCGATACGGGAAATTACAGATCGGATCAACGCCGGCGTGCGATTTCGGGGGACGAATCTCTGTGTGCTGATGTTGGCCATCTTTATCGCCTCCATCGGACTCAACATGGACAGCACGGCGGTCATCATCGGCGCGATGCTGATCTCTCCGCTGATGGGGTCGATCTTGGGTATCGGCTATGGCCTTGCCCGGTATGACAGCACATATATCCGCTCTAGTGCAGGCAGTCTGTTGGCCCAAGTGCTCATTTCGGTTGCCACATCGGCACTTTATTTTTCCCTTACGCCCATAGATACACCCTCGTCGGAACTGCTTGCACGGACATCACCGACCATCTGGGATGTTTTGATCGCTGTTTTCGGTGGACTGGCAGGCATCATCGGTATAACACGTAAAGAAGGTGGAAATGTCATCCCCGGCGTTGCGATTGCGACGGCTCTCATGCCTCCTCTCTGTACCGCAGGATATGGCATTGCTACGGGCGTGACTGCATATACTGTAGGTGCGTTATATCTTTTCTTCATCAATAGTTTCTTTATCTGTTTGACCGCATTTAGTGTTCTGAAAATCATTGACATTCCATCCAAGATCGAGCGGAACTCCGTGGAATTTTCAAGACAGAAACGCTACCTGCTGACATTTGCCATACTTATCACATTGCCCAGTTGTTTCTTTGCGTATCAGAGCGTGCAGGAAAATCTGGAGCGCGAGCAGGCGAAGATTTATATCGAGGAGAATTTCAAAGTGCCGCCTCATCTGGCGATCTCCTATACCTTGGATAGTGGGGAAGTTGTAAAATAAATTGACGCAACAAGTTCCATTTTGGAATCCGTTCAGTTAAACTTTAGTTGAACACCAAAAGCAACTGAAAGAAGGAACCAAAATGGAACGATTCATTCTACCGTCAAAGCGCAAATGGAAACAACACGGAAAAAGATCGAGGCGTTATCATCTGGGCTTATTTCAATGCCGGAATGAGCAGGAGATTGCCGAGCGTATGGGGTACTCCAAGCGAACCATTGAGCGTGAGCGGGCATTGGGTTTAACAGAGCAGCTGAAACCAGCGAGCAAGGACATCAAGACGTATGGCGATCTTCAAAAACAATGGGTCTACCTAGCGGATGTGGCACAAAGGCGTCATGAAAGCAGTGCTGGCAAAGGACGGAGATCTGAGATCAGGAACGACCATCGATTGGTGGGTATATTGAGCACAAGATCAGAAAGGAGAAATGGTCTCCTGCAGCTGTATTAGGCGACCTAGAGCAAAAGGATGGCCGTTTGCCGTCCGGATTACGTCAAAACCCTGTACAATTATATTGATCGAGACTTGTTCATGGTTATAGCAAGCAAAGACCTGCTGCAGAAAAGAAACAAACTGTGCGCAAAGTGCGAAAAGTTGCTTTGAACAATCGAGCTGGAAAAAGTATGAAGAGCGCCGGAACAGGTGAACCAAAAGAAGAATTTGGGCGGGAATTCAGTCTGGTGGTGGGGCGACAAAGACCAAACCTGTCATCTTGACGCTGGTAGAACGTCAAACACGCAAATCCATCCTGTGTGCTCGTGGCTCTAAAGCAAAGGAAGTGTTGCAGGCAGTTCAGCGCGCCCATCGCCGCGATGAGGACTTCACACAAGTGTTTAAAAGCTTATTACAGCAGACAATGGTTCAAGAGTTTTTGAGTAGCAAAAGGGCTAAAGGCGCAAAGTGCGATGAAATTAGTACTACGCGCATCCTTTCAGCAGTTGGGGAGCGCAGGGAGCAACGAACAGGAACCGTATTCTGCGCAGATTTTGCCGAAAGGAACGGTTTCAGCGCGCTGAAACGAAGCTGAAACGGATCGAGATTGGGTTAACAACTATCCGCGCAAAATCTTCGGCTATAAGACTGCAAATGATATGTATGCTGCGGCTGCATAGGCTAGCAAAGTTTGGCAGAACGATGCGACAATTAAACTTGCAATCTTCCTATACCCTGGATAGTGAGGAGAAAATATTGACGGTATTTACGATTGCCGGAATATCGGAGGATGATTTGACAGTATTGACGGAGAAACTACATGAAAAGGCACATCTCAGACCTTTCCGTCTGGAGGTTTTTTCTGCGGAAACGGTGGAAGAGCGGGAAAAGATGGAGGCGATGATCGATCAGAGACTCAGCGAGGTTGAAAAAAGAGCCATTCCTTCCGTACAGGAACAACAGACAGTGACCGCACTCAAATCTGCTCGAGAGGAAAGTGAAAAGCAGGGCACTTATATATTGGACTGGAATCGTGAGGCATGTATCGTGTTCCCGGAAATCTCCCGCATCGCCGTTGGGAGTGTGCGCGGCCCTGCTGCGACTGCAGATCCATCGGCTTCTCTGAGTGAAATGCCGATTGCTTTTTATACTTGAAGACCAATATGGACGAAGCGTTGCGTGCTCGTTTGACCGAATGGATTTCCACTAAGGCGCAGCGCCGTGTACAGGTGCAGTTCTTCCCCGAATCCACACAGGCAGAGGGAAAAACGTAACGATATTGCCGAGTCAATGTTCAACGAGTCGTTGGGCAGACGCCAAAAAGCCCGCTCAGTCCCCGTGAGTAAGAGGAATGGGTGGGCTTCAGTTTGTGAAATCTCGTGTTCGTTTCGACGGTGCGGTGTGAAGAAGGTCGTGTACTGCAGCTTAGAGCAGCTCGTCCTGGCGACGTCGTAGAAGGCGTGCTCTGCCTTGATCTCGCGCTTGTCCTGCTGGATTTTTACGTTGTCGTCGAACTGCGCGATCTGGTTGTCCCAGTTGAAGAGGCCGCGGTCGGCGCGGATCGTGAGCTTGGGACGCTCAAGGCGGACGTTGCCCTCGACGACGGCTTCGTGCGTCTTGCCGATGACGTGCGCCTTGTCGCCCGTGAGCTTCAAGCCGTCCTGCGCGACGCTGACGTTGCCTTCACACCAGACTTCGAAGTCGGGGGAGCTGACGCCGCTCTGCGCGTCGAAGGCACCGTTCTTCAGATATTTGAGCGCTGTCTTGAGGTCGACTTCGGCATGGTCCGCCTGGAATGTGCAGCCGTTGGCGACGATGCGGATGTTGCCGTCGAAGACGCAGCGTCCCGCGGCGAAGTCGAGGCTGTAGGAGTCAAAGGAGAAGTTCGGCGCGGCAAGAGCCGTTGCGCTCAAAGCGAGGAGCACGAGTGCGAGGAGCAGAGGAAAGAGTGTCTTTTTCATGAAGATGCTTCCTTTCAGAGGTAGAGAAAATGTTTTTCTCATCGTGTATGCTTTTCCTATCATACCGCAAGAGCGAGGCTTTTTCCAGCAAATTTTTCGCAAAGAAGCGCTGACGGAGCCAACGACTGCAAGAGGACTCCGCCCTCTCGGCAAGAGAAGAGAGACGGGCTTTGCACATCAAACAAGTTGAGGAAAGGGGGCGCTTTCGGCAGGATAAAGCGACCTTTCTGCCGTATTATCCAAAGGAGGACAGAACGAGAAAAAGGAGGACGGCAGATGACGATACGGGAGAAGCGCGAAGCATTGGAGTACGAGATTCTTTCCCCTCTGGCGGCGAAGAGCAGGGAGAGCCGAAGGCGAGCGCCGATCGTGCCGTGCCCTTTCCGCACGGATTTTCAGCGCGACCGCGACCGCATCCTGCATTCGAAGGCATTTCGCCGCTTGAAGCGCAAGACGCAGGTCTATATCGTTTCGGGCGACCACTACCGCACGCGCATGACGCACAGCTTGAGGTGTCTCAGATCGCGCGCACGATCGCACGAGGGCTTTTTGCTCAACGAGGATCTGACGGAGGCGATCGCGCTTGGTCACGACGTCGGACACACGCCCTTCGGTCATGCGGGAGAGGCGGCGATGTCGGAGATCATCGGCCATTTCGCGCACAACGAGCAGAGCCTGCGCGTCGTCGAGTATCTGGAGCGGGACGGTGCAGGACTGAACCTGACGTTCGAGGTCAAGGACGGCATCGTCAACCACACGGGCAAGCATCTGCCCAAGACCCTTGAGGGGCGTATCGTGCGCATCGCCGACCGCATCGCCTACCTCTGCCACGACTATGACGACAGCCTGCGTGCGGGCATGCTCCAGGCAGGCGACTTGCCCGCCGTCGTCTACAAGCGTCTGGGGAACACGACCTCGGAGATGATCACGGGGCATGGTATCCGACCTCATCATGTATTCGGCGGAGCGGGAGGACATCGCGCTTTCGCCGGACATGCAGGAGGTCATGGACGCCTTCCGCGCCTTCATGTTCGAGCATATCTATCATTCAGAGCGTCTGGCGCGTGAGAGGGAGCAGGCGGTGTTCGTGCTGCGCGAGCTTTACGCGCACTACATGGCGCATTTCGAGGAGCTGCCCGAGGAGTTCCGACGCTTCGAGTCGCGCTGGGGCAGGAAGCAGACCGTCGTCGATTATGTGGCGGGACTCAGCGACAATTATGCTGTGCATACGTTCGTGCGAATCTTCATGCCGCCCGTCGGCTTTTCCGTGCCGGGGGATGCCTGATCTTGTGCCGAGGGTGATGCTCGTGCCGGGGTTTCGCGCACATGCTGGCGGAAGGCGCGGGCAAAATTTTCTTGTGGCGCGGAAAAAAAGAGGATATTTTCATTTTGTAGGGAATATAAAATTCAGAAGAGTTTGCTTGGATGTTCTGCATGGTTCATCCGTTTCCCGGATCCTTTTTGAAGGAATGTGCCGGGGGATGAGGAGAGGAAGCGGCAAAGGATGATGGGAGCATGAGGAATGAGGCGATGGATGCCTTTGTCGAGCGCGTGCGCACGGATTCCGACATCGTCAGCGTCGTTTCTTCCTATGTCACGTTGAAGAAGAAGGGAAACCGTTACTGGGGCTGCTGCCCGTTCCACCATGAGAACACGCCGTCTTTTTCGGTGGTTCCCGAACAGGGTTTTTTTTATTGTTTCGGCTGCCACGTCGGCGGGAATGTGTTCAAGTTTCTCTCGCTCATGGAGAATATCCCATATTTTGAAGCGATCAAGATGCAGGCGGAAAAGCTCAACATTCCTCTGCCACAGAGGGAGAGGAGCGCAGCCGAGCTGGCGCACGACAAGAAGGTGGAGGAGCTTCGGCGCGTGCAGGAAATGGCGCAGACGTTTTTTTCACAACTGTCTGACCAAGACGCGCTACGGCGAGGCGGCGAAAGCCTACCTCGCAGGGCGCGGCATCGGCGAGGAGACGATCGAGGCGTTCGGCATCGGCTGTGCGCCGCCTGCACGGGACAAGCTTTCCGTCGCCTTCCAGAAGCGCGGCGTGAAGCCTGCGCTTCTGGAAGAGAGCGGGCTGGCCGCGAAGCGCCGGAAAGGCGAAGGCCATTACGACCGCTTTCGCGACCGCGTGATCATTCCGATCCGCGATGCACGCGGGCGCGTCGTGGCGTTCGGCGGGCGCATCCTGGGGGACGGCGAGCCGAAGTATCTGAACTCGCCCGAGACGCTGATCTTCAACAAGCGGCGGCTGCTCTTCGGTCTCGATCGCGCCCATCGCGCTATCGCGCGCACGGGGTTCGCGATCGTCGTCGAGGGCTACATGGATGCGATTTCCGTCGCGGCGGCGGGCATCGAGAACGTCGTCGCCTCTCTTGGCACGGCGTTCACCGTGGAACAGGCGAAGCTCCTGCTGCGCTACGCATCCGAGCTGCGCTTCTGTTACGACAGCGACGCCGCCGGACAGGGAGGCGACGCTTCGTGCATTGTCGCTCGCGCGCACGGCGGGCGCGTCGGTCAAGGTGCTGCGCCTGCCCGATGGCAAAGATCCCGACGAGTACATCCGCAAGCATGGCAAGGACGCTTTCGAGAAGGTCATCGAGACGGCGCTTCCTTTCATCGAGTACCGTATGGTGCGCGTCTTGGAGACGGCGGACAGGGAGAGCCTGCAGGGAAGGCTCGATGCGCTGTCGGCGCTTTTGCCTGTGCTCGCCGAGGTGAGAAGTCCGGCGGAGCTTGACGGCTGCATTTTGCGCACGGCACGCGAGTTGACGCTCGACGAGGGACTGATCCGCGCCGAGCTGGGCAGGGGCGGCGGGAGCTTCTGCACCGCCCGCTGCTGCACGAGAAAGCGACGCGCCGCGCTTTTCAAGAAGGCGGACGACGCCCTGCGCCGTGCGGGGCGCGTCGTGCTTCGGACAGCGTGGCGCGATGCGCCCGTCATCGAGCACATCGCCGCGCTCGTGCCCTTTGAGTCGTTTCCGACGAGGGAACAGGCGCAGGCGCTCTCCTGGCTGCATGAGCTTCATCGAAGCGGAGAGACGCCGACGGATGCGCGCGCGCAGGCAGAGCTTCCGGAGGAGGTCGTCGCGGAAATCAGCTGCGCCCTCGCCGAAGACACGGACACGATGGATGCGCTGGAGGCGTATGACGACTCCTTGCGCCGCTTGCGCAAAGGGTATCTCGCGCAGCTTTTCGAGGAGCATACGCGCCGCGCCGATGCATGGGAAAAGGAAAATGATGCGCGATTCTTGCAGGGAATTGGCAGAGATTCAGCGAATAAAGAACGAAATGGAAGGGCTATGAGCAGAACAAGAGCATTTTCCGTAAGGGGCAGTTTTGTCCCGCAGGACGAAAAGAGCAGCAGAAAGGAGGCGCGATTCCATGGCGGAGAAAACGAATAAGGCGGTTCTCGACGTGGACAAGAAGCCGACCCAGAGCTCTGCCATCGTGTCGAGCCTTCTCGCCAAAGGGCGAGGAAACGGCGGCGTGCTGACCTATGGCGAGCTGATGACGGCGTTGCAGGAACAAGAGCTCACGCCGGATGAAATCGACGACCTTTACGAGACGTTCAGCCACAAGGGCATCGAGATCGTGGACGACTCGAACCGCGCACGGGCGGATATAGATGAGGAAAAGGGCGAGGAAGAGACGGACATCGACCTCAGCATTCCCGAGGGAATCAGCATCGACGATCCCGTGCGCATGTATCTCAAGGAAATCGGCCGCGTTCCGCTCCTTTCCGCTGACGAGGAAATCGCCCTTGCCAAGCGCATGGAAGCGGGTGACGAGGAAGCGCAGAAGGAGTTGGCGGAGGCGAATCTGCGCCTCGTCGTGAGCATCGCCAAGCGCTATGTCGGCAGGGGAATGCTGTTCCTCGATCTCATACAGGAAGGCAACCTCGGCCTCATCAAGGCGGTCGAGAAGTTCGACTACAACAAGGGCTACAAGTTCAGCACCTATGCGACATGGTGGATCCGCCGGGGCGATCACGCGCGCCATTGCCGATCAGGCGCGCACGATCCGCATTCCCGTCCACATGGTCGAGACGATCAACAAGCTCATTCGCGTTTCCCGCCAGCTCCTGCAGCAGCTCGGCAGGGAGCCGGCGCCCGAGGAGATCGCCGAGGCCATGGAGATCAGCGTGGAGCGCGTGCGCGAGATCATGAAGATCGCGCAGGAGCCGGTGTCTTTGGAAACGCCGATCGGCGAGGAAGAGGATTCCCACCTCGGCGACTTCATCGAGGGACCGGGACGCTCCCGCGCCGGCGGAAGCGGCTTCGTTCATGCTCCTGAAGGAGCAGCTCGAAGAAGTGCTCGACACCTTGACGGAGCGCGAGGAGCGCGTGCTGCGCCTGCGCTTCGGCTTGGACGACGGCAGGGGCGCGCACGCTGGAAGAAGTCGGACAGAACTTCGGCGTGACGCGCGAACGCATCCGCCAGATCGAGGCGAAAGCTCTCCGGAAGCTGCGGCATCCGAGCCGCAGCCGCAAGCTCAAGGACTTTTCTCGATTGATTGGGATGCGCGAAAAAGATGAAAAGGGGCGGTGACGGTGCAGGAACTCGATGAGCGTCTTGCGGCCGTCGCCGCTTTCGTGCCTTCAGGAGCGCGTCTCGCCGACATCGGCGCCGACCATGCGCATCTGCCGCTGGCTTTTGGCGGCGAAGGGGCAAATCGCGCATGCGATTGCCGCCGATGCGAATGAGGACCTTTCGAGGCGGCGCGGCGCTCTGTGCAGGCGGCGCAGATGACGGATGTGATCGATGTGCGTCTCGGCGACGGGCTTGCGGCGCTCGCGCCCGGCGAGGCTGACGTCGTTTCCATCGCAGGCATGGGCGGATCGCTGATCGTGCATATTCTTGAAGCGGGAGCTGCCGTCCTGGCGAAAGTCGAGACGCTCATCCTGCAGCCGCAGAGCGATGCGGCGGAGCTTCGCGCTCGGGCTTTACGACAACGGCTGGCACATCGCTGCGGAAAGCCTTGTGCGTGCGGGCGGCAGGCTCTACGCGATCCTTCTGGCGAAGCGCGGAAGAAGGGAGAAGCCCGAACCGATCCTCTTGGAGATCGGCCCCATCCTCTGGCAGGAAAAGCCGCCGCTTCTGAGAGAACACATCGAAGGGATGCTTTCGAGGGTGCGCCGTGCGAGAGCAGGCATGGAGCAGAGCGCACGCGCAAGGGAAGGGGCGGCGTACCGCGCGTGCAGGGAGAAGATCGCCGCCTTGGAGGAGAGACTTCTATGGTAAAGTGTCAGGAAATCATGCAGGTGATGGAGCGCATCGCGCCGCGCCGCTTGGCGGAGGAGTGGGACAACCCCGGGCTTCTCGTCGGCTCGCCCGCGGACGACGTGAGGAAGATCCTCGTCGCGCTCGATGTGCGGGAGGAAACCATCGAGCAGGCAATCGAGGATGGCTGCGATCTGATCGTCGCGCACCATCCTCTTATTTTTCGCGCAATCAAGGCGGTGCGCACGGACGATGTGACCGGGCGCAAGATCGCGCGCCTCATCAAGGCGGGCGTCGCCGTTTTCGCGGCGCACACGAACCTCGACAGTGCAGCGGGCGGCGTCAACGATGTGCTCGCCGAAAGGCTCGGCCTCAGCGACGTCGCGCCGCTTGCCGAAGGCACGGCGGACGGTGAGCCGGGGCTTGGGCGCATCGGCTTCCTTTCTGCTGCGCTTTCCCTGGAAGAATTCGCCGCGCTCGTCAAGAAAAGCCTCGGGGTTTCCTCTCTGCGCGTCGTGCGGTCGGGCGACCGTGCGGTTCGCCGCGTCGCTCTCTGCGGCGGCAGCGGAGCGGAATTCATCGGCAAGGCGGCGGCGAAGGGGGCGGACGTCTATGTGACGGGGGATGTCAGATATCACGATGGCGAGCGCGCCGCAGCTCTGGGCGTCCACGTCATCGACGCCGGGCATTTCGCGACGGAACAGCCGATCGTCGCCCGCCTTGCCGCACGGCTGACGAAGGAGCTGGGTGCGGGGGTGGAGATCATCGCTGAAACAAAATCTAGTGACTTCTTCCGCGTATACTAACTATATGTACGATAAATGGCGCATATAAGATTAGCCGTTCGTTATAATAACCGTTTTCCGTTGCCTGAAATCGTTTGACAAATCGATGGACGGTTGGTATAATGGTCACGTTGTAAGTTTGCTGAGCATCTGGGCAATCGCGGGCAGTTCGCCTGAGGAAAGTCCGGGCTTCAGAGGGCAGCGTGCTGGATAACGTCCAGCGGGGGCAACCCTAGGGAAAGTGCCATAGAGACTTAGACCGCCTCACGGCGCGAGCCGTGCGGCAAGGGTGGAAAGGTGCGGTAAGAGCGCACCAGCAGTCAGGTGACTGGCTGGCTAGGCAAACCCCACGCGAAGCAAGACCGAATAGGGAAGGGATGAGGCGGCCCGCCGACCTTCCGGGTAGCGTCGCTTGAGCCGTCCGGCAACGGGCGGCCCAGATAAATGATTGCCACTGCTTCGGCAGCACAGAACCCGGCTTATAGGGTGCCCGGCAAGCAAAGCAACGAGGAGCCAATACGCATCAGCGAATAAAAGCCGAATCCAGCTCAGGAGCGGGGGAACCAAGTTTTGGGGTGAATGATGAGGCGGCAGCAGGACAGTGGGAGAAGACCGCTTTCCAGCCGCATCAAAAAGGGTGTTCTCTTCCCTAACCCGGCAGCTAACCTCGTAGGCGAAATCAGAGAGGGAGTGTCCATTTGAGTAGAGTAATGCGTATTTTCGTGCTGACCATGGTTTTGATGTGTGGTGCCTCGATCGCAGGAGCTTCGGCTTTTCGAATCGGGGACCAGGGAAGCGATGTTGCGGAGATTCAGGGACGGTTGGCCAGCCTTGGGTATGACGTAGCGGCGGACGGCGATTTCGGACCCGCGACGGCAGAGGCGGTCAAGGCTTTCCAGAGTGCGCACGGCCTTGAGGTCGATGGTCTCGTCGGCTCGGCCACGTACTCGGCGCTTCTCGGAAAAGGTATGCCGGAAGTGAGCCGCGGCACGAACTACATTTCGCGCCGCATCATCTCGGATTCCATGCAGTATCTGGGTGTGCCGTATGTATTCGGCGGCACGTCGCCGAGCGGCTTTGACTGCTCGGGCTATGTGCGCTTTGTCTTCGCCAACGCCGGCATCTATCTGCCGCGCATGGCGGATGAGCAGTTCGAGGTCGGCATCCCTGTGTCGATGGATGAGCTCATCCCGGGCGATCTCGTGTTCTTCACGACGTACACCTATGGTGCATCGCATGTTGGCATCTATCTCGGCGACGGCAACTTCATCAACGCATCGTCGAGCCGTGGCGTGGCGATCGATTCGCTTTACAGCTCTTACTGGGGGTCCTGCTACATCGGGGCTCGCAGGGTAATGTAATCTTTTTTGGGGGAGGCTGCAAGCCTCCTTCTTTTTTCTATGACGGCAGGGTGGTGACCATGCGTATGACAAGGGCGGCAGCGACGCATGAGAAGGAAATTCCGTGGTCTATGCGCGAGGCAAGGATCTTTGCGCAGCTCAGAGAGATGGCAAAAGACTATCGTATAGGAAAGCTTGTGCTTTTTGGTTCGCGGGCGCGCAGGACGCATGAGGAGAAGAGCGATGTTGATCTTGCCGTTTATGGCTGTACGCGTTTCCGCGATTTCGCCTTTGATGTAAATGAAAAGGTGGAAACGTTGCTGAGCTTTGATATCATCAACATGGATGAGTCTCCGTCAGCGGAGCTTGTCGCTGAAATCGAACGCGACGGGGTGACATTGTATGAAAAAGTATGAGGAGTTTTCTCGCCATTTGCGCGTGTTGATGCAGGCGCCTATGCAGGATTTGGAGAATGAGTTCATCATCAGCGGCATCATCGACAAGTTTTTCATTCAATTCGAGCTTGGCTGGAAAGTGTTGAAGGAGCTTCTGCGTTACGAGGGCAAAGCTGCCGCTGCTTCCGGCTCGCCGCGCGAGATCGTCAAAGCGGCGTATCGCTGTTTCGACTTTATCGAAGAAGATGTGTGGCTCGACATGCTGCGCGCGCGCAATGATCTCGCGCACATGTATGACAGCGCACGCGCAAAGGCTTTGGTGTCAGAGATCTTGGCGCGGTTCATTCCGGCATTTGCGGCGATGGATGCAGCTGTTCATGCGCTTGTCGAGCGTTCCTCTTGACAAATATCCTAGTCTCGTGGTATCCTTTCTAGCAGAAGAGAAGAGCAGTCTTTGGGGCGGGGTGGAAGTCCCCACCGGCGGTAAAGCCCGCGAGCCTTTTGGCAGATTCGGTGTGATTCCGAAGCCGACAGTATAGTCTGGATGGGAAAAGACGTGCAAGTTTTGTTGCGTTGCGAAGACTGTGAAAAGAGTGTTCTTTTTGCGGTCTTTTTTTGTGCAGAAACTACACGCACAAACGTCCACTTTGTGGACAAAAAATGCACCGCCCTTGCAGAAGCCTAGCCAATCGGTCTGCGCCTTCGGCTTGACCTCTTGGGGCTTCATGGTAAACTACACGCACAAACGTCCACTTTGTGGACAAAAGTGCACCGCCCTTGCAGAAGCCTGGCCAATCGGTCTGCGCCCTTCGGGCTTGACTTCTCGGGGTTTCATGGTAAAAACAGGAAGGAGGCGCAGAGATGCAGAAGGACGAGGACTTCATGCGTGAGGCGCTCCTGCTCGCTGCGAATGCGCGTGGCCGCACCGCGCCGAATCCGCTCGTCGGTGCCGTCCTCGTGCGCGAGGGGCGCATTGTCGGCGCAGGCTGGCATCGCAAGGCGGGCACGCCGCACGCCGAGGTGCACGCGCTCGCCATGGCGGGCGAGCTTGCGCGCGGCGCGACCGCCTATGTGACGCTGGAGCCGTGCTCGCATCACGGCCGCACGGGGCCTTGCGCCGAGGCGCTCGTCCAGGCGGGCGTCAAGCGCGTCGTCGCCGCGATGCTCGACCCGAATCCGCTCGTCGCAGGAAAGGGCAAGGCGATGCTCGAAGCGGCGGGCGTCGAAGTGACGGTGGGTGTGCTGGCGGAAGAGGCGAGCCGTCTCAATGAAACGTATATCAAATGGGTGACGCAGCGGCTGCCTTTCGTCACGCTCAAGACGGCGATGACGCTCGACGGCAAGATTGCGACGGCGGCGGGACAATCGCAGTGGATCACGGGCGAGGCGGCGCGTCGGCGCGTGCATGAGATGCGCGATGTGACGGACGCCATTGTCGTCGGCATCGGCACGGTGCTTGCCGACGATCCGTCGCTGACGACGCGCCTCGCGGACGGCACGGGGAGGAATCCCGTGCGCGTCATCGTCGACAGCCGCGCGCGCACGCCGCTTGCCTCGAAGGTCGTCTCCGACGGCGCGGCGAAGACACTCGTCGCCGTGACGAGCGCCGCGCCCGAGGAGCTGCGCGGCGCTCGAAGCGGCGGGCGTCGAGGTCGTCCGCATGGGCGAGGGAGAGCGCGTCGACCGGCGGCGCTGATGCGCCATCTCGCGGCAAGGGACATCACGGCAGTCTTCGTCGAGGGCGGCGGCACGCTGAACTTCTCGCTCTTGGCGGCGGGGCTGGTCGACAAGGTGCATGCCTTCATCGCGCCGAAGATCGTGGGCGGCAAGGAAGCTCTGACGCCCGTCGAAGGCGCGGGCTTCGCCGGGCTTGCCGATGCTGTAGTCCTGACGGGACTGACGGCGGAGCAGGTCGCGGCGGACATCCTCCTCACGGGCTATGTGGCGAAAGGGGCGAGGTAGCCTTTGTTTACAGGAATCATTGAAGAGGTCGGCAGACTTGAGCGCCTTGCGGGCGGCGAGATCGCCATCCGCGCGAAGAAGGTGCTCGAAGACGTCGCGCTCGGCGACAGCATCGCGGTCAACGGCATCTGCCTGACGGTCACGCGCTTCGATGCGGCGCATTTCACGGCGGACGTCATGCCAGAGACGATCCGACGCACGTCGCTTGCAGAGCTTAGGCGCGGCAGCCGCGTGAATCTGGAGCGCGCCTTGACGCTCAAGAGCCGTCTGGGCGGTCACATCGTCAGCGGACATATCGACGGCGCAGGCACGATCGCTGCCATGAAGGAGGAGGGAAATGCCATCCTCCTTACGGTGCGTGCAAGCGACTCCGTCCTGCGCTACGTCGTGGAGAAAGGATCGGTCGCGCTCGACGGCATCAGCCTCACGGTTGCGCGTGTGGGCGCTGCGGATTTCACGGTCAGCCTCATCCCGCATACGCGCGAGATCACGAATCTGCGCGAAAAAGAGCGTCGGCAGCCGCTTGAACATCGAGACGGACATCCTCGGCAAGTATGTGGAGAAGCTTTTTCCAGGAGGATGTGCGCTAGGAAGTGCCGCTCCGAAGGGCAAGGACGGAATAACGATGGATTTCCTGCGTCAGCAGGGATTTTAAGGAAGTGCTGAAATTATCCGTACTTCCCAAAGATAAGGAGATGCAGCAATATGTCAGATTTTGCAACAGTGGAGCAGGCGATCGAGGACATCAAGTACGGCAAGATGGTCGTCGTCGTGGACGATGAAGACCGCGAGAACGAGGGAGATCTCATCGTCGCGGCAGCGACGGTCAAGCCCGAGGACATCAATTTCATGGCGAAGTACGCGAAAGGGCTGATCTGCACGCCGATCGACGGCAAGCGCCTCGACGAGCTGAATATCGGGCAGATGGTCGTGAACAACACGGACAACCACGAGACGGCGTTCACGGTTTCCATCGATGCCTACAATACGGAGACGGGCATCTCGGCGTTCGAGCGCTGCCAGACGATCCGGCTCCTGCTCGATCCGACGGCGAAGCCCGCGTCCTTCCGCCGCCCGTGCCACGTCTTCCCGCTGCGTTCCGTCGAGGGTGGCGTGCTGCGCCGCACGGGGCACACGGAAGCGACGACCGACCTCGCGCGTCTGGCGGGCTTCTACCCGGCGGGGCTTTGCTGCGAGATCATGGCGGACGACGGGCATATGATGCGCACGCCTGAGCTGAAAGAGTTCGCGAAAGAGCATGGACTGAACATCATCACGGTCAAGTCGCTCATCGAGTACCGGAAGCGCACGGAGAGCTTCGTCAAGCAGGTCGCCGACGTCGACTTCCCGAGCCGCTACGGCCATTTCCGCATCAAAGCCTGCGAGAGCACGCTCGACGGCAAGTGCCACATCGCTGTCGTCAAGGGCGACGTAGCGGGCAAGAAGAACGTGCTCGTGCGCGTCCACTCCGAATGCCTGACGGGCGACGCGCTCGGCTCGCTGCGCTGCGATTGCGGCGACCAGCTCGCCACTGCCTTGAAGAACATCGAGAAGGAAGGCGAGGGCGTCGTGCTTTACATGCGTCAGGAAGGGCGCGGCATCGGCCTCGCGAACAAGATGCGCGCCTACGAGCTGCAGGACAAGGGCGCCGATACGGTCGAGGCGAACGTCGAGCTGGGCTTCGCGCCCGATCTTCGCGACTACGGCATCGGCGCACAGATCCTCTCCGACCTCGGCCTGACGAGCATCCGCCTCATGACGAACAACCCCGCCAAGCGCGCGGGACTTGAGGGCTACAACCTCGAAATCGTCGAGCGCGTGCCGCTCGTCGTCAAGGCGAACAAGTTCGACAAGCGCTATTTGAGCGTTAAGAAAGTCAAGATGGGACACCTTTTGAACGACGAAGATCTGGCGAAATGATAATGACTTCGTGGTTTGAAGCATGGGAGAAAAATAATGGAAACAATTCTATTGGTGCTTCTTGAAGAATATGCTGATTGGGAAGCTGCGTATATCTCGTCGGGGGTTCACCTGCTTGGTCAAGGAAAATTTGAAATCAAGACGGTTTCGCTTTCGACACAGAGTGTGCGCTCCATCGGTGGACTTCAGACGATACCGGACTATACGATAGATACTGTGCCGGACGATTATGCGGCATTGCTTTTGATTGGAGGAATGCGGTGGCGTGAAGAACGCGCACGGAAACTGTTTCCCTCTGGTAACGCATTGTTCGCAAAATGGCAGATTGTTAGGCGGTATTTGTGATGCAGTAGGATTTTTAGCTGCGGCGGGTGCTTTGGATGCTGTGAAGCACACGGGAAACAGTTTGTCTGAGCTTCAGTGGGGAGATTCGCAGTATAAAGGTGCGGCGCATTTTCAGCCCAAACAGGCGGTTTGTGACAAGAATACGGTTACAGCCAATGGTTCTGCACCGTTGGAATTTGCTCGAGAAGTTTTGCTTGCATTGCATGTTGCGGATGAGGCTCTGGTTGAGGACTGGTATGCTCTACATAAATTAGGGTACTATAATACGGCTATGCATAATCGTTTTGTAACGATGATGCAGAATTAAGGAGAGATAATCATGGCAAAGACAATCGAAGGATTCATTACAGGCAAAGGACTTCATATCGGCATCGTGGCGGCTCGCTTCAATGAGTTCATCACGAGCAAGCTTTTGGGCGGTGCGCTCGACGCGCTGCATCGTCACGAGACGAAGGAGGATGACATCGACATCGCCTGGGTGCCGGGCGCGTTCGAGATTCCGATTGTTGCCAAGAAGATGGCCGAGAGCGGCAAGTACGATGCCGTGATTTGTCTCGGTGCAGTCATCGCGGTGCGACGACGCATTATGATTATGTCTGCAATGAAGTGTCGAAGGGCGTCGCGCAAGTCGGGCTGTCGACGGGCGTGCCGACGATCTTCGGCGTCTTGACGACGGAGAACATCGAGCAGGCGATCGAGCGTGCGGGCACGAAGGCGGGCAACAAGGGCGCGGACTGCGCCCTGGCGGCGATGGAACTCGCAAGCCTATTGAAGAAGATTGGCTGAGGGGGCGAGGTCATGAAAATCGGCATCATCAGCGACACGCACGGCTGCGAGAAGCGTTGGCAGCTTGCCTATGAGAAGCACTTTCACGACGCAGACCTCATCATCCATGCGGGCGATGTGCTTTATCACGGCCCACGCAACCCGATGAAGGAGGACTACAACCCCGCAGGGCTCGCCGAGAAGATCAACGCTAGCGTGCCGCCCGTCCTTATATGCCGTGGCAACTGCGATTCCGAGGTCGATCAGCTCGTCTTGCAGACGCCGATTCAGGCGCCCTACGCCTACACTTTCGCGGGCGGCAAGCGCATCGTCGCGACGCATGGCCACCTCATCGAGAGCGACGCCGCTAAAGACGAGGCGGCACAGACGATGCGCGCCGACGTCTTCATCACGGGGCACATCCACACGAACGTCCTCGAAAAGCGCGGCTCGACCATCTTCCTCAATCCCGGCTCGCCGTCTCTTTCGAAGCGCGAGGATGGCAGGGCGACCATCGCTTTAATGACCGATGAGAAAATCACGATCCTCGACCTTGATACGGACGAGGTGCTGATGGAATTGAAATTTTAGATATGTGCGTCGATAATCGGTGAGATTGTTTGGGAACTGTGCACATTGTGGTGCAGAAAGCTTGTCATGCCGCACACAAAAGACGCTCCGTTGAGGAGCGTTTTTGTGTGCGATTTTTGTTGCCTTGAAGCGAAAAAAATTCGTACAATGGAGAAAAGAGGTGAGAATATGGGCGACGGCATCTGTCCCTTCGATCCCTTTGGTGAAGGACGCTATATGTATCCGTTTGAAAATATTTGTCTGGTTGACCGTATCCGGGCTATGCTCGAAAGTGAAAAGCCACGGACTGTGCGGGTGGCTTTTTTCATGCGGATTGCCTCGACTTATGGAGATTTTCCGGCATGTTTGTGCAGACTTCTCGCTTTTTGAGAGGATTTCTTTCTCCAAGAGCGAATTAGATAAATACGAAGAAAGTTAGAACAAGAGACAAGGGGGAAGGATGGATGGCGATCAGACTGCAGGCAATTCTTTTTGACACGCGCTCGATTCAGAAGTATATCTTTGCGAGCAATCGTCTCAAGACGAACATCGGGGCGTCGTTCCTGGTGGAAAGCGCTTTTTCACGAGAACTCATGCATGTCCTGCACGGGATTTTTCGGCGAGGGAGAAGTCGATGGAACGACGTGGCGCGAGGTGGAATCGCCCGATTGGACGCAGATGGAGAAAAAATGCCGCATCGGCTACATCGGCGGCGGCAACGCCTTGGTGCTGTTTCGCGAGGAAACGGCGGACGAGGAGCTCATCGGGGTGATCCGAGCCTTCACGAAGCGTCTGCTCTGGAAAAAGCCCCGGGCTGCGAACGGGGGCGGCGCGCGGCGAGCTCGTGCTCGAAGCGGACGGCTCTTATCGCGTGACGCGCGTGAAGCTTGCGGACGGCAGGGAAGAGGAGATCGACGATCTCACGCACCTCGTCCGCAAGCTCAAGGCGCAGCAGAACCTGTTCTTTCCAAACGTATCGCTTCCCTACACGGGTCTGACGCTCTTGTGCGAAGCGAGCGCGGAGACGGCGAATGCCTACGACGTGGACGACGTTCGCAAGGAAAGCCGCTTCCTCTCTTGGGAAGTGAAGTGCAAGCTCCTGGCGGCGCGAAAGAAGGAGGGAATCATCGCACCCGCCGAGGAAGAGCTTTTGAACAAGCTGCGCGGCGTCCTGATGCCCAAGAGCTTGGAACGCGAGGGATTGCCGCCGTCGGACGCAGCGGCTGTCCGCCTCGGAGAGCTGGCAGGGAAGCTGCAGAAGTATGCGTTTCCTGCCGAGTTCGAGAAGCTGGGGCAGCGGGAGACGGAAGACTACATGGCGATCGTCCACATCGACGGCAACAACATGGGCGAGAAGTTTCGCAACTGCGATACGCTGACGAAGCGCAAGAACATGTCGCTCGCTGTGTACAGGAAGACCATCTTGGCATTCAGCCTGCTCCTTGACGACATCATCGACGATTATCCGGCGCTGCAGGCGCATCTTTCGCTGGAAGAAGCCGACGATGGCAAGCAGCTTCGCCGATCCGCCCCATCGTGCTCGGCGGGGACGATATGACCTTCGTTTGCACGGCGAAGTATGCGCTCTCCTTCACGCGAAAGATCATGGGAGAGATGAACCGCCTCGGCATCGACAGCTGCGGCGGCATCAGCATCTTGCCGACTGCCCTATCCGTTCTTTCGCGGCTACGAGATCGCCGAGCAGCTTTGCGGCGCGGCGAAATCGAAGATGCGTGCGATGCGCCAAGATGGCAGTTCGTGCTGGCTCGATTTCGCCATCCTGCACGGCGAGCAGCCGCCGACATTGGAGCAGATCCGTGCGCAGCAGTACAGCGGGAAATGCGGCGCGATGCACTTCGGCCCCTACCGCGTCGACGGCGATGCGTCAGAGCCTGCGCACGTCGACAATCTTGCCGAAGCCGTGCGCCAGCTCGTGCAGGGCGAAGGACGCATGCCGATGAACAAGATCAAGGAGCTGCGCGCCGTATTGGCGGCGGGCAGGCACGAGCAGGAACAGTTCATGGCGCAGTACCGCCGCTTGGCCGCGAGCGGCGCGAAGATACGCCTGCCGGCGATCGAGGCTTGGGAATCGTACAGAGATTCCTTGTGGCAGGAGGAGCGGACGCCCTACGTCGACGCCATCGAGATGATCGACTTCTATGTGCCTGAGGAGGTGCAGCATGGCTAAGAAGATGAACGCGAAGGAGGCGCGCGAGCACAAGAGGAAAGAGCAGCAGGCGAAGCAGGCCGCGAGCCGCAGGCAGCAGGTGGAAATGAACCAGCAGAAGCAGCAGATGGCGCAAAAAGCCGGCGGTGAAAGGACATCATGAGGCGGACGATGGTCTGCCTACGGTGGAAAAACAGCTCAAGCGTGTGCACGGTCATGCGCAGTCGTTTCCTCCCGTGCGCCGCAGCGACCATCCTGCAGCAAAGTCCAAGGACATTCTCTTCGATGGATTCACGTTGGAAATCACGGCGCTTTCCCCGCTGCACCTCGGCTCGGGCCGCGCGGACGTCAATGTCGACGCCGAGGTCGTGCATGACAGGGCGGGTCTTCCCTATTTTCCCGGCAAGAGGCTCAAGGGCCTCATCTACGAGAGTGCGCTGGAAGTCCTTGAGATGTCTCTGCTGGCGGGACTGGACTTCTTCAGCGAGGAGGATCTGGCGGAGCTGTTCCAGCACGATGTGCAGAGCGGGACGCAGCTGACGGTGCCGAACCTCCATCTCAAGATGGCGGAGACGGCCGACGAGATGGAACGGGACTGGCTCTATCTGCAGGAGCGCTATCCCGACCTCGTTTCTTCGCAGGATGTGCTCTCCCTTTACACGTCGCTCCGCTATCAGACGATGATCGACCGCGAGACAGGGACGGCAGCCGAGACGTCGCTCAGAAACATCCGCGTCGTCGATGAAGGCCTCGTCTTTTGCGGCACGGTGCGCCTCAAAGGAGGCACGAGGAAGAAGCTCAAGATTCTCGCCATGGCTCTGCGCAACTCTCGCAAGCGGGCATGAAGCGCAATCAGGGGATTCGGGCGCATCTCGTGCGCGATGCTGCAGCAGGGGAAGGATATTCGGGAAGTCCTCGTGGACGAAGCGCTGAAGGGGGGCAAGGCGTGAGATGAAAAAAAGATCCGTGTGAAGATCAAGACCCTTTCGCCGATCGTGCTCGCGACGCGCGGCAACACGACCGTGATGACGTCGTCGCACGAGTTCTTCAGCGGCACGCTCGTGCGCGGCATGTTGACCGAACGCTACATCGAGGAGAAGAAGCTCGGCAGGCAGGCGCATGAGGATGAAGCGTTCCTCGGCTTCTTCTTCGACAAGCTGCGCTTCGCCGCCGCCTACCCCGTGCGGGCGGCGGATGGAAAGCGTGCGTCCCTCGTGCCGGCCTCGGTGCAGCGGCTGAAGGACGGCGAGGCGGTCAGGGATCTGCTGGTGGATGCTCCCGAGATGGGCTTCAAGACGCTGCGGGGATTCGCCGTGATCGAGGACGACGGCAGCATCGGGAAGGTGGATGTGGCGAAGAACATATCGCTGCACATGAGTCGCAGCAATATCAAGGGACGACAGGGGAAAAGCGTCGTCCGCCTCCTCCTTGGAACGTCTGGCAGGGCGCTCGCGCGAAGGCGCCATCTACAACTATGAAGCCGTGGAAAAAGGCGTGCTTTTTGAAGGCGAGATTTTCGGTGCGGACGCCGTGCTGGAAGACCTCATGGCCGCCTTGGGCAGCACGGCGTGGACAACGCAGGCGGGGCGTGCGCGTCACGCGCAGTACGGCGCCTGCCGCGTGCAGCTCGAACTGGAAGAATTCGTGCCCGAAAGCATCGCGCCTGCGGCGGACGAGTGGATCTATCTGCGCCTTGAAACGCCGCTCCTCGCGCAGACAGACCTCCTGTCGAACGCCGCTGCGGCGCTGCAGCAGGTCGCCGACCGCCTCGATGAAGACGGCACGGGAGCGTTCTCCCTTCAGGCCTACGATCCTGGGCAGACCGTGGCGCAAGGAGACGTGGAAAGCAAGATTTTCGCCGACTTCGTGGACGTCGACAACTTCGTCGGCATCTGGGGCATGAAGCGGCCGCGCGCCGTCGCTCTCGCAGCGGGAAGCGTCTTCGGCGTGAAGAAGGAAGGCGCGTGGACGGAGAGCGAAAAGGAGCGGCTGCAGAGACTGCTGTACGAGGGCGTCGGCGCGCGCACGGAAGAAGGCTTCGGCCAGCTGCGCCTCTGGCAGCCGCAGGCGCTCTCCCTTGCGCAGAAGGCGCCGCAAGGAGCGCGGCGCACGGTCGCTTCAGCGGAAGTGCGCAAGCGGGCGAAGGAGATCCTCCTGCGTGCGGCGAAGCAGAAGATGGTCGTCTATGCGGCGGAAGATGTGCAGAAGCTCTCGGGGATCGAAGGTGCGTCGCACTTCTTCGCGCGCCTTGACTCGATGTGGACCATGCGGCGGTCGAACATGAGGGCGGCGCTGTGCGAGGAAATCGCCAATCAGAAAAGCAATGCGGCGACGCCTTTCGCCAAGAATCTCGCGGCGATCAAGGTGGATGGACGCGGCTTGGAAGAGCTTCTGACGGAAGCCGATCTCGCCGACCTGCCGTACAACGTGGGACGTCGTTGGAGAAAAGAGCTGGGCGAGAACATCGAGGAATTTCTGGAAGACATCGGCGATCCGAAATTCCTGATGAGCAGCGAGGCGCAGGATGCGCTCTTCTATGCGTATTGGCACAGCTTCTTCCGCTTCGGAAGGAAATCGGCGGCAGGAAAAGGAGGCGGGGATTGATGGTGATGAACGAAGAAAGCATCAAGGGCAAGGTCGTCCTGAAAGGCACGCTCGTCCTCGAAGCGCCGCTTCTCATTGGCGCGGGCGGCGGCGGCGCAGGGGCGGAGATCGACACTGAGGTGCTGAAGACGAAGGCAGGGCAGCCGTTCATTCCCGGCACATCGCTCGCCGGCGCCCTGCGCGAGTTCCCCGGCAGCGGAGAGCGCGCTCGGCATGCGGCTCCTCTTCGGCACGGACGCCGCATACGAAAGACGTCACAAAGAGGCTTGGCAAAGCTCCATTCGCATGGAAGACGTCAAGCTGAACGAGGTGGAGATCGTCGTGCGCGATGGCGTGAGTCTCGACGAGATCACGGGCACGGCGATCGAGCACCATAAGTTCGACTACGAAGCTGTGGGACGCGGTGCGAAAGGCGAGTTCTGTGCCGAGATCACGCTGCGCGGCGTCCATGAACGGCACGAGACCGATGCGGAATACGCCATCGACCTTCTGGCGCGCAAGATGGCGGCTGGATTCTCTCTGGGGGCGCATACGGCGAAGGGATTCGGCGAAGTGTATGTGAAGGACTTGACGGCTCGCCGCTACGACTTCGAGAAGCCGGATCACGTCCGAGCCTCGGCTTGGTTCGGAGGGGAAATATGGAAACCTCGTAGAGCCGAAGCCCCTACGAGCGCCGGGGAAAAAGATCTATGCCAAGGACGACTGCGTGCTCGAAGCGAAGTTCGCCTTGCAAGGCTCGCTCCTCGTGCGCGACCACGAGCGCGCGATGAAGGTGAAATTCGCAGGGCGTGCGGATGATGATGGGACGTCCGTGCAGGTGCTCATGCTGCGCGAGGGCGATCGTTGGATCATCCCCGGTGCGAGCATCAAGGGCGCGCTGCGTCATCGGGCGGGCGAGATCCTGCGCAAGCTCGGCCTGGACGAAGCGCTGCTCGACCGCATGATGGGGCCTTCGCTTGCACGCATCAAGGCAGCCTCGGACGAAAAGTGGAAAAAGCCATCTGCTCGTTTCGGAGGTGCGGCTGGAAGACGGCGTTGCGCCGAAATTACAGACGCGCGTGCGCATCGACCGCTTCACGGGCGGCAAGATCGACACGGGACTCTTCACTGCGGCGCCGATCTGGCAGACTGCGGAAGGGAAAGACACGCTCTCCATGCGCCTCGTCCTGCACGAACCGAAGGAAGAGGAACGCGCCTGGCAGATCGGACTCTTGCTCCTGCTGCTCAAGGAGCTGTCGACCGGCAGGCTGGCGCTCGGCGGGGAGAAAAGCATCGGCCGCGGCGTGCTCATCGGCAGGGGCGCCGTGCTCGAATATGGCGGCGAGAAGATTCTATGGGATGCGACGCCCGGCGACCTGACGGACGATCAGCGGCAGAATTTGCAGGGATTCGTCGAAGCCCTGCTGGAAAAGAGGGAGGCGAAGACTCTATGAGCATCGGACTGGCTTTGGAAGATCGGATGTGCGTGCAGCAGGGAAGCTCGGAGAGTCTCTGCGTAAGAGTCGCGAGGAGCGAGACCGCCCTCCGTGAAAAGCTGGAGGAACTCGGCGTGAAAGAAGCGGACGTCGTAGTCTGGCAGGTGCAGGGCATCGCCTGGGGACGCTGGCAGGACGGTGCGCTGCGCATGGCGGGCGATGCGGCGAAGAAATGTGCGCTCTGGCTGGAACTGCGCATATTCAATGAAGAGGAAGAGCTTCATCTGAAGAAGAGCGGCGGACAGTGGATCGGTCGGCGGCGCAAGGACGATGCGGGCGAGATGGTCGAATACATCGACAGTATCTCGCGCTTCTGGGGCGAGAGGAACGAAGAAGCGCGGGATGTGCCCGAAGGATACATGAAGCTCGAAGATGCGGCGCGGAAACTGACCCAGACGCTGCCGCGCGTCGAAGGACAGGCAAGGTACTACGGCTTGGTGACGCGCAGCTACATCGGCTACGAAGCGACGGGGCAGGCCGGCTATACGGACTATCGCTATGTGCGCATCGCGGCGGCGGATGTGGAAGGAGGCATGGAAGATGGCAATGCGAGATGAAAAGGCCACGGCATCGTACAATTTCGTTCCGCTGCCTGCGACGGTCATCCGGTCGCCCATCGATGGCGGGGCAGAGGACGATGCAGAACGGCAGGAAAACTACAGGAACTATGTGACGGAACATGGCAAGCTCAGCGGTCAGATCGAGCTTCGCTGCCGCACGATGACGCCGGTCTTCATCGGCACGGGGGACAAGGAAGGCGCTTTCTTCGCGCCCGTCGGCAAGCCCGTCCTGCCGGGCAGCACGCTTCGCGGCATGGTCAAGAACATCTTCAAGATCGTGACCTGCGGCGCGATGCGCAGGGACAAGGACAACGCTGATGTCGCCGACCGTGCGCTCTACTATCGCTCCTTTACGAACAACTCGTACAAAAGCGAATTGGTGGGCAGCAAGAAGATCAATGGACAGCATCGGAGTTTTACAAAAGCGAAGGCGGGCTTCCTCATTCGCGACACGTTGGAAAAATCAATACTATATCTGCCCGGCAGAGTTTCGTCGCGAGGAAGATCCCGCGCTTGTCAAGGAGTTTGAAAAAGTCATCCTTTGGGACGAATACAAGCGCCGGGGTGGCGAGCTGGCATGCTTCACGGGGCCGATGAAGGGAGGCAAGACGGCGAAGACGCATTACACGCTCCATCGCAATCCTGACTGGAGCCGCCGCATTCCTGTCCCGCACGAAGTCATTGCACGTTATCGAGACGACCTGACGCGCGATGAGGATCTCGATCTCTTCAAGATGGCGAAGCGGAAAGAGGAAGCGTCGCGCTTCGTCGGCGACGATGGCTGCGATTTCGTCGTGCCGTGCTTCTACAAGGCAAAGGAAGGAGAAGTCGTTCATTTCGGCTTCGGACAGTACTACCGCATCCCCTATCCGCATACGATTGCGGAGCATCTGCCGGATGTCATGAAGGAGAATGTCGCTGTCGTCGACTATGCGGATGCGATTTTTGGGCGCAAGGAGCTTTGGGGCAGCCGCCTGGCTTTCGAGGACGCTTTGCTCGAAGAGGACAAAGCCTTCGAGGTGGGCGAGGCGAGATTCTCAAAAACCCTGGGCGAGCCGAAACCCACTTCCTATCAGCTCTATTTGGAACAGCAAGGCGAAAAAGCATCGAGTGACTGGGGCACGGAAAATGCTGCGATCCGCGGCTACAAGCTCTACTGGCATCAAAAGCCGGGTTTCCCATGGCAAAAAGACGGCGAAGTGAAGGAAAATGTCGATCGCAAGATGCGCCCCGTGAAGGCGGGCAATGTCTTCAAGGGCAGAATCCGCTTCAAGAACCTCAGCGAGGTGGAGCTGGGCGCGTTGCTCAAGGTCTTTTCGCTCTCGGCAAAGGATCGGGAACTCTGCTTCAAGATCGGTCAGGGCAAGGGCATCGGCCTCGGCAGCGTGCGCGTTGACGCAAAGCTCGTCCTCGTGGACGAGGTGCATAGCTACGAGCAGCTTTTCGCGGCAGACGGCGACTGGAACAAGGCGGAAAAAAAGAAACTTCGATGGAAACATATCTGAAAGCCTTCGATGACGTCATCGCGCAGCTCAGTGAAAAGGATCGGACGCGCTATGAATTGTCGCAGCAGGCTCTCTGCGATCTCCTCGATTGGAAGGCCGTCGAGCAGAAGGATTGGGCAAAGAGGACGCGGCAGATGACCTTGGGCGACAAGAAGGAATCTTCCGATCCCGGCGAAGACTTTGATCATCGGAACAAGCAATTCCGCAATCGCTGGATCTTGCCGACGGCGCACGAAGTATATGCGGAGGGAAAAAGGCAGATGATCGGCGCTGTCGTTTACCGCTTGCGGGCGGAAGGCGCCGCCCGCGTGCCGGTCTTTCACGGGCGGTGGCTGCATGGCCTGTTCTTCAAGCTCATGGAAGAGTATTCGCCCGAGCTTTCCGCCTATGTCCACGAGGGACTCAACGTGAAGCCGTTCACTGTGTCCCTCCTCAAAGGACGGTGGGGGAAAGAGGAGGGCGGCTGCTGCGCGGTCGCCAAGGGAGAGACTCTGCGCTGGCGCGTCACGGCGCTTCGCGAGGACGTATTGCAGGCGGCGCTCCATGTCCGTGCAGGCGACATCCTGCAGGCAGGCCATCTGACGCTTCGCGTCGAGGCGGTCAAGGCGGACGGCACGGAGGACTCGGGCGTCGTCGATGAGATGGAGCTTGTCGGTGCGGCGCTCGCATCCGACCGCATGGCGGAGCTTCGCCTGCGCTTCCTCTCGCCCGTCGCCTTTCGCCGCGATGACAAGGGACTATCCGATGCCCGACCCCGTCTTTATCTTCTCGTCGCTTGCCGATAAGTGGCAGCAAGCCGCCATGCCCGTGGCGATGGATCGCGCCCCGGATTCGCGAGGCGGCGTCGAAGGCAGTCTTGGCAGAATGGCAGGGGAGGATCGCGCCGAGTCTACTTCGGCGGCGATCGGGGCATGCTCTCCTTTTCGGGCAGATTCAACTACGATGTCACGGCTCTTGATGAAGAAGAGCAGCACGCGCTCCTTCTGCTCGCCCAGTTCGCCACCTTCTCCGGCGTCGGCAGGCTCACAGGACAGGGCTTTTGGCGAGACGCGGGTCGCGTATAGATGAAGGAAATCCAGCGGGAACGCCGTGCTCACGAAAGCAGCTGCCGTGACGCAAAGCGGGGAAAGTTTTCGGATTCTTCTTGCTTTGTTCCGCAAAAGTCCGTACAATGGAGGAAAGAGGTGATACCATGGACGGATACAGGATCAAGCCTTGGGAAGAGCTGACGATCCGCGACGACTACATGTTCAAGCTCATCATGAACAGCCAGCGCATCTGCAAGAGATTGCTCGAAAGCACGCTTGGCATAAAAGATCCGGAAGCTCCGCTATCTGGAAACGGAACGATCCATAGCGGCGCCCTACCGAAGCAAGGGCGTGCGGCTGGACGTCTACGTCCGGGACGAGAAGGACACCGTCTACAACATCGAGATGCAGATCCGCCGCCTCGAAGGCGATGCGCTTTTTCAAGAGGACGCGCTATTACCAGTCCATGATGGACGCCGACCTGCTCGCGGCGGGGAGCGGACTATGACGAGCTGAACAAGACGATCATCATCTTCATCTGCCCCTTCGACCCCTTCGGCGAAGGACGCTGCCGATACACGTTCGAGAACCTCTGTCTGGAGAACAGGGATCTTCGCCTGTCGGATGGCGCGACGAAGATCTTCCTCAACACGAAGGGCGAAGTCGGCGATATCGATGATACGATCCGCGCGTTCCTGCAATACGTCGACGGCATAGTCACGGACAACGGCTTCGTGCAGGAGATCGAAGAGGAGATTCAAAAGGTCAAGCGCAAGGAAGGAGAGCGGGTGAACTACATGACATTCGAGATGAAGATGATGGAAGAGCGCAAGGAGGGACGTCGCGAGGGGCATCGCGAGGGACTCCGTGAGGGACGTCGCGAGGGACAGCAAGATGAACGTGTGGCGATCCTTCGCCGCCTGGTCACGCAATCGCAGATCCCGGTCGAGCAGGCGCTCGACCTGATCGGCATCCCTGTGGCGGAGCGGCCTTCCTACAAGGAGCTGCTCCATGCGGCGCAAGCGGAGGGTTGCTAGAGAAGAAGCCAGCCGCCGCGAGAGATGCTCTGCGCAGAGACAAGACGAGGAAATCCAGCGGGAACGCCGTCAGAAGCGTTCCCGCTGGATTTTTCAAGCAACGGACAGCGGATCAAGAATTTTTTGAGATCCCTATTGACACGGCGCACTCGTTATGATATACTCTGTTCCAATGAAGCACGAAAATCCAAGGAAAATGCCATGAGGATTAGATTTCTTTCGTGGACAAAAGTGCCCTTGCTATGACTGGCTTCAAGCCCCTTTCGAAGCACTTTTCGCGACAAAAATGTTCCGCGCACTTTGGGAAAAAACGCGAAAAGGGGGTCATCGTTAGAAACTCTGTTTTTGGGCTCACTGTTTCCAAGGCTTCCGGGAGACAGTATTGCATGCAATCCATACCGCTTGCGGTATTGAAACCGAAAGGCAAACTGTTCCCAATTTGATCATATTGATTGCATGCAATCCATACCGCTTGCGGTATTGAAACTGCATCCTCCAAAACATCGTCAGAATCACTTGTGCCATTGCATGCAATCCATACCGCTTGCGGTATTGAAACAGAAAAAAGAATCCCACCGATATTTACAATTTGGTTATTGCATGCAATCCATACCGCTTGCGGTATTGAAACTTTTTTATCTCTTCTTGGCATAGAACATTCACATTGCATGCAATCCATACCGCTTGCGGTATTGAAACATTGGTAACTTGGTCTCCAAGTATGATGGTAGGTATTGCATGCAATCCATACCGCTTGCGGTATTGAAACCGATTACGTGGAGGTCTTCAACAGCGACGCCGAGGATTGCATGCAATCCATACCGCTTGCGGTATTGAAACCTGAGAGGGATAACCCCCCCAGCCCTCGTCGCGGGAATTGCATGCAATCCATACCGCTTGCGGTATTGAAACACTGAGAGCACGAAGGCGGTTATTGATAGCGGTTTTTGATTGCATGCAATCCATACCGCTTGCGGTATTGAAACGCACGATCTTCCACCGTAAGCTTGAAGTAGTGTGTGATTGCATGCAATCCATACCGCTTGCGGTATTGAAACATTGATTTCGTTGATCATTGGTATCTTCTCCTTCCATTGCATGCAATCCATACCGCTTGCGGTATTGAAACAGGACGCTGCCGCGCCTCAACACCAACAACCGTTGCAATTGCATGCAATCCATACCGCTTGCGGTATTGAAACTAGCGATCTTCGTTTTGTTTCCCATGATTGATTTCCATTGCATGCAATCCATACCGCTTGCGGTATTGAAACATGCTGCTGATGATACGAATGACTTGAATTGTTTTCATTGCATGCAATCCATACCGCTTGCGGTATTGAAACGGGTGCGCCTCGAAACCCTTGAAGCAAATCTTTCTGATTGCATGCAATCCATACCGCTTGCGGTATTGAAACCTGAATACTCGTTCTACAGTTTCTTCCAATGCGTTCATTGCATGCAATCCATACCGCTTGCGGTATTGAAACCACCCCTGCTATCGAAAGAAAGTTCACTATCGACAAATTGCATGCAATCCATACCGCTTGCGGTATTGAAACTCCACATAGTTTTATTTCTAAGTGGGTGTGTCGTTATTGCATGCAATCCATACCGCTTGCGGTATTGAAACCAAAATGACAGCTTTAAGGTTCGTCTTCTTAATCGATTGCATGCAATCCATACCGCTTGCGGTATTGAAACATGATGCCCCCGTGGGTCATCCCGCCATATCCGAAAGATTGCATGCAATCCATACCGCTTGCGGTATTGAAACATCCAAGCATACAATGTATTCATAATATATCCTCATTGCATGCAATCCATACCGCTTGCGGTATTGAAACCGGGTTCCCCAGATGGGGTCGCGGGGAGTTTTAAAATTGCATGCAATCCATACCGCTTGCGGTATTGAAACTCAACTCGCCCTGAGATATAGTGATCGTTCTTAATCGCATGCAATCCATACCGCTTGCGGTATTGAAACGGGACGGATTGGAGTGACGAAGGAGAAAAGTCGCTATTGCATGCAATCCATACCGCTTGCGGTATTGAAACTCCTCGTCCTGCGGATATTTCACATTCTCTCTCATTGCATGCAATCCATACCGCTTGCGGTATTGAAACCGCTCGCTTCCCAGAGGCGTTAATGATTTCTTGCATTGCATGCAATCCATACCGCTTGCGGTATTGAAACCAATAAATCCAAAATGTACTTGGAAATTTCATTTTAATTGCATGCAATCCATACCGCTTGCGGTATTTTTTTTTATTTTTAGCGCGCTTTTTTCAAACGTGCGCTTTTTTTATGGCATAATGGAGTTGTTGGAAGATTCTTTTTGAGGAGGGATAGCGATGTGTGTCATTTATATGATGTCGGAGGAAACGAGGGCGATCAAGGAGCATGGCAGACTGCTTCTCTATCGCAGGGACGAGAAGATCGCGAGCCAGCCGATCTCTCGCATCTCGGGGGTCGTGGTGACGAAGCAGGCGCATATGACGATGCCGCTGGTCTATGCCTTGCTGGAGGAAGGCGTTCCGATTTCTTATATGGATTTTCGCGGGCGCTTGCTGGGCGTCTTGGGCGGAGAGCGGATTTCCCTCGATCGCTTGTTTCGCCAGAAGGAAGTGATGGAATGTCCGAAGGAGCAGATCCGTCTCGTGCGGGAGGTCGTCTGCCGCAAGATCAAGAGTCAGCGCAAGATGCTCAAGGAATACAGCTATCGCGAGAAGGAACTGCAGTCGATGGCGGCGGTCGGTCGCCTTGCTGCCTATGCGCATAAGGCGAAACGCTTGCTGGATATCGAGGCGTTGCGGGGCATGGAGGGGGCTGCGTCGAGGGTGTATTTCTCTTCTTTCGGGTGTCTGCTCGATGAAGGCTTCTGGCATTGGGAGGGACGCGCACAGCATCCTGCGCATGATGCTGTCAATGCACTCTTGAATTATGGTTATGCGTTTCTCGAAAAGGATGTGCGCATCGCGCTGGCAGGCAGCGGACTTGATGTGCGACTGGGATTCTTCCACGCGAACAACGGGCGCAAGGATAGTCTCGTCTATGACATGATGGAGCCGTATCGTCATGATGTGCTCGACCGTCTCGTCTTGTCTCTTCTTCGCGGCGGCTCGTTTGCGCCGGATGATTTTTCCATGGGGGAAGAGGGATGCCGTCTTTCGCCCGCGGCGAAGAAGGTCTGGGTGGCGCATTATGAAAGATACATGGAGAAGCCGGCGATGCGGTATGACGGGGATTTCGCCGCGCGAGATGATGCGCCGCGAGATCGAGACGTTCGCAGCACGGATTTTTCAAAAGAGAGAGGAGGGAGAGGCATGAAGTTCCTCATCGGTTATGATATTGCCGGCAACCGCGCTCGCTCGCGCGTGGCGAAGTATCTCGAAGGCAAGGCGTATCGCATCCAGTACAGCGTGTTCCTCTTTGACGGAACGGAGCGGGAGGCGCAGGAGATCCGGGCGGCACTGCTCGCTTTGACGGAGGCGGAGGAGGGACGCGCTCTCTTCATGGCGCCGATGTGCGAGGCGTGCTCTGCGCGAATCTGGAAGGTGGGGAAGATGAAAGAGGAGGCTGAGGTCTTCATCGTGGCTTAGACGCGATGTTTGTGACACGCTAGGATGCGTGTACATAAAAACGTCGATAAAATAAAGTGTTGACATACTTTTTCCCTTTTGCTAATATATATAGGTGCCTGAACACTGAGTGAACTGGCGCGTTGGGAGGGAAGCTGTGTGACGTTGGAATCGCTGAAAGGAGCGGCTCGGGTCATCGGGGTCAAGCAGGTCACGAAGGCTGTGCAGAAGAGCCAGGCGGACGCTGTCTTTTTGGCGGACGATGCGGATGGCCGCGTGACGGAGCCGCTTCTTCATCTCGCAGACGAGATCGGCGTGCCGGTCGTGCATGTTCCCACGATGCAGGAGCTTGGAAAGGCCTGCTCCATCGAGGTCGGCGCCGCTGCGGCGGCTGTCCTCAAGAGTTAGGCGTCGGGTCGGTAAATGCTTCGCCCGCCTTCGGGCAAGCGGCTCTCTGGAGCTGCGGCGGAGTAATTATAAATAATAAATTCTCAATATGAAGGAAGGAGGTGCATCAAATGCCTACAATCAATCAGCTGGTTCGCAAGAGCCGCAAGAGCATGCAGGAGAAATCGAATGCACCGGCACTGAAGAATTGCCCGCAGAAGCGCGGCGTCTGCACGAGGGTCTACACGACGACCCCGAAGAAGCCGAACTCGGCTCTCCGGAAGGTCGCCCGTGTTCGTTTGACGAACAGCATCGAGGTGACGGCATATATTCCCGGTATTGGCCATAATCTGCAGGAACATAGCGTTGTCTTGATCCGCGGTGGCCGTGTCAAGGATCTGCCTGGCGTCCGCTACCACATCATTCGTGGTTCGCTGGATACGGCGGGCGTTCAGGATCGCGGTCAGGCGAGATCGAAGTACGGCGCGAAGCGCGCGAAGAAGAAGAAGTAAGACGCTTCTTCTGCAATGAGGATTATGACCAGGAGGGGTAAGTATGCCAAGAAAAGGTGCCGTACCCAGACGTGACGTGTTGCCGGATCCGGTATACAAGTCCAAGACGGTGACGAAGTTTATCAACAAGGTGATGCTCTCGGGCAAGAAGAGTGTTGCCGAACGTGTCGTTTACGATGCTTTTGAGACGATCCGCGCCAAGACGGGCAAGGATCCTCTGGAAGTCTTCGAGACGGCGCTGAAGAATGTCATGCCGGTTCTCGAAGTGCGTGCACGCCGTGTCGGCGGTGCGAACTACCGAGTGCCGGTCGAGGTTCGTCCCGATCGCCGCATGACGCTCGGCATTCGCTGGCTTGTGAGTTATGCGAGGCTGCGCGGCGAGAAGACCATGGATGAGAGACTTTCGGGTGAGCTCATGGACGCGGCGAACAATACGGGCGCGGCGATCAAGAAGAAGGAAGATACGCATAAGATGGCTGAGGCTAATAAGGCATTCGCTCATTATCGTTGGTAATCCCAAGCAGTATCTCAACTAGTTAAGGAGCGATAATCAGTGGCAAGAGAGTTTTCTCTGGAAAAAACTCGCAATATCGGCATCATGGCTCACATCGATGCCGGAAAAACAACGACAACAGAGCGTATCCTTTTCTACACGGGCATCACGCATAAGATTGGCGAAGTTCACGACGGCGCCGCCACGATGGACTGGATGGCGCAGGAGCAGGAGCGCGGCATCACGATCACGTCGGCTGCCACGACCTGTCATTGGAAGAATCATCGTATCAATATCATTGATACGCCCGGCCACGTTGACTTCACGGTCGAGGTGGAGCGCTCGCTGCGCGTGCTTGACGGCGCTGTCGCGGTCCTGACGGCCAGGGGCGGCGTCGAGCCGCAGACGGAGACGGTCTGGCGCCAGGCGGAGAAGTACAATGTCCCGCGCATGGCCTATGTGAACAAGATGGACATCACGGGCGCGGACTTCTTCAATGTCATCAAGATGATGCAGGAGCGTTTGCAGGCGAATCCGGTAGCGATCCAGCTGCCGATTGGCTCGGAAGATACGTTTGAGGGCCTGATCGACCTCGTCAAGATGGAAGCCATCGTCTACGAGGACGATCTCGGCAAGGTCGCCGATGAGGTGGCGATTCCTGACGATATGAAGGACATCGCCGACGAGTATCGTGAGAAGCTCCCGGAGGCTGTTGCCGAAGAGGACGACGAGCTCATGGAGAAGTACCTCGGCGGCGAGGAGATTTCGGAGGACGAGATCAAGAAGGCCATCCGCAAGGCGACGATCGCCTGCAAGATGACGCCAGTGACCTGCGGCTCTTCGTACCGCAACCGCGGCGTGCAGCCGATGCTCGATGCGATCGTCGACTTCATGCCGGCGCCGGTCGACATTCCGGCGATCAAGGGCATCAACCCCGATACGGGCGAAGAGGATCATCGCGATTCGACGGACGATGGCCCCTTCGCGGCGCTCGCGTTCAAGATTATGGCCGATCCTTACGTCGGCAAGCTCGCGTTCTTCCGTGTCTACTCGGGCACGCTTTCTTCCGGTTCCTACGTCTTCAACTCGACGAAGGGCAAGAAGGAGCGCATTGGCCGCATCCTGCAGATGCACGCGAACCACCGCGCCGAGCTCGATACGGTCTACAGCGGCGATATCGCCGCTGCCGTCGGTCTCAAGGATACGACGACGGGCGACACGCTCTGCGACGATTCGAAGCCGATCATTCTTGAGTCGATGGAGTTCCCCGATCCGGTCATCTCGGTCGCGGTCGAGCCGAAGACGAAGAACGATCAGGAGAAGATGGGCATCGCCCTTCAGAAGCTGGCGGAAGAGGATCCGACCTTCCGTGTGCGCACGGATCAGGAGACGGGTCAGACGATCATCTCCGGCATGGGCGAGCTTCATCTGGAAATCATCGTCGACCGTATGCTGCGCGAGTTCAAGGTTGACTGCAACGTTGGCAACCCGCAGGTCGCGTACCGCGAGACGATCCGAAAGTCCGCGAAGGCGGAGGGCAAGTTCGTTCGCCAGTCGGGCGGTCATGGTCAGTATGGCCATTGCTGGCTGGAGCTTACGCCGCAGGAACCGGGCGAAGGCTTCACGTTCGAGAACAAGATCGTCGGCGGCGTCATTCCGAAGGAGTTCATCAATCCGATCGAGAACGGCGTGCGCGAGGCCATGGACAACGGCGTCATCGCGGGCTATCCGATGGTCGACGTCAAGGTCACGGTCTACGACGGCTCGTACCACGAAGTTGACTCTTCGGAAATGGCGTTCAAGATCGCAGGTTCGATGGCGTTTAGAAACGGCGCCGAGAAGGCGAATCCGGTTCTCCTTGAGCCTTATGTGAAGGTCGAGGTCATCGTGCCGGAGGAATATATGGGCGATGTCATGGGCGACATCAATTCGCGCCGTGGCCGCATCGAGGGCATGGAAGCGAGGAACGGCGCCCAGGTCATCAATGCGTTCGTCCCGCTGTCCGAGATGTTCGGATATTCGACGGATCTGCGCTCCAAGACACAGGGTCGAGGGAACTACTCCATGGAAGTTTCGTACTATGATGAAGTTCCTAAGAATATAGCCGAGGGCATCATCGCCAAGAATAAGGGCGAGTAACGAGGGAGGAAAAAACACATGGCAAAGCAGAAGTTTGAGAGAAACAAGCCGCATGTCAACATCGGCACGATCGGTCACGTTGACCACGGCAAGACGACGCTGACGGCAGCCATCACGAAGGTCCTGTCCAAGAAGGGCATGGCGCAGTTCGAGGACTACGCGGACATCGACAAGGCTCCGGAGGAGAGAGAGCGCGGCATCACGATCAACACGGCGCACGTCGAGTATGAGACGGAGAAGCGCCACTATGCGCACGTCGATTGCCCGGGTCACGCGGATTATGTCAAGAACATGATCACGGGCGCCGCGCAGATGGACGGCGCGATCCTCGTTGTCAGCGCTGCGGATGGCCCGATGCCGCAGACGCGCGAGCACATCCTCTTGGCTCGCCAGGTCGGCGTTCCGGCGATCGTCGTTTTCCTCAACAAGGTTGACCAGGTTGATGATCCCGAGCTGCTTGAGCTTGTCGAGATGGAAGTCCGCGAGCTCTTGACGCAGTACGAGTTCCCCGGCGATGACATCCCCGTGATCGCTGGTTCGGCGCTGAAGGCTCTCGAAGACGATGCTGAGATGGAGAAGAAGATTCTTGAGCTCATGGATGCTGTCGATGAGTACATCCCGACGCCGACGCGCGACACGGAGAAGCCCTTTCCTCATGCCGGTTGAGGACGTCTTCACGATCACGGGTCGCGGCACGGTCGCGACGAGCCGCGTCGAGCGCGGTGAGCTGAAGCTCAACGACACGGTCGAGATCGTCGGTCTTGAGGACGAGACGAAGCAGACGGTTGTCACGGGCATCGAGATGTTCCGCAAGATGCTCGACACGGCTGTGGCGGGCGACAACATCGGCGCTCTCCTGCGCGGCGTGGATCGCAAGGACATCGTCCGCGGCCAGGTTCTCGCGAAGCCCGGCTCGATCAATCCCGCACACGAAGTTCAAGGCTCAGGTCTACGTCCTGAAGAAGGAAGAGGGCGGCCGTCATACGCCGTTCTTCACGAACTACCGCCCGCAGTTCTACTTCCGCACGACGGACGTCACGGGCGTCGTCCGCCTGCCTGAGGGCACGGAGATGGTCATGCCCGGCGACAACGTCGAGATGCAGGTCGAGCTCATCACGCCGATCGCCATCGAGAAGGGTCTTCGCTTCGCGATCCGCGAGGGCGGCCACACGGTTGGCGCCGGCCGCGTGACGGAGATCGAGGGCTGAGACAAGATTTCCAAACATATAAAGTCTTTTCTAAGGGCTGCGGTCTCGCAGCCCTTTATAAAGGCTATTCGAGGTTTTCACGTTCTATTGCTCCCATGCGATGACGCGGCAGATGGCTCGGCGGAGCCGAGGGAACTGCTGCGGAGAAATGTTTGGGCCATGGAGTCCGGACGACAAGGAGGAAAAAACATTGTCGAAACAACAGAAAATCCGTATTCGTTTGAAGGCCTACGACCATAAGGCTCTCGACCAGAGCGCGGTGAAGATCGTCGATACCGCGAAGAGGACGGGCGCTCGCGTCTCGGGTCCGATTCCGCTCCCCACGGAGAAGAACATCTACACGATCCTGCGTTCCCCGCACGTCAACAAGGATTCGCGCGAGCAGTTCGAGATGCGCACGCACAAGCGCCTCATCGACATCCTCGAACCTTCCAACAAGACGGTGGACGCATTGATGCGCCTCGACCTGCCGGCCGGGGTGGACATCGAGATCAAGCTGTAAGGGGAGGTGGAGTTTATGTCGAAAGCTATTTTGGGAAGAAAACTTGGCATGACGCAGATCTTTACGGAAGAGGGCACAGTCGTCCCCGTCACGGTCGTCGAGTCGGGCAACAACGTTGTCATCATGAACAAGACGGTGGAGAACGACGGCTACAACGCTGTCCAGATCGGCTTCGGCGAGGTCAAGGAGAAGAGGGTCACGAAACCTCTGAAGGGTCACTTCGCCAAGGCGGGAGTTGCGCCTGTACGCTTCATCCGCGAGATGCGTCTTACTGATGCTTCGGAATATAATGTCGGTGACACCATCGGCGTTGACATATTTGCTGCCGGCGATCTCGTCGATGTGACGGGCACCTCGAAGGGCAAGGGGTTTGCCGGTACGATCAAGCGCCACAATTTCGCGCGCGGCCCCATGGGTCACGGCTCGAAGTCGCACAGAGAGCCTGGCTCGACGGGCGCGATGATCAGCGGCCACGGCGGCCGCGTCTTAAAGGGCAAGAAGCTTCCTGGCCAGATGGGTCATGCGAGGGTCACGGTGCAGCGCCTTTCCGTCGTCCGCGTGGACGCGGAGCGCAACCTCATCCTCATCAAGGGCGCAATCCCGGGCCCGAAGAAGGGTCTTGTCGTGGTTCGTTCCACGGTCAAGCCGGACAAGCCGAAAAAGGCGGAAAAATAATCTGGAAGGAGGATTGCTAACTTATGCCAAAAGTAGCAGTTTATAATAGCGCAAACCAGCAGGTTGGCGATATCGAATTGAATGACAGCATCTTCGGCGTGGAGATGAATGCCGGCCTCGTGCATCAGGCAGTCGTCATGCAGCTCGCGTCGCGCCGTCTCGGCACGCATGCGACGAAGACGCGCGGCCTCGTGAGGGGCGGCGGCAGGAAGCCCTGGAGACAGAAGGGCACGGGTCGTGCGAGAAGCGGCTCGACGCGCTCCCCGCTGTGGGTCGGCGGCGGCACGGTCTTCGATCCCTCAGCCGCGCTCGTATGCTTTCCGTATGCCGAAGAAGCAGCGTCGCACGGCGATCAAGTGCGCGCTTTCGGACAAGGTGGCGAGCGGCGATTTCATCGTCCTCGACGATCTCCAGTTCGATGCGCCGAAGACGAAGAGCGTCATCAAGATGCTCAGCGATTTCGGCGTCGATGCGAAGAGCCTCATCATCACGCTGGACGAGAATGAGAACGTGGAGCTCTCTTCGCGCAACATTCCCGGCGTCAAGGCGATCAACACGATGGGTCTCAATGTCTATGATATCCTGAACCACACGAAGCTCTTCATCACGAAGGCTGCGATAGAAAAAATTGAGGAGGTGCTCGCATAATGGACGCACGCGATATCCTCATCCGCCCGCTGATCACGGAGAAAAGCACCCAGCTCATGGAGGAAGGCAAGTATGTCTTCGTCGTCGCCAAGAAGGCGAACAAGATCGAGATCGCCAAGGCGGTCGCGCAGGTCTTCAACGTGAAGGTCGCGAACGTGAACACGGTCAATGTCAGCGGCAAGGTGAAGCGCATGGGTCGCTTCGTCGGCAAAGCGCTCGGACTACAAGAAGGCGATCGTGAAGCTCGCTCCCGGCGAGACGATCGAGTTCTTCCAGGCATAAAATCGAGCAAAGGAGGTATATAGAGTGGCAATCAAAAGTTTCAAACCTTATTCCGCAGGCAGAAGGTTCATGACGGTCTCCTCGTTCGATGAAATCACGACGGACAAGCCGGAGAAGTCCCTCGTCGAGAGCCTCAAGAGCCACGGCGGACGCAACCAGAAGGGCCGCATGACGGTTCGCCATCAGGGCGGCGGCCACAAGCGCCGCTACCGCATCATCGATTTCAAGCGCACGAAGGACGGCATCCCCGCCCGCGTCGCGACGATCGAATACGATCCGAACCGCAGCGCGCGCATCGCCCTCTTGAACTACGCGGACGGCGAGAAGCGCTACATCCTCGCGCCCAACGGCCTCAAGGTCGGCGACAAGGTGGAGTCGGGCGCAGAGGCTGACATCAAGGTCGGCAACGCGCTTCCGATCAAGAACATCCCCGTCGGCACGATGATCCACAACATCGAGCTGAAGATCGGCAAGGGCGCACAGCTCGCGAGAAGCGCCGGCAGCGCCGTGCAGCTCATGGCGAAGGAGAACGACTACGCGCTCCTGCGCCTTCCCTCGGGCGAGCTGCGCAAGGTGCACATCAACTGCCGCGCGACGATCGGCCAGGTCGGCAACTTGGAGCATGAGAACATCACGATCGGCAAGGCGGGGCGCAACCGTTGGCTCGGCAAGCGTCCGGAGAACCGCGGCGTAGCGATGAACCCGAACGACCATCCGCATGGCGGCGGCGAAGGGCGCAGCCCGGTCGGCCGCAAGCATCCGGTCACGAAGTGGGGCAAGTGCGCGATGGGCGCCAAGACGCGCCGCAAGAAGGCGTCGGACAAGCTCATCGTGCGTGGCCGCAAGTAATTCGTGGATGGAGGCAGCATCGGCTGCCTGAGCGGAAGGAGGATATATTTTGTCGAGATCAGTCAAGAAGGGACCTTTCGTACAAGAGAGTCTCGTGAAGAAAAATCGACGCGCTCAATGCGGCGAACGACAAGAAGGTCGTGAAGACGTGGTCGAGGAGTTCCACGATCCTGCCGGATTTCGTGGGTCACACGATCGCCGTGCATGACGGCCGCAAGCACGTTCCTGTATATGTGACGGAAGACATGGTCGGACACAAGCTCGGAGAGTTCGCTCCGACGCGCACGTTCACAAAGTCATGCCGGCGAAGAGCGCAAGACTTCGCTGAGATAAGAGCGAAAGGAGGCATTTCCCCTTTGGAAGCAAAAGCTACAGCCAAGTATGTACGGATTGCGCCGCGCAAGGTGCGTGTCGTCATGGATCTCATCCGTGGCAAGGACATCGCCTCGGCTTTCGCAATCTTGAAGTTCACGCCGAAGGCCGGCGCGGACGTGATAGAGAAGGTATTGAAATCCGCCGTTTCCAATGCCGAGAACAACTTCGACATGAATGTCGACAAGCTCTACGTCAAGACGGCTTATGTCGATCAGGGCCCGACACTCAAGCGCATCCACCCGCGCTCCCGTGGACAGGCGTTCAAGATCCTGAAGCGCACGTCCCATGTGACCGTCGCCGTGGAAGAAAGATGAGGAGGAGGGAAAAGGTTTGGGCCAGAAAGTAAATCCGAACGGCATCCGCATCGGCATTGTCAAGACATGGGATGCGAAATGGTATGCAGACAAGGACTTTGCGGACAACCTGCATGAAGATATCAAGATCCGCAAGTATTTGAAAGAGCAGCTCGGCGCTGCCGGCGTCTCGAAGATCGAGACGGAGCGCTCGAAGAACCGCCTGAAGCTCACGATCCACACGGCGAAGCCGGGCATGGTCATCGGCCGCGGCGGCTCGGGCATCGAGCAGATCAAGGACGGCCTCAAGGGCAAGACGGAGAAGAACGTCGATATCAACATCGCCGAGATTCGCCAGCCCGACCTCGACGCGACGCTCGTCGCCGAGAATATCGCGCAGCAGTTGGAGCGCCGCATTGCGTTCCGCCGTGCGATGAAGCAGTCGGTCGGCCGCACGATGCGCCTCGGCGCCAAGGGAATCAAGGTCAAGGTTTCCGGCCGCCTGGGCGGCGCGGAAATCGCGAGAAGCGAGGCTTACCGCGAAGGCAGCATCCCGCTGCACACGCTGCGTGCCGACATCGATTACGGCACGGCGGAAGCCCGCACGACGTATGGACGCATCGGCGTCAAGGTCTGGATCTTCAAGGGCGAAATCCTTCCAGAGAAGAAGCAGTCGCAGAAGGCTGCCGCTGAAGGGAGCGAAGCTTAATGTTATTACCGAAGAGAGTCAAATACCGCAAGCAGTTCCGCGGACGCATGAAGGGCAAGGCTCATCGCGGCAACACGGTCAGCCATGGCGAGTTCGGCCTTGTGGCATTGGAGCCGGCATGGATCACGAACCGCCAGATCGAGGCAGCCCGTATCGCCATGACGCGCTATATCAAGCGCGGCGGCAAGGTCTGGATCAAGATCTTCCCCGACAAGCCGGTCACGGCGAAGCCCGCCGAGACGCGCATGGGCAGCGGCAAGGGCTCGCCTGAGTACTGGGTGTGCGTCGTAAAGCCCGGTCGCGTGCTCTTCGAGATGAACGGCGTGTCGAAGGAAGTGGCCATGGAGGCCATGCGCCTTGCAGGCCACAAGCTGCCGATCCGCACGAAGTTCGTCACGCGCGAAGAGTCACTGAAAGCAGCAGAGGGCGGTGAAGTAAATGAAGGTTAATGAGATACGCGACTTGAATGCCGGGGAGCTGGGTGAAAAGCTCGCTTCGCTCAAACAGGAGCTGTTTAACCTCCGTTTCCAGCACGCTACCGGCCAGCTGGAGAATCCGATGCGTATCAAGGAAGTCAAGAAGTCGATCGCGCGCGTCAAGACGGTGCAGCGTGAGCTCGAAAACCAGAATGTTTGCTTGGCGAAGAATTGATTGATATGCAGAGGAAGGAGGCTCTTTGATGAGCGAAAGAAATGAACGCAAGACGAGAGTCGGCAAGGTCGTGAGCGACAAGATGGACAAGACCGTCGTCGTCGCCGTTGTCGATATCGAGCAGCATAAACTGTACAAGAAGGCCGTCAAGAAGACGGTGAAGTTCCAGGCGCACGACGAAAACAACGAAGCGCATGTCGGCGATACGGTGGCACTGATGGAGACCCGCCCGCTCTCGAAGCACAAGCGCTGGAGAGTCGTGAAGATCGTCGAGAGGGCGAAATAACTCGCTGCTATCTCGAAAGGGAGGTTCATACATTGATTCAACAGCAGACCATGCTGAATGTCGGCGACAACACGGGCGCGAAGGAGATCATGTGCATCCGCGTGCTCGGCGGCTCGTACCGCAAGTATGCCAACATCGGCGATGTTATCGTGGCTGCCGTCAAGGCAGCAGCCCCGGGCGGCACGGTCAAGAAGGGCGATGTCGTCAAGGCGGTCGTCGTCAGAAGCGTCAAGGGCATCCGTCGTCCGGACGGCTCTTTCATTCGCTTCGACGAGAATGCCGCCGTGCTCATCAAGGAGGACAAGACGCCGAGAGGAACCCGTATTTTTGGCCCTGTGGCCAGGGAGCTGCGCGAGAAGGATTTCATGAAGATCGTTTCCTTGGCTCCTGAAGTTCTTTGATAGGAGGCGCTATTTTGTCACAGGTGAAACTGCACGTAAAGAAAGGCGACACGGTCGTCGTCCTCGCAGGCAAGGACAAGGGCAAGGAAGGCAAGATTGTCGAGGCTCTGCCGAAGAAGGGCAAGGTCGTCGTCGAGGGCGTGAACAAGGTGAAGCGCCACACGAAGCCGAGCCAGAAGTACCCGCAGGGCGGCATCATTCAGAAGGAATCGCCGCTCCACGTCTGCAAGGTCATGCTCGTCTGCCCCGCCTGCAAGAAGGCGACGCGCACGGGCAAGAAGGAAGTCAACGGCAAGATGGTTCGCGCCTGCAAGAAGTGCGGCGAAGTCATCGATCAGACGAAATAATCGAGGAAGGAGGAGCACGGTTTGGATAGATTACAGGAAAAGTACAAGAACGAGGTCGTTCCTGAGCTCACGAAGAAGTTCGGCTACAAGAACGTCATGCAGCTGCCGAAGATCGAGAAGGTCATCATCAACATGGGCGTCGGCGAAGCGGTCGGCAACCCCAAGGCTCTCGACGCTGCGGTGAACGATCTGACGATCATCGCGGGTCAGAAGCCCATCCTGACGCGCGCGAAGAAGTCGCTTGCCGCACGGAAGCTCAGGGAAGGCATGCCGATCGGCACGAAGGTCACGCTGCGCGGCACGCGCATGTATCAGTTCCTCGACAAGTTCATCAATGTCGCCCTGCCGCGCGTCCGCGACTTCCGCGGCGTGAGCAGCACGGCTTTTGACGGTCGCGGCAACTATGCGGTCGGCCTCAAGGAACAGCTCATCTTCCCCGAGATCGAGTACGACAAGATCGACAAGCTGCGCGGCATGAACATCGTCATTGTCACGACAGCGGAAAAAGACGAAGAGGCGCGCGAGCTCTTGAAGCTCATGGGCATGCCCTTCAAGGCTTGAAGAAGGAGGTATGAACTGTGGCTAAGAAATCGATGATCGAGAAGTGGAGCCAGCAGCCGAAGTTCAAGGTGCGCCAGCACAATCGCTGCAAGATCTGCGGCCGTCCGCATGGCTACATGAGAAAGTTCGACATGTGCCGCATCTGCTTCCGCGAGCAGAGCTACAACGGCGCCATCCCCGGCGTGACGAAGGCCAGCTGGTAAGGATTCGCCCGAAGGGCGAGAGTGAAAGGAAGACGCCTCATCTTTTCTGTGCGGCGCTTTCCGGCAAAGTATGAAAGGGAGGATATCGGTTCCATGGTAATGACTGATCCTATTGCAGATATGCTGACTCGCGTGCGCAACGCGAACTCCGTTTACCACTCCAAGGTGGACATCCCCGCCTCCAAGATCAAGACGGCGATCGCCGAGGTCTTGAAGGAAGAGGGCTTCATCAAGGACTACACCTTCACGGCAGACTCCAAGCAGGGCGTTCTGACGGTTTTCCTCAAGTACGGCCCCGCACGCGAGAAGGTCATCACGGGCATCAAGCGCGTCTCGAAGCCTGGTCTGCGCACTTATGCGAAGCATGCGGAGCTGCCGCGTGTTCTCGGCGGACTCGGCATCGCGATCATCTCCACGTCGAAGGGGATCATGAGCGACAAGGACGCCCGCAAGGCCGGTCTCGGCGGCGAAGTCATCGCCTATATCTGGTAAACGTCTGGAGGTGAAGAGATGTCAAGAATTGGCAGAGCACCGATTGAGATTCCCGCTGGCGTAACGGTCAAGATCGAGGAAGTCAACAAGGTGACAGTAAAGGGTCCGAAGGGCGAGCTTTTCCGCGAGCTTCATCCGGACATGAAGATTACGGTCGAGGGCAATGTCCTCACGGTCACGCGCCCGTCGGACGACAAGGAGCACCGCTCGTTGCACGGTCTCACGCGCACGCTTTTGAACAACATGGTTGTCGGCGTGACGGAAGGCTTCAAGAAGACGCTCGAAATCAACGGCGTCGGCTATCGTGCCGCGAAGCAGGGCAAGAATCTGAACCTTTCCTTGGGTTTTTCCCATCCCCGTCGTTGTCGAGCCGCCCGCAGGCATCACGCTTGACGCGCCGAGCGCGACGAGCATCGTCGTTTCGGGCATCGACAAGGAAGCTGTCGGCGCCATCGCGGCGAAGATTCGCAGCTACCGTCTGCCTGAACCGTACAAGGGCAAGGGCATCAAGTACGAGGGCGAGCACATTCGCCGCAAGGTCGGCAAGGCCGGCGCCAAGGCGAAGAAATAAGGCAGCTTGAAGGAAAGGAGTGACCATAGTGCTGATCAAGGCAGACAAGAACAAGGCAAGGCAGAAACGCCACCTGCGCGTCAGGAATCATGTTTCCGGCACGGCGGAGCGTCCGCGCCTCAACGTATACAGAAGCCTCGCGAACATCTACGCTCAGGTGATCGACGACGAGAAGGGCGTGACGCTCGTCTCGGCCAGTTCGAAGGACAAGGGCTTCTCGAACTATGGCGGCAACATCGAGGCCGCGAAAAGCCGTTAGCGCCGCTGTCGCGAAGCGCGCGATCGAGAAGGGGCATCACCGAGGTTGTCTTTGACCGCGGAGGCTACATCTACCATGGCCGCGTCGCGGCGCTCGCAGAAGCAGCGCGCGAGGCAGGCCTCAAATTCTGACTTGCAAGGAGGTAAATGAATGGCTAGAATGGACAGGGGACCGTGACAGGGATCGGGACAGAAACAACGAGGCTCCTGAGTTTGAGGAGAAGGTCGTTTACATCAACCGCGTTGCCAAGTCGTCAAGGGCGGCCGCCGTTTCTCCTTCAGCGCCCTCGTGGTCGTGGGCAACAAGAAGGGCAAGGTCGGCGCAGGCCTCGGCAAGGCGAGCGAGGTGCCCGAGGCAATACGGAAGGGCATCGAGGACGCGAAGAAGAACCTCATCGAGGTTTCCTTGAAGGACACGACGATCCCGCACGAGATGATCGGCATCTTCGGTGCAGGCCGCGTGCTTCTGAAGCCCGCCGCCAAAGGTACCGGCGTCATCGCGGGCGATCCCTGCGCGCGCCGTATTGGAGCTTGCCGGCATCCGCGACATCCTCACGAAGTCTCTGGGCTCGTCCAACCCGAACAACATGGTTCGCGCTACGGTCGAAGGGCTTCAGCAGCTCAAGCGCGCCGAGGCGGTCGCCGAGCTGCGCGGCAAGACTGTGCAGGAACTCTTAGGTTAAGGAGGAAGTTCGATGGCAAAGGTCAAAAATCACTCTTACGAGGAGCCTCATCGGCCGCCCCGAGACGCAGAGAGCCACCGTTCGTTCGCTCGGACTTCGCAAGCTCAACTCGTCGGTGGAGCGTGAGATGAACGACGCTCTGAAGGGTCAGATCCACAAGGTCGAACATCTCGTGAAGGTCGAGAACATATAAGAAGGAACAAGGAGGTGCAAGCAGTATGAAGTTACATGAATTGTCCCCGAATCCAGGTTCGAAGAAGACGCGCAACCGCGTGGGCCGCGGCATCGGCAGCGGCAACGGCAAGACCTCGGGTCGCGGGCACAAGGTGCAGAATTCGAGGAGCGGCGGCGGTGTCCGCACGGGCTTCGAAGGCGGCCAGATGCCGATCTACCGCAGGCTTCCGAAGCGCGGCTTCAACAATGTGTTCCGCAAGATCTATGCGGAAGTCAATGTCGAGACCTTGAACCGCTTTGAAGAAGGCGCTGTCGTCGATCCTGTCGCGCTCGTCGAAGAGGGCATCCTGAAGAATGTCCGGGACGGCATCCGCATCCTCGGCAAGGGCGAGCTGACGAAGAAGCTCACGGTTCGCGCCAACGGCTTCACGAAGTCGGCAGAGGAGAAGATCAAGGCGGCAGGCGGACAAGTCGAGGTGATCTGATTGTTTTCAGCCCTTGCAAACGTATACAAGATTCCGGAGCTAAGGCAGAAGATCATCTTCACGCTCATCATGTTCGCCGTGTTCCGCCTCGGCACGCACATCCCTGTGCCGGGCGTCGATCCGTCGGCTATTGAGCAGCTGTTTGCCACGGGCAATCTGTTCGGCCTTCTGGATCTCTTTTCCGGCGGCGCATTCAGCAAGTTTTCCATCTTCGCGATGAGCATCACGCCGTACATCAATGCGGCGATCATCATGCAGCTTCTCACGGTTGTCATTCCGACCTTGGAGCAATGGTCCGAGGAAGGGCAGGAAGGGCACAAGAAAACGACGAAGGTCACACGCTACCTGACCGTGGCGCTCGCTTTCTTCCAAGCCATCGGCATGTCGGTCGGCTTGAAGCAGGCGATCTTAAACCCCAGTCCCGTCTCCATCTTGATCATCGCGATCACCTTGACGGGAGGCACGATATTCCTCATGTGGATCGGCGAGCAGATCACGGCGAACGGTGTCGGCAACGGTATATCGCTCATCATCTTTGCCGGTATCGTCGCAGCATTGCCGAAGAACCTCGGTACGATCTACAGTTACTTGCAGGCGGGGACGATCAGCTATTTCAACGCATTCGTCTTTGCCGCCATCGCTCTCTTGATGATCGTGTTCGTCATCTACATCCAAGAGGGCAACCGCAGAGTCCCGATTTCCTATGCGAAACGGGTTGTCGGAAAGAAGACGTATGGCGGAAATTCCAGCCATATCCCGCTGAAGGTCAACCACGCGGGCGTCATCCCAATCATCTTTGCGTCATCCGTGCTGATGTTTCCAGTAACCGTCGCCCAGTTTATACAAGTTCCCTGGGTGACCACACTCGCCGGTTATTTTGCGTGGGGCACACCGCTGCAGACCAGCATCTACGCGCTGCTCATCATCTTCTTCACGTACTTTTATACCGCGGTTACTGTAAAGATATCGGATATGGCAGAGAACCTGAAAAAATACGGTGGCTTCATCCCCGGCATACGCCCGGGCAAGCCAACGGAAGAATATCTCGATACTGTCATGACACGCATCACGCTGGCAGGCGCGGTCTTCCTGGCATTCATCGCAGTGCTGCCGAACCTCGTCGCGGGAGCGACCCACATCGAGGGCGTGTACTTCGGCGGCACGGCTCTGCTCATCGTCGTCGGCGTTGCCTTGAACACGATGAAGCAGATCGAGTCCATGGTGGTCATGCGCCATTACCAAGGTTTCATGAAATAGGAGGATCCTTTGATGCATATCCTGTTAATGGGTCCGCCGGGCGCCGGCAAAGGCACACAGGCGGCAAATCTCGTGAAAGAGTTCGGCATCCCCCACATCTCGACGGGCGATATGTTCCGCGCCGCCGTGAAGGAGGGAACGGAGCTGGGCAAGCAGGCGAAGGCTTGCATGGACGCCGGCAAGCTCGTGCCGGACGAGGTCACGATCGGCATCGTAAAGGAGCGGCTCTCGAAGCCCGACTGCAAGAAGGGCTTCATCCTCGACGGTTTCCCGCGCACGGTGGAGCAGGCGGACGCCCTTTCGGGCATCCTGAAGGAACTGGGGATTTCTCTCTCCTGCGTCCTCAACATCACTGTGCCGGCGGCGGATCTCATCGAGCGTGCCGTCGGACGCCGCATCTGCAAGAGCTGCGGCGCGACGTATCATGTGAAGTTCAACCCGCCGAAGAAAGATGCGGTTTGCGACACATGCTCGGGCGACCTTTATCAGCGTGCCGACGACGGTGAGGAAACGATGAAGAATCGTCTTTCCGTTTACGAGGCACAGACGAAGCCTTTGATCGAATACTATGAGAAGGCGGGCGTCTACAAGGAGATTGACGGCAGACAGGACATCGACGCCGTCCGGGACGCCATGATCGCCGCTCTCAAGGGTTGAGGCTGCGTGCCTGAGAGCCACCGAGCGATAAAGACGCTAGAGCGTCACAGCGGGCGCAGGTTTCGGCGTCCGGAAAAATACGATGTTGGGCATGGGCAATCCCCGATGCGGAACGCTCCTTTCACGGAAGATGGACAACTTTCGCCCAACCCAATTTCAGAGAGGGAGAAGCTCATGTCAAAACAAGATGTCATCGAAGTCGAGGGCAAGGTGCTGGAAGCGCTGCCCAACGCGATGTTTCAAGTCGAGCTGGAAAACGGTCACGTCGTCCTGGCGCATGTCTCGGGGAAGATTCGAATGAATTTTATTCGCATCCTTCCGGGGACAAGGTCACGATTGAGCTTACGCCTTACGACCTGACGCGCGGCCGCATCACCTATCGTTTCAAGTAGACGCAGCCGCTTTTCCGGCAGGCAGCGCAGAAGGAGGCAAAGTGCAATGAAAGTCAAGCCGTCCGTCAAACGGATTTGCGAGAAATGCAAAATCATCAAGCGCAAGGGCCGCGTCATGGTCATTTGCGAAAACCCGAAGCATAAGCAGAGACAAGGTTAAGGAGGTGCTTTTCTATGGCACGTATCGCCGGTGTGGATTTACCGCGTGACAAGAGAATCGAGATTGCTTTGACATATATCTATGGGATCGGCTTGACGACCTCCCAGAAGCTCCTGAAGATGGTGGGCGTGAACCCTGACACGCGCACGCGCGACTTGACGGAAGACGAAGTCGTGAAGCTGCGCGACATCATCGACAAGGAAGCGATTGTCGAGGGCGATCTCCGCCGCGAGCGCCAGATGGCGATCAAGCGTCTCGTCGATATCGGCTGCTACCGCGGCCGCCGTCATCGCTTGGGACTTCCCGTGCGCGGGCAGAACACGAAGAACAACGCACGCACGCGCAAAGGCCGCAGGAAGGCCATTGCAGGCAAGAAGAAGGACAAATAAAAGGGAGGGTCATTGAGTGGCAGTAAAGAAAACGACGCGGACGAAGAAAAGAGACCGCAAGAACATTGAATATGGCGTTGCGCATATCAGCTCCACCTTCAACAACACGATCGTCACGTTGACGGACAAGAGCGGCAATGCCCTCTCGTGGGCGAGCGCAGGCGGCCTCGGCTTCCGTGGCTCCAGAAAGAGCACGCCGTTTGCGGCGCAGATGGCGGCGGAAGTCGCAGCGAAGGCTGCGATGGAGCACGGCTTGAAGCAGGTCGAGGTCTATGTCAAGGGACCTGGCGCCGGCCGCGAAGCCGCGATCCGCTCCCTGCAGGCGACGGGGCTTGAAGTCAACATGATCAAGGACGTCACTCCGATTCCGCACAACGGCTGCCGTCCGCCGAAGCGCAGAAGAGTTTGATGGAGGTGCAGAAGAAATATGGCTATTGATAGATCCGCAACCCTCAAGCGGTGCCGTTCGCTCGGCATCGAGCCGGGAATGGTCGGCATCAGCCGCCAGTCCAAGCGTCAGCCGCGCCGCCAGGCTCGCAAGGTCAGCGAGTACGGTATGCAGCTCAAGGAGAAGCAGAAGGCGAAGTTCATCTACGGCATCTTGGAAAAGCAGTTCCGCAAGTACTACGAGAAGGCGAAGACGATGCCCGGCGTCACGGGCGAAAACCTCCTCGGACTTCTGGAGCGCCGCATTGACAACGTCGTTTTCCGCCTCGGCCTTGCCCAGACGCGCCGACAGGCTCGCCAGCTCGTCACGCACGGTCACATCCGCGTCAACGGCAAGCGTCTCGACATCCCGTCCGCGCTCGTCCGCGCTGAAGACGAGATCACGATTGACGAGAAGAGCCGCTCCAACGCTTTCTTCAAGGCGCTCGCCGAGAACTACAAGCCTCTGAACCTTCCCGCATGGCTCAGTGCCGATGGCGCGAAGCTCGGCGGCACGGTCACGCGCTATCCGAACCGCGACGAGATCGACGTTCCCGTCGATGAGCAGGCAATCGTCGAGCTGTACTCCGGGTAATCTCTTGCCGGTAGTTTCCAATATGATTGACTGCATGAGAACAATGGAGGAGGGTTATCCCCGATGATCGAGATCGAAAAGCCAAAGATCGAGATAGTAGAAATCAGCGAAGATAATCGTTATGGGAAGTTCGTCTGCGAGCCTTTGGAGCGTGGCTACGGCACGACCCTCGGCAACAGCTTGCGGCGCATCCTCTTGTCATCCCTGCCGGGCGCGGCGATCACTTCGATCCGCATCGACGGCGTACTGCACGAGTTTTCCACCATCCCGGGCGTCCGCGATGATGTGACGAACATCGTGCTGAACCTCAAGTCGCTCTGCTTCAAGATGTACAGCGAAGAGCCGCGGGTTCTTCGTCTCGACATCAAGGGCGAGAAGGAAGTCTCGGCGGCGGACATCATCACCGATCCCGATGTCGAGATCCTGAATCCCGATCTTCACATCGCGACGCTCAACGAGGACGGAGAATTGCACATGGAGATGACCGTCGAGCGCGGCAAAGGCTATGTGGCAGCGGAGAAGAACAAGAAGCCCGATCATGTCATCGGCGTCATTCCGATCGACTCCATCTTCTCTCCGGTGCAGCGCGTGAATTACACCGTGCAGGATACGCGCGTGGGCAACGTCACCGACTACGACAAGCTCATCCTGGAAGTCTGGACGGATGGCTCCATTCGCCCGGAAGAGAGCGTGAGCCGTGCGGCGGCCATACTCATCTCCCATTTCAAGCTGTTCCAGAACATGGCGGGGATTCCTGAGGAAGAGGAAGAGGAAGAGGTTCTTCCGCCCGAGCCTGAGGAGCCGGATGCTTCCAAGGTGCTTGAGACGACGATCGACGATCTCGATCTCTCCGTGCGCTCTTTCAACTGCTTGAAGCGCGCGAACATCAACACGGTCGCAGATCTTGTTTCCAAGACGGAAGAAGACATGATGAAGGTCAGGAACCTCGGCAGGAAATCCTTGGAAGAAGTCAAGAAGAAGCTTGAGGAATACGACTTGGCATTGAAGAAAGAAGAAGAATAAGAGAGGGAAAAACCATGAGCTATAGAAAATTAGGGGCGTAATTCGAGTGCCCGCAAGGCACTCTTCCGCAGCATCTTGGCCTCCTTCTTCAAGCATGAGCGCATCGAGACGACGGAAGCGAAGGCGAAGGAAGTCAGAAGCCTTGCGGAAAAGCTCATCACGCTGGCAAAGCGTGGCGATCTTGCCGCTCGCCGTCAAGCGATTGCCGATATTGGCGATGAAGAAGCAGTCCGGAAGCTTTTCAGCGATATTGCAGGCAAGTACACGGAGCGTCAGGGCGGCTATACGCGCATCCTGAAGCTAGCTCGCCGCGGCGATGCCGCGCCGATGGCGTTGCTGGAACTTGTTTAAACGAGTCGAAAGAGCAGGGATATGGAGAAGCGACGAAAGGCGGCTTCTCCATGCCCCTGCTTTTTTCATGATGTGCCATAGCAAGATGGGAAGCGGGAGAAGATCATAGATGAAGAGACGGGAAACACTGGAAAAAGAGGACGCGCTGGCAAGACGGATCGAAAGCTATTGGGACAAGAGAAGCTTTGGATTTTCCGCCGTGCGCCGAAGGGAGCTGGAAGGTTCGGATGTCGCCCGCTGGCAGAGGCTCATTTGCTGCCATCTGCCTGCGCAAAGGCGCCTGCGCATCCTCGACGTCGGCACAGGCGCGGGCTTTTTTGCCGTGCTCTTCGCGCGCATGGGACACACGGTCACGGGGATCGACATGTCGGCCGGCATGATCCGCGAGGCGCAGAAGAATCTTGCCGCCTTCGGCTGTTCGGCGGAGCTTCGGAAGATGAACGCGCAGCAGCTCGATTTTCCCACGGCTTCCTTCGACGTCGTCATCAGCCGCAACCTCACTCGGACGCTGCCCGACGCCATGCAGGCGTATCGCGAGTGGCATCGTGTGCTGCGGGCGGATGGCATGCTCTTGAACTTCGATTCGGACTATGGAGAGACGACGTTTTTTGCAGCGGGCGATCAAGCGTGTGTTCACGCCGGGATCGGTGAAGCGGTAATCGCCGAGTGCAACGCGATCAAGGGCGAGCTTCGCATCAGCACGCATCGCCGCCCCCTCTGGGATGTGGAACTTTTGTCGAAGCTCGGTTTTTCCGTGCAGTGTGACGCCGACGTCGCTCCCTTGGTGCATGGCGATGAACGCTTGCAGTACGATGATCTTCCTCTCTTCGGGATCTACGCGAAGAAAGTGCGGCAAGCGGCGCAGGCTGAAAGCTGAAACGACTCGCTGCCTTGTTGCGCAGGGAAGTTCGTAGTATAATTATGACGTGTTGGCGGAGTGATCCGTCAAGGAGTGGAAGGTTAAAGGGAGATGTGAGAATTGCAAAGGAAATCATGGGTGAAGATCGGCGTCGCGGCACTTTTTCCTTTCTTTTTGGGGACGATGCTCGGCGCGGCAGACGCCGCTTCGGCAGCGGATGCGCCGCAGCGCACGCGAAATCCAGGGCTATATCTGGCGCATCGATGCCGATGACGCCGCAGGGATTGCCGCGCAATTTCCGTGCGATGGATGATGGGTTCCGCGCCGCCCATAAGGCGGACATGGACGCTTCCTATCTGCCGACGCGCGAGGGGCTTGACCGGCTCTGCGCTTCGGGCAGCGGAGAGTTTTCGGCGAGTGGCCTGCAGTCTTTGAAGAAAGCGCTCGCGGAAAAGACGCAGAGAAGGATCTGCATTGTTGACCTGCGCGAGGAGTCGCATGGCTTCTTTGACGGGACGGCGGTCAGCTGGTACGGCAAGCGCGATTGAGGGCAACGTGGGGCTGACGCAGGACGAGGCTCTGACCGATGAGGAGGCGCGGATTCATGGCGCGGCGGGCAAGGAAGTTTCCATCGCGCACCTAGGCGGAGAGAAGAAACCATTGGATGCGCATGTGGTTCTTGTGGAGAAGGCGCAGACGGAGAAGGAGCTTGTCGAGGCCGCAGGACTTCTTTACAAGCGCATCGCAGCTACGGATCATATATGGCCATCCGCTGCCGCCGTCGATGAATTCGTGCGCTTTTACAAGAGTCTGCCGGAAGACGTCTGGCTGCATTTCCATTGCCAGGCGGGCGAGGGGCGCACGACGGAGTTCCTCGCAATGTACGACATCATGAGGAATCCGGCGGTTCCCCTGCAGGACATCCTCTATCGCCAATGCCTGCTCGGCGGAAGCTATGTCGCGCATGTCGAGCCGATGGACTCGACGTATTGGAAAGCGCCTTATTATGTGGAAAAGGCGAAATACATCGCGCTTTTCTACCAGTATGTGCAGGAGAACGAGGCGACAGGCTTCGCTGTTTCTTGGTCGGATTGGCTGGAGGAGCATGACCCCGGGAGGGCGGCTGACGAATAACTTTTGAAAAAGGGATTGACGGCGCAAGAACTTCGATGTACTATAGGCGTTATAGAATTACAGAAGGATAGTTGCGGCTGTGGATGGAAGTTCCTTCGGAAGAAGCAGATGTCTTTTTGCCGATTCGGAAATGTGTGCTTTTGCTTGCAGCACGGACTTGGGAGGAATCATCATGGAGAAGAAGGATATCGACTGGGGCAACTTGGACTTTTCCTATCATGTGACGGAACAGCGCTATGTGGCTCATTATAAGAATGGTGCGTGGGACGAAGGCGGCCTCACGAGCGAAGACAAGATCGTGCTGAGCGAGGATGCAGGCGTGCTGCAGTACTCGCAGTCGGTTTTCGAGGGACTCAAGGCGTACACGACGGAAGACGGCAGGACGGTATGCTTCCGTCCCGACCTCAATGCACATCGGATGTATGCGTCGGCACAGTACCTTGAGATGCCGCCCTTCCCTGAGGAGCGATTCCTCGACGCCGTGCGTCAGGTCGTCAAGGCGAATGAAGCATGGGTACCGCCCTACGGCAGCGGAGCGACGCTCTACATCCGTCCGTTCATGTTCGGCTCCAGCCCGGTCATCGGCGTCGCTCCGGCGGACGAGTACCAGTTCCGCATCTTCGTCACGCCCGTCGGTCTGTATTTCAAGGGCGGCGTGAAGCCTCTGACACTCAAAATCAGCGATTTCGACCGCGCCGCGCCGCACGGCACGGGTCACATCAAGGCGGGACTCAACTACGCGATGAGCCTGCACGCCATCATGGCGGCGCATCGCGAAGGCTTTGCCGAGAACGTCTACCTCGACGCAGCGACGCGCACGAAGGTCGAGGAGACGGGCGGCGCGAACATCATCTTCGTCGATGCGGACGGCAATCTCGTCGTGCCGAAGTCGCCGAGCATTCTGCCTTCGATCACGCGCCGCTCGCTCACGTATGTGGCCGAGCATTATCTCGGTCTCAAGGTCGCGGAACGCGAAGTGTTCTTCTCCGAGGTGCCGGACTTCAAGGAGTGCGGTCTCTGCGGCACGGCGGCAGTCATCTCGCCGGTCGGCAAGATCAACGACCATGGCAGGGAGATCTGCTTCGCAAGCGGCATGGAGAAGATGGGTCCCATCATCCAGAAGCTCTACGACACGTTGACGGGCATCCAGATGGGTCATATCGAAGCGCCCGAGGGCTGGATCTACGAGATCCGATGACTCGTGCGCCGATCGCGCGGAGCATATAGGAGAAGTCGAGCGGGAAGTTTTCCGCTCGGCTTTTTTGCAGGCAGGAAAGAGAGGGAGAACCATGCTGTTGAACACGGCAAGGCAGGTTTCGCATGGGATGGAGCGTGCGCCGTTGGGATTGTTTGAGTGAGAAGTTCGCTTAGCGGAGAAAGTGTGGTATAATCGTGGGGGAAGGGAAGGCGGTCTGCCGAAGGGCGTTTCGATGCGGTCGCGAAAGGCGGCGCGCGCAGTTCATGTGCATATAGGGATGTATGTGTAGGGAAAAATACGATGAGATCCTCCTGGCTTGGCAGAATTTGAACATCAGGAATGCCGCTGAACTTGAGACAGCGCTCAACGGCTAATGAAGAGGACAGAGAACTGTACTATCGATCGTTGGAAGCCTTCGACGTCGAAGGAGAATGGGAACCGCTCAAGCTCTTCTTGGAAGCGGAGCTTGTCAAGACATGGGATCATCCGCGATTCTTGCGCCATGCACATGGGGCGAAGAATGCGGGGGACAGAAAAGGAAGAGAGGCTTGCGCATGGTAGCGAGGGTGCATCTGAACACGGACTGCGTTGATCGCGATACGCTCGTGGAGTTCTGCCTTGGTCAGGCGGGCTATCAATATGTGGCGATCGGGTGGAGCTATATTTATGAGGAGAACCAAATCCAGGATTATGCTTCGTATTACGAGGCAGTGAAGAAGGATGTAAAACGATTGAATCCGGCCTTGAATATCTTTCGTGAGGCAAAGGAGAACGATCTTTTTTGGACGAGGGATCTCGACGGCGTTTATTGGATTTGCAGAGCCAAAGGAGGAGCGGAGGCCTATTGTGACGTTGCGATGGACATAGGCGCGCGCATTCCTGTAGAGGCTTATCCCGTGGGACTTGAAGTCCCCGGAAGGATCAAGGCGTCGTTCAACCGCGCGAGGGGCGGAACGGCAGAACGTATTCATGACGAAATCGATGGAATCATCGTGGAATATTCAAAGCATATTTACAACCTCAAAGCGCGGAAGCCTGCCTATACAGTGAAGAAACTCCAGGGCAGCATCTTGGACAATCTGCCGGCGTTCGAATTGGAAGAGCTGGTCATCGCCTATATCCAGCTGCAGGAAGGATACTACGTGCTGTCCAATTCGATCGCGAGCAAGTCCACCACGGTCAAGATCGAATGCGAATTCATCTCGCGCGACAGCAATCCCGTCCGGAAAGCCGTCGTGCAGGTCAAAGGCGGCGACGCTTCGATCGATGCGGCGGATTATGTGGAATACGTGAGGAACAACTATGTGGTTTATCTGTATGCTTCACAGGTTCGCAATCTGAAGGGCTCCGGCTGCACGGAAATCAAAAGGGAGACCCTTGAAACTTTTTATGAAACGCACAAGGCTGTCCTGCCGGAATCGATCACGCGCTGGGAGGATTTGTTCCGCTGAAATCCTCGTGCGGCAATGCGCGACGACGCAAAAGATTTGTCTTTTCCGTTCATCTTCTGCTATAATGATACAGGAATGCAGAAAGAAGGAATGGATGGAACGCCGTCACCTCGGTGCATATCTTGGTTTTCTGTAGGTTTTTTCGGAAGGAGGCAGCGCTTGGAGATTGCATATCTGTTGAACAGCGGCTTTGCCGTGCGGCTTTCGCGCACGCTGCTCGTCTTTGACGACTACCTTGATCCCGCGCGGGCGGTCGAGAGGCTTTTGTCAGGGGCGGAGCGCGTGTATTTCTTTGTGTCGCACGCGCATTTCGATCATTTCGATGCGCATATCCTGGACTATGCGCCTTCGGTCACGAGGTACATCATGGCCGACGAGATCCGGCGCACGAAGCGCGGCAAGCGGTTTCCGCGGAAAAGACGGTGTATCTCGCCAACTACAGTCACTACGACGAGGAGGCTCTTCGCGTCGATACGTTCGATTCGACGGACACAGGCACATCGTTTCTCGTGGAGGCTGAGGGCAGGCGCATCTTTCATGCCGGGGATTTCAACTGGTGGCACTGGAAGGGGGATACGGAAGAGAACAACAAGCTCGCGAGAAAACGGCTTCATGAAGCAGATGAAGAAGCTTGATGGTCTCTCTGCCGACATTGCTTTCTTCCCCGTCGACGGGCGATTGGAAGAGTTCGCGGACATCGGCGCCAAGGAGTTTTGCGCACGAACGGAGATCAAGGCTCTCGTGACGATGCACAGCGTCGGCTATCCGGCATGGCAGCCGCCGTCGGGTTTTTTCGCGGCAGGGCGCACCGTGCCGCATTGGACGCCGCAGGAGCCGGGAGAGACGCGGCATTGGACGGATGAAGGAGGATTCACGAGATGAAGAAGGCTCTTGTTTTTTTGTTGGCGGCGTTCGTCCTCTTTACGACGGGCTGCACGGCGGCAGGCATGAATGACAAGGATAAAGGAGCGAAGAAAATGGCAAACCCCATTGCAGTTTTTGAAACGAACCAGGGCACGTTCGAGGTCGAGCTTTTCGAGGACAAGGCGCCGATCACGGTGAAGAATTTCACCGATCTTGCGGAAAAGGGCTTTTACGACGGGCTGATCTTCCATCGCGTGATCGACGGCTTCATGATCCAGGGCGGCGACCCGAACGGCACGGGCACGGGCGGTCCCGGCTACACGATTCCCGACGAGTTCGGCGAGGGCTTGAAGCATGACAGCGAGGGCGTGCTGTCGATGGCGAATGCAGGGCCGAATACGGGCGGTTCGCAGTTCTTCATCACGCTGGCGCCGACACCGTGGCTCGACGGACATCATGCGATCTTCGGCAAGGTCGTCAAGGGCATGGACGTCGTGCGCGCTATCGGCAAGGTGGATACGGATTTCGGGACAAGCCGCTTTCCAAGGTCGTCATGGAGAAGGTCACGATTCGCCGCGAGGAAAAAGAGTGAGGTGAAAGCGTTCACCCTATATCCTCGTCTGTGCGGACGGCACGCTCTACACGGGCTGGACGAATGATCTGGAGAAGCGCCTCGCCGCGCACAACGCGGGCACGGGCGCGAAGTATACGAGGAGCCGCCGTCCCGTGCGGCTCCTTTACTATGAGGCGTTCAGGGAAAAGTGCGAGGCGCAGCGCCGCGAGTGCGAGATCAAGCGCCTGCCGCGCGAGAAGAAGCTCGCGCTTGCAGCGCTGCAGCCGCAGGCGGCGGGAAAGAGCGGTGCGGATTCTTAGGGGAGAGGGAAATTTTGCGCTGCAAGGGTTGGCGCTTTCATTGACAAGGCGCGGTTCGCTACCTATAATGGTAGGATATACGGAACAGTATCAAACGGCGCTGTCTTCTCTGAGGGCGGCCGGACAGGGAGATGTTCGGCAAGGCTCTTCCGGGGGCGGGTCGTATGCTGGGAAAAGGGGAATCATCGATGGCAGAAAAGCGTGTAATGCTGACGGAAGAGGGCTACAAAAAAACTGCAGGAAAAGCTCGACCATTTGAAGAGCGTGCGGCGCATCGAGGTGTCGGAGCGCCTCAAGGCGGCGATCGCGCTCGGCGACCTGTCGGAAAACTCGGAGTACGACGATGCGAAGAATGAGCAGGCTTTCCTCGAAGGCGAGATCTTGGACCTTGAGGCGAAGATACGGAACAGCGACATCATCAAGGTCGGCGCTTCTTCGGATACGGTGCAGATGGGGAGCATCGTCGTGGTCAGGGATGTCGAGTTTGACGAGCAGGAGACGTATACGCTCGTCGGTTCGGCGGAGGCTGATCCGACAGAGTTCAAGATTTTCGAACGAATCGCCTGTCGGCGCTGCGATCATCGGCAAGAAGGTCGGCGACCGTGTCGATGTTCATGCGCCTGCCGGCGTCATTCAATATGAGGTTGTAGAGATCAAGTGATGCAAGAAGATCCACAGTGAGGAGAGGACACATTGGCAGAGAAGAAGCAGGACGCGACGCAGACGGAAGATCTGAACGATCTCATGCGCGTGCGCCGCGAGAAGATGGAGAAGTTCCGTGAGATGGGCGTCGCGCCCTTCGGGCATCGTTATGAGGTCACGCACCATGCCGACGAGCTGCTCACGGAATTCGCCTCGCTCGGCGAGGAGGCGGAAAGCGATGTGGAGGTCAGCATCGCCGGACGCTTGATGGCGATTCGCGGTCACGGCAAGGCGAGCTTTGCCGTGCTCATGGATCTTTCGGGCAAGATACAGGTCTACTTCAAGCTCGATGTCCTGGGCGAAGAGAAGTACAAGGAGTTCAAGCTTCTGGATATCGGCGACATCATCGGCCTCAAGGGCGTCGTCTTCCGCACGCGCCGAGGCGAGCTTACGGTGCGCATCGACGACTTCACGCTTCTCTCGAAGTCGCTTCGCCCGCTGCCCGAGAAGTTCCACGGCTTGAAGGATGTGGAAATGCGCTATCGCCAGCGCTATGTCGACCTCATCATGAATCCCGAGGTCAAGGATACGTTCATCGCGCGCACGAAGATCATCCAGTCGGTGCGCCGCTACCTCGACGAACGCGGCTTCCTCGAAGTGGAGACGCCCGTGATGTCGACGATTGCGGGCGGTGCGGCGGCACGTCCCTTCGTGACGTACCACAACGCGCTCGACATGAAGCTCTATCTGCGCATCGCGACGGAGCTCAACCTCAAGAGGCTCATCGTCGGCGGCTTGGAGCGCGTCTACGAGATCGGGCGCATCTTCCGCAACGAGGGCATCGACGTGCGCCACAATCCGGAGTTCACGTCCATCGAGATCTATCAGGCGTATGCTGACTACAACGATCTCATGGACGTGACGGAGGGAATCTGCTGCCAGGCGGCGAAGGATGTGCTCGGCACGACGACCCTGACCTACGAGGGAACGGAGATCGACCTCTCGAAGATTCGCCGCATCAGCATGAACGATGCGGTCAAGGAAGCGACGGGGAAAGACTTCCTCAGCGCCCGGACGGTCGAGGAAGCGCGCGCCATGGCGGATGCGATCGGCGTCGCCTACGAAAAGAAGCATGGCATCGGTGGCATCTTGAACGAGGCGTTCGAGGCGAAGGTCGAGGAATCCTTGATCCAGCCGACCTTCATCACGGGGCATCCGAAGGAGATTTCTCCCTTGGCGAAGTCCAACCCCGATGACCCGAGGATCACCGACCGCTTCGAGTTCTACGTCTACGGGCGCGAACTGGCGAACGGCTTCACGGAGCTCAACGATCCGATCGACCAGAAAGAGCGTTTCCTGGAGCAGGTGAAGCAGCGCGAAGCCGGCGACGACGAGGCGCATCCGATGGACAACGACTTCATCACGGCGCTGGAATACGGCCTGCCGCCGACGGGCGGTCTCGGCATCGGCATCGATCGTCTCGTGATGCTCTTGACGGACAGCTCGTCGATCCGCGACGTGCTCTTCTTCCCGCACATGCGTCCGGAGGCCGCATCGCGCGCGCAGGAAAAAGGCGGAAGGGTGACAAAAGAAGATCCGTGCTTTTAAGAAAGCACGGATGAGACAAGCGCGCTCTGGCAGCGCGGCGTTGGGTTCACGAATGTATCTGTATCCGAAAAAGGAAGGCTGATCGCATGAATGGAAATGAAGTGCCGGAAGTCTCTTCGCGTCCTCTGAAGATGCGCTCGCAGGCGGAGGTCAAGGCGCAGTACGAAGTGAAGATCAAGAAGTACAACGAGCTGATGCAGGCGCAGGGCGACCACCGCGAGCAGCGCATGGAGCTTTATGCGGAGATCAAGCTGCTCGGCTGGGTGCTGCGCAAGAAGGAGAAAGAGGTCATCGACGACCTTGGCTCGCATCATATCAATCGCTAGACAGGTGCAAAGAACTGCTGCACGCAAGGCGTGCGGCAGTTCTTTTGTTTCGGCCGCTCCTTTTTGTTCCAACGATGCGGCAACTGTGGTATAATATTCCTATTCGCCATCGAATAGGAAGAAATAGGGGGCTTTCGTGTGGATTTAAGTATTATGGAGCTTTTGAAAACGGTCGTCCTGGGCATCGTCGAGGGTCTGACGGAGTGGCTGCCGATCAGCAGCACGGGACATATGATCCTCGTCGATGAGTTCATCAAGCTCGACGTGTCGAAGTCCTTTATGGACATGTTCCTCGTCGTCATACAGCTCGGCGCCATCCTTGCCGTCGTCGTGCTGAACTTTGAGAAACTCAACCCGTTTTCGAGCTGGAAGTCAAGCTGGGAGAAGCGCGCTACGTGGCAGCTCTGGTACAAGGTCATCCTTGCCTGCGTGCCGGCGGCGGTCATCGGACTCTTGTTCAACAAGTTCATGGAAGAGCACTTCATGACGGCGCCTGTCGTCGCGGCGACCTTGATCTTTTACGGCGTCATGTTCATCCTCGTCGAGAACTACAACAAGCGCCGCACGCCGCGTGTGCGGGAGATCGAGCGGCTCGACTACAAGACGGCGTTCATCATCGGACTGTTCCGGTGCTGTCCCTCGTGCCGGGCACGTCGCGCTCGGGCGCGACGATCTTGGGCGGCATTCTCTTCGGCACGTCGCGCTATGTGGCGGCGGAATTCACGTTCTTCCTCGCGATTCCCGTGATGTTCGGTGCAAGCCTCTTGAAGATGGTCAAGTTTGGCTGGCACTATACGGGCAGCGGATCCTGATCCTCGTCGTGGGCATGGCGACGGCGTTCGTCGTGTCGATCCTTTCGATCAAGTTTCTGCTGCGCTACATCAAGAACAACGATTTCAAGGCGTTCGGCTGGTATCGCATCGTGCTCGGCATCATCGTCGTCCTCTATCTCTACTTCGTCGGCGATCCCGTGCAGGGCTGAGGAGGAAATGTTATGCGTTTCGTATCATGGAATGTCAACGGTCTGCGCGCTTGCCTCGGCAAGGGCTTCATGCAGTCGTTCAAGGCGCTCGACGCCGACGTCTTCGGCGTGCAGGAGACGAAGATGCAGCCGGAGCAGGCAATCTTGGAGCTTACGGGCTACAAGCAGTATTGGAACAGTGCGGAGAAGAAGGGCTACTCGGGCACGGCGGTCTTCAGCCGCATCGAGCCGCTTTCCGTCAGCTACGGCCTCGGCATCGAAGAGCACGATCACGAGGGACGCGTCATCGCGTTGGAGTTCGACGATCTCTACTTCGTGACAGTTTACACGCCAAATTCGCAGCGCGGCCTTGAGCGCCTTGCCTACCGCATGGAGTGGGAAGAGGCGTTTCGCGACTACCTCTTGGCGCTCGACGCGAAGAAGCCCGTCGTCGTCTGCGGCGATCTCAACGTCGCGCATACGGAAATCGACCTCAAGAATCCCAAGACGAACCGCAAGAATGCGGGCTTCACCGACGAGGAGCGCGAAAAGATGACGGAGCTTCTCGCGGCGGGCTTCACCGACACCTTCCGCGCGCTCTATCCCGACAAGACGGGCATCTACACATGGTGGTCGTATCTTCGGAAGGCGCGCGAGACGAACGCAGGTTGGCGCATCGACTATTTCCTCGTTTCCGACCGCCTCGCGCCGAAGATCGAGGAGGCGACGATCCACAACGAGATCTTCGGCAGCGACCATTGCCCTGTGGGATTGGTTCTGGGGTGAGGAATCACGCTAGGAATAGACGATGCATCATACTGTTGAAGATTTTTGCGTAATGCCGCAGAAATCTTCAATAGGAGGCATGGAGTATGGAAATAAAAACGAGATCGCTACCTTGATGCGCTGATCAGCAAAAAGCATAATGGTTTGATCAAAGTAGTGACGGGTTTGCGGCGGTGCGGGAAATCGTATCTTCTTTTTAGTCTTTTCAAGGAACATCTGCTTTTTGAGGGAATTGATGAGGCGCATATCATCGAGATCGCATTTGATGCTTTTGAAAACAAACGGTTTCGTGATCCTGATGTGCTGTACCCGTATTTGCAGGAACGGATGACGGGCGATGACATGTATTATGTGCTTCTCGACGAAGTGCAGCTTCTGGACGAATTTGAGGCCGTCTTGAACAGCCTCATTCGCATGAAGAATGTGGACGTCTATGTGACGGGCAGCAATGCGCGTTTTCTGTCGAAGGATGTGATCACGGAGTTCCGTGGGCGCGGCGACGAGATTCACATGTATCCGTTGAACTTTGCAGAATTCATGTCAGTCTATAACGGTACGAAGCAGGATGGCTGGAATGAATATATGCTCTACGGCGGTTTGCCGCTCGTGCTGAGTTTTACGACGGCGGAGCAGAAAGTCGCTTTTTTGAAATCGCTCTTTGAAGAAACGTATATTTCCGATATTATCGGCAGGCACAACATTCGCAACAAGGCGGAACTGGAAGATATTTTGAACATCCTTTCCTCTGCCATCGGCTCGCTGACGAATCCGGAAAAGTTGTCGGCGACTTTCAAATCTGTCAAGAAAAAGAGCATCAGCAACAGCACGATCAAGCGATATATTGATTATCTCTGTGATTCTTTCCTGATCGACAGCGCCATGCGCTATGATGTGAAGGGAAAGAAATATATGGACACTCCTTTGAAATATTACTTTACGGACATGGGACTGAGAAATGCCCGGCTGAATTTCCGACAGTTGGAAGAGACGCACAGCATGGAGAATATCATCTTCAATGAACTGAAGGTTCGCGGCTTCAATGTGGATGTCGGCGTCATCGTGCAGAACGACAGGAATGAAAAGGGCGGAAGCATTCGCAGACAGCTTGAGATTGATTTCGTCTGTAACAAGGGATCGAAGCGGTACTATATCCAATCCGCCTACGCGTTGCCCGATGCCGCAAAGATGGAGCAGGAGCAGCGCTCGCTGATGCTGACGGGCGATTTTTTCAAGCGCATGATCATCACGAAGAATACGCCTGCGCCGCACTATAATGAAAAGGGCGTGCTGCTGATGAGCGTCTATGATTTCCTGCTCAATGAGAACAGTTTGGAAGCCTGACGGCATTTTGATGATGGAAAGAATAGGCCGTTCTTTTTGGTACAAAGCACACGCACAAACCGCCATTTCGTGGACATTGCGTGCCGAGATTAAGAAAAATTTGCCAATCGGTCTGCGCTCATAGGCTTGACTTCTGAACGATTCAGTAGATTTCTCTCTAAAGGTCAAAAAAATCAAAAAAAGTCCTTGACTATTTGTCGAAAAATGAGTAATATAAGAACTGTGATTAGCACTCAAGCAACGCGAGTGCTAACAAAAAGAATTTAGGAAGAGCTGATTCGTCAGCGATTCCGTTGATTTGGGAGGAAGATAAACATGATCAGGCCATTGGGCGACAGAGTTGTCATCAAGGTTTCGGAAGGCGATATGAAGACGGCGAGCGGCATCGTGCTGCCGGACACGGCGAAGGAGAAGCCGCAGGAAGGCGAAAGTCGTCGCAGTCGGCACGGGCAAGATGCTTGACAACGGCACGCGTGCGCAGATGGAAGTCAAGACGGGCGACAAGGTTATCTTCTCGAAGTACTCGGGTTCTGAAGTCAAGGTTGACGAGCAGAACTACCTGATCGTTCGCGAGAGCGACATCCTCGCGGTTCTCTGAGATTTGTCTGAGAGGCGCAGATTCGATAGATTCGATAGATATTGGGAGGTTTTACCATGGCAAAGCAGGTTTTGTTCAATGAAGAAGCGCGCCGTGCGCTCGGCAAGGGCGTCGACGCTTTGGCAAATGCCGTAAAGGTCACGCTTGGGTACCCTAAGGGTCGCAACGTCGTTCTCGACAAGAGTTCGGCGCACCGACGATCACGAACGACGGCGTGACGATTGCGAAGGACATCGAGCTCGAAGATCCGTTTGAGAACATGGGCGCACAGCTCGTCAAGGAAGTCGCGACGAAGACGAACGACATCGCGGGCGACGGCACGACGACGGCTACGCTTCTCGCGCAGGCGATGATCCACGAGGGGCATGAGGGAATGTCGCTGCGGGCGCGAACCCGATGATCCTCAAGAAGGGCATCGACCGGGGCGGTCAAGAGCTCGTCGATGAGATCAAGAGCAACTCGAAGAAGGTCGAGGGCAAGGCGGCGATCGCGCAGGTCGCGGCAATTTCCTCGGGCGACGAGGAAGTCGGCGAGCTGATCGCGGAGGCGATGGAGAAGGTCGGCAAGGACGGCGTCATCACGGTCGAGGAGTCGAAGTCCATGGACACGAACCTCTCGGTCGTCGAGGGCATGCAGTTCGACCGCGGTTACATCTCCCCCTACATGGTCACGGATACGGACAAGATGGAAGCCGTCCTCGACAATCCGTACATCCTCATCACGGATCGCAAGATTTCGGCGATTGCCGACATCCCTGCCGATTCTTGAGAAGGTCGTAAAGCAGGGCAAGGAACTGATGATCATCGCCGAGGATCTCGACGGTGAGGCGCTTGCGACGCTCGTCGTCAACAAGCTGCGCGGCACGTTCAAGGCTCTTGCCGTCAAGGCTCCGGGCTTCGGCGACCGCCGCAAGGCGATGCTCGAAGACATCGCTATCCTGACGGGCGGCACGGTCATCTCCGAGGAAGTCGGCAGGAAGCTCGACAGCGTCGAGATCGAGGATCTCGGTCAGGCGCGTCAGGGTTCGCGCATCGAAGGAAGAGACGACGATCGTCGACGGCTCCGGCGACAAGGCTGCGATCGACGCGCGCGTCGAGCAGATCAGAAAGCAGGTTGCGGAGACGACTTCGGACTTCGACAAGGAGAAGCTGCAGGAGCGCCTCGCAAAGCTCGCGGGCGGCGTCGCCGTCATCGAGATCGGCGCTGCGACCGAGGTCGAGATGAAGGACAAGAAGCTGCGCATCGAGGACGCTCTGAACGCTACGCGTGCGGCGGTCGAAGAGGGCATCGTCGCCGGTGGCGGCACGACGTTCGTCGATATCCTGCCTGCGCTTGACGCTTTGAGCGCCGAAGGCGACGTGCAGACGGGCATCAACATCGTGAAGCGCGCCATCGAGGAGCCGGTTCGCCAGATTGCGAACAACGCGGGTCTCGAAGGTTCCGTCGTCGTCGAGAACGTCAAGAAGTCGGCGAACGGCACGGGCTTCAACGCTCTGACGGGCGAGTACGTCGACATGATCGGCGCGGGCATCGTCGACCCGGCGAAGGTCACGCGCTCTGCCCTGCAGAATGCGGCGAGCATCGCGGCGATGGTTCTGACGACGGAGACGCTCGTGGCGGACAAGCCGGAGAAGGAGCCTCCGATGCCGATGGGCGCACCGGGCATGGGCGGCGGTATGCCGGGCATGATGTAAGGCGCGAAATCCATCGCGAACAAATTAAAAATGAAAAGCTTCCTGCTGCACGTCGTTGCAGCAGGAAGCTTTTTGTGTCCGTATTTTTTTTAGCCGCGGCTTCGCGCGAGCCAAGCGTTCATGGCGGCGACGAAGACGAGGGAGAAGAGGACGAGAGCCGTCGCCCATTGGAAGGCGAGGTCGTAGTCGTTCGCCTGTACGGCGGCGTAGATCGCTGTGGACATCGTCTGCGTCGTTCCGGGGACGTTGCCTGCGAACATGATCGTCGCGCCGAACTCGCCGAGCGCACGCGTGAACGTCAGCACGAGTCCCGCAACAATGCCGTGCTTGGCGTTCGGCACGAGGATGCGCCAGAAGATGCGCCACTCGGAGATGCCGAGTGTGCGTGCCGCATAGACAATGTTCTTGTCGAGCTGCTCGAAGGCGCCGCGCGCCGTGCGGTACATGAGGGGCAGCGAGACGACGACGGCGGCGATGACGGTCGCCTTCCATGTGAAGACGAGCGGCATACCGAAGTCGAGGAGCATTTGCCCTAGAGGGCTTTTTCTGCCGAAAACGAGCAACAGGAAGAAGCCGACGACGGTCGGCGGCAGCACCATGGGCAATGTGATGACGGCGTCGGCAATGCCTTGGAAGCGCCTCAGATGGAGCACGGCGTAGGCGAGTGCGATGCCGAGGAAGAAGGAGATGAATGTGGCGGCTGTCGCCGTCTTCAAGGTGATCCAAAAGGGAGAAAATTCCATGTGCGCCTCCTATCGTTCGAGCAAGATGAGCCGATCGGCGGGAAAAATGCAGATAGAATTCTTTCTGCCCCAGCCCCTTGCCAAGCGATTTTTTCAATCTCCCAACGCACGGGCGCGGCGTCCGAATCCGCCTTCTTCGCCATGACGAGGTAGGAAAAAGCATCCTCGATGATCTGCACGGCTTCCATGCGCGGCGTGTTTTCCGCCGCTTCTTCGCACAGGGAAAAGAAGTGGGCGCGGATGCCGACGTAGCGGAGGTTCTCGGGCACGGGGACGGCAGCGTGCAGCGTGATCTGCCAGTCCTCGGCGAAGAGCTCATGCTCTGCCGTGCGGCGTGCGCGGGAGATATTCTTGCAGCCCGTGAGGAGTGTCGCCGCGAGCGTGCCGGGTTGCTCGAAGAGCGCGTGCTTCGTGCCGAGCGATTCGAGTGCGCCGCTGCTCAGGACGGCGATGCGGTCGGCCGAGCGGTAGGCTTCGCCGCGGTCATGTGAGACGAGGACGGCGGCGCGTCCGTAGGAGTCGAAGAGGTGTAAGAGCTCCAGCTCCAACTGCCACTTGAGGTAGCTGTCGAGCGCGGAGAATGGCTCGTCGAGCAGCAGTAACTCTGCATCGGAGGCGAGGATGCGCGCGAACGCCGTGCGCTGTTTCTGCCCGCCCGAAAGCTCCTTGGGGTAGGAGTTTTCGAGTCCCGCAAGCGAAAAGCGCGCAAGCTCCCTTTCGAGGAGCTTGCGCTTTTCTTCGTGCCGCGTGCCGAGAACGTGATGTTCTCGGCGACGGTCATGTTGGGGAAACAGGGCGTAGTCTTGAAACAGGTAGCCGACGCGGCGCTCCTGCGGCGCGAGGTTGACGCCCTTTTCGCTGTCGAAGAGCGTGCGCCCGTTGAGCAGGATGCGCCCCTCGTCGGGCTTTTTCGATGCCCGCGATGCACTTCAAGGTCATGCTCTTGCCGCAGCCCGAGGCGCCGAGCAGAGCGAGCACTTCGTCGCGCACGGAAAATTCCACGGCAAGATCGAAGCCGCGCAGCTTCTTGCGGATTTTGACTTCAAGTTCCATTATTTTTCCGGCGGCTTTGAAGCCGTACTTTTCAGAATCGCCATGCCCTTTTCCGAGGAAACGAAGTCGAGGAAGGATTTCGCCTCGTCCATGTGCTTCGTGTCCTTCAAGATGGCAGCGGGATAGATGACGGGCTTGTGCGAGCCTGCCGGAGCTTTCGCTGCGACCTTGACCTTGTCGGAAATGGCAGCGTCCGTCGCGTAGACGACGCCGCAGTCCGCGTCGCCCGTCTCCGTCCACGAGAGAACTTGGCGCACGTCGGAGCCGTAGACCGCCTTGGCCTTCACCGGTCGAGGATGCCGAGCTTCGTGAGGATTTCCTCCGTGTACTGGCCGACGGGAACGCCCTTCGGCTCGCCGAGAGCGATGCGCGAAGCTGCGGGCGTCGCAAGCGCGTCAAAGGAGGTGATCGCCTTGCCGCCATCCTTGGGAACGATGAGCACGACTTCGTTTTCGAGGAGGTTCTTGCGCGTGCCGTCAGCGAGAAGTCCCGCCTTTTCGAGCGCATCCATCTGCTTCTGCGCCGCCGAGAAGAAGAGGTCGGCGCTGCCGCCATTCTCAATCGCCTGCTGCAGGGCGCCGCTGCTGCCGAAGTTGAAGACGAGCTTCGTCTGAGGATGCTCCTTCGCGTACTCGGTCGCCAGCTCATTCATCGCGTCGGTCAAGCTCGCGGCAGCGGAGACCTGCAGTTCGACGGAATCTTTCTTCGCGTCCGAAGCGCTCGGCGCTGTGCCGCAGCCCGCGAGAACGAAGAGGGCGAGGCACGAGAGGAGAAGGGCGATTTTTTTCATGGAAAAACTCCTTTCTTCGGTGAAAATCATTATACCATATCATCTTAGTATAGCATAAGAAAAGCGACTTGCAGTAATATTTATCACTGCATATCCCATATTCGATAGAAAATTTTTCATCTGTGATATTTGTTACAAGACAAATCCGAGAAGATTTTGCTATAATAAATCGGATTAGAGAAGTTAGAGAAGTGCGGATGAAAACCTCCGTATTCTTTAAGAAAATGAGATTTCCTCAGGAGGGAGATGGAGAAGTGAGCAGCATTTTCCAGAAGTTCCGTTATCTTATCCCGAAGGAGCGGACGGCGAGCGGCCACCAACAGATTCATGAGGGCGGGCGCGACTGGGAGAACATGTACCGCGACCGCTGGTCATTCGACAAGCGGGTGCGCTCGACGCACGGTGTGAACTGTACGGGGTCGTGCAGCTGGAACATCTATGTGAAGGATGGCCTCGTGGCTTGGGAGAACCAGGCACTCGACTATCCGGAGACCGCGCCCGACATGCCGGACTTCGAGCCTCGCGGCTGTCCGCGCGGCGCTTCGTTCTCGTGGTATCTCTACAGCCCGCTGCGCATCAAGTACCCGTACCTCAGGGAGCGATCTCGCTGAGCTTTGGCGCGAGGAGAGAAAGAATCATAAGACGGCGCGTGAGGCGTGGCGCAGCATCGCCGACGATCCCGCGAAGAAGAAGCGCTACAAGGCGGCGCGCGGCATGGGCGGCTTCGTGCGCTCGAATTGGGATGAGGTGTCGGAACTCATCGCCTCGTCGCTTCTCTACACGGTGGAAAAGTACGGCCCGGATCGCAACTTCGGCTTTTCCGTCATTCCCGCGAAGTCGATGCTCAGCTATGCCGCAGGGCTTCGCTTCATGCAGCTCATGGGCGGCGCGGGGCTTTCCTTCTACGACTGGTATGCCGATCTGCCGCCGGCAAGCCCGCAGGTCTGGGGCGACCAGACGGATGTGCCGGAGTCGAGCGATTGGTACAATGCGGGCTACATCATCACCGGGGCTCGAACGTGCCGCTGACGCGCACGCCCGACGCGCATTTCTTGACGGAGGTGCGCTACAAGGGCACGAAGGTCGTCTCCGTCGCGCCCGACTACGCGGAGTCGACGACGGTCGCCGACACGTGGATCAGCCTGCACACGGGCAGCGACGCAGCGCTCGCCATGGCGATGGGGCACGTCATCCTGAAGGAGTACTACATCGACAAGGAAGTGCCGTTCTTCGTCGACTATGTGCGCCGCTTCACGGACTTCCCGTTCCTCGTGCTCCTCGATGAGAAGGAGGACGGCAGTTTCCTGCCCGGACGCTTCCTCAACGCGAAGGATATGGGACGCGCCGACGAGAAGCACGCCGACTTCAAGTTCTACGTTGTGGATGAGATGACGGAAAGGCTCGTCGTGCCGAACGGCACGATGGGCGACCGCTGGGATCGTCAGGGCGAAGTGGAACCTCAAGGAGGAGGACAGCGACACGGGCGAGGGCGATCAAGGCGCGTCTTTCCGTCCTCGACATCAAGGATGACGCGGTCGAAAGTCACTCTGCCGTACTTCGGCACGGAGCGCGAGGAAATGCTCCTGAAGCGCATGGTGCCCGTAAAGAAGATCAAGACGGCGGCGGGCGAGCGCCTCGTGACGACGGTCTACGATCTGACGATGGCGAACTATGCGATCGATCGCGGCCTTGGCGGCGAGGCGGCGTCGTCCTACGAGGATGATGTGCCGTACACACCGCATTGGCAGGAAAAAGTACACGGGCATCTCGCCCGAGCTTGCCATTCATACGGCGCGTGAGATGGCGGACAACTCGATCAAGACGGACGGCAGAACCATGGTCATCATGGGCGCGGGCATCAACCACTGGTACAATGCCGACATCATTTACCGCACGATCTTGAACCTCCTGCTCTTCATCGGTGCGGAAGGCAGGAACGGCGGCGGTTGGGCGCACTACGTCGGGCAGGAGAAGCTGCGTCCGGCGGAGGGCTGGGCGCGTGTCATGACGGCGACGGACTGGCAGCCGGCGGCGCGCCTGCAGAACAGCACATCGTTCTTCTACTTCGGCACCGATCAGTGGCGGAGCGACGAGATCGACACGCAAGAGATTGTCGCGGCGACGGGCAAGCCGCGCTACCGCCACCCCGGCGATTACAACGTGCTTGCGGCACGTCTCGGCTGGCTTCCGTTCTACCCGACGTTCAACAAGAGCGGGCAGAAGATCATCGACGAGGCGAAGGCCGCGGGTCATGAGGATTTCGAGGACGTGAAGAAGTTTGTCGCCGAAAGCCTCAAGAAGGGTGAGCTGAACTTCTCGGCGGAAGATCCGACGCGCCCGAGAATTTCCCGCGCAACCTCTTCATTTGGCGTGCGAACCTCATCACCTCGTCGTCGAAGGGGCACGAATACTTCCTCAAGTATCTGCTCGGCACGAAGAACGGTCTTTTCGCCGAGGAGAAGTGCCCGACGCGTCCGACGGAGATACGTTGGCGCGAGGAGCAGGAGATCAGTAAGCCCGGCGGCGCGGCCGAGGGCAAGCTCGACCTGCTCATCGACCTCGATTTCCGCATGGCCGGCTCGGCACTCTATTCCGACGTCGTGCTGCCGACGGCGACGTGGTACGAGAAGACCGACCTTTCTTCGACGGACATGCATCCGTTTGTCCATCCGTTCCAACCTGCCGTCGATCCCTTGTGGGAGGCGCGCACGGACTGGGACATCTTCCGCACGCTCGCCGAGGCCGTCTCGCGCGTCGCCAAGGAAGCGGGCATGAAGCCGTACACAGATGTCGTCGCCGTGCCTCTGCAGCACGATACGGAAGGCGAGACGGCGCAGCCTGAGGGCAGGATTCGCGACTGGAAGAAGGGCGACTGCGAGCCGATCCCGGGCAAGACGATGCCGAATCTCGTCAAGGTGGAGCGCGACTATACGAAGGTTTACGAGAAGTGGATCGCGCTCAGCTCTAACGTGGAGAAGGGCATGGGCGCACACGGCCTCTCGTGGGAATCGAAGGAGGACTACGAGGAGATCCGAAAGCGCAACGGCGTCATTGAAAACAAGGATTTCGTTTCTTACGGCATGCCGTCGATCTTCGAGGCGCGCCAGGCCGCCGACGCCGTCATGGGGCTTTCGTCGACGACGAAAGGCTCCGTCGCCGTGCGCGCATGGCAGTCGATGGAGAAGCGCACGGGTCTGACGAATCTCACGCGGCTTGCCAAGGATCGCGAGATCGAGCGCTTCACGTTCGATCAGGTCGCCGTGCAGCCGCGCCAGACGATCACGACGCCGACGTTCACGGGCAGCAACCGCAATCGCCGCTATACGCCGTTCACGACGAACGTCGAGGAGCTCGTGCCTTTCCGCACGGTGACGGGACGCCAGTGCTTCTACGTCGATCACGAGCTCATGCAGGAGTGGGGCGAGGCGATGGCGACGTACCGCCCGATCTTGGAGAACCGTCCGATCGAGAAGAAGCTCGGCGAGGGCAAGGAAATCACGCTGCGCTATCTGACGCCGCACAACAAGTGGAGCACGCACAGCATGTACTTCGACAGCCAGCAGCTCCTGACGCTGTTCCGCGGCGGGCAGACCGTGTGGTTCAACGAGAAGGACGCTGCCGATATCGACGTCAAGGACAACGACTGGGTCGAGCTTTACAACCGCAACGGCGTCGTCGCCTCGCGCGTCGTGACCTCGCCCCGCCTGCCGCGCGGCGTCGTATTCATGCACCACGCGCAGGATCGCCACATCAATGTGCCCGGCTCGAAGATTTCGGGCACGCGCGGCGGTACGCACAACACGCCGACGCACATCATGATGAAGCCCACGCACATGATCGGCGGCTACGGGCAGTTCAGCTACGGATTCAATTACTACGGCCCGACGGGCAACCAGCGCGATACCTACGTCGTCGCGCGCAAGATGAAGGAGGTCGATTGGCTTGAGGATTAAAGCGCAGATAGCGATGGTCATGAACCTTGACAAGTGCCTCGGCTGCCATACTTGCTCGATCACGTGCAAGAACGTCTGGACGAACCGCGAGGGCGCGGGTACATGTACTTCAACAACGTCGAGACGAAGCCGGGCATTGGCTACCCGAAGAATTGGGAAGATCAGGAGAAGTGGAAGGGCGGCTGGAAGGTCAAGGACGGCGAGCTTTCGCTCGCCTCCGGCGCGAACAAGGCGGTGCGCCTCATGAAGCTCTTCTACCATCCCGATCAGCCCGAGCTTGACGACTACTACGAGCCGTGGACATACGACTACGAGACGCTGATCCATTCGGGACGCAAGAACCATCAGCCCGTGGCGCGCCCGCGCTCCTTGATCACGCAGAAGCGCATGGAGATCAAGTGGGGGTAGGAACTGGGAGGACGATCTCGCGAGCGGCGAGTCAGCGCGCAATGATCACAATTTGAAGAAGCTCGGCGAGAAGATCAAGCTGGAATTTCACGATCTCTTCATGAAGTATCTGCCGCGCCTCTGCAACCACTGTCTGAATCCCGCCTGCGTCGCCGCGTGTCCTTCGGGCGCGATCTACAAAGCGCGACGAGGACGGCGTCGTCCTCATCTCGCAGGACGTCTGCCGCGGCTGGCGTCACTGCGTGCCCGCCTGTCCGTACAAGAAAATCTATTACAACTGGAAGTCGAACAAGGCGGAGAAGTGCGTCTTGTGCTATCCGCGTCTGGAAAAACGGCCTCCCGACGGTCTGCACCGACACCTGCGTCGGGCGCATCCGCTACATGGGCGTGATTTTCTACGACATGGACAAGGTGGAAGAGGCGGCAAAGACGGAAAATGCCGCGCACATTCCTGCGAGCGAGCGCGGCATCTTCCTCGATCCGCACGATCCGGACGTGCAGAAGGCGGCGCGTGAGGCGGGCATTTCCGATGCGTGGATTCATGCGGCGGAGCGTTCGCCCGTCGACAAGATCATCCGTCAGTGGCAGATCGCTCTGCCGCTACATCCCGAGTACCGCACGTTGCCGATGGTCTGGTACATCCCGCCGCTCTCGCCGATCTTGAAGCATGTGGAAGCGGAGGTCTATCTGCCCGACGCAGCGGACATGCGCATCCCGCTCGAATATCTGGCGCAGCTCTTCGCGGCGGGCGACGTCGCCGTCGTCAAGAATACGCTCGCGCGGCTCTTGGAAATGCGCACGGTCATGCGCTACAAGGAAACGAAAGAGTCGCTTCCCGAAGAGCTTTCCCTGCATGAGGCGGAGTACGAGAAGATGTACCGCTTGCTTGCCATCGCCAAGCGCAAGGATCGCGTCGTCATTCCGGCGGGACTGCAGGCGGAGACGCACGAGCGTCTGCGCGAGCTGCAGGGCAGCGCGGGCTATGTCTGCCCGGGAGGTTGCTGATGGAAGAGTACAAGAAGCTGCTGAAGCTCGCGGCATATCTTTTGGAGTATCCGAGCGAGGCGTGGTGGCAGGATTTCGATGCCTGCCGCGCCGCGGCGGCAGAGATTGAAACGAAGCAGGCGCGAGAGGTCTTGGAAGAGCTTTTTGACTACGCGCAGGAGCTCGGCAATAAGGCTTACGAAGAGCAGTATGTGCGCTCTTTCGAGTTCTCGCCGAACACGAATCTTTATCTGACGACGCAGGATCGCACGGACTTCGGCAAGCAGGCGAGCGAGATGCACGTCTACAAGCAGCTGTTTCTCAAGAACGGCTTCGACACGCAGAACGAGCTTCCCGACTATTTGCCGGCGCTCTTGGAGCTTGCCGCCGCCCTGCCCGAAGAGAAGGCGGCGGAGGTCTTTCGCACGATGAAGGACAAGCTCAAGCTCTTGCGCGACCGCTTCATCGAGGCGAAGCTTGCCTATGCTTTTCTTTTGGACGTCGTGCTCATGCAGGCGGAGAGATGGGAAGGGGATGCAGCATGAATGAGTTCTTTTGGGGCGTACTGCCCTACATCGCTTTCACCGTGCTCATAGGCGGCACGATAGCGCGCTACGTCTTGATGGAGCGCGGTTGGACGACGAAATCGAGCGAATTTCTCTCGAAGAATGATTTGAAGATCGCTTACTGCGATGTTCCACCTCGGCCTTTTTCATGGCCTTGGGCGGTCACATCATCGGCGTGCTCATCCCAAAGGTCTGTACGGAAGCGGCGGGAATCAACGAGCATCTCTATCACATCATCGCGCTGGCGGGCGGCATACCGGCAGGCATCCTGTTTTTCTTCGGATTCCTGCTGCTCTTGAAGCGCCGCTTTCTGGGCAAAGACTACATGCAGGTCAACACGTCGTGCATGGATCGTTGGCTCTACCTCGTGCTCTTCCTCGCCATCCTGACGGGCTGCGCGGGGACGCTGTCGAACGCCCTGGGCGGCTTTGCCTTTGACTACCGCGCGACGATTTCGCCGTGGTTCCGCTCGCTCCTGCGTTCTCTCCCGACGTTTCGCTGATGGAGGGCGTGCCGTTCGTGTTCCGCGCGCACATGCTGCTGTGGATGGTGACGGCGATCCTCTTTCCGTTCACGCGCCTCGTGCATTGCCTGAGCTTCCCGTTCCTCTATCTGACGCGCAGCCCCATCGTCTATCGCAGGAAGGAGAGCCGCTCGTGAGCGCCTTGGCGATGCAGGAAATCTCTGTGGAAGATGCGGTCGGGCAGATCCTCTGTCACGACATTACGGAGATCGTGCGCGGCGTGAGGAAGGGTGCACGCTTTCGCAAGGGGCATGTCGTCGAGGCGGCGGACATCCCCGTGCTGCTCTCTCTGGGCAAGGAGCATCTCTACGTCTGGGAAAACGACGGCACGCTACTGCACGAGAACGAAGCGGCGGAGATCCTGCGCGGCTTCTGTCAGAACGAGGGAATGGAAGCCTCTGAGCCGAAGGAGGGCAAGATCGAGCTTCGGGCGCTTCATGACGGCGTATTTGCCGTCGATGTCGAGCGCTTCCATCGGCTCAACGATTTCGATGACATCATGGTGGCTTGTGCGCCGCAGTACATGGCGGTCAAGAAGGGCGATTTGCTCGCAGGGATGCGCGTGATTCCGCTCGCCGTGAAGAAGGATTTGATGGAAGAGGCGGCGCAAGCCGTTGGCGAAGAGCCGATCTTTCGGCTTCTGCCGTACCGCTCGCTGAAGGTCGGCGTCGTGACGACGGGATCGGAGGTCGCGCACGGCAGGATCAAGGACACGTTCACGCCTGTCCTTGACGCGAAGCTTCGCGCCTTCGGGCTATCGGTCAATGAGCACCGCATTTCTGACGACGCCTTGGAGCACACGCAGGCGGCGATCGAGGAGCTTCTTGACCTCGGCATGGACATGGTACTGTGCACGGGCGGCATGAGCGTCGATCCCGATGACCGCACGCCCGCCGCGATCCGCGCTGCGGGTGCGGAGGTCGTGACGTACGGCGCTCCCGTCCTGCCCGGTGCGATGTTCCTGCTCGCCTATGCCGAGCGCGACGGGCGCACAGTGCCTGTACTCGGCCTGCCGGGCTGCGTCATGTACAGTGCGGCGACGATCTTCGACATCGTGCTGCCGCGCATCTTGGCGGGCGAGCGCGTGACGCGCCGCGAGATCCGCCGCCTCGGACTCGGCGGGCTGTGTCTCGCGTGCGAGACGTGCCACTATCCGCGCTGCACCTTCGGCAAGTGGGAGTAGGTGGAGCGATGCAGGACATATCATTGGAAAAGGCGCAGGAGCTTCTTTTTGCGCGAGGTGCGCGAGATTCCGCTGTCGGAAGCCGAGTCCGTGCCGCTTCTCGCGGCGCTCGGGCGAAGGCTCGCCGAGACTGCTGCGCCGACTTCGACCAGCCGCCGTTTCACCGCTCGCCGCTCGACGGCTATGCGCTCTTGGCTGCCTGTACGCAGGGGGCGTCGGCGGACGCTCCCGCGCGCTTTCGCGTCATCGGCGAGGAGTGTGCGGGCAGCTTCTTCGCCGGCAAGGTGGGCGCGGGCGAGGCGCTTCGTCTGATGACGGGCGCGGCGATGCCCGAGGGCGCGGACACCGTCGTGCGACAGGAAGACGTGCGCGTGGAGGGCGAGGAAATTCTCGTGCCTTATGCGCTCAAGCATCACGAGAACTTCTGCTTTCGCGGGGAGGATGTGGAAGAAGGCGCCGTGCTCGCCAAGGCGGGCGATCGTCTGACGGCGGCGCACATTGCCGTCCTGGCAGGGCAGGGGAGGAAGCGTCTTCCTTGCGTGCGCCGCGTGCGCATCGTTTTGGCGAGCACGGGCGACGAGCTTGTCGAGCCGGGCGAGCCGCTCTGCCCCGGCAAGATCTACAACAGCAATCTCTACCTGCTCGCGGCAAGACTTAAGGAGATGGGCTTCGAGGCAGAAATCCTCGGTGCGCTGCCCGACGATGCGGAGGAGGTTGCGCGTGCGCTCGTGAGTTCTGCCGAGCCGCCCGATCTCGTTCTGACGACGGGCGGCGTTTCCGTGGGCAAGAAGGACATCATGCACGATGTCGTCAAGGAGCTTAATGCCGAGCGCCTTTTCTGGCGCGTTCTGATGAAGCCCGGAGCGCCTGCGATCGGCTATACGTTTTTCGGCGGCGGGCGACTCGCGCCGCACGCTCGGCATCGCCCTGTCGGGCAATCCGTTCGCCGCTTCGGCGACGTTTGAGCTTCTCGCGCGTCCCGTGCTCGCCAAATTGACGGCGCAAGACGCGCTCTTGCCGATGCGCCGCCGTGCCGTCTTGCGGGACGGCTTTTCCAAGGCGAGCCGCGGCAGGCGCTTCGTGCGAGCGCAGTATGCGCAGGGCGAGGTGCATCTGCCCGAGAAGCATGCTTCCGGCGTGCTCTTCTCCGCCGTCGGCTGCAACGCGCTCGTCGATATTCCCGCCGGCTCGCCGCCCCTGCTGCGGGTGCGGAGGTCGATGTCATCTTGTTGTGAAATTGTTGTGCGTTGATTGCGAGTTTGCCGATGCGTCTGCGCCCTTTGGGGTCTGATTATCGGATATTCGTGGTAAGAGAGGCGTCGTATGCTTGATTTTTATCGCCGCAAAATCGAATATGTGCGCATTTCCGTGACGGATCGCTGCAATTTGCGCTGCCGCTACTGTATGCCCGCAGATGGCGTGGAGAAGCTCTCCCACGCGGACATTCTGTCCTTCGAGGAGATCGTGCGCGTCGTGCGTGCTCTCGCGCAGCTCGGCATACGCAAGGTGCGTCTGACGGGCGGCGAGCCGCTCCTTCGGCGCGGCATCGTCGATCTCGTGCGCGAGATCAAGGCGGTCGAGGGCATCGAGCGCGTCGCTCTGACGACGAACGGCGTTCTCCTCGCCGACCTCGCAGAGGAACTTCGCGCGGCAGGGGCTTGACGGTGTGAACATCAGCCTCGATACGCTGGCAGAGGACGCTTTCTCTGACATCACGCGCCGTTCTGCCTCGCTTCTGTCCGTCGTGCGCCAGGGCATGGAGGCGGCGCTCGCTGCAGGGCTCAAGACGAAGCTCAACTGCGTGCCGCTTAAGGGAGTCAATGAAGCGGAACTTGTTTCGCTCGCTGCCCTCGCGAAGGAGCACCCGATCGACGTGCGCTTCATCGAGCTCATGCCGATCGGCATGGCGAAGGAGGCGGGGCTGACGGGCGTGCCGACCGCTGAGGTGCGCCGCATCTTGGAGGAATCTTTCGGTGCGCTCGTGCCCGTCGTCAAGGAAGCGCTCACCGGTCCTGCCGCGTGCTTGCGTCCGGCAGGATTTCGCGGTGCGCTCGGCTTCATCGACGCGCTGGAGCACAAGTTCTGCAGCTCGTGCAACCGCGTACGCCTGACGGCGGAGGGCTATCTGAAGCTGTGCCTTGCGTTGGATGCGGGGCTTGACCTGCGCACACTTCTGCGCACGGGTGCGGATGACGCGGCTCTCTTCAGGAAGCTGCGGCAGGTGATTGCCGAAAAGCCGCGCGAGCATCACTTTGAAGCGGCGGGCGGCGCGGGCGAGGAGAAGCGGCGCATGTACCAGATCGGAGGGTGAGGATTGGGAAAGATTGTAACGATTGCCGCGAGCGAGCGGCGCGGCACGAAGAGAAGCCGCTGGAAAAAGGCGCTCTTTCATGTGGGGCACGGCATCGTCGGCGATGCGCACGCGGGGAAATGGCACCGGCAGGTGAGCTTTCTGGGCGCGGCGGAGATCGAGGCGTTTCGCGCACGCGGTGCGACGGTCTCCCACGGCGATTTCGGCGAGAACATCGTCGCAGAGGGCTTCTCCTTCCGTGAGCTTCCCGTCGGTACGCGCCTCGCGGCAGGCGATGTCATCTTCGAAATCACGCAGATCGGCAAGGAGTGCCATGCGCACTGCGCCATCTACGCGGCGGTCGGCGACTGCATCATGCCGCGCGAGGGCGTCTTTGCACGCGTACTGCACGGCGGTACGCTGAAGCCCGGCGACGAGCTGCGCCTTTTCGAGGGCAAGCTGCCGCTTGACGCCGCCGTCATTACGGCGAGCGACAAGGGCTCACGCGGCGAGCGCGAGGACAAGAGCGGCGACTTGGCGCAGCATCTGTTGGAGGAGGCGGGCTATCGCATCGCACGGCGTGTGATTTTGCCCGACGATGAGGAGGCGCTCGCGAAGGAGATGCGGGAATGCGCCGATCTCGGTCTCGCGCTCGTCGCTACGACGGGCGGCACGGGTTTTTCCGAGCGCGATGTGACGCCCGAGGCGACGCGAGCCGTCATCGAGCGCGAGGCGCCGGGCATCGCCGAGGCGATGCGCGCCCTTTCGATGCAGGTGACGCCGCGCGCCATGCTGAGCCGCGCCGCCGCCGGTATATGCAAGCGCACGCTGATCGTCAATCTGCCGGGCAGCGCCAAGGCGGTCGAGGAGTGCCTCGGCTTCGTCCTGCCGCAGTTGGCGCACGGCATCGAGATCCTGCGCGGCGACGCGGGCGAGTGCGCGAGAAAGTGAGGCCGCAGAGCCTCGCCGATGTGACGCTCTCGTCGTCGCGGGCGGCAGCAGCCGGCGCATGGGCGAGGACAAGCGTTGGCTCGATGTCGGCGGCGTGCCGCTGTTGGAGGGGCTGCTGAAAAAGGCGGCTGCTGCGGGATTTGCGGAGATCTTTCTGTGCGTCGAAGAAAGGAGCGAGGGCCTGCAAGCCTTGGCAAGCCGTTATGGCGCGAGGATTCTCGTCGATGAAACGGCGGGGCAGGGGCCCTGTGGCGGGGCTTTCACGCGGCCCCGGCGGCGAGTTCTCATACTTTTGGTCCTTCGCCGTGTCGGCGGATATGCCCTTTTTCTCCTTCGACGCAGCGAGAGAACTTCTGCCCAAGGCGGAGCGCATGGTGCGAGCCGTCGTGCCCGTCGCCGAAGGACGGTGCGAGCCGCTTGCCGCGCTCTACCACAAGGAAACGGCGCACGTGTTCTCTGCGGCTATGGCGGCAGGTGAGCGCAGTCTTCGGCGAGCGGCCGCCGCGCTTCCCGTGCTTGACGTTCCCGTTCGCGCGGGCGCATGCTTCTTCAATGTGAACACGCCCGCCGCCCTTCGCTTGGCGCGCGGCCGAGCGGCGAACCTCGTGCGCCGCGTGCCCCTCGTATCCATCGTTGCTCCCGCATCGGGCACAGGCAAGACAACCTTTGTCGAAAAGCTCCTGCCGCTCTTGACCTCGCGCGGCGTGCGCGTCGGCGTCGTCAAGAGCGATGCGCACGGCATTGTCCTGAACGACGGAACGAAGGACAGCGGACGCTTCCGCGCGGCGGGCGCGTCGAGCGTCGCCGTCGTTGCGCCTGTGGGCTTCTGGCTCTACGAGCGCACGCAGGAGAAGCTCGCTGGAAGTCGCCGCCGCACGCATGACGGACGTCGATCTCGTGCTCATCGAGACGCGCTCGCACGGCGTATTTCCCGCCTTGTCGCTCTGGCGCGAGCTGGAAGAGCCGCTGCTCGACGAGCGCGTCGCGGCGCTCTTCTCCTCTTGCCATGAGCGGCAGGCGGAAGGGATTTTGCAGCTTGACCTCGAAGCTATGGAGGATGCCGCACATCTTACGCTTTTTCTTGATGGGACGCGAGGTGGGGTTTGACCTGCGGTGAATCGCGCCTGAGGGCGCAAAGGGAGGCGCATAGCGCATGGAAGATGCAGCAAGGAAAGAGCGCAAGGTGCAGTGTGCATATCGCCGGCTCGGCCATATCGCGCATCTATACGACGGCATGATGACGAATACGAGTTGGGCGGGTCGATTTGCCATCCGTTGGCTCTGGGGCTTTGACTCCTATCCGGAGTTTTTGGCGATGGCGTATCGCGGCCTCCCCGCAGATTTTCGCGGCAGGCTGCTCGAAGTTCCTGTCGGCACGGGCGTGCTGTCGTTTCCGCATTATGAGAAGATGAAGGAGGCGCAGATCACCCTGCCTCGACGCTTCGGAGACGATGCTGGAGGCGGCGAAAAAGCACGCGGCGAGATTTTCGCTCGGCGCGGTTGACTTTGCGCTCGGCGATGTCGGCAATTTGCAGTATGCGGATGAAACTTTTGATTTCGTATTGTCCGTCAACGGCTTTCACGCCTTTCCCGAGAAGGAGAAGGCGTACCGTGAGACGGAGCGCGTTCTGAAGCGCGGTGGCATATTTTCCGGCTCGATGTATGTGCGCGGCAAGAGCCGGCGCACCGATTTCTTCGTCAAGCAGTTCTGCGAGCGGCGCGGCTTCTTCTCTCCGTCCTACGAGACGGAGGAGAGCCTGCGGGCAAGGCTTCAGGCGATGTACGGAGAGGTCGACATCATGACAATCGGCTCGTTCGCAGGCTTTCTTTGCAAGAAGATTTAAGTTATTTTTCATGAGGAGTGTTGAATCAATGGCTGATGAAATGGCATGGAAGAATCTCGGTCCCAATCCATCGCGCAAGGAGATCCTTGCATGCTGGAATCCTGAGGACGCGGGCTTTTGGGAGAAGTACGGCAAGCGCATCGCGACGCAGAACCTCTACACCTCGACATGGGCACTCGTCCTGAGCTTCGTTGCGTGGGCGCTCTGGGCGACGATCGCGGCGAAGCTCAAGTTTATCGGCTTCAATTTCTCGGACGATCAGATCTTCACGCTCGCGGCGCTGCCCGGACTCGTCGGCGCGACGGGACGCCTGTTTTACACGTATCTGCCGGGGCTGATCGGCGGCAGGAACTCCACTTTCATCACGACGGCGCTGCTTCTGCTGCCGCTCTTCGGCTTGGGTCGCGCTCTGCAGGATCCCACAACCTCGTATGAGACGTTCGTGCTTCTCGTGTCTTTCATCGGCATCGCGGGCGCAAACTTCTCCGCTTCGATGGCGAATATCGGCTTCTTCTTCCCCAAGGCGAACAAAGGGATTCGCGCTCGGCGTCAATGCGGGCATCGGCAACCTCGGCGTCTCGCTCATTTTATCTGACAGCGCCGATCCTCTTGGGCTGGAATCTCTCCTCGTTTTTTTCGGCGAGGGCGTGCCCAGGCCTGACGGCATGATGTACGTGCAGAATGTCTGCTACTTCTGGACGATTCCGACGGCGCTGACGCTCGTCCTCGTCTGGCTCTTCATGGACAATTTGCCGCTGCCGAAGCAAAGCCCCAAGAGCATGATGTCCATCTTCGGCAACAAGCATACGTGGCTCATGTGCTGGATTTACACCTGCGGTTTCGGCTCTTTCATTGGCTTTTCGGCGGCGCTCGGGCTGCTCGTCGCGAAGGAATTTCCCCGAGATGCCCTTTTCTTACGCCGCTTTTTCTTGGTCCTTTCATCGGCGCGGGCATTCGTCCTGTCGGCGGCCTTCTGGCGGACAAGATGGACAGCGGTTCGCGCGTCACGCTCATCTCGCTCTTCGTCATGCTCGGCGCGAGCTTCCTCGTGCTCTTCGGCGTGGAGGCGCATCGCTTCCCTGTGTTCTTCGGCGCATTTTTGCTGCTCTTCTTGACGACCGGCTTCATCAACGGCGCTTCCTTCCGCATGATTCCCTACATCTTCAACAATCCGTTCCACTCCTCGCTCGTCACGGGCTTCACGGCGGCGATCGCGGCCTATGGCGCGTTCTTTATCCCGAAGCTTTTCGGCTTCGCCTACGCGAACTATGGCGTCGTCGCGCCCGCCTTCTACATCCTCATCGCATTCACGGTCAGCACCATCGGAATCACATGGTACTTCTACGACCGCAAGAACTCGGGGATTAAGTGCTAGGATGAGGTACACTTCATGGCAAATGAATTGACGCATTTTGATGCGGCGGGCAACGCGCACATGGTCGATGTCAGCGAAAAGAAGGAAACGGAGCGCATCGCGCGTGCGAGCGGCCGCATCCTCGTAAGCCACGCCGTCTATGAGGCGATTGCGGACGGCACGGCAAGGAAGGGCGACGTTCTCGGCGTTGCGCGCATCGCCGGCATCATGGCGGCGAAGAAGACGAGCGACGTGATCCCGCTGTGCCATCCGCTGCCGCTGACGCGCGTGAGCATCGACTTCGAGCTTCTGGCTGAAGCATCTGCAGTCGAAGCGCGTGCCGAGGTCAAGACGCGCGGCGTCACGGGCGTCGAGATGGAAGCGCTGCACGCCGTGAGCGTCGCGCTCTTGACGATCTACGACATGTGCAAGGCAATCGACAAGCGCATGGAAATCACCGCTCTGCATCTAGACGCCAAGAGCGGTGGCAAGAGCGGCGATTTTCGGCGCTGATGGAACATCAGCAAACGGCAATAAAAATCCCGCGCACTTTTGAGGTGCGCGGGATTTTTATTGCTTCGCCGATGGTTGGCGATGTTTTTCAATTCAAATTGGGCATTCCTTGGTGCAAAGCTTTGATTTCTTCGATCGACAAGCTTGTGATACGTGCAACCATATCGACGGGAAGTCCTTCCTTGAGCATGGAAAGAGCCGTTTCTTTGCGCGTGTTTTCTACGCCGCGCTCCATGCCTTGGGCGATGCCGCGCTCCATGCCTTGGGCGATGCCGCGTTCCATGCCTTGGGCAATGCCACGCTCCATGCCTTGTTCATAGATGCCTGTACTCAAATTGCACATCGTTTTCATCTCCTCTTCTATCGGGAGGTCTTCGTTCTGCTGCATGATGCAATGTCACCTTCTTTGCCTTTATTATATCATTGAAACGCCATTCTATCCAGTGTCGCCAAGGTGTGGCGGATTGCTTTGAGAAAATGCGAAAAAGCCCGCCCATCCCCACTTCGATAAGTATGGGGGAACGGCGGGCTTTGCGTTGATTTTAGTCTCTTCCCGACAGCATTCGCAAGAGGTCGAGGATCTCGACGTAGAGCCAGATGAGTGTCACGAGCAGCGAGAAGGCGCAGTACCATTCGTAGTCTTTCGGCAGGCCTTCCTGCACGCTGCGATTGATGAGCTCGTAGTCCATGAAGAGGCACAGTGTCGCGACACCGATGATGACGAGTTCGATGGCGATGGCGACAATGCCGCCGTCGTGCAGCATGGGGAAGTGGATGCCGAAGAAGCCGAGGATCATTTCTGCAGCGTAGGGTGATGAGGACGCCCGTCAGCGCGATCATCGTGATGCGCATGAATTTCGCATCGACCTTCACCAGACCGCGCGCGTAGACGAGTCCGGCGGCGATGGCGATGCCGAAGGTCAGCATGACGGCGTTGATGAGGATGCTCGGCGAGATGAACGCGACGGTCACGGACAGGCACGCGAGGCACATGCCTTCGAGGATCGCATAGAGCGGCGCGAGGGAGTCCTGCCGTGCCGGGCTTGAAGGAAACGATCAAGGCTGTGATGAGCCCCATGACGGCGGTGACCATCGTCGTCGTCGGAGTTGCATAGCCCGTGAGCCAAGTGATGACGGCAGATGCCGCGACGATGAGGACGAGCCCCGTGCTCTTCACGGCGATGCCGCTGTAGCTGGCGGCTTCCCCCGTGAAGACGGCGTCCGTCGCTCTGCTCATTCTGGATAACATGGGATTGTTCAAGAGATCAGCTCCTTTGCTGTAGTCGTTGAAAAAAATACGCAGGAAAACTGCGCTTCTTTACATTATACTGGCAAGCGGATCGTTTGTCCATCTTCCTCATGAAAAAGTGAAGAAAGGAGACGCTGGGAAGGCGCGTGAATCCTATTGACAAATCGGGACGGATAAATTAAAATGGCGGGAATAATAAGAATCATGCGGTGCAGAGGAGCGCGTGTTCCTGCACTGGAAAGAGCAGTCCGCCTGCCGGCTGCGGTGATGGGAAGGGGCGTAGAGGAAGGGAAAAGGCCTGAGCCTTAGCGCTGAGATCTTGTGGGAACGCAAGAGGACGAGGAAGAGGTTGTCGAACATTCAGCGGATGCCTCTCGGCTGCATCGGTCGTCAAAAGCTGCAAATCCCCTTGGTGACGAGGGGGACAAGGCAGTTCATGAGATGGGCAGGGACAGGAGTATAGAGAGTGGGCAGGCATCGTGCCTGCCAGGAAATTAGGAGGTTTTGCCTATGTGTGGAATCGTTGGTTATGTTGGCAAGCGTCAGGCGACGCCGTTTCTCATCGAGGGACTGACGAAGCTTGAATATCGCGGCTATGATTCGTCGGGAATCGCTGTCTTGAATGAGGGAAAAGATCCGCGTGGAAAAATGCGTGGGTCGTCTTGCCGAACTCAAGAGAATCATCGAAGGAAATGAGCCAGCAGGTCATATCGGCATCGGTCATACGCGCTGGGCGACGCACGGCCGCCCGTCGGACAGCAATGCGCATCCGCATACAGACTGCGCGGGCAATTTCGCCGTCGTGCACAACGGCATTATCGAAAACTATATGTCGCTGAAGGAAGAACTGATCGAGAAGGGGCATTCCTTCAAGTCGGAGACGGATACGGAGGTCGTCGCGCACCTTCTGGAAGAGGTCTACAACGGCGATTTCGAAGCCTCGGTGCGCGAGGTGCTCTCGCGTATCGAAGGTTCGTATGCGCTCGTCTTCATGTCGCGCGAGCATCCCGATCGCCTCATCTGCACGAAGCAGGACAACCCGCTCGTCATCGGTCTCGGCGAAGGGGAGAACTTCATCGCGTCCGACATCCCGGCGATCATCGCGCGCACGCGGCGCACCTACATCGTGAACGACGGCGAGATGGCGGTCGTCAAGGCGGACGGCGTGCACATCACGAACCGTCGCGGCGAAGTGGTGACGAAGAAGGTCTTCGAGGTCAACTGGAACGCCGAGGCGGCGGAAAAGGGCGGCTACGAGCATTTCATGCTCAAGGAGATCCACGAGCAGCCGAAGGCTGTGCGCGATACGATGTCGCCGCGCATCACGAAAGACGGCAAGCACGTCGTCATGGACGAGCTGCGCTGGGATCGCGAGTTCCTCGACTCGTTCAACAAGGTCTACATCGTCGCTTGCGGCACGGCTTACCATGCAGGGCTTGTCGGCAAGTATTACATCGAGAAGCTGGCGCGCATCCCCGTCGAGGTGGATGTCGCCTCTGAATTCCGCTATCGCTCGCCGATCATCGACGAGAATACCCTGATGATCGTCGTCAGCCAGTCGGGCGAGACGAGCGACACGCTTGCCGCCCTGAAGGAGGCCAAGCGTCTGGGCGCGAAGAGCCTCGCTGTCACGAACGTCGTCGGCTCGTCCATCGCGCGCGAGGCGGCGCAGGTGCTTTACACCGGCTGGCGCTGAGATCGCTGTCGCGTCGACGAAGGCGTACACGACGCAGCTCATCTTGATGTTCATGCTCGCCGTCTACATGGCCGATCTCAAGGGAACGATCGAGAAGGAGCGCAGTGAAGCTCTGATCGAGGGACTTACGAAGATTCCCGCGCAGATCAGCGAGACGCTGAGCGACGTCGAGCCGATCAAGACCTTTGCGAAGCAGTACGGCTTCAACGAGGATGTCTTCTTCATCGGGCGCGGGCTTGACTATCATGTGGCGCTCGAAGGCTCTTTGAAGCTCAAGGAGATTTCCTATATCCATGCCGAGGCCTATGCGGCGGGCGAGCTCAAGCACGGTACGCTCGCGCTCATCGTCGAGGGCGTGCCCGTCATCGCGCTCGCGACGCAGAAGAGCGTCTACGAGAAGACGCTGTCGAACATCAAGGAAGTCAAGGCGCGTGACGCCGTCGTCATCGGCATCGCCGCCGAGGGCGATACGGAACTCGAAAAGTACGTCGATCACGTCATCCATGTGCCGGAGACGGACGAGCTTCTGATCCCGCTCCTGACGGTCGTGCCGCTGCAGCTGCTCGCCTACTTCGCCGCCATTACGCGCGGCTGCGACGTGGACAAGCCGCGCAACCTCGCGAAGTCCGTCACCGTCGAGTGATGATTTTCCTGCCATAAGAAATGAGGGTTTGAATTGGCATACTATTTCACGGAACCGTCGCATACTTTTGGTGAATACTTGCTCGTGCCCGGATACTCCTCGGAAGAGTGCGTGCCGGCGAACGTCTCGCTGCAGACGCCGCTCGTGAAGTTCCGCCGCGGGGAAGCGCCGAAGATCAAGATGAACATCCCGATGACCTCGGCAATCATGCAGGCGGTGTCGAATGACACGATGGCGATCGCCTTGGCGCGCGAAGGCGGCATCTCTTTCATCTATGGCTCGCAGACGCCCGAGCAGGAAGCGGCGATGATCTCGCGCGTCAAGAACTACAAGTCGGGCTTCGTGAGCAGCGATTCGAACATCCAGCCGACGACGACGCTCGGCGAAGTCTTGGCGCTCAAGGACGCGACGGGGCACTCGACGATGGCGGTCACAGAGGACGGCACGCCGAACGGCAAGCTCGTCGGCATCGTCACGAGCCGCGACTACCGCGTGACGCGCATGAGGCTCGATACGCCTGTCAAGGATTTCATGACGCCGTTCGAGCGCCTGATCTACGCGGATGCGAACCTCACGCTGCCGCAGGCGAACGATCTCATTTGGGGAACACAAGCTCAACATGCTGCCGCTGATCGATCAGAATCAGCGCTTGCGCTATATGGTGTTCCGCAAGGATTACACGGACAACAAGGAAAACGAGCTGGAGCTCATCGACGAGCGCAAGCGCTACATCGTCGGCGCGGGCATCAACACGCGCGACTACGCCGAGCGCGTGCCTCTGCTCCTTGAGGCGGGGGCGGACATCCTCTGCATCGACTCTTCCGAGGGATATTCGGAGTGGCAGAAGAAGACGCTTGAGTATATCCACAAGGAATTCGGCGAGGAGGTCAAGGTCGGCGCGGGCAATGTCGTCGACGGCGACGGCTTCCGCTTCCTCGCGGATGCGGGAGCGGATTTCGTCAAGGTCGGCATTGGCGGCGGCTCGATCTGCATCACGCGCGAGACGAAGGGCATCGGACGCGGCCAGGCGACGGCGGTCATCGACGTCTGCCGTGCGCGTGACGAGTACTTCAAGGAAAAGGGCGTCTACATTCCCATCTGCTCGGACGGCGGCATCGTGCACGACTACCATATGACGCTCGCTCTGGCGATGGGCGCGGACTTCATGATGCTCGGCAGGTACTTCTCGCGCTTCGACGAGAGCCCGACGGACAAGGTCAAGGTCAACGGCACATACTACAAGGAATATTGGGGCGAAGGCTCGAACCGTGCGCGCAACTGGCAGCGCTACGATCTCGGCGGCGACCGCAAGCTGTCGTTCGAAGAAGGCGTCGACTCCTACGTGCCCTATGCCGGCCCTCTACGCGACAACCTCCGCATCTCGCTGAGCAAGATCCGCTCGACGATGTGCAACTGCGGCGCGCTCACCTTGGGCGAGCTGCGCGACAAAGCGAAGATCACGCTCGTATCCGCGACGAGCATCGTCGAGGGCGGCTCGCACGACGTCATCCTGAAGGACAAGTTCGGCCGCGACTGATTTTTGCGATAAACAGCATGAGCGAAAGGGGCTGCTGCATGAGTCGGATTCGACTTATGCAGCAGCCCCTTTTTATCCTTGGGAATTAAGGAATCGTTTCTATACGAACGCTTATGTGGAAAGTTTGAGGGAAAAGCCGACCCGAAAAGAATCGGCTAGAAGAGGTCAGGGTGTGAACCTGTGCGAGAAGCGGTCAAGATAAGTTTGCCTTTGTCGATGGCATAGATGTGAGCAGCCAGTCGGGAGCGACAGGACATTCACGAAACCCGATGTAATCACCGACAAGCGCGTGATCGCGATGCTTTTCAGACAAGGGTTCTTCTGCGCAGAGCGTTTGCAGGACATCGTCCAGCTTTTTCATATCCGCCCCGCGTTTTCGCAGACGTTTCAAGTCCTTGCGAAATTGCGTAGTAGTTACGAGTTCAAGCATCGCCGTCTTCCTCAAACCACAGGCGTAGCGATGCTACGTCGAGAATTTGTCGACGACGAGAGGGCGCGCAGATGTGTGAAGATGGGTGGCGGAATTTATCAGTGATTCCTTAAGAAACGAGGTGAAACGATGGCGAAGAACGGCACGCATCGCGGAGGCAGGCGCATCCGTGCGGGAGACAAGCCCGACGCATTGGCAGACAAGATCGCAGGCGGCAGGGCGGCGGGCATCATGGAATTCCCCATGACGGAATTGGACGGAGCAGACCTTGCAGATGCCGCAGAGCTTTTCGGTGCAGATATACCGAATCCGAGTGAGTAGCTTTCGGCACGCCTTTCCAGGGAGTGTATAATAGTTTGTGTAAAAGCCAAATTCGTTGATACGGTTCGAGCCCGCTCAGGGCATCCCATAGGAGGGTTTATTCCAACATGGCAAAACGCAAAATGATTCTCACTCCCGCAGACAATATCGCCAAGCAGATCATGGAAACCTACCAACCCCAAGACGCACAGGAAATCCAGGATGTCATCAAGCGCATCTTCGCGCCCATCTTCGAGGCGGCGCTCAAAGGGGAGATGCAAAACCATATGCTCGTCAGGCACGCGAGCGATTCGAACAGTTCCAGAAGGATTGGGCGGGCTATCCCGGGGCTGTCGCCGTATGGCAGAACAACTTCACGCATGTCGAGCAACTGTTTTCTTACGGCAGCGCCGTGCGCAAGGTCATGTATACGACGAACGCAATCGAGAGCGTGAACTCCAGCTTCCGCAAAGTCACGAAGAAGGGTTCTTTCCCGAACGAGGATGCTGTGTTCAAGCTGCTGTACTTACGGGTGCAGGAGCTTTACCAGAAATGGTCAGGGCGCAGGATACCAAACTGGGCGCTCGTTCGCAACCAACTGTTGATGGATGAGCGTATGGCGAAACTCATGGAACACTATGATACGACATACTGAAAAGTGATTTACACAAAACTCTTGACACACCCGAGGAAGTGGATAAAATTATAATAAATGAATACTCTAAAAATGAGAATCTTATTGAAATGCAGGAGGAACTGAAGAGGGAAATTTATATCGAAAAAGAAAATTAAGCAAATTGAGTTGTGCTGTAGTCGGTTAGCGTATTTGAAATAATTGGAAGGAGTGTGATGGCATTGGGAAAAAGGATTTTATAGTAAAATTGTAGGAGTTACTTTTGGTGATGTGCAAAGGTATATAGAACGATTGCATATAGGAACGATTTTAAAAGTGGTAAGAGAGCCAGATAATCCTTATGATAACAATGCAATTGCTTTATATGATTGGAGATATTGCTTAGGGCATTTGTCGCGACAAGTAGCAGCTTCCATGGCTCCTAGAATAGATGCAGGGGCTATTTATAAGGTTACAGTTGTTGAGATAACTGGTGGAAAGGATCGCCATTACGGTGTTAATATTTTTATTGAAGAATTGGGGCAATATATCTTTCCGCCATCGCATCTCCAAGATTTATTTGAAAGTACATATGCTTCTTTTTTGGATAATGTTCAGAAGAATGGTATATTAATGGGAAATTGGCAAATGCGGAAACTTGCTAGTCAAATAGCTTTGCTTAATGAGCGATACAATGCTACAAAGGAGTTGCTGTATCAAAGATCTGAGTATGAGTCCTTAGATTTAATGGCCTTCTGTTTGGAGTTTATAGGAGATTTTGAAACAACATATTATTCGCGTTTAAAAGCTAAAGCGGAAAATGAAGTATATGAAGTACGGCACGAGGATAATGATACAGTATTAGACCAGTTAAATCGAATGGGGATTGTAGGAATTTTGCAACAGTATGCAGATTGCAGTCTAAAAAAAGAAGATTATGAAGTGGAACAAAGTTCGGAGTTGATGGATGAATTTTATCCTGAGGTTATAGAGGCGAATAGTTTTTTTAGTAAGTATAATGGCCTAGAGCAAATACTGGATGCTATTGATGAATTGTTTATGGAAGGTGGTGCTCAAAACGAAATTAGAGGAAATGCATATCTTGCCGAATTGTATTTTCAAACGAATGATTTTAAAATGGCTGCAATAGCATATACTAAGGCTGCTAGAAGAGCGCGCAATAATGCCGTTTATTATGGCTATGCAGGAAATTCTTTGGGAAAAGCGGTAATAGAAATAGTCTCATCCAAAAAAGCTTTAGAATTAGAAGATTTTCCTCAAGTCATTCATGGGTTGATTTTGGAAAGGAGAGCGATAATTTAGATTATAAAAATGCACGATGGCATTTTTTTATGCTGGTATATTGTTGCAAATAGAAGCTCAGTTTTTGGCAAAATTTCATAGGATAGAATATGCAAAAAAGGTGTTGTTAGCTTCTAAAGATGAGCTATGTTTAGCAGAAGCGTTTTTGAATAATGTTAACAACTCAAACTTCGCACATTAAAAACATTCTACATACCTTGAAAACACTGACTTTATGCCAATGAAAACACTCTCCTTATGCACATTTTCGTAGTTTTTGCGACAACAGTACAGGAAGCTCTTTCAAGAAGCCTTGCAGCTGTTCATGGATCTTCCCTTCATCCAGCATGGGCTTCTCTTGGAGTCGTTCAACAAACAGCAGCAAAAGGAGGCGCATGGCTTCCACGAAGCACACATCCGGCAACTCATCCACGGATAGATAGAACAGCTCTCCCAGACTTCGTGCATCTTTGCACTCGCGCTGCTCCACTGCCAGGAACATGTACCGCGTGAACACGATGGAGACATGCGCTGTCATCGCGTCATACGAAAGAGAGCGGCAATCCTTCTCTAAGCGCAGGAAACTCTTGCACACCTTGAAGAACACCTCGATGCCCCAGCGCTTGCCGTAAATGCGGATGACTTCCTCCGCCGTGAGGCTCATGTCCGTCGTCACCAATACCAGCCAGTCCTTCCGATGGTTGCGATTGCGGACAAAGACAAGGCGCACAGGGAGGGATTCTTCGCCCTTGACGACAGCGGCTTCCACACTCAGCAGATACTTCGAGCGGCCACGCCGCTTTCGGTGTTGCTTGTAGATCGCCTTCACATCCTGCAGGCATCCTTGATGGAGGTAGTGTATCTTTTTCCGTCTTCTTTTGCCATGGCGACCACATCGTAGCCAAGACCGTGAATCTTCAGGAGCGATGCCGGGGAGCAGAACCATGTGTCGAACAGGACGTGGCGCGCTGGGATATCGGCAGCCTTCGCTTCCTGCAGGAGCTGAAGCATCACCTCGGTTGCCTTCTGCTGGGCAAGTTTTCGCTGCTTGCCGCCATTGGAACGAGCGTCCACTTTCCGTGACGCCTCACGGAGGCGATTCTTCGTATTCTCGGTAGAGAGCAGCGTATGGCTGACAGGCAGAAGCGTATTGCCATCCGACCAGCAGAGCGTGAGCATGCGAAAGCCATAGGAGAACTCCTTCTTGGCGTGGTCGTAGAGGCGGGCGAGAAGCTCCACCTTCTTGGAGCGGGCGCGATGGTAGATGGAATCGTCGAGAATGAGCACGTTGATGCGATCCGCCTGAGTCAGGGGAGCGAGCGTGGCATGAATGATGGCGGCGGCAAGCTCGGTCGTGAACCTGCGCCAGTGGATTCGGCAAGAGTTCGCGAAGCGATAGAACGTATCCTTGCCGAAAGGCATGGCGGCGCTTTTGGAGATGCATTTGCGTGTAGACGGAACGTTGCTGGAACACCATGCGGAAAACCAGCAGGAAGATGCTGAGGACAGGGATGCCGCGAAGCTTGTACGCATTTGCCACACGGAGGATGCGACTGACTTGATAGCGACGGAAAAAAGACCTGCATTTTCTTAGAAAGCAGTTCCTCGTCTTGGTGGTTTTGTGTTATATTGTTCATAGCATGAGCCTCCATTGGATGTTTTTTGTTTGACACTTAAGATTATACCAAATGGATGTTGCTCATGCTATTTTATTTGCCAAGGCGATAGATATTTCAAGGGTTACAGCAGATTATTCATCTGCGAAGTTTGAGTTAACAAGGTTATTTATCCATCAATACAAACGTGTTTACACACATGCGATCAACTTGAGAAACAATTTGATTGCATGTGATTAGATGCCCTTTGGGATAAGGAGGAGGTTATTATGTCAAACCCACAGTTGAGCCGAGCCCTCTTCGATCAAGCAATTGCGAAGAAAAAAAGGATGGGAAATTTTTTTAGAGGCAATAGCACTTCAAAAGAAGTCAATATTAGCTTATCCTGAAGATCCAGATTTAGCTGAGAATTTTTATGCTATGGGTAAACTCTATTATCTGGCAAATGAATATGCCCGTAGCATTATAGCCTATAAAATTTTTCATAATATGTGTGTGTTGAACAACATAGAATACTTAGACGATTATAAGAGCTTTACGCAAGGTGACAAGAGGATGGGGGAGGAACTGTATAAGGATTTTTATAATCTAGCGCATCATTTGGGTCATGCAATTCTTGATTCAAAGGAAAAAAACAGACCAAATGAAATCTTATGGTATAGATATACCGTTATGGGCAAGAGTCCACGAGAGGTTCCTGGGCTGGTTCAATACCATGATGCTTATGAAAAATATGATTCAGAATGCGTTAGTGCGGGGATGAGCGCGATAAGTCTATGGTTTCGTTGGTTCATTCAAGATTTTGAGGGGGCAAAGAAGGATTATGATGAGGCAATGGAAGCTCTGATTTTTTACTGAAAATATAGTCGGTGAATTTGGTGATAACTTTTGAAAATTTTTCTTAATAAACAGGAATCGCAAAAATTATGTAGAAAAATCATTGAAGTAAACGATGGCGCGTATTCCCTAAATTAATGACATTAGTGTTATGAGGAGTACAAAAGGTTAACAAGTTGGCAAATCCCTTAACCAAGGGATAATGTAGATGTTGTACTTGAATGCTTGTAACGGAGGTAGAAGATGGTTATGCAAACATACAATAGAGATGTTATAAATAAAATAAGGCTCCTCGCTGTTTGATATGGGTAGGAGAAAGGAACAAATGTTCTTTATGTTCGTACAGTCTTTTACCAATGGACAAATTATGGGATTTGGATGTTGAGATTCAGCTTGCCGCATCCCAGATAGATCATGGTCTTGAAATATTCATCATTTCTGAACCCTCGGGCGCGACGCTTGATGTTTTGTATAATGCTGTTCACCCTTCCAGAATGGCATTCGTATAGGGGTGCTCGAAATAGTGCAGGATCTCGTCCCAATGATTGCGGATCGTGCCACAAAAACTTCTTCATGGGTTCCAGTCTTGCGTGCATCATCCAGCTGCAGAGCTTTTTCAAACGCTGCTCCGCCTCGTCTCGATGGACGGACTGCTCGTAGATTTCCTGCAATTCGATGCGCATGGCACAGGCACGCGCTGTCTTTAAATGCTTCTTCTGGAGCGTTTCCTTTTTCTCGTTGTTTTTTTCCGTCAGATTGGCATCATTCTTCAACCAAAAGGTACTTGGAGTTCTTCAGCAAGGCATTCTCCTTGGCTTCCATCTTACGAACCTTGTCCACGGCTTCGTTGGCATGTTTGATTACGTGAAACTTGTCGATGATGGTCTGGCTGTTCTCAAAGGATTCCTGAATCCCCTTGCGGAAACCGAGCGACATATCGCAGGTGATGAGATCGACTCTTTCCGTATTGCCTCGATGTGCTTCAAAGTCGGCAGCGAACCGCTGGACAGTTGTAGAATCCTTTGCCATCCGTCACGAAGATGACTTTGCGCTGGGATAGGTCGGCGACGACCGTGATGTAGTTATGCCCCTTCTTGCTGGTTTCATCCATGCCGATGGCGGTGACTTCGGAATAGTCCTCCAACGCGCGAGCCTTGTCCACATAATGATGGATGAACCTCCATAGTCTCGTGTCATGCTCTGCGACCATGCGAGCAATGACGGCTACGGGCAGATGCTTGGCAAGCTCTATGATCCAGCTCTCAAAGAGAAGCGTGAAGCCGGATCCCTCGCGTGCCCAAGGCACCTGTACGGTCTTCACGCCATGTTTTTTTCGCATTGTATGCGAGGGAGATCGGCATGGATATAGGTTTTATACTGGAAGAAGTTGAGATGACGCCAAGTTCTCGGCGTTGTGTCGTAAGCAGGAAAGCTTTTGTCGCAATGGTCTTGCGGGCAGGGAAACTTCCCTCCGCGTTGGAAGGCGATATGGATATGCAGTTCCATGGATCCATCTTCTGTGGGCTTGAATTCCACTTGAGATATGCACCAAGGGCGCGGGAGGTTCAAGGCAACGGCGAACAAGCTTCCTGTATCCATGAATAAAAACCGCCTTTCTGTGTCTATCTTCCATGGATATAATTCTATCGGAATGAAACGCGCTTTTCAAGCGTTACCCACAGTAAACAGCGAAAGGCCTAAAATAATAAATTATTTGGATAGCAAAGGTGTTCAATTGCCTGTAATAGACATTCACAAAAGGATGGATTTTCTTTTTCCTGTTTTGGTGAAGAAACTGAAGGACACCAGCAGGACAAAAGAAGGCTTAACTGAAGATGAGGCTCTTAATATTATTTTTTCTGTTCCTAAGTATTTTAATGTCGATGGGGAAGTTCAGATTATAGAATCGATGCATGTAGCGTTGCCACTAGCGCAATATAAAGAACAAATGCTCAGTGACGCATTTGTTATGATGATAATAGGATCGTGGATATTTAATAGAGAAACAGTCTATGATTTGATACGAATGTATTTTTGAAAGACAAATTGATACTATGTTTATTGAAATGGAGAATTTTATTTCGATGATTCCTAGTGTAACTGACTATATAAAAGAGTCTTATCAGTCTGGCGACATTTTTTTGATTATAGGTTCGATGTATTTAAAAAAATTTACCAAAAAAACTAATATGAGCATAGAAGAATTAAGATGTTCTTTAAGAAAAACAGAATCAACTGCTAGGAAGTTACGCGCTGAAGAACAGGAGGGGATTTACAAGTTAATGCTTTTTGATGTAGAGAATTATTTGGTTAAGCACTATAAGTTGTTAGCCAGCCAAGGTGACATTGATGCATTACTCGTTCTTGGCACAGCGTATGAATATGGACATTATGGTATAGCTAAAGACGAGGAAACGGCCAGAAGATTGTACGTTATGGCAATTAACACGGCAAAAGAAAAAAACATAAATAATAATGCAGAGTTTTTATTTTCAAGAAGCAAATGCATATTATGAATTATATTCAATGGATTATCATGATGAAGATATTAAGGCTGCTATCGCGTGCTGGGAAAAAGCAGCAAGACAGGGACACTCTAACGCACAACATAGTTTAGCGGAACAAATGGAAGATTATAATGAGAAAATTTACTGGGAAGAACAAGCTGCAAATAATGGTTGCTTAGTAGCACAGTATAATATGGGAAGTACATATCAGCGTGGTTGGTATGGTGTAACTAGGAATGATAACACTGCTGCAATTTGGTTCAGAAAGGCTTTGAAAGGGTATTTGAATGAAGTAAATAATCATTATGATGAGGATTTATCATCCCATTATAAAGTGTTAGGTGATATGTGTATTATGATCTCAAACTTCGCAGATAAGACAATCTGCTGCCCATGATATCTATCACTTGGCAAAATAAAATAGCATGAGCAACATCCATTGGTATAATCTTAAGTGTCAAACAAAAACATCAATGAGCTCATGCTATGAACGATATAACACAAAACCACAAGACGAACTGCTTTCTAAGAAAATGCAGGTCTTTTCGTCACTATCAAGTCAGTCACATCTCCGTGTAACTTGAAATGCGCTTCGCAGCATCCCTGTCCTCAGCATCTTCCTGGTTTTCCTTAGTGTTCCAGCAACGTTCCGTCTACGCAAATGCATCTCCAAAGCGCCGCCATACGCTTTTCAGCAGGATACGTTCTATCAACCATGAACTCTTGCCGAATCCGCAACGCAGGTTCACGACCGAGCTTGCCGCCGCCATCATTCATGCCACGCTCGCTCCCCTGACTCAGGCGGATCGCCAACGTGCTCATTCTCGACGATTCCATCTACTGTCTTGCCCGCTCAAAGTGGACTTCTGCCCACCTCTCGACCACGCCAGAGAGGTTCTCCTATGGCTTTCGCATGCTCACGCTCTCTGCTGGTCCGGATGGCAATACGCTTCTGCCCCACCATCCAGCCACTTACGCTGTCTCTACCGAATACGAAGAATCGCCTCAATGGCGTCTGGACGCTCGTTCAATGGCGGCAAACGGCAACTTGCCCAGCAGAAGGCAGCCGAGGTGATGCTTCAGCTCCTGCGAAGCGAAGGCTGCCGATATCGCGCCACGTCCTGTTCGACACATGGTTCTGCTCCCCGGCATCGCTCCTGAAGATTCACGGTCTTGGCGCTGCGATGTGGTCGCCATGGCAAAGAAGACGGAAAAGATGCACTACACTCCATCAGGATGCCTGCAGGATGTGAAGGCGATCTGCAAAGCAACACCGAAAGCGGCGTGGCCGCTCGGAAGTATCTGCTGAGTGTGGAAGCCGCTGTCGTCAAGAGCGAAAATCCTCCTGGCGCCTTGTCTTTGTCCTGTCGCAACCATCGGAAGGACTGGCTGGTATTGGTGACGACGGACGCCGAGCCTCACGGCGGAGGAGTCATCCACGTTGCAGCGAAGCGCTGGGGCATCGGTGTTCTTCAAAGGTGTGCAAGAGTTTCCTGCGCTTAGAAGGATTGCCCGCTCTCTTTCGTATGACGATGACGGCATGTCTCCATCGTGTTCGCGGTACATGTTCTGGCAGTGGAGCAGCGCGAGTGCAAAAGATGCACGAAGTCTGGAGGCTGTTCTATCTATCCGTGGATGAGTTGCCGGATGGCAGTAGCCGTAAACCATGCGCCTCCTTTTGCTGCTGTTTGTTGAACGACTCCAGAGGCCATGCTGGTGGAAGGAGATCATGAAACAGCTGCAAGGCTTCTTGAAAAGGCCTGTACTGTTATTATAAAAACTAGAAAATGTGCTAAGGAGAGTGTTTTTCATTGGCATAAAGTCCAGTGTTTTCAAAGGTATGTAGAATGTTTTAATGTGCGAAGTTTGAGGTTAGTGATCTTCCCGGTATAGGAAAAAATTATCCAGAAGCTGTAAGTGGTATAATAGCAGTTGAAGAGAGGGCGAGCTTTTACGAAGATGCCTTATATAACATGGGAATGATGTATTATCATGGCTGGGGATGTTCCAAGGATGAAAGCAAAGCTAATGAAATTTATGAACGATTAATGCAATACCATGGAACTTTATGGGAACCATATAAGTAGCTATCAGTTCTCTCTGTATATATTGGTCTATATTTCGGGGAGTGTATAATAGTTTGTGTAAAAGCCAAATTCGTTGATACGGTTCGAGTCCGCTCTGGGCATCCCATAGGAGGGTTTATTCCAACATGGCAAAACGCAAAATGATTCCCACTCCCGCAGACAATATCGCCAAGCAGATCATGGAAACCTACCAACCCCAAGACGCACAGGAAATCCAAGATATCGTCAAACGTATCTTCGCGCCCATCTTCGAGGCGGCGCTCAAAGGGGAGATGCAAAACCATCTCGGCTATGCCGACCATGAACATACGGTGTCGGGAGGCAATGCCCGCAACGGCTACTCCGAAAAAACGCTCAAGACGACCTTGGGAGAAGTCCCCATCCACGTGCCCCGTGATCGCCAAGGTACATTCGAGCCGCAGATCGTCAAGAAGCACCAGCGTGATGTCTCTTCCATTGAAGGCAAGGTTCTCGCCCTGTACGGGCGCGGCATGAGCCAGCGCGACATCGCCGCCACTGTCGAGGACATCTATGGTTTCAAGATGTCGCATGAACAGATTTCCCATATCACGGACTGCATCATGGAGCAAGTGAAGGAATGGAGAAACCGTCCGTTGAAGCCATTCTATCCGTTCGTGTTCGTCGATTGCCTGTACGTCTCACTGCGCACGGAACGCGGCATCCAACAAACGGCGGTGCACGTCGTCCTGGCTTACGATATGGATGGGTGCAAGGATGTGCTCGGGCTTTGGATCAACGAAGTCGAGAGCAAGCATGCATGGATGCAGATTTTTGACGAACTCAAGTCGCGCGGCTTGGAAGCCATCGGCTTTCTCTCCATGGATGGCGTGACGGGTCTGGAAGACGGTGCGCGAGCGATCTTCCCACAGGTGGTCGTGCAGCGATGCATCGTACATCTGGTTCGCAACTCCATCCGGTATATTCCCCGCAAAGATTGGAGTCGTTTCACGAAGGATCTCAAAGCTATATACGGCGCGGTGAATGCTCGTCAGGCACGCGAGCGATTCGAACAGTTCCAGAAAGATTGGGCGAGCTATCCCGGGGCTGTCGCCGTATGGCAGAACAACTTCACGCATGTCGAGCAGCTGTTTTCTTACGGCAGCGCCGTGCGCAAGGTCATGTATACGACGAACGCGATCGAGAGCGTGAACTCCAGCTTCCGCAAAGTCACGAAGAAGGGTTCTTTCCCGAACGAGGATGCTGTGTTCAAGCTGCTGTACTTACGGGTGCAGGAGCTTTACCAGAAATGGTCAGGGCGCAGGATACCAAACTGGGCGCTCGTTCGCAACCAACTGTTGATGGATGAGCGTATGGCGAAACTCATGGAACACTATGACATGACATGCTGAAAAAATGATTTACACAAAACTCTTGACACACCCTGGGCAGCATCTTTTTGCTTGTTGTAAATTTCTCGATAACATCTTGACACATACACCATCTACTCGGCTCTTGAAAAACATTTGTACATTTACTACAATAGGTATGAGTGTCTTTGCTTCCATATCAACGATAAAAAGCAATATACTTTACCATGAGAACCTTTGTGCTAAGGCTGGAAAAAAAGCGCAAAAAAATCCCCCATTGCTCTGTTTGACTGAAATTTTATGTGGATGCCGCCGAGAATGTGGCTGTTTCAGGCTGCCAACCCAGTTTTTTCAGCTTCGTTAGATAACTGTTGATCTTTCTCTCCTTGTTGAATTTGTTGTAATAGTCGGCTCCCAGATCGATGAAGGGCTCTCCCAGCTTCAATATGTGGTAAATGGCTATCAGCATGGTATGCGCTACAGCTACTGTGGCACGTTTTGCTCCCCGTCGTACGACGAGCCTGTCATATTGTGCGGACAAGAAGGAGTCCTTCTTCTTGATGGCTGCCTTGGCGCATTGTATCAGCGTAGTCTTCAGTGTGGCGTTCCCTTTGGTAGTCCTGCCGCTTTGCCGCTTTCCGGCACTTTCGTTGTTCCCTGGAGACAGACCCGCCCAGCTGGACAGATGTTTCTCCGTTGCAAAGCGACTCATATCCAAACCTGTTTCCGCCAAAATGGTTTCCGCGCTCTGCCTCCCTATGCCCGGTATCTCGTCCAGCTTTTCTATCGCGTCTTCATAGCCGCTGCTGTACTGCTTGACGAGCTTATCCATCTGACCGATGCGCTTCGTCATGTCGTCGATATGATCTACGACTTGCAGGATCAGTTGTTTCTGCAAAGGCGTGAGAAAGCCGTCCAGCGCTTGCATGACATCTTCCACCTTGTGCCTCAATGCTCCGTGAAGGCTTTCTTCCACTTCATCCTTCTGCAGCGGCGCATCCTTCTTGAGCAGCTTCTGCAAGAGGCTGCGCGAGCTTTTGCCGTTGATGTTGGAAACTACGCTGGACAGCTTGATATTTCCTCCTTCCAGCATCTTCTGCAGACGGTTGAGTTCACGTGCACGCTCGGCAATCAAGCTCTTTCTGTACCTGGAAACTTCCCGCAACTCGCGTTGCTCCCGTTTCGGAATATAGCTCGCGCTCAACAGCCCGTGCTGCAGCAAGTCCGCGATCCATTCGGCATCCTTCACATCGGTCTTCCTTCCAGGAACATTCTTCATGTTCCTGGCGTTGACGATCATGACGCCTAGATGAGAGGTCTCGAAAAGATTGTAGACGGGTTTCCAGTAGGAACCCGTGCTTTCCATGGCGGCCATCTGGCACTTTTTCATCCCAAAAGCCATTTGGCGAGTGCGCGGATTTCTTTGCTTGTCGTGCCAAATGTTCGTATTTCCTGCTTCTTGCCACATCTGAGGGCAGGGCGACGATCGAGCGTTTGTGCACATCAATCCCACAACAGCGTTCGTACGTGACATCCATGAGGATTCCCTCCCTTTGTACGACGTGGCCTCCTCGATGATGGCTCATTTTACCATACGTCCTTTTGAGCGTAGCTCTGAACAAAGCGTGGTGCGAAAAAAGGAGACCAGATCAGTTTACACAGCGAGATCGAATCTCAAAAAAATTATTCGACCTTCAACGTCTGCTCTTATTATACCATAGATGGCGGTTCTCGTTCATTGTGGTGCCGTAAGGCGTGGGCGTTTACACTCTGCCTTCCTAATGTTTAACTCTTAACTTTTAACTTATGGAAAGAAGCTAATTGTATCAAAAAGTATTTCCCAAATATTTTTTCCAAAGTTCGATACCCCCCATGTGGTACGTACCATTCCTGTTGATTTTTCAACAACAGCTGCACCCTCTTGACCAATAAACAGCAATCTTTCCCCATTCCACTGTGACAAGGTGACAATAGGAGATTCTACAATGTTTTTTTATCATTGCTTCAGATAGTCCCCTTTCTGTCATTCTAGCAACTGCATGTGAATCAAATCCCGTAATTTCTATAGACACTTTTTCGATAACTTTGCCCTCACCTGGGTAAAATTTCCCCATGTTTGCTATAGTGCCCCTAGTAGTATTATATTCAGCGATTATTTTAGGAACTAAAGCTTCAGCAGCAATAAAGGTTTCCTCAGAATAAATTTCTGCCTTTTCTAATACTGCTTTTCCTATTGCTGTTGAACGTAAAAAATTATATGCAATTGATGCTACATAACGCGCAGCTGAAGCCCCAAAAATTATACTTCGTCCCGCTCGTCGCCGAATTCGCACCAGCGCCAGCATTCTCGCCGACCGCCTTGGCTGCCGCAGCCCCTACAATCGCACTGACGATCTGTGCGGTGCCGGGATCCCTGGATCTTCTTGATCTCGCCGATCACAGCTTCGTTGACTCCTGCGCCAATGGCGCCAGAAGCAAAGCCAGTGCCTGTGATCTGGCTCATGATGCCGCCGATGATGGCATGGACGGCGATCTTTCGGCCGCTGCCGTCGTCGGGGAGGTTATGGGCGAGTCGGAAGGCTTCTTCACCGAAGGCTTTGGCCAGTTCTTGTTGTTCTTCGATCTTTTGCTTGTCAAAGATGCGCCCAAGCTCGTTCAAAGCGTTGTTCGTATCACGATTGAGGGCAGAGATGTCCTGCGTGGGATTCTCGCGGATGCCGATGGTTCCTGCGGCAACGGCAGACCTCGTCGTGCTGTTCGCATCGCCCTTGGCAGGCATGGAGAGACTAGGGGAGAGGCCTATGGTGTTGTAGACCTTGTTCTTCTCCTGTCGGCTCATCTTGTCATAGCTGCCGTAGTGGTGGTAGGCTGCCCCGATGCTTTTCGAGCTGTAGTCTGCACCGTTCTCCAAATCGCTGAAAGAGAACGTCCCCGTGCTGAGGCGGTTCTTCTCCGCAGTTGCTTCGCTGGCGATGACCGCGCCCTTGAGGTCGGTGTTCTTTTTCGACGTAGATGTCGAAGCCGCCTTTGCCTGCAAAGATGCCGGACTGACCTCTTGCACTGCGGTAGGCGGAGTCGATCGTTCCTCTGCCCGCTGAAAGGCCGAACGTGGGCTTGGAGAATTTTCCCGCGCGAATATCCCACGCGAGATCAAAGCCTGCCGATGTGTTCTTCTCCTCGTAGGTTTCTTTTTCCTGCAAGGTCTCAATGTTGAGATTGCCACCGACCTTTGCCGTGACCTTGTCGCCCTGCACCGTGCTGCCGAGGATGTTCGTATCCTTGCCGCTTTCAATCTGCAGGGCGTCTTTTGCGGCGATCTCCGTCGGGGTGTAGGTCGAGGCATTTTCCTTGCTGTTTCCCTGTGCCTTGCTCGCGCTTAGGCTGAGGCCTGAGAGTCCTTGCGAACTGAAGGAGACGCCGATGCTTGCGGAGCTCGTCTTGTTCTCGCTCGTCGTGCGGCTGCTGTTTTCTCCAGCTTCGAGGCGCACGTCTCCCTTTGCCGCAAGGGGCGACGTTCTTTCCTTCGACGGTAGAGCCTTGCATGGCAAGGTCGCGCTCGGTTGCAGTGATGTCTCGCTTTTTCCCCTGCAGCGATTTTGCTGCCGGCGTATTCCTTGGTAACGCTCTCGGTGCGGCTGTAGGCTTTGCTCGTGCCAAGGCTGAGGTTCAAGGAGAATCCTGCGCTATCTTTCAGCGGGTTTTGTCCCTTGCCGAAGGCTTCATGGATGAGGCGGCCGGCCTTCCGTGCGTAGACGGCTTTCAGGCGGTCGTCCTTCACTTCGCTCATGCGCTGCAAAGGTGCGGCGATTTCCTGCCCGAGGCTCAAGAGGCCGTGGCCTGAGGCTGACGGTCAGTCCCGTCGTCTTGCTTTCCTGCGTGATGCTCTCGCGATAGATGTTGACCCCTGCCGTCGATGGTGGTTTCCTTCGCGGTGACGATCGCATCTTTGCCCGCGAGGATATTGCTCGATGAGATATGCGCGTTCTCTCCTGCAGCGATGGAGACGCTGCCACCAAGTGCTGCGATATTCGTTCCCTGCCGGGTGATGGCGTCGCTGTCCTGTGTGGTCTTTTGTCTGCTGTGTCCCGATGGTGAAGCCGAGTCCACCGCCCGAACCGAAGATTCCCTGATTTCTTGACCTCTTTGTAGTTTTCCGTATGCGAATAGTTCTCTGCCGAGACCGCAGAGAAATTCCGTCCGGCGGTGATGTTCACATCGTTGTCTGCAGCAATATTTGCCGCCGCAAAGGTTGCGTCACGTTTTGCCGCGATGTTGACATTCTGCCCCGCGACTTTGCTCGTGATCGCGGCGTCTGCCTCCGCATTCGTGCGGACGGTGGTCGTTGTCGAGGAGAGCAGTCCGCTCTCCTTGTACCGAATCCCATAGTGATCCTCGGAGGTCTCCCGTCCTTCCGTGAGGGAGATGTCGTTTCCTGCGGCGAGGGAGGCCGTGCCGCTCTTGCTCTCGATGGTCGCGGCTCTTGCCGTGAGATCGTTTCCGGCAGCGAGGGAGATATTGCCGTCCGCACGGATCTCCGTGCCGAGTTCCGTGCTGCGCTTTGTACGGAGATAGTTCTCCGCATTCGCCGTCATGTCCTTCTCGCTTTGAAGTTTCTTGGTGGCAAGCGCGATGTTTTCTCCCGCCGAGAGGAGCACGCTGCCGTTTTTGCCGAGTGCTGTAAGTGTTGCTCCCGCAAGAGCGATGTTCTTTCCTGCGCTCACGACAAGAACGCCTTCATCGCCCTTGACGGCGATCCCGGCGGTCGTATGCAGTACATCCTGATGGGCGAGCTTCTCCGTCGTGCTTTCCACAGTAATGTTATTCTTGGCTTCAAGGACAACTTTCTTGTCGCCGACGAGAGAGCCTTGCACGTGGATGTCGCTCTCGGATTTCAGCCCGATGTTTTTCGCACGCATCCGTCCCGTGTTTTCTATAGCTCCCGCCTGCACGAGGATGTTTTCCCCGTAGAGCGTGCCGGCGCTCTTCAGCGCATCCTTCGTTTCGACGATGATGTTCCGCGCCGAGACGAGGCTGCCGCCTTCGGTGAGCTTGAGCCCGTTGGTGTTCTTGGTGTAGAGGACGGGATAGACGGCGCGTTCCTTCCTGCCGTTGACTTCGACTTCGCGCTCTTCGAGCCAGATCATGTCCGAGGTGAGGGCGGCGACCTGTTCTTTGGAGAGCTTGATGCCGGGGGCGAGGTTCATTTCTTGGGCATAGGAAATGCCCGCATCCATCAGAGCCCGGAATGCGGTTTCGTCGTCGGTATAGCCTTCCATGTGGCGTTTTCCCGTCTGCCTTAGCATCTGGTCGGCAAGGAGCTGCTGCTCGTAGAAGCCGTCGCCGATGCGCTTGGGGATTCTGTCGGGATCCCATTTGAGCCGCTGATACATATAGTCCGAGGAGAGGAATTTCTTCCGGTCGGTGAAGGCGGGATCGGTCTCGACGAGATACTTCGCCGTGCTCTCGGGATGCACGCGATAGAGTGCGCTGAGGAAGAGATGCTCTGCGCCGCCTGTGCTTGTTCCTGCCGTTTGCGGATGCGAAGAGAGCCCGAAGGGGAGAGCGTCTGGGCAACGCGGTCGCGTTGCGCGTCCGAGACGGATTCTGCGGCGGCATTCTCCTCGATCGCATGGACGCCGATGGGCGCGGGATTCGCACGCACGACTTCGGGGGTCATGTAGACTTTGCTGTGGAACTTCCGGACTTTCCCTTTATGGAGCCAGCTTCTTCTTTCCGTGTAGCTTCCCCGCGTCGTCCCGAGCGTGACGGTCTGCTCCTGCTGCTGATGCGCGTTTTCGGTGAGCGCGCCGTCCATGCGAAGCGTCCCGCCTGCGCTGATGGCGCTGTCCGTATTCGCTGTGTCGCCGTGCAGCGTGATGTTGTTTCCGGCTCGAATCGCGGCGGGCAGGGAGGAGGTGACCGTCTCTTTTGAATGCACGTCTGCCGTCTCGATGAAGGTCAGCAGGTTGATCTTCTGCCCGGCCGCCTGCGCCGTCGTGCGGTTGTATTCCTCGGCCTCACGGTTATATGCGTCGATCTTTTCGTTGAGCGCCGCAAGGACGATGCGGTACTTGGCGTCCCATGCTGCTTGCGCGGGATCGCCGTGCGCAGGGCGCGGGGAGGCCATGGACGTGACGCCGAGTTCTTTGAAGATGGGATCGTCGTAGTCGTAGTTCGGAGAGAGTGTGCCGACAAGTTCTGCGGGAACGGGTGCTTCTCCTGCGGCGATTTCAGCAGGAGTGGGCTGTTTGATCTCCTCATAGGCGGCGTGCTCGTAGATGGGCTTTTTGGCGATGTGACTGTGGTATGCCCCATAGCCACTGTCGATGTTCCGAAACTCCCATTCTGGGAATGCCTTTCCCTGTTCAATATGTCCAGGCTCGTCGATGCGGATCTTGGTGGGATTGACGGCTGCGCTTGTGATGGTTCGCTTTGCCGCAAAGGCTGCATTCTCATTCTCTATATGGGGTGCCGTGATGGCGATGCTGCCTTGTGCCTCGATGCGTGCGCCGCTGTTTTTGAGCGTCTCTTCTGCGGTAAGAGCAATGTCCCCACCGGAGTAGAGCAGGGCGTTCCCAGTATTTTGGATCGTGTTGGCACTCAAATTGAGCTGACTGTGTGCGGCAATGACACCTGCGGGACGGGATGCGAGATCATCTTTTATGGAGTTTACGATGCTCTGCTGTGCGTCATAGGCTGCCTCTGCCTCCCTAATCCTCTCCTGATAAGAATTAAGCTGCTTGGACAGGTCGGCACGTCTGCCGAAGATGCCCCCTGAGGAGGGTGGCGTGAGATTTCGATGTGCGGCTTCGATCCGAGGAGCATACTGTGAAAGGATCTGTGCCTCGCGTGCAAGACGTGCTTCCAGCGCCGCATCGGTCTCGTTCACGATATGTTCTGCGTTGATGGTAATGGTATCGCCGTAGATTCTGCCGCCGCTCTTGTTGGTCAGTTCTTTTGCACGGATGGAGGTGCTCTTTCCGCCGTAGATGAGATTCGTGTTTTCAATCCTGTCGGCATGTACGGAGAGGTCACCGTCACTGTAGACGCTGCCTGTGGTCTTGAGGTTGCCGTTCACATCCAGGGAGACGGCCTGCGTCGCGGAGATCTGTCCCGCGAGATTGACGCCGAGCCCCTTTTCCGTGCCGACCAGGGCGATGCGGTTGGCGTACATGCCGCCGATGTCCGCGAGGTCGATGGCGTACTGCGGGGCAGGGACGCCTGCTTCGGAAGCGACGGGGGAGAGGCTGCCGTCTCTTGCGATCTCGTTGCTCCCTGCGACGATCTTCGCGTGATCCGCCCAGAGTCCTGCATTCACCTCGACGGCGCGGGCATAGACCTCGGCGCTGTCCGCGCCGCGCGCGTCAAGCCCCTTGCCACGGATGTCGATCCTGCCGTCCTCGATGCGAAGTCCCGCATAGCCGCCCGACGGGTCGTGCAGGACGTGCCCGGCGGCGAGGATGGCGCGGGAGGCATTCAAAAAGCCGGCGCCATCGGCGCAAATCCCGTTCGGGTTTGCGATGATGACGTCGGCTTTTGTGCCCGCCACTTCGAGGAATCCGCGCAGCTTTGAGGGCTGGTCGCTCATCACCTCGTTCACGATGATGCGTGCGGGATCTCCGCCAAGATTCGGGTTTCCCTCGATGTATCCGGCGAGCTGCGTATTCGAGAAGAGGAAGGCGTTGTTGAGGATGGCGCCGCGCTCCGGGACGCTGAACGCCTCGTAGCGGTTCACGGAGACGTCGCCGCCGTCGGGGCGGGCGATCTGCACGAGCGGGACGCCGCTCGCCGTCTCCGTCACATAGGGACGCTGCGCCTCGGGTGCAGCGTCGTCGGCAACGATGTCCGCAGCAAAAGAAAGAGACGGCTGCAGCGAAAAGATGCCCAAGGTGAGCCAGCTTGTGATCTTTCGTGCAAGGTCGTTTCTTCTCATATTCGACATCCTCCTCATGGATTCCTATGCTTATCGCAAAGTGATTTAATGATAACATAATCAATAAGGAATAGCAAGAGGTTGTTTCCGAAAATTAAGGACGTGACTCTTGCCGGTGCTGGACTGTGCCTTTCGAGGAATATGGCGCTGGTCTTTGGCGTCGGACTTTGCCATGAAGCCCTGATCAGTTTTTAGATTCTCGTGTCCAGTTTTACTCACAGGGGTGTGCAAAATCTCGAGCGTGACCGTGGGCGTGATGGTGATGTTTCGTGATGGAACGGAGGTGAAAGTGTAGAATATGGAGCAACAAGAAGATTTTCAAGGGCGAGATTGGGCTTGATGTTGGAGAATGAATCCCTAGAACTTCAACCCGAGGGAGAACCCATACGTCACATCCAGCGTATGGAATCCCTCGGGTCTTATGATGGGCGCAGCGGCGAATACGTCATAGGAAGCGTCGGCGAGTGTACCGCGCAGACCGATTGCTGCGCCCGCGATTGCATGTCCGTTGTAGACCTCCGTGCCGTAGCCGTAGACGGCGCCGACATCGAGGCCGAGGTAGAGTTCTGCCTTTTGTTTCGGGAATCGTGTCGCAAATTCATTTCTAAGATACCAGCCGTTCGTTCCCATCAGCGTGACCTCGCCATCGAAGCCGCGCACGGTGTAGCGTCCGCCCATGCTGATCATATCCACACCATAGAGCCTTTGCTCGTTCATCGTCCACTGTCCGTGTAAGGAACTCGTGAATGTTGCAGACCGATGACCGAAAGTAAACGGATGGACATAATCCACATCGACGAGCCATAGGCGATAGCGCGTCTTCGGCGCATTCGGATAAGTCTTCTCCTCCTGCGCCCCCAGCCATCCGAGTCCGAAACGGTGAGCGATACGGAAATAAAGCGTATCCCGCTCGATATAGAGCCGCTCTGCATAGCCGACTTCAAGCGATGTCTGATGCATCGCTTGAATCGGAATCTCCACATCGTTGATAAAGCTGTGTGAATTGCGCTTCCGAAGACGAATATCCAAGCTCGTTTTCATAGAAGCAGAGCGATGCAGTACATAATCCCAGGAAAACGTAGAAATATTCGTATCGCCTGCGCTGATGAAATCATAAGGGCGGCTCTCGACTGTCTGATGGTATTTCGAGCGTTGGTAAGAGAGCGTAAACGTATGCGCCCCATACGGAATCGTGTAGCTGACATTATGCCCGCGCGTACCTTTCGCATAGCCGTCCTGTGCGCCGTCTAGATTCATGCCGACGCGAAGGATATCATTGCGCTGAAATATTTGATCGATGCCGACGGACGTATACCATTGGAGCTTTCCCGTATCCTCAAGCCCCGAATCGTCCACCGAGATCGTGCCGTAGACATTCTTGCCGCGCGTCACCGTGAGCAGGACATCCGTCATTTGCGGCTCCTGTGCAGGCAATAGCTTCACGGTAATATCCTGTGAAGGCAGGCGCTTCGCCTGCTCAAGCCCCTGCTCGATATCGCGCACATTCAAGACATCGCCTTCGCGAAACGGGAAAAGGTTGTAGGTATAGAGTATATCACTGTCCTCGGCAAAGCGCACGGCATGAATGCGCCCGATCTGCAAAACAAGGCGGAGCGTTCCTTCTGAGAGATTCTGCTCGGGGATAACGACACGGCTCGTGGAAAAGCCACGCTCCATAAGCTCTCGATTCATCTTGCTGACGGCTTCATTGATATCTTTGAGAGAAAGCTCGCGTCCTTCATAGTTACGGGAGATGTGGCGCAGGAAATAAAACTTCCCAGATGCATTCTCAAGGATGATTTTGGAGATGGGGAAGCGGACGTTCTCATCGGCAGGCAGTGTCGGAGAAGGAAGAGCGGGCGTATCAACCTCCGTGCGTTCTTGATGCATCCTCTCCTGTCGTGCCGCCTCCTGCGCCCGCGACTGGTCAAGCTGCTCTTGCTGTGAAAGTGGAGCAGCTTGGGTGGGAAGAGACGGATAGGGGGAGGATGGCTGCTGCGAGTAGGAGGGCAGATGGGAGTTTGTCTGGGATCAAATGGATTCACCTCGAACTTCCTCAGGGAATATTGATTGGAATCAATAACCAAAAGAATAGAAAATACGACAACGAATAAAAAAAGGAATAATATTTAGTATTTCATTCGCGAATTGTCAAGTCAAGTGCAACGTCTTTGAATAATAGACCTCGTAGGGAGTTCTGTATCCTAGGCATTTGCGTGGACGTCGATTTAATTTATCAAACATCTCATGGATGTATGCATCCGGTATGTCGGTGATGTCTTGTCCTTTGGGAAAGTATTCGCGAAGCAATCCATTTTGTATTCTCGTTTGATCCTCGTTCCCAAGGATGATGTGGTGGGGGAAAGTAAAATTTGACTCCTTCCAAAGCTTCAGTGACCTCCGCGTGCTTCGCAAATTCTTTGCCCCTGTCCGGCGTGATAGATTTTACAGGATGTCCTTCCAATGCGATCAACATAACTTCGTTGACATCGGCAGCACGTTTGGCAGAAGATTTCCCTCCAACGAGAAAGCGCGTCTTACGATCCACTAAAGTCACTAAACAAGCCTTGCCTGTTTTCCCAGCAACCGTATCGCCTTCCCAATGCCCTCTGCGCGAACGGTTCTGCGCACCCGCCGGACGATCCGCGATGTCATTTGAAATCGCGATCTTGCCGCGGTTTTCAACATAACCCTTTCGATGGCGCGATTTTCCACGATGACGCAATTTGCGAATTACACCGCGATTTCCATGCGATTTATTTGGATCATCAAACTGCCCCGCGTAAATTGCACGATAGATCGTGTTGTAACTAATGATAGGTCTATGGTATTCCAATGCAAACCGTCCGGCAATCTGTTCAGGAGACCATTGTTGATTCAGGAATTTCTCCCTGACGTATGCATAAAGGGAAGCATCTTCCAGTCGCTTATGCGGATGGCATAACTTACGCCGGGTCTCATACTGATGTTGGGCAGTGGCAGGTTGATAAAATCCATTTTTGGTATTTCGCCGTAGTTCTCGGGAAATGGTCGCCTTGTTACGCCCAAGCTTTTTTGCAATTGCGGAAACAGAATTGTCTTGAGCATGAAAAAACATTATCTTTTCACGCTCAACTAGTGTAAGATGATGGTAGTGACACATGGGTTGCTCCTTTCTTATGGTTGTCTTTGCAAACACCATTATACCAGAAGCACCCTTGTGTCATTCTTTTATTTCAACAATTGTTGCACTTAGATTGTACATTCGCCAGTCAAATAGTCCCTCGTTTCCACCAACCAATCATATAGTCAACAGGTTGAAAAAAAAATCCATAGGGATCTGTACCCCATGGTTGAGGACAAACAACAACGCCGTCACCTTCTTTCGTTCTAATTCGCCATAAACTCTCCGCGCATCTTCTGATAAATCCTCAATGTGATTGACAATATTTAATCGGTCTGTGTAGCACCTTTTTCTTATATTGCATCATAAAAATAAATATCATTTTTTTATCTTTCGGTTCTTTTCAAATCAGTGTCAAACCCCTTTTTCTTTTTACTATTAACGGCTGTACTGTCTGTAGTTCCTGAATATCCTCATCCGTTAGTTTTGTGTTAAATATTTTTATATGTCCTGTTACAAAATCCAGCGCCCAAAAGCCATAGTTATCAATGAAGTACAGTATGCCGTCTTCTTCTTTAAATACTTGGAGAGACCGGCTGATTCTTGGTCCCCGTTCATATACTTCACCTTGTTTTGCATGCACATAATAATCTCCCGGCAAAAAAAGCCACGCCACCAAATAATATGTATATCCGACAATATAATATGCGACGATTGCACTGGGCAAAGTTAATATTACAATACAAGCACATCTTATATACTTAGGCAGCTTCTTAAAGTTACTCATGAATCGTCGCATGTATATTCGCCTTCCATGTATAGGGGCGAACCTCGCCCTTCTTTTGTAGATCATAGGCAATATTATTTCCTATTTCTACAATTTTCTTCCACCCGTCGGGTGTGTCAAGAGTTTTGTGTAAATCACTTTTCAGTATGTCGTATCATAGTGTTCCATGAGTTTCGCCATACGCTCATCCATCAACAGTTGGTTGCGAACGAGCGCCCAGTTTGGTATCCTGCGCCCTGACCATTTCTGGTAAAGCTCCTGCACCCGTAAGTACAGCAGCTTGAACACAGCATCCTCGTTCGGGAAAGAACCCTTCTTCGTGACTTTGCGGAAGCTGGAGTTCACGCTCTCGATCGCGTTCGTCGTATACATGACCTTGCGCACGGCGCTGCCGTAAGAAAAACAGTTGCTCGACATGCGTGAAGTTGTTCTGCCATACGGCGACAGCCCCGGGATAGCTCGCCCAATCTTTCTGGAACTGTTCGAATCGCTCGCGTGCCTGACGAGCATTCACCGCGCCGTATATAGCTTTGAGATCCTTCGTGAAACGACTCCAATCTTTGCGGGGAATATACCGGATGGAGTTGCGAACCAGATGTACGATGCATCGCTGCACGACCACCTGTGGGAAGATCGCTCGCGCACCGTCTTCCAGACCCGTCACGCCATCCATGGAGAAAGCCGATGGCTTCCAAGCCGCGCGACTTGAGTTCGTCAAAAATCTGCATCCATGCATGCTTGCTCTCGACTTCGTTGATCCAAAGCCCGAGCACATCCTTGCACCCATCCATATCGTAAGCCAGGACGACGTGCACCGCCGTTTGTTGGATGCCGCGTTCCGTGCGCAGCGAGACGTACAGGCAATCGACGAACACGAACGGATAGAATGGTTTCAACGGACGGTTTCTCCATTCCTTCACTTGCTCCATGATGCAGTCCGTGATATGGGAAATCTGTTCATGCGACATCTTGAAACCATAGATGTCCTCGACAGTGGCGGCGATGTCGCGCTGGCTCATGCCGCGCCCGTACAGGGCGAGAACCTTGCCTTCAATGGAAGAGACATCACGCTGGTGCTTCTTGACGATCTGCGGCTCGAATGTGCCTTGGCGATCACGGGGCACGTGGATGGGGACTTCTCCCAAGGTCGTCTTGAGCGTTTTTTCGGAGTAGCCGTTGCGGGCATTGCCTCCCGACACCGTATGTTCATGGTCGGCATAGCCGAGATGGTTTTGCATCTCCCCTTTGAGCGCCGCCTCGAAGATGGGCGCGAAGATACGTTTGACGACATCCTGGATTTCCTGTGCGTCTTGGGGTTGGTAGGTTTCCATGATCTGCTTGGCGATATTGTCTGCGGGAGTGGGGATCATTTTGCGTTTTGCCATGTTGGAATAAACCCTCCTATGGGATGCCCGGAGCGGGCTCGAACCGTATCAACGAATTTGGCTTTTACACAAACTATTATACACTCCCCACCCGTCTAGTGTTAAATGCTCGAAGTTATACAAATCTTCGGCTACTCCTTCCACCGTATATGTACTATCCATATTATGTGTTATAGTTATTGCTAACTTAATAGTACCAAATGTTAGCCATGGGTCAATACCACTTTGTATAGTCATTTGAACGCTTGTGAAACGGGTTTCACTACTCCCAACCGGAATATCCCGCCCCCTCGTTCTAATTTCTTCTATAAAGTCTTGACTATGTACGATCTCATATGACACCACGGAGTCCTCTGAAAAGTTTAAACTTTCTCCTTCGCCATAACGAGCATAAAGGTATGCTGAAGGTGTCAAGGGTAAACCGTAGGAAAGCACCTTCGCAGCAACTAAGTCCGTAGCTATCCCTACAGCTTTAGCAGCCGCAGATGATTCTTCTGTAGCATAATTCGTCTTAGGGATCTCACTATTCATTTTAATTTCTGCTGCTCTTTCTGCGACACGATAATCGTTAGATGGTATAACGTCTTCGGCGTACCCATTAACTTCAGATCATGTCTCTTTTGATTGGCTAATGCGAATAATGCAGGATCCATACAGACAATATTATTTAATGTATAGTTCAATCCTCCGTCTAACCAATATCTCTTATCCTCTGGGATTAAACATTCCAACAATGGATAAAGAGAAGCCGTTATTCTTTGGTCATCTCCCTCTCCGGTCATTCCATGTTGGTCATAGTAATTACTTAGCGCGTAATATTTAGCCAATACTTCATTGATTTTTTTCTTGATCTTGGCTTTCCAATGCCTCACTCAGTTCTTCGACAAAAAGTTTCCTGCTCTTTTCCTAGCCGATTATTCTTCGTCCCGCTCGCCGCTGCACTTGCCCCTGCGCCTGCATTGCCGCCGACAGCCTTGGCTGCAGCAGCACCGACAATCGCGCTGACGATCTGCGCGGTGCCGGGATCCTTGATCTTCTTGATCTCGCCGATGATCGCCTCATTTACGCCTGCACCAATGGCACCAGAAGCAAAGCCGGCACCTGTGATCTGGCTCATGATGCCGTCGATGATGGCGTGGACGGCGACTTTTCTGCCGCTGCCATCGTCGGGGAGGTTATGCGCGAGACGGAAGGCTTCTTCGCCAAAGACTTTGGCAAGCTCCTGTTGCTCTTCGATCTTTTGCTTGTCAAAGATGCGCCCGAGTTCATTTAGAGCGTTGTTCGTATCACGATTGAGGGCAGAGATGTCCTGCGTGGGATTCTCGCGAATCTCAATCGTTCCCGGTGCAACGGCAGAACTGGTCGTGCTGTTCGCATCGCCCTTGGCAGGGCATGGAGAGACTAGGGAGAGGCCTATGGTGTTATAGACCTTGTTCTTCTCTTGTCGGCTCATCTTGTCATAGTTGCCGTAGTGGTGGTATGCCGCCCCGATGCTCTTTGAGCGGTAGTCCGCTTCGTTTTTCAGGTCGCTGAAGGAGAACGTCCCGGTCGAGAGGCGGTTCTTTCCCTTAAGGATGTGTCAAGGTCAAGAACTTTGTGCAAACAATATTTCAGTGTACTGCGGGGCAATTTGGCAGAATTTGTTCCAGTTAAATAATTTGACATTGGTTATCCATGATTTATCAGAGTTTCCCATAATCCTTTCCGTGCCATATTGCATTCTCCATAAAATATGTATTATTTTCTTCATCTGCCAATTTGCTCTCCAGACAAAAACTCCCGCACACTTTCTATATCTCCCTCAGAAAGCATCTTTCCGACAATCTCAAGCTCATAATCCCATCCCAGCACTACTAGATATTCATGATAAGCTTTTGCCAAAGTTTCATTCCAAATCCCATGACGGATCAAACATTGAAAGGAAGAAAAAACCACAATATAGAGCCAACAGACGATATATCTCCTCGAGTTTATAAACTCTAAAATATCCTGTATGTCTTCGTCGTTGATATCCCCGTGAATATAATCAAGGAATTGCTTTATCTTCTTAGTTTTTATCTCATTTGGCTCAAACGCAATGTAGGGTGTTTTTGAAAAAAATTTTGCTAGATTCATTTTATCCTCCTAGTAATAAATACGTAAATACAACATCATTTGCAACAACTTATTTTGATATTATTGCGGTTGGATAAAAATCCGAAATATAAAGTATGTTCCCGATTTTTATCATTGTGATTCGTAAGTTTACTGGTACATGTTTACCGTAGCCATTACTCAGCAAAACATGCTCATTGCCATTGACGACCTCTCCTTTATCTAGATTCCCTTGTGCATAATGCGTTAATGCGCAATAGATAACGGTTGTTAAAAGCTCCTTTTTATCGGTATGTCTAAAGCTTGGAATTGTGTCTCCTTTTTGAATTTTATGATCTCTGTAATAGGCATGACCTGTATTGATATGCAGTTCATCACCATCCCCCATGTATAAATGCATCCTTTCTTCTGTTGTGCCTGGATTGGTTATTATCGCATTATTGAGTGCGTATTCTACATGATTTGCGTTTATCCAAACGAATTTCCATAACTTAAAAATAGTAGAAGTCAGAGAATTTATTCCACTTCGTCCCGCTCGCCGCCGAAATCGCTCCCGCTGTAGCATCCCCATGAATCGCTTTCGCTGCGGCTGCTCCAATCACGCCACTGATGACCTGGGCAATCGCAGGGTTAAGACCTTTCAGATTGTTAATCAGTGCTTCGTTAAGACCTGCACCTGCTGCCCCGAAGCAAAAGCCCGCTCCTGAAAGCCGGCTGATGAGTCCACCGATAGCAGCATGAATGAGCGTCTTTCGTCCACTTCCGTCATCGGGGAGGTTGTGCGCCAGACGGAAGGCTTCTTCACGGAAGACATTGACGAGTTCTTTCTGTTCCTCGACACTCTTCTTGTCAAAAGATTCTGCCAAGCTCGTTGAGTGCGTTTGCAGTATCCTTGCTGAGGGCAGAGATGTCCTGCGCCTTATTCTCGCGGATGTCGATGGTTCCCGGTGCGAGGGCGGCTTTTGTGGTGCTGTCTGCACTTTCCTGTACTACGGTGGGAATCGAAGGAGTGGAGTGCAGTGCCTGCACCACTTTCAGGCTTTCTATTTTGTTTCCTTCAGGATCCTCCTTTTTTGTTTGGACAAGTGTCGGTTTTATCTGAGCAGAAACCCCCGTGTCTTTTGCTCTGTACTCCGCTTCATTATGGAGGTCACTAAAGGATAACGTCCCCGTTGAGAGGCGGTTCTTGTCGGGAGTTGCGCTGCTTGCGATCACGCCACCCTTGAGGTCGGTGTTCTTTTCAACGTAGATGTCGAAGCCGCTTTTTGCCTGCAAAGATGCCGGACTGATCTCTGGCGCTTCTATAGTGGGAGTCGATCGTTCCTCTGTTCGCCGAAAGACCGATCGTGGGCTTGGAGAATTTTCCCGCGCGAATATCCCACGAGAGATCGAAGCCTGCCGATGTGTTCTTCTCCTCGTAGGTTTCTTTTTTTCCTGCAAGGTCTCGATCTTGAGATTGCCGCCGATCTTTGCTGTGACCTTGTTGCCTTGCACCGTGCTGCCGAGGATGTTCGTATCCTTGCCGCTTTCAATCTGCAGGGCGTCTTTCGCAGCGATCTCCGTCGGGGTGTAGGTCAGCGCATTTTCCCGGCTGTTTCCCTGTGCCTTGCTTGCGTGCAGGGAAAGCCCGGAAAGTCCTTGCGGGCTGAAGGAGACACCGATCCCGGCGGAGCTTGCTTCGTCCTGCGTCGTCGTGCGGTTTCTGTTTTCTCCGGCGGTCAGCTGTATATTCTGCTTTGCTGTCAGGGCGACGTTCTTTCCTTCGACTTTAGAGCCTTGGATGGTAAGATCGCGTTCGATGGCAGAGAGCGTTGCTTTCTCTCCGGCGGCTATTTTGCTGCCCGCATATTCCTTGGTGACGCTCTCCGTGCGGCTGTAAGACTTGCTTGTGCCGAGGCTGAGATTTAAGGAGAAGCCTGCGGCATCTTTCAGCGGGTTTTGTCCCTTGCCGAAGTTTTTCATGGATGAGGCGGCCGGCCTTCCAAGCGTAGACGGCTTTCAAGCGGTCGTCCTGCACTTCGCCCATGCGCTGCAAAGGTGCGGCGATCTCCTGTCCGAGGCTCAAGAGTCCATGCCCGAGGCTGACGGTCAGTCCCGTTGTTCGGCTCTCCTGTGTCAAGACATCGCGGTAGATATTTTCCCTGCCGTCGATCTGCGTCTCCTTTGCCGTGATGCTCGCATTTTTTCCTGCGAGGATGCTGGCCGATGTGAGGTGTGCGGTATCTCCGGCTGTGATCTTGACATCGCCTGCAAAGCCTGCGATGTTCGTTCCCGCCTGTGTAAGCGCGGAGCTGTCGCGCTCGCTCTTGACCTGCTGCGTGCCGATGGTGAAGCCGAGACCGCCGGAGGAGAAGATGCCGGAGGTCTTTTTCTTCCTTGAAGCTGTCCGTATGGGCGTAGTTCTCTTCCGATGCCGCAGTGAAGTTTCTTCCTGCAGCGATATTCGTGTTATTGTCCGCGAGGACGTTTGCCGCCTGCAGCGTCACATCTTGTTTGGCGGCGAGGTTGACGTCCTTTCCAGTGACGAGCGTGCCGCGCGCCTCGTCCGCCGCATTGTCGATGCGGATCGTCTTCCGAGTGCTCGACAGGAAGCCGCTTGCCGTATGGCGATGACCGTAGTGATCTTCGGCAGTTTCGCGTCCGGCGGTGAGGGAGATATCGTTTCCGGCGGAAAGGGACGTCGTGCCTTCCGTGCTGGCGATGGTAGCGGCTCTTGCCTTCAGATCGTTTCCGGCAGTGAGGGAGATATTGCCGTCCGCGCGAATCTCTGTGCCGAGTTCCGTACCGCGCTTTGTGCGGAGATAGTTCTCCGCATTCGCCGTCATATCCTTCTCGCTTTGGAGTTTCTTGGTGTCAAGGGAGATGTTTTCACCCGCCGCGAGGAGGACGCTGCCGTTTTTGCCGAGTGCGGAAAGTGTTGCTCCCGCAAGAGCGATGTTCTTTCCTGCGCTCACAACAAGAACGCCCTCATCGCCCTTCACGGCGATCCCGGCGGTCGTATGCAGAACGTCCTGATGGGCGAGCTTCTCCGTCGTGCTTTCCACAGCAATATCATTCTTGGCTTCAAGGGCAACGGCTTTGTCCCCGATGACAGAACCCTGCACGTGGATATCCCGCTCAGACTTCAGCCCGATCTTCTGTCCGCGCATCCGTCCCGTGTTTTCGATCTCTCCCGCCTGTACGAGGATGTTTTCCCCGTAGAGCGTGCCGGCATTCTTCAGGGCGTCTTTCGTCTCGACGATGATGTTCCGCGCCGAGATGAGACTGCCGCCCTCGGTGAGGCGAAGTCCTTGAGTGTTCTTCGTGTAGAGAACCGGGTATACGGCGCGTTCCTTCCTGCCGTTCACATAGACCTCGCGCTCCTCAAGCCAGATCATATCCGAGGTGAGGGGCGGCAATCTGCTCCTTGAAAGCGCGATGCCGGGGCTGAGGTTCATTTTTTTGGGCATAGGAAAATGCCCGCATCCATAAGTGCCCGGAATGCGGTTTCGTCGTCCGTATAGCCGTCGAGATGGCGTTTGCCGGTCTGCCGAAGGATCTGGTCGGCAAGGAGCTGCTGCTCGTAGAAGCCGTCGCCGATGCGCTTGGGGATTCTGTCGGGATCCCATTTGAGCCGCTGATACATGTAGTCCGAGGAGAGGAACTTCTTCCGGTCGGTGAAGGCGGGGTCGGTCTCGACGAGATACTTCGCCGTGCTCTCGGGATGCACGCGATAGAGTGCGCTGAGGGAGAAATGCTCTGCGCCGCCTGTGCTTGTTCCTGCCGTTTGGGGATGCGAAACAAGCCCGAAGGGGGAGAGCGTCCGGGCAATGCGATCGCGCTGCGCTTCCTCGATGGATTCTGCGGCAGCGTTCTCCTCGATCGTGCTGACGCCGATGGGCGCGGGATTCGCACGCACGACTTCGGGGGTCATGTAGACACGGCTATTATAATAACGCGAACGTCCCTTATGAAATAGGGGGACTTCGGTATAGCTTCCCCGCGTCGTCCCGAGGGTGACGGTCTGTTCCTGCTGCTGATGTGCGTTTTCGGTGAGCGCACCGTCTGTGCGGAGCGTCTCGCCGGCACTGATGGTGCTGTCCGTGTTCGCTGTGTCGCCGTGCAGCGTGATGCTGTTTCCTGCACGAATTGCGGCGGGCAGGGAGGAGGTGATCGTCTCGGCGGAATGCACATCTGCCGTCTCAATAAATGTCAACAGGTCAATCTTCTGCCCGGCCGCCTGTGCGGTCGTGCGGTTGTATTCCTCGGCCTCACGGTTATATGCGTCGATCTTTTCGTTGAGCGCCGCAAGGACGATGCGGTACTTGGCGTCCCATGCCGCCTGTGTCGGATCTCCATGCGCGGGGCGCGGTGTACTCATGGACGCAACACCGAGTTCTTTGAAGATGGGATCGTCATAGTCATAGTTCGGAGAGGTGTGCCGACGAGTTCTGCGGGAACGGGTGCTTCTCCTGCGGCGATTTCAGCAGGAGTGGGCTGTTTGATCTCCTCATAGGGCGGCGTGCTCGTAGATGGGCTTTTTTTGGCGATGTGACTGTGGTATGCCCCATAGCCACTGTCGATATTCCGAAACTCCCATTCCGGGAATGCCTTTCCCTGTTCAATATGTCCCGGCTCGTCGATGCGGATCTTGGTGGGATTGACGGCTGCGCTTGTGATGGTTCGCTTTGCCGCAAAGGCTGCATTCTCATTCTCTATCTTTGGTGATGTGATGGAGACATTTCCCTGTGCCTCGATACGTGCGCCGCTGTTTTTTTGAGCGTCTCTTCTGCGGTAAGAGCAATGTCCCCACCGGAGTAGAGCAGGGCGTTCCCGGTATTTTGGATCGTGTTGGCACTGACATCGAGCTGACTGTGTGCGGCAATGACGCCCGAAGACTTTGCATCGAGTTCAGCGCGGAGGGCATCCACTACATGCTGCTGTGCATCGTAGGCAGCTTCTGCCTGTCCGATCCTCTCCCGATAGGCAAGGAGGTGTTTGGACAGGTCTGCACGTCTGCGGAAAAACCCAGAGGAGGAAGTGGAGGGCGTTGACAGATCCCTGTGTGCGGCTTCGACCTCTATGGCACGCTGCGAAAGGGTATGAACCTCTGTGGCAAGTCGTGCCTCAAGGGCAGCATCTGTCTCGTTCGTGATGCTTCCGGCATGGATGGTAACGGTATCGCCGTAGATTCTGCCACCGCTTTTGTTGGTCAGTTCTTTTGCACGAATGGAGGTATTCTGTCCTCCATAGATAAGATTCGTGTTTTCAATCCTGTCAGCATGTACGGAGAGATCCCTGTCACTGTAGAGTGAGCCTGTGGTTTTGAGGTTGCCGTTCACATCCAGAGAGACGGCCTGCGTGGCGGAAAGCTGTCCCGTGAGATTGACACCAAGCCCCTTTTCCGTGCCGACCATCGTGATACGGTTCGCATACATCCCGCCGATCTCCGCGAGATCAATGGCGTACTGCGGGGCAGTGGATGTTGTTTCTGAGGTGATGGGGAGATGCTTCCGTCCTTGGCGATGCTGTTTTGTCCTGTGACGATCTTTGCATGATTCGCCCAGAGTCCTGCGTTCACTTCGACGGCACGGGCATAGATCTCGGCGCTGTCCGCGCCGCGTGCGTCAAGACCCTTGCCCCGGATGTCGATCCTGCCGTCATCCATGCGAAGCCCTGTATAGCCGCCCGACGGATCGCGCAGGACGTGTCCCGCCGCGAGGATGGCGCGGGAGGCATTCAAAAAGCCGGCGCCATCGGCATAAATCCCGTTCGGGTTTGCGATGATGACGTCGGCTTTCGTGCCCGCCACTTCGAGGAATCCGCGCAGCTCTGAGGGACGGTCGCTCATCACCTCGTTCACGATGATGCGTGCGGGACCGCCGCTGAGGTTCGGATTGCCTTCGATATATCCGGCGAGCTGTGTGTTCGAGAAGAGAAAGGCGTTGTTGAGGATGGCGCCGCGTTCCGGGACGCTGAACGCCTCGTAGCGGTTGACGGAGACGTCACCGCCGTCGGGGCGGGCAATCTGCACGAGAGGGACGCCGCTCGCCGTCTCCGTCACATAGGGCCGCTGCGCCTCGGGTGCAGCGGCATCGGCAACGATGTCTGCGGCAAAAGAAAGAGACGGCTGCAGCGAAAAAGACGCCCAAGGTGAGCCAGCTTGTGATCTTTCGTGCAAGGTCGTTTCTTCTCATATTCGGCATCCTCCTCATGGATTCCTATGCTTATCGCAAAGTGATTTAATGATAACATAATCAATAAGGAATAGCAAGAGGTTGTTTCCGAAAATTAAGGACGTGACTCTTGCCGGTGCTGGACTGTGCCTTTCGAGGAATATGGCGCTGGTCTTTGGCGTCGGACTTTGCCATGAAGTCCTGATCAGTTTTTAGATTCTCGTGTCCAGTTTTTGCTGGCTAGGGTGTGCAAAATCCAGACCTAGGGGGTGCATCGTTGGATTGTATCAAAGTTAGGGGCAAGATGGATGTCTCCAGATGAGAGATTCTGCTCGGGGATGACGACGCGGCTTGTCGAAAAACCGCGCTGCATAAGCTCGTGGTTCATTTTGCCGACGGCTTCATTGATCTCCTTGAGAGCAAGCTCGCGTCCTTCGTAGTCACGGGCGATATGACGCAGGAAATAGAACTTCCCCGATTCATTTTCAAGCACAACTTTGACGATGGGGAAACGAACCGTTTCATCGGCAGGGAGCGTTGAGGAAGGGAGAGATGGCGTATCGACCTCCGTGCGCTCTTGATACAGCCGCTCCTGCCGTGCCGCCTCCTGTGCCCGCGACTGGTCGAGCTGCTCCTGCTGCGAGAGCGGAGTAGCTTGGGCGGTAGAGATGGATAAGGGGAGGATGGCTGCTATGAGCAGGAGGACGGATGGGGGCTTGAGTTGTATCAAGTGACATCACCGTATACTTTCAAAAAAACTCAGCTGTCATGTCTTCGCACATTTGGAATGCTATTGTGAGAATTCCTCGGAGGTCTTCATAGTTGCGGAAATTTGGCAGGTGGTTTCTATTTTCCGGATTCAGCAAATCATATTCTAAATTTGGGAAAGAACCTCCAGCATAATATTTATTATTTTTTTGGCTTCTCGCTGTTTGATATGGGTAGGGGAAAAAGAACAAATGTTTTTTTATGTTCGTACAGCCTTTTACCAATGGACAAATTATGGGATTTGGATGTTGAGATTCAGCTTGCCGCATCCCAGATAGATCATGGTCTTGAAATATTCATCATTTCTGAACCCTCGGGCGCGACGCTTGATGTTTTGTATGATGCTGTTCACCCCTTCCAGAATGGCATTCGTATAGGGGTGCTCGAAATAGTGCAGGATCTCGTCCCAATGATTGCGGATCGTGCCACAAAACTTCTTCATGGGTTCTAGTCTTGCGTGCATCATCCAGCTGCAGAGCTTTTTCAAACGCTGCTCCGCCTCGTCTCGATGGATGGACTGCTCGTAGATTTCCTGCAATTCGATGCGCATGGCACAGGCACGCGCTGTCTTTTGCGGGCAGGGAAAGTTCCCTCCGCGTTGGAAGGCGATATGGATATGCAGTTCCATGGATTCATCTTCTGTGGGCTTGAATTCCACTTGAGATATGCACCAAGGGTGCGGGAGGTTCAAGGCAACGGCGAACAAGCTTCCTGTATCCATGGATAAAAACCGCCTTTCTGTGTCTATCTTCCATGGATATAATTCTATCGGAAGGAAACGCGCTTTTCAAGCGTTACCACAGTAAACAGCGAAAGGCCCTATTTTATTTGCCAAGAAGATAGATATTTCAAGGGGTAAAGCAGATTATTCATCTGCGAAGTTTGAGTATCTAATGTTTTTTTGATGTGCGAAGTTTGCGTTCATGGAAAAAGAACGGTCATGCGAGCATTTGGCTTGCACGACTGTTCTTTTTTTATTTTTCCAGCTTCGTTTGAAGAATTTCCTTGCCAAGGAATCAAAGGTAACGTGAGCAAGAATTCCTCTAAAATCAAGGAGTGCCGACTTTCTGTATTTTGATTGGGGGAATCTTGATGGACATCAACAACATTCACGGCGCAAAAGGCACATCTGTCACAGATGGAACAAGCAGAGGCATTACTTATGGCTACATCCGAGTATCTACTGCCATTCAACATGATGATCGGCAGCGCATGGCTATGGAAGAGTTCGGAATTTCGACGGACTGCCTCTTCGCCGACAAGCAGAGCGGCAAGGACTTCGACCGTCCTGCCTACAACGCGATGATGGCTCGTCTGACAAGCGGTGATACGGTGGTGGTGAAGAGTCTGGATCGGCTTGGGCGCGACTACGAGGAGATGATCCGTCAGCTCGATATCATCACGCGCGAGAAGGATGCCGCCATCATTATCTTGGACATGCCGCTCATCGATACGCGCCGAAAGCAGGGCGACGATCTCACGGGGAAATTTATCTCGAATCTCGTCATCCAGATTTTCTCTTACGTTGCGCACATGGAGCGCAGTATGAACCATCAGCGCACGATGGAGGGTCTGGCGGCCGCACGGGCAAGGGGAGTACGGTTTGGCAGGAGGCCTCTCGAAAAGCCGAAAGGCTATGAGAAAATATGCCGGAAGTGGAAGAACGGCGAAATATCAGAGCGCGAGGCTGCACGGCGCTTGGGCGTATCGCGCCCGACTTTCCATAAGTGGGCGCATGAGTAAGTGGATGTGATGCTTTAGTGTTTAGAGCATCACATCCGCGATGAAGCGTGGGCGGCAGACAATTCATCGGTTTTCTGCCAAAGCCAGAATCCGTGTCCAGTGGTCACAATAGTATAGTAGTCATTCGCTAAAAAACCTCTTGATTCCTGCTAAAATCTTAAAATTTCACTTGGCAGAAAACCGATGGTATATCTGCCATTTTGGATTCTGGAAAGATGCACGGAGCTGTCGATAGAAGGGGATGCAGTGACAAATGGGAAAAAGTGATAAAAAGCTCATCAGCTATCTCCCGCATCGAAATCTGGGTGCCTTGTCGTATATGTGAACCCATCGGAAGATATTGTAAAGGCTTCCATATCTGTTGGGAAGAAAGTCGCAACGGCATTGATGAATATTGAGCCGCACCGAAGGGCGAAAGAATTGGATGGAGTTTGGTGCGGAATAGTCGCTTCGCTTCCCGATGGCATGACCGTCACAGACATGGATGTTTTATTTAATCCCGCTTACGAGATTGATGTTCTGCGCCTTTTGGAAACATCATATCGTCGAAAGCTCTACAGTATTATCTGGCCGGGCAGATACGCGTGTGGGAAACTCACATATAGCGAAATTGGGTATGACGATTATCAAGAATACGATACCAGCGATTATGATATATTATGCGCTTGGTAACTTGAAGGATGAACCACTAAGGAAGTGTCTCTTAGCGGCTTAGATATGACACATGGCATAGGAGGACAGAACCAAATGAAGTATGGCAAACTTATCGATTTTCATCCCATCGAGGATGTCATTCAACTAAAATCCGCTGATGATGTCGCCACTGGGCGCGGCTATGTGGAAAGCTATGTCGTTAGCGATACCATGGCGGATAATCTCGTCAATGCCATGATAAATCAGCTGCAACTTGACGAAGTGGTCGATAACAAGGGCGTATTGGTTGTTGGCAACTACGGCACAGGTAAATCCCATCTTATGTCGGTAGTGTCGGCAATCGCCAGTGACAAAGAAAATCTGCTGCTTCTTAAAAACAAGAAGCTAGCCGCCAGCATGGAATCCATCGCTGGCAGATTCGAGATTTTGCGGATTGAAATCGGTGGCGTTACCATGTCTCTTCGAGAAATTCTTCTTGGCTTCATCGAAGACGATTTCAAGGCACGGGGCATCGAATTTACTGTGCCGGATTTGGATAAGGTACGGGACAATAAAAAACTCATCAAAGATGTCATGCTCGCTTTTGCGGGAAAATACCCGGACAAAGGCTATCTCATCGTGGTAGATGAGTTCCTTTCCTATCTGACTTCCCGCAATACCCAGCAGATTGTCTTGGATTTAGAATTTCTACGGGCATTGGGAGAAATGTGCTCCAAATCTAAAATCAGGATTATTTTGGGTGTGCAGGAGAAAATCTTTGATAATCCCCGCTTTAGCTTTGTATCCGATACGTTAAAACACGTCAGCGACCGTTTCTCTCAAGTTATTATCACCAAGGAAGCTACCTCCTTTGTGGTATCCGAGCGTATCCTGAAAAAGACAGCCGAGCAAAAGGCTCTTATCCGGGAGCATTTGGAGAAGTTCAGCAATTTGTACGAGGGCATGGCTTCACGGATAGATGACTTTGTGGAGCTTTATCCTATTCACCCGGCCTATATCGATGTGTTTAACAAAATTTACATCATTGAAAATCGCCATATTCTGAAAAATATTTCCTTGGCCATAAAGAATGTTTTTGACACGGAAGTTCCCGAAAATGCTCCTGGCATTATTTCCTTCGACGACTATTGGCCGGCAATAAAATCCAATGGTCTCTTAAAGAGCGACGCCACCATCAGCCGGGTGGTGACCGCCAGCAGCCAACTGGAGGATATTATTGACCGTTCCTTCCCCAAGCCCGCCTATAAGGAACTCGCCATTAAGATGATATACGCACTCTCTGTGCATCGGCTTACCACCAACGGTCTTGATGTGCATTTTGGCCTGACCGCCGAGAATATGAAAGACGACCTATGCCTTCATCTGGACATGCCGGAAGAGGATTCCGATTTCCTTTTGGGGATAGTGAAAACTACGCTGAAAGACATCATGGCCACCGTGTCCGGGCAGTTTATCATTTTTAATGATGCCAACAATCAGTATTACATCGATGTGGACAAAGTCGTTGATTATGATGAGAAAATCAAGCAACGGGCGACCATTCTGACGGACGATGACCTGAACCGCTATTTTTATCAGCTGGTGTATGGAGCCTTGGAGTGGGAGAAAAAGCAGTATGTCCAAGGCTTCGAGATTTACGAACGGGATATCAACTGGGCTTCACATAACATCTTCCGTGAAGGGTACCTCTTCATGGGAATTCCGGGAGAACGCAGTACGGCGCAGCCCGAGCGGGATTTTTATATCCACATCATGCCGCCTTATGGGAAAAAGGCTGTTGGCGGCAACAATCTCCCGGACGAAGTTTATTTCTATTTCAAATCCTCGGCAGAATTCAAAGATACCTTATCCCTGTTTGCTGCTGCCAATCTCTTGACTGGAATGAGCGACGGCAAGGACAAGGACGCTTATAAAACCAAAGCCGAAGGTTATAGGAAAAAACTCATTCGCTGCCTAGGCGAGCAGAAAAACACCGCCTTTGAAGTGATGTACAAAAAGAATAAACAGCGTCTCATTGATGTAGTGAAGGGACATTATCGCTCGGATGACACCTTTGGCGACACTGTGGATATGGCAGCCTCCCTGTGCCTTGACGATGAATTTGACGTCAAATATCCGAATTTCCCCGTGATGAAGACCAAGGTCACACGGAAAAACATGATTGAGCTGACGAGGGCGGCTTACGAGCATTTCGCCGGCAGAAAGACCCAGCAATCGGCGCAGATGCTTATGAGCTTTGGCATTCTTGATGGTGACAAGATTCGTCCGGAAGGTTCCATGTACGCCGCTTACTATATCAACATGGTAAAGAAATTGTCGCCCCAAGGCGTTATCAACTACGATGATATATTTGAACCGGAAATCGGTGGCATTCGCTTGGATAAGAAATTCCATATCCCATTTATGTTCACCCCTATTATTTTCCTCGCCATGGTTTACGGTGGTTATGCGGTGATTACCTTGGAAAATGGGGAAACGGTCACGGCTGCGACCCTTGACAGACTCTACAAAATTAGCCCGTCGGATCTATTTGAATTCAAATATCTCTCCCGTCCGGCGCAGATGTCCATGGCGGAGCTAAAGCATATTTTTGAGGTGGTGGGACTGAATCCTGCCATCTTAAACAATCCCAACGAACGGGATAAAGCCGTGGAAGTGCTTCTTAAAATGGCACAAGAACTTTGCAATATAGCCGTCAGAAGCGAGAGCAAACTTGTTGGGCAGTTCTATCTGTGGGGAGAATCCTTAACGAGTGAAAAACTTTTGCAGGAAATGAAAACGGCTTGTTTCAAAATCAAAGACGAATTTGGCAATTATCACGCTCGCTTCAACACGCCAGCAAAGCTGAATAATTTTGCCCTTTCCATGGAGGAAATTGATGATATAGCAGGTCACATTACCGCCTTGAGGCTCATCGAACAGTATGAAAGTTTCAAGACGAATTGCTCTGGGATAGTGGAGTATGTGACAGGCATTGAAGCTCAAGATATCGATGATGGTTTATGCTCGGAAATATCTGCTGCCAAGGATAAATTCCGCACGGCACGGGACAGTGTTGCCGATGGCACTTTGGGCGAGACGGCAGCTAGTGAAGCTGTGAGAGCACTCACTCCTATCAAGGATAAATACATCGATCTTTACTTTGCGGCGCATAAAAAGAAGCGCCTCGGACAGAAGGATGCCAAAAAACGCGGCGAGGTGCAAGAGAGTCTTGCCATGTCGAACCTTCGCAAATTAAAGGTTATCGACATTCTGTCGGCGGCAAAATTTTCTGCCATTGAGGCAGAGTTGGCTTTGATAAAAAAATCTGCTATGATCTTACGCCGGAGGAACTGAAGCACAGCCCCACCTGCCATCATTGCGGCTACCGCATGGGCGAAAAAGGTGGCTCGGTTCAAGGCAAGCTGGAGCAAATCGAAACTCAACTGCAGGAGCTTTTGACGGAATGGGGAGCGACTCTCATCAACACTATTTCTGACCCGTTGGTCAAGAGTCAAGAGAAATTCCTGAGCACGGAACAGGCAAAGGTTATCGAAGATTTCCTTGCCGCCAACAAGCTGCCGGAAGAAGTAGATGAATTCTTTGTACGTAGCATACAGGCTATCCTCAAAAAAACTACGAGCCTGTGATTATTGATGCCGATAAACTTCTCGCCAATTTGGAGCAACTCCCGCCTATGGACGAAAAATCCTTTAAGGATAAGCTGTCCGAGATGGTATCGGTCTACACCAAAGGGAAAGATGCCGCGACGCTACGGATTGTGGTAAAGCGGAGCAGAGATTGATTTTGATAAGAGAAAGTGAGTTTGACATGGAGAAACGGAAACTGACAAAGGAAGATTTGGACAAGGTGCGCCATATTGAAGGCTTCCCTATCGGAAAGGACGAGGACATCATCGCCCTTTCTGACCCGCCCTATTACACGGCTTGCCCGAATCCTTTTATTGCGGATTTTATCAAGGAACATGGGACGCCTTATGACGAGGCTACAGACGATTATCACCGGGAGCCGTTTGCTAGTGATGTGAGTGAGGGGAAGAGCGATGCAATTTATAATGCACACTCCTATCACACGAAAGTTCCTTATAAAGCAATTATGCGCTACATTCTTCATTATACCAATCCAGGAGACATAGTTTTTGATGGATTCTGTGGTACAGGCATGACTGGGATAGCTGCTAATATGTGTGGACATCCTGAAGCGCAATCTATGCAAACACTAAGTGCAGAGATGCCATGTATTAAATGGGGAAATAGAATACCGATTTTGTTGGATTTAGCTCCAATAGCCACACTAATAGCTAATAATTATAATTCCAATATTGATATTGAATCTTTTAAAGAAGAAGCTGAATTTATTATTTCCAAAGCGTTTGAAGAGTGTTCATGGATGTATGAAACTCAGGCATCCGATACCGGGGCGGTTGGAATAATAAATTATACCGTTTGGTCAGATGTTTTCATTTGTCCCAATTGTGGTCATGAAATAATATTTTATGATGTGGCAGTTGATTCCGAAAGTGGGAAGGTATCAGAGGATTTTTTCTGTGACAATTGTGGTGCACGTTTAAAAAAGAAAGATTGTAATATTGCGCTAACATCATATTTTGATACGGCATTAAATATGCCCATTCAGATGGTAAAGCAAAAAGCCTGTTTTAATAAATTATCAAAGCGGCACTAAAAAAACATATTAAAAAGACCTGATATTTACGACTTAAATAAACTGAAGAAAAATAGAGGAGTTGCAAATTCCATATTGGTATCCGACTTTGCGTATGTGTGAAGGTCGAGAAAGTAGGCGTAATGATAAAAATAGGATTGACGCATACACACCATTATTTTTACAGACGGACATTATATGCCTTATCAAAGATATTTGACTTGATTTCAAAGAGCAGGCATTCTCGGCTGCTAAAAAAATATTGTTTACAAGCCAAATAATCAACATAAGCAAGATGAATCGCTTTTAGACCGCAAGTATCATTTCCATACAATCCTTTAAGCGGAACATTGTATGTGGCATCCATGGTTTGTGAAGCTAATCCTTTTGTTGCATACAAAGCGAAAAATAAGAAGTTTAAAGAAGCATTAGCATGCAACAATGGAAACGAGTACCTAATTTCTACTGGCTCGATCACCCAGACTGACTTGCCCAGCAGTTGTGTGGATTATATATTTACGGATCCTCCGTTTGGTGCTAATTTGAATTATTCAGAGCTTAGTTTTCTTTGGGAATCTTGGATAAGCGTTACTACTGATAGCACATATGAAGCAATTGTCAATACTTCAATGGGCAAGCAGCTTACCGACTACCAAAAACTAATGACTCAATGTTTTGCCGAGTATTTTCGCGTTCTGAAGCCGAATAGATGGATGACGGTGGAATTTCATAATTCTAAAAATGCCGTGTGGAATTCTATACAGGAAGCATTGCAGATCGCTGGATTTATAGTAGCTGATGTGAGAACACTTGATAAGCAACTGGGGAGTTTCAAGCAGGTAACAAATACATCAGCGGTCAAGCAAGACCTTGTTATATCAGCCTATAAGCCATCAACTGCGTTCACCTCCATCTTCACACAAAACGCTGGCACCGAGGAAACTGCTTGGGCATTCGTCCGCCAGCATCTCGCCAATCTCCCGGTGGTAGTTAAATCTTCCGGCAAAATCGAAACCGTTACCGAACGGCAGGCATTCTTACTCTTTGACCGCATGGTGGCATACCACATCATGCAGGGACTTCCCGTGCCTATTGATGCCGCCGACTTCTACAAAGGGTTGGATGACAGATTCTTGAAGCGTGATCGTATGTATTTTCTCCCCGATCAGGTGAATGAATACGATCTCGCCCGTAGCAGTATGGAACTAGAAAAAGCGGATATTGCGCTATTCGTAACCGACGAGAAATCCGCTATCGGCTGGCTCTATGTGCAGTTGGATGAGAAAAACGGCGGCAAGCGGCAAACCTATCAAGTTTTGCAGCCCAAATTCATGCAGGAAGTTAGGACAGTCAAAAGGACGGAGAAAAATGCCGGAGCTCATTACCATGCTGGAAGAGAATTTCCTGGAGGACGACAGCGGCGCATGGTATGTGCCTGACCTCGCCAAGAGCGGTGACGTAGCAAAACTCCGGGAGAAAAATCTCCTGAAGGAATTTCAGGAATACCAAGCTACCAAGGGAAAACTCAAAGTGTTCCGCTCCGAGGCTATTCGAGTGGGCTTTGCCAAGCTCTGGAAGGACAAGGAATACAAGGCTATTGTGGCATTGGCGGAGCGTCTGCCGGAAGAAACCGTGCAGGAAGACCCCAATATCTTGATGTACTATGATATCAGTTTAAGCAGGGTGTAAACTACAAACACAAACGTCCACTTTGTGGACGTTTGTGTGTCGTCCCTTAATGAAAGTTAGCCAATCAGTCTGCCCTTCGGCTTGATTTTTTTGGAATTTCATAGTAACCTGCGAGAATGAGGGAGAGCGGAATGTTGAAAAATCGGCGATACGGTCTTTGATATCGGAAACGGTGTTAAAGTACAAGTTTTAGAGCGCATCGAGGCGTGGGGATTTGTGTCCTATCGGGTATTTAATCCCGCTATCGGAACGGTGTACAAAGTGACGGAGGAAGAACTGACGACGGGCGGAAATACCGTTCACTACGACAAGAATTATCTGCGTTATGTGACGCTCCTTGCCAAAATCAGAAACGAAACCGCTGGCGGTCTGCTCTCGTCTCTTGCCAGCGGCGTGATTCCTCTTCCTCATCAGCTTCATGTGCTGAACCGTGCTTTGGCGCGTAATACCATTCGCTATATTTTAGCGGACGAAGTCGGCTTGGGAAAAACTGTCGAGGCCGGTATGGTAATCCGGGAGCTAAAGGCTAGAGGACTAGTCCGTCGTACATTGGTAGTCTGTCCCACAGGATTGGTAACCCAATGGGCTGCCGAGATGCAGGAAAAAAATTCCACGAAAAAAATTTCAGATTATCCTGCCATCGGATTTCGATACCATTCGGCGGCTCACGGATAGTGATGATGTGTATGGGCAATACGACCAGATTATCTCACCCATGGATTCCATCAAGCCGTTGGAGAAGCGAGTGGGATGGAGCGAAGAGAAAATCAAGAAATACAACGAGGAACGCATATATTCCATCATCAACAGTGGCTGGGACTTGATTATCATTGATGAGGCGCACCGGGTGGCAGGGTCTTCAGCAAAAGTGGCGCGATACAAGATGGGGACGCTCCTTGCCAAATCAAGCCCCTATATTCTGCTTTTGTCAGCAACGCCCCACAGCGGAAAAACCGAGCCGTTTTTGCGACTCGTCCGCTTGCTGGACAAGGATGCCTTCCCGAACGCCGAATCTATTGTCAAGGAACAAGTGGCTCCATTCCTCATCCGCACGGAAAAAAGAGAAGCCATTGACAACAACGGGAATCTGCTCTTTAAGAACCGTATCACGAATTTGGTGCTTTTAAATTGGGATGAACGCCACACATATCAGCGACAGCTTTATCAGATGGTGACGGATTATGTCGCCAAGGCCTATAATCGGGCTTTGCGGAATCGCAAGAAAAATATGTGCCTGATTTTTCTTTTAATTATCATGCAGCGCATGGTCACCAGCAGTACAGCAGCAATCCGCCGCGGCTTGGAGCGGCGGATTGCTGTACTGAACAGCCAGGAAACGCGGCTAAGTTCGCTGACGGAAGAAGATTTAATCGACCTCAATATTGAGGATGATGTGGAGGAAGCTCTGGCCGCCATGTCCCTTGACAATAACCGAGAAGCAGAGGAACTGTCTGCCATTATTGAGGTAGCGAGACAAGCTGAATTTCAGTATCAAGATGCCAAAGTGGAAAAACTTTTGAACTTGGTGGACACCATGCTGGCAAATGACCCGCAACAAAAAATCATCATTTTTACTGAATTTGTGGCAACTCAGGAATACCTTCGCAAGCTTTTCATGCGAAAAGGGCGCTCGGTGTCCGTATTAAACGGAAGTCTGACCATCGAGGAGCGCAATGCCGCTTTGAGAGAGTTCAGGGATAAAAAGCAATATTTTTCATTGCCACGGATGCCGGCGGCGAAGGTTTGAACCTCCAGTTCAGCAATATCATCATTAACTACGATTTGCCGTGGAATCCTATGAAGATTGAGCAACGATGCGGACGCGCCGACCGTATCGGACAGACACGGGATGTTGAAGTTTATAATTTCATCATTGAGGATACCGTTGAAAACCGTGTGCGGGAAGTTTTGGAAGAAAAACTCTCGGTCATCTTCGAGGAAATGGGCGTAGATAAATATTCCGACGTGCTGGACGGCGAGGCGGCAGAAATTGATTTTACCGACGCTTATATGCGTTCCATCAGCTACCCGCAAAAACTGGAAGATGCTCTTCGGCCTATCGAATCGGAAGTCAAGAAGCAAATGGAGGATAACAAGAAATACAAGGATGTCATTCGTGAGGAGAAGGATTTAGGGGAACTTGTTGGCAAAGAGTCAAATTTCGATGTGGCAGATGCTCTGCATAAAATGCTTCACTATTATGATGCTTGGCAAGGCAAGGAATCCACCATGTTGGAACTGGAACATATTGGCATTAACGATGAGAAAATAACTCGCCACCTAAACACCGAAATACTGCATGACAGGCAAAATTCTTCCTTATCCGTAGAAATTGAGGAATTTCCCAACGAATCCGGTTATTTTATGCTGTGGGAACTATCCATTACCGACAGCAGGAGTGATGTGCGCATTATTCCCGTCTTCATCAATGATGAGTTGGTGCTGCGGCCAATGGCGGGCAAGAAAATCATGGATGTATTTCTCTCGGCAGCTTCTGTTATATGTACATCCCAGACCGAGGCGCCAGATGATGCGGTATGCACGAAACTTGAGGAGATTAGCCGAGAATTTGCCTATGATACATTCTGCGATATGAAGGACAAATACCTAAAAAAGAACCAGGAAGGCTACGACAAATATATGTATGCACTCAAAATCAGGACGGAGGCTGCTGAGCAAATAGGCATTGATAATATCAAACAAGCCCGTCTAAAGCGGTTGCAGCGAGAAAAGGAAACTATCGAACAGAGCTACGTCAAAGGGAAACACGTATTTCCCGATTTTCGGTTAATCATGCTCGTTCATTTGGAGGAATAACCATGCTGGCGGCATATATTTACGAGAGGGTTGGTGCCGAATATGAAAATCGCATACTTCTTTATGATGGGGATGCCCTTGAGGAAAAAACATCATTCAGCAATTACTTTTCCCAAAATGGTTTTACGGTAATACACTATATGGATGATTTGCATCTTCGTGCCTTGCATAGCGAGGTCATTTATTCTGTGGAGGGAAAAATATCTGCTGATTGCGTCGAAGGATTGTTATATTCCGTATGATGTGATTAGACGATTCCACTCCTTCGACATATCTTTGCAACAACTGTTTCCAAAACTAAATGCTGAAGTCCTGCGTGATAATCCGTCCCTTGATTTGAATTTGTTGGCAAAAGCCTATGCCAATAATTTCTATGACTTGAAGGAAGCGAAGAAAACCCTTGAGTTTGTTCGAGAATCTGTTTACGCCGAGGATAATATTCGGGAATATATGCTTGCAGAACATGAAAAGCTTATTCAGATGTCAGAGTCGTCGAGAAGCTACACAGACTGGTTTCGTATTGCCGAAAAGAAAGCCAAGCTTGGTATCATGGCGGCGAGAATTGGCGATACTCTAAATGATGAGACAATAGAAAAACGCTTTCAAGCATTTCTTTTGGCTGCATATAAGGCGCTGTCCAGCGAACTTAACGAAGAAAGCCCGGTACTTCTTAGCCGGACGATGGAATATATGCTTGAAGAGAGCAGTGGCCGCAGCAAATTTGCTATCCTTGTGATGGACGGGATGTCGGAGTTTGACTGGCAGATTTTCGCCGATCAGTTTAGGGACATACGATATACGAAATCCAGCGTATTCGCCATGATTCCCACCACCACTTCTGTATCAAGGCAATGTCTGCTTGCAGGCAAATTTCCGGCAGGACTTCGCTCCCCTTGGAATCAAAGCAAAGAAGAAGCGGAATTTAGAGCCGCTGCAGAGAGAATGGGATTCAAGCCACGGGATATACAATATGCGCGAGGATTTGAGCCAAGTATCGGCTCAGGCGTGAAATGCGCCGCCGTCATTATAAACGATGTGGATAATATCGTTCATGCCCAGCAATTTGGAAGGCAGGGAATGCTCAGAGATATTACAGCCTTAAGTGATACGGGACAACTGAAAGCACTGGTTCAAACCCTTCTTGACAAGGGCTTTGATGTGTATATTACCGCGGATCATGGCAACACGTTATGCAGAGGGATAGGAAAGACACCGCAAACAGGCGTGGTAACAGCCACCAAGAGCCGCCGCATGATGGTATTAAAAAATATTGCCGATAAGAAAATGTTTTTCCAAAAGTATGGTATGGTAGAATTTCCGGAGGCGTATCTACCTAAAGAGTATGATTATTTGGTGTGCAAAGCGGGAGAATCATTCGACAATAAGGGACAAACCGTGATGAGCCACGGCGGGATTACGATTGACGAGGTAATTGTTCCCTTTATAAAGATTAAAGCGGAGGATAATTGATGGCACGTACGATTGGACTCTCACAGAAGCTAAAATTGACATGGCTTAACAAGTCTGTCGACCTGCTTTTCGAAGATTTATCGGAAAAAGACTACAAAAAAATTTTGACGGATTATCTGTCTTATGAGATAGAAAGTCCAACGACATTACGAAAAACCTGTCGAAATCTCATGTTGGTTTGGTTTTATGAAGATGGATTTAGAACTAATGAAATTCAGGAATTGGCCGCAAATCTTATAAGAAAAACATCCCGAAGATGCCGTTGCAGTTCATTGGTGTATGCTTATGCTTACCTTCCCTGTTTTTTTCACGATGTTTGTCACATAATCGGCAGGGATGTCAGATTTTGACGACATTATAAGTCTGCGCAAGCTAAAACAAAAAAACTCTATGGGGAGTGTATAATAGTTTGTGTAAAAGCCAAATTCGTTGATACGGTTCGAGCCCGCTCCGGGCATCCCATAGGAGGGTTTATTCCAACATGGCAAAACGCAAAATGATTCCCACTCCCGCAGACAATATCGCCAAGCAGATCATGGAAACCTACCAACCCCAAGACGCACAGGAAATCCAGGATGTCGTCAAACGTATCTTCGCGCCCATCTTCGAGGCGGCGCTCAAAGGAGATGCAAAACCATCTCGGCTATGCCGACCATGAACATACGGTGTCGGGAGGCAATGCCCGCAACGGCTACTCCGAAAAAACGCTCAAGACGACCTTGGGAGAAGTCCCCATCCACGTGCCCCGTGATCGCCAAGGCACATTCGAGCCGCAGATCGTCAAGAAGCACCAGCGTGATGTCTCTTCCATTGAAGGCAAGGTTCTCGCCCTGTACGGGCGCGGCATGAGCCAGCGCGACATCGCCGCCACTGTCGAGGACATCTATGGTTTCAAGATGTCGCATGAACAGATTTCCCATATCACGGACTGCATCATGGAGCAAGTGAAGGAATGGAGAAACCGTCCGTTGAAGCCATTCTATCCGTTCGTGTTCGTCGATTGCCTGTACGTCTCACTGCGCACGGAGCGCGGCATCCAACAAACGGCGGTGCACGTCGTCCTGGCTTACGATATGGATGGGCGCAAGGATGTGCTCGGGCTTTGGATCAACGAAGTCGAGAGCAAGCATGCATGGATGCAGGGTTTTTGACGAACTCAAGTCGCGCGGCTTGGAAGCCATCGGCTTTCTCTCCATGGATGGCGTGACGGGTCTGGAAGACGGTGCGCGAGCGATCTTCCCACAGGTGGTCGTGCAGCGATGCATCGTACATCTGGTTCGCAACTCCATCCGGTATATTCCCCGCAAAGATTGGAGTCGTTTCACGAAGGATCTCAAAGCTATATACGGCGCGGTGAATGCTCGTCAGGCACGCGAGCGATTCGAACAGTTCCAGAAAGATTGGGCGAGCTATCCCGGGGCTGTCGCCGTATGGCAGAACAACTTCACGCATGTCGAGCAACTGTTTTTCTTACGGCAGCGCCGTGCGCAAGGTCATGTATACGACGAACGCGATCGAGAGCGTGAACTCCAGCTTCCGCAAAGTCACGAAGAAGGGTTCTTTCCCGAACGAGGATGCTGTGTTCAAGCTGCTGTACTTACGGGTGCAGGAGCTTTACCAGAAATGGTCAGGGCGCAGGATACCAAACTGGGCGCTCGTTCGCAACCAACTGTTGATGGATGAGCGTATGGCGAAACTCATGGAACACTATGATACGACATACTGAAAAGTGATTTACACAAAAACTCTTGACACACCCACTCTATGATGAATGGGGAGAAAAAGGAAACTCTTTGCAAATCTGCAGAAAAAATTATTCACATTATGAAAGATATGAATGCAGTCGAAACGGAACGACCGGGCAATTATCGTGTAGTGTTTCATAATGTAAGGAATGACGATATCACAGCCCTTATGCTCAAGGCTGCCATGCTTTCAGGCGGTAGGGATTATTACAATGCCAATGATTTATCTGCTCTTGAAGTTTTGTTCCCTTTTCAATATAAAGTTAAACGGGAAGATTTTATGAATGACGCAGCTTTTTCTGTAAATAATTTTGGTGGGGAATTGACTGTAACCGTTAATGGCATCTAAAAAGCGGAGGCGAGAAAATCATCTCCGCTTTTTAGTCATCATAGCTGTCATCAAAATTGCTTCCGCTAGCATTGCCGTTTGACTTTTCTCGTCTCCTATGATATTATCTTACGGTAAATGTGTGCGTCTTTCGCACGTCATTTTTCAACCGCTCGACGAGGTTCGATGAAACGGCTTTGCCGTACCGCAGTCGGCGAGTAACACGCAGGGAGGTGTTTTTCATGTACGCTATTATCAAGACCGGAGGCAAGCAGTACCGCGTTGCCGAGGGCGATGTCATCTGCATCGAGAAGCTCGACGCGGAAGAGGGCGCGAACGTGACGTTCGATGATGTTCTTACGGTTGTTGACGGCGATGCCGTCAAGGTCGGTCGTCCGCTCGTCGAGGGCGCGAAGGTGACGGGCAAGGTGCAGACGCAGGGCAAGGGCAAGAAGATCCGCGTCTTCAAGTACAAGGCGAAGTCGAACTACCGTCGTCGCCGGGGTCATCGTCAGCCTTTCACGAAGGTCGTTATCGAAAAGATTGAGGCTTGATGATCGAGATCGAGATCGAGCGACAGAATGGGAAAAATATCGGGCTGCCGGGTCAAGGGGCACAACGGCGTCTATGGCGCCGACATCGTCTGCGCGGGGGTTTCCTCGATCGTGCAGACAGCACTTCTCGGCATAGGGAAGCATCTGCATCGCGAGGTAAGCTATCGTGTCGCGAGCGGGGACTTCTTCCTGAAGCTCAAGGAAGCGCCCGACGATTTCACCGAAGCCGTGTTGGAGACAATGCGGCTGGGGTTGGAGGAGATCGAAAAGATCGAGCCCGACGCCGTGAAGATTGCATACAAAGAGGGGTGAGATCTATGTTTCAGTTTGATTTGCAGCTTTTCGCACATAAGAAGGGCGTGAGCAGCACGCGCAACGGCCGCGACAGCGAGTCCAAGCGTCTTGGCGTCAAGGAGCACGCGGGAACGCTCGTGACGGCGGGCAGCATCCTCGTGCGCCAGCGCGGCACGCACTTCCATCCGGGAGTACAATGTGGGCATCGGCAAGGACGATACGCTTTTCGCCAAGGTGGCAGGCAAGGTCGCTTTCGAGCGCAAGGGTCGCTACAACCGCCGGTCAGCGTTTATCCGTTGGCCTAAGGAATCACTGATGAGATGAGGCTCGTCAAGATGACGGCGCCGAATTTATCCGTGCTTCTTTGATATGTTGCAAGATGAAGAGTACCTGCGCCTTTTGCGACGCAGGTATCTTTTTCTATCTGTGGTTTTTTCGAGCGCTTGGCGCTCATGCTTCATCGTCGGAGGTTTTCTGCGGCGATGAGACATGTGCATCAAGGGCGGGGAGACGAGGCGGACGTCATGTTTGAAAGGAGGCAGCGATGCAGTTCATCGATCGTGCAAAAATCAGCGTGAAGGCGGGGGACGGCGGCAAGGGAAAGTCGTCGTTCCGCCGCGAGAAGTTCATTCCCAAGGGCGGCCCTTCGGGCGGCGATGGCGGACGCGGCGCGGACATCGTCTTCGTCGTCGACCGCAACATGAACACCCTGCTGGACTTCCGCTATCATCGGAAGTTCAAGGGAAAGGACGGCGGCAACGGGGATATCAAGAACATGACGGGAGCGAACGCCGAGCCGTGCCGCATCAAGGTGCCGCCGGGAACGCTCGTCAAGGATGCGGAGACGGGCGCGGTGCTCGCCGATCTCACGGAGGTCGGGCAAGAGGTCGTCATCGCGAAGGCGGGGCGCGGCGGGCGCGGCAACGCACGCTTTTCCAACTCTGCGAACCGTGCGCCGACGTTTGCGGAGCTTGGCGAGCGAGGGAGAGCAAGGAGCTTTTGTTGGAGCTCAAGCTGCTCGCTGACGTCGGGCTCGTCGGCTATCCGAGCGTCGGCAAGTCGAGTCTCATCACGGCGGTTTCGGCGGCGCGTCCCGAGGTCGCCGCCTACCATTTCACGACGCTCGTGCCCGTGCTCGGCGTCGTGCAGACGGACTACGAGAAGAATTTTTGTCATGGCGGATATCCCGGGACTCATCGAGGGTGCGGCGGACGGCGCGGGACTCGGGCATGATTTTCTGCGGCACGTTGAGCGCACGCGGCTCATCCTGCATCTCGTCGATGCGTCAGGCATCGAGGGGCGCGATCCTGTAGAGGATTACTACCGCATCAACGCGGAGCTGAAGAAGTACAGCGAGAAGATCGCCTCGCGCACGCAGATCCTCGTCGCGAACAAGATGGATCTGCCCGAGGCGGCGGAGAACCTGCCGCGTCTGGAAGCTCTCGCCGAGAAGGAGGGCATCCGCCTCTTCGCGGTTTCGGCGGCGGCGCACCAAGGATTGAAAGAGCTCATCGACTATGTGGGTGAAACGCTCGAAAACATGAAGGAGGAGCCGCAGGAAGAAGCCGAGGAGGTGCGCGTCTATGATGCCTCGCTCGATGCGGAGGCGGCTGAAGATGTCGTGACGATCACGCGCAACGACCGCGCGGATTTCATCGTCTCGAACAAGGCGCTGGAGAAGCTCGTCGCGATGACGAACTTCGGCAACGACGAGGCGGTGCGCCGCTTCCAGTATATCTGGCGCATGAAGAAGATCGATGCGCGTCTCAGGGAGCGCGGCATCCGGGAGGGCATGACGGTTCATATCGGCGATATGGGTTCGAGTATCGCGAGTAGTCGGAGCTTGTGGGGAGGCATCGTGGAATGAATGCACGCGAACGCTTGCGCGAGGCGAAGCGCGTCGTCGTCAAGGTCGGCACGAGCACGCTCGTGCGCACGTCGGGGAAGCCTGATTTCCGGCGCATGGATCGCCTTGTGCGCGAGATCGCCGACCTCAAGAATGAGGGGCGCGGATGGTGCTGGTAAGCTCGGGCGCCATCGTCATCGGCATGGACAGCATCGGCCTTCGGCAGAAGCCAGCGGAGATTCCCGCGCGCCAAGCCTTGGCGGCCATCGGGCAGTCGAGCCTCATGACGCTCTACAAGAAGTTTTTCGCCGACTATGGGCAGACGGCGGCGCAGGTGCTCCTGACGAAGGAGAATGCCGCGCGTCACCATCAGTACGCCAATTCACGCAATGCGCTTCTGGAGCTTCTCTCCATGGGCGCCGTGCCCGTCATCAACGAGAACGACGTCGTCGCGGTCGACGAGATCAAGATCGGCGACAATGATACGTTGTCGGCGACGGTCGCGACGCTCATCGACGCCGACGCGCTGCTCATCCTCTCGGACATCGACGGGCTTTATACGGCGAATCCGCAGGAAGACAAGACAGCGCGATGGATTCCCCGAAGTCGCGGAGATCACGCCCGCGATCGAGGCGCATGGCGGGCGGCGCAGGCTCTTCCTTCGGCACGGGCGGCATGGCGACGAAGATCGAGGCGGCGAAGATCGCCGTGAACGCGGGCGCGACCTTCGTCATCGCGCCGAGCGCGAGGAACGATGTGATTTCCGCCGTCCTCGCGGGCGAGCCTGTGGGCACGGTGTTTTCCGCGAAGGAAGCGCACCTCAGGCAGCGAAAGAGTTGGCTCGCCTTCGGCAAGCGCATCGCGGGCGACGTCGTTGTCGACGAGGGCTGCGAGGCGGCGATGCGCGCACACGGATCGAGCCTGCTGGCGGCGGGTATCGTCGCCGTCGAGGGCGATTTCGCGGCGGGCACGACGGTGCGCGTGCTGTCTGCGCGTCAGCAGGAGATCGCGCGCGGCATCGTCAACTACAGCGCGGCGCAGATCGCGAAGATCGCGGGGAGACAGAGCCGCGATTTTGCAAAGCCTCATCGAGGGCGAGATCCGCGACGAGGTCATCCATCGTGACAACATGGTCCTGATGGTCTGATTTCTTGCTCTAGGGCAGCGGTATTTTGGGAGGGGTTCTTCATGGACATCGAGGCGTTGGTCAGGGAAAAGGCACAAGCGGCGAAGGAGGCGTCGAGACTTCTGGCAGTCATGAAGCCTGAGGACAAGAACAGGGCGCTTTTATGCCATGGCGGATATGCTCGAAAAGAGGATGCGTCTCATCTTGGACGCGAACGCTGAAGATCTCGAAGAGGCGCGCACGAGAAAGGACGTCAAGCGCTCTTGCCTCGACCGCCTCATGCTTGATGAGAGCCGCATTCATGCGATGGCGCAGGGCCTGCGCGAGACGGCGGCTCTTGCCGATCCCATCGGGCGCGGCGACTTCTCCACCGTGCGCCCGAACGGGCTTGAGATCCGTCGCGTGCGCGTGCCTCTGGGCGTTGTCGGCATCATCTACGAGGCGCGTCCCAACGTGACGGCGGACGCGGCGGGACTTTGCCTGAAGTCGGGAAACGCCGTGCTGCTGCGCGGCGGCTCGGAAAGCGATTCGCTCGAATTCGGCGATCGCGTCGCTGCTCGTGCAGGCAGCGCAGGGAGGCGGGCGTTCCGCAAGGTGCGCTCGGCTTCATCGACTCGACGGACAGGAAGGCCGTCGAATCGATGATGCACCTCGACGGCCTCTTGGATGTCGTGATTCCGCGCGGCGGGGCGGGATTGATCCGTGCCGTGGTGCAGCAGAGCACGGTGCCCGTCATCGAGACCGGCTGCGGCGTCTGCCATACCCTCGTCGACGAGAGCGCGGATTTCGCCATGGCGGAGAAGATCGCCCTGAACGCGAAAGTCTCGCGCCCGTCGGTGTGCAATGCGATGGAGACCCTGCTCGTGCATGAAGGAATCGCCGGAGACTTCCTGCCGCGCATCGTGCCTTCGATGGAAGCGGCGGGCGTCGAGGTGCGCGGCTGTGAAAAGGCGCGTGCCGTCTGCACGTCGATCAAGGAGGCGACGGAAGAGGATTGGTCGACGGAGTACGGCGAGCTCATCCTTTCTGTCAAGGTCGTGCGCGATCTGGCGGAAGCCATCGCGCACATCAATCGCTACAATACGGGACACTCGGAGACGATCGTCACGAACGACGTCAAACATGCGCATCGCTTCCGGGGCGGAGGTCGACGCGGCGGCAGTCTACGTCAATGCCTCGACGCGCTTCACGGATGGCGGCGAGTTCGGCTTTGGCGCGGAGATCGGCATCAGCACGCAGAAGCTTCATGCGAGGCCCATGGGACTTCTGGAGCTGACTTCGATGAAGTATCTGATCTACGGCGAAGGGCAGGTGCGCGAATGAACGGACTTCTTGGCTGCGCACGCGCACTGCAGCAATATCTTTCGACGGACAAGGGCGCGCATGATTTCTACGATGCACTGCGCGCCGTCTTCATCATCGTCTTGAGCATGGCGGCGGCGCTGGCTGTGACGATCTTTCTTTTCGGTTGAGCCGCGCGGGGCGACGGGTTTGTTCTGCACAGGAGGATGTTTGTCGCATCCTGTCGCGGAGGTGAGGTCATGACGAAGGCGAAGAAGCGTGTCGGCATCATGGGCGGCACGTTCGATCCCATCCATATTGGGCATCTGGTGATCGCGGAGGCAGCGCGCGAGACGCTGGGACTCTCGCAGGTGATCTTCATTCCCGCAGCGCAGCCGCCGCACAAGACGGGACGGAAGGTCGCGGCGGCGGAACATCGCCTGCGCCTGACCCAGCTCGCCGTGGAGGGCAATCCCCATTTCTGTGCGCTCGATCTGGAGATGAGGCGCGAGGGACAGTCCTACTCGTATGATACGCTGCGCGCACTCGTCGAGGAGCATGGCGAGAGCACGGACTTCTACTTCATTGTCGGCGGGGATGAGCTTGATACCATCTTCACATGGCATCGCGTGTCCGAACTTTTCTCTCTCTGCCATTTCGCGGCGGCAAAGCGCAAGGGGTCGCCCATTCGCTTGGACGATGTGCGCGAGCGGCTGGGCGAGGAAGTGCTCGCGCGCATCCATCCCGTAAATACGCCGGAGCTTGAGATATCGTCGACGGACATCCGCCGCCGCCTGCGGGAAGGACGTTCGATCCGCTACCTCGTGCCGGAGAAAGTTGAAGCCTGCATTTACAAGGAAGGTCTGTATTCATGAATTATGAGGCGATGAAAGAAGAGCTCTCCCGACGGCTGCAAAAGAAGCGTTACGAGCATTCTCTCGGCGTTGCAGACACCGCCGCCATGCTGGCGGAGCGTTTCGGTGCGGACGTGGAGAAGGCGCGCGTTGCAGGGCTTTTGCATGACTGCGCGCGCGAATACAAGACGGAGGATCTCGCCTCGGAAGCGGCACGGCGTTCGATCGACTGTGGCGAGGTCGAGCGCACGATGCCGCTCCTTTTGCATGCTTATGTGGGCGCGAGACGTGCGCAGGAGGTCTACGGCGTGACAGATCCTGAGATCTTGCAGGCGATTTGGCGGCACACTGTCGGCGGCGAGCATATGACCACGCTCGACAAGATCGTCTACTTCGCCGACATGATCGAGCCGCAGCGCGACTACCCCGAGGTCGGCGCCCTGCGGGAACTTTCGCGCACGGCAAGCCTCGACGCGATGGTGCTGGCGGGGCTTTCCCAGTCGATCCTCTTCGTGCTGCAGACAGGGCGACTCATCCATCCGGCGACGGTGGCGGCGCGCAACGAACTTCTTCTCTGCGCTCGTGCAAAGAGAGGCGCGCGCCATGACGCGGAAAGTGAAGAGCCGCACGCAGGAGAACATTCGCCTGAAGCGCAAGGAACAGGCGCGCCGCCGCCGCATCGCGCGCGCGCGCCTGCTCGTGCTGATGTTCTTCCTGAGCATATTCATCGCTGTGCTCGCCGTCGCAGGCTACTTCCTCTATGGCATCGGGCACGGCATCTATCAGGAGATCGACGCCGTCTATCAAGGGTATGAAGCGCGGCGGCAGGTGCGCGATCGCCATGTCGATGCGAAGTTCGACGGCTATACGAACGTGCTCGTGCTCGGCATCGACGACGGCGCCGATGAGAACGGCACGGAAGGGAAACATGCCGACACGATCCTGCTTCTCAGCATGGAAAACGCGACGGGAAGCCTGCGCGCGATCACGGTGCCGCCCAACATGATCGTCCATCTGCCGCAGAAGGGCGACGAGATGCGCGCGACCGACCTCTACATGCATGGCGGCGCACCGACGATGGTGCAGGCGATCTCGGATCTTTTGGGCGTTTCGATCCACCAGTATGTGACGCTCGACACGCAGGCTCTCGCCGACCTCGTCGATGTCCTGGGGGGCGTCGACCTCTATGTTGAGGACGAGATGAACTACGACGATCCGGAGGCCGGGCTTTCCATTCATATCCCCAAAGGATTCCAGCACATGGACGGCGATACAGCGCAGAAATATCTGCGCTACCGCAGCTCGGAGCTTGGCGAGGTCGGCAGGCTTCACCGCCAGCAGCGCTTCGCCAAAGCGCTCTACGAAAAGTTCCTGCAGGTCGACACCATCCCGAAACTGCCCGATGTGGCGGACATCTTCAAGTACCGCATGACGACGAGCGCGGAGATCTTCGACTCGGCGCGACTCGCGAAGGTCTTGAAAAATCTCGGCAGCGAGCCGCCCAAGACGCTCATCTTGCCCGTGACGCAGCGCGATGGCTATTGGCTGCCCGACCAGGCCGCGATTCGGCAAAAGATTGCAGAATTATTCCCTGAATCGGTGAAGCATGAGGGAGAAAATGACGATAATAAGTGAAGAGCAGTAGGAGGCATGAATCTTGAGCAACACACCGGAAGAAACCGGCCGGGCGATCGCCAAGGCTGCGAGCGACAAGAAGGCAGAGGACATCGTCATCATGCGCATGACGGAGCTTACGACGGCAGCGGACTACTTCATCGTCTGCTCGGCGAACACGGCGACGCAGGTGCGCGCCATAGCCGACAACATCGAAGAAGAACTGGAGAAGATCAAAAAGCCGTACCTGCATAAGGAGGGCTACCGCGAGGGCGAATGGGTGCTCCTCGATTACGGCGACTGTGTCGCGCATGTGTTCATGACGGAAAGCCGCGCGTTCTACGCACTGGAAAGGCTTTGGAGCGATGCGCCCCTCACGCGGTACGAGGACTAGCCCATGATGGAAAGAAAGCGCAGGAAGTATGGCCCGAGCACGGTCGCTCGCCTTCGCGTCGTGCGCCTGGGCGAGTTCGGCGCCTTCCTCGATGCCGAGACGGGCAGCACTTCGGACGACATCCTGCTGCACAAGACGCAGCAGACGCGCGAGGTGACGGTCGGCGAGGAAGTCGACGTGTTCCTGTACCTCGACCCCAAGCACCGCCTGACGGCGAGCATGAAGGTGCCGCGCATGAAGGAGGGGCAGGTCGCGCGCCTTTCCGTCATCAACGTGAGCCGCGATGGAGCTTTCCTCGATGTCGGTGCGGAGCGCGGCATATTCCTTCCCTATGCGGGCATGAGGGGCAGGCCGCAGGTCGGCGAGGTGGTCTGGGCGAAGCTCTACACGGACAAGTCGGGCAGGCTCGCCGTGACGATGGAGGTCGAAGATGAGCTTCGGCGTGCCTCGAAGCCCGCGACGGATGTGCGCGTCGGTGCGCATCTCGCAGGCTCGGTCTACAACATCACGGAGAGCGGCGCATTCATCTTCACGGACGAACGTTACATCGTGTTCGTCGCGCACAAGGAGATGCAGGAGCGGCCGCGCGTGGGCGCGAAAGTCACGGTGCGCATCACCTATGTTCGTGCTGACGGCAGACTCAACGGTTCCTTGCGCGAGCCGAAGGAGAAGGCGCTCGTCAGTGACGCCGAGCGGATCTTGGACTACCTGGAAAACCACAAGGGCAGGATGCCTTACAGTGACAAGACGACGCCGGAAATCATCAAGGCGAAGTTCCAGATCAGCAAGGCGGCGTTCAAGCGGGCTATCGGACATCTGCTCAAGGCAGGGCGCATCGAGGAGAAGGATGGCTGGACGCTGCTCGTGGGCAGGCCGTCGGACGCCGATGACGAAGGCGCGTGAAAATAATCGACGATTCTTGCAAATAAAAGAAGGATTTTAAACCTTTTTAACGAATTGTTTCTTTGATCAAGTATCAAATCTAGGGGGCGGATTTTTCATGGCAGACGGAAAAGACGAGAAGAAGGGCATTTTGCTGGAAACCGGCACAAATGAATTTGAAATCATCGAGTTCAACATCGGCGCTGTCAATTACGGCATCAACGTCGCGAAGGTGCGCGAGGTCATCAAGGCTTCCGACTTCCCCGTGACGGCAATGCCGCAGGCGCATCCGTACATCAACGGACTCTTCACCCTGCGCGGCAGGGCGGTGCCGCTCGTCGATCTGCCGCGCGCTCTCGGCGTGATGAGCGGACAGGCGGCGGGACGTTCGCAGAACATCATCGTGACGGAGATCAACGGCTACGATATGGGCTTCCTCGTCGACAACGTATCGCGCATCCACCGCATTTCGTGGAAGAACATGGAACCGGCTCCGGAGGTCGGCGACCAGTCGCGTGTCGTCGGTCTCGTGAAGATGGAGGGCAAGATCGTCCTCCTGCTCGACTTCGAGACGATCATGGCGGAGATCAACCCCGAGATCAACCAGAAACTCACGACGGTTGACGACACGACGGAGGACATCAAGCAGAAGCGTGCCGCGCAGCACGTCATCGTGGCGGAAGACTCGGTGCTCCTGCGCGACCTCCTCGTCAACACGCTGCATGGCGCGGGCTATACGTTCGTGCGTGACTTCGGCAACGGCGAGGAGGCTTGGAACTTCCTCAGGGGCGTTGCGGAAAAGGCGGGTCCCGAAGGCGTTTCCGACAAGGTGCGCATCATCATCTCCGATGTCGAAATGCCGAAGATGGACGGTCACCGCCTGTTGAAGCTCGTGCGCGAAGACGATCGTCTGCGCCCGGTTCCGCTCATCCTCTTCTCGTCGCTGATTTCCGAGGAAATGCGCAGAAAGGGTGAAGACCTCGGCGCCAGCGCCCAGATCTCGAAGCCCGAGATCAACCAGCTCATCCATACGATCGACAAGCTGATCTTCGGCATCGATACGACGGGCATGGACGATGATTTTTAAAGAAGTCTTTCCTTTTGCCGCAGCGCCTTTTTAGGCGCTGCGGTTTTTTTGTGGAAAGAATTTTTGGGAAGCTCTTGCAAATCAGGTGCTTATCGTGTATAATCTTATCGTTGTCGGATTGCTGATGTAGCTCAGTCGGCAGAGCGTATCCTTGGTAAGGATAAGGTCACCGGTTCAATCCCGGTCATCAGCTCCATCATAATCAGGGCGGCATAGCTCAGTTGGCTAGAGCATGCGGTTCATACCCGCAGTGTCCGGAGTTCGAATCTCTGTGCCGCCACCATTTCCCAAGCCCCGTTGAGGGGTTTTTGTTATGTTGGCGGGAAAATCATGGGATTTTTGTTGACACTCGGTATTAAGTGTGATAAAGTATGTTAGTGATTTTATGGAAGGAGTGCTGAAACATGCGCAATGCCGTTACGTTGGCCTGCACGGTTTGCAAGAACCGCAACTATCAGACCAACAAGAACAAGAAGAATGATCCGGATCGGCTTGAGTTCAACAAGTATTGCAAGTTTTGCAAGAAGCATACGCCGCACAAGGAAACGAAGTAAGCCTTGCGGCTTGCAGCAATGAGATACGGAGTGTGAATGCTTTGGCAGATGGAAATTCGTCGATGCCGCAGCCTTCCTCGGGCGGTTTCAATCTCTTCCGCTTCGTAGGCGAAGTCAAGGCGGAGATGAAGAAGGTGACTTGGCCGACCCGCAGAGAGCTGGTGACGTATACCGGCGTCGTGGGGCTGGCGGTCGTTGTCGTCTGTGCGCTGATCTGGATATGTGATACGTTTTTTGCAAGGTTGTTTCAACTTATTCTGCGATAGAAGGCTGGAGGCGCGATGGAATCTGAGAAGAAATGGTATGTGATCCATACCTATTCCGGATATGAGAACAAGGTCAAGGCGAATCTTGAGTCCCGCGTCCATACCATGGGGATGGAGGACAATATCTTCAATGTCATCGTCCCGATGGAGGAAGAGGCCGAAATCAAGGATGGCAAGAAGAAACTCGTCAAGAAGAAGATCTTTCCCGGCTACGCCTTGGTCGAGATGATCGTCAACGACCGCTCGTGGTACGTCGTGCGCAATACGCCGGGCGTCACGGGATTCGTCGGCTCGGGTACGAAGCCGATTCCTCTCTCGGAGGCGGAAGTTCGACATATCTTGAAATCCACGGGAGCGGAAGAGGAAAATCCCGTCGTCGCGATCGATGTCGAGGTGGGGCAGACCGTTCGCATCAAATCGGGACCGTTTGAGAATCACCCTGCCATTGTGGCGGAGGTATTTCCCGAGAAGGGAGCGGTCAAGGTGCTCGTCGACATGTTCGGGCGTGAGACTCCAGCCAATCTCTCGTACAGCGAGATCGAAAAGATCTAGGGAATCGGATGCCGCTCAACGCAGCGTCTCGTCGCAAAGAGCGGGGCGAAACCCTTTTAAGGAGGTGTTAAAAGTATGGCAAAGAAGGTCGCAAAGCTCGTCAAGCTGCAGGTTGTCGCTGGAAAGGCAAGTCCGGCTCCTCCGGTAGGTCCGGCGCTCGGCCGGCAGGCGTCAATATCATGGCTTTCGTCAAGGAGTTCAATGAGAGGACGGCCAAGCAGGCGGGTCTCGTCATTCCGGTCGAAATCACGGTCTTCGAGGATCGTTCGTTCACGTTCATCACGAAGACGCCGCCCGCCGCAGTCCTTTTGAAGAAAGCCGCCGGCATCGAAAAAGCTTCTGGTGAGCCGAACAAGACGAAAGTCGCAAAAGTGCCGCGCGCGAAAGCGCAGGAGATCGCACAGTCGAAGATGCAGGATCTCAATGCGGCAGACCTCGAAGCTGCTACGCGCATGATCGAGGGAACGGCTCGCAGCATGGGCATCGAGATCGTCGACTGATTCGATGCGTTCATGCTCGTGGCAGGAAACTACGCGCACAAACGGCTGCTTTGCAGACATTGTGTGCCGCCCTTACATGAAACCAACCAATCGATCTGCGCCTTCGGCTTGACCTCTTGGGGTTTCATTGTAAAAACCGCTATGACCACGAAAGGGGAATTTTTGAATGGCAAAAACACGGCAAGAAATACCAGGATGCCGCAAAGCTTCTTGAAGCCGGCAAGCTCTACAGCGTTGCTGAAGCCATGGAGCTCGTGAAGAAGACGGCGACGGCGAAGTTCGATGAGACGATCGAGCTGCATGTTCGTCTCGGCGTTGATCCGAAGTACGCGGATCAGCAGGTTCGCGGCGCTATGGTTCTGCCGCATGGCACGGGCAAGGCGAAGAGAGTTCTCGTCTTTGCCAAGGGCGAGAAGGTCAAGGAAGCTGAGGATGCAGGCGCTGATTACGTCGGCTCCGACGAGATCGTGACGAAGATCCAGGGCGGATGGTTCGACTTCGATGTCGCTGTCGCTACGCCTGATATGATGGGCACGGTCGGTCGTCTCGGCAAGGTCTTGGGGCCTCGCGGCCTCATGCCGAACCCGAAGCTCGGTACGGTCACGATGGATCTCGTGAAAGCGATCAACGAGATCAAGGCCGGCAAGGTCGAGTATCGCACGGACAAGGCTGGCAACATCCATGTCCCGATCGGCAAGGCTTCGTTCGATGTCGACAAGCTCAAGGCGAACTACCAGGCGCTCGTCGATACGCTCGTCCGCGTTCGTCCGGCAGCAGCGAAGGGGCAGTACATCCGTGCGATTACGGTCAGCTCCACGATGGGACCCGGCGTTCCGGTTGCTACGCTTGCCTGATCCGATAAAAGATGCACGCACGATTTCCGCTTTGGAAAAAGCCGTGCGCGTCCTTACACGAAAACAGCATACGATGACTGTAGACAGCAGGTATGGCATGAGCCATCGAACGAGCGCAAAGCTCGCCCGCCGAGGTCGGATCCAGGCGCATTGCTTCAAAAGGTGCGGCTTCCGGCGTGCAGTTGGAAGCCGTTTTGTTCTGTTTGAATCTTATTGAGAGGGGGTGCAGAATGAATGCAAAGGTAAATGCAAAGAAAGAGGCGATTGTCGCCGAGTTGAAGGAAAAGACTTTCGACAGCGAAGGGCGCCGTTTTTACAAGCTATAAGGGCTTGACCGTGGCACAGGATACGGCGCTTCGCCGCACGCTGCGTGAGGCAGGTGTTTCCTACCACGTTGTCAAGAATACGATGACGCGCATTGCGGCAAAGGAGCTTGGTCTCGATGATCTCTGCGACCACTTGGAGGGGACGACGGCTCTCGCCGTTTCCACTGACGATGCCGTGGCGCCGGCAAAGATCATCTGCGAGTTCATGAAGAAGAACAAGCTGGAAGACGCCGGCATCCTGACGCTCAAGGCTGGTCTTTTGGATGGCCGCGTCATTGACGTTGCCGAGGTCAAGGCCCTGGCAGATCTGCCGTCGCGCGAGGTGCTTCTCGCGAAGCTCTTGGGCAGCATGCAGTCCCCGATTGCAGGCACGGTCAATGTGCTTCAGGGGGTCATTCGCAACGCGGTCTATGTGCTTGAGGCGATCCGCAAGCAGAAGGAGGAGCAGGCTTCCGCCTGATTCCTGCACCATGCAGCGGACGGACGATTGTCCGCCGCTTGCAGGCTGAAATCACCGATAAATAAAACGACTTTATGGAGGTATATACCATGACTAAAGAAGAAATCATGCAGGCCATTGAGGGCATGACCGTCCTTGAGCTTTCCGAGCTCGTCAAGGCAATGGAAGAGAAGTTCGGCGTCAGCGCTGCAGCTCCGGTTGCTGTCGCTGCTGCTGGTGCTGCTCCGGCGGCTGCTGCCGGCGAAGAGAAAGAGCGAGTTCACGGTCGTTCTCGCTGCAGCAGGCGACAAGAAGATCAACGTCATCAAGGCTGTGCGTGAAGCTACGGGTCTCGGCCTGAAGGAAGCGAAGGAGCTCGTTGACGGCGCTCCGTCTCCGGTCAAGGAGAATGTCGCGAAGGCAGAGGCAGAAGAGCTCAAGAAGAAGCTCGAAGAGGCCGGCGCGACGGTCGAGCTCAAGTAATTGGGCGCGGCAAAAGCTGCATAAAAACCGCCCTTGCGGGTCGGGAATCCCGATCCGCAAGGGCGGTTTTCGTTTGCGCTTGTTACGTTTCCTGCTGCAACGAGAGGGAGCGATCCTCGTTTGCTGCGCGGACTTTCCTCTCGCCGTTCCAGCGGTATTGGATCGTCAGCACCGTGAGGGCGGCGATCAGCATGAAGAACGCCATAAGGAAGTAGCCCGTATGGAAGGAGCCTGTTTCTGTCTTGAGCCAGCCCATCATGTAGGGATGACCCAGCCGCCGAGGTTGCCGCAGGAGTTGATGAGAGCGACGCTGCCGGCGGCAGCGGAACCGGAGAGGAAGCTCGTCGGAATCGTCCACCAGACGCCCATGGCGCCGTAGATGCCGATGGCGGACAAACAGACGAGGAAGAGCGCCATATACATGTTGTCGGCGAACGGGCTGAAGCCGAGCCCGATGGCGCCGACGATGAGTGCGCCCGAGACGTGCCACACCTTGTCTCCCGTCTTTGTCGAAGTCTTGCCGATGATGATCTGCACGATGAGCGCCGCTGTCATGGGGATGGCGATGGCGCCGCCGAGGAATTCGGTAGACCAGCCGGAAAGTCCTTTGAGCACGGTGGGCATCCAGAAGTTGAAGCCCCAGAAGCCGATGACCCACATGAAATAGATGAAGCAGAGCTTCAAGACCTTGGGATCGGAAAAGGCTTGAAGAATGGTATATTTCTTGATGTTCTGCATCCTTGCCTGCTCTTCTTCATACTGATGGTTCAGGTACGCCTTTTCCTCTGCGGTCAGCCAGGAAACCTGGTCGGGCTTGTCCTTGACGGCGAAGTAGAAGAAGAAGGCGAATGCGAGGGCAGGAAGCGCTTCCGGGATAAAGAGTTCCTGCCAGCCGTGCATACCGAAGAAGGAGGTCTGCAGGAGGAAGCCTGCGAGCGGCGCGCCGATGATCGTCGAGATCAGGAGCGACGTCAGCATGAGGGAGTTGGCGCGCGCTCGCTCCTGCTCGGAGAACCAACGTGCGAAGAGGACGGAGTAGATGACGGGATAAAGGCTCGCTTCTGAAGCGCCGAGCAGGAAACGGCACAGATAGAATTCCGTCTGCGTCTGCATGAAGGCCATGAAGATGCAGACGAGCCCCCAGGTGAACATGATGCGTGCGATCCATTTCGCCGCGGAGAAGCGCGCGGCGATGAGAGCGCCGAGGGATTTCAGAAGCAGATAGCCCATGAAGAAGATGCCTGCGCCTGCGCCGAAGATTTCCGGCGTGATCCAGTCGAGATCCTGCGTCATCGTCAGGGCAGCATAGGCGATGTTCACGCGATCGATGCAGGCGATGATGGATACGAGAAAGACGGGCAGAATGATGTGCAAGTCGCGCTTTCGTCTGAGGCGGCCGAGAGCCAAGGTTTCCATGATGATTCCTCCTAAAATGCTGCATGATGAGAATAAAAAAATCCATCCCCTGAAAAAGGGACGGATGCTCTATCCGCGGTACCACCCAGATTCCCGCACGGAGCGGGCGCTCGTCGCGTACAAGCATACGCGCTTCCTCTAACGCGGAAGGGACGGCTCGGCTTACTGGAACAATTCAGCCTCGCTTCTCGGGGAGGATCTTCGCTGCAAGGCAGGCTGCCGCTTTTCAGCACAGGAGCGGCTCTCTGTGAGGATGCGCTTCGCAACTACTTTTTCCCGTCATGGAATTTCAACGGAGTATTCTCTTTCCTGCAAGATCGTGTTCGACGTCCGCCGTGGACTTCGAACGTGTGGTCTCCATCGGGGAGTGTTACACTGTAATCCCGACGAAACATAATATACGCCTATGCAAGAAGATTGTCAAGCGGATGAAGAAAATTTCTTTTTGCACTTTGGCGATCGCGCTGTTTTTGCTATACTGAGGGAAGGAGCAGCAGGATAGAAGAAAGGGGAATCTGTATGTATTTTCGCGCACAGCAATATTACCGCATCAACCGTCATCTGAAAAAATCTTACCATTCCTGCATTCGGAGCGGGGGGACGGAAGAGGCGACGCGGGCGATCCGCGAGACGAATGCGCACATCGTCGAACTTTTCGCCCATGGAGGACTCATCAGCCACGAGTGGGCAGCAGCCCTCGGGCATAGTCATGGAGATGCGGCGGATTGATTCTCTGGTAGCATAGTCCTAAAATTCTTTTCTTGTGATTGACACGAAATGGGGAATGTGATAAACTAATCTATTTCTTTCTTTCCCTGTCTGAAGATTTATGCTATAATGAACAAAGAGATTTTTATTTTCGTGCGCTTTGCGTGAAGAAAGGGCAGGAGGTGTAGCATTGCTTCAGGTGGGTGACACAGTTGTCTATCCGATGCACGGTGCGGGTGTGATTTCTGGCATAGAGGATTGCGAGGTGCTGGGCGAAGGCAAATCCTATTATGTGCTTCAGATGCCGCTGGGCAACATGAAGGTCATGATACCGACGGACAACGTGGACAATATGGGACTGCGGGACGTGATTCCCGAAACGCAGGTCGAAGAAGTCAAGGATGTGCTGCAGATGGCGCCGGAACGTGCGACGGGAAGCTGGAACAAGCGCTTCCACGCGAACCTTGAACGCATGAAGAGCGGAGACATCTGCGATGTGGCGGCCGTGGCGCGAAATCTCGTCCTGCAGGATCGTCTGCGCAAGATTTCGAGCGGGGAGAGACGCCTCTTGGATCTGGCGCGGCAAATCATCGTCAGTGAGCTGGTCTATGCTTGCAGCAAGTCGCCGGAGGAGGTCAAGTCGTGGATGGATGGCATCCTTGCGGAGAATGAGTTTGCCCGTTGCTGATGACGGTGCGGGAATGACAAAATACTGACAAAATACGAGGGTTTCAAGATTGATTTCTTTTGACAAAGCCGAATAGATTTAGTATGATAAATCTGTTTGGCTTTGTCATTTTCTTCATATGGGAGGGATGTTTATTGCTCGAAAAAAGTATTGCGCTTCTTCACCACATTGATATTCGCCATTCTCGGCGGAGCGCTCATGCAGCTTGCGAGCCCGCTTTTGACAGAGTTCCTTAGCACGGAAATCCTAAAGATGGATTTTGGGCTTTTTCGCTTGACGCTGGCTTCGCTTGTCTGCATTCTCGTCGGCGCCGTCTTGGGCGGAGCTTTCGGCTTCGTCACGACGCCTTTGTTTACGGCGACGCTCAAGCGCTTCACGTATTGGGTGGAGACGCAGCTGAACAAGATGCCGATTCACGATGTCGTCGCAGGCGCAACGGGACTTGCCATTGGACTTATCCTTGCAAATTTATTGGGTGCGGCATTTTCCAAGATTCCGCTCGTCGGCGCGTATTTTCCTGTCGTTTTCAGCATCGTGTTCGGCTATCTTGGCATTCATATCACAATCAAGAAGCGAAAGGAAGTCAGTGAGCTTTTCGGCACGCTGCCGAACCTGATCAACAAAGGACGAGAGGCGAAGGCGCAGCCGAAAGCGAAGGATGTGCCCGAGCAGATGGAGAAGGGAAAGAACTCGTCGGGAAAACTCTACAAACTGCTTGATACGAGCGTCATCATCGACGGCCGCATTGCCGATATATGCGAGACGGGCTTCATCGACGGCGCCCTGCTCATCCCGGAGTTCGTCCTGGAGGAGCTGCAGCACATCGCGGATTCCTCGGACGCTTTGAAGCGCGTGCGCGGCAGACGCGGCCTTGATATCCTGCAGCGCATCCGCACGGAGTCGAAGATGGAGGTCGAGATCACGAGCCGGGATTTCGACGACATCGCTGAAGTTGACTCAAAGCTCGTGCGCCTCGCGCAAGTCGTGGGCGGCAAGCTCATCACGAACGATTTCAATCTGAACAAGGTCGCAGAATTGCGCGATGTTCCTGTTTTGAACATCAACGAGCTTTCCAATGCGGTGAAGCCCGTCGTCATTCCGGGCGAAACGATGCGCGTTTCCGTCGTCAAGGAGGGCAAGGAGCCGGGACAGGGGCGTCGCCTATCTCGATGACGGCACGATGATCGTCATTGAAAACGGTCGCCGCCATATCAACAACACGATCGAAGTGGAGGTCACGTCGGCGCTGCAGACGGCAGCCGGACGCATGATTTTTGCAAAGCCCAGACATTGGTGAAATGAGAGTGCCGCCGATAGGTCATGCGACTTATCGGCGGTGCGTTTATGCGGGGGTAAGGAGGCGTTATGGTTTCCGTGATTTTTCCAGCGGCGGGTGCAGGAAGACGCATGAAGGCGGGCAGGAACAAGGTGTTTCTGGAGCTTTCCGGCGTGCCGATCCTGCTTCGCAGCCTGCAGCGGTTTTCCGCTGTGCCGGCAGTCGCCGAGCTCATCGTCGTCGTCGCCGAGGATGAGACAGCGTCCGTGGAAGCGCTTCTTGCCGGGACGCAGGGGCTCAAGCCCTGGCGGGTCACGGCGGGCGGCGCCGAGCGGCAGTATTCCATTGCGAACGGCATGAAACGTCTCGCCGCTTCGTCTGATATCGTGCTCGTGCACGATGCGGCGCGTCCCTTGGTGAGTTTTGAGACGATCGAGGCGGTCATCCGCGCGGCGAACGAGAAGGGAGCCGCCATCGCCGCCGTGCGCGCGAAGAACACGATCAAGGCCGTGGGCGAGGGCGGGCGCGTGGAAGCGACGCCGCCGCGCGAGGGTCTTTGGGAGGTGCAGACGCCGCAGGGATTTCGTCGCGATTTGTTGGAACGCGCCTATGAGAAGGCGGCGCAGGACGACTTTCTCGGCACGGACGATGCGAGCCTCGTCGAGCGCTTGGGCGAGGCGGTCTTCGTCGTCGAGAGCGATTATGGCAATCTGAAGATCACGACGCCGGAAGACTTGTGGCTGGCGGAGGCGCTTCTGGCGCATTCACGGAAAAGCAGGGATTCCATTGGAACGGATGAGATGAAGGTGATGACATGACGAGATTTGGCATGGGATATGATGTGCATCGACTGGTGACGGGAAGGAAGCTCATCGTGGGCGGCGTCGATATTCCGCATGAATGCGGACTTCTGGGGGCATTCGGACGCCGATGTGCTGCTGCATGCCGTCGAGGACGCTCTCTTGGGGGCGGCGGCGCTCGGTGATCTCGGCAGGCACTTCCCCGACAGCGACGATCGCTGGAAGGGCGTGTCGAGCATGAAGCTTCTGGAGCACGTCCGGGAGCTGGTTCGCGCGAAAGGCTACTGCGTGGGCAATGTCGATGCGACGATCGTGGCGCAGCGACCGAAATTCGCGCCTACATCGAGGAGATGCGCCGGAATATCGCTCAGACGCTTGGGCTGGAGCTCGATCAGGTGAACGTGAAGGCGACGACAGAGAGAAGCTCGGCTTCACGGGCGAGGAAAAGGGCATATCCGCCTATGCCGTCGCGTCTTTGGAGCAAATGGAGGAGAAATAAATGCTGAGAGTTTACAATACGCTGACGCGCGAGAAAGAGGAGTTCAAGCCGCTTGAGCCGGGCAAGGTGAGCATTTACTGCTGCGGCGTGACGCCGTACAACGATCCGCATATCGGCAATGCGCGACCCTTCGTCACATGGGATGTCGTGCGCCGCTATCTGGAAAAAAGAGGGTACGCTGTGCGCTATGTGCAGAACTTCACGGACATCGACGACAAGATCATCCGCCGCGCGAAGGAAGCGGGCGAGACGTGGAAGGAGCTTGCGGATCACTACATCGCGGAATACTTCAAGGCGATCGACGCGCTCAACGTGCGGCGCGCCGACGCATATCCGCGCGTCTCTGAGCATATCGCGGACGTGATCGATATGATCGGGAAGCTCATCGAGAAGGGCTATGCTTATGCGCTCGATGGCGATGTCTACTACAGCGTGGAGCGCTTCGCAGGCTACGGCAAATTAAGCGGCCGCGCCTTGGACGATATGCAGGCGGGCGCGCGCGTGGGCGTTGACGAGCGCAAGCATCATCCGATGGATTTCGCCCTGTGGAAAGCGGCGAAGCCCGGCGAGCCGTTCTGGGATAGCCCGTGGGGCAAGGGGCGTCCAGGCTGGCATATCGAATGTTCCACGATGTCGATGAAGTATCTCGGCGAGACGTTCGACTTCCACGGCGGCGGCAGCGACCTCATCTTCCCGCATCATGAGAACGAGATCGCGCAGGCGCAGGCGTGCACGGGCGATGATCACAGCTTCGCGCGCTATTGGCTGCACAACGGCTTCATCACGATTCACGACGAGAAGATGTCGAAGTCGAAGAACAATTTCTTCACCGTCAAGGACATCCTGCAGAAATATGCGGGTGAAGTCGTGCGCTTCTTCATCGTGCAGACGCACTACCGCAGCCCGCTCGATTTCACCGATGAGCGTCTGACGGAGGCGAAGACGAGCCTTGCGCGTCTCAAGAATTCGTGGGACAACGCCGCAGAGCTCATGACGCGCGACGGTGCGGATACGAACAATGCGAAGCCGCTTCTGGCGAAGGCGATGGAGGCCAAGGCTGCGTTCTATGAAGCGATGGATGACGACTTCAACACGGCGCTCGCCATCAGCCACCTTTTCTCTCTGTCGAAGGAGATCAACATCTATTACAACGATGTCACGACGGACGGCGCCGCCTTCGATGCGACGAACTTCGCCAAGGTGCGCGGCGTCTATGCGGAGATGGCGGAAGTCATAGGCATATTCGAAGCGAAAGAGGACAACGCGGACGACGGACTTCTGGACAGTCTCATGGAGCTGCTTCTCTCCCTGCGGCAGAAGGCGCGTGAAGAGAAGAACTGGGCGCTCGCCGATCACCTGCGCGACGAGCTCAAGGCGCGCGGCATCGTCATTGAAGATACGCCGCAGGGCGCACGGTGGAAGCGCGCATGAGGTTCGACCGTTTTCGCGCCATCGTCGGCTCAATGTTCACGCCGGACGACGCGGGCGGCATCGCCGAGCGCTATGCCAGGGTGGATGTGCGTCTCGCCAGCCCCCTCGTGCTCGCCTACATCGGCGACGCATACTTCCATCTCTTCGTGCGCACGCGACTCCTCTCCTTCGAGCAGTCGCAGGTTCATGTCTTGAGCGACTTCGCCGCGCAGATCGTCTCGGCTGTCTGGCAGGCGAAGGCGTACCGGGCGATCGAGGAGCGTCTGACGGAGCGCGAACGCGCCATCTTCCGGCGCGGCAGGAACGCGAAGAGTCATGCGCCGCGCCGCGCGAGCGTCGCCGAGTACCATGCGAGCACGGGTTTCGAAGCGCTCTTGGGCACGCTGTTTCTGGAGGAGGAGCGGGAGCGCCTCGACGAGATCGCTGAATGGGCATTCCAAGCCATCGCGCAGGGCATGATGGAAGAAATCGCACAAAAGCGCGGGCGGCACGTGAAGAAAGCGCCGCTCGAATGACGTCTCCTCTACGATGAAAGGAACAGAACGTGGAAATACAGTTGATTGCAAAGACGCCGGATTATCTGAAGACGTGTTGGACAGCGGCTCGCACCTGCTACAGCGCGGATTCGCCCATCGAGCTTCTCGCTGAGGAGAAGGGCGAAGAGGAGATGCTGCGCCTCTTGGATCGCATCATGACGAGCAAGCACCTCTCGGTCGTCGAGCACTGCTCGATGACGTTTGCTGTGAAAGACGTATCGCGCACGCTTCTCGCGCAGTATTCGCGCCACCGCATCGGCGTCTCCCTGAGCGTCCAGAGCCAGCGTTACGTCTCCGAGCAGTCAGAAAAGCAGGCGGAAGGACTCTTCGCGCACGTCGTGCCCGCGACGGTCGCTGAAAAGGAAGAAGCGTATGCAAGATACAGGGAAACGATGCAGGCGATTCAGAAGGCCTATGACGACCTTCTCGCGCTCGGCGTGGCGAAGCAGGACGCACGCTTCGTGCTTCCGGGTGCAGCGTGCACGAACTTCGTCACGACGCTCAACCTGCGCTCCTTCATGGATGTCTACGAAAAGCGCGTGACGACGCCGGGCGCACAGTGGGAGATCCGCGAGATGATGCTCCGGATGCGCGACCTCCTCGTCGAAGAAGAGCCGTGGCTCGCGAGGTACATCGTGAAGCCCGATGCGCACTGAATGAAGAGCGGAAGATGGTGCGAAGCGATGGAGAAGACGAAGCAGAAAAAGCGGGCGGAGAAGGCACAGAAGCCGCAGAGGCCGCTGAAACGAATGGAAGGAAAGGACGCGCGGCCGGAGCTTCCTCTTTCCGATGAGATCCTTGTCGGGCGAAATGCCGTCTTCGAGGCGCTGAAGGCGGGGCGCGGCATCAATCGCATCCTCGTCGCGCAGGGCGCGAAGGAAGCGGCGCTCGCGCCGCTTCTCTCGCTTGCACGCGAGCAGGGCGTGCCCGTGCGGGCGAACAAGCGAGAGAAGCTCGACCAGCTTGCGCCCGACATGCGCCACCAGGGCGTCATCGCCTATGCTGCGCCCGTCGCTTACGCCTCGCTCGATGACGTCTTCGCGTGTGCCGAGGAAAAGGGCGAACCGCCGCTCCTCCTGCTGCTCGACGAGATCGAAGACCCGCACAATTTCGGCGCGCTCCTGCGCACGGCGGATGCGGCGGGCGTGCACGGCGTGCTCGTCCCCGAGCGAAGGAGCTGCGCTCTGACCGCGACGGTCGCCAAGACTTCGGCGGGCGCGGTCGAGCATGTGCCCGTCGTGCGCATCGGCAACATCGTGCAGGAGATGAAGCGTCTCAAAGATCGCGGCCTCTGGCTCGTGGGCGCCGACATGGCGGGCGAGCACGATCTGTTTCATGCCGACCTGACGGGACCCTTGGTCATCGTCATCGGCAACGAGGGCAAGGGACTGGGAAGGCTCGTGAAGGAGACGTGCGATTTCCTCGTGCAGATACCGATGCAGGGCGCGATCAACTCGCTCAACGCTTCCGTCGCCGGTGCGCTCCTCATGTATGAGGCGAAGCGCGCGCGCCTTCTCGGAAAGGCGTGACGAGATGGCGAAACGACGCGAACACTTCATCATCGACGGCTACAACGTCATCCATGCGCTGCCGGAGCTTGCCGCCTTTGCGGGCGATCTTGCAGAAGCGCGCGACCGCCTGGTTCATCTGCTCCCCGGAATACGGCGCTTACGAAAAGTATGACATGACCGTCGTCTTCGACGCGCTCTTTGCGAACGGCGAGGAGCACAGAGAGAAGATCACGCCGCACTTCGAGGTCATCTACACGAGCGAGGGCGTGACGGCGGACAGCTGCATCGAGCGGCTTGCCTACGAATCCGTGCGCACCTCGCGCGAGGTGCACGTCGTGACCTCCGACGGCGCCGAGCAGTCGGCGATCCTCGGGGCGGGCGCCTATCGCATCTCGTCCAGAGAGCTTTGGCGGCGCGTGAAGAAGACGAAGAAGAGGATTGCGGACGAGTATCTGGGCGAGGTGACGCTGCCCTTCTGCGCAACGAGGTAGGCTCGCGCATCGACAGCAGCACGGCGGCGAAGCTCGACGCTCTGCGCAGGAATCGACGGTGAACCTTGGGAGGAAAAGGCGCGGACGAATGATAAGAATGAGCAGTGAAATGCGCCAAAGCTGGAAAAAGCCTTGCCTCGCTTGACGTTTCGGGCATCTCTGGGGTATAATCAAAGCAGTCGGGGACGAGGCGGGACGGATGGCCAGTCCCAGAAGTATGTCATCGCTTTCTTCAGAAGTGGAAAAGAACACGAATGGGGTCGATGCTATGGAAGCAGAAATGAGAGACAGCGGCAATGATGCACGGTTCGAAGGGTTTGACGGATTGACGGATGAAGAGGTCATTTCCAGAATCAAGGAGAGTTGCAGCAATATTGCTCTGGACTACCTGATCAACAAGTATCGCAACTTCGTTCGCGCGAAGGCGCGCTCTTACTTCCTCATCGGTGCTGATCGGGAGGATATTGTGCAGGAAGGCATGATTGGGCTATACAAGGCTATCCGCGATTTTCGCAACGACCGCCTGTCCTCTTTCCGTGCGTTCGCCGAGCTGTGCGTGACGCGCCAGATCATCACGGCGATCAAGACGGCGACACGTCAGAAGCACATCCCGCTGAATTCCTACATATCGCTCAACAAGCCGATCTATGATGAGGATTCCGACCGGACGCTTCTCGACATCCTGCCGGGGGCGCGCGTTTCCAATCCCGAAGAGCTCGTGATCAGCCAGGAGGAGTTCGTCGACATCGAAGAAAAGATGGAAGAGATCTTGAGCGATCTCGAATGGCGCGTGCTCATGAGCTACCTCGATGGCAAGTCGTACCAGGAAATCGCCGTCGATCTCGATCGCCACGTCAAATCCATCGACAATGCTCTGCAGCGCGTGAAGCGCAAGCTGGAGCGTTACATGGAGAATCGCGGGGATGAGATCGACATCACGACGGTCTATCGTGGCTTGAGTACGATCAACCATCGTATGCACGACGCCCTTGACGCCCAGATGCAGCGGAAGTAGGGAGGGCAGCCGCTTTCAGCCAAGGTGCTTGGCGTGGGAGCGGCTTTTTTTGCATATAGGGAAGCCCGAGCGTGCATAGCGTTCTTATGGCTTCGGGCGGAGTTTTTGACGAAAAATCGTGAAGAACAGAACAAGAGGTGGCTGTTATGGAAAAGTTGAAACGAATACGCAAGATGGATTGGCTCATCATCGTCGCGGCGGTCTGGCTCATCTCTACGCTCGACTACGGCAATCTCCAGACAATCGATATCGCCTACCTCGTTTCCATGGCGCTCTGGATCGTCTTCCTCGTCCTGCGCGTCGTCTTCGATCTGCCGCATGAGAAAAAAAGAGCGAGGTCGGCGAAGAGAAATGAAAAAGGCAGTATTCTTCGATCTCGACGGCACGATCATCGATATCACGCACAAGATCCCGCTGCCCACGGAGGCGGTGCGCTCTGCCATCCGTCGACTGCAGGAAGCGGGGCACTATGCCTTCGTTTCCACCGGACGTCCCTATGGCTTCATCGAGCCGGGACTCCTGGAGATCGGCTTCGATGGCTTCGTGCTCATGAACGGCGCCGTCGTCATGATCGGCGATGAGATCGTATTCCAGAAGCCGCTGGAGCCGCCTCTCGTCCATCGCGCCGTGCGCTTGGCGAAGGAAAAAGGCTTGGACTTCTGCCAGGAAAGCGTGGATTTCACCTACATGGGCGCGGAGTGCAAAGGGCTGGAAGCGTTCTTCAAGAGCTTCGATGTGCCGATGGATTTCTTCCGCCGCGACTTTTCCTGGCGCGACGTCGTGACCTACAAGATGGAGTTCTATGCGAAAGGGCGCACGTCCTTCGCTGAGTTCTTGCAGCTCCCGGGGCTTACGGGGCTGGTCGACGCAGCGCACGGCAGAAATTTCGAGCTGTATTCTGCACATGAATCGAAGGGCACGGGCATCCTCCATGCACTGGAACACATCGGCGTTCCCGTGGAAGCGAGCTACGCTTTCGGCGACGGAGAAAACGATATCGAAATGATGCAGACCGTCGCCCATGCGCTCGTCATGGGCAACGCCAACGAAAAGCTCCTGCCCCACGCCGAAGTCGTCGTGCCCACGGTGATCGAGGACGGCGTGGCGTGGGGGATCGAGCGTTGCATCTTGTGACACGGAGAGGATGGATGAGGATGCGGACGGACAGCAGGGTTCAGATCAAGGGCGGCGCATGATGAATGAGAGAAATGCGGCCGCTGAGGCAGACGATAGGAGAATCTTCATGAAGAAAATGCTAGGTGTGCTCGCTGCGCTCTTTCTCGTCAGCACGCTGTTGGCAGGCTGCGTGGCAGGACAGCCGGGCACGGCGGGCAGCACGGAATCAGCACAGGAGAAGAACGGCGCTCTGGAAGTCAAGGTGCTCGATGTCGGACAAGGCGACGCCATCCTCATACGGACGGCGGACGAAACGATCTTCATCGACACGGGCGACCTCGACGAGCATCCGAAGCTCGAAGCGGCGCTCAAAAAGGAAAAACATCAAGACGGTCGACAAGCTCATCATCACGCACCCGCACGCCGACCATCTGGGCGGCGCTTCCGTCATCTTCAAGAATTGCGAGGTCAAGGCGGTCTACGACAACGGCGAGCCGACGACGACGAAGTTCTACCGCGACTACTTGAAGACGATCAAGGCGAAGCACATCCCCTACAAGACGCTCGTCGACGGCGATGTGCTCGATTTCGGCGGCGGCGTGACGTTCCGCGTCCTCAGCCCGACGGCTCAGATGGTGAAGGAGGGCGGCAAGAAGAACGGCAAGCCGAACCTCAACATCAACTCGATCGTCGGCAGGCTCGAATACGGCGACTTCACGATGCTCTTCACGGGCGATGCAGAGAAGGAAACGGAGAACTCCGTGCTTTCGCGCCACAGCGCCTCCGAGATCAAGAGCCTCGTCCTGAAGTCGCCGCACCACGGCAGCAAGACGTCCTCGACGGCGACCTTCCTGAAGGCGGCAGCGCCCGAAGTGGTGGCGATTTCCTGCGGTGCAGGCAACGATTATGGGCATCCGCACAAGGAAATCTTGGAAAGATACAAGAAGTTCAACATCAAGGTATATCGCACCGACGAGGAAGGCACGATCGTCGTGACCTCGGACGGCAAGACGTACAGCGTGAAGGAGGAGAAGTGAATGACGTTCGCCGTCATCGATCGCTTCGAGGGGGACAAGGCGGTTCTCCTCGTCGGCGAGGAAGAGAAGAAGGTCGTCTTTCCTGCGGACGAATTGCCGGCAGGGCTTTCGGAAGGCGATTACATCCGTTGGGAGATTTCCTTTGACGAAGAGCGCACGAAGATGGCGCGCGAAGAAGCGGAAGATCTCCTGCGAAGCCTCAAGGATTGAGAGGTACGCAGAAAGGCAGGCGGCGAGGAGCGTCAAGGCAGGCGCTCCGCCGCAGAGTTTGACGCTCTTATGCGTTTCTTGATAGGAGTGGTTTTTTTGTTCAACCGTTTTTTTTGGGGCGTCGGCCTTCTCTTGCTGATGCTGACGCTTTTCGTCCCCGAGGCATTCGCCGCAAGGGCGCTTGAGATCAACGATCTTCAGCATGAAATGGTCGATGTGGACGGGCGCAGCGTGCTGCGCATCGAGATCGGCCTGAACCGCGCGGACGCTTCCTATACCGTGCAGAAGGATCCTGCGAAGCCGAAGCATCTGATCGTGACCGTGCAGGATGCGAAACTCCGCTCCGGGCGCACGGACGCCACCCTCGACGGCAGCCTCGGCCGCTTCATGACGCTGCGTGCAGAGGGACAGCGCCATGTAAAAGTCATGGTCGCCTTCGCATCGGAGGTGGAAGACCAGAATTATGCCGTCTACATGCTGCCCGCCGACCGCAACGCGAAGAAGCCGGATCGTCTCGTCATCGACGTGATGACGCCGGTCGCCGCACCTGCGCCCGCTTTCGTCGCACCAGGCGGGATCGAGGGCGTCGCCGGGCATACGATCGTCCTCGATCCTGGGCACGGCGGCAGCGATTCCGGGGCGGTCGGCTCGAACGGCGCGAGAGAAAAGGACGTGGCGCTGGAAGTGGCGCAGAAGGTGCGAAGACTCACGGAAGGCGCAGGCGCTCACGTCACGATGACGCGCACGACGGATCGCGACGTCTACGGTCCCGAACGCTTCGGCGGGCGAAGAGCTGCAGGCGCGCGTCAACGTCGCCGAGCGCACGCCGGGAGCGGAGCTGTTCTTGAGCATCCACTGCAACTCCTTCTCCAGCCCGACGGCGAACGGCACTGAGACGTATGCCTACTATGGTTCTGCAGCAGGCGGCAGATTGGCGTATCTCCTGCAGAGCGAACTTTTTAGAGGCGGGCGGTCTCCAAGATCGTGGTGCGAAGGAAGCGAACTTCTACGTGCTCAAACATTCGAGCATGCCGGCGGCTCTTGTCGAGCTTGCCTTCATCTCGAACGAGCGTGAAGAGGCGCTGCTGACCTCGCAGGACTTCCAGGACAAGATGGCATTCGCCATAGCGCGTGGACTCAGTCGCTTCTTCGGCGGCAGATGAATGCAGGAACTTAGCGAAAGAAAGGCGGTTTTTTCAGAATGAACATCATGAAATCCATGCTCGCGCTCTTCATGCTTCTGGCGCTTCTCCTTGTCGCGGGCTGTGATGCAGATGACAAGTCGAAGAGCGGCGGCGCTCCGGCCGCAGACAAGCCGGCGGCTGCGGACACGAAGGATGCGGGAACGAAGAAGGACGCGCCCAAGAAGGCGGAGAAGATCAGCATCAAGGTCTATTATCCCGACGACAACGGCATGAAGCTCGTCGCCGAGACACGCACGGTCGAGACGACGCAGGACGGCAAGTACAAGGCGGCACTGGAATCGCTGCTTTCCGGCACGAAGGCGAAGGGCATGGTCAACATCATCCCCAAGAAGGCGAAACTCAAGAGCGTCAAGGTCAAGAACGGAATCGCGACCGTCGATTTCAGCGAAGATCTCGTCAAGAATTTCGCGGGCGGCTCGACCGGAGAGGAGATGCTCGCCGGCTCCATCGTCAATACCTTGACCGAGTTCCCCGAGGTGAAATCCGTGCAGATCATCATCGAGGGCAAGGAAGTCGACTCCCTCGCCGGACACCTTGACACATCGAAACCGCTCAAACGCATGACGGAACTTCTGTAAGGAAACGGCGTCTGCTTGCACATATCTCGCGAATGCCGTCTGCTTGAAGAAAGATGCTTATGATGATCTTGAAAAAGGCTGCCACACATAATTTATGTGTGACAGCCCCTTTTTCATTTCTACCGTAGACTTATCTCGCGCCGCGTTTTTCGCGCAGGTAAGCATCCATTGCCTCCGCCACATGCTTGGCATCGTTGACGACTTGGACAACGTTGCACGACCGAGGACGACATCGCCGCCCGAGAAGATGCCGGGGCGGGTGGTGGCGCCGGTTTCATCGACCTCGACCAAGCCTTTTTCGTTCGTCTCGACGCCCGTGGTCGTGCGCACGATCTTGTCTTTCGGATCTTGGCTGACGGCGATGATGGTACTGTCGGCAGGACATAAAACGGGATCTCCTTCGCCCGTCAGTTTGCCTTCTTCGTCGAAGTGACGGTCACGCATCAGGCGCTTCCTTCGTGATGGCTTCAACGCCCTTGCAAAACTCGAATTCCACGCCGTCCGCCTGCGCGTACTCGAATTCACGCACGCTGGCGGCGACCTTGTTGCCGCGCGAATAGACCGTGACGTAGCGGCATCCCTTGCGGATCGCGGTGCGCGCGACGTCCATGGCGGAGTTGCCCGAGCCGATGACGGCGATGCGGTCGCCAAGAGCGAAGGAATCCGGATTTTGCAGATAATCGACGGCGAAGTGGCAATTGCCGAGACTCTCTCCTTTGACGCCGAGGCTGCGCGGACGCCAGACGCCGGAACCGATGAAGATGGCGTCGTGCCCATCGGCAAACAGCGTATCGAGCGTCAGAAGGTCGCCGATCGTGCGGTTGGGACGGATACAGATGCCGAATTCACGCAGTTTTTTCGCATAGCGGTCGAGGATGTTCAGCGGCAGACGGAAGTCGGGGATGCCGTAGCGCATCATGCCGCCGATCTTGTCCATGCGCTCGAAAATCGTCACGTCGTAGCCCTTCTGCGCGAGCTTGATAGCGACGGTGATGCCGGCAGGTCCCGAACCGATGACGGCGACGGTCTGCCCCGTCGAAGGCGCACGCTCGAGGACGATGCGGTCGAAGTAGGTGTCGGAGATATAGTGCTCGATGCTGGAGATCTGGATGGCGGATCCTTTGCGCAGTTGGATGCAGTTGCCCTCGCACTGCTTTTCATGGTCGCAGACGAGCGAGCAAATGATGCTCAGAGGATTGTTCTCGAAGAGCATTGCGCCCGCATCGTTGATGCTGCCTTCGAGAAAGAGACGAACCATTTCTGGGACGTTCGTCTGCACAGGGCATCCCTTGATGCGGCACAGGGGCTTTTTGCATTGGAGGCAGCGTCGCGCCTCGTCAATGACATGGATTGCCATGAAGATCACCTATCCTTTGCTGGTGGAAGATACGTTTCACAGCTCATTATACCCTGAGGTTTGGATTTTGTCTGTTGCGTTTATCACATTTTTCTTAGAAAAAAATAAAATCTTACCCATTCGCTGTATGCGCAGCGTACTGCCTTGTGTCCGCCGTCTCGTTGGAGAGGCCGAGCTGCTGCAGAAGAGCGAGATCCTCGGCGATCGTCGTGCCGGAAGTCGTGAGCATGTTGCCCGTGATGGACGCCGACGCGCCGTAGAGGAAGGCGGGGCGCCCATTTTCCTCGATGAGCTTGCGCCCCGCGCCGAGCCGGATGTTTGCCATCGGATTGATGAAGCGGAAGAAGGCGATGGTGCGCAGGATTTCGTCGCTTGTCAGCGGGATCCCCTGCCTTCGAGCGGCGTGCCGGGAATCGCCATGAGGGAGTTGATGGGGATGGACTCGATGCCGAGTTCGGCGAGGCTCACCGCCATGTCGAGCCGGTCTTCCCACGTTTCGCCCATGCCGATGATGCCGCCGGAACAGACGGACAGCCCTTCTTCCTGTGCGAGATGAATCGTGCGGATGCGGTCGTCGTAGGTGTGCGAGGTACAGATCTGGGGGAAGAAGCGGCGCGAAGTCTCGATGTTGTGATGGTAGCTCGTGACGCCGGCAGCGCGGAGGGCGCGGAACTGTTCGCGCTTCAGGATGCCGTGCGAGGCGCAGAGGTCAATCGTGAGCTTTTCGCGCATGGCGCGGTAGCAGTCGAGGGCGGCATCGAACTCCTTGCCGCTGAGCGCCCTGCCCGAGGTCACGATGGAGAAGCGGTTGACGCCGGCTTCCTCGTTGGCGCGCGCATTGGCGATGATCTCCTCTGGCGCGAGAAACGGATATTCCTCGACGCCTGTCTTGTGGTGTGCGGATTGGGCGCAGTACTTGCAGTCCTCGCTGCAATGACCGCTGCGCGCGTTGATGATCGTGCAGAGGTCGATGTGCTTGCCGCAGAAATGCTGCTGCAGCTCGTGCGCACCTTCCTCCGTGGGCTTCGAGCGGCGCTTCGAGGAAGAGGGAGAGATCGTCTTCGCGCTTTATGCGGCGGCCGCAGAGGATTTCCTGCGTGAGTTTTTTGACGGTGCTTTCAGTTGTCATGGCGGTTGCCTCGTTTCTTTCAAGATTTGTCATCGCTTTCCATTATATTTCAGGCGCCGCGCATAGTCAACCTGCACAAGTCTTTTGGTTTACCTTTTGGCCTGCCGAAGGTTTCCGCCGCTTCGCGCTCTTGCTTCCTCGCGTGGCGCAAGGTATAATGAAAAGACTACGGGAAGCGTCCGGCATAGTTGCCCCGCGCTTCCTGAACATACGAGAGAGGAGTCTTTCTTTGCAAAAAGTTTTGGAGGAGAAGATTGTCTTCGCCGATCATCGCGAGGCAACGGCGCTTCTCGGCGAGCGTGATGAGTATCTGCAGGGTGCTCATGGACAATTTCGACTGCCGCTTCATCAGCCGCGGCGAAGAACTGACGATCGACGGCGAGGAGGCGGTCGTGAAGGCAGCGGCGAAAGTCGTGCGCGAACTGCAGTACCTGCATCGGCAGGGAACGATCCTCACGATGCACGAGGTGCGCTACAGCGTGGGACTCATCAAGCGCGGCAAGGGCGAGGCGCTGCACAGTCTCTTCAGCGACACGATCCTCGTGACGAGCCGTGGTCGCCATGTGCGTCCGAAGACGCTCGGCCAGCGCATCTACCTCGACGCCATCCGCAAGAATTCCATCACGTTTGGTATGGGATTCTGCGGGCACGGGCAAGACGTATCTCGCCGTCGTCATGGCGGTGGCGTCCCTGCGTGCGAGGGCGGTGGAGAAGATCGTGCTCACGCGCCCCGCCGTAGAGGCAGGGGAGAGGCTGGGCTTCTTGCCCGGCGATCTGCAGGAGAAGGTCGATCCGTATCTGCGTCCGCTCTACGACGCCTTGCACGACATCTTGGGTTTTGACACGTATCAAAAGCTCCTCGCCAAGGGCGTCATCGAGATCGCGCCGCTCGCCCTACATGCGCGGGCGCACGTTGGAGGACGCCTTCGTGATTCTCGACGAGGCGCAGAACACGACGCCGAGCCAGATGAAGATGTTCCTGACGCGCTTGGGCTTTGGCTCGCGCATGGTCGTGACGGGCGATCTGAGCCGAGTCGATTTGCCGCGCGGCGTCTTCTCGGGGCTCTTCGAGGGCGAGCCGCATCCTGCGCGGTGTGCATGGCGTGGGCGTCGTCGAGCTGGAAGCGCTCGACGTCATCCGGCACGATGTCGTCGCGCGCATCGTCGAGGCGTATGACCGCGAGGAAAGGCGGCGCAGGAAGACGAAGGAAACTTCTGTGGCGAAGGCGGGAGAGAAGAAGGCTTCGCATGGGGAAGAGACTTTTCGAGAAGAGAAAGGGGAGGCGGACGCATGAACATCCTGCTCAGTCACGAGGGTGGACGGTCTGCCGATCGATGAGGGCTCTTGCGGCGGAGATTCGCCGCGCCGTGGAAAAAGGTCGGCGAGCTTTATGATGCAGCGGATGCCGAGGTCAGCATCACCTTGACGGACGACGCGCATATCCATGCGCTCAATCGTGAATACCGTGCGGTCGATCGCCCGACGGACGTGATTTCCTTCGCACTCAACGAGAGCGAGGGAGCCGGAAATCGCGGGCGATCCCTGCCATCGATGTCTTGGGCGACATCGTCCTTTCCGTGGAGCGCGCCAAAGCGCAGGCCGCAGAGTACGGACACAGCCTGCGCCGCGAGATCGTCTTCCTCACGGTGCATGGCATGCTGCATCTCCTTGGCTACGACCATGTAGAAGAGGCGGAGAGGCAGGAGATGGAGGAAGAGCAGCGTCATGTGATGGCGGCTCTCGGCGTCTTGCGCGAGGAAGAGGACGACGCCGGGAAGGGGACAGAAAAAGGGGAGAGCGATGGAAAAGGCAAGGCATAAATCGGGCTTCATCGCCGTCGTCGGGCGGCCGAACGTCGGCAAGTCGACGCTCATCAACAGCCTCATCGGGCAGAAGATCGCCATCATGAGCGACAAGCCGCAGACGACGCGCACGCGCATCCTCTGCATACTGACAGAGCCGGACGCGCAGATCGTCTTTCTCGACACGCCGGGCATCCACAAGCCGCGCCACAAGCTCGGCGAATACATGGTGCACGCGGCGGAGAACACCTTGAAGGAGGTCGACGCCGTCTTCTTCGTCGTCGACGCGACGGAGAAGATGGGGCCGGGCGAGCGCTATATTCTGGAGCGTCTGCAGGCGGCGAAGTGCCCGTGCATCCTCGTCGTCAACAAGCTCGACCTCATCGACAAGCCCGCCGTGTTGCCGATCCTCGAAAGCTACATGAAGGCCTATCCGTTCACGGGCGCCGTGCCCATATCGGCGAAGGAAGAGGTGAACCTCGCGGCGCTCCTGACGGAAGCCAAGAAGTACCTGCCGGAAGGGCCGGCCTACTACCCCGAAGATATGGTGACGGATCAGCCCGAGCGCTTGATCGTGGCGGAACTCGTGCGCGAGAAGGCGCTTCTTGCGACGCGAGACGAGATCCCCCATGCGATCGCCGTCGATCTCGACGAGATGAAAGAGCGCCCCAAGGGCGATTTCTATATTCGTGCGACGATCTATGTGGAGCGTGAGTCGCAGAAAGGCATCGTCATCGGCGCGAAGGGCGCTCTTCTGCGCGAGATCGGCGCACAGGCGAGGAAGGACATCGAAATGCTCCTCGGCGCGAAGGTTTTTCTCGACCTCTGGGTCAAGGTGAAGAAGGATTGGCGGAACCGTGAGGGCGTTCTGCACAACTTCGGCTTTGAATAAGGCGACAGGAAAGGAACGGGCGGCAAGATGAACAAGGTATCGAAGCGCTTTATCAACGGCTTGATTCTTCTCGTGCCGCTGGCCATCACGGTGTTCGTCGTGATGGAGGTGCTGAACTTCACGGAGATCGTGCTCGGCAAGCATTTTCCCGTCTACTATCCGGGCATGGGCATCGTGACCGTGCTGCTCGCCATCTATCTCGTGGGCTGGCTTTCTTCGTACTGGTTCATGAAGCGCATGATTTCCTACGGCGAATGGGTGCTCGGCAAGATCCCCGTCGTGAAGTTCATCTACAACAGTGTCAAGCATCTTTCCACCGCCGTCTTCGAGGTCGAACAACATGTTCGACCACGTCGTGCTCGTGCCGTTCCATCAATCGCGGGCACTCGGCTTCGTCATGGCAGAGGTGCCGGCGGTGCTCAGGGAGAAGCTCGGCGACGACTACGTCTGCGTCTTCGTGCCGTGGAGTCTCAATATGACCTCGGGCACGAATCTCTTCGTCAAGAAAAGCGACGTCATCTATCTCGACATCAGCAACGAGTCGGCGCTGCAGTACATGCTGACGGCGGGCGCCGTCATGCCGCAGCGGCAGACGGCGGCGAAGGAAGAGGGCGCGGGCTCGATGACGCGGCTGGCGGATGAGGTCGTGGCGGCCTCGAAGTCGCAGGATGCGCCTGCGGGGGCAGAGAGCGAGGAGGAAGCGCATGGCACGCCGCAGCGCTGAAGCGCTCGTGCTCTCTGCACGGAACTGGGGCGAGGCGGATAAGATGGTGTCGCTTCTGACGCGCGAGTGCGGGCGCATAGAGGCGGCGGCATTCGGCTGCCGCCGCCCGAAGAGCGCCCTCGCGGCGGGCATGCAGGTGTTCAGCCACCTCGATGTGGAACTCACGGAAGGCGGCAGGGGTCTGGACGGTGCGCCAGTGCTCGCTCAAGGGACGCTATCGCCGACTCTCCGAAGACCTCTCGGCCATGGCCTACGGCTCTTTCGTGGCGGAACTGGCGCTTGAGCTTTTCCCCGAGCATGAGCCGGATCCCGATGCCTTCGACCGCCTGCTGCAGATCTTTCACGCCTTCGAGGAGCGAAATCCGCGCCTCGTGGCGCTGGCGGCAGCGTACCAGCTACTTGCTCTCGCAGGGCTCGCGCTCCACATGGAGAGCTGCGTCCACTGCGGTGCGCCCTTCGCTGAGCCGATGTCCGTCGATATCGGCGAGGGCGGCGTGCTCTGCGCGGATTGCCGCAAGGAGGATATGCCGCTCTTTTCCGCTGATTTGAAGACGTTCATCGAGAAGCTGACCGCGCTTGATTGGCAGGCGTTTCTCTCGCCGCAGAAGGAGGCGAGTATGCGCCCTCCGGCATCCCTTTCCGTCAAGAAGCAGGAACTTTTTGCGGCGGAAAGCCTGCTGCTCGCCTATCTGCGCGCGCTTTTCGGCAGACCGCTGCGTTCGCTCGCCTTCATCGCACAGCTCGAAGGCGTTTGAAGCGCTTCATGCGCACTTTTGGGTGAGTGCAGGGGACGTAACTTTCTGGCTAAAGTGCGTGATCGGTGACATAAGTGCAGATATAGAAGAGGAGATGAGGACAATGTGCAATCTGAGTACAGGCATTTATGAGCGCGGCATGGAACGCGGCATGGAACGCGGGCGTGAGGAAGGAAAGGTTGATATTGTTCTGGAAATGCTGCGAAATAAGCTGCCGCTCGAAATGATCGCAAGCATGTCGAAGTTTTCCTTGGAAAAAGTGAAAGAACTTGGCAAGATGCACAGCTTGCTTTAAGTGTGTGGAATGTAAAAAGTATCGCATGTGATCGAACCTGTATACATGCGACGCTTTAGCAAGGGGAAATATGCTCTTGCGAGAGTGACCATGAGGCTTAATCTTTAGGGGCGAAAGCCCCTCTTTTTTGTTTCATTTTGAGCGGTTTTATGTGTTTGCTACAAGCGTTGTCTTTCACACGAGCCTCTTGCTGCGGAAGATTCCGATGTATCGGCGGAAAAGGAGGGCGACATCAAGAAAAGTGGAAGAAGTCCTCGCCATCGACGGCTGGGACAGGGAAAAGGGCGAATATATCACGCACCGGCTCGATGAGCCGGAAGAGGAGCAAGAAAAATGAGGAAGGCGGCTGGATGTAATATCAAAAAGACGGCGAGGATGCTATACTATAGGCAGGAAGAGGTCGTAGGCGCATGATTGCCTGCCGGAGAAAGGAACGTCGCCATGAAATACATGTCGGGGCTTCATGCACTTAACATTCCCTGCCGCTTGGAAACGAGCGGCGATTGGCATACGCCTTCTTTGTCATGGGAAGACATTCCCTTATGGGATACGGCGAAATCGCCGTTTGGCACGGAAGGAATCGAGCAGCATCAAAGCCTTATGGGAAAAACAGGGGTTTTCTACATTGCGAACCACATCCGAGCCTGCCTTGATATGCTCTTGGCAGGAGACTTCTCCAATTTACAAGGCATGTGCCGCGATTATATCTGCACGGATATTTATGACGCAGATATTTTTGCCGCTGTTTGGAAACTGCGCGAGACAGCGCACTGGACAGACATCGACCGATTCATGGAAAAGGAGTATCGAATGAAGTGGGTTCTTTTCAGAGAGGAGCAAGAAGCGAATGAATAGTGCGCAAATGCGTCATATAGAAATCATGCGCAATTTCTTGACGGAACTCAACAAGGAAATCGATACGTTCATCTTGAAAGGCGAGACGAGTCTCCTTCTTGCTTATGGTCTGAACCGTTTTTCTGAGGATATTGATTTAGATGGAGGAGAACAGCGTCTCAAGGGATTTGTCGAGAGTTATTCCCAAAAGCACGGATTTTCTCTCCGTATCGCCAAGGATACGCCGACCGTCGAGCGATTCATGCTGGCACATGATTCATCCGCACAGAAACCATTAAAAATCGAAATCTCATATCGCAGCCGCAGCATTCCGGCCAATACGCATCATCGCGTAAGCGGAATAGAAGTCTACACAATCGACCGAATTTGCCAGTTGAAAACAGGCGCGTACCAAAGGCGGGACAAGATCCGCGATCTCTACGACATCTGCTTCATTTGCGATCGATACTTTGCGGACTTGTCGGAGTCTACAAAGGAACAGCTGAAGGACGCTTTGACCTATAAAGGCTTCGACTATTTCGATTATGTCACTTCCACGCAGGACGATGCCCTGATCGATAAAGACGCATTGGCAGGACTCTATCGGAAGATGTTCGAGAAACTGGATCTGCTTTATTCCAAGGAAGAGGCAGAATCTCTTCTGACAAAGGAAAGCGCTGCTGAAAAAGAAGACGACGAGCAGGGAAGAATGGAGTCGCTGAACCCGACAAACAACCTGTTCGCCCTCCCGATCTCCCATCGATCTCGATGAGCGCGTCAAGATCGTGGATATATCTGCAGCGATGCCGAAGAAAGGCATGAGCCATCGAGAAATCAAAGATTTTCTTAGCGAATTGACACGAAAGCAACGGCTTTCTGTTGCAGAAGATAATCTGGCGGCCATTCGCGTTTTGGAAAACGATATAGGGCATTTAACGTATTCGAGCAAAAAAGGCCTCGATCGAGAGAGTCATCAGATTCGTAACAGCGCACTGCTTTCGCTTGAAGAGTTGACCAAAAACGCTATTCTGATAGAAAGTATCCCCAACCACAAGAAGGATAAAAAACCAAATGTTCGCACGTATCATAGATTTTATGTGCCCGTGCGCATAGGAACGGAACTAAAGACAATCCGAATCGTTGCGGAGGAACGGGTGTGTCATCACCTTGATGCCAACAGATGTAAACGTCTATGATGTGATTCTTGAAGATGTACATACATACAAATAAAGAAGGAAGCGCTGCCACCTCAACAGGGATTTCACCTGCTGGGAGGCCAGACAACGCTTCCTCTGATACCATTACTATACGCGAAATGCTCGCCGGTGTCAAGGATGCCGACGGAGAACCTTGCTGTCAGCGAGCGTGGCATGGTGCAGCGAAAAAAATTGCCGCATTCTCCCTCGATTACGTCGGCACGGGCAGCGGAGGTTCCGCTCATGCACACGGGAAGAAGCGCCTCTTGGAAATCAATGCGCTCATCGAGAACGCGCCAAGCGGAGAAGCACTTTGTCGCACGCACGGCGTTCGAAAGGCGCGAGGAGAAGCTGGACAAGGAAGAGAAGAAGGACGAACGCAAAGAAGCCGTGCAAAGGTACGCAGAAGACTACGAAGAAGCCGCCATGGTGCGATGAAGAGCCAACAAAAAGAAGAGCCTCAAATGGCTCAGAACCCACGCGAACGAGTTTCGCGCGTCATCCGAAAGCCATTGACGCTCTTTGTACGTTCATTGTATCAAAAGATATCTGGAGAGTAAAGACGGAAGAAGACTTCGTGCAAATGAAACATACTGCCGATGAAAGGAAGGAAGGCAGAATGAAGCGCCCGAAACGTGACGTCTATATGGAAACGACGAAGACTTTGCTGCACGCTTTTTGATCGATACGCTCCAGAACGGCAAATACGACGATGGCCGTGTGGATGCCGACCTCCTCAAGGAAGAAATCTACGATTTCATCGGCAAGACGATTCAAGAAAACAGCCCCACAGCGTGATCTTGCAGGATGCGGGCTACGACCGCACCGTAGCTGCCTTCAGCCGCAAGGAAGCGAGAGAAGCCTTCGAGGAGCATCAAAAGAGAACCGCCGGAAGGTCTGCCGAGCAAGAAAAAAATCGCGTCCCAAAGCGCAGCTCCCGAGGAAAGGGAAGAAGACGCAGGACGCGGCAGATAAAGAAAAAGCTGCCCGTTTCTCTCGATCCGCCGGAGTGCAATTCTCCCTGGGGAAAGAAACGAGCTGCCTCATAAGCAAAGTATAAAGACACAAGCGGCTTTTGTCAATATCGACCAATAAAAAAGCTGCTGTTTTCAGCTCCCGCCGGGATCCAATTCCCCCTGGCAGCCGAAAACAGCAAACCTCTTAATGCAAAGTATAAAGATGAAAAGGGATTTTGTCAATATCGATATAATAAAAAGCTGCCGTTTTCATCCCCCGCCGGAGTCCAATTCCCCATGGCAGATGAAAACAGCAGACCTCTTAATGCAAAGTATAAGGACAGAAAGGGATTTTGTCAATGGAACATTCGAGCATATCAAAAGCATCCAAGAAGTGCAATCGGAAAGGGGCGATTCCCCTGACGGAGGCAATTCTTAGATGCTTTGAGGAAAGAGGCGTTCCTGTCTATCCCAGCCCCCGGATAACGCTATCCGCAACTGAGAGGAACGCTCCTTTATAGGGCTACGATAGCAAAGTTTATAGGAAAAGTCAACGAGGAAGGCATAAAGAAAAAGCTGCTCTGTTTCTCACATCCGCCAGAGTCCAATTCTCCATGGAAGAGCAAACGAACAGCTTCCTTAGCTATAAGATAGCCGAAGAAGAGGAGTTTGTCAACACGAAAAAGCACCGATCAAGCCAAGCGCACTACCTCCGCGCGAGGTGTGGGGCTTGTGCTCGTCGATGCTTTAACTACGTCGCATTATAAATCTAAAAGGAACATCCGTCAAGACGGAAATGCAGCTAAGTGAATTCTCTAAGGAGGAAGCCAAAATGACCGCAGAAAATCAAGCACGCAAAGAAGCCGTTTCCGACTACGCAGATTCCTACCGCGAGGAGCTGGCCGATGTATGCGCCGCCTCAGAGGAGAGCTTCACGCCTGCGCAGAATGGGAAGCTGAAAGAGAGTGCCGAGCGGCTCTACAAGGAGATGCGCGAGTTTGAGCAAAGCGAAGGCACTTGCGGTCCCGATCAGGACGCATGGGACAGTTTCGCCGTGCTGCACGAGCGAAACGTCCGCAACATCCTTGCCGTTAAAGAAATCAGTGAAGCGACGGGCAGGGAGAGCAAGGCGAGCGAGGAAGCCGCAGGAGAGGCCGTCCGGAGTATCGAGGAGAGCATCGTGTTCATAAGTCGAAGCGGCTATGCCGTCAATTTTTTCGATGTAGACGCATGGGAAAAGACGGCGGAGATTGCGAAAGATCGACTCTCCAAAGGCGAAAAGGTTTACATCGAAGGCCGTCTCGACAATGACATCTACGAGCAGTCAGGACAAAAGCGCAGCCGCACGAAAATTATCGCCGAGTACATCGAGTATTCCGCGACCGCCTATGAGGACGATGAGCAGGAAGCCGCAAAATCGCAGAGAGAAGAGACACCGATCGCCATCGACGGTCATGCGTCACTTCGCAATATTTGAAGAGACGCAGGAAGCACCGTCCTCCTTGCCGATAGTTCTCTCCATGGATGAATTTCGCGGCAACGTCGGCGCGAAATATCAAGTCGTCTTCAACGATCTGGAGCATCGCAGCTGCTGCGCTATCCTAAAAGACCGCACAACAGAAACCGCATAAATTTTTAAAAAAATTTCACCATAACTCTTGACAAAGAGCCCGGAGGGAAGAACTCGACGAGGCAATCGAGCACCAGAAGACCATGCAGAACGCGAAAATCCTCATCGCCGATCCCTTTGACAAGGCTTCAGCAGCCCTCACCGGCTACGAGCCGCCAAAACCGCAGGGATACATGCCGTTCAAATGATGCTGCTGTTTTGTTGTTCGTTGTCTGTGGTATAATAAGAAAAAGAGAACTACGCGAAGAAAGGAGCGGCAAAATGGAGCAGCGAATCAGATACAATCCGAAGGATTACGTCGACTATCTGGAAGAAAGCATGACGCTTTTTCGCTGAAGCGATGCAGGCGGGAGACATATTCCTCATGGAACACGCATGGCGGCGCATGTACAACGACACGAAACAGGCGATGAAGGAAGGAATGCTGTCTCCCAAAGACCGTGATGATATGCTTTTCTATTATGACGATTTGATTCCGAATGCTTGATATTCTATATAGAATGGCATACGAATCACTAGGACGGCTCGGCGAAACGAGGGATTCATCATGGAAGCAGTCTATAAGTACAATCCGCAAGATTACGAAGAACTTCTTCGCGACTATATGGAAGAGTTTTATCGAGCTTATGAAGAAAAGAATGACGTTCAAATGATTGTTGCCATGCACCATCCTCATTCCGAAACGAAATACGCCATGAAGGAAGGCGATATTTCGTCGGGCACACGGGAGGAAATGCTGACATATTTCGGAGGGTTGATCGATGGTTGATCTGACACATGTGAAGTGGCGTCCGAATCGTTATGGTGGATCTGAAAAAAAGAGGACACTTCTTTTTGACGGAAAAATCTATATGGTTAAATTTCCCGAATCGCCACGTTCTAAGAAAACTTCTGTCAGCTACATAGGCAATCAGTTTTCGGAGCATATCAGCTGCCAAATATTTCAAGCTTTGCAGATTCCGGCACAAAATACATTCTTGGCAAAATATTGTGAGCCTGTGACTGGAAAAGAAAAAATCGTCGTTGCTTGTGAAGATTTTTGCCAGGACGGCAGTCGTCTTTTAGAGTTCAGTAAGATTGGGCATCATGATACAGGAAGCGACAAAAGATATACGACAACGATTGAAGATGTTTACGAAATTATCGAGCGCTTTGATTTTCCAGTAAATAAATTCGCTATAAAAACACATTTTTGGAATATGTTTGTCGTTGATGCCTTGCTTGGCAATCCAGATCGCCATCTGGATAACTGGGGACTCTTGGAAGATTCAGCAGGTAGAATAGAGCCTGCGCCTGTATATGACTGTGGCTCATCGTTATCTCCATTATCATCGGACGAGCGAAAGGATTTACTGCTTAAAGATGAAAATTTAATGAAGATGGAAGAGTATAACTTGTGTTCTGTCTATCGTCATCAAGGAAAGCGAATCTTCTACCATGAAATTTTGAAAACGCCTCCGGCTGACCTGCATCGGTCAATTTTGGAGATCGTCCCAAGAATCAAGCTCGCGGCACCGCGCATTGACGCGCTGATTGATGCGACGGAGGGAATGACCGACATTTCCAAAACCTACATGAAGAAATCCCTCGCCATGCGCCTGAATCAGATGCTGCTTCCTGCATTGAAGAAGGCGCAGGAGCGGCAGGCTAGCGAGGATGGGGAAAGCCGCGGCTTCAGCCGTTGACACAAATGGCGGGAGCGGAAAGGAACAGTCCGATGAGCAGCATATACACCTACAACGACTATCTGCGCGATCTCTTGAAGGATGCGCCCTGCATCCTCGCCTACGATACGGCTGCGGATTATCTGGGGCTATGGAGCGGCAGTATGAATCCGCTTACGGCGAAGATTTATGTCTGCAAGCCTCTGTATATCGAGGGAACGACGGAATATCCGCTTCCTTCCTTTGAAGCTGTGGAACATGAGAATCGCCTCGGGCTTCTTTGCACGACGGTCAATCAGACCATCAACGATCTCCTGCGTGCTGACGGCGATAATCAGGTCATACAGGAAAGTTTGGCCACGGTTTATTATACGAATGGAGAATCCTTTGACTCTCTTCGCATTGATGACGATCTTTTGCTTGCCTTTGAGCATTATAAGGATTGGGCAATTGAATATTATGACGAGGGAAAGTGATCCTGCTGTTTTGTCGCTCGTTGTCTGCGGTATAATAAGGGAAAAGAACTACGCGAAGGAAGGAGCGGCAAGATGGAAGCAGTCTATAAGTACAATCCGAAAGATTACGAAGAACTTCTTCGCGATTATATGGAAGAGTTTTATCGAGCGCATGAGGAAAAGAATGATATAGGAATGATTGTCGCGATGCACCATCTTTATTCTGAAACAAAAATACGCCATGAAGGAAGGCGATATTTCAGCAGGTACACGGGAGGAAATGCTGATATATTTCGGAGGGTTGATCGATGGTTGATTTGACGCATGTGAAATGGCTGCCGAATCGCTTCGGAGGTTCGGAGAGCAAGTGGACGATGCTGTACGACGACAAGCTCTATATGGTGAAGTTTCCCGATCCCAATCGAGCGCCGAAACAAACATCGCTGCCCTACATCAACAATCATTTCTCGGAATATGTCGGCTGCCATATCTTTCAAATGCTGGGGATTCCGGCACAAAATACGTTCTTGGGGCGTGCCACTCCGCCGAACAGCGAAAAAGAAAAAAAGCTTGTCGTGGCGTGCGAGGTCTTTTCCCCGAGCAGCGAAGGTATTCTCATCGAGTTCAGCAAGTTCTTTTTGCATGAGACGGACAGCCAAAAGCGGAACAAGACTACGATCGATGATGTCATGTATATCATCGACACCGATGTGACGATCAAGAACAAGCTGAGTATGAGGAAATTTTTCTGGGAAATGTTTGTGGTGGATGCTTTTATTGGCAATACGGATCGCCATTTGGATAATTGGGGCGTGACAGCGTCGCTCGATGGGAAAATATCTCCTGCGCCTGTATATGATTGCGGTTCAGCACTTTCGCCACTGGAATCCGATCAGCAAAAAAAGAGACTTTTGGAAGATCCTGCAAGCTTCAAAAAATGTCGAGTACAATATATGTTCTGTCTATCGCCATCATGGAAAGCGAATCTTCTACCATGAAATCTTGAAAACGCCTCCTGATAACCTGCATCGATCGATTTTGGAGATCGTTCCAAGAATCAAGTTCGCCGCGCCTCGCATCGACGCGCTGATTGACGCTACGGAAGGAATGACCGACATTTCCAAAGCCTACATGAAGAAATCTCTCGCCATGCGCCTGAATCAGATGCTGCTTCCAGCATTAAAGAGAGCGCAGGAGCGGCAGGCTCGCGAGGATGGGGAAAGCCGCGGCTTCAGCCGCTGAAACGACCGACAGGAGAAGAAAGGAGCCAGCCGATGAGCCGCATATACACCTACAACGACTACCTGCGCGATCTCCTGAAGGATGCGCCCTGCATCCTCGCCTACGATACGGCTGCGGATTATCTGGGGCTTTCCAATGGGAGCAGCTTTCATGAAGCTGCCCATATCTATGTGCAGTCACCCTTGCACATAGATGGAACAAGAGAGCATATCATACCTTCTTTTGATACGGTGGAACATGAAATGCGCAACGGACTTCTCTGTACGACCGTCAATCAAACGATCAACGATCTCCTTCGTACTGACGGCGACAACCAAGTCATACAGGAAAGTTTGGCCGACGTATATTTTTCCAACGGCGAATCCTTTGATTCCTTGCATATCGAGAAAGAACTTCTTCCTCGTTTTGAAAAGTACAAGGTCTGGGCGATTGAATATTACGATGAGGCATGAAGTGTAAAAGGGAAGATAGCAGAAAGGGGCAGCTTGCAGGCTGCCTTTTTCTTTATCCGACGTGGCAGAAGGAGCATGACGCGCTGCAGAAGCATCTGACGCACGCGGAGTACACTTCTGCGCGTGCAACCGTACTCGATGCCGTTCGAGCGCCTCGCTGACCGCACGGCATGCGAGGTCTTTGAGATAGCTGCGGATTCACTCTTCCCGCGATATGTTGTCCTTCGCACCCTTTATTATTTCTAAGATTTCTGTTACAATGGTTTCCATAAGAGACCTTCCTTGTTTTGTGTTTGCCTCGATAGCATACGATATAGGGTACAGGTATCTTCGCCTCTTTGCAACCCCCACTGAGAAATATTTTACACTAAGGCCGTAAGGCGTGGGCGTTTACACTAAGAAGACTTCGTGCGAATGAAATTTACCCGTAACTCTTGACACATACCATTTGGGTACGATATATTCCTTTTCCGCCTCAATCGTTGTATAATAGAATGCGGCAAGAGAATTCAATCGAAGAAAGGGAGAGAGTCTTATGTATACGCTTTCCAGCATGGAGTTTCATGGCATCAAGCCGCAGATCGACGAGGAGGCCTTCGTCGCGCCGCAGGTGTTCTTGTCGGGCGATGTGCGCGTCGCGAAGTATGCGAGCCTTTGGCCGGGCGTCGTTGCGCGCGGCGATGTGAACTACATCTCTGTCGGCGAGTGCTCGAATGTGCAGGATCTCGTCTGCCTTCATGTGGCGGATGACGCCCCGTGCATCATCGGCGACTATGTGACGATCGGGCACAGCGCCGTCGTGCATGGCGCGGAGATCGGCAACCATGTCCTCATCGGCATGAACGCGACGGTGCTGACGGGCGCGAAGGTCGGCGAAGGCTCGATCATCGCTGCGGGCGCGCTCGTGCGCGAGAACGAGGTCATTCCGCCGAACTCCCTCGTCGTCGGTATGCCGGGCAAGGTCGTGCGCACGATCGACCGCATCAAGACGATCCATGCGCAGGCGATCAAGTACAAATGCGAGTGGGCGATCGAGTACGGCGTCTATCCCGAGATCGGCGGCGAGAAGTATCACGGCGAAAAGATCATTTGATGCTTTCTGCTTTACAGCTTTGCACCTTGTGATATAATAAAAGGCACAGCCTTCGTTGTGGCTGTGCCTTTTATTGTGCTCTCATCATGCAAGGGCGGCGCGAGTGTCTGCAAAAACGGACGCTTGTGCATGTACTTTTTCAGGAGGTTTGATTCATGGCGCGAGAAACGCTGAAGAGCCGCTTCGGCTTCATTCTCCTCAGTGCCGGCTGCGCGATCGGCATCGGCAATGTCTGGAAGTTTCCTTATCTCGTCGGACAGAACGGGGGCGGCGCCTTCGTTTTGCTCTACCTGTTCTTCCTCATCGTGCTCGGCATCCCCGTCATGACGATGGAGTTCTCCCTCGGACGCGCGGCAAGGCGCAGTCCCGTGCGCATGTACCAGCGGCTCACGCCCGAAAAGTGGAGCTGGCATTGGCACGGCTATGCGTGCTGGTTCGGCTGCATCGTGCTCATGATGTTCTATACGACCGTCGCGGGATGGATGCTGCTCTATTTCTACCAGACGGCATGCGGCGCGTTTGCAGGGCTGCCCACGAAGGAGATCGGCGCTGCTTTCGGCGCGATGCTTGCCGATCCTCTGCTGCAGGTCGTGCCGATGGTGATCGTCGTCATCAGCGGCTTCCTCATCTGCTCGCATGGTTTGCAGTCGGGTTTGGAGCGCGTGACGAAGGGCATGATGGTGCTCCTGCTCGTCATCATGGTCGTGCTCGCTGTGAACAGCCTGTTCCTCGAAGGTGCGGAGGAAGGGATTTCCTTCTACCTGCGTCCGGACATCATGAAGATGGAAGAGATCGGCTTCGCGAACGTCATCGTCGCGGCGATGAATCAGGCGTTTTTCACGCTGAGCCTCGGCATCGGAGCCATGGCGATCTTCGGCAGCTACATTCCGAAGGATCACGCGCTTCTCGGCGAATCGGTCAATGTCGCCATCCTTGATACGCTCGTTGCCATCACATCGGGACTCATCATCATCCCCGCGTGTTTTGCTTATGGCGTCGAGCCGGACAGCGGCCCTAGCCTTATCTTCATCACGCTGCCGAACATCTTCAACCACATGGCGGGCGGCATCTTCTGGGGGAGTCTCTTCTTCCTCTTCATGACCTTTGCCGCCTTTTCGACCGTGCTCGCCGTCTTTGAAAACATCATGGCGTGCACGATGGACTTGACGGGATGGAGCCGAAAGAAGGCGGGATTCGTGAACTGCGTGGCGATCCTCGTGCTTTCTCTGCCCTGCGCCTTGGGATTCAACTTGCTGGCGGGCGTTCATCCGATGGGCGGCGAGAGCAGCTTCCTCGATCTTGAGGATTTCATCGTGAGCAACATCCTCCTGCCGGGCGGCTCGCTCATCTTCGTTCTCTACTCGATGCACCGTTTCGGCTGGGGCTGGAAGAAGTTCTATGCCGAGGCGAACACGGGAAATGGCATGAAGCTCCCCCACTGGGCACGCGGCTACTTCGCCTACGTGCTGCCGCTCATCGTCGGCGCGGTCTTCGTGCTGGGACTGATGTGAGCTTGCCGTAGTTTACCATGAAGCCCCAAGAGGTCAAGCCGAAGGCGCAGACCGATTGGCTAGGCTTCCGTAAGGGCGTGAGGACATATGTACAGCGTGCCTCTCTGATGATGCCATCGCCGGAAACGGCCACAAAAGCAACTATGTCGCTTCACGTGACGGCTGAACATATGTCCTCAAAGTTTACCATGAGAACCTTTGTGCTAAGGCTGGAAAAAGCGCAAAAATCCCCCATTGCTCTGTTTGACTGAAATTTTATGTGGATGCCGCCGAGAATGTGGCTGTTTCAGGCTGCCAACCCAGTTTTTTCAGCTTCGTTAGATAACTGTTGATCTTTCTCTCCTTGTTGAATTTGTTGTAATAGTCGGCTCCCAGATCGATGAAGGGCTCTCCCAGCTTCAATATGTGGTAAATGGCTATCAGCATGGTATGCGCTACAGCTACTGTGGCACGTTTTGCTCCCCGTCGTACGACGAGCCTGTCATATTGTGCGGACAAGAAGGAGTCCTTCTTCTTGATGGCTGCCTTGGCGCATTGTATCAGCGTAGTCTTCAGTGTGGCGTTCCCTTTGGTAGTCCTGCCGCTTTGCCGCTTTCCGGCACTTTCGTTGTTCCACGGAGACAGACCCGCCCAGCTGGACAGATGTTTCTCCGTTGCAAAGCGACTCATATCCAAACCTGTTTCCGCCAAAAATGGTTTCCGCGCTCTGCCTCCCTATGCCCGGTATCTCGTCCAGCTTTTTCTATCGCGTCTTCATAGCCGCTGCTGTACTGCTTGACGAGCTTATCCATCTGACCGATGCGCTTCGTCATGTCGTCGATATGATCTACGACTTGCAGGATCAGTTGTTTCTGCAAAGGCGTGAGAAAGCCGTCCAGCGCTTGCATGACATCTTCCACCTTGTGCCTCAATGCTCCGTGAAGGCTTTCTTCCACTTCATCCTTCTGCAGCGGCGCATCCTTCTTGAGCAGCTTCTGCAAGAGGCTGCGCGAGCTTTTGCCGTTGATGTTGGAAACTACGCTGGACAGCTTGATATTTCCTCCTTCCAGCATCTTCTGCAGACGGTTGAGTTCACGTGCACGCTCGGCAATCAAGCTCTTTCTGTACCTGGAAACTTCCCGCAACTCGCGTTGCTCCCGTTTCGGAATATAGCTCGCGCTCAACAGCCCGTGCTGCAGCAAGTCCGCGATCCATTCGGCATCCTTCACATCGGTCTTCCTTCCGGGGAACATTCTTCATGTTCCTGGCGTTGACGATCATGACGCCTAGATGAGAGGTCTCGAAAAGATTGTAGACGGGTTTCCAGTAGGAACCCGTGCTTTCCATGGCGGCCATCTGGCACTTTTCATCCCAAAGCCATTTGGCGAGTGCGCGGATTTCTTTGCTTGTCGTGCCAAATGTTCGTATTTCCTGCTTCTTGCCACATCTGAGGGCAGGGCGACGATCGAGCGTTTGTGCACATCAATCCCACAACAGCGTTCGTACGTGACATCCATGAGGATTCCCTCCCTTTGTACGACGTGGCCTCCTCGATGATGGCTCATTTTACCATACGTCCTTTTGAGCGTAGCTCTGAACAAAGCGTGGTGCGAAAAAAAGGGAGACCAGATCAGTTTACACAGCGAGATCGAATCTCAAAAAAATTATTCGACCTTCAACGTCTGCTCTTATTATACCATAGATGGCGGTTCTCGTTCATTGTGGTGCCGTAAGGCGTGGGCGTTTACGCAAAAGGAAAGAACCCGATGTCTGCGGACGTCGGGTTCTTTCCTTTATTCGCTCGCTTCGGCTTTTGGGCGGCGCAGCGTGTAGATGAGGCGGAAGGAGAGAGAGGATGATGGCGATGACGGTCGCGAGCGACATGCCTTTGAGCGTCACCGTGCCGAGCGTGAGGCTTGCCGTCGAGACGCCTATGCCCATGACGATGGAGGTCAGGAGGAGATTCGCGGGCTTGCCGTAATCCACCCTGAGCCCGACGAGGATGCGGATGCCCGAGGCGGCGATGACGCCGAAGAGAAGCAGGGAGACGCCGCCCATGACGGGCGTCGGGATGCTCTGGATGAGAGCCGCGAGCTTGCCGAGGCACGACAGCGCGATGGCGAAGACAGCGGCGCCGCCGATGACCCATGTCGAGTAGACCTTCGTGATGGCGAGGACGCCGATGTTCTCGCCGTAGGTCGTGTTCGGCGTCGAGCCGAAGAAGCCCGAGAAGATCGTCGATATGCCGTTGCCGAGCAGCGAGCGGTCGAGTCCCGGATCTTTCGTGAGGTCGCGCCCGACGATGTTGTTCGTCACGATGAGGGTGGCCGATGTGCTCGACGATGACGACGATGGAGGCGGGCAGGGATGATGAGGATGGCGCCGAGATCGAACTTTGGCGTGTAGATGGTCGGGATGGCGAACCGGGGGCGCTCTCGACGGCGGCGAGGTCGACGATGCCCGCAGCATACGCGATGACATAGCCGGAGACGACGCCGATGAGGATGGGGGATGATCGCGAGGAAGCCGCGGAACGCCATGGAGGCGAAGACGGTGACGGCGAGCGTCGCGATGGAGACGAAGACGACGGTCGCATCCGTATCTGCGTCGGTCAGCCCCGCCATCTTCGCTGCCGTCGGCATGAGTTCGAGGCCGATGACGGCGACGATCGCGCCCATCGACGCGGGCGGGAAGATCACGTCGATCCAGCTCGTGCCGATGGCATGGATGACGAAGCTCACGAGGCAGAAGACGACGCCGACGACGATGAAGCCGCCGAGCGCCGCTTCGTAGTTGTAGTCGGCGAGCACGAGGAAGACGGGCGAGAGGAAGGCGAAGCTTGAGCCGAGATAGGCGGGAATCTTGCCCTTGCAGAGAACCAGATAGAAAAGAGTGCCGATGCCGTTGAAGAGAAGCACGGTCGCCGGATTGATCTGGAAGAGGATCGGCACGAGCACCGTGGAGCCGAACATCGCGAAGAGATGCTGCAAGGAAAGGGGAATCGTCTGGAGGAGCGGCAGACGCTCCTGCGTGTCAATGGTTCTTTGTTCCATGAGAATGCTCCTTTGGAAGATATTTATATCCAAGAAGAATTTAGCACAGAATGAGCGTCTTGTCCAATGGTTCTCGACGGAAGGCTCTTTTTCTTGGAGCGGTGCGAAGGGGCTTCTTGGCAGGAAAGTACGGAATCGGAAGCGAATAGAAAAAGACGGACAGAAGATAGATGTGGAGGAGTGGTGAAATGCGCATGAAGGAGATGGGGCGACGGCTTTTCCAGATGGTGCAGGACGGGTATCGGCGCTTTCGTGCCGCGATGGTTTTCGACGCGGTGCTGTTCGTTTGCGTGGGCTTGCTTACATATCATAAGATGTATGTCATACACGGCCGGTATACGGAGGAGATCGGCTGCGCGGCGGCAGCGGCAGCGATCGCCTGCATCTTCGCTGCTGCCCTGCGGCTCTTCCTGGAGCGGCGCGAAAAGGAGCGGCATGCCTTCGAGGCGCTGCTGACGGCTGCCGTGTTCGTGTTTTTCTTCGTGCTCGTGCAGGGACATGATTGGCGAGATCCCTATATCCTGCTCAAGACGGCAGGGCCTGCACTCGCCTTTGCTTCTGTCGGCCTTTACTGCCTTGCGCCGCAGAAGGAAGGCGAGGAGCCTGCACTGGCTGTGCTTCTGGCAATATCCAAGGCGTGCCTTGTCGGCCTCCTTCTGGTCGTGTCGCTCAATATATGCCTGCTGGCGTTCGATTCGCTGCTCTTTTCTTTGGAAGGCAGCCTGCAAGCGACGCTGCATTTCCTCCTTGCAGAGTTTTCCTTTCTGCTTGTCGGGGTGCAGGTCTTTCTCGCGAGCCTGCCGGAGCGGGGGAAAGATGTGGAGACGCCCGCGCTCTTTCGCGCTATCCTCCTGCGCCTCCTATGGCCCGTCTATCTGATTTTGCTCGCCATTCTCTATCTCTATGTGGCGAAGATCGTCTATGTCTGGACGATGCCCGTCGGCATGATGAACTGGTTCGCCTCGCTGGCGCTTCTCGCCTTCAGCATATTCTTCTTCTGCTTTGCGAAGGATGTGCGCTGTTCGCTGCTGCAGCGCTTCTTGCGCTGGGGACTTCTGCTCTTTCTGCCGATCCTTGCGGTGCAGGCTGTCGCCGTTTGGCAGCGGGTCGCGCCATACGGCCTCACGCCGCTTCGCTATACGTCGATCCTCTGCACGCTTTCGGCGTCTTCTTGCTCGTGCTTGCCTTCCGCCGCTGCTCGCCGCGCCTGGCGTTCCTCGTCTTGGCGTTCATGATCGCCGCACTCACGCTGACGCCGCTCAACATCGTCGATCTGCCGCTTCGCACGCAGGAAGCGCGTCTTTGGCGCGTGCTTGAGGAAAACGACATGCTGCAGGGCGGCGAGGTCGTGGAAAATCCCGCGCTTTCATCGAGGAATCGCGAAAGGCTTCTGAGCGCTTCGGAGTATCTGATCGATCAGGAAAAGACGTCGTTTCTCGAAACGCCGGGTATGCGCGAGATGCTTGCGAAACTGCAGGCTGAGCGGGCAGACGGAGTCGCCAAAAACGCGGAGGGGTGGTTCAAGTTCAAGGCGGAAGATCCTTCCCGCATACCTGTGGCGGGTTGGAAGAGCGCCTATCCGCTGCAGGGGAGCCTATGTGGAAGACGGCTTGCTCGTCGTGAGCACGGGAGATGGAACGAAGGAAAAAATCGATGTTTCTTCCTATCTTGCGGAACTTCTTGCTTACGCGCGCAAAGAGGACGTGAGAGGAACGAAGACCTTCACGCGGGAGCTTGCGATCGACATAGATGAAAACACCTCTCTTTGGCTGCAGGAGATCGACCTGTCCGTTCGCATGAAGAAGGACAGGGAAGATATAACGGCGCATATCGACGGATTTCTTCTGAAGCGATAAAACTTTTTCCTGTCTGTCATCCATGACAGGACGGCAATCGTCCGCTGTATGATACAATGAACGAAGAAGATCCGGCGTTCAAGTGGATTTGACGCACGGATCGGCGTTCAATCTTTCACCCGCTCTGGCCCGCCTGCCGCCCATGAGATCGCCGCCCAGCTGAGCAACCCAACCCTGTGATCCACTGAGCACAGCGAGCATCTTTCTGGATTGACAATGTTCGTCGTAGTGCATATCATGATACGATGAGAGATTCAATGCGATAGGGATGACTCATGGGAAAGACTGCCATGCAGAATGAAGCGAAAGACAATACAGCTGGAGGTGAATCATGCCGCAGGAAATCGACAGAAAACGAAAAGCGTCCAGTCCATACAGCGCGGTCATGACACGAGAGCAGTTCTTGTTTCACGAAACGCGAATCACGGCGAAATTGCTGGATGAAGGACTTGAGAAGGATGAAATCATAAAGAAGATTTTTTTCTGAAAATCTTTTTCAATATCCCACGGAAAAAAATCTGTTCGCCGGATGGTTCTTGCTTGCCTGCAGCGCTTGGAGGCTTTGTCCGACCAGACCTTGATCGCTTCCATCGCTGCTGAATCCAGTGATGTGGCAAAGCAGATCTGTCTTTATGCCATGATGCGTCAATATCGCTTGGTATGGGATTTCATGCTCACGGTCATCGGCGAGAAATATCGTAAGCTGGATGTTTCCTTCAGCAAGATGGATTTGCATGGTTTTTTCCTGCGGCTGCAGGAGCAGGATGATTGGGTGGCTGCATGGAGCGATCAGACGATTGCAAAACTCAGGCAAGTGCTCACGAAAATCCTAGTGGAAAACGGGTATCTGGACAGCATCAAAGCGGAGAGATTGAATCCCGTGCTGCTCAGCCCGATTTTGGAACGTGCGATACGAAAGTCCGGGCAGGAAATAGCCCTGCCGGCTTTCAACTGTCTGGAATAGGAGAATACGCGGATGAGCAAACTGAACGAGCGCCTTGACGCCCTTCGGAAGCTGGTGCAGAGTCAAGACTTTCTCAACGGAAAAGGGCTGTCCAACGAGGTCAATATTCGCATTTTTTGCTATCATCCCAAGGATGAAATGGCTGTCCGGCATTTTACGGAAAAATTGACGGAGGGTGTTGGCACGGGCTGCCGCATCATAGAATACAACCTTTACCAAGTGTTTCTTGCCATTTGCGAGGATAAGCGCATCGCGGACAAAATCCCCGATTTGGAAAATAAAAAGGGACATACATTCGTCTTGGGACACCTGGCGCGTATAGCAAACAATCTCGCCTTTATCGAAAAAATGAAGGCGGAGTCTCATAACGTCGGCGATGTCATTCTCATCACGGGCGTGGGGGAGGCGTTTCCCTTTATCCGTATCCATGCGCTTTTGGATGCCATGCAGTCGCATTTTTCCGATGTGCCAGTCTTGGTCATGTACCCGGGGACATTTGACGGCCGCTATGTAAGATTGTTCGACAAACTGACGCCCAATCCGTATTATCGAGCCTTTAATGTAGTGTAGGAGATGTGCCTTATGATGATAAAAAATATGTTCGCCGAGGACATTGACCGCAAAATCAATGGCGTAGTCAAGGTTGAGCAGGATGAAAGCGCCATTCTCGTGCAGGAGCTGGAGGAATATGTCATCACGAAGGAACTGAAAAAGCACTTTATCGCGTTTTTCAATAATTACGGCGAGTCCTTTGAAGAAAATATCTCCGATATCGGCGTGTGGATTTCCGGCTTCTTTGGCAGCGGCAAATCCCACTTTTTGAAAAATGCTCGCCTATCTCCCGGAGAACAAAGAAGTGCAGGGCGTAAAGACCGTGGAGCGTTTCCGCAAGAAATTTGAGGACGACGCCGCTGCGTTCATGCCGATGGACAAGGTCACCCGTGGAGAAACGCACACCATTCTCTTCAACATTGACGTGCAAAGTTCCGGACCAAAGGACGAAACAGCTGTTCTTCGTGTATTTGCCAAGATGTTTTATCACTATCTGGGCTTTTACGGCGAAGATTTGAAGGTCGCCAAATTGGAGCAATTTATCGAAAAAAACAAGGCAAGACGGTCGAGTTCCGTCGGGTATTTGAGGAAAAAGAACGGCGCATCGTGGCTGTCCTCCCGTGATTCCTTTGCGTTCTTTGAGGACGATGTGGTCAGCGCTCTGACGCAAGTCCTCGGCATGAGCGAAAGTGCCGCCGAAAACTGGTTTAACGGCACACATACCGTGGACATCTCCATTGCCAAGCTGGTATCCGAGATCAAGGAATATGCGGATGCCAAGCCTCAGGATTTTCGACTGCTCTTTATGATTGACGAAGTGGGGCAGTATGTTGGCGATGACAGAAGTTTGCTTCTCAATCTTCAGTCGCTGGTGGAAACGATCGGAGCTGAGTGCAAAGGAAAAGTTTGGGTAGTCTGCACTGGGCAGGAAGCCATCGACGAGGTCATCAAGACGCGGGAAAACGAGTTTTCCCGTATTCAGGCGCGATTCAAGACGCGACTCTCCCTCTCCTCAGCCTCGGCGGACGAGGTGATCCAAAAAGCGTATCTTGAAGAAAAACGCCGGACGCCCAAGAGGAGCTGGAATCTCTCTATGCGCAAAACGACTCCGTGCTGAAAAACCTCTTCAGCTTCACGGAGTCGGTGAAAGATATTCGCGGCTACAACGGCGCCGCCGAATTTTCCCGGAATTTCCCTTTCGTGCCCTATCAGTTCATCCTCATGCAGAAGGTCTTTGCCGAAATCCGCAAGCACGGCAATTCCGGCAAACATCTCTCCGGCGGCGAACGCTCCATGCTCTCGGGCTTTCAGGAGGCGGCGCAAAAAATCGAAGACAAGAACGAGTATGCCCTTGCGCCTTTCCATCTCTTCTATGACACGGTGCATACCTTCCTGGACAGTTCCATTCGCCGGGTCATCGAGCGGGCGGAACGGGCAGCCGAGGCAGGACATGGTCTGGAAATGCGGGATGTGGCTGTGCTGAAACTCCTCTACCTCGTGCGCTATGTGGACGATGTGAAAGCGACCCTCGACAATCTTGTGATCCTCATGGCGGATAAGATCAGCCTCGATAAAATCACCATGCGGGAGCGGGTGGGCGCGTCCCTTGAGCGCCTCCTCACACAAAACTACATCGGTCGCGCAGGGGAAATCTATAGCTTCCTCACCGACGAGGAGCAGGATATTCAGCGCGACATTTACCGCAATACCGTCGTGGATACCGCCGCCGTCGTGTCCAAAATCGGCAGCATGATTTTTGGCGATATTTATACAGCCAAGAAATATCGCTATGGCGACAAATATGATTTTCCCCTTGACGGGATGGTGGACACGACCGCCGTGGGCACAGCGACGGGCGGCATGAAACTCAAAATCCTCACGGTAGCCGCAGACGCTGTCGAAAAAACAGACCTGCGTCTTACCGCCGAATCCGTCGGGCAGGCCTTGGTCGTTCTCGCCGACACACCCTACTATCCGTCTCTTGAAAACGCCATGAAGGTGCAAAAGTACGTCATGCAGAAAAATATGACGCAGCTTCCTTCGTCGGTGCGGGCCATCATCCGAAGCCATCAGGAAGAGGCGCGAAAGTACGAGTTGGAAGCAAAAAGAGAACTTGTCAAAGCCATAGAAACGGCGGAGTTTTATGTGGACGGAGAACATCTGCGGCTGAAAGGCGGCGATGCCAAGGGGATGATCGATCAGGCGCTGGAGTATCTCGTCGACCATGTCTACAGCGACCTTTCTTTGATTCGTAAAAATGCGGACAGCGAGGCGGATATTTCCTCCATCCTGCTCGGTGCGGAGCAGACCCTCTTTGGCACGGAAGCGAACAGCGAAGCTGCTGTCAAGGTGGAGGAGTATCTGGAGATACAGCACGCCAAAAAACTGCGCACATCGATGCAGGACATCCAGAGCCGCTATAAGGGGATTCCCTACGGCTGGAGGGAACTGGACATCGCCTGCGTAGTGGCGCAGCTCATTCACGCGCAGAAGGTCACCGTGAAATATGGCGGCAGTACCATCCAGCCAAATGACCCGAAACTCCCGCAGATGCTTCATAAAAAGAGTGAGATCGGCAGCACCATCGTCTCCAAGCGCCAGACGGTATCTCTCGCCAAAATCCGCGAAGTCCGAGAGTTCCTGCGCGATTACTTCGATGAAATGGACGTGCCCGAGGACGAGGATGGCCTGATCCGCCACATCGCAGTCCGCTTCGAGGGGGAAAAGGCGCGATATGAAAACCTCCTCGTCCTCTATGCGGGGCGCAAATACCCCGACAAACTCCTGGTTTCTTCGGCGGTAGATGCCATGAAGGAGCTTCTCTCGCACGTCAAGGACAATATGGCGCTCATTGACTACGTAATCAAAAAAAGCAGGACGCAATCTGCGATCTGAAAGAAAAGGTGCAGAATGTCGAATCCTTCTTCAGCAATCAGAAGGCGCTTTTTGACGAGGCGGTGAAGTACGAGACGGAATTGCGCGTTGATCTTGAGCACATCGAAAAAGATGCCGAGGTAAAAAAGGCGCTGGACACCATCCGTCTCATCACATGGATTCCGGATGGAAGCGGTTTCAACTATGCGCGTCTGCCGGAGCTGAATGCTCTGATGACGGCAGTACATGCCAAGCATGACGCCATGCTCGCGCACAAGCGGCAGGAACTTTTCAAGATCGTTGAGGACTGTCTGGAAGAAATCCGCGCCAAAGCCAAGGACGAGAGCAAGGCGAGGGACATCCTTCAACAAGAAGAGGGCTATTTCGCTCGCAAGAAAGAGTATATCGCTGGCATCCAGGTGCTGACCCTCATGGACGGGCAAATGCCCAATATTTGGCTGCGCAAGGACGAGGCTATCTCTCGCATCGAGAACCTCTGCGACGAGGAGGTCAAGCAGGAAGAAGAACAGAAACCACCGGTTGCAGCAAGCAAAAAAGCCGAAGAAAATCATCAAATCGGTCTATCGTCAGTCGATGTTCCCCAAGCGCACGATCGAAACGGAGGCGGACATTGACGAATATGTGGAACATATCCGACGGCGCATGAAAACCATGCTGAAGGACTGCGACGGCATCCGGCTGGATTGAGGAAGCACGGATGATCAGCGATTTCTAAGGCAGGGAACAGGGGAGAGTGCGATGAACAAGAATGCGATAAAGAAATATGCGGTATGGGCAAGGCGCGAGCTGATCGACCGTGTATCGAGGAAGGCGATGCGCTATGGCATTGCCCCTGAAATCCCTGCTGACCCCGAAGCGGGCAGCGTTGACGGTCGCCTTCTCTCCGCTGCCGAGAAGAAAGAGCGGCGTGCGCTCATCGAGAAAGTGGCGGCGCACGGCTACGAGCAGACGATGGAAGAAGCCGCCTACACTTGGTTCAACCGCTTCGCCGCGCTGCGCTTCATGGAGGTCAACGGCTATCTGCCCTCGCATGTGCGGGTATTCACCAACGATGCCGGAGAGTTCAAGCCGCAGATTCTCGCCGAGGCGATTCATCTCGACTTGCCGGGGCTGGACAAGGAGAAAGTCTATGCCTTGAAGGAAGCCAATGACGAGGAGGCGCTCTTTCGCTATCTTATCATCGTGCAGTGCAATGCCCTGAACGAGATCCTGCCGGGAATGTTTCAGCGACTGGAGGATTTCACGGAATTGCTGCTGCCCGACAATCTGCTCCGCGAGGGCAGCGTGATTGAACGGCTTGTCAAGCAGGGCGATGCGGGAAGCATCTTGGAAGAGGACTGGCACGATCAGGTGCAGATCATCGGCTGGCTGTACCAATACTACAACACTGAGCCGAAGGACAAGGTTTTTGCCGATCTCAAGAAAAATATCAAGGTGACGAAGGAAAAAATCCCTGACGCCACGCAGCTTTTCACTCCCGACTGGATCGTGCGCTACATGGTGGAAAAATTCTCTAGGCCGCTTGTGGCTCGAAGGACATCCGAACGAGAGCCTGCAAGGCGAATGGAAATACTATCTGCCCGAAGCCGAGCAGGAAGAGTCTGTGCAGAAACAGCTTGCCGAGATGCGCAAAGAATCTGCCAAGCTCAAGCCGGAGGACATTCGCTGCATCGACCCCTGCATGGGAAGCGGCCATATCCTCTGCTACATGTTTGACGTGTTGGTGAAGATTTACGAGGACTACGGCTATACGGCTCGTGAAGCCGCAGCATCCATCGTGCAAAACAATCTCTATGGACTCGACATCGACGACCGTGCGGCGCAGCTTGCCTATTTTGCCGTGATGATGAAGGCGCGGCAGTATGACCGTCGCTTTTTCAGCCGTGGGATTCAGCCGAATGTGATGGCGATAGAGGAGAGCAACGGACTTGCGACTTGGGCGGAAACGGCAGGGGACAGCCTCGTTGCCGGGCAGCTTACCTTCGAGGACGATTTCATCCGCATGGCAGATGTGCTCATCGAAACATTCCAAGACGTCAAGGAATACGGCTCCCTGCTGACGGTGCAGCCGGATCGCTATGACGCACTCGCAGAGTTCATCGAAAAAGTCAAGCAGCAGGCAGGAAATCTCCTCTTTCGGGCGTGGATCGACGAAGTCGATCAAAGGATTCTGCCGCTGATTCAACAGGCAAAGTGGCTCTCGGCGAAGTATGACGTCGTGGTGACGAATCCGCCGTATATGGGCGCAAGCAATATGTCAGCGAAGTTGTCGGCATTTGTGAAGAAGAATTATCCTGATACGAAGAGTGATTTGTTTGCTTGTTTTATCGAAAAGTGTGGAGAACTTGTTAAAAATAGCGGTTACTATGCGATGATAACGCAACACGCTTGGATGTTTTTGTCAAGTTTTGAAAAGTTGCGGCAGAAAATGCTCAAGAAAAATATCGTCAATATGGCACATCTTGGAGCCAGAGCTTTTGAGGAAATTGGTGGTGAAGTGGTGCAGACCACTAGCCTTGTTTTAGCAAATTGTTCCAATAACGGCTATAACGGGGTTTACGCTCAGCTGATTGAACCGACTACGCAACAAGGTAAAGAAGATATGTTTTTGCGTGGGGAAAATAGGTTTGTTGCCACGCAGGAAAACTTTGGCAAGATCCCGGGCAGCCCAGTGGCGTATTGGGCAAGTGATATGATATTGGCTACCTTTGAGAACGGAATACTTGTTGACAATATTTCAGATGTTAAAATTGGCATGGGAACTGGTAAGAATGATATTTTCGTTCGAAAATGGTGGGAGATAAATCATTCAGCAATAGATTTTTCATTAAAAAATATAGCACAGTTAGAGGATAGTCACGGCAAATACTTTCCCTATAATAAAGGTGGAGAATATAGGCTCTGGTATGGAAATTTGCAAGAGGTTCTATGGTTCGATGAAGCTGGTCGGAATGCGATGAATTCCATGTCGGGACATCGAGAAAATGGCGGACATGATTTTTATTTTAGGGATGGCATCACTTGGACATTTATTAGTTCTTCCAATTTCGGGGTAAGATATTTACCTCATGGTGCATTATTTGATGTTGCGGGGTCTACACTATTTACAGATGATAAAAACATAAAAATTTATTTTTGGGTTTTTTTGTCTTCTGTTGTTTGTAACAAAATTTTAAGTTTTTGAACCCGACACTCAATTATCAGGCAGGGGAATATTAAAAGTCTACCGATAATTAGGGACAGGATTGACATTGTGGACAAGCATACTGACGATTGCGTGAAAATATCGCAGCAAGACTGGGATGCCTTTGAAACCTCATGGGACTTTGCCTGTCACCCCATCGTGCAAAAAGCCCTAAGCCGCCCCCATGGAGGTGGGGAGGATGCAATCTTTATCGAATATATGTACCGCTTCGTGGCGCAGGATTTTTGAGGAACGCTTCACCAAGTTGAAAAGCCAACGAGGAAGAACTCAACCGTATCTTTATCGACATCTATGGACTCGCGGATGAACTCACGCCCGAGGTCGAGGACAGGGATGTGACAGTGTCCCGTATCTTCGACACCAAGGAGGAGATCCCGCATCCATGAAGGGAAGCAATTACGCCCTCACCAAAGCCGATGTTGTGAAATCCCTCATCTCCTACGCCGTCGGCTGCATGTTTGGCCGCTACTCCCTCGATACGCCGGGGCTTGTCTATGCCGGGGGCGAATGGGATGACAGCAAGTATACGACGTTCCTGCCGGATGAGGATGCCATCCTCCCGATATGTGACGATGAATATTTCGACGATGATATTGTCGGTCGGTTCGTGGAGTTTATCGAGGCCGTTTTCGGCAAGGAAACTTTGGAAGAGAATCTGCAATTCATCGCCGATGCCCTTGGCGGCAGGGGCAGTTCGCGAGAGGTCATTCGAAGCTACTTTCTCACGGGCTTCTATGCCGATCACGTCAAGACGTATCAAAAACGCCCGATCTATTGGCTCTTTGACAGCGGGAAGAAAAACGGCTTCAAGTGCCTCGTCTATATGCACCGCTATTGCCCGGATACCATCGCCCGCATCCGCACGGACTATGTCCACGAGCAGCAATCGCGCTACCGCACCGCCATCGAGAGTTTGGAACAGGCGCGGGATAACGCCGCCACTGCAGGGGACAAGGTGAAAGCCGGAAAGAAACTGGCGGCTGTGGAAGCCCAAGCCAAGGAACTCCTGGAATACGAGGAAAAAATCCACCACCTCGCCGACCAGATGATCGCCATCGACTTGGACGACGGCGTGAAGCACAACCACGCGATTTTTTTCAGGATGTATTGGCGAAGATCAAGTGAGGAGGGATTTTTCATGACGCAATCAGGCATAAATTCCATGCTTACTTTGGAGTATATGCAGACCGCCAAAGAGAACAAGTATTTTGACAGGAAATCTGCCAGAATCAGACCTTCCGATCTTGCACCGATTATCTCTGCATTTGCCAATGCAGACGGTGGAACGATTGTTCTCGGCATCAGCGATAAAACGCATACCGTGGAAGGTATAAATTTCATCGGCGAAGACCATTTGAACGAATTGATAACGGCGCCGAAAAACTGCTGCAAGCCTATGCCGAAATTTGAATATGAACTGCTTGACGTTGAAAATGCGAAGGGACAGGCAGACCGTCTTTTGTTGCTCCATATCAAAAAGAGTGTCGATTACATCGTTCGCACCAGTAATGACAGCACTTATCTGAGGATAGGCGACAAAAACCAAGGAGATGAAGGGCGAGGATTTAATCAACTTGGAATATGCCAAAAGTACCCGGAACTATGAGGATGAAATCAACCGAGATGCTACGCTGGAAGACTTGGATGAGGAACTCTTGAGAGAATACCGGCATCGCCTAGAGGCCGATGATTCCACCAACCATCATGTGCTGAAGGCAAGAGGCTTTATAAAGACGGTGGATGATCGCGAATTTTTAACCCATGCAGCAGTGCTTCTTTTTGCCAAGAACATCGCTCAGTTTTATCCGAATTGCCGTATCCGCTTCCTACGGTACGAAGGAACTACCGCTATGTCCGGCACTAAAATCAACATCAGCCGCGATAAAAGCATCGAGCTTCCCTTGCTTCGTATTGTGGATGCCGCTAAGACATTCCTTGCGACCCAACTCCGAGAATTCACCATGCTCGACGTGAAAAGCGGAAAATTCCGCATTGTGCCGGAGTACCCAGAGTTTGCTTGGCTGGAGGGGATTGTCAACGCCGTCACGCACCGTGAGTATGCCATGAGTGGGAATTTTATCAAGGTCAGTATGTATGATGACCGATTGGAAATCGAAAGCCCGGGCAAGCTCCCCAATATTGTTACTTTGGCAAACATCAGGGAAACGCGCTACTCGCGCAATCCTCGGATTTCCCGTGTCATGACAGAGTTCGGCTGGGTACGGGAAGTGAATGAAGGCGTCAAGCGCATCTACGAGGATATGGCAGAACTTTTCTTGGACGACCCGGTGTACAGTGAGCCTGGCGAGTCTCTCCGTCTGCTTTTGAAGAATAATATCGTCATGCGGAGGATGCGTCAGGAACTGTATGCCTTGAACAATGTAGGCATTTCGAGATGGAATCAACTGGATGCTACGGAACAGGCTATTATGGCCTATATCCTGAATCGGGGGGCTGCCAGCAGGGCGCAGTTATCTGCTTATATAGGGAAATCCGACAATACGATCAGGACTCGCCTAAAAACTCTGATGACCAAGGGACTCTTAAAGGCCAATGGCAATACCTATGATCCCAATCGTACTTATGAGGCGGGGCCGCTATTGACGGAATAGAGAATTTGCGAGGTTAGAAAGGCGTTTTGCGAGGTTTAGGGGGAATTTTGCGAGGTTCCAGCCCCAGCAATGCCTTTTCCACCCGCAAAACCTTGATTTCAAGCCACTTGAGCCGCTCGTAGAGCTGGGCGTGTTTTTGCGAGGTTCAAAAGCGATTTTGCGAGGTTCCCTGACAGCACTCCGCATAGACATGGAAAAGAATCACGACAAATACCGATGAGTGAGGAATGACATGGACACAGAGCAGATTATCGCCGACCTAAACCGCCGCTTTGCCGAGCCTTTGCCGGAGTTTTATCCACGGCGTATCATCGTCTGGCATGACGAGGAGAAGGAGTTTGTCGATAAGATCGACGAGATCCGATTGGATAACGCCAAGGTTGCCGTCCTTACGGGGACGAACTATTTTGCCGTGAAAAAACTTCTCGCCGTGGACGATACGGACAGCAACTATCTTCTCTATTCCCCCTTCGTCTACGAGACGCCGGAGGATAATTGGCTTCTGGACATCGAGCTGTACAGCGAGGAGTTCCGCGCTGACCTCATTTCCATGTGGCTGAGCGAGATGGGACTGCCGCAGACGCCGAGCATCAGAAGCGCCATCAAGCCCTATCGCAAGTTTATGAACGCCAAGGAACGCCGCAAGAAAATAACGGCGCAGACGAATCTTCCCACGACTGCCGGAGGATTGCACCTCTCGATCATGGCGGCCTTGGCGGGGATCAAGGACGCAAAGCCCGCCGGAATTATCAAGGCGGTTCTGAAGGGCGGACTGGATCAGTCATCCAATCGTCTGTGGCAGAATCTTGAAGGCTACCATGTTGCCGATGTGTTTTGGCGCATGGTTGCCCAGGGGACGGGGTATGATGAGGAAGATCCCACCCTTGGGGCATTGTCTGTCCATCTCATGGTCACCGCTGCTTCCCGCACCATCCGGCAGGAGCTTTTGATCGGGCTTGAGCGATATGTTTCCGAGCCACATCAGGCGAATTGCTATGCTCTTGTTTCGGATTGGCTTCGCACAGAGGAGGATGATGCTCTCTGCGAGATTGCAGAGTATGTGGAATCCGAGGTGGATCTTCAGGCGCGCTTTATGAAACTGACCGTGGATGATTTAGCCGATACGGAGATGTTCCCCTGCGTGAACGAGATCATTCTTGTGAAACTCATGCGGGATGTTGAGAAAAATATCGTCGATCCGGCGAACATCAGGCGGATGGTGGAAAAAGCGACGGACTTGCGCTTGGTTCGGCAAGGTCAGGAATTTTTATGACGGACTTCATCAAGTCGCCCAGATGCAGGAATTCTACAAGCTCCACGCCGATGGCTTTCATACGGTAGACCCCCGAGCAATTTGGACGGAATACACAGAGAGTTATTATCGTTTCGATGCCTATTACCGTGCCTTCCATAAAAGCTATGATGCTAGTCTCAAAGCCTATCCTGTGGGCCTGTCGGATTTGTTCGCCAGTGTGAAGGATTTTGTCGAGGGGATGTATATCAACTGGTTCTTGGAAGAGATGGGCGAGAATTGGTCGAATGCTGTCGCCGATCCGCTGCGAGAGCACGGCAGGATATTCGATGTGCCGCAGCAGACGGACTTCTATCGTGACAAGGTGCGGTCATCGGATGCAAGGGTGTATGTCATCATCTCTGATGCCATGCGCTATGAGGTCGCTGCCGAACTTGCCGAAGCGCTTCGCAGGGAGACGCAAAGCAAGGTGGAGTTGAGCGCTATGCAGGGGGTGTTCCCTACGGTCACGAAGTTCGGCATGGCGGCGCTTCTGCCGCACGAGAAGCTGTCGGCAGAGATCCGGGCTGGAAGGGTTTCGGTGCTGGCGGACGGTGAATCTACCGAAGCGCCCATGCGGGACAAGGTGCTGAAGTCTGCCAATCCCAAGAGCGTCGCTCTGAAATACAGAGATGTCATCGGCATGAAGCGGGCGGAACGGGGAGCCTTGGTGAAGGGGATGGATGTGGTGTACATCTACCACGATGCCATTGACGAGGCGGGGCATACGGGATCGTCCATCTTCGGGGCATGTGAGATGGCGATCGAGGAGATCAAGAATATGGTGCGGGTCATCACTGGCGAATTCGGCGGGGTGCATATCCTCATCACGGCTGACCATGGCTTCCTCTATACGGATCGTCCGCTCCAAGAAGACGAGAAAGTGGACAGATCTACAGCGAGCGATCAGGATGTAGAGATCGCTCGCCGCTATGCCATCCTGAAGAAAGGCGCGGCTCCCGACTATCTGCTGCCGGTGAGGTTTTTAGGCGGCGAGACGGAATACGAGGCCTTCGCGCCCCGCGGCAGCAGCCGCATCAAGATGAAAGGCGGCGGCTTGAATTTCGTGCATGGCGGCGCGAGTCTGCAAGAAATGGTCGTGCCGCTCATCGATTACCGTTTTCTGCGCAATGACTCCAAGGAGTACAAGAAGAACAAGAGCCGATACGATACCGTTCCTGTGACGGTGAGCCTGCTTTCCTCCAGCCGCAAGATCAGCAACATGGCGTTCTCGCTGAACTTCTACCAGAAGGAGGCGGTGGCGGCAAACTTCTGTGCGACTGTCTATCTGCTGTATTTTACGGACAGCGACGGTAAGACGATCAGCGACGTCCCGCGCATCCTGGCGGACAAAACGGAGGAAAACGCCGAGGGGCGTATCTTCCGCGTGAATTTCAACCTAAAACCCCTCAAGTACAGCAATGACGAAACGTATTATCTCGTCATCGCCGATAGCGACGGACTGCCGATATGTCGGGAAGAATTTTTGATCGATATCGCCTTGCCTATGGATGAGTTTGACTTCTTTGGCTGAGCGGATCGAGACGCCGGGTGCAGAGGGAAGACTCCGGCGAGGTGGATGCACCTAGGATGGCGCATCGGCCTGCTTCCTTGGCGCGGTTGCTTTTTTTCGCCTGTTCGCTATAATGGGGGTAGATATCCGACGCGAGCAGAGTCGCGCAGGTGCGGCAAATCGATGGATGTTTTTGGATATTGTGGACAGTTGCAATAGATTGCACAGGGGAGGCGCACGCATGGCGATTTTGCCGAAGCTCAATACGATGGAGTTTGACAAGGAGATACCGTTCGAGGTCTCGGCGCCGTTCGAGCCGATGGGGGATCAGCCGCGTGCGATTCGGGACTTGGCGGCGGGCATCGAGAACGGGCAGGAGGCGCAGGTGCTTCTCGGCGCTACGGGCACGGGAAAGACGTACACGATCGCCAAGACGATCGAGCGCGTGCAGAAGCCGACCTTGGTCATCGCGCACAACAAGACGCTGGCGGCGCAGCTCGCGAGCGAGTTCAAGGCGTTCTTCCCGAAGAATTACGTCGGCTACTTCGTCAGCTATTATGACTACTACCAGCCCGAGGCGTACATTCCTTCGACCGATACGTATATCGAGAAGGATGCGTCGATCAACGACGAGATCGACGAGCTGCGCCATTCGGCGACGTGCTCGCTCTTTGAGCGGCGCGACTGCATCATCGTCGCGAGCGTCTCGTGCATCTACGGCCTCGGCTCGCCGGAGAGCTACCATGAGATGGTCTTGTCGCTGCACAAGGGGCAGACGGTCGCGCGCGAGGATATCTTGCGCAAGCTCGTCGCCATTCAGTACGAGCGCAACGACATCGCCTTCGAGCGCGGCCGCTTCCGCGTGCGCGGCGACGTCATCGAGGTCTTTCCGGCGGGGTGGAACAACCGCGCCGTGCGCATCGAGCTTTTCGGCGACGAGGTCGATCGCATCATCGAGTTCGATGTCCTGACGGGCGAGGTCTATGGCGAGCGCACGCATTCGATGGTCTTCCCTGCTTCGCATTATGTGACGAAGAAGGAGGATATGGAGATCGCCATGGCGGCGATTGACGAGGAGAAGATCGCGCAGGTCGCCAAGTTCAAGGAGGAGGGCAAGCTCATCGAGGCGCAGCGCATCGAGCAGCGCACGAATTACGACCTTGAGATGATGCAGGAGATGGGCTATTGCTCGGGCATCGAGAATTATTCGCGCCATCTGACGCACCGTCCGGCGGGCGCGGCGCCCTATACGCTTCTCGACTATTTCCCCGACGATTTCCTCATCGTCATGGACGAGAGCCATGTGACACTGCCGCAGCTCAAGGCGATGCTCAATGGCGATCGATCGCGCAAGATCTCGCTCGTGGAAAATGGCTTTCGGCTGCCGTCCGCTTTCGACAACCGCCCGCTGTCTTTCGAGGAGTTCGAGCAGCGCATCAATCAGATCGTCTATATTTCGGCGACGCCGGCGAAGTACGAGCTGGAAAAGGCGCAGCAGGTCGTTGAGCAGATCATCCGCCCGACGGGTCTGCTCGATCCCCTCGTCGAGGTGCGGCCTTTGGCGGGGCAGATGGACGATCTCCTGTCCGAGATTCGCATACGCGCACAAAAGGACGAGCGCGTGCTTGTGACGACGCTGACGAAGAAGATGGCGGAAAACCTCACGGACTACCTGAAGGAGATGCAGGTGCGCGTGCGCTACCTGCATTCGGACATCGCGACCTTCGAGCGCGCCGAGATCATCCACGATCTGCGTGCGGGCAAGTTCGATGTGCTCGTCGGCATCAATCTGCTGCGCGAGGGACTGGATATGCCCGAGGTGTCGCTCGTGGCGATTCTCGACGCCGACAAGGAGGGCTTCCTGCGCTCCGATACGTCGCTGATCCAGACGATCGGGCGTGCGGCGCGAAATGCGGACGGCAGGGTCATCCTCTATGCCGACCGCATCACGGACTCGATGAAGCGGGCGATGGACGAGACGGAGCGCCGCCGCACGGTGCAGCAGGCGTACAACGAGGAGCACGGCGTCACGCCGAAGACGATCGTCAAGCCCGTCGTGCCGCTGATCGAGACGACGCTCGTCGCCGAGAGCCGCGCTTCCTACGGCGAGGATTCCGACGGCAAGAAAAAGAAGAAGCTGACGAAGAAGCAGAAGGAGTCTCTGATCCGCACATTGCTCGCGCAGATGCAGACGGCTTCAAGGGCGTTGGAGTTCGAACGCGCCGCAGAACTGCGCGACATGATCATCGAGCTGGAAGGCTCGCTGCCGGGAAAGAAGAAAAAGGGCGCGTGAGGAAATTGTTGTTCGGAATGCACTGTGTTATACTAAGAGCATGGAAACGTACATAGATGGTCGTCGGATTGAATGGGACGAGCGAAAGAATCAACAGAATAAGAAGAAGCATCCTATTGATTTTCGTGCCGCTGGTTTGGTATTTAGTGATGAAAATCGTTTGGAGTTTTATGATGAAGAGCATAGCGTTGAGGAAGTCGTTATATTACGATTGGCGTAGTTGATGAAGTGCTGTTTGTTGTTTTTACAGAACGTGATGCAGGAAATACGATTCGATTGATTTCGGCAAGGGTGACCACGGCGCGAGAAAGGAGACTATATTATGGCGATGCATAGCATGATCGTATATCCAGGGCAGCGACCTTCCCAAGAAGTGTTGGAAGAGATACGTGCCGCTGCAAAGAAGTCGATAACTTTTGATGAAGATTGCCCGGAGCTGACGGATGAACAGTTGCAGAAATTTGCTGTATTAGCGAAGCAGTAGAGAGAGGCGAGGAAAAAGCCGATTCTTTCCATGCGCGTTTCTTCTGAAACCTTGGATAAGGCAAAGAAATTGGGCAAAGATTATACTGATGTTTTGGGTCGTTTGCTTGATTTAGCCATTAATGATCCGAAGATGGTGAAGCGCTGTCTCTAATCTTTGCATAATCGGAACGAAGCACATAACTGGAGGTGACGCTTTTGGAGAAACTACTGTGTGAGATGCACGCTTGGATGGCGGCCTACATGCGTTCCTTCTATACGGAGGACGAGGAGGTGCAGCAGGCGATCCGCCTGAAGGAGGTGCATACGGGAATCGTGACCTCGATCGCCGTGGAGCTTGCCAAACATCTGCGGCTCTCTGCGCATGATGTGCATTTGGCGGAAATCATGGGGCTTTTCCACGATGTGGGGCGCTTTCGCCAATTCACGCTTTACCGCACGTTCAACGACGCCGTATCGGAGGATCATGCGGCGCTCGGACTCAAGGTGCTTGACGAGCTGCCGTTCCTTGCGCGTCTCGCGCCGGCGGACGAGGCGCTCGTGCGCTTTGCCATCTGGAACCACAACAAGAAGGTCATCGCGCCGACCGAGGATGCGAGGGAGCTTTTCTTCGCGCGGCTCTTGCGCGATGCCGACAAGCTCGATATCTTCCGCGTGCTTCGGCCGTTCCTGGCGCCGCCCGACGGTTCTGGCGTCAGCCCCGATTTTCTTGAGAAGTTCATCGCGGGCGAGCAGGTCGACTACACGCAGATCCGCACGATGGACGACCGCAAGCTCGTGCGTCTCATGTGGGTCTACGACGTAAATTTCAGCTGGACGCTGCGGCGCATCCGGGAACGCGGCTATATCGAGGACATCATCGCGCATCTGCCTGAGAATCCGCGCATGGCTCTCGGCATAGAGCGCCTGCTCGCTCATGTGGAAGAAAAGTGCGCCGAGGAGGACGCGACGCCTGCGGAGGTTCTGCATCCCTAGGGCAGTGCAGGCGTCTCGAAGGAGGCGCGGCGCTGCCCGGGGATGGGGCGAACATCCTGTGCGGACGCTTTTTGAATGTTTTTTTCAGGAAATTTTAGCGAGCAGAAGGATTTTTTTCGCCCTGCGCCTCGAATAAAGAGGCGTTAAATTTTTATTTCCGTGGACGCGGATAATTCAGGGACACGGATAAAATGAAGTCTTCCGCTGCAGATAGACGGCGGGGGCGCAGATCGAACGCGCCCAGAAGGAGCAGCAGACATGGCAGAAACGGTATCATCGAATTTCATCTACAACATCATCGACGAGGACAGGAAGAGCGGCAAGCATCCCGAGGGCGTGCATACGCGCTTTCCGCCCGAACCGAACGGCTATCTCCACATCGGTCATGCGAAGTCGATCTGCTTGAACTTCGGCACGGCGGAAAAGTATGCGGGGCTTTGCAACCTGCGTTTTGACGACACGAATCCGACGAAGGAGGACACGGAGTACGTCGACTCGATTCAGGAGGACATCCGGTGGCTGGGATTCTCTTGGGGCGATCGCCGCTACTATGCGTCGGACTACTTTGAGAAGCTTTACGAGTATGCACGGGCCCTGATCGAGAAGGGGCTGGCCTACGTTGACGACCTGACGGCGGAGGAGATCCGCGCCTATCGCGGCACGCTGACGGAGCCGGGCAAGGAGAGCCCTTGCCGCAGCCGCAGCGTCGAGGAGAATCTTGATATCTTCGCGCGCATGAAGGCGGGAGAGTTCCCCGACGGCAGCCACGTCCTGCGCGCCAAGATTGACATGGCGTCGCCGAACATCACGATGCGCGATCCCGTCATCTACCGCATCGCGCACGCCGTGCATCACCGCACGGGCGATGCCTGGTGCATCTATCCGATGTACGATTTCGCGCATCCTTTGTCGGACGCCATCGAGAAGATCACGCATTCCTTGTGCACGTTGGAGTTCGAGGATCACCGACCCTTCTACGACTGGCTCTTGGAAGCCTTGGGCTTCGACAAGAACACGCGCCCGCGGCAGATCGAGTTCGCGCGTCTCAATGTCACGAACATGATCACGAGCAAGCGCAAGCTGCGCCAACTCGTCGAGGAAGGCCACGTGCGCGGCTGGGACGATCCCGGGATGCCGACGATCTCCGGTCTCAGGCGCCGCGGCTATACGCCGGCGGCGATCCGCGATTTCTGCGAGCGCATCGGCGTCGCGAAGTCGAACAGCACGGTCGATGTGGCGATGCTTGAGCATTGCGTGAGAGAAGATCTCAACGATCATGCTGACCGCGTCATGGCGGTTCTGCGTCCGTTGAAGGTCGTGCTGACGAACTACCCCGAGGGCAAGACGGAGGAGATGTTGGCGGAGAACCATCCGACGCGCGGCGGCAAGCGATATGTGCCCTTCTCGCGCGAGCTTTATATCGAGCGCGAGGATTTCATGGAGGATCCGCCGAAGAAGTTCTTCCGTCTGCGTCCGGGCGGCGAGGTGCGCCTGAAGCACGCCTACATCATCAAGTGCGAGGAAGTCGTCAAGAACGCGGCGGGCGAGATCACGGAGCTTCGCTGCACCTACGATCCCGAGTCGAAATCGGGCGGCGCAGCGGCGAACCGCAAGGTCAAGGGCACGCTGCACTGGGTTGCGGCGCATGAAGCCCTCGATGCTGAGGTGCGCCTTTATGAGCATCTCTTGAAGGCGGACGGCGAGGAGGCGGCGGACTTTGTCGCGTCCTTGAATCCGCAGTCGCTGGAGGTCATCCAGGGAGCGAAAGTCGAGCCGAGCCTTGCGCGCACGGCGGAAGGCACGCATTACCAGTTCCTGCGCACGGGCTATTTCGTCGTGGACAAGGACACGCAGCCGCAGCGGCTCGTGTTCAACCGCGTCGTCGGCCTCAAGGATTCGTGGGGAAAGGTCAAGGGATAACGATGGGCAAGATACCGAAAGGACTTTCCGACAAGGCGATGATCGAGGGATTCGAGGAAGAGGCTACGCTGGAAGACTGCTTCTTGGCGCACGAAGTGCGCGAAGAGGACAAGCGCCGCCGCGCCCTGCGCGAGAGGGAGGACGATCTTTCACGCGCGGCCCTGATGCCCGAACTCCTCGACCGACTGGGCAAGGAGCTTCTGCAGCTGAAGCTCGACCTCTTTGCCCAAGGCGTCAAGAACTATCGCATAGACATCAAGCGCATGGGCACGACGATCGTGCTTGCGCCGAAAGAAACGAAAGGGAGGTGAGGCGGCTTCTTTGCGGGCGGGCTCCACGAGAAAGGCATTTTGAGGTTTATCATCAGAGGAAGCACGGACGAAACCGATGCGCTCCCCAAAAAAAATCTATGAAGAAAGAAGTGTAACCAGTGGAAACAAGCACAATTGTTGCTATCGTGATCTTCGTCGCGGCATACGCGCTGATCATTTCAGAAAAGATTCACCGCACCATCATTGGTATTTGCGGTGCCATGCTGATGATCCTTCTCGGGATCATCAATCAGGAGACTGCGATTCATCACATTGACTTCAACACGCTCGGCCTTCTCATGGGCATGATGGTCATCGTGAACATCACGAGCGAGACAGGGGCTCTTCAACTACCTCGCCATTTGGGCGGCGAAGAAGGTCGAGGCGAAGCCGATCTCCCTGCTCGTCGCCCTCTCGGTTCTCACCGCCGTCTGCTCGGCTCTTCTCGACAACGTGACGACGGTTCTTCTGACGGTGCCGATCACGTTCAGCATCACGAAGCAGCTCAACGTCGATGTCAAGCCGTTCCTCATCGCGCGAGATCCTTGCGTCGAACATCGGCGGCACGGCGACCTTGATCGGCGATCCGCCGAACATCATGATCGGCAGTGCCGTCGGCCTGCAGTTCATGGATTTCATCACGAACCTCACGGCGATCTGTATCCTGATCTTCATCGTGACGATCGCTCTTTTGATCGTGATTTACGGCAAGAAGCTCCACACGACGGACGAGCTGCGCGAGAAGGTCATGCAGCTCGATGAGAAGAGCCAGATCGTCGAGCCGCGCCTCTTGAAGAAGTGCCTGTTCGCGCTCGCTGTCACGATCAGCCTCTTCGTGCTGCACGGCCAACTCCACCTCGACACGGCGACTGCCGCCATGACGGGCGCAGGGCTCTTGCTGCTCATCAGCTTCCCGCAGAAGGAAGCGATGATCGCGAAGGTCTTGTCGAAGGTCGAATGGCTCGCCATCTTCTTCTTCGCCGGTCTCTTCATCCTCGTCGGCGCACTCGTCGAGACGGGCGTCATCAAGATGCTCGCGGAAGAGGCGATCAAGATCACGAACGGCGACCTCACGGCGACGTCGATGCTCATTCTCTGGATGAGCGCCTACGCTTCGGCATTCATCGACAACATCCCGTTTGTTGCGACGCTTATCCCGCTGATTCAGGATATGGGGCAGATGGGCATGACGAACCTCGACCCCGTATGGTGGTCGCTCGCCTTGGGCGCCTGCCTCGGCGGCAACGGCACCTTGATCGGCGCTTCGGCGAACGTCGTCGTCGCTTCGATGGCGGCGCAGCGCGGCAAGCCGATCTCCTTCATCAGCTTCATGAAGATCGCTCTGCCGATGATGACGCTCTCGATCGCGATTTCAAGCATCTACATCTGGCTCAGATATTTGTAAGTCGTAATTTTTTGGGGCGCACGGGGAGACCCGCACGCCCCTGTTTCTCGTAGGGGGACGTTGTTGTATGGAGAGATATGCTCCGCAGGAGATCGAAAAGAAATGGCAGGAAAAGTGGAAGGAAGGCGAGGTCTACAAGACGGAGATTGACCGCACGCAGCCCGAATACTATGTGCTTGAGATGTTCCCGTATCCGTCGGGCAATCTGCACATGGGACATGTGCGCAACTACTCGATCGGCGACGTCATCGCGCGGTTCAAAAAGATGCAGGGCTGCAACGTGCTGCACCCGATGGGCTTCGACGCCTTCGGCATGCCGGCGGAGAACGCCGCGATCAAGCACGGCGTGAAGCCCGCCGACTGGACGTATGCCAACATCGAGAACATGAAGCGCCAGCAGATGAGCATGGGGCTTTCCTACGATTGGAGCCGCGAGGTTGTGACCTGTCGTCCTGAGTACTATCGCTGGACGCAGTGGCTCTTCGAGCTGTTCTACAAGAGAGGGCTTGCCTACAAGAAGGAGGCGTCGGTCAACTGGTGCGATGCTTGCGGCACGGTGCTCGCGAACGAGCAGGTCGTCGACGGCAAGTGCTGGCGCTGCGATTCCGAGGTGCACAAGAAGGATCTCTCGCAGTGGTTCTTGAAGATCACGGACTACGCGGACGAGCTTCTGGCCGACCTCGACAAGCTCAAGGGCTGGCCGGAGCGCGTCAAGACGATGCAGGAGAACTGGATCGGCCGCTCCGAGGGCTTGGAGTTCGACATCGAGGTGCCTGCGCTCGGCGAGAAGATCGCCGTCTATACGACGCGCGCGGACACGGCGTATGGCGTGACCTTCGTGGCGCTCGCGGCGGAGCATCCGCTGCTGGAGAAGATTTTGGCGGGCAATCCGAAGGCGGAGGAGCTTCGCGCTTTCGCCGACAAGGTCAAGGCGCAGTCGGAGCTTGAACGCACGTCGGGCGAGTCGGAGAAGGAGGGCGTGTTCACCGGACTTTACGCCGTGAATCCCTTCAACGGCAAGAAGGTCGAGCTTTGGCTTACGAATTACGTCCTCGCCGAGTACGGCACGGGCGCGGTCATGGGCGTGCCGTCGGAGGATCAGCGCGATTGGATGTTCGCGAAGAAGTACGACCTGCCGATCATCGTCACCTTGCGTCCGAAAGATCGCGAGCTGAAGCTTGAGGATATGACGGAGGCCTATACGGACAAGGACGGCGTCCTCGTGAATTCGGGCGAGTTCGACGGCATGGAGATGCACGAGGCGCTTGCGGCGATCGTCGAGAAGGCGGTCAAGGAGGGCTTCGGCAGGCGCAAGGTCAACTATCGCCTGCGCGATTGGCTGATTTCGCGTCAGCGCTATTGGGGAGCGCCGATCCCCGTCATCTATTGCGACAAGTGCGGCGAGCAGCTTGTGCCTGAGGAAGATCTTCCCGTCAAGCTGCCCGAGCATGTGAACTTCGAGCAGGGAGCCGTCTCGCCGTTGGCCGAGAGCGAGGCGTTCGTGCATTGCACATGCCCGAAATGCGGCGGTCCTGCAAGGCGCGAGACGGATACGATGGACACCTTTATCTGCTCATCGTGGTACTACATGCGCTACACCGATCCGCACAACACGCACAAGCCGTTTGCGGCGGACAAGGTGAACTACTGGGCGCCCGTCGATCAGTACATCGGCGGCATCGAACATGCGATTTTGCATCTTCTCTATTCGCGCTTCTTCACGAAGGTGCTGCGCGATGAGAAGCTCTTGGACTTCGACGAGCCGTTCCAAAATCTCTTGACGCAGGGCATGGTCATCAAGGACGGCGCGAAGATGTCGAAGTCGAAGGGCAACGTCGTCTCGCCCGAGGAGATCATCCAGAAATACGGCGCCGACACGGCACGTCTCTTCATCCTCTTCGCCGCGCCCGTCGAGCGCGACCTTGAGTGGAGCGACCAGGGGCGTAGAGGGGGCGTTCCGCTTCTTGAACCGCGTCTGGCGCATCATCGCCCATTTCGAGGAAGCGATCCAAGAGGGAGTGGACGACTACGACCGTTCGACGCTGACGGCGGAGGAGAAGGCTCTGCGCCGCACGCTCCATCAGACGATCAAGAAGGTCACGGAAGATGTCGGCGAGCGTTTCATGTTCAATACGGCGATCAGCGCCGTCATGGAGCTTGTCAATGCCTTCTACGCCTTCCAGGACAAGACCGTGCATCCGGGTCTCGTGCGCGAGCTGTCATTCGCGCTCGTGAAGATGCTGGCGCCGTTCGCGCCGCACATCGCGGAGGAACTTTGGAGCTGCATGGCGGGCAAGGGCAGCGTGCACGATGCGAGGTGGCCGAAATACGACAGCGCGGCCATCGTCGAGGACGAGGTCGAGATCGTCCTGCAGATCAACGGCAAGGTGCGCGACAAGCTGACGGTGCCTGCTGCGATGAAGCCGCAGGAGATGGAGAAGGCGGCGCTCGCGCAGCCGAAGGTTCAGGAGCTGACGGCGGGCAAGACGATCGTCAAGGTCATCTGCGTGCCGAAAAAGGCTCGTCAATATCGTTGTGAAGTGAGAACAAAAAGGAAAAACGGAGGGCGGCGCTCTCCGGAGGCCTGCGGACAGGAGTCGGCGTCATGCGCGACTCCTTTTCGCGCTTTCCTCTATGAAATGGTGGGATCATGAAAGCACTTTTTGAGCAAATGATGCGCGACGGCTCGGTTCGGAAGATCGTCGAGGCGTTCTCGCGCCAAGGAGGCAAGAGCCCTCGTCTACGGTCTCAGCGGCTCGCAGAAGCATGCGCTTTTCGCTGTCGCCTGCGCGGCGGCAGAAAAGTCCGTGGTCATCGTCACGCACAGCCGCGAGGCAATCGATGCGTGGCGCACCGACCTCGCATCCCTTCTGCCGGAGCGCGAGGTCCGGAACTGCCCGAGGTCGACATGATGACGGTGGAAGCGACAGCGAAGGGCATGGAGCGCATGGCGCTGCGCATGGGCGTCTTGGGCAGGCTTCTCAGGAAGGAGCCTGTCCTCGTGCTCGCCCATGCTGCCGCCGCCGTGCAGAAGGGCGTTTCGCGCCAAGATTTCGAGCGCATGAGCCTGCGCCTGGAGGTCGGCGCGACACTTTCGCGCGAGACGCTCTTGTCGCGTCTCGTCGAGCTGGGCTACGAAGCTGAGGGCGAGGTCGAGGGACTTGGCCAGTTCAGTGCGCGCGGCGGCATCGTCGACCTCCATCCACTCAATGCGCCGCTGCCGCTTCGCGTGGAGTTCTTTGACGATGAGATCGACTCTTTGCGCGAGTTCGATCCCGTGACGCGGCGCTCCGTGCGCAATGTGCCTTCAGCAGTCGTGCTGCCCGTCTCGTCCATCGAGGACGGGAGCGCCACTGTCCTCTCCTATTTGGCGGGCGAGGGCGCCGTCATTTTCGACGAGCCTTTGCGCACGCGGGAAAGCGTGCAGAAGCTCGTCAAGGAGACGCCCGAACTCAAGTCGCGACTCTTCTCTTGGGAGGAGCTCGTGGCTGACGCCGAGGGGAATGCGACCTTTTTCGCGGCTCTCATGCTGCAGAAGATTCACGGTGCGGAGCCTGACAGCCTCGTGAGCCTTGCCGTGCAGGCAGTCGCCCCCTTCCAGCGGCAGATGGATCTGCTGAAGAACGAGACGCGCAGCTGGCTTGCCAACAAACAGAACGTCCTTCTCCTCGTCGGCGATGCGGAGAAGGCTGCCTCCCTGCGCGAGCTTTTCGCGAAGTCCCGCATCCCGTCCGCCGTGGTGAAGGATGGAGAGCCTTTGAACGGCGCCTATCTGAACATCCAGGTCGGCACGCTCGCGAACGGTTTCGAGCTGCCCGAGGCGCGTCTCGTCGTCGTTGCTGAGAAGGATATCTTCGGCCGGCAGAAGAAGAAGCTCGCGCAGAAGGCGCCGAAGGAAGAGCGCATCGCACATTTTCGCGAGATCAACGTCGGCGATTATGTCGTCCATGTGAACCATGGCGTCGGCAAGTATCTCGGCGTCGAAACGCTCGACGTGGGGGGCATCAAGAAGGATTATCTGCACATCAAGTACGGCGGCGACGACAAGCTCTTCGTGCCGACCGACCAAGTGGGGCTGCTGCAGAAATACATCGGCTCGGAAGGCGATGTGCCGCGCCTGCACCGCATGGGCGGCACGGAGTGGGTCAAGGCGAAGGCGCGTGCACGCGCCTCGGTGGAGGACATCGCCGACGAGCTCATCGCACTCTATGCGAAGCGACGCACGGCGCAGGGGTTTGCCTTTTCTCCCGATACGCCGTGGCAGAGGGAGTTCGAGGACGCCTTTCCCTACGAGGAGACGCCCGACCAGCGCCGCGCGATCGAGGAGATCAAGGCGGATATGGAGAAGCCCGAGCCGATGGATCGCCTGCTCTGCGGCGATGTCGGCTTCGGCAAGACGGAAGTGGCGATCCGCGCCGCTTACAAGGCGGTCATGGACAAGAAGCAGGTCGCTGTGCTCGTGCCGACGACCGTGCTTGCGCAGCAGCACTACCAGACGTTTTCCGCACGCTTCGCTGACTTCGGCGTGAACATCGACGTCATCTGTCGCTTCCGTTCGGCGAAGGAGCAGAAGGCGACGATCGAGCGGCTGAAAGAGAGCCGCGTCGACGTGCTCATCGGCACGCACGCCATCCTGAACCAGAAGCGCGTGCAGTTTTTTGACCTTGGGCTGTTGATCGTCGATGAAGAGCAGCGTTTCGGCGTCAAGCAGAAGGAGAAGATCAAGAAGCTCGCGGCGGGCGTCGACGTCCTGACCTTGTCGGCGACGCCGATTCCGAGGACGCTCCACATGTCGCTCGTCGGTGCGCGCGACATGAGCATCATCGAGACGCCGCCGGCCGAGCGATTCCCCGTGCAGAGCTACGTCGTCGAGGACAGCGAGGTCGTGCTGAAGAACGCGATTCGCCGCGAGCTTCGGCGCGGCGGGCAAGTTTACTTCGTCTACAACCGCGTCGAGAGCATCGACCTCATGCGCCGGCGGCTCGAAGACCTCGTGCCCGAGGCGCGCATACAGACGGGGCACGGGCAGATGGCGGAGGAACTGTTGGAGCGCGTCATGGTCGACTTCTACGAGGGGCGCTATGACATCCTGCTCGCGACGAGCATTGTGGAGAACGGACTTGACGTGGCGAACGCGAACACGATCATCGTCTACAACGCCGACCAGTTCGGCCTGTCGCAGCTCTACCAGATGCGTGGCCGCGTTGGCAGATCCAACCACATGGCCTTCGCCTACTTCGTCTATCAGGCGGACAAGGTCTTGTCCGAGATGGCGGAGAAGCGTCTGCAGGCGATGAAGGAGTTCGCCGAGCTGGGCGCGGGCTTTAAGATCGCCATGCGCGACCTTGAGATTCGCGGTGCGGGCAACCTGCTGGGGGCGGAGCAGCATGGCCACATCGCGAGCGTGGGCTTCGAGATGTACTCGAAGCTGCTCGACGAGGCGATTCAGGAGAGGCGCACGGGAAAGCCGGTGGAAGAGAAGGTCGAGCCTGTCGTCGATATCGAGGCGGAAGCCTATCTCGACGGTGCGTACATCGGCGACCCGATGCACAAGATCGAGATATATCAGCGCATTGCGGCGATCCGCAAGAATGCGCAGATCCAAGACCTCCTCGACGAGCTCATCGACCGCTTCGGCGAGCCGACGCCCGTCGTGATGCGCCTCTTGGAAGTCGCACGCATACGCAACTATGCGCGCGACCTCGGCATACGCTCCATCATGGAAAAGCCGCTCTTCCCGAAATCTCCTTCGTGGAAAAAGCCCTCGTTCGATCCCGATGGGCTGTTGAAACTGCTCGGGCTCTTCGGCAGGAACGTCAAGATGCTGCCGCCGCCGCAGCAGATGCTGCGCATACGCCTCGCCGCGCAGTACAAGAAGAACATCACGAACTTCATCACGCGCGTGATGATGCTCTTGGCGGGCGAGCACGGAGCGCTTGCCCGACGGGACGGCGCGGCGAAGAAGACGCAGAAAAAAGGGGAAAGGAGGCGTGCGTAGATGAAAGAGCCAGGAAGCATTACCGTCGTGGGACTCGGCCCCGGCCGCTCGGGACTCATCACGCTCGAAAGCATGGAAGCGATGAGGAACGCGAAAAGCCTCCTCCTGCGCACGGAAGTGCATCCGTCTGCAGGAGATCTCAGGAGGTGCGGCATTCCCTTTACAAGTTACGACGCCTGGTATGAAAAGGCGGCAAGCTTCGAGGAGCTTTACCATGCGATCGCGGAAGATCTCGCAGCGCGGGCGCGTGCAGGCGAGGCGATCGTCTACGCCGTGCCGGGCAGTCCGTTCGTGGCGGAACGAACGGTGATCTTCCTGCGCGAGTTGTGCGCGAAGGAGGGAGTGAAGCTTGCCATCTTGCCCGGCATGAGCTTCGTCGAAACGCTCTACGGAAGTCTCGGCATCGATCCTGTCGATGGACTCATGATCCTCGATGCGTCGGATGCCGCGAATCTGCCGGCGCAGTTTTCGACAGGCGTGCTCTTCACGCAAGTCTATAGCCGGGAAATCGCTTCCGATCTGAAGCTGGCTCTGATGGAGCGCATGAGCGACGAGACGCAGGTCGTATATCTGCACAACATCGCCCTGCCCGACGAATCGGTGCGGCCGATGCCGCTTTATGAAATCGATCGCCAGCTCGATGTCGATCATCTGACGAGCCTCTTCCTCCCCGCCTGCAGATGCCGAAATGATTAAAAAAGCCCACGAAAGGCGATTTTTCAAGTTTTTTTATACTTTTTTCTCTGGGAAAAGAGGATTCTCGGGAAGTACAGCGAATAAAGGTAGCGTAACAAATTCAAAAAGGAGGCTACAAACGTGAACAAAACGGAATTAGTGGCTAATGTAGCGGAAAAAGCAGGTCTGACGAAGAAGGATGCCGAGAAGGCACTGGGCGCAGTCATTGAGAGCATTGAGGAAGCTCTTGTCGAGGGTGACAAGATCCAGCTCATCGGCTTCGGCACGTTCGAGGTCAAGGATCGTGCTGCCCGTACCGGTCGCAATCCGCAGACGGGCAAGGAGATCAAGATCGCCGCTTCGAGAAATCCTGTCTTCAAGGCGGGCAAGGCATTGAAGGACGCCGTCAACAACAAGTGAGCGCGATGCTTCTTTTGGGGCTGGGTTTTTACCCAGCCTTTTTTTGTGAGTTTTTGTTGGGAGGTGCATGAATGGAGCGCGTTGTTCTCCTTACGGGCGGCACGTCGGGCATCGGTCTTGCTGCGGCGCGCCTTTTTTTGCAAGAGGGCTGCACGGTCGCCTTGGCCGGGCGCACAGCCGAGCGCGGCGCGGCAGCGCTCGCCGCGCTCGGTGAGCTGGCGTCGGATGGGCGCGCCGCCTTTTTTGCCGCCGACCTCCGCTGCGCCAAGGAAGCGAAGCGGCTCGTAGAGGCGGTGTGCACACGCTTTTCGCGTCTCGATGTGCTTGTGAATTCGGCGGGCGTCTATCTGGAACGCGCGCTGGAGGATCTGACCGAGGAGGAGTTCGAGGACGTCATGGATACGAACGTCAAAGGCACGTTCTTCACGACGCAGGCGGCGCTCGCGCCCTTGAAGGCGAGCCGCGGCAGCATCGTCAACCTTTCGTCTGACGCAGGGCTTCACGGCAACTTCCTGTGCACGGCGTACTGCGCTTCGAAGGGCGCCGTGACGCTCTTCACGAAGGCGCTGGCCCTGGAGCTGGCGCCTTTCGGGGTGCGCGTGAACTGCGTGTGTCCCGGCGATGTTGCGACCCCGATGACGGAGGCGCAGATCCGCTCGGCCGGCGATGCGGATGAGGCTCTGCGGCAGATGGCGGGCGTCTATCCGCTCGGCAGGATTGCGACGCCGGAAGAAGCCGCCGCCGTTATTTTTTTTCTTGCCTCCGAGGCGGCGTCCTTCGTGACGGGTGCGGCATGGAGCGTGGACGGCGGTCTCACGGCTTGATGAGGAAGCTATGAGAGAACGTATGTTTCGTTGTATCTGCTCCTTGCATGTGCTAAAATAGAGGTCATGGCAGAGAAGAATTGTTTGATTATTTTATTTTCGGTGTTGAGGAAGGGCGTTCATGGCGGCTCGCAGCTATCTTATCGTAACGGCGTCGATCGGCTCAGGCCACGCCAAGGCGGCGGCGGCGCTGGCGGCGGCGATCTCGCGTGAAGAGCCCGAGGCGCACGTGGTGGTCGTTGACTTCACGAAGCGCGACACAGCGTGGATCACGTGGTGCATGAAGGTGATCTACTTGAAAATGCTGGATTTCGTGCCGAACCTCTATCAGCTCCTCTACCGCTTCACGGGTCATAGGACGGGTGCGTCCCCCGTGCAGAAGCTCATCGCTTCCCTGACGAAGCGCAACATGCGTCGCCTTGTGCGCCGCCATGCAGCGGATGTCGTCGTGTGCACGCATCCGTTTCCCGAAGGGGCGGCGTCGTGTCTCAAGGAGAGCGGCGAGGAGGAGTTCTTTTTCGCTACGACGCTCACGGACTACAGCGTGCACCGCATGTGGTTCTATCCGGACGTCGATGCTTTCTTCGTCGCGACGGAGAGGATGCGGCGCAGCCTCGTCAAGGAGGGCTGCGCGGCGTCGGCGGTTCATGCGACGGGCATACCGATCGCGCCGCTCTCTCCTTCGGATTTCGATCGTGCGACGATCTTGGAACGACTGGGATTGACGGTGGATTTGCCGACGGTTCTCCTCATGGGCGGCGGTCTCGGGCTGGGCGATGTGGCGCATTCTTTGGAAAAAGCTGGAGGATGTCGCAGAGAAACTGCAGCTCCTTGTCGTCGCCGGCAAGAACGAGCGCCTTCTTTCCTGGGTAAGGGAGCATGCTGCGCATTCGCATCATGCGGTTCGCGCTTGGGGCTATACGGATGAAGTGCCCGCTCTCATGGCGGCTGCGGATCTTCTCATATCGAAGCCCGGCGCCCTGACGATCAGCGAGGCGTGGGCGATGGGCGTGCCGCTGATCCTGCATGAGCCGATTCCTGGGCCTGAGCTTGAAAACGCGATGATCGCGAGCGAGCGCGGCACGGCAGTCTGGCTCGGCAAGGGCGAGAATCTGGCGGCTCTCGTCACGGGACTCTTGGGGGATGAGCGGCGACTCGCTTCGATGCGCGAGGCGGCTCTTCTGGCAGGCCGCCCGAAGGCGGCGCAGGAAATCGCGCACTTTCTGTGCATGGCAGGGGCGAGGCATGGCGGATGAATCGAGTGTTTATCATTTCTGTCGAGGGTGGTTTTTGTGGCAGTATCGAAATTGGAAAAAGGACGCGAACGGCGCGTTTCTCTGTCCGCAGTGCGGCAGACCACTTCGCACGGTCGAGGGCGGCACGGTCAGGATCCGGGGCGGCAAGGCGGATCTTGAGAGCGTGAAGCCGCGTCACGAGTGCGATGCCTGCGGTGTTTTTCTACCGCGAGCTTTTTGAACTCGGGCTACTACGATGTCTTCGAGATGCCGAAGCTCAAGGCGGTCGGCGATCTTGTGCCGACGATCCTGCGCGCGGACGCACAGGGTCATGCGCCCTGTCCGCGCTGCGGCGGTCAGCTCGACCTTGTCGAGTGGACGCCTGTCCGAGTCGTGAATGGCAAGGCGGATATGGAGAACGTTTCTTCGCACTTTCGCTGTGCGAGCTGCGACTCCATATTCCGGCGCATAGCGACGACAGAATACTTCCAGTGGTCGGAGAATTGAGTCTTTCATAGCGATGCTGTGCGGCTGGATCGTACAGCGCGTCGGTGGCAAAAGGTCGTGATGAGATGGCAGCGGAAAACAAGCGCAGAGGCAAGGGGCATCGGCTCGACTGGTTCGTCGTCGTCGTCATTTGCGTACTCGGCTATTTCTCTTACACGATGATCGACCAGCAGATCCACTTGAACGAGCTTGACCGCGATTGCAGAGCCGCGCAGCAGCGCTTGGAAACGGCGCAGCAGGAGAATGCAGAGCTCAAGCAGCTCAAGGAGAAGCTCGACGATCCCGTATATATCGAGAAGACAGCGCGCGAAGAACTCGGCATGACGCACGAAGGCGAGCTGCCGTACATCGCGAAGAAATGAAGCGACCTGTCGGATGAGTCGAAACTGGCTCATCCGACAGGTCGCTTCATTTTTCTTGTTTCGTGCGGGGATTTCCTTGACAGCGCAAAAGGCGCAAGAGTATAATAAGAAAGCACACCTAGCGCGGGAGAAGACGCTGGGAGGGTGGGGGCTGACAGAGCCAATGATTCCCACAGTATGATTAAGGAGGAAATAATTTGTCCATTGAAGTAGGCAGTATTGTTGAAGGTGTTGTGACGGGCATCACGAATTTTGGGGCGTTCGTCGAGCTGCCGGAGGGAAAGGTCGGTCTTGTCCATATCTCTGAGGTTGCTGATGAGTATGTGCGGGACGTCCATGATTTCCTCAAGGAGAAGGACAAGGTGAAGGTCAAGGTCTTGACGATCGACGATCGCGGCAAGATCGGGCTTTCCATCAAGCAACTGCAGGAAAAGAAGCCGCTGGAGAAGAAGGTCGGAGAAGCTCCGCGCCGTCCTATGCCGCCGCGCCGAAGTGCGGGCGGAGACTTCAAGCGACAGGGTCGCTTCGGTCCGGGCAGTGCCTCCTTTGAAGACAAATTGTCGCGTTTCCTCAAGGACAGCGATGAACGATTGACGGACTTGCGCCGCAAGACGGATTCCAAGCGCGGCGGTCGCGGTTCGCGCAGGGATTGACCTTTACAACATGAGAAAAGCACTCTTCCGAAGAGTGCTTTTCCTGTTTCTGGTCTTGAAGGGCGGCGGAGGTTTCGTTCTTGCAGTGGTGTGCGGATGAGCGGGGGAGCTTCATGCTGAAGAAGGTCATGGATTTTTGCGAGGAGCACGGACTTCTTGCGCACGGTTCTTCCATCGTCGTCGCCGTCTCGGGCGGCGTGGACTCGATGGCGCTGCTCGATCTGCTGCTGCATTTGCAGGAGCGGCTGGCTCTTTCCGTGCATGTCGCGCACTTCGAGCACGGCATCCGCGGTGCGGCGTCGTGCGAGGATGCGCAGCATGTCGCCGCGTTCTGCCGTGCGCGTGGCGTCGCCTGCACGATCGAGGCGGCAGATGTGCCGCGCTATGCAAGGGAGCGGAAGCTTTCTCTGGAGACGGCGGCGCGTGAGCTGCGCTATGCCTTCCTGCGCCGCGTGAAAGCATCTGTCGGTGCAGAGGCGATCGCTGTCGCGCATCATGCGGACGATCAGGCGGAGACGGTGCTGCTGCATCTTCTGCGCGGCGCGAGCCCTGCACGGTCTCGTGGGCATGAAGCCGCGCACGGGCGACATCGTGCGTCCCCTGCTCGGCTGCAGGAAGGCGGAACTTGCCGGGTACTGCGCAGCGCTGGGCGTCGAGGTGCGCCATGATGCGACGAACGATGTGCCAGAGGCGCGGCGCAACTTCCTGCGCCTTGAGATCATGCCGCGCCTCGCCGCGCAGGTCAACGCGGCGGTGGGCGCCTCCCTCGTGCGCCTCGCCGAAGCCGCGCGCGCGGACGACGCGCTGCTCGACGCGCTGGCGCACGAAGCGTTCTCGCGCGTCCGTCTCGCGGAAGAGATGCCCGAAAGCGCGGTGAAGGCGGGGCGGCTTTCGATCTCGCGCACGGCGTTTCGCGCCGAGCCGCTCGCCTTGCAGCGGCGCATCGTGCGGCTTGCCGCGCACATGTTCGTCGGCGAGGCGCACGATTGGGGCTGGCGTCATGTCGAGCAGGTGCGCCGCATGATGACGGAAAAAGCAGGGAGGCCTGTCCCGGGATCTCCCCGGCAGCGTGCAGTTCTCCTCGATGGGGATCGGGGCGTCTTTTGCGTCTCTTCTCGCCGTTGTTCTCATGAGAAAAGTGGCGAAAAGGGAGCGGGCGGCGCCCTCCTGCACGGCAGCGCCCGACGCACAGGAGAGTGAAGCGGCGCCTGTCGTGCCGCTTCGCGTGCCGGGCGTGACACACTTGCCAGCGCTCGGCGTCTCCCTTGTCGCGAGTTTTGTTCAGACGCGCTCTTTGACGGATGGGCGCACGGAGATCTACGCCTCTGCCGACGCCCTCGCGAATGCCGTCTGCCGCACGCGCCGCCCGGGAGACTTTGTGCGCTTTTTCGCAGGGGACGAAGAAGCTCAAGGCGTTCTTCATCGACGAGCATGTTCCGCGCAGCGAGCGCGATCGCGTGCCGCTTGTCGCTTGTGATGGGGGATCGTCTGGGCGGTCGGCGTGCGGCGGTTTTCGCCCGCGATGGTGGAGGAGGGCGAGCCGATCGTGCGGCTTTGTCGCAGTTTTTGAAGAAGGAGCATACGATCATGCACAACGATTTGGAGAAGATTCTTTTCGATGAGGCGCAGCTTGCCGAGATGGTGGCGCGGCTCGGACGTGAGATCACGCGCGACTACGCAGGAGAGGAGGTCTATGCCGTCGGCATCCTGAAAGGCGCCGTGATCTTTTACGCCGATCTCGTGCGCGCCATTGACCTGCCTGTGACGCTCGATTTCATGCAGCTTTCCAGCTATGGCGGCGGCACGAGCTCGACGGGCGACGTGCAGATCCTCCTCGATCTCGCGAGAAGCGTCGCGGGGCGCAATATTTTGCTCATCGAGGACATCGTGGACTCGGGGCTTTCCATGCACTACTTGATGGAGAACTTTCGCCACAGGAAGGCGAAGAGCGTGAAGCTCTGTTCGCTCTTGAGCAAAGCCTTCGAGGCGCAAGGTCGATGTGCAGGTCGACTACTGCGGCGCTGAGGTGCCCGACGCCTTCCTTGTCGGCTATGGACTCGACTACGATCAAAAGTACAGGAATCTTCCGTACCTCGGCATTTTGAAGCCTGAAATCTATGGGAGCTGAGGCCGACGGAATCTCCTGCATAATATCGAGCGAAAGGATTTGTCTAACACCTGTTTTGATGCTATAATGAAACGCTGTAGAGGTTTTTGTGTTTCGACGGAAGAAGGCGCCTTCGCGCCTTCGGACGAAACGTTTGCATGGGATTTTGAAGAAATGCCGCGCTTTTTCGGCGTTTCCTTGAAGCATTGTATGGGAACAGGAGGATGACCGATTGAATAAACTTTTTTTCGCAGCGTGGTGTTCTATCTGCTGATCATCTTGATCGCCATCTCCGCGATTGATTATTTTCAGACGCGCGAGGTGTCGACGAACGAGGTCAATTATTCGGATTTCCTGGAGCAGGTTCAGAAGGGCGAGGTCGCCAAGGTCACGCTTGAGCACAACATCGTCAAGGGAACGCTCACGGACGGCACGGAATTTCTGACGATCACGCCGGATGCACCGAACCGGGGATACGAATTTCCTCAAGACCCTGCAGGAGAAGAACGTCGAGATCAAGGCGGAGCGTCCGCCCGAAACGCCGTGGTGGTCGACGATGTTCTCGTCGATCCTGCCGATTCTCCTGCTGATCGGCGTCTGGTTCTTCATCATGCAGCAGACGCAGGGCGGCGGCGGCCGCGTCATGTCGTTCGGCAAGAGCCGCGCGCGCATGACGGCGAGCGACAAGATGAAGGTCACGTTTGCGGACGTGGCGGGCGCTGATGAAGCGAAGCAGGAGCTGGAAGAGGTCGTCGAGTTCCTCAAGCATCCGAAGAAGTTCAACGACCTCGGCGCACGCATCCCGAAGGGCGTGCTGCTCTATGGTCTCCGGGCACGGGCAAGACGCTTCTCGCACGTGCTGTCGCGGGCGAGGCGGGCGTGCCGTTCTTCACGATCAGCGGTTCCGACTTCGTCGAGATGTTCGTCGGCGTCGGCGCCTCGCGCGTGCGCGACCTCTTCGATCAGGCGAAGAAGAATGCGCCGTGCATCGTCTTCATCGACGAGATCGACGCCGTAGGCCGCCAGCGCGGCGCGGGCGTCGGCGGCGGCCATGACGAGCGCGAGCAGACGCTCAACCAGCTTCTCGTCGAGATGGACGGCTTCGCCGCCAACGAAGGCATCATCATCATGGCGGCGACGAACCGTCCCGACATCCTCGACCCTGCGCTTCTGCGTCCCGGCCGCTTCGACCGTCAGATCGTCGTGGACAAGCCCGATGTGCGCGGCAGGCTCGCGATCTTGAAGGTTCATTCGAAGGGCAAACCCTTGACGGGAGACGTCGATCTCGACATTCTCGCAAGGCGCACGCCGGGTTTCACGGGAGCAGACTTGTCGAACCTCGTGAACGAGGCGGCTCTTCTGACGGCGCGGCGCGACAAGAAGCGCATCGGCATGAATGAGCTGGAAGAGTCTATCGAGCGCGTCATGGCAGGGCCGGAACGCCGTTCGAAGGTCATGACGGACAAGGAGAAGGAGCTGACCGCGTACCACGAAGGCGGTCACACGCTCGTCGGCATGCTCCTGCCGAACGCCGATCCCGTGCACAAGGTCACGATCATCCCGCGCGGCAGAGCCGGCGGCTACACGCTGATGCTGCCGAAGGAAGACCGCTCCTATGCGACGCGCTCGGAGCTCATGGACAAGCTCAAGGTCGCGATGGGCGGCCGCGTCGCTGAGGAGGTCGTCTTGAAGGAAATCTCGACGGGCGCCTCGCAAGACATCCAGCATGCCTCGCGCATCGTGCGCAGCATGATCACGCAGTACGGCATGAGCGACGTCCTAGGGCCCATCTCGTATGGCGAAAGCGCGGAGCATCAGGTGTTCTTGGGGCGCGACCTCAATCATCAGAGGAATTATTCGGAAGAGGTCGCGAGCGAGATCGACAAGGAGGTTCGCCGCTACATCGACGAGGCGTATGAGGCGTGCCGCAAGATCATCATCGACAATCGCGACAAGCTCGACCTCATCGCCCAGGCGCTGATGGAGCGCGAGACGCTCGAAGCGTCGGAGCTTGAAGAGCTTGTCGAGACGGGGAAGATCACGGACAAGGACAAGAAGGACGAGGATCAAAAAGACGAGCCGGACGATCGAGACGGCGTGATTCTTGAGCCGCTGCACCGCCCTGTGGACGTCGAGAACAGCAAGGCGTCGGAAGAGGAAGCAGAGGACGAGGTGGGAGTGAAGGAGGTCGCGCCCAAGCTCAATGTGACGCGGCATGACGGATAGGGAAAGTCGGGAAGATGCCCGCGCATTGTAAGGAAAAGGGCTGTTTCTCTGAAACAGCCTCTTTTCGTCAGGAGGGATGATTTTGCGCTCCAAGATTTTAGAGCTTTTGCGCAAGGCGGGCGAAGAGTACCTTTCGGGGGAGGAGATCGCCAAGCGGCTGGGCGTCTCGCGCACTGCCGTTTGGAAGCACATCAAGGAGCTTCGCGACGCAGGCTATGGCATCAAGAGCCGGTCGAGAAGCGGCTACACGTTGGAGAAGGCGCCCGACTGCCTCTTGCCCGGGGAGATCAAGAACGGCCTGAAGACGCGCTTCATCGGCAAGGACATCGTCTTTTTCGAAGAGGTCGATTCGACGAATCATGTGGCCAAGCAGCTCGCTCGCGAGGGCGCTGCGTCGGGGACCGTCGTCGTGGCGGAGGCACAGGGCAAGGGGCGCGGACGATTGGAGAGACCGTTCTTTTCGCCGGCGGGCAAGGGTATCTGGTTCTCGGTGATCCTGCGCCCGCACATTCTGCCGCAGGAAGCGCCGAAATGCACGCTTCTTGCCGCCGTCGCCGTGGCGATGGCGATGAAGCGTTTCGGGCTTCGAGCCGAGATCAAGTGGCCGAACGACATCCTGCATGAGGGGAAGAAGCTCACGGGCATCTTGACGGAGATGAGCGCCGAGCTTGACCGCATCAACTACATCGTCATCGGCACGGGCATCAACGTCAATATCGAGGAAGAGGAGTTCCCCGAGGATCTGCGCGACAAGGCGACGTCGCTCTCCGTCATGAAGGGGGAGAAGCTGCCGCGCGTCGCCTTCTTCCAGGCGGTGCTCGAAGCGCTTGACGAGCTTTGCACGATTCTGGACAAGGAGGGATTTTCCCCCATCGTCGCGCGTTGGCGCGAGTATGCCGTGACGCTCGGACAGGAAGTCCATGTCATCGGCGTCGCGGGGAAGGACGGCTTCGATGGCAGAGCCGTCGACATCGACGACGAGGGGGCGCTGCTTGTCGAGACGGAGGACGGCGTGCGCCGCGTGCTCGCGGGCGATGTGTCGATCCGCCCGAAGAAGGCGAAGATGTGAGCTTTTTCTGGGAAGCGAGGATGGAGAATGTTACTTGTTTTTGACATAGGAAACAGCAATATCGTGATGGGCACCTACGAGGGGAAGAAGCTCCTGCGCCATTGGCGCATCTCGACGGACAGGCAGAAGACGGGCGATGAATACGGCATGCTCATCAACAGCCTTTTCGCCTATCAGAACATCCGCATGGAGCAGGTGGAGGCGATCATCATATCGTCCGTCGTGCCGCCTTTGATGGTGCCGATGATCAAGATGTGCGAGCGATATTTCCACATCCACCCGCTCGTCGTGGGGCCGGGCATCAAGACGGGCTTCCGCATTTCCTATGAGAATCCGCGCGAGATCGGCGCCGACCGCATCGTCAATGTCGCGGGAGCGTTCGAGCAGTACGGCGGCTTTCGATCGTTATCGACATCGGCACGGCGACGACCTTCGACGTCGTCGCGCCGAACGGCGACTTTCAGGGCGGCGTCATCGCGCCGGGGCTTTCGAGCTCCGCCGACGCACTCTTCCAGCGCGCTGCGAAGCTGCCGCGCATCGAGCTCGTGACGCCGAAACACATCATCAGCCGCAACACGGTCAGCGGCATGCAGGCGGGCATCATCTACGGCTATGTCGGACAGATCGACGAGATCGTGCGCCGCATGAAGAAGGAGATGGGCTACGACGAGATCAGGGTCATCGCGACGGGCGGCTATGCGCGCATGATTTCGCGCGAGTCGAAGACGATCGACAAGATCGACCACTTCTTGACGCTCACGGGGCTGCGCGTACTGTACGAGAGGAATTGCCCATGAGGCTGGGAAGGCTCGATTTCCCCGTGCCCGTTTTTCTCGCGCCGATGGCGGGCGTGACGGACATGGCATATCGAATCCTCGTTCACGAGCTCGGCTGTCCGCTCGTCTACACGGAGATGGTCAGCACGAACGGCATCAACTATCGCAACGAGCGGACGCTCAAGATGCTGAAGACGGATCCGCGCGAACGCCCTCTGGCCATGCAGCTCTTCGGCAGCGAGCCGGAGGCTGTGGCGCGCGCCGCCGCCTACGTCGAGAGTCTCGGCGTTGCCGACGTCATCGACTTCAACATGGGCTGTCCCGCGCCGAAGATCGTCAAGAACGGCGAAGGATCGGCTCTCCTCCTCGATCCCGCGCGCGCCGAGCGCATCTTGCGGGCGCTGAGGCGTGCCGTCAAGCTTCCGGTGACCGTGAAGATCCGGAAGGGCTGGGATGCGGCGCACGTCAATGCCGTGGAGATCGCAGCGCGAGCCGAAGCGGCGGGCGTCGACGCCATCGCCGTGCACGGCAGGACGCGCGAGCAGTTCTACAGCGGTCAGGCGGACTGGGAGATCATACGCGCCGTGAAGGAGCGCGTCGCCATTCCCGTCATCGCGAACGGCGACGTGCGAAGCGTCGTCGATCTCGTGCGCATCTTCGAGGCGACGGACGCCGACGGCGTGATGGTCGGCAGAGCGGCGCAGGGAAATCCGTGGCTCTTTCGCGAAATGGCGGGGTTCTTGCGCACGGGCGAGATCGCTGCACCGCCGACGACCGAGGAACGGCGCACGCTCATCCTGCGTCACCTCGATATGCTGCTGGAGACGAAAGGCGCTTACGTCGGCCCGCGCGAGATGCGCAAACATGCGACCTGGTACACGCGCGGCATGAAGAACGGCGCACGTCTCCGCGAGCTTTTCAACCGGGCAAAGACGCGGGAAGATTTCGCCGCGATTTTGGAAGATTTGGTGTAGGGCGGCACAGGCCGCTCTGCAGGGAAGATAGGTGATACGATGGCAGAAGCAAAGAAGGACAAGAAGAAGGAGCTGCCTTGGAGCACGTACTCCGAGGTCGAGAAGCAGGCGTTGGAGACGCTTTCCAAGGGCTACATCGAGTTCTTGACGAAGTGCAAGACGGAGCGCGAGAGCGTGCGGGAAATCATCCGCCAGGCGGAAGCGGCAGGCTACGAAGATCTCGAAAAGATCGTGCGCGAGGGCAGGGCGCTCGCGCCGGGCGCGAAGGTCTACCAAGCTTATATGAAGAAGGCGGTCGCGCTCTTTCACGTCGGCACGGAGCCTTTGGAAAACGGCTTGGCGATTCTCGGCGCACACATCGACACGTGCCGCCTCGACGTCAAGCAGAACCCGCTCTACGAGGACGGCGGCCTCGGCTACCTCGACACGCATTACTACGGCGGCATCAAGAAGTACCAGTGGGTCACGCTTCCCTTGGCGCTGCATGGCGTCGTCGTCAAGAAAGACGGCACGGCGCTCGACATCGTCATCGGCGAGGAGGCATCCGACCCGACGTTCTGCGTGACCGATCTCCTCGTGCATCTGTCGCAGGAACAGCTCAAGAAGTCGGCGGACAAGGTCGTCGAGGGCGAAAAGCTCGATGTGCTCGTCGGCACGCTGCCCCTCTTCGGCGAGGAGAAGGAAGCCGTGCAGAAGAACATCCTGCATCTGCTGCGGGAAAAGTACGGCATCGAGGAGGAAGACTTCCTGTCGGCGGAGCTTTCCTTCGTGCCTGCAGGCGCGGCGCGAGAGATGGGCTTCGACCGCAGCATGATCCTCGGCTACGGGCAGGACGACCGCGTGTGCTCCTACACGTCGCTCGCCGCCATGCTTGAGTCGAAGGCGCCGAAGCGCACGGCGTGCCGCCTGCTCGTCGACAAGGAAGAGATCGGCAGCGTCGGCGCGACGGGCATGCGCTCGCACTTCTTCGAGAACATGCTCGCCGAGCTCATGAACGCGCTCGGGCAATACTCGGAGCTTTCCGTGCGCCGCGCACTCGCATCCTCGAAGATGCTCTCGTCCGACGTTTCTTCGGGCTACGATGCGCTCTACGCCGAAGCATTCGACAAGCGCAATGTCGCCCATCTCGGGCGCGGCATGGTGTTCAACAAGTTCACGGGCTCGCGCGGCAAGTCCGGCTCGAACGACGCGAACGCCGAATACCTCGGCGAACTTCGCGCCATGCTCGATAAGCACGGCGTGCGCTACCAGTCCGCCGAGCTGGGCAAGGTCGACCTCGGCGGCGGCGGCACGATCGCCTACATCATGGCGCTCTACGGCATGCAGGTCATCGACAGCGGCGTCGCCGTGCTCTCCATGCACGCGCCGTGGGAGGTCACGAGCAAGGTCGACATCTATGAGGTGAAGAAGGGATATGCCGCATTTCTGGCGGAGGCGTGAAGGGGATGTATGAAGCTCTCTTCCGTCGCTTCATCGAGGATCATGACAAGACGTCTCTCGCGAAGGTGCGCTTCGCCTACGGGAATCTGAGCGGGCGCGTCGGCATCACGGTCAACGTCATCTTGTGCGCCGTCAAGTTCATGCTCGGAATCCTGAGCGGCTCTGTGTCCGTCGTCGCTGACGCCGTGCACAATCTTGCCGATGCGGCGGCGTCCGTGGCGACGCTCCTCGGCTTCCGCTTAGCCGCGAAGCCCGCGGATGTCGAGCATCCTTTCGGTCATGGCAGGATCGAATACGTGGCGGGATTCTGCATTGCAGGACTGATCCTCCTGATCGGTTTCAAGCTCATGGAAGCTTCTGTCGAGAAGATCCTCGCGCCCGAGCCGCCCGAGGTCAGCGTTTCGATGCTCGTGATCCTCACGGCGTCCATCGCCCTGCAGCTCTGGCTCGGACGGTTCAACAAGACGATTGGCGAACGCATCGATTCGGCGGCGATCCGCGCGGCGGCAGCGGACAGCCTGAACGACTGCGTCGCGACCGTCGTCGTCGTCGCCAGCCTCGCGTTCCATTATGCGACGGGAATCGACATCGACGGCTGGGCGGGCGTCCTCGTCGCGCTCTTCATTCTGCACAGCGGCTGGGAGGCAGCGCGCGACACGCTGCAGCCGCTCCTCGGGCAGCCGCCCGAACCCGCGCTCGTCGAGGGAATCGAGAAGACGGTACTCAAGCACCGCGCGATCACGGGCGTGCATGACATCATCATTCACGACTACGGCCCCGGCCGCACGTTCGCTTCCGTGCACGCCGAGGTGCCCGCTTCGATGGACTTCCTCGAAGCGCATGAGATCATCGACGGCATCGAGGAACTTCTGCGCAGAAAGTATCATATCATCGTGACCGTCCACATGGATCCCGTCGTCACGGACGATCCCGCCGTCGAGCGCGCCCGCGCCAAAGTGGAAGCCATCATGCGCGAGAACCACCTGGGGGAAGCCATTCATGACTTCCGCATGACGACGGCGAAGGGCGGCGGCAAGAAACTCATCTTCGATGTCGAAGTCGCGCCCGACTGCAAGATGACGGACGCGGACGTGCGCTTCTTCCTCACGCGGGCGATCGAGGAGAAAGAGCCCGTCTACCATCCCGTGATCCGCATCGACCGCTTCTTCTGCTGAATGTCGAGGAAAGGCGCAGGATGTTCCCAACATGGACATTTGCGCGTGCAGCACATGGGCGATTCCTTAAAATTTAGGCATGTTCGCCAGAAAAGCAGGAGTTTAAACCTTGATGAAGAATAAAGACGTTGGCTATAGTGTCGATCTTACATTTAGGAGGCAGAAAAACATGAAAAAAATCCTTGCCACGGCTCTTTTCGCGTGTTCGCTCTTTTTGGCGACGCCGCAGGTGCAGGCATATTCTGAACTGGATCTGCTCGAAGGCAACTGGTATGACGACAACGGCAAACTTTTTGCCATCGTGCGCGACGGCAAGCTCAACACGTTCCGCATGGACATGATCACGATGGCGGGCAGCCCCGGCAACTTCGCCGCTGCCGTGCAGGTGCAGGAGCCGAACGGCTTCCGCAACGTGCCGGTGGAATACTCGAATGCAGCGGCAACCGACAAGGAAAAAGAACAACCCGTTCTTCCGCCCGGCGGTGCGCATGAACGGCGTCGAGGTTCACAAGGAATGGTTCAAGGTTCCTGCCGCCGCGTATGACTATCTCGATGGACATTGGTACGATGCCGACAACAACCTCGTCGCCTTCTTCCGCAACGGCACGTTCAACACGTACCCGATGACCTTCCTGAGCTTCTACGGCGTCGGCGATCACTTCGACAGCATCTTCCAGGTCAACGACCACGGCACGGAAAAAGTATTTCGCGCTGTCCCTGCATCCGACGACCGCCGGCATGAGGATCTCGATCCGCAGACTCGGCGTCGATGACTGGTCGTATGCCTCTCTGCATCAGTGAAAACTATGATGAAATGAAAAACTTACGATGATTAGCCACAAACAGCTCTGCAGAAACATTCCTGCAGAGCTGTTTGTGTGCAGGATAAGATTTTTGAAATAGCTTGTCTCGAACAGTCCATCGTCTGCCATGATTTATGATATAATAGTATGGTTGTGTTGAGGAGAACTCGGCGATGATTTTGGGAATGCCACAAGAGAAATTGCTCCTCGAAACGATCGTGAAGATATCGAAGGTCTCTCTTGAAAAAGTTTAGGATTCAGACAGGATGTACAGTCTGTTCTGAAAGAAGCTGATGATGGGTCATATGCCCTCTGCATCCGTGAGATTTATGAAACTAATCGAAGACAACCGCTTGGTTGAGACCGAGCGGTTGTCTTTTCATTTACATATCGTTGAAAATGTTCGATATGGAGAAGCATGTACCCAGTTATGGATAAATGTCTTGCGGGGGGGGACAATTGTGATATTATGTATTAGTATAGAAGTTGAAATGATTAGTCACTTTTTAAGAAAAATGGTGATTAAGAGGATTGGTATAGGCATAATCTCTGTGGAAAAAGGATGCTGATATGCGAATGCTCATGAATTAATTGATCCATTTGGATCGCCTTTGCGTCGATTCTTTCATCAATAAATTAGCAGGTTGCATAAAAACATGGAGAATACATCCTTGTGTCGATTATAAATTAAAGGAGGAAGAAATTTGGGGGTCGGAAATAGGATACCTGAATCGAAGTTAATGCCGCCTGATACCTATGAATCTAAAGTTGAGAAATCAAAAAAGCAAGAAACGGGTATAAATTTCGTGCCTGAAGAGCCAAGATATGACTTATGCGATATTATATTACCGCAAAATGTAAGGGACGATATTTTGGATGTCGCTGATTATGCGCACAATAGTAGGATTGTTTTTGAGCAATGGGGACTGAGTAAAACACATAAGTATTCAAAACGTATGGGCATCAATTTGTATGGACCGCCTGGGACAGGCAAGACAATGGCAGCTCATGCAATCGCAAAACATCTGGGCAGAAAGATTCTAGCAGTTAATTATGCCGACATAGAGTCTAAATATGTAGGGGAAACCCCGAAAAATATACGCAAGGCGTTTGAAGTTGCAAAAGAAACCAAAAGCATTTTGTTCTTTGATGAAGCGGATGCTATTCTTAGCAGACGTGTTACCAATATGAGCAATGCGACGGATGTCAGTGTCAATCAAACACGTTCTGTAATGCTTATGATATTGAATTATCATGAGGATTTTATCATTTTTGCAACGAATTTTATAGAGAATTTTGATCCTGCTTTTATGCGAAGGATTGCGAAGCATGTGAAGTTCAGTCTGCCGAATGAAGAATGCCGTCGTACCTTATGGCGAATGTATATTCCGGAGGAAATGCCAAATAATATTGATATTGATTCGTTAGCGAGAAAGTTTGAAGGTTTATCAGGGAGTGATATTTCAACCGCTGTGTTAATGGCAGCATTTAAAGCCGTGCGAAGTGGAGCAAGGTTTGTAGAGCAAAGTTGTATTGAGAATGTCACGTCTGGGATACTGGCAAGCAAGGCGGATAATGCCACAAGAACAGGGGTTACGACGAAGCGCATCGTTTCGGAAGAATATGCCAAAAGTCAAATGCAGGGGAAGCATTGAAAGGAACGTGTTGTATCATGATACCATTGTTGATTGGGTTGGGTGTTTTGATTGGTGGAGCGCTCATTGTTGCTAATTGGGATGAAATCGTAGATTGGCTTCATGATTTTGTTCCCAAGCTGAAAGCTGCATGGGAAAAAGTTCGTGATAGTATTCCTCACGGGGCACGTATCTTTGGTGATCTTGTTGTTGAGGGCGCAGAACGCTTGATGAAGATTTCTCACAGACTTTATTATAAGAAAAATGAGCAGTGGATTGAAGAAACTACCACTAGAAAAATACCAGAGAGTGAAGTTCCGCCCTTCATTCGGAACAAAGGGATAAAAAAAGAAACGGATATTACAGAAGAAATGGAAGAAGAACTTGGTTTAGAGATTTGAGGAGGGTGAATTTCATGATGACACCAGGCGACGAGAGGAATAACAATTACTTAACTAATGCGATTGACGATCTGAAAAATATCTGGAATACGATGATAGATCTTTTCACTAAGATGGACTTGGATGAAATGGTTCATCTTTATTCAAAGAAAATTGATACGGAAATTTTGAAAACAATCAAAGAAACAGGTTGGGCTTATCGAGGTGGTCAACTCACTGTCACATACGTTACAAATCAGACGTTTTCGCTTAAAATTGCTTTGTATTATCAAGACGAAAAAGACGAATGGATGCAGGTTCAGGCAGTAACACCGCGAGATATAAAATATTTGAAAGACGATGCTGTAAAAGAGCTATTTGAAAAAAAGAAAATATCATACGATATTGATGCTCCGACTCTAGAAAAAAGCAAAGAACAGGACGCTCCGCTACGATAGAAAGGAAAGTTATGTTTCATTGTACACAATGCGGCGAGTGCTGCAAACAGGTGGGAATGACTATATGGGGAAAAAGGATGGCGCGCCCTAATGGCATATGCAAATGGTTTGATGATTCAACAAATCTTTGCACAATTTATGAGCATCGCCCATTGATGTGCAATGTTGATGTCTTTTATGAAGAAAATTATGCTATGGTTATGTCGCGAGAAGAATTCTATGCATTAAATAAAGCAGAATGTTTGAAATTACAATCTGTGCACAACAAATGACAGACGAAAGGAGAGACAATATTTCATGGGAAGCATAGCGCTAGGGATTGGAGCACTTATTGCGGGACTTATTGCGATAATCGTTGCAATAATTGTTGTTTATTTGCTTGTAAAAGTGGCGAAAAGTGTCTTAACATTGATTGCGGGTCTACTCTTGAGCGTGCTCGCCCTTCCCTTTGTTTTGATACGACATTTCCCTATATTATCGGCTTTATTAATCGGAGTAATCATATATACAGAATATACAATCATTCCGAGTATAGTTTATGCGATTATCGTGCTTGTGCGCATTCAGTCATATAAGTGTGCGAGATGCAATGAGATTGCGATGAATCGAACTCGATATGGACCCCGGGAATATTGTGAATCATGCTTAGTCGAAATTCATGCACAGGAGGATGCGGACGAAGCAGCAGGAAAAACGGTAGCAAGGTATATTTCAGAGCCGCCTCCTGGTGTAAAAATTAAGACGTGATAGCTTTTTGGGGCTTCCCTCTACAGTACTTTCCAAAAGGCAAAAAGAAAACCGCACGCCATGCCGGCCGTGCGGTTTCTTTTCTTATCCTTCGATGATGCTGTCCAGGGCAAGCTCGATCATGTCGTTGAAAGAGCGTTCGCGCTCTTCGGGCGTCGCGCGCGGCTCGTCGCAGGTGATGTGGTCGCTGACGGTGAAGATGCCGAGCGCCTGCACGCCGAACTTCGCTGCAAGAAGGTAGAGCGCCGCCGTTTCCATCTCGGCGGCGAGCACGCCGTAGCTGAGGAGCTTGGAGAAGTCGATCTCGTCGTCGTAGAAGCGATCCTGTGACAGCACGTTGCCGACGTGCACGGAAAGATTCTTTTCGCGCGCATGACGCACGGCGTTTTCGAGGAGCGAGAAGTCAGCGAGCGGCGCGAAGTTGACGGACGAGCTGAAGATGTTTTTTTCGGCATGGAAGAGTCTGTCGTCGTCCCCTGCGCGATGACGACGTCGCGGATATGGAGGCTCTTGGCGAGAGCGCCGCAGCTGCCGACGCGGATGAGCTTCTTCACGCCGTAGACGTCGATGAGTTCATGCACATAGATGGAGATGGACGGCATGCCCATGCCCGTGCCCTGTACGGAAACAGGCGTGCCCTTGTAGCTTCCCGTATAGCCGAGCACGTTGCGCACATGCGAATATTCCTTGGCGTCCGTGAGGAAGTTCTCGGCGATGTACTTCGCCCGCAGGGGATCGCCGGGCAGCAGGATACGTTCGGCGACGTCGCCGGCTTCAGCGGAATTGTGTGGTGTTGGCATGATGGATTCCTCCTGGATTTTTTTCTCATAAGGATATTATAAGGGTTTGCAGGATTTTTTGCAAAGATCGAAAGAGAGAGCGTCCCGGCTTTTCGCCGTGAATCGTTCTCTGTTGGAGCGGGAGAGTTTTTGAAAAGTTTTCGGAAAAGTTTTCAAAGAATATAACTCTTGGCTTTTTCGTCATTTTGGGGTATCATTAGGTAGAGAAAGAGGATATGGAATGTTGAAGAAAGCTGGCAGGAAAGTGCGCCTTCATCCTGTTTGGGATGAAGGTTTTTTTACTGTTGGACTTCACGAATCCGCAGGGATCGTCGCTGCACGATGGGTGCGCGGCTTCCTTCTGCGCCGTTCGCTGCTTTCCTGCATGGGGCTTTTTCAATAGGAGGGAAAATCTTGCTGTACAAGAAGGTAGACACGACGTTGAATTTTGTCGAGCGGGAGAAGGAGGTCGAAGAGTTCTGGAAGTCCTGCGACATCGCGCAGAAGGCGATCGATCAGCGCGCGGGAAAGGAGACCTTCACTTTTTACGACGGACCGCCGACGGCGAACGGCAAGCCGCATATCGGTCATGTGCTGACTCGTGTCATCAAGGATATGCTGCCGCGTTACCAGTCGATGAAGGGCAAGCGCGTCCTCAGGAAAGCGGGCTGGGACACGCACGGCCTGCCAGTGGAGTTGGAGGTGGAGAAAGCCCTCGGCCTCGACGGCAAGGATCAGATCGAGAAGTACGGCATGGAGCCGTTCATCAAGAAGTGCCGCGAATCTGTCTGGAAGTACAAGGGCATGTGGGAGGAGTTCTCCGATGTCGTCGGCTTCTGAGCTGATATGGAGCATCCTTACATCACTTACGAGAACGATTTCATCGAGTCGGAGTGGTGGGCGCTCAAGGAGATCTGGAACCGCGGTCTTCTTTACAAGGGGCACAAGGTCGTGCCGTACTGCCCGCGCTGCGGCACGCCGCTTTCTTCGCACGAGGTCGCGCAGGGCTACAAGGAGGTCAAGGAACGCTCCGCCATGGTCAAGTTCAAGGCCAAGGGGGAGGACGCCTATTTCCTCGCTTGGACGACGACGCCGTGGACGTTGCCGTCGAACCTCGGTCTCTGCGTCAATCCCGACGTGACGTATGTGAAGATTCGCGTCGGCGATACTGTCTACTATCTGGCGGAAGCGCTCGTCGATGCGGTGTTCGACGGCGTAGACGGCGAGCGCGAGGTTCTCGTGCGCATGACGGGAAAGGAGCTTGAGTATCGCGACTACGAGCCGCTCTACCCGTATGCTGAGGGAAAGATCAAGAAGAAGGCGTTCTTCGTCATCTGCGATGACTACGTCACGACGTCTGACGGCACGGGCATCGTTCATACGGCGCCGGCGTTTGGTGAGGACGACAACCGCGTGTGCCGCAAGTACGATATGCCCTTCGTGCAGTTCGTCGATGCGAAGGGAGAAATGACGGCGGACACGGATTGGCCGGGCGTCTTCGTCAGGACGCCGATCCGCTGATCTTGAAGGATCTGAAGGCGAAGGGACTGCTCTTCAAGGCGCCCGTCTTCGAGCATAGCTATCCGCATTGCTGGCGCTGCGACACGCCGCTTGTCTACTACGCGCGCGAGTCGTGGTTCATCAAGATGACAGCGGTGCGCGATGAGCTGATCGCGAACAACAACACGGTCAACTGGATTCCCGAGAGCATCGGCAAGGGGCGCTTTGGCGACTGGCTGGAGCATGTGCAGGGATTGGGGCATCAGCCGCAACCGTTATTGGGGCACGCCGCTCAACATCTGGGAGTGCAGCTGCGGACATCAGCATTCGATCGGCTCGATCGAAGAGCTCAAGTCTCTGTCGGAAAACTGCCCGGAAGCGTTGGAGCTGCACCGGCCCTACGTCGATGGCGTGACGATCCGCTGCGCGGAATGCGGCGGGGAGATGCACCGCGTGCCCGAGGTCATCGACTGCTGGTTCGATTCGGGCGCGATGCCTTTTGCCCAGTGGCACTATCCGTTCGAGAACAAGGAGATTTTCGAGCGCCGCTTCCCGGCGGACTTCATCTCGGAGGCGGTCGATCAGACGCGCGGCTGGTTCTACTCGCTCATCGCCATCTCGACGCTGCTCTTCCACAAGGCGCCGTACAAGAACGTCATCGTCCTCGGTCATGTGCAGGACGAGAACGGCCGCAAGATGTCGAAGTCGAAGGGCAATGCCGTCGATCCGATGGAGGCGCTCAGAAAGCACGGCGCGGATGCGATCCGCTGGTACTTCTACGAGAACAGTGCGCCCTGGCTGCCGAACCGCTACCACGACGGCGCTGTGCAGGAAGGGCAGCGCAAGTTCATGGGAACGCTGTGGAACACCTACGCTTTCTATGTGCTCTACGCCAACATCGACAATTTCAATCCCCTCGATCACGCGCTCGACTACGAAAGGCTTTCCGTCATGGACAAGTGGATCTTGTCGCGTCTCAACACGATGGTCAAGGCTGTGGACGGAAATCTTGAGAACTACAAGGTCACGGAAGCGGCGAAGGCTTTGCAGAGCTTCGTCGATGAGCTGAGCAACTGGTATGTGCGCCGCAGCCGCGAGCGCTTCTGGGCGAAGGGCGAGGAAGAGGACAAGATCAACGCCTACATGACGCTTTACACGGCGCTCGTGACGACGGCGAAGGCCGCTGCGCCGATGATTCCTTTCATGACGGAGGCCATCTATCAGAACATCGTGCGCGGCATCGACCCAAAGGCGCCCGAAAGCGTCCACCTGTGCGATTTCCCTGCTGTTCACGAAGAGTGGATCGACCCGGCGCTCGAAGACAACATGGAGATCGTCCTGGAGATCGTCGTCTTGGGCCGTGCGGCGCGCAATGCGGCGAACATCAAGAACCGCCAGCCTATCGGCAGGGATGTTCGTCAAGGCGGCGCATACGCTCGACGACTTTTTCCGTGAGATCGTCGAGAGCGAGCTCAACGTCAAGGAAGTCGTCTTCAAGGACGACATGGAAGAGTTCTTGAGCTACAGCTTCAAGCCGCAGTTCAAGGTCTTGGGTAGAAGGTCGGCAAGAGGATCGGCGAGGTCAAGGCGGCTCTTGCCAAGGTCAACGGACACAAGGCGAAGGATGAGCTTGACCGGACGGGCAAGCTGACGCTCGCGCTGCCTTCTGGAGAGATTGTTCTGGCAGCCGAGGACGTCGAGGGTGACGATGGCGCAGACGGAAGGCTTCGTCACAGAGCGCTACGGCGCGGTCACGATCGCCTTGGAGACGACGCTGAGTCCTGCGCTCATCGAGGAGGGCTTCGTGCGCGAGATCATCAGCAAGGTGCAGACGATGCGCAAGGAGAACGGCTTCGAGGTCACGGATCACATCAAGATCACGGCGAGCGGCAGCGAGAAGGTTACGTCCTCATGGCGAAGAACGAGGACTACATCAAGCGCATCACGCTTGCCGATGCAGTCGCTTATGAGAAAGACGCGGACGGCAAGGGTGGAACATCAACGGCGAAAAGCTGACGCTCAAGGTCGAATGACGCGAAGGAGGCGTGCTTGTGAAAGCGAAAGCCATCGATATGGTGCGAAGTCCGTACAGGAGCTTGCAGTCGGCCGGCTTGGCGCGCACCGAAGACGAAAGGGGACGTTTGCCGTGAAGGAAGATGTTTGCAAGGCGGCGGGAATCGACTACGCAAAAGGATTGGAGCGCTTCATGGGCAATGAGGCGCTGTATCTTGAGTTCATGTCGAAGTTTCTCTACGACAGCTCGTTCCAGGAATTCTGGGCGGGCATAGAGATGGGCGATCTTTCCATGGCAGAGAAGTCCATCGACACGTTGAGGGGAACGGCGGCGAACCTCAGCATGGTCAGCTTGTCGGCACTGGCGGAGGCCATCGGGAAAGAGCTTCGCGCGGGCAAGAGCATGGAGGAGATCCAGCCGCTGATCTACGAGGTGCGTGAAGTTCACCAGAAAATATGCGATGCGATCAGAAAGAATTTTTCTGCATGATAAAGGATTTCCGACTTTTATAGAGAATTAAGCATGAAGGAAGGATTCGGATGGATTCCGAACCGATTCATGTACGGAAGAAACGCGATTCGATACATGCCGTTTCCCAAAGGAGGAATTTGCTTTGAAAGCCGTATCCATCGAGGATCTGCATCCTGGAATGACCTTGGCGCGCACCATCGTCAACGACAATATGATCGTCGTGCTCTCGGAAAACACCGTTCTGACGAAGGCTCATATCACGCGCTTGGGCTTTTTGAATATACCCGCCGTCTATGTCAAGGACGACTTTGAGCTTACGACGACGCCTGTCGTCGGCGAACCTCTGACGCGCAGCCATGCCTTCATCGCCGAATACAAGGAAGTCGTCTCCGAGGTGCAGGACATCTTCGGCTCTGTCGCCACGGGCAGCGAGGTGCCGGTCGAGCGCACGACGGCGATGGTGCAGAGGGATCTTGCTCCCATGTCGAAGCAGAGCGGCGCGATCGACTATCTCTACGAACTGAATCATCTCGCGAGCGACGTCTACAACCATTCGCTTCGCGTTTCCATCCTCGCGGGCGTCATCGCCAAGTGGATGCGCATCCCGCAGAAGAAGACGCACGACATCATCATGGCGGGCTTCATGCACGACATCGGCAAGACGAAGTTCAGCGAGCGCCTGCTGGAAAAGAATGTCCAGACGCTCAAGGGCGAAGACCTCGAAATGTATCGCAACCACGCACGCGACGGTTTCAATATCCTCAGCGCCAACAAGGACGTCTCCGAGGGTGTGCGCCTCGCCGCGCTGCAGCATCACGAGCGCATGGACGGCTCGGGCTTCCCGTCGGGGCTCACGGGCAAGGACATCCATGAGTATGCGCGCATCATCGCCGTTGCGGACATCTATGACAATATCACGACGGAGCGCGAGGGCTATGTGAAGCAGACGCCGTTCAGCGCCATCGCGCAGATTTCCGAGGATATGTTCAGCAAGCTCGATCCCGCTGTCTGCATGCCGTTCCTCAACAACATCAAGCATGTATTCCTCGGCTCGACCGTCACATTGAGCAATGGTCTCCAAGGCATCCTCGTCGGCTATCCCGAGGATTTTGCGGCGAATCCGCTCATCCGCATCACGCAGGATCAGGTCGTCGATTTGAACGAGCACAAGAATATCAAGATCATCGAATACAATCCGAAATAAGGACGAAGATTCAAAAAGGGAGCTGCCCGGCTTTGGGGCAGCTCCCTTTTCTGTTTGCGTGTTCTGCGTCAGGCGTCTTCTTTGACGTTCTGTCGGAGCGTCTCCTGCTGGTCGTGGTAGATGTCGGCGATGACGAGTTTCACGATGACGATGAAGGGCACGGCAAGGAACATGCCGGCAGGCCCCAAGATCTCGCCGCCGAAGATGACGCCCAGGATGATGGCGACGGGGTGGAGGTTCAAGGATTTGCCGATGAGCGTCGGATAGACGAAGTTGTGGTTGAGCTGCGTGAGCACGGTGTAGAAGAGGACGGTCTGCAGGACGAGGCCGCGCGATTCGGTGGCGGTCAGAAAGACGCCGAACGCCGAGGCGGCGGTCGGGCCGAGCACGGGGATGAATTCGCCCAGCCCCGAAAGGAAGGCGAAGACGGAGGCATAGGGGAGTCCCGTGAGCTCGAAGTAGAGGAAGACCACTGTGCCCGTGATGGCGCACATGACAATCTGGCTGAATATGTAGACGCGCAGCGCGCGCAGGATGTCGTTGAACAGGTTGAGCACGCGCCGCCTTGCAGTTTGCGGGAAGAGTCCTGCAATCCAGTTCTTTATGCTCTTCCCGTCCTTCAGGAGGTAGAAGGTTACGAAGATGATGATGACGAACGCCATGAATTTCCCGAAAAGTTCCAAGAGGAAAGAGAGTGAGGATTTCAGGAGGTCGGCGCCCAAACTGCGCAAATTGGCGAGAAGGTCGCTGAGTTCTGCGCGCAGGAAGTCGGATTCGGAAACGAACGGGATGTTCTGCAGGCTCAATGTGATGTTCGGCAGGTCGGCGACGAAGCTGCGGAAGGTGGGGAGGAAGGAGAGCGAGAGGAGTACGAGCAGCCCCATGAGGAGTGCGATGAAGGCGATGATGACGAGTCCCGCCGCAAGGGTGCGCGGCATCTTCCTGCGCTGCAGGAAGTCGACGGGAGGCTGCAGGAGAAGCTGCAAGAGGAGCGAGAGGAAGATGATGAAGGCGAGGTCGGGAAAGAACCAGAAAGTGGAGAGCATGAGCGTGAAGGCGATCGCCAGGATGATGGATGTGCGGTACGTTGTCAAATGCATGGTGCAGGCTCCTTTCTTCTTCTTTTTATTATTATAGAAGATGCGGGAAATTCCTGCACGAAGAGATGCGGCGGAAACTTTTCCTTGCGGTTCTTCGGAAGGGGAAAGTTTCATAGGCCTTTAGGGGGGCTTTGGAGGATAATTCTTGACATGACCTAAGAAAGAGCATACAATAGGAAAGTATAGTTTTTAGCCACATACTGCATATCATATAAGGAAGAGTCGAAGAGGGTCTTGGCGAATCCTGAATAATTTAGGAGGTGTTAGCTATCGTTGAAATAGTTTTGGCGGTCATCCTTTCTTTGATCGCCGGCGTGGGCGGCGGTTATCTGCTGCGCAAAAGAGCTGCGGAGGCGCAGATCGGCTCGGCTGAGGAAGAGGCAAAGCGGATCGTCGCCGAGGCGGAGGCCAAGGGCGAGTCCAGGAAGAAAGAGGCTCTGCTTGAGGCGAAGGAGGATATTCATCGACTCCGCCAGGAGCTCGATCGCGATACAAAGGATCGCCGCAGCGAGCTGCAGAGACAGGAACGCCGCATCGTGCAGAAGGAAGAGAATCTCGACCGCAAGCTTGATTCCTTGGAAAAGAAGGAAGAAGTCCTCTTGAGCAAGGAGGCGAAGATCGACCGCACGCGCGCGTCCATCAATGAGCTTCGCGACAAGCAGAAGGAAGAGCTTGAGCGTATTTCCAGCCTGACGGCGGAGGAAGCGCGCACAATGCTCTTGACTGAGGCGGAAGAAGAGCTCAAGCACGAGAAGGCTTTGATGATCAAGGATTACGAACAACAGGCGAAGGATGAGGGCGGACAAGCGCGCGCGCGACATCGTTTCGCTCGCCATCCAGCGCTGCGCTGCCGACCAAGTGGCAGAGACGACCGTCTCCGTCGTATCGCTTCCCAACGACGAGATGAAGGGGCGCATCATCGGCCGCGAAGGGCGCAACATCCGCACGCTTGAGACGTTGACGGGCATCGACTTCATCATCGACGACACGCCCGAGGCGGTCATCCTTTCGGGTTTTCGACCCGGTGCGGCGCGAAGTGGCTCGCATCGCATTGGAAAAAGCTCGTGACGGACGGACGCATCCATCCGGCGCGCATTGAGGAGATGGTCGAGAAGGCGAAGCGCGAAGTCGATCAGCGCATCAAGGAAGCCGGCGAGCAGGCGACGTTCGAGACGGGCGTGCACGGCCTTCATCCCGAGCTTGTAAAACTCTTGGGACGTTTGCGCTATCGCACGAGCTACGGGCAGAACGTGCTCAACCATTCGATCGAGGTCGCGCACCTTGCGAGCGTCATGGCGTCCGAGATCGGCGCCGATGTGATGCTGGCGAAGCGCAGCGGTCTCCTGCACGATGTGGGCAAGGCGGTCGACCATGAGATCGAGGGATCGCATGTGACGATCGGCGCCGATCTCGCGAAGAAGTACCGCGAACACAAGGACGTGATCAACGCCATCAGCGCGCATCACGGCGATGTCGAGCCGACGACGGTCGAGGCGGTGCTCGTCGCGGCGGCGGATGCCGTCTCGGCGGCAAGGCCGGGTGCGCGCCGCGAGAGCCTTGAGGCGTATTTGAAGCGCCTGACGCGCCTTGAGGAGATCGCCGAGTCGTTCGATGGCGTTGACAGCTGCTTCGCCATTCAGGCGGGACGCGAGGTGCGCGTGATGGTCAAGCCCGAAAGGGTCGATGATACGGCCTCGATCGCGCTCGCGCACGACATCGTGAAAAAGATCGAATCGGAGCTGGAATATCCAGGACAGATCAAGGCGACGATCATTCGCGAAACGCGCGTTGTTGATTACGCCAAATAGTTGTATAATAGGGGTGTTGGGAGGATGCTTCTCAGCACCCTTGATTTATACGGCGCGGGCTGCGCCGTGAGCATTTTGGCTGCGATTAGGGAAACGAGGTGTTTGCTTTGGGCAGGTTCATGGGAAGCGCGAAAAAGCCGAACAAGGATGGAATCAACTTATTGGTGTCCATCCTCGTCTGTTATCCGGAGATCGGCATGGTGAGCTACGAGCCGGAAAGAGAGGCGCTGTACTTCTCTTTCACCTTGAAGAAAAGTGCCCCCGGGCAGGAGTTCGAGGATACGGCGGCGTTTCTTGAGGAAAGCATCCTCACGTACCACGATCTCGAAGGAATAGTTCCGGGAGAGATCGACTTTTCCCTTGAGGGGCAGGGGAATACGGCCTTCTTCCGCGTGCTGCGAGATGTCCGCACGCTTTCGCGCGGTGAGATCGCCCTCTTGGCAGACCTCATGTATGAGCGCTTCGGCGACACGCTTGTTTCCGATCAAACGCGCGACGGCTATGAGGGAGGACAACTTCATGCGCGAGGAGGCGATCGACCACATCATCGGCAGCCTGAAGGGAAGCCGCATGGATGCCCGCATGATCGGCATCCGCGAGGAAGGCCGCGTCATGGTGTTCAACAAGTGAAAGCAATCGAAGATGAAGCAAGACAGCAAGCGGCAGGGGACTGCCGCTTGCTGTCTTGCGAGAAGGCGCGTGAGTACGAGAACGTGTCCACAAGATTTGCGTCCGGAAGGAAGTTTTTGGGCGCACGAGAGGTGGTTATGTTTTGAGAGTCATGCTGGTTGGAGATGTTTGCGGCAGGGCGGGCAGGGAGGCGTTCAGCCGCTTCACGCCGAGCCTCCGCAGGGAGAAGTCCGTGGATGTCGTCATCGTGAACGGTGAAAATTCTGCGGGAGGCAAGGGATTTACGCGCAAGTCGCTCGATGCGCTCTACCATGGAGGCGCCGATGTCGTGACGTCGGGCAATCATGTCTGGGACAAGAAGGACGTTTTGGATTTTATTGACGATGAGCCTTTTCTCATCCGTCCCGCCAATTACCCAGACGGGGCGCCGGGAAAAGGCTATTGTATTTATCCGCATCGGGCGAAGAATATCGCTGTCATCAATATGTCGGGCCGCGTGTTCATGCCGGATATGGACTGCCCGTTCCAGAAGATCGAAGGCATCCTGCGCGAGATCCGCGAGGAGGCTGATGTCATCTTCCTTGATTTCCATGCGGAGGCCACATCGGAAAAGTCCGCGATGGGCTGGTACCTCGACGGGCGCGTCAATGCCGTCGTTGGCACGCATACGCATGTGCAGACGGCGGATGAGCGTCTTTTGCCGGGCGGCACGGCCTACATCACGGATCTCGGCATGACGGGTCCTTGGGACTCTGTGCTCGGGGTGCGTGTCGACCGCGTGCTGGAGAAATTCACGACGTGTCGTCCCGTGCGCTTCGAAGTGGCGGAGGGGCCCGTCGTTTACAGTGCGGTGATCGTCGAGGTGGACGACGCGACGAATCGGACGCTTTCCATCGAGCGCATCATGAAAAAAAGGTTAAGGAAGCGCTGATGAATGAAGCAGCCGGGATTTCTACAGATGCGCTGGAGCTTTCCAGGAGACAGGCCGCGGGCGCAGCTGTGCTGCATTGCGGATTTGCCGACGACGAGAGGACGGTGCGGATGCGTGAAGATGAGCGATGAGCGACGGAATTTATCCATGTTTCCTTGGCAGCAGGATTTTTCTTTTTTGTATAGAATACAAGGAGAGATAAACATCCAAGGTTTTCTTTGTAATGAATGAAAAATCTGAATCGGCAGAAAGACGCCGCAGATTTAGAAGGGAAGGCAAGCATGGAAGTCTTGAAGGTTTCAGCGAGGTCGAATCCGAATGCCGTCGCAGGCGCTTTGGCCGGCGTCATTCGGGAATCGGGCGCCGCTGAGATGCAGGCGGTTGGAGCAGGTGCACTGAATCAGGCTGTCAAGGCGATCGCCATCGCGCGCGGCTTCGTCGCGCCGCACGGCGTCGATCTCGTCTGCGTTCCCGCCTTTGCCGATATCGAGATCGACGGCGAGGGGCGCACGGCGATCAAGCTCATCGTTGAGCCGCGTTGAGGAAGTCCATGGGTTCGGCAAGGGAGTGAGGTTTCAGTGTCCAGCGATCTGCATACGCATACGTCATATTCCGACGGAAAGATGACGCCCGAGGAACTTGTGGCGGCAGCGAAGGAGGCGAGGCTTCGCTACATCGCGATCACGGATCACGACACCGTGGACGGTGTCACACATCTGTATGAGGAGGGGCTTCTGCCCGCGAAGGGCATCGGCATCATACCCGGCATCGAGTTCAGCGCGCATCATGAGAAGCGTGAGGATCCATATCTTGGGATACAATATCGACATCTACCGGCACGACCTTCTCGAACGCTTGAACGATGTCGGGGAGGCGCGTTGGAGTCGCTTCTCTGAGATGGTGAGGAAGCTGCAGGAGCTCGGCTATGGCATTACGGAAATGGATGTGCTGAAGATCGCGGGCACGAGCAAGTCCATCAGCCGTTCGCACATCGGACGCGCGCTCGTGCTCAAGGGCTTCTTCGCCAGCGTGCGCGAGGCGTTCGATGCGGTGCTCGCCAAAGGCCGCCCCGCCTATGTTTCGCACTACCGTTTGGAACCGGAGGAGATCATCGCGCTCATCAAGGGAGCGGGCGGCACGCCTGTGCTTGCCCACCCGAAGCTCGTCGGCGACGATGCGCTCGTGGAGCATGTGCTCGACCTCGGCATGGAGGGCATCGAGGCGTTTTATCCGCAGCACGACACGGTCGATACGCAGCGCTACGTCGACATGGCGGAGCGCCGCCACTTGCTCGTGACGGGCGGCTCGGACTTTCATGGCTTTGCTTCGCGCTATCCGCAGGAACTCGGCATCTTCACGGTGGAGGATTCGTTTGCGGAGAAGCTCTACAAGCCGAGGATGAATCTTTGACTTGCGGCAATAGGAGAGAAGGATATGGACGTCATAGCATTCGTAGGTCCGAGCGGCACGGGCAAGAGCCATCGCGCCTTGCTTGTGGCGCATCAGCATCAGGCGGACGCCATCATCGACGATGGCATATTGATCAAGGACGGCAAGATCGTCGCAGGCTCTTCCGCCAAGATGGAGAAGAGCAAGATCATGGCGGTGCGCCGCGCCATCTTCACGCTTCCGGGACACGCGGACGAGGTGCGCCGCGCCATCGCTGAGTGCAGGCCGCACCGCATCCTCATTCTCGGAACTTCCGAGAACATGGTCTACAAGATCGCGCGCATACTCGGCCTGCCGACGATCGAGCAGATCATCCACATCGAGGACATCGCGACCCAGCGCGAGATGCAGAAGGCGCGTGACAGTCGCTTGAAGCAGGGCAAGCACATCATACCTGTGCCGACGATCGAGCTGAAGCCGCATGCCTCGGGCTTCCTCATCGATCCCATCCAGTCCTTCTTCCGCCGCAACCGCACGCGGCGTCGCAAGCTCGGCGAGAAGTCCATCGTGCGCCCGGTGTTCAGCTATTACGGCAAACTCATCATCGACGATATGGCGATCCGCGAGATGGTCGTGCGCATCGTGCACGAGAAGGAATACATCTCGAAGGTCGACTCGGTGCGCGTGCGCCACGTCTGGAAGGGCGACGAGGATCGCGGCCTGGAGATTTCCTGTTCGGTCGTGCTCACCTACGGTAGCCACATTCCGACGCTCATCAAGGAGACGCAGCAGCGCGTGCGCACGAAGGTCGAGTACATGTCGGGACTCTTCGTGCGCGAGGTCGATATCATGGTGCAGGCGCTTTATATCGAGGCGTAAGCTGTACGCACGACATTCGCTTTGTGGACGTCGTGTGCCGCCATCTCATCGAAAAAAGGCGCTTTCTCTTACTCGTCAAGGGGAAGCGCCTTTTTCCATGCTTTTGCGAGATCGTCGAAGCACCAGCGCGCGTTGGCGGCGCTCGTCGAGGGCAGTGCATGAAAGGTGAGATCGTCGCGTTTCAGGAGCGGCTTGTTGGCACGGCGAAAAGTATCGGCCGATTTGCCGCCGTTCAGGCAGAAGGTGGAGAGCCGCGGATAATGCACGAGGAGTGCAGTGAAGTCGTTGGGCTTTGCCGCGCGAATCGCGGAATCGAGGCTGCCTTCGCGCTCGCACGAGGCGATGGAGTCCCAAAAGGGCGATCCGGTGGCGGAGCAGCATCTGAAGCCGCGCCGCATAGTCCTGCGGCGGTTCGCCGCCTTCCAGGAGGTACGCCATGAGCCGCCAGAAACGGTTCTGCGGGTAGGCGTAGTATTGCTGCGCCTTGAGCGATGCCGCGCCCGGCATCGAGCCGAGGATGATGTGCGTGCAGCTCTCGTCTATGCTCGGCGGAAAGCCGACGCAGGTGAAGGGAGAAGCGGGCATGAGCAGGACTCCTTCGTAGTGGAATTTGACGAATCCGCCTTTGCGTCGTATAATAAGCGTAGAAAGGGTGCCGCCGGTAACGGTCAGCCCGAGACAGCTTTCAAGGATTGAGAATCCCCGCCTAACTTTTGTCGGAGCAGGCGGGGATTCTTACGCTTTTAACGCTACGATGCAAATCGTAACGAGAAACACCAACGATAAAAAATCGTACAGGGTCATAAGCAACGCCCCCTTTCGAGGGACAAGAATCGACCGCCACCGTTGCAGCAGCACCGTCTATATTATAGCACACGTCCGCTTTTCATGGGAAGATTCTTGAAAAGGAGGCGCTTTAAGGGATCCTCTGATTCTCTCGTTCTATAGGAGACGAAGCGAGGGGCTGCCCTTCGTCGTTCTTTTCAAAGTGCATTGACAAGCAATGCTTTTTGCGGTAGCATAAACCCTAGATTGAGTCTGTTTATAATTTCATAAGTTGCAGCGGAGAAAATCTCCGCTGTGGAGCAGGTACCCGCAAGGGTCTAAGAGAAAATCCGGTTATGCCGGAGCGGTCCCGCCACTGTGAGGGGAGCGAAGCTGCAAGGATGTCACTGGGGCATTGCCCTGGGAAGGCGCAGCCGAGCGATGAACCGAGCCAGGAGAACTGCCTGCTTGACAATCACCGTTTGACCTGCGAGCGATGGGAAGGGGATTCTTCTTTGCATCCGTGCGTCTTTGCGCCGCTGCATAAGGGAGCTTTTTCTCTTCGAGGGAGGAAGGCTCTTTTTATGGCTGGATTTTTCCGCAGGAAGTTGGATTTCATCGCGATCGAAGTCTCGTCGCAGGGGCGGCGGGAGGAGGAAACACTTTGAAGAAAAGCTTCTTTTCGATAGCCATGGTCGTCATCTGTCTGCTGCTGACGGCCTGCAGCGTGGCGAACGAGCAGAAAGAAGGCGGCGCAGACAGCTATACGGTCACGGACAGCCAGGGAACGGTCGTCACCATGCCGAAGAGGCCGCATCGCATCGTCACGCTCTCGATGAGCACGGACGAGGTCATGCTCGGCCTCGTGCCGCCTGAGGATATGGCGGCGGTCAACAGCCTCCTCGACGATCCCGTAAGCTCGAATGTTGTGGATCTTGCGAAGAAGGTGGAAAAGCGCGTGGGAAATCCGTCGGTTGAAGAGCTCGTCGCGCTCCGTCCCGATCTCGTCATCGTGCCCGATTGGGGCGACCTCGCCATCGTGCCGTCGCTTCGTGAAGCGGGACTCACGGTCGTCGTCTGCAAGGGCGCCAAGAACCTTGCCGAGATCAAAGAGACGATCACGCTTCTCGCGCAGGCGGCAGGCGTGCCCGAGCGCGGGGAGAAGCTCCTCGCGATGATGGATGTGCATCTCAAAGGCATCGAGAAGAAGGTCGCAGCCATCCCTGAGAGCGAACGCAAGACCGTCGTCCTGATCTCCTGATGTCGGGTTATGGCGGTATCGGCTCCAGCTTTGACGACGCCTGCCGCTATGCCGGCGTGAAGAACGGCAGGTCGGCGCTCGGCATCCGTGACGGGCAGGTCATGACGAAGGAACAGCTCATCGAAATCGACCCCGACATCCTCTTCGTGCCGACGTATAACGATCATGGAAAATTCGATGTCGACAAGTTCCGCAAGGAATATTTCGACGATCCGTCCTTGCAGACGGTCAAGGCGATCCGTGAGCATCGCCTCGAAGAGCCGACGGAAGCCTATATCTACAACTGCTCGCAGGACTTCGTGCTCGGCGTGCAGGAAATCGCCTATCGCGCATACGGAGACGCCTTCGCCCAAGGGAGCGAAGAGCATCTCTCGGCGGTGGAATAGAAGATGTTTCATGTAACGCTAGGAGGATTTTTTATGGAAGCAATTCTAACGGGCATAGAGTTTTTTCACAAGGGCGGCGCCATCATGTATGTGCTGCTCCTCTGCTCGATCTTCGTCGTGACGATCGGCATCGAGCGCACGATGTACTTTTCGCGCATGGACACAGGGCGCGCCTTTGCGCGGGAGTTTTATCAGTGCATGGCGAACGATGATTTTGCAGGCGCGAGAAAGCTTGCTGAAGATCATCGCGGCGCGCTTGCCAACATCCTTTTTGGGGCGATGAAGCTCGTGAAGACGGATTCGTCCCGCGTCTCTTCCTATATGGAGATTCAGTCGGGCATCGCGCTGTCGAAGCTCAGGAAGCGTCTCTACTATCTGAGCGTCATCGTGACGATGGCGCCTCTTCTGGGGCTTCTCGGCACGATCAGCGGCATGATCTCGGCGTTTTCCGTGTTCAACCTTGAGTCGGGACAGGCGACAGCGATCACGGGCGGCGTCGGCGAGGCTCTGATCGCGACCGCCATGGGGCTTTGTGTCGCCATCATCGCGCTTTCTGTCCATGCGTATTTCACGCAGCGCATCGAGAGTATCGTGACGGACATGGAGCAGTGCTTCTCGCTTGTCGAAGGAGCGAAGGACGCGCTTTCCTCGGGTGAGGGGGCGGCGAGATGAGGCTCAGGGACAGGAAGGGCTTCGAGAGGCCAGAAATCATCATCATCCCGATGATCGACATCATGTTCTTCCTGCTCGTCTTCTTCATGCTCAGCACGCTCTACATGGTGAACATCAAGACCGTCGACGTCAACATGCCGAAGGCGGCGAACGTGGAAACGCAGATGCATGTGACGTATGTGGTCACGATGAAGAAAGACGGCAGCCTTTTTCTTGAGGATCAGCCGATCGCGGAAAAGACGCTTCTTGAGCGTGCCAAGGCGGAAAGCGCGAGGAACGGCAAGTTTTTCGCTCGTCCTGCGCGCCGATCAGGATGTCGACTATGGCATGGTCTACGGGCTCCTCGACAAGTTCAAGGGCGCGGGCATCACGCGCTTCGGTCTTGCCGGTGAAAGTGCAGGGGGCAAGTGACGCATGGAGAATACGAGAGATAAATACAAAGCGCTATTCGCGTCTCTCGGTGTGCATCTCATTCTCTTCTTCCTCGCGGCAGCTTTCGGTCTCTTTTCCATGGCGGCGATGAAGCAGGCGAACGACCCTGTCGAAGTCGTCATCTATGACGAGGCGCAGGACGAAGGCAGCGAGGGCGGCGGTTCGCCGCCGCAGGTCGAGGCGACCCCTGCTGTCGACGAGGTCGTGATCCCCGACAAGACCTTGCCGCCGCTCGAAGAGAAGCCTCCCGAATCGCAGGAGAAGGAGAGCCGGAAGCGCGAAGCGCAAGCAGGAAAACCCCTGGGACAGGGGGACGAAGGAAAGGGCGTCGACGTGGGAGTCGGCGATGCCACAGGGCGCGGCACCAGTGGGAACGGCAAGGACGTGAGCAAGGAAGAGCCGCCGCCACCGCCGCCGCCACCGCCACCCCCGCCCCCGCCTCCCCGCCGGAGCGCATCGAGGCGAGTCTTCGCTCGGAGGCGAGTCCTGAGTACCCGCCCGATCTGGTCGAAGACGACGTTGAGGGCAGCGTCAGGATCAAGATCTTCGTCGCGCCCGACGGCTCGATCGAGGATGTCGAGATTCTCTCGTCTTCGGGCTACGCCGCGATGGATCGTGCGGCGGTGGAGGCGGGCTATCGCTTCACGTTCAATCCCGGCGGCGCGCCCGCCTCTTGGACGAAGACATTCAGCTTCCGTTTGATTTGAGAAAGAAGGCTATATTTTGCAAAGCAAGAAAAAAAGAAGTGGCTGACGCTCGCCGTCGCCGCTTTGTGGACTACATCGGCCGTTCCAGCATTGGCGGCAGAGGAAGAACCCGCTGCGGCTGCGGCTGCATCAGATGAGCATACGCTCGAAGACACCGTTGTGACGGCGACGCGGCGCGAGAAGCGCGACCTCGACGTACCGGCGGCGACCATGGTCATCACAGGCGAGACCATCAAGGAGAGCGGCGCCTCTGATGCGTCGGATGCGCTCGCCAAGGTCAATGGCTTTACCTATAAATCCTTCGGCCCTTCCGGCGCCTCGATGGGAACGATGAACAACGAGCTCAACGTGCGCGGCTTCAAGAGCGGCACGCTCGTGCTCCTGAATGGCAATCCCATTTCGTGGCGTGGCAAGTACAATCTCGATCAGATCCCTGCGGACAGCATCGAACGCATCGAGGTCGTCAAAGGCTCCGGCTCGGTTCTCTACGGCAGTGAGGCGATGAGCGGCATCGTGAACATCATCACGAAGAAGGGCGCGAGCAATGCGGCGCACGTTGGCTTCGCAACTTCGGGCAGCGTCAATACGGCGTGAGCGTAGGGAGACGAGCGCTTCGATGTCTACTACAATTACGGCCTTTCGCTGTTTACTGTGGGTAACGCTTGAAAAGCGCGTTTCATTCCGATAGAATTATATCCATGGAAGATAGACACAGAAAGGCGGTTTTTATTCATGGATACAGGAAGCTTGTTCGCCGTTGCTTTGAACCTCCCGCGCCCTTGGTGCATATCTCAAGTGGAATTCAAGCCCACAGAAGATGGATCCATGGAACTGCATATCCATATCGCCTTCCAACGCGGAGGGAAGTTTCCCTGCCCGCAAGACCATTGCGACAAAAAGCTTTCCTGCTTACGACACAAAAGCCGAGAACTTGGCGTCATCTCAACTTCTTCCAGTATAAAACCTATATCCATGCCGATCTCCCTCGCATACAATGCGAAAAACATGGCGTGAAGACCGTACAGGTGCCTTGGGCACGCGAGGGATCCGGCTTCACGCTTCTCTTTGAGAGCTGGATCATAGAGCTTGCCAAGCATCTGCCCGTAGCCGTCATTGCTCGCATGGTCGCAGAGCATGACACGAGACTATGGAGGTTCATCCATCATTATGTGGACAAGGCTCGCGCGTTGGAGGACTATTCCGAAGTCACCGCCATCGGCATGGATGAAACCAGCAAGAAGGGGCATAATCTACATCACGGTCGTCGCCGACCTTTCCCAGCGCAAAGTCATCTTCGTGACGGATGGCAAGGATTCTACAACTGTCCGGCGGTTCGCTGCCGACTTTGAAAGCCCACCGAGGCAATACGGAAAGAGTCGATCTCATCACCTGCGATATGTCGCTCGGTTTCCTGCAAGGGGATTCAGGAATCCTTCGAGAACAGCCAGATATCATCGACAAGTTCCATGTAATCAAACATGCCAACGAAGCCGTGGACAAGGTTCGCAAGATGGAAGCCAAGGAGAATGTCTTGCTGAAGAACTCCAAGTACCTTTTGGTTGAAGAATGATGCCAATCTGACGGAAAAAAACAACGAGAAAAAGGAAACGCTCCAGAAGAAGCATTTAAAGACAGCGCGTGCCTGTGCCATGCGCATCGAATTGCAGGAAATCTACGAGCAGTCCGTCCATCGAGACGAGGCGGAGCAGCGTTTGAAAAAAAGCTCTGCAGCTGGATGATGCACGCAAGACTGGAACCCATGAAGAAGTTTTTGTGGCACGATCCGCAATCATTGGGACGAGATCCTGCACTATTTCGAGCACCCCTATACGAATGCCATTCTGGAAGGGGTGAACAGCATCATACAAAAACATCAAGCGTCGCGCCCGAGGGTTCAGAAATGATGAATATTTCAAGACCATGATCTATCTGGGATGCGGCAAGCTGAATCTCAACATCCAAATCCCATAATTTGTCCATTGGTAAAAGACTGTACGAACATAAAGAACATTCGTTCCTTTCACTTACCCATATCAAACAGCGAAGAGCCACAATTACGACAAGTGGGGGCACATGAACGGACTCGCCGAGACGGACGTCATATCTACGAGATTCAAAGGTTCGACGCGCACCGACCTGCGCGATGTAGAGAAGACGAGCGCGGGACTGACGTACCATATCAATCCGCAGCTGGATTTCCTGTTCGGCTACTATAAGACGGAGGCGACATACCTGCGCTTCGTTGATCGCGTGGATCAGACATCGTCGGGCGTGCGTCTCGGCGATCCGTTCCATGCGCGCACCTATACGACGGAGCAGTACGTCAGCCAGCTCAATTACCACGATCGCGCTTGGAGAGGCAGCCTTTATTTCAATACGGGGACGGTGGGAGCGAGCGGCCCGACGAACATCTCGCGCACGGGCGCAAAAACGCCCGGCGACCGATACGATACGCGCGAGCGCAATACGACGTATGGCGTGGATCTGCAGCGCACATGGAGAATCGACCCGAAGGCGACTGCCGTGCTCGGGTTCAGCTTGGAGCATGAAGCCTACGATGCGCTGCCTGCTCGCTCGACGGCGAATCCTGCGAGCTACATGCGCAACAACTGGGGCGTGTTCGGCCAGTGGGAGCAGAAGTTCACGGATCGTGACACTGGAATCTTCGGCGTTCGGGAGACGTGGACGACGGCGGCCATGCGCGATGAGAACTATCATAACTTCAGCGCATCAGGGCAGTGGCTGCACAAGCTCGACCACGAGAACAGTCTCTATCTTTCCGTCAGCCAATCCTTCATCATGCCGAAATTCGCGCAGATGTACGGTGCGAGCAGCCGCCTCGTCCCGGCGCCGGACTTGAAGCCGCAGACGGGAATCACCTACGAGCTTGGCTGGAAGGCGAAACACGCAGGGCATACGTGGAAGGCGGCGCTCTTCCACATGGACGTCAAGGACAACATCACGGCGACTTGGAAGCCTCTGCAGGGCGAGTATCAATACAAGAATGAGGATTTTCGCAACACGGGACTGGAACTTTCGTGCGAAACGCAAGGGAAGCACGGCTTTTCGTGGAACTGGGGCGTTACATGGCAGAATCCCGAGACGAAGGGCGGCAAGGGCGCGGACTGGGAGCGCACCTTCGGCAAGCTGCAGCTTACGGGCGGCGTGCTTTACAAGAAGGGCAAGTGGAGCTCGTCGCTTACGGGCGCTTACCTTGCAGGCCGCGTGCAGTCGCCTTCGAGCGAGCCGTCCTATGCGTGCAAGCCGTACTTCCTCACGAGCTGGAGCACAGCGTACCACCCCGATGAAAGAAGCGAGATCCGTCTGACCGTAGAAAACGTGCTTGACCGTGCGGATGTGACTTCGCATACGGGCGCGAACTACCGCGTTGCGCCGACGAACTATATGCTGAGCTGCAACTATACGTTTTGAAAGGTCGTCGGCAAGATGATGATGCCGAATCCGGCCGCGGTTCCTTGATGCTTCGGATGAAGGAGGATGGCGATGCAGGAGCTTTTGAACATCTCGGATCATGCCTGCGATACGGCGGGGCTCTTCGATGGCGATTCGTCGCGCTTGACAGGGATCTTGCAGCGGTTCGGGCTTTCGGGCGTCGAGCTGATGATCACGGGCTATGGCGATCCCGCCTTCTTTCCGACGGATAAGATCTGCGGCGTGCATTTGCGGTTCTGGCCGAATTGGCTCGACTTCTGGCTGGGAAACGAAGAAGAGCTGCAAAAAGAGTTCGGCAGCAAGGAACAGATCGCCGCCATCTTCGGCGAAGACCGTGCAGCGTGGCTCGCGCTTTGGCGCGAGAACATGCGTGCCGCAGTGCACGTCGGTGCGCGTTACGTCGTCTTTCATGTGGCGAATGCGCGCACTTGGGAGATGAAGCGGCGTCACTTCGCTTACGGCTCGGCGCAGGTCATCGACGCTGCGGCGGAAGTGGCGAACGCCGTCGCGGATGTCCTGCCGGCGGACTGCCTGCTTCTCTATGAGAATCTCTGGTGGCTGGGTTGACGCTGACCGAGCCGGAGCTTGCCGCACGTCTCTTGGAGAGGACGCATCATGAGCGCACGGGCTTCGTGCTCGATACAGGCCATATGATGAACACGGACACGAGCCTGGCGGATGAGGCGGAAGCCGTCGCCTATATCCTGCGAAACGTGGAAAGGCTCGGTGGCCTGCGCGAGAAGATCTTCGCCATGCACCTGCATCGATCGCTTTCCGGCGCCTTCGTGCAGAAGGTCATGGCGGAGACGCAAAGGCGAGAAGATGCGTCCCCTGAGCTTCGAGGAGGGCTATGGCTACGTCTCGAAAGTAGACCGCCACGAGCCGTTTCAGACAGAGGCGGTGCGTCGCCTGGTGCAAACCGTCGCTCCCGAGTTCCTCGTGCATGAGTTCTTGATCTCTTCCTTGGTGGAGTGGCAGCAGAAGGTGCAGCGACAGAGGATGAGTCTTTGGGGAGGTGAGCCGCAGGCATAAAAGCGTGGATGTGTCTGAGAGTTTCTGAGTGTATCAAGAAAAGGAGTGTATTTTCATGAAGTTGAAGAAAATTGCTGCAAGTCTCCTGCTGGGCGCGACGCTCGCTGCCGGCAGCGCCGTCTGCGGCGCGGAAGGTCTCGATTGGATCACGCCGCAGGATATGTCTCTGGGCGGCGTGGAGCCGGGCATGTCGCTCAGCTATGTGGAGAGCATCTACGGACCGATGAAAGAGGTGCAGTCGCGTCATGTCGCGCATCTCTTCGGCTACGGCGACACGGTGAAGATCGTTCCCTCGGCGGACGGCACGAGCGTAAAGTCCGTCCTTATCAAGGCCGACAATGGCTGGGCGACGCCCGCCGGCGTGACCGTCGGCATGGACGCCTCGATCCTGCAGGAGCTCTACGGAACGGGCGCAGTCGATCCGACGAAGCACAAGGCACGCCGTATGCCCGGCTACGACTATTACACGTATTGGCAGGCAGGCAACCCGCTCCACTATCTGACCTTCGGCGTGAAGGACGGCAAGATCGCCTTCATCAAGGTGGGCTTGATGCAGCGATAAGCCATGGAAATCCGTGTAGAAGAGCTGGAGAAATCGCTTGATGGCCGAAAAATCATCGAGCGCATCAATCTTGCGGTAAAAGACAAGGAAACCGTGGGCGTCATCGGGCCGAACGGCAGCGGCAAGAGCACGCTCTTGAAGTGCATCTACCGTGTGCTGGAGCCGGAGCTTGGCAAGATCTTCTTGGACGGCGACGAGCTCAGGGATCTCTCGGTGCGCGAATCGGCGATGCGTCAAGCCGTGCTCGCGCAGCATCACAGCACGGGATTCGATTTTACGGTGCTCGAAGTCGTGCTCATGGGCAGAAGCCCCTACAAGGGCATATTGGAGCGCTACAATGAAGAGGACTTCGCGCTCGCGCAAAAGTATCTCGCCTTCACGGGCATGGAGAAGTTCGCCAAGAACTCTTTTGCGACGCTCTCGGGCGGCGAGCAGCAGCGCGTGATGCTTGCGCGCGCGCTCACGCAGTCGACGCCGTGCCTCATCCTCGATGAGCCGACGAATCATCTGGACATTCGCTACCAGCTGCAGGTCATGGAGAATGTGCGGCAGATGAACCTCACGGTCATCGCCGCCATCCATGACCTCAATATCGCCGCCGCCTACTGCGACCGCCTGATCGCCATGCGGCGCGGCCATATCATTCGGGAGGGGACGCCGAGGGAACTTTTTGACGGAAGAGTTCATCTACGAGCTTTACGAGGTTCATGCGCGCGTCGTAGAGCTTGACGATGGCACGGTCGTGATCTCGTATCGTCTGTAGGGGGAATCGTAAAGGGAGGAATCCATCATGATGGAGAAGGAATGGCTGCTGAACAACCCGCATCTGAAGGCGGAGACGATGAGTCCGATCGAGGCGCGCATCCCTGCGGCTCGATCGGAGGTGCATGAGGGGCTTTCGCGTGCGAAAGGCATCCTCGGGGAAGAAGGATACAGGAAGCATCTTGCGCCGCTGCAGAACATTGCCAAGAGCGGCACGACGCTCCTCGTCACGGTGCGCACCGCACGCGAGCGCACGATGCTCCTGAAGGAGTGCTTGGCCGCCCTGAAGGAAGCCTTCGAGGTGAATGTCGTCAAGGTGGTAGCTGTCTGAAGTACAGGGAAAGGAATCAGATTCGAGATGTACAAAAGAATTAAGAAGAACAAGGGAAAGTTTCTGGCAGTGGCGCTTTCGTGCATGACGCTCAGCGTGCCGCAGGCATTGGCAGCGGAAAGTACGGGGGGGGGTATCTCTGAGGCTGAGGAAAATGTGAATGCGCCGATCGATTCGCAAGAGGCGGCATCGGCGAAGGATTACGACCTCGGTGGCACAGTCATCTTGGCGGAGCGTCGCAAAATCAAGAATCCCTATACGACGGGCGGCGATGTCGATGTCATCACACGCAGAGACATCGAAAAACACAATTATTCAACAATACAAGATGCTCTGAAGAATATCCCTGGCGTGCGTATTTCTACACCAGGATATCGAGGCGGTGAATACGGTTATGAATCGTTCAATACGGAGTTTACCATCAATGGCGAGGGCAGTATCGTTGTTCTTGTAGACGGCAGCCGCATCGATAATGATGCGAGCGCTTTTGCAGGAAACAAATCGCGCGTCAATCTTAGCACGTTGCCTGGCATCGACAATGTAGAGCAGATCGAAGTCATCAAGGGCAGTGGCGCCGCCATCTACGGCGCGGATGCCGCGGGTGGCGTCATCTCTATCACGACGCGCCGTGGCACGGCAAAGCCGCGCACGACCTTGAATCTTTCTACAGGATCGTGGAATCATCACCGCTATGCGCTTACGCATACGGGTGCGGAAGATGATGGTACGATCAAGTATGCCCTTTCTGTCAGCCGCGAAATGAGCGGTGACACTAAATATAAGGATGTTTATACAGGGAAGACGGAGAGTTTCAATAATACGCATTACAAGAGCGACAACGCTGCTTTCAATCTCAGAAAAGATTTTGATGCGACACACAGTTTGTCACTGAATTATTACTATGCCAACGAAAGAGCGCATTATCCGATCACGGCTCCGGATTATCGCTATATGGAATCCTTCTACAATGGTACGATGGCATCCGTCAATTTGGCGGATCATCACTATATCGGATTGAACAGCAGAATTCCCGGCTATCGCAACATCTTCCTCTATGATGCATGGCTGGGTTCGCATGATGAGACGCTGACGAACAATGTATCGCTCAGGTATGTCTTTGATAAGACAGATGAAGGAGCGGAAAGCTTCGTGCGCGTGTTCCGCAACTACACACGCTACAATATGGCGGACTATGCTGGGATATGGGATGTTCCTTACCCCTATATTTCGGAGTTCTGGGAAAATGCGAAGGCGAATCCCGGACGCCACAGGGACGTCGAACAATCGACGGGCGCATCCGTGCAGTTGGCAAAGCATATCGATCAACACAGCGTGACGGGCGGCATCGATTATCGAAAGAGCGAATACGAGGGATGGAATTCGCGAGGACGGAGCGATACGAGCCGCACGCTCTGGGATCTTTATCTGCAGGACAAGATGCGTCTCAGCGATAAGTTCGTTCTTTCGCCAGGGCTTGTTTATACGCATTACGGAAGCGGAAAATACAAGAAAACGAATTTTTCTTCTGCAAAAGGATTGACCTTCTCCCTTTATGGCAGTTATGATTTTGACAAGCAGTCCAATGCGTATTTTTCTGCCGCACAGATTTTCAAGCCTGTGACGGGGCTGGATCGCTCGCGTGAGTTTGCTGGCGACATCTTGCAGGATGAAAAAGGTTGGAGCTATACGTTGGGCGCTAGCCGCCGTTTTACGGAACGTGATACAGCAGAAATCAACTATGGCGTCACGGATATGAGCAATGCCATCGGGCGCTACAGCATCCATGATGGCTCGGGTTGGACGCGCTACTCGGTCAATGCCAAGCGCAAAAAGCAGGCGTTGAACTTGGCGTATACGCATCGCTTTGACAAAGCGTGGTCGCTGGGGGTATCCTACAGCTGGGTCAACGAAGCGTTTTCGACGAAAAATGTACGCCGCAATCCAGATGGGACGAATCCTGATGATTTCATCAATGCCTATCGTCCACGCAACATTTATCGTACACATTTGATGTACGATCGGGATCGTTGGTTTGCCGATCTTTCCTACACCGTTTATTCAGGAAACGATACGAGATTCTTCTCAGATTCGCATTTCGATCTGATCGATCTCTCCGTGAATTATCGGGTGACTGCAGATTGGCAGTTGTATCTGAACGTCTACAATATCTTGAATACAGCATATGAGACTCGGGCGTTGGCAGTCTATGGCCCTGGTGCTTTGCCTGAAGCAGGCCGCAGCTTTATGCTCGGCGCGAAGTATGCTTTTTGATGGGAGATAGCCTGATGAGAATATGCGGTTTCTTGGGAGCGGTCCTCCTCGTCTGCCTCATTTCCTCTGGCTGCCTCTTCGGTGGCGAGGCGCCTCCTTCCATTCAGGAAGGAGGCGTTTCTGTCGTGAATTACGATTCGGCAGGCAATGAGATCACAGAGGTGTTTGCGAATCCGCCGAAGCGCGTTGTTGCCGTTTGGCAGAACGACGTGGAAACCATCATCGCACTGGGAGCGGGAGATGCTCTCCTCGCCGCTGTCGGTGTGCCGTATGCTGAATGCTTGCTGCCGGAATACCGTGAGGCCTATGAAAGAATCCCTTTGCGTCAGATGGTGATGCCGAGTGTGGAAGAAATACTGATAATGGAACCTGATCTCATCATAGGATGGTATTCTACATTTTCTGATCGCGTGACGAAATCAACTGCATTCTGGCATGAACGCGGAATCCATACCTATATGCCTGTCTCCTCCATGGGAAGGAAGGGCGGCAGCACCATAGAAGATGAATGTGCCTATGTCCGCGACCTTGGGCGAATCTTTGACCGAGAGGAGCGTGCAGAAGAACTTGTGCTGCGGATGCAGGAGGAGATTCGCTATGTGCAGGAAATACGCGCGGGAAGGAGCGGCCGCGTGCGCTCATCATCGAACGAATGGGCAATCAATTCATGAGTTATGGTGAGCATACACTGGCTGCTGATATATTGCGTCATGTGAATGGCACTCCGCTCTCGTATGAACGGTATATCGGCTTCGAGCAGGTCGTTGATGCAAATCCGGAGGTGGTCTTCCTCATCGTGAGCGAGGATCGTTACAAAGAGGCGGAAGCGATAAAAAAGGAATTCATGGATGATCCCGCTTTTCAAGATGTTCGAGCCGTGCAGGATGATCGGGTCTATGTCTTGCCGCTCTACATGGTCTATGCGAGTGCGACACGCACATATGACGGTATTCATGCCATGGCGCAAGGGTTGCATCCGATGCTTTATGAGGGGGTAGAGAAGTGAACAAGGAATGGAAGGGACGGACGTTGTTTTTTTTCCTGCTCGTCGTGCTCGTCGCGGAGCTTTTCCTGTGCCTTGGCATCGGTTCGGTGCATCTGGGTTACGATGCGATTTATGCGGTCGTCAAGGAGGGGCTTTTCGGCCCCGTTCCCGTGACGGCACCCAAGCAGGGCCCTGTGCATGATATCGTTTGGATGCTGCGTATGCCGCGTCTTTTGCTTGCGGCATGCACTGGTGCAGGGCTTGCGGCGTGCGGAGTTGTTATGCAGGCAATCGTCAGGAATCCGCTGGCTGATCCATATATCCTCGGTGTTTCGTCGGGCGCATCTTTTGGGGGCGGCGGCGGCGATTCTTTGGGGAATTGGCACATGGCTCGGCACGAATTTCGTCGGTATTGCGGCTTTTTGTGGCGCTTTCGGTGTTTCGCTGCTCGTGCTTGTCGTGGCGAATATCCGCGGCACGGCAGACCCCGTGCGGCTTTTGCTCGCGGGTATGGCTCTTTCTACGGCGTGTTCGGCGATTTCGAGCTTCATTATCTATTTCGCCAACGATAAGAGCGGCGTCCAGTCTGTGATTTTTTGGCTCATGGGCAGTTTTGCGGGTGCACGCTGGGAGATGATGGCGGCGATCGCGCTCGTGACGCTTCTTGGCGCGATGTTTTTCTGGACGCAGAGTTCCATTCTCGACCTCATGCTTCTCGGCGATGCTGAGGCGGTGACGCTTGGCAGGAATCTCAGGCGATACCGCGAAGTATATCTTGTGCTCAGTTCGCTCGTCATCGGATTTCTCGTTTATGCGGCAGGCATGATTGGCTTCGTTGGCCTCATTGTGCCGCACGCCGTGCGCTTCTTTACAGGAGCAGGACATCGTGCGCTCCTGCCTTTGGCGAGCGTCACTGGCTCCATTCTCGTGGTCGGTGCTGACGCACTCGCACGCAGTCTGATTCCGCGTACCGAGATCCCCGTCGGATTGATTATTGCTCTGATCGGTGCGCCGGTCTTTGTCTATCTGATTGTCAAGCGCAATTACAGTTTCGGCAGCAGAGAATAAGGTATGAAAGTTTGAAAATGATTCGGGCAGTTGCGTTGATACGGTGCGCGTCTGCTCGAATTTTTTATGTGCGATTATGGTGGAATTTTCATCGGTTGAGGAAATGACGTTCATCGTGTAGAATAGGGAGTGGCTTATAAATCAGAGGAAAAGAGGATGTATTGTGAAAAAGATCATTTTGACAGGTGACCGTCCGACGGGGCGGCTTCATCTCGGGCATTACGTCGGCTCGCTCAAGCACCGCGTCGAGCTGCAGGACTCGGGCGAGTACGATGAGATATATATCATGATCGCCGATGCGCAGGCGCTGACCGACAACATGGAAATCCCGAGAAGATTCGCCAGAACATCATCGAGGTCGCGCTCGACTACATGGCGTGCGGGCTTGACCCGGAGAAGACGGTGATGTTCGTGCAGTCCGAGGTGCCGCAGCTCTTCGAGATGACTGCCTACTACATGAATCTCGTGACGGTTTCGCGCCTGCAGCGCAATCCGACGGTCAAGGCGGAGATTCAGATGCGCAACTTTGAGACGAGCATCCCCGTGGGCTTCTTCACTTATCCGATCAGCCAGGCGGCGGACATCACGGCGTTCCAGGCGACGACCGTCCCCGTAGGCGAGGATCAGGAGCCGATGCTTGAGCAGACGCGCGAGATCGTGCGCAAGTTCAACGAGGTCTACGGTGAGACGCTCGTCGAGCCGCAGAGTCTGCTCGCCTCAAAGAAGGCAGCGATGCGCCTTCCCGGCACGGACGGCAAGGCGAAGATGTCGAAGTCCCTCGGCAACGGCATCTACATCTCCGACTCGGCGACGGAGGTGAAGAAGAAGGTCATGTCGATGTATACCGATCCCGACCATATCCGCGTCGAAGACCCCGGCAAGATCGAGGGCAACACGGTGTTCACCTATCTCGACGTCTTCTCACGCCCCGAACATTTCGAGAAGTTCCTGCCCGAGTATGAGAGCCTCGATGCCTTGAAGGCGCACTACAGCCGCGGTGGCCTCGGCGACGTCAAGGTCAAGAAGTTCCTCATCGCGGTATTGGAAGATGAGCTGGCGCCGATCCGCGCACGCCGCAAGGAGCTGGAAAAAGACATCCGCGCTGTCTACGCCGTGCTCGCCGAAGGCAGCGAGAAAGCGCACAAAAAAGCCGCCGCAACGCTCGAAGCGATGAAGGCGGCGATGAAGATCGATTATTTCCAAGACGAGGAATTGATCGCTGAGCAGGTAAAGCGGTTTACAAGCGAGGCGTAGGGGAGAGAAGTTTTGTCATGCGGCGGTTTGATAATTCACGATGACGATTTCCGTCATGTTATGGCGGACGTCTTGCGCAATGCGGAAAAGCTGCTGCATGACTTCAGTCGAGTAATAAGTTTCGCCGCATTGCTCGCAGATTTGTGAAGGAACATTGCGAATTACGATGACGCAGTTTTCAAGATCGACCGTGAAAGTGGAGAAACCATCTTTTGTCTTTCCCTTGCAAAAAGTACAGTTTTTCATGTGAAGCCGTCCTCCTTTTTCCGTATGGTGAATGTTTCATCCCATGAAGCTTGTGTTGGCTCGTAAGCGGTGATGATATAGAGTTGGTCGTTGCCGATGCTGCAAACAACATGTAAAGGGCGATTGTTTATGCAGGCATAAATCAGACAACTGGGGAATGGATAATCCTTGGGATATTGCTCGATGATACTGCCGTTGAGCAGTGTATCGATAACCTCGTTTGGAGAAATCCATCGTTTGATTAAGCGCTTGCCTGCATGATCCGTCCAATATATGGAATCTTTTTGGCAAAGACGCCGAAGTTCTTCCATCTTTATTTCGCCCATGTACGGTTCTTCCTGTCTAAGTTAATATGTGCTTTCTTTCAGTATAGCACCTTTCTGTTTAATATAGAAGAGCGGTTATTGAAGATGCGTCCGAAGTGCTAGGAGGAAATTTTTCCTTGCACAGTGACGACATATATGCTATCCTATAGAGCATAACTTCAGATTGCAAATGCGTTGCAGAGGAATAGTAGGCGTCGTGGAATGGATAGAGAGCCGCTGGTTGGTGGAAAGCGGAGAGGAAGCGCCGTCGAACTCGCCTTGAAGCAGCCCGCTGAAACAGGCATGGAGTAGGCGGAGCCGGTGCCTGACCGTTAGAGCAGGAGGATATGATGGTATCCGTTGAAGTGCGCGCTGCGGCGCGAAATTGAGTGGTAACACGTAAGCATTGCCTTTCGTCTCTTTGGGGATGAAAGGCTTTTTCTATGAAGAGGCATGTAGGAGGCGTTATTTATGAAAAATTTCACAAAGTACGAGAAGCAGTATTTTTCTGCCGCCTGAGATAGATTTGAGCTGGCTCAAGAAGGAGCATCCGACGAAGGCGCCGACGTGGTGCAGCGTCGATCTGCGCGACGGCAATCAGGCGCTGATCATCCCGATGAGTTTGGAGGAGAAGCTGGAATTTTACAAGATGCTCGTGAAGATCGGCTTCAAGGAGATCGAGGTGGGATTTCCTGCAGCATCCGATACGGAGTTCGCGTTCCTGCGCCGCCTCGTAGAGGACGATCTGATCCCTGACGACGTGACGGTGCAGGTTTTGACGCAGGCGCGTGAGCATATCATCAAGAAGACGTTCGAGGCGCTCGACGGCGTGAAGAACGCCATCGTCCACGTCTACAATTCGACGTCGAGTGCCGCAGCGCGAGCAGGTGTTTCACAAGTCAAAAGAAGAGGTCAAGGAGATTGCCGTCGAGGGAGCGAACCTCCTCGCCGAGCTTACGGCGAAGGCAGGCGCCGACTACCGCTTCGAGTATTCGCCCGAGAGCTTCACGGGCACGGAGCCGGAGTATGCGCTTGAAGTTTGCAATGCCGTGCTCGACGTCTGGCAGCCGAAAGCGGATCGGCCTGCGATCATCAACATCCCCGTGACCGTGCAGCTCTCCATGCCGCACGTCTACGGTATGCAGGTCGCCTATATTTCGCAGAACCTCAAGTACCGCGACGCCGTCAGGCTGTCGCTTCATCCGCACAACGACCGCGGCTGCGGCGTGGCGGATTCGGAGCTAGCCTTCTGGCGGGCGCGGAGCGCATCGAGGGAACGCTCTTCGGCAACGGTGAGCGCACGGGCAATGCGGACATCGTGACGCTTGCCATGAACCTTTTCGCGCTCGGCGTCGATCCCGAGCTGGACTTTTCCAATATGCCTGCGCTTGTCGAGCTTTACGAGCGCGTGACGCGCATGAGCGTCCACGCGCGTCAGCCGTATGCGGGCGAGCTCGTCTTCGCAGCCTTCTCCGGATCGCATCAGGATGCGATCGCCAAGGGCATGAAATGGCGCGAGGAGAAGCAGCCGAAGTTCTGGAACGTGCCGTATCTCTACATCGATCCGAAGGATGTGGGACGCGAGTACGACGGCGATGTCATCCGCATCAACAGCCAGTCGGGCAAGGGCGGCGTCGGCTATCTCCTGGAGCAGAAGTTCGGCCTCGATCTGCCGAAGAAGATGCGCGAAGATCTCAGCTACTTCGTCAAGGGCGTTTCCGACCGCGGGCACAGGGAGCTTCTGCCTGAAGAGGTGTATGAGCTGTTCCAGAAGGAGTATGTCAATGTCGATGCGCCCGTGCATCTCGTCGACTTCCTGCTGCGCAAGGCGCCGGACGGCGTGCGTGCGGGCGAGGTGCACATGGAGGTCGATGGCAAGCCCGTGACGTACCGGGCGCGCGGCAATGGCCGTCTCGATGCCATCAGCAATGCCTTGCAGGAGAATCTCGACATCTCGTACAAGGATCTGACCTACAGCGAGCATGCGCTGGAAATCGGCTCGACCTCGCGCGCCATGGCGTACATCGGCATCACGGCGGAGAACGGCAAGGTCACTTGGGGCGCGGGGCTTGATACGGATATCATCACGGCGTCGGCGATGGCGCTCGTCAGCGCCATCAATCGCATGAAAGCGGGCAAATGAGGGACGCTGGCGACGATCGTCCTCACGAGTCTTTTGACGACGCTTTTGCTGGCAGCGCTTTTGGTGGGCGCGGCCGTCTATGTCGTCGGCGGCTACTTCGTAGACCTCGCCTTGCTGCGCGGCGGCGGCGGCGATCCGATGTCGCCGCCCGTCATCGCGTCGAGTCTTTCCGATCCGAATGTCAACTTGCCGGAGAAGCCGAAAGCCGACAGCGAGTCTTGGACGCTTCGTTCCTTCGACGGGCTGCGTCTTGCGGCGACGCATTTCTCGCCCGCAGTTCCGAGCCACCGTTGGGTCGTGCTGCTGCACGGCTACGGACGCAGCCAGGCGGACACCTGGGACTATGCCGAAGCGTACATCGAGCACGGCTATCACGTCCTGACGCCTGATTCACGCGCCTCGGGCAAGAGTGAAGGACGCTATGTGACGATGGGGACATTGGAAAGCCGCGACGTCTCCTCGTGGGTTTCGCGCATCGCCGAGGTCGATCCGGCGTCGCGCGTCGTGCTGCACGGCGTTTCCATGGGCGGAACGACGGCGCTCCTCGTGGCAGGCCGAAGCGATGCGCCGCCGAATCTTGTCGCCGTCATCGAGGATTCGGGCTATACGAGCGCCGAGGATATGTTCGTGCGCAAGATGGAGGGGTTCAACCTGCCCGCAGGGATCATCATGCGCGGCGTGGACTACATGAGCCGCGAGAAGACGGGCGTCGCTCTTTCCGAAGCGTCGGCGATCGACGCCGTGCGTCATACGAAGACGCCGACGCTCTTCATCCACGGCACATCTGACCTGCTCGTTCCCTACAGCATGATGAAGGAGCTTGCCGCAGCCTCGACGGCGCCGCAGAAGGAGGAGCTGACCATCGGGGGCGCATGGCACGCGGCGGCGAAGGCGAAGGATCCTGAGCGGTATTTTTGGGCATGTCTTCCCTTCGCCGATCGCTGGACGAATTGATGCCGTGCGGCAGCGCCGGAAAATTTCCGGGCGTTTGATGTTTTTGTTTGCGCGGCGTTTGCCGCAGGAAGGAATGAGCGTATGCGGGCAGTCGTGACGAGGGTCAAGGAAGCGTCCGTTTCCATTGACGGTGCAGTGACAGGCGAGATCGGGCGGGGCTTCCTCGTCCTCTTGGGCGTAAAGGCCGGACGATGGGGAGGAGGAGGCGAAGCTCCTCGCGCAGAAGATCTGCCGCACGCGCGTCTTTTTCCGATGCGGCGGGCAAGATGAACCTCGCGCTCGAAGAGGTCGGCGGCGCGCTCCTCGTCGTCTCGCAGTTCACGCTCTATGCCGATTTGTCGAGCCGCCGGCCGGGCTTTTTCCAAGGCGGCGAAGCCCGAGGTCGCCGAGCCTCTCTACGAGAGTTTCATGGCGCATTGCCGCGAGCTGGGCTTCGCCGTCGAGCACGGCAGCTTCGGCGCAGATATGCAGGTCGCATCGGTCAACGACGGACCTGTGACGCTGCTTTTCGATACGGAGTGAACAGGCAAGGAAGGATATGCGCGAAGAAAGCCCGCCTCGTCCGGCAAAGACAGGTGGGTTTTTCCTATGCGTGCAGAACGGTGGGAGGGAGAATGTCAGCGAAAGATGGCAGCTGGATCACAGGCCAGACCGCCAAGCGAAGGCCGCCTTCGAGCGGCGCCGTATCGTTCGTATCGCACGAAGCCGTTTTTGATGGTCTTTTCTATGGTGAAAAAGAGGATTTTCGCCGATATTATGCTATAATACAAGAAGATGCAAACTTTGGATAACAGGGGGACGATTCCTTGAAGAAAAACGTTGGAGGATGCCGTTGTCGTTTTGAACCACGCCATATTGCCCGATGTCTGGCAGATGGAGCTTCTTTCGCCGAAGATTGCGGCGGGAGCCGAGCTCGGGCAGTTCGTCATGGTGAAGAAGCCGAAGAGCGCACATCTCTTGCGCCGCCCGTTCGGCGTGGCGGACATCGACGATGAGAAGGGGACGATCACGCTCTTTTACCGCATCTTGGGGAAGGGGACGGCGGAGCTTTCCACATTGCGGCCGGGCGAGACGCTGAGCGTCGAGGGCGCATTGGGCACGGGCTTCACGCTCACGGAGGAGTCGGCGCTGCTCGTCGGCGGCGGTCTGGGACTTGCGCCGCTCCTCCTGCTTGCACGCCGTCTGCGCAAAAAGCCCGTCGTCATCATCGGTGCGCGTTCGGAGCCGGAGACGTTTTGGACGCGCTTCTTCTCGCCACATGCGAAGGCGGTCTACATCGCGACGGATGACGGCTCAAGCGGTTTCCATGGATATCCGCTGCACCTCATGCCGCTCGTCCTCTGCGAGAACGAGGTTCATGCCGTCAAGGTGTGCGGCCCCGATCCGATGATGGACGGCATTGCGCGGCTCGCGCGAAGCGCAGGGCTTCCGTGCGAGGTTTCGCTGGAAAAGCGCATGGCGTGCGGCTTCGGCGTCTGTCTTGGCTGCACGTTCGAGGGAACGACGGGCGAAAGGCGCAAGACTTGCACCGAAGGGCGGGTTTTTGCGGCGGAGGAGGTTTTTGAATGAACAAGGAAAGGCTCGCCGTCGAGATCGCGGGCATCCGCATGGCGACTCCGATCATGGGAGCGTCGGGCGCGTTCGGTTTCGGCTTGGAGTATGAAGACTTCCTCGATCTCGCGGATGTCGGCGCCGTAGTCTCGAAGGGCATCACGCCGAACCCGCGCCCGGGCAACGGCGGTGTGCGCATCGCGGAGACGCCCGCCGGTATGCTCAATTCCATCGGCTTGGAGAATCCGGGCATCGAGGCGTTCTGCCGGGACATCCCTGCCCGAAGCGGCAAAGCTGCCGACGGCGTTCATCGTCAACATCAGCGCGAGCACGCCGGAAGAATACGGCGATCTGGCGGAGAGGCTCGATGTCGATGGCGTCGACGGCGTCGAGGTCAACATTTCGTGCCCGAACGTCAAGGTGGGCGGCATCGTTTTTCGGCACCGACCCCGAACAGGCGGCGAATGTGACGCGGGAGGTCAGAAAACGCACGAAGAAACCCGTCATCGTCAAGCTCTCGCCGAACGTCACCGACATCACGCAGATGGCGCGCGCCGTCGAGGAGGCGGGCGCCGACGCCGTATCGCTCATCAATACCTTGACGGGCATGGCGATCGACGTCGAAAGACGCCAGCCCATCCTCGGCAACATCACGGGCGGCCTGTCCGGCCCTGCCGTCAAAGCCCATCGCCCTGCGCATGGTCTATCAGGCGGCACATGCCGTCTCGATTCCTGTCATCGGCATGGGCGGCATACAGACGGGCGAGGACGTGGCAGCGTTTATGCTCGCCGGTGCGAGCGCCGTCGAGATCGGAGCGGAAAACTTCGCGAACCCGTGCGCCGTCGTCGAGGCTGCCGAGGAGCTGGATGCGTATCTGGAGCGTCAGGGCATCGACTTTGCACGGGACTTGACGGGAGCGTTGGAATTTTGATGGCAGAGAAAAGGCGGTGGCTCCGCGCCGCGTTCCTTTTCGCCTTGCTGATCCTTCTTGTCGCGTGCGTTGGCTGCGGCAGGCGGAGCGCGGTCTACCGCGAGCCGGAGCATCATGCCGAGTTCGTCGAGGGCGCGAGCTTTTCCGAGAATCCGGCGAAGTTCAAGGGCAAGGAAGTGCAGTTCGTCGCGCGTGTCGTCGACCTCGACGGCGCGGCGATCCAGGCGGAGATGCACGAGGGGGGGCCGCGCCTCTTGCTCGAAGGCAAGGGCGTAAGCGCCGCCGAGCCGCGTCCTGTGCGCGGCGACTATGTGCGCCTCTTCGGCAAGGTGGAAGAAGCCGACCGCGCGGGCTATGCTGCTGTCCTCGATGTCTACAAGGTGACAGTGCCGCGCTGGAGCGAGCTCATGCGCACGTCGAGGAGCCTTCGCAGCGAGGACGGCCACGTCGAGATCCAGATTCTCTCGGCGGTGGCGAAGAGGAACTCCCTGGAAGTCAAAGAAGGAAACATCGCTCTGATGCCCGAGAGCGCGGCGTCGAGGATCAGCGACATCGCCTTCATCGGCATGACGATGAAGATTCGCGGCGAAATCGACGACGGCGGCGAGGGCGACTTCGACTATCTTGAGCGCAATGGGCAGCGGATGCGCTCGGGCTTCACGCTCGATCTGGACGGCGACGGCACGGCGCTCTTCAAGACGGAAGCGCTTTCCGTGCCGATGGAGTACAAGGACGCCTTGAAGGCGGTCGGCGCGTCCGGCGATGGCAGCGTCATGCTGCCCGACGGCAAGACGTACCGCCTGCGATACCGCTGAGAGAAGAAATCCCGCACGACGTCGTGCGGGAGGGATGCCGGGGAAATCATCGTTTTTCAGAAAGGGAACAAAGCATGGACGAAGAAACACGCGAGGAGCTTCTCGAAGAATATGCACGCCTGATCGTGCGCATGGGAGTCCGCCTGCAGGAAGATCAGCCGCTCGTCATCAACGCGCCGCTCGCGTGTGCCGCCTTCGCGCGCCGCGTCGCAAGCGCGGCATACGATGCAGGAGCGCACGATGTGACCGTCGCATGGAACGACGAAGCGCTCGCGCGTCTGCGCTACGACAAGGCGAAGAAGAGCGTCTTCAAAGAATTCCCCGAGTGGCGCCGTCGGCTCTATCAGGACAGCGCAGAAGCGGGCGCGGCCTTCGTCACGATCCATGCTTCCGATCCCGAGATCTTCAGCGGCGTCGAGCCAGAGCGACTGACGCTCGCGCAGCAAGCGGCGGGCACGGCTCTCATGGAGTACCGCCAACGGCTGATGAGCAACAAGAATTCGTGGTGCGTCGTCTCGATTCCGACGGAAAGCTGGGCGAAGAAGGTGTTTCCTGCAAAAACGCCCGCCGCTGCCGTCGAGAAGCTCTGGCAGGCGATCTTCGAGGCTGTGCGCCTTGCGCCGGGCGAAGATGCGGCGGCGCGTTGGCAGGAGCACATCGACTTTCTGGCGCGCGCGGCGAAGTTCATGAACGATCATGCTTTCGTCCGACTGGAGTACAAGAACAGCTTGGGCACGGATCTCTCCATCGAGCTTCCCAAAGGCCATATCTGGATGGGCGGCGCGGAAAAGACGCAGGGGGGCGTGACCTTCGTCGCCAATATGCCGACGGAGGAAATCTACACGCTTCCCAAGCGTGACGGCGTCAACGGCACGGTCAAAGCGACGCGCCCGCTGAACGTCAACGGCAACATCGTCGACGGCTTCTCGCTGACCTTCGAGAGCGGCAAGGTCGTCGATTACAAGGCGGAGCGCGGCGCTGAAATCCTGCAGGAGCTTTTCGCGACCGATGAGGGCGCGAGCTTCCTGGTGAAGTCGCGCTCGTGCCCTACGATTCGCCGATCTCGAAGAGCGGCATCCTCTTCTTCAACACGCTCTTCGACGAGAACGCCGCGTGCCACCTTGCCTTCGGCAAGGCGTACCCGACGTGCATCGAGGGAGGCGAGGCGATGACCGCCGACGAGCTTCTGCAGCGCGGCGTCAACGACTCGCTCGTGCACGAGGACTTCATGATCGGCTCGAAAGACCTCGCGATCGACGGCATAGAGCCGGACGGTACGCGCGTCCCCGTGTTCCGCGAAGGGAACTTCGCTTTCGCTTGAAGACGTGCAGACTTCAAGTGCGTCGCATAGAAAAAAGCCCGGATTTTCCGGGCTTTTGTTCATCCTCTTTGGTGCGGACGAGAGGGTTCGAACCTCCATGCCTTGCGGCACTGGATCCTAAGTCCAGCGCGTCTGCCAGTTCCGCCACGTCCGCATCGTATGTTTGACGGTTCTTATTCTAGCATGACGGCAGAGGGCTGTCAAACGATGGAAGTGAACAAGGTCGCCTGACAAGCGACCATCCGTCCATCATCTTCTCATATAATGTGACTGTAGCCGATCGTTGTGAGATGAAGATGGAAAGGATGGTCAATATGAGCTGGTGGAAGAATTGCTTCTTGGTGGCAACGGGCGTCGTTGCCGGAGCGCTGCTCTATGAGCAAGTGATGAACGACGAGGATGACAAGCGGGATGTTGATGAGGATGACGACGAGGAAATCGAGCAGGACGACATAGAGATTCTCCTGTCGAAGGTGCGCTGCGAGGCGATGGTCGCCATGGCGAAGTGCAGGAGCTACGAAGAGCGCGAAGCCGTCTACGCCCAGGTGAAGGAGACTGTGCAGGAGATGCAGGATGCCTTGGCGGAGAAAGGAGAAGCGATGATCGAGCAGCTGAGGGCGGAAGCCGAGCGGCAGGGAAGGGAAGATGAGCCCGATGGCGTCGAGAGCATCAAGGAGGCCATGCAGCAGATCAAAGACTCCCCGGAAGATGCGTTGGAATCGCTGAAGCCCGCTGCGCCTGAGCCGCTTGCGTGAAGCTGCGCGCAAAAACGTCCGCTCCGTGGACGCTGAGCGCCGCCCTTGCAGCAGGCTGGCCGATCGGTCAGCACCCGCCGGGCTTGACCTCTCGGGTCATGGCAGAAGAATAGGACGCTGGAAGCGCGGTGCCTGGACAAAGCCCGCGTTTCTTTCTTTGGAATGGCAGGAGAAAGCTGAAATTCCTAGAATATTTCATACAAAGAAAAAGGCGCGTATGAGCGCATGTGGAATCTTCTTGGAGAAGGATGCAGTTCGCTTAAGGGGGAGGCTGAAATCATGCCGATGTTCAAGAAGTCGATGCTTGTCCTTTTTGGCTGTTGTCGCTCTCGCGGCGGGCGGGGCGTTCTATGCGGGGGGTTCGCGGGCAGGGAGGAAGCCGTCACGCTCGATGCGGGCGCGACATCTGCCCGAGAGGCGCAGGCGGAGCAGAGCGAGATCGTCGTCTATGTTGCGGGCGCGGTCAATCATCCGGGCATCGTGCGCCTCGCCGAAGGTGCGCGCGCGAAAGATGCCGTCGACGCCTGCGGCGGCTTCCTTCCTACGGCGGACACGAACGGCGTGAACCTCGCGCAGAAGCTCAGGGACGGCATGCAGGTCACCGTGCCGGAGCGCATGACTGCGGCGGCGCAGGACGCGGCGGCAGCGGATGGTGCGCAGACGAGGACGGCGAAGCCCCTGCCGGAAGGCATGGTGAACATCAACACGGCGGACATCAAGGAGCTTGACAAGCTTCCGGGCGTAGGGCCTGCGACGGCGAAACGCATCATCGAGTACCGCACGGAGAACGGCGATTTCCAGTCGCCCGAAGAGATCAAGCGCGTCAAGGGCATCGGCGATGCGAAGTATGAGAAGATGAAGGACAAGATCGTGCTGTAGGGACAGCGGTCGATTCTGTCGAGGATGCGAGGAAATGGAGGCAAGGGATTATGTTGCGGAAGAGGACGTTGAAGAAAATCGCGGCGATCGGTTTTTGTTTTTCGTGCATCGCTTCTGTATGTCTGGCGCGGCGGCCTGTGGAGTACAGCTATAATTTCGGCGCGATACCCATAAGCTGCTCGATCTATGCAGAACAAGCGGGGGTGGCCGGAATCCACGGCAATGATTCCGTGGGGAAGGTCATCTCCGTCTTGGGGCAGCCGCAGTTTCGCTCAGGCGGCGCTGCTCCTGTGTACACCTATGACGGCGTCAGCATAAAATTCGTTGATTGGGGCGGCGATGGAAGATACAAGGTGTGCAAAATTGAAACGAATCAGAAGGGGACGGTGAGCACCGCAGACGGTGTGTGCGTCGGCATGCCCGAATCGGTCCTGTCCGAGGTTTACGGCACGGCGGATGAAGTGAAGATAGAAAAACGCATGGCGCCGAAGCTTCCCGAGAAGGAAATGCAGGTCTACAGGCAGCGAGTAGAGGAAATGGTGACGGTGTACACCTACAATGTAAGTCCGGCGAGCAGTATGTCGTTCACGGTGAAAAAGGGGATCATCACGCGGATTGTGGTCGATGTGTCTGATTAGTCTCATGCCGGGACGACGACAAGGAAGCTGAGAGGCGAGGATTTGCCATGCGATACGGACAGCAGCAACTTGTTTTTCTCAACGGTCTTTTCCTCGTCCTTTTGCTCGGCATCTACGGCGAGGATTTGCTGCATGTCTCGCTTGGCGCTCTTGCCGTCGGCATGGCGGGGTTCTTCTTCTTGTCGCTTTTCCTTCTCGTGCGCGAGAGCAGCAGGACGTGGCTGGCGTTCTTGCTGCTCTTTCTTTTTCGGCGCGTGGCGCTTCGCTTGGGGAGAGGCGCTGCCCGCCGACGATGTTTCGCATTGGATCGGGCGTGAGACTTTCGTCGAGGGCGTGCTCGTCGAAGCGCCGCATGTGCGCGAGACGGCGCATGGGACGTTCGTGCGCTATACGGTGGAGGCGAAGCGCATGCGCCTCGCGGGTGGAGAGCAGGCGGCGTCGGGTGCGCTCTACGTCTCGGAGATGCGTGAAAATGCCGGCGAATTGCCCGAGATCGGTGCAGAGATCACGGCGTTCGGGACGCTCAAGGGCATCTACGGCTACGGCAATCCCGGGCGCATCGACGTGGAGCGTGCGGCGGCGGTCAAGGGCGTGCGCGCACGTCTTTCGGCGAAGAAGCCGGGAATCCGCTGGGAAGCGGGCGAGACGCATCCCGTGCTGCGATGGAGCGAACGGGTGCGTGCTGCCTATCGCTCTTCGATGGAGAGCGTGATGCCCAAGGAGGACGCGGCGGCGATCTTCGCCATGCTCTTCGGCGGCTACGAGGGCATAAAGCCCGAACTTGTCGAGGCGTTCACGGCGACGGGCATCGTGCATATCCTCTCGGTGTCTGGCTCGCATATCACGCTGTTGGCGGCGGTCATGGCATGGATCGGCGCACTCCTTCGTCTGCGTCCCGCCGTGACGGCTGTCTTCGTCGCCGTCGTCATCGTCTTCTACTGCGTGCTGGCGGGCTGCGTGCCGCCGGCCTTGCGAGCGGGTGCGATGGGACTGCTTGCCTTCTTCGCGCTGGCTTGGGAGCGCGAGAGCGATGCCCGTCGGCTTCTGGCGCTCGTCGGCATGGCACTGCTCTTCTTCGAGCCGCTTCTGGCTTTCGATGTCAGCTTCCAGCTGTCGTTCGCCGCGACGGCGGGGCTTCTCTACCTCGCGCCGCCCTTTGCCGAGCGCCTTTCGGCCTTGCGCTTTCTGCCGCGCTTCGTCGTGCTGAGCCTTGCCGTCACGCTCGGGGCGCAGCTCGCGACTCTGCCGCTTCTCGCATGGTACTTCCATCGCTTGTCGCTTTCTTCGCTCGCCGCCAACATCCTCGTCGTGCCCGTGGTGGAACTCATCATCGTCGTGGGACTTTTTGCGGGGCTTCTGTCCTTCGTGCTGCCGTTCCTGGCGAAGGCCGTGTTCTTCGCGGACAGCCTGCTCTTGGGGCTTGTCTACGAGTGCACGCGCCTTCTGGCGCATGTGCCGGGCGGCGAGGTGTATCTGCCGACGCTTTCTGTGCCGCTCGCGCTCGCCTACTTCGCTATGCTTGCTGTATTTGTGCAGTCTGAGGAGCGTCGAAAGATTGCTTTGGCATGGTGCAGCGGGCGGCGCAAGGCGATCTTCGCCGTGTTCTTGCTCTGCGTCTCTGCCGTGGCTTTCTGGCAGTTTTCGCGCCCGCAGGAGATGGCGGTGCATTTCATCGACGTGGGGCAGGGGCGACGCGGCTCTCGTCGTGACGCCGCACGGCAGAGCCTTGATGATCGACACGGGCGGCACGCGCGACGGCGGCTATGACATCGGCGCGCGCGTCGATGTGCCGTATCTTCTGCACTATGGCGTGCGAAGGCTCGACTATATCATCCTCACGCATGTGCACGAGGATCATGCGGGCGGCGCGGGCGGCATCCTGCGCCGTATGCCTGTCGGTATGGTATTGACGGCGCACGAGCCGCGCACGGAATATGCGCGTGTGTTGAGAGAACCGCTCGCTGCGCCCGAGATGCAGCATCTAGCGCCTGCGGAGGCGGGCGAGCACATCGACCTGGACGGCGTGGCGGTCGACATCCTCTATGCACCTCAGCTGGATGGCGGTGCAGCGGAGGGCGCGACGGGAAACGAATATTCGAACGTCATCCGCGTGCGCTACGGTGCGGCTTCGTTCCTCTTCACGGGCGATCTCGTGGCGGAGCAGGAGAAGGCTATGCTCGCGGAGGGGAAGAATCCTCAATGCACCGTCCTGAAGGTCGCGCACCACGGCTCGAAAACTTCGACGACGGAGGAGTTTCTTGCCGCCGCCGAGCCGCGCTTCGCCGTCATCAGCGTCGGCAGGGACAATAATTTCGGCCATCCTGCCCCGGAGGTCGTCGAGCGGCTGCAGAAAAAACGGCATAAAGATCTACCGCACCGACGAAGAGGGGGCGGTCGTATGCAGGACGGACGGGAAGACGCTGCGGATAGAGACGTTTCGCTGACATAGGCGCAATGGGGTTCATTTTGGCAAAGATTGCGTTTCACAATGGTAAGACACAGACGGACTGAGCTTCATGTTATCCATGATTTCTTGAGAAATATGCTATGGATATGATTTTTGCTTCAATGATATAATGGATGAAACATGAATTTTGTTTGCAGGCAGTTGTCATAGGGGGGGAGCGAGTGTATGCGCTATCTGTGGCTGGTTTTCGCAATCGCAGCCTTGGGCGGCGGCGCTTGGCTCGGCCATGAGGGGGAACTGTGGAAGGCCGGCGTGATGGTTTTTCTCGGCGGCGCTGCACTTTTTCAGGCGAGGGGACTGCGCGGCAGGAAACAGCGGCTGAAGCTCAAGAGGGCGCAGCTGCAGAAGCTGCCCGATGCGCGAGCGGAGCTTCTGGAAGCGAGCTTTGCCAAGGCGGTCGGCGACTACGATGCTCTGCAGGCTCTGCGCCGGGAGGTCAAAGATCGCGAGCTGACGCAGGAGCTCGTCGCCCTGCAGCAAGTCGCCGGAAATATGCTGCGCTATTTGGAGCGAAACCCGGAGCGCATCGCAGCGGCGGAGGATTTCATCGAGATTTATCAGGAGAAGGCGGCCGTCATGGTGCGCCAGTATGCCGACCTGGAGGAAACGCAGCTCGCTTCGGACGAGGTGGTGCAGGCGAAGGCGCGTGTCAAGGAGATGCTCTCTTCCCTGCGCACGACGTATGAGGAGGAGTTCAAGCGCGTCCTCAACTATCAGATCATGGATCTCAATGCCGAGATTGATGTGCTGCAGCAATCGATGCAGGGGAAGATGGAAGGGGGCGTGCGCCGCACCTGCTTTGCAGGAGCAGCCGTTCGTGCGTCGGGGCGTCGTGCGACCGATGAAGGAGACGGCTTCGGCGCCGGCCTTCCTGCAGAAGGTTTCCAACCTCGCGCGCGGCACGAGCGCCATACCAGAGGAGCTTTACTGGCAGGTCGTGCGCCGCAAGTTCAAGGCGGCGCTTCTCGGCATATTCCTCGGCGGCATCGGAGCGCACAAGTTCTTCCCGGGCAAGAGCTTTCAAGGCGTCGGCTACATCGTGTTCTTATGGACGGGGCTGCCGATCTTCGTCGGTTTCGTCGAGGGCGTGCGCTGGCTCTTCATGCCCGTGGATGATTTTTACTTCGATTATTATGATGAGGATTAAGGAGACGCTGATAAGATGAGGCCGCCCGGATGCGTGAAGATGGGTGGCTGAATTTATCCGTGATTCCGTACTAAGGAGAGAACCACATGGCGGAAATCAATCTGGAAGATCTCTTGGAAAAGCGTGTGCAGCAGGCGGAGGACAGCTCGCCGAATCTCGTGCCGGAGAAGGCGGTCGGGCGCATCGCGCAGACGGTCGAGGAGCTGACGCCTGCAGAGCGTGCCGAGGTGGATAAGATCAAGGAGGGGCTTGATCTCACGGATTCGGCGGCGATCATCGACTTCGGCACGACGGCGCAGAAGAATATCGCTGATTTCTCGGACAGCATTCTGAGCAATGTGCGCACGAAGGACAGCGGCTATGTCGGCGAGCTCCTGAGTGAGCTTCTGACGAATGTCAAGAGCTTCGAGCCGAAATCTTCGGAGGGAGGCTTCCTGAAGAAGCTGCCTCTCGTCGGATCTCTCGTCGGCAAGGCACAGACGGTGATGCAGGGATACGAGAAGGTGTCCGTGCAGGTCGAGAAGGTCAAGACGTCGCTTCAGAAGGCGAGGATGCTCATGATGAAGGATGTCTCGATGCTCGACAGTCTCTTCACGAAGAATCTCGAATATTTCAAGACGCTGGAGCTTTACATCCGCGCGGGTGAGGAGAAGCTGCAGGAGATGCGCGAGGTGACGCTGCCCAAGCTTCGCGCGCAGGCTGCCGCGTCGAGCGATCCGATGGCGGCGCAGGTCGTCAGCGATTTCGAGAGCGCCGTCGAGCGCTTCGAGAAGAAGGTGCACGACCTCAAGATCAGCAAGACGATCTCGATCCAGACGGCGCCGCAGATCCGCCTCATCCAGAACAACGACAAGGTGCTCATCGACCGCGTGCAGAGCGCGATCTACAATGCGATTCCGCTGTGGAAGAACCAGATGGTCATAGCGCTCGGGCTGACGAATCAACGCAAGGTTCTTTCGATGCAGCATTCCGTCAACGAGATGACGAACGATTTGCTGAAGAAGAATGCGGAAATGCTCAAGGTCGGCACGATCGAGACGGCGAAGGAGAACGAGCGCAGCATTGTGGACATCGAGACGGTGCGCAAGGTGAACGACGACCTCGTGACGACGATCGAGACGACGTTGAAGATTCAGCAGGAAGGCAGGGAGAAGCGCCGTGCGGCGGAGGCTGAGTTGGTCGCGCTTGAGGGGAGACTGAAAAAGGCCTTGGAGAGCACGCTCGACGGGCGAAACGGTTGACAGCGTTTCCTTCCATCTGCTATCATGAATCTTGCATGAAACCCGAGCGACCGGGACGATGGCACAGGCTGATCGACGCAGGGTTCGCAAGGTGGATGGACGTATATCCCGGAAGTTTGCCGAGAAAGAGGAGGAATCGCGGAGGAGTTCCGCGATTCCATGAAAAAGGAGATGAATCTTTCATGAAAGCAGCTCTTTTTATGGGCAGTGACTCGGACTGGCCGATCATGAAGCCGGCGGTGGAGTTATTGAAGGAGTTCGGCGTCGAGGTCGACGTCATCGTTGCGTCGGCGCATCGCACGCCCGCGAAGGTGCATGAGTACGCCGAAAGCGCGCGCGAAAACGGCGTCGGCGTCATCATTGCGGCGGCGGGCGCGGCGGCGCACCTGGCGGGCGTCATCGCCAGCTATACGACGCTTCCCGTCATCGGCGTGCCCGTCAATGCGACGCCCTTGAACGGCCTCGATGCGCTCTTGAGCACGGTGCAGATGCCGTCGGGCATCCCCGTCGCGACGATGGCGGTCAACGGCGCGAAGAATGCGGCGGTATTCGCCCTCGAAATCTTCGGCGCGAGAGACGCCGCTGTCGCCAAGCAGCTCGAAGCGTACCGCGAGAAGCTCCGGGAAGGCGTAGCGAAGAAGGCGGCTCGTGTCGCAGCCCAGGTCAACCAGTAAGACAACTACGGAGGACAAAAGATCATGAGCAAAAAGGTTCTGTACGAAGGCAAAGCGAAAATCATGTACGAGACGGAGAATCCCGACGAGCTGCTCGTCTATTACAAGGACGACGCGACGGCAGGCAACGGCGCGAAGAAAGGCACGATCGTCGACAAGGGCGTCATGAACAACAAGATCACGGCTTTTTTTCTTTGACCTCCTGAAGAAGAACGGCATCGGCCATCACTGCATCAGCATGCCGAGCGACCGAGAGATGATCGTCAAGAAGCTTGAGATCATTCCGCTCGAAGTCGTCGTGCGCAACATCGCGGCGGGCAGCCTCGCTGAGCGTCTCGGCCCGGAGGAAGGCACGAAGATGGCGATTCCCATCGTGGAGCTTTACTACAAGAGCGACGAGCTTGGCGACCCGATGATCAACCATTACCATGTCAAGGCGATGGATATGGCGACGGATGCGGAGATCGCCGAGATCGAGCGCCGGGCGCTGAAGGTCAACGAGATCATGATGGCGCATCTGAAGTCGAAGAAGATCACGCTCGTCGATTTCAAGCTGGAATTCGGCAGGGACAAGGACGGCACGATCGTTCTCGCCGACGAGATTTCGCCTGACAACTGCCGCTTCTGGGACAGCGACACGAACGAGAAACTCGACAAGGACAGGTTTCGCCGCGACCTCGGCAACGTGGAGGAGGCATACAAGGAGATTCTGCGCCGCCTGACCGGCGAGGAGAGATAAAGGGAAGCAGCCCGCCGCCATTCTTCGGGATGGCGGTGGGTTTGTGTATTTCTTTGCCGTTTTTTCTTTCACCGCGAAAGTCCAAGAAGTCAGGCGCGAAGGTGCAGACGGACTGGCTGAATTCATACTAAGGCCGGCGCGAAGCGTCCGGCTCGTCTGGAGGGGCAGAATGGAAACGAAACTTACCTATCGCGATGCGGGCGTCGATATCGACGCGGGAAATGAATCGGTCAAGCTCATCAAGGACAGCGTGCGCGCGACGTACCGCCCCGAAGTCCTCGGCGATCTCGGCGGCTTCGGCGGCCTCTTCGCACTGCAGGCGGCCAAGTACGAGGAGCCGGTGCTCGTCTCGGGTACGGACGGCGTGGGCACGAAGCTCCGCCTTGCCTTCATGCTCGACAAGCACGATACGGTGGGGCAGGACGCCGTCGCCATGTGTGTCAACGACATCCTCGTGCAGGGGGCGGAGCCGCTCTTCTTCCTCGACTACCTCGCGGTCGGCAGGCTCGTTCCCGAGAAGGTCGCCTCGCTTGTCAAGGGCGTTGCCGCCGCCTGCAAGGAGTCGGGCTGCGCGCTCATCGGCGGCGAGACGGCGGAGATGGCGGGTTTCTATGCCGATGGCGAGTATGACATCGCGGGCTTTGCCGTCGGCGTCGTGGAGAAAGCGAAGATCATCACGAGCGAGCGCGTAAGGGAAGGCGATGTGCTTCTCGGCCTGCCGTCCTCGGGCGTCCACTCGAACGGCTTCTCGCTCGTGCGCAAGATCTGCTTCGAGCACAAGGGATTCACGGGGACGGAGCGGTTTCCGGAGCTTCAAAAGACGCTCGGCGAGGAGCTGCTGACGCCGACGCGCCTCTATCCGCGCACCTGCCTGCCGCTCGTGGAAAAGTTCGATATACATGGGATGGTGCATATCACGGGCGGCGGCTTTTTACGAGAATATCCCGCGCGCTCTGCCCGAGGCGTTCGGCGCAGAGGTCGACGCCGCTGCCCGGCAGATGCCGCCGATCTTCCGCCTGCTGCAAGAGTGGGGCAATGTCGATTGGCATGAGATGTACCGCACGTTCAACATGGGTGTCGGCATGGTCATCATCGCCGCGCCCGCAGAAGCTGCAAAGATTCGGGAGCACCTTGAGGCGCAGGGGGAGGCGGTCTGCGAGATCGGTCGCGTCAGGAAGGGTGCGCACGACGTGACGATCAAAGGCGGGGTTTTCGATGCGTAAGGAAGTGCTTGGCATCTTGTGCTCGGGGCGCGGCACGAACCTCGATTCCATCATCAAGGCGCAGAGGGCGGGCGAGATTCGTGCCGAGATCGCCGTCGTCCTGACGGACAAGCCCGAGGCGAAGGCGCTGGAACGCGCGGCAGCGGCGGGCATCGCGCACTGCTGCATCGACCGCAGGTCGTGCGCGACGCGCGAGGAGTTCGAGCAAAAGCTCGTCGCCGCGCTCGAAGAGGCGGGCGTGACGCTCGTCGTGCTCGCAGGCTTCATGCGCATCTTGAGTCCGTATTTCGTGCGCAGGTTCTGCGGGCGCATCCTGAACATCCATCCGTCCCTCCTGCCGTCGTTTGGCGGGGCGCACGCCCATCGCGACGTGCTCGCTTACGGCGTCAAGGTCTCGGGCTGCACGATCCACTTCGTCGACGAGGGCATGGATTCGGGGCCGATCATCTTGCAGACGGCTGTGCCCGTGCTGGACGATGACACGGAAGATACGCTCGCCGCGCGCGTCCTGCAGGAGGAGCATATCCTCTACCCGCGCGCCATCGCGCTCTATGTGGACGGGCGGCTCAAGGTGGAAGGCCGCCATGTGACGATTTTTGGAATAAGCGATTTGTTTGTTGTAGACGAAAGGTGGAGACTGACCATGAAAATCAAGCGTGCTCTCATCAGTGTTTCGGACAAGACGGGCGTCGTCGAGTTCGCCCGCAAGCTGCATGAAGCCGGCGTCGAGATCGTTTCGACGGGCGGCACGATGAAGGCGATCCGCGACGCCGGCATCCCCGTGCTTTACGTCAGCGATGTCACGGGCTTTCCCGAGATCATGGACGGCAGGGTCAAGACGCTCAATCCTTACATCCACGGCGGCATCCTCGCTGTGCGCGACGATCCCAAGCATGTGCAGCAGATGAAGGAGCACAAGATCACGCCGATCGATCTCGTCGTCGTCAACCTCTATCCTTTCGACGCGACCGTGGCGAAACCAAACGTGACGCTTGCCGAGGCGATCGAGAACATCGACATCGGCGGCCCCGCCATGATCCGCGCTGCCGCGAAGAACTTCAAGTTCGTGGCCGTCGTGACGAATCCCTCGCACTACGACGAGGTGGCGGAGATGATTCGAAAGGACGGCTGCGTGCGCGGCATGAAGCGCATGGAACTCGCGCGTGAAGCGTTCCGTCATACGTCGGTCTACGACGAGCACATCGCCGCATATCTTTCGGAGCAGATTGAGAAATAGGAGCAACGAGATGAAGATTTTGGTCATCGGCAGCGGCGGACGCGAACATGCGCTCGCGTGGAAGCTCAAGGAGAGCAAGAGGACGGAAAAGCTCTACGCGATTCCGGGCAACCCCGGCATGGCGGCGATCGCTGAATGCGTGCCGCAGATCTCGCCGACGGACAACACGGCGGTCGTCGCTTTCGCCAAGGAAAAAGGCATCGATCTCGTCGTCGTCGGTCGGGAGGCGCCGCTTGCGGGCGGCATTGTTGACGATCTGGCGGCGGCGGGCGTCAGGGCGTTCGGCCCGACGAAGCTCGCGGCAGAAATCGAAGGATCGAAGGCGTTTTCCAAAGACCTCATGAAGAAGTACGGCATCCCGACGGCGAAGTACGAGGTGTTCTCCGATGCCGCTGCCGCACGCGCCTACGTCAAGGCGGAGGGCGCACCGATCGTCGTCAAGGCGGACGGACTTGCAGCGGGCAAGGGCGTCGTCGTCGCCATGACGGAGGCGGAAGCCTCGCTGCCATCGATGAGATCATGGAGGGAGAGGCGTTTGGCAAGGCGGGCAGCCGCGTCGTCATCGAGGAGTTCATGGCGGGCGAGGAAGTGTCGATCCTCGCCTTCACCGACGGCAAGACGATCCGCGCGATGATCCCGTCGCAAGATCACAAGCGCGCCTACGACGGCGACCAGGGGCCGAACACCGGCGGCATGGGGGCCTATGCGCCCGCGCCCGTCGCGCCGCCTGCGCTCGTCGCCGAGGTGCAGCGAACGGTCTTGGAGCCGACGATCCGCGCGATGGAGCAGGAAGGCCGCCTCTACAAGGGCTGCCTCTATGCAGGCTTGATGGTGACGGCGGAAGGCGCGAAGGTCGTCGAGTTCAACTGCCGCTTCGGCGATCCGGAGACGGAGGTCGTATTGCCGCTTCTCTTGGGCGATCTCGTCGAGATCATGCTGGCGTGCGTCGATGGCAGCCTCGCCGAGGTCGAGATCCCTTGGAGCAAGGGCGCGGCTGTGACCGTCGTCCTCGCGGCGGGCGGCTATCCGAAGGCATACGAAAAGGGAGCGGAGATCACGGGTCTTGCTGAGGCTGAGGCGGAAGGCTGCCTCGTCTTTCACGCAGGAACCGCGGCGAAGGACGGCGTCATCGTCACGGCGGGCGGCCGCGTGCTGAACATCGTCGCCGAGGCGGCGGACATCAAGTCGGCGGTCGAGAAGGCGTATCGCGGCGTCGACCGCGTGCATTTCAAAGACGCCTTCTGCCGCAGGGACATCGCGCATCGCGCATTGGAAAGGATGAAATGAGTCTTTATGAAGTTGAACCTCAGGGAAAAATGAAACGATCCATGGCTTCCGTCTGCTCAAGCAGCAGACGGTGCCGGAGATCGATGCGAAGGGCTATGCGTTCGTGCATGAAAAGAGCGGCGCACGCCTTTTCTTTTGGAAAACGACGACGACAACAAGGTATTTTCCATCAGCTTCCGCACGACGCCTGCCGACGATACGGGCGTAGCGCACATCGTCGAGCATTCGGTGCTCTGCGGATCGAGGAAGTACCCGCTCAAGGGAGCCGTTTGTCGAGCTTGTCAAAGGCTCTTTGAACACCTTCCTCAACGCCATGACCTTCCCCGACAAGACGATGTACCCCGTGGCGAGCCGCAACGACAAGGATTTCCAGAACCTCATGGACGTCTATCTCGATGCGGTGTTCTATCCTGTGATGAAGGAAACGCCCGAAATCTTCCAGCAGGAAGGCTGGCACTACGAGATCGAGAGTGCGGCGGAGCCGCTTCGCTACAGCGGAGTCGTCTACAACGAGATGAAGGGGGCGCTCTCTTCGCCCGACGACGTGCTCGAAAACAAGGTGATGCTTTCCCTCTATCCCGACACGACGTATGGCTTCGAGTCGGGCGGCGACCCCGACGCGATTCCGACGCTGACGTATGAAGGGTTCTGCGCCTTCCACAGCCGCTACTACCATCCGTCGAACAGCTATATCTATCTTTATGGCGCGTTGGACATCGAAGAGAAGCTCGCCTACCTCGACCGCGAATATCTCTCCTCGTTCGATCGCATCGAACCGCACTCCGAGATCGCCCTGCAGACGCCTTTCGGCGAAATGGTGCGCCAAGAAGCCGCGTACTCCATCAGCGAGGGCGAGAAGGAATCGGAAAAGACATTCCTGGCCCTGAGCTGGCTCGTGGGCGAGGCGGACGACGCCGAGGCGATGCTCGCGCTCGACATCCTGCAGCACGCGCTCCTGCAGACGGAAGCCGCGCCCTTGAAAAAGGCGCTGATGGATGCGAAGATCGGAAAAGACGTCAGCTCTTCCTTCGAGGATGCGCTGCGCCAGCCCTACATGAGTCTCATCGTCACGGGTTCGGAAGCCGAGCGCGCCGATGAGCTGTGCAGCCTGACGGAAAAGGAACTGCGCCGCCTCGTCGATGGCGGCATCGACAAGACGCTGCTCGAAGCCTCGATCAACCGCTTGGAGTTCAAGGTGCGCGAGGCAGACTTCGGCACGTCCCCCAAGGGGCTTGTCTACAACATCAAGATCATGAACAGCTGGCTCTACGATGCCGATCCGGCGCTCTACCTCTACTACGAGGAGCTTTTCCAAAGGATGCGCGAGGGTTTGAAAGGCCGCTATTTCGAAGAGGTGCTGGAAAAACGCCTGCTCAAGAACACGCACCGTTCGCTCGTCGTGCTCAAACCGAGCAAGACGCTCTCCGCCGAGCGCGACAAGGCGCTTGCCGAAGCGCTCGAAAAGAAGAAGCAGTCGTTCACGAGCGAGGAGATCGAAGGCATCGTCGAGATGAACAAGCGTCTCAAGGAGCGGCAGGAAAGCCCCGAGACGCCGGAAGCTCTGGCGACGATCCCGCTTCTTGCGCTTTCCGACATCCGCAGCGAGGTGGAGAAGCTGCCGCTCGTCGAGCGCGAGATCGAAGGCTGCAAGACACTCTTCAGCGACGTCTTCACGAACAAGATCGCCTATATCAACCTCTGGTTTGATGCGCAAGGCGTGCCGCAGGAGCATATCCCGTACCTCTACCTGCTCACGGGGCTTCTGGATGCGGTAGATACCGAGAGCCATACCTATGCCGAGCTGTCGAACATCTCGAACCTCCATACGGGAGGCATATCCTACGAGAATTCCGCCATCGCTCGAACTGGCGAGCCGGATTCCTGCCTGCCGCTGTTTCGCGTGCGTGCGCGTGCCTTCGTGCGCAAGCTGCCCGAGCTTTTCTCCTTCCTTGCTGAAGTTCTAACCGAGAGCAAGTTCACGGACAAGAAGCGCCTTGAGGAGCTTTGCGGACAGTGCCGCGCCGTCCTGGAGGCGCGCGTCATGAGCGCCTCGCAGCGCAGCATGGCAGCGCGCATTGCCTCCTATCTGTCGCCGGCGGGCGCTTACAATGAGCAGGCGATGCTCTCCTTCTATTCCTTCGTCGCCGACATCACCGACCACTTCGACGAGCGCTTCGAGGAGCTTTCCCGGACGCTGGCGAGCCTTCTGCCGCTCGTCTTCACGCAGGGCGGACTGACCATCGGCGTGACGCTTTCGGAGGACGAGTACGGCGCCTTCGCCGAAGAGGCGCAAAAGTTCTGCCGCCGGCTGCCGCAGGAGAAGGCGAAGCCGCAGCGCTACAGCTTCGATGTGCGTGCGAAGAACGAGGGGATTCTCTCGTCGAGCCGCGTGCAGTATGTGGGCAAGGCGGCGAACTTCCTGCGCCTCGGCTTTTCCTACACGGGCAGCATGGACGTCCTGGAGACGATCCTGCGCTACGACTACTTCTGGACAAAGATCCGCGTGCAGGGCGGCGCGTATGGCGCGTTCACGCAGATCAGCCGCGTCGGCACGCTCTTCTTCAGCTCGTACCGCGACCCGAACCTCAAGGAAACGCTCGACGTCTTCGACAAGACGGCGGACTACCTCGCGAGTTTCGATGTCTCCGACCGTGAGATGGTGAAGTTCATCATCGGCACGATCAGCACGCTCGACGTGCCGCTCACGCCGCAGCTCAAAGGCTCTGTCGCACAGGATCGCTTCTTCCGCCAGTTGACGGACGCTGACCGCCAGAAGACGCGCGACGAGATTCTGGCGACGCGCCAGGAGGAGATCCGCGCCTTGGCGGCCGTGGTCGACACCTGCATGAAGGAAAACATCCTCTGCGTTTTCGGCAACGAAGAGAAGCTGAAGGAAAAATGCAGGCCTTTTCGGCAGCCTTCTTCACGCTTTGGGCAGCTCTACCGATTGACTTTATCCCGCCTTCATGCCATAATGGGGAGAAACGCTGTATATGTCGGCGTTTCTCTTCCAATGAAACATCATCAAGGGGGACAGCGGAATGAAAGAACCAATCTTTACTGGTGCGGGCGTTGCCATCATCACTCCCTTTAACGAGGACGGGGTGAACTTCGAGGAGTTCGGCCGCATTATTGAAGATCAGATCGCGGGCGGCACAGACGCCATCGTCGTCACGGGAACGACGGGCGAGGCCGCGACGATGAGCGATGCGGAGCACAAGGAGGCCATCAAGTTCGTCGTCAAGACGGTCGATCGGCGCATTCCTGTCATCGCGGGCACGGGATCGAACGACACGGACTATGCGATCCAGCTCTCGCAGTATGCAGAGAAGGCGGGCGCGGATGGTCTTCTGCTCGTGACGCCGTACTACAACAAGTGTACGCAGGGCGGACTCGTCAAGCATTTCCGGAAGATTGCCGACAACGTCGGTATACCGAGCATCGTCTACAACGTGCCGTCGCGCACGGGCGTCAACATCCTGCCCGCGACGTATGCCAAGCTCGCCGAGCATCCGCGCATCAATGCGACGAAGGAAGCGAGCGGCAATCTGGCCGCTGTGGCGCGCATCCGCAAGGTGTGCGGCGACGCGCTCAATGTCTATTCGGGCAACGATGATGAGATCGTGCCGATCCTCTCCGTCGGCGGCAAGGGCGTCATCTCCGTGCTTTCCAACGTCGCACCGAAGGTGACGCACGACATGTGCCGCCTGTACTTTGAAGGCAAGGTCGAAGAAGCGGCGAAGCTCCAGATCGACTACATGGATCTGGTCGAGGCGCTTTTCTCCGAGGTGAATCCGATTCCCGTCAAGACGGCGATGCGCCTCATGGGATACGAGACGGGGCATCTGCGCATGCCGCTCTCCGAGCTTGAGCCGGAGCATTTGGAGCCTTTGAAGAAAGCGCTGCGCAGCCATGGGCTTTTGCAGTGATTCCCCGAATGATTGAGGAAAGGGAGTCTTGAGTTCAAGGAGGAAGATACAATGAAGAAAAATCGTCCAAGTCATGCTTTTCATCTGCCTGACCGTGTTCGGCATGCAGGTCGCTTTCGCCAACGCCGACAAGGTCACCATCCCGGAAGGCGCCGACATCGTCAGCGTCAAGCGGCTTGCGCTCGCGGCGCCGCTCTACACGCCGACGAAGGACGCCCCGACGAAGGAGGAGCTGCTCGCTTCGATGTACGATGCAAGCTCCGTGGCGAGATGCTATGTGCTTTCCTATGATATGGTCGCCGCCGACATTCAAAAGAGCGCGGGCATTGACATCACAGGCGCTCGACCGCCGTCAGGCGGCGAAGGTCTTCAAGGAGAACGTGGCTGCCGACGCCGATGCCTATGTCGTCGTGACGGTCGCGAACAACAGCTACATCGTATTTTTCTTCGATGTCTACCGTGCAGGCACGAACGAGCTTCTTTACACCTATCAGATCGTAGCGAACCGGAGCCAGAAAGCGGATGCGGAAACGTACAAGCTTCTGTCCGAGCAGTTCTACAAGAACTTCGAGCGTTCCGCCAACGAGCAGGCAAAAGGGAAGAAATAAAAGGAAAGGGGGCTGCGCATGAGTCGAGCGGACTTGTGCGGCAGCCCCTTCTTCATGGGAAAGCATGCAAAGGAAACCTTGTTTGACGAAATTCGGAGGAAAAGGAGGATCGGATGCGTTCAGTGAATCGTTTGCTGCGCTGCTTCTGGCTCGGCGTGGGCATGGCGGCGTTCGCCCTGGGCACGGCAGGCATCGTCCTGCCTCTCGTGCCGACGGTGCCGTTCTATCTGTTGGCGGCCTTCTGCTTTGCCAAGGGTTCGAAACGCCTTCATGCGTGGTTCGAATCCACCAAGCTGTATCAGAAATACGTCGTTCCGTTCAACCGCGGCGGCATGACATGGCAGGCGAAGCTCAAGACGATGGCGCTCGTGACGGCTGTCATGAGTGTCAGCGCGTGCTTCCTCGCGGACAACCGCATGGGCTTGATGATGCTCGGCGGCGCATGGCTCTTGCAGGGAGCGGCGATGGTGTTCTTCGTCAAGACGAGGAAGAGAGAAGCACCGACTGCCGGAGGCGCATTGACGAAATGAGGCCTTTCGCGCTGGCCGTCCGGTTCAGCGCGCGAAGTAGAGCGGCTTGATCTTGGCGGATTCCGCGACGGATTCCGTGATGCAGCCTGTGCGCACCATGGCGTCGAGCACGACGATCTGACGCTTCTTCGAGAGCATGAAGTCGACGTAGGGAGAGTAGGCGGAAGGCGCGTTGGGGATGCCCGCGAGCATGGACGTCTCGGGCAGGTCGAGCTCCTCGGGCTCCTTGCCGAAGTAGCCGACGGAAGCCTCGTGCACGCCGTAGAAGCCCGAGCCGAAGTAGATCGTGTTGAGGTAAAGCTCCAAGATCTCGTCCTTGGAATAGTGCGCTTCGAGATCGAGTGCGAGCAAGGCTTCTTCAAGCTTGCGATCCAGAGACTGCTCGTCGGACAAGAAGAGATTCTTGGCGAGCTGCTGCGTGATCGTGCTCGCGCCCTCCTCGATGCGCCCATACTGCAGGTTGACGAGCATGGCGCGTGCGATCGCTTCAGGGTCGAAGCCGTGGTGCGAGTAGAAGCGGCTGTCCTCGACGGCGACGACGGCTTCCAGAAGAGAGTCGGGGATCTTGTCGATCGTCACGTAATCTTCGCGCTGGCGCACGCGCTCTCGGACGGCGTCGCGCAGGAAGATGAGCCGCCGCGCCTCCTGCGCCTTTGGCAGGGAATCGAGGAGCGATGGCCGGAAGATCGCCGCGCTGCCCGTGACGAGGAAGGCGAGGCAGAAGACCGTGATGAGGAAGAGGGAAAAGCGCAAGAGCCGCTTGAGTTTCTTCATGATGGCAGAAGCGTCCTCCTTTTCGTAGTATGACGCCTTGAACCGATACAGCGCATCTGTGCATATCAGGGCGACTCATTTTATCCGTGGTTTCTGTATTCTTTATTATAGTGGATGCTGCCCTTTTTTGGAATACACATTTCATAAAACAGCGATCGTGCAAAGTTGTTTAAGAACAGAAAACAAAAGATATTGCATAATAATGCGATAAAATGTATAATTATAAACATCGTTCCTCAAGAGCGACGGAAAGGAAGGTCGGTCGGATGAGAGTGAGCATCATCGGGGCTACAGGCTACGCCGGGGCGGAGCTTCTGCGGCTTCTTTACGAGCACCCGCAGGCGGACATCGTTCATATCACATCGGAGAGTCATGCGGGGGAGAAGATTTTCGAGCATCTATCCGCATCTTCGCGGCATTTTGGACGAGACGCTCGAAAGCATGAAGGAGATCGAGCGCATCGGCAAGGACAGCGACTTCGTGTTCATCGCGCTGCCGCACGGGCACGCCATGGCGGCGGGCAAGGCGCTCGAAGGCGAAGGGACGCGCATCATCGATCTCGGTGCGGACTATCGCTTCTCGGATACGGCAGTCTACGAAGCGTGGTACGGCGTCCGCCATACGCACAAGGACGCGCCGCGCGTCTACGGGCTGGCGGAGCTCAATCGAGAGGCGATCCGCAGCGCAAAGATCATCGGCAACGCGGGCTGCTACACGACGGCGAGCATCCTTGCGCTCGCGCCGCTCGCCAAGAGCCACCTCATCGATATGGGGAGCATCATCGTCGATGCGAAGTCCGGCACATCAGGCGCGGGGCGCTCGGCGAAGCAGGCGAATCTCTTGTCCGAGCTTTACGACAGTTTCAAGGCCTACGGCGTCGCACAGCATCGCCATACGCCCGAGATCGAGCAGGCGATGACGGTGCTTTCGGGCGAGCCGTGCGTCCTGTCCTTCACGCCGCACCTCGTGCCCATGTCGCGCGGCATACTCGCGACCTGCTATGCGCGCCTGAAGGATGGCGTGGAGCAGGAGATGGTCGATGCGGCATACGGAAAGATGTACGGCAAGGAATACTTCGTGCGGCTTCTCGGCCGGGGCGGCTATCCGGCGACGAAGGCGGTGCGCGGCTCGAACTTCTGCGACATCGCCTGGCATATCGACGAGAGGACGCGGCGCGTCGTCGTCCTCTCCGCCATCGACAACCTGGTCAAGGGAGCGGCGGGCCAGGCCGTGCAGAACTTCAACATCGCCTGCGGCTTTGACGAGAAGCTCGGGCTTGACCATATCGCAGTTTATCCATGATGCAGGAGGTAATGCAAGATGTTTTCTGATGCAGCAGTAAAAGCGGGCGTGACATTTCCCCAAGGGTTCAAGGCGGCGGGCGTCAAAGCCGGCATAAAGAAGAGCGGCAACCTCGACGTCGCCGTGATCTATTCCGAGCAGGAAGCGGCTGTCGCGGGCGTCTTCACGCAGAATGCCGTGGCGGCGGCGCCCGTCTACGTTTCCAAGGAAGCGGTCGGGGACGGCAAGCGCGCGCCATCGTCGCCAATGCGGGCTGCGCGAATGCCCTGCACGGGCGAGCAGGGCATGAAGGACGCGAGGCGCACGACGGAGATTGCAGCCGAAGCGCTCGGCTGTGCGGCGGGTGACGTCCTCGTCGCCTCGACGGGCGTCATCGGCGTGAATCTGCCGATGGAGAAGCTGGAACAGGGCGTCAGGGACGCCGTGGCGGCTCTTTCCAAGGAAGGCAGCGTCGATGCGGGCAACGCCATCATCACGACGGACACATACTCCAAGGCGTGCGCGACGGAGGTCGAGATCGGCGGCAAGAAGGTGCGTTTCGGCGCGATCGCCAGGGATCGGGCATGATCCAGCCGAACATGGCGACGATGCTCTCCTTCATCACGACGGATGCGGCGATCGACAGCGCGCTGCTGCAGGAAGCCCTCTCGGAGATCACGGAAGTCACGTTCAACATGATCTCGGTCGACGGCGACATGAGCACGAACGATATGGTGACGGTGCTGGCGAACGGTGCGGCGGGCAATGCGAAGATCGAAGCGAAGAACGCGGATTACGAGATCTTTTATCAGACGCTCAAGGAAATCTGCACGGGGCTTTCCCAGCGCATTGCGGCGGACGGCGAGGGCGCGACGAAGTTCCTGACCGTGCATGTGACGGGTGCGGCGTCCTTCGATGCGGCGAAGCAGGTCGCGATGAGCGTCGCGAAGTCGCCGCTCGTCAAGACGGCGTTCTTCGGTGAAGATCCGAATTGGGGGCGCGTCATCTGCGCCGTCGGCTACGCGGGCGTGCCCATGAAGCCCGAGAAGACGGTCGTGAAGTTCGGCGGCATTCCCGTCTATGCGCACGGCACGGGCGCGGACTGCGACGCGGAAGCTTTGCGCAAGGTCATGGGGCAGCACGATATCGTCATCGGCGTCGAGATGGGCATGGGCAGCGCGGAAGCGACCGTCTGGACCTGCGACTTCTCCTATGAGTATGTGAAGATCAACGGCGAGTATCATACCTGAGGCGGTGGATCGATGTTTGCGGCAAACGACAAGGCGGCGATCCTCGTCGAGGCTCTGCCTTACATACAGGAATTCTACGGCAAGATCGTCGTCGTCAAGTACGGCGGCAACGCCATGATCAACGAAGAGCTCAAGGAAAAAGTCATGCAGGATGTGGCGCTGATGAAATACGTCGGCATACAGCCGGTGATCGTGCATGGCGGCGCCCGAGATCACGGGCTTTCTCGGCAAGGTCGGCAAGGAGACGGAGTTCATCAGCGGTCTGCGCGTGACCGATGCAGAGACGGTCGAGATCGCCGAGATGGTGCTCGACGGCAAGATCAATTCCGACATCGTGACGCTCCTCAACCGCCGCGGCGTCAGCGCCGTCGGGCTTTCGGGCAAGGATGCGAACCTCATCCGCGCCAAGAAGAAGCTGGCGACAGTCTACGAGGGCGAAGAGAGCAAGATGGTTGACATCGGCTATGTCGGGGAAGTCGAGGCGATCGACACGCGCCTTTTGCGCGACCTGATCGCGCACGACTACATCCCCGTCATCGCACCGATCGGCGTCGGCGCGGACGGCGAGAGCTACAACATCAATGCCGACTATGTGGCGGCGGAGATCGCGGGCGCGCTCGGTGCGGAAAAGCTCCTGCTCCTGACGGACGTCGAGGGCGTCTACAAGGATTATGAAGACAAATCATCCTTCATCTCGACGCTCACGGCAGCCGAGGCGCGCCGCTATATCGAGGACGGCACATTGACGGGCGGCATGATCCCGAAGGTGGAAGCGTGCCTTCGGGCGCTTGAGGCGGGAGCGGCGAAGACACACATCATCGACGGCCGGCTCAGCCACTCCATCATCTTGGAAATCTTCACCTCGGCGGGCATCGGCACGCAGGTGGAGAAGTGACGCGAGGGAAGGCGGGGAAGATATGAGAGAAACAGACGAAGCAATCTACGCGAAGGACGCGGCAGGCTATCTGCCCGTGTTCAACCGCTATAAGATCGTGCTCGACCATGGCGAGGGCGTCTACGTCTTCGACAACAACGGCAGGAAGTACATCGACTTTCTTGCGGGCATCGCCGTCAACGTGCTCGGCCACGCCTATGTGCCGCTCGTCAAGACGATCGCCGAGCAGGCGGGGCGCATGATCCACTGCTCGAACCTCTACTATACGCAGGCGCAGGCAGACGCAGCGGAAAGGCTCGTGCGCCTCTCGGGACTCGGCAAGGCGTTTTTCGCCAACTCGGGCGCGGAAGCGAACGAGGGCGCGATCAAGATCGCGCACAAGCACGCGCACGCGAAAGACCCGGAGAAGTCTCAGATCATCACGGCGTGGCACAGCTTCCACGGACGCACGCTCGCGACGCTGACGGCGACGGGGCAGCCGAAGTATCACGAAGGCTTCGGGCCTTTGCCTGCGGGCTTCGACTATGTGCATTACGGCGAGATCGAAGAGCTTGCGCGGATGATGAGCGCGAAGACGTGCGCCGTCATGCTCGAAACGATCCAGGGCGAGGGCGGCGTCCATGTGCCGACGGCGGAATACTTGAAGCGCGTGCGCGAGCTTTGCGACGAGCACGGTGCGCTCTTGATCTTCGATGAGATCCAGAGCGGCATGGGGCGCACGGGCAAGCTCTTCGCCTACGAGCATTTCGGCGTGAAGCCCGATATCGTGACGCTCGCCAAGGGGCTTGCCGGCGGCGTGCCCATCGGCGCCTTCGTCGTGACGGACGAAGTGGCGGGCGCGTTCCATGCGGGCGACCACGGCACGACCTTCGGCGGCAATCCTCTCGCATGTGCGGCGGCGAACGTCGTGCTCGACACCGTGCAGAAAGAGGGTATCTTGGGCCACGTCGACAAGGTCGGCGCGTATTTCCGTGAAAAGCTCGAAGGCTTCCGGAAGAAGCATCCGACGCTCATCAAGGAAGTGCGCGGCATGGGACTCCTGCTCGGCATGGAGCTGACCACGGAGGGGCGCGGCATCGTCGACGAATGCCCGGCGCAGGGCGCGATCATCAACTGCACGGCGGGGAACGTCCTGCGCTTCGTGCCGCCGCTGATCGTCAAGGAAGCGCACATCGACGAGCTTTGCGCGATTTTGGAGCCGATCTTGGCGAAGTACGCCAAGGATTGAAAGGGGCGCAAGATATGTTAAAGGGCAAGGATCTGCTTTCCATCCATGATTTATCCTGCGAGGAGGTCGAGACGATCCTCGATCTGGCCGGAGAGCTCAAGGCAATGCAGAAGGCAGGCATAGAGCACCGCATTCTCGCGGGCAAGACGCTCGGCATGATCTTCGAGAAATCTTCGACGCGGACGCGCGTCTCCTTCGAGACGGGCATGTTCCAGCTCGGCGGGCAGGCGCTCTTCCTCTCGAACCGCGACTTGCAGATCGGGCGCGGCGAGCCGATCAAGGACACGGCGCGCGTCTTGTCGCGCTACCTCGACGGCGTGATGATCCGCACCTTCGAGCATGAGAAGGTGGAGGAGTTCGCCAGATATGCCGACATCCCCGTCATCAACGCCCTGACCGATCTGCTGCATCCGTGCCGGGGCGCTGACCGACCTTCTGACGATCCGCGAGCGCAAGGGCAAGAACCTCGAAGGCTTGAAGATGGCGTATGTTGGCGACGGCAACAACATGACCCATTCCCTGATGTACGCGGCGGCGAAGATGGGCATGAACTTCGTCGCCGCGACGCCTGCAGACTACGCGCCCGATGAAGGGGTGACGCAGAGGGCGCAGGAAGATGCGAAGGAGACAGGCGCAAGCATCGCGCTCGTGACCGACCCATTTGCAGCGGCGAAGGACGCTGACATCCTCGTGACGGATACTTGGGCGAGCATGGGACAGGAGGCGGAGCACGAAGAGCGCAAGAAGATTTTTGCGCCGTACCAGATCAACGGCGACCTGCTCGCCGCCGCTGACAAACGCGCCATCGTCATGCATTGCCTGCCCGCCTATCGCGGTGAGGAGATCACGGACGACGTTATGGAAGCATTCTCCGACGTCATCTTCGACGAGGCGGAGAACCGCCTGCATACGCAGAAGGCGATCATGGCTCTTTTGATGGCGGACTGACTTCATCTTATCTGCAATCCCGGCAGGAAAATTTTATGAAAGCGCGTATTCTTAAGGAGACGCTGAATTTATCAGTGCTTCCTTGATATAAAATATTTTAAGGAGCTGTTTTTCATGGCAAAGGCAAAAGTGAAGAAAGTTGTACTCGCATATTCGGGCGGTCTTGACACCTCCGTCATCATTCCGTGGCTCAAGGAGAACTATGACGGCTGCGAGGTCATCGCAGCGTGCGTCGACATCGGGCAGGGCGACGAGGTCGCTCCCGTGCATGACAAGGCGCTGAAGTCCGGCGCGTCGAAGGCATACGTCGAAGACCTCACGCAGGAATTTCTCGAAGACTACGTCTGGCCGACGCTCAAGGCGCAGGCAGTCTACGAGGGCAAGTACCTTTTGGGCACGTCGTTTGCGCGTCCCCTGATCGCCAAGCGACTTGTGGAAATCGCGAAGCAAGAGGGCGCAGACGCCATCGCGCACGGCGCGACGGGCAAGGGCAACGATCAGGTGCGCTTCGAGCTGACGATCAAGGCGCTCGCGCCGAACCTCACGATCATCGCCCCGTGGCGCGAATGGGAACTCGGCGCGCGCACGGAGGAAATCGAGTACGCGAAGAAGCACGGCATTCCTGTTGCCGAGGAAAACAAGACGTACAGCATGGATCGCAACATCTGGCATCTTTCGCACGAAGGCTCCGACCTCGAAGATCCGTGGAACGAGCCGAAGAACGAGATGTTCCTGATCTCGAAAGCTCCCGAGGACGCGCCCGACAAGCCCGAGTATGTCACGGTCGACTTCGAGAAGGGCATTCCCGTCGCCGTCAACGGCGAGAAGCTCGGCGCGGTCGAACTTTTGACGAAACTCAACGAGATCGGCGCGAGAAACGGCATCGGCATCACGGATATATGCGAAAACCGCCTCGTCGGTATGAAGTCGCGCGGCGTCTACGAGAATCCTGGCGGCGCGATCCTCTACTACGCGCACCGCGAGCTTGAGTACCTGTGCCTTGACCGCGCGACGTACCACTACAAGGAAGGCGTCGCCATCCGCTTCGGCGAGCTCGTCTACGACGGCATGTGGTTCTGCCAGCTCAGGGAAGCGCTGCAGGCATTCGTCGACAGCACGCAAGAGAGCGTCACGGGCACGGTGCGCCTGAAGCTCTACAAGGGCAATATCATCAGCGCCGGCTCGAAGTCGCCGTATTCGCTCTACAGTCAGGAATTCGTGACCTTCGAGCGCGACGAGGTCTACGACCAGTCCGACGCGACGGGATTCATCAACCTCTTCGGCCTGCCCTTGAAGGTGCGTGCCCTCATGCAGGAAAAGGCAGGGAAGAAATGAGCGAACAGCTTTGGGGCGGTCGTTTCTCCAAGAGCACGGACGAGATGATCAACGATTTCCAGGCGTCGATTTCCTTCGATAAGCGCATGTACCGCGAGGACATCGCGGGCAGCATCGCGCACGCGAAGATGCTCGCCAAGTGCGGCATCATCGCGGAAACGGATAAAGATGCCATCATCTCCGGGCTTCGTGATATCCTGCAAAAAATCGAGCACGGTGACTTCGACTTTTCCATCGCGCTCGAAGACATCCATATGAACATCGAGAAGCGACTGACCGACGCGATCGGCGAGGCGGGCGGCAGGCTGCACGGCGCGCAGCCGCAACGACCGAGTCGCGCTCGACACGCACCTCTATGTGCGCGGCGAGACGCTCGCCGTGCTCGGCTGCATCGCCGACCTGCAGCGTGCGCTCGTCGAGACGGCGGAGCGCTATCCCGACGCGATCATGCCGGGGCTACACGCATCTGCAGCGCGCGCAGCCCATCCTCTTCGCGCACCACATGCTTGCTTACTTCTCCATGCTCGCGCGCGACTTCTCGCGCTTCTTGGGCGTCTACGAGCGCGCCGACATCATGCCGCTCGGCGCAGGCGCGCTTGCGGGCACGACGTTTCCCATCGACCGCGCGTTCGTGGCGGAGGAGCTTCACTTCGACGCCATCTACACGAACAGCCTCGATGCCGTCAGCGACCGCGACTACATCATGGAATTCCTCTCCGCCGCCTCCATCCTCATGGTGCACTTGTCGCGACTCTCTGAGGAAATCATCCTCTGGTGCTCGCGCGAGTTCTCCTTCATCGAGCTGGACGACGCGCACTGCACCGGCTCTTCCATGATGCCGCAGAAGAAGAACCCCGACGTCTCCGAGCTTGTGCGCGGCAAGACGGGACGCGTCATCGGCCACCTCATGGCGATGCTCACGATCGTCAAGGGGCTGCCGCTCGCCTACAACAAGGATCTGCAGGAAGACAAGGAAGGCGTGTTCGACGCCATCGATACCGTGAAGTTCAGCCTCGCCGTCTACACCGCGCTCCTTCGCGGCATGACGGTCAAGGAGGACGTCATGAAGCGCGCCGTCACGGAAGACTTCTCCAACGCCACCGACCTTGCCGACTACCTCGTGAAAAAAGGCATGCCGTTCAGAAAGGCGCACGCCGTCGCAGGACGCGCCGTGCATCTTTGCATCGAGCAGGGCAAATGGCTCGAAGACATGACGCTGGAAGAATTCCGCGCCCTGTCCGACCTCTTTGCAGAGGACATAAAAGAAGCCATCCGTCCCGAAACCTGCGTGAAAAACCGCAACTCCTTGGGCGGCACCTCGTACAGCCAGGTCGCCTGGCAGCTCGAAAAAGCGAAAGCGCTGCTTGATGAGGAAGGCAAGAAGCAGGAAGAGTTGAAGAAGAAAGAGATTCGGTTCGATTGATGTTTTAGCCCCTTGTTGGCTATGCTGTATCGAATCGTGCATCTCAACAGCAAAAAACGGAGTGTCGTTGACGGCACTCCGTTTTTTGTCGTTGAATTCTATCGAAAGTGCAGAACCTATCTGTGCTTTCGATATTTTTGATTTTTGCTGTTCGGTTTATCGGGAAGCGTGCGCTCGATTCGATTTTGCTCCAAAGCAGGGTGAAGATAATTTTTGCGGAAGGTTGGTCGGTGGGAAAGATGGAGTCGCTTCATCAGTTCCGCAGCGGAGAGCGTTTCGTTGCCGAGTGCGGAGAGAAGACGCTGAATCGCAGGTTTATCTTGGTCGCTATCTTGGTCGCCATCTTGGTCGCCATCTTGGTCGCCATCTTGGTCGCTGTCGCGACCGACAACGGTTAATTTGCCCAAGGCATCCCGAATGATTTCCAGCAGCAGTTCTACAAATCCTGCACTATCTGCCTGTGTGTCTGCTGCACCAAGCGCATCGTAGTATTCTTGTTGCCGAGCTTGAATCAATTCCTCAACGGGCAGCCAGAAAAAGAGTTCCTTCCATTGGGCGAGCAGGAGAGTGTGCCACATTCTGCCCATACGACCGTTTCCATCGGAAAAAGGGGTGGATGAATTCAAACTCGTAGTGGAAGATCGCGCTTTTCACCAATGGATGAAGTTCCGAATGCCGATACCATGCAAAGAGGTTGTGCATGTGCTCGGCTACAAATGCCGCCGGCGGAGCCATGTGTATGAGCGATTTCCCTTTGAATATGCCGACGCCTCCGGAGCGGAATCGGCCGCTTTCCGGCACCAGACCGTTCATCATTTGTGCATGTGCTTTCAATAGGTCGTGCACGGACAGCGGATCCAGATGCAACAGCATCTCGTATGCATCATAAGCGTTCTGCACTTCTCGGATCTCGTTTGGATTGCCAAGAATACGTTTGCCGTTCAGGATAGCCGTCACTTGTTCCAAGGAAAGAGAGTTATTTTCGATGGCAAGAGAAGAGTGTATCGTTCGGATCCTATTTTTACGCCTCAGATGCGGACTGATCGTGCCTTCTTGGAGGACAGTAATACGACCGACGTGTTCGCTGATTTCGGCAATCAGAGAGGTCATTTGATCCGTCATATGAAATGGTGGTTTGTAGTCGCTCATCGGATGCCTCCATGGATCACTCTGGAAAGACTTCTGCCGTATTAGCCGTATTATACCATGGAATTCCTGCTATATTAAGGCGTTTTTGGAAGGAGAATCGTCGTTCGGGGACGAATAGACAGGTAGACCGCATGGTGCGGGATTATCAGGAACGGCAGGAATGGGAGAGGTTCTGTCGTTCGATACAGGAAGAGGTGATTCAGATGGGCGAGCTGGCGCCTGTTCTGCCCAAGGGGCTTCTGGGGAGCATGGGGGAACGGGGAATTGCCGCCTGCACCTTTCGTGCAGGAGATCTCATCTGACACATTTCTCGGTGGCAGGAACCTGGCATGTTTCCGATTGGCAGAAGCTCGTTTCAGAAATGGCGGCAGGCATGCAGCTCGCTTTGCTGCGTGAGCCGACCAATTCATACGATGCGTTCGCCATACAGGTTGTCGATGGGCAGAAGCGCAAGTTGGGCTAGGGAGTGTATAATAGTTTGTGTAAAAGCCAAATTCGTTGATACGGTTCGAGCCCGCTCCGGGCATCCCATAGGAGGGTTTATTCCAACATGGCAAAACGCAAAATGATTCCCACTCCCGCAGACAATATCGCCAAGCAGATCATGGAAACCTACCAACCCCAAGACGCACAGGAAATCCAGGATGTCGTCAAACGTATCTTCGCGCCCATCTTCGAGGCGGCGCTCAAAGGGGAGATGCAAAACCATCTCGGCTATGCCGACCATGAACATACGGTGTCGGGAGGCAATGCCCGCAACGGCTACTCCGAAAAAACGCTCAAGACGACCTTGGGAGAAGTCCCCATCCACGTGCCCCGTGATCGCCAAGGCACATTCGAGCCGCAGATCGTCAAGAAGCACCAGCGTGATGTCTCTTCCATTGAAGGCAAGGTTCTCGCCCTGTACGGGCGCGGCATGAGCCAGCGCGACATCGCCGCCACTGTCGAGGACATCTATGGTTTCAAGATGTCGCATGAACAGATTTCCCATATCACGGACTGCATCATGGAGCAAGTGAAGGAATGGAGAAACCGTCCGTTGAAGCCATTCTATCCGTTCGTGTTCGTCGATTGCCTGTACGTCTCACTGCGCACGGAGCGCGGCATCCAACAAACGGCGGTGCACGTCGTCCTGGCTTACGATATGGATGGGCGCAAGGATGTGCTCGGGCTTTGGATCAACGAAGTCGAGAGCAAGCATGCATGGATGCAGGTTTTTGACGAACTCAAGTCGCGCGGCTTGGAAGCCATCGGCTTTCTCTCCATGGATGGCGTGACGGGTCTGGAAGACGGTGCGCGAGCGATCTTCCCACAGGTGGTCGTGCAGCGATGCATCGTACATCTGGTTCGCAACTCCATCCGGTATATTCCCCGCAAAGATTGGAGTCGTTTCACGAAGGATCTCAAAGCTATATACGGCGCGGTGAATGCTCGTCAGGCACGCGAGCGATTCGAACAGTTCCAGAAAGATTGGGCGAGCTATCCCGGGGCTGTCGCCGTATGGCAGAACAACTTCACGCATGTCGAGCAACTGTTTTCTTACGGCAGCGCCGTGCGCAAGGTCATGTATACGACGAACGCGATCGAGAGCGTGAACTCCAGCTTCCGCAAAGTCACGAAGAAGGGTTCTTTCCCGAACGAGGATGCTGTGTTCAAGCTGCTGTACTTACGGGTGCAGGAGCTTTACCAGAAATGGTCAGGGCGCAGGATACCAAACTGGGCGCTCGTTCGCAACCAACTGTTGATGGATGAGCGTATGGCGAAACTCATGGAACACTATGATACGACATACTGAAAAGTGATTTACACAAAACTCTTGACACACCCTTGGGCTATATGCCGCGCCGCATGAATCACATTCCGGCGCGTCTGCTTGATGCAGGAAAACTCCTTTATGTGAAGATCACGGATTTGAAATTGCAAGACATGGTGCTCGAAGTCGATTTGTTTATGCGAGAGTGAGCCTTATGGACAGAATGATGATGATTCATGAAGAATATGCACGATTGAAAGAGCAGCGCAAGGAGGCTCTGGAACGGCTGAGCAAGTGGATCTGCGTCTACGATGATATGATCTTGCAGAAGAAGCCGTATCTGGAAGCCTTGTACATCAAATGTTTCGGCGCATTGGAGCAGGCTTGCTATGCTGCCTATGTGCAGGAAGGCGCACTGCGCCGGAAGATCGATCTGGTTCGTGCGTATTTGAATCGCGACGCTGAACCCGATCTGGATGAGATCGAGGACGTGCTTCGCGCGGAATTCGAGAAATACGAAGACGAGCTGAAGAAATGGAAATGGAGCGTCAGAATGCGTTGGCGCTCGTTTCGTCCAGGACGTTGTCTGAGGAAGAATCGAAAAAGCTCAAGCAGCTGTATCGCTCGTTGGCAAAGAAGCTGCATCCGGACTTGAACCCGAAGCAGACGGAAAAGGTCAAGAACCAGTGGCAGAGGGCGATGGACGCTTATCGGATGGGAGACTTGGTGAAGCTTGAGATCCTGACGGAACTGGTCGAAGCGGACAGGCCGAGGGCGGCGGATGAGGCGGAAAAACCAGAAGAGGATGCGTTGGAATCTTTGCGGGCGCAGTTGAAGAAGACGAAGGAGCAGATCGCTTCCTGCTCGGCTGCGATAGAGCGCCCGGATGCGGAGGCGCCCTTCAAGTTTGCGCAGGTCTTGAACGATCCGGCCCAGATCACCGCGCGGCAGCGGGAGCTGCAGGAGCAGAAGGCGGTCTACGACAGCCGGATCAAGGAGCATGAAGGGGTTTTGGAGCTGCTTTTGCTCGAAAAGTCTAAAGTATGTTCATTGAGTGGCGCATGGGTTGACGGAGGTTTCTGCGGGCGGAAGCGATCCAGCGCGATGGTACGCCTTGTCGGCGTGCGACGAGGGAGAAGCAGGAAGAACAGGAAGAAGCGAACAAAAGGGTCTGCTGCACAAGACGATCTTGCCTTATGCAGCAGACCCTTGTCTGCGCTATGGAGAGCGGGGGGGTCAGGACGGTTTTCCGTCGAAATAGATCCTTCGCACGTCGTCGCGCAGATCTTCCAGGTTGCTCGGGCGGAAGCGGATGTTGTAGCCGATGAAGAGGGGGGAGGTGGCGAATCGCGGCATGACCTTGGCGCGCAGGATGCCGTGCTCCTGGTAGAAGAAGATGTTGTAGCTGTTGCAGCGTTTGTTGAAGTGGTTCATGAGGTAGTCGACGGCGATCTGGATGTCGTCGGCGACGGTGTCCAACGGCTCCGCCGTCTTGGGCACGATGTTGAATTCGCTGAAGCCGATGCGCGGACAGGTCGAGATGTTGAAGTCGACGCCGTTTTCCTCGTGGATGGTCAGGCCTTGGAATTCCATGGGATCGAAGGTCAGGTGCTCGGTGAGCGAGTGGAAGCCGACGATCTGCATGTGGGGGTGGCGCAGCGTGCCGCCCGACATGGGACCGAGTTCTTGAAGAAGATCACGGTCTCGTATTTTCCCGAGTCCTGCATCTTCTGCCAGTGGCGCACGCCGAAGCGTATGAGTCTGTGCATGTGTTCGGCGGAGTAGTCGGGCATGTCCGAATGGCAGATCTTGCTCTCGATGAGCACGAACTGATCGGCGCCTTCGATGACGTTGTACTTGTTCTTGAGCAGGATGAGGTCGCCGTCCGTGTCGATGATGCCCGAGAGGTTGTCGCGGTCGCAGAAGGGACAGGCGGCCGTCTGGTTGATGATGTTTTCGGGCTTTTTCCTGCCGATAGCCGTATTGAAACCGATGAGGTTGATTTCCATAAAGGTCACCTTCTCTTGCGTATTTTTCGGGCGTCCCATCCTGCTTTATATCAAAATCGACCTAGTATATTTGCAGCAGAAATGGTATAATTCCTACGTTAGTGCAGAAGATGCATCATTCCTCTTATTATATAGAAATTCGCGCACTTTTGCAAAGCGTGCTTCCCGTATTTTGTATTGAGCGGGAAGATCGAGCGGAGGAATCGGGCAGTTAGGCGGTGTTTCGTATCAGCAGTCAGAAATCTACAAGCAAGAGCAAGGCGGAGAGCTTCCTCAAGGGAACGCTGATCTTGACGGTGGCGAGCTTCGTCGTGAAAGTCATCGGCTCTTTGAACTGGATTTTCGTTTCGCGCATCCTGGGCGGCGAGGGCATCGGGCTTTATCAGATGGCTTTCCCGATCTATTTTTTTGCCATGAGCATCTCGCAGGCAGGCGTGCCTGTCGCCATATCGATTATCACGGCGGAGCGCGTCGCCTTGAAGGACGTCTTCGGGGCGCGCCGCGTCTTCCGCGTGTCCATGGCCTTGATGCTCTTCACGGGGCTTTTCTTTTCCCTTTTGACGTATTTCAGCGCGGATTGGCTCATCGAGTGGCAGTTCATCCGCGATCCGCGTGCCTATATGTCGGTCGTGGCGCTCGCGCCGACGATCTTCTTCGTGACGCTGCTTGCAAGCTCGCGCGGCTATCTGCAAGGGTGGCAGCGCATGACGCCGACGGCGGTCTCGCAGATCGTCGAGCAGATCTTCCGCGTGCTCACGATGGTGCTCTTCGCGAGTCTCCTGCTGCCCATGGGATTGGACTATGCGGCGGCGGGCGCGAGTCTCGGCGCATTTGCCGGAGCGATCGGCGGCCTTCTCGTGCTCGTCTATTTCCACTGGAAGCTCGACAAGGACATCGAGCGCGAGTATGGTCCTGATCTTGCGCCGCCCGCAGGGCAGGCGCCTGCGCCGCTCGGGATGATCGTCAGGCGCATCTTCTCCCTTGCGCTGCCCGTGTCGGCGGCGAGCATCATGCTGCCGATCGTGTCGAACCTCGATCTCCTCATCGTGCCGCAGCGGTTGGAGGTCGCGGGCTATACGGTGCCGCAGGCGACGGAGCTTTTCGGCTACCTCACGGGCATGGCGGTGCCGCTCGTCAACCTCGCGACGATCCTCACGGCGTCCTTGGCGGTGAGCATCGTGCCGGCCATTTCGGAGGCGCGCGCCTTGCAGGATACGAAGCGCGTTTACAGCCAGACGGCGGCTGCCGTGCGCATATCGAACTTCGTGTGCTTCCCTGCCTTCGTCGTCGTGCTCGTGCTCGCGACGCCGATCTCGACGCTCATCTACAACGCGCCGGGAGCGGGGCCTGCCGTGCTCGTCTCGTCGTTTTCCATCGTGCTTCTCGGCTTGCATCAGGTGTCGACGGCGGTCTTGCAGGGGCTTGGACATCCGAAGATCCCGATGATCAACATGATCCTCGCGGCTGTCGTCAAGGTCGTTCTCAACTGGGTCTTGACGGCGATCCCGTGGCTCGGCATCATGGGCGCGGCATGGGCGACGGCGGCGGACATGGGCGTAGCTGCCGTCATCAACCTCTACTTCATCTGGCGCTACATCGGCTATCGCATGGAGCTTCTGCAGCTCGTCAAGACGATGTTCGCCGCTGCCGTCATGGCGGGCGCTGTGCAGCTCTTCTACAGCTTTGTCATGGAGACGTTCGCCGTCAATGCCGCTGCCACCTTTGGCTCGGTGCTCGTCGGCGTCGTCGTCTACATCGCGGCGCTGATCCTTGTGCGCGGTCTGCTGGAGGAGGATATGGCGCGCATTCCGTACATCGGTTCTCTGGGCATTCGTTTTTTGCGCCGCATCGGCATCTTTCACAGCGTTGAGGGGGCGAAGGGATGAGGAAGTTTCTTCTGGTATACAATCCTGTTTCGGGCAATGCGTCGTTCAAACAGCGTCTCGACGAGATGATCTGGCGTTTCCAGAAGCTCGGCTGCATGCTCATCCTCTATCGCACGGAGCGCGGACTGAAGGATCTTGCACTCTATGTGAAGGAGTCCGGGGCGGAAGGGATGCTCGTCGCGGGCGGCGACGGCACGGTGCATGAAGTCGTCAACGTGGTCGTGCGCGAAAAGCTCGCGATTCCCCTGGCGATCATCGGCAGCGGCACGTCGAACGATTTTGCCACCTACCTCGGTCTTGCCGACGGGCTGGAAGCGTACATCGAGCGCATTCTTGCACATAAGACGATGCGCGTCGACCTCGGACGCATCGGCGAGGCGTACTTCATCAATGTGGCGAGCGCCGGCGTCATGACGAACATCGCGCACGAGGTCGACGTGCGTCTGAAGAACGCGCTGGGCAAGATGGCGTATTATCTGAAAGGGATCAGTGAACTGCCGAAGTTTCGCTCGGTGAAGTTTTCCATCGAGGCGGACGGCGAGAAGCGGGAGGAGGAAGGATTCCTCTTCGTCATCGCCAACAGCGGCGTCGTGGGCAGCTTCAACAATGTGGCGGCGCACGCGAGCATTGACGACGGCAAGCTCGATCTCCTGCTCGTGAAGAAGTGCAGCCTGCCGGAGCTCGTCGCGCTGACGGCGGAGATCGTCGCGGGCAGGGGGATTTCGGAGAAGAACGTGCTGTATCTGCAGGCGAGCGAGTTTCACATCGAGGCGGATGCGCCGCTTCTGAGCGATGTCGACGGCGAGCAGGGACTGCCGCTCCCCCATGCATGTCGAAGTCATGCCGCGCGCGATCGAGCTTTTCGTCTGAGCGCCCGATGCGTGTTTTTGAGAAAAAGTTCTTGACGCAGGCGGTTTTCTGTGATATGATTGGCAAGTAATTCAAGAAGAGGCCGCCGCTTCTCACCCTGCCGACATGGGTCGAGCGGGTTCTATATGCAGGTTTTGCAAATGTGAGGGTGGCGTCTGCCGCCCTTTTTGCTCGTTCACCGGGAGGTGTTTTTCCCATTAGCAGGGAATCTTTAAGAATCAACGAAGAAATCCGCATTCGCGAGGTGCGCGTCACGAGCGCGTCCGGCGAGCAGCTCGGCATCATGGCGACGCGCGACGCCTTGCGCATGGCGGAGGAGCAGCATCTCGATCTCGTCGAGGTCGCGCCGAAGGCAAAGCCTCCTGTCTGTCGCATCATGGATTTCGGCAAGTACCGTTACGAGCAGCAAAAGAGGGAGAAAGAAGCGAAGAAGAAGCAGAAGATCGTCACGATCAAGGAGGTCAAGCTGCGGCCGAACATCGAGCAGCATGATTTCAACGTGAAGCTCAAGAATGCGCTTCGCTTCCTTGAAGAAGGAAACAAGGTCAAGGTCACGATCATGTTCCGTGGCCGTGAATTGTCGCATCCCGAGCTGGGTCGGGAGGTCTTGGACAGGGTTTCCGAGCAGCTCAAGGAGCTCGTTGCCATCGAGCGCGATGCGAAGCTGGAGGGCAAGAACATGACGATGATTCTCGCCCCGAAGGCGCAGACTAAAGGAGGAAAATAAACATGCCAAAGGTAAAGACACGCAGAGCCGCCGCGAAGCGCTTTTCGATAACGGGTTCCGGTGAGTTCAAGAGGAACAAGGCGTTCAAGAGCCACATCCTGGAGAAGAAGACGAGGAAGCGCAAGCGCAACCTGCGCAAGGCTACGCTGGTTTCCGCAGCCGATCACAGGCGCGTGCGCGATATGCTGAACAAGTGAGATTCGAGCGAAGATAATGGAGGAATAAGATATGCCAAGAGTGAAATCGGCGTTACGGCGCATCGCCGCCACAAGAAGATTCTGAAGCTCGCGAAGGGCTATCGCGGCGCGAAGAGCAAGCAGTTCAAGAAGGCGAACGAGACGGTCATGAAGGCGCTCTACTATGCCCGCCGTGATCGCCGCGCGAAGAAGGGCGAGTTCCGCAAGCTCTGGATCGCCCGCATCAATGCGGCCGCACGCATGAACGGCATGTCCTACAGCCGCTTCATCAACGGCTTGACGAAGGCAGGCGTCGAGGTCAACCGCAAGATGTTCGCCGATCTCGCTGTGCATGATGAGAAGGCGTTCGCCCAGCTCGTCGCCATCGCGAAGGAGAACCAGTAAGATTCAGAAAGAGGAGCTGTCAAAGCTCCTCTTTTTCTTGTCCGGAAAGAGGAGCGGACGGGGCAGACGGATGGGCGGGATTTCATCGAGGGCTGAGGGCTGTAATTTCCAGGGAGGCATGATGGAAAAGATCGAGAGTGCGCAGAACAAGAAGATCAAATGGCTCGCGAGCTTGAAGAGCGCGAGGAGACGCAGGGCGGAAGGCGTCGTTGTCGCTGAGGGCGTGCGGCTCGTCGAGATGGCGGCGGAGGCGGGCTGGACGCTGCGCCTTTGCCTCGTCACGGAAGAAGCGGCGCGAGAAGAGCGCGTGCAGCGCATCCCGGAAAAGCTGGAGGCTCGTCGCTGTCCGCTCTTTGCGGTGGCGCCCGACGTCTACAGGAAGGCGAGCGACACCGAGGCGCCGCAGGGAATCCTCCTCGTGCTGGAAGCGCGTGCGGCGAGTCTCGAAGCCTTGACGGGGTGCGGCGAGCTGCTTGCCGTCGTGCTCGACGGCGTGCAGGATCCGGGCAATGCGGGGACGATCGTGCGCACGGCGGATGCTGCGGGCGCGGATGCCGTCATCTGTCTTTCGGACACGATCGATGTCTTTTCCGCGAAGGCGGTGCGCGCGAGCATGGGATCGGTCTTCCATGTGCCCATCGTCTCGCGGCGTGCCGCACGAGACGCTGCGAGAGTTTCTGCAGTCGGAGCGCGTGCGGCTTCTTGCCGGCGACCTTGACGAGACGGCGCAGCCTTATCCGGCGGCGGATTACGGCGGCAGGGTCGCGCTTGCCTTCGGCAACGAGGGGGGCGGCATATCGGACGCAGTCCGTCGGATGGCGCAAGAGAAAGTCTTCATCCCGATGTTCGGCCGAGCGGAATCGCTCAACGTGGCGACGGCTGCCGCCCTGCTGCTTTACGAGGCGGCAGGGCAGCGCCGGGGCTTTCGCGGTCATTGCCAATAGAGGTAGACGGCGAGCGTGCCCGCCTGCAGGCGGACGTGGAAGGCGGAGCTGCCTTCTGCCAGCTCGTTGCTCACGGCATACGGTTCTTCCGGACGCAGGGAGGCATTTTCGAGCGGCCATTCGACTCCCTCGATGGAAAGGCCGCGGCATCTCGCTGCCCGTGGCAAAGAGCGAGATCGCTTGGGGGCTTCTGCTTCGCGCGAAAGGAGAGACTTTCCCCGTCGTGCAGGAAGAAGCACGCCTCCTTGTCGTCCGCCAAGATCATCGGAAGGCCGCTGAAGGCGCAGGAAAAGAGCGTGCTCATGGCGTGATCGAAACGCCCTCCGAAAGCTCCCGTGAGAAGGAGGAAGGCGTCGGTGGAAGCCTCCTTGATCTTGGCAAGTGCGAGCTGCGTGTCGGTGAGGTCCTTCTGACGTTGAAGCGCTCGCAGGGCACGCCCTGGGCGAGCGCCCACGCCCAAGCGTCGGGCGCGGCGCTGTCGCCGTCGCCGAGCAGGAAGTCGGGCGTGCGGTTCATCGCCCGACAGAGGTCGAGACCATGATCGATCGCCCAGATCTTGCCGCGAGAGGCCTTCTGCAGCCAGTCGGCGGCAGGCGGGCGTCCTCCCGTGACCAGGGTGTAGATGTGCGCGGGCAGCGCATGGGAAAAGGCGATCGTGCCCTGCGGCAGGGAGAATTCATTGTCGCGCATGTTTTCCTCCTTCAGCTTCTTCTCGTAGGAAGGTTTTTCGTTTTTTTGTTTAATTATACAATATATAAGTTTTTCCTGCTGGAAATAAAACGATGAAAGGAGTCGGAAAAAGATGATCAAGTATACATATTATGGACATGCGTCTTTCCTGCTCGACGATGGCACGTCGAAGGTTTTGGCTGATCCGTTCCTTACGGGCAATCCGCTTGCTGCGATCAAGGCGTCGGAGGTGGAGTGCGACTACATCCCTGCTGACCCATGCGCACGGCGACCATCTCGGCGACGCGCCGGCCATTGCCAAGCGCACGGGCGCGATGATCCTGGGCGTCCCAGAAGTCCTCGACGTCTGTCTGCAGGCGGAGAGCGACATCAAGACGCACGGCATGAACATCGGCGGCTCGATCAAGCTGCCCTTCGGCAAGGTGCGCATGACGATAGCGCTGCACAGCTCGGGCGTCGCGGGCGGCATCGCCTGCGGCTACGTGATCCATATCGGCGACATCAACGTCTATTTTGCGGGCGATACGGCGCTCTTCAGCGACATGAAGCTCATCGGGCAGAAGCGACCCGCTCGACTATGCGGTTCTGCCGATCGGCGACAATTACACGATGGGTCTGGAAGATGCAGCTCTTGCCGCACAGTGGCTCAACACGCGGAACGTCATACCGGTTCACTACAACACCTGGCCTGTCATCGCGCAGGAGGCGAAGCGGTACAAGGAAGTGACGGAAGGCATGACGCGCGCTGCCGTGCATGTCATAGAGCCGGGCGGAACCTTGGAGCTTGCATGAAGAAGGCGCGGATCGTCGTCCTCACAGGGCCGACGGCGGTCGGCAAGACGTCGCTTTCCCTGGCTCTCGCCAAGCGGCTGGACGCGGAGATCGTCTCGGGCGATTCCATGCTCTTTTATCGCGGCTTCGACATCGGCGCGGCGAAGCCGACGAAAGAGGAGCGAAGCGTCGTGCCGCATCATTTCGTCGACGTTCTCGCGCCCGAGGCTTCGTTCAACGTCATGGATTTCCAGCGTCTCGCGCGCGAGACGATCGAACGCATCCGGGCGCGCGGCAAGCTGCCTCTCGTCGTCGGCGGCACGGGGCTTTACATCAAGTCGCTCTTGGAGGGCTATATCTTCAACGAGACTTCGAGCGACGACACGTACCGTGAAGAGCTGGAAGCGCTGGCGAAGGAGCGGGGCAAGGCGTTCGTTCATGGGCTTTTGCAGAAGGCCGACCCGGAGACGGCAGCACGCCTGCATGTCAACGATTTCCGCCGCGTCGTCCGCGCCTTGGAGGTTGCTTCCTCGGGGCGGGAGCGCATCTCCATGCGGCGTGAGTCAGAGCCGGGCGAGCTCTTCTATGATGCGTATGTCGCAGGTCTTCGGCGCGAGCGGCCGGAGTTGTACGGGCGCATCGAGGAGCGCGTCGACGCGATGGTGGCGGCGGGCTTCGCCGAAGAGGTGCAGTCGCTCCTGGCGCAGGGCGTGCGCGCGGATTGTCAGGCGATGAAGGGCATCGGCTACAAGGAAATGCTGGCGTATCTTGCAGGGAGCATGGAACTCCCGCACGCAGTGGCGGAGATCAAGAAAGCGACACGCCGCTTCGCGAAGCGCCAGATCACATGGTTTCGCAAGATGCCGTATGTGCATTGGTACGATGCTTCGCAGGAAGAGGCCGTGCTGCTCGAACGGATCGCACGGGATGTCGGGCGCTTCTTCGCCTGAGGTTCCGCAGGAGGCCGGGGGCGTTCAGGGAATTTCCCTAGAGAAATGGAGACGGAAAGAATGTCGTTTGCAGGGAATCAACAAGGAGGTCTTTCCATGCCGGTAAAACCGCTCAATTTGCAGGATAATTTTTTGAACCAGATCCGCAAGGAAAACAAGGCAGTCAGCATTCATCTGCTCAATGGCTTCCAGATGAAGGGATACGTCAGGGGCTTTGACAATTTCACCGTGATCTTGGAGGTGGCGGGCAAGCAGAACCTCATTTACAAGCACGCCATATCGACGATCGCCGCGACGAAACTCGCGCCGGCGCCGTTGACGGAAACGGAAAAATAAAAGAAAGCCTTCTCCTCGTGCGGAGAAGGCTTTCTGCATGATGGACAGCGATTTTGGGAGGAAGTATGTTGCGAAAACGCGGATTTGAAATCATCAAGGCCTATAAGGAGGCGGGAATTTCCCTGCCGAAGCGGAAGACGGCGGCGAGCGCGGGGTACGATCTCGCGGCGGCGGAAGACTGCATTCTGGCGCAAGGCAGGGTGACGCTCGTGCCGACGGGGCTCAAGGCGTACATGCAAGAGGACGAGTACCTCGGGCTGCACATTCGCTCGGGGATTTCCCTCAAGCACCAGCTGATGCTCGTCAATGCGCAAGGTATTGTCGATGCGGATTACTATGACAATGCGGAGAACGAGGGGCATATCATGGTCGCTGTCCTGAACCTCGGGGCGGCGGATTTCCCTGTGGAAAAGGGTATGCGCATTGCACAGGGCATCTTCTACAAGTATCTCGTCGCGGATGACGATGCAGCGGGGAGGGGGGCGATGCGCACGGGCGGCTTCGGCTCGACGGGCGGCGTCTGAGCGCGGCGCTCAGCGCTCCTCCTGGAGCAGTTTTGCCGCTTCGTCCGCCGACGGGGTGACATAGAGCGTCTTCTGGTGCGTGAAGATGACGAAGCCCGGACGCGAGCCGGAAGGCTTCTTCACATAGCGTCGATATGTGTAGTCGACGGGCACGTTCGAGGAATCCTGCGCCTTGCTGAAGTGGGCGGCGAGGATGGCGGCATGGTGCAGACTCTCTTCGCTCGGCTCTTCGCCTGAGAGACGCAGGATGACGTGCGAGCCGGGGATGTCCTTGGCGTGCAGCCAAAGGTCGTCGGGCGCCGCCGTGCGGAAGGTCAGGCGGTCGTTCTGGTAGTTGTTCTTGCCGACGAGGATGCTCTTGCCGTCCTCGGTCATGAATTGGAAAGGAGCGGAAGGCTTGTCCTGCCGCTTTTTTCTTGCCTTCCTTGAGGAAGCCGCCTCGATGAGCTCTTCTTTGATCTCCTCGATCTCAGAGAGCGTGGAGGAAGCGGCGAGGGAGGTTTCGACGCTGGCAAGGTAGCGGATGTTCTCGCTGCACAGCGCGATCTGCTCGTCGAGGAGCTTCTGTGCGCGTTTGAGCTTGTCATACTTGTGGTAGAACGCCTGCATGTTCTGGTTGAGCGTCAGCCGTTGATCGAGCTTCAGCGTGATTTTCTCGCCCGTCTCGCTGTAGATGTCATCGACCGTCAGCGAAGCGTCCTCATGATCTTGGAAGAGATGTGCATACGTCATCAGATTGTCGCCGCGGATCTTGTAGTCTTCGGCGTTTTCCGCCTGGCGGAGCTCTTCTTTCAGAATGTCGAGCTTGTTTTCAGCGCGGGAAAGCTCGGTCTTGACGAATTTCTTCAAGCGGTCTTTCTCGGGCGGCGTGTACGCTCCCGCAAGAAGCGTGGCCTTTTCGAGCATGGCGCTGATGGTGGGGAAGGAGAGCGTCGCGTGCTCCGGCGGCAGATAGTGCAGCGGGAAGGGCGCGGTCGCGAGCACCTTGTTGTTCCTGTCGATGATGAGGCAGGGCGCGGCTTCCTCTTCCGTGCAGGCGGCAGAAACTTCGGCGAGGGCTTGGATGAGAGCATCCTTGTCCTTTGCGTCCAGATCGGCGCAGAGCATCTTCTCGGGCAAGCCGGCAGAGAAGATGACCTCGCGCGCACTTGCAGGACCAAAGCCGAGACAGCTGTTCAACAACCCCTTGAAGAGCGTCACGGCAGGCTCTTGGATCAGGCGCTCGATGACAGCGGCGGGAGCTGTCGTGCGCAGGTCGAGCTTTTCCTGTGCGGGCGGCGGCGCGTATTCGCGTGCGGGCAGGATGAGGCGCGTGCGGCTGTTCGCGCTGCCGACCTTCCGGAGCGCGTCGATGATGCGCCCGTCCTGCACGAGGATGATGTTGCTGTGCTTGCCGATGAGCTCGACGACGAGCGTCTTCGTGACGATCTTGGCGCCCGCCGCCAGGGAGTCGAAGTCGAAGACGATGATGCGGTCGAGTGCGTGCTGGCGGATGTCGGCGATGCGGCTTCCTTCGAGCTGCTTGCGCAGAACCATGCAGAAGAGCGGGGGTTCGGCAGGATTCTCGGGCGGTCTCTGCGCGAGGAAGACGGCGCTCGCCTGCGGGCTTGCCGCGATGTGCAGCAGGTGGTTCCGGCCCGGCTGGCGTATGCTCAGGAAGACGGAAGCCTTGCTCGGCTGCGTGATCTTGTCTATGCGTCCGCCCGTGAGAGCGTCGCGCAGCTCTTGGACAAGCGGTTGTGTGGAAAAAGCCATCAAGGCTCATGATCGTCACCTGTTCTTTCGTAAAAAGATGTTTACTGAAGTATATCATTGGAGAATGGCGCGGTCAATGCAGCTGACCGGACCTGAGCGAGAAAGAGCAGCCGACGGCGTCCTTGCGGGTGACGTCGGCTGCTCTTCGTGTCGTCTCGTTTTCAGCTTATATGGAATTTGCTTACGGCCTTTTGCAGATCCTGCGCTATATTCGCAAGCGTCGAGCTTGAGGCGGCGATTTCCCTGCATGGAAGCTGCCTGCTCCCGGGAGACGGCGGAGACATTTTCCGCCTCGTCCTGCACGGAATCGGATACGGACTTGAGTCTCTGCACGGAGGTTTCCATGCGGACGTTCTGCGTGTGGATCTGCTGCGTGCTCGCCAAGATGCCCGAGACCTTGTCGGAAAGCTCCTTGACGACGGCGGCGATGCGCTCGAAACGTGCGCTTGCCTGATGCACCTGCTCGACGCCTTCCGTGACGCGGTCCTTCTGATCCTGCATGACCTTGAAGGTCTCCTCGATGCGCTTGGAGTTGTCCGTGATCAAGGAGGTGATTTCCTGCGCGGCATGTTCGGACTGCTCGGCGAGCTTGCGGACTTCTTCCGCCACGACGGTGAAGCCGCGTCCCTGCTCGCCGGCGCGTGCCGCTTCGATCGCGGCGTTCAGCGCCGGGAGGTTCGTCTGGCCGGCGATGTTGGTGATCATCTCGACGATTTCGGAGATGCGCTTGGAGCTTTCGTAGAGGGCAGTGACGGCATCCGCCACCCCTTGGCGCTCTTGTCGAGAACCTGCATTCCATCGACCGCGACGACCGTGCCTTGCTGTCCTTCGGTCGTGGCTTCTTCCACGCGCTCCACGGCATGAGAGACGTCGTCGACGCCCGCGTTGATCTGATCCATGGCCTTGGTGATGTCGCTGACGGCTTCCAGAGAATCGTTGACGACCGCGGTCTGCTCCTGCGTGTCGTCGGTGATCTTGACGATGGCGGCTGACGCCTGCTGTGCGCCTTGCGCCGACTGGTCGGCGGAAGCCGTCAGCTCTTCCGAGGAAGCGGCGAGCTGCTCCGCTGTCTGCGCTGTCTGGTGGATGAGCGCCTGAAGTCCCTCGGTCATCCGGCAGAAGCTGTTGTGCAGGCTGCCGATCTCGTCCTGTCGATCGGTAGGCGTGAGCTTCGTCGAGAGGTCTCCTGTCGCCACTTTGGCGGCGATGGTCTCAAGCGTTTCGATGGGGCTGGAGATGGACTTGGCGATGACGTAGAGGATGCCGCCCATGAGCGCCAAGGCGAAGAGGGCGCACGCGAGCATCGTCCATTTGAGCGTGGCGATGTTGGCGAAGACTTCCTGCTGCGGCACGAAGATGATGAGATTCCATCCCGTGTCGCCGACCGGCTGCACGGCGTAGAACATGTCGACGCCCTGGAAGCTTCCCTCGAAGAAAAGCGGCTCTTTGGAAAGGTATGTATTCGCCTTTTCGGCGCCTTCATCCTGAATCCTGTCTTCGAGCTTCATCTGGGCGTGGTAGATGAAGTGGCCGTCCGCATCGAGCAGGAACGCCGCTCCCGTTTCGCCCATGTGGATGGCGGCGACTTTTTTCTCGATGCTGTCGAAGCGGATGTCGGCGGCCACGACGCCGAGAAGCTCGCCGTTTTTGCGCATGGCCTTGCTCAGGGTCATGACCTTGATCTTCGTGAAGTTGTCCACGTAGACGCTGGAAAGCTGCACGCCGTCATGTGCCGCGGCGCTCCGGTACCATTCGCGCGTCGTCGCGTCGAATTCGGATTTCGGCACGACGCCTTCCTCGCTGTCAAGGAAGTCGCGGTCGGGGAAGCCGATGAAAAGCGTATTGACGCCTTCGCGCTTCATGAAATTCTTTCCGACGGGAGCAAAGGCTTCGTTGGACGGCATACCGGTAGACCAGGCCTCCGTCAGTCCTTCGAGGACGTTGCGCTGCGCATCGACGAGTTCGACGATTTGTTCGGCTTCGAGCTGGGCGCGCACCATCATCTCGCGCTGCGTGGCTTCCTTCAGCAGCGTGCTTGCGTTCCAGTAGCTGAACACGGACACCGCGAGGAAGACGAGGCAGAAGGGAATTCCACGCCGAGCAGGGAGCTTTACTCGTAACTTCATGTTCACACCTCTTTTGCTTATTTTTATATTGTTTTAATATACTTAGAATTGTACCATATTATTCCCTGTGAAACAAGATGTGCGTCCTATAAAATAAATTTTTTGCAATCATTTGGCAGACGGAAACGAAGGGAAAAGGCATGACGATCTTAAAGAGCAGCACGGAGGTCATTGCTGATGACCGCACAAAAAGGCAATGATTTCCAGTTCGCGCGGTTCATCGCTGCGGCATGTCAATGGCGTGGCCGCGTGTCGTGCGCCTTTGGGTTGGATGTCCTATAGCGAAAGAAAGGGACGGATGCCGCAAAAAGCTCTTCGCCTGACGCTTGGGAGAAAAAAAGAAAGCCTGCCAAGGAAAAAACTTGACAGGGTGAATTGTCTTGCGTATAATAGCCTAGTCAGGGGGATTCCCCCAAAGCGTGTCGATTTGGCAGGAGGCCATGGATGAAAGCGGGTGAGATGATGCTCGAACGGTTCTTTCATCTGGCTGATATGCTCGATCTGTACGGAATGCTGCTCACGGAAAAGCAGCGTCGCTGCCCGGAGCTTCATCTCTTCGACGATTTCTCCCTTGCGGAGATTGGCGAAGCGCTTGGCGTATCGAGGCAGGCGGCCTATGATATGGTTCATCGCTCGGAGCAAGCGTTGGAAGGCTACGAGGAGAAGCTCGGACTCTTGCGGCGGCTTGCCGAAGAGCATGAAGAGCTTGCGGCGATTGCCAAAGCGCTTGGCGATCTGCGGACGGAGGACAACAGCGCCGCCGTCGATGCGATCTTGCAGCGCATAGAAAAACTGCTCGGAACGCAACGGGAGGTACAGCATGATATTTGAAAGCCTGGCAGATCGCCTGCAGCAGACGTTCAAGAAGCTGCGCGGCCATGGCAAGCTGACGGAGGACGATGTCAACGAGGCGATGCGCGAAGTGCGCATGGCGCTTCTGGAAGCCGACGTCAACTTCAAGGTCGTCAGGGACTTCGTCAAGCGGGTGAAGGAACGCGCTGTCGGACAGGATGTGCTCGATACTTTGACGCCCGCACAGGTCGTCGTCAAGATCGTCGACGAAGAGCTGACAGAGCTTATGGGCGGCACGCAGAGCCGCCTGAACATCTCGTCCGTGCCGCCGACGGTCATCATGATGGCGGGGCTGCAGGGCGCTGGCAAGACGACCTCGGCGGGCAAGCTCGGCCTCTCCCTCAAAAAGCAGGGGAAGAAACCGCTGCTCGTCGCCGCCGACATCTATCGACCCGCCGCCGTCAAGCAGCTCGAAGTCCTCGGCGGACAGCTCGGCATTCCCGTCTTTTCCATGCCGCAGGGCACGGACGCCGTGACGATCGCCAAAAGCTCGATCGATCATGCGCGTTCGCACCTCAACGACGTCGTGATCATCGATACCGCAGGCCGTCTGCACATCGACGAGACCCTCATGCAGGAGCTCAAGGACATCAAGGCGAACGTCAAGCCGCACGAGATCCTTCTCGTCGTCGACGCCATGACAGGTCAGGACGCCGTGAACGTGGCGGAGAGCTTCAACGCGGGACTCGGCCTCGACGGCGTCGTGCTCACGAAGCTCGACGGCGATGCGAGGGGCGGCGCGGCGCTCTCGGTCAAGGCGGTCACGGGCTGCCCGATCAAGTTCGTCGGCATGGGCGAGAAGCTCGAAGCGCTTGAGCCGTTCCACCCCGACCGCATGGCGTCGCGCATCCTCGGCATGGGCGACGTGCTCTCCCTCATCGAAAAGGCGCAGTCCACCTTCGATGCGGAAGAAGCGAAGAAGATGGAGAAGAAGCTGCGCAAGGCGGACTTCACGCTCGACGATTTCCTCGCGCAGATGCAGAAGGTTCGAAAGCTCGGCTCGTTCGAGCAGATCCTCGGCATGATCCCGGGCATGGGCGGACTCAAGAAGCAGCTGCAGGGACAGGGACATCGATCTCAACGGCAAGGAAGTGCGCCGCATCGAGGCGATCATCAAGTCCATGACGCCGAAGGAGCGCGCCGACACCTCCATCATCAACGGCAGCCGCCGCAAGCGCATCGCGCTCGGCAGCGGCACGCGCGTGCAGGATGTGAACAAGCTTCTGAAGCAGTTCAACGAGATGAAGAAGATGATGAAGCAGGTCAAGAAGATGCAGGGGAGCAAGAAGGGGAAGGGCTTCCCGGGTCTAGGCGGCATGAAGCTGCCGTTCATGCCTTGACCGGCTTTCCGGGCTTTGCGCACGTCGTCCGCCTCGCGGCCGGGTGCGTGCCCTCGCTTGAAAGACGATAGGGCTTTTTGGCAGATATCCCCTTTGAAGGAGGTGAAAACATGGCAGTAAAGATTCGTTTGACCCGCATGGGTGCGAAGAAGAACCCGTTCTACCGCATCGTCGTGGCGGATTCTCGTTCGCCGCGCGATGGTCGCTTCATCGAGATCCTCGGACATTACGACTCCACGAAGGAGCCCGCCGTCATCCAGGTCGATGAGGACAAGGCCGTCGATTGGATGAGCAAGGGCGCACAGCCGACGGACACCGTCCGCTCCCTCTTCAGCAAGAAGGGCATCATGGCGAAGTTCGATGAGAAGAAGCGCTCGAAAAACTGATCGAGACGAGGCGACGGGGACGGCGCATCATGGCCGCTCCCGCAGCTTCTCTTGAGAAAAGGGGCATCAACATGAAGGAAGTCGTTGAAATCATCGCCAAAGCGTTGGTCGATCATCCCGAGGATGTCGTCGTCGACGAAAAGCAGGAAGACCGTATGACATTGATCGAGCTTCATGTCGCTTCGGATGATATGGGGAAGGTGATCGGCAAGCGGGGCCGGATTGCGAAAGCGATCCGCACGGTTGCCAAGGCCGCCGGTACCCGCGAGAATAAAAAAGTCAAGGTTGACATCAATTAGTGAACTACGCGGCAGCATTCCCTTCGGGGGTTCTTGCCGCTATTTCTTTATGGATCACGGGGGCGGCACTGCCGATCCGTGCTTCTGGTCGGGAGGAGAGAGAATATGGACAGCATTCAGGTGAAGGTTCCCTGCACGGTCAAGGCGAAACTGACGGAAAAGCTCAAGAAGCGCATCATTGACGAGCTGGAGGACAGCTTGCAGAAGGTCGATCTTGAGCTTCAGCAGATGGGAATCGAGGAGAAGCGCATCGTTTCCGAGGCGGCGCAGCAGGACATTCAGCGTGCGCAGGCAGTGCGTCAGCACTTCGCCGTCGAGCGCCAGAAGCGCATGGACTTCAAGGAGCAGGCGGAGGCGAGGCTTGAGGAGACGAAGAAGCTTGCGATCGGCGCCGAAATCGTGCAGGGTACGCTGGAGCGCACGGCGGAGCTTCGGATCGGCTCGAATATGCGCGAGCTGATGAACGTCGAGGTCCTCGTCGAGGACGACAAGATCGTTGCGATCCGTGGCTGACGGGCGCGTCGTCATCGGGAAGGCGGGGGCGCCGCACGGCCTCAAGGGCGAGCTGCGCGTGATCCCGCTGACGGATTTTCCCGAGCGCTTCGAGTCCCTGCGCGAAGTGTTCATCGGCGAGCGCGTCTTCTGCGTCGAGCGCGTCCACTACCACCGCCAGTTCGTGCTGCTGACGCTCGCTGAGTGCAGATCGCGCGAGGCAGCGGCAAAGCTGACGGGCGAGCTTCTGCGCGTCCCGCGCGAGGCGGCTGCGCCGCTTGAGGAGGGCGAGTTCTACACGTTCGACATCATCGGGCTGGCAGCTCTCGACATGACGGGGGAAAGGCTCGGGGAAGTCACGAACGTCCTCAAGACGGGCAGCAACGACGTCTATGTGGTCAGAAAGGACGACGGCGCGGAGCTTCTCGTGCCGGCGCTCAAGAAGGTCGTGCGCGAGATCGATGTGGCGGGGGGGGTTCTGCGCGTCGATCTGCAGGAAGAGTTGGATGACCGTGCGGATTGACGTCGTGACGCTCTTTCCCGCGATGTTCGAAGCCGTCTTCGGCGAGAGCATCATCAAGCGCGCGCGGGAGAAGGGGCTGCTCGATATACGCTTGACGCAGCTGCGGGACTTCGCCTTCGACAAGCACAGGCAGGTCGATGATTCTCCGTTCGGCGGCGGCAGCGGCATGGTCGCTGAAGCCGGAGCCGATGTTCCGCGCCGTGCGCTCGATCCTCGCGAACAGCACGGCGCACAGGCCGCGCATCGTGCTCCTCTGCCCCAGCGGTGCGACCTTCACGCAGGCGAAGGCGAAGGAGCTGGCAGCCGAGGAGCAGCTGATCTTCCTCTCCGGCCATTACGAGGGATTCGATGCGCGCATCCATGCGCATCTGGCAGACGAGACGGTTTCCATTGGAGATTTCGTGCTGACGGGCGGAGAGCTGCCCGCGATGGTCGTCATCGATGCTGTGGCGCGCATGATCCCGGGCGTCCTCGGATCGGAGGAGTCGGCGCCGACGGACTCCTTCTATGACGGACTCCTGGAGTTTCCGCAGTACACGAGGCCGCGCATGTTCGAGGGCATGGCTGTGCCCGCAGTGCTGCTGTCGGGCGACCATGCGAAGATTCGCGCCCGGCGGCGCAGGGAATCTTTGCGCACGACGCACGCGAGACGCCCCGAGCTTCTGCAGGGCGTGCGCCTGACAGCGGAGGAAGAACGCTTTTTGGCGGAGCTTGCAGCGCAGGACGAGAATTATGAGAAAGATTAGCCTGGTCTGAAGAAAGTTTTGACGGAACTTCCTTTCTTTGCTATAATGGTTTCCGTGAGAAAATCATATTTTCTGTGAGGTGGCGTCTATTGAGAAAAAAATGATGATTTTTTTCGTCCATTCTTTGTCTCTATGTCCTCTTGATGAGCACGACGGCGTTTGCCGGCGGCTTTCTCGTCAAGGAAGGCATGAGGGGCGACAGCGTGCTTGCCGTGCAGAAACTCTTGATTGCGCACGGCTATCTTGCCGACGGAGAAGCCGATGGCGTATGCGGCAAGAAGACGACGGCAGCCATCACGAAGTTCCAGCAGGAAAACGGCTTGGACGCTGACGGCATCTGCGGGCGCATGACGTACAAGGCGCTCTCGGGCGGCGAGGAACCTCCTGCTGTCGCTGCTCCTGTCGCTGAACAGCATTCCGAGCATCCCTGAACAGCCTGTGAGCCGGGGCGGCGGACGATCCCTGCTCGTTGCGGCGACGGCCTACAGCCGCTTCGATCCCGGTCTCTCCAATCATACGGCGAGCGGGACCTTGGTCAGGAAAGGCGTGATCGCTGTCGATCCTGCGGTCATCCCGATGGGCACGCGCGTCTTCATCCCGGGCTATGGCGAGGCGGTCGCCGAGGACATCGGCTCTGCGATTCGAGGCAACACGATCGACATCGCCTTCGATACGGCGGAAGAAGCGATTCAGTTTGGCCGCAAGACCATCGAGATCTTCATCATGGATTGAGATGCGGCTGGTATCTGCGGCAGCGGCTGCCGAAAGGCAGCGAGGGAAGCAGGCTTTCGGCGCGAAAGATTCGCGCCGAAAGCCTGTTTCGATTGGAGGCGGATATTTTGCGAAGGGCGGAAGTCTTTGTCAACATTCCCGTGAAAAGCATAGCGAAAGCGTACAGCTATGCCGTGCCCGACGCGCTGTCCTTCCCGGCGGCGGGGTGGCGCGTGCTCGTGCCCTTCGGCGGGCGGAGCGTCGAGGGATTCGTCGTCGCCGTCCATGAGGAGGCAGGCGGCCGGCGGGGATATGAATTGAAAGAGGTCATCGCCGCCGTCGATGAGGAGGCGTGGTTTACGCCCGAGATGATGGAGACGGCGCTCTGGATCGCGGACTTCTACCTTTGCTCGCCCGCCGAGGCGATGCGTCTCTTCATGCCGGGCAAGAGCGGCTTGAAGATCGAGACTGAGTATGAAGCGGAGACGGGCGCTTCGACCTCCTTGACGGGGGCGGCGCTGCAGGTCGTTCGCTGTCTGCACGAGAACGGCGTCATGCAGCTTTCGTCCCTGCGGAAGGCGCTTCCCGCGCTCGCCGCAGAGCTGCCGTCCCTGCTGGCGAAGCTCGTGCAGCAGAAGCAGGTGAAGAAGCTCTATCGGGCGAAGAAGCGCGACAAGGCGCGTTATGAACACGTCCTGTCGCTCGCGCGTCCGCTCGACGCTTCTGTGCTCGCGCGCTATCGAAGATGCCGCGCACAGAAGCGCTTGCTGGAACTTCTTGCCGCAGAGGGCGCGAAGACGGACGCCGCCCTGCGCGAGGCGGGTATTTCCTCCGCTGTCCTGCGGGCGGCGCTGCAGGCGGGCGATGTGAAGAGCGAGAGGCGGCGCGTCCTGCGCGACAGCTACGATGGCATGGCGGGGAGCCTTTGGCGGCGCGGCCTTGACTGCGGAGCAGCAGGCTGCGGTCGAAGCCGTGCGCCCGTATATCGAGCGGGGCGAACATCGCGGCTTCTTGCTGCAGGGCGTGACGGGCAGCGGCAAGACGCTGGTGTACATCGAGGCGGCAGCCCTCGTGCGCAAGGAAGGGCGCAAGGTCATCGTGCTCGTGCCGGAAATCGCCCTGACGAGCCAGATCGTCCTCGCGTTCAAAAAGGCGTTTCCCGAGGATATCGTCGTCATGCACAGCCAGCTCTCCCTCGCCGAGCGGAACGACGCGATCTTCCGCGTGCGGCGCGGCGAAGCGTGTATCGTCATCGGCGCACGGTCGGCGCTCTTCACGCCTATCGAGGAGGTGGGGCTGATCATCCTCGACGAGGAGCAGGACATGTCCTACAAGCAGGACGAAGCGCCGCGCTATCATGCGCGTCCCATCGCGGAGGCGATGGCGAAGCTCTTTGGCGCCGTGCTGCTCCTCGGCAGCGCGACGCCGTCGCTGGAGAGTGCGCATCGCGCACGCTGCGGCGAGCTCACGCTGCTTTCCATGCCCAAGCGCATCGGCGCGAGACCGCTGCCGCAGGTCGAGTGCGTCGACATGCGCGAGGAGCTGCACCGCGGCAATCGCAGCATCCTCTCCGCGCGGCTCAGGCAGCTCATCGAGGAGACGGTGGCGAAGAAGGAGCAGGTCATCCTCATGCTGAACCGCCGGGGCTTCTCGACCTTCGTCATGTGCCGCTCGTGCGGCGCCGTCGTCCGATGCCCCGCGTGCTCCCCTGCCGCTCGTCTACCACCGAAGCGGCAAGCTCCTGTGCCATCACTGCGACATCGGGCAGGATACGCCTCTCCTGTGCCCCGAATGTGCGAGTCCCTACATCAAATACTTCGGTTCGGGGACGGAGAAGCTGGAGATGGAGCTGAAGTCGCTCGTGCCAGCGGCGCGTGTCGTGCGCATGGATCGGGACACGACGGCGCGGAAGTTCGCCCATCAGGAAATTCTCGCGGCGTTCCGCGAGAAGAAGTATGACATCCTGCTCGGCACGCAGATGGTCGCCAAGGGGCACGACATCCCGGGCGTCACGGCTGTCGGCATCCTCAGCGCGGACGCGAGTCTCAACATGCCCGACTTCCGCGCGGCGGAACGCTGCTTCATGCTCATCACGCAGACGGCGGGACGCGCAGGAAGGGGCGAAGCCCCGGGGAAGGTCGTCGTGCAGGCCTACAGCCCGGAGCACTATGCCGTCCAGGCAGCGCTCAAGCAGGATTACGAGGCGTTCTATCGGCAGGAGGTCGCCATGCGCGAGCAGCTCTTCTATCCGCCGTTCAGCCGTCTCGTGAAGATCATCGTGCAGCACGAGAGGGAAGAGGCAGCGCGCCAGGAAGCGTGCCGCATACAGGAGAAGTTCCTCGTCGCCTTCGGCGGCCGGGAAGGCAGGCAGATCATCGGCCCTGCACCGGCGCTGATCGCCGAGCTGCGCGGCGTGCATCGCTTCGTGCTGCTGATCAAGACGGCGGATCTCGATGACGTCAGGGAATTCCTGCGCGGCGAAGGGCTGGCGACGAGGAACGACGTGCTCATCGACGTCGATCCGATCATGACGATGTGAGGAAAAAAATCTTGCAAAAGGTCGAAAGAACCTGTATACTGTATATCCAAGCTGGAAGCGTGCGAACGCCTTTTCCAGCTGGCGCTTCATGTGCAAGCCAACGGGGACGTAAAGGTTTCGACGGGGGTAGATGGCGCATGGGCAGCGAGCCGGGGGGTCACCATCCCGTCAGCAAGGTGAAACTTTTATTTAAACATAAAAGCAAACGAAGACTACGCTCTGGCGGCTTTAACGCCAGCCTCTTTCCGCTTGGCTCCCGCCTGAGCGGACAAGAGGACAAACGCGGGATACCTGAGAGCTGATTTCCGCAGGCTCGAAAGGGAAACTTTTGTGGAATCGGATGACAGAAGCCTGTCTGCGGGCGTCTTGATTCTTAAAGCAAAACACAGACTGCGCTCGGAGAAACCCATGAGACAATGCTTTCGGACAGGAGTTCGATTCTCCTCGTCTCCACCAGAAGAGGAGGCGTTGAACTTTGTTTCATGAGAAATGAGTTGGCGCTTGTTTATAGATTCGAGGACTGCTAATGCAGCCCTCGGTTTTTTTGTTTGCAAGCAAAGCGAGACTTCAAGAACAATGAGAGAGCGTGTGCCTCGCTTGCGCCTTCACGCTCCTCGCGCACGAAGAAGGAAGACAAAGCACAGGGAAAAAGCGGAGGTGTTCAAGGGTGTTTTTTTCATTTCGGATTTGATTCTTTACACAACGGTTGGGTCAAAATATCCGCTCATTTATGAGGGGAGTTGATACTTTGCATGTGTCCTTGATACAGAACGCTTTTTAACCATGAGATGAGTCGAACGGATGGCAGGCGAGTGATGAGATATACGCAGGATGCCTATGATGTGAACAGAGCCGTATACAAGACGGATAGCGAGCAGTTCGAATAAAAAAATAGTTTCTTTTGCATAAAACTTATACAAGAATTATTGAATGATTGTGGTTTTTACAAGTATAATCGTTGATATATGAGTCGAATTGAGGGGCTATATGACTGGTGTAGAAAAGCGCGTGTCAGTTTCCATTTCATTAACAGATGCCGAGAAGGAAGAATTGGCTACAGCTGCTAAGAATTACGGTTTGTCGTTATCAGCTTTTTGCGTCTTGCAGCAAAGGAGTACGTGACAAATCATGCCGTAAAAAGAAATTGATGAGGATAAGTGCGAATGGGTCAAGAAATAACAAGAAGTGTGTTGAGGTATTTTGACAGCGAAGGCAAAGCTCCGCTGCTTTTGCGAGGCGAAGCGAAAGAAGTGTTGACTGATATACCAGCCAATAGCATTGATGTTGTTATTACCTCACCGCCGTACTATATGAAACGTGAATATTTGGGTGGAGGAATAGGTCTCGAAGAAAGCTTTGAAGAGTACGTGAATAGTCTGATAGCAATCTGTAAAGAAGTTTATAGGGTTCTAAAGCCTATCGGGTCTTTTTGGTTGAACCTTGGAGACTCGTACCAAGATAAAAGATTGCTTTTGATTCCACAGCGCGTGGCAATTCGTCTTATGGACGAAGTCGGATTTGTTCTGAGAAATCAGGTTGTTTGGAATAAATTGAAGGGGGCGCCCGATAACGCCAACGACAAGTTGAGAACACTTTGGGAACCTGTGTTTTTCTTTACCAAAGAGCCAAAGGGTTATTTCTATGATGTAGATGCGGTGAGAAAGACACCGAGGAAGGCACTGAGCGTTAAGCATGGTGCCGTAGTCTCTGCTACTGGTGTTTCTGGTGTTAGATATAAGCGAAAGATTGAGCTGTCGACGGAATTAAGTGATTCCGAGAAGAAGGCGGCATTTATCGCTTTTGGAGGATATGCTTCATCAGGTCGAAATCGGCAATGTGCCAGATTTCCGCATGGTAATTCGTGGAGCAACTCGTTCAACTCATGGCGATTCAACCAAGTTATCTGGTAGAGCTAAAGAGTTGGCTGAGAAGGGCTTCTACTTTTTGAAGTATAGCAACAAGGGTGCCAAGATTTCAGATGTGTGGGATATCGTTCCTGAAGATTCACAAGGAAGAAAATTCCATTATGCGCCGTATCCAGAGGATTTGGTCAAGAATCCGATTGCACTTTGTTGCCCACCCGACGGCATCGTACTTGACCCATTTGTTGGCACCGGTACGACATGCAAGGTTGCCCAGGATATGGGTTACAAGTCGGTTGGAATCGATTTGTCCGTGGAATACTTGGAGATTGCAAGAAGGAGGTGTTCTGGTGAGCAAAGTCAATGAAATGTTCGGATTATATGTGAATGGACTTGAATTTCCTGATTTAGACGAAGTGCTTAGATGTCAAGAATGCCCGTTCAAGAACGGTGCCAAGTGCTATAAAACCCGTAAAAGCGACCCGGGCACAGCTATTGGCACGTGCAGTCTTTGTTTTGACAAAGTAAAACAGCCCATCCTGATTTGCCCTGAGCCATTGACACGAGATGGTAAGGTGTTTACGGATTGTCTTCAGTTTATTACAAACTCCATACCTGGAGCAGAGCTGTATCTAGTGCCAGAGATAAAGATGGGTGTGGGTCGTATTGACTATGTCCTGGCTGCTGTAAGGGATGGCAAACCCGTTGATTTTGTTGCAATAGAGTTACAGACTTTAGATACCACAGGTTCTATCTGGAATGAGCGTCAAGAACTTCTCAAGACACATGGCTATGATGTTGAGGATGGTGCCGCAAGGTCAAAAGGCGCGTCTCTGAACTGGAAGATGACTGCAAAGACGATTCTTGTTCAGCTATTACAGAAATCCCAGTTGTTTGCTCGCATGAATAGAAATCTTGTTCTGGTATGCCAGACGCCTCTATATCAATATATGCAGGACACCTTCAATTTTGAAGGCGTCAGAAACGCTGATTTACGCGATGTTCTTCACTTCCATATGTACGATTACAAACCTAACGCTGATGACGACGCAATGACTTTGACGCTTAATGCCATGAGGAGTGCAAGTTTAGAAATAGTGGAAAGCATAATGGGTCAAAATATTGCTACGGATAAGGCTTTGGAAGAAATCAACAGCGTAATCATGAATCGCTTGAAGCCTAAATATTTGTTCAGCCCTTTGGTATCATGCGCAGGGAATAAGTAATGGTTAAGTCAAACAGCGCCGCTGACATAAAGAAAGAGCCGCCTGCGGAGTTTTTCCGCAGGCGGCTCTTTTCAGTTGAGGCTTGACTTCGCTTCCATCATGCGGAAGAAGTCGGGGATCCCATCGGGCGATGGAAGTAGAAGCCCTGGATATAGTCGCAGCCCGCTTCGATGACGGTCTGAAGCTCCTGCTCCGTCTCCACGCCTTCGACGCAGACTTTCTTGCCGAACTTGTGGCAGGAGTAGACGATGCTCGATATGAAGTCGCTGCTGTTCTTCGAGTATGCCATCTCCTTCATCAGGCTTCGGTCGAGCTTCACGATGTCGGACGGGTGCTTCAAGAGCAGTTCCAACGAGGAGTAGCCCGTGCCGAAGTCGTCGAGGGCGAGACGGATGCCGAGCTCGCGGCACGTCTCGATGAAGGTCTGCAAGGTGGCGGGGCTTTCGTTGTAGTTCGTCTCCGTCAGCTCGGCGACGAGGTGCTTGCCCTCCATCTCGTGGCGATCGAGCGTCTCGCGCATGAAGGGCAGGAACTCGGGGTCAAGCACCTGATGGTAGCTGACGTTGAAGTTCAGGGAAAAATCGGGGTTCGTGCGGTGTATGCGCTTGGCGTGGATGACCGCCTGCTCGAAGACCCAGCGTCCGACGGCGCGGATCTGCTGGCTGCGTTCGAGGATGGGGATGAAGACGCCCGGCGAGATGTTCGTTCCCTCATGCGACCAGCGGCACAGAAGCTCGCCGCTGACGATGCCGAAGCCGTCGGCGGCGACCGTCGGCTGTATGACCGTGCGGAAGTTGGCGCAGCCGCGCTCGACATCCTCGTTGATGGCGAGAAGGAAGCGGCTGAGGTTCTTGCGTGTCTCGATATTCTGCGGGGAAAAGACGACGTAGGGTTCGTCCAGCGTTTCCTTCGCCAGATCCAAGAGGCTCAGCATGTTGGCGATGATCTCCGCAGTCGGCGTGTCGCTCGGAATGTCCTCCATGAGAGCGAGGGAAGAAGGCGCCTGCACGGCGAGTCCGTGGTTGGCATAGAGGTCGCGAACCGTCTGGCTGATGAAGTCGAGGATCGTCTTCGGATCTTCCGCGATGTCGGGCGGCAGGATGGCGAGGAAGCGCAGGCCGTCGAGCCGGTAGATCAGAAGGCTGTCGCGGAAGCGGTTCATCAGCCCCGCCGCAATGCCCTTGAGGAGCGCGTCGGAAAGGCTCCTGCCGTGCATTTCGTTGATCTCGCGGAAGTTGTTCAGGCGGAAGCCGATGAGGGAGAATGCGGAATGCGCCTTCTGCATCTCCTGCAGCTTGATTTCCGCGCCCTTCTCGCGCGCGAATCCCGTGGTGGGATCGATGACGAATTCCGTGGCGAGTCGCGTGACGCTGCCGGAGATGAACAGCGGCTTCTCGTGCGACGGATCCCACTTCAGGATGCCGCTGCAGCGAACCCAAAACTCGTTTCCGTGCGATCCGTCACACGGTAGCGCAGATCGTGGATGGTGCGCTTGTCATCGAGGAGGTTGGCGAGAGACGCACGGTAGGCTACGAGATCGTCGGGGTGGCGGATATGCTTTTCCCATTCGGCGAGGAGGTTCTTGATGATGTTGCTCTCGAAGCCGAAGGCGTCGCGCGCCTGATCGTTGATGTAGAAGAGGTTCGACTGCAAGTCGCCGAAGTAGACGTACTGGTCGGCAAGCTCGATCGAGTCGAGGAAGCTCGGGAAGTCGAAGAAGTTCTCCCGCAGGAAGGTGGAGAGAGCGCCCTTGTCCGCATCGGCGTCGATTTCGGCGGCGACGCCGCCCGCACTGCGCAGGATGTCCCTCATGCGGAAGATGCGCGCGACGAAGCGCCCGGCAAGATAGAGCGCCGCCGTGATGTCATGCGCGTCGTTCCAGTCGGGCACGTCGGAGACGATGAATCCCATCGGATCGCCGTTCTTGAAGAGTGGGACGGCAGCGAGGGACGGAAGGTCGAGCGAGGCGAAGCAGCGACTGGCGAGGGGATGCCGGGAAGCGAAAGCCTGCGTATCCCGGAAGAGGACGTGCCTGCCGTTCATCAGGCTGTCGTTCAGCAAGGCGAGGGTCTCGCGCACCAGTTCCTCCTCGGGACGCTGGTAGGGCTTTGTGTCCTCGGCACCCCATGTGTAGGCAGGAGTGTAGCGGCCATCTCTGTACTCGAAAAAGAGGATGCGGCGCAGAGAGAATATGCCGCCCATATACTCGAAGAGCGAGAGGATGCCTTCGTCGGATTCTTCCGTATCGACAATTTTTTTCAAGAACGCTGTGGAAATGCTGCGTTTCTCACAGAATTCGTCAAGCCACTCTGAAACGGAGTCCATGATTTCCTCCCAATACTTTAATAAAGTCTAATCCACGGCAACTATTATACATGATTTTTTTCCCTATTCGTCTATCCTAGCAGGAGAAAAAGTTTTTATTTTCTGAAATTCTTTTCGGGGGAATGTCGTTTTCCATCAAGGGTCGGCGAATATCGAGAGATGTTCTCATGGTTTTTCTAAGACATAAGACTTAGCGGCGCGATTCATCGGCCGATCGGCAAAGCGTCTGCAGAATCGTCTTGCGACGTTCCCCAAAACGGCTTTTGATACATCGCTTCAGCCTTGAGGAAGCTGCTTGGAAAACATGCAGGGAAAATTTTTCCATAAATCTTTCCTTGTTTGAATTTAAGGATTGACTAATGGAAGAAAAGCGGGTATCATGGGACTATAAATCTATGCTAAAGGACGTTTCGGGGGAATGACCTCGCTGGTGCTAGGAGGAGATCGATATGTTCGACGGGAAGGGATCGAAGAGCTGGAGAACGCTTTCTCTGGCAGTTGCGCTGTACGTTGGAGGAGGACAGCTGCCCTTCGGGCATGTGTTTGCGGCTGATGTGACGGGCGGGGATGTGGAGTATCATGCGGGCGACACGCTGCCCGCCGACCCGATCGCAGGCGGAGCGATTACGAATGTTGCTGATACTGGGAATGTGCATCATAATAAGCTGACCATCGATGGGATGAACATCTTTGGTCGTACCATGTACGGCGGGTACACGCAGTCCATGACAGGAGACTCGACGGGCAACGAGGTTATTCTGAGGAATATTCCGGCACCTGGTGGGCCAGGAGCTTTTGACGTATATGGCGGATGGTCGAAGAACGGGAAGGCGACGGGCAATACCATCACGCTGGAGGGGTCAGGCGGGTATAGCACGGGATATGGCATGTATTATTATGCCAGCCTACACGGTGGATACAGCGGCACGACGGGGGCAACGACAGCGGACAACACAGCGGGCAATACGCTGAAAGTGACGGCGAAGGCCAGTGGAGCCGGATCGGTCGAGAACTTCGAGAATTTAAAGTTTGTCCTTGGGGATAATGTTGCTTCCGGCGATACGATGCTCTATATACGGAACAGTATGCAGAACTTCGATTGGACGAAGATCACGGTAGACAATGCATCGACGTGGGGCGCTGGAAAGAATGGGACACAGCATGTGACCCTATACAAGGGGCCTGGGATTGCGCTGAGCAACTATGGTACATCCCCAGTCAACGGGACTTCGGGTGACTATGAGTACGGAATAACGACCAATACGACGACGCCGACAGTGGCGACAGTTGCGGCGACTGAGATATACTTTGACCGCAATAAGTTCAAGAATTCGCATGTGACGTATAACGATAAGACGCCACAGGCGGATGATGAGAAGAACGGGATCTATCATACGCTGCCTCCGACGCCGGGGGTATATTCCGGTGCAATCTATGCGGGCACATCGACGCTTGGGAATACGACAAAGGACAATGTGCTGACCATCGATGGAATGAACATCTTTGGTCGTACCATGTACGGCGGGTATACGCAGTCCGTGGCGGGAGATTCGACAGGCAACGAGGTCATTCTGAAGAATATTTCGCCGAGTATGACCGGTGCCTTCGACGTATATGGCGGATGGTCGAAGAACGGGAAGGCGACGGGCAATACCATCACGCTGGAGGGCTCAGGCGGGTATAGCACGGGATATGGCATGTACGGTTATGCCAACCTATACGGTGGATACAGCGGCAAGGCGGGGGCAACGACAGCGGACAACACAGCGGGCAATACGCTGAAGGTGACGGCGAAGGACAGCGGTGCCTATGGTATTTCCAACTTCGAGAAGATGAAGTTTGTCCTTGGAGATAATGTTGCTTCTGGCGATACGATGCTTTATGTTCGCAGCTTCGGGCAGAACTTTGATTGGACGAAGATCACGGTAGACAATGCATCGACATGGGGCGCCGGAAAGAATGGGACACAGCATGTAACCCTATACAAGGGGCCTGTGATTTCGCTGAACAACTATGGTACATCTTCGGTCAACGGGACTTCGGGTGACTATGAGTATGGAATAACGACCAATACGACGACGCCGACAGTGGCGACAGTTGCGGCGAGTGAGATCTACTTTGATCGGAACAAGTTCCAGAACTCGCATGTGACGTATAACGATAAGACGCCACAGGCAGATGATGAGAAAAATGGCATCTATCATACGCTGCCGTTGGCGACGGGGGTATATTCCGGCGCAATTTATGCGGGGACGTCAACGCTCGGCAACACGACAAAGGCCAATGTGCTGACCATCGATGGAATGAACATCTTTGGTCGTACCATGTACGGCGGGTACACGCAGTCCATGACAGGAGATTCGACAGGCAACGAGGTCATTCTGAAGAATATTTCGTCGAGTATGACCGGTGCCTTCTACGTATATGGCGGATGGTCGAAGAACGGGAAGGCGACGGGCAATACCATCACGCTGGAGGGCTCAGGCGGGTATAGCACGGGATATGGCATGTACGGTTATGCCAACCTATACGGTGGATACAGCGGCAAGGCGGGAGCAACGACAGCGGACAACACAGCGGGCAATACGTTGAAGGTGACGGCGAAGGACAGCGGTGCCTATGGTATTTTCAACTTCGAGAAGATGAAGTTTGTCCTTGGAGATAATGTTGCTTCCGGCGATACGATGCTTTATGTTCGCAGCTTCGGGCAGGACTTCGATTGGACGAAGATCACGGTAGACAATGCATCGATGTGGGGCGCCGGAAAGAATGGGACACAGCATGTAACCCTATACAAGGGGCCTGTGATTTCGCTGAACAACTATGGTACATCTTCGGTCAACGGGACTTCGGGTGACTATGAGTATGGAATAACGACCAATACGACGACGCCGACAGTGGCGACAGTTGCGGCGAGTGAGATCTACTTTGATCGGAACAAGTTCCAGAACTCGCATGTGACGTATAACGATAAGACGCCACAGGCAGATGATGAGAAAAATGGCATCTATCATACGCTGCCTCCGACACCAGGGGTATATTCTGGTGCGATCTATGCGGGGACATCAACGCTCGGCAACACGACAAAGGCCAATGTGCTGACCATCGATGGAATGAACATCTTTGGTCGTACCATGTACGGCGGGTACACGCAGTCCATGACAGGAGATTCGACAGGCAACGAGGTCATTCTGAAGAATATTTCGCCGAGTACGACTGGTGCCTTCTACGTATATGGCGGATGGTCGAAGAACGGGAAGGCGACGGGCAATACCATCACGCTGGAGGGCTCAGGCGGGTATAGCACGGGATATGGCATGTACGGTTATGCCAACCTATACGGTGGATACAGCGGCAAGGCGGGGGCAACGACAGCGGACAACACAGCGGGCAATACGCTGAAGGTGACGGCGAAGGACAGCGGTGCCTATGGTATTTCCAACTTCGAGAAGATGAAGTTTGTCCTTGGAGATAATGTTGCTTCTGGCGATACGATGCTTTATGTTCGCAGCTTCGGGCAGAACTTTGATTGGACGAAGATCACGGTAGACAATGCATCGACATGGGGCGCCGGAAAGAATGGGACACAGCATGTGACCTTATACAAGGGTCCTGGAATTGCGCTGAGCAACTATGGGACATCTTCGGTCAACGGGACTTCGGGTGACTATGAGTATGGGATAACGTCGAATGAGACGCTGACTGCCACGACGCCGACGGCAACGACAGTTGCGGCGAGTGAGATCTACTTTGATCGGAACAAGTTCCAGAACTCGCATGTGACGTATAACGATAAGACGCCACAGGCAGATGATGAGAAAAATGGCATCTATCATACGCTGCCTCCGACACCAGGGGTATATTCTGGTGCGATCTATGCGGGGACATCAACGCTCGGCAACACGACAAAGGCCAATGTGCTGACCATCGATGGAATGAACATCTTTGGTCGTACCATGTACGGCGGGTACACGCAGTCCATGACAGGAGATTCGACAGGCAACGAGGTCATTCTGAAGAATATTTCGCCGAGTACGACTGGTGCCTTCTACGTATATGGCGGATGGTCGAAGAACGGGAAGGCGACGGGCAATACCATCACGCTGGAGGGCTCAGGCGGGTATAGCACGGGATATGGCATGTACGGTTATGCCAACCTATACGGTGGATACAGCGGCAAGGCGGGGGCAACGACAGCGGACAACACAGCGGGCAATACGTTGAAGGTGACGGCGAAGGACAGCGGTGCCTATGGTATTTTCAACTTCGAGAAGATGAAGTTTGTCCTTGGAGATAATGTTGCTTCCGGCGATACGATGCTTTATGTTCGCAGCTTCGGGCAGGACTTCGATTGGACGAAGATCACGGTAGACAATGCATCGACGTGGGGCGCCGGAAAGAACGGGGCACAGCATGTAACCCTATACAAGGGTCCTGGGATTTACCTGAGCAACTATGGGACATCCCCGGTCAACGGGACTTCGGGTGATTATGAGTATGGAATAACGTCGAATACGACGACGCCGACAGTGGCGACGGTTGCGGCGACTGAGATATACTTTGACCGGAACAAATTCCGCAACTCAAAGATTACCTATACGACTGATGCTCCGGTTGCCGGTGAGAAGAATACGTTTCACACGCTCCCTGCAACGACAGCACCGTATTGGGGGGCGCTCATCGCAGGCGTATCCATTTTTGGCAACACACCGACGGGCAATGTACTGACTGTGAAAGGCTTTGCTGTCGATAACCGCAAGCTCTACGGCGGATATGCATCATCGGGGACAGGGGATGCAACAGGAAACGAGGTTGTCATCGATCATACGACATCGTCCAGCAACTATTCTAATGTTTATGGTGGCTTTTCTGAGAAGGGCAATGCCACAGGAAATACGGTGACGCTTGCAGGCGGCGATAACACGAATGGAACGACATGGAAAAACACATATATGCACCTTTATGGTGGAGATGGAAATCCTGCGGCGGGAAGTAAAGACTATAAGACGGGGAATGTACTGCAGGTTAAGGGAAAGGGAAACGATGCCTACACGATTAACAATTTCGAAAACATGAAGTTCGTCCTTGGTGCAGGAATCGGTTCTGGTGACATAATGCTGTCGGTTTACACGCATCAAGCTGCGCAGACATTTGACTGGAAGAGAGTCACGGTTGGCGGCATCTCAGACTGGGTGAATTCTCTTCCGGCAGGCACTAATGCACCAACACTTACTCTGTACAATGGCTTAGGTGCCCCACTTACGTTGACGAACTATGCGCCATCGCTGTTGGGGAACTCCGGTAACTACGAGTTCGGTACGTTTGCAAACGGCACGCTCGCATCGGGGACGATGACGAATGCAACACAGATCAAGCTCGCGGGCAATAAGTTCCAGAACGTGACGTCGCCTGTGGTGGATGCTGCGACATCGTCGGTGCACGGTGGCTATTCGTCCTATGGCAATACGACGAATACGAATGTGATCACGGTGAATTCCGGCGCGTATACAAATGTGCGTGCAGGCTATACGGATGCGGTCAAGGGCGGCTCGGACAAGAACGAGCTGACGTTTACAGGCACGGCGTCAGCGACGAATCTCTACGGCGGCTATACGACGGGCACGAGTGCCTCAGCCGCCGACCTCAAGACGGATGCAGCCGCAAAAGCCGACGCGAAGGACAACACCGTCAATATCAGCGGCGGCACGGTCAATGCAAACGGCAAGATTGCGGGCGGCTATATCGCGCAGAATACGACGCTTGCTACGCCTGCGGCGTCAGCAGGCAATGCCTCGGGCAACACCATCAACATCACGGGCGGCACGTTCGGCGGCAATACCGTCATTTACGGCGGCTACACCGAGGGCACGGGCAAGGCGACGGGCAACACTGTGAATCTCAAGGCGGACAGCCTTGCGATGGGCGGCGCGTTCCTCTATGGCGGCGGTTCGAGCGGCTCTGCGTCCGACGTCACGTCGGACAACACGCTGAACGTCGCAGGGAAAGATATCACCGTGCGGGGCGTGGCGAATTTCGCGAAGATGAATTTTGACGTTTCGAATCGCACGGCTGGCGACACGCTGCTCAAGGTCACGGGCGGCGCGACGGGCGGCCTTGACTGGGCGGGCGTCGAGGTCACGCCGAAGGACTTTGCCTTCACGCCGAAGACTTACGAGAAGCGTCTCTTTACCCTCATGGAGAATGCCGCCGGCATCAGCTTCATGCAGGGGACGACGAATACATACAATCCGATCGGCGCGAAGGAGCGCACGAACGGCGACTTTGAGTACGTCATCGACACGGACAACCACACGGTCAATGCCGCGAAGTACGTCTATGTGGACGGCTTCCAGTTCAAGAACAATCAGGCGGCGAAGTTCGAGACGGCGGACGGGACGAAGGATGCCGCATGGGCAGGACGCACCGCCGTCGGCAACAAGGTCGAAAAGAACACGCTCACCGTCACGGGTGGGTCTCTTAAGAATGCCTACGGCGGTCTCGTCGAGAATACCAAGCGCGACAAGACGACGGGACAGCCCCTGACGACAGGCGATGCCGACGGAAATACGCTCATCCTCAAGAAGGACGGGGCGAACCCTGTGCCGACGATTACGGGGACGGGCGCGGGCAATGCCTACGGCGCGGAGGTGCGGACGAAGGACGGAAACGCGACGAACAACAAAGCGATCCTCTCGGCAGGCTCTGTCGCGGGCAGCGTCTACGGCGGCGCGGTCACGGCGACGGGAGCGACGGGAAAGGCGACGGGCAACAGCGTCACCATCACGGGCGATGCGACGGTCGGCGGCGATGTCTACGGCGGCTTCGCGGCCGGCACGGGCGCGACCACGGGCAACACGGTGAACCTCGGCGACGGCACGGCGGCGGGCAAGATCACGCTCGCCGCCGGCACGGCGAGCGTCATGGGCACGGTCTACGGCGGCAGCGGGGCGACGTCCACGAACAACGTCCTGAACGTCAACGGCAATTCCACCGTGGGGAACATCCTGCACTTCGACAAGGTGAACTTCAACTACGACAGCAGCACGACGAACGCCGCCAACCCCATGCTGACGCTCTCGGGCGGCGCGGCGACGGACTTCGACTGGAAGAAGTTCGCCTACAATGGCAGTGCGCCGACGTCGGGACGCCTCGTCCTCATGCAGAACGCGGCGAACATCAACGTCGCGAACTATACGGGCGCGAAGGAGCTTGCGGGCGGCGGCGATACGAGCGAAGCGACAATCGACACGAACAACTCGTCGGCGACGGCGACGCAGATCATCCTCGGCGGCTACACATTCAAGGGCGCGACAGCGTCGCTGAATGCGGGCAGCGCGACGGAGGACGTCTGGGCGGGACGCTCCGTCATCGGCAATACGACGACGGGCAACACGCTCACCGTGAGCGGCGCGACCCACCGCGACGCCTATGGCGGCTGGACAGCGGGCACGGGCACGTCGAAGGCGGCGAAAAAAACAACAGCACGGACAACAAGGTGAACCTCGCGAGCGGCACGGTGCGCAACATCTACGGCGGCTTTTACGTCGAGCACGGGCGGCAGCGCCACGGGCAACAAGGTCAATATCTCGGGCGGCAGCATCGCCCCTGCGGCAGGCGTCGGCGGCACGGTCTACGGCGGCTTTGTTTCCCATGCCGGTGCGGGAGATGCGACGGGCAACACGGTCACGATCACGGGCGGCTCGATGAAGGACGTCTATGCAGGCTATACGGCCGGCACGGGCAAGACGACGGGCAACACGGTGAACCTCGGCGATGGCACAAACGCCATGGCGAGCGGCACGAGCATCACGGGGACGCTCGCGGGCGGCAACCAGACCACCGCGACGGACAACACGCTGAACGTCAACACGAACGCCGCCGTCGGCAATATCAAGAACTTCGCGAAGATCAGCTTCAAGCTCGACGGTGCCGTGAACGCTTCCGACGCGCTTCTCAAGCTCACCGACGGCAGCGCGACCACAGGCCTTGACTGGGCGGGCGTCGACGTGACCCCTGCGAACTACACCTTCACGCCGAAGACCTACGAGAAGCGTCTCTTCACCCTCATGGAGAATGCCGCCGGCATCAGCTTCATGAAGAACGGCGACAATACATATTCCCCGCTCGGCGCGAAGGAGCGCACGAGCGGCGGCAAATACGAGTATGTCATCGACACGGACAACCATAGCGTCAACGCGACGCGCTATGTCTACGTCGACGGCTACCAGTTCAAGGACAATACAGCGGCGGCGTATACGACAGCAGATGGCTCGCACACGGAGGCATGGGCGGGACGCACCGCCGTCGGCAACAAGGTCGAGGGCAACGCGCTCAAGGTCGAGGGCGGCACGCTGACGGCGGCAGCCTACGGCGGACTTGTCGAGAACAACAAGCTCACGGCGGGCGGACAGCCGCTTACCACGGGCGATGCCGAGAAGAACACGCTGACCGTCACGGGCGGCTCGGTGGCGGACGGCTACGGTGCAAAGGTCACGACGAAGGACGGCGCGGCGAAGACCAACACGGCTGAAATTTCGAGCGGCGCCGTTACAGGCAGCCTCTACGGCGGCGCGATCACGGCCGCCGGCGCGACGAAGGACGCGACGGGCAACAAGGTCAAGCTCACGGGCGGCGCTGTTACGGGCAGCGTCTACGGCGGCGCACTCACGGGCGCGGGCGCGACCGGCAATGCGACGGGCAATACGGTAACCCTCATGGGAGCGGCGACCGTCGGCGGCAATGTCTATGCGGGCTACACGCAGGGAACGGGCGCGACCACGGGCAACATCGTGAACCTCGGCGACAAGACGGGGACGTTCACCGGCTCTGTCACGGGCACGGTCGCGGGCGGCTCGAACGCGAACAACGTCACGGGCAACACGCTGAACATCAATACCAATGCGAACGTCGGGAACATCGAGAACTTCGAGAAGCTCGTCTTCGACCTCAACAGCACCGTCAACACGGCGAATGCCATGCTGAATCTGACGGGCGGCGCGGTGACGGGCAGTCTTGACTGGAGGAAGCTCGAAGTCAATACGGACAGCCTGACGGGCGCCGGCATCAAGACGTATGAGCCGTACCGGGTGAAGCTCATGGAGAACACATCCGGTATCAGCTTCCAGAAGGGCACGGACAACACCTATACGCTGGGCGGCGGGGCGAAATCCGCCGTGACGGAGAAGCTCGAATACGTCATCGATACGAATAACAGCCTCGGCACGGGTGCGACGAGCGTCAGCCTGGAAGGCTACCAGTTCAAGGGCAACACGGCAGCGGCATACGCGGCGGCGGACGGCACGCACGCCGAGGCATGGTCGGGGCGCACGAAGATCGGCAACAAGGTCGAGGGCAATACGCTCACCGTCTCGGGTGGCTCGCTGACGGCGGCGGCCTACGGCGGTCTTGTCGAGAACACGAAGCGCAATATCACGACGGGACAGCTCCTGACGACGGGCAGCGCGGCGGAGAACACGCTGAAGCTCGCGGGCGGCTCGATCAAGGACGGCTACGGTGCGGATGTGCGCACGAAGGAGGGGGGAGCCGAGAAAAACATCGTGACGGTCAGCGCCGGCACGGCGACAGGCAATGTCTACGGTGCAGCGCTCACCGCCGCGGGGGCGAAGGGCCAGGCGACGGGCAACACGGTCACCATCGCGGGCGGCGCCGTCACGGGCGACGTCCATGGTGCGGCGCTCACCCAGGCGGACGCGGCGGGCGAGGCGACGAAGAACATCGTCAACATCTCCGCAGGCACGGTCGGCGGCACGGTCTACGGCGCGAAGAACGCCGGCACAGGTGCAGCGACGGGGAGCACGATCACCATCACGGGCGGCACGCTCCACGATGTCTACGGCGGCCATGCGGCGTCGGGTGCGACGACGGGCAACACCGTCAACCTCGGCACGGCAGATACGCCCGCCGGTGCGGCAGGTACGCCTGTCGCGGCGGGAACGTCCATCGGCAATATTTACGGCGGCAATCAGGCGTCCGTCACGGGCAATGTGCTCAACGTCTATGACTCCGTGACGGCGGCGAATGTCGACAAGTTCGAGAAAGTGAACTTCAACGTCACCTCGAACGTCGCGGCAGGAGATACGCTGCTGACGCTCACGAACGGCGCCGCCTCGCATATCGACTGGAACAAGATGTCGCTGAACAATCTGAACGCTCTCGTCCCGAGCAATACGACGGGGCATCTTCTGACCCTCGTGAACAGCACGGGCAACGTGACCTTCGACAACTACGCGGGCACGGGCGCGATCGAGAGGAAGAAGGACGGCGACTACGAGTATGTCATCGATACGGACAGCCACAGCGGCACGGCGAAGAAGGTCGACGTGACGGGCTACCGCTTCCAGAACAATACGAATGCGACCTATGCGTCCGGCACAGATGCCGAAGTATGGGCTGGCCGCACGAAGGTCGGCAACACCGTCACGAAGAACAAGCTCACCGTCACGGGCGGCACGCCGACCGCCGTCTACGGCGGCATTGCGGAGAACTTCGAGCACGTCACGGGCGGCACGGAAAAAGCCGACGGGCGATGCGACGGAAAAACACGCTGATTCTGAAGACCGGTGCAAGCGTCACCAAGGCATACGGCGCAGATGTTCGCACGCTCAGCGGAAATGCGACGAAGAACAGTGTCACCCTCGCGGGCGGCGCCGTCACGGGAAGCCTCTACGGCGGTGCGCTCACCAAGGCGGGCGCGACGGGCAGCGCGACGGGCAACACGGTCACCATCACGGGCGGCACGGTCGGCGGCGATGTCTATGCGGGCTACACGAGCGGCACGGGCAAGACGACGGGCAACACTGTGAGCCTCGGCGACGGCACGAATGCGGTCGCCGCCGGCACGACTGTCACGGGCGTCATCTACGGCGGCAGCGCGGCGGATACGACGGGCAACGTGCTGAACGTCAACGCCAAGGGCGTCACGGCGGGCAGCGTCGCGAACTTCGCAAAGATCAAGTTCAAGATCGACAGCAACGTTGCCGACGGCGACGACGTCCTGACGCTCACGCAGAACACCACGCTTGCTCACAGCAGCATCGAGGAGCCGACCCCTGCGGTCATCTCCGGCTGGCTTGGAAACACGATGGAAAAGACGGCGCATCTGATCAAGATGAACGGCGGCACGCTGAACCTCACCGGCTATACGCCGGGCAGCGGCCGCCGCCGCGGGGGCGATGTCGAGTACGCCTACAAGACGGACAACGATGCCGTCTCGACGACGGGATCGCTCGACCTCTCCGCCTACAAGTGGCAGAATGCAGGCGTCGAGATTAACAGTAATGCTCATGCCGATGTCTTCGGCGGCAAGTCCACCCTCGGCACGACGGGCGAGACGCTCAACAACAAGCTCACGCTCAAGACGGGAGCGAGTGTCACGAACGCTGTCGCGGGCGACACGCAGACGGCGAACGGCACGGCGACGGGCAACACCGTCAAGGCAGAGGCCGGCACGGCGACGAATGCCGTCGGCGGCAAGACCCTCGCGGGCAAAGCCTCGGGCAACACGGCGGAAGCTGCGGGCGGCAATGTCACGAACCTCAAGGGCGCACAGAGCGTCAGTGGTCTCGTGCAGGAAAAACCATGCCAAGATCACGGCGGGAACGATCGGCACAGCCGTCGGCGCTGAAAGCGCGAACGGCGCTGCCACAGAAAAATGACGTCACTGTCACGGGCGGCACGGTCACCACGGCCACGGGCGGCGAAAGCACCCACGGCGAGGGCCAGCGGCAACACCGCCGTCATCAGCGGCGGCACGGTCACGAACGTCTATGGCGGCAAGGCGGGGACGCTCTCCAAGGGCAACAAGATCTTCCTCAAGGACTCGGCGACCGCCACGAACCTCACGGGTGGCGAGGGTGCGTCTTCCGAGGGCGACGACAGCGCCGTCGTCGAGGGCGGCACGGTCAGCACCGGCGGCATTGTCGTCGGCGGCAAGTCCACGGCGGGCAATGTGGTCAAAAGCCAACGTCCATCTCAAGGGCGGCACGGTGAACGGCACCGTCTACGGCGCCGACTCCGCCGCCGATGCGACGGGCAACGGCGTCGCCGTCACGGGCGGCACGGTCAACGCCGGTATCTACGGCGCGAAGGCCGCAGGAACTGCAGAGAGGAACTGGGCGCGTCTCGACACCGCTGTCACAGGCGATATCACGGGCGCACTCTCCACCGGAGGCAATGCCTCCAGTAACACCGTCGAGGTCAACGCGGATGTGACGGGCAGCATCGTCGGCGGCAACGCCGCAGCAGGCAATGCCTCCGGCAACAAGATCGTGCTGCAGCAAGTCACGGTCACGGGGAATGTCACGGGCGGCCTCGGCACGAGCACTGACAACAACCTGGTCAGCCTCAAGGGAACGAAGGTCTTGGGCGATGTCGTGGGCGGCGCCAACGGCGTCGGCAACACGCTCGCCGTCCATCCCGGAAAGTCCGAGATTCATGATTTCAACGGCATCCAGAACCTCCAGTTCTATCTGGCCGACGGCGTGACGTCTTCGACTCCGCCGCTCCTCCAACTCGGCGTCAACAACAAGGACATTCAAGGCATCAACGTTGGCGTCGGCGTGAGCGGACGAGCACCGAGCCTCAGGGTCGCGGATACCATCAGCCTCATGAAGCTGGCGCCGGGGGGCACGCTCACGACGGATGCGACCATCCCGAACCACATCGAGGGAATGCAGGGCGTATCGCTCCTCTACGGCTTCGACATCACGCGGCGCGGCACCGATGAACTTGTCGCCACCGTCACCAAGGCGGCGATCAGCGAGCAGACGAAGTCTTTTGTCGAGACGAGAGCCGCCGCCACGGACTTCATCAACCGCGGTGCCGACTTGCTTGCAGGCAGCGGCATGGCCTCTGCGAAGAAGGCGGCAGGCGGCGACAGGGAGGACGTCAGCTATGGCGACTACAACATCTGGGCAGCCATGTCGAACAGCAGCATGAAGGTGGAGACAGGCTCCTACGTCGACACCAAGGGCTGGAATCTCAGCGTCGGCTGGGCGAAGGAGAAGGCTCTGAAGGACGGCAGGTTCGTCGTCAGCCCCTTCGTCGAATACGGCAAGGGCAAGTATGACTCCTTCCTCGACGACGGCACGCACGGCAGCGGCTCGGTCAGCTATATCGGAGCAGGCGTTCTCGCCAGAATGGAAAAGAACAACGGACTCTGGGCTGAAGGCGTCCTTCATGGCGGCCGTGCCAAGAGTGACTATGCGGGCAGCATACAGCCGGGTCTTGCCACGAGCTACGACAGCTCCAACAATTACATCGCAGCAGAGTTGGGCTTGGGCAAGAAGATGGAACTCAAGAAAGGCCGTGCGCTCGATGTCTATCTGCGCTACTTCTGGTCGCGCCAGACGGGCACGGAGGCCACGCTCACCAGCGGCGAGACGTATGACTTCGGCGCGGTGGATTCGCATCGCCTGCGCACCGGCCTGCGCTACAGCCAGCGGATGAGCGCGGAGAACGAGCTTTACGCAGGACTTGCCTATGAATACGAGTTCAGCGGCAAGGCGACGGCAAGCTACGACGGCTACGGCGCACCCAGCCCGAGCCTCCGAGGCGGCAGTGCGCTCCTCGAACTTGGCTGGCGCTTCGCCCCGAAGGATTCGCGCGTCAGCTACGACGTGAACTTTGCCGGTTGGCAGGGGCAAGCGCCGGGGCGTCAGCGCCAGCGTCCATGCAAACTGGGCGTTCTGACGAACAGAATATGCGTCCGAGAGTCTGCTGCATGAATCTCAAGATTCGTGCGGCAGACTCTTCCTTGTTTTCCGATGCCTTCTTTTGTTTGACGCAATCTGCTGAAGACTTTATAATGAAGACAAAGATATGTGGAGCTTGGAGCGGACGGAAGCCCGATGAAATCAGAGGAGCACGGCATTCAGATTCCGTAGTCGGGAGGCGGCGTTCATGACGAAGGAAGAGCAGGATCGCAGGGAAGAGGACAGGCAGGCGTTCAATCCGATGAACGATGTCGCATTCAAATTCATATTCGGGAAGGAAGAACGCAAGCAGATCACCATAGATTTTCTCAATACGGTATTGGAAAGATCCCTCGGGCATGAAATCCAGGACATCGCATTTCGTCAGACGGAGATGCTTCCCGATGGCGACGAGGGGAAGCTGTCACGTCTGGACATCGCCTGTGAGCTTGACAGCGGCGAACTCGTAGACGTGGAGGTGCAGGTCGTCAACTATAACAATATGCAGCGGCGCACATTGTTCTACTGGGCGCGCCTGTACCTGCTTTCGCTGACGCGCGGCGAGGGGTACAGCCTTCTGCGCCCGGCGATCACGATCAACCTTCTGGCGTTTGAGCTTCTGCCGCAGGAAAATCCCGTCGCGATGTACAGCATCTACAACATTGAGAACGGGGATCGGCTGAACAGCGATATGGAGCTTCACTTTATCGAACTTCCGAAGTACATGAAAGCGCCGCGCAAAACGATTCGCGAATCATCGAAGATGGAACGATGGCTCGCATACTTTGCAAACCGTTTGACGGAAGAGGAGAAGGAGGAATTGGCGATGAGCGAACCAGCGATCAGGGATGCGATGGAAGCGGAGAAGATATTCATGAGCAGTCCGGACGAGTACCTCCGCTATGTCAACCGCCAGATGGCGCTCATGGATTACCGTTCGGGCTTGCAGGCTGCCGCACAGGAAGGATTCGATCAGGGAATCAAGCAAGGAATCAGTCAGGGAATCAGCCAAAGGAATCAGCCAAGGGAATCAGTCAGGGGCGTCAGATCGGCATCGCCCACATGGCGCTGAACATGCTCCGTGCAGGAACGCCGCTTGCGACAGTGGCACAGATGGCGGAACTGCCGGAGGCGGCCATTCGGGAGATGGCGGAGGAGCACGGCATTCAGGTTCCGTAGTCGGGAGGCGGCGTTCATGACGAAGGAAGAACGCAAACCGTTTGACGGAAGAGGAGAAGGAGGAATTGGCGATGAGCGAACCTGCGATCAGGGATGCGATGGAAGCGGAGAAGATATTCATGAGCAGTCCGGACGAGTACCTCCGCTATGTCAACCGCCAGATGGCGCTCATGGATTACCGTTCAGGCTTGCAGGCTGCCGCACAGGAAGGATTCGATCAGGGAATCAAGCAAGGAATCAGTCAGGGAATCAGCCAAGGGATCAGTCAGGGGCGTCAGATCGGCATCGCCCACATGGCGCTGAACATGCTCCGTGCAGGAACGCCGCTTGCGACAGTGGCACAGATGGCGGAACTGCCGGAGGCAGCCATTCGGGAGATGGCGGAGGAGCACGGCATTCAGGTTCCGTAGTCGGGAGGCGGCGTTCATGACGAAGGAAGAGCAGGATCGCAGGGAAGAGGACAGGCAGGCGTTCAATCCGATGAACGATGTCGCATTCAAATTCATATTCGGGAAGGAAGAACGCAAGCAGATCACCATAGATTTTCTCAATACGGTATTGGAAAGATCCCTCGGGCATGAAATCCAGGACATCGCATTTCGTCAGACGGAGATGCTTCCCGATGGCGACGAGGGGAAGCTGTCACGCCTGGACATCGCCTGCGAGCTTGACAGCGGCGAACTCGTAGACGTGGAGGTGCAGGTCGTCAATTATAACAATATGCAGCGGCGCACATTTGTTCTACTGGGCGCGCCTGTACCTGCTTTCGCTGACGCGCGGCGAGGGGTACAGCCTTCTGCGCCCGGCGATCACGATCAACCTTCTGGCGTTTGAGCTTCTGCCGCAGGAAAATCCCGTCGCGATGTACAGCATCTACAACATTGAGAACGGGGATCGGCTGAACAGCGATATGGAGCTTCACTTTATCGAACTTCCGAAGTACATGAAAGCGCCGCGCAAAAACGATTCGCGAATCATCGAAGATGGAACGATGGCTCGCATACTTTTGCAAACCGTCTGACGGAAGAGGAGAAGGAGGAATTGGCGATGAGCGAACCTGCGATCAGGGATGCGATGGAAGCGGAGAAGATATTCATGAGCAGTCCGGACGAGTACCTCCGCTATGTCAACCGCCAGATGGCGCTCATGGATTACCGTTCGGGCTTGCAGGCTGCCGCACAGGAAGGATTCGATCAGGGAATCAAGCAAGGAATCAGTCAGGGAATCAGCCAAGGAATCAGCCAAGGAATCAGTCAGGGGCGTCAGATCGGCATCGCCCACATGGCGCTGAACATGCTCCGTGCAGGAACGCCGCTTGCGACAGTGGCACAGATGGCGGAACTGCCGGAGGCGGCCATTCGGGAGATGGCGGAGGAGCACGGCATTCAGGTTCCGTAGTCGGGAGGCGGCGTTCATGACGAAGGAAGAGCAGGATCGCAGGGAAGAGGACAGGCAGGCGTTCAATCCGATGAACGATGTCGCATTCAAATTCATATTCGGGAAGGAAGAACGCAAGCAGATCACCATAGATTTTTCTCAATACGGTATTGGAAAGATCCCTCGGGCATGAAATCCAGGACATCGCATTTCGTCAGACGGAGATGCTTCCCGATGGCGACGAGGGGAAGCTGTCACGCCTGGACATCGCCTGCGAGCTTGACAGCGGCGAACTCGTAGACGTGGAGGTGCAGGTCGTCAATTATAACAATATGCAGCGGCGCACATTGTTCTACTGGGCGCGCCTGTACCTGCTTTCGCTGACGCGCGGCGAGGGGTACAGCCTTCTGCGCCCGGCGATCACGATCAACCTTCTGGCGTTTGAGCTTCTGCCGCAGGAAAATCCCGTCGCGATGTACAGCATCTACAACATTGAGAACGGGGATCGGCTGAACAGCGATATGGAGCTTCACTTTATCGAACTTCCGAAGTACATGAAAGCGCCGCGCAAAACGATTCGCGAATCATCGAAGATGGAACGATGGCTCGCATACTTTGCAAACCGTCTGACGGAAGAGGAGAAGGAGGAATTGGCGATGAGCGAACCTGCGATCAGGGATGCGATGGAAGCGGAGAAGATATTCATGAGCAGTCCGGACGAGTACCTCCGCTATGTCAACCGCCAGATGGCGCTCATGGATTACCGTTCGGGCTTGCAGGCTGCCGCACAGGAAGGATTCGATCAGGGGATCAGTCAGGGGCGTCAGATCGGCATCGCCCACATGGCGCTGAACATGCTCCGTGCAGGAACGCCGCTTGCGACAGTGGCACAGATGGCGGAACTGCCGGAGGCGGCCATTCGGGAGATGGCGGAGGAGCACGGCATTCAGATTCCGTAGTCAGGAGGCGGCGTTCATGACGAAGGAAGAACGCCGCCTTCCGACCGAAGAGGAGAAATTGACGATATGCAAAGCCGCTTGTGATGGGGCGGATTTTTGTGCGGCAGAGATGCGATAGAGAGTTGATGCTTGAAATAGGATTGGCAATATTCGCATCGTCTGCGCATTGGTCTGCGCTGCACCCAGTGAATGAGCGCGAAGAGCGAACTTTACGCAGGACTTGCTACGAGATGGGGGATTCTATGGCACGATTCTATCCCGCACTGGCGGGGGACTTTCATGGGAGCACGGGTGAGCGGCAGGTTTACCGTGCGCTTGAGATGCTCGGCGATGACTACACGGTGTTCCATTCGTACTGCTGGCTGGGCGATGGTGTTCGCACAGCTCCGCAGGGCGAGGCGGATTTCGTCGTGCTGCATCCTGACCACGGAATCCTCGCCATCGAGGTGAAGGCGGGCGGGATAGCTTACGAGAAAGGCACATGGTGGCAGACGAATCGCCGCACGGGCGAGCGCAAGGCGATCGATCCGTTCCAGCAGGCGGAAAAACAGCTGCCAGCGCATCCTTGCAGAGCTGCGCCGAAGGATGTCGCAGCATGTCCCTCTCGTGGGCAAGGCTGTTTGGTTCACCTCCGTGCATCTTTCAAAGGGCAAGCCGCTTCCTCTGGAAGCGCCGCGCGACATCATTCTCGATGCAGACGATTTGCGCGAACCGAAGGCGACCTTGGAGAAGATCTATAGTTATTGGCACGGACTGTTTCGGGTTTCTGAGCGGGCGCAGTCGCTGGCCACATTCAAGCATGTCGTTCAGATCCTGCAGCCTGTGTTTCGCATCGTGGAGACGCTTTCTTCCGCATCGCCAGCGATGGAGCAGTCGACGGCGCGGCTGACGAATGCGCAGTTCGCCCTTCTTGAATACCTGGTCGATCAGCGCACGGCGGCGATTCACGGTGCGGCGGGCACGGGCAAGAGCCTCTTGGCAGCGGAGAAGGCGCGCATGATCGCGCGCGAGGGGCAGAAGGTGCTCTATCTTTGCTTCAACGAGTTCCTCCTGCGGCGGCTGCGCTCCTGCCGCTGGGATGAAAAGATCACGATCCACAACGAGCGCACACTGGCGGAGGAATTGATGGCGGATCGCGATTTCCCGCTGACGACGGTGCTGCGCGAGTTTGAGGCGTTCTTCCGGGAGAAGTTTGACGATACGCTCTGGACATATCCGAACATCGTCGTTGATGAGGCGCAGGATTTCCCGAGCGCTTTGCTCGAACACCTTGCGCTTTTGGCGGAGCTGCACGACGGCGCGTTCTACCTCTTTTACGACCGCGGGCAGACGATCATCTCGCGCCACGCGAAGGAGAAGACCGTGCAGACGGCTTCGGAAGTGGATCGATGCGCACATGGACTGCCGCCTCGTCCTCTACCGCAACTGCCGCAACACAGCGGAAATCGGGCGGACGGTGCAGAGTTTCCTCGTGGGCAGGCACAAGAATTATCTCAATGCCATCCATGGGACAAAACCGCGTGCTGTCTTCGTACCCCATCGGAAAGCCATTCATGACGCCGCTGCCGATTTCGTGCGCCGTATGCGCAGCGAGGAAAGGCTGCCGCTCCAAGACATCGTGATCCTCACGGTCAGCACGCTGGAACGCAGCGCTTTTGCAGAAATGACGGAGCTGGCAGGGATTCCTCTCTCGCATCAGCCGGAAGAAGGGAAGCTGTGGTTCACGACGGTGCGCCGCTACAAGGTTTGGAAGCGAAGGCGGTGCTTCTCGTGGATGTGCATGTGTCGAGTCTCGTGAATCCGACCAGTCAGAGACTCATCTACGTTGGCAGCTCGCGCGCCGCCGCCTATCTGGAAACGATCTTCCTCGACGATGTTCCACTGGAGGAGTACCCTGCCTTGACGGAGCGGATGGGTGTTGAAGCTGCGTCGCCGCAAGGAATCGCGCATTGGCTCGGCATGGAGTACGGGAGGAAAGAGAAAAGGTCATGATGGAGAAAGCCATCGAGGAAAGAGTCTCGGTGGCTTTTTTTGTTGTGAGGGAGGGTACGCCAGATACGGCAATATTTTCGTTGAGAGCGTCCGATCAGACAAGGCGGAAACTGTCTAGGGGATCGAGGGAGGATTGTTGCAGTCGGTGCGGTTGCATTTTTTCGCTTGTTCGATATAATGGATAAGAACTATTTTAAGGAAGCGCTGATCCAAGGGAGCACGGATGCGTGAAGATGGGCTTTGAGAGGAACCCGTGATTCCTTGCGCGGGCAGCTTTGCGCAGAAGAAGTTTTTCAGACGGAAGGAAGAAGGAAGTTTTTTGCTGGGATTTCATCGAAGAGAGATCGATATGCTCGAAGGATCGCTTTGGGACAAGATCGTCGTCTTTGCCTTGCCCATCGCTTTGACGGGCATTTTGGAGCAGATGTTTAATTCGGCGGATATCGCGGTGCTCGGGCGCTTCGTCGGGACGGAGGCGATGGCGGCGGTGGGCAATAACGTGCCGATCGTCGGGCTGATCGTGATGTTCTTCCTCGGCCTTTCGCTCGGCGCCAATGTCGTCGTCGCGCAGTATATCGGCGCACGTCTGCTTAAGGAGGCGAGTCGTGCCGTCCATACGGCGCTCGTGCTTTCTCTCCTCGTGGGCATAGGCGTCATGGTGCTCGGTGAGCTTTTCGCCGCGCCGCTGCTCGATCTTCTCGATGTGCCGGACGCCGTCATGCCGATGGCGGAGCTGTATCTGCGCATATTCCTCCTCGGGCTGCCGTTCATGAGCCTCTACAATTTCGCTTCGGCGATCCTTAGGAGCCGCGGCGATACGAGTACGCCGTTCGTCGCGCTCTTGGCGGCGAGCGTCCTCAACTTTCTCCTGGATCTGGGCTTCGTGCTCGTCGCAGGCATGGGCGTCGACGGCGCAGCGTGGGGGACGGCGATTTCCTATCTTGTTGCGGCGTCGATGATCGTCCGTTCCCTGCGCAGGAAGGAGGGCGTCCTGCGCCTCGATTTCCGGCTCTTGCGCGTGTGCCGTCATCATATGAAACGCATCTTCGTCATCGGTATGCCGGCTGCTGTGCAGGGGATGGTCTTCTGCATCGCGAACCTTGTCATACAGGCGGCTCTGAACAGTCTGGGGGCGGAGGTCATGGCGGCATCGGCGGCGGCCTTCACCATCGAGATCAATGTCTATTGCGTGACTTCGGCCTTCCAGCAGGCATGCACGACTTTCGTCAGCCAGAACTACGGCGCGGGGAATCTGCAGCGCTGCCGAGAAGTCACGCGCTGGAGCCTGCGTCTGAGCATCTCTGCCATGCTCGTTCTCGGGACGGCCATACTCGTTTCCATGCGCCCGCTGCTGCGCATCTTCAACGGCGATCCTGCCGTCGTTGAGATCGGCGTCATACGCATTCTCTACGTCGTCGTGCCAGAGATATTCGCCGTGTTCATCGACATCTTCTCCGGCGCAATGCGCGGCTACGGCTATTCTCTGATGCCGGCTCTCGTCACGCTCTTCTGCATCTGCGGCGTGCGTCTTTCCTGGGTCTGGCTTGTCTTCCCGCATTATCCGACGTTTGAAACACTCATGGTCATCTATCCGATCAGCTGGGTGGTGACATCGATCTTCCTCTATTTCCTGTATCGGTTCTGTCTGAAACATCTGAAGGCCGTGCGATTGACATGAATCCGTTTTTAGAGGACATTTTTGAAAAAATACGCTATAATGGTATGCATATGAATATATCATATAGGAACGATATATAAGGACGCAGAAATTTATCCGGGTGGAGGACAGGATATGAAGATTTCTACGAGGGGACGATATGCGCTGCGGCTTATGATGGACATCGCCATGCATGGGAGGAATGAGCCGGTGCGCATCAAGGATATTGCGCGGAGGCAGGAGATTTCGGAAAAAGTATTTGGAGCAGATCGTCTCCGTGCTGAACAAGGCGGGCTTCGTCAAGAGCAGCCGCGGACCGCAGGGAGGCTATCGCCTGATGCGCATGCCGGAGGAATATACAGCGGGGAGCATCTTGTGTCTGATCGAGGGCAGTCTTGCGCCCGTTGCCTGCATGGATATGGAGAAGAACGACTGTCCACGGCATGAACGATGTGCGACGCTCTTTCTGTGGCAGAAGCTGCATGAAGCGATGAAGGAGGTCATCGAGAGCGTGTCTCTTGCCGATCTCGTTGCCTGGCAGAAGGAGCTTGATGCGAGAAGCCTCGCCGATCAGTCTGCGCCTTCGGCTTGACTTCTCGGGGCTTCATGGTAAACTTGTCGGACATATGTTCAGCCGTGAAGCAGTGCGGTATGGTTCGCTTTCGCCGCCGTTTTTAGCGACGGCATCGTCAAGGAGGCACGCTGTACATATGTCCGCCCGCCTTAATGAAAGTTACCCAATCAGTCTGCGCCCTTTGGGCTTGACTTGGACTTTCATAGTAAGCTACACGCACGAACGTCCACTTCGTGGACATGGTGCGCCGCCCTTACAGAAGCCTCGCCGATCAGTCTGCGCCTTCGGCTTGACTTCTCGGGGCTTCATGGTAAACTTAATAGAAGCATTATGATATTGTAGGCATGTAGGTGATGGGATGTTCATCCATTCGATGTTTCTCTTGGTAAAAAAGGATCTTGCCTTGTTGGAGGAGGAGCTTTTGCAGGCTGCTGTATCGCCTGTGGATCGTATCACGGAGATCGGCACGCATCTTGTGAAGTCCGGCGGCAAGAGGCTGCGCCCTGCGCTCTTCCTTCTGGCGGCGCGTTCTGGCAAGGATTTTGACGCGAAGAAGATGATGCCGCTCGCCGTGGCGCTTGAGCTCATCCATATGGCGTCGCTCGTTCATGACGATGTGCTCGACCATGCCGATACGCGGCGTGGCGCGGTGACGGCAAATGCCATGTGGGGCAACCAGCAGGCGATTCTTTCGGGCGACTATTTCTTTGCACGAGCGTTTTTGCTCATCGTGGAAAATGGCTTCAGCGAGCGCGTCACGGGACGTGTCGCGCAGCTCATCATGGATCTCAGCTCAGGCGAAATCATCCAGAACAAAGAGCTTTACCGCGCTTCGCGCGATGTCGAGGAGTATTATGAGCGCATTGCGAAGAAGACGGCGAACTTCCTCGCAATTTGCTGCGAGCTGGGCGCGATCGCGGCGAATCTGGGAGAGGAGGCGGAACGTGGGCTGTACGCCTACGGCAAATATGTCGGTATGGCGTTCCAGATCACGGACGACTTGCTCGACCTGACATCCGATGAGAAGAAGATCGGCAAGCCGGCGGGCAACGACATCCATGAGGGCATCGTGACGCTGCCTGTGATCCGCGCGCTTGAAGTCAGCTCCGACAAGGAGGAGCTGCTTTCCATCGTGACGAATCCCGAGATGACGCGCGACGATGTCGAGCGTGCTCTCGCCATCGTGCGCGCGTCCGATGGCATCGAATATGCGCGGAACAAGGTGCAGGAATTCCTCATGGAAGCGAAGGAAGCGCTGCCGCACACGCTGCCTGAGAAAGTGCGCGAGACGTTCTGCAGGGCGGCGGACTACATCGCCAAGCGTGAATCGTAGTCTCGCCTGAAGTATTCCAGGGGCTGCTGCGTGCAGTTCGTTAAGGGGGAACCGCTATGTTCAATTTGGGCTTTCCAGAGCTCATTCTCATCTTTGTCATCGCTCTCGTCGTCTTCGGCCCGGGCAAATTGCCCGAAATCGGCCGCGCTGTCGGCAAAGGCCTCAGTGAGTTCAAGAAAGCGACGAACAGCTTGATGTCCGATGTGAACAAGCCGATGGAGAATGCGACGCCGCAGCCGAGTGCGCCGCCTCAGACGCCGCCGCTGCAGACGATTGCCGAACCGCCGATGGGACAGCAGCCGATCGCGCCGGAAGCGGCAAAGCCTGCCGCTGCACAGAACGAGGCAGCGAAGCCGTCGAAAGCAGAGGGGAGGCAGGACGATGCTGAGCATCTATGAGATCGGAGCCATCATCTTCGTCGCGCTCCTCGTCTTCGGCCCGCGCAAGCTGCCCGAGATTGGCAAGGCGCTCGGCAGAAGCGTGAAGGAGTTCAAGGAGGGAAGGGAAGAGGGCGACAGGAACACCGTCGATGTCACGCCCGAGCCACCCGCCCCTGCGAAAAAAAGATGAGAAGAACGAAAAAAATGACATACGAGAAAAAATGAGCAGCCGCAGGGAACGGATGTGCCGAGAGCAGCCGGAGCAGTCGGAGCGCAAGGACGGCAGCATGTCCATCATCGCGCATCTCGAGGAGCTTAGGAAGAGGCTGATCTATTCGATTGCCGCCGTCGTCGTCGGCAGCGGCGCCGCCTATTTCTACATCGACGAGATCATGCACTGTTTGACGGCGCCTGCGGGGAAGCTTTACTACATGCAGCCGGCAGAGGCGTTCTTCACCTATCTGAAGATTGCGGTCTTTGGCGGCTTTTTGCTCGCTCTGCCCGTCATCTTTTACGAGATCTGGCGGTTCATTCTGCCTGCTTTGACCGTGCGCGAGAAAGGCTCTGCTCCTCATCGTGCCGCTTTCCGTCGTGCTCTTCGTCGTCGGCATCGCCTTTTTCCTTTGCCCTTGTGCTGCCGGCCGCCATCCGCTTCTTCATCGGCTTCGGCTCGGACAATTTGGAGCCGCTCTTTTCCTTGGGCAAGTACCTCGATTTTGTGCTGGCGTTCATCCTGCCTTTCGGCTTCATCTTCGAACTGCCGCTCGTCATCGTGATCCTCGCGAAACTCGGTTTCGTGGGGTCGGCCTTCCTTTGGAAGCAGCAGCGCATCGTGGTGTTTCTGTCTTTCGTCATCGGCGCTGTCATTTCCCCGACGCCCGATGTTTTTTCCCAGACGATGATCGCCGTGCCCATGATCCTCCTTTATGAGATCAGCTACGTCATCGTTCGTTTTATTTTGCGCAAATAAGGAGGAATACTGTTGGCTTTCAAGGATTTACGCGAGTTCATGGAAGAGTTGGAGTCGCGCGGGCTTTTTGCGCCGCATCAAGACGGAGGTCGATGCCGAGTTGGAGATCACGGAGATCACCGACCGCGTTTCCAAGATGGAGGGCGAGAAGAACGTCGCTCTGCTCTTCGAGAATGTCAAGGGCTACGACATGCCTGTGCTCATGAACGCTTTCGGCAGCATGGAGCGCATGTGCATCGCTCTGGGCGTCGAGAGCCTCGATGAGATTGCCGACGATCTGCGTGATTTCATGCGCCTGCCGAAGATCTCGCTCGCGAACAAGATGGATCTCGTCACGCTCATCCCGAAGATGCGCAAGGCAGTGAATTTCCCCAAGTATGTCAAGAAGGCGCCGTGCCAGGAGGTCGTGGAGATGGACAACCCATCGCTCGATGTCCTGCCGATCTTGAAGTGCTGGCCCGAGGGACGGCGGCTCTTCATCACGCTGCCGCTCATTTTTACGAAGAATCCCGAGACGGGCAAGCGCAATGTCGGCATGTACCGTCTGCAGAAGTACGACAAGAACACGACGGGCATGCATTGGCACATTCATAAGAATGGAGCGGAGAATTTCCGCGCAGCGAAGGAGCAGGGCAAGGATCGCATCGAGGTCGCCGTCGCCATCGGCACCGATCCCGTCCTGACGTATGCTGCGACGGCTCCCTTGCCGCGCGACATCGACGAGATGGTCTTCGCGGGCTTCCTGCGTCACAAATCGGTCGAGCTTGTCAAGTGCAAGACGGTCGACATCGAGGTGCCCGCGACGAGCGAGATCGTCTTGGAAGGCTATGTGCTCGAAAGCGAGCGCCGGCGCGAGTGCAGTTCGGCGATCACACGGGCTACTATTCGCTGGCGGATGACTACCCGGTGTTCCATATCACCCGCATCACGCACCGCAAAGACCCGATCTATCCAGCGACGATCGTCGGCAAGCCGCCGATGGAGGACTGCTTTCTTGCGAAGGCGACGGAGCGCATCTTTTTGCCTCTCTTGCAGCAAATGGTGCCGGAGATCGTCGACATCAATATGCCGCTCGAAGGCGTCTTCCACGACTGCTGCGTCGTGTCCATCAAGAAGACGTATCCTATGCAGGCGCGCCGCGTCATGCACGCGATCTGGGGCATGGGGCAGATGATGTTCTGCAAGATGATCATCGTAGTTGATGCCCATGTGAACGTGCAGGACATGAGGGAAGTCTGGTGGCGCGTGTTCAACAACATCGATGCGAAGTATGACCTTGAGATGGTCGAAGGGCCGCTGGACGTGCTCGATCACTCCTCGCCCATGGCGAAGTGGGGCACGAAGCTCGGCATCGACGCGACGAAATCCCGGCCGGAGGAAGGCCACACGCGCGAATGGCCTGACGAGATCGTCATGACGGACGAGATCAAGGCGCGTGTTGATGCGAAGTGGAGGGAGCTAGGACTTGGCTAAGATTGGTGCGCACATCAACAACATCGCGCTCCATCACATCGTCTTCGCCCTGCCGTTCGCCTACATGAGCGCTTTTTTGGCGGCGGGGGGGATGCCGCCCGTGATGGAGCTTGTCTGGATCACGGTCGCCATTGCGGGTGCGAGGAGTGCAGCGCTCGCCTTGGACAACCTCGCCGACTTGAAGTACGACAAGAAGCAGCCGCGTCTCGCCTCGCGCGCCATGGTGCGCGGCGATCTGAAGCCGCGCGAGGCGAAGATCTCCATCGCCGTCTATCTCGCCGTCTGTCTCTTGGCGGTGGCGCAGCTGCGTCCGATCTGTCTCCTGCTGCTGCCTGTCGCCGTCGTGCCGTTCCTGATCTACCCGTATACGAAGCGCTTCACGTTTCTTTTGCCACCTTGTCTTAGGGATTGCCATCGCCATGGCGCCGGCGGGCAGCTGGGTCGCTGTGACGGGCGAACTTCCTTTGCCCGCCGTCGTTCTCTGCATCGCCGTGGCGCTCTGGATCGGCGCGTTCGATGCCGTCTACGGTTCGCAGGACGAGGCGTTCGACCGCGCCGAGGGGCTTCACTCGCTGGCGACGCAGTTCACGGCGCGCGGCGCGCTCGTCATCTGCCGCTTCGTCCATGCCGTGAGCATCGCCTGCTTCTATGTGCTCGGCATGCTCTTGGAGCTGCATTGGCTCTACTACATCGGCGTCGGCGTCGCGGCGGGCACGCTCGTCTACCAGCACCGCATCGTAAGCGCCGATGACTACAGCCGTGTCACGCAGCGTTACTTCATGCGCAACGGCATCGTTTCCATCGCCATGCTGATCTTCACCGTGGCGAGCCTGTATGTTTGATTGGGGAGTGAATCATGACAGCACGATTGCTTGAAGGCAGGGTTTTTGCCCAAAAGATTAAGGAGGAAGCGCGAGAGGAAGCGCTGGCTCTTCGCCCTTCTTTGGGCAGAACGCCCGGCCTCGCCGTCGTCATCGTCGGCGAGGATCCCGCATCGGAGGTCTATGTGCGCAACAAGGAGCGCGCCTGTGAGGCGCTCGGCTTTTTTTCCGCACTCATTGCCTTGCCGGAGGAGACAACGAAGGAGGATCTTCTCGCTGAAATCGACCGACTCAATGCAAACAACCGCATCGACGGCATACTCGTGCAGCTTCCTTTGCCAGCGCATCTCGCGAAAAGCACGGCGGAGATCATCGAGCGCATCGACCCGCGAAAGGACGTCGATGGGTTCCATCCCGTGAATATCGGCAGGGCTCGTTGCGGGCGAGGGTTCGCTCGTGCCGTGCACGCCCGCCGGCTGCATGAAGATGCTCAAGCTCGCGAAAATTCCCGTCGCAGGCAAGCGCGCCTGTGTCATCGGCAGGGAGCAACATCGTGGGAAAGCCCATCAGCCAGCTGCTTCTCGCTGAAGATGCGACGGTCACGATCTGCCATTCGCGCACGGAAGATCTCGCCGCCATCGCGCGCGAGGCCGACATCCTCGTGGCGGCGGTCGGCAGGCCGCGCTTCGTGACGGCGGACATGGTGAAGCACGGTGCGACGGTCATCGATGTCGGCATCAATCGCGTCGCTGAGAAGAAGCTCGTCGGCGACGTGGATTTCGAGGCCGTGAAGGAGGTCGCGGGCGCCATCACGCCCGTGCTCGAGGCGTCGGCCTGCTGACCATCGCCATGCTCATGGCGAACACGGTGCAGGCGGCGAAGATGCGTGTGGAGCAAGAAGGGGTGGAAGGTCCATGAAATCCGATGTGGAAATCGCACAGGAAGCGAAGATGAGGCCGATCGAGGAAATCGCCGCGAAGATCGGCCTTGCGCCTGAGGAGTTGGAGCTTTACGGCAGATACAAGGCGAAGGTCGCGCTCGATGCGTGGCAGCGTGTCAAGGAAAGGCCGGACGGCAAGCTCATCCTCTGCACGGCGATCAATCCGACGCCGGCGGGCGAGGGCAAGACGACGACGAGCGTCGGATTGGCCGATGCACCTCGCGCCGCGGTCACAAGGCGGCGGCGGCGCTCAGGGAGCCGTCGATGGGTGCCGTGCTTCGGCATGAAGGGCGGCGCAGCGGGCGGCGGCTACGCGCAGGTCGTTCCCATGGAGGACATCAATCTGCATTTCACCGGGGATTTCCATGCCATCACGACGGCGCACAATCTCCTCGCCGCCCTCATCGACAACCACATCCAGCAAGGCAATGCGCTTGATCTCGATGTGCGTCGCATCCCATGGAAGCGCGTCCTCGACCTCAACGACCGCGCCTTGCGCCACGTCGTTGTCGGCATGGGCGGCAAGGCGCACGGCGTGCCGCGCGAGACGGGCTTCGACATCACGGTGGCGTCGGAGATGATGGCGATCCTCTGCCTCTCGCGTGATCTCATGGACATGAAGGAAAGGCTCGGCCGCATCGTCATCGGCTATTCACGGGATGGCAAGGCTCGCCGTGCTGACGAGCTGGGCGCGACGGGCGCGCTGACGCTTCTCTTCAAGGATGCCATCAAGCCCAATATCGTGCAGACGCTCGAAGGCACGCCCGTCTTCATCCACGGCGGGCCCTTTGCGAACATCGCGCACGGTTGCAACAGCATCATGGCGACGAAATTCGCCTTGAAGTTCGCTGATGTCGTCGTGACGGAAGCGGGCTTCGGCGCTGACCTCGGCGCGGAGAAGTTCCTCGACATCAAGTGCCGCTTTGCAGGAATCTCGCCCGATGCCGTGGTCATCGTTGCGACGGTGCGCGCACTCAAGATGCACGGCGGACTCGGCAAGACGGAACTGGCGAAGGTCGATATGGCGGCTCTCAAGAAGGGCATGGCGAACCTCGGCAAGCACATCGAGAACGTGCAGAAGTTCGGTCTCCCTGCAGTCGTCGCCGTCAATGTCTTCCCGACGGATACCGAAGAAGAGCTGGACTTCGTGTGCCGCGAGTGCGAATCGCTCGGCGCGGAAGCAGCGCTCTCCGAAGTCTGGGCAAAGGGTGGTCAAGGCGGCGAGGCGCTCGCCGCGAAGGTGGAGGCAGCGCTGGAGAAGAAGGCGGATTTCCACCAGCTCTATGATGAGAAGGAAACGATTCCCGAGAAGATCGGCAAGATCGCGCGGGAGATTTACGGCGCGGCAGGCGTCGACTTCACAAAGGAAGCGCAGCGGGAGCTGGAAGAGCTGGAAGCTCTGGGGTTCGACAAGATGCCCGTGTGCATGGCGAAGACGCAGTATTCGCTTTCTGACGACGCCGCGCTTCTCGGACGGCCCGAGGGCTTTCGCATCACAGTGCGCGAGCTTCGTCTCGCAGCGGGTGCGGGCTTCATCGTCGCCCTGACGGGCAGCATTCTCACGATGCCCGGTCTTCCCAAGCATCCGGCGGCGATGGATATGGACATCACGCAAGACGGCAGGATCACGGGATTGTTCTGAGGAAGCAAGGCGCTTGAAGCAAAGGGGAAGGTCATGCGAATGAAAACGATGGCTGAGCCGCAGATTCGTTGGACGGTGCGCGAGGAAAGAATTGCCCAGCTTCGGGATCTGGCGAAGCGTTACGATGTAGGGAAACAGACGATGGATGAGGCTGTGCGAGAAGCGTATCCTTTAGAGTTGAGCAGGGTGATTGATATGAACAAAGTGTCGCTTGAACTGGTGCCTCGTGACGAGGAGGTTCTGCGCGGAGAACTCGCGCAAGCGAAGAAGTATGAGGGAAAGATCGATCTCATCAACATCCCCGATCTTCTGCGCCTTCCCGTGCGCAGTTGGGAAGGCGCGGCGATTGCAGGAGAGACTTTCCCCGCTGTGCCGCACATCCGCGCCATGGACATCGACATCACGAAGCCGCTGCCCATGGCGGACTACCTGCGCGAACATGCGATCCGAGAAGTCCTCGTCATCGAGGGCGATGCGCCGCAGAATATGGCGCACACCGTCTATCCGACGGAGAGCATCGACGTCATACGGAAGTTCCGCGAGGAAATGCCTGAGATTCGAGTCTTTGCGGGCATCGACCAGTATCGCGGCAGCATGAGGCAGGGAAGATTACCGCATCCGCCGCAAGCTGCAGGCGGGAGCCGTCGGTTTCTTCACGCAGCCGTTCTTCGACCGACGTTTTTCTCGCGATGTACGCAGACATGCTCGAAGGGATCGAGGTCTATTGGGGTCTGTCGCCCGTGACGTCGCAGCGCTCGCAGAGCTACTGGGAGACGAAGAACCGGGTCGTGTTCCCGAAGGGAGTTCGCGCCGACGCTCGCTTGGAGCATCTTGTTCGCGCGCGAGGTCATCGAAGAAGTGCGGGCGCGGGATGAGCATGTCTACCTCATGCCGATCCGCACGGGGGCTGGAGGAGTATCTTGGCGGCATCTTTGGCGACTGATGCCAGACCGTGCAAGAGTGTCGATTCGTTGTTTTTTTCTTCATGCGATTGGGGGCATTGGAATGTACAAAAATCTTAAAGAAGCAGGAGTTGTCGCCCGGCATCCTTGAGTACGATATCGAGGCGCCCCGTGTGGCGAAGAAGGCTCTGCCGGGCAGTTCATCGTCCTGCGCGTCAACGAGGAAGGTGAGCGTGTACCGTTGACGATCGCCGATTTTTGACCGCGAGAAGGGGACGGTCACGATCCTCTTCGGTCGTCGGCGCGTCGAGCGAGATTCTCGCATCTCTTAAGGAGGGCGATGCCATCCTCGACTTCGTCGGCCTCTGGGGCAGCCGTCGGTTCTTTCCGACCACATGGGCACCGTTGTCTTCGTTGGCGGCGGCATCGGCGTCGCACCGGTCTATCCGATCGCGCGTGCGACGCACGAGCTTGGCAACAAGGTTATCTCGATTCTCGGCGCGAAGACGAAGGACATCCTCATTTTTGAAGATCGTATGCGCGCGATTTCCGACGAGGTTCTGATCACGACGGACGACGGCTCGTATGGCATCAAGGGTTTCGTCACGAATGCCATCGAAGAGCTGGTAAAACGCGGGGAAAAAGATCGACCAGATCACGGCGATCGGTCCCGGCGTCATGATGCGGAGCGTTGCCGAAGCCACGCGCCCACACGGCATCAAGACCATCGTGAGCCTCAATCCTATCATGGTCGACGGCACGGGCATGTGTGGCTGCTGTCGCGTGCAAGTGGGCGAGGAAACGAAGTTTGCCTGCGTCGACGGCCCTGAGTTCGACGGGCATCTCGTCGATTTTCGAGGCTTGATGGAGCGCGGCAGGATGTATCGCGCACAGGAGGCGCAGGCGAAAGATCACATCTGCAACATCGGTTTGGGGAGGGATTGACGTGGCGTTGGTGCTCGAAAAAAACACAAGATGCCGGAGCAGGATCCGAAAGTCCGTGCGCATAATTTCGATGAAGTGGCCTTGGGCTATGGCGAGGAGACGGCGATCGCCGAGGCGGAGCGCTGCCTCAACTGCAAGGTGCCGCAGTGCCGCAAGGGCTGTCCTGTGTCCGTGCGCATTCCCGAGTTCATCCAGAAGATCAAGGGGCGCGATTTCGCGGCGGCGATCGAGATCATCAAGGGCGACAATGCTTTGCCCGCTGTCTGCGGCCGCGTCTGTCCGCAGGAGAATCAGTGCGAGAAGTTCTGCGTCCTTGCCAAGCGCGGCGATCCTGTCGGCATCGGCCGGCTGGAGCGCTTCGCGGCAGATTGGCAGCTCGCGCAGGGTGAAGCGGTCGAGCCTGTCGAGTTCCGCCCCGACGCGCAGAAGGTCGCGATCATCGGTGCGGGGCCTGCAGGTCTTTCGTGCGCAGGAGACCTTGCAAAGAAGGGCTACCGCGTGACGATCTTCGAGGCGCTGCACGTCGCAGGCGGCGTGCTCTCCTACGGCATCCCTGAGTTCCGTCTGCCGAAGGACGGCGTCGTGCAGAAGGAAGTCGAAAACCTCAGGAAGCTCGGCGTGACGATCGAGCTGAATTCCGTCGTCGGCAGACTCTATACGATCGACGAACTCATGGAAGAAGAGGGGTTCGACGCCGTCTTCGTCGGCACGGGCGCGGGTCTGCCGCATTTCATGAACATCCCTGGCGAAGGGCTCAACGGCGTCTACTCGGCCAATGAATTCCTGACGCGCTGCAACCTCATGAAGGCGTACCGCTTCCCTGAGTTTGCGACGCCGATCCACGTCGGCAAGGGCGTCGCCGTCGTCGGCGGCGGCAACGTCGCCATGGACGCGGCGCGCACAGCTCTGCGTCTAGGCGCAGAGCACGTCTACATCGTCTACCGCCGCAGCGAGGAAGAGCTTCCCGCAAGACGCGAGGAAGTGCACCATGCGAAGGAAGAGGGCATAGACTTCCGCCTGCTGAACAATCCCGTCGAGGTCTTGGGGAACGAGGAAGGCTGGGTCAGGGCGATCCGCTGCATCAAGATGGAGCTTGGCGAGCCGGATGAGTCAGCCGCCGCCGTCCCGTTCCCGTCGAAGGCTCCGAGTTCGATCTGGAGGTCGATACGGTCATCATGTCGATCGGCACGGGTCCGAATCCCATCGTGGCGACGACGACGCCCGGCATGGATACGACGAAGCGCGGCAATATCGTCGCCGACGAGGAGACGGGCGCGACGACGAAGGAAGGCGTGTTCGCGGGCGGCGACATCGTGACGGGCGCGGCGACCGTCATCCCGGCGATGGGAGCGGGGAAGAAGGCGGCTGCCGCCATCGATGAATACCTGCAGAAGAAGAGGGACGCTTGAGGCGAAGGACTGCAGCGGCAGATGTGCGCCGAGGGGGCGCGGCAGGAGCCGGCGTCCGCGTGTATGGGGTGCGGCAGTGCCGCAGAAAGTGTTTTGCGAGGTGATCGCCATGATGAACTATATCGCGATTGATTTTGAGACGGCGACGGGCAGCATGAATTCCGCCTGCAGCGTGGCGACCGTGGAAGTGCGGGACGGGCAGCTCAGGAGAGCTGGACGACGCTGATCCAGCCGCCGAAGCTCGCCTTTGATGACTTCAACATCGGCATCCACGGCATAAGCCCCAAGGACGTGGAAGACGCGCCGACCTTCGCCGAAATCTGGCAGGGAACTGGAAGAGCATCTTGCCGGGAAGATCGTCGTCGCGCACAATGCTTCTTTCGACATGGGCGTTCTCAAGGCATCGCTCCTTGCCAATCACCTGCAGGCGCCGCTCTTCCGCACCTGCTGCACCGTGCGCATTTCGCGCAAGGTCTGGCCGGATCTCGTCGACCACAAGCTCAACACCGTCGGTGCACATCTCAACATCAATTTCCAGCATCACCGCGCTTTGGACGACGCGAGAACCTGCGCCGCCATTCCGCTTTTTGCAGGCGTGGCGACGGGAACCGATGATCTCGAAGAACTCGCGCAGAAGATCGGCGTGAAGATCGGCGACTTCGGCATCTGAGATCGGAGAGCAGGCAGGCGGCAGATCTGTCCCTTACGGACGGATCTGCCGCCTGCCTTGCGTTTTTTATGCAGCAAGCGGAGTTGCCGCCTGGTGCATAAACTCTCATCCGACCTATTGACAAAAAGCTTCTGGGGATGGTATCATTCTCTCTGTTGCAGCAGTTGCAGCATCTTGTGCCGAAGTGGCGGAATTGGCAGACGCACTTGACTCAAAAATCAAGCGTAGTTCCCTACGTGCCGGTTCGAGTCCGGCCTTCGGCACCATAGAAATTCAAGGCTTCCGAGCGTTTTGCCCGGAAGCCTTTTTCGTGTGCGCACACGCCGATCGACGAGAGGGACGATGAGGATGAGACCGGGCGCTGAAACTCAGCGGTACAAGCAGAATAGAAAAGACTCCCTGCGGGTTCGCTCCGGGAGTCTTTCGCGTCTCTGACGCTGTTTGGGTTTGCCATCCTGGCATAGAGTTTTGCCTGTCGGCATACAGACGTGATTCAACTTGGCTGGTCGGCCAGCGTCTTCGGGCTTAACTGACCGGATCTTTATCGTCGGGATTCCAATTCCTGTATGAAGTTGTCGGAAAGTTTATACCGATGAGCTTTACGTGTTTTGTTGGTCATGATTCGTTCAGCAGGATAGCTTTTGATATGTGTTCGGATTGTTTTTGCACTCTGTCCCACAGTGCTTGCAATCTCTTCCAGTGTTGCTCCATCATCCGAGAAGAAATATGCCTGCAGCAGAACGAAATGAATCTTCCCGTCCGTTTTGCTTTTTGATGACTGAAAGTAGTTGTCTTCAAGATGTCGCGCCAAGGTGTTGAGTCTTTTTTTCTTCGTTCTTGCAAAAATCTCATTGACGCGGGTGATGCTTTTCTGGATCAGCCAAAGAAATCCAGTGACAAACGGCGTCAGATCACCATAGTTCCCCTGATGGTTCGTATCTTCAAACAGCTTATAATATACGCGAAGCGATTTCTTGATGGTGATGGATAGGCGAATGGCAACCAGCGGGTGTAATATTTTTGCTAGATAATACGATGTGATGAATCGTGATGTGCGGCCGTTTCCGTCGTAGAACGGATGAATATAACCGAAAAGGTAGTGAAAAAGGGAAATGCGGATCAGTTCGGGAATGTGTGCATTTTGCAGGATTTCCAACGCAAGCTCCATGTTTCGGATGATCTTTTCTTCGGGAACGATGCCGCGATGTATGATTTTTGACCTTGAGCGCACCTCAACGGGTTCTTTGCGAAAAATATCGCCGTCGGGAAGATTCTTGGGATTATCTCTTCCGATTTCGTCTGCTAAAAATTCGTCATAAAAGGTGCGCAAGTCGCGACTGTTGCGGAAGGGGATCTCTTCTTGCTGCTGGAGTTTCAAGTATTTGTTGACTGTGCTCCAAAAGCGAGGTCGATTGGAGGCGTTGACCATGTCTTGTTCGTCCATAGCTGTCTTGATTTCTTTTCGAGTGCTCCGCACCCCTTCTATGTCATTGCTGGATTGAATCTCTTCAATGAGGCAGGATCTGCCGAAAGATTCAATGGCTATGGGAGGGAGTGTCGTTGTAATGGCAGTCAGTTTACGAAGTTCAAGCATGATGGAAGAAAGAATCTGTACGATGTTTTCCGTATAGTAGTAAAAGGCTCTAAATTCACGACGCGCATTTAGATGCTTGATCGGTATGTCGATGTGATGCGCCAAGCTGGAGTTGTATAAGTTGCGGTGAAGCTTTCGGCTTTCATCTTCATTTTGATGATATAGTTTTAATAAGGTGGGCGTGGACATGGATCATCACCTCATGTTGAAGAAAGGAAAAACGCTGTTTTTCTAGTCGGGAAATGAAGTGGGAAAAAAACGCTGTTTTTTCCTAGTCGGGAAATGAAGTGGGAAAAAAACGCTGTTTTTTTCCTAGTTGCATTTCATGAAGTTCCGTCCGCCGCTCTTGTCCGCTGCATTCATTTTGCGGTTTTTTTCATCTGCGCGTGTTCGTCGATGATCTTCTGCATGGCGTCCGCCTTCTTCTCGACATGCCGTTCATAGTACCGAGGCTCCGGCGACGAGGAGGACGGCAGCGATGCAGACGAGGACGAGACGTGTTGGGTCAGGGTTCTTGAGCACGGTGTCGTGCCCGATGATTGCCTCGATGGCAGTCGAAGGGAATTTGCCGACGAAAGAGGCGATGACGTAGTCCCTGATGCTGATGGCGCTCAAGGCGCCGAGCGCGTTCAAGAGTGCCGATGGGATGTAGGGCACCATGCGTGCGATGAGCATGACGGTGAAGCCGTTCTTGCCGCTGTAGGCATCCACTTTCTTGAGCACGGGGTGCTTGGCGATCAGCTGCTCCGCCGAGGAGCGGAAGAGGAAGCGCAGCAAGAGGAAGCTGATGGTGACGCCGATGGTTTCGGCGATGACCGAGAGAACGATGCCGGGCACGATGCCGAAGATCAGAGTATTGGCCGTGGAGAAGATGATGGCAGGCGGAAAGCCGATGGCGTTGACGAAGAGCACGAGCCAGAAGCTGAAGAACATCGCCCACGAGCCGAAGGAGCGTATGTAGTCGGCAGTCGCAAGGAGATCGCCGCTCTTCAAGACCTGCCAAAGTTCGGGGAAGAACGTCGGATTGGCAAGGTGGATGCCGTAGAGGAGGGCGCACGATAGAAAGAAGGCGATGATCTTTACGATGGTCATAGGATTTTTGAGCATGGAAATCCTCCTTGCAGCAGACAGGATGGCTTCATTATAGCAGAGATTCATTAGATTTGCACGCTGCAAACCATGGTCGTCGGATGAAGAATCCGTGGGAGAATCGCTTGTGTTTCCCATTTGAGTATGGTATCATGAATAGTATGGCAAAATGGGATTGAGTTGGGATTTTCGCTTTCATCCCGTAAAAATCATCGAAGAAGAAACATTTAGGAGGGTATTTCATACTATGAAAGTCACTGCAGAGAAGATGGACAACCACGAGGTCGTGCTGACAATAGAGGTAGAGTCGGAGGTCTTGAAAAAGGCGGAGTCGAAGGCTTGCAAGGATCTGGCAAACCGCGTGAGCATTCCGGGTTTCCGCAAGGGGAAAGGCGCCGCGCCACATCATCGAGCAGCGCGTGGGCAAGCAGGCGATTCTGGATACGGCGTTCGACGCCGTGGCGGACAAGGCGTTCGCCGATGCTTTGAAGGAGCAGGATCTGGAGCCCGTTTCGCGTCCTGACATCGAGGTAGTGACGCTGGAAGAGGGAAAGGATGTCGTGTTCAAGGCGCGCTTCACGGCAAAGCCTGAGGTCACGCTCGGCGAGTACAAGGGACTTCAGGTCGAGAAGAAAGTCGACGAGGTCACGGATGAGGACATCGAGAAGGAAATCGAGAGCATGCGTCGCCGCCGCAGCCAGATGATCGACGCTGCTGAAGGGGCAGAGGTCAAGGCGGGCAACCTTGTTACGCTGGACTTTAAGGGATTCGTTGACGGAGAGGCTTTCGAGGGCGGCGAGGGCAAGGACTATCCGCTCGAAATCGGTTCGAACCGCTTCATCCCGGGCTTCGAGGATCAGCTGATTGGAATGAAAGTCGGCGATGTGCGCGATGTGAACGTGACGTTCCCCGAGGAATATCATTCGAAGGATCTCGCCGGCAAGCCTGCGAAGTTCGAGTGCAAGATTCACAGCATCAAGGAACGCCAGCTGCCCGATCTCGATGACGAGTTTGCCAAGAAGGTCAGCAAGTTCCAGACGGTAGAGGAACTTCGTGCTGACATTCGCAAGAACTTGGAGAACGCAGCACAGCAGAAGGCGGACAACGACTACAAGGTCGCCGTCATCGAGAAGGCTGCGGAGAACATCACGGTCGACATTCCCGAGGTCATGATCGAGAACCGTGTGACGATGATGATTCAGGAAATGGCGATGCGCTTGGAGCAGCAGGGAATGAGACTTGAGCAGTACCTGCAGTATGCGGGAACGGATCTCAACCAGATCCGCGAGCAGTACAAGAAGACGGCTGCGGAGAATGTCAGGAATGAGCCTCATGCTTGAGGCTGTGGCGAAGGCCGAAGGCATCAAGGTCGAGGGCAAGGATCTCGACGATGAGGTCGCAGCGATGGCTCTGACTTACGGCGCGACGCCGGCGCAGGTCAGGAAAGTCGTCAAGGAGCAGGGACGCATCGGCGATCTCATCACGACGGTTCTGCGCAAGAAGACCTCGCAGTTCATCCCGGACAACGCGGCGAAGTGAGTGCGCGTTCGTCGAGGTCGGCATATTATGGAGTGATTTCATGAACAGCTACATGAACAGTTATGTTCCCATGGTGGTCGAGCGGTCGAATCGTGGGGAGCGTGCGTATGATATTTATTCGCGCCTCTTGAAAGACCGCATCGTCTTCGTCGGCGGGCCGATCGACGACAACGTTGCGAACGTTGTCGTCGCGCAGCTCCTCTTCCTTGAATCTGAAAGATCCCGACAAGGACATCCATCTTTATATCAACAGCCCCGGCGGCGTCGTGACGGCAGGTCTCGCCATCTACGACACCATGCAGTACATCCGTCCCGATGTATCGACGATCTGCATCGGGCAGGCGGCGAGCATGGGCTCCCTGCTTCTGACGGCAGGCGCGAAGGGCAAGCGCTATGCGCTCCCTCTGGCGCGCATCATGATTCATCAGCCTCTGGGCGGTGCACAGGGACAGTCGACGGACATCCAGATTCAGGCGAAGGAGATTTTTGCGCCTCAGGGGAAGTGGGCAATGACATCCTTGCCAAGCATACGGGACAGCCGCGTGAAAAACTCATCGCCGACACGGAGCGCGACAACTTCATGACGGCGCAGGAGGCGAAGGAATACGGCCTCATCGACGAGGTCATCACGCGCCCTGTCAAGATCGAGAAGCCCAAGGAGTAAGAGGTGGTATCATGTTGAAGTTTGGGGATGAGAAGGGTCAGCTCAAGTGCTCGTTCTGCGGCAAGTCGCAGGAACAAGTGAGAAAACTGGTGGCTGGCCCCGGCGTCTACATCTGCGATGAATGCATCGAGCTTTGCAACGAGATCATCGAGGAAGAGTTCAGTGAAGATATCGAGGTAGAGCTCAAGGATGTGCCGAAACCGAAGGAGATTCGCCAGATCCTCGACCAATACGTGATTGGGCAGGAAGAGGCGAAGAAGTCGCTTTCCGTCGCCGTCTACAACCACTACAAGCGAATCAACCGCACGCAGGGCAAGTCGGATGAGGTCGAGCTGCAGAAGTCCAACATCCTCATGATCGGCCCAACGGGCAGCGGCAAGACGCTGCTCGCCCAGACGCTCGCGAAGATTCTCAACGTGCCTTTCGCCATTGCCGATGCGACGTCCTTGACGGAAGCCGGCTACGTCGGCGAGGATGTGGAGAACATCCTGCTGAAGCTCATTCAGGCGGCGGACTACGATGTGGAGAAAGCGGAGAAGGGCATCATCTACATCGACGAGATCGACAAGATCGCGCGCAAGTCGGAGAATCCCTCCATCACGCGCGACGTTTCGGGCGAAGGCGTGCAGCAGGCACTCTTGAAGATTCTGGAGGGCACAGTGGCCTCCGTGCCGCCGCAGGGCGGGCGCAAGCATCCGCACCAGGAGCTCATCCAGATCGACACGACGAACATCCTGTTCCTGTGCGGCGGCGCCTTCGACGGCATCGAGAAGATCATCGAAGCGCGTCTCGGCAAGAAGAACATGGGGTTCGGTGCGGAGATCGAGTCGAAGGTGGAGCGCAATATCGGGGAAACATTGCGCCACATCCTGCCGGAAGACCTGCTGAAGAATGGCTTGATTCCAGAGTTCATCGGTCGACTGCCGATCGTCGTGACGCTCGATGCGCTCGGCGAGGAGACGCTCGTCCGCATCCTGACCGAGCCGAAGAACGCGCTCGTGAAGCAGTATCAGAAGCTCTTGGAGATGGACGGCGTGAAGCTGGACTTCGACGAGGCGGCGCTCCATCTCATCGCGAAGGAAGCCTTGAAGCGCAAGACGGGGGCGCGCGGCCTGCGTTCGATCATCGAGAGCATTATGCGCAACGTCATGTACGAGGTGCCGTCGGTCGAGGGGGCTTCGCACTGCCGCGTCACGAAGGAAGTCATCGCGGACAAGAAGGATCCCGTGCTGACGATCGATAAGGTGAAATCAAAGACGAAGAGCGCGGATAAGGAAGCATCAGCTTGAGCATCGAAAGGGGGCGCTGCGGCAAGCAGCGCCTTCTTTTTTATATGCAAGGAGGATTGTTTATGTCGGAAATACGTAAGCTGCCGCTCCTGCCTTTGCGTGGAATGATCGTGTTCCCATTCATGATCATCCATCTTGACGTCGGCAGGGGATCGCTCCGTGGCCGCGTTGGAGGAGGCGATGGTGCGTGACCGTCAGATCCTGCTCGTGGCGCAGAAGACTGCCGATGTCGATGAGCCGGAGGAAAAGGATCTCTACGATGTCGGCACGATCGCCGAGGTGCGCCAGCTCTTGAAGCTGCCGGGCGGCGCCCTGCGCGTGCTTGTCGAAGGACAGAAGCGCGCGGCGATCAAGGAGTATGAGGAGCTGGAAAGTTTCACCGAAGTGACGGTCGTCGAATATGGTGAGGTCGTGGAGGAATCCATGGAAATGGAGGCCTTGACGCGCGCTGTCGTGCACGAATTCGAGCAGTGGGTGAAGCTCAGCAAGAAGATTCCTGCCGAGACGCTTGTCTCCGTGGCGATTCTCGACGATGCAGGGCGCTTGGGCGACCTGATCGCAAGCCATCTGAGCCTCAAGATTGAGGATAGGCAAGCGCTTTTGGAAGAGATCAACATCAAGAACCGCATGGAGCTTCTCTACAAGATCTTGGCGCATGAGCTTGAAGTGCTGGAGATGGAGCGCAAGATCGGCATGCGCGTGCGCAAGCAGATGGAGAAGATCCAAAAGGACTATTATCTGCGTGAACAGATCAAGGCGATCCAGAAGGAGCTCGGCGACGAGGACGACAAGGCAGCGGATATCGAGGCGTACCGCAAGAGGATGGCTGAGGGCAGCTATCCTGAGGACGTGCAAAAGACGATCGAGAAAGAAATCCATCGCATGGAAGGGCAGGCGAACATGTCTGCTGAGATGGGCGTCATACGCACCTATATCGAAACATTGCTCGAACTGCCGTGGACGATCGCCTCGGAGGACAACGTCGACATCAAGGCGGCGGAAGCTGTATTGGACGACGATCACTACGGATTGAAGAAGGTCAAGGAGCGCATCTTGGAATATCTCGCCGTCCATCAGCTCACGAAGGAGCAGCATGCGCCCATTCTGTGCCTCGTCGGCCCGCCGGGCGTCGGCAAGACCTCCCTGGCAAGCTCCGTGGCACGCGCGACGGGCAGGAAGTTCGTGCGCGCTTCCTTGGGCGGCATTCGCGACGAGGCGGAGATCCGCGGACATCGCCGCACCTACGTCGGAGCTATGCCGGGGCGCATCATGGAAGGGCTGCGCAAAGCGGGCACGAAGAATCCCGTCTTCCTCCTCGACGAGGTGGACAAGATCGCCATGGACTATAAGGGCGACCCGTCGGCGGCGCTCCTCGAAGTGCTCGATCCCGCGCAGAACTCGACGTTCAGCGACCATTATGTCGAGCTGCCCTTCGATCTTTCCGAGATCCTTTGGATCGTTACGGCGAACAGCCTGGGAAGCATCCCTCGCGCCCTGCGCGACCGCATGGAGGTCATCACGCTGTCGAGCTACACGGAGCAGGAGAAGCTCGAGATCGCGAAGCGCTACCTCGTGGGAAGGCAGCGCACGGCGAACGGACTGAAGGCGCGCGACCTCCAACTCGGCGAAGGCGTCATCGAGAAGATGATCGTCGAGTACACGCGCGAATCGGGCGTGCGCGAATTGGAGCGCACGATCGGCCATGTGTGCCGCAAGGCGGCGCGGCTCATCGTCGAGGGCGAGAAGAAGGCCGTGCGTGTGACGAAGAAGAACCTCAAGGAATTCTTGGAACGGCCGAAGTTCCTGCGCAAGAAAGCAGAGAAGAAGCCCGAGGTCGGCGTGGCGACAGGCATGGCTCGGACGGAGGTCGGCGGCGACATCCCTGCCGACGGAGGTCACGGTGCTTGCGGGCAAGGGCAAGCTGATCCTGACGGGGCAGCTCGGCGACGTCATGCAGGGAGTCGGCGCGGGCGGGACTTTCCTATATCCGCAGTCGGCAGGATGCGTTCGGCCTGGCGGGCGATTTCTATGAGAAGAGCGACATCCATATCCATCTGCCCGAGGGCGCGATTCCGAAGGACGGCCCTTCCGCGGGCATCACGATGGCGACGGCGATGATCTCGGCTCTGACGGGACAGAAGGTCAGGAGCGACGTCGCCATGACGGGAGAGATCACGCTGCGCGGCCGCGTTCTCGCCATCGGCGGCTTGAAGGAGAAGGTTCTGGCAGCGTATAGAGAAGGCATGAAGCGCATCGTGCTGCCGAAGGAAAACGAGCGCGACATCGAGGACATACCGAAGGAAGTGCGCGAGCATCTGGCCTTCGTTCCTGTGGAAACGATGGACGAGGTTCTCGCGGAAGCTCTCGTCCCGAAAAAAGGGGGCGCGCATCCTGGATAAGGTCACGATTACGCAGGGCAAGTACATCGCCTCCGCCGTGAAGAAGGAGCAGTATCCCAAAGAGCGGCGCAAGGAAATCGTCTTCATCGGACGATCGAACGTCGGCAAGTCGTCGCTCATCAACTCGCTCGCGCGCACGAAGAATCTCGCGCGCGTCTCGGGGCAGCCCGGCAAGACGCAGACGATCAACTTCTACGAGCTGGGCGCGAAAATCGAGGGAGAAGAGGGCAGGCGCGACTTCCACCCGGGTCGATCTGCCGGGCTATGGCTATGCGCGAACGGCGAAGAAGAACCGAAAGATCTGGTCGCGCTTCATCGAGGCGTACCTTCTCCAAAGCGAGGACTTGCAGTTCGTGTGCCAGCTCATAGACATTCGCCATGCGCCCATGGCCTCCGACATCGAGATGTTTCAATGGCTCGTAGCGAAGGGACTGCCTGTGCTCGTCATCGCGACGAAGGCGGACAAGCTGAGCCGCAACGAGCAGAAGAAGAGCATCCAGGCCATGCGCAAGGCGCTCGGCGTCGATGACTTGGACATCCTGCCGTATTCCTCCGTAAAAAAATGAAGGTCGTTCAGAATTGCTTGACGTGATAGCGAATGTTCTGATAGAATGAACGAAAAGGGTGTATTGCCGGGGAAGCGCCGGACGTATCCGCGCCTACCCGAAGAAAACGGGGGAGAAACCATGTTGACAGCTTTTGACAAGAAGCTCCTCAATGTCTTGCAGGCCGGCTTGCCCATCAGCAGCCGGCCTTTTGCTGACTTGGCGCAGGACTTGGAGTCGGATGAGAAGACCGTTCTTGCGCGTTTGAAGGAACTCAAGGCGCACGGGTACCTGCGCCGGATCGGGCCGTTCTTCGACTCGGCGAAGATGGGCTACCGCGGCACGCTCGTGGCTCTTCGCGTTGCACCGGAAGCGATGGAGAGCGTGGCCAAGGCCGTGAATCGGCATGTGGGAGCTACGCACAACTATGAGCGCGAGGGAAGGTACAATCTTTGGTTCACGCTGCTCACGCCGAACGAGGAAATGCGGCGACGGATCCTCAGCGAGATCCGTGCTCTGCCCGGCGTCGAGGAGCTTTTTGAACCTCGCTTCGCACAAGAAGTACAAGGTCAATGTGCAGTTCAAGCTGAACTAGGAGGCGTGACGATGGAAAAGCTGGACGAAATCGACAGGAAGATCACGCGAGCCATGCAGGGGGACTTCCCGCTCGTGGAGGAGCCGTACAAGGAAATCGCCGCCCAAGTCGGCATCGAGGAGGAGGAGCTTCTGCGCCGCCTGCGCCGTCTGAAGGAAAACGGGCAGATCCGCAAGATGGGAGCCGTCCTCCAGCACCGTGCCGCAGGATACACATCGAACGTCCTCTGCGCATGGGTCGTGCCGCCTGAACGCATGGACGAGACGGCGCGATGTATGTGCGCGAATCCGGCGGTGTCGCACTGCTACGACCGCGATACGGCTGAAGATTGGCCGTACAACGTCTATACGATGATCCATGCGAAGAGCCGCGAAGAGTGCGAGGCGGTCGCCGCTGCGCTCGCGGCGGAGTGCGGCCTTGAAGAGCGCGTCATGCTCTATTCCGTCAAGGAGTGGAAGAAGACGAGCATGCGCTATTTCTGTGAAGAGGAAGAGGGGTCTGCATGATGGTGTCGGAAAAGATGAAGGAGTTGGGCACGAAGAAGTCGACGATCCGCGAGATCTTCGAATACGGCAGGGCGGAGGGCGAAGGAAGTGGGCGAGGAAAACATCTGCGACTTTAGCCTCGGCAATCCCAACGTTCCCGCGCCTGCGTTCATCAAAGAGGCTGTCCTCGACATCATGACCGAGATGGAGCCGCAGGCGATTCACGGCTATACCGTGGCGCCGGGCAATCTGGCTGTGCGCGAAACCCTTGCTGCAGATCTCAATGCGCGCTTTGGCACGCATTTCTCGGGGAAGAACCTCTTCATGACGGCGGGCGCGGCGGCGGCGATCACCGTTTGCTTCAAGGCGCTCGCCGAAGAGGGCGATGAGTTCATCGCGTTTGCGCCCTTTTTTCCCGAGTATCGCTGCTTTGTCGAGTCCGTCGGCGCAAAACTTCGCGTCGTGCCCGCCAAGACGGAGGATTTCCAGATTGGGTTCGCTGCTCTGGAAGAACGGCTGACGCCCAGGACGAAGGGCGTCATCGTCAACTCGCCGAACAATCCGAGCGGCGCCGTCTATTCCGAGGCGACAATTCGTGAGCTCGCAGCGCTCCTTCGTGAGAAGCAGGCGGAATACGGTCATCCCATCTTCCTTGTTTCTGACGAACCGTACCGCGAGATTGCCTACGGCTGCGAGGTTCCGTATATCACGAAGTTTTACGAAAACACGCTCGTCTGCTACTCTTACAGCAAATCCTTCTCGTTGGCAGGCGAGCGCATCGGCTACATCGTCGTGCCCGACGAGACGGCGGATTTTTCGAGCGTCTACGGCGCCATTGCGGGCGCGGCGCGCGTCCTCACGCATGTGAATGCGCCATCTTTGTGGCAGCTTGTCGTCGCACGCTGCGCGGGAAAGCCATCGGATATACGCGCTTACGAGAAAAACGGCACGATGCTCTACGAGGGGCTCATGCGCGCGGGCTTCTCCTGCGTCAAGCCGCAGGGCGCGTTCTACCTTTTTCCGCAGTCGTTGGAGGCGGACGACCATGCCTTCTGCGAGCGTGCCAGAAGTATGATCTTCTGCTTGTTCCCGGCAGCGACTTTGGCTGCCCCGGGCATTTCCGCGCCTCCTACTGCATCGCGGCACAGACGATCGAGCGCTCCCTGCCGCTTTTTGAAAAGCTGGCGAAGGAGTATGGCGTCTGAAAGATGTTGGCGCATGAACTTGTCTCTCCTCTTCGTCGCGGGTCTTGGCATCGAGGCTTTCATTGTAATTAAAGTTGTGTAAATACAGCGTTTTATGTATAATGTACCCATGATGCACTTTCAAGAACCATGGAGGGAAAGCGATGCGACGATATACATCCCTGCTCCTCGTGGCGTTCATGCTGGTTCTTTTGATCGCGACGATTTCGGACAATTTGGCAGGTCATGCGGACAGGACGCGGCGGGAACGACCGCTGCAGTCGATCACGGTCTATACGACTTTGCCGCCTGAACATGTAGGCATTCTCGCTGAAGGATATGAGAAGGCGAAGCGCGTGCAGGTGAATTTCGTGCCTGTAAGCTCGGCGGAAGTTCTGCAGAAGCTGCGCGAGGACACTGCCGCCGGCAAGGGCAGGGCGGATCTCGTGCTGGCCGACCGCACGACATTGGAGAAAGCGGCAGTGGAAGGGGCGCTGCAGCCGTATGTCTCGGAGAGCACGGATTCGATCGGCGCCTCGTTCAAGGATGCGTCGGCTGCGTGGACGGGCGTCTGGTATGATCCTGTCGTCTTCTGCGCCAATCGCGACTATGTGCGCACCGTGCCGCGCGTGCCGAATACGTGGACGGAACTTGCTTCGATGCAGGGGATGCGCGTGGGCCTTACGGATTTTCTCGCGGCCGATGCGTCGGCAAATCTCTTCTTCTCCATGATGTCGCAGTTTGGCGATACGGCGACGTATGATATCTTGCGCGGCATACAGCCCAAGGTCGTGCAGTACTCCAAGTATCTTTCGACGCCCGTGCGCATGGCAGGCATGGGCGAGGTCGATCTCTCCGTCGCCGTGCAGAGCGAGGTCATGCGCTATATCCATCAGGGCTATCCTCTGCAGATCATCTATCCCGAGGACGGCACGGCGTATACGCTGACGGGCGTAGGACTTGTCGAAGGCGCCAAGAACGAGAAGCAGGCGGAGGACTTCGTGGAGTGGCTTCTGAGTGATGAAGCGCAGCTCGCCTTGCAGAGCCGGGAGTTCTTCTTCGTTCCTCTCAATCCTGTGACGGTTGCCTACAAGTCTTTTCCAGGGAAGGACGTCGTACTCTTTTCCCGCACACAGGATTTCAGCCAGAGCCAGCGCCATGAGCTTTTGGATCGCTGGGTAAAGGAAGTGCGGCTGCAATAAATGGAGGGAGGAATCGGTGGATTCCTCCCCTTATGCTTGAGGAGGAAATTTTTGAAAGCAGGATTCATCAGCCTCGGTTGTGCCAAGAATCTCGTCGATACGGAAGTTATGCTCGGCATCTTGCAGGACAACGGCATAGAGCTTACGCCGGATCCCGCAGAGGCAGAAATCATCATCGTCAACACGTGCGCCTTCATCCAATCGGCGAAGGAAGAATCCATCACGACGGTGCTCAACATGGCTGAGTACAAGGAGACGGGATGCTGTCGATCGCTCATCATCGCGGGCTGTCTCGGGGAGCGCTATCATCAGGAGCTTTTGGACGATATGCCCGAAGCCGATGCCATCATCGGCACGGGATCGTGGAATCGCATCATGGAGGCGGTGCGTGAGACTCTTGCAGGCAACCGCGTCGTTTTGGCGGGAGAAAACGAAATCGTCTACGATGAGAAGACACCGCGCATCCTGACGACGCCCGTATATTCCGCCTATGTGAAGATTGCCGAGGGCTGCGATCATCACTGCGCCTTCTGTGCCATTCCGCTGATTCGCGGGCGTTTTCGCAGCCGGCCGATGGACGACATCGAGCGCGAGGTCGCGCGGCTGGCGGCAGCAGGCGCCCGGGAAATCATCCTCGTCGCGCAGGATTCGACGTATTACGGCAAGGACATCTACGGCGAGCCGTCCTTGGCGCGGCTTTTGAAAGAGCTTGTGAAGATCGAGGCGGTCGGATGGCTGCGCGTCTTGTACTGCTATCCGAAGAATTTCACGGACGAGCTCATCACGACGATCGCGCAGGAGCCGAAGATTTGCAAATACGTCGATTTGCCGCTGCAGCATGCGCACAACTCGATTTTGAAATCGATGCGCCGCCCGGATACGCAGGAGGAAGTCGTGATGCTTCTCGAGAAGATTCGTGCGCGCATACCGAACGTCGCGATTCGCTCGACCTTCATCGTGGGCTTCCCGGGCGAGACAGACGCGCAGTATCAGGAGCTGCGCCGCTTCCTCGTCGAGCAGCGCTTCGAGAAGGTTGGCATCTTCACCTACTCGCAGGAGGAGGACACGCCCGCTGCTTCCATGCCGCGCCAAGTGGCCGAGGATGTCATGCAGGAGCGCTATCATGATCTCATGAGCGTGCAGTGCAAGATCTCGGAGGAGCTCAATCAAGCCCTTGAGGGCAAGGAGCTGTCGGTGCTCGTCGAAGGCCGCGACGAAGAGCAGCCGAACCTCGCCTTCGGACGATCCTACCGCGAAGCGCCGGGCGTCGATGGACAGATCTTCGTCGAGGGTGATGCGAAGAGCCGCCCCGGCGACATCGTGCGCGTGCGCATCGTGCAGGGATTCACTTACGATGCGGTCGGCGAGCTCGTCGAGTGAGAGTGGACAGACTTGCACGATATGCAGAATCTTTGCTCGTGCGGCAAGAAGGGCGGGATGGCGTTGGCAGAATCCACAGGCATGGCTGAGGAGAGAGAATCTTTGGAGGTGCTCGTCGGACGTTTGCTTCATGAGAGCGGCCAGACGATCGCCTGTGCCGAGTCCTGCACGGGCGGGCTTCTGACGAGCCGTCTGACCGATGTTGCAGGCAGTTCCGCCTATGTCATGGGGGCGGTCGTTTCTTATACGAACGAAGTGAAGACTGCGCTTGTCGGCGTGCGGCAGGCGACGCTCAAGGCCTTCGGTGCGGTATCCGAGCAGACGGCACGGGAGATGGCGGAAGGCGTGCGCCGCAGGATTCCTGCAGACATCGGCGTCGGCATCACGGGGATTGCGGGGCCGGGCGGCGCGACGGCAGAGAAGCCCGTGGGGCTTGTCTATATCGCCGTCGCCGCCGAACACATGACGCACTGCGTGCGCCATGTGTTCGGCGGCTCGCGCACGGAAGTCAAGCGCCAGTCGACAGAGGCGGCTCTTGCCATGGCAAGGGATCTCCTCACAGGGAAGACCTGAATATATCAGCGATTTCAAGACTGTGCAGGCGGATGCCGCACCGTGCGGAATATATGAGGAGTCTTTCAGATAAGTTTCAGCCTTTGTCTGTGCTTCTTTAATCGTCTGTAAGGCAGTTCCATGGTTTTCGCTGTATGATGGAAGAAGCAGGAGGATGCTCTTCTGTCGATGGTTGGGAATCGAAGGGAAGGAGAATGTATGATGAAGTTGAGGAAGGTTTTTGGTGCAGCCTTCGCTTTTTTTGTGCGATGTTTGCTGCAGCGACGATGACGCCGCAGACGGTGGGCGCGGAGCCTTACACCTACACGAACAAGGAGGCAGGCTACAGCATCATGTGTCCGACGAAGCCCCTCGGCGTTCTGCCTGCCAGCGTTCTGAACGAAGATGCGAAGGGAAGTGTGCTCGTCTTTGCCAACGATGGCTACACGATCAACAAAGCGTGGATCATCATTCCGGATGGCTTCGCCAAGAACGATCTGCCTGACCTTTCGAAGCTCTCGCAGAAGGACGAGGAACTTCTCTTGGCACGCCTGAGGGAGAACAGCGCCTACGCCCTCGTCGACATCGTGCCGGTCACGGCAAAGACGAAGAGCGTCTTCGCCGTGACGGCGAAGGACATCATGGTCGACACGGATGGCGACGGCGAACCGGACACCGAAGCGACGGCGGACACGCAGATGGCGGTCGTCTTCCTGCGCTCGGAAAAGGGACGCGCCTTCAAGATCGAACTGATCGACAACCCGGAGATCACGGCGAAGAACGTCTCAGAATTCCGCGCGGGCATCTCGACGCTCAAAAGATCTGTGAGTCGTGGGGAAAATATTGACTTTTTGACTTTTGTATAGTATGATGATGCACGGGATGAACGACGCACAGCGTCGTTCATCGCCCGTGCATTTTTACTATGAAGCCCCAAGAGGTCAAATCGAAGGCGCAGACCGATTGGCTAGGCTTCTGTAAGGGCGACGCACAATGTCCATGAAGTGGACGCTTGTGCGTGTAGTTTATGTAAAGGAGAGTTTTTCATGGCAAAAGTACAGCATGAATTTCAGGCAGAAACAAAAACAGCTTCTCGACTTGATGATTCATTCCATCTATACGAATCACGAGATCTTTCTCAGGGAGCTTATTTCCAACGCATCGGACGCGCTCGACAAGCTGCATTTCGCGGCTCTGACGGACAGCTCCGTGCGCGAGGGGGACGACAGCGCGGAAATCTTCCTCGTGCCCGACGAGGCGTCGCATACGCTTTCCATCTCGGACAACGGCATCGGCATGACGGCGGAGGAAGTCGTCGAGAACATCGGCACGATCGCGAAGTCGGGCACGAAGGCGTTCTTGGAGCAGCTCAAGCGCACGAAGGACGAGAACGCGGCAGTCGACGAGAAGGAGCTGATCGGTCAGTTCGGCGTGGGCTTCTACTCCGCTTTCATGGTCGCCGAGAAGGTCACGATCCTCACGCGCAAGGCGGGCGACAAGCAGGGCATCCGCTGGGAATCGACGGGCGACGGCACCTACAGCATCGAAGAGTGCGACAAGGAGAAACACGGCACGACGATCGTCATCACGCTCGCGAAGGCCTACTATGGCGCGGAAGCAGAGGAAAACTTCCTTGACAAGTACAAGCTCGAAGGATTGGTGAAAAAAGTATTCGGACTATGTGCGCTACCCGATCAAGATGAGCTTCGAGATCGAGGAAACGCCGAAGGATGAGGAAGGCAAGCCCATCGAGGGCGCGGAAAAGACGAAGCGCACGGAGGTGCGCACGCTCAATTCCATGAAGCCGCTCTGGACGAAAAAAACAAGAGTGACATCAAGCCTGAGGGAATACAACGAGTTCTTGAAGAATCAATTTCACGAGTGGGAAGATCCGATGGAGATCTTTCACACGAAGGCAGAAGGTGCGGTCGAGTACACGGCGTTGCTCTTCATTCCGGCGCATGCGCCGTTCAACCTCTACCACACGGACTTCGAGCCAGGCGTGCAGCTTTACTCGCGCCATGTCTTCATCATGGACAAGTGCAAGGATCTTCTGCCCGACTATCTGCGTTTCATGAAGGGGCTCGTCGATTCGCCCGACCTCTCGCTCAATATCTCGCGCGAACTTCTGCAGCAGAGCCGCGAGCTCAAGACCATCGGCAGGAATCTGGAGAAGAATATCCTGAAGACCTTGGAGCGCACGCTGAAGAACGAGCGCGAGAAGTACGAGAAGTTCTGGGCGGAATTCGGCAAGTCGCTGAAGATCGGCATCTACAACAGCATCTACAGCGGCGAGAGCACGGCCGACAAGCTCAAGGACTTGCTGCTCTTCCTCAGCTCGAAGGAAGGCAAGCTCGCAACGCTCAAGGAATATGTCTCGCGTATGCCGGAGAGCCAGAAGGAAATCTACTATGCGACGGGCACGGACAAGGCGACGATCGAGAAGCTGCCGCAGATGGAGCTTCTGCGTGAGAAGGGCATCGAAGTCCTCTACCTGACCGACCCCGTGGACGAGTTTACGATCGAGACGCTGCGCGAGTACGAGGGCAAGAAGTTCCACTCGATCAGCCGAGGCGATCTCGACTTGGACGATGCCGAGTCGCAGGAAGCGAAGAAGGAGACGGAAGATATCCAGAAGAAGAACGACGATCTTCTGAAGGATGTCAAGGAGACCGGGCGACCGCGTGGCGGAAGTCAAGCTGACCTCGCGTCTCAAATCGAGCGCCGTCTGCCTCGTGGCAGATGCGATGGGTGAGAGCCTATCGATGGAGCATACGTTCTCTGAGATGGACAATCCGATGTTCAAGGCGCGCCGCATCCTTGAGATCAATCCGCATCATGAGATCTTCACGCGCCTGCAGGCATTGCACGAAGCGGGCAAGGATACGGAGGACTTCAAGGACTACTGCGACCTCCTCTACACGCAGGCTTTGATCATCGAAGGCATCCTGCCCGAGAACCCCGTGGACTTCGCGAACAAGCTCGCGAAGCTTATGGCGAAGTGAGGAAAGGGCACTGCAAACGACAGATACAGGCGGTGCAACGGAAGCCCCCGAGAATATTTCTCGGGGGTTTCTTGATTTCATAGACCGGAATGCTTTAAATCAATCAAAACGAAGCGATATTATTTAAGATATGTGGAGGAATTACGATTAAAAGATAAGTCATTAAGATACCGTGAAAGGTTTGTTGTTTTTAAGGAAAGGATGAATCCATATGCAGGTTTCCAAAGTTTCTGCTGGACTGAGTGCGCGAGGAACTGCTCCCGTTGCCCGTGGGGATGCAGCGAATGCAGCAGGCGGCAAGGAGGCGCATTCTGTCATCCATGATGCGGTTGAAGTATTCATCAGCAATAAGGCCCGTGCCATGAATCAGGAAGCAGACCGACAGGGAAAGATTCTTGAACGGGACACCGGGGCATCCGGCTCCAAATTGGAATTGCAGAATATGGATGAGAAAAAGGATTCTGTGCAGGATTCCAAAGCACGACTGGCAGAAATAGAAAAAGCAGCTGCAGGGACGACAGTCTTTCTGAAGACGACAAAGCGATTCTTGCAAAAAGAACGTGATCAATTAAAAAGATGAAGTGATCGCCCTATCGCCGGAAGATAAAAATCTCCATGATTTATGGTTTTGAAAAAAACCGGGGCAAAAAGCGCTCGAAGAGTCTATGGGAACGCTTCTTTCGAGAGATTCTGCATCAGACGCAACCGCGCTAAGAGAGATCGCGGAGATGGAAAAGAATTCGTCCGGTCTTGATGGCTGGCTGGCAGAAGCAAAACAGGAAGCGCGTGAATTGGCAGAGCGAGAGAATCGTTTGAATGCACAGGTGCGCGGTGAAGAAGCCGAGGATGCAGCGTCAAAAATGAAGTCGAAGGATACGCCGGAGACTGCGGTCGATGATGGTTCTGCCGAACGGGTGCTTTCGACGAAGAATTTTGAAATATTGAAACAGACTGCAGGAAGTGCGGAAAAAGATGATCTTTCGCCAGATGGGAGTTTATCCATCAAGAAGAATCTTGCGCTGAGAAATGAGAAGCCGCATTCCGTTTTGCAAACGATACGGAGTACGTTTTAATTTGATGGAAACAATGAAAAGAGAAGCCGATTCTTTTTATGCAGTATGATTATGATGAGCAAACTTCCAATGATATTTCCCTTGCTAGCAATACGATTCGCAATTTGATTAACAGAATGTGGAAATCCAGCACGGTGACGCATCCGACAGGAGACGAGTGGTCAGAGCATGGAATATACCAATATGGCAGACGGGTTATTATTCATGGGCCAATGGATGTAAGAAGTTGTATGACGGATTTGTTTAACGATATTTCTTTTAATAGTAAAGCGGAAGCCGAGGATTCTTATGCGACGATAAAAAGAGCATATCGAGTTTTATCGTCGTATATGTGAAATAGCAGATGGAGTTCTGCAGAAAAAGTTGTCGACATTCTTTATCTGCCTGATTCCGTGGACTTTGCGAACAAGCTTGCGAAGCTTATGGCGAAGTGAGGAAAAATGGTGTGATAAGTGACGGATGCGAGTGAAGCAGTCGCTTATATAAAAATGAAAATCCCCGAGAAGTCCAATTTTCTTGGGGATTTTTCTATGTGAAGAATCGAGTGAGCTGCACGTGCAACCGTTAGTTTTTTGGACATTGTATGCAGGTTGTTGCTGCAGCAATTCTTGGCGGAATGCGGCAAAATGTAGTATAATACAAATAAGGAAGTGAGGAAGATGTACCGCATCAAGCCGTGGGAAGACTTGACGATTCAAGATGATTACATGTTCAAACTCATCATGGGCGTCAAACGGATATGCCTGAACTTGCTGCAAGGAATTCTCCGTGTGGAAATCAAGGACATCCACTATCTGGAAACAGAAAAATCCATGGACGCACGCTACCAAGGCAAGGGCGTTCGCATGGATGTCTATGTGCGCGACGATGCTAATACAGTATACAACATCGAAATGCAGGTTCGTATGCTTGAAGGGGAAAGTCTTTTCAAGCGTACGCGCTACTACCAGTCGATGATTGATGCCGACCTCTTGGCGGCAGGTGCGGACTATGACGACTTGAACAAAACCGTTATCATTTTTATCTGTCCTTTCGATCCTTTCGGCAAGGGGCGGCACATCTACACTTTTCGCAATCTATGCGTGGAGGATAAGAAGCTTGAGCTTTCTGACGGAGCAATAAAAATTTTCTTAAATGCCAAGGGTACGCTGAACGATGTGGATGAAGGCGTCAAAGCGTTTCTCAATTATGTGAACGGTATCGTATGCGACAATCCCCTTGTAAAGGAAATTGACGAGGAGATTCGGCGAATCAAGAAAGAGAACGAAGAGAGGGTGAGTTACATGACTTTCGCGATGAAAATGATGGAGGAAAGGAAAGAGGGTTTCAGGGAAGGGGAACGTCAGGGTCTTGCCAAGGGCAAGGCTGAAGGAAAAGCTGAAGGAAAAGCTGAAGGAAAAGCTGAAGGCGTGGCTCTTTCCATTCGCAGCATGATGGAGAGGTTGAACTTCTCTATGGAAAAAGCGATGGATGTTCTGCAGATTCCGGCAGCGGAGCGTGCTAAATATGCGACGCTCGTCAAAGGGTGAGTTGTCCTCCAGTTTGCTGTGATGAAGTCTTGTCAAAGCACGAAATTTCCATTATAATAAGGCAGAGCTAGCAAAAACGAAAATGGGCGGCAGGTGACGCGGCGATAGCTCGTTATCTGCCGTTTCTTGTCGGTCAAGGGAAGGATGGGACGTTCGGGTTGGAAGGAAAGCTTAAACTATACGGGTTCAACAACCTGACGAAGTCTTTGAGCTTCAATATCTACGATATTTGTTACGCAAAATCGCAGCGCGAGCAGCAGGATTATATCAAATACATCGACTCGCAGTACAACTCGGAGCGTCTGACGAAGATCCTCATGCGCGTGACGGAGATGATTGGCGCCCATGTCCTGAGCATATCGAAGCAGGACTACGATCCGCAGGGCGCGAGCGTGACCTTCCTTATTTCCGAGGAGGATGCGGCGGGACACAAGAAGCCGTTGGCAAGCGATGAGATCGTCGCGCATCTCGACAAAAGCCATGTGACGGTGCATACGTACCCCGAGTTCCACCCTGAGACGAGCATCGCGACGTTCCGCGTCGACATCGACGTGGCGACGTGCGGCGAGATCACGCCTTTGAAGACGCTCGACTATCTGATCGGCAAGTTCGACTCGGACATCATCACGATGGATTATCGCGTGCGCGGCTTCACGCGCGATGTGACGGGAAAAGAAGCTTTTCATGGACGACAGGATGTCGTCGATCCGGAGTATATCAAGTCAGAGACCTTGGCGACGTATGACGCCATGGATATCAATGTCTATCAGGCGAATATCTTCCACACGCGCATGCTCATCAAGGAGATCGAACTGCAGAATTATCTCTTCAATACGGATATTTATGAGATACCGCCAAAGACGCGGCTCGCGATCAGCAACGGCCTGCGACGCGAAATGATCGAGATCTACAGCGGCAGCAATGTTTTTCTGAGCGGGGCGGTGTGCGTCTCGCTCGCATGGGAGGAAAGAAAAGGATTGGAAGCATTCGACTACCATACGCAGGACAGGGCGCCTGTTCTTGAAGCTCTGGAGCGCTTCAAGAACAGGCGCGTCGTGCCTTTTGACGTGCCAGGGCATAAGCGCGGGCGCGGCAACGAAGAGCTTGTGGATTTTCTCGGCGAAAGATGCCTTTCCGTAGACGTCAATTCGATGAAGATGCTCGACAATCTGTGCCACCCTGTGTCGGTCATACGCGAGGCCGAGCAGCTGGCGGCAGAAGCTTTCGGCGCAGCGCACGCATTCTTCATGGTCGGGGGCACGACGAGCTCGGTGCAGACGATGATCCTGACGGCGGCGAAGCGCGGCGAGAAGATCATCCTGCCGCGCAATGTGCATCGAAGCGTCATCAATGCGATGATCCTTTCCGGCGCCATACCCGTCTATGTGAACCCGCAGATGGATCAGCGCCTCGGCATCGCGCTTGGCATGAGGCTCGCCGATGTCGAGCGCGCGATCGAGGAAAATCCTGACGCGAAGGCAGTCTTCGTCAACAACCCGACATATTACGGCATATGCTCGAACATCCGCGCCATCGCCGATCTCGCTCATGCGCACGGCATGATGCTTCTTGCGGATGAGGCGCACGGCACGCATTTCTACTTTCATGATCGTCTGCCCGTCTCCGCTATGGCGGCGGGAGCGGACATGGCGGCGGCGAGCATGCACAAGTCGGGCGGCTCGCTGACGCAGAGCTCGCTGCTCTTGATCGGCGAGCGCGTGCACGAAGGGTATGTCCATCAGATCATCAACCTTACGCAGACGACGAGTGCGTCGTACCTTCTCATGGTGAGCCTCGACATCTCGCGGCGCAACCTGGCGATCCGCGGCAGAGAGACGTTCGACAAGGTCATCCGTCATGTCGAGTACGCGCGTGCCGAGATCAACGCCATCGGCGATTACTATGCCTATGCGCAGGGAGCTCGTTGACGGCGACGCCGTGTTCGATTTCGATGTCACGAAGCTCTCGGTGTTCACGCGCTCCTTGGGGCTTGCCGGCATCGAGGTCTATGATCTCCTGCGCGACGAGTACGACATTCAGACGGAGTTCGGCGACATGGCGAACCTCCTTGCCTACATCTCGATCGGCGACCGCCCCAAGGACATCGAGCGTCTCGTCTCGGCGCTCGCCGAGATCCGCCGCAACTACAAGAAGAGTCCCAAGAACATGCTCGAAGTGGAGTACATCAGCCCGCAGGTCGTCTGCGGCCCGCAGCGGGCCTTCTATGGCGAGAAGGAGGCGCTTCCCATCGCCGAGACGGCGGGGCGCGTCGCGGGCGAGTTCGTCATGTGCTATCCACCGGGCATCCCGATTCTTGCGCCGGGCGAGCTTGTGACGGCGGACATCCTCGCGTACATCCGCTACGCAAAGAAGAAGGGCTGCTCGCTTACGGGATCCCGGAGGACATGGAAATCCGGCGGCTCAACGTGATGAAGGAGGCGTAGGCAATGGATCTTTGGTTTACGGAGAAGCATACGAAAAACGCCGGCTTTTCCATCAAGGTGGACAGGCAGCTCTACTCGGGCAAGAGCGAGTTCCAGCGCATCGACATCTTCGAGTCGCCGGAGTTCGGACGATTTCTGACGATCGACGGCTACATGATGCTGACGGAGAAGGATGAGTTCATCTACCACGAGATGATCGTGCATGTGCCGATGTGCGTCAATCCGGACGCGAAGCGCATCCTCGTGATCGGCGGCGGCGATGGCGGCACCGTGCGGGAGCTTCTGCGCTATCCTGCGGTCGAGCGCATCGACCTCGTGGAGATCGACGAGCTTGTCGTCGAGGCATGCCGCGAGCATCTGCCGCAAACGGCTGCCTGCCTTTCGGATGAACGCATCCGCTTCTTCTTCGAGGACGGCCTGCGCTTCATCCGCCAGCCCGAAAACGAGTACGATCTGATCCTCGTCGATTCGACCGATCCGTTCGGTCCGGGCGAAGGGCTCTTTACGAAGGAGTTCTACGGCAACTGCTTCAAGGCCTTGAAAGAGGATGGCATCATGGTCAACCAGCATGAAAGCCCCTTTTACAAGGACGATGCCTACGCCATGCAGCGTGCGCACAAGCGCATCGTCGAATCGTTCCCCGTCAGCCGCGTCTATCAGGCGCACATCCCGACATATCCTTCTGGACATTGGCTCTTCGGCTTCGCGTCGAAAAAGCGTGCTCCCGTAGAGGGGGTCGACTGGCAGCGTTGGAAGCGGCTCGGCATCCGGACGCGCTACTACAATACGAAACTGCATGTCGGCGCCTTTGCCTTGCCGACGTATGTGGAGGAGATGCTGCGTGATGTTGAAAGATAATGTGGAAAATTTCCTGGGCTGCGACGCCTCGTATGAGGACGCGCGCATCGTTCTCTTCGGCGCTCCCTTCGACTCGACAACATCGTTTCGCCCAGGCGCGCGCTTCGCGAGCCGCACGATGCGCGCTGAATCGTATGGCCTGGAGACGTACAGCCCGTATCTCGACCTCGATCTGGGAGAGGCGCGTGTCTTTGACGGCGGCGACCTTGAGCTTTGTTTCGGCGATCCGGTGCGTGCCTTAGGGCAGATCGAGGACTTCGCGCGGAATCTGCTCGCGGATGGCAAGAAGCCCTTCATGATCGGCGGCGAGCATCTTGTGACGCTGCCCGTCGTGCGCACTCTCGCCGAACGTTACGAGGATCTCCACATCGTGCATTTCGATGCGCATACGGATCTGCGCGATGATTACTTGGGCGCGAAGCTGTCACATGCGACAGTCATGCGCCGCGCGTGGGACATCCTGGGCGATGGGCGGATCTATCAGTTCGGCATAAGAAGCGGCGAACGCGCGGAGTTCCTTTGGGCGAAGGAGCATACGCATCTGCAGCGCTTCGACTTCACGGGGCTAGAATGGAGTCTCGCCGATCTCATGGGCAAGCCCGTCTACCTGACGCTCGACCTCGACATCCTCGATCCGAGCGTCTTTCCCGGCACGGGCACGCCGGAGCCGGGCGGTGTGAGCTTCTTAGATCTTTTGCGCGCGCTTCGGAAGACGCTGCGGCTCGACCGCATCGTCGGCTGCGACATGGTCGAGCTTTCGCCGCATTATGACGCGAGCGGCGCGTCGACGGCGGTGGCGGCGAAGCTGCTCAGGGAAATGCTGCTCGCTTGGGACGAGGCAGCGATCCGCGGCGCGGATTTGGTCTGAGGGAGCGGCGAATATCGAGTGCTTGATGACAGGAGGAAACATCATGGGAAAGGCTTTGATCATCGGTGCGGGCGGCGTTGCGAGTGTTGCCGTGCACAAGTGCTGCCAGAACAGCGACGTGTTCGAGGAGATCTGCATCGCGAGCCGCACGAAGGCGAAGTGCGACGCGCTGAAGGAAAAGCTGGCGGGCGGCAAGACGAAGATCCGGACGGCGCAGGTGAACGCGGACGATGTGACGGAGCTCGTCGACTTGATCGAGCGGGAGAAGCCCGATGTCGTTTTGAACCTCGCGCTGCCCTATCAAGATCTCAAGATCATGGATGCGTGCCTTGCGACGAAGACGCATTACGTCGATACGGCAAACTATGAGCCGGAGGACACGGCGAAGTTCGAGTACAAGTGGCAGTGGGGCTACGACGATCGCTTCAAGGAAGCAGGCATCACGGCGCTGCTCGGCTCGGGCTTCGATCCCGGCGTCACGGGCGTCTTTTCCGCCTATGCCCTGAAGCATCATTTCGACGAGATCAACTATATCGATATACTCGACTGCAACGCGGGCGATCACGGCTACCCTTTCGCGACGAACTTCAACCCCGAGATCAACATCCGCGAGGTTTCGGCGAAGGGCAGCTATTGGGAGGACGGCAAGTGGGTCGAGACGGAGCCGATGGAGATCAAGCGCGTCTACAACTTCCCCGAGGTCGGCGAGAAGGACATGTATCTCCTGCATCACGAGGAGCTGGAGTCGCTTGCGCTCAACATTCCCGGCATCCGTCGCATCCGCTTCTTCATGACGTTCGGTGAAAGCTACCTGCGTCACCTCAAGTGCTTGGAGAACGTCGGCATGACTTCGATCGAGCCGATCGAGTTCGAGGGCCAAAAGATCATCCCGCTGCAGTTCCTCAAGGCGGTTCTTCCCGATCCCGCAAGCCTCGGCCCGCGCACGAAAGGCAAGACGAACATCGGCTGCATCTTCCGCGGCAAGAAAGATGGCAAGGACAAGACGTATTATGTCTACAACGTTTGCGACCACGAAGCGTGCTACAAAGAAGTCGGCTCGCAGGCCGTTTCCTACACGACGGGCGTGCCCGCGATGATCGGCGCGATGCTCGTGATGAACGGCACTTGGAAGGGGGCGGGCGTCTATAACATCGAGCAGTTCGACCCCGATCCGTTCATGGATGCGCTGAATCGCTGGGGTCTGCCGTGGCAGGAGACCTTCACGCCGGAGCTTGTCGATTGATGGGCGAGGGAGGGTTCGGAACGCACGAAAGATATGCGTCGCTGTTCTCTGCCGTGCCGACGCCGTCCTACGTTGTCATGGAAGATCTGCTGCGCAGGAATCTCTCTATCCTGTGCGACTTGCAGCAGGCAACGGGCGCACATGTCCTGCTGGCGCAGAAAGCGTTTTCCATGTTCCGCTTCTATCCGCTTGTCGCTGAATATCTTGCGGGCGCGGCGGCAAGCGGCCTCTATGAGGCGCGGCTCGCGCACGAGGAGATGCCTGGAAAGGAAAACCACGTCTTTTCGCCGGCGTTCAAGAGGGGGGACATGGAGGAGATCGTCAAGATCGCCGATCACATCGTGTTCAACTCTTTCGCCCAGTGGGAGAAGCATGGTGCGCTCGCCTTGGCGCATGGCTGCTCGTGCGGGCTTCGCATCAACCCCGAATATTCGACGCAGGAACATGCGATCTACGACCCGTGCTCTGCAGGATCACGTCTCGGCGTCAAGCGCCGCGATTTCCGCCCCGAAAAGCTGAAGGGGCTGAAGGGACTGCACTTCCACACGCTTTGCGAACAGGGCGCGGAACCGTTGGCTCAGACACTGGAAGTCGTCGAGGAGAAGTTCGGCGAATGGCTGCCCCGGATGGAATGGATCAACTTCGGCGGCGGTCATCACATCACGCGAAAGAGCTATGATATCGGCCTCCTGAAGCGGTGCGTTGAGAAGATGCAGAAAAAGTACGGCCTGGAAGTCTACATCGAGCCCGGCGAGGCGATCGCGCTCGACGCTGGATTCCTCGTCGCCGAGGTGTTGGAGATCGTTGAGAACGATACGCCCGTCGCCATCCTCGACACGTCGGCGGCGTGCCACATGCCCGACGTCATCGAGATGCCGTACCGCCCGCCCGTCTTGGGTGCGGGAGAAGCAGGGGAGAAGCCGTTCACCTGCACATTGGCGGGGCCGACGTGTCTCGCTGGCGACACGATCGGCACATACTCTTTCGACGCGCCGCTCGCCGTCGGCAGCCGCGTCATCTTCGGCGACATGGCGATCTACACGATGGTGAAGAACAACACCTTCAACGGTATGCCTCTTCCCTCGATCATTTCCGTCGATGCAGCAGGCGCACGGCAGGGTCGTGCGTCGCTTCGGCTACGAGGATTTCAAGATGCGGCTGTCCTGAGAGAGCCCCGTCTTCATCCGCCTAGTATTATGTATGGAAAAGGAAGCGCACCATGGAATATCTTCTCGTTTTTGGGGGCGGCGGCTTTGGCGCCCTTTGCCGCTGGCTGGCGACCTCGTTCTTCGCCATGCGATTCGGCGCGGCTTTCCCTTATGGCACGCTCTTCGTCAATGTGACGGGCAGCTTCCTCATGGGTCTCGTCATGGGACTCCTGCCGCTTTTGCCGCGCGGTGCGCTCTTGCCCGAAAATCTGCGCCTTCTGCTCGCCGTCGGTTTCCTCGGCGGCTTCACGACATTCTCTTCCTTCAGCATGGAGACGTTGGCCTTGCTGCAGGGTGCACATGCGCTTTCGGCGCTCCTGAACGTGCTGGCGAACGTCATCCTCGGCATGGCGGCAGCATGGGCGGGACTCTTGCTCGTGCGCACCGTCCTCTGATCTTTATGCGAGAAAAGAAGCGAAACGGCTGCCGCAAAATTTGCGGCAGCCGTTTTTTCTTGTCATGAAAGCTTTTGTATAGTATAGTTAGATTAAGGAATCGTTGCTTCATTCAGCACGGCCATCTTAGTGCAGCTATTCCGCCCTCTTTGCGTTGATAAACCTTCCGCATACTTGCTATGCGCCCAGTTTGTTCTCTTGCTAGGACGAAAGAGCTGCACCAATCGAACGGGCTTCATCTTATTGGCGCTTCCTTAACGGGAAAGAGAAGAAGAGGGATGTATATGGAAACGAGAGTGGATCGTTGGTACAGTGAACGCTTGCAGAAGGAAATGACTGTTCGGACGTATGGGGCAGGCGGCACGCCCGTGCTCGCCTTCCCGCCGCGAGAGAGGCTTTCTGATGCGTATGAAGCGGCGGGCGTAGTGGAAACGCTTGTGCGCTGGCTGGACGGGCGCATGATTCGGCTCGTGGCAGTCGATACGGTCGACGGCGAAAGCTGGTTCAGCGCGGACGACCGCGAGTGGCGCGCCAATCGGCAGGAGGCCTACTATGAGTATGTCGTGGAGGAGGTCATGCCCTTCATCCGCTCGCTGGATGAGGATGCGCGTCTGCCTATTTCGCTCGGCTGCGGCTTCGGCGGCACGCATGCGGCGATCCTCTTTCTTCGCCGGCCCGATCTCTTCACCGGCCTCATTTCTCTTGCCGGTTCCTACGACGCCAAGAGTTTTTTTGACGGCTGGCTGAACGTACAGCTCTACGACAGTTCGCCGCTCGACTTTTTGCCCAACATGGCGAACGAACATCCCTACATCGAGCTTTACAACGAGAGGAAGCTCGTCTTCTGCACGGGGCAGGGGCGAGGGGCTGGATGAGCCGCGCCGCACGGCGGATCTGCTGCGCTCCGTGCTGCAAGACAAGGGCGTGAATGCTCGGATCGACTTCTGGGGGACGGATGTCGCCTATGGCTGGGAATGGTGGAAGAAGCAGATCGTGTATTTCCTGCCCTATGTGCTTGAACGATGAAAGAGATTTTTCCTGCGGGGAGATGAAAAAGGAGCGAGCGGCGAAAAGGCTGCGTTTCTGAAAGGAAGAGAAGTGAAGAAATGGCGGACATCATAGCAGAAAATTTGCACGGCATCTTGGGCGACATCCTTGCCGATTACAAGACGGAACGCATCATCGACAAGATGGATGTGTTCTGTCGGCCCGACAAGAAGACGGTCATCGACATCCTCGGAAAACTTGTGCGCATCGTCTTCCCGGGCTACTTCAAGGATGAGCACTACCGCGTCTACAGCGTAGAGAACAACATGACGATGGTCATTGAGGATGCTGCGTACCTATTGAACAAACAGATCGCCATCGCCCTGCCGTGCAAATGTTCGAGAGCGCAGGCGGAAGGTGATTTTTCTGATCGCGCGCAAGAGATCACGCTCGCCTTTTTCCGTGCCATACCGAAGATTCGTGCCTATATCGAGCTGGACGTTCATGCGGCATTCGAGGGCGACCCTGCGGCATCGAGCGAGGCTGAGATCATCTATTCCTACCCCGGACTCTATGCGATCTGCGTGCATCGTCTGGCGCATGAGCTTCATGTGCTCAGCGTGCCCGTAATCCCGCGCATCATGTCTGAGCACGCGCACAGCTGCACGGGCGTCGACATCCATCCGGGTGCGACGATCGGCAGGAGCTTCTTCATCGACCATGCGACGGGCGTCGTCATCGGCGAGACGACGGAGATCGGCGAACATGTGAAAATCTATCAGGGAGTGACCTTGGGCGCATTGTCGACGAAGGGCGGGCGCTCGCTGAAGGACAAGAAGCGCCATCCGACGATCGAGGACCATGTGACGATCTATTCGGGCGCATCGATCCTCGGCGGCAAGACCGTCATCGGCAAGGGTGCGATCATCGGCGGCAACGCCTTCATCACGAAGTCCGTGGCGCCGGGAACGCAAATCAGCGTGAAAAACCAGGAGCTGCGTTACGACAAGTCGCGCGACGAATTGGAACAGGTCGATTTCGAAGGGGAGGCTCCGTGGTTCTATGTGATATGAAGAGCGGAGGGCGGCAGGATTGCCGCCTTTTTTGTTGTGTAAAACCCCTGTAGATTCAAAAAACAACAAATTTTTAAAAAATGTCTTGTACGGGGGGGCGAATGTGTTATATTTATAGACAAACAAGTGTGATTTAAATTTTTGCTCGATGATTAAATGGATGGAGAGAGGAGATTTTTTTATGGGATATCGAGATGATTTTTTTCGATAATAACAAAAAGTAATTATGGTTGGTATACTTGTGTCCGGTGCGGAAAGAAATTAAGGAAAGGCGATGCGGACATCGATCATATTCTGCCGCAAAATTATGGCGGTGGCGATGGGCTTGACAACTTACAGTGCCTTTGCCGACACTGCAATCGCTCGAAGCAGGACAGCCTGTCCGATACACCGTCGGATTACCTGCGCCATAATGCGGGACGGGCGAAAAAGAGCATGGAAGATTGGTTTCGTTGAATAAAATTTCCTGTTGCAGCCGATGATTCTATTATAGGGCGCGAGGGGGGAGAATATTGCGCATAATTTTTGCCATATTAAAGAATCCTTTCAGTATAGCTGTAGCTTGTATTATCATCGGATTCGTGATTCCACCTACTATTCCGATAGTGGGATCGATTGCCGCGCTTTGTTCTCTGATTATGTTTTTTAAGAAAAAGATGAATGAGGGCAAAGGGGAGTAATAAAGGATATGAAACGCGAATCGTAAAATATTTATGGTTCGCGTTTCATTTTTGCTGACATTTTGTATTTTTATGTTTTTCATAAAAACGGTTGACAAGGGTCGCACATAGTGCTACCATAATACATGAAGTTCATAAGACCATAAAAACTTCATATCGATTGGGTTAGGTGTCGCAAGACTTAATAGGGAATCCGGTCAATGCCGGAGCGGTCCCGCCACTGTAACAGCGAGCGAATCTGCATGATGTCACTGAGGAGTTTTCCTTGGGAAGGCGCGGAGGAGCGATGACCTGGAGCCAGGAGAACTGCCTAGCTGACAATCACCGTTTGACCTGCGAGTGATGGGGAAGGGGATTATTGCGCAACGCAATGAATCCCGGCTTTGGCCGGGTTTTCTTTTGTAGTGCCTCCCCTCCGAAACCCCTTCCCCTTCGCGGGCAAAGGGGATCAATTTCGGCGGAGAGTTTTCCCTGCGGCTTGGGCTACAGGGGAAAGCATTGCTCATATATTATTTCCGATCCAGTTCTCTTTTGCTGCTCTGCAGCAGCTCCGTGTGTGGAGACACGGAGCTTCCTTTTTCAAGACCGGTTTTTGCCTCGATGTCTTGACATCGGGCGCAAAGCCTGCCATAATTTTTGAGGAGCATCCTTTGATGGGTGTTTCCCCATGTGCTTATGTTCTGATTTTCAAAGGAGAGATATTGAATGAAGAAGAATTTCAAGAAAATGCTGGCCATGTCGCTCGCGTGCGGCGCTGTTTTCGCTTTGAGCGCACCCTCCGCCGACGCTTCCTACATGCTGAATCCCGAAGTCAAGGATGCGACGCCGGCTCTCCTTGAGGCGTCGGAAATCGGCGTCTTGAAGTACGACAATCCTAAGATGCAGAATCTCCCGAACAAGGACGCCATCCTCGTCATGAGCTTTGGCACGACCTTCAAGGATTCGCGCGAAAAGACGATCGAGGCGACGGTCAAGGCGATTCAGGCGGCTCATCCGAACGTGAAGGTTGAGCTGGCATTTACTTCGCATATCATCGTAGACCGCATCAAGGCGAAGGAAGGTCTCGATATTCCAACACCGGAGGCGGCGCTGCAGCAGCTCAAGAAGGACGGCTATACGCGCATTGCGCTGTGCTCGCTCGATGTCATTCCGGGCATGGAATATGCCTATGACAAGGCGATCTTCAACGAGTACAAGGGCAACTTCAAGAAGATGACGCTCGGCACGTCGCTCATCTACTGGCAGGGGCAGGAAGAGCAGCGCGATGACGTCGAATCTGCTCTGAAGGCGCTTTCGACGCAGTTCCCCGAGGTTGCTGACGATGAAGCCATCCTCGTCATGGCGCATGGCACGCCGCATCCGGCAAACGCTTATTATGCCGTGATTCAGGACGGCATCAACAAGATGCAGCTCAAGAATACGTACATCTATACGGTGGAAGGTTGGCCGAGCCTTGAGGACATCATCCCCGAGCTTAAGGCGAAGGGCATCAAGTCCGTCACGCTCATGCCGATGATGATGGTCGCTGGCGATCATGCAAACAACGATATGGCTGGTGACGAGCCGGATTCGCACAAGTCCATCCTCATGAAGGCGGGCTTCAAGGTCAACACGTACATTCATGGTCTTGGCGAGAACAAGGCGATTCGCAGCCTCTTCGTCGAGCGTGCGAACGAGTCGTGGGATATGCTCGAAGCCAAGTAAGAAGCCTGACACATCTCCTTTCAATAAAAGAACGCCGCTCGGCTTGCCGAGCGGCGTTCTTGCGTCAATTATGGAAACAGGAAATTATCGGTCTTGCGCGGCCGAGATTTGCGGGTTCCCCTAAATATGGAAGAAATTCATCATCCGCATCGCGAGCTTCTTCGGTTCGGCGTCCTTGTTGCGCAGCAGGTAGGCGAGGGAGCCGGCGAAAAAGAAGGAAGAGATGGGGACGAAGCGCCGTCCCTTCCTGAAGTTCGCCCAGACGAGGAGCTTTTGAAAAAGCATCTCAATGTCCGCGCGTGTGCCGCCGTATCTCTTCATGATGCGCCGTAGCCGCCAGTCCGTCGTGCAGTAGGCGTAGATCGCATCGATGAGCGCAGGATCGTCCAGGCGGTCGATGTATTCGTTGATGAGCGAGTTGACGAGCGTCGAGCGCTTGAGCGAGCGGCGCATCTGCAGGAGGAAGAGAATGGTGAGAAGGACGAGGGCTAAGAGGAGAAGGGTGTTTATCATAAGGATCCCTCCAATCGTATCCCTACTATATCATAAACCCCTGCTGAGATAAAGCGGCGTCTCTTTTCCAGGCATGATCCGATGTTATTTGTCAAAAAGTCAAAAATAATATTTGACTTTTTGACTTTTTGCGGTATAATAAGAACCAACAGGGCAGAAGGACGATGCCTTGGAATCTTAGTTTGAATGAAATCATCTTCAGTATAGAGGGGGAAGAAATCATGGGTGAAGAAAGATATACAGAGAAGGCTTTGGCGGCGATGCAGGCGGCGCAGCAGGCGGCTGCCATGCGCTATCAGCAGGAGATCACGTCGACGCATCTGCTCTATGCGCTCGTGCAAGAGCCGGAAGGGCTGCTTGAAACGATATTTGAGGAGTGCGGCACGGATTCGACGATGCTGCGCGCACGGCTGGAACAGGAGCTCAGCAAGATGCCGAGCGTCAGGGGACAGGATCGCTTGACGATGGGCATGGATATGGTGCGGGTCCTCGGCAGAGCGCAGGAGTATGCGAAGAGCATGAAGGATGACTACATCAGTACGGAGCACCTCCTGCTCGGTGTTGCAGCCGACGGCAGCAGTGACGTGCAGGAAATTTGCCGCCAGTTTGGCCTCACGAAGGGAAGCGTCATGGGGGCGGTAAAGAAGCACCGCAAACAGAACGTCACGAGCGGCAATCCTGAGGAGGGCTACAAGTCGCTGGAAAAGTACGGACGCGACCTCACGGACGCAGCGAAGAGGGGCAAGATCGATCCCGTGATCGGCCGCGATGAAGAGATTCGCCGCACGATCGAGATCTTGACGCGCCGCACGAAAAACAATCCTGTGCTCATCGGCGAGCCGGGCGTCGGCAAGACGGCGATCGTCGAGGGACTTGCGCGCCGCATCGTGGCGGGCGATGTGCCTGAGTCACTGAAGAACAAGACACTTTATTCGCTTGACATGGGATCGCTCGTGGCAGGTGCGAAGTTCCGCGGCGAGTTCGAGGAGCGTCTGAAGGCGGTTTTGAACGAGATCGCGAAATCGGATGGACAGATCCTCCTCTTCATCGACGAGGTGCACACGGTCGTCGGCGCGGGCGCAGCCGAAGGCGCGATGGACGCGGGCAATCTCTTGAAGCCGATGCTCGCGCGCGGCGAGCTGCGCTGCATCGGCGCGACGACCCTGAGCGAGTACCGCAAGTACATCGAGAAAGATGCGGCTCTTGAGCGCCGCTTCCAGCCCGTCATGGTCAGCGAGCCGACGGTCGAAGATACGATTTCCATCCTGCGCGGCATCAAGGAGCGCTACGAGGTGCATCACGGCGTGCGTATCCGCGACAACGCGCTCCTGGCGGCGGCGACGCTCTCCGACCGTTACATTTCGGACAGATTCCTGCCCGACAAGGCGATCGACCTCGTCGACGAGGCAGCGGCGAAGCTGCGCACGGAGATCGAGTCGATGCCGCAGCCGTTGGACGAGGCGCGCCGCAAGATCATGCAGCTTGAGATTGCCGAGCAGGCGTTGAAGAAGGAGACGGATGACGCTTCGAAGGAGAAGCTTGCGCATGTGACCGAAGAGAAGGAAGCGCTGCAGAAAAAGGAAAAGGAGCTTGAAGACAAGTGGGAGGCGGAGAAGCAGGCGATCCTGCGCGTGCGCGCCGTCAAGAAGGAGATCGACCAAGTCAAGAACGAGATGGAGAGCGCCGAGCGCGACTACGACTTGAGCCGCCTGTCCGAGCTTCGCTACGGCAAGCTGCCGACCTTGGAGAAGCAGCTCAAGGAAGAGGAAAACGCCACGGCGAAGAAGGCAGAGGACGATCATATGCTCAAGGAAGAGGTCAGCGAAGAGGACATCGCGGAAGTCGTGAGCCGCTGGACGGGCATTCCCGTCTCGAAGATGCTCACGGGCGAGCGCGAGAAGCTCCTGCGCCTTGAGGATGTGCTGCATGAGCGTGTCGTCGGCCAGGACGAGGCCGTGCGCGTCGTCAGCGAGGCAATCCTGCGGGCGCGTGCGGGCATCAAGGATCCGAACCGACCGATTGGCTCCTTCATTTTCTTGGGACCGACGGGCGTCGGCAAGACGGAGCTTGCCAAGACCTTGGCGGAGTCGCTGTTCGATGATGAGCGCAGCATGATTCGCATCGACATGTCCGAGTATATGGAGAAACATTCCGTGGCGAGACTCATCGGCGCTCCTCCGGGCTACGTCGGTTACGAGGAGGGCGGCCAGCTCACGGAAGCTGTGCGCCGCCGTCCCTACAGCGTCATCTTGCTCGACGAGATCGAAAAGGCGCATCGCGACGTCTTCAACGTGCTCCTGCAAATCCTGACGACGGCCGTCTGACGGACGGCAAGGGGCGCGTCGTGAACTTCAAGAACACCGTCATCATCATGACGAGCAACCTCGGCTCGCATGAGATCTTGAACAAGGACTTCGAGGAAGCGCAGACGGCAGTCAAGGAGCTTTTTGAAGGAGTATTTCCGTCCCGAGTTCTTGAACCGCGTCGATGATATCGTCGTCTTCAAGGGTCTCGCGCGCGAGCAGGTCAAGGCGATCGCCAAGCTGCTCTTGGAGAGCCTTTCCAAGCGTCTGTCGCATCAGGTGAACATCACGCTGACGTGGACGGACGACGCTCTGGAGCTTCTGGCGAACCAGGGATTTGAGCCGAACTTCGGTGCGCGTCCGCTGCGCCGCCTTATTTCTCACAAGGTGGAGACGGCGTTGTCGAAGGAGATCATCAAGGGAGAGGCGAAGGAAGGAGATGTCGTGGAGATCGGTGCAGCAGGCGGCGACTTCACGTTCAAGACGCTTTGAGAAAAAGCGAAAGGGCAGCGCAATGGGCGCTGCCCTGCAAATAAAAAAACAGGAGGCGAATGCCTCCCGTTTTTTTATTTGCAGGGCAGAAAAGAAATCGAAAAATTTTTTTCAAAAAAACAGTGGATGTTAGTCCCAGAAAATGATATAATAGGACAAACAAACTATTGAGGCGTTAAGAGGATGTATGCGTCATGCGAGCGAAAAGCCTGAAATAGCTTGAATTCGGGAAGGCATTTCATTGACGGGGATGTTCGTTATGCGTTCAAGACGGTCATTTTGTCGCGAGGAACGGCGTCGAATGAAAGAGGTAGCGTTTGGAGTGAAATCATGATATAATCAAATGCGACATTTGTAGGGATTTTTTCTGTGCGGAGGAAGCGGCTGGCGGAGGCTCCTGGGCAGACGGCGTGCGTTTCCAGGATGCATCCGACTGTTTCGCCATGGAAGGGTGCAAGATGATGTTGAAGAAGTGTTCCGTAGCTCGCCTGAAGGAAGGCATGGTTCTCGGGCAGGATGTATACAAGGATGACATGACGGTTCTTTTGGGCGAAGGCACGGTGCTCACGCCTCAGATGATCGAGGCTCTCGTGGATCGCGATATCTTTTCCGTGCATATCCAGGTGGAGGATGGGATGAAGGCGGATACAGAGGAAGAGATGTCGCTCGTCTGGAAGATTCCGTCTCGGCAGGGGACGCCTGAAGCTGCCGGGAAGGTCGTATTGGAAAAGTCTCCGGACGATGAGAGGGCACAGGAGCCTGTGCCTGAAGCGCCGAAGGCCGTGCCGGAAAAAGGAACGACTGCAGGACTATACCTATGTGCGGCAATACGACGAGGTTTTTGCGTCCTTGAAGGAGCTTTATGCCGACACGAGGGCGACTTCCCGTCTCGATGCGCCGGCTGTGCAGTCGCTGGCGCGAAAGTTCCTGCCGCTCTGCGAAAGCGTGAAGGCGGTCGTGCAGATTTATAATATGGACACGGAGGACGATCATCGGTTCCATCACAGCATGCACGTCGCCATTCTCGCAGGACTCATGGGACAGTTCCTCAAGCTGCGCGCGACGGAGAAGGAACGTCTGATCATGGCGGGCTTCCTTCTGGATATCGGCACGACCCGCATCGCTGAAGAATTCCTTGAGATCCAGGGATATTACAGCTCGGCGGATCGACGGCTCATGCAGAAGCATACGACCTTGGGGCAGGAGCTGCTCGCCCACTCTGCGCTCGCTGCGGACGAGCAGGTCGTCGGCGCTGTGCTGCAGCATCACGAGAGGAACGACGGATCGGGCTACCCGTCGGGACTGAAGAAGGAGCAGATCTGTGGCTTTGCCCGCATCCTGGCCATCGTGGACATATACGATGCGATGGCTTCCAACCGCACCTATAAGAGAAAGCGTTCGCCTTTCGATGTGTTCAAGATCCTTGCCGATGATATCCTGCATGGTCGCCTGGATACGGAGTATGGCGTTTGCTTCATCCGTCATATCGGCCAGGCCTTGAATGGCTGCTGGGTCAGGCTCAGCGACGGAGGCGTGGGCAAGATCGTCTATATCGACGAATCGCGCATCGATGGGTTGCCAGTCGTGCAAACCATGAGCGGGGAGTTCCTCGATCTCAACAAGAACAGCAGGATCAAGGTCGTATCTTTGATCACGAGCGATGAAGTGCAGGAGGCATGAGCTTTTTCTGTTGCCGCGTGGAATGTTTGCAGAGGATTGGCTGCATGAGATGGATTGGCTGGAATCTGGCTATGATTTGCAGGGGAGTGCAGGCGGATGTTGAAGAGGTATCCCATCGATAAGGTGAAAGAAGGCATGGTTCTCGGAAGCGCGGTATATGCTGAGGATATGTCCGTCCTTTTTGGGTGAGGGACGGTGCTCGATGAACAGCGGATCGAATATCTGGAGCAGAGGGGGATCGACTTCGTCCGCATCTTGATCCCTGATGCGGACGGGGCGACGGATGACGCCGAGGCGCTCCGCGTGAAGGCAGCACAGGAGCAGGCGGCGCTGGAGGTTCTTGCAGCTGCGGAAGCTTCGAAGAAGGAAGTGATGGCCAAGCTTGAGGTCGAGGCAAGCGAGAGGGCGGCGCAGACGAAGAAAAAGCTGAAAGTAGAGAACGTGAACGCTGTCATGTCGCCAGAAGCCGAGGGGGATGAGGCGGAAGCGGACGATCGGCCGACCTCGAAGACTGGCATTGTGCTGCGCGAGACGTCTGTGCTGGAAGCGGCGTACATCGAACAGTACGAAGCATGTTTCGAGGAGCTGCGGGATTTTTTTGGCGCGGTGCGCGCCAGCGGACGCATCGATATAGCGGAAGCGGAGGATCTTTCGCGCAAATTCGCGCCGCTGTCTTCGAGCACGAAGGCGGTGACGCATATCTACAACATGGAAACCGTCGGCGAGTACCAGCTGCACCATACGATGCGCGTCACGGTTCTCGCTGGTCTCATGGCGCAGTGGCTCAAAATGCCGGCGCAGGAGAGGCAGCGCTTGATCTTGGCGGCGTTTCTCATGGATATCGGCTACACATCGTTCGCGCCGAACTTCCTCAAGAAGATCGCACGCTACACACCGGAAGAGCGCCGACTCATGCAGAAGCATACGCGCTTGGGGTATGATATCGTTTCTCGGTCGGCGCTCCAGCTCGACAAGCAGGTGGCGGAGTCTGTGCTGCAGCACCATGAACGAAACGACGGCTCGGGCTATCCGCAGAAGATGAAGAAGGATGGAATTTGCAAGTTTGCGCGCATCCTCGCCATCTTGGATACTTACGATGCGATGGCATCGCGTCGCTATTATGCGAAAAAGACGCTCCCCTTTCGAAGTCTTTGCCGTCTTGTCGGATGAGTGCATTGCGGGACGTTTGGATGCAGAGTACGGCGTCGTGTTCATCCGCAATTTCGCCGGCACGCTCAGTGGCAACTGGGTCAAGTTGTCCAGTGGCGAGGTGGCGAAGATCGTCTACATCGACGGCTCGCGCATGGACGCTTTGCCGGTTGTGCAGACGATCGATGGGCAGTTCGTCGACCTCAATACGACGCTGACCATCAAGGTCGAATATCTTTTGTCCAGCCCCGAGGCAGACAAAAAGGAAGGCGCTGCAAAGAAAACGGCGGCAGGCGGCATGTAAATATGGTGATATGCTCTATTGAAGAGCGCTCCCGAACGGAAGGATGGTTCCGTTCGGGAGATTTTTTTGCAGGAACGTAAGGAAGCACGGATAAATTCAGCCACCCATCTTCACCCATCTTCACACATCTGCACTGTCCTCTCGTCGTCGGCAAATCCTCGACGTAGCACCGCTACGCCTGCGGTTTGTCTCTTTGCTGAGCCGTCCAAGAGACAAGTCCGAAGGACGCAGGCGATTGGGCAACGGCTCGTATGCGAAAACGTCCCAAGAATGCAAGTGCGAAGCACGCCGCATGATTGGTTGACGTTGACCGCTGCTGAGCCGTCCAAGAGACAAGTCCGAAGGACGCAGGCGATTGGGCAACGGCTCGTATGCGAAAACGTCCCAAGAAAGCAAGTGCGAAGCACGCCGCATGATTGGTTGACGTTGACCGCTGCTGAGGCGTCCAAGAGACAAGTCCGAAGGACGCAGGCGATTGGGCAACGGCTTGTATGCGAAAACGTCCCAAGAAAGCAAGTGCGAAGCACGCCGCATGATTGGTTGACGTTGACCGCTGCTGAGCCGTCCAAGAGACAAGTCCGAAGGACGCAGGCGATTGGGCAACGGCTCGTATGCGAAAACGTCCCAAGAATGCAAGTGCGAAGCACACCGCATGATTGGTTGACGTTGACCGCTGCTGAGCCGTCCAAGAGACAAGTCCGAAGGACGCAGGCGATTGGGCAACGGCTCGTATGCGAAAACGTCCCAAGAATGCAAGTGCGAAGCACACCGCATGATTGGTTGACGTTGACCGCTGCTGATACAGCGCATTTATGCAAATCTGGGCGACTTCATTTTATCAGTGATTCCATAAGGGAATATGTTCTTGAAAATAATTATCGATTTTGCTATGATGGGAGAAATGTTTTGCAGAAGAAAGGGGAGGTTCCCTTGGAAAAGAAGTGGAGGTTCAAGATCACGGACATCCTGCTCTTGCTCGCAAGCGGCGCGTTTCTTGTTGGCATGCGCACGTTTCTCGCGCCTTGTGCGCAGCAGGCGGATGGCAGGTGGATGGTGTGCCACTGGGCGGGCGAGGCGCTCACGGGTGTTGCTGCAGTGCTCTTTGTCATCTCGTTGCTGCACGCTTTGATTCCTCGCGCCCAAATCAAGATGGGGCTGGCTCTGGCGATGATTCCTGCAGCGGCATTGGCTTTCCTCCTGCCGGGAACAATGATCGATCTCTGCATGATGGAGACGATGCGCTGCCATACGGTGATGCAGCCTGCGGCGGGGCGATTTCTGTCGTGTTGATCTTGCTTGCCTGCACGGATGTTTATTGCTATCGGAAGGGGGATGACCGATGAGCTTCGCACGCTTTCTTGCCGTGCGGAGCTGCCGCAGAAATCCTTCGCGCACCGCCGCGCTGGGGCTGGTGGCGGCGCTGCTGGCCTTGGTGCTCTTCGGCGGTTCGCTCGTCGTCTTGAGTTTGCAGAACGGCTTGAACCGCTTTCAGGAGCGTCTGGGCGCGGACATTCTCGTCCTTCCCAAGGCGGCGCAGGCGGACGGCGGCCTGGAAGGCGTGCTCGTGCAGGGAAAGCCGCTTCAGTTCTACATGGAGGCCTCGCGCCTTGCAGAAATCGCGTCCCTGCCCGGCGTCGAACGCGCTGCGCCGCAGTTTTTCCTGACATCGGCAAATGCCGGCTGCTGCTCTGTAGCGGTGCAGCTGATCGGCTTTGATCCGGCGACGGACTTCACGATCCGGCCGTGGCTTCTGGAGAGCTATGCGGGCGACGTCGGCTATGGCGACATCCTCTGCGGCAGCGGCATCTCCGTGCCCGCAGACAGGCGGCTGAAGTTTTACAATGTGCCGTGCCGCGTCGTCGGCCGCCTGAGTCCGACGGGAACGGGCATGGATACGGCGGTCTACGCGAATATGGAGACGATCCGCGCCATGATGAAGAATGCGGCGGAGTTGGATTTCGCATCGTTTCAGGATGTCGATCCCGAGCGGGCGATTTCCGCCGTGCTCGTCAAGACCTCGCCCGACTTCAGCCCCGAAGCCGTGGCGCAGGCGATTTCCGTTGCCTATCCCGATCTCGCGGCGCGACCCGCGCACGGCATGGTTCGGAGCGTGGAGGCGGGACTGGGCGGCGTCACGGGGACGGTCGGCGTCCTGCTCTTCGTGGTCTGGCTTCTGTGCATCGGGCTTCTGGCGCTCGCCTTCCAGCTGGTGTCTCGCGGAGAGGCGCGGGGAGTTTGCCGTGCTCCTCATCAGCGGCGCAAGGAGAGGCGTGCTCGCGCGAATCGTCCTCGCCGAAGCCCTCATCGTTTCCTCTCTTGGCGCGGCGGGCGGCATCCTTGCGGGCGCTTTCGTTCTGCTGCCTTTTGCCGCACTCTTGAAGGACAGCTTTGCGCGCCCCTACCTTTTGCCCGACGCTTCGGGCATCGCTCTTTGGCGGCAGGGGACTTTTTGCGCCGCTGTTCTTTCCGCCGCGCTCGCGGCGCTTTTGGGCGGTGCGGCGCATGGATGTGACGCTGCGGGAGGATATGTGATGGAACTTCGAGCAGAAAAAAATCAGCCGGGGATTTCCTGCGGCCGAGTGCGCCGCAGGGATTCTTCATGGCGGTCGAGGAAACGGACTTCTCGCTGCGTGCGGGTGCCTTGATCGCCATCACGGGACGCTCGGGCAGCGGCAAGAGCACGCTTTTTGAAAAATGCTGGCAGGCCTCATGAAGCCGGGCACGGGACACGTGCTCCTGGATGATACGGATATCTACCGACTGGAAGAGGCGGAGCTTGCCCGGCTGCGCAATCGGCAGATCGGCCTCGCGCCGCAGACGCTCATGGTGCTCTCCAGCTTGACGGTGCGGGAGAATGTGCTGCTGCCGTGCTCGCTCTACGGCGAGGCGCAAGAGGCAGAGCCGCGCGTCGAGCAGCTCATGGAGCGGCTCGGCATCGCGCATCTCAGGTGCGCCGATCCGACGGAACTTTCGGGCGGCGAGCTGCGCCGTTTGACGCTGGCTCGCGCCTTGGTGCGCGACAGCGCCGTCCTGCTGCTCGACGAGCCGACGGGCGATCTCGACGACGAAAATACGCGCCTCGTCCTCACGCTGCTGCGCGAAGAGGCGGCGCGCGGCAAGGCAGTCCTTCTCGTGACGCATGAGCGCGAGGCGGCGGACTATGCTGACAGCCTCTATCGCATGGAGGCGGGCAGACTGGAATTGTTATCCGGAAATTTCATTTGTGTTGACGATTTAAATCGGGTATAATGGGGGTGTTTTGTTGGCTGTGTTTTTGCGTGGAATTGAGGCGGCGCGCTGAGAAATTTTTTTGCCTGCGCACCGCAGAGGAGGCAGTCGGTGTGGAGGAGTTCATTCGTGTCGAGCATCTTTCGCATGTGTTCCATGCGGGGGAAAAAGGACGTTCATCGAGCGCTTTCTGATGTCTCGCTCTCCATCGCTGAGGGCGAATTCCTCGCCATTCTCGGCACGAACGGATCGGGCAAGTCGACGCTGGCGCGTCATTTCAACGCGCTCCTTATGCCGACGGAGGGGAAATGCACGGTTGCGGGGTTGGATACGAGGGAGACGCAGGAGCTTTGGCGCATCCGGGAGCTTGTGAGCATGGTGTTTCAGAATCCTGACAATCAGATCATCGCTGCCGTCGTCGAGGATGACGTCGCTTTCGGGCCGGAAAAATCTCGGCATAGAACCGCAGGAGATCCGCGCGCGCGTGAGGGAAGCGCTTGCCGCCGTCGGCATGGAACGCTACCGCACGGCGGCGCCGCATCTCTTGTCGGGTGGACAGAAGCAGCGTGTGGCGATCGCAGGCGCTCTGGCGATGAAGACGCGCTGTCTCGTCCTTGATGAGCCTACGGCGATGCTCGACCCTCTCGGACGGAAGGAAGTCTTGGAGACGGTGCAGCGGCTTCATCGGGAGAAAGGCATCACCGTCATCTGCATCACGCATTTCATGGAAGAGGCGGCTGCCGCCGATCGCGTCATACTTATGGAAGAAGGGCACATCGCGGCAGAGGGGAGTCCGCGCGAGGTGTTTCAGGATGTCGGCGGCATGAAGGCGCGCGGCCTTGCCGTGCCGCTTGCCGTCGAACTGGCGACTCTCCTTCGCGAGGCGGGCGTTTCGCTGCCTGCAGATCTCTTGACGGATAAGGAATTGGTGAAGGCGCTTTGTCCATCGTGCTGAAAGATATCAATTACACATATATGCGCGGCACGCCGTTTGAGCGCAAGGCTCTCGCGGACGTCTCGCTGACGATTGAAGAGGGCAGCTTCACGGCTCTCGCCGGACATACGGGATCGGGGAAATCGACGCTCGTGCAGCACATCAACGGGCTTTTGCAGCCCGACAGCGGCACGGTGCTCGTCGATGGCGTGGACATCGGCAGGAAAGGTGCGGAGGCGAAGCGGGCGAGGCACAGCGTCGGCATGGTCTTCCAGTACCCGGAGCATCAGCTCTTCGAGGAAACCGTGGCGAAGGATGTCGCGTTCGGCCCTGAGCGTCTGGGGCTTTCTGCGCCGGAGGTCGAAGAGCGCGTGAGGATGGCGCTCGACTTCGTGGGGCTGCCTGTCGACCGCTTCGGTTCGCGCTCGCCGTTTGCACTTTCGGGCGGCGAGCGCCGCCGTGCGGCGATTGCCGGCGTCCCGGCGCTCGCGCCGCGCTACCTCGTGCTTGACGAGCCGACCGCAGGCCTTGATCCTCGTGCAAGCACCGCACTTCTGGCGCATCTCTGCGAACTGCACGAGAAGGCGGGCATGACCATCGTGCTCGTGTCGCACAATATGGACGACATCGCGCATCATGCTGACCATCTCATCGTCATGCACGCTGGGCGCACGACGCTTCAAGGTTCGCCGCGCGAAGTCTTCTTCGCCAAGGAGAAGCTGGCGGAGGCGGGGCTTCGTCCGCCGCATCTCGTCGAGCTTCTGGAAGAATTGCGGGAGAGGGGACTCGATCTCGATCCTGCCGCCTTCGATATAGCAGAGGGCGCAGCGCGCATCAAAGAAGCTCTGGGGAGGCGCGGATCATGCTGAAGGACATCACGCTCGGACAGTTCTTCCCCGGCGATTCGCTCCTGCACCGCCTCGACCCGCGCACGAAGATCATCCTGCTCTTCTTCTTTCTGGCAGCGATCTTCGTCTTTGACTCGCCGCTCTCTTATGCGGCCCTGACGGCTTTCACGTCGGCGATGATCGCCGTCAGCCGCGTGCCGCTTCGCCTGATGCTCAAATCCTTGAAGCCTCTTTCGTGGATCATCGCCTTCACGTTCGTCATCCATCTGGTGAGCACGCCGGGCGACGCCTTTTTTCATGTGTGGCTTTTTGATCTCACGTGGCAGGGAGCGGCGAAGGGGTTCTTCATCGCCTTGCGGCTGACGCTCCTGATCTTGCTCTCAGCGCTCTTGACCCTATACGACATCGCCTTTGGCCTTGACCGATGCCCTAGAGACGCTCGCGAGCCCTGCAAAGCGCGTCGGCGTGCCCGCGCATGAAATCGCCATGATGATGACGATCGCACTCCGCTTCGTCCCGACGCTTATCGAAGAGGCGGACAAGATCATGAAGGCGCAGCAGGCGCGCGGCGTGGATCTCACGGAGGGCAGCATCTTGGAGCGCGTCAAGGGGTTCGTTCCCGTGCTCGTGCCGCTCTTCATCTCGGCGTTTCGCCGCGCCGACGATCTTGCGCTGGCGATGGAGGCGCGCTGCTATCGCGGCGGCGTTGGACGCACGCAGATGAAGGAGCTTCGCATCAGCTCCATCGATTACGTTGCCTACGTCTTTGGCGCAGTCTTCATCGCAGCGCTCGCCGTCTTGAAATTCGGAGGATGGGCATGAAGCGTGAGCACAAGGAAATGATGAAGGCGCGTGCGCGCAACATCTGCTTGACCGTTTCTTACGATGGCACGGCGTACCATGGCTTCCAGCGCCAGAGTCCGCCGATCCGCGCCGTGCAGAACGTCTTGGAGGAAAAGCTCGCCCTCGTCTTCGGCGACGCCATCGAGCTTGCCGCTGCGGGCCGCACCGATGCGGGCGTCCATGCCATGGGGCAGGTCGTGAACTTCTTCACGGATGGGCGCATCCCGACGGAGCGCATCGTGCGCGCCATGAACAGCGTCCTGCCTTCCGATATCGTCGTGAAAGCGGCGCGGGAAGAAGGAGCCGCTTTTTCCGCGCGTCACAGTGCGAAGAGCAAGTCGTACATCTACCGCATACAGCAGGGGGAGACGCCGGATCCGTTCAGCGAGCGCTACGCTTGGTATGTCAACGTGCCGCTCGACCTTGCGGCGATGAACGCGGCATCGGCGCAGCTTCTGGGCGAGCACGACTTCTCCTCCTTCCGGGCAGCAGGCGGTGCGCCGATGCTGCCCGTGCGCACGATGTATCGCGCCGAGGGTAGGCGCGACGGTGCGGGGATCGAGTTCTTTTTCCACGCGAACGGTTTCCTCTACCACATGGTGCGCAACATCGTCGGCACGCTCGTCGATGTCGGCAGGGGGCGGCGCAGCGTGGAGGACTTTGCTGCCATCCTCGCGAGCTGCGACAGGAAGCGTGCCTCGGCGACAGCGCCCGCGCGCGGCCTGTTCTTGGAAAGCGTCATATATTAGCCTCCTGTGATCGATAAAGCGCTGCGCTTGGCGGCGCTTCTTTTCTCTCCAAGTGTGGAAGCTTGGGGAGTTTTTCTCTTTTGACAAGCCCGCGTTCGTGGTATAGAATCAAGGGGAACTTTTTGTGCTTTGATGCCTTTTGGCATTGTGACGTCTTGAGAGGAGCGGTGGGAAATTGCGGTTCGATCATGGGCTGGCGACGGTGTTCTTTCTTGTGCTCTTTCTGATCTTGCCGACAGCGGCAGAGGCTGGGGGAGGGTTGGAACCAGTGGATTTCACGGTCAAGGGCGCTGCGCTCGGCGATGGAGAGGAGAAGATGCTCGCGGCGTTCGGCAAGCCTGATTTTGATAAGGAGCGCATGGTTTGGGACATCCACATGCGCTATTACACGTTCCCTGGCGGCTATGAGGTCGGCGTTGCCGTCCGCACGGGGAAGATCATGGACATACGCATCAAGAGCAAGGAATATACGGCGCGCGCGGGCGTGCGCTACGGCGCTACCGCGTACAAGCTTCGCACGACGTTCGGTGAGAAGCAGCGCACGTTCCTTGACGGCGATGTCTGCTGCATCTACGAGAATCCGCAAGACAGAAGGCAGCGGCTGATCTTCGCCGTCGAGCCGACGGACGGCAGCCTCCTGTCTTGGCGCTTGACGAGCCTGCCGCTGACCGAGGAAGAAGCGGACGCCTTGACCGAGGCAGAGAGGAGCGATTGGGAGAACACGGATCTTCAGGCGCTTTCCCTGGGTGGCCGCGACATCGACACGAGTGCGCTTGGAAAGGATGAGACGCCTGCGCTTCGTTGGGAAGTTCGTAAGAAGGAGGCTTCTTGATGCTCCACATGCAGAACCTTCCTTTGAAAAAGCCGCGTCTTCCGCTATTTGGGCATCTTGCTCGGCTGTCTCATCAGCAGTTCGTCCATCAACCTCTTCGTCGTGCCGTCCCACCTTTTGTCGGGCGGCATCGCGGGAATCGCGATGATCTTCTACTACCTGTTCTCGCTTCCCATCGGCGTGCAGATGTTCCTCTACAACTTGCCGCTTCTTGCGGCGGCATACAAGACGCTCGGCCGCGACTATACGCTCGACATCGCTTTTGGCACGATCCTCTTCTCCTTCTGCGTCGATGCGACGCGCTTTTTGAATGCCTATGCCCCTGTGCCCGATACGATGCTCGCGGCGATTTTCGGCGGCGTCCTGAACGGCATCGGCTACGGCATCATCTTCCGCATGAACGGCAGCTCGGGAGGCTTCGACATCGTCGCCGCCATCGTGAAGAAGTATTACTCGTTCAACATGGGCAGCGTGATCTTCGCTTTCAACTGCGTCATCATGCTGCTGGCCGCAGCTCTCTTCGGCGTCATGCCGGCTCTTTACACGTTGATCTGCATGTTCATGAACTCCGCCGTGACGGACAAGGTCGTTGCGGGCTTCAACAGCCGCAAGGTCGTGCTCATCATCTCCGACCATGTGCAGCCGATTTCCGAGGCGATCATCTGCGAGGTTGGGCGCGGCGTGACGTTCCTGCATGGGCAGGGCGCGTTTACGCGCAAGGAGAAGAACGTGCTCTTCCTCGTGTGCTCGCTTACGCAGATCAGCAAGGTCAAGCTCATCGCGAATCTCATCGACCAGAATGCCTTCATGATCGTGCTTTCGGCGAACGAGGTCATGGGCAGGGGATTTACGATGCCCGGCATGCACTTGAAGGCGATGCTCCGTGAACGGAACAAGAGGATTTTTGACTTATCGACGATTGTCTGCTAGAATCATAAGATAGGTTATTTCGCAGTTGTTTCGGGGAAACGCTGCCTTTGCGGCGTTTCCTCTATCAGTTTGCACCGCGAGGCGGCTGCAGGGACAGGAGTGATACGAATTGCTCGGATTCATCAAGCGATTCTTGGGAGATAACAACGAGAAGGAAATCAAGCGCATGCGCGGCATTGTCGACGTCATCAACGGCCGCGAGAAGGCGCTCGAAAGCCTTAGCGACGATGCACTGGCGGGTCATACGGGCAAGTTCAAGGAGCGGTTGGCGAACGGTGAAAGCCTTGACGAGTTGCTGCCCGAAGCCTTCGCTGTCGTGCGCGAGGCGTCGAGGCGCGTTCTTGGCATGCGTCATTTCGATGTGCAGATGATCGGCGGCATCTGCCTGCATGAAGGCAAGATCGCAGAGATGCGCACGGGCGAAGGCAAGACGCTCGTCGCGACGCTGCCGGTCTATCTCAACGCGCTTGAGGGCAAGGGCGTGCACATGGTCACGGTCAATGACTACCTCGCACGGCGCGACAGCGAGTGGATGGGGCGTGTTTATCGCTTCCTCGGCCTATCCGTCGGCCTTATCGCGCATGATATGGATTTTCCTGAGCGAAAACTTGCTTATGCGTCCGACGTCACGTTCGGCACGAACAACGAGTTCGGCTTTGACTATCTGCGCGACAACATGGTCATCCATCCGCAGCAGATGGTGCAGCGCGATCTCCATTACGCCATCGTCGATGAGGTGGACTCGATTCTTGTTGATGAGGCGAGGACGCCTCTCATCATCTCGGGGCCTGGACAGAAGTCCACGGACATGTACGCGGTCATGGCGCGCGCCGTCGCCCAGCTCAAAGAGGGCGAGGACTACAAGGTTGACGAGAAGCAGAAGACTGTCGCGCCGGCAGATGAAGCCGTCTTGAAGGTGGAGCGCATCGTCGGCATAAAGAATCTTTACGCGCCCGAGAATCTGGAGCTTTCGCACTGCTTCACGGCGGCGCTGCGCGCCAAGGCGCTGATGAAGCGCGACCGCGATTATGTCGTGCGCGATGATGAGATCATCATCGTCGATGAGTTCACGGGACGACTCATGGTCGGACGACGTTACTCGGACGGACTGCACCAGGCGATCGAAGCGAAGGAAGGCGTGAAGATTCAGCGCGAGAGCCAGACGCTCGCCTCGATCACCTTTCAGAACTATTTCCGCATGTACGGAAAGCTCGGCGGCATGACGGGCACGGCGAAGACCGAAGAGGACGAGTTCCTCAAGATCTACAAGCTGCCCGTCGTCGTCGTGCCGACGAACCGCCCTGTGCAGCGCATCGACGAGCCGGACGCCATCTACAAGACGAAACGTGCGAAATATCGTGCCGTCGGACAGGCGGTCGAAGAGATTCACAAGACCGGACAGCCGATCCTCATCGGCACGACGTCCATCACGCAGTCGGAAGAGCTCAGCGCCATCTTGAAGAAGCACGGCGTGCCGCACAATGTGCTCAATGCAAAGTATCATGAGAAGGAAGCGGAGATCATCAAGGACGCGGGTCAAAAGGGCGCTGTGACGATCGCGACGAACATGGCAGGACGCGGCACGGACATCCAGCTCGGCGAAGGCGTGCAGGAGCTTGGCGGACTTTACATCCTCGGTACGGAGCGCCACGAGTCGCGGCGCATTGACAACCAGCTGCGCGGACGCGCCGGCCGACAGGGCGACCGCGGTCAGTCGAAGTTCTACTTGTCGCTGGAAGACGACCTGCTGCGCCTGTTTGCTGCGGACAACATCGCTTCCATCATGGATCGCCTCGGCATGGACGAGAACGACCCCATCGAGCATAAGCTGATCACGCGCTCGATCGAACGTGCGCAGAAGAAGGTCGAGGCCAGGAACTTCGACATTCGAAAGCATGTTCTTGAGTATGACGACGTCATGAACCAGCAGCGCGAGGTCATCTATACGGAGCGCCGCAAGATCCTGCGCGGCGAAGATCTCAAGGAGAACATCTTCTTCATGCTCGACAAGATCATCGAGAGTGAGATGGATCAATATGCGAACGCGAAGCTTTATCCCGAGGAGTGGACGCTGGACGGCCTGATCGAGGACGCGGAGAAGGTTTACGCGCCTGAGGGAAAGCTCAAGAAGGCGGAGCTGGAGGCGATGAGCCGCGACGAGCTCGAAGAGACGCTGAGGAAGACGGCGCACGAAGCGTATGCGGCGCGTGAGCAGCTCTTTGGCGAGGAGAACATGCGCGAGCTGGAGAAGGTTGTCATGCTGCGCGTCGTCGACAATCATTGGATGGAGCATCTCGATCGCATGGACATGCTGCGCGAGGGCATCAACCTGCGCGCCTACGGGCAGAGGAATCCGCTCGTCGAGTACAAGATCGAGGCGCTCGACATGTTCGAGGCAATGGAGGCTGCGATTCAAACGGACATCGCGAAGCTCATGTACCGCGTGAGCATTGTGACGCAGGAGCAGCAGCAGCTCCAAGACCGCCTGCAGACGGCGCGCGCCTCGCACGGTGAGGAGTCCAGTGCTGCCGAGACGAAGAAGAAGCCGCAGCGCAACAAGAGCGACATCGGGCGCAACGATCCGTGCCCGTGCGGCAGCGGCAAGAAGTATAAGAACTGTTGTGGCAGAAATCAATAGTGTGGGAAAAGGCAGGGCGAGCCGCAAGATAGCCTGCCTTTTTTTATAGTTGCTGGGAATATTTTTAATTAAAGGCTTAACAATTTGAAAAACCATTCGATAAAAAGGCAAAGGATTTGTTTCCTTTAGTATGTCGAGATTATTAGTGGTCTACTTGATTGGAATGGGAGGAGAGAATTATGGAGAGCGTTTCAATTAGGGCCTTTCGCTGTTTACTGTGGGTAACGCTTGAAAAGCGCGTTTCATTCCGATAGAATTATATCCATGGAAGATAGACACAGAAAGGCGGTTTTTATCCATGGATACAGGAAGCTTGTTCGCCGTTGCCTTGAACCTCCCGCGCCCTTGGTGCATATCTCAAGTGGAATTCAAGCCCACAGAAGATGGATCCATGGAACTGCATATTCATATCGCCTTCCAACGCGGAGGGAAGTTTCCCTGCCCGCAAGACCATTGCGACAAAAGCTTTCCTGCTTACGACACAACGCCGAGAACTTGGCGTCATCTCAACTTCTTCCAGTATAAAACCTATATCCATGCCGATCTCCCTCGCATACAATGCGAAAAAAACATGGCGTGAAGACCGTACAGGTGCCTTGGGCACGCGAGGGATCCGGCTTCACGCTTCTCTTTGAGAGCTGGATCATAGAGCTTGCCAAGCATCTGCCCGTAGCCGTCATTGCTCGCATGGTCGCAGAGCATGACACGAGACTATGGAGGTTCATCCATCATTATGTGGACAAGGCTCGCGCGTTGGAGGACTATTCCGAAGTCACCGCCATCGGCATGGATGAAACCAGCAAGAAGGGGCATAACTACATCACGGTCGTCGCCGACCTATCCCAGCGCAAAGTCATCTTCGTGACGGATGGCAAGGATTCTGCAACTGTCCGGCGGTTCGCTGCCGACTTTGAAGCACATCGAGGCAATACGAAAAGAGTCGATCTCATCACCTGCGATATGTCGCTCGGTTTCCGCAAGGGGATTCAGGAATCCTTCGAGAACAGCCGGACCATCATCGACAAGTTCCATGTAATCAAACATGCCAACGAAGCCGTGGACAAGGTTCGCAAGATGGAAGCCAAGGAGAATGCCTTGCTGAAGAACTCAAAGTACCTTTTGGTTGAAGAATGATGCCAATCTGACGGAAAAAAACAACGAGAAAAAAAGGAAACGCTCCAGAAGAAGCATTTAAAGACAGCGCGTGCCTGTGCCATGCGCATCGAATTGCAGGAAATCTACGAGCAGTCCGTCCATCGAGACGAGGCGGAGCAGCGTTTGAAAAAGCTCTGCAGCTGGATGATGCACGCAAGACTGGAACCCATGAAGAAGTTTTGTGGCACGATCCGCAATCATTGGGACGAGATCCTGCACTATTTCGAGCACCCCTATACGAATGCCATTCTGGAAGGGGTGAACAGCATTATACAAAACATCAAGCGTCGCGCCCGAGGGTTCAGAAATGATGAATATTTCAAGACCATGATCTATCTGGGATGCGGCAAGCTGAATCTCAACATCCAAATCCCATAATTTGTCCATTGGTAAAAGACTGTACGAACATAAAGAACATTTGTTCCTTTCTCCTACCCATATCAAACAGCGAGGAGCCTCAATTAGTAATGCGGCTCGTAATGCAGTAGATGCATCAACGCGAGCCAAGGAAGTATCAGTGACATCAGAAGTCGCATCAACGGTATCTGATGAAACATCGTCCGAGCCTGCGTATCAGATCAGTTTGTCTAGCGAAAGTTTAGTACTGAGTGCGAGTTCGAATGTAAATAATCAAGATGTATCGGCTACAATTAGAAATACGATAGGGTATATTTTTCAGGCTAGGGATATAGCAAAAGGATTACTGAATAATTACGATTATAACACCAGTAACGATAATGCTGTCGATGTGCATTATATAAGGAATAATGTAAACTAGGCTTGGGGTGGTGGGTATCCGACGAATACGCCAGATACATGGGCGGCTCATGCCAAGTATGAGTATGGCAGGCGTATTGTTATTGATGGTCCTGAGAATTTGCGAAATGCAATGACAGATGTGTTTAATGATTTGAGATTTGGTTCAAAAGATGAAGTTCGCGATGCGTATAGTACGCTTAACCATGCCTGTGTTATAATGGAACTGTATATGTGATGGGGGGCAATATGATGAAGATAGAGCGAAGCCCTTGGGTGCAGGGGCAGGGAAGCTACGGTTACAGCGCACGGCAGCCGCAGCAGGCGATGGAGCACGCAGCGGTGCATCTGGGGGTGGCGGCAGAGGTTCTGCTTAGCCCGGCGGCACGCGAGAAGAGCAGGGCGGCGCAAGAGCCGTCCAAACTGTTGGAGCGCAGCGGCGAAGCCACAGGTGCGCGGGCGGAGCTGGAGAAGCTGGACGACAGGAAAGAGACCGTACAGTCGATGAAAAATCGCTTGGGTGAAATAGAGAAGAGCCTTGCGGAGGAAAACCTTTCCGAGGACGACAAGCTCGCCATGAAAAAGGAGCAGGAGCAGCTGAAAAGCGAGGTCATCGCGCTTTCGCCCGAGGACAAGCTCTCGTCGCTTTACGAGCTTAAGCGGACGCTGGAAAAAGCGTGCGGCAGAGGCGGAGGGGTGGCGGTCGGCGAGACGCCGCGCTCCATGGATGCGTCCGATATGGAAGCGTTGCGCATGGTGGATGACTTGATAGGAGATGCCAAGGACGAGGTCAAGGCGGGAGTCAGTCAAGGAGAAGGAGCTGCGCCAGACAGCAGGCAAAGAAGAAGCGGAGCAGGATGTTGCGAAGATGAAGGAGCAGGCAAAGGACGAGACGAAGGCGGGAACAGCTCCGATACAGCAGCAAGACAGCGCGTCTGTCGTCTTCGCCTCGACGAAGGGCATTCTGCTGACCAAAGAGCAGGTCGCTGCTGCCACGCGGAAGGTACAGGCGAGAGCCGAAACGGTCGGCGCGAGCGTGGCCTCGCGATAGATACGGTTCGTTTGGCATGGTTGGCAGGTTTGCCGCCGCTTAGCCGCCCCCTTTGGGGGCGGTTTCTTTTTGACGTATGGTGGATAATCTGCTACAATTAGGCAAGGTATTGCTAAAAGACAAATATAAATACCCGCAGGGGCGGGGGCTTGCCCTTCCGGGCAGCTTTTTGAAGGATGTGACAAGATGCTCGAAGATTGGAAGCCGGAGATTTTGGCGATGCAAGCGAAGCTCAAGGAAATGGGGGATTCACTTTGACGTCGCCAGAAAGGAAGAAAAAATAGCCGAGCTGGAATACAAGATGGGTGAGCCGACCTTCTGGGACGACGCGGAGGAGGCGCAGAAGATCAATCAGGAGCTCGCCGCAATCAAGGGGAGCGTGGACAAGTACAAGGAGATTGTCGCCAAGACGGACGACGCGCAGGCTCTCCTTGAGATGGCGCTGGAAGAGGGCGACACGAGCTTGGAGCCCGAGGTGCAGGCGGAGTTCGAAGCCATCAAGACCGCCGTGCGCGAGCTGGAGCTGGAAGTTCTCCTCTCGCCTGTACGATGCGAACAACGCGATCTTGACGTTGCATGCGGGTGCGGGCGGCACGGAGGCGCAGGACTGGACGCAGATGCTCCTGCGCATGTACGGCAGGTGGGCGGAACGCCATGGCTTTTTCCGTTGTCACGGCGGATCTTCTGCCTGGTGACGAGGCGGGGGTGAAGAGTGCGACGCTCTTCATCAACGGGCACAACGCCTATGGCTATTTGAAGTCGGAGAAGGGCGTGCATCGTCTCGTGCGCATCTCGCCCTTCGATTCGAATGCACGCCGCCACACGTCGTTTTCTGCTTGCGACATCATGCCGGAAATCGACGATGCCGTAGAGGTCGCGATCAACATGGCGGATGTGCGCGTCGATACCTACCGCGCTTCGGGCGCGGGCGGTCAGCACATCAACAAGACATCGTCTGCCGTGCGCATGACGCACATGCCGACGGGCATTGTCGTGCAGTGCCAGAACGAGCGCTCGCAGCTGCAGAACCGCGAGCAGTGCCTGAAAGATGCTGCGCGCCAAGCTCTTTGAATTGGAGCAGGAGAAGAAGGAAGCCGAGATCCAGAAGCTGGAGGGCGACCAGCAGAAGATCGAGTGGGGCAGCCAAATCCGCTCCTACGTCTTCCAGCCCTACACGCTGGTCAAGGACATGCGCACGGGCATGGAAACGGGCAACGTGCAGGCGGTCATGGACGGCGACCTCGATCCCTTTATCGAAGCCTTCCTTGCTGCGAAGGCGAACCATGAAATTTGAGGAAGCTACGGATCGATCCGGCGTCCATCGGAAGGGATTTTTCTCAGCGCTTCCTTGAGGTGATATTTTGCGCAAGTTTTTGATTGTTTTTGCAGGCGTGTTGGCTCTTCTCCTCGTTTTTGGCGAGACTTTGCTGCCCGCATGGGCGCGCGCGACGGCAGAGACGATGCTTAAAGAACGCGGCGCGGAGAGCGCCGAGGTGACGCTTCAAAGCACGCCCGGCATACTGCTTCTCTTGGGTGAGATCGACACGCTGGCCGCCGATGCGAAGGGGGTTCGCATCGGTGAACTGCGCATGGATCGCGTGCAGCTTTCCGGGAGCGGCGTGCGCTTCTCGGCGAAGGAGCTTTTTCTCGATCATCGCGTCCACCTGCTTTCTGCCGAGGATTTGAAACTCACGGGGACCGTTTCCGAGAACGCTTTGCGCGATCTTCTGGCAAAGCGCATCGACAAGCTGGAAAACGTCAAGGTCACGATCGACGAGGACGGCGTGCACGCGACGGCAGAGGTGAAGATCTTCGGCCGTATGGCGGATGTCACGCTCGAAGGCAAGATCGTCGAGGATACGCAGGCACTCTACTTTCACATGACGCGGCTCGACATCAAGAACGCCTTGGTCGGCAAGGCGAAGCTCGGCGACATCTTTGGCGACATCTTGATCACGAAGCTCGATGCGCTGCCCTTGAAGACGCGAATCGAGAGCGTCGATCACAGGGCGGGCGCCATCGTCGTGCGCCTTGCTGCCGGGGGAAATGAGGAGTAAGATTCCATGAAGCAATTTCAATACAACAAGGTGCTCATCACCGTCATTTTCGTCGGACTCATCGCGGCGCTCCTCATCGACGTCGCACGCTGGCGAGAGGAGGAGGTCAACAAGCAGGTCGATCTCGCAATCGACTACGAGGATCTCGTGCAGCTCGCCGAGGTGGAGGGAAAGCCTGTGCCTGAAGTGCTGCAGGCAGCGAAGGAAGCGGGCATTACGTCGCTTGCCGTCTACGAGACGACCTTCAAGAAGCTCAATGCGAATGGCAAGGCGACGGCGCTTGCGGGGGCTGATCTCGTTGCAGGCTATCATGCGGGAAGCCTGACCGATCCCGCATGGCGCACGCTCATCGAGAATGGCACGATCAAGCCCTCGGATGTCTGCGTCGTTGGGCATGACGCGCGCACCTACAAGGAAGTCAGGGAAGACTTGCTGCGCCGCCTGGGCGCTGCGCGAGTGAATGCCGTCACGGTCAATGGGGAGGAGATTCTCGTCGTCAAGGCGAATTACGAAACCTTCCTCAAGATGGATCTCGGCATGCCGACGGATGAGATGCAGGCGGTCAATGACGCAGGGTTCTTCGTGCTCGCACGGCCGACGAATTATCAGAACTGCAAGCCCGAGGATGTCGATGCCGTATTCCGCCGCTTGGAGGACTTTCGCATTTCGGAGATCGTCTTCTCCGGCTCCCAGATGCTTGGTGCGCCGAAGGCTCTGCAGACGACGGTCGATCGCTTCAAGGAGCGCAACTTCGTCCTCGGACTCATCGAGGATACGACGCAGCTGCAGTTCTACAGCAGGACGGACTTTCTGAGATAGCCAAGGGCGTCGGCTATGATCATGTCGCGCGCCTCTATGCCATCCCCAAGGACGAGCAGCCGAAGCTCAAGATCGAGACGGCGGTCGAACGCTGGGCAAACACGGACATGGAGCGCAACATCCGCATCAACTTGCTGCGCATCTACGAAAAGCCGGCGCCGGGCATGACGCTTTTCGAGACGAACATGCACTACATCAAGGCGGCAGCGGAGGCCGTCAAGGCGCACGGATTCACTCTCGGCTCGGCGGGGGACGTTTGAAAGCTGGTATGCGCCCCGCCTCTTGCGCGCTGTGCTCATGCTCGGCGTCGCAGCGGCCGCCGTGCTCTATCTCTCGCTCATTACGCACCGTTTGAAGCCGAGGACGCTCTATGTACTCTTTGCCGTGCTGGCGTTCGTTTTCGCCGCGCCGATCCTCATGGGAAATGGCGCCAAGATGCGGATCCTTGCGGCGTTCTTGAGCGCGAATCTTTTCCCCGCGCTCGCCGTCATCTGGCAGCTCGACCGCATCCGCGGCATGGAGCCGGATGCGAAAGGCGCCGCTTTTGGCGTATCATCGGCACGGCTGCCGTCGCCCTTTTTCGTGACGGGCGCGCTCTCTTACGTCGGCGCGGCATATCTGTCCGGCGCGCTGGCCGATGTCGAATATTTCCTTGAGTTCAATATCTATCGCGGGATCAAGCTGACGTTTGTCTTGCCCATCGCGCTCGTCGCCGTCGCTTTCCTGACGCGCTACGACATCTTCGACGGCAGGATGGACGAGGGGCAGGGCGCACTGGCGCAGCTCCGTCAGATCCTCGACATGCCCGTGAAGGTCAAGTCTCCTCATATTCCTGCTTGTGGCTCTTGCAGGCGTCGTGTTCGTCGCACGTTCCGGACATACTTCGGGGATGCCCGTCTCGGGACTTGAACTCAAATTCCGGGCGTTTTTGGAACAGGCGTTTTACGCACGGCCGCGTTCGAAAGAACTTATGATCGGCCATCCGGCGTTCATGCTCGCTGTCCTCGCCTGGTGCCGCAAATGGCCGACTATGCTGCTCTTTGCGCTCGTGCTTGTTGCGACGATTGGCCAAGGATCGATGGTCGAGACCTTCGCGCACATGCGCACGCCCGTCTACATGTCCTTTGTGCGCGGCATCGGCGGCATTGTCCTCGGCTGCGGCATCGGCGCCTTCCTCATGGTGCTCGTGCATCTGGTGCAAATGTTATTATCTTCGGCAAAGGAGCGTTTCTCAAAGGGATGAGCAACATCGTAGTATCCGGATATTACGGCTCGAAGAATGCCGGCGACGAAGCTATGCTCGCTGCGATGATCGAGGTTCTATCCGAACTGGACCCGCAAACGAATATCACGGTGATTTCGGCAAATCCTCCGGATACGAAGCGCCGCCATGGCGTCGAGGCTGTCTCATGGCTCTCGCTTTCCGAGATATGGAAGGCGCTGCGCGCCGCCGACCTCCTGTATCGGGCGGCGGCAGCCTGCTGCAGAATGTCACGAGCCGCCGCAGTCTCTATTACTACATGGCGATCATCGTCCTCGCGTTTCTCGCGCGCAGACCCGTCATGCTGTATGCGCAGGGCATCGGTCCCATCGAGGGGTTCTGGGCGCGCACGATGATGCGGCTCGTCGGCAACGGCGTGCGCCTCATCACCGTGCGCGATCACGGATCCTTGGCGGAGCTTGCGGATATGGGCATCTGCCGGCCGAAGATCGTCGAGACGGCAGATCCCGTGCTTGCGATCAATCCCGTGTCGAAGGATGCGGGGTGGCAGGTGCTGCAGTGGAACGGGGTGACGGACGGCAAGCCGCTCGTTGGCATCTCTGTGCGCGAGTGGAAGGGATGGCAGCGCTACAAAGAAGCTTTCGCTGAGACGGCAGACCGGATCGCTGTCGAATTCGGGGCGGACATCGTCTTTCTGCCGATGCAGTACCCTGAAGATGTCAAGACAGCAGAGACGATCGCCTCGATGATGAAGCAGGAAGCCGTCATTCTTGACGGTGAGTTTTCGACGGCAGAGCTTCTTTCGCTCGTCGGCAATATGGATCTCTCCTCTCGATTCGCCTTCACGCCTTGATTTTTTTGCAGGCGTCATGGGCGTACCGCTCGTCGGCGTTTCGTATGATCCGAAAATCGACCGCTTCCTCGATTCCATCGGCGAAGCTCCCGCTGCGAAACTTGCGACCATCACGGCGGATGAGCTGATGGCGGAAGTGCGGCGCAAGTGGGAAGCGCGTGAAACGTTTCGCGAAAAGAATGCGGCGCTCTTGAAGGGCCTTCGGAAACTTTCGTTTCAAAACGCTGAACTTGCTGTGGAAATCCTGCGTGGACTGCAGCCGGAAAAAGGAAGCAGGCGGGAAAAAAATTATTAGAGGGATAACGCTGAGGACTGCTGCCCGGGCGTGTGCAGCAGTCCTTTTTGTTTGTTTCCGTGTGTGCTGCTTGTCGGAAAAATTTTTCATAAAATGCAGAAAAGAAAAAGGAATTTTCGCCTCGATATAGAAGTAGACAACAGAGAAATGAGGAAGCAACAGGTTGCTTGGAGGTGTTTTATATGGGCAGCATCAACAAGATTCTCGTGCCGGTCGATGGTTCTGTCAATGGCTGCAAGGCTGTGGATGAAGCGATCGCCTTTGCTGAGAAGTGCAATGCAAGTCTCGACTTCGTTTATGTGGCGAGCAACATCAACAAGGACATTCCGAGCCATCTCGTCTTCGACCGTATCTGGGAGAAGATTCCTGAGAATATGAAGGCGACTCGGCATGTCGAAACGGGCAACGTGCCGAAGGCTATTTTGAAGATTGCCGACTCGGAGAAGAGCGACATGATCATCATGGGCAGCCGCGGTCTTGGTCTCTTCAAGGGCGCTTTGATCGGCAGTGTCAGCCAGAAGGTTGTTGAGGAATCGAAGGTTCCCGTCATGGTGGTAAAGTAAGTGGCGGACAATATGCAGAAGGAAAAAGCAGCCTCTCGTCGAGGGGCTGCTTTTTGTCTTGCTTGTCTGTTCGCCCCATGATGCCGCATGGCGAAAACGACAGAATTTTTCCCAAGGGAGGAAAAAAAGATGGAATGTAGAAATAACATACTGAGGTGAGACTATGCAGCGTTTGCGGGGAAAAACAATCTTGATCACGGGAGCAACTTCTGGACTTGGCGAGGCGATGGCGCACCTTTTTGCAGAAGAGGGGGCAGACATCGTTGCTGTGGGGAGAAATCGCGAGCGGGGTGGGCGACTGGAAGAAGAGATTGCAGCACGTTTTTCCAGCCAGCCGTGCACAGTTCTTTCCGTGCGACTTGACGGATGTGGATGCAATCGCTGCCTTGCGAAAGGCGGTTGCAAAGAGCGGTTTTACAATCGATGTCTTGGTCAATAATGCGGGCGTTTTCCAGACATATCTGCTTGAGGAGATCACGACTGAGGCATACGATCATGTATTTCGAGTGAACGTGGGAGCGGCGATCTTCATGACGCAGGCGTTTATTGCAGAGGTTTGCAGACGGCGGGGAAACATCTTGAATGTCGCCTCGATCGGAGGGCTGCAGTCTCATATTGCGGGCAGCCGGCAGTATCTCTACGCATCGTCGAAGGCAGCGTTCATCGAGTTTTCGCAGCTTTGCGCAAAGAATTACGCCAAGGATATTCGTGTGAACTGCCTGTGTCCCGGTCCCGAACGACACGCCGATTTATGAGGACAAGAATTTTTTTCACGCATCCTGCCATCCATTCCGATGGGACGCATGGGGCAGCCGCTCGATGTGGCAAGGGCGGCATGCTTCCTCGTCTCGGACGAGGCGTCGTATATCACGGGGGCGGTGCTGACAGTCGATGGTGGCTCTTCCATCTAGTGATGAAAGGAAAACAGAGAGGATGACAGGATGATGGAACCCTTGAATATTCATTCGAACTTGTACGACTACCGCGTTTCCTTCGTGGATGATTTCCGCACGGCTTTGGAATCGCTGGAAGGCGAACTGGCTTACGTTTTGGATTGGAACGTCTACCGGCTCTATGAGCCGGCTTTTGCAGGGATAGAAAGGAAGCGGATCTTTTTTGTCGATCCCGTGGAAGAAAAGAAGAATATGTATACGGTGCTGAACCTCATCTCGTTCTTTCAGCAGCTCGGCGTGCGAAAGAATTGGCGCATCGTCTGCTTTGGTGGCGGCATCACGCAGGACTTGACGACGTTGGCGAGCAATCTTTTCCTGCGCAATGTCGATTGGTATTTCTTTCCGACGACGCTCCTCTCCATGTGTGATTCCTGCATTGGCGGAAAATGCGGCATCAATGCCGGGGCGTACAAGAATCAGCTCGGCGTCTTTTACCCGCCGAAGCAGATCTTCATCGACACGCATTTTATCGGCACTTTGTCCGAGGCGGACTATTTGAATGGGTGGGGCGAAATCTTGAAGTTCTCGCTGACGAGCGACACGGCTTTCTATCGCGAGCTGAAAGAGGAATCGTCCTACATTCCCTGCGAACGCATCGCCCACTATATCCACCGCGGCTTGTTGGAGAAGAAACAGATCATCGAAGCGGACGAGTTCGAATCCGACCTGCGCCGAGTGCTGAACTATGGTCATACCTTCGGACATGCACTGGAGGCGTACACGAAGCATGCGATCGCGCATGGAACGGCTGTCATCTGGGGCATTGATGTCGCGAACTACCTCGCGATTCGCGAAGGGTTGATCGAAGAGGCGCTGTATCTCGATGTCAAGGCGCTGATCAAGCGGGCATTCCTCAAGAAGGAGATCGTGATCGCCGACCCACGCGCGGTCTTTGACGCGGTTCGTACCGACAAGAAAGTGCGCGGCAACACGCTGTCTTTTGCCATGCTCGACCGGGAGAGCCATCTCATCGTGCATCCGATGGAATTGGACGAGAGACTCTATCGGATGTTCTGCGAATATTTGGAGACAACGCATGATTACTATCGCGCTTGATTGCGGAGCCAGCTTCTTGAAGGGAGCTGTCTTTGAAGCGGATGGGCATCTTCGCGAATTCCTGCTTGTTCCGGCCACGCCGAGCGCTCGGGGAGAAGATGCGAAAAGCGTTCTTTTGCCCTTGCAGGCAGAGGCGCTTTTGGATAAGGTGCGCAGCATGCTCAGGAAACTTTCGTCAGGGGAGAGAAGGGCGCGCCTCTGCATTGCGAATGAGATGCATGGCTTCTTGCTCACGGATGCAGAAGGCGTGCCGCAGATGGACTATCTTTCTTGGCAGCGCTCCTTAGGCGCCCTTCCCATCGAGGGTGGGACGGCCGTTTCCGTCTTGATGCAGAATTGTGCTGAGGCGATATGGCGCACGGGAATGCCGCTGCGTGGATCGCTGCCGAGTGCGAATCTCCTGCATCTTTTTCACAGAGGCATCCTTGCACGGATGACGGGGGACCTTTTCTTTTGTACGCTTGGTGACTATATCCTGCGCGCGCTTGCGGGAAAAGCCGCCCCGATTCATCCGACGAATGCTGCGGCGAGCGGGCTGTACGATTTGGAAAGCGGGGAGTGGAGCGCACCGCTGATCCAGACGGTGACCGGCGGGAGAGTGCGTTTCCCGGAAGTCGGAGAATCGTCCGTTTCGTTTTCTTTGGATGGTGTGGTGTACGAAGCTCTGCCTGCCGTTGGTGACCAGCAGGCGGCTCTTTTGCGGCGCGGGATTTTGCCGCGGGGGCAGCTTTCCTTCAATCTTGGCACGGGTGCGCAGGTCAGCGTCCTGACGGATGATTTTTTTCGCACGGCGAAGGTGTACAGGTTCGGCCATATTTCTTTGGCAGGTATATTCGCACCTTGCCGCATCTGCCGTCGGGTCGGGCGCTCAATGTCTATATCCGATTCTTGTTGGATGTTTTGTCGCGTTTTGGCATGGAGGCGGATGAAGAGCGTGTTTGGCGGGTTTTTTTGGAAGCGGCGGCGAGCGCGGAAGGTGCGTGCTTCGAAGTGGACTTGAGTTTCTTTGAAAATCCGTGTTCGAAGCGGTTGACGGGGCTGCTCGCTGGATTCGGGGAGCATGAATTTGATCTGGGGGGACTTGCGGCGAGCATTTTAAAGGCGATGGTGCGCAATTTCCTGTGGGCTGCAGAGCAGGTGCGGACGCCGGGGCAGCCTGTAGAAGAGCTTCTTTTCTCCGGCGGCGTGGCAAGGCGGATTGGGGGGATTCGGAAAGGAATTGCGGCAGCTTATCCTGCCGCGAGAGTCTGCGTAGCTGAGGATGAGACGCTTCACGGACTGTGGCAGTACGCAAGACATGGATTTTGATCTTTAGCTGAGGAGGCTGGATGATGAAAAAGAAAATCGCATTGTTGGACTGCACGCTGCGCGATGGCGCATATGTCAACGAGGCACGTTTTGGAACAAGCGCCATCAGGGGAATCATCAAGAAACTGCAGGAGGCTCGTGTGGACATCATCGAAGTTGGCTGGCTCAAGGATGCCGCCCACGAGGAGGGAAGCACATACTATCATCTGCCGCAGGATGCCGCACCTTACATGGTGGATCGTCAGGAAGGAACAGAATACGTCGCGATGATCGACTGGGATCGTTACGATGTGGACAAGCTTCCTCCCTGCGACGGCAAGTCCATCGACGCGGTGCGTGTCGTCTTCCCACATGGAAAACATCGTGAGGGCATCAAGGTGGCGGAGCGTGTGCGTGAAAAGGGATATCGCATCTTCCTGCAGGCGGCCAATACGCTCGCTTACAATGAGGGGGATCTGAAGGATCTCGCAGAGTGCATCAATGATTGCGGCCCTGTCGCGGTTTCCGTCGTGGACACATTCGGTGCAATGTTTGAGGAGGATCTCGAACGTATTGTTCGCACGCTCGACGCGGAGCTTGCCCCCGGCATTGCCTTGGGATTTCACTCGCATAACAATCAGCAGCTTTCCTTTGCGCTCACCATGCATTTCGTTGAGCTTCTTGCAAAAAGCGAGCGCGGCGCGATCGTTGACGCCAGTCTCTGCGGAATGGGGCGCGGTGCGGGCAATGCCACGACAGAACTTGTGGCGAGCTACTTGGATCGCAAACAGGATGGGAACTACGATATGGATGCGATTCTGGACGCTATTGACACCTACATGGAACCTATCCAGGAGACTTACACTTGGGGATATTCGACGCCCCGTTTCATTGCGGGAATGTATCAGTGCCACGTCAACAACATCGCATATCTGCAGCGCAACCATAGGACAAACGCGCGCGATATGCGCAATATCATCGCCTCCTTGTCGCAAGCGGAGCGGCGCAAGTATGACTACGATTTGTTGGAGCGCCGCTATTTGGAGAACCAGTCTCGTCTCATTGATGACGAGGCAGCAGTTCGCGCCCTGCGCAAGGAGTTTGCCGACCGCACAGTCCTACTGGTCGCGCCGGGACGCTCCTCCGTCGACAAGGCGGAGATTGTGCAGGCCTTTATCGCAGGAGAAAATCCCGTGGTGATCGGCGTCAATGCGATCTGCGGCAACTATGTATACGATTATCTGTTTTTCGTCAATAGTGCGCGCTATGATTATGCGCAAAATGCGTATGAAGCGGTTTTCGCCAAGTCGAAAAGAATCGTGCTCTCAAGCATCAAGACGGAAGGGGATAAAGGCGAGTTGGTCGTGAATTTCAATCGTGCCATCAAGCGCGGTTGGCCGCATTTCGACAATGCCGTAATCTCAGCGCTGCGGCTGCTCAACAGCATCGGGACAAAGAAAGTCGCAATCGCTGGTTTTGACGGATTCCGTCATGCGTATAACGAGAGCTATGCCGATCCGTCCCTGCCTACGCTCAATCCGGATAATCGTTGGGACGAGCTGAACATAGAGATCGCTTCGATGTTTGAAGATGTGCGCTCCAGCACGAAGGGCAGAATGGAGATTACGTTTGTGACGGAGAGTCTTTTCGATGCAGCCGGAAGGAGACCGATGTGACGATCGCAGAGGACATGGCATTCGCAGGGAGGCACGCTGTACAATGGCCATCTGGCTTGCATGAAATCGGCCGATCAGTCAGCACCTACGGCTTGACTTCCCGGGGTTTCATGCAAGGCGATGACGCAGAACGATCTTCACGGTAGAAAAACGGAACAACGGGAAAAGGGTTTGCTGCAAAGGGCGGTTTTCGCTCATCGCAGCAGACCCTTTCTTGCGGTGTGCTGCCGGAGACGCCCCGATATGCTGCATGATTCTCCCACTCTGTCGGCCGCCTAAAATATCCTATGGATATGATTTTGCTTCCATGCTATAATGACTTCATGAAGTCTTTGCGGCACAAATGTAAATAAGATGGAAAGCCAAGGGCTTATGAGGGGAACGTTATGTGGAAGAAGATTCTTGGCAAGTCTGCCGTGCGAGGGATGGAAGCGGTGTCTGCCGATATCGATCGCTCGCGCTTGCCACGCCATGTCGCTGTCGTCATGGACGGCAATGGACGCTGGGCGAAGGGGCAGGGCTTCTTGCGCACGGTCGGCCATCGTGCAGGCGTAGATACTTTGCATGACATCTTGGATACGGCGATTGACCTGAAGCTGGAAGTCCTGACGGTCTATGCGTTTTCGACGGAGAATTGGAAACGTCCGCATGAAGAGGTCGATTTTCTCATGCGGCTTTTTTCTGAGTACCTCGATCGGGAAGAGCGGGAGATGCATGAGAAGAATGTGCGCATCCGCTTCATCGGACGTGTCGATGCATTGACGCCCGAACTCATCCGCCGCATGCGTCATGCACAAGAGCTTATGAAGGACAACACGGGCGTGCAGTTCTGCGTCGCCGTCAATTACGGTGGGCAGGATGAGATCTGCCGCGCCGTGCAGGGCTTGGCGAAGAAGGTGCAGGCGGGGGAGATCTCGCCTGAGGACATCACTCCTGAAGCCTTTCAAGGGGCTCTTGACACGAAAGATCTTCCGCCCGTCGACCTCGTGATCCGCACGAGCGGCGACATGCGCTTGAGCAACTTCCTGCTCGGCAGGCGGCGTATGCGGAGTTCTGGTTCACGGAGACGAATTGGCCGGATTTCAAGCCCGAGTGCTTTTTGGAGGCGCTGCGCGATTATGCGAAGCGTGAGCGGCGCTTCGGCGGGATCAAAAGGGAAATAAGGGGTTCGCCCCGTTGAAGAGGTGCATGATTTGCTTACAAGGATTATCACGGGAATCGTCGGCATAGCTCTCGCCGCCTTTATCATCATGCAGGGCGGGTGGCTCTATGCCGTTTTTGCCATTCTGCTGTCTTTTGCAGCTTGGCATGAGTATGCGTCGGCGTTCGATCATCTGGGGAAGCCGTTGGCACGACTCGCCGGCTTCGTCGCTGTCTCGCTTTTTGGCACGGCCGCCCGGCTCTGGGGCAGTGCATGGTTCATTGCGATTGCGACTTTCGCCGTACTTTTGGTTTTTACCGAGGCTGTTTTCCGTCATCGAACATTTGCTGTCGATCAAGCGTGCTTTTTCCATCGCAGGCATCGTCTACGTCGGCTTTTGCTTCGCGCACCTTATCCTGCTGCGCTTCATGGCGCCGGATGTCGTCTTGGCGACGCCTGTTGGTGATATGACGCTTGGCTGTGCCTTTCTCTGGGTCATGTTTCTCGGCACATGGTCAAGCGATACGTTCGCTTACTTTGCGGGTTCGTTCTTCGGCAAGCACAAGATGTGCCCCGCAGTCAGCCCGAAGAAGACGGTGGAAGGATTCCTTGGCGGCCTCGTCGGTACGACGGCTGTCGTCGCGGCGCTCGGCTGCGCACTCGACTTTTCCGTGCCCTTGATGGCGCTGCTCGGCGTGCTTCTTGCAATCACGGCGACGGTCGGTGACCTCGCCGAGTCCATCATCAAGCGCTATACGGGCGTCAAGGATTCGGGACGGCTCATTCCCGGGCATGGCGGCGTCTTGGATCGCTTCGACAGCGTGATGTTCACCGCGCCGTTCGTTTATTATTTCATCCGTGTCTTTGGATTGGCAGGAGTTTGAGATATGAAGAATATTGCAGTTTTGGGTTCCACGGGCTCCATCGGCCGCCAGACGGTCGATGTGGCGCTCGCGCATCCAGATCTTTTTTTCTGTTTCTGTGCTTGCAGCGAATGCCAATGATGCGCTCTTGGAGGAGCAGATCGAGGCGCTCTCGCCTGATCTCGCCGTGCTTGCCGATGAGACGGCGGCGGCGAGACTCAGGGAGCGCTATCGCGGCAGGACGCGCATTGAAGGCGGGCGTGACGCTTTCATCGAAGCGGCGGCGCATCCGGCAGCGGATATCGTCGTCACGAGCATGATGGGATTCGCGGGGCTTGCGCCGACGATGAAGGCGCTCGCAGCGAAGAAGAACATCGCGCTTGCGAACAAGGAGACGCTCGTCGTCGCGGGAGAGCTCGTGATGGCGAAGGCGCGCGAGATGGGGGTGGCCATACTGCCCGTGGACAGCGAGCATTCGGCGCTCTTCCAATGCCTGCAAGGGGAAGAGGCGCGAAGTGTCGAGCGCATCATCCTCACGGCTTCAGGCGGCTGCATTCCGTGGCAAGTCGAAGGATGTCCTGGAAAAAGCGACGCTCAAGGAGTGCCTTGCGCATCCGACCTGGCAGATGGGACAGAAGATCACGATCGACTCCGCGACGCTCGTCAACAAGGGGCTTGAGGTCATCGAGGCGCATTGGCTCTACGATGTGCCTTACGATGCGATCGAGGTCGTCGTCCACCCGGAGAGCATCATTCACTCGATGGTTGGTTTTCAAGATGGCGCAGTCATGGCACAGATCGGTCCCGCCGACATGCGGTTGCCGATCCAGTATGCCCTGACATATCCTGCGCGTCAGCCGTCGAATTTTGAACGGTTGAATTTTTCCCGTCTGGCGCATCTCTCCTTTGAGAAGCCCGATACGGATACGTTCCGCGGACTTTCCCTCGCCTATGAAGCGGGACGCGCGGGGGCACGATGCCGTGCGTCATGAATGCGGCGAACGAGGTGGCTGTGGCGGCATTCCTTGCGGGAAGAATCCGCTTCCTCGACATCTATGCGATCATCGAGCGCACGATGGAAACGTGCGGCGTGCAGAAAGCGCCGACACTCGACGATCTTTTTGCCGCCGATGAAGAAGCGCGCCGCGTGACGCAGGACTTCTTGCAGGAAATAGGGGTTGAGATGGTCGTAACACTTTTTCGCTGCCGTTTTTGTCTTCGGCATCCTCGTCCTCGTGCATGAGCTTGGACACTTCGCAGCGGCGAAGCTTACGGATATGCGCGTCGATCGGTTTGCCATCGGCTTCGGTCCGCGCATTTTCAAGTACACGCGCGGCGAGACGGAATACTCTCTGCGTGCGCTTCCCTTGGGCGGCTTCAATGACATCGCAGGCATGGACGCTGCGAACAACGCAGCGGGCGAGCGCGGTTACTGTGCGAAGTCCATTCCCGCGCGCATGATCGTCATTCTTGCCGGCTCTTTCATGAATCTCATCCCTGCCGATCTTCCTTTTCTTCGGCATCTTCTTTTTGCAGGCGTCTCGACTCCTTCGCCCGAACCTGTACTTGGCACGGTGATGGCGGGACATCCTGCCGCCAACGCGGGACTTCTCGCGGGCGACCGCATCGTTTCCATCGAGGGCGCGCCCGTGACCTCGTGGCAGGATATCACGAGCCTCATCAAGGATGCCGACGGCAAGGTGCTGCATGTCGAGTATGAACGCGCGGGCGAGCGTCAGACGGTGAGCGTCATTCCTGTCTACAACGCGCAGGAGAAGCGATCCCTTATCGGTATCAGTTCGTCCGTTACGACACGTATGCCGGGATTCTTCGAAGCTGTCGAGCTTTCCGTCACGCGCACGGGCACGACGCTCATGATGATGCTTTCGATGCTCGGACAGATCTTTACGGGTGCGCAGCAGGCCGATCTCGCTGATCCTATCGGTGTCGCGCAGATTGCGGGCGAGGCTGCTCAGATCGGCATTGTACCGCTTCTGAGTCTCACGGCGCTTCTGAGTCTCAATCTTGCCATCATCAATTTGTTCCCGATTCCGGCGCTCGACGGTGGACATTTCCTGACGCTCGTTGTCGAGGCCGTGCGCGGCAAGCCGCTTTCGGCGAAGGCGATGCACTACGCACAGATGTTTGGCATATCGCTGCTCGTTCTCCTGATGCTTTATGCGACGAAGAACGATATCATGCGCATATTTGTGGGCGGCTGAGGCTTTTGCAACGAAAAGAGGGGTAGATTATGCAGAGAAAGATCACGCGGCAGATCCGCATCGGCTCCATCGCCATCGGCGGTGGAGCGCCCATCTCCGTGCAGTCCATGACGAACACGAAGACGCAGGACGCGGAAGCGACTGTGCGGCAGATCGAAGCGCTTGCGTCTGCGGGCTGCGACATCGTGCGCCTCGCTGTGCCCGACAAGGAAGCGGCTGCAAATATCGGCGCGATCAAGGCGCAGGTGAAGGTGCCGCTCGTCGCCGACATTCACTTTGATTATCGTCTGGCGCTCGTCGCCATCGAGCAGGGCATCGATGCTCTGCGGCTCAATCCCGGCAATATCGGAGGAGCGGAGAATGTGCGCCGCGTCGCTGAGGCGGCGAAGGCGCGCGGCATACCGATCCGCATCGGCGTCAATGCCGGATCTTTGGACAAGCGCCTTTTGGAAAAGTACGGAGGAGTTACGGCGGAGGCTCTCGTCGAATCCGCTTTGGAGCATGTTCGCTTGCTCGAAGAGCAGGATTTTTACGACATGAAGATCTCCCTCAAGGCGCATGACGTGCCCTTGACGCTTGCAGCGTACCGCCTGATGAGCGAGAGGTGCGACTATCCTCTGCATCTCGGCGTCACGGAGGCGGGAACCGTGCGTTCGGGCATCGTCAAATCTGCAGTCGGCATCGGAGCGCTTCTCGCCGAGGGCATCGGTGACACCTTGCGCGTCTCCTTGACGGGCGACCCCGTCGTCGAGGTGCGCGTTGCCCAGGAAATCCTGAAGTCTTTGGGACTCAGGGATTACGGTCCGACTTTGATTTCCTGTCCGACTTGCGGCAGGACAGCCATTGACCTGCCGCAAATCGCTGATCGCGTGGAAGAGAGACTCGCCGGCATCTCGCGCCCCATCCACGTCGCCGTTATGGGATGCGTCGTCAACGGCCCTGGCGAAGCGCGCAGCGCTGATGTCGGCATCGCGGGCGGCAAGGGCGTCGGACTCGTCTTCCGCAAGGGAGAAGTCGTGCGCCAGGTCAAGGAGGAAGATCTTGTCGAGGAACTGTTCCGCGAGATCGACAGCATTTTGGCAGAGGAGCAGGGGACATCGACCTGAGGGAGGAGTTTTTTTCATTGCTTACATCGAATTTATACGCGCCGACATTGCGCGAGGTGCCTTCCGACGCCGAGGTGACGAGTCATCGTCTCATGCTGCGCGCGGGAATGATCCGCAAGGCAGCGGGCGGCGTCTATACGTATTTGCCGCTTGCATGGCGCACGATCAGGAAGATCGAGCAGATCATCCGCGAGGAGATGGATGCGGCAGGCGGACAGGAGCTCTGCATGCCGATCATGCAGCCGGCGGAAATCTGGCAGGAGTCGGGACGCTGGAGCGTGTTCGGCTCGGAGATGTTCCGCTTGAAGGATTGTCATGGCCGCGAGTTCTGTCTCGGTCCGACGCATGAGGAAATGATCACGACGCTCGTGCGCGATGAAGTGCGCTCTTACAAGCAGCTGCCGCTGCTTCTATACCAGATGCAGAACAAGTATCGCGATGAGATCCGTCCGCGCTTCGGACTTATGCGCAGCCGCGAGTTCATCATGAAGGATCTCTACTCCTTCGACAAGGATGAGGAGGGGCTGACCTTTCCTACAAGAAGATGTATGATGCCTATACGAACGTCTTCACGCGCTGCGGCTTGAAATTCCGTCCTGTCGAGGCGGATGCGGGAGCGATCGGCGGCAATCATACGCATGAGTTCACGGTGATAGCTGCTGCCGGCGAGTCGGAAATGCCTGCTGCACGGCCTGCGACTATGCGGCGAACGTGGAAAAAGGCGGAACTTCTGCCGCTCGATGCACCAGAGGAAGAGGCGCGTTCTTTGGAGAAGGTCTCGACGCCCGACTGCAAGACCATCGAGCTTGTGGCTGAGTTCCTGCACATGCCGCTCGAAAAGACGATCAAGGCGGTCGCATTCCAGGATGAGGATGATGCGCTCGTGCTCGCATTCGTGCGCGGCGATCATGGGGTCAACGACGTGAAGCTGCAGAACGCTGTCGGAGCGTCCGAGCTGCGCATGGCGGACGAGGCGGCGATTCGTGCGGCAAAAGGCGTCGCGGGCTTCACGAGCCCCATCGGCATCAAGAAGGGAACGAAGGTCGTCGTCGACAGCACAGTCATGAACATGAAGAATGCCGTTGCGGGCGCGAACGAGGTCGATGTGCACTATACGGGCGTGAATCCCGTGCGCGACTTCACCGATGTCGTCGTCGCCGACATCCGCCGCATGGCGGCGGGCGACCCCTGCCCGCACTGCGGCGCGCCCGTTGAGATCACGCGCGGCATCGAGGCTGGACAGGTCTTCAAACTCGGCACGAAGTACAGCGATGCGCTCGGTGCGACCTTCCTCGATGAGAATGGCAAGGAGAAGGCGCTCTTCATGGGCTGCTACGGCATCGGCGTAGGCAGGGACGATGGCGGCGGCCATCGAGCAGCACAACGATGAACACGGCATCATCTGGCCGCGTGCCATTGCGCCATACGAAGTCGTTGTCGTTCCCGTCAACGCGAAGGCGGCGGAGCAGATGGCTCTTGCCGAAGAGCTCTATGAGATGCTGCGCGAGGCAGGCGTCGATGTCATCCTTGACGATCGCAAGGATCGCGCGGGCGTGAAGTTCAAGGACGCCGACCTCATTGGCTATCCGCTTCGCATCACGATCGGTCCGAAAGTCTTGGAAGAGGGCAAGATTGAGCTCAAGGTGCGACGCTCAGGTGAGAGCCTCGACTGCACGAAGACGGAGTGCCCGGCGAAAGTGCAGGCTCTTTTGAAAGAACTTTGAGTTTTGATACGGGAGATTGCTGAGAAAGTGAGGAAGCATCATGGAAGGGGAAAATACTCTGAAGAAGGATCACTACGTCATACGCTACTTTGAAGGCGGCGAAGAGCATTTGCAGCCGCTGGCGTTGGGCGATGAGATAGAAGTCCTTGTCAATGACGCATGGAAAAAGGTGAAGGTGGAGGCGAAGAACGGCGAGCCGGTTCTCGTCGGCGTCGGCTATGGCGACGGCATTGGCTGCCGGGCGCGTTTTGAAAAGAAGTAGCCGGAGGCGATGAGCATGGAGAAGATTGGCATAGTGTTTGCCGGGGAAACGGCAACAGCGCTTACCAGTTCGGCGCGTGGAAGGCATTGCGCAGCTACGAGTTGGAGTCTTCTGTGCGCGTTGTTTCGGGAACGTCCTTCGGCGCGTTGAATGCCGTGATGTTCGCGAGCGACGGTTACGAGAAGGCGGAAGCGATGTGGCAGAACGCCGCGAAGCTCAAGATTTCCAACGTGCCGATCACGAAGCTCAAGGAAATTTATGACATCCTTTTGACGAGCGGGCTTTCCGGCGTGTCGTTCGAGCAGTTCCTCGCGCTCTTCGGGCATGGTCTTTTTGCAGAAAAGAGTTTCTCCGAATTCTTGGATGAGCATATCGATCTTTCCAAGATGCGCGAGAGCATTGAGCATATCTTCATCGGCGCGACGCGGTTTCCGACGGTCGAGCCTGTCTACTATGATCTTCTGCGCTACCCGGAAAAGATGCGCAGGGTTCTCCTGACGGCGACGAACGCGCTGCCGATTCTCTACTCGCAGCTGCGCTTTTCCACCGGCGTCGTGCTCTGGGAGGGAAGCTTTCACTGATCTCTCGCCGCTTCTGCCCGTTTACGAGGCAGGCGCGCGCGTGATTTTTTTGTGCTGCATTTGTCGCAGAGGAGCACGGTGCAGCAGAATCTCTATCCCGATGCGAAGATTTATGAGCTTTTTTTCCGCGCCCAGATTTCTCCGATCGTCCGGTTGTGTCGACTTCACGCGCCTCTCGGTCGAAAAAGCGCATGAAGGAGGGGTACGGCGATATGGTTGAGCTGATCCAGAAGCTCGCGAAGGAAGGCGTCGTGAGCTGCCCGATCGGCGAAAAAGATCAAGGGGGTCAAGGCGCAGGAAAAGGATTTTCTGAAGCAGACGAAACGGGCGAAGAATCGAGAGGCTGAAGAAAAGCGCAGAGAAATCGTAAACCTTTTGACGGAAAAAGTGAAGAAGGAAGCGCTTCTTGGCTGATTTTTGGGAAGGTGGGGGGCTCATGCGATATAGGAAGGCGGCATGGCTTATGGCAGTCGTCTGGGCAGGACTTTCTCCGACGGTGCAGGCTGTTGATGCTGCGGGAACGGTGCTGGCGGGAGAGACGAGTCGGAAGCAGACGACGGGAACGGCCATGGATGAGGCGGCATGGGAAGCCGCTTTGGCTGCTGGTGCAGCAGTGAGCGCCGTGCATGGGACGGTGGCGCAGGAGCCGGCGGCGCAGCAGGCTCCTGCGCCGGCTTCATCGCATGAGGCGGAGGCCGCGCCTGCCGTGCATGTGGAATCGGCGCCGAAAGAGAGCGCCGCGCCGTCGGCAACAGGAAAGGTGCAGCCGCCTGCTGTGAAAGAGACGGCTTCTGCGGATGCCGGCGCTGCAGGCGGCGTCGTGCAGCAGAGGCAGCAGGAAAGCATGACCGCGCAGCCGACGCAGAAAGCAGCACCTGGGGCGCGCATGGAAAAGGCGGCGATTTCGCCGGAGGCTGCGCTGCGTGTACGGGAAATCATGCAGAAGTTCAGACTCTCGGGCGACCCGCGAAGCGGCGCCTACAGCTGGGGCTACACTTCGCCGACTTGGACGGCGGAAGCTGTCAGTCGTCCAGCGGCGGGCAGCAGCTACTTCCTGCTCGCCGGCTCGGAAAACCTGCGCTTCCAGTCGTTTGACTGCGATGAGGTGTGGTATTTCCACGAAGGCTGCGGCATGAAGCTGACCGTGCTTCTTGCCGACGGTGTTGTGCGCACCTTCGTGTTGGGCGTGAAAGGCGAGGCGATGCCGATGATCCTGATTCCCAAAAGGGCGGATCTTTGCCGCGGAGAATGCAGATCCTACAGGTTACAGCTTCATCAGCTGCGTGACGATTCCTGCTTTGGAGACGGCAGGGAATCCGCGTCTGGCAGCGCGAGGAACTCTTGACGAGATATCCGCAGGCACGGGAGACGATCGAGCGCTACACCGATGCACCGTGGGGGAGCGGTTCGCATGATGGAGACAGTGCAGACAGGAGGCGAGACGCATGGCTGAAATGGTACGCACCGAGACGTTGGAAGAAATTCGCGAAGGCTGCTATGAGAATGTCAAGCGGTATGCTGTATTGGGAGCGGCGAATGCCATCAATCCGATCCCGGGTCTCGACATCGGCGTTGACGCGGGACTTTGCCTGCGCATGATGGCGGATATGCGCGCACGCTTTGGGCTCTCCAAGGAAGCGGAACACGAGCTGCGCCATTACGACGTCCTTGTGCCGCTCGTGAAGAAGGTGTTCGACTTTGCGACGAAAGAAGGCGTGATGATTCTCCTGAAAAGCTTCGGCAAGCGCTATCTTGGCAGGTCGGCGGCGAAGTACGTTCCCCTCATCGGACAGGGGATTGCGGCGGCGGCTGGATATGGCATGATGCGCTGGTTTGCGCACCAGTATATTGAAGACTGCTATGCTCTTGCGCGACTGGCGAAAGACAACGAGATCACGATCGATGCAGAGGCGAAGGCGCTGCCGTAGCTGCGGCAAAGCTTGCATATGGAAAGACTCATGATGGGGTTCATTTCTCGATGGGAAAAGGAGCGCAGAGTGAACAAGGTGATCGTGAAAGTCACGGGTGAACAAAAGGATGCGTCGGGTGATGTCAGCCGCATAGAGATGACGGCGATGGGCGAGCACTATTTCCGCAACGGCAAGCATTATATCGTTTACGAAGATACTTCGCTTGTGGAAGGGGCGGCGGCCTCGACGATGCTCAAGGTGACGGCGGATTCTCTGACTCTTTCGCGCCGCGGCGCCGTGGAACAGGAACAACGATTCGCGCCCCAGCATGAAAGCCGCAGCCGCTATCGTACTCTTTCGGCGACCTCGACCTCTGCGTCGCGACGCAGAGACTCGACATCGTCTACGGAGCTGTTTCCGGACGCATCGACGTCGCCTACGACATGCACATCAACGGCGAATGGCAGTCGGCGAACGAGCTGCACATCGAGGTCGCGGCAGACGCCTCGGAGCTGCAGAAACTGAATTGAGCCATTGTTTTCAAGGGAAGATTAGGAGGATTTTTTTTGGATATCAAGGAACAGTTGATCGCAGCGATTCGGCAGGCGGCGGAGAAGGCGACTGTCGACGGCGTGTTTCCAGCAGGAGAACTTGCCGACATCTTGCTCGAAGTGCCGCCGGAAAAGAGGTTCGGCGATTTTGCCACGAATTTCGCCATGCAGTCGGCGCGTGTCTTCCGCATGAATCCACGCAAGATTGCTGAGGAGCTCATCGCGCGCATCGAAGGCGATTGGCTCGATCATGCGGAGATCGCAGGCCCAGGATTCATCAACTTCCACCTCAAGGGCAACGTGCTCTACGATATGCTTCGCTCCATCTACGAGGGGGGCGAGGCACATTTCAATCTGCCGTCAAAAGAGACAGAGCGCATTATGGTCGAGTATGTGAGCGCGAATCCGACAGGCCTCTTGCATGTTGGGCATGGGCGCGGCGCGGCAGTCGGCAGCGCCCTCGTCAACCTTCTGCGGGCGGCGGGCTATCCCGTTCGCAGCGAATACTACATCAATGATGCGGGACATCAGATCGACAACCTCGCTGCCTCGGTCAACGCGCGCTATTTGGAGCTTCTGGGCAAGGAGTCAGCCTTTCCTGAAGACGGCTATCATGGAGCGGACATCATTGATACGGCGAAACGCATCGTAGAGGCGGACGGCGAGAAATATCTTTCGTTGAGCGACGAGGAACGCTGCGCAGCCTTCAAGGAAATCGCACTGAAGGAAAAGTTGGAGCACTTGAAGAAGGATCTTGCCGATTTTCATGTGACATTCGACGAATGGTTCAGCGAGCGCACGCTTCATCCGGAAGCAGTGCGCGATGCCTGTCAAGCCCTCAAAGAAAAAGGCAAGGTCTACGAAAAGGACGGCGCTCTTTGGCTGCGCTCGACGGATTACGGTGACGACAAGGATCGCGTTGTCATACGCGACAACGGTGTGCCGACGTACCTCGCAGCGGACATCGCCTATCATCGGAACAAGCTGGCGCGCGGTTTCGGGCATCTTATCAACATCTGGGGTGCTGACCATCACGGCTATGTCTGCCGCGTCAAAGCGGCACTCGCTGCGCTCGGCTATGCGCCTGAGCAGTTGGAAGTGCTTCTTCTGCAGATGGTCAGCCTCTACCGAGGCGGAGAGCTGGTGAAGATGTCGAAGCGCACGGGTGAGAGTGTGACGCTCAGTGAACTGATCGAGGAGGTCGGCACGGATGCAGCGCGCTACTTCTTCCTCATGCGTTCCTTGGACAGCCAGCTCGATTTCGATCTCGATCTTGCCAAATCGCACTCCAACGAGAATCCCGTCTACTATATCCAGTATGCGCACGCGCGCATTGCGAGCATCTTCCGCCAGGCGGCGGAGGCGGGGATCGAGGTCGCTGAAGCGCCTGAATTCCCGCGACTTGTCGATGAGTCGGAAATCGTGCTGATCAAGAAGATCGAGGAATATACAGAAGAGATCGAACGTGCGGCAAGAGAACGCGCACCGCACCGCATCGCGCGCTTTGCCTACGATACGGCAGGTCTTTTCCACAGCTTTTACAACAAATGCCGCATCGTGGGCGTGGAGCCGGCGGTTTCCCAGGCGCGGCTGGCGCTCGTGAAGGTCACGGGAAATGTCCTGCGTCATGCGCTGGGGATTTGGGTATTTCGGCGCCGGAGAAGATGTGACGAGGAAGCAGGAGGTCAGGATTTTGGAAAACATGGATTATTCGAAGCGCTTGGAAACGGATGTGGCTCATGACATCTTGAGTGAAAAGAACGAAGCGATGTACTACAAGGATCTCGTCCTGGAGGTCATCGACAAGAAGCGCAAGCCTGTGCAGTCGCTTTCCCATGCGATTTCGGAGGTCTATACGCTGATCAACATGGACAGCCGCTTCCACTACGAGGGCGACGGAAAGTGGGGGCTGACGGAGTGGAATCCTCCGGAGGTGAAGCGCACGCATGCCTCGCGCGCCAGCGCTTCGCCTGCTTCCAAGACGTCGCGCCGCCGCGAGAAGCTCTTGGAGGGCATCCAGGAGGAATAAGGCTTTCATGGAGAGAGAAATAGGGCAGGAGGAAACATGGCAAAGTATATTTTCGTTACGGGCGGCGTCGTTTCGTCCCTCGGCAAGGGAATTACCGCTGCTTCTCTGGGGCGTCTTTTAAAGAATCGCGGCATCAAGGTCACGATCCAGAAGTTCGATCCGTATATCAACATTGATCCCGGTACGATGAGCCCGTACCAGCACGGCGAGGTATTCGTCACGGACGATGGTGCGGAAACGGATCTCGATCTTGGGCACTATGAACGCTTCATCGACATCAACCTCACGAAAAATTCCAATATCACGGCGGGCAAGGTTTACGACAATGTGCTGACGAAAGAGCGTCGTGGCGACTATCTCGGGAAGACGGTGCAGGTCATTCCGCACATCACGAACGAGATCAAGCAGCGCGTCTACGACGTGGCGACCGCTGACGGCGCCGACGTCGTCATCACGGAGATCGGCGGTACGGTCGGCGACATCGAAAGCTGCCGTTTCTGGAAGCGATCCGCCAGGTCAAGAAAGAGGTTGGCCGCTATGATGTGCTCTACATCCATGTGACGCTCGTGCCGTACATCTCAGCGGCGGGAGAACTCAAGACGAAGCCCACCCAGCACAGCGTCAAGGAGCTTCGTGGCATCGGAATCCAGCCGGATATCCTCGTCTGCCGTGCAGAGAAGGAGATTTCGAGCGAGATGAAGGAGAAGCTCGCCCTTTTCTGCGACGTGGACAAGAGTGCCGTCATCGAAAACCTCACGGCATCGACGATTTACGAGGTGCCGCTGATGATGGCGAAGGAAGGTCTCGACAAGATCGTGCTGGAAAAGCTTCATATGGACTATATCCCCGCGAATATGGAAGAGTGGGAGAAGATGGTCTTCAAGATCAAGCATCCTGCCAAAAAGGTCAAGATCGCTGTCGTCGGCAAGTATGTGGAGCTGCCCGACGCCTATATGTCGGTGACGGAGGCGCTGCATCATGCGGGCATTACGAACGATGTGGAAGTCAAGATCGCCCGGGTTAACTCGGAGGCGATCGAGGCGGCCGATACCGATCTCAGCGAGGTGTTTGCAGGCGTCAAGGGCATACTTGTGCCGGGAGGATTCGGCGACCGCGGCGTCGAGGGAAAGATTCGCGCCGTGCAGTATGCGCGGGAGAACGGCATTCCGTTCCTCGGCCTTTGTCTGGGCATGCAGTGTGCCGTCATCGAGTTCGCGCGTCACGTCTGCGGCATGACGGATGCCCACTCGACGGAGTTCAGTCACGAGACGAAACACCCGGTCATCGACCTCATGCTTTCGCAGAAGGATGTCGAGGACAAGGGCGGCACGATGCGCCTCGGCTCCTATCCGTGCAAGCTCAGAGAGGGTTCGAAGAGCTTCGCCGCTTACGGGGAGCAGGAAATCTGTGAACGTCATCGTCACCGCTATGAGTTCAACAACGATTTTCGTACCGAGCTTGAGCGCGCGGGACTTGCCATCGCGGGAACACTGCCCGATGACAGTCTCGTGGAGATCGTCGAGGTCAGAAACCATCCGTGGTTCGTCGGCTCGCAGTTTCATCCAGAGCTTAAGTCGCGCCCGAATCACCCGCACCCGTTATTCCGCGATTTCGTAAAGGCGGCTCTTGAAGTGAAATGAAAATCTTCTTGATGTTGATTTTGGCGGCGCTTTTCGGCAGCGCCGCTGTTTTTTCGGGGAATGGTGCAGCAGCGCCGGCACAAGGGATGCGGCCGGAGAGCGGCATCGTCGAGGGCTTCTACGGCAGGCCTTGGACAGAGGGCGAGCGGCGCATGATGCTGCACTTTCTGAGAGAGCAAGGCATGAACCTCTATGTCTACGCGCCGAAGGATGATCCGTATCACCGCGAGAAGTGGCGAGAACCATATCCGCTGGAAGAGATGCTCGCACTGAAGCGCTTGGCTGCTGAGGCGCGAGCTGTGGGCGTGGAGCTCGTTTTCGCCGTATCGCCGGGATTGGATCAACGCTTTTCCGGCTGGGCGGGCGAGGTGGATGAAAAGGTGCTGCTGCAGAAGCTGGAAGCTGTTCATGAAATGGGCATCGATCGCTTTGCCATATTTTTTGACGACATTGAGCACAAGGAAGGCGAGGCACAGGCGCTTTTCCTGAATCGGCTGAATAAGGAGCTGCTGGCGCGCAGCCTCACAGAAAAGCCGCTGATCGTTGTGCCGACGGAATACTTCCTGCAGGATATGAAGGACGGCAGCAGGACGAAGATGTACACGCGCGAATTTGCCGCGCACCTTGACTCTGAGATCGTCGTGTTGTTCACGGGGGAAAGCGTCGTGCCCGAAGGGATTCGCTCCGAGGATATGACGGAAGCCGAGCGTCTCTATGGGAGGAAGCTCGGCATATGGTGGAATTATCCCGTGACGGACTATTTGCCGGGAAAGCTGGCGCTTGGCCCGGTGCAGGGATTGGCAGCTGATGTGGCGGAACGCACGCCTGTATTCTTGATGAATCCGATGGAAAAGCCGTACTTGTCGCGCATCGCCTTGGCAACGGGTGCGGAATGGCTTTTTTCGCCGTCGACGTATGACGCGGAAGCGGCATGGCGCACCGCTATCCGCAAACAATATGGCGATTTGGCCGACGAGATGGAAGCGTTTGCGCTTCATTCGCGCCGCATGGAGAAAGATTGGGCGCATACGGGCGCACCCGACGCCCCCGTGCTGAAAGAGCAAATGGAAGTGTTTTGGCATAAGGTGGAAGGTGGAGAAGAGGTGGCTGCGGAGGAGGCAGAGCTGGCACGCGAATTTCGTCGCCTGAAGGATGCCGCTAAGCATCTGGAAGCGAGACTGCCCCAGGAAATCCTTGCCGAATGCCTGCCTCAGCTGCAGCTTCTCGCGCAATATGCGGAGGCGGGAGAAGCGTCGCTTGCCATGGTGAAAGCGCGGCGCGAAGGAAAGTTCGCTCAGGAAAAGGCGCTTTACCAGAGGATTGAAGGCGTCCCTACGCAGTGGCAGGAAAAAGGAAGAGCCGCGTCTATCCGAGCAGGTGCTCGCCGATTTCATTGCGAAGGCGAAGGCGTGGGAACGCAGAGGAATTTTGCAGATCGAAAAGAGGATGTAAGAAATGAAAAGACAGAAGAGGGTCTTGGCGATTCATGATATTTCGGGCGTAGGGAAATGCTCGCTGACGGTGGCGCTGCCAATCATATCGGCGGCGGGCGTCGAATGCTCGGTCCTGCCGACGGCAGTTCTGTCGACACATACGGGCGGCTTTACGGGATTCACCTATCGCGACTTGACCGAGGACATTTCACCGATAGTCGCGCATTGGCAAGCGCTGCATTTGAAGCTCGACGGTATCTACACGGGTTTTCTCGGTTCGTTCGAGCAGATCCGACTCGTCGGCGATGCGTTTTCCGCCTTGGCGGACAAGGATACACTGCTCGTCGTCGATCCCGTGATGGCGGATGGAGGCAAGCTTTATACGATTTTTGACGAGACTTTCCCGCCGGCGATGAAGAAGCTTTGCTCCAAGGCAGACGTCATTTTGCCCAACATGACGGAAGCGGCGTTCATGCTTGGCGAAGATTATGTGGAAGGCCCCTATACGCATGAATACGTGGAGAGTTTGCTGCATCGTCTGGCAAGGGAAATCCCTGTCAAGTATATCGTGCTGACGGGCGTCCACTTCGATGGGGAGGAGCTTGGCGCGGCGCTCTATGATGCGGCGGCGGACGATGTGAAGTACATCCTCGGCGCAAATATTCCGGGCAGCTACCATGGCACGGGCGATGTGTTCGGCAGCGCCTTTGTCGGCGCGGCGGTGAGCGGCAGATCCATGGCGGAGGCCGTGCGCATTGCTGTGGACTATACGGTCGAATGCATCGCGTGGACGAAGGAAGCGGGCACGGACATCCGCTACGGCGTCAACTTCGAGCGCTACCTCGGAGACTACAGCAGGAAACTGGGACTGTAAGAAGATGGCGCGTGCATAGAAGCAGAAGCGCGAAGGCAAAGGGTTGCAAGGGCAAGGCAACTGTGCTATAATGCCTTAGATGTTCAAACTAGGAATCATGGATGCTTGGGAATGCGCCGAATCGGCGTTGGATCTGTCCGTGCTTCCGTAATATTTCCGCAGCTACGACACCGAATTTCTCCGACGATACCGTGGCTGTTGGAGGAAGAAGAGTTCAAAACAGGAGGGCTTGTTCATGCTGACACAGGAAGCGAAGCAGAAAATCATCGAGGAAAATGCCGTTCATGAAGGGGATACGGGTTCGCCCGAGGTGCAGATTGCGCTTTTGACGGCGCGCATCGTCTACCTCACTGAACATTTGAAGGAGCACAAGAAGGATCATCATTCGAGACGCGGCCTTTTGAAGATGGTCGGTCATCGCAGGAGACTTCTGAGCTACCTCTACAACAGCGACATCGAGCGTTATCGTGCGATTATCGCGAAGTTGAATCTGAGGAAGTAAAAGGGAGAGAAAGCGGGGATTTCATCCCCGCTTTTTGTATATGGCAAGGATAATGCGTTTTTTTGTCGAATAGTGTATAGATGGATTGAAGATTGAAGAAAGCACGGATAATTTCAGAACAGCCGTTTTGATGTGTCTTTCCTGCCCGCTCTTTTCTGAGGAAAGCCCTGTGCAGCTCTGCTGTGCAACGGTTTTTCTCTTTGCTGGATTTCCGGGGAGGAAGACGCAGACTGATCGGGCGATCTCGTTTTCAGCCGTGCTCTCTAAAAAGATTTTAGGAGGAACTCAAATGCAGAGTTTTGAAATGCAGGTCGGAGGACGCCCGCTGATCATCGAGCAGGGAAAGATGGCGAAGCAGGCGAACGGCTCGGTTCTCGTCCGTTACGGCGATACGGTCGTGCTTGTCGCAGCTACTGCGTCAGCGGCGCCGCGCGAGGGTGTGGACTTTTTCCGCTGACTGTGGATTTTGAAGAGAAGATGTATGCTGCTGGCAAGATTCCCGGGGGCTTCATCAAACGTGAAGGCCGTCCGAGCGAGTCGGCGATCCTTTGCAGCCGACTCATCGACCGCCCGATCCGTCCACTGTTTCCCGAGGGCTTCCGGAACGACGTGCAGATCATCGCGACCGTGCTTTGCGTCGATCAGGACAATGCGCCGGAAATTGCCGGCATGATCGGCGCTTCGTGTGCGCTTTGCATTTCAGATATCCCCTTTGCGGGACTGATCGCAGGCGTTAAGGTCGGCCGCGTGGATGGAGAGTTCGTCATCAATCCGACGGAGGAGCAGCGCGCGGTTTCCGACTTGAATCTGACCGTGGCAGGGTCGCACGACGCCGTCATGATGGTCGAGGCGGGAGCGAATGAGCTTCCCGAAGAGGTCGTTTTGGAAGCTATCCTCTTCGGACACAAGGAGATCCAGCGCATTGTGGAGTTCCAACAGGAGATTGTCGCTGCCTGCGGCAAGGAAAAGCGCGAGGTGAAACTCTTCCTTGCACCCGAGGATTTGGATCTGGCGATTCGCGACTATGCTGCCGCGCGCCTCGACGAAGCCGTGCGTAATCCCGACAAGCTTGACCGCGATGAGCATATTGCCGCGATTGGGACGGAAGTGCTCGAGCATTTTCTCGCAGACTATCCGGAAAAATGCCAAGGAGATCGCTGCCGTCACGCACAAGATCGTCAAGGAGAGCGTGCGTCGCATGATCACGCACGAGAAGATTCGTCCGGATGGGCGTGCGCTCGATGAGGTGCGCCCCGTGAGCTGCGAGGTCGGTCTTCTGCCGCGCACGCATGGTTCGGGATTGTTCACGCGCGGGCAGACGCAGATCCTCACGGTCACGACGCTCGGCTCTGTCGGTGATGAACAGATCATCGATGGCTTGGGACCTGAACAGTCGAAGCACTACATCCATCAGTACAACTTCCCCGGCTACAGTGTCGGCGAGGCACGTCCTGCACGCGGTCCCGGCAGGCGCGAGATTGGCCATGGCGCCTTGGCGGAGCGCGCGCTTCTGCCCATGATTCCCTCGTTGGAGGAGTTCCCCATACCATACGCCTCGTGTCGGAGGTCTTGGAGTCGAATGGCTCAAGTTCCATGGGCAGCGTCTGCGGCAGCACGCTCTCCTTGATGAATGCCGGCGTTCCTATCAAGCGGCCTGTGTCGGGCGTCGCCATGGGGCTTGTCAAAGACGGCGACCAGTATACGATCTTGACGGACATCCAGGGCATGGAAGATGCGCTCGGCGATATGGACTTCAAGGTTGCCGGCACGGAAAAGGGCGTGACGGCGATTCAGATGGACATCAAGATTGCCGGCATCACGCGGGATATCCTGCTCGCGGCGCTCTCACAGGCGAAGCGCGGCCGCGCCTTTATCCTGGACAAGATGCTCGCTGTCATTGACAAGCCGGCAGACGACCTCTCGCCCTATGCGCCGCGCGTCACGGTCATGAAGATCCATGTGGACAAGATCCGCGAGGTCATCGGCTCGGGCGGCAAGACGATCAAGAAGATCATCGAAGAGACGGGGGCACAGATCGACATCCAAGAGGACGGCACGATCTTCATTGCGGCTGCGGATGGCGAGAGCGCAAAGAAGGCGCAGGCGATCATCGAGGACATTGTGCGCGATGTGGAAGTTGGCGCTGTTTATAAAGGCAGGGTCACGCGCATCATGAATTTCGGCGCTTTTTGTCGAGATCCTGCCGGGCAAGGAAGGTCTCTGCCATATTTCCCAGCTTGCACGCCATCGCGTCGCACAGGTTGAGGATGTCGTGCATGAGGGCGATGAGCTTGAGGTCAAGGTTCTTGAAATCGATAAGCAAGGGCGCGTGAATCTCTCGCACAAAGTTCTTCTCTAAGGAAACACGGATCCCGTGGTGCTGGATCGATCGGTGCTTTCCTGAATGCACAGAAAGACCCGCGCTGCTCGCCGCTGCGTGGGTCTTTCTGTGCAAGAGTTTTGAGAATCATTTCTTATTCTTGCGCAATGTACTTTTTGCACTTATTGTCTTTTTCTTTTATAAATGTATAATGGAGTAAGAAGTTGGGTTGGGAAAGCTTCGGAAAGGATGGATGTCGATGATAGGCGATCTTTTGCGTGCAGAACGCGAGAGGCAGGGATTATCGGTCAAGGATATAGAAAAAAAGCTACGAGCATACGTGCTTTATATATAGACGCAATCGAAAAGGGCGAGCACAAGACGTTGCCCGGCGATGCGTATGCCAAGGGGTTTGTCCGCATTATGCGCGATATCTCCAGCTTGATGCTGATGATATCGTGAATAAATTTAGTGAAGAGATCTGCCCACCGGAACCTTTGGCTGCAGCAGAATCTTCGGCGGTAGAAGAAGCAGGCAGCGGGCAGACTCAGGATAGAAAATCGGAAGAATATCGAGGGCCGAAGATAACAGCGCTCGAAAGTTATCCGATGGAGAAAAATTCCCATGGTGTTCGCAATGCCGTGTTCGTAGCAGTCGTTGTCTTTGTCGTCGCCTTTGCGGCGCTCCTCGTGTTCGACGGGGAAGAGGAGCCGCATGTGCAGAAAGCGCGTCCGAGTGCGCAGCAGACGACGCAGTCGGCGCAGTCGGCGCAGAAACAGACGGAGGCTGCTCCGAAGCCTGCAGCCGATGGCTTGGAGATGAAGCTGAGCTTCACCGATCGCTGTTGGACAAGGGTCGTCGTCGACGGCAAGACGGAGTTCGAGGGGACGGCGGAAAAAGGCAAGGTCTTGACGGTGAAAGGCAAGGACAAGGTTCATATCACGGCGGGCAACGCCGGGGCGCTCAGCTATTCCTTGAACGGCAAGGACATGGGAGCGATCGGGCAGAGGGGCGAAGTGGTGGAAAAAGACTTCACCAAAGATGCCGTGGCGCACTGACGTGTGGATGGAAGCATGAAGGGGTTTTTGCCTCAGAGCTTGGCGGATCTGCGGGAGCGAGGCTGGGACGAGCTTGATTTCATCTTCGTTTCCGGCGATGCCTATGTCGATCATCCCGGTTTTGGCGCGGCTGTCATCTGCCGCGTGTTGGAAGCGCATGGCTATCGCGTCGGCATCATCGCTCAGCCAGATTGGCGCAGCGCAAAAGATTTTTCGACGTTTAGGCAAGCCTCGGCTTGCCTTTCTTGTGTCGAGCGGCAACCTCGATTCTGTGCTCGCGCGCTTCACGGCGGCGAAGAAGGTGCGCCGTCAGGATGCCTATTCGCCTGGCGGGCGCATGAACTGCCGTCCCGAACGAGCCGTGAGCATCTACACGAAGCGCCTGCGCGAGGCCTGGGGCGCTGTTCCCGTCATCATCGGAGGAATTGAAGCGAGCTTGCGCCGCATGGCGCATTATGACTATTGGCGCGATGAGGTGCGCCCGTCCATCCTCGTGGAAAGCGGCGCTGATCTTCTCATCTATGGCATGGGAGAGAGGCAGGTCATCGAGGTTGCGGCAGAGCTTCATGCGGGCGTTGCGATCGAGAATGTGCAGGATGTGCGCGGCACATGCTATCGCGTGCCGAACCGCGACTATGTATGGGACTACTTGGAGCTTCCGCCGTATGAAGCGGTTGCGCGGGACAAGCGGCAGTTCGCCGAGGCCTTTCGCCTTGAATACCGGAACAGGATCCTTTGCGCGGGCGAAGACTCATCCAGCAAAATGAGGAGATCTGCGTCGTGCAGAATCCTCCGGCTCTTCCGCTGACGACGGAAGAGCTTGATGAAGTTTACGAGTTGCCGTATCGCTATACATGGCACCCCTCCTATGACACGGTGGGAGGCGTGCCCGCCATCGCTGAGGTCAAGTTCAGTCTCGTCAGCCAGAGAGGCTGCTTCGGCGGCTGTCATTTTTGTGCCATTGTGTCGCATCAGGGGCGCATCATCCAGCACAGGAGCAAGGCCTCCTTGCTGCGCGAGGCGAAGCGGCTGATTGATCTGCCGGACTTCAAGGGGCTACATCCATGATGTCGGCGGACCGACAGCGAACTTTTACGAGCCGTCGTGCGAGCAGCAGCTTGTGCGCGGGACGTGCCGCGGCAAGGCGTGCCTTGCGCCGCTTTGCAAGAACCTGCATGCCGACCATGGGGAATATCTCTCCATCCCGGAGAGCCTGCGCGCCCTGCCCGGCGTGAAGAAGGTGTTCATCCGTTCAGGCATCCGCTTTGACTATCTGCAGCAGGCGGATGATGCGTTTCTGGAGGAGTTGTGCCGTCATCATATCAGCGGACAGCTCCGCATCGCGCCCTGAGCATGTCTCGAACCGCGTCACGCGCTTGATGGGGAAGTCGGGCAAGTCCGTGTATCTGCGCTTCGTCAAGGCATTTGATGAAATGAACAGGAAACTTGGCAAGGAGCAGTATCTCGTGCCGTACTTCATGTCGAGCCATCCGGGAGCGCAGTTGGAGGACGCTGTCGAACTGGCGGAATTCATTCATGAACGCGGCTACCATCCCGAACAGGTGCAGGACTTTATCCCGACGCCCGGCACGCTTTCCACCTGCATGTACTATGCTGGAATCCATCCCTTGACGGGAGAGCGGGTTTATTCGGCGAAGACAGCCGAGGAGAAACGGATGCAGCGCGCACTTCTGCAATATTGGCTGCCGAAGAACGAGAGCATCGTGCGCAAGGCTCTGCATCTGGCAGGCAGGGACGATCTCATCGGCTATGGAAAGAAGTGTCTGCTGCGCCCGAAACGATGCGAAACGACAAGAAAGAAGAAGGGGATATAGATGCGTTGCCCATTTTGCAAAGAGGCGGACAGCCGCGTCATCGATTCGCGTGCTGCCGATGACGGCAATACCATTCGCCGCCGCAGGGAGTGCACGACCTGCGGCAAGCGGTTTACGACATACGAGACAGTGGAAAAGATACCGCTGATGGTCATAAAGACGGATGGAAGGCGCGTGGTCTTCGACCGCAACAAGCTTCTGAATGGACTGATTCGCTCGTGCGACAAGCGCGACATTCCGACGGAGCGCATCGTTGCCTTGGCGGATGAAATCGAGAAAGAGCTGCGCAACACGATGGATCGCGAGGTCTATACGCGGGACATCGGCGAGCTTGTGATGGAGAAGCTCAAAAACTTCGACGAGGTGGCCTACATCCGCTTCGCGTCGGTCTACCGGAAATTCGCTGATATCAGCGGTTTTCGCGAGGAGCTGGAAGCGTTGCTGCGGGAGAAGAACCCATCTTGAGCTGGAAGATCAAGCGGCGCATGCGCGAGCAGCTGGAACGCGAGCAGGGGTATTTCTCTTTTCCAGCAGGCACGCGGCAGAACTTTGCCTTGGTCTATCCCAATTCCTACTTCGTCGGCATGTCGAATCTGGGACTGCACATCATCTACGATTTGCTGAATCGGCGTGGTGACACGGCATGTGAACGATTCTTCCTGCCGTCGGAGGATGAGCAGCGTGAGTACGAGCACACGGGGACGCCGCTTCTGAGCTTGGAGAACCAGCTGCCGCTTTACCGCTTCCCCTTGATCGGCTTCGCCGTCTCCTTCGAGATGGACTATTTCAACCTGCTGCGTATCCTGCAGCTGGGCAAGGTCAAGTTGCTGGCCGAGGAACGCGGTGAGCATGATGCCATCGTCCTCGCGGGCGGTCCTTGCTCCACGTTCAATCCGGAGCCGTTGAGCCTCTTCGTCGATGCGTTCATCATCGGCGAGGGCGAAGCCGTCATGCCGCCTTTGATGGATGCGTATGCGTCCGCCGTGCAGGCGGGGCTGCCGCGCGCCGATGTGCTGCGTGCTCTGGCCGAGGTCGAGGGCGTCTATGTGCCTTCGCTCTATGAGCATTCCTACGATGCGGAGGGACGCTTGTGCGCCATTCGTCCTAAGAAGGATGCCCCGTCGCGCGTCGCGCGTCAATGGGTGCGCAATCTCGATGACTTCCCTGCGCACACCGTAGTCGTCACCGACGATACGGAATTTGATCTCTACCTCATCGAGACGGCGCGCGGCTGTGGCAGGCATTGCCGTTTCTGCATGGCGGGATACTGCTTTCGCCAGCCGCGCAACCGCTCTCTGTCCGTCTTGGAGAAGGAAGTCCGGGAAGCGAGGCGATACGGGAAAAGGATCGGCCTCATGGGCGCGGCCATTTCGGATTATCCCGAGATTGATGCACTGTGCCGCGACATCTTGAAAGAGGATCTCGGCATGTCCGTCGCTTCTTTTCGTGCCGACTCTGTGAGTGAGGAGCTTGTCGACTCCTTGGCAAAGAGCGGACTGCGGACGATTACGCTCGCGCCTGAAGCGGGAAGCGTGCGCATGAGGAAGGTCATCAACAAGGGCATCGAGGAAGAGCATCTGCTCCATACGGTCGATCTTGCGCTGCAGGCGGGCATCCGCCAGTTCAAGCTCTATATCATGATCGGCTTGCCCTACGAGGAGGAGGAAGACGTCGAGGCGATCTCTGCCATGGCCTTGCGCTTGGAAGCGCACATCCGAGAGAAGAAGGAACGCGCACAGATCACCTTGAGCATCAATCCCTTCATCCCCAAGCCCTGCACGCCGTTCCAATGGCTGCCGATGGCGGAGGAGAAATGGGTCAAGGCCTCTATGAAGACGATTCGCAAGAGCCTGGCTCCCTACAGGAACATCCGCATCATCGCCGAATCTCCCAAGAGCGCCTACGTGCAGGGCGTGCTCGCGCGCGGCGACCGGCGTGTTTCACGCGCCCTGCACCGCGCCTTCCTGGCTGGCGGCGCCAAATCATTCAAGCGCGCACTGCAGGAGGAGGGGCTTGCCTTTCAGGATTTCCTGCAGGCGACGCATCCAGAAGAGGCGCTTTTTCCGTGGGATGTGCTCGACATGGGATTTTCCAAGCAGTACCTCTACAGGGAACTGCAAAGGGCGGCGGCGCTGCAATATACGAAACCTTGCTTTTCGGGATGCACACGCTGCGGCGTTTGTGATACAATGGAGGAAGGACATGTTTCAGCTCAGACATAGCGGCGGGCTTTGGCGCGGCTCGTTCTCGCTCTTTCCCGATTCGGGACTTTCGCATGGCATCTCCACGCGCCTCGGCGGGTCATCGAAGTGGCCGTTCGCTTCCTGCAACATGGCGCTTCACGTGGGGGATCTTCCTGCGGATGTTTGGGGGAATCGCCGCCTTTTTGCCGAAGCCTTGCATCTCGATGCCGCACGCCTCGTCACGCCGCGCCAAGTGCATGGTGACGAGATCCATATCGTTGAGGCAGCGGATGCGGGCATGGGCGCGAGGCGCTATGATGAATCTGTCTTGGCCTGCGACGCCCTGGTGACCGATGTGCCGGATATACCGCTGATGCTCTGTTTTGCCGACTGTGTGCCGCTTCTTTTTTACGATCCCGTGCGGCGTGTCGTTGCTGCTTCCCATGCGGGTTGGAAGGGAACGGCAGCGAAAATCGGGAAAAAGACCGTGCTTCGGATGCAGGACGTGTTCGGCTCGCGCCCGCAGGATATCTTGGTGGGCATCGGTCCCGCCATTGGCGCGTGCTGTTTCGAGGTGGACGAGTCGGTGGCGGATGCGTTTCGCGCAGCCTTTCCCGAAGCGCCGCAGATTCTTTCGCGTTCGCCTGCCGGGAAGGCGACGGTCGATCTCTGGGCGGCCAATCGTCTGCAGCTCGAAGAAGCCGGAATTTTTTCGAAACATATCGACAGCGCTGACGTGTGCACGAGATGCAATGCGGAGCTGTTTTATTCCTATCGTGAAGCGCAGGGGACGACGGGCAGATTTGCCGCATGGATCGCACTGAGCTAGGTTGCAGGAGGTAAGCAAGTTGATCGAGGAGAATTTGCGTGAGGTCTTGCGCTCCATCGAGGAGAGCAGAGCGAGGAGAACGGTTGCCAATCCTGACGAACCCGTGCTCCTCGTGGCGGTGACGAAGAATCACGAGGTTGCCGAGATGCGCGAGGCGATTGATGGCGGCGTGACGGATATCGGCGAAAACCGCATCCAGGAAGCGCGCGAAAAGTTCGATACGCTGGAACGGGATGCTGTATGGCACCTCATCGGTCATTTGCAGAAGAACAAGGCGAAGTATGCTGTGCGCCTCTTCGACTTGATCCACTCCGTCGATACATTGGAGCTTGCCGCGGCCTTGGACAAGGAGGCAGAAAAGATCGGCAAGGTGCAGGATGTCTTGGTGCAGGTCAATCTTGCCAAGGAAGCTTCGAAGTCCGGCATTTATGAGGAAGATCTGCAGCCCATGCTGGAAGCCGTCGATGCTCTCCCTCATCTGCACCTTTGCGGATTGATGTGCATAGCGCCCAATTATGACGATGTCGAAGAGACGAGGCCGCTCTTTCGGCACATGTATGAAATTTTTCAAAGGATAAAGGGATTCCCTTGGAAAACGGCGAATATAATATATTTGTCAATGGGTATGACACATGATTATCGGATTGCTGTAGAGGAAGGCGCCAATATCGTTCGTGTCGGCACGGCCATTTTCGGGCCACGTCAATATTGAGGAGGGGAAAAGATGGGCTTCATTGATAAGGTGTGCGGAAAAAAATCGGCCTGATCGATCCGGAAGACATCAACGATAAGAGGGATTCGCGCGACGAAGACGACGATTTCGAGGAATCCGACGAGATGGAGCGAGGGGAGTCGCTTGCCTCCAATGTCGTGAACTTCCAAGCGGCAGCGTCGAATGCCGCGATGAACAACGTCGCCGCCTACAAGATGAAGGTCGTCGTCATCGAGCCTAAATCCTTTGACGATGCGCAGCAGGTGGCGAACTGCCTGCGCGATAAGCGGCCTGTCGTCATCAATTTTGAGAACACCGTCGATGAGGGATGCCAAGCGCATCACGGATTTCATCAGCGGCACGATCTATGCCTTGAACGGTGAGATCAAGAAGGTCAGCAACAACGTCTTTTTCTGTGCGCCGAGCAACGTCAACATTTCCTATTCGGAAGACAAGAAGTCGGTGTCGGCTGAAATGCCCTGGTTGAAGAAGTAAGGCGGTCGTGATGAAACTTGCTTTGATCGGCGGCGGCATGATGGCGGAGGCCTTCATTGCCGGCGTCCTGCGTGAGCGTGTGCTTCCAGCAGAGGATATCTTCGTCTCCGAGCACAAGACGGCGCGCGCTGAGGAGCTGCACAAGAAGTATGGTGTGCAGGCTTTTTTTGTCGTGCAGCCGATTTCCGGCTGATATGGATGTGGTGTTCCTAGCGGTCAAGCCGAATGCAGCGAGGGCGGCAATCGAGGAGCTGCAGGGAAGGCTGTCCTCCTCTGCCGTCCTCGTTTCCATTGTGGCAGGCTTGCCGCTTGCCAGATTGGAACAGCTGCTTCCTGGGCAGCCCGTCATCCGCGTCATGCCCAACACGCCGCTTGCGGCAGGGGCGGGCATGTCTGCTTATGCGCTCGGCTCTTCTGCAAGTGGGGTTCACGAGGAGAAGATCCGAACGATTCTTTCTGCAGCGGGAAAAGCCGTATGCCTTGAGGAATCCATGATGGACGCGGTCACGGGACTTTCCGGCAGCGGCTCGGCCTTTGCCTTCCTCGTCATCGACGCGCTCGCGGACGGCGGTGTGGCTGCGGGGCTGCCGCGCAAGGAGGCGCTGCTGTTGGCGGCGCAGACGCTCTTCGGCGCTGCCAAGATGGTGCTCGATACGGGCAGGCATCCCGCCGAGCTGCGCGACCAAGTCACGTCGCCAGCGGGGACGACGATCGCGGGGCTGCGCGTACTGGAACAGCGTGCCGTGCGCGGAGCTTTTCTTGATGCTGTCCTGAGTGCAGCGGAGAAATCGAAAGTTTTAGGGGAATGATGTATCATGTCGAATCGAGAAAAAATCCTGCGTTTCTATCGCGGTTCGGAAGGCGAGGATAAAGCAGTCCGATTGGTCGATGCTGCAGAGAAGGCGATGAAGAACCAGAAGTTCCGCCTGACGGATTTCCTCGATCCTTTCGGTCAGGAGATCGCCGAGGTCGTGGCGGCAAACTTCGATGGGCTGCAGGTTTCCTTCAACGGCGGCTATGCGGGGGCAGAACGGCAGCGCGCGATTTTCAAGCATGAGGAGTTCCGTGGCACGCCTTCGTGGGAGATTGCCGTCGTGCTGGCGGAGTGGAAGGATGTGTTCGTGCATATCGGTCATAGGGATGTGCTCGGCTCTCTCATGAGCCTGGGCATTGAGCGCGATATCGTAGGTGACATACAGCTGCAGCAGGGAGCTGCGAGAATCGTCGTGATGGAAAACATGGCGGAGTTTCTGTTGACGCATTGTATGCAGTTCGGGGCAGCGCGTGTCCGATGCACGTTGGACGAGCTGTCGTCCCTTGTGCCGAGGGAGGAGCGGTGCAAGGAGATTCGTGCGACGGTGGCTTCTTTGCGCGCCGACTCGATCGCCGGGGCGGGTTTCGGCATGTCCCGCAGCCGCGCTGCAGCAGACATCGCGGCGGAAAAGCTCAAGCTCAACTGGCAGTCCGTCAAGAATGCCTCGCAGTCTGTCAAGGAGGGCGATGTGCTCTCCATACGCGGCAGGGGACGCCTTGAAGTGAAAGAGATTTGCGGGCAGACGAAGAAGGGGCGGATCAGCGTGCTCCTGCATCGCTATTTGTGATTTAGAAAGGACTGAGGCGATTTTCGTGCCGATTTTTCTAAGTATCTGCATCGTTGTCCTGGATCAGGTCGTGAAGTTCCTTGTCGTTCACAAGATGTTTCCGGGCATGTCGCTTCCCATCATACAAGACGTCTTCCATATCACATCTCGTCCTGAATCTTGGCGCTGCCTTCGGCATTCTCGCCCATCAGCGCTCTTTTTTTATCGTCATGGGCATCGTCATCCTCATTCTCGTCGGCGTATTCTCGCCGTATATCCGCCGCCAGTGCGGCATCTTTCGCTGGGGAGTGGCGCTTTTGCTCGGCGGCGCCCTGGGCAATCTGATCGACCGTGTGCGCATCGGACATGTCATCGACTTCTTTGATTTCCGTATATGGCCTGTATTCAATATCGCGGATATCGCCATCGTCGTCGGTGTTGCGGCCATCATCTACGCTATCCTCTTCAAGATGCACCCGACGGAGGATGCCTGACATGAAGGAACGGCTGCTCGTCGATGAAGGGGCGCAGGGAACTCGTTTGGATGTCTTTCTGGCTCGTGAAAAAACTCGATTTTCTCGCTCTCATATCCAAAAGCTGATCGAAGGTGCTTCCGTCCTCGTCAATGGCAAAGCGACGAAGGCGAACTGCAAGTTGTCTGAAAGGGACGTCGTGGAGATAGAGATCCCCGAAGCACGGGAATCAGCGGTTTTGCCTGAGGCCATTCCCTTGGACATCCTCTATGAAGATCAGGACGTCATCGTGATCAACAAGGCGCGCGGCATGGTCGTCCATCCAGCGGCAGGCACATCCAGCGGCACGCTCGTTAATGCGCTCCTCCATCATTGTCATGATCTTTCCGGCATCAACGGCGTCATCCGCCCGGGCATTGTGCATCGCTTGGACAAGGATACGTCGGGCGTCATGGTGGCGGCAAAGAACGATGCGGCGCATGTCGATCTTGCCGAGCAGATTCGCTTGAAAACGGCACAGCGCATCTATCGGGCGATTGTCTGCGGTACGATCGCCGAGGAAAAGGGCGAGATCCGTGCGCCGATCGGACGCCATCCGGTCGATCGCAAGAAAATGGCGGTCGTGATGGAGGGCAAGGAGGCAACGACGTTCTTTCGTGTGGTGGAGCGTTTTTCTTCCCACACCCTTGTCGAATGTCGCTTGAAAACGGGGCGCACGCATCAGATCCGCGTGCATATGGCATATATCGGACATCCTCTGCTCGGCGATCCGAAATATGGGAAGCGTATGGCGTCGCTCATAGCGGGGCAGGCGCTTCATTCCTGCGAGCTTCTGTTCACGCATCCGCGCACGAAGGAACCCATGAGATTCGTGGCAGAAATGCCTGCGGATATGGAGGAGATTCTTCGTGCTTTGCGGCAGAGGAGATGAGATAGCGGCGACTCTCATAGAGCTATGAGATCGTAAAACATACATGAAGATGACAGGAAGTACGGGAAGGGAGCGGAACGATATGGCAGTCTTGGTCGATAAGACGGTTTTGATGGATAAAGATGCGATTCGCCGTGCGCTTACGCGCATTTCGCACGAGATCGTGGAGAGGAACCGGGGCACGCAGAGTCTCGTCCTCGTCGGCATACGAAGCCGCGGCATTCCTCTCGCGGAACGCATCGCGGCGGCGATCGAGAAGATCGAGGGAACGAAACCTGCCCTCGGCATTCTTGACATCACGCTGTACCGCGACGATCTTTCAACCTTGTCGTATCAGCCCATCGTGCGCGAGACGGAGATCCCTGTTGACATCACGGGAAAGACCATCGTGCTCGTCGACGATGTGCTCTACACAGGCCGGACGATTCGCGCCGCGCTCGACGCTCTGATCGACATGGGGCGTCCGAAGATCATCCAGCTTGCCGTCCTCATCGATCGCGGCCACAGGGAGCTGCCAATCCGTGCCGACTTCGTGGGCAAGAACGTGCCGACTTCCTCGAAGGAGGCGATCCGCGTCATGCTCGAAGAGCACGATGCGGAAGAACGGGTCGTGCTGGCCGAGTGCAGGGGAGGCATGAGCATTTATCCTCAGGAAGGAAAAGAGAGAAGAGACGCAGACGGAAGTGCTGCGGTCTCTTCTCTTTTTTGTCGTTCTATTTGCCGTACATACGTGCCAAGGGATTGTCCTTGAAGATGTTCCCCTGCTCGATGTAGCGGTGCACCATCTTTTTCCGACTTGTGGCGTGTCTGGCGCATGATGGTCAAGGCGTCGACATCATGCTGTGCAGCGCTTGTCGCAAAAGCCGCGCCGCAGGCTGTGGCCGGCGAAATCCTCTTCGCTGAGGCCGGCCTTCTTGATGTATTTTTTGACGATGAGCGCCACGGACTTGTCCGACAGCTGCGTATCGCGCAGCTCATGGTTGCGCTTGAAGGGGCGGAAGATCAGTCCCTTCTTTATGCCGCTGAGGAAAAGCCACGCGCGCAGCGCTCGAACGGCGCAGATTTCCTTGTCGGGTGCATAGGGAATGCCGATGTAGCTGCCTTTGCCGAGTTGGTCGCCCTTGGATTTGCCGATGAAGACGACCATGCCTTCGGCGGAAAAAGCTTATATCCTCGACGGAGAGGGCGACCAGCTCCGAACGGCGGAAGGCTCCAGCAAAGCCGAGGAGAAGAAGCGCCTTGTCGCGGATGGAAGTCTCATCGGTGCCGAAGCCGTCGGCGATCAGATAGAGCGTCTCCAGGAGGATCGGCGCCTTGCCGTGCTGGAATGTGCCCTTCTCCCGGCGAATGGCGGACATGGCGTTTCGCACAAGTCCCGAGTGAGCCGGGTTGTCGCGCTTGTAACCAGCGGCGATGTGGTTTTCCGAGATGGCGGTGACGCGGCGTGACACCGTGTTCGCCTTCGCATTGTCCGCCGTGTCGTTGATATAGTTGACGATGGTCTCCGCCTCTGCGGGCAGGGAAGCGACTTGGTGGTGCTCGCACCAGTCGGCAAAATCGTTCCAGTCGCTCGCATACGATTTGATCGTGTTGAATGCCTTGCTCTTCTGTAGCCGCCGCTTGCTCTTTGCGGAAAGCTTCTCGTTCTGCTCGACAACCTCGTTCCCGGCAAGCAGAAAAATCGTCGCGTACATCCATGAGTAAATCACCTCCTCGATTTAGCCGTACCATCATTATACAGGAATTCTGTTTTTCCAGATGAAAAAAAGCGGACGCTCTCTATGCTTCGAGAAACGTCCGCTTTCTTGCGGGAACACTGGTGAGGTCACGCCGGAAAGGCGGATTCTCAGGGTCGATTCTGCCGACCGGGTTTATTGCAGCGCTGTCTTCAATGTTTCCATGTTCTTTTTCATGGTGTCGATGTAGGCGTTGAGCGCCTGCTCGTTTGCTTCGCCCGTGACGATGGGATCCAAGGTGTAGATCTTCGCGCCCGTCTCGCGTGCGATGGTCTCAGCAGCGCTCGGTGAGTATTGCGGCTCCGTGAAGAGGACTTTCACGGGGAGCGCCTTGACCTGCTCGATGGTTTCCTGCAGTTCGGCCGGGGTCGGTTCGGTGCCGGGGTTCGCGCTCGACGACGCTGATGATGTTGAGGCCGAATTCCTTGGCGAAGTAAGGGAAGGCTTCGTGGAAGGTCACGATGTCCTTGTTCGGCACCGTGTCGAGCGCTGCGTGCATCTCGGTCTTGAGCGCTTCGAGTTTCTTGATGTAGGCTGCGGCGTTTTTCTCGTAGGCATCCGCGTGCTTGGGGTCGGCCGCCTTGAGCTGTTCGGCGATGTTTTTCACCTGCGCGATGGCGTCGGTGACGCTGAGCCAGACGTGCGGGTTCTCCTCGTCGCCGTCCTTGAGAAGGTCGATGCCCTTGGAGGCGTCGATGACTTTGAGGCTCTTCTGCTGCTTGATGACTTTGTCGAGGAAGCTTTCCATGCCAGCGCCGTTGATGACGAAGGCATCTGCCTTTTCGAGCGTCTTCATGTCCTCGGTCATGAGCTGGTAGTCGTGCAGGCAGCCTGTCTGAGGTTTCGTCATGTTGGTGACGGTCACGCCGTCGATGCCCTGCGTGATGTTGAGAGTGGCGATGTACATGGGGTAGAAAGATGTGACGATGTGGAACGAACCATCCTTGCCGCCTCCTGCCGTATTCGTGCCGCCGCATCCCGTGAGCAGTAGGCATAGGGGCGATGATCAGGCAGAAGAGCGTGTTTTTGAGTTTCAAAAGAAAGACCTCCTTTGAGCAACAAAAAAATCCTGCAATAGTAATTTTACTATTTAATAGAATAGCACAACGGGATATTTTTTGCAAGGGACGATGCTTTTTCTCAAGAATCTTCTTTCTGGCGGCATTCTTGGCAGATACCGTAGAATTCGAAGATGTGTCCTGTGATGAGGAAGCCTTTTTTCTCGGCCTCTTCGATATAGGATTCCTGCATGGGGCAAATGTCGATGCATTCTGTCTTGCCGCATTCCGTACAGACGAGATGATGGTGGTGATGCCCTGGCTTGCTGATTTCGTAGACATTGCCCGCTGCGCGGTGGATTTCATGAATGATGCCAAGGTTCGAGAGGAGTGCGAGGTTGCGATAGATCGTGTCGAGGGAGACATTGGCATGTTTTTTATGCACGGCGGCAAGCAGCTGCTGCGCCGTGGGGAAGGGCTCGCATTCCAAGAAAGCATCGAGGACAGCGCGTCGCTGCGGGGTCAGCTTGTAGCCCTTGGAGCGCAGCAGCGCCAGATGATTTTCTGTCATGATGGTCTCCTTTCGTCGAGAGGGACACGGTTTATTTCAAATCATACCACAGCTGGGAAGAAAGGGGTAGAGTGAAGTTTGCGGCCGATCGGTCAGCGCCTACGGCTTGACCTCTCGGGGTTTCATGGTAAACTTTCTGGACATATGTTCAGCCGTGAAGCAGCGTGGTATGGGGTGCTTTCGCCGTCGCTTCTGGCGATGACGTCATCAAGGAGGCACGCTGTACATATGTCCACACGCCTTACAGAAACCAAGCCGATCGGTCAGCGCCTACGGCTTGACCTCTCGGGGTTTCATGGTAGAATAAAGGATGTGTGGATTCGTTTTTATAAGGAGGAGTTTTTCATGTCGTTTCTTGATCTGGCGAAGAAGCGTTATTCGTGCCGCAAGCTTTCGGCGCAGGCCGTGGAGGGGAGAAGCTTCGTAAGATTTTGGAGGCGGGCAATCTCGCGCCGACTGCCCACAACAACCAGCCGCTTCATATCTGGCTTCTTGAGAGTGCCGAGGCGATGGAGAAACTCTCGCAGACGACATCGTGCATCTTCGGCGCGCCCGTCGCCTTCGTCGTGGGCGCCAAGCAGGATATTGCCTGGGTGCGTTCGTTTGACAAGAAGAACTTCGCCGAGGTCGATGCGAGCATTGCGGCGACGCATATGATGCTGGCGATCGAGGATTTGGGACTTGGCACGACATGGGTCGCAAATTTCGATGCGCCGAAACTCAAGGCGCTGTTTCCTGAGATGGCAGGATACGAACTCGTGGCGGTCTTTCCCGTCGGCTATCCGGAAGAAGGCGCCGCGCCTTCGCCGCGTCATGCCGAGCGCGTAGGCGTCGACGCGCTGGCTGATCGGCTTTGAGGGATTGCTTCTGCCCCGCTGCACGCATGTTGCGGCGGGGCTTTTCCGATGAAGCAGGTTGAAGAGAGAAGGATTTTGTCGGAGACGGGGAAAGCATGACATACGTTGAACGATTGCAGGACATCGTGCGCACATTGCGCTCCGAGCATGGCTGCCCATGGGATCGCAAGCAGACACATGAGAGCATCAAGCCGGGCTGTATAGAAGAGGCAGTCGAGGTGATCGGCGGCATCAACATCCTGAAGGAGACGGGCAAGGCAGACAACTTGCGTGAAGAGCTCGGCGATCTCTTGCTGCAGGTGATCTTTCACGCGCAGCTCGCAGAGGAAGAGGGGCTCTTCTCCTTGGAAGATGTGGCGAAGGCCGCCGCAGAGAAGATGGTGCGCCGTCACCCGCATGTCTTCGGAGAGCCAGTCAAGGACGACGCGGGAGAGCCGCTGACGGAATGGTCGGCGATCAAGGCGTGGGAGAAGCGTGGACGCGAATGGGAGGAGGCGTATCTTCCCGACGCATTCGAGGAGGCCGCGCTCCTTTTGAAGAAGGCGAAGGAGCGCAAGAATCTGCAATGAAATGCCCCTGGTGGAATTATTCCCCAGAATGACGCAGATGTGCTATAATAGACAGCGTATGACAACAGCGATTATATGGATGGTGAGAAGATGAAGGTCACGAAGAAGGATTTGGCGGATGTTGCCGTCTTGTCGCGCCTCTCGATCGCAGAGGAGGAGACGGACAAGCATCTTGGGCAGCTGAACGCCTTTTTGCAGTATGTCGAGAACCTTGACTGCGTCGATACCGCAGAGGTTCAGCCAACGACGTATGCTCTGCCGATGCAGAATGTCTTTCGCGCCGACGAAGTGAGGCCGTCGCTCCCGCGCGAGGCGGCGCTTTCCAATGCGCCTTTGGCGGAAGATGGTTATTTCAAGGTGCCGAAGATTCTGGAAGGTTGAGGAGGAAATCAGGTGAAACTTTACGACAAGGCGGCGCATGAGCTTCATGATCTGCTGCAGAAGAAAGAGATCTCCTCGACCGAGCTGACGAAGGATGTACTCGCACGCATGGACGAGGTCGAAGGCGAGATCGGGGCATATCTGACAGAGACGCGCGAGATGGCACTCGCACAGGCGGCGCGCACCGATGAGAAGATCGCGGGCGGCGGGACGCTCTCTTCTTTTTTGGAGGGCATTCCCGGCGCCGTTAAGGACAACATCTGCACGAAGGGGATCAAGACGACTTGCGCCTCCAAAATTCTGGAAAATTTCGTGCCGCCTTACAATGCGACGGTCATGGAGAAGCTTGCCGAGCAGAACCCTGTCATCTTGGGCAAGCTCAACATGGATGAGTTTGCCATGGGTGGCTCTACGGAGAACTCTGCCTATCAGAAGACGCACAACCCGTGGGATCTCGACTGTGTGCCGGGCGGCAGCTCGGGTGGCAGCGCGGCGGCGGTCGCGGCGGGCACGGCGATCTGGGCGCTTGGATCCGATACGGGCGGTTCGATCCGTCAGCCGGCATCGTTCTGCGGCGTCGTTGGCATGAAGCCGACGTATGGCCGCGTTTCGCGCTACGGGCTTGTTGCTTATGCGTCGTCGCTCGACCAGATCGGTCCCGTGACGCGCGATGTGACGGACTGCGCGCATGTCTTGAATGTCATCGCTGGACACGATGCGATGGATTCGACGGCGAGCATGGCCGCTGTGCCCGATTATTCGAAGGCACTGATCGAGGATGTGAAGGGGCTCAAGATCGGCTTGCCCAAGGAATATTTCGTCAAGGGCATGGACGCTGATGTGGAGAAGGCGGTTCGCAAGGCAATCGCAGACTTCGAGGTGATGGGCGCAGAGATCACGGAAGTCACGCTGCCGCATACGGAGTATGCGATTTCAACGTATTATCTCATCGCGCCGGCGGAAGCCGCGACGAACCTTGAGCGTTACGATGGCGTGAGCTATGGGACGCGCGTCGATGGCGCGGACATCGTAGAGATGATGACGAAAACGCGCAGCGAGAAGTTCGGCGAGGAAGTCAAACGCCGCATCATGATCGGCAACTACGCGCTTTCTGCAGGGTATTACGATGCGTATTACCTCAAGGCACTGAAGGTGCGCACGCTCGTGCAGAAGGATTTCATCGACGCTTTTGAAAAGGTCGACGTCATCATGGCCCCCGACGGCTCCGACGCCGGCATTCAAGATCGGCGAGATGACTTCTGACCCGCTGAAGATGTATCTGCAGGACATCTGCACGGTACCCTTGAACCTCGCGGGATTGCCGGGCATTTCCGTGCCGTGCGGCTACTCGGCGCAGGGCATGCCCATAGGCTTGCAGATTATCGGCAAGGCGCTGGCGGAGGAGACGATCCTGCGCGCTGCCTACACCTATGAACAAGCACATTCCTTCCATAAAGACATGGCGAAGATCGGAGGGGCGCAAGGATGAATTATGAAGCAGTCATCGGTCTTGAGATCCACAGCGAGCTCAAGACGAACACGAAGATTTTCTGCGGCTGCGCCACGAAGTTCGGCGCCGAGCAGAACACGCAGGTCTGCCCCGTGTGCTTAGGGCTTCCCGGCGTCCTGCCCGTGCTCAACAAGCGCGTCGTTGAGTTCGCCATCAAGGCGGGTTTGGCACTCAACTGCACGATCAACAAGTACAGCAAGTTTGACCGCAAGAACTACTACTATCCAGACTTGCCGAAGAACTTCCAGACATCGCAGTATGACTTGCCGATTGCCGAGCATGGCTACGTCGACATCGAGACGGAAAATGGCGCGAAACGCATCCGCATCCTGCGCATCCATATGGAAGAGGATGCAGGCAAGCTTGTTCACTCGGGCGCGACGATCACGGATTCTTTGACGTCGAACGTCGATTACAACCGCACGGGCGTTCCTCTCATCGAGATCGTTTCCGAGCCGGATATGTCGACGCCCGAAGAAGCCCGCGCCTACATGGAAAAAAATCAAGTCGATCCTCGAATACATCGACGTTTCCAACTGCCGCATGGAGGAAGGAAATCTGCGCGCCGACCTCAACATCTCGCTCCGTCCCACAGGAGAGAAGACGTTGGGAACGAAGGCGGAAATGAAGAACATCAACTCCTTCAAGGCGGTCGAGGACGCGCTTTCCTACGAGATTGAGCGGCAGGAAGAAATCCTCGAAGACGGCGGACACATCGTGCAGGAGACGCGCACATGGGATCCCGAGCGCGGCATTACGAAGTCCATGCGTTCGAAGGAAGAGGCGCATGACTACCGCTACATGCCGGAGCCTGACCTCGTGCCGATCGTGACTTCGGAAGAGGAAATTGAAGCGTATCGCAAGGCCTTGCCCGAGTTGCCGGATGCGCGTCGCGAGCGCTATATGGAGGCGTTCGGCCTGTCTGCTTACGATGCGGGAATCCTCACGGCATCGCGTGCTCTGGCCGAGTATTTCGAGGCGTGCTTGGCGGATGGCGCCGATGCGAAGGGCGCCGCGAATTGGATCATGGGCGATCTTGCGAAGAATCTCAACGCTGAAGGGAAGACGATTGAGCAGTCGCCCGTCGAGGCTTCGCGCCTCGCACAGATGCTCAAGCTCATAGAGAAAGGCACGATCTCCTCGAAGATCGCCAAGAAGGTTTTTGCCGAGATGTGGACATCGAGCGACGCGCCCGAAAAGATCGTCGAGGACAAGGGTCTCGTGCAGATCACGGACACGAAGGCAATCGAAGCGATTGTCGACGCCGTTATCGCTGCCAACCCGAAGCCCGTTGCCGACTACAAGAGCGGCAACAAGAAGGCTGTAGGCGCTCTTGTCGGCCAAGTCATGAAGCAGTCGAAGGGCAAGGCGAATCCTCAGCTGGTTAACCAGCTTCTCGCGGACAAGCTGAGCTGATATGATTTTGAAGGCAGCCGTTTTTGCGGCTGCCTTTTTTGCAGGGAAAAGACGGCTTTTCGCGAATAAGACAAGAAGCAACGTATGCTGTGATTTTCGCGATGGCAGAAAGGGGATCGCTATGCAATATAAAGCTGTGATTTTTCGACCTCGACGGCACACTCATCGACTCGTTGGAGGATTTGGCGGACAGCGTGAATCTCATGTTGGAGGGATATGGCTTTCCGACGCATGACGTAGAAGCGTACCGCTATTTCGTCGGCAATGGCTCGAAGAAGCTCATGGAGCGCACCCTGCCTGCGGAAAAAGGCGTCATCCGATGAGTTTGTCGAAGAAGCCCTCATGAAATACAAGGCGATCTACAAGGAGCGTCTTCTGGAAAAAGACACGCCCCTACAAGGGCGTGCGGGAACTTCTGACAGAATTGAAGAGACGCTGCATCCCGTTGGCTGTTTGCACAAACAAGCACAACGAGGCGGCGCTGACCATCGTGAAGATTCTCTTCGCCCCCGATGCCTTCGATGAGGTTCTTGGCGACCGCCCGGGCTTCCCGAAAAAGCCTGATCCGGCGACGCCTTTGGAAATCGCTGCGCGTCTCGGCGTAAAGCCCGAGGAAGTTGCCTATCTGGGCGATACTTCAGTCGATATGGAGACCGCCGTGCGCGCGGGATTCCTGCCCGTCGGCGTTCTCTGGGGATTCCGCCCCAAAAAGGAGCTTGTGGAGAGTGGCGCCAAGATATTGCTGGAAACGCCGTGGGAACTCTTGGAAAAAGTGGAGTTCTCCAAGAGCTGACTGTGGATGAAATCGAAGGAACGAGAAACGATGAAAAAAAGAAATCCCCGTGCAGCAGGGAAGAACATACGAGATTGCTGTCAAGACACTCGGAACAAGCGGCGAAGGCGTGGGGCGCGTGGCAGAATTCACGGTCTTTGTGCCGGGCGCCCTTCCGAAAGAGCGCGTGCTCGTCGCTGTCGACGAGGTAAAGAAAACGTATGCACGGGGAAGGATCGTGAAAATCTTGGAGGAGAGCCCTGAGCGCGTCGCGCCTCTCTGTCCGATTTACGATTCCTGCGGCGGCTGCCAGCTGCAGCATCTCTCCTATGAAGAGCAACTGCGACTGAAGCGGCAGCAGGTCGTCGATGCAGTGGAACGCATCGGCGGCCTGTCCGGCATCCAGTGCTTCCCGTCTTGGGTGCGAAGGAGCCGTGGTTTTATCGAAACAAGATGCAATTCCCCGTTGGTCGAAAGCAGGGGAAGATTGTCATCGGCTGCTTTGCCAAGGGTTCGCACGACATCATCGACACGCGGGACTGTCGGATTCAAAAGGAAGGAAATAATACCATCGTCAACGTCATGCGGGAGATCGTCGAGCGCCTGCACATTCCCGTCTATGACGAAGATCGTCACACGGGCATTCTGCGCCACGTCGTCGGACGTATCGGCGAAAACGGCGAAGCCATGGTCGTCCTCGTCACGGCGACGAAAGACTTGCCCAAGGCAAAGGAAATCACGCGCCTTTTGAAAGAGCGTGTGCCGAACCTCAAGAGCGTACAGCAGAATATCCAGACGTACCGAAACAATGTCATATTGGGACGCGAAACGAAACTCCTCTGGGGCAGGCCGACGATTCCCGACGGCATCGGCAGACTGCGCTTTTCCATTTCGGCGCGTTCGTTCTTTCAGGTCAATACCGAACAGGCGGCTGTGCTCTATGAAAAAGCTCTGGAATACGCCGGACTCAACGGAACGGAAACTGTCATCGACGCCTATTGCGGTACAGGAACGATCACGCTGTTCCTCGCGCAAAAAGCCCGTCGCGTCTACGGCATCGAGGTCGTCAAGCCCGCGATCGAAGATGCGAAGCAAAATGCGCGCGACAATTGCATAAAAAAATGCCGCCTTCCTCGTTGGCGATGCAGCAAAGCTCATGCCGCGCCTCTACCGCGAGGAGATCCTTCCCGACGTCATCGTCGTCGACCCGCCACGCGCCGGCTGTGCGGAATCTGTCTTGAAGACATTTGCTGCCATGCAGCCCTCCCGCATCGTCTATGTGTCGTGCAACCCGGCAACACTCGCAAGAGACATGGCCGTTTTGGAGACGCTGGGATACACCGCGAAGGAAATACAGCCCGTCGATATGTTCCCACAGACGGCTCATGTCGAGTGCGTGGTATTGATGTCAAGAGAGCAGAAGTAAACGTAGAGAAAAGGGCTTGAAATCAAGGGATTCCGAGAGAGTGACTGTGAATGGCAGCGTCGCCGGAGTCCCTTCTTTATGCCCTTTGCCAACAGTTGCCACTACTGGTTTTTCAGTATTTGTAACAAGAGAACTGCTTTTTGTCCTTGGCGTAACAAGAGAACTACTGTTTTTCGAGGGGGAGTGTATAATAGTTTGTGTAAACGCCCACGCCTTACGGCCTTAGTGTAAACGCCCACGCCTTACGGCACCACAATGAACGAGAACCGCCATCTATGGTATAATAAGAGCAGACGTTGAAGGTCGAATAATTTTTGAGATTCGATCTCGCTGTGTAAACTGATCTGGTCTCCTTTTTTCGCACCACGCTTTGTTCAGAGCTACGCTCAAAAGGACGTATGGTAAAATGAGCCATCATCGAGGAGGCCACGTCGTACAAAGGGAGGGAATCCTCATGGATGTCACGTACGAACGCTGTTGTGGGATTGATGTGCACAAACGCTCGATCGTCGCCTGCCTCAGATGTGGCAAGAAGCAGGAAATACGAACATTTGGCACGACAAGCAAAGAAATCCGCGCACTCGCCAAATGGCTTTTGGGATGAAAAAGTGCCAGATGGCCGCCATGGAAAGCACGGGTTCCTACTGAAACCCGTCTACAATCTTTTCGAGACCTCTCATCTAGGCGTCATGATCGTCAACGCCGGGAACATGAAGAATGTTCCCCGGAAGGAAGACCGATGTGAAGGATGCCGAATGGATCGCGGACTTGCTGCAGCACGGGCTGTTGAGCGCGAGCTATATTCCGAAACGGGAGCAACGCGAGTTGCGGGAAGTTTCGGTACAGAAAGAGCTTGATTGCCGAGCGTGCACGTGAACTCAACCGTCTGCAGAAGATGCTGGAAGGAGGAAATATCAAGCTGTCCAGCGTAGTTTCCAACATCAACGGCAAAAGCTCGCGCAGCCTCTTGCAGAAGCTGCTCAAGAAGGATGCGCCGCTGCAGAAGGATGAAGTGGAAGAAAGCCTTCACGGAGCATTGAGGCACAAGGTGGAAGATGTCATGCAAGCGCTGGACGGCTTTCTCACGCCTTTGCAGAAACAACTGATCCTGCAAGTCGTAGATCATATCGACGACATGACGAAGCGCATCGGTCAGATGGATAAGCTCGTCAAGCAGTACAGCAGCGGCTATGAAGACGCGATAGAAAAAGCTGGACGAGATACCGGGCATAGGGGAGGCAGAGCGCGGAAACCATTTTGGCGGAAACAGGTTTGGATATGAGTCGCTTTGCAACGGAGAAACATCTGTCCAGCTGGGCGGGTCTGTCTCGTGGAACAACGAAAGTGCCGGAAAGCGGCAAAGCGGCAGGACTACCAAAGGGAACGCCACACTGAAGACTACGCTGATACAATGCGCCAAGGCAGCCATCAAGAAGAAGGACTCCTTCTTGTCCGCACAATATGACAGGCTCGTCGTACGACGGGGAGCAAAACGTGCCACAGTAGCTGTAGCGCATACCATGCTGATAGCCATTTACCACATATTGAAGCTGGGAGAGCCCTTCATCGATCTGGGAGCCGACTATTACAACAAATTCAACAAGGAGAGAAAGATCAACAGTTATCTAACGAAGCTGAAAAAACTGGGTTGGCAGCCTGAAACAGCCACATTCTCGGCGGCATCCACATAAAATTTCAGTCAAACAGAGCAATGGGGGATTTTTGCGCTTTTTCCAGCCTTAGCACAAAGGTTCTCATGGTAAATTTCAGTCAAACAGAGCAATGGGGGATTTTTGCGCTTTTTCCAGCCTTAGCACAAAGGTTCTCATGGTAAATATTTCTCGGTGGGGGTTGCAAAAAGGCAAAGAGACCTGTACCCTATAGTGTATGCTATCGAGGCAAATACAAAAACAAGGAAGGTCTCTTATGGAAACCATTGTAACAGAAATCTTGGAAATAATAAAGGGTGCGAAGGACAGCATATCGCGGGAAGAGCGAATCCGCAGTTATCTCGAAGACCTCGCATGCCGTGCGGTCAGCGAGGCGCTCGAACGGATCGACAAAGAACTGGCGGGCAGATACGCTGATAAAGGCTGGCATGTGGAACGTCTGGACTGGCGCACCGTGCAGGCGAGCTACGGGACGCTCCGCATACGCCGCCGAAGGATGTGCAAAGAAGGAGAGGCAGGAATCTATCCCTTGGACAAGGAGCTGGGCATCCGCCCCTATAGGGAGATACACCGCCCACCGGAATACACCATCGCCCAGATTGCCGCCAAGACCGTCTACCGTGTCACGGCCGATGCCGTCAACCTGCTGACGCCGGTCACGATGAGCCACCAGCAAGTCGCCCGCGTAGTGAAGCAAGTGGGCGAAACCTACAGCGCATGGGAAGACCTGCAGGCGACGCCCGACCCAATGGAAGAAAAAGAACTGCGTCAACCGCAAGTTCTCTACATCGAGGGAGACGGCCTCATGCTGCACGGGCAGAAGAAGAAACAAAGGAACTGCATCGCTTCCAGATCGCCGAAGGCGTGCGAGAGAACGGCAACCGACGCGAACTTATAGGAACCCACTACATAGCAGACTTCAGCCATGAAAAAAAGCCAAGGACAGGATGCTGCACTATATAGGCAGCCATTATGACCTGACGCACACGTTGGTGCTGAGCAACAGTGACGGGGGAGCCGGCTACAGCATCGACGCATTCAAGGAGATCGTGGGGAAAGTCGGAAGGCACGAGCATTTCCGCGATTGGTATCACGTGCAGAGGAAGTGCAAGGAACGCCTCTCCTGGGCGAACAGAAAGCTGCGCCGGGAACTGCACAGAGCCTTGAAGAACCACGACCGAGAGCGTCTAGGCCTCGTACTGGACACCTTGGAATCCACAGCCCGGGACGAACACCAAGCCGAACAAGTGCGCCTTCTCCGAGGCTACATGACGCGGAACTGGTCATACCTTGCCTCGTTGGAGCAACGGGGACTGGGCGGATGCAGCAAGCTCCTGGGCACATGCGAGAGCAACCATCGGCTGTACAGCTACCGGATGAAGAAGCAAGGACGGCGATGGAGCGGAGACGGCGGCAAGGCGATGGCGAAGATCATCACGGGGCTGAAGAACGGCGACCTGCGCGAAGCCATGGTGGCCAAAGCGGAGCTGTTCAATCCGAAGTCTGGCAGGGATTTCCGCGGAGCTGTGAGGCAAGCGTTGAAGAAAAGCAAGGGCAACGCGCATGAAGGCGTGCGACATGGGAGGATCACGGTGAGCGCGCCGATGAGCAGTGCGATTGGACATTTGTCCAAATGCTTCGCTTAAAGAGGAAAAACAGGCATGCCGCGAAGGCAGATGCATCAAGGGTTGAAATTTCCCACCGAGAACATCTTGACACATACTTCTTGGCAAATAAAATAGCATGAACGACATCCATTTGGTATAATTTTAAGTGTCAACAAAAAACATCCAATGGAGGCTCATGCTGTGAACAGTATAACATAAAACCACCAAGAACAGGAACTGCTTTCCAGAAAATGAGGAGGAAAAACATGGAGCGCATGGAGATACGTGGACGCTGTGGCGTTGCGATTGCTTACGCAAAGGTGATCGAGGAGGCGGCGGTCGAGCAGATTCGTCGGATGTGCGACTATGAGTTTACGAAAGGGGCGAGCATCCGCATCATGCCCGATGTGCACTTTGGCAAGGGTTGCACGATCGGCACGACGATGACGGTACGGGACAAGGTTGTGCCAAACCTTGTCGGTGTGGATATCGGCTGCGGGATGTATACGGTTGACCTTGGCAGGGAGGAGATCGACCTCGCACGCTTTGATGAGGCAGCGCATTTTGTACCGTCAGGGCGCAATATTTGGGAGGGGCGTCAGGAGAAATTTGATCTCCTCGCGCTGCGCTGCTACCGTGCTCTCAAGGACACGAAACGCATCGCACGCAGTCTCGGGACGCTCGGTGGCGGCAACCACTTCATCGAGATCGACCGCAGCGCGGACGGGATGAACTACCTTGTCATTCATACGGGCAGCCGCAACCTCGGCAAGCAGGTCGCTGAATACTACCAGAACATTGCCATCGACCTCTCGCACGGGAAGGATGAGCTGTTCCGTGCAAAGAACGAGCTCATCTGTCGTTACAAGGCAGAGGGACGGCGCAGCGAACTGCAGGAGGCACTCAAGGAGCTGAATCGCGCATTCCGGGAAAAGGAGGCAGAGATTCCTGCCGATCTCGCATTCCTCTACGGCAGTTACCTTGAGGACTATCTGCACGACATCGAGATCTGCCAGAACTTCGCACGACGAAACCGCGAGGTCATCGCGCATGTCCTCCTCGAACGGACAAGCCTTACGGCAGGAGAGGCATTTCACACCATCCACAACTACATCGACACGGAAGAGCGGATTCTTCGTAAGGGTGCAATCGCGGCGCACGCGGGCGAGCGCGTCCTCATCCCCATCAATATGCGTGACGGCAGCATTCTTGCCGTCGGGCGCGGCGATCCGGACTGGAACTGGTCCGCACCGCACGGAGCGGGACGTCTCATGTCGCGCTCGGCGGCAAGGGAAAACCTCTCCATGGACGAGTTCCGTGCCACGATGGCAGGGGTCTATACCACCGCTGTCAATGAGAACACTCTGGACGAGGCGCCGATGGCATACAAGGCACTTTCGGATATCTTGGGCATCATCGAGGATTCCGTGGACGTGATCGAAGTGCTGAAACCGATCTATAACTTCAAAGCAGGATGAGATAGGGAGCGGTTCTGTTCTTTTGGGACAGGAGAATCGAATATGAGAAATCTTCCGTTCCCTGCACGGTGGAACATCCGTGCCTCATCGTTCATCGAGGATAAAAGAGGAGTTGCATTTTCTTCAAATAAATTGAAGATTTTTATCTCTTGAGATGTATGGATTTCAAGAAGCCATTGCCGATTTCGGTATGGGAAGCTTGATCATATTATCTGTACAAACAATTCGTTTTGGAGACGGAAGAACGAAGACGAATCGATTATTGTTGATACTAGCAGCATTCCTTAGAACGATGGTATTGATGCCGAGGATAGAATCATTGTTTTGAAGAATTATATCAAGGCAAAGAAGTTGCGGTAAAGCACCGAGCTGTTTTCTTATGCAATTTTTTGACTTTTCACTTACACAGTCGGCGCGGCTTGCTGACGAGATGGGCATTGTTTGTTGACCAGTGGGGGAAATCATCGCTGACGCGCAGTCTGCATGGCGGATCGCGCGATCGTGGGCAAGGCGCAGGATATTTCGGATCGGGCAGAAGTCAAGAGTCGAAGAGAGTTCAGGAGAAATTATCAGAAATTTTCTCTCAGGAAGAAGGAATCCACAAATTTATCTAGAATATTATAAAAAAATTAAAAATGATGAGCTGCAATGAAGGGATGCATTGCGTTTTTATGAGGAAATTGCATGACAGCCCTTTCTGTGCTTTGGAGTAGCGAAAATACCCGCCGCGCAAGAAAGGAGTTCGATCCGGGAACCTTTCTTGCTTGCAAAACATATTATACGAAGGAGGTAACAAAAATGAAGTTATTTCGTGCAGCAGCTTGTATCTTGATGGTCTTTCTCGTCGTTCCCATCGTTGGCTGCAAAGGCAGCGTTTCTAAAGTTTTTAACATTGTCAAGGAAGAACTGAAACAAGAAGCCGTGGAAGAGGGCGTAAAATACGCTGCTGGAGCTGTAGCTGGCGACAGCCAAGGAAAAATCTTCATCACCCGCGACTTCGGGGAAAAGTTCCGTGAAATCGAATCTTGGCAAGGCGGGAAGCGTGGCAGCCGCGGGCGGAGCGGTAGCAGCCCAATCCGTCAGCGAAAGTGATTTGACGCTAGGGGATGTGAGTATCGGTTACAGCAGGGACGATGTACGCTCCTTGATGGGGAAAGAGCTGGCGATTACCGATCCTGAAAACACGGGACATTTGCGCTATCAATATCCAGAAATGGAAGTTATTATCACTCGTGGCAAAGTCACGGGTTTTGTGTCCAATACAGCGGAAGTGGTGACGCCTCGAGGCATCCGGCAGGGAGATAGCTTGCAGAAAGTCCTGAATGCGTATGGAGAGCCATATGCACAGTCGGATTTTAACGGTTTGACTTTGTACGAATACAAGATGCGCTCCTTGGATTATAAAGAATGCCTCATGCGTTTTGCCGTGAAGAAGGGCAAGGTTGATTACATCAGTGCCAGAGTTTTAGAATGATGGACAAGGGGTGACCTTATGGAGAGGCAACGCGGTATATGAGGAAAACTGTTTCAGTATCTTTCGTTGGAACGGGATATCGAGGCGGAGCTGACCGCCAAAGGACGGCGACTACGATTGTGTAGAGCCGTTGGCCTAGACGCATTGGATAAACTTCCCGAGTGATCTGCAGCTATTGCTTTTCAGAAGCCCCTCTGCTATAATGGATGAAAATTGAATATTTAAGATCTTGGGAGTCTCGTAAGGGAGGCTGAGAGTGTGTGAAACAGACCAATATCATCTGATCAACTTCATGGTTGCGTAGAGAGTATCTTAAACAACATGTTTTTTGCACGCGCATATACCCCTTTCAAGATTCCAAACTGTCTTGAAAGGGGTTTTTATGTTGCAGTATGTTTCTTATGGCAGTTGTCGCGCCGGCGTACCAGGGTCGCATCTTGAAATTACAGGTGTCCGCTTCAACCTGGCGCCGATGTCCGAGGCGTTCATCGACATCATTCTGGGGGCGATCAAGAAAGTCGACCTCGCTCATGTATGGGCTGAGACCGATTCGACTTCGACCGTTTATCGGGGAGGAAGCGCGGAAGTGTTCGATGCACTGAAGGCATGTTTTGTGTTCTCCTATCGACCGCGCGTTCATACATCACTGGAAGCCACGATTTCGAAGGGATGCCCAGGGGATGTGGACAAAGATGTCGTCCTGTCCTTCGAAGGAAATCGCGTCAATGAAGCGGCAAGCCAAGGTGTGCATTTTCCTGTTCTTGGCAAATTTTCCGTTTATCCGATGGGAACGGGGGATTATATGAAGATCATTGCTGCGGTGGTCAATCGTGGCATGGAAGAAGGCGTTGTTACGGGAACGGGGCACTATGTGACATTCCTAGGCGGAGATGTGCACGATGTTTTCCGTTACATCGAAAGGGTTTTCCGTGTCTTGGATGAAGAAGTGAGCCACTTCGTCATTCAGTTGACATTGCTGTGCAATTTGCCGGAGGAGGAAGCGCAATGAACAAGAAGCCGTTACAACTGAAAGATTACTTGCTGATCAGTTTCATCTGTGTTTTGTTCGGAGTTTTCTATTTGTTCGCGGTTTATGCAGGCGGCATGTTTACGGGTGTTCTGGCGCCGTTCGGGCTGGGGATTCTGGGCTATGAGCCTTTTTATGGCATTTGGTTCATGGCGCCCGTCTTCACGCTGTATATCATCCGCAAGCCGGGCATAGGGATTCTCACGGAAATCATCGCGGCAGTGATCGAAGTGCTCCTGGGAAACATGTTCGGCGTGATTGTCTTGGTTAGCGGATTCATTCAGGGGTTGGGTGTGGAGCTTGCCTTCCTGCGCAGGAAATATGCGGATGTCACATATTCCACGACGATGCTGGGCGCTGTGCTGGCGACTGTCTTTTCCTTTGTCTGGACGGGTTTTCGCAGCAACTATCTGGCTCTTGATGGGCAGATCGTGGCGGCGATCTTTTGCATTCGCTTGTTGTCGGCGCTGTTCTTCACAGGGTATTTGAGCAAGCGGCTGTGTGATCAGCTTCTTTCGACTGGCGTGGTGAAAGCCCGTGGATAAGGGAGAGACGGTTCTTCTGCTGGAAAATGCCTGGTTGGAAATCGACGGAGCGCGCCTTTTCTCAGGAATTTCCATGGAAATCAGAGCCGGTGAGGTCGTGTTGCTGGCAGGGCGGAGCGGCAGCGGGAAGAGCAGTCTTATGCATGTCATCAATGGCTGTTATCCGAATGAAGATGCTGCAGTGGATTGCAGCCGTCTGGAGGTGGCAGGGCATGATATGCGAGGCAAGAGTCTCTTGGAGCGAACGGCTTATGTACGATCGATCTTTCAAAATGCGCGATTATCGTTTGCCATGACTACGCCTTATGAAGAAAATGATCTTCTGCTTGGAGAATTTCTGTTTTTCAGCCGATCAGATGGAAGAGAGGGCTGCGGAGCAGGCAGAGCGTTATGGTATAACTCCGCTTCTTCATCGAGAGTTTTCAGTCCTTTCGGGAGGAGAGCTGCAAAGAGTCGCCTTTGCTTGTGCGGATCTCGTGGATGCGCCTCTTTATCTGCTGGACGAGCCGTTCGCGAATATCGATGAAGCCGGCATTCCGTGCTTCATGGAGCAAATCAAGCGATGGGCTGGGCAGGGAAAGGCGATCTGCATCATCGATCATCGGTTGGAGTTTTGGAATCAGGCGGATCGATGGTATCTTCTGGATGAAGGCGGGAAGCTGCAAGAGGTTGAGCTGCCTTTGACGGATGCAGGGGTACGGAGCTTGACGGAGAATGGTTTGTTGGGAGAGATGCCTCCCCTTCTGGGGCATCCTTGTCGGGAAAGCGTAATGCGCCTGCAAGATGTTTCCATTTTTTGTCCCGATGGCACGCCGCTTGTTCGGAATGTCTCCTTCGATCTTCATGCTGGGGAGATGGTGGCGCTTGTCGGGCGGAGCGGCGCCGGAAAAACGAGCTTTTTCAAGGCGTTATTGAAGCAGTTTCCCTCGTGTGGCAGCATTGAGATCATGGGACAGTCGTTGGCGAAGATGAAGAAGCGTGAGCTGTACTCGTGGGTGGGTCTTGTTTTTCAAGACCCATCTTTGCAATTCATGGCGGCGAAGGTCATCGAGGAGCTGGCGTTGAGCTTTCCCGATTGTTCCGCATCTGCTTTGAACGAACTGCTGGATACATTTCATTTCGAGGCGATTCGGCATGTCTCGCCGTGGCTGATCAGTCAAGGGCAGCAGCGTCGATTGGCGTTTTTGATGATGATGGGTCTCGAAAAGCGGATTCTTTTTGTCGATGAGCCGACGTATGGGCAGGATTTTCAACATGCGCTTTCGATCATGACAGCGCTTGAGCATCTATGCCGGAAAGGGCTGGCGTGCATCTTCACGAGCCATGACCATCGTTTTGTCCGATCTTTTGCGCATCGCGTGCTGCGGATTCACGAGGGAAAGATGGAGGAGGTTCGCCATGCGTAATGCTCTGAGTCCCGGCGTGCTGTTGGTCGGTTCCGTCCTGTTGTCCATGGTCGTTCTCGTGAGGCATTCGTGGGAGCTGAACGTCGCCTTTGCGGCTTTTTTTCTTTCGTCCTCATCGCTTGCTGCCGAAGGAGAACCCGGCGGCGTATAGGAGCGTTGCTAGCGGGATTGTCAGGGTTGTCCGTCGTGTATTTTCTGACGGCATATTTCCATCCGAAGCAGAGCCCGGTCACGGGTTTGGCAGAGAATACGGCGTTTTTTTCATTGCGTTGGAATTGGACAGTCGTGTTTTTGCATTGGGTGCGATCGGAATCAGCCTTTGCACGTCGATCGAGAAGAATGCTTTTATAGCGAGTCTCATTCAGCAATTCCGGATTCCCGTTCCGATCGCCTACAGCATCTTGGTCGCCATCAACTTCCTCGGCCTCATCCGAAGTGAATATCAGCAAGCTGAACTCGCGCTGAGGATGCGAGGGGTTTCAGGGGCTGTCCGTGCACTCCAAAGCGTTGCTCACGATGATCATACGGCTCATTCGTCAATCCGAGTATACAGCAATCGCCATGGAGGCCAAAGGGTTTTCTGCACGGCGCGTGCAAAGGATCGTCCCGCGCATCACGAGGCTGGATGCGGCCTATATCGGTTTCGTATGCTGCTGCGTACTGGCCGCTCTGGTCGTCGGTCAGCGTGGGGGTTGATGCAGCGCCGCTTTTTACCGCTGCGCGAGGAGCGCAGTGCAGCCGCGCAGTACGTCGTCGTAGGTGACGGAGAAATTGCCCGTGTACCAAGGGTCGGCAACCTCGCGGTCGTCACCGGCAAAGGAAAGGAGGAGCGCGATCTTGCCAGCGGGATCGTTGTTCGAAAGGCGCATGAGGTCGCGCATGTTTTCCTTGTCCATGGCGACGATGCAGTCCCATTCTGCATAGTCTTCGCGCCGTATCTGCTTTGCAGATCGAGGTGTGAAGGGGATGCCCTTTTCTCGCAGGATCTGCTTCGTGCCAGGATGCATGTCGCTGCCGATCTCGTCTGTGCGGCACGCACGCGAGTCGATGATGAATTCTGTCTCGCGTCCTGCGCGGCGGACGAGCTCCTTCATCACGAACTCTGCCATCGTCGAGCGGCAGATGTTGCCGTGGCAGACGAATAGTATCTTTTGCATGGAAATTCTCCTTTCCGTCTTGTGGGGCGTTCGGGTGAACGCTCCCTCCTGCCGTATTCTTCATGGGGCGCATGGCCATGCGGCGCCTCTTCCGATCAGGAACTTTTCCTTGAGGAGCTGCAGCCCATGCGTGGAGCGGTATGCTCGCGGATTTCCTGCATGACGAGGCGCGGCTCTTCACAGCAGCCCATGGTCAGATTATACAACAATATGGAGGAAAGCGGAAAGACGCAGATTTTTTTGAAAAAAACTGTGTTTTTCAAAAAAATCTTAGTGTAAACGCCCACGCCTTACGGCACCACAATGAACGAGAACCGCCATCTATGGTATAATAAGAGCAGACGTTGAAGGTCGAATAATTTTTGAGATTCGATCTCGCTGTGTAAACTGATCTGGTCTCCTTTTTTCGCACCACGCTTTGTTCAGAGCTACGCTCAAAAGGACGTATGGTAAAATGAGCCATCATCGAGGAGGCCACGTCGTACAAAGGGAGGGAATCCTCATGGATGTCACGCATGAACGCTGTTGTGGGATTGATGTGCACAAACGCTCGATCGTCGCCTGCCCTCAGATGTGGCAAGAAGCAGGAAATACGAACATTTGGCACGACAAGCAAAGAAATCCGCGCACTCGCCAAATGGCTTTGGGATGAAAAGTGCCAGATGGCCGCCATGGAAAGCACGGGTTCCTACTGGAAACCCGTCTACAATCTTTTCGAGACCTCTCATCTAGGCGTCATGATCGTCAACGCCAGGAACATGAAGAATGTTCCTGGAAGGAAGACCGATGTGAAGGATGCCGAATGGATCGCGGACTTGCTGCAGCACGGGCTGTTGAGCGCGAGCTATATTCCGAAACGGGAGCAACGCGAGTTGCGGGAAGTTTCCAGGTACAGAAAGAGCTTGATTGCCGAGCGTGCACGTGAACTCAACCGTCTGCAGAAGATGCTGGAAGGAGGAAATATCAAGCTGTCCAGCGTAGTTTCCAACATCAACGGCAAAAGCTCGCGCAGCCTCTTGCAGAAGCTGCTCAAGAAGGATGCGCCGCTGCAGAAGGATGAAGTGGAAGAAAGCCTTCACGGAGCATTGAGGCACAAGGTGGAAGATGTCATGCAAGCGCTGGACGGCTTTCTCACGCCTTTGCAGAAACAACTGATCCTGCAAGTCGTAGATCATATCGACGACATGACGAAGCGCATCGGTCAGATGGATAAGCTCGTCAAGCAGTACAGCAGCGGCTATGAAGACGCGATAGAAAAAGCTGGACGAGATACCGGGCATAGGGAGGCAGAGCGCGGAAACCATTTTGGCGGAAACAGGTTTGGATATGAGTCGCTTTTGCAACGGAGAAACATCTGTCCAGCTGGGCGGGTCTGTCTCCGTGGAACAACGAAAGTGCCGGAAAGCGGCAAAGCGGCAGGACTACCAAAGGGAACGCCACACTGAAGACTACGCTGATACAATGCGCCAAGGCAGCCATCAAGAAGAAGGACTCTTCTTGTCCGCACAATATGACAGGCTCGTCGCACGACGGGGAGCAAAAACGTGCCACAGTAGCTGTAGCGCATACCATGCTGATAGCCATTTACCACATATTGAAGCTGGGAGAGCCCTTCATCGATCTGGGAGCCGACTATTACAACAAATTCAACAAGGAGAGAAAGATCAACAGTTATCTAACGAAGCTGAAAAAACTGGGTTGGCAGCCTGAAACAGCCACATTCTCGGCGGCATCCACATAAAAATTTCAGTCAAACAGAGCAATGGGGGATTTTTTTGCGCTTTTTTTTCCAGCCTTAGCACAAAGGTTCTCATGGTAAATATTTCTTGGTGGGGGTTGCAAAAAGGTAAAGAGACATGTACCCTATAGTGTATGCTGTCGAGGCAAATACAGACACCTTGGAATCCACAGCCCGGGACGAACACCAGGCCGAACAAGTGCGCCTTCTCCGAGGCTGCATGATGCGGAACTGGTCATACCTTGCCTCGTTGGAGCAACGGGGACTGGGCGGATGCAGCAAGCTCCTGGGCACATGCGAGAGCAACCATCGGCTGTACAGCTACCGGATGAAGAAGCAAGGGAGGCGATGGAGCGGAGACGGCGGCAAGGCGATGGTGAAGATCATCACGGGGCTGAAGAACGGCGACCTGCGCGAGGCCATGGTGGCCAAAGCGGAGCTGTTCAATCCGAAGTCCGGCAGGGATTTCCGCGGAGCTGTGAGGCAAGCGTTGAAGAAAAGCAAGGGCAGCGCGCATGAAGGCGTGCGACATGGAAGGATCACGGTGAGCGCACCGATGAGCAGTGCGATTGGACATTTGTCCAAATGCTTCGCTTAAAGAGGAAAAACAGGCATGCCGCGAAGGCAGACGCATCAAGGCGTGGAATTTCCCACCGAGAACATCTTGACACATATGTGTGCGACGAGGCAGTTCCTGCATTTGAGAAGAATGTTGCAGAGGCATATACGGCGAAGATCGACTATGCGCCGAGCCTTTATGTGGCGAATATTGCGGACGGTGCACACCGTCTGTAAGAGCGGAGCGAAAGGAGAACTCTCATGGCGATATTGGTATGCGGCGGCGCGGGTTATATCGGCTCTCATGCCGTGCATGCGCTCATCGAAAAGGGTGAGCAGGTTGTCGTTGTCGACAATCTGCAGACGGGGCATCGCGACGCACTGAACCCGAAGGCAAAAGTTTTACGAGGGCGATATCCGCGATGCTTCTGTCCTAGACAAGATTTTTTTACGGAAAAACAAGGTCGAGGCGGTCATTCACTTTGCGGCAAATTCTCTCGTCGGCGAGAGCATGGAAAAAGCCGCTGCTCTATTTTAACAACAATGTCTATGGGATGCAGGTGCTTCTTGAGGCGATGGTGCGTCATGGCGTCGACAAGATCGTATTCTCCTCGACGGCGGCGGTCTATGGCGAGCCGAAGCGCATGCCGATTCACGAGGACGATGAGACATGCCCGACGAACACCTACGGCGAAACGAAGCTCACGATGGAGAAGATGATGAAGTGGGTGAGCCGCGCCGACGGCGTGCGCTATGTATCGCTGCGCTACTTCAATGCAGCGGGGGCTCTGCCGGACGGCTCGATCGGCGAGGATCACGCGACGGAGACGCATCTCATTCCGCTGATCCTGCAAGTGCCGACGGGGAAGCGCGAGCATATCACGGTGTTTGGAGACGATTATCCGACGCCGGATGGGACCTGTCTGCGTGACTATATCCATGTTGTCGATCTCGCGGATGCCCATGTGCTTGCGCTCGAATACCTGCGGAAGGGCGGTGCGAGCGATATCTTCAACCTCGGCAACGGGCAGGGCTTCTCGGTCAAAGAGATGATCGCGGCGGCAGAAAAGGCGACGGGGTGCTCCATCAAGGTGGAGATTGGCGCACGGCGCGCGGGCGATCCAGCGCAGCTCATCGCGTCCAGTGAGAAGGCGCGTTCCGTGCTCGGCTGGAAACCGCGGTTCACGGATGTGGAGCAGGTCATTGGCACGGCGTGGCGCTGGCACGAACATCATCCTCATGGCTATGAGGACTAAGGGGCAGGAGGATTCATCATGCGTGATATGCAGCATGAAATCAGCCGCCTCCTGCACTTTTCCCGTCGGAAGAGGCTGATTGCGCTGGAGATGAAGTCTATGCCGCGAATCGTTTGCTCTACGTGCTCGATGTGGAGGAATGTGTTCCGGAGCAGGTGGATGAAGCACTTGGATAGGAGGCTGGGGGGTGCTGATGGCGATTTCCTGCTGCAGCGATCTTCATGGCGATGGGCGAGGTGAATGCCTGTCAGCGCATGGGGCGGTGCGTGCCGCAGGACATCGCGCCATCGATGAAATCGCGAAGCAATCCAATGTCGCCGTCTTGGCGGCATGTCCCTTTTTCTTGAAAAGATTCGTAAGCATACTTCTATCTTCTATGGTATAATCGTGCTAGGAAATCTCGAAAGGTCAAGCCGAGGACGCAGACCGATCGGCTGGTTCATGTAAGACACGAAGGAATGACTATAGCGTGAATCTTCGATGAGAGTATTGCTGCGGGATAGGATGAAATGACGGATTTTTGAATATTTGAATATTTTAGGAGGCGTGCATCATGAATCTCTTGCCCGAACTTGGATTTGAATGCCTGACAGAAAATGAAGATTTCTTTATGAATTGCCTTCTTCGCTACGTTATGGAAATGGCTCGGTGTTTCGCGGCTATTATGGTTCTTATATATGGAAGAACATCGGGTCGATCGAGATGAATTTCCACATCCTTCCAGGGGAGGACTCGTATCATTTGGCCGGTTTCACGAGCCATGTGAGCGGCGATCAGGTATGGCAGTTGGCTGTGGCAGACTCGCGCCAATGCTATGATGACGATGAATGTGAGAGCGTCCTTGAACATTGGGTCACATTTACGCATCCGCTGACACATGAGGGAAGTATACGTTTATATCTTGTCAATGCGGATGTTGTGCCAGACTTCTTTCCGAACGATGTCATTGCCGTGCAGGTGATTGCCATTGCACAGGAAGTCACGTACTATGCGGATGAAGATGCGTACAATCAATCGGAGCCGCTCGCGCAGCTTATGGGGAAGCCCGTGCATTTTGCGTCGAATAATGTTTTGAGCATTTTGGATATGAGCGTGGCCGTTGGCGCGATCAAAGATGTTTCTATGCGGTTTTGCACGGATGCAAAAGGGAAACCGAAAGAATTTTACTGCGTGACGATTGCCACATCGTATGGGACACTGGAAATCATGCATGCGAAAGAACGTGTTGCAGAAGGGGAGGAAGCGTTGATTCGGCCAGGCGGCTTCGTCAAGGCGAATTGTATGCTTCTTGGTGATGTCGCCATGGGGAAATATCAAAGAGGCGCGATTCATGACCAGGGAACACCTGACAAGGCTTTTCCGCAGCTGCATCGAGTGCAGGGATTTCACGCGCATTACCAATGTATTGGCTGAAGATTGCCGCTATCGTTCTCGTAAGTATGAAATCGTGGCACAGGGAAAAGCAGACGTTTTTGCGCACCTTTCGGGGATTGCCGCAAAGCAGAAAGAGCAAGAGATGGACTGCAGAGCATATCCCGCCGTGGTTTTTGCAATCGAAGGGAATGATGAAGGAGAGGAGGCCTCCTTCGAGTTCCCCATCGGCACGCACTGCATCGCGCTCTCCCAGAACGAGGAGGGGAATATAGACGCCGTTCTCTTCATCATGCTCAATGAGGATAATCAAATTTGCGAGATTCGCAATGCCGGTGAAAAAGAAGGAATTTACAAAGTGAAGATCAATCGGGGGGAAGATCCGGCAAGGAACGATGACTTTGCACCAGTCCGGTGCGCTCGCTCCGAACGTGAATGGCTGGAGGTCATTCAAGCCTGCTACGAGCAAGGGCATTTCGATGATATAGCATTTTACTACGGAATGTTGCCGGACTGTGTTTTGGAAAGCGAGACGCCGCCCGAGGTCGATGTTGATTTTCCGATCATAGGACGTGAACCCATATACACATATTTGTCTGGCAGAGTCACATACGATGAGCATACGACAGAATGCGAAATTCTGGATGGAAGTCGATGGGGACATGAATATGCGCTGAAAACAGACATTGATTCATCGGTACATATGACTGTGATTGATGTTGATGCAGAGGGAGCTATCGTAAAGATCAGTGAATATCAGCCGTGATGCTGGAGACAGCGTGAGATATGGCCATTGCTTTGCGAGGTGTCAAGTGAGGCCGTCAGGCACTTTCAAAACGTCGTTGGCGTTTCGTGCATCTGGAATTGTATGGGGAGAACACGCGCAGGTCATCCTAGTCATAGCACAGTATATGTACACCGTATCTGCTTTCTCATTGACGTACTCCAAGCAAATGGATACCATGTCCGCTTGATATTCGCTAAAGAAGTCTTCGAAGATTTTTGTCATGACCTACCTCCAATCTTCCTGCATTGGTCTCAGTTTGAACGATCCTGCTCTTATGGTGTATGATTTTAGGTTCCTTTATTGTTCATTTCTAACATCTTCAATCCATTCATCAAAAATATCTTCTGGCAATTTTGTTTCGGAGTCGCTCCATTTATTTTCATACGAATATTTTGCCGCTAAACGATTCTTTTTTACGTCATATATCAGTTTCATTTCTGTTGGCATATCTTTTCCGTATTGATCGCAAAGTTTTTTGATTTTCTTTATATCTCAAACTTCGCAGATGAATAATCTGCTGTAACCCTTGAAATATCTATCGCCTTGGCAAATAAAATAGCATGAGCAACATCCATTTGGTATAATCTTAAGTGTCAAACAAAAAACATCCAATGGAGGCTCATGCTATGAACAGTATAACACAAAACCACCAAGACGAGGAACTGCTTTCTAAGAAAATGCAGGTCTTTTTCCGTCGCTATCAAGTCAGTCGCATCCTCCGTGTGGCAAATGCGTACAAGCTTCGCGGCATCCCTGTCCTCAGCATCTTCCTGCTGGTTTTCCGCATGGTGTTCCAGCAACGTTCCGTCTACACGCAAATGCATCTCCAAAGCGCCGCCATGCCTTTCGGCAAGGATACGTTCTATCGCTTCATGAACTCTTGCCGAATCCACTGGCGCAGGTTCACGACCGAGCTTGCCGCCGCCATCATTCATGCCACGCTCGCTCCCCTGACTCAGGCGGATCGCATCAACGTGCTCATTCTCGACGATTCCATCTACCATCGCGCCCGCTCCAAGAAGGTGGAGCTTCTCGCCCGCCTCTACGACCACGCCAAGAAGGAGTTCTCCTATGGCTTTCGCATGCTCACGCTCTGCTGGTCGGATGGCAATACGCTTCTGCCTGTCAGCCATACGCTGCTCTCTACCGAGAATACGAAGAATCGCCTCCGTGAGGCGTCACGGAAAGTGGACGCTCGTTCCAATGGCGGCAAGCAGCGAAAACTTGCCCAGCAGAAGGCAACCGAGGTGATGCTTCAGCTCCTGCAGGAAGCGAAGGCTGCCGATATCCCAGCGCGCCACGTCCTGTTCGACACATGGTTCTGCTCCCCGGCATCGCTCCTGAAGATTCACGGTCTTGGCTACGATGTGGTCGCCATGGCAAAGAAGACGGAAAAGATACACTACCTCCATCAAGGATGCCTGCAGGATGTGAAGGCGATCTACAAGCAACACCGAAAGCGGCGTGGCCGCTCGAAGTATCTGCTGAGTGTGGAAGCCGCTGTCGTCAAGGGCGAAGAATCCCTCCCTGTGCGCCTTGTCTTTGTCCGCAATCGCAACCATCGGAAGGACTGGCTGGTATTGGTGACGACGGACATGAGCCTCACGGCGGAGGAAGTCATCCGCATTTACGGCAAGCGCTGGGGCATCGAGGTGTTCTTCAAGGTGTGCAAGAGTTTCCTGCGCTTAGAGAAGGATTGCCGCTCTCTTTCGTATGACGCGATGACAGCGCATGTCTCCATCGTGTTCACGCGGTACATGTTCCTGGCAGTGGAGCAGCGCGAGTGCAAAGATGCACGAAGTCTGGGAGAGCTGTTCTATCTATCCGTGGATGAGTTGCCGGATGTGTGCTTCGTGGAAGCCATGCGCCTCCTTTTGCTGCTGTTTGTTGAACGACTCCAAGAGAAGCCCATGCTGGATGAAGGGAAGATCCATGAACAGCTGCAAGGCTTCTTGAAAGAGCTTCCTGTACTGTTGTCGCAAAAACTACGAAAATGTGCATAAGGAGAGTGTTTTCATTGGCATAAAGTCAGTGTTTTCAAGGTATGTAGAATGTTTTTAATGTGCGAAGTTTGAGTTTATATCTTCAATGATGATGCCTGTTGCTCCATATTGTCTTTCGTCTGAAGTATCATATTTGAAGCTGCCCGCATGTTTTATATCATTGAGCTGATGTTTCTCCAAGAACTTTCCGGAGATGTTGAAGAAAAAGTCGCCTGCGATGGAGTGACCTTCTCTGGAGCAATAGATGTATACCGTATCTGCGCGATGGTCGACATATTCAAGGCATACCGAGACCATATCCGCTTGATATTCAGAAAAGTAATCTTCGAAGATTTTTCTCATTCTGCAAGTCCTTTCCATTCATGTCGGAGGGGATAGGCTGTGGTGATTTTCAAAGGCGGCAGAAAGGGGCGACATAAAGACAGAGCCAGATGCTATGGCTCTGTTCAGTATGATGGTTTGTTGCTTTATTGCCTCTCGTGTGCATCAATCCCGACGAATCTTGAGATGTTCATAAGAGAAATCTCCGTTTTGGGCGACCTTTGTCCAGCCAGACGTTCCGTCGCTTTTGCGAAGGCAATACCATGCCTCGATGGAAAGATTGCGCGATGTTAACTCGCCGATGTATTCTCCCCATGGATGCTGAGAAGCTTGATCGGAAAAATTCCTGATATCGTAACCGCCCAGCCACTAAGCTTCTTCTCCATTGTACAAGCCGATATATGTTCCCTCTCCCGTGTACATCAAAAGATAAACATAGAGATATTCAAATTCTGTGACATTATCTTTAGCGTCCAGTAAAATGTGGCGATGGAGCAATTTTTATATTGATAAAATCTTTTTTTTGAGCATTCGTGCACAACTCGTCAAAAAGACTAGGATCCTCTGTATCCATCTCTACATAAATGCTATCATTTATTTAGGCTCCTCGCTGTTTGATATGGGTAGGAGAAAGGAACAAATGTTCTTTATGTTCGTACAGTCTTTTACCAATGGACAAATTATGGGATTTGGATGTTGAGATTCAGCTTGCCGCATCCCAGATAGATCATGGTCTTGAAATATTCATCATTTCTGAACCCTCGGGCGCGACGCTTGATGTTTTGTATAATGCTGTTCACCCCTTCCAGAATGGCATTCGTATAGGGGTGCTCGAAAATAGTGCAGGATCTCGTCCCAATGATTGCGGATCGTTCCACAAAACTTCTTCATGAGTTCCAGTCTTGCGTGCATCATCCAGCTGCAGAGCTTTTTCAAACGCTGCTCCGCCTCGTCTCGATGGACGGACTGCTCGTAGATTTCCTGCAATTCAATGCGCATGGTACAGGCACGCGCTGTCTTTAAATGCTTCTTCTGGAGCGTTTCCTTTTTCTCTCGTTGTTTTTCCGTCAGATTGGCATCATTCTTCAACCAAAGGTACTTGGAGTTCTTCAGCAAGACATTCTCCTTGGCTTCCATCTTGCGAACCTTGTCCACGGCTTCGTTGGCATGTTTGATTACATGGAACTTGTCGATGATGGTCCGGCTGTTCTCAAAGGATTCCTGAATCCCCTTGCGGAAACCGAGCGACATATCGCAGGTGATGAGATCGACTCTTTCCGTATTGCCTCGATGTGCTTCAAAGTCGGCAGCGAACCGCTGGACAGTTGTAGAATCCTTGCCATCCGTCACGAAGATGACTTTGCGCTGGGATAGGTCGGCGACGACCGTGATGTAGTTATGCCCCTTCTTGCTGGTTTCATCCATGCCGATGGCGGTGACTTCGGAATAGTCCTCCAACGCGCGAGCCTTGTCCACATAATGATGGATGAACCTCCATAGTCTCGTGTCATGCTCTGCGACCATGCGAGCAATGACGGCTACGGGCAGATGCTTGGCAAGCTCTATGATCCAGCTCTCAAAGAGAAGCGTGAAGCCGGATCCCTCGCGTGCCCAAGGCACCTGTACGGTCTTCACGCCATGTTTTTCGCATTGTATGCGAGGGAGATCGGCATGGATATAGGTTTTATACTGGAAGAAGTTGAGATGACGCCAAGTTCTCGGCGTTGTGTCGTAAGCAGGAAAGCTTTTGTCGCAATGGTCTTGCGGGCAGGGAAACTTCCCTCCGCGTTGGAAGGCGATATGAATATGCAGTTCCATGGATCCATCTTCTGTGGGCTTGAATTCCACTTGAGATATGCACCAAGGGCGCGGGAGGTTCAAGGCAACGGCGAACAAGTTTCCTGTATCCATGGATAAAAACCGCCTTTCTGTGTCTATCTTCCATGGATATAATTCTATCGGAATGGAACGCGCTTTTCAAGCGTTACCCACAGTAAACAGCGAAAGGCTTATGAACTTTATCAACTCTTGGCTCGCCGAGCCATGGGAAGATAAGAGCAGTCGGCTGAAATCCGATGTGGTCATGGAAAAGGCTCTGCCGTATGAACGCGGGCAGATGCCGGAAGCGGCACAGCTCCTGACCTGCGGAATCGACGTGCAGCTTGACCATTTCTGGTATGCTGTGCGGGCTTGGGGCCCGCACTTGACGTCATGGCTTGTCGACTGGGGGCGTGTCGAGACGTGGGCGGATATTGAGACGGTCATCAATCGCAACTATGCGGACACAAACGGCGTCATCCGCAACGTCAATCTCGCCTGCATTGACTCGGGGTACAATACGGATGACGTGTATAACTTCTGCGCGCAGCACATGGATGTCTTGGTGCCGACAAAAGGATCCAGTTTGCCGCTGAAATCCCGCTATAACGTGACCATCCTCGACAAACGGGCGGCTGGATTCGGTCTGCGGCTCTATATCATGGATCCAAACCAAATGAAGAACTTCATTGCCTCGCGCATGATGATTGATGCAGGAGCGCACGGAAGTTGGAACGTCTACCGTGATATCGAGCGCGAGTATGCCGACCAGATTTGCGCTGAGCAGCGCGTCGAACAGCGCGACAAGAAGGGGCGCGTCTCCGTGGTGTGGGAGAAGATCAGCAGCCATGCGGCGAACCATCTGCTTGACTGCGAGACGAACAACACTCTTGCGGCGGAGATCATGGGCGTGCGCTATCTCATGGAGCAGGAAGAAGAGCCGCAAAAGGAAACGAACGAGGAGAAAGACGATTGGCTGGGTGCCGGAGAGAATTGGCTTTGAAAATAATGTTGACACGTAATAATCTACGTGTTATAATAAAGCAAAAGGGGGGAGATATGAAGAGTTATTCCTCAAGGGAAGTTCGAAAAATGCTTTTTGCGGATGGATGGAAAGAGGTCAACTGTGAAGGCGATCATCACCAATTCAAACACCCGACAAAAGCCGGGAAAAAGTGACACTCCGGCACCCGGTCAAGGATTTGAGCGTTCGCGATTTGAAGAGCATTGAAAAGCAATCAGGGCTTAAGTTTTAAGCCCTGCCCCTAGGGGGTATATATATAATATTTGATATTACTGTAAAAGGGGGTTAGTATGATTCCAATTTATTACCGTTATACTGCTATCTTTACTTATGAGCAGGATGGTATACACGTTGTGTTTCCAGATTTGCCGGGGTGTATTACTTTCGGCAAAGATGAGAATGAAGCCGTGCGCATGGCGAGGGAGGTGCTCGCCCTTCACCTTTATGGGATGGAACAAGATGGGGATGAGATTCCACAGCCTTCCCCGATGCGAGTGTTGGCAGAGCAGGAGGAGTTGCAGAGTAACGAGATTTTTATGCTCGTGGAAGTCTTTATGCCTGCGTTTCGTGAGAAGCAGAAAAGACGATTCGTAAAGAAAACATTGTCGATTCCATATTGGATGAATGCAGAGGCGGAGCGAATTGGGCTGAACTTTTCACAGACTTTGCAGAATGCGATTGAGGAAAAACTGTCGTTGATAAAGTGAAGGGGAGGGGGTTTTATGGAAAGATCGCCTGAAGAAAGGCACGAAATCCTTAAATACATCCTCGATGAATATGGTGACCGTAAAGGGACGCAAGCGGAAATCGCCACAAAAACTAACGAGAGATATGGAACCGCACTAACTCCGAAGGATGTTGGGAGCATTACACGGCAGGAGGGATATTATCATACCGTTTTGCGTGATACCCTAACTACGGTACTGATAAAACTGGACGATACAACTAGAAAGCATCTCGGCTAAAGATAGTCTACAAAAAGCACCTTGCGCTCGTGAGGTGCTTTTCTCTTTTAAACAAAAACTACGTCAAAAATAATATATAAAATAGCGTATAAATAACTTGTTGACAGATACGGAATAATAGCGTATAATATCTTCAGAAAGGAGGGGATGTCATGGATGTCCCAGCAAGTGAACTTGAACGACAGATTGTTCAACTTGAAGAAATTAAGGTTGTGATACGTTGTCAAAGAAGTCAGATGTTCCCACAGTATCCGTATCAGCGAAAAGCTGCTGGAAATACTAGCGTGTCGGAGTGGATTGAAACGCGAATCAAACCTTTGATAGGTTCATTTGAAGTTGATGTTATCAAAGGCGATGGGAACGCCCCACACGGCAGAACATTGTTAGATACCGTACGCGACAGCTATCACGATTGATGCAAAAAAGCAACTCCCAGCGTTTAGCGGTCGTCGGGAGTTGCTTGTGTTACAACCCCCGAAGGGATTGATAAGTCCATTCTATCATCTTTTCGGGCAAAAAGAAAGGGTGATACTTATGGAAAACCTAGTCCGGAAGATTGCAAGTTTAATTGTCGCATCGTTCTGCCAAACTTTGGTAGCCTATGCAGCCGCAGCATACATATCATTTGCAGTCTTATAGCCGAAGATTTTGCGCGGATAGTTGTTAACCCAATCTTCGATCCGTTTCAGCTCTCTCGGTTTCAGCGCGCTGAAATCCGTTCCTTTCGGCAAAAATCTGCGCAGAATACGGTTCCCGTTCTCGTTGCTCCCACGCTCCCAACTGCTGAAAGGATGCGCGTAGTACACTTCATCGCACTTTGCCGCCTTTTGAAGCCCTTTGCTATCCAAAAACTCTGAACCATTGTCTGCCGTAATGCTTTTAAACACTTGTGTGAAGTCCCCCTTCACGCGGCGATGGGCGCGCCGAACTGCCTGCAACACTTCCTTTTTGGGTTTTGTTTTTTTCACGAGCACATAGATGGATTTGCGTGTTTGACGTTCTACCAGCGTCAAGATGACAGGTTTGGTTCCTTGTCGCCCCACCACCAGATCAATCTCCCAATGCCCAAATTCTTTCCTTTGGTTCACCCGTTCCGGGCGCTCTTCTATACTTTTTTTCCAGCTCGATTGTTCAAAGCAACTTTTTCGCACTTTGCGCACGGCTTGTTTTTGTCCCTTTCTTTTTTTCTGCAGCAGGTCTTTGTTGCTAATTCCAAGGAACAAGTCTCGATCAATATAATTGTACAGGGTTTTGACGCAAATCCGGACGGCAAACGGCCATCCTTTTTGCTCTAGGGTCGCCTAATACAGCTGCAGGAGACCATTTCTCCTTCTTGATCTTGTGCTCAATATACTCCACCAATCGATGGTCGTTCCCGATCTTCAGATTCCGTCCTTTGCCGGCACTGTTTTTCTTCATGACGCCTTTGTGCCACATCCGCTAGGTAGACCCATTGTTTTTTTGAAGATCGCCATACGTCTTGATGTCCTTGCTCGCTGGTTTCAGCTGCTCTGTTAAACCCAATGCCCGCTCACGCTCAATGGTTCGCTTGGAGTACCCCATACGCTCGGCAATCTCCTGCGTTCTCATTCCGGCATTGAAATAAGCCTCAGATGATACCGATCTTTTTCCGTAAGTTGTTTCCATTTGCGCTTTGACGTGGTAGAATGAATCTGTTCCATTTTGGTTCCCTTCTTTCAGTTGCTTTTGGTGTTCAACTAAAGTTTAACTGAACGGATTCCAAAATGGAACTTTTTGCGTCAATTTATTTTACAACTTCCCCGCTCTTTGCGTAAGAGAGAGGAGGTTAAACCATGGCAGTAAACAAAGTTCCCGAAATGGTGACAGATGCAAAGGTCTACTGGGAAGGCACCAACACGATGATCGGCGTTGCCAACATCGACCTGCCGGAGCTGTCGTCCATGACGACGTCCATCACGGGCGTCGGGCTTGCAGGCGAGATCGACGCGCCAGTGAAGGGGCATTTCCAGTCGATGGAGCTGACGATCAACTGGCGCACGCCACACGTCACGGCGCTTCAAATGTCGGGCGGCAAGCCTGTCAATCTCGAAATCTGGGCGAACATCCAGAACATGGACGGCGGCAAGAACGAGTATGACGACGACTGCCTGCGCATCGTCGCGCGCGGCAGGGCGAAGTCCTACGCACCCGGTACGTTGGAGACGGGCAATACGACGGATAGCTCCAACACGATTGAAGTGCATTACTACAAGGTCGAGTACGAGGGCAAGACCATCGTCGAAATCGACAAGTACAACTACAAGGCGATCGTCAATGGCGTGGACTTCTTGGCGCAGGTCAGGAAGAACATCGGCATGAATTGAATGGAGGCATAAGAAATGGCAACGGAAGAAAAGAAAATGGACGAAACCTCGGCGGCAGAGAACACCGTGGAGGTCGTGAAGGCGGAAGCGGAAGTCGTCGATGAGAACAACATCGTGCATTTGTCGAAGCCCCTGCGCGGCAAAGACGAGCTGATCTTCGACTTTGCAAAAATCAAGGGAAGCACGCTCTTGAAGTGCGAGAAGAAGGCAAAAGAGGTGGACAACTCCATCGTTGTGCCGCAGCTCTCCATGGCGTTTCAAGCGCATGTCGCCGCAGCGGCGGTAGGCGTCAAGTACGATGAGATCATCAACCTGCCCGGCTTGGACTTCATGGCGGTCACCTTGAAGGTGTCGCGTTTTTTTAAGCGGTGCGGAGAGATAAGCCGACTCAGGCTTTCCGCGCTTCGCCTTGCCAAATACAGCAAATCGCCAGTCGGCTACTTCCTTGAGCTGCCGATTGGCGATTTCTATGAATGGGTAAAGGTCATGAACGAAGAGATGGAAAGAGAAATCGCAGCGCACAAACGCGCGGCGAAAAAGCACGGCTAAAGGCAAAGAAAAACCGCCCCGCAAAGGGGCGGCTAGAGAAGGCGCTTAGGGTCGAGCGACGGATAGGGCGGCAGGGAGTCAATAAGCTCCTGCGCTTTCTCTTTGAGCTCTTCAAGCTGCTTGCGCTCAACGTACAATCTGCCGATGTCGCAGCTGCCATAACGCGCATGATCGCAGTTTTCACAGTCGTGGTAGTGCGGGTGGCTTGTAACATTCCAATGGCAGGCTTTCCAAGGGTCGGGATCGCTCGCTGCAAAGGCACGTATCGACATGATGCTCACTCCTTCGGTTTCAATACCGCACGCAGTACATGGGGATATCCGACAATTCTTTTTCTTTATTATACCATAAGCGAGGTGAATTAGACAATGGCCGGAAGACTGAGTATGTGTCAAGATGTTCTCGGTGGGAAATTTCAACCCTTGATGCGTCTGCCTTCGCGGCAATGCCTGTTTTTCCTCTTTAAGCGAAGCATTTGGACAAATGTCCAATCGCACTGCTCATCGGCGCGCTCACCGTGATCCTCCCATGTCGCACGCCTTCATGCGCGTTGCCCTTGCTTTTCTTCAACGCTTGCCTCACAGCTCCGCGGAAATCCCTGCCAGACTTCGGATTGAACAGCTCCGCTTTGGCCACTCATGGCCTCGCGCAGGTCGCCGTTCTTCAGCCCCGTGATGATCTTCGCCATCGCCTTGCCGCCGTCTCCGCTCCATCGCCTCCCTTGCTTCTTCATCCGGTAGCTGTACAGCCGATGGTTGCTCTCGCATGTGCCCGGGGAGCTTGCTGCATCCGCCCAGTCCCCGTTGCTCCAACGAGGCAAGGTATGACCAGTTCCGCGTCATGTAGCCTCGGAGAAGGCGCACTTGTTCGGCTTGGTGTTCGTCCCGGGCTGTGGATTCCAAGGTGTCCAGTACGAGGCCTAGACGCTCTCGGTCGTGGTTCTTCAAGGCTCTGTGCAGTTCCCGGCGCAGCTTTCTGTTCGCCCAGGAGAGGCGTTCCTTGCACTTCCTCTGCACGTGATACCAATCGCGGAAATGCTCGTGCCTTCCGACTTTCCCCACGATCTCCTTGAATGCGTCGATGCTGTAGCCGGCTCCTCCGTCACTGTTGCTCAGCACCAACGTGTGCGTCAGGTCATAATGGCTGCCTATATGGTGCAGCATCCTGTCCTTGGCTTTTTCATGGCTGAAGTCTGCTGTGTAGTGGGTTCCTATAAGTTCGCGTCGGTTGCCGTTCTCTCGCACGCCTTCGGCGATCTGGAAGCGATGCAGTTCCTTTTGTTTCTTCTTCTGCCCGTGCAGCATGAGGCCGTCTCCCTCGATGTAGAGGACTTGCGGTTGACGCAGTTCTTTTTTCCATTGGGTCGGGCGTCGCCTGCAGGGTCTTCCCATGCGCTGTAGGGTTTCGCCCACTTGCTTCACTACGCGGGCGACTTTGCTGGTGGCTCATCGTGACCGGCGTCAGCAGGGTTGACGGCATCGGCCGTGACACGGTAGACGGTCTTGGCGGCAATCTGGGCGATGGTGTATTCCGGTGAGGCGGTGTATCTCCTATAGGGGCGGATGCCCAGCTCCTTGTCCAAGGGATAGATTCCTGCCTCTCCTTCTTTGCACATCCTTCGGCGGCGTATGCGGAGCGTCCCGTAGCTCGCCTGCACGGTGCGCCAGTCCAGACGTTCCACATGCCAGCCTTTATCAGCGTATCTGCCCGCCAGTTCTTTGTCGATCCGTTCGAGCGCCTCGCTGACCGCACGGCATGCGAGGTCTTCGAGATAACTGCGGATTCGCTCTTCCCGCGATATGCTGTCCTTCGCACCCTTTATTATTTCCAAGATTTCTGTTACAATGGTTTCCATAAGAGACCTTCCTTGTTTTGTATTTGCCTCGTTAGCATTGCACTTGTCAACAAAAACTGGACACAAAAATTTCAAAAATAGTCATGGAAACCTGAATGTCAGACAAACCTTATCAAAGTGTTAGACAACCGTTGAAGACCGAGATTTTTATGCTGATTTGAATGTCTACGGAATCTATTCACAATGACCGCTTATCAAGTGTCGGTTCTTCCGCGCTTGGGCGCGAACCGTTCCCGATATTGCTTTGGAGTAAGGTATCCAAGGGCGTATGCGGGACGCTCTTCGTTGAAGAATCGAATATATTCGGTGACCTGCCCAGGGACATCATCTGCAGATGTGATGTGCAAATCTGTAAACAACTCGGCCTTTACCCATCCGTTGATGGCTTCCATGGCGGCATTGTCCGTTGGCGTGCCAGCTCTGGACATGGATCTAGTGATGTTATACATGGGCAGGAGTTCGTTGTAGCTTTTGGAAGCGTATACAGAGCCTCGGTCACTATGAAGGACAAGCTCCTGATTCGGATATTGCTTCTTGAACTCGATGACGTCCTGCAAACCATTGAGATAGGTCATACGATCGCCGCGTTTGGACGAAAGCGAATGTGCTATCAGCTCATCATTCCATAAATCCATATACAACGTAAGCTCATAATAGGTTCCCTTCACATAAAAGGCAGTCATGTCACTCACCACGCATTCCATCGGACCGGCAATATTGATTCCTGCGAGCAACAGATTCGGGTACGTCTTGAACGAATCCCCTGGCTTCTTGTACTTGTAATGCTTGGAAACGCTCTTGATTCCAGCAATCTTGCAGCATTTATGTGCATAGGGATCGGAAAAGACGATTCCCTTGTCCAACTTGATCTTGGCATTCAACCAACGATAACCGTGAGAAGGAAAACGGGTATGGTATTGTTGAAATAACTCGATGCTCTGTGCAAGCCGCTTCTTCTGTTCCGATGGACTTTCAACGCTCTTCTTCCAATTGTAGAAACTGCTGCGTGGAATGCCCATCTTTTCGCAGAGCAACTGGATAGGGAACTCCCCGGAAAGCTCCACGATTACTTGGTACTCTTCTTGCCGATAGGAATGAACTTCTTTTCCGCACCAACTCCTTCCGCCAGATAGCCTTTTTTTAAGCGCGCTTCCGTAATCTTGGCCATTACAAGGGCATCGATCAGCTCTTCTTTCGTCATGGATTGGAGGTCTTCCAGTCCCGCGGGCGTCGGCTTGGATTTCATCTTGGCAAGACCGCAGTTGCTCTGCGTTCCTCTTTTCGGAGGGAGTCGGTTGGCATCTCGGTACTGCCTCATATAATTCCGCGCCGTTTCGTCGCTGATCTCATATTCTTCTGCTGCTTCATATCTTGTGAGTTCGCCGTCGTAAATCCGACGGCCTATGTCCAACCTTTGTTCTTTCGTGTACTTCATGAGGCAACCTCCTGTGCATCAGAGGGCTAATTTGTCCACCGCTTGTTATCCTGTGTACAGAATACTACAAACGGTGTCTGATTTATACCCCCTCTGTGTCCAGTTTTAGTTTACCACTTCACATACACTATAGGGTACAGGTCTCTTTGCCTCTTTGCAACCCCCACCGAGAAATATTTACCATGAGAACCTTTGTGCTAAGGCTGGAAAAAGCGCAAAAATCCCCCATTGCTCTGTTTGACTGAAATTTTATGTGGATGCCGCCGAGAATGTGGCTGTTTCAGGCTGCCAACCCAGTTTTTTCAGCTTCGTTAGATAACTGTTGATCTTTCTCTCCTTGTTGAATTTGTTGTAATAGTCGGCTCCCAGATCGATGAAGGGCTCTCCCAGCTTCAATATGTGGTAAATGGCTATCAGCATGGTATGCGCTACAGCTACTGTGGCACGTTTTGCTCCCCGTCGTACGACGAGCCTGTCATATTGTGCGGACAAGAAGGAGTCCTTCTTCTTGATGGCTGCCTTGGCGCATTGTATCAGCGTAGTCTTCAGTGTGGCGTTCCCTTTGGTAGTCCTGCCGCTTTGCCGCTTTCCGGCACTTTCGTTGTTCCCTGGAGACAGACCCGCCCAGCTGGACAGATGTTTCTCCGTTGCAAAGCGACTCATATCCAAACCTGTTTCCGCCAAAAATGGTTTCGCGCTCTGCCTCCCTATGCCCGGTATCTCGTCCAGCTTTTCTATCGCGTCTTCATAGCCGCTGCTGTACTGCTTGACGAGCTTATCCATCTGACCGATGCGCTTCGTCATGTCGTCGATATGATCTACGACTTGCAGGATCAGTTGTTTCTGCAAAGGCGTGAGAAAGCCGTCCAGCGCTTGCATGACATCTTCCACCTTGTGCCTCAATGCTCCGTGAAGGCTTTCTTCCACTTCATCCTTCTGCAGCGGCGCATCCTTCTTGAGCAGCTTCTGCAAGAGGCTGCGCGAGCTTTTTGCCGTTGATGTTGGAAACTACGCTGGACAGCTTGATATTTCCTCCTTCCAGCATCTTCTGCAGACGGTTGAGTTCACGTGCACGCTCGGCAATCAAGCTCTTTCTGTACCTGGAAACTTCCCGCAACTCGCGTTGCTCCCGTTTCGGAATATAGCTCGCGCTCAACAGCCCGTGCTGCAGCAAGTCCGCGATCCATTCGGCATCCTTCACATCGGTCTTCCTTCCGGGGAACATTCTTCATGTTCCCGGCGTTGACGATCATGACGCCCTAGATGAGAGGTCTCGAAAAAGATTGTAGACGGGGCTGTCGCATGAGTCGAATTTGACTTATGCACAGCCTCTCTTTTTATTGCGTGAATCAAATATTCATTTCGATGAAAAGACTCTCGAAAAAAATGCGCAGGAAAGAACGCTGTACCATGCCAGCTTTTTTCCTGCGTATTTTTATGCTGCAACGTCTACGGGGAAGAGATATTGCCCGCCGCATCCTCGTTGGATCTTTTGATGCAGTTTCCCGAAGTTATGTGCCATCGCCAGAAGCATCGTTTCCACAAGCACATTGGCATTGCCCCGACTGAGGAAGCGGCGAAAGCCCATGTCCGCCTTGATGTTGGCAAAAGCGCCTTCCGCTTGGATGCTTCGATTGACTCTCAGCCGTATTCCTTCATCCGATGTCAGTCGCGCCTTCGAGGCCGCTCGTTCCTCATGGAATGTTTTCGCCACTTCCAAGCTCTTCGTCCGCTCTTCTAACGGCAGTTTTGATCTGCTCCGTATGCACTCAGCTTTCCTTTCACAGCCGTTGCAATCTTCTGCCGTGTAGCAGGTCTTGACGCTCGTATAGCCGGTCTTGTTTCTCACCGTCTTCGTGCCCGTAACCTTGAGTTTCCTGCCGTTGGCACAGAGATAGGCGTCTTCGTCGCTGAGATAGGTCATGTTCTCCGAAACGCCCGATGTCATTCTTCAAGCGCGGGTCTTTGCTCGCTCGTAGTTGTTCGGCTTGATGTAGGGCCGCCTGCCCGTTAGCCTTGAGATAGACGTAGTTTTCTTCGCTTTCATATCCAGCGTCGGCAATGACCTTGGCATAGCGTTCCTTCACATGTGCATGGAAATCCTCTAGGAACGGGATGAGCGTTGCGGTGTCCGTCGGTTGCGGCCCCACCGTTGCCCATGTGATGAATTCTGCATCGACGCCGCATTGGATGTTGTAGGCTGGTTTCAGTTGTCCGTTCTTCATCGCATCTTCCTTCATTCGCATGAAGGTCGCATCGTGATCCGTCTTGGCAAAGCTGTTGCGCGTGCCCATGATGCGGAGCTTTTTCTGGTAGTCTTTCCAGCGAGCGATGAACTCGTCCAGTTTCTCCAACGCCTTTTGCAGCACGCTTTTTCGCCGTCCGCTCCCATGCACGAAGACGAGGCCTTGCTTTTTCTGCAGACGTTTCAGCTGCTTTCGCATTTTCTTGAGGTGGCGCAAGCGGAGATCCTTTCCATGTCGGACGGATATGGATAGCTGCTGTTCTGCTTGCTCGATGAAGACGAGCAGTTTTTCCAGCAGTTTCGCTTGATTTTTCAGGACGGTCTTCTTCCAGACGAACTTGTATTTGTTAGCGACAGACTCGATCTTGGTTCCGTCGATGAAGATGTGCTCAAGCGATATGACGCCGAGCGTTTGCAGGGAGGATGTCCATTTGCGCGAACAGTTCCTTGATGCAAGATGCCAGGTGTTTTGAGCGAAAGCGTGAGATGGTTGCGTGATCGGGCGCGGGTTTTCCCTCCAAAAGATAGAGGAAGTTCACGTCGCGCCGACAAGCCGTCTCGATTCTTCGGGAGCTGAAGAGATGGTTCATGCCGGAATAGATGAGAATGGCGAGCAGTTGCACGGGGACGCCAGCTTTTTGTCGATACGTCCATAGGTGCGATAGAGCGCGGTCAGATTCATCCCTCCGATACATTGGCGCAGCAGGCGAACTGGGGTCATTCTTGGGAATCTGCATTTTCAAAAATTCAGGGGCAGGCAGGGGTTGATAAGTTTCGCCCCATGCGGTATAATCTGGTTGTAAAATTGGTTTGTTTTGCATAAATCTATTTTACACCTGCCTCCGCCCTTTGCTAGGGTGGAGGCTTTTTCTATGCATGAAAAAGCTGTCGCACATGATTTATGTGCGACAGCCCCGTGCTTTCCATGGCGGCCATCTGGCACTTTTCATCCCAAAGCCACTTGGCGAGTGCGCGGATTTCTTTGCTTGTCGTGCCAAATGTTCGTATTTCCTGCTTCTTGCCACATCTGAGGCAGGCGACGATCGAGCGTTTGTGCACATCAATCCCACAACAGCGTTCGTACGTGACATCCATGAGGATTCCCTCCCTTTGTACGACGTGGCCTCCTCGATGATGGCTCATTTTACCATGAAACCCCGAGAAGTCAAGCCGAAGGCGCAGACTGATCGGCTAGGTTTCTGTAAGGGCGGCGCACAATGTCCACGAAGTGGACGTTTGTGCGTGTAGCTTACCATACGTCCTTTTGAGCGTAGCTCTGAACAAAGCGTGGTGCGAAAAAAGGAGGCCAGATCAGTTTACACAGCGAGATCGAATCTCAAAAATTATTCGACCTTCAACGTCTGCTCTTATTATACCATAGATGGCGGTTCTCGTTCATTGTGGTGCCGTAAGGCGTGGGCGTTTACACTAAGAATTGGACAGCATCGAGAAGTCCCTTGCCATCTGCGCGGGCTACGGCGTGAAAATCTGCATTGTCGCGCAGAGCATGGGACAGCTCAACAGGATCTACACCAAGGACAACGCCATTCCCGGCAACTGCCACGTCCAGATCTACTTCACACCGACCTTGGAGGACGGAGGCGGCACGGCCAAGACGCTTTCTGAAACGCTCGGCGAGAAGACGATCCACTCCTTCTCCCGCTCGACGACAGGCGAAGCCTTCAAGGGATCGACGTCGACCTCCAACATGGCGCGAAAACTCATGACGCCGGACGAAGTGCGGCGCATGGACGCGGAAAAAGAGCTTGTCTTCATCGCGGGCTTCCGTCCGATCTTCGGCGACAAAATCCGCTACTACAAAGAGAAGTTCTTTACGGACAAGATCACTGTGCCGCCTCTGATCTCCGATACGGCGACAGAAATCAAGAGCTATGCGAATCTCTTCCTCGTACATGCGGCGGAGCGCAAGAAGATCGAAGACAAACAGCTCGCCGTCGAGAAAGCGCGGCAAGAGCTGAAAAAGATGACAGGAAAGGAGACTGCACCCGATGAAGCAAAAACATTTGCAAGAAGGAGACGCTGCAACAGAAAAATCCGAAAGTCGTCTTGGACAAAAACCCCGTCTCAGCGAGGTCAGGCCGCTTCGCCCGCCAAAAGGTACGCAAGCGGTAGAAAGAGCGCGAGACGAACAGGCAAAGAAGGAAGGACAGGCAGAGCCGGCAGTACAAACAGAAGAAGCAGAGCCGCAAGACTTGCAGTCCATCCTCTACGCCGAAGTGGAAAAGATCCTGCGAGAAGAGCAGGAAGAAGAAAAGAAGCAACAGGAAAAATTACAGGAGAGTGCGTAACATGGCAGAATCCGATGAAATCGTAAAAAGAGCGACGGCTGCAAATCCTCGAAATGAGCTTAGGGCGAGACGTCATGCGCTACATGCACGACGACAACGTGACCGAGGTCATCGTCAATCCCGACGGCAAGCTCTGGATCGACACCTTCGACAAGGGCTTCCAGCACACGGGCATCACCATCGACGAAGACGAGGCGAAGCGCGTCATCTACGCTGTCGCCGACCTTTCGGGGCAGGTCATCGACCTCAAAAAAGACCCATCGCTGCAAGCGGACATCCCCGCCTCGCGGCTCTTCTCCAACTGCCGCTTTCAGGCCGAGCTTCCGAGCATCGTCGAAGCGCCGAGCTTCAATATCCGCAAGCATTCCAAAAATCGTTTTTCACGCTGGAGAACTACGTCAAGCAAGGCGCCATGACCGAGAAGCAACACGAGGTCATCTTAGATGCCATCCACAAGAAGAAGAACATCATCGCGGCCGGCGGCACGGCTTCCGGCAAGACGACGCTCCTCAATGCCATCCTCGCCGAGATCAGTCAGCTCGACGAACGTGTCATCACCATCGAGGACACGAAGGAGCTGAAGTGCACGGCAGAAAAACAAGGTCGCACTGACGACGACGGACACCGTGGATATGGAAAACCTCCTCAGAAAGACGCTGCGCTTATCGCCGAACCGCATCGTCGTCGGCGAGGTGCGCGGCAAGGAGGCGTTGATTCTCATGGATGCGTGGTCGACCGGCCACCGAGGCGGCTGCTCCACCGTGCACAGCGACAGCGCCGTAGATACGCTCTTCCGCTTGGAAGACCTCGTGAGCCGCGTGTCGCTCTCCACGCAGCAGGCGGGCATCGCACGCGCGATCGACGTGATCGTTTACATCGCGCGCCGTGCCACATCGAGAAAAGTGGAAGAAGTCCTCGCTATCGACGGCTGGGACAGAGAAAAAGGCGAATACATCACGCACCGCCTGGACGTGCCGGAAGAGCCGGAAGAAGCATAAGAACGGCTGCTTGATATAATGCTAAAAGGCAGGGAGGATGCTATAATATAGGCAGAAAGAGGACGACAGGCGCAAGATTGCCTGCCATGAGAAAGGAGCGCGTTATGGGAATCTACACATACAATCAACATCTGCGCGATCTGCTGAAGGATGCCCACTGTATCCTCGCTTATGATACAGCAGCAGAATATCTGGGGCTTTTCAACGGTTTGTCTACCATGAGGACGCACAGATTTATGTTTGCAGTCCTTTACATATTCCGGGTACACGCGAATATATGCTCCCTTCTTTTGATGCGGTAGAATACGAAAGCAAGGGAGGCTTGTTCTGCACGACGATCAACCAGACGATCAATGATTTGCTTCGTGCAGACGGAGACAATCAAATCATTCAAGAAAGCCTATCCAAGTATTATTATAAGAACGGTGAAAGTTTCGAAGGGCTTGTGATTCGTCCCGAACTCAGAGGACTCTTTGACCGCTATAAGGATTGGGCGCTTGACTATTACAGCGAGGCGATGGAATGACTGAAATCGAACTGACTTATCCCACGAGATAAAGCGGTTTTGTGGCATCGGAGCGCTTTCTGAAAAGAACTGCGGCATGAGATCCTCTGTCCGTCGGTATCAGCGACTCCATTCCTCTTGTTCATCGTCCTCTTTTTCTGCATCTGTTTCCTTTGCAGAAAGAGTTTTCGCCTCTTCCTCCGAATAGAGAAGATCCAGCTTTTCAAACATCTTCAAATAAAGTCCTGCCAATGTGTCCTTATCGATCAGTGCATCGTCCTGCGTGGAAGTGACATAATCAAAATAATCAAAGCCTTTATAGGTCAAAGCGTCCTTCAGCTGTTCCTTTGTAGACTCCGACAATTCCTCAAAGTATCGATCGCAAATGAAGCAGATGTCGTAGAGATCGCGAATCTTGTCCCGTCCTTGGTAAGCGCCTGTTTTCAACTGGCAAATTCGGTCGATCGTGTAAACTTCTATTCCATTCACGCGATGATGCGTATTCGCTGGAATGCTGCGGCTGCGATAGGAGATTTCGATTTTTTTAATGGTTTCTGTGCGGATGAATCATATGCCAGCATGAATCGCTCGACGGTTGGCGTATCCTTGGCGATACGGAAAGAAAATCCATGCTTTTGGGAATAACTCTCGATGAATCCCTTGAGACGCCGTTTCTCTCCATCCAAGTCAATATCCTCGGAAAAACGATCCAGTCCATAAGCAAGAAGAAGGCTCGTTCCGCCTTTCAAGATGAACGTATCGGTTTCCTTGTTGAGTTCTGTCAAGAAATTACGCATGATTTCTATATGACGCATTTGTGCGGTATTCATTCGCCTCTTGCTCCTTTCTGAAAAGAATCCACTTCATTCGATACTCCTTTTCCATGAATCGGTCGATGTCTGTCCAGTGTGCTGTCTCGCGCAGTTTCCAAACTGCGGCAAAAATATCTGCGTCATAAATATCCGTGCAGATATAATCGCGGCGCATGCCTTGTAAATTGGAGAAATCTCCTGCCAAGAGCAGATCAAGGCAGGCTCGGATGTGGTTCGCAATGTAGAAAATCCCTTTTTTGCCCATAAGGCTGTGATGCTGTTCGATCCCGTCCGTGCCAAACGGCGATTTCTCCGTATTCCATAAAGGAATGTTTTCCCATGACAAAGACAGCGTATGCCAATCGCCGCTCGTTTCCAAACGGCATGGAATGTTGAGCGCGTGAAGCCCCGATATGTATTTCATGACAACGCTCCTTTCCTTTGGCGGGCGATCCTGCACCTGTCCTGTCGCCTTGTTCTGTTCATATTATAGCATCTTCGTCGCCTTTTGGGCATTCCATTGGTACGGAAGCGGCATCGTCAGTTGCCTTCTATTACGCATCGGCTTGACGTGTAAGGCACGGAAAAGGCGAAGGAAGGCGCTGCATCCCTTGAAATACGGAGGTTTCTCGCCTATCGGCAACAGAAACGACTTAGTGTAAACGCCCACGCCTTACGGCACCACAATGAACGAGAACCGCCATCTATGGTATAATAAGAGCAGACGTTGAAGGTCGAATAATTTTTGAGATTCGATCTCGCTGTGTAAACTGATCTGGTCTCCTTTTTTCGCACCACGCTTTGTTCAGAGCTACGCTCAAAAGGACGTATGGTAAGCTACACGCACAAACGTCCACTTCGTGGACATTGTGCGCCGCCCTTTCAGAAACCTAGCCGATCAGTCTGCGCCTTCGGCTTGACTTCTCGGGATTTCATGGTAAAATGAGCCATCATCGAGGAGGCCACGTCGTACAAAGGGAGGGAATCCTCATGGATGTCACGTACGAACGCTGTTGTGGGATTGATGTGCACAAACGCTCGATCGTCGCCTGCCTCAGATGTGGCAAGAAGCAGGAAATACGAACATTTGGCACGACAAGCAAAGAAATCCGCGCACTCGCCAAGTGGCTTTGGGATGAAAAGTGCCAGATGGCCGCCATGGAAAGCACGGGTTCCTACTGGAAACCCGTCTACAATCTTTTCGAGACCTCTCATCTAGGCGTCATGATCGTCAACGCCAGGAACATGAAGAATGTTCCTGGAAGGAAGACCGATGTGAAGGATGCCGAATGGATCGCGGACTTGCTGCAGCACGGGCTGTTGAGCGCGAGCTATATTCCGAAACGGGAGCAACGCGAGTTGCGGGAACTTTCCAGGTACAGAAAGAGCTTGATTGCCGAGCGTGCACGTGAACTCAACCGTCTGCAGAAGATGCTGGAAGGAGGAAATATCAAGCTATCCAGCGTAGTTTCCAACATCAACGGCAAAAGCTCGCGCAGCCTCTTGCAGAAGATGCTCAAGAAGGATGCGCCGCTGCAGAAGGATGAAGTGGAAGAAAGCCTTCACGGAGCATTGAGGCACAAGGTGGAAGATGTCATGCAAGCGCTGGACGGCTTTCTCACGCCTTTGCAGAAACAACTGATCCTGCAAGTCGTAGATCATATCGACGACATGACGAAGCGCATCGGTCAGATGGATAAGCTCGTCAAGCAGTACAGCAGCGGCTATGAAGACGCGATAGAAAAAGCTGGATGAGATACCGGGCATAGGGAGGCAGAGCGCGGAAACCATTTTGGCGGAAACAGGTTTGGATATGAGTCGCTTTGCAACGGAGAAACATCTGTCCAGCTGGGCGGGTCTTTCTCCAGGGAACAACGAAAGTGTCGGAAAGCGGCAAAGCGGCAGGGACTACCAAAGGAACGCCACACTGAAGACTACGCTGACACAATGCGCCAAGGCAGCCATCAAGAAGAAGGACTCCTTCTTGTCCGCACAATATGACAGGCTCGTCGTACGACGGGGAGCAAAACGTGCCACAGTAGCTGTAGCGCATACCATGCTGATAGCCATTTACCACATATTGAAGCTGGGAGAGCCCTTCATCGATCTGGGAGCCGACTATTACAACAAATTCAACAAGGAGAGAAAGATCAACAGTTATCTAACGAAGCTGAAAAAACTGGGTTGGCAGCCTGAAACAGCCACATTCTCGGCGGCATCCACATAAAATTTCAATCAAACAGAGCAATGGGGGATTTTTGCGCTTTTTCCAGCCTTAGCACAAAGGTTCTCATGGTAACCTATATCCATGCCGATCTCCCTCGCATACAATGCGAAAAACATGGCGTGAAGACCGTACAGGTGCCTTGGGCACGCGAGGGATCCGGCTTCACGCTTCTCTTTGAGAGCTGGATCATAGAGCTTGCCAAGCATCTGCCCGTAGCCGTCATTGCTCGCATGGTCGCAGAGCATGACACGAGACTATGGAGGTTCATCCATCATTATGTGGACAAGGCTCGCGCGTTGGAGGACTATTCCGAAGTCACCGCCATCGGCATGGATGAAACCAGCAAGAAGGGGCATAACTACATCACGGTCGTCGCCGACCTATCCCAGCGCAAAGTCATCTTCGTGACGGATGGCAAGGATTCTACAACTGTCCGGCGGTTCGCTGCCGACTTTGAAGCACATGATGAATATTTCAAGACCATGATCTATCTGGGATGCGGCAAGCTGAATCTCAACATCCAAATCCCATAATTTGTCCATTGGTAAAAGACTGCACGAACATAAAGAACATTTGTTTCTTTTTCCTACCCATATCAAACAGCGAGGAGTCTTAAAGATATAGTAGAAAACATGACGGAAATCCGCTATACTGAAATTGCTCATATTTCAAGTATAAGGAGGAATCCGCCATGCCTTGTGTAGATTTTAACACATTCATTCAGAAACTTCCAGACAAGTGCAAGGATTTTTTTGACGAGGACTGTTGCCGTTTCACGCTGCCGAAAAAAATCCACACTTGCCCCGCGTGCGGATCGCAGCACGCCTGCGTCGATAAATATCGCGATCAAGCATTGAAAGGCATCGCCGATACAAAGCTGCTCTACATCTACCATGCTCGCCGTTATCGGTGCAGCGACTGCGGGAAAACCTTCGCCGAAGAAAATCCTTTCATCGATCGCTATCAGAGAATGCCGAAGAGCGTCATTCAGTCCATCGTCGAAGAACACGGCGAGCTTGTCACGGCATCCCACATTGCCCGCAGGCATAACGTATCGCCATCGACGGTCATGCGTCACTTCGCAAAATTTGAAGAGACGCAGGAAGCACCGTCCTCCTTGCCGGCAGTTCTCTCCATGGATGAATTTCGTGGCAACGTCGGCGCGAAATATCAAGTCGTCTTCAACGATCTGAGCATCGCAGCTGCTGCGCTATCCTAAAAGACCGCACAACAGAAAATCTTTACAAGACGCTTCTTGAATATCCGAAAGAAGAACGAGCAAAAGTTCTTCTCGTCAGCATAGACCTATGCGCCTTTTTCCATAAACTCATCGAGGAGTGTTTCCCCAACGCCGAAATCATCGCCGACAAATTCCATGCAGTACGTCTCGCCAATAACGCCCTTGACATCATCCGTAAGCAAGAGCAGGAGAAGATCGATCCAGCCAATAAGAAATGGTTCAAGAACTCAAGGCATGTTCTTCTGGGCAGAAAAAAAGAAGTTAAAAGAGAAGGACAAGGCAAAGCTTATAAAAATGCTGGGATTTTCTGTAAAACTTGCACACGCCCACGAACTGAAAGAAGAATACTTCGGGATCTTCGACAGCAAAAGTCGGCAGGAATACAAAAAAACTACAGGATTTTGCCGATAAAGTCGAAAAATACGATATAGATGAGTTTAAGCGAGTGCTGCCGACGGTCATGCAGGGCGCGGTGTGGCTGGTCAAGCTGGTGCTGATCAAGACTCTGCCGATGGAACAGGCGTAAGAAGAAGGGATGCCACACAAGTTGGATTCGACTTGTGCGGCATCCCTTTCTTTTTGTTGCTTGTCGATTGAGGTTTTTGCTTGTGGAAACCTTGTTTTTTGCTTATTATATAAGGGCTGGCCGTAAAAAATCTTGCCCACCGTTTTTGCCTTTGCCCACGCTTTGCCCGCGAAATGGTCAAAAACGGATTGAGACGGATTAAAACGGATGGTGAGCGACTTGCGAAATCTTTGCGGATAATATGCAAGAATCCAGTGAAATCAAGGCTTGAAAGGAATATGCATCATGACGGGAAATGACAGGAAAAAACGACTTGCCTATCATCCAGTGGTACCCGTGGCATATGAAGAAGGCGCGGGAGCTGGTGGAGGAAAATCTGAAGCTTGTCGATGTCGTCGTTGAGCTGCTTGACGCACGGATTCCAGCGGCGAGCGCGAATCCCATGCTGCGGGAGATCATCGGGGATAAGCCGCGCGTCGTGGCGCTCAACAAGAAGGATTTGGCCGACGAGAAGATGACGAAGCGATGGTTGGAGCATTTCCGCGACGAAAAGCTTCCGGCAGTGGCGCTTGATTCCGTGACGGGGAAGGGGATGCGGGAGCTTCTGTCGCTCATCGAGAAGGCAGCGAAGTATCGCACGGAGAAGCTGGTATCGAAGGGCGTTGCGGCGCGCAAGGCGCGTGTGATGGTTCTCGGCATACCGAACGTGGGCAAGTCCTCCTTGATCAATCGCTTGGCAGGAGCGGCGAAGGCGAAGACGGCGGATAAACCCGGCGTCACGCGCGCGAAGCAATGGATTCGCATCGGGGCGGATGTCGATCTCCCTCGATACGCCCGGGATTCTTTGGCCGAAGTTCGAAGATCCGGAGGTTGGGCTCAGGTTGGCGTTTACGGGTGCGGTCAATGACGAGATCTACGACATGGAGAATGTGGCGCACTTGCTTCTTGCGGCCTTGCGGCGCGACCATCCGGAACGCCTGCAGGAGCGTTTCAAATTTAAGGAAGAGCTGCCAGAGACGACAGAGGCGCTCATGGATGCCATCGGGCGAAAGCGCGGCTGCCTTCTGAAGGGTGGTCGCATCGATCTTGAGAAAGTGCAGCACATTCTTCTGTCCGAGTTCCGCATGGGGAAGTTCGGCAAGATCAGTTTGGATGAACCGCCGGCAGATATCCTGAATGAAGTCGTTGATGGTTAATGGATGGGAACGAAATGACGATAAAAGAGCTGGAGTGTCTCTATGCCGCTGGAGAATGGTCAGCAGAGCTGCAGGAGCAGTACCTGTCGGATTCTCGTGCAGGAGTGCAGAGACTGCTGCGTCGATGGGAGCGGGAAACGCAGGAGCGCGCCCGCGTCGAAGCGTTGTACCAGTACGAGTTTCTGGCGCGGGAGAAAGGATGCACGCTCGTGGCGGGCATCGATGAAGCCGGCCGCGGTCCTTTGGCAGGCCCTGTAGTGGTTGCGGCGGTCATCTTGCCCTTGGGGCTTTTCCTGTCGCATTTGAATGATTCGAAGAAGTTGTCGGCGGCTGTGCGCGAGGCGCTTTTTTCTTCCATCATGGAAAGTGCCGTCGCTGTGGAGATCGTGAGTATTTCAGAGAAGGTCATCGACGAGAAGAATATTTATCAAGCAACGAAGCAGGGGATGCACGAGGCCGTCGCGGCTTTGCGACCGCAGCCGCAGCACGTCCTGCTCGATGCCGTGCCGTTGAGGCTTCCCATGTCGTCTTCTGCCATCGTCCACGGGGATGCGAAGTCGGCGTCGATCGCGGCGGCTTCGATTGCAGCGAAAGTTACGAGGGATCGCTTGATGCTGAAATATGACGAGGAATATCCGCAGTATGGCTTCAAGAAGCACAAAGGATATGGGACGGCAGAGCATTTGGAGGCTTTGCGGAAGTATGGCTCTTGCCCCATCCATCGGAGATCGTTCGAACCGATTCGCTCGATGGCGGCAGAGCATTGATTTAGGAGTTCACGGAGGATTCGTTTCATGGCAATGGAAGCAAATGCCGCCAATGCTGCAGGGTCTTTGCAGCGGGTACAGCGGCCTCAGACGACGGGATCGACGGATGCCGTAACGCGGCGGGGAGAAGGTGCGTCATCCTCTCCCTTTGCAAAGGAGACCAATGTTTCCATCCGAAATTCCATTGCGGATTTGTCGGCTGTTCTCGGGAGGATTTCCGAGGGGCAGGAAGACTCGGTGGAAGTCTTGCCGGATCAGCTGCAGAAGGTGATCCGCAATGTCTTGGAAAGCTCTTTTTCCTTGAGCGCGACCTTGGAAGAGGGGTTGGGAAGCACGACGGAGAGCCAGCGATTTTCGTTGGAGCAGCTGGGCACGTTGTCGCGCATGCTCACGCAGTTGGGGGCATTGGCGGAAAAGGGCGTGCAGGTCAGTGATTTCAGCGATAGCGTGCAGACGCTGCTGCGCAACTTGAAGTCGCTTCTGACGGCGCAGGAAGGCGGAAACTCTCTGGAGCCGGCGCTGCTCAACAAACTGTCCTTCCAGCTGCTCGACGCCAAGGCGTTGGAGGATCTCACCGGCGGCTTTGCAGCAGGCATTGACGCTTCTGGCTCAGATGCAGCCGCAGCAGGGGGAGGGCGAGGCGAATTCCTTTGATTTCTTGAAGTCGCTCGTCCAATATTTCATGCCGCGCCCGGAAGAGGAGAGCTTGCCGCTGACTCTGCAGGGGCAGGCGGCGCCAGAAAGCGGCGCCGATGCCGGAAACGGCATGGGGCTGCCGGCGCACGAGGCAGGCGAGGAAAACGCGAAGGCGACTCCGCAGCAGGAGACGGCGGGTCAGATGCCGAAGGCGGCAGGAGAAAAAGTCGAACACCACACAGCAAGAAGCCTTGCAAGGAAATCTTTCGGAGAATACGTCTGAGGGCGAGTCGGCGCAGGGGAAGGGAGCTTTGCAGCAGCCTCAGCGGAACGGAACGGCAGCGCAGCAAGGCGGCAAGGGGGCAGAGGCGGAGCTTCTGCCGAATGCTGAAGATGGCGCTTCGGAAGCGGCGCAGCAAGAGAAAGCTTCGGGACGAGGAAATGTCGCTGAAGGCAAAGGTCAGGCGACCGCACCACAGGAACAGAGCGGAGCGCAGCAGCAAAAAGCAGCAGGGCAAGGGAATGTCGCCGAGGGCAGGGAGCAGACGAATGAGCAGATGATGCGCGGCGCACCGCAGGAAGGAAGATCGTCGGAAGCAGCAGCGCCGCGTCAGGATGCGCAGGGAACGAATCCGCAGCCGACGCGCCAGGAAGGATCCGCGCAGGAAAAGCCGCTCCAACAGGGACAGCATCCTGCCAACGCATCCGCAAACATGCAGGGAGAAGCAAAGTCTGCCGCGAGGCAGATGCCCGTGATGCAGAACACGCCGCAGCTCATGCAGACATTGAAGGAAGCGGCCTCGTTCATGTTGAAGAATATGCCGCTCACGGAGAAGGACGCCGCCTTGCTGCGCGATTTTGTCAACAGTGGGCAGAAGCTCTTGCCAGACAGGGACGCGAAGCAACTGCAGCTCCTTTTGCGCCTTAGTCAGAACAATGTTCCTGCGGCTGTCAATCAAGCTGCTCTGCAGAAGAATCTCGGCGACCTGCCGCGTCTTTGGGCGTTCATGCAGCTCTGCGATATGACGGCAGTGAAAGACATGAAGGAGAGGCAGCTGAAAAGGGCGGGCAGAGACATCGCGGAGTTTGCTTCTTCGATGAAGAGGACGATGGAGGGCGGCAGTCTCTTCCAGACGGACGGCAAGGGCAATACGCACCGATCGCTGAACTTCATGCTGCCACTCTATATGGGAGAGGAAGAGAAAAAGAGCTTTCCCGCTTATGCCAACGTCTACAACGAAGAGAAATATTCGCCTGAGGATGGGCGTATGCACAAAGAAACGTGGCTCAGACTCTGTGTGCTCACCGATCATATCGGCGCCGTGGAGCTTACCTGTCAGGTGTATGATGCGAAGTCGCTCAACATGCGCGTGCTCTTTTCCGAGCCGTCCGCTGTGGAGGAGTTCAAGTCGTACATCCCCGAATTCAAGGAAGCGTTTCGCACGATGACATTGGAACTTGCCGATTTAAAAGTTAGTGTAGCGGGTAGTAAAGAATGATGGACATGGACATGAACAGTGAAGATCGAGAGCTGTCTGCAGGAGAGCGCGAAAATATCGCCGAGCAGCGAGCTGTGGCGTTGCGGTATGATCCTGGAAAGCAGCAGGCTCCAAAGGTCGTGGCGAAGGGGCGCGGCTTTGTTGCAGAAAACATACTTGCAGCGGCGCAGAAGAATGCGATTCCCGTGTATCAAAACAAATCGCTCGTCAACATGCTGATGGCGTTGGAACTCGACCGTGAGATTCCGCCGGAGCTTTACCGCGTGGTGGCGGAGGTGCTTGCCTATGTCTATCGCATAGATAAGCGTCATCAGAAATCGGAGCCGCCGAGGTGACGACGAAGAGCTTCGGTGACCAAGGCGAAGAGGTGGCGGCGCAGTATTTGGAAAAGCACGGCTGCCGCATATTGGAGCGCCAATTTCGCACGAAGGTGGGCGAGATTGACATCATCGCCGAGGAAGACGGCGTGCTGCTTTTCGTTGAGGTCAAGACGCGCCGCCCGACGTGTTTCGGTGCACCTGCACAAGCCGTGGGATATGCGAAGCAGCAGCGCATTTTCCGCACGGCGTTCTTGTATTTGCAGAAGCGCGGTCTTGAGGAAAGAGCCTGCCGATTCGACATCATCGAGGTTCTCGTCACGGGTGGGTCTCAGACGGTGCGTCGCTATGAAAACGCTTTTGAATTTGGCGGTTTTTAGGGCATGCTTGGATGAGGTGACGTTTTTGCTGTAATCGATGGTTTTGATTGCTGAGAGAACGAAATGCGCTGAAAATCGTAAATCTTTCTGATCGTTCTCGGCACCTCATCGCAGGAGGAAGCGCGATGCATTTCCGAGAACGCTGCATAGGACGCAAGGAAGGGGTTCGCAAACGGCGAATCTTCCATCGACTACTCGCGCTTTCTCGACTACGACAAAAGGGAAGACGGAACTCTCGCCAGCAACGAGGGGCGGCCTAAGATCGTGCGGTTTATCTTCCAGCTTTTCTTTGCTGTATACAAAACAGCGGCCACTAGGACCGCTGTTTTGTATATCTGAATATGTCATTATAGAATATCGTCATCCACGTCTACTTTGCACGTAAGCACCATTCCCGTCACAGCGTCAATGCGCAGCTTATACTCCACCTTGTCGGCATGGCACTTCACCTTGTAGACAGGGTGGAAGGCCTGCGGCATGTTTGCATTCGATGCAGGAGCAGTTGCAGACTGCGCAGTAGCTCTCGTCATCGGTACATTTGCGGAATCTGCCGGTGCAGCATCGTTTGCCAGGATGCCTGTGGGGACGGCCTGAACTGCCTCTGGCGGGGTGCTTGATCCCGTCTGCGACATCGCGGTGTGCTTACCGTCACGGTCATGTTTGCCGTCCTTGTGTTTGCTGTGCTTGCTGTTTCGGTCGTCAGAATCTTTCAGTTCCAGTTGGACTGTATGGAAGGTCAGATCCGACTCGTTCTTGCCAAGTGCATCTGCCGCGATGGTTCGCACATGCGCCTCATCAATCAGGACAATGCCGCGTTGGGATGCCTGTGCTGTGATCATTTCTGAACGAGCCTGTTTCTCAGCGACTGAGCGAGCTTGTGCCTGCTGGTGATGGTAGTACGCGCCTCCTGCCGAAACGAGACTGACGAGCATGGCGAGTACTGCTGCCTTTTTGATGCGTGCGGGGGTGAATGCCTTCTTGGCTTGATTTTTGACATTTTGCATTTCCATGGTGATTTCCTCCTCTGCCTTTCGGCATATTATTGATGTGTTACTGCTGATGGGTACAGTGTATAGGAAAATCTTAAACAATGTGTAAACTACAAAATAACTTTTTTGAAATTCTTCCTATCACACAGATTTTTTTCTGCGTTTCGACTATAAAGACAGGGAGTATGCAACTACGGTATTCCAAAGAAAGCGAGGTTCTGCCATGCGCCTGTGCGATTTGTCACTAAAGGCAAAGCTCCTGGCAACAAATGCTCTCATGATGGCCATCCCGATCTGTGTGCTTGTTGTCATCGGTGCTGCATTGCTGGGGGGGCTGCGACATACGGGCACATTGCAGCAGCAAGCACTGGAACTCCTTTGGCCGGAGAAGGGGAGTGCGCTCTCTGTGCAATTCGCCCTGAGCTCATTACGCGCCGAGTCGGAGAAAAATAAGTTTAAGCTTCGTCATGTGGAAAGCGATATTCGTATCCTTGAACGTGCGGGTATTCGTCTTTTTGCAAGACAAAGAAAAACAATTTATCTGACACAGGATGCAGATGAGGAAGATATCCAGTATGTGGTCGCGGGTAAATGCGGAACAAAAGGTTCTGCACTCGTATGGGACAAGGAGGGGCTTTTTTTTCGCTACGAGGGGATGCGCAGCGATACAGTCATCATGGGGACAGGGATTATTCCCATGATGGGTGGCAGTGAAGATTTGATGATTCCCAATGACACGAGGGAGCTCATTCTAGACACCGCTCTCATTCTGCTCATTCTCATCACATCGGCGGGTATTTTGTCCCTCGGGCGCTATCTCGCACGTCTCATCTCGGCGCAGATCTTAACTCCTTTGGAGGAAATGCGTATAGCCGCGGCCGCCATCCAACGTGGAGACTTCGATCGCACACTGCCTCCAATGGGAAATGATGAGGTGGGCGCAACCTGCCGTGCATTTGACTCCATGCGGAGCGAGCTGAAGCGAGCCCGCGAGCGTGAACGACAGGAGGAACAGCGTCGCAGAGAACTCTTCATTGGGATCCTCCACGACGTTGCAACACCGCTGACTGCAATCAAGGGCTATGCAAGCGGTCTCTTGGACGGTATTGCCAGGACACCTGAAAAACGTCGCGCCTACGCCGAGCGTATCAGTCAGTCTGCTGTGACGATGGAGCGTCTGACCACGCGATTGCGCGAATTTTTACGTATCGAGATGGGGCAGCTGCCGCTCACATGGGAAACGGTCTGCGCGCGGAACGTCCTAGTGGAAGCTGTCAGGGAGTGCGCTCCCGATTTTGCTGAGCAAGGACTGCACATCTCCATGCAGGAAACCGATATAGAGGCGTATGTTCGTATCGATTGCGGAGAGTTTTCTCGCGTACTCAAAAACCTATGGGAAAACAGCGGGAAATATCGGCGTGGTGATACCGCAGATGTGCATATGTCACTCGCCGAAGAGGGAGTATTCCTCTGTATTCGCTGCGACGATGACGGTGTGGGCGTTGCCGCACAAGATTTACCAAAACTTTTTGACAGTTTTTATCGGACGAATACGGCGCGTACAAATGTCGCGGCAGGGAGCGGTCTTGGACTCGCAATTGTACGCCAGATTGTGACGGCATTCGGAGGCTGCGTGCGAGCAGAGGCATCGCCGCTTGGCGGTCTGCGCGTCATCATTTTGCTGCCCATTGTAAAACAGGGGGATATGGAATGAAGAAGATATTGCTTGTAGAGGATGACATGAATATTGCAGAGCTGGAACGCGACTATTTGGAAGCGGATGGCTTCGCTGTAGATATTTCATCCAATGGGGATGATGGGAAACGTCTCGCCTTGAGCGGCAACTACAGCCTTCTGCTGCTCGATGTTATGTTGCCTGGGGCAGACGGATTTGTCATATGTCGGGATGTACGCAAGACGCTCGACATTCCCATCCTTATGGTCTCGGCGCGTCTTGAGGACGTAGACAAGATTCGTGCGCTTGGACTCGGTGCGGATGACTACATTGTCAAACCGTTTAGTCCAAGTGAGCTTGCTGCACGTGTTAAGGCACATATTGCGCGCTATGAGCGCCTTAAGGGAGATGTTCAAACCATCCCGGCAGTGCTTCGCTTCGGCGAACTGGAAATCCAGCCACAAACGCACCGCGTCTTTGTTGGCGGCCGCGAGGCGCATCTTGCTGCACGAGAGTTTGATCTTCTGCTCTTTCTTGCACAACATCCGCAGATTGTTTTCAGCAAAGATGTGCTTTACGATCGTGTCTGGGGTCTGGATGCCATGGGCAATACCTCGACCGTTTCCGTCCACATGAATCGCTTACGTGAAAAGATCGAGCCAATCCCTGCAAAACCTCGTTGGCTGCAAACTGTTTGGGGAGCTGGTTATCGCTTTAACGGCGAATCGGCTGTGACGGATTCTGTGTAGGAATCGCAGTCATTCATTTTGCGAAAGCCCTATCTTTTCAATGTGTTGAAAATCAGAAATAATGCTTGACAAGGGGCGATGTTTTGACTAAAATACTTCTGTATGAGTCGTAGCAAGCGCATCCATTAGCCCCGGAGCGCCGGCGGGCCATCATCTATGAAAATAATGCATTGCAATAGGTTGAGGGAGGATTCGCATGAAGACGACATTTATGGCGAATGCAGCGAATATCGAGCGCAAGTGGTATGTTGTCGACGCTGCCGGCCAGACGGTAGGTCGATTGGCTGCGGAAGTTGCCAAGGTGCTTCGCGGCAAGAATAAGCCGACGTTCACGCCGCATGTTGACACGGGCGATTTCGTCATCGTGATCAACGCGGAGAAGGCGGTATTTACAGGCAAGAAACTCACGGACAAGATGTATTTCCGTCATTCCGGATATCCGGGTGGCACGACGTTCACGGCGGCGGGAAAGCTCATGGAAAAGGCTCCAGAGAAGGTCATTGAGAAAGCGGTGCGTGGCATGCTGCCGAAGAATCGTCTCGGCGCGCAGATGTATCGCAAGCTCAACGTCTATGCTGGTTCGGAACACCCCCATGCAGCGCAGAAGCCTGAAGAGCTCGCGCTCAACATCCGTTGATTTCTGGAAGGAGGAGCTTTAATCCATGGCATTAGTCAGCTATTACGGTACGGGTCGCAGGAAGACCTCGGTCGCTCGCGTTCGTTTGGTTCCTGGTGACGGCAAGGTCACGATCAATGGCCGCGATATGGAAGAGTATTTCGGTCTCAAGACGCTCGAACTCATCGTTCGTCAGCCGCTGAATCTCACCGATACGGTGGACAAGTATGATGTCATTGCCAACGTCAAAGGCGGCGGTGCTTCGGGTCAGGCAGGCGCGATTCGCCACGGCATCACGCGCGCTCTGATGGAGCTTGACGGCGAATTCCGTCCGGCATTGAAGAAGGCTGGCTTCGTCACGCGCGATCCTCGCGAGAAGGAGCGTCGCAAGTACGGTCTCAAGAAGGCTCGCAAGGCCTCTCAGTTCTCGAAGCGTTAAGCAGCAAGAGCCGAACAGAAAGTTACAAAAGCCCGCTATCCAAGAGATGGCGGGCTTTTTCAGTTATCTTGACGTGCTGAAAGTGCCCGCAAGATTGATGAAAACGGGCTTCTCGGTTTTGATATAGGCAGATGAAAGAAACAAAGGCCATGAACGAAGAGATGGACAGAGAAGTCGTTGCACGGAAGAAGAGGGCGGAAAAGCACGGGTAAAGGAAAGAAAAACCGCCGGCAAAGGGCGGTCAGGGAAGGCGTTTGGAGTGCTTTACTTGTCTTGATGCTTGTGTATCTCCTTACGGTTTGCAGATGACGCAGGGGCTTGTAGCCATCGGCGATCGCCTCGTTGCGTGAATCATAGTGCACGAAATGCGGTGCGTCGGGATGTTTGATCGTGCGGCAGTCGGCGAAGTGGAATTTGCCGGATTTCGTGTTGGCGAGATAGTCCGAGGCGAGGGCGGGCGTGGCGATGGAAAAACGCCACGGTCGCCATGATGGCGAGGGCGAGTTTCTTGAGCATGGGAAGACCTCCTGTCTTTATCGTATGAGAGTGAACGCGAATGCAAGAAGCAACAGCAGGAACAAGCCTCCGCAGCCGATGCGGCGTTCGGCGGACGAGGCCGGGGCGATGCTGTCGGCGCCTGGCGGCTGTCCTTGCGTCGCCGCCGCATGATTGGCGGGAGGCGGAAGCTGCTGAATCAAGGGCTGTCGGCACTTCGGGCAGGTGTCCCATTGCTTGCGCATGCGATGCCCGCAATAGGGGCATTCCGTCGTATTTTGCCCGACGGGTTTGTCGAGGCGCTTGGTGTAGGGACAGTCCTGTGCCAGGGATGCCTGCGGACACGGTCGTGCCGTTCTTGCCCATCGTGATATGTGCGCCGCGTGTGCCGACGGATATGCTGGAAAAGCCGTCCTTGCCGATGTTGACCTTGAGTCCCGGCAAGATATTGATGGATTTGCAAAATCTCCATCCCATGAAGTTAGCCTCCTTTGTATTAGTAGTTCTTATTATATATTAAGAAAGCAGAAAAAGAAATACACAATTTTTCGATAGGACAAAGTGTGATGGAAACCAGCTATGCGATATACATGTCATGAAGGACGGGACTGTATCGAGAGACAGAGTGCGATCGACGTACCGAGAAGCAGAGGAGGGCGGGGGCACAGTATGTCTGGCGCGGCTTTTTTGACAAGGCGCATCTCGTGCGATAGAATCAGGGCAGGAAACTTGTCGCGATGCTTTGCGGCAGCGCATAGAAGAACGTTCGGAGGAATACGATGAAGATCATTGCCGGCCTCGGAAATCCTGGGGCGGAGTATGCACGTACGAAGCACAATGTCGGATTTATGCTTGTCGACGCCTTGGCTGAAAGACTTGGTGTCGATGCTTGGCGTGAGAAGTTCAACGCGCTAGTGGCCGAAGGGCGCATCGGCGCGCAGAAGGTGCTGCTCGTCAAGCCTTTGACCTATATGAATGAGAGCGGACGCGCGGTAGGCCCTTTGCTCGATTGGTACAAGCTCGCGCCTGAGGATTTGATCGTCGCGCACGACGACATGGACATCGCCGCTGGCACGATCCGTCTGCGGCGCAAGGGAAGTGCGGGCGGTCACAACGGTATCAAGTCGCTTCTCGCGCACATCGGTTCGGAGGACTTCTCGCGTGTGCGCATTGGCATCGGGCGTCCTTTGCCCGGCTGGACGGTCGTCAAGCATGTGCTTGCGCCTTTTTCCACAGACGACGCGCCGAAGATTCAAGAGGCGATTTCCTATTTACTTCCCGCCGTCGAGTGCATCGTGACGGATGGCATCGACATGGCGATGAACCGCTACAACCCGCGCAGGAAGAAGGCGGCGAAGCAGGAAGCGCATGAGAGGGAAGACGCGAGGAAACGCAGCGCTGTACCGCAGGCTGAGAGGCAGGAGGGCGAAGCATGAAGTCGGAAATACGTGCGCTCTACGCCGATGAGGACGGGGCGATCTTCGATGCGCCGGGTATCGCGGGACTGGGGCGCTCGGGTGATACGCTCGTGCCGCTTGCGCCTGCCGACCTCATTCCTCTGCCCGAGTCGGCGGACTTGATGTTTCTGCCTGATCGCGCGGCGATGGGGCGGACGGCGGCGGGCGAGATGCTGCCTCTGGCGGGACGCGCCGTCGCAGCCATCCTGCCTGCGGGCTATACGCGGCTCTTTTTGCCTGCCTTTCAGCGAGAGGAAGGGGCTGAAAGGCTCGCTCTCTACGGCTACACAGCGGTCGTGTTCTACAAGGACGATCTCTATGCGGCGGCTCTCTATACGGATGAGAATACGAAGTGGGATCCCGTATACTACAACACGCGTGAGCTCAAGAAGCTCGTGCGTCGCGTCGAGAAGGATCTGCCGGGCAACCGCATCGTCGAACAGGTGGCGGGCTGCTCTTTGAAATGGCACTGCTGCACGGCGCAGAATCTCTTTTACCGTCGTTGGGAGGCGGGCATACCGACATCGCCTGTCTGCAACGCGAACTGCTTCGGCTGCATCTCCCAGCAGCCCGCCGAGTGCTGTCCTTCGCCGCAGAGCCGCATCGCGTTCCGCCCGACGCCCGAGGAAATTGCGCAGGTCGGCGTTTACCACCTTTCGACTGCGCCCGATGCCATCGTGAGCTTCGGGCAGGGGTGCGAGGGCGAGCCGTCGCTTGCGGCGGATGCGATCGCGGCGGCCGAGCGCCTGATTCGCGCCGAGACGAAGCGCGGGCAGATCAATATCAATACGAACGCCGGCTATACGGAAGGCATCCGAAAGATCGTGGATGCGGGTCTTGACTCCATGCGTGTGAGCATCATCAGCGCCATCGAGGAGAGCTATGCGGCCTACTACCGCAGCAATTACACGCTCGCTGATGTCAAGGAGTCGATTCGCTACGCGCTTTCGCACGGCGTATACGTGTCGCTCAACATGCTCTTCTTCCCGGGCTTCAACGACCGCGCCGAAGAACTCGAAGCGTGGCGCGGCTTCTTCCGCGAGCTGCCCGTCAATATGGTGCAGGTGCGCAACCTCAATGTTGACCCCGATGCCTTCCTCGAAATCATGCCCGAGGCGCAGGGCGAGGCGGTCGGCGCGAGGGAGTTTTTTTGGAACGGCTCAAGAAGGAGTTTCCAACGCTCGTCATTGGCAGTTTCAGTCACTATGTTGAATAGGGAATTTTTGTAAAGAGAATGATTACTATAGAATTTCTATGCTTGACATAGAAATAAATCAATGCTATTCTTTTTATAGGAATTTTTATATCGTTGGATCAGGTGTCGCAAGACTTAATAGGGAATTCGGTAGAAGCCGGAGCGATTCCCGCCACTGTAGCAGCGAGCAACCCTGCAATACGGAATCACTGATAAATTCAGCCACCCGTCTTCACACATCTGCGCCGTCCTCTCGTCGTCGACAAATCTCGACGTAGCACCGCTACGCCTCCGGTTTGTCTCCTCGATAGAACCGGCGCATCTGTGCAAATCCAGGCGACTTCATTTTATCAGTGCTTCCTAAGTCACTGAGGCGAATGCCTTGGGAAGGCGCAGGGGAGCGATGAGCTGGAGCCAGGAGAACTGCCTGATGGACAATCGCCATTTGACCTGCGAGTGATGGGAAGGGGATTAAGGAAGCGCCGTTTGGCGTTTCTTCGGCTGCACGAACATAATCCTCCCGGCGAAACTGCCGGGAATTTTTTTGCGCCGCCCTTATGCGCCTTTTCTGCCTTGCAGGAGGGGCGCTTTATTTTTGGAAAGGGTGATGTAGATGAAAGGCAAGAGACATCTGACGTGGGCGGTGCTCGCGGCAGTTGCGGGTATGAGTTTTGCGGGCGAGGCGTATGCGGCGGAAAATGCGGCGGCAGGAAAGGCGGCAGCGAAAACGACGCAGGTGCAGGAACAAAGTGCGGAAACTGCAGAAAGCGGTGGCCATGATTTGCCCGATACGCTCGTGACGGCGCAGCGCAGGCGGAAGAGCGATCTCGATACGCCCGCGACGACGACGATCATCACGGCGAAGGACATCGAAAAGGCAGGCTATCGCAACGTATTCGAGGCGATCGACCAGCAGATCGGCTCGACGAGCACGTCCTACGGCGAGGCAGGGCAGGATTTCGGCTTCAGCGCAGGACGCATCACACTGCGCGGCTATGACAGGGGCACGCTCGTCATGGTCAACGGCGTGCCAATGAATCTCAAGAATTATCCGAGTACGGAAAATATACCCGCCGCCATGGTCGAGCGCATCGAGATCGTCAAGGGCGCGGCATCGACGCTCTACGGCAGCGAGGCGATGGGAGGCGTCATCAACATCATTTTGAAGAAACCGAAGGCGGGTGAGGAAGCTGTCAAGGCGAGTGTGACGGCGGGGAACTACTTCAAGAAGGCAGAAGTATTTTTCCAAGGCGACCGCTTCATGCTCGATGTGAGCAGGGAGTGGTCGAAGGACATCCCCCATTCCAATGCGTTCGGACTGGATAAGGTTTCATGGATCGATTGGTGGGTTGGCAAGGGACAGAAGAATCGCTTGGGGGCAAGCGTTGCGCTCACGGATGAGCTGTCCTTGAACTACAACTATACGGAAGGCAATATTACGCGCGGCGGCATCAAGTACAAAAAGGCCGGAAATCATCTTGTGAAGACGGCGACAAAATATGACTATCGCTTCGAAGATTATCGGCATACGGCGAATCTCGTTTATCAGGGCAAGGAAAACGGCATCCATGCAGTCCTTGGCTATAACTATCGCAAGGTTGACGGCTATGATTATGTCAAGCATGCAAAGGTCGACTCCAATGCTGTGCTGGACGGCGAAATTTTCGATGTGCAGAAAACTTGGAAGATGGGAGCAGATTCCTTGATTCTTGGGTATTCTTATAAGCGCGAGGCCGTAGATCTCACTAAGGAAAAACAAAGCGCAACGCGCACGGGCAATGCACTTTACGCTTCCTACAGCAAGCAGTTCACGCCGCGTTTCAACTTCACGCTCGGTCTGCGCGGCGAGTGGATCAACGATCCCGAAAGATCAAAGCGTTTTTATGCCGCAGTTCCAGACAGACTACAAGCTTGACAAGGATACGGCATGGTACATCAACGTCGGCAAGGCGTTTCAGATGCCGACGGTGGATGATGTGTTCCGTTACAAGAATATGAATCCGCAAGGATTGAGGCCGGAAAACGGCTGGACGTATGAGACAGGCATCAAGCATCGCCATGGCAACGATACATGGAAAGCGGCTGTCTATCACATGGATATGAAAAACAAGCTCGGTTGGGCAAAGGATGCGAAAGGCGATTATTATGCAGTAAATAAAGGCGATTTCCGCAATACGGGATTTGAAGCTGAATATATGAAGCGCTTCAACGATACGTGGAGCGTCACTGTTGGCGCAGGCTATTCCAATCCCCAAGTGCAGGATCCCGCTGGCAAGAAGAGGGAATGGGTGCAGGATGCCGGTCGCATCGAAGGTCTTGTTCGTGTCGACTACAAGAAGGATAAATGGCAAGGCAATCTGAATCTCAAGTATCTCGGCGATCGTGAGTATTACAAGCCGTCGTCTGGAACAGCGCAGGATGTGCCCGACAAGCTGCAGCTCAATATGAATATCATCTATACGGCAGGGAAAGAACGATACCGTGACGCTCGGCGTCTACAACCTGTTGGATAGGGAAAACTACTCGAATCGCTACGGCAACCTTGATCTGCCGCTGAACTTCCGCTTGACCTATGCGCATACGTTCTGACATCGTGCGGCGCGGCGGTGCTCTGCTGCTTCTTTTTGCCGCGAGTTTCCTCCTCTGTGCCTGTGCGCGAGGAGGAACGGCGGCAGAAGAGAAGCGGGCGAGTTTTTTCGCGGCATCGATGATATGGGGACGGAGATCGTGCTGCACAAAAAGCCGCAGCGCATCGTGTCGCTCAATCTCGGCACGGATGAAATCCTGCTCGCGCTCGCGCCGCCCGAACAGATTGCGGCGCTTTCCTCCTATGTGGACGATGCGGGGCTTTCGTGCATGGCAGAGGCGGCGAAAGCCGTACCCGTCAAGCTGCACGACAAGAGTCCCGAGCGAGTGCTCGCACAGCATCCCGACCTTGTGCTCACGACGGACAGCGTGCCGAAGGAACTTGTGGCGAGTATGCGCGATCTGGGTCTGACGGTCTTTGTTTCCAAAACGCCCGGGAGCATAGATGCGGTTTTTCCGCGCATCGAGTCCATCGGCAAGGTGATCGGCAGGGAAGAGGAAGCGGCGGCCTTGACTGGAAGGCTGCATGAACGCTTGGCGGATGTGACGCGGCGCACGGAGGACGTTCCCGAAGACGAGAGGCCGATCGTCGTCGCCTTCGCCTTCAGCGGCGTCTTCGGGCGGCGCGACGACCTCTTCGACGATATGTGCCGCCATGCCGCGCTCAGAAACGGCGCAGCGATGGCGGGTCTCACGAAGGAAAACAGCATCTCCATGGAGCAGGTCGTCGCGCTCGACCCCGACGTGTTCCTGCTGCCGTCATGGAGCGCCGAGGGGGAAAAGACGGAAGAGTTTCGTGAGAAGCTGCGCAATGACCCGCTGTTCAAGCATGTAAAGGCGGTGCGTGAGAACCGCCTCTACTGCGTGCCCGATACGTATCGCTACAGCGCCTCGCAAAATGCCGTCGAAGCCGTCTATGTGCTGGCAAAGACCGTCTATCCCGAGCGTTTTGCCGATGAAGACGGCGCGAGTGCAGGAAATTGATGCTTGATGTGCAAGCGTGCCGGAAAGGGGCGAGCAATGGGGCTGAAGATGCTGGTGCTGAGCCTGACGGGGAGACTGCAACCTCGCTTGTCGCTATTGCTATGCAAGCGGTCAAGCGAGGCGCATGATGGCATGGGAAACGGCGCGGCGGGCTGTCGAGCTGGCTGCCTCTGGCGGAGAGCCGTTCCTCCTGCAGTTTTTCGGGCGGAGAGCCTTTGCTTGCATTGCCGCTCCTTGCGCGTATCGCCGCCTATGTGCGCGATTATCGCATCAAGGCGCGCATGGCTGTTCAGACGAACGGCACGCTGCTGACGGAAGAGGCGGTGAATATCCTATGCGATTCCAACATGGGCATCGGCGTGAGCCTCGATGGCAGGCCGGTAGTGCATGATCGCCAGCGAAAATATTCAGATGGCAGAGGTTCCGCCGCTGACGTGGCGGCGGGCATCGAGCGGCTTGAGCGGCGCGGCGTCGGCATCGGATTGACGTGCGTCGTGACAGAGGAGAATGTCCGCAGACTGACCGATGTCGTCGATATGGCCTATTACTTCGGCAACGTGCATCGCGTTGGTTTCGACCTCTTGCGTGCGCAGGGGCGCGGCACGAACGCCGCTTTGCCGCGAGAAAGCGATATGGCGGCGGCGATGCGCGAGGTTTTCGCTCGGCGCGAGGCGCTTTATCGCTTGACGGGACGCCGACTCGCCATATCGCAGGAGGAGCAGGCGAGAGACATCGCGGGGCGCGGCGGGAGCGACTTTTCCCACTGCTATGCGATGAACGGCGAAGGCGTCCACGTCGACGTCGATGGCGGCATCTACGCATGCTCCTCTTTCGTTGGCGATGAACGCTTCTTCCTAGGCGCTGTTATGCAGGGCGTGAATTTGCGTCGTCAGCAGGAAGTATCCGCCAAGATGCAGCGGAGCATGGATTTTTGCCGGCGATGCCCCGATTTTGCCGCCTGCGGAGGCGGCTGCTTCGCGCGCTGGCTGGGAATGGAACAAGAAGAGCCGTGCGCGGCGGAATGTGCATTGAAGAGGACTGCAGTATCGGCAGTTTTTCGGAAAGGAAGGGTACTGTGCGGAGTAAGGTCTTCATGCAATCGTCGCTCGTTGCCATCGTCGTTTTGCTGCTTTTTCTGACAACATCGTGCGGTGGTGAAAAGAATGTGGAGGAGCCGTCTGCGAATTCTCCAACATCGTATTCGGTGACGGACATCACGGGGCGCACGATACATTTCGACGCTCCGCCGCAGCGCATCGTCACTTTGTCAGCGACCTTGGATCAGATCGTTCTCAGCGTCGTGCCGCCTGAAAGGCTTGTCGCCGTTCATTCGAGCATGAAGGAGTCCGTCAATTCCAATATGGTGGAGCTCGCTTCGCAAATACCTGAGACGATACGTCAGCCGAGCGTAGAATACATCGTCTCCCTTCATCCCGATGTGGTTCTTGTTGCAGATTGGCAGTATATGGAACTTGCTGATCCGCTGCGCGATGCAGGACTCAAGGTCGTCATCGGCAGAGGCCCCGCATAATCTCGCAGAGGTCAAGGAACTCGTGCGCCTTGCGACGGAAACCATCGGAGAGAAGCGCAGAGGTGAGATCCTGCTGCAGAAGATGGATGAAAAGCTGGCGGAGATCAAGACGAAGGTCGACGCCATTCCACAGGAGAAGAGGAAGAGCGTCGTGTTCCTCTCGCTCATGCCCACGTACGGCGGCAAGGGGTCGAGCTTCGACGACGCCTGTCACTATGCGGGCGTCATCAACGGCGTTTCCGCCTACGGACTGCGCAACGGGCAGGAAGTGACGAAGGAGGTGATTCTATCGATCAATCCCGACATACTGTTTTTGCCCGATTATCCATGGAAGGGGCAGGCATGGCTCGATGAGTTCATTCGCAGCTATACGGAAGATCCGGCTCTTCAGACGCTCAAGGCGCTCAAAACTCACAGCCTTGTGAAGCCCCGCTCGTCCTTCCTCTACAACTGCTCGCAGGACTTTGTCTACGGCGTGCAGGAAATCGCCTACAGGGTTTATGGCGATGAATTTTATCTGCCTGATGATGCGCATATTTCGGCAGTCGATGAGTGAAGAAATCGTTGATTTTTAAAGGAGTTTTAAGAAAATGAAAAGAAAGTATTCTAATAGAAAATTGATTCATGCCGTTTTGACAGGAATTGCCTTTACATTTATGTCCGCCGGGGGGGGGACATGGGTTTGCCGCCCCGTCCGAGGAAACGGATAAGGCAATACAGGAACATGCGCTTGATGAAACCGTCGTCACGGCGACGCGCACGCCCGTCGAGGATCTGAAGGCGAATGCGAATGTCACGGTGATCACGGGCAAGGATATTGAGAAGCATCACTATACGGATCTTAAGCAGGCTCTGCGCGATGTTCCCGGCGTGATTGTCAATCAGTACGCACCAGCGGGATACAACAACAGCGACGCTATCTACATCAATGGCTCAAGTGACGTTGTAATCCTCGTCGACGGCGTCAGGCAGAATTATGCAGGGGGGGTCGGCGGCATCTCTGGCCGCAACGATGAAAGACCTCAGCGGCATTGAGCGCATCGAGGTGCTGCACGGTTCGGCTTCCACGCTTTACGGTTCGGATGCAAAGGGCGGCGTCATCAACATCATTACGAAGAAGGTCACGGGACAGAAGACGACGCTTGAGGCTGCCTACGGCAGTTTCGGCAAACAGCTTTACAGCGTGGCGCATGAGGGGACGGAAGACGGCTGGGATTGGCGCATGAAGTACCAGAAGGATAAGAGCGGCGACTTTAAGGACGGCAATGGCGAAACGACGCCTTCCGAACTCGATGCCGATTCCATCAATTTCCATCTGAGCAGGCAACTTGACAAGTCTTCGTACGTCGCCTTCAATCTGCACTCTTACCATGAGGATGATCGCTACCAGGCGCTCTATGAGAAGAAGCTGGGGCGGGCGCCGAAAAATGGCAACTATGAACATGTCGCCGGCAATGTGATTTGGAATTGGACGATCGATGATACGACGAAGAACCAGATGCTCCTAGCGCATAGCAAGTACGATTACAATGCAGGCGGCTATGGGCTTAAGGTTTGGAGCTGGAAGTTCAGCGATCAGTTCGACAAGAAGTTGGACGCGCACCTTCTGACAGCAGGGTTTGAATTCACGAAGGATGAGACAGACGGCACGCAGCTGACGAATCGAGATCTCCTGAACCGTTCCTTCTATCTGCAGGATCAATGGAGCATTGTGCCTGAACTCAAGCTTATTGCAGGTGTCCGCTACGACAGTAATTCCGCCTTTGGCAGCCACACGAGTCCGAGCGTCAGCCTCGGATACGACATCACGCCGCAGACTCACGCGTATGTTTCTTACAGCGAGTACTTTTTGACGCCGACGCCCAGCAATCTTTACAGCAGCAGGTACGGCAATCCGAATCTCAAGCCGGAGACGGGCGATACGAGAGAGATAGGTGTCACGCATGATTTCGGCTCGGGATTCAATCTCGCGGCGCACTACTTTAAGCGCAGTTCGGAGAATCGCATCGGTTACAGCCGCGTGACGAACAAGTACGCGAACGTTGGCGACGAGAAGGCGCATGGTTGGGACGTGCAGCTTGTAAAGCGCTTTGACTCGCATGTACGTGCACGCTTCGGCTATACGCATACGAATGTGGGCAAGACGGAGCAGCGTGCGGCAAATGTCGACGGCTACATTCCGAAGGGGCAGGTCGCGCTCGGTGTGGATTATAAGAATCGTCAATTCGACGCTTCCTTGCTGGCACGCGGCATGATTGACCGACCGGGACCGCAGACTGCTGATGTCCCGGGCAATTTCTTCCCGGAAGATTCCTACTGGGTTTTTGATCTCGCGTTGAATTACAAGGTCGCTGCACAGACGAAGGTATACATCAAGGTAAACAACCTTTTTGACAAGTTCTATGCCGAACATTCCAATGCACGAGGCAATTGGGGAGGAAATCCCAATGAATGGTGGAGCGCTCCGGGGCGCAGCTTCCTCGTGGGCGTGGAGCACAGCTTCTAAGATGCTGAAGAAGGAACATAATTCATGATGAAAAAGACGTATCCCTTTTCTGCCATCGTGGGGCAAGAAGAGATGAAGAAGGCGCTTTTGCTCAATATCGTCATGCCGTCCTTGGGCGGGGTGCTGATCAAGGGCGAGAAGGGGACGGCGAAGTCGACCGCCGTCCGCGCCGCCGCTGAGCTGCTGCCCGCCATGCGGGCGGTGGCGGGCTGTGCGTGCCGCTGTGACCCTGCGGCGCCAGAGTTTTTTTGCGACGATTGCCGCAGGAAGGCTGAAGCGGGCGCACGCATGAAGGAGGAGAGCGTTCCCATGCGCGTCGTGGAGCTTCCCGTCAGTGCGACGGAGGATCGCGTCGTGGGCACGCTCGATATAGAGGCGGCGATCCGGCATGGCAGGAAGGAGTTTGAGGCGGGCATCCTCGCGGAGGCGAACCGCAGCATTCTCTATGTCGATGAAATCAATTTGCTCGACGATCACATCGTCGACATCCTGCTCGATTCAGCGGCGATGGGCGTCAATACGGTGGAGCGCGAGGGCATTTCCTATGCGCATCCTGCACGTTTCGTGCTCGTGGGCACGATGAATCCCGAGGAGGGCGACATACGCCCGCAGCTGCTAGACCGCTTCGCCCTTTCGGTGACGGTGACGGGCGAGCGCGAGGCGAAGGATCGCATCGAGGTGGTGAAGAGGCGCATCGCTTATGAGCAGGATGCGGAGGGCTTTGCCGCGTCCTACAGGGAGCAGCAGGAGGCATTGCGCGAGCGAATCGAAAGGGCGCGCTCTCTCCTCAAAAGCGTCGCCGTGGCAGATGGAATGTTGGAAAAGGCGGCGCACATCTCGCTCGCGCTCGGCGTCGACGGGCATCGCGCCGACATCACGCTCATCAAGGCGGCGATGGCGAATGCCGCCTTCTCGGGGCGCACGGAGGTCGCAAAGGAAGATATGAAGGCTGTCAGCCGCCTCGTGCTCGCGCATCGCCTGCGCCGCCGCCCCTTCGAGGAGGGCGAGGTCGACTGGTCTGCTGTTGATGATGTACTGGCTTGAGGAGATGGGCATGGAATATCCGCGCTATCCGTTTACCGCTGTCGTCGGTCAGGAGCAGGCGAAGAGGGCGCTTCTTCTCGCTCTCGTGAATCCGCGCACGGGCGGCTTGCTCATTTCAGGCAACCGCGGCACGGCGAAGTCCGTCCTTGTGCGTGCGGCAGCGCCGTTCACGCCGACGGGGAGTCTCGTCGAACTGCCGCTCGGCGCGACGGACGACATGGTCTTCGGCAGTCTCGATGTGGATGCGGTGCTGCGGGACGGCGAGCGTCGTCTGCGCCATGGCCTCCTGCATCGTGCGGCGCATACGCTCATTTACATGGACGAGGTGAATCTCCTGCGCGAGGAGGTCTTGAAGTCTGTCTTAGAGAGCGCGTCGGCGGGGATGTTTTCCTTGGAGCGCGACGGCGTATCGGCGGTCGAGGAGATAAGCTGTCTGCCTGTCGGGACGATGGATCCCGCAGAAGGCGTGCTCTCGCCCGTGCTGCTCGACAGCTTCGGCATGTTCGCGGCGATGGATGATGTGGAAGAGACGGAGCAGCGTGCCGAGATCGCGCGGCGCGTTCTCGCCTTTGAACGTGCGCCAAAAGCTTTCTGTCGCGCGTATGCGCAGCAGGAAGCCGAGCTACAGCAGAAGGCGGCACGAGCGCGAGAGATGCTTTCTGCTGTGGAGGTTTCCCATGCCATCCTGCATCTCGCTGCTCAGTACGCCGCACGCGCCCTTTGTGTGGGAAATCGCGCTGAAATCTATCTCGTGGAAGCGGCACGCGCTTTGGCGGCGCTCGCCGGGCGCAGCTATGTGATGCCGCAGGACGTCGAGGAGGCTGCTCTCTTTGTGCTCGCGCATCGCATGAGCCGAAAAAAGGAACAGCGCGACGAGAGCAGCAGACGGCAGAGAGAGCCGCAGGAACTGCAAGCTGAGTCGCAGGAAGAGTCGGAAGATGAGGCGAATGATGCGGCGCAGGAGGCGCGTCCGGACGATGCTTTGACGAGAGATGCGACGGGCAGAGAATCGAAAGAGCAGGAAGCCGATACAGGAGAAGCGCAGGAAGAAGCGGCGCAGACCGACGAGGAGCGAACGTCGCCTGCGGATGGTGATTCGGGCGGCGAAGATAGAGATGAGACGCACTCCATAGAAGCGGTTATGGCGCGGCTTTCTCTCCTGCGTGAGACGGTGTGCGGGAGGAAGGGCAAGAGCGGCAGACGGACAATCGTGCAGCTTGACGTGCCGGCGGGACGTCCTTGGCGCACATCGCTGCCGCGCCGCGGACGGCGCATCGACCTCGCCTTTGCCGCTACGCTTCGCGCGGCGGCGCCCTATCAGCGCCAGCGGCATGGCGAGCAGGCCGTCGTCATACGCGCTGAGGATCTGCGCGTATGGATTCGGGCGCGTCGTGCTGCCGCGAACATCCTCTTTCTCGTCGATGCGAGCGGCTCCATGGGCGCGAAGGAGCGCATGAAGATGGTGAAGGGCGCGGTGCTCGCTCTCTTGCGCGAAGCGTACCAAAAGCGTGACCGCGTGGGACTGATCGCCTTTCGCCGCACGAGCGCCGAGACGCTCTTGCCGATGACACGGAGCATGGAGCTGGCGGAAAAGGAACTGCGTTCTTTGCCGACGGGCGGCAAGACGCCGCTCGCGGAAGGGCTTGCCGCTGCGCTCAAGATGATGGATGAGCTTGCTCGCAAGGAAGGCGCAGAAACGGTGCTCGTGCTCGTGACAGACGGCAGGACAAATGTTTCTGCGGCGGGGAAGGCGAAGGAGGAGGCGCTGCGCGCAGCGGAGGAGATCGCGCGAAGAGACGCGCACTGCATCGTGCTCGATACGGAGAAGAGCTTTCCGAAGGTGGGGCTGGCGCCTGAGATCGCGCAGCGCATGAATGCCGGCTACGCCACACTTGAGCGCCTTTGTGCCGAAGGCGTATTGGAGGTCGTGCGGCGTTTTCGCGATATGCAAGAGTGACGGTGCGTGATGGGGGGCAAGGGCAGATGGAATTGGCAAGACTGACGACGGGCGACATCGCTTATCGCTATGACAAGAGCATCGTTTTGGTTTTCAGCGGGCCGCGCAAGGTGCTGAGCACTTCGCTTTACAATGGCGGCTACCATGAGGATTTCGAGGCGGTGTTCAACCGCGATATGACGCAGGGATCGGGAATGCCCTGCGAGTCCTTTGCACCGACGTACGTCGAGAGCATGAAGATCGTGGCGGAGCGGCTTGGTCTTGCGCCGGAATTGACCTCGGGCATGGGTACGGCGGCGCACATGGAAAAATGCTTCCATCGTGTCGCGAAGCTACAAGGGAACTGACCGTGACGGCGATCGTAACGGGCGGCGTGGAAACGAACGGCGGGCGTGTCGGCGATCCTGCATCTTACTACAAGACGGCGGAGAAGAAATGCGGCACGATCAACATCATGCTCGTCATCGACGCCGATCTGCCGCCCGGCATTCTTGCGCGTGCTCTCGTGACCTGCACGGAGGCGAAGACGGCGGCGCTGCAAGAACTCATGGCGCCGAGCCGCTATTCCACAGGACTCGCCACGGGTTCGGGCACGGATCAGACAATCGTCGTCGCCAACAGCGAATCGCCGCTCTTCTTCGAGGGTGCGGGCAAACATTCCAAGCTCGGCGAGCTCATCGGTCTCGCCGTCATGGCGGCAGTCGAGGAAGCGCTCAAAAGGCAGTCGGGTCTTTACGCCCGCGCAGCAGCACGACCTGCTGCGCCGCCTGCGCCGCTTCGGCGTCACGGAAGAAGCGCTGTGGCAGCGATATAAGGAAGAGGCGGGCGCCGATGCCTTGATTAAGGCGCAATTCATCGCCGCCTTGGAAAAAATGACCGCTGTGCCGGCGCTCTTCCCCTTGGGCGTGCTCTTCATCCATCTCTATGATGAGCATCTTTGGGGACTGCTGGAAAAGGAGGAGACCTGGGAAGCAGCCGAAAAGCTGCTGAAAGAGATGGCGGCAGCGCTTCGTCTGAAGACGCAGGAGGGCATGCTCATGAAGGAAGACTATATGGAGTCCCTTGCGAGGTTTCTCGTGCGTGCCGTCGTCGAGCATGCGGCTCGGACAGTTTCGGAAGCCAAGGGATGCAGCTGATGCATGAACAGTGAACACGAGAGGTGCAGCAAAATGAAGATCGCAGTCTATACGAATATTCAGCGCGTCTTTGCGCTCGTCCATCGCGTGCAGGAAGCGTGCGTGTCGGCAGTTCCCTCGCTGGCGATGGCTGTCCGCCTGGCGGATAGCATGGATTCGTGGCGCGAGGCGCAGGAGAAGGCCGATGTCACCCTGTTCCTGTGGATGGGCACAGGGCTGGACAATCCCTTCCTGCAGCAGGCGTCGCGCACTTTGCAGAAGAGTTGTGCGCCGCATTTGATTCTCGTGGACAATGCCGAGCATGACAAGGTCAGCTATGGCTTCTCGGCAGAGGAAATCGCTCTCGCCTGGCAGTATTTCCGCTGCGACGGCGAGGAGAATATGAAAAACTTCCTGCTGTATCTTGCGCGGAAAATGGGGTTTTCCTGTGCGCCGGAACCGCCGCGCATACTGCCTTGGCACGGCATATACCACCCCGATTGGCACGGCGATTGTCAGGACATTGAGGGCTATCATGCCGCGCATTGCCGTGACGATCGGAGGACGATCGGCGTCATCTTCTATCGTTCGGAGTGGATCGCGGGGGACTTCACCTATCACACGGCCTTGATTCGTGCGATAGAGGCGCAGGGGCTCAATGCCGTCGCGGTCTTTTCCAATTCGTATCGCGACGAGCGCGTGGAGTCGCCGACGCTCTTTGACGCCATGAAGCGATACTTCTGCTGCGACGGGAAGACCGTCGTCGACGCCATCATCACGACGATGAAATTTTCCATCAAGGCGGGCGGCACGCGCATCGAAGACCCTCTATGCGCTCGGCGTGCCGCTTCTGAAGCGTACACGGTGCTTGCGCCCAAGGAAGAATGGGAAAGGTCGCCTGCGGGCCTCGACCCGATGGAGGTGTCCTTCAGCGTCTGTATGCCGGAGTTCGACGGCGTCCTTCATGCCGTGCCGATTGCGGCGAAGGTGCTCGATGAGACGGGAACGCCTCGCTATGCGCCGCTTGAGGAGCGCATGGAGCGTCTGGCGCGAAAGGCGAAGAAGTGGGCGAATCTGCGCCATAAGGCAAACGAGGAGAAGAAGATCGCCATCGTCTTTCACAACTATCCGCCGACGAATGCGAACATCGGCAGTGCGGCGGGGCTTGACTCGCCCGAGAGCGTGCGCCGCTTGCTCGCGAGGATGCGCGAGGCGGGCTATCGCGTCGATTTCGTGCCGGAGAGCAGCCAAGAGCTCATGGATATTCTTACGAATCACGCGACGAATGACCGCCGCTTCATGAGTGAAGAGCAGGTGACGAATGCCGACGGACAGCTTGCGGCGGCGCAGTATGAAAGATTCTTCAAGGAGCTGCCGCAAAAGGTCAAGGAACATCTGAGGAAGGATTGGGGCGAAGCGCCGGGCGAGGTGTTCAACTACGACGGCACGCTGCTCGTGCCCGGCACGCTCAACGGCAATATCTTTCTCACGGTGCAGCCGCCGCGCGGCTTCGGCGAGGATCCGGGCAAGCTGCTGCATTCACCCGACGCCGCGCCCACGCATCACTACATCGGCTTTTTATCACTGGCTGCGCGATCTGTGGCAGGCGGACGCCGTCGTCCACGTCGGCACGCACGGCTCCTTGGAGTGGCTGCCGGGCAAGAGCACGGCGCTCTCGAACGAATGCTATCCCGACGTCTCGCTCGGTGATCTGCCCGATGTATATCCCTACTGGATTACGATTGTCGGCGAGGGCATACAGGCAAAAAGGCGGGGCGCAGCGTGCCTCATCAGCCATCTTTCGCCGCCGATGCAGCTCGCGGGCGCTTTCGACGAGCTGCAGGAGCTTGAGCAGGCGCTCGACGAGTACGTTCATTTCCGTGCGGCGCAGCCCGACAATCTGGCAGCGGTACAGGAAATCGTGCGCGAGAAGGCGGCGCTTTGCCATTTCGAGGATTCCATCGAGGAAGGCGAGGACTTTGACGCCTATGTCGCGGCTCTGCACAATTATGTAACGGACATCAAAAACATGCAGATCCGCACGGGACTTCATATCCTCGGGCAAGTTCCAGAAGCTGAAAAACTCTTGGATCTCGTGCTCGCTCTCGTGCGCGTCGAGCATGGCGGCGAGCCGTCGCTCCTGCGCCTCATCGCCAAGGAAGAGGGCTACGATTACGAAGAGCTTTTGGAGCACAGCGAACGCATGACGGAGGACGGCATGACGTACGGCAAAAAAAGCTCGACGCGGTGGAAGACGTCATGCGTCTGCTTCTCGTGCGTCTCGCCGCGCGCGCCTACATGCCGCAGGCGGCGAGAGAAGCATTGGCTTTGGAACCGTTCGCCTCGTACAGTGCGGCGGGCAGGGAAGGACTTCTGGCGGCGCTCGGCGAAGTTACGGAGAAGATCGTGCCGCGCCTCCTGCGCACGGAGGAGGAGCTGACGGGCACGCTCCGCGCCCTTTCGGGCGGCTACATCGAGCCGGGACCGGCGGGAGCGCCGACGACGAACGGCGCAGACGTCCTGCCGACGGGACGCAACTTCTACGGACTCGATCCGCGCTGTCTGCCGACGCCCGCGGCATGGGAGTACGGCAAGGAACTGGGCGATGCGCTTGTCGAGCAGTACATCAGCGAGGAAGGACGCTACCCGGAGGCGGTCGGCATCGTCTTCTGGGCAGGTTCGAATATGCGCAGTCATGGACAGTGCATCGCCGAGCTGTTCTACCTCATGGGCGTGCGCCCCGTCTGGCAGAGACCGTCGCAGCGCGTCGTCGGGCTTGAGGTCATCCCTCTCGCCAAGCTCAAGCGGCCGCGCATCGACGTGACGGCGCGCATCAGCGGTCTCTTCCGCGATGCCGTGCCGAACGCCATCCGCTGGGTCGACGAAGCTGTGAAGCTTGCAGCAGCGCAGGATGAGAGCGCAGATGAAAATTTCGTGCGCAAGCACATCCTCGCGGACACGGCATGGCTCGAAGAGCAGGGCGAAGAGCATGCTCTCGCTTGGGAACGCGCCTCGTGCCGTATCTTCGGCGACCCGCCGGGCGCTTACGGCGCGGGCGTCGGCGACCTTTTGGAGTCGAAGGCATGGCAGACGCTCGATGATCTTGCGGCTGTCTACACGCGCTTTTCGGGCACGGCTTACGGTGCGGACGGCATGGCGCGCGGCTACGATCCCGAGCTTTTCCAGCGGCGCATGAAGGAGCTTGATGTCACGGTCAAGAACGAGGACACGCGCGAGACGCACATGTTCAGCTCGGACGATTACAACGCCTACCACGGCGGCATGATCGCCACCGTGCGTGCGCTCACGGGCAAGGCGCCGCGTTCCTACAGCGGCGATACAAGCGACCGTCAGCGCATCGTCGTGCGCACCGTCGCCGCAGAAGCCGAGCGGCTGTTCCGCGGCGAGGCGATGAATCCGAAATTCATCGAGGGCATGAAAGAGCATGGCTACAAGGGAGCGTCCGACCTTGCGAATTATCTCGCGCACAGCTATCAATGGGATGCGACGAGCGCCGTCATGGAGGATTGGATGTACGAAGGATATGCGCGCAAGTATGTGCTCGATGCGTCGATGCAGGAGTGGCTGCAGGAGGTCAACCCCTGGGCGCTGCACCGCATGGCGGAAACGCTCTTAGAAGCAGAGCAGCGCGGCTTGTGGAAAGCGCGTGAGGAGACGAAAGAGGAATTGCGCGAGCTGTTCCTCTCCATCGAGGGTGATTTGGAAGAAAGGGCGGAACAAATTGTATAAGGCAAAGAAGTATCCGCGATTTGCCGCAGTCGTCACATGCGCTGTGCTTCTTTTTGCGCTCTTTCTGACGGGCTGCATGGGCGAAAAGAGGAGGCGCCGAGCGCGTACCGTGTGACCGATGCGGAGGGAACTGTCGTCGAGATTCCGCATAAGCCCCGGCGCATCTTGACGATCAGCGCGGGCACGGACGAAATGATGCTCGGGCTTGTCGAGCCGGAGCGCATGGCGGCGGTCAACGATTCGCTCGCAGACGAAAAGCATACGAATGTGCCGTGGGTGCGCGAGAAAATTCCTACGGTCATCACGCGCAGTCCATCTGTCGAGCAGGTCGCCGCGCTTTCGCCCGACCTCATCATCGTCACGCCGTGGCTCTCGCGCGAAAACGCCGATGCCATGCGCGAGCTTGGCGTGCCTGTCGTCGTCTGCCGTGCAGCGGCGACGATGGAGGACATCCATGCCAACATCCGCCTCTTTGCAGCAGCCGTCGATGAGAAGGAGCGCGGTGAACGACTGATCGCGAAGATGGAGGAAAAACTCGCGGAGATCGAAGAGAAGATGAAGGATGTTCCCGAGGAAAAAGAAGCACAAGAGCATCGCGCTTATCTCCATCATGCCCAACTACGGCGGCGCCGGCTGTACCTTCGACGAGCTTTTGCAGCCATACGGCGTCGATCAACGCAAAGGCTGCCGCAGGCAACCGCATGGGGCAGGAGATGACGAAGGAGCAGCTCGTCGCGGCGAATCCCGACTACATCTTCCTTCCGAGTTACGAAGACGCAGAAACGCGTGAAGAGAATTACGGCAGGCAGTACATGGAAGATCCGTCTCTTCAGCAGATGACAGCCGTGCGGGAAAAGCAGATTGGCCATCCGTGGGCGCGTTACGTCTACAATCTTTCACAGAACATCGTCTTCGGCGTGCAGGAAACGGCATGGATTCTTTACGGTGACGCTTTTCGCCAATCGCGGCAGGAATTTCTCTCGGCGGTGGAGTAAAGATGTAAAGAAAGAGGGCTGCAAGCTTGAAGAAGATTGCGTTTTACGGCAAGGGCGGCATCGGCAAATCGACGACTGCCGCCAACGTATCGGCGGCGTTTTCGCGCGGGGGAAAGAAGGTCTGTCAGATCGGCTGCGACCCGAAGAACGATTCGACGCGGCTTCTCCTGGGGCGCATCGCGCCGCTCACTGTGCTCGATGCAGAGCGCAGCAAGAAGGGCGCGGCACTCTCTCTTGCAGAAATCGCGCATGAGGGATACGGCGGTGTGCGCTGCATTGAGGCGGGCTACCCGAACCGGGCGTCGGCTGTGCGGGGGCGCGGCATCATCGTGGCGCTCGAAAGGCTCAAGGCGCTCCATGCGTTTGATGATGTCGACGTCGCCATCTACGATGTGCTCGGCGACGTCGTCTGCGGTGGTTTCGCCGTGCCGATACGAGAGGGCTATGCCGAGGAAATCTACATCGTTTCCTCGGGGGAGCTCATGTCGCTCTACGCGGCGAACAACATCGCCAAGGGCGTGCGCCGCTTCGCTGCGCGAGGCGTCGTGAAGCTCGGCGGCATCATCGGCAACGGGCGTGATGTCGCACGCGAGAAGGAGCTTTTGGAAGCCTTTGCCGCACGCCTCGGCACAAAAGCTCATCGCCTACATCCCGCGCTCTGCCGCCGTACACGAGGCGGAGATCCATCGGCAGACGCTCATCGCCTATGCGCCGGAATCGGCGCAGGCGAAGGTTTACGAAGAACTTGCGGCGGCGATTGAGGGAAATAAAAACCTAGTCATCCCCAAGCCGATGGCATTTGAAGAGTTGGAAGATCTGGTGGAAAGCTATGGGAACTGAAGCGAAACGTGTGGTGATGCGCCGCACGAATTGCAGCTGCAGCATGCCGGGCGTCTGGCGTGCGCTTTCCTTCGTGCGCGGCGCTCTCGTCATCTTCCACAGCCCGCGTCCGTGCGCTCACATCGCCCACGGCATGGACGTGGGAAGTTTCCATCGCCTTCGTGCGGCGGGAACGAAGGTGCGCCTCTCGCCTGTGCCGCTTCTGACAAGTTCGTTGTCGGACGCAGAGGCGATTTTTGGCGGCGAGGGTCGTCTGCGCGAGTGCATACGCTTCGCCGCAGAAAAATATCAGCCGCAAGCGATATTTATCGCCAATTCCTGTGTGAGCGGCGTCATCGGCGACGATACGTGCGCCGTGGCTGAGGAGATGGAGCAAGAGCTTGGCCTGCCCGTCAGCGCCGTCTCGGCGCACGGCTTTCTTGACGGCGAGTATTATGCAGGTTACCTTGACGCTGCACGCGTGCTCGTCGATCGCTTCATGAAGCCGGCAGAGCGCCGTGCGGGAAGCGTCGTGCTGCTCGGCGACTGCGGCGGCATCCACGGCGAGTACGTGAAGGAATTGTGCCGCTTGCTCGGGTTTCTTTCCCTGCGCGTCGAGGGGCAGTTTCCGTCGTATCTCGCCCTGTCTGAGATGGATGTCGTGCCGGCAGCGGAGCTTCTCATCGTGCTCGGGCGGCGAAGCGACGAGAAGCAGGCGCTTCTCGTCGACTTGGCGCGGCACATTCATGAGCGTTTCGGCACGCCGTACCTTGCCGATGTCTATGCGGTCGGCTCGGAGGAAACGAAGGAGTGGCTGCGTGCAGTCGGCAGGCTTTGCGGCAGGGAAAGGGGAAGCGGAAGAAGCGATTTGCGCGGAAGAAGCGGCGTTTCAACGCGCCGTGGACGAGGTGCGTCCAACGCTCGCAGAAAGGCGCGTGACATTCGCCATCGGGCGCGACCTCGACTGGTTTCAGCCAAAGATTGTCATGCGCCTTCTGAAGAAGACGGACATCGAACTGGCGGGCGTCGTCCTCCTTGATTCGTTCCTGCCCGGGCGGCGCGAGGTCATGGAAGAAGAGGTCGCGCGTCTGACGGATGCGCCGATCGCCCATGAGGGGAAGCCGCGAGGCGGAGGCGCTTTTCAAAGCGGCGGATTTCGTCCTGACGACGCACGAGCTTACCGACGCAAGGCTGCGGCAGATCTTCCTCGCGCTCATGCCATCCGTCGGCTGGTCGATGGAAAAGAAGCTCCTGCGCGATATGGTTCATATCGTCTGTCGTCACGAAAGCCGGGGAGGTCTGATCTATGGCTGAGCAGGAAAGGCGTTTCGATGACGTCTGTGCTTGGACGGACAGCTGTGCGCTCGCGGGCGCGATGGCATTTTTGCCGCATGGCAAGACGCGGCCGTCATCGTCAACGACCCATGTGGTGCCATTACTTCGCGCTGCGTCACGTCGAGCATGGTGTAAGCGATGCCGTACGGCGCACAGGCTGCACGCAGCTTGACAACGACGCCATCGTCTTCGGCGCGGAGGATTATCTGCTGGAAGCCCTGCAGCCCTATATCGCTGAGCCGCCGCGCCTTTTGGCCATCGTCAGCAGCTGCGCCGCAGGACTGATCGGCGACGATGTAGCCGCCATCGCGCGGTCGGCGGGCATTGCAGCGCCCGTCGTCGCCGTCGACAGCAGCGGCCTTGCGGGCAGCTTCGCCGCAGGCTGGAGCAAGGCTGCATGTGCGGCAATCGAGGCGCTTCTGCCCGAGAAGAAGGCGGAGAAGCCGCATGGCGTGAACCTTCTCGGCATGACGGCGAGCTACTGCAACGGGGCGAACGACACGCGAGAACTCGTGCGCCTTTTGCATCTGGCGGGCTATGAGGTGAACGCCGTCCTCGGCTGCGGCGAGACGGCGGAGGAGCTGCAGCATCTGCCTGCCGCCGCGCTCAACATCGTCGTGCACAGGGAGCTGGGACTCGCTCTGGCAGAGATGCTCTCGGAGCGCAGCGGCACGCCGTTTGTCGCACCGCTGCCGCCTTACGGCAGGGCGGGCACGCGGCATTGGCTCGAAGAGATCGCTGGCGCTTTGCCCGCGCCGCGCGAAAAGGATGTGCAGGAGGAACTTTCGCGTGTGGAAAAGGAAGATTTCCTGCGCCTGAACGAAATAAAGAGCATGTGGGGCGAGCTTTGGTTCGACGAGGCGCTCGTGCGTGCGCCATCCTCCATGGCCTGGGGGTTGGCAAGAGCCTTGCGCACGGAGTGGGCGGATGTGCGCCGCCTCGCTGTGGCGGCGGAGGCAGAGGAAGCGGCAGATGCCACCGGGATCGCCGACGAGGTTTTTTCTGAGACGCATACGGCGGAGCTGGCGCAGTTCCTCACCTCCATGAAGAACGGGCTGCTGCTCGCGAGCAGCAACGAAGCGGCGCAGGTCGCGCCGCAGCACGCGCAGTTCCTGCCCGTCGCCAGTCCTGTGCTCGACCGCATTCATCTGACGGATGCGCCGTTCATGGGACTGCGCGGTTCGCGCTTCATCGAGGAACAGCTTTGGAACGGTCACATTCTGCGACGACAATGGATGTTATAGATGTTATAAAGGAAGCACGGATAAATAAAACCGTCCGAATGTGTGAAGACGGGACGGGCAACTGGATTTATCCGTGCTTTCCGAGCAAGGGAGCGGTGGATTTGCAGGAAATGATACGGGTCGCAGGACTCTATGCGGGTTATGAGCGGCAGGTGATCTTGGAGGACGTCTCGTTCGGTATCGAAGCAGGCGAGATGGTCGGGCTCATCGCACCGAACGGTGCGGGAAAGAGCACGCTCCTCAAGACGATGCGCGGCATCCTGCCGGCGCTTGCGGGCGAGGTCGCCCTCATGGGGCGCAAGATCGGCGATTTGCCGGTGAAGGAGTTTGCGAGGAACGCTGCCTATCTGCAGCAGCATTTGGAACTGACCTTCGACTATTCAGCGCGCGAGGTCGTGCTCTCGGGACGGTATCCATACCTTTCGTGGTGGAGTCAGGAGAAGGCGCATGATATCGCGATCGCCGAAGCGTGCATGGCATATACGGGCGTCACGGAGCTGGCGGAAAAGTCGCTCGGAGCCATGTCGGGCGGACAGCGCCAGCGCGTGCTGCTCGCCAAGGTGCTCGCGCAGCAGACGCCTGTGCTGTTCCTCGATGAGCCGGCGACAGGATTGGACATCATCTATCAGGAAGAAATCTTCCGCTTCTGCCGCGAGCTTTTGTGCGGCGGGCAAGACGGTCGTGCTCGTCGCGCACGAGCTGTCTCTTGCCGCACGCTTCTGCTCCCGGCTCTTGCTCATCGGGCGCGGCGCTCTTCTCGCCGACGGCCAGCCGCGTGAGGTGCTGACGGCGGAGCTTCTGACACGCGCTTACGGTGCGCCCATCAAGGTCGTGGAGAATCCCTGACGAAACATGCAGAAGTATTCACGGAAGCGGAGCGGGAGGTGGGCAGGAAATCGCATCTTTACAGGTCATCTTGGGAGAAGAGGAGGCGGCATCGTGAAAGATTACAAAAAGAGAAAAACGTTTCTTCTGTCTGTTCCTGCCGTGTCTCGTCCTCTTCGCCATCGTTCTCTCGATGAGTTCCGGGCAGTACGACATCTCGATGGAGTGCGTACTGGCGGCTTTTTCCCCATGCGTTGGGTCTGCCGTTTTTTTCTGATGTCGTCGTCACGCCTGAGCAGGAGGCGGTGCTCTGGCACATCCGTCTGCCGCGCACGCTCGTGGGGCTCATGGTGGGGGCGGGGCTGGGCATATCGGGAGCGGTGCTGCAGGGCATCTTCAGCAATCCGCTGGCTGACCCCCAGCATCATCGGCGTATCGAGCGGTGCTTCCGTCGGCGCCGTGCTGGCCATCGCTCTCGGCGTCTCTGCAGTCAGTGTCGTTTCTCTGCCGGCCTTCGCCTTTGGCGGCGCCATGCTTGCCGTGGGGCTTACGGTGTTTTCTTTCCATGCGCCGCGGGCGCATACCCGTCATGACGCTCTTGCTTTCGGGCGTCGTCGTCGGCATGTTCCTCGGTGCGTGCACGGCGGCGATCCTCACGCTCATGAACGAGCAGAAGATGCAGCAGTACCTTTTCTGGACGATCGGCGGTCTCGACTACCGTCGTTGGGATCACGTCCTTTTGGGCGCTGCGCCCATCGCTGGTGGTGCGTCCTTCATGCTGCTTCTCTCGCGTCACCTGAACCTCCTCGCGTTCGGCGAGGTCGAGGCGCGTGCCGCAGGAATGCCCGTGACGTTCTTTCGCCTGTTCTTTCTGGCGCTCGCTTCCCTGACGACGGCGGCGGGCGTCTGCATCAGCGGCAACATCGGCTTCGTGGGACTCGTCGTGCCGCATATGATGCGCCTTTTGATCGGCCCCGATCATCGCTGGCTGCTGCCCGCAAGTCTCCTGGCTGGCAGCATCTTTCTCGTCGTCTGCGACTCCCTGGGGCGCATACTGTTCACAGGGATGGAGATCCGCGTCGGCATCATGACGGCATTCATCGGCACGCCGTACTTCCTCTATCTCTTGCGCCGCCATATGAAGCTGACATCTTGAGTCGGCGGTGCGCGCCTTCGTCTTTGCACGAGCTTTCTAAAAGAGTTGAATTTTTCGAAAAAATACCGTATAATATAAAAAGCGACAGTGAGACGTGAATATTGATCGGAGGGAAATGTCATGATCCGCAGCATACCTTTCAATTTCCGAAACAATGCAGAGAAGACGCGCGACACGGTGGAGCGCGTGGTGGATTTCATCATGGAGCAGCCACTGAACCCCATCGGCAAGGTGACGGGGGCGCTCGCTTCTTTCCGTTGCGACATTCTTGACGTGGAGAGCTGCTATGAGATCGAAGCGGAGCTGCCGGGCGTTTCCAAGGAAGACATCTCCCTGACTTACGAGGATGACAAATATCTGACGATCGCTGTGGAGGTTCCCGAGCGCGAGAACAATTTGCGGTATCTTTTGCGCGAACGGCGCACGGGACGTTTCGAGCGCTCTTTCGCTGTCGACGGCATCCGGTGGGAGGAGTGCGTGGCTTCGATGGATAACGGCATCCTCAAGGTCGTTCTGCCGAAGCTTGGTGCAGAGGACGTTAAGAAGAACAGCATAGAGATTAAGTAGGCTTAAGTTTTTCGTGGGCTGCTGCCAGTGCGGCAGCTCGTTTTTTTCCAGAAAAACAGGATTATCCTTACCTGGTGTAGAAGTATAATGACGGAGTATGCTGTCTTGTCGTGAAGAGGCGGGGCAGGGCTTTTCTGTGGGCGGAACAAAAGGTGGGCGATGCATATGACACTCGCCGCGGGCAGGAGGTAAAACACATATGTTGGACGAACAGGATTGGGGAGCATTCAAGCGACAGCTCAAAGCAAAGACGGAAATCGACCTCGATCTCTACAAGGAGCCGCAGATGAAGCGGCGCATCGGCAGTCTTGTGACGCGCAAGGGCTATGACTCGTATACGAAGTATTTCGATATGGCGACGCAGGACAAGAAGGAGTTCGATGCCTTCATTGAATACCTGACGATCAACGTCTCGGAGTTCTTTCGCACGCCGGAAAAGTTCTCGAAGCTTGAGACGGACGTCATACCCGATTTGTTGACGCGCTCACCCAAGCTCAATATCTGGAGTGCGGGTTGCTCCATCGGCGCAGAGCCGTACTCTTTGGCGATGATCCTGAAAGAGATGACTCCGGGAAAGCAGCACCGCATACTGGCGACGGATCTCGACATCGAGATCATCGCCAAGGCAAAAGCGGGGAATCTACACGGACAATGAGCTTAAATGCGTCGAGGCTCCGCGCCTCAATAAGTACTTTTACGAAGGGAAGCGACGGCACGTTCGCTGTGCATGAGGATATCAAGAAGCTCATCGAGTTCAAGCGTCACAATCTCTTGAAGGATCCCTTCGAGACGGGATTCGACTTGATCCTCTGCCGCAACGTCGTCATCTATTTTACGGAGGAAGCGAAATTCGATCTCTATACGAATTTCTTCCACGCACTGAAGCCTGGCGGTATTCTTTTCGTTGGAGCGACGGAAGCGATCTTGAATTTCCGTAAGATCGGCTATACGAGCTTCCAGCCGTTCTTCTATCAGAAACCTCTGGCTTGAAGGGGGAAGAGTCCTTGAGGAAAGGGGGCGGGGCGGATGTTTGCAAATGAGAAGATCGAATGCATGAGTTGCGATGATTTGCGAGGCTTACAGCTCACGCGGCTGAAAAAGGCGGTCGCTTGGGCGAGCGAGAAGAGTGCGTTCTATCGAGAGAAGTTTGCGAATGTCTGCACTCCGCAGATCGAGAGCCTGGAAGACATAGAGAGGTTGCCGTTTACATCCTTGCCCGAAATCTTGGGCACATCGCCGTTCGACTTCCTCTCCCTGCCTTTGAGCGGCGTCTTGCGCATCAGTTGCCGCAGCCATACGGGCACTGTCGTCAAGATGTATACGAACGGCGATATCGCGCACAACGTCGACATGCTGACTCGCGCTTTCGCAGCGATGGGCATCCATCGCGCTTCCGTCGTCGGCATTCTCGGAGACATGTCGGACGGCTGTCTGCTCGATTTGCAGATGGCGGCGGAGGTGATCGGCGCGACGACTGTGCTGCTCGGTGAAGATATGCAGTCGGCGGTCGAGCTTGTGCGCCTGACGGGCATGGATACGCTCCTCGCAAGTCAGCCGCTCGTCATGCAGCTCATCGTGCACGCACAGATGAAGGACATCGAGCCGTCGACCTTGCCGTTGAAGACGGTTGTTTGTCTGAATGAAGCGGTCTCGAATCCAATGAAACGTCATATTTGCGATCGTCTGCAGACGGAGGTGCATGACCTCTACGCCTCAGCTGAAATCGGCACGGCGGGGATTTTCTTTCCGTGCGGCAAGGGGCAGGGGCATCATGTGCAGGAGGACTACTGCTATGTGGAGCTCATCGAGTTCAGCGGCGCGAAGGTGATCCGCGAGGCAGGACGCATGGGCGAGCTCGTCGTCACGATGCTCGCGGCAGAAGCGATGCCGCTTATACGCTACCGCACGGGACAAGCGGTCATGCGTCTCGATGAGCCATGCGAGTGCGGCCGCACGCTCGTGAGACTTGCGACGCCGTTCGGCTTGACACGTTGAGCCAGTCTGCAGGAAAAGAACAATGCCGCGGGCATCGTCGGGAGACATGCTGCGCGGCATTTTTGTTGGAACGCAGCATGGGAAAAGTGAGGGAGAGAAGGGTATGATCGAGTTTATTCTAGGGGCGGGCAGGCACAGGCAAGACGGATACCTGTCTTTCTGCCATGGCGGCGCACATGAAGAAGGAGCCTATGGGAAGCGCACTCGTGCTGCTCCTGCCCGAACATGCGACGTATCGTGCGGAGCGTCGCCTCGCCGCCATGATGGCTGGCGAGGGCGAGGGATTCGTGCGCAGCATAGTATTCGGCTTCAAGCGCTTTGCCCGGCATGTGCTGCAGGAGACAGGAGGCGCGGCGGCCAAGCGCATCACGAAGGTGGGGCGACGCCTTCTCCTGAAGCGCATCCTTGCCGAAGAGGCAGAGCATATGCAGGCGTTCGCGCGTGCGGCAAAGCAGCGCGGTTTTACGGAAACGCTGGAAGACGCCATGGAAGAGATGCGCAGCTACGGCATCGACCAGGATGCCTTGCTGAAGGCGAAGTCCGCACTCGGAGACGAATACTTGTGCCAGAAGCTCGACGATCTCGCTCTCATCTACAGCCGCTATCGTGACAAGATGGCGGGGCGCTACAACGATACGGGCGACATGCTCGATGCGCTCGCCGAGAAGATTCCCGGCGCACGTCTTCTAGAGGGTGCAGAGGTTTGGATTGATGGGTTTTCCTTTTTTAACCCGCAGGAAAGGAAGATCCTCAAGGCACTCTTCCAGAAAGTTGAAGTTGTGCATATCACGCTGGCTTTCGATCTGGAAAACGGAGCGAGGAACCAGAACGAGGGAAGTCTCTTTTACCGACAGGCACAGACCTTGCAGCAGCTGAAGCTCATGGCACAGGAACTGCAGATTCCTGTGCGCGTGCATGAGTTGAAGGAGAATCAACGCTTTCGCAGCAAAGGGCTGGCAGCAATCGAGCAGGGTGCATTTTCTTTCCCGCTCATGGTACAGCAGGAAGCGGCAGGCATCGCGCTCGTCGAGGCGGCTACGCGGCGCCTTGAGATGGAGGCGGCAGCCGCCGACATCGTGCGTCTGTGTCGTGAGAAGGGTCTGCGCTGGCGCGATATCGCCGTCTTGACGCGCGATGAGGCTGTTTATGGCGACATGCTCGCCTTGACGCTTGAGGACTGCGGTATCCCGTATTTTCGTGACAACAAGCGCGCAGGCGTTCATCATCCGTTGGCCGAGCTTCTCCGCTCCGCCTTCGAGGTGTTGCGCGGCTGGCGCTACGATGCCGTGTTTCGCGCATTGAAGACGGGGTTTTTCCCGCAGACGCGCGGCGAGACCGACCTTCTTGAAAACTATGTGCTGGAATTCGGGATTCGTGGTTCGCACTGGACGATGGACGAGGCTTGGCACTGGCAGCGCCGCCGCAGCTTGGAGGAAGAAGAGGAGGCTACGGAGAAAGGAAAGGCGCTTCTCGACAAGGTCGACCATTATCGCCGTGCTGCAGCAGAGCCGCTGCAGGGGTTCGCGCTGGCGGTGAAGGCGGCGGCGACGGTGCGCGGCTATGCCGAGGCTGCCTATCAGCTGCTTCTCGAACTCCAAGTGCCGCAGACGTTGGAACGATGGGCGGATGAGGCCGAGCGCGCGGGACGCCTCGCTGAAGCGCGTGAGCATCGGCAGATTTGGGACGATGTCATATCCCTCCTGGAGCAGATGGTGGAAACGAGCGGCGATGAGAAGATCAAGGTGCGCGAATTCGAAGATATCTTGGGCGATGGACTTGATGCCTTGCAGATTTCTTTGATTCCGCCGGGGCTGGACTATGTGACTGTTGCCGACTTCGAGCAGAACAGCATCGGAAACGCGCGCGCTGTCTACATCCTGGGCGCGAATGAGGGAATCATGCCGCGCCGCAGCCATGAGAAAGGGCTGCTTTCCGATGCTGACCGACTGCATCTGAAGGAGGCGGGGCTTGAGCTTCCGCAAGGCTCTGTCGAAGGCAGCTTCAACGAACGGTTTCTGCTCTACAAAGGCTTCACCGAAGCGCGTGACTACTCTGGATTTCCTATGCGCTTGCCGATACGGAAGGAAATGCTCTCTTGCCGTCTTCGGTGATCGGTCAGATCCGCGCCGTCCTGCCCGCCGTTTGCCTGCAAACCATCCCCTTGGAAAGTGCGCAGAGCCGCCTCTTTGCCGGCGGTCGTCAAGCAGTGACGGGGCTGGCAGCGGCGTTTCGCGTCTATCGTGAGAAAAAGACGATCGAGCCTTTCTGGCGCGACGTATACAACTGGGCGCTCGGAGATGAGAAGATGCGAGCTGTCTTGCAGAAAGTGAGGCAGGGTCTCTTTTCTCATGCTTCGGAAGACCTCTTGCCCAAAGAGGTGGCCATGGCGCTCTATGCAAAAAAGCGCCGTCTGCGCGGCAGCGTCACGCGCTTTGAGGCCTTCCGCGCCTGCCCCTTCCAGCATTTTGCGCATTATGGCCTGCGTTTGGCGGAGAGATCCGAACGCAGCTTCCGTATGCCCGATCTCGGCATCCTGCTGCATGCGGTCTTGCGCGAGTTTGGCGAGCGTTTGAAAAGCGAGGGCAAACGTTGGCGCGATGTGGACGAGGCGGAATGCAGCGAGATCTTGCGCGAAATCCTCGAAATGCTCGCTCCCCGACTGCAGAATGAAATACTCTTGAGCACGAAGCAATATCGAAATCTCCTTTCGCGCATCGAGGAGACGGCGAAAAAGACGCTCGTGCGTCTCATCGAACTTGATCGGGCGAGCGAATTCCGTCCGGTCGCCTTCGAGCGATCCTTCGGCGCCGGTGCAGGCAGCCTGCCACCCCTGACGTATGCCCTCGATGACGGCTGCCTGCTCGAGATCACGGGGCAGATCGACCGCATCGACATGGACGAGACAGGGTGCTACTTCCTCGTCATGGACTACAAGACGGGCACGGCGTACATCAATCTCATCGAGGTGTACTATGGGCTGCGGCTGCAGCTTCTGACCTACTTGCTCGTTGCCAAGAATCTTCTCGCGCACACGCAGGAAGAAGAGCTTCTGCCTGCGGCGATGCTCTATTGCTTCCTGAAAGATCCGCTCGTCACGACGCAGCACCGCATCGACGAGGCAGAAGCGAAGAAGCTTTGGCAGGGGAAGCTCAAGATGCCTGGCTGGGTGCTTGCGGATGCCGATGTCATACGTGCGCTTGACAGCACGTTCAGCTTCACGAAGGTCGCCTTGACGAAAGCGGGAGAAATCGACAAAAGACGGCTTGAATACGTCAAGTCAGAAAAGGAATTCGCCATTTTGCTTGACTACATCGCCTATATCCCGGCGGATACGGGGAAGCAGATCCTTTCGGGTGAGGTGCGTGCGCAGCCGTACCAGCTGAAGGGCAAGACGGCATGCAGCTATTGCCCGTACATCGCCGTCTGCGGCTTCGATCCGCTCGTGGAGGGGTTTTTCCTATCGGCGGCTGGAAGACCATGAGGAGGCGGAATTGATGGACAGCATGGAACTGAAAGGTAAGGAGGAGGTCGGATGAGTGCCGCACGCAAATGGTCCTCGGCACAGCTAAGGGCGATCGAGGAAAGGGGAAAGAATCTGCTCGTCGCGGCAGCTGCCGGATCGGGCAAGACATCGGTGCTCGTTGAGCGCATCATTCGCCGCATCCTGCAAGGGGAGACGGATGTCGACCGACTTCTCGTCGTCACCTTCACGAAAGCCGCTGCCGCCGAAATGCGCGAGCGCATCGAAGCGGCTCTCGCGCAGGAGATCGACAAGGGAGCGGCATCGCCGAGGCTTGAACGTCAGATGGCGCTCCTGTCCAATGCTTCGATCTCGACGCTCCATGCCTTCTGCCAGGAAGTCATCCGGCGCAACTTCGCCGCCATCGACCTAGATCCGAAGTTCCGTCTCGTAAACGATCAGGAAAAAATTCTTCTGCAGCAGGAAGTGCTCGAAGAAGTTTTCGAAAAAAAGTACGAAGAAGCGCAGGACGGCTTCCTTTCCTTTGTTGCCGACTACGGCACGGAGCGCGGCGACGAAGCTCTCTACGCCATGGTGCTGCGACTCTATGCTTTTTCCTGCAGTCAGCCGTTCCCCCTGCTCTGGCTTGACTCTCTCGCGGAACGCTTCGAGCTTTCCGACGACCGGCAGCTCCTGAAAACGTCATGGGCGAAGCCTGTGCTTGCAAAGGTTTCCTTCGTCTTGGAGGGAAGTCTGGCCACCCTCGAGCGTCTCATCGAAAAGTCGGCCTCGCTTGGCTATGAAACGTGCCACGCCGCTCTGGAAGCGGACGAGCAGATTCTGAAGGACTTGCTTGCAGCCTTGGCGGAAGGCGATTGGGAGAAACTGCGTCAGGCGTTTTCCTCCTATAGTCATGCACGAATGAGTTTTCCCAGGGGCATGGACGAAGACGAGAAGGAGGCGGCGAAGCGCCTCTTCACGCTGCCGCGCGACCGCCTGAAGCAGGATCTCAAGCGTCTCAAGGAAAAGTATTTTCATTCGACGGAAGCAGAGATCCTTGACGATCTGCGCGCTCTTTCGAGCGTGGCGCATGTCATCGTCGATCTCGTCAAGACTTTCGCTGCAGCCTTCCAAGCAGCGAAGAGGGAACGCGGCATCGTGGATTTCAACGACTTGGAGCATTTCGCGCTCGCTGTGCTGCGCGATGATGCTGCACCAGCAGGGGAGCTTCGCCCCTCGACACAGGCTCTCGCCCTGCGCGAAAAGTACGAGGAAGTCATGGTCGATGAGTATCAGGATACGAACGGCGTGCAGGAGGCGATCCTCTCGCTCATCGTGCGCGAGGACAATCTCTTCACGGTCGGCGATGTCAAGCAGAGCATCTATCGCTTCCGTCTTGCCGATCCGCAGCTCTTCCTCAAGAAGCATCGGGAGTATCCGACCTTGGGCAAAATGTACGCACGCATCGACCTATCGGAGAACTATCGCAGCCGCGCTGGCGTGCTTGCGGCGGTGAACTGGCTTTTCTCGCAGGTCGTGACGCCGGAGGCGATGGAGCTTCTATACGATGATGATGCAGCCCTGCACTTTGCGGCGCTTTATCCCGCAGATGTAGAGAATTGTCTTGCGGGGGCGACGGAACTCCACATCATCGACAGCGATGCGGCGCCGCCCGAGGAAGCGGAGACAATAGCCGCGCAGATTCCTGCAGCGACGGATGGAGATGCGGAGACATCGGAGGTCGGCGAGGAAGAAGAAGAACTCAAGGGCTTCGCTCTGGAGGCAGCGTTCATCGCGCAGCGCGTGCGCGCGCTGATGGAGAGCGGTGCGCTCGTTGCGGAGAAAGACGGCTATCGTCCGCTGCACTGGCGCGACATCGTGATTCTCTTGCGCGCGGCGCGCGGCAAGGCAGACATCCTCTTGGAGACGTTGCGAGATGCCGACATCCCCTCGTATGCGGAGCTGGATGCAGGCTATTTCCAAGCGACGGAGGTGCGCGTGCTCCTCCGTGCTCGCTGTCATCGACAACGCGCGGCAAGATGTGCCGCTTGCGGCAGTGCTTTGCTCGCCGATCGTCGGCATGACCGTCCGTGAGCTGGCCGAGCTTCGCCTTGCTGCCCTAGAAGACGATTTATTCGCTGCGCTCCTCGCCGTGAACGATCCTGTTGCAAAGTTTTCCGCTTCCTTGCGCGAGAAGGCCGATGCCTTTCTACGTCAGCTGGAAGATTGGCGCGACCTCGTGCGGCGCGTCAGCGTGCCCGAGCTCATCTGGCAGATTTATCGCGATACCGGCTACTACGATTATGTCGGCGCGATGAGGGGAGGACTTCTGCGGCAGGCGAATCTGCGCATGCTCGCCGACCGCGCGCGTGATTACGAGGAGACAAATTTCCGCGGACTCTTCCGCTTCCTGCGCTTTTTGGAGAAGATGCAGCAGATGGAAACAGACTTGTCCGCCGCGCGCACCCTCGGCGAAGGCGAGGATGTCGTGCGCATCATGACGGTTCACAAGAGCAAGGGGCTGGAATTTCCCGTCGTCATCGTCGCGGGGCTTGGTTCGAAATTCAACATGCGCGATGCGACGAAAGACCTTATCATGCACAGAGAGCTGGGGCTCGGCCTCTATCGCACGGAGCGCAAGAAGTCACTGCGCTATTCGACCTTTGCACGGGAGGCGGTCGCCGAGCGCATTTCTCAGGAGAGCAAGGCGGAGGAACTGCGCGTCCTCTATGTGGCCATGACACGTGCGAGGGAGAAGCTCATCTTGATCGGCTCAGCGAAAAAGCTCGCCGCGCGTGCAGAAGGCTGGTGCAGTTTCGTCACAGAAACGAAGCGTCAGCTGCCTGCCTATGCGGCGCTGGAGGCAGGCTCCTTCCTCGATTGGCTCGGCATGACCGTCGCGCGTCATGCCGACGGCGCCCCCCTTCGGCGGAAGGCGTCGCTTCCGGAAGAGTGCGTTGCGCCCGAAGGGATGGACGATTCGCACTGGCAGGTGGAAATCGTGCCGGCTTCTGCCGTCATGGGCGGCAAGAGCGCGATTCCCGAAGACGATGCGATGATCGAGAAGCTGCGCAAAGGCGAACTGCTGGAGGAAAGTGCGGAAAAAGGAGGCTGTGGTGAAAAGGCTCGCATGGCAGTATGCGTCATATGGCGTAGACGATGTGCCAGCGAAGCTCTCTGTCACGGAACTCAAGCGCCGCTTTTTCGTCGAGGATGCGGTCGATGCGAGTTCCTATCGATCATTTTCGGAGAAGCGAAACGGTTCAGCCCGTGTCATCTTCAAGCGCCCCAACTTCATGCAGGAGGAGGCGGGAGTGTCGGCGGCGGAGTACGGTACGATCATGCACGCAGTGCTGCAGCACATCGACCTTGCAGGCGACGTCAGCCGCCGAGGCGTAAAAGCGCAGCTTGCCGCGATGGTGGAAAAGGAGCTTCTGCTGCCTGAGGAGGCGAAGGAAGTGCGCCTTGACGCCATCGAATCCTTCTTGCACGCACCGCTTGCTGAAAGGATGAAGAAGTCGCGCAGACTCTGGCGCGAGCTGCCCTTCAGCCGCAGGATCGAGGCGCGCCGTTTCTATCCGGAAGCCGAAGCGGATGCACGCATCTTCGTCCAAGGGATCATTGACGTGCTCTTTGAAGATGAGAACGGCGCTCTCGTGCTTTTGGACTACAAGACAGACGAGAACACGCGCCCTGCGGTCGTGCGCAGCAAGTATCGCTTGCAGATCGAACTCTATACGGAAGCCATAGAAGCGCTTCTGAACCGCAAGGTGGATGAGCGCTGCCTCTATCTGCTGCGGGATGGCAGTGTCGTGCAGCTGTAAGGCAGAGGATGCAGCGGGAACGTGAAAGGCAGGACGCAAACAGCCCGACGAAATTTCGTTGGGCTGTTTGCGCCCTGACAGAGCGGCGGACTCTCTCCTCATGAGACGCGATGCAGCGCTCTTTTGCAGCCGAGCCACAGCAGCCCTGCCATGACGAAGAAGCTGACGCTGTAGGCGCTGTAGACGATATGCATGGAATGGATGCCGATCATATCCCAGCCCCAACACCACGCGACGCGGAAAAGGCAGTAGGAGGCGAGTGCGCTCATCATGGGATAGAAGGTGTCGCCCAAACCACGGATTGCACCGATATAGATTTGATTGATGCCGTAGAGCCAGTAGAAGGGGAATGTGTAATAGACGGCATCAAGCGCGTTTGCAGCGACGGCGGGATCATCGGTGAAAAAGCATGACGAGCGCTGAAGCAGACAGACCTGCGATGAACGCCATGCCCATTGCCCCGCCCGCCGCGAGACGAAGGCTTATGCGAAGCCCTGTACGTACACGCACGAGATCATGTGCGCCGAGGTTCTGTCCGATGAAGCTGGTGAGCGCGATGCCGAATGCAAAGAGTGGATAATAGAGGAAGCCCTCGATGCGTGCATAGATGGTCATGCCAGCCATTGCCGCATAGCCGAAGGAGTTGATGTACGTCTGGATGACGAGGGAGGAAAGGCTCATGAAGACAGCTTGGAGTCCGGCGGGAATGCTTGTGCTGAGAATGGGCAGGAGATGCCCCGAGGAGAAGAATGGGCGGCTGAGGCGCAGCTGCCATGCGCCGCGGAGATGGAAAAGTTTCCACAAGGTGAGCAGTGCTGCTGCACACTGCGCGATGACGGTCGCGGATGCTGCACCTGCAATACCGCAAGGGATGATGATGAGAAGCACGATGTCGAATGCTATGTTGAGCACGACGGCGATGGCGAGGTAGTGGAGAGCGCTCGTTGTATTGCCGAGCGCTCGCAGGATGGCGCTCGCTGTATTGTAGAGAAGTTGTGCGAGTATACCATAGAACGCAGTTCGCAGATAAAGGCTTGCTGTCGGGATGAGTTCGGCTGGCGTGGAGAGCGCCGCGAGCAGCTGTTCGGTCAGGACGATGCTCGCCGCTGTAAAAAGTGCGGCGAACAGTACGACGGTGATGAAAATGCCCCACACGAGCGCACTGAGACGAGCATAAGACTTTTCTCCGTAGAGGTGGGAGACGAGGACGCTGAGTCCGGTCGAGAAGCCGATGAAGAAATTGACGATGACGGAGAGAACGAGACTTGCCGTTCCCACGGCGGCAAGTGACTGTGCACCGAGTACCTGTCCGACGAGGGCCGTGTCCGCAATCGTGTAGAACTGCTGCAGGAGCTGCGAGAGAAGAATCGGCAGCATGAAAACGAGCAGCTGACGCGGAATCGCCCCGCGCGTAAAATCCTGCTGATCGGCGCTATGGAAGAGCAGGACGTGGAGGTGGTGCAGATTGTGATGCAGAAAGTCATACGTGAGCGGATTGTGTACGCCGTAAATCCGCTCGCGATGCCGCAAAGCACGAAATTTGCTGAGAATCTTATCCATAATGAGATGTTTTGTCCTCTGAACAGTTCCTATAAATTCAAAAAGTCGATAGAAGCTTGATCTTACAATGGTTATCGGCTTTTTGCATGGAATTGGAAAATGGAAAAATGAATTTTGACAGCTTTTTTGACAGCCTGACTCGTTTTTAGCGACCGTACTTTTCCCCGATCACGTCGATCATCTCCACAATCCCATCCTGTATCTGATCCGTGTTATGCACATATCTGTCCATCGTGAAGGAGGCGGAGGATGTCCGAGACGCACCCTGAATCTTCTTCGTACTGATTTCTTGCTCGGCGAGAAGTGTCGCGTGCGTGTGCCGGAACGAGTGAAAGCGTATATTGCGTGGAAGTTGGAGCTGTCGCTTGAGTTTGGAGAAGATATAAGTAATATTCTGTCTGCATTCCTTTGATTTTTCCAAGATGGCGTGATAGATTTCTGGGGTTACGATACCTAGAGGGGTAGGAGTGTTTTTCGGCTTGCGGATAAAGTACATCATAGGCGTAGATGAATCGCTTGACCTGCTCACCCGTGATTGGATTCTCAACGGTCACGCTTGATTGATTGCGTCCGTCTTTGCGTTTTGCTGGCATTTTATTTCACCGTCTTGTCATTCGATACAGCCCATGCATTATCCATGAACGACTGCTTGAGAGTGTGACAGGGACGCAGATAAGCGACAGGGGCGCACGGTCGCGAAAGGATGCGGACGACGACCTCGATGCGCTTAAAGAGCTGTGGGTCGGCGAAAACCTCGACCTCATCCGCTCGATTGACGATGAGACGATGCGCAGGATTCGCCAAGTCCTCGCGGCGCGAATTACGGGCAGCGTCAATCATGCGGGGCTGGCGAAAGACCTCATCGCCGAAATACAGGCGATCACGGAGAAGGGAAAGAGTCGCGCGGAGTTGATTGCCCGCGACCAGCTCGGCAAGCTGCACGGGCAAATCAATCGCAGGAAGCAGGAATCGCTCGGCATCGATGAATACGAATGGGAGACGTCGCATGATGAGCGCGTGCGTGATTCGCACAGGGCGCTGCAAGGCAAAGTGTTCTCGTGGAACAAGCCGCCGCCCGAAGGTCATCCGGGCTATCCCATTCGCTGCCGCTGCATTGCACTCCCTGTCATTGACTGGGACAGGCAGCTCGGCGAGCCGAAGAAGGGGAGCTATTTAGAGATACCGGAGAAAATAGATGGAGGTATTGGGCAATATGCCGTCAGTGGCACTACACCGGAAATGGAGGAGTTGTTTAGGCGATACCTCAATGATGAGAATGTGAAGATTGATATGGGGCGTAATAGAGTGGCTGGCTATGATTTCTTGGAGGGTAAGGTCATATTTAATCCGAAACATGAGCATATTAGGAAATACAATTTGCCAGAGCTGTTTACGCATGAACTCATGCATAAAATCGACGTGGAGGAGAGTATTGCTGTTCGTTTAGCAAAGCCTTTGGATGAGGCTATTCGAAAAGCAAGAGTCTATATTTTATCTCAAAAGGAAAAATATAATAAGATGCTGGAATCATCGCTTGGCATGGATATGAGCATCAGCGATTTGTTCGCAGCGATAACGGAAAAATGAGCTTTATGGAAGCTATTATCATTCTGATGAATATTGGCAGGGTGTCAGTACCATAGAACGCGAGGTTATTGCAAACATCATGACAATGCGATACACTAAAAATCAGAAGGGGTTGGAAATAGTCAAAAGCATCCCATCTTTAAGAGTACTTTTGAAGGAGTTGGAAGACGCATATGATATACCACATGGATGAAGAAACTCATGAGCTTATTGTAGCGGCTAAAAAGGAGTTTCCTGATGAGAGATGGGGTTTCTGTCCAGATGATTGGGAGTCCGAGGCAGTATTTCGTGCCGACTTGGAGCGCCGTTTGAATGAGCTGCGTGAGAAACAGGTTGAGAAGAACTGATTCGCATCGTATGAGTCAAAAAGCACTTTGCAAAAAATGCAAGGTGCTTTTCTTATGCCCAAAAACCATGAAAGGGGGTGATGCGATGCAGAGATTTGATACAACGACATTTCAGGCGACGAAGACCGATGAGGGATTTATCGTCGATACGCCCATCATCGGGCGGACGGGACTGCTCAGATATCAGAACGCCGATGGCTCGGAGCGGTGGGAGTACCGCCCGCCGGAGGAGGCGTTCAGCACGGCGAGCCTTGCGTCTATCCGAGGCAAGCCAATCACTGTCGGGCATAAGGCGATGGTGACGGCAGGCAATGTGCGGAGCGTGCAGCCTGTCGGCACGGTGCTCAATTCTGCAGATCAGCCATGCTCCATCGTGCTGATCGCATATTTGCTCGGCATAATGCGAATCCCTCCTGTCGTAGATGTTGTTCTACGACGGGAGGGATTTTGTTCATGGTGCATATTCTCGGGCATATTTCAAAATGGGTGTTCCTTTGCGAGCCTCTGCGTTCAGCACGAGTTTTTCCCGAGCCTCGGATGTACGGTGGGGCGCAAGCTGCGGATCCTTATGAGGCGCAGCGCTTCTTTGAAATCTACATCGTCACGCATGTCGCTTGTTTCGTAGACGCAGACAGGGTTGTTGATGCCGAGTTCGCTTGCCGGCATGTACACGTATTCGGCGTTTTCCGTGTCGCCGAAAATGATGCCGCTCTTGAGTTCGGATTCGACGAGTGATGCCATAGCCGCCTCCTTCAAAACATATTTTTGCGCCAGAGAATATACGAAGATGCTCCGGCGATGACGGCGGCAAGGACGGCGATGGAAAGGAAGGCTGTCGAATCGTCTGCCAAGGGGACAGGGACGTTCATGCCGAAGAAGCTTGATATGACGGTAGGAATCGCGAGGATGATCGTCATGGCAGCGAGAAACTTCATCACGAGGTTCTGGTTGTTCGAGATGATGGACGTGAAGGTGTCCGCCATGCGTGCGAGGATCTTGCTGTAAAGTTCGACCATTTCGCGCGCCTGCTTGTTTTTCGATGATGACATCCTCCGGGAGATCCTCGTCTTCTTCGTAGATCTTGATGATGGGCGTCAAGGCTTGGTTGGAGCGTAGACGCAGGAGCTTGTCGAGCACGGCGCCGTTGGAGCGCAACGCCGCGCTGAAGTAGGTCAGACCCTTCTGCAGCTCCAGAAGACGCAGGATGTCGCTGTTTTCCATCGAGCGGCGCAAGTTCAGCTCGATCTCGTCCGAGTGCTTGCTGATTTGCCTGAGGTAGCGAAGGTAGAAGGTTGCCGACTTGTAGAGAACCTGAAAGAGAAACCGCGTCTTCTTGAAGGTGCGGAAGAGCTTCGCGGTGTTCTCGTTGAATTCCGAGAGGACGGGCGTGTCCTCCAAGCAAACGGTGATGAAGTAGTCGTCAGTCAGGATGATGGCGAGCGGCAGTGTGTCGTAGCTGTCCCGGCCACGCATGACGGGGACGTTCGTCAGAACCATGACGGAGTTATCTTCGATGTCCGTATGGGAGCGTTCCTCATCGTCCAAGGCAGAACGCAGAAAGTCCGGCTCGACCTCCGTGAGATTGCTGACGACCTTGAGCTCGTAGGGCGTGGGGTCGATGATGTTGATCCACGCGCCCTTTTCAAGTGTCTCGAGGGTTAGGGACTGCAAGGGACTACTTTCCAAAGATTTGAAGATTTTGAGCATAGGCAGGGAGTCTCCTTTCATGGAAGCTCCCTGAAATCAAGCGTACAGCGACGTGAGAGGATGGAGGCTTCCGAAGTTTTTCATTTCATTCATCATGCGACTAGGGTGATCGCCGTCCATTTCCTCACCAGCTTTCCTTAATATGAACAGTAGTTATTCCCTTCCAAATATTACTCCATAGATGGGCTTTCGTCAACTGTTTCCATGCTCCTTCCTATCATTTGAGAGGGAAGTTGTAAAATAAATTGACGCAACAAGTTCCATTTTGGAATCCGTTCAGTTAAACTTTAGTTGAACACCAAAAGCAACTGAAAGAAGGGAACCAAAATGGAACAGATTCATTCTACCACGTCAAAGCGCAAATGGAAACAACTTACGGAAAAAGATCGGTATCATCTGAGGCTTATTTCAATGCCGGAATGAGAACGCAGGAGATTGCCGAGCGTATGGGGTACTCCAAGCGAACCATTGAGCGTGAGCGGGCATTGGGTTTAACAGAGCAGCTGAAACCAGCGAGCAAGGACATCAAGACGTATGGCGATCTTCAAAAACAATGGGTCTACCTAGCGGATGTGGCACAAAGGCGTCATGAAGAAAACAGTGCTAGCAAAGGACGGAATCTGAAGATCGGGAACGACCATCGATTGGTGGAGTATATTGAGCACAAGATCAAGAAGGAGAAATGGTCTCCTGCAGCTGTATTAGGCGACCTAGAGCAAAAAGGATGGCCGTTTGCCGTCCGGATTTGCGTCAAAACCCTGTACAATTATATTGATCGAGACTTGTTCCTTGGAATTAGCAACAAAAGACCTGCTGCAGAAAAAGAAAGGGAAAAACAAGCCGTGCGCAAAAGTGCGAAAAGTTGCTTTGAACAATCGAGCTGGAAAAAAAGTATAGAAGAGCGCCCGGAACGGGTGAACCAAAGGAAAGAATTTGGGCATTGGGAGATTGATCTGGTGGTGGGGCGACAAGGAACCAAACCTGTCATCTTGACGCTGGTAGAACGTCAAACACGCAAATCCATCTATGTGCTCGTGAAAAACAAAACCCAAAAAGGAAGTGTTGCAGGCAGTTCGGCGCGCCCATCGCCGCGTGAAGGGGGACTTCACACAAGTGTTTAAAAAGCATTACGGCAGACAATGGTTCAGAGTTTTTGGATAGCAAAGGGCTTCAAAAAGGCGGCAAAGTGCGATGAAGTGTACTACGCGCATCCTTTCAGCAGTTGGGGAGCGCGGGAGCAACGAGAACGGGAACCGTATTCTGCGCAGATTTTTGCCGAAAGGAACGGATTTCAGCGCGCTGAAACCGAGAGAGCTGAAACGGATCGAAGATTGGGTTAACAACTATCCGCGCAAAATCTTCGGCTATAAGACTGCAAATGATATGTATGCTGCGGCTGCATAGGCTACCAAAGTTTGGCAGAACGATGCGACAATTAAACTTGCAATCTTCCTTCCTATCATTTGAGAAACAATAATCCTTGAATCCCGAGAGAAAAAGCGTTAAAATACAAGAACGGGTTTGAGACTGAATCGTATATTGCGGCAGGTTTACCTGACCATTTTTCCTTCATAAAATGCAATACTAGATTATAGATTCCAGGCGGTGAGTTCATGAATTCTATATTTGATGTGGGGATAGACATCGGCTCGACGACGATCAAGCTCGTCGTCCTCGATCATGAGAAGAAAATCGTGTACAAAAATTATGCGCGCCATTTTTCCGAGATCGGTGCTTCCCTCTGTGAGAATCTGGCAAGTCTGAAGAAGGTCGTCGGCGGCGAAAAGTTTTCTTTTGCGTTGACTGGTTCGGCGGGCATGGGCGTCGCGCAGCACATCGGACTTCCTTTCGTGCAGGAGGTCATCGCGTGCGCCTCGGCGGTGAAGTCGCTGATTCCTGAAACGGATACGGTCGTCGAACTTGGCGGCGAGGATGCCAAGGTGACATACTTCGGCGATGCGCCAGAGCAGCGCATGAACGGCGTCTGTGCGGGAGGGACAGGTTCCTTCATCGATCACATGGCGTCGCTTCTTTCGACGGATGCAGCGGGGCTTGACAAGCTGGCGGCCCAGGGCAGGCAGATCTATACGATCGCTTCTCGCTGCGGCGTCTTTGCCAAGACGGACATCCAGGCGCTGATGAACGACGGAGCAGAAAAGGCGGATATTGCCCTTTCTGTTTTTCAGGCTGTCGTTAATCAGACGATCAGCAATCTTGCACAAGGCCGGCCAATCGCGGGCAAGGTAGCTTTTCTCGGCGGCCCGTTGCACTTTTTGCCCGTTCTCAGGCAGCGCTTTATTGATACGCTGCAGCTTGCGCCTGAAAATGTCGTTGATGCACCCGATGGCAATTACTTCGTCGCGCTTGGTGCGGCGCTGTCTGAGGAGACAGAAATTGTTGACATGGTGCGTTTGGAAGAGAGCATGGAAAAAGCGCGTGACGTGGCAGCGAAGGAGACGCGGCAGGCGGACTTCACGCTCTTTGCCAGTGCGGCGGATTATGCGGCTTTCAAGGAGCGCCATGATCGTGCGAAGGTGAGACGCGGCGATATCGCGTCGTATGCGGGGCCAGTCTACATCGGCATCGACGCGGGTTCGACGACGACGAAGCTTGCAGCAATCGGCGAAGGACGCGAGCTTCTTTATACATCGTATGGCAGCAACCACGGTTCGCCGCTCCATACGGTCATCCGAGAACTCAAGGAGCTTTACGCTGCGATGAGCAAAGAGGCCTATATTGCAGGCGCTTTCACGACGGGATACGGTGAGGCGATCGTCAAGGCGGCGATCCACGCGGACTCCGGGGAGGTCGAGACGTTCGCCCATCTGCGGGCGGCGCAGGAGTTCTGTCCGGAGGTCACGTTCGTCATGGATATCGGCGGACAGGATATGAAGTGCTTCTTCGTCAAGGAGGGAAATATCGGCAATATCACCCTCAACGAGGCGTGTTCTGCAGGCTGTGGTTCCTTTATCGAGAATTTTGCCCAAGGACTCAAAAATGACAGCGGGGGAGTTTGCCGCCATGGCGATGGAGTCGAAAGCTCCCGTCGATCTCGGCACGCGCTGCACGGTCTTTATGAATTCCAAGGTCAAGCAGGCACAGAAGGATGGTGCGGCTGTCAGCGACATATCAGCGGGCATCGCTTTTTCCGTCATAAAGAATGCGCTCTTCAAGGTCATGCAGCTGAAGGACAGCAAGGAGCTCGGAGAGCATATCGTCGTGCAGGGCGGCACATTCTGCAATGACGCCGTCCTGCGTTCAATGGAAAAGCTCATCGGGCGCGACGTCGTGCGGCCAGACATCTCCGGACTCATGGGCGCTTATGGTGCGGCGATCCTAGCACAGGAGGAAGGACTGGAACGCTCTTCGCTTCTTTCTGCGGATGCGCTGGAGGATTTTTCTGTATCGACGAGCTCTTACCGATGCAGGCACTGCGGCAACCAGTGCCTGATCACCATGCAGAAATTTGGTGACGGCGGTAAGTACTTCACGGGAAATCGCTGCGAACGCGGCATCGGCGGGACGAAAACGGAGGAGCGGGAAGCGGCGAACATCTACGACTACAAGTACAAACGCCTTTTCTCCTATTATGAGCCGTTGAGGGGCGACGCTGCACCGCGGGGAGCGATTGGACTGCCGCGCGGTCTCAATATGTATGAGGATTACCCGTTCTGGTTTACTTTCTTCACGCGGCTCGGCTATGAGGTCGTTTTGTCCGGCAAGTCATCGGCTGCGCTTTACTACAAGGGTATGGCGACGGTGCCGTCGGATTCGCTTTGCTATCCGGCGAAGCTCGTGCACGGGCACATCATGGATCTTGTGGAGAAGGGCGTCAAGAAGATTTTTTTACCCGTGCATTCCCTACAACGTCATCGACGAGCAGCATCCGAGCGACAACCACTATAATTGCCCTGTCGTCGCCTCGTATGCGGAAAATATTCGCGCGAACATGGACATTCTGCGCGAGAGGAATATTGATTTCTTGCAGCCGTTTTTTTGCCGCTTGACGAAAAAGAAGCGCATGGTCGATCGCCCTCGTTGAAGAACTTGGTGTGTCTGAGGGAATCTCCAAGTCAGAAATCGAGGAGGCGGTCTTTGCTGCCTATGCGGAACTTGAAAACTACAAGCAGGATGTGCGCGATTACGGCGAGGGCATCCTGCGCGAAATCGAGCGCACGAAGCAGCCTGCGATTATGCTTGTTGGGCGGCCGTACCACATTGATCCTGAAATCCATCATGGCATATCCGACATGATCGTTTTCCTACGGACTTGCCATCTTGTCGGAAGATGCGGTCTATCATCTGCCAGTCAAGAGCGCAGGGCTGAACATCGTCAATCAGTGGAGCTATCATGCGCGTCTTTATCATGCGGCCCATTTCGTTGCCGAGCATGAGAATTTGACGCTCATCCAGCTCAGTTCTTTCGGCTGCGGACTTGATGCCGTGACGACGGGGCAGGTCAAGTCGATTCTCGAAAGTCACGGTCGCATCTATACGATGATCAAGCTCGACGAGGTCAGCAATCTCGGTGCAGCGCGCATACGCTTGCGCTCTTTGATCGCGGCGCTGGCGCGCTGCCGCAGGGCGCCGTTCCAGCGGGTGGACACGAAGGAGCGTCCGCGCTTTACGGAGGAGTGCCGGCGCACGCATACGATTCTTGCGCCGCAGCTTGCGCCGATCCACTTCAGCTTCGTGCGTCCTGTGCTCGAAAAGCATGGCTACAAGGTGGTTGTGCCGCCCTTGCCCGACAAAGCGGCGATTGATCTCGGTCTGCGCTATGTGAACAACGACATGTGCTATCCCGCCATCGTCGTCATAGGTCAACTGCTCGCCGCACTAAAGTCGGGCGAGTACGATCCGGATCATACGTCGATCTTGCTGTTTCAGACGTGCGGGCCGTGCCGCGCAACGAACTACATGGCACTGATGCGCCAGGCTCTGCAGTATGCAGGCTATCCGCAAGTGCCCGTGTTCGCGTGCTGGGGGTTGGAGACAGATGCGTTCTCGCTCGATCGCAGCTGCTTCATTGACGCGATCAAGGCGTTTCTCTATGGTGATCTTCTGCAGAAGCTGCGCAATGCCACTTTGCCGTATGAGAAGGAAAGAGGCTCGGCAGAACGCCTCTATGATGTGTGGCACGAGAAGTGCATTGCCGAGCTTATGAACGGCAGTTACTTCAAGTACGTGGACAACATCAAGCGCATGGTGCAAGACTTCGATGCGCTTCCTCTCATCGAGGGCCTTTGGAAGCCGAAGGTCGGCATTGTCGGCGAGATCCTTGTCAAGTATCATCCCGTGGCGAACAACCACATCGAGAAGGTTCTGATTGAAGAAGGCGCGGAGGTCGTCATGCCGGACTTCGCGGATTTTTTCCTCTACATGGCGTATGATTCCATCGTCGAGCGGGAGCTTTTCTCGGGCAGTTTCAAGGACAAGATGTTTGCGCAGATGTTCATCAGCCTCGTCGAGTTCTTCCGCCGCCCCATGCGCAAGGCTCTGAAGAAGAGCCGCCGCTTCGAGCCGCCGTATAAGATCGGCGAGACGGCGCGCCTCGCGAAGAAGCATGTGTCGCTCGGCAACATGGCGGGCGAAGGCTGGTTCCTCACGGGCGAGATGGTCAAGCTCATCCATGAAGGCGTGCCGAACGTCGTCTGCCTGCAGCCCTTTGGCTGCCTGCCGAACCACATCACAGGGAAGGGCGTCATCCACAGTCTCAGAAACGATTACAGGGACGCGAACATCGTGGCGATTGACTGCGATTCTGGCTCTTCGGAGGTCAATCAGCTCAACCGCATCAAGCTGATGCTGGCTGTCGCCAAGGAACGCGGAGCGAGGCGGTCGCCCGCTTTCGGCGCACGACGGCGATGTGCGCTGAGTGTTGGGTGAATGGCATGGTTTTGCAAAAAAAATACAAGGCTGCGCTCGCGCTTTCCATCAGTGTCGTCGGCACGCTCGCTGTCCTGCCGATGGTAGGACAAGGATTCTTTTGGGATCTTTTTGAGGCGGCATTCCTCGCCTCGACGATTGGCGGACTTGCCGATTGGTTTGCGGTCACGGCAATTTTCCGAAAGCCCTTGGGCATATCCTACCGAACGGACATCCTGCGCAGAAACCGCGCACGAATCATGCAAGCTCTTGTCGACTACGCTGCCAACGATCTTCTGAGCGCGGCGAACATCATGGCTGTCGCGAGACGGATTGATATGGCAGAGATGTTTGTCGCCTACCTCGAAGCGAGAGGCGGACGCGAGAGGGATTAAGGAGGCCACTTTCACCGTGCTTTCGCGCGCTGCCGAGACGATGGATACGACGCATGTGGCTGAGCGCGTCTGGCCAGCGATCCGTGAAAGCTTCAAGAGTTTTCCTTTGGAGAAATTCCTGCTGCGTTTCTTCGATATGCTTGCCGAGGAAAAGAGTAGTGCGCGGATCCTGCATGTGATGCTTCGCGCCCTGCGTCGCACGCTGTATGACTCAAGGATGCAGGAAGTGTTTTTGGAAAACATCCGCGAGATGCGCGAAGAGTATGAAAGGCAGGCACCGCTTCGGACGACGGTCATCCGGGCGATGGGTTTGGATGATGAGCGCCTGTGCGAGCTTGCGGTGAACCACCTCGACGCCTATATCAACTCCATGCTCAAGGGGAAGGGGGATGGTTACGAACGTCTGGCATCGGCTTTTCGTGCGCTTTTGCAGTCTCTGGGAAACAATGATTCATTGAAACGAGCGATTGCGGCGTGGAAGGAGACATCTTTCGAACGAATCGATCTTGCGGAGCCGTTTGCCCTCTGGTTGGAGCGCAACGTCAGAGGGGGAACCTTTTTGGCGCGAACCGTTCTTCCTTCTTGTTGACGGCAAGATCGACGAGTTTGTTCAAAAGAAGAGTTTGCAGCGACGTGCCGACGCTATGTTCAAGAACCTTCTCGACGCGGAGTTGAAGGATCATCATGCATTCATCACGCAGATGGTGAAGACGCGCCCGGAGGATTTCTCTGATGATGAACTCATCGCCTTTGTAGAGAGCCGCGTCGACGATGATCTGCAGATGATCCGCATCAACGGCTCCGTCGTCGGAGCGGTGGCGGGCATGGCGCTCTTCCTCATCGCATACTTTGTAGAAAAGGCGGTGGGCTGATGTTTTGGCGTTCGTGGAACAAGGCGGACAGGACGCTCCTCTCGGCAGCTGTCATCTTCTTTTTGGCGCTCGCCACGGTGATTGCCTATCCGAAGAGCCTCTTGGCGCGTGGCTTTCTTTGCTTGCTCCGAGGCGGCGCTCGTCGGCGGTATTGCCGATTGGTTCGCTGTGACGGCGCTTTTCAAGAAACCACTCGGCTTCCCTTGGCACACAGCGCTTCTGCCGCGCCGACGCGAATCCTTTATCGAGGCTTCGGTCACCTTGGTTCAGAAGGAGTTCTTTTCACGCCGTAAGATTTTTCAAGCCTTGCAGCACATCGACCTCGCTGCTCGCCTGATCGATTACTTGCGCCGAGAGGCGGTGCAGGAAAAGGCTCGTGTCGCAGTTCCTGCACTATGTGCGCAGCTTCGCCATGCATATCGACCGCGAGCAGCAGGCAAAAAGCTTTTGCTGATGAGATGCGCAGTGAATTGAAGAAGACGCGCCCTGAGGAAATGTTTTCCTTGATCGGTCGTTGGATGCGTGATGACGAGCGCGATCATGTGCTCGTCGCACGGGCGGCGCAGTTTTTTTCGCGGAAAAGGTCGCGGATCCGGGGTTTTCCAAAAAAAGGTTGAAGAAGTGCTTTTCAGCTATGCGAAGGAAAAATGCCAAGAATGCATGGGACAGGCTCTTACTCGGCATAGGCCAGATGACCGATGTCGTGAATTTTGCCGATCTTGCACAACTCGTGCGCCATCAGGCATTGTATGTGCTGACAGAGTTGATGGAGAAGGATTCTGCGCTGCAGAAGGAGTTCCTTGCGCTTTGCTATGCGAAGGCGGAAGAGCTGTGCGCTGATCAAGATTTTTGCGACTTTTCCCTGGAGCTCCGCGACGCATTGCTCGCGGGACTGCCGCTCGAGGAGGCGATCGAGCGGAGCTTGGCGTTCGTGCAGAAGCACTTCTTCCTGATGCGGCGCACGCGCGGACTCGACGTGGTCTTGCCCATGCTGCGTGAGAACTTCTCTGCTGTTCTCGTCGAAGAGCTGCGGCGCACGCTCGTGCTCGTTGGCGAGGATGAGAAGATGCAGCGCGCAATCGACCGACTGCTCTATGACCTTGCGGCGCGCTCAGCGCTTGCCGGGCAGGATCTTGTCGCCGTCATCGTGCGCGACGTGCTCTCGCGCTTGACGGACGAGCAGCTCAACCATCTCGTCTACGACAAAGTCGAGCCGGACCTCTTATGGATTCGCATGAACGGGTCGATCGTCGGCGCGGGGATCGGGCTCATCATCTTCGTGTTGCTGCAGCTTGTCCATTGATGTGATTTTTCGAAATGTATGTTCGGCTTTTCTGTCGTGTAGAACGGTATGATGTTGGTCGAGTCTTTTGGTGTTTGAACGTCGGTGGTGATTTGCCTGAAAAATATCGAGGCTGGCCCCGCTTTGCATTTTGTTTCATTGGCGCAGATTATTTATGAGGTGATTTTGTGAAAAAGAGAATGAAGACGGCAGCCTTGGCTGCGATTCTGGCTGGCTCTGCCGCTTGGAGTGCCTGTTCTTTTGCTGAGGCTTCGGTCGTGGATGATGCGCTCGCGCGGACGCTGGGGACGTTCACGCCTGCAACGCCTGTCGAGTCGCAGAAGCAAAGGGAACAAAGACAGGTACAGGAAGCGCAGCCCGAGGAAGCGCATGTGCAGAAGCAAGAAGCCGCACGAGAAGAGCATCCTGAACAGAGGCCGCCCGTCGCTACCGACGCAAAGAAGCCGGCAGGGACGGAGTCTCCCTTGCAAAAGCCTGAGGCGGGCAAGGTGGTGCAGGATCTTCCGAGAGAGCAGGGGGAGGTCGCCCATCAATCCCCCGATTTCGCGGTCATCCAGAGGGGCGTTGCAAGCTACCAGAAGGGCGACCTCGATACCGCCTACCGGGAGTTCAGCAAGGCGATCGAGCTCAATGGCGAGAATCCGACGGCTTTTATCAATCGTGGCATCGTCCTGCGTGAGATGAAGCGATATGAGGATGCACAGCAGGATTTCCGCACGGCGCAATCTTTCGATGATAAGAATGCACTGATCGAATTTGAGATGGGGTTGACTTCGATCGCCCAAAACGACGGCAGTGCGGCGCTCGCGCACATGGATCGGGCCGTCGCCCTGCAGCCGAACGATCTGGGGACGCAGCTCTATCGCGCATCTTTGCTCTATCGTCTGAGGCAGTTCGACGATGCCATTGCAGGGTATACGCATGTGATCGAGAAAGGCGATGACGCTCTTAGGCTGCGCGCCTATATCGAGCGCGCCCTGGTGAAGGAGCAGAAGCAGGATATCGCTTCTGCTATCGACGATTATACGGCAGCGTTGGCGCTCGAAAAGGACAATGTTCCGGCATTGAGCCGTCGCGGTGCCTGCCTTGAACGTTTGGGAAAACATGAAGAGGCGATTGCGGACTTTACGCGCCTCTTGGAGATTGTGCCTGCCGAAAAGGCTTCGCTCGTTTATTTCAATCGTGCGGGGAGTTATCGTGCACTCGGTCAGATCGAGGAAGCCGTCGCTGATTACACGCGCGCTTTGGAGAAAACGTCGGATGTACTTCCCATCTATATTGAGCGGTCGATTTCCTATCGATTGATGAATCGAAATGAAGAGGCGCTTCTCGACATAGAGAGAGCGCTGGCGATCGAACCGAAGAACGCGGATCTCCTCAATCTGCGTGCGATCGAAAAGATTAAGCTCAGTGATGTTCATGGAGCGCTGGCTGACCTCGATGCTGCAATCTCCCTTGATTCGTCGAATGCGGCATTTTTTGGCAACCGTGCAGGCGTTTTGGAAAGCATGGGCGAAAAGGCGAAGGCGATTGACGACTATACGGCAGCGCTCCGCTTGGAGCCGAGAAACGCCAAGTTCTATTACCGCCGCGGCTATCTCTACTTCCTGTCGGGAAAGGCTGCGGAGTCCGAAAACGATTACAAGGCGGCGACTGCGCTTGAGCCAGGCTTGCCCGCGTATAAGTGATACGAAAAAGGCTGCCTTCCGGCAGCCTTTTTCGTATGCGGTTTTCAGAAATTCGTCTTGCGGTTGCTCCGTGCGAGCAGACGTATGACCTTCGCGCCCGTGTTATGGATGCGGCGGAGGGGTGCGACACGTGACTTGATCTTCGGCTTCATGTCCTTGACCTTGCCGAAATCGCCGCGCTTGAGGAAGGTCGTGCGGATCTTTTCCGGCTTGAAGAAGTTTCGCAGTCCCTTGAAGAGCGTTTCAGGTTCGGCATTGGCATCGCAGAGGAAGATGTCGCCTGCTGCATAGCGGATTTCCGTGTAGGGTGTGCAGGGCGAGGTGGCCTTCCTTGAGTGCGAGGAGCACGAGGAAATGACCTTTCTCAATCACTTGTGTGTCGACTTGCAGGATGTGGAGACCCGCTTCTTCGGTAAGGCGCCTGAGCGAGGCGACGGTCATCTCCATGTCCTGCAGTTTGTTTTCTTTGCAGTTGTATAAGTCGGCAGTGAGATGCCGCGCGATGATTTTCAAGGGGAATCGCTCCTTTGCAATAAAACATATGAGTCAGAAAGGGATGCTTCTTTCATTATAGGGGATTTATTTGACAATGTAAAGACAGAGGCGTATAATATTTCGCATTTGCAGGAATGGAAAATAGACAGCGGAGGGAAAATGATGGCAGGCGTATTGTTGGATCGAGAAGGCAAGGCATACCAAGGGGCTCGTCCCTTGCTTGTTCAAGGTGCGATGAAGGTGGAAACGAGCCATATCGTGGAGCAGCTCGATGACTTGGCGGAATATCGGCTCGGCGAGTGGTATTTCGCCTCAGGCATTTATCGGGGAGTGCCTCTTGCCGTTTCTCGCACGCAATGGGGGTTGGCGAATGCGGCGGCAACGACGGCGCTCGCCATGGAGTTTTTCCGTCCGGTCGCTGTCATCAATCAAGGAACGGCGGGGGCGCATGATCCTGCCTTGCAGAATTTTGATATCGTCATAGGCAAAGAGACGGTCAATATATCGGCATGGAAGTCGCATTTTCGTGCGCGAGGCGAGGGCGTTGACGAGGAGGCTCTCGACAAGCTTGGCGTATTCGCCTATGACAAGGAGGCGCGGCGTTTCACGCAGGAGGTTTGCCACAAGGCGGACGAAGGCCTCTTTTATGCGGCTGCCGCCCTCAAGGATCGTTACACGAAGGGGCGTGTGACGGAGGGAGTCATCGGCACGGCGGACAGTTGGAACTGCCAGGTCGATCGCGTGCTCTTCCTGCATGATTTCTACGGCACGGCTGTCGAAGAGATGGAAGGAGATGCTGTCGCACAGATATGCCAGACATACGACGTGCCGTTTCTTGCGATTCGCGTCGTTTCCAACACGGTCTTCGCAGGTGATGTCGATTGGGATCTGGCTGTCGGCGCTGCGCTGCAGGAGTATGTTCTCGCTGTAGCTGAAGAATATATGAATATGCGTTGAAGGTTTCCTTTTTTCCCTTTATCCTATATAATGGTAAGAACCGAGAAGTTTAGATGTTGATTCAGCGAGGTTGCCATGGCGAAGATTCCCTTTGCGCATTTGCACGTTCATACATGCTACAGCCTTCTTGATGGTGCGAGCCGCATCCCTGATCTCATCGCCCGCACGAAGGCGCTTGGCATGGATTCCGTAGCGATCACCGATCATGGGGCGATGTACGGCGTCATTGATTTTTATAAAGAAGCGAAGAAAGAGGGAATCCGTCCGATCATCGGCTGTGAGACGTACCTTGCACCGGCATCGCGGTTCGATCGCGCCGAAGTGCGCGGCACGCGCTATTATCACTTGATCCTGCTGGCTGAAAACGAAGAAGGATACCGGAGTCTTGTGAAGCTCGTTTCGCTTGCTCATACGGAGGGCATGTACTACAAACCACGTATCGACAAGGAGATCTTGCGCAAGTATCATAGGGGACTGATCTGCCTCAGTGCTTGTGTTGCGGGCGAGATCCCGCAGGCAATCCTGCGCGGCGAACGGGAACGAGCAGAAAAGCTCGTCGAGGAGTACATCGACATCTTCGGGAAGGATAATTTCTTCCTTGAAATACAAGACCATGGAATCGCTGAGGAGAGGACGGCCTTTGCAGGGGTCATAGAGCTGGCAGAGAAGTTCGGCGTTGGTCTAGTAGCGACGAATGATATCCACTATGTGCGCAAGGAGGATACGGCGGCGCACGACGTCCTGCTCGCGATACAGACGGGCAAAGGCATGAATGATCCGACGCGCATGCGCTATGCCGAAGGGGAGTTTTACATGCGCTCGCCCGAGGAGATGCAGGAACTTTTCAAAGAGCATCCTGAGGCGCTCGCCAATACGCAGAAGATCGCCGAGCGCTGCAAAGTTGACTTCGAGTTCGGCCACCTGCATCTGCCCCATTTCCCTCTGCCCGAGGGAATGACGGACGATGCTTATCTCAAACAGCTCTGCGAGGAGAATCTGCCTCTTCGCTATGAAGAGATCACGCCTGCCGTGCGCGAAAGGCTCTCCTATGAGCTTTCAATCATCCATCGCATGGGCTACGACAGCTATTTCCTCATCGTTTGGGACTTCATCAAATATGCACGAGGCGAGGGTATCGCCGTCGGCCCTGGCCGCGGTTCAGCGGCGGGCAGTATTGTCGCCTATCTTCTGGGCATCACGAACCTCGATCCCTTGAAGTATGAACTTCTTTTTGAGCGATTCCTGAACCCGGAACGTGTGACGATGCCTGATATCGATATCGATTTCTGCTACATCCGCCGCGAGGAGGTCATCGACTATGTGAAACGCCGCTATGGGGCTGATCACGTGGCGCAGATCATCACTTTCGGCACAATGGCGGCGAAGGGCGCGATCCGCGATGTCGGTCGCGCTCTCGAAATGACGTATGCGAGCGTCGATCGTGTGGCGAAGGCTGTGCCGTCGGAGCTCGGCATCACGCTCGATCGCGCACTGGCAGAATCGCAGGATTTTCGAAGCATCTATGAGGAGGGCGATGAGACAAAACGGCTCATCGACTTCGCGCGCGATCTCGAAGGACTGCCGCGTCATTCCTCGACCCATGCGGCAGGCGTTGTGATCGCACGCAACCCGCTGACCGAATATGTGCCCGTGCAGGTGTCAGACGGCACGCTTGTGACGGAGTACGACAAGGATCATGTGGAAGAGCTGGGGCTTTTTGAAGATGGATTTCCTCGGTCTTCGCACGCTCACGGTCATTGCCGATGCTTTGAAGCATATCAAGAAGAGCCGCGGAATGACGGTCGATATCGACAAGATTCCGCTCGAAGATGAGAAGACGGCCGAAATGCTCTGCCGTGGTGATACGGGAGCCGTATTCCAGATGGAATCGGCGGGTATGACGAACCTCGTCAAGGATCTGCAGCCGAAAAGCTTTCAAGACCTCATCCCGACGGTCGCGCTCTATCGTCCGGGACCTTTGGGCAGCGGCATGGTGACAGATTTCATCGCAGGCAGACATGGAAAGAAGAAGGTGACGTACCTGCATCCGCTGTTGGAACCGATCTTGAAGGAGACTTTCGGCGTCGTTCTCTATCAGGAGCAGGTCATGCAGGTCGTGCAGGTGCTCGCGAACTTCACGCTCGGACAGGCGGATATCCTGCGCCGCGCCATGGGGAAGAAGAAGCATGAAGTCCTGATGTCGCAGCGTGAGACCTACATGAAGGGCACGGAGGAAAATGGCATCGATCCTGCGCTGGCAGAGAAGATCTTCGATCTTCTGACGCACTTCGCCGACTATGGCTTCAACAAGTCGCACAGCGCGGCGTATGCGCTTGTGGCGTGGCAGACGGCGTACCTCAAGGCGCATTATCCGCAGGAGTTCATGGCAGCGATGCTCACGAGCATCATGGACACGAATGACAAGGTCGGCGTCTACATCGAGCTTTGCCGCCGCATGGGCATCAAGATTTTGCCGCCCGATGTCAACGCGAGCGAGGCGACTTTCAGCGTCGATGGTGCGGCCATTCGCTTCGGTCTTGCCGCCGTGCGAAACGTCGGTGAAGCGGCGATCAAGAGCCTTGCAGCAGTGCGTGAAGAGGGCGGAGCATTCACGTCGCTGTTGGATTTCTGCACGCGCGTTGACATGCGCACGGCGAACAAGCGCGTGTTGGAGAGTCTCATTAAATGCGGTGCATTCGATTCGCTCGGTGCGCGCCGGTCGCAGCTTCTGGCGGTCTTGGAGAGGGTCGTCGACGTGGCGGTGCAAAAACGTGCAGATGAGGCGAGCGGACAGATCGGTCTTTTTCGGTGAAGCGGCGATGCAGGAGACGGAAGAGGTTTCCCTGCCCGATGTTCCTGAGGTAGATGCTGTACAGCGGCTCGCGTGGGAGAAGGAGAACACGGGGTTCTTCATCACAGGGACATCCGCTCGACCGTCACGAAAAGAAGATCAAGAATCTCGTACCCATTCGCGACATCTTGGAAGGCAAGAAGAAGGAGCGTCAGCTCGTGCGCATCGGGGGTCTCGTCTCTTCGGCGAAACGCATTGCGACGAAGAAGGGTGACACGATGTGTTTCTTGGAGTTGGAGGATTACACGCATTCCATCGAAGTCGTGGTGTTTCCCGCAGTCTTTTATCCACACGTGAACATCCTCGTGCCCGATGCGGCTCTTGTCGTACAAGGGCGCGTGAACTTCACGGATGACGGCGTCAAGGTGATTGCAGACACGATCACGTCGATCGATGACTATCGGCAGGATTACTATATTACATTGCCTGAAGAGTGCGAGGGAGAGGAAGCGCTTGAAGCGCTTTACCGCATTTTTGCAGCGCACAGGGGCGAGCATGCCGTTTTTTTGAATCGGAAAGGGCGTTGGCAGAAGCTGGAGCCGCGCTATTGGCTTGATGCATCTCCCGTTGTCGTGTTGGAGATTGAAGCATTGCTCGGCAAAAACTCGGTGCTGCAGAGATAGCGGATGGAGGAGGAAGATTTCATGTGGACATCGATCTTTGTGGCTGCAACGAAGGGGCAGGCGGAAAAGATCTGTGAAAGACTTGAAGCGGAGGGCATCTTGACAGATCGAAAATCGATCGACGCTTCGCGCAAAGCGAACTTCGAGATCCGCGTACTTGCCTCAGAAGTGGAGGAGGCACGAGACATCGTTTGCAATATGCCGAATCTATGAGAGCGCCGTGTACAGCTCCGATCATGCCGAATATAAAATGACGGGTAAGGGTGAAATATGGAAGAACGATTGCAGAAAATCATCAGCCGTGCAGGCGTGGCGTCGCGCCGCAAGGCAGAGGAGATGATCGCGGCAGGGCGCGTGACGGTGGATGGCGTGACGGTGCGTGAGCCAGGAACGAAGGCGGACGTGGCAGTTGCGTGCATCGCAGTGGACGGCAAGCCGCTGCCTGAAGAGGAAGGCCGCGTATACTTCTTGCTGAATAAGCCTAAGGGCTATATCTCGACTGTTTCCGATGAGCGAGGCAGGCGCACGGTGATCGACCTTCTGCCTGTGAAGAAGGCGCATGTTTATCCTGTCGGAAGGCTCGACCAGAACACGGAGGGATTGCTCCTCCTGACGAATGACGGCACGTTGACGCAAGGGCTTCTCCATCCGCGCTTTCTCGTGCGCAAGACGTATCGCGCGAAGGTGGCGGGCGAACTTACGCCGAAAGCACTCAAGAAACTTCGGGGCGGTTTGGAGCTGGCAGATGGCATGACGGCGCCTGCAGAGGTGCGTGTCTATGGCACGACAGACCAAGGGCTCGTCGATGTCGAGATTACGCTGCATGAGGGCAGGAATCGGCAGGTGCGCCGCATGTTTGAGGCGGTCGGCTGCGATGTGCGTGCCTTTGAAGCGCACGCGCTTCGCACAGCTCACGCTTGACGGCCTCAAGCGCGGTGCATGCCGCCCTTTGACGAAAGCTGAGATTGCTTCCCTCTACAGTCTTGTGGAGGAGCGATGAGTATGCGGCGTGTCCTCGTCGTCGGTGCAGGCTACGGCAGGGTTCATGGCGGCGGCAAAGGCGGCGGAAGCGGGCGCCTCGGTGCGCCTTTTGGAAAAAGATGAAACAGCCCGGTCGGAAAATGATGATCACGGGAAAGGGACGGTGCAACATCACGAATGTTGCACCGATTGCTGATATCGTGCAGAATATTCCGAGAAACGGCACATTCCTCTACAGCGTCCTGCATGCTTTTGACAACGAAGCCGTGCGCACCTTCTTCCGCGACCTTGGTGTGGAGACGAAGGTGGAACGCGGAGGGCGCGTCTTTCCCGTCAGCGACCGCGCGGTGGATGCCGTTGATGCGCTTCTTGTCCGCCTCCATGAGCTCGGCGTGAAGATTGAGACGGAGGCGCAGGTTGCCGAGATCCTTGTGACAGAGGGGCGTGCAGTGGGAGTCGTGCTCGCGAGCGGTGCGAAGATCGACGCCGATGCCGTCGTGCTTGCCACAGGTGGTGCGTCGTATCCGGGCACGGGGTCGACGGGGGACGGATACGCGATGGCGCGTGCGCTGGGGCATACGGTCAGGGACATCTTGCCGTCGCTCGTGCCGCTTGTCACCGAAGAGGATTGGGTCAAGGATGCGCAGGGGTTGTCACTTCGCAATGTGCGCGTGACGCTCCTAAGCGACGGCAAGAAGATTGGCGAGGAATTCGGCGAGATGATGTTTACGCACTTCGGCGTGACGGGGCCGATCATTCTGTCCCTGAGCCGCAAGGCGGCGCAGGCGCTTGCGGCAGGGAAGTTCGTGGAGATCGTCCTCGACTTGAAGCCTGCCTTGACGCCCGAAATCTTTGCAGCACGGGTGCAGCGTGATTTTGACAAATATCGGAACAAGGTGCTGAAGAATGCCATGCGTGACCTCCTGCCGGGAAAACTCATCGCACCTGTGCTCGATGCGGCGTATCTGTCGCCGGAAAAACCTGTGCATGATTTGCTGCGCGTCGAGCGCACGAGGCTTGCCGGGACGATCAAGCATCTCGTGCTCACCGTCGAGAAGACGCGCCCTATTGCCGAAGCCATCGTGACAGCGGGCGGTGTCTCGACGAAGGAGATCGACCCCAAGACGATGGAATCGAAGCTCGTGTCGAGGGATTTATTTTGCCGGCGAGGTCGTCGACGTCGACGGTCTCACAGGCGGCTACAATCTGCAGGCGGCTTTCTCCATGGGGGCGGCGGCGGGACGCTGGAGCGCTGCTCCGGTGGAAGGTTTAGAAGAGGGAACGTCTGATTTTGAGGGGAAGATGCATGATGGCTGAAGGAAGAGAGATTCATCCAGCGAAGAGAGGCATGACGGGGAAGATCCGCGTGCCCGGGGACAAGTCCGTTTCGCACCGCAGCGTGATGTTCTCTGCCATAGCGAAGGGCGCGGTGCGCGTAAAGAACTTTCTGGAAGCGGCAGACTGCCTTTCGACAGCAGCGTGCATGAGGGCGCTTGGCGCAAGCGTCGAGCGCAGGGAGGACGACTCCTGCGCGTGACGGGAGTCGGTTTGCACGGTTTGAAAGAACCTGCGGCGATTCTCGATGCGGGAAATTCTGGCACGACGCTGCGCCTCCTCTTGGGAATTTTGGCGGCACAGCCGTTCTTTTCGGCGCTTGCGGGTGATGCCTCGCTTTCACGCCGTCCCATGGGGCGGGTTGTTGAGCCGCTTGTACGCATGGGGAGCGGCGATTCGAGGACGCGACGCGAATCGCTTCCTGCCGCTTGCCGTTCTGCCGCGCGAAGGGCGTCTTCGCGCGATGGACTACGAAAGTCCCGTCGCGAGCGCGCAGGTGAAGTCGGCAATCCTTCTCGCGGGTCTTTATGCAGATGGAAAGACTACCGTGGAAGAGCCTGCGCTTTCCCGCGATCATACGGAGCGTATGCTGGGCGCTTTTGGTGCAAGAATCCGACGGGAGGATGCGACAGTGACGATCGAACCTGTGGATGAACTGTTTTCACCTGAGGAGATCATCGTGCCGGGAGATATAAGTTCTGCCGCTTATTGGCTTGTTGCAGCATCACTCATCGAAGGGAGCGACATCTTGCTCGAAGACGTCGGCGTCAATCCGACACGAACGGGCATCCTCGACGTGCTTTCCGCCATGGGCGCGGACGTCACGCTTTCCAACGAGCGCGAGAGCGGCGGCGAAGCGCTTGCCGACATCCGCGTGCGAAGCGCCTCGCTTCGCGGCACATCCTTCGGCGGTGCTATCATCCCGCGGCTCATCGACGAGATACCGATTCTCGCCGTCGCGGCGCTCTTTGCCGCAGGCGATACCGTCATCTCGGGTGCGGCGGAGCTGCGTGTCAAGGAGACAGATCGCCTGCAGGCGGTGACGACGGAGCTGAACCGCCTCGTTCCGGGAGCTGTCGAAGCGACGCAGGACGGCATGATCATTCATGGCGGCAGAGCGCCTTCACCTGCCGTCTGCCGCACATACGACGATCACCGCATGGCGATGTCGCTCGCGGTCGCAGGCTTGGCAGGAGAAGGCGTGACGCTCGATGCACCCGCTTGTGTCAACATCTCATATCCATCCTTTTATCAGACTATGGACAGACTCGTGCAATAGGAGGAAGAACATGGCAAGAAAACTCGTGGTGGCAATCGATGGTCCAGCGGGCGCCGGCAAGAGCACGGTTGCCCAGCTGGCAGCGAAGGAACTTGGCTACACCTACATCGACACGGGGGCAATGTACCGTGCTGTCGCGTGGAAGGCGATCAAGGCGGGCAGACCCGTGACGGATGAACAGATCCTCGCCGCTGTGTCCGATATCGCGGTCCGCCTGCACTATGATGGAAAGGTGACGCAGGTGTTCGTCGATGACGAGGAAGTCACGGGCGAGATCCGCACGCCCGAGGTCAGCGCCGTTGTGTCGCAAGTGGCGCGTCTCGGTCCTGTGCGCGAGAAGATGGTCGAACAGCAGAGACACATGGCCGAAGCGGGCGGCGTGCTTATGGACGGCAGGGATATCGCCACACACGTCCTGCCAAGCGCCGATGTGAAGATCTTCCTCACTGCTTCCCCGGAGGAACGTGCGAAACGCCGTTGGAAGGAAATGAGGGAAAAGGGCTACGACATGACGCTTGAGGAACTTGAAGCGGACATCATGCGCCGCGACAAGGCGGACAGCGAACGTGAGATCTCGCCGCTCGTGCAGGCGGCGGATGCAGAGCTGCTCGATACGACGGGCATGGATATCGCCGCTGTCGTCCGCGCCATCGTAGAAAGGTGCGGCAGATGATTTACGGACTGTTGCGCATCATCTTTACATTGCTTTTTCACCGTTGTCTTCCGCGCTGAAATCGAAGGGCGTGAAAACATGCCGGAAGAGGATATGTGATCTTGGCGGCGAATCACGCGAGCAACTGGGATCCGCCGCTCTTGGCGACTTTTCTTGCGCGTCCCGTCAGCTATATGGCGAAACAGGAACTTTTCTTCAATACCGTCGCGGATTATGTTCTGCGAAGCTGCCATTCTTTTCCTGTGAAGCGCGGCGCAGCGGATCGCGGGGCGATCAAGGCGGCGCTCGCAGAGCTTAAGAACGGTCGTTGCCTCGGCGTTTTCCCGCAGGGGACGCGCAGCCGCCATGGGGAGAGGAAGAAGGCGGAGCCAGGGGTCGCCCTGCTTGCGGCAATGGCGAAGGCTCCTGTCGTTCCAGCTGCCATTATCGGCACCGATCGTGTTTTTCGCCAACGGCGCCTTTCTGCCGAAATTCCGTGTCATCTACGGCAAACCTTTGGTTTTTCAGGGGGAGAAGCAGGATAAGCAAGCATTGCAGGAGTTTTCTCAAAAAAATAATGGATGAAATTTACGCAATGATAAAAAATAGCATAAGTGGTTGATTTTATGCTATAATATGGTGTAGATTGCGGAAATAGAAGAAAGTCCATTTCTGTGATACATTGGATATTTGGTGGTAGATATATGGAAGTATTTCTGGCAGAATCCCTCGGTTTCTGCTACGGCGTGAAACGTGCAATCAAACTTGCGCGTGAGCAGGCTGCGCCCGACGGAACTTCCTGCACGCTCGGTCCCATCATCCACAATCCGCAGATGGTTTCGCGTCTTGCGGCGGAGGGCGTCGGCATGGTCGATGCTCTTCCCTATATGGAGAAGGGGACGGTCATCATACGTTCGCATGGGGTTGGCCCCCTCGTCTATGATGAAGCAAAAGAGCGCGGGCTTTCCCTCGTCGATGCGACATGTCCTCATGTGAAGAAGGCACAGTCCACGGCGCACGAACTTTTTCAAGAGGGCTATTCTGTCGTTATCGTAGGAGAGAAGCTTCATCCAGAGGTCAAGAGCATCTTCGAATGGGCGGGTGGTGACGCTGTCATCGTGGATTCCATCGAAGGGACCAAAGCTGTTGCGCCATGCACGCGCATGGGAATCGTTGCTCAAACGACGTTTTCCGGTGCGAAATTCAAGGAGATCGTGCTCCACCTACTGGACAAGTCGAACGATGTGCGCATTGTCCGAACGATCTGCACGGCGACGGATCAGCGCCAACAGGCGGCGATCAAGCTTGCGCAGCAAGTGGACATGATGCTCGTCATCGGCGGTAAAAAAACAGCGCGAACACAACGCGACTGGCGCAATTGTGCGCGGCGGAATGCCAAACCTATCATATTGAGACTGCGGCGGAGCTGCAGGACGAATGGTTTGATAAAAATCAAAAAAATTGGTATTACAGCTGGGGCATCGACTCCGGACTGGATTATCAAGGAGGTATATCAAAAGTGCAAGAACAAGACATGAAGAGTTTGCTTGAGGCTGAAGAGGAGTCCATGCAGGAGGTAAGGGAACATGATGTCGTAAAGGCTACGGTCGTCGCTGTCGACGATGGTCAGGCTTACGTCAACATCGCTGGCCTCAAGGCGGACATCCCCATCTCGAAGAGGGAGCTTGCCTCGCCAGAGCCGGATTCCGCGAAGGACGTTGTGAAAGTCGACGACGAGATCGAGGTCTTCGTCGTGAGCCTCGGCGGCGAGAATGGTGCGACGGTTTCCAAAGTTCGTGCTGACCGCATGGTTGCATGGAAGGAGATCGAGGCACTGAAAGAGGACGGACAGACGGTTCAGGCGCAGATTACGCAGGTCGTCAAGGGCGGTCTCGTTGCGTCTGTCAGCGGTCTGCGCGGCTTTATTCCTGCGTCGCAGATGGAGCTTCATTTCGTCAAGGATCTTTCCATCTACGTCGGCCAGACGGTGGAAGCTCTGCCGATCGAGATCGACATTCGCAAGCAGCGTCTCGTTCTTTCGCGTCGCAGCCTCTTGGAGGAGGAGCGCGAGAAGAAGCAGGAAGAAGTCTTCTCGACGCTTGAAGTAGGGCAGATCATTCGCGGCACGGTCAAGCGTCTCGTCGAGTATGGCGCATTCATCGACATCGGCGGCGTCGACGGTTTGGCGCATATCTCGGATCTCGCATGGCATCGCGTGAAGCAGCCGTCGGATGTTCTTTCTGTCGGCGATGAGGTCGATGTCTATGTGAAAAACTTCGATCCCGAGACGAAGCGCATCTCGCTCTCCGTTAAGGACACGATGCGCGATCCTTGGCTCGACAAGGCGGAGCGCTATGCAGAGGGCACGCACATCAAGGGCAAGATTATCAAGCTTACAGATTTCGGCGCTTTCATGGAAATCGAGCCAGGCTTTGACGGTCTGATTCCGATGGGCGAACTTGCCGATCGTCGCATTGCGCGCGCCGATGAGGCCGTGCAGCTTGGTGACATTGTGAAGGTCAAGATCCTGCACATCGATATGAAGCGCAAGCGCATCTCGCTCTCCATCACGAGGGCGCAGAGAGACGCTGAGGTTTCGGACGTTTCCTACTATAAGGATGAGCCTGTCACCCACGAAGAAGAGGGCGACGAGGGCTGAACGTCAAAGCAGAATAGGAAAACCGGGGAGTGATGAGTATTCATCACTCCCTTATTCATCAGAACGGGGCAGCGCCCTGAGAAAAACCAGAGGAAGAGCATGTTGTCAGGGGAAATCATATGCGTGATGCCAGGAAGTTTGGCGGAGGAGTTGGAACTTGCCGTCGGTGACAAGATCCTCGCCGTCAATGGACAAGAGTTGCGCGACATCATTGACTTGAGCTTTGCCTTCGCCGAGGAGGAGATTGAGCTTCTTGTCGAACATGCGGATGGCGAGCAGGAACTGCTTGCTTTTGACAAAGACTATGATGAGGAACTTGGCGTGGAGTTCGCTTCCGCCGTCTTTGACGGCATACGCTCGTGCGGCAATCGTTGCTGCTTCTGCTTCGTCGACCGGGTTCCGCCGGGCATGAGGAAAAGCCTGTCCGTCAAGGATGACGATTATCGCATGTCGTTCCTTTACGGCAACTTTGTTACGTTGACGAATATGCGCGAAAAGGATTTTCTGCGCATCGAACGATACCACCTCTCGCCGCTGTTCGTTTCCGTCCATGCGATGAATCCCGATTTGCGCGCTGCCATGCTCAATACGAGGAGGGCTGCAGAGATTGCGGCTCACCTCGATCGCTTGGAAGCGGCAGAGGTCGAGTATCACGCGCAGGTCGTGCTCTGTCCGGGACTCAACGACGGCAAGGAGCTCGACCGCACGGTGGAAGAGCTTCTGGCAAGATGGCCACATGCGCTTTCGCTCGCCATCGTGCCTGTCGGACTCACGCGGTTTCGCGAAGGCTGCTATCCGCTGAAGATGTTCGATCGCGAAGGCGCGATCGCCGTCATTCGCCGGTCGAAACTTGGCAGCGGCGTGCACGGGAGGGGATGGGCAGGAATTTTGTTTACTTGGGTGATGAATTTTACTTTCTTGCGGGGCTTCCCGTGCCGCCGGCGGAGGAGTACGATGGCTTCCCGCAGCTTGACAACGGTATCGGACTTGCGCGCACGTTCATCGAGGAGTGGAAGGAGACTTTGCAGAACCCTATCTGCGCCCAAGGGGTATGAGAAGTCGCTGCATCTTGCGATTCTTTCAGGCACGTCGGTTGCGCCGCTCTTTGAAGAGCTTGTGGCAGGCATTTCCGTTCCGGGACTCCGCGTCGATTGTCTCGGCGTGGAGAACGACTATTTCGGCAGGATGGTCAACGTCTCAGGGCTTCTGACGGGTACGGACATGCTTCGGGCGCTCAAGGAGGTTTCCGATGCGCCGCAAGGAGTGATCATGCCTGAATGCGCTCTGCGCACGGGCGAGAACATCCTGCTCGACGATATGACCTTGGAAGCATTTCGCCGTGCTGTGCCGCATCTGCGTGTCGAGACGGCACAGGGGGGAGGCGATCTCGTGCGCGCCTTGCTCGATTGGGAGCATTACCATGGTACGTCAGACGAGGAGGCATCATATATGTGGCAGAGCAACGCGGCGTACACGAAGCCGAGGAAAGAGGAAAAGGAGAGGATGGAATGAGCAAGCCGATCGTGGCGATCGTGGGACGTCCCAACGTGGGCAAGTCTACGCTTTTCAATAAATTGGGGCGAAAGCGCGTGTCCATTGTCGACGATTTGCCGGGCGTCACACGCGATCGCATCTATCTGGATGCCGAATGGCTCAATCGGGAATTCACGATGATCGATACAGGCGGCATTGAGCTCGACACGAGCGACATCATCCTGCGCTCCATGCGGCAGCAGGCACAGATCGCCATGGAGGAAGCGGATGTCATCCTCTTCCTCGTCGATGGACGCGCGGGTCTGACACTTGCCGACGAGGAAGTCGGCAAGATGCTGCGCACGACGAAAAAGCCTGTGCTTCTAGCAGTGAACAAGATCGACTCCCAGAAGCAAGAGGCGGATGTCTATGAGTTCTACAATCTCGGTCTGGGGGATCCCGTGCCGATCTCTGCGACGAACGCGATGAATCTCGGCGATCTTCTCGATGCACTCGTTGCCCTCTTTCCAGAGGGAGCGCAGGAGGAAAAGGAGTCGGACGAGATCAGCATCGCTGTCATCGGGCGTCCGAACGTGGGCAAGTCCTCGCTCGTCAATGCGCTTCTGGGCGAGGAGCGCGTCATTGTCAGCGATGTCGCGGGCACGACGCGCGATGCCATCGACACGCATTTCACGACGGAGGACACGAAGTTCATACTCATCGATACCGCTGGCATGCGCCGCAAGGGGAAGATCGATGCGCCCATCGAGCGCTACAGCGTCATGCGCGCGCTTCGCGCCGTCGACCGCGCCGATGTCGTGCTCGTCGTGCTCGATGCCACGGCAGGAATCACGGAGCAAGACAAGAAGATCGCAGGCTACGCCCACGAATCGGGCAAGGCGGTCGTCCTCATCGTGAACAAATGGGATATCTATGAAAACAAGGATGAAAAGTCAACGCTGCGCTTCACGGATGAGCTGCGTATAGAGCTCGGCTTTCTGCAATATGCACCTGTGCTCTATACTTCGGCACTTACGCACCAACGTGTCGCACGTGTCACTGACCTCGTCAAGTATGTGGCGGATCAAGCGTCGATGCGTGTCAAGACGAGCATCCTGAACGACCTCGTGCGCGATATGATCGCCGTGAATCCACCTCCCGCGCATAAGGGAAAACAACTCAAGATCCGTTACATCACACAGGCGGACATTCGTCCGCCGAAGTTCATCGTCTTTGTCAATGAGCCGGAACTGATGCACTTCTCGTACTTGCGTTACATTGAGAACAAGTTACGCGAAAGCTTCGGTTTTGAAGGAACGCCGCTGCGTCTCATCGTGCGTGGCAAGGAGGAGGAAGAATTATGACGCTGCTTTCCTGCATCATCGCCTATCTTCTAGGGTCGATACCGAATGGCCTGATCCTTTGCCGTGCTATCTGGCGGATCGACATTCGCGAATATGGCAGCCGCAATATTGGTGCGACGAATGTCTACCGCACGTTGGGCAAGGGGCCGGGTGCGCTCGTCTTCTTGCTTGATTTTCTCAAGGGATTCCTGGGGGTATATATTGCCATGTTGCTCGTCGATACGCCGCTCGCTATGGTTCTGTGCGGTATCGCCGCCATCCTTGGACACTCGGCGTCGATTTTTTTGGGCTTCAAGGGTGGCAAGGGCGTTGCTACGGGGCTCGGCGTCATAGCGATGCTCATGCCGGCGCTCACAGGTATCGTTTTTCTCATCTGGCTCGGCATCGTGTTCGTGACTCGCTACGTTTCACTTGGCTCCATCGTTGGTGCGGCGCTTGTGCCCGTGCTCGCGCTCTTTTTTTCCTACCCGATGGAATACACGCTCTTCGGGGTCTTCGCTGCCGTGCTCGTCATCGTGCGTCACCATGCGAATATCACGAGACTCATGAATGGCACGGAGAGCAAGATCAAAGCTGGGAAGCGTTGAAGAGAACTGCATAAGAGCTTTTTCGTAGACTGCACGCACAAATATCCACTCTGTGGACGTTTGTGCGTGTAATTTCTAAGAAAGAGCCGTTATTTTTCACCTTTTTGGGATTGACCTCTTGGACTTTCATGGTAATATGTCTATGGGGACTGTACAATAGTGTTGGACAATGGTATAATTCCAAGCATGGAATTATGGTGCAGGAGGAATTTTTATGCCAAGGGAACGCAAGGAGAACAACGAACAAAAATCGCAGAGCGGATTCTTTCTCGTGCAGGAGCAGATCTTGCCCGAGGCGATCAAGAAGACCATACGGGTGAAGGAGATGCTCAAGCGCGGTGATGTGCGCACGATCAACGAAGCGGTCGATAGCATGGGACTGAGCCGCAGCGCTTATTACAAGTACAAGGATTATGTATTTCCCTTCTATGAGGCGAGTCGGAACAAGATCATCTCGCTCACCCTTCTCTTGGAGCATAAGAAGGGCGTTCTTTCGAGCGTTCTCAACACCATTTCGGCGGACTCCGGCAGCGTGCTGACGATCAATCAGGGCATTCCTTTGCAGGGGGTGGCGAATGCGACAGTTTCTATCGAGACAGCGAACCTCTCGGTGGATCTCGAGGCGCTTCTGGACAAACTGCGCTTGGTGGATGGCGTAAAGCGCCTCGAAGTTCTTGGGCAGGCGTGATGAAAGGGGAAAAAGATGAAAGAAATCAAGATTGGCATGCTGGGCTTCGGAACCGTTGGTACGGGCGTCGTGCGCGTGCTTCGTGAGAATGAGCGCGAGATTACAGCGAAGGCGGGTGTGAAGCTCACGCTGAAGTCTGTGCTCGTGCGCGATGCAAAGAAGAAGCGTTCATATATGGAAGGACTGCACCTGACGGAAGATGTGAACGAAATCTTGAATGATGAGGAGATCGACATCGTCATCGAGCTTTTAGGCGGCATTCATCCAGCTCGCGAGTATATGCTGCATGCCATGGAAAAAGGGAAGAACGTCGTGACGGCGAACAAGGATGTCGTGGCGCAGTTCGGCAGGGATATGTTTGAGGCGATGGAAAAGCATGGCGTGGACTTCCACTTTGAAGCGAGCGTCGGCGGAGGCATTCCCATCGTCATGCCGCTGAAGCAGTGCCTGACGGCGAATCGTGTCACGGAAATCATGGGCATCATCAACGGTACGACGAACTACATGCTAACGCAGATGGCGGAAAATGGTTCAGACTACGACAGCGTTCTCAAGGAAGCCCAGGACAAGGGCTATGCTGAATCGAATCCGGCAGCGGATGTCGAGGGCCTTGATGCTGCCCGCAAGATTGCGATTCTTGCTTCTATAGCCTTTAACACTCGCGTTCGATTCGAGGATGTCTCAGTCGAGGGCATCACGAAGGTTACGCCGGAGGACATTGATTATGCCAAGGCGCTCGGCTATGTCGTGAAGCTTCTTGCGATTGGGCGCGATTCCAGCGAAGCGGGCGTCGACGTGCGCGTGCATCCCGTATTTCTGCCGAAGGCACATCCGCTCGCTTCTGTCAATGATGTCTACAATGCGATCTTTGTGCGCGGAAATGCCATTGGCGAAGCGATGTTTTATGGACGCGGGGCCGGGTCGCTGCCGACGGCTTCCGCCGTTGTCGCGGATGCCATAGACATCGCGCGCGATATGCAGCTTGACACCTTCGGACGGCTTCATTGCACGTGTTATGCGCACAAGTCGCTCTGCCCCGTGGAGGAGACGGAAGCTTCCTACTACGTGCGGCTCCTCGTCGATGATGAGCCGGGGGTTCTCGCGGCCATCGCGACGGCGTTTGGCAACCACAAGGTCAGCTTGAAATCCGTCATTCAGACGAGGCGCTATAAAGAGCGTGCGGAAATTGTTGCAGTCACGCATATCGTCAAACACAAGAAGATGCAGGAAGCGGCGGAAGACCTCAAGAATCTTTCTGTCGTCAGTGAGATTCGCAGCATCATCCGCGTGGAAAAATCCGCAGGGGATGTCGCATCATGCTGAACCGAATGATTCGTGTGCGCGTACCGGGCACAAGCGCAAATTGCGGGCCAGGTTTCGATGCCATAGGTGTCGCCTGCACGATTTATAACGATCTGGAGCTCACGTTGAAAGGGGAAGAGGGGATCGCTGTCGAGGTTGAGGGCGAAGGTGCGGACAACATTCCGTGCGACGAGAGGAACATCGTCCTACGCGCCATTCGCACGATTTTTGAAACGTGCGAATCTTGAAGACGAGGTAAAAGGCTTTTTGCATCCGCATGAAGAACCACATCCCCTTGTCGCGCGGACTTGGCAGCAGTGCGGCGGCGATTGTCGCAGGGGCTCAAGGCGGCGAATGCCTTGATCGGCAATCGTTTCTCGCGACGTGAGCTCCTGCAGATGGCGACGAGTATCGAAGGCCATCCTGACAACGTGGCGCCTGCTATTTTCGGTGGCTTCACGATCAGCGTTGTCACGCGCGGCAGGGTTGAGTGCTTTTCTTTGATGCCGCGCATGCCGTTGAAGCTTGTCGTCGCCGTGCCGGAGTTTCCTCTTTCAACGAGGCTTGCCCGAAGCGTCCCTGCCCGAGCAGGTGAACATGAAGGACGCCGTGTACAATGTGAGTCGCGCAGCGCTCTCGTCGCTGCGTTGACGAAAGGACAGCCGCGCTTTTTGCGCAACGCTTTCGCCGACGCGCTGCATCAACCGTACAGGGAGAAGCTCATCCCCGGCATGAAGGATGTCTTTCGTGCCGCGCGCAGATCAGGCGCCCTCGGCGCGAGTCTCAGCGGCGCGGGATCGTGCCTCATTGCTTATACGTTGGAGAATGAGGAGGCCGTGGGACAGGGCGATGGTCGAAGCCTTTGCCAAACATGAAGTCGAGGCGCGGGCGCTGCAGCTCTCTCTCGACGCGCATGGTGCAAGGGTGCTGAAACAACGTTGACCTCGGAAAAGAATAAGTGGGATGAGGGGTGAGGCATGGAGCAGGAGGATTTCATCAATCGCGTGGAGCAGGCTGGCGGTACGGTCTACCTTGTGGGTGGATGGGTGCGAGATCATCTAAGAGGTGTTAAACCGCAGGACAAGGATTTCGTCATCACGGGGATGGAAAGGGAAGCTTTCGTACAGCTTTTTCCCACGGCATCCCTTATCGGACATGCCTTTCCTGTCTATCTCGTGGAGATTGATGGCATACGCTCAGAAGTCGCTTTCGCGCGGCGCGAGAAGAAAACCGGCTGTGGGTATCATGGCTTTGCTGTCGACTTCGGAGCGGAAGTCACGATTGAAGAGGATCTGTTCCGCCGCGATACGCGCATCAACAGCATGGCGTATCGTTTGCCGGACATGCAGCTCATCGATCCTTATGGCGGTCGAGATGACATTGCACATCGTTTGATTTGCGCAACTTCGCATCATTTTTTTCGGAAGATCCTGTCCGGGCGCTGCGTGCGGCGCGGCAGGCGGCGGAATTGGGTTTTGCCATTGACGATAGGACGCGGGAGCTGATGGCAGATTGCGCGGTTGAACTTGCAGAAGAGTCGAAAGACCGCATCATGCACGAGCTTTCGCGCGCACTTGCTGCGCCGCAGCCATCGCTCTTTTTGAAGCGCTCGCACGGGCGGAACTCCTTCGGTCGGTATTTCCCGAAGTCTTTGCTTTGCAGGGGAAGACGCAGCCGCTGGAGCATCATCCTGAAGGGGATGCCTTCTGTCATACGATGCAGATTGTCGATGCTGTGGCACGAAAGACGCCATCGCTTGAAGCGCGTTTTGCCGCGCTCGTGCACGATATCGGCAAGGGGAAAACGTCCGAAGCGATACTGCCGCATCATTACGGTCACGAGAGGCGCGGCCTCGATGTGCTTGAAGCATGGAATGAACGCATGACACTGCCAAAAATCATGGCTCTTGGCAGCTCGTTTCGTCATCAAGGAGCACATGCGCGCGCCGTTCTTGAAAAAGACGGGAAAGATTGTCGATCTTTTGCTTGCAGTTGAAAAATCGGGACTTTCTTTTCCAGAGTTTCTCTGCATCATCTGTGCCGATCACGGTTCTTTGCCGCCCTATTTGGCGCGAGGAGAAGAGCTGTCGCGAAAGTTGCGTCAAGTGCACGGCAGCGAGGCGCCGCTTGGGCTTCATGGCGCGGCAGTGGGGTTGTGGCTGCGTGAAACAAGGGCACGGCTCTTGGGGAAGCTTCTTTCTATGTGAGGCGTGTATCGTGATTTGCGAAGCGTGCTTCATGAATGCTGATGATAGGGGCTTGCGTAAGGGCAGCATTTTTTTTGAAAGGGGAGCGGAGATTCTGCAAAAGTATGACCACGGAGGCAATGTTTATGAAGATTGTCCGACGGGAGAACCGTGGCTGGATTTTAGTGCGAATATCAATCCCCCGCCTTTCGCCTCTTGTGCGTGAGGCAATTCTTTCCCGTGTCGATGATATTGTCCACTACCCAGATCCCGAGGCGCGAGGATTGAAGGAGGCGCTTGCGTCTTTTTATCGCGTTCCACAGGAAGCCATCGTGCTCGGCAATGGCGCGGCGGAACTTTTTTATTGCTTTTTTTATACGGTGCGCCCTCGGCGGGTTCTTTTGCCGGTGCCGTCTTTCAGTGAGTATGAAAAAGCGGCGCGTGCTGCAGGAGCGGAGATCCGTTATTTGCCTTTATTGAAAAAGCAAGGCTTTGCTTTCGATTCGAAAGAAGCAGTGCGACAAATCGCACAGATAGACGCCATCGTGCTTTGCACACCGAATAATCCGACGGGCCGCCTGTTGGCACAAAAAGAATTGTGTGCCTTCCTTGACCAGCTGCAGGGACGTGGTGTGTGGGTCGTCGTGGATGAGTCTTTCTTGGACTTTCGCGAAGATCGCGAGGTATATACGATGCGTCATCTCACGAAAAGATACCCGTATCTCTTTGTTGTGCAGTCCATGACGAAGTTCTTTTGCCTTTGCCCGGGTTGCGATTAGGGTTTGGAATCGCTGAGCCGAAGCTTTGCCGTCGTTTGGAGGATGGCAAAGATGTCTGGAATGTGAATTTCCTCGCTCAAATGGCAGGTATTGCCGCTCTTTCTGACAAAGAATATCAAGAAGCGGCGCGTTCTTTTTGTTCGAAGTGAAAAGAAGTTCCTTGCCTCTGAGCTTGCCAAGTTTCCGTGCATCGAAGTTTTTGTGCCGTCCGTGAATTTTATTTTTTTCGATTACAGCAAGGGACTGATTTTTTTGCGAAGATTTCTTATATCGTTGCGTGAAAGAGGGATCCCTGCTGCGCGACTGCAGCAATTATTCGGGTTTAGATGGAGCGTATTTGCGTGCGGCCGTTCGTTCGCGCGTGGAAAAATGAACGGTTGCTTGAGGCAATGCAGGAAATTTGAGGAGTGTGACGCAGTATGACTATGACGAAGATTTATCTCGTGCGCCATGGATTGACGGAGTGGAATATCGGCGGACGTTTTCAAGGGCACTCTGATGTTGCGCTTGCTCAAGCAGGCGTAAAGCAGGCGGAATGTCTTGCCAAGCATTTTCCAGCAGAGAAGATTGACGTCGTTTACTCGAGTGACTTGCAGCGTGCAGCGGCGACAGCAGGTTTCATTGCCGAACGATTTGATTGCGAGCTGAAGGAAACAGAAAGACTGCGGGAAATGAATTTTGGCGAATGGGAAGGCCTTACTTTCGATCAAATCAGCGCCAAATGGCCGGAAGCTGGAAAACAGATTTTCCTTGCGCCGGATGAACTCAGGCCGCCCGGAGGAGAAACCTTTGAAGATGTGGAGAGAAGAGCTTCGAAGGAAGTAGAAAGGATAACTGCTACTCATGAGGGGGAGTGTGTTGTACTCGTGGCTCATGGGGCTTTTTTGCGCACGATTCTAGCTTATGCACTCCATATACCGCTGCGTTATGTTTGGCGCATCAAGCAGGGCAATACAGCTGTCAGCCTTCTCACGCATGACGGGCATCATTTCACGGTCGACTATATGAATAATATCGCGCATCTGGAATATCCTGCTCTAGATGGAAACTGATATTTGTACAAATCTCCTCGTTTCTTACATGAAAAATCGTGGCGTATGAAGTTCAACAAAATGGATTTTTCAAAAAAGTGTTGACAGTCCGTCCGCTTTCGTGTATCATACACTTTGCTGCTCGGGTGAGCAGCGGAAAAACGCTCGAAAAAAACTTCAAAAAAGGGCTTGACAATCCCTCGGGACTGAGGTAAGATAGTCAAGTCGCTTGCGAAGAGCGAGCGGCAAAGAAGCCGAGCGATCGGCGGTGTTCCTTGAAAACTAAACAATGCAGAAATGAATCATCGATATGATTCAAGCCAGATGTCCATCAAGAGAAATCTTGATGAAACATCGATTGTGAACTACAAAAAGCAATCGACAATTTCTTTATACGGTTCGAAAGAATCGTATCCAAAAGATAAAAAGAGCCAATCAACGGCTCTCTGCTAAAAAAAGTAATTTTCTCCACCACGACTGTCCTGCAGTCCGAAGCGGAGAAAAAAACGCAGAGATTTTTGTGCTAGGGCAAGGAATGGCGAAGCCGTGTCCCGCAGGCGTACTCGTGTACGTCGAGGACACACGGCGAAGCCATGACGCAGCATAGCGCAAAAAAAGATCAAGTTTTTTTCGGAGAGTTTGATCCTGGCTCAGGACGAACGCTGGCGGCGTGCTTAACACATGCAAGTCGAACGGGAACCTTTATTTCGGTAAAGGTGAGAGTGGCAAACGGGTGAGTAACACGTAGGGCAACCTGCCGACAGGATGGGGACAACATTCCGAAAGGAATGCTAATACCGAATGAAATCCGAGGAGGGCATCCTCCTCGGCTCAAAGATGGCCTCTTTACAATGCTATCGCCTGTCGATGGGCCTGCGTCTGATTAGCCAGTTGGTGAGGTAACGGCTCACCAAAGCGACGATCAGTAGCCGGTCTGAGAGGATGAACGGCCACATTGGGACTGAGACATGCACCCGAGACTCCTACGGGAGGCAGCAGTGGGGAATCTTCCACAATGGGCGAAAGCCTGATGGAGCAACGCCGCGTGAGTGAAGAAGGTCTTCGGATCGTAAAGCTCTGTTGCACGGGACGAAAACCGGGTTTGAAAACATTGAGCCTGGGTGACGGTACTGTGCGAGGAAGCCACGGCTAACTACGTGCCAGCAGCCGCGGTAATACGTAGGTGGCGAGCGTTGTCCGGAATTATTGGGCGTAAAGGGAGCGCAGGCGGGCATATCAGTCCATCTTAAAAGTGCGGGGCTCAACCCCGTGAGGGGATGGAAACTGTATGTCTTGAGTGCAGGAGAGGAAAGCGGAATTCCCAGTGTAGCGGTGAAATGCGTAGATATTGGGAGGAACACCAGTGGCGAAGGCGGCTTTCTGGACTGTAACTGACGCTGAGGCTCGAAAGCCAGGGGAGCGAACGGGATTAGATACCCCGGTAGTCCTGGCCGTAAACGATGAATGCTAGGTGTAGGAGGTATCGACCCCTCCTGTGCCGGAGTTAACGCAATAAGCATTCCGCCTGGGGAGTACGGTCGCAAGACTGAAACTCAAAGGAATTGACGGGGGCCCGCACAAGCGGTGGAGTATGTGGTTTAATTCGACGCAACGCGAAGAACCTTACCAGGGCTTGACATTGAGTGAAAGGGCTGGAGACAGCTCCCTCCCTTCGGGGACACGAAAACAGGTGGTGCATGGCTGTCGTCAGCTCGTGTCGTGAGATGTTGGGTTAAGTCCCGCAACGAGCGCAACCCCTGTCCTTTGTTGCCAGCGCGTCATGGCGGGAACTCAAAGGAGACTGCCGCGGAGAACGCGGAGGAAGGCGGGGATGACGTCAAGTCATCATGCCCCTTATGTCCTGGGCTACACACGTACTACAATGGGATGGACAGAGGGAAGCGAAGGCGCGAGCCGGAGCGGATCCCACAAACCATCTCCCAGTTCGGATTGCAGGCTGCAACCCGCCTGCATGAAGTCGGAATCGCTAGTAATCGTAGGTCAGCATACTGCGGTGAATACGTTCCCGGGCCTTGTACACACCGCCCGTCACACCACGGAAGTCATTCACGCCCAAAGCCGGCGGGTCAACCGCAAGGAGGCAGCCGTCTAAGGCGGGGGCGATGACTGGGGTGAAGTCGTAACAAGGTAGCCGTATCGGAAGGTGCGGCTGGATCACCTCCTTTCTAAGGTGCTGAGCTGTCGAAGAAGCAAGCCCGTAAGGGCGCAGCTGATTCGGAAACAGCTCGTACGCGAAAACGTCCCAAGAACGCGAGCCGAAAGGCGAAGCGCGATTGGCAGACGTTGACCGCGCGAGTCGTTGGAAGACAGCTTGATCTTAAGTCGAGGCATCTTGGTTCTGCATTGTCTAGTTTTGAGGGAACACAAATCTCTCAAACTTGACCTTCTCGTTGGATTATATCAGCGGCAAGGTCAGGCGTACCTTGAAAACTACACAGAAGACAAAATGAAAGAAAATCATCGAAGGCTGTAGAAATACAGCAAAGATTTTCCGAACATTTTAGGATCACAAACCAAACAAACCAAGCATCAATGAAAATGATGCCTTGAGGCGAAACACACGATGAAAATCGTGGAAAAGTCAAGCTACGAAAGGCATACGGTGGATGCCTTGGCGTCAGGAGTCGAAGAAGGACGCGATAAGCTGCGAAAAGCCGTGGGGAGCCGCAAATAGGCCTCGATCCACGGATGTCCGAATGGGGCAACCCAGTGCGAGTCATGTCGCACTGCCCGAAAGGGAGACAAACCCGGTGAACTGAAACATCTAAGTAGCCGGAGGAAAAGTAAACAATAGTGATTCCCCGAGTAGCGGCGAGCGAAAAGGGAAGAGCCCAAACCGAGAGCTTTCGGGCTTTCGGGGTTGAGGACCAGCAAAAAGGGAAAGCAGCCTAGTGGAACGGCATGGGAAGGCCGGGCGAAGAGAGTGAGACCCTCGTACACGAAAGGCTGAAGAACGGGCTGGGATCCAGAGTACCACGGGACACGAGGAACCCTGTGGGAAGCCGGGTGGACCACCATCCAAGGCAAAATACTACCTGACGACCGATAGAGGAAAGTACCGTGAGGGAAAGGCGAAAAGAACCGCGGGAGCGGAGTGAAATAGAACCTGAAACCGTATGTCCACAAGCAGTCGAAGCGCTTTATATGCGCGACGGCGTGCCTATTGAAGAATGAACCGGCGAGTTGTCCTGTCGAGCGAGGTTAAGCGGAAGACGCGGAGCCGAAGCGAAAGCGAGTCTTAAGAGGGCGCTTAGTTCGACGGGGCAGACCCGAAACCACAGTGATCTATGCATGGCCAGGCTGAAACTCAGGTAAAATTGAGCGGAGGGCCGAACCCGTGAGTGTTGAAAAACTTTGGGATGAGCTGTGCATAGGGGTGAAATGCCAATCGAACGTGGAGATAGCTGGTTCTCCCCGAAATAGCTTTAGGGCTAGCCTCGGGCGATGCATGCAGACGGTAGAGCACTGATCGGGCAAGGGGGCGTAAAGCCTACCGACCCCAGTCAAACTGCGAATGGCTGCATGGCAAGCCCGGGAGTCAGCGTGCGAGTGATAAGACCCGCACGCAAGAGGGAAACAGCCCAGACCGCCAGCCAAAGATCCCCAATGCTGTACTAAGTGGAAAAAGGATGTAGGAATTCGAAAACAACCGGGATGTTGGCTCAGAAGCAGCCACCATTTAAAGAGTGCGTAATAGCTCACTGGTCGAGAGTCCCTGCGCCGAAAAATGTCCGGGGCTCAGTACAGAACCGAAGCTGCGGCTGCACACGAAAGTGTGCGGGGTAGGGAGCGTACCATGCGCGGAGAAGCCGTACCGGAAGGAGCGGTGGAGCGCATGGCAGTGAGAATGCCGGTATGAGTAGCGAAAAGGCCAGCAAGAATCTGGCCCACCGAAAGCCTGAGGTTTCCTGGGCAACGCTCGTCGTCCCAGGGTCAGTCGGGACCTAAGCCGAGGCAGCAAGCATAGGCGATGGACAACTGGTGAATATTCCAGTACCGCAGGGAGTCGTTTGAGTGATGGAGTGACGCAGGAGGGAGCTTGGGCGCGCGAATGGAAGAGCGCGTCGAAGCCGGTAGGCTGCAAGGGAGGCAAATCCCCCTTGCAAAAGCCGAGACGTGACAGGGAGGCGAACCTTCGGGCGAGCCGAAGCCAAGCGGACCACACTGCCGAGAAAAGCTTCTAGCGAGACGAACTGCGCCCGTACCGAAACCGACACAGGCAGGCAGGGAGAGGATCCTAAGGTGCGCGGGAAAACCCTCGTTAAGGAACTCTGCAAATTGCATCCGTAACTTCGGGAAAAGGATGGCCGTTCCCGGTGAAGGCCCATGCGGTTGGAGCCGGGGGCGGCGACAGAAGAGAAGCCCAAGCGACTGTTTACCACAAACACAGGTGCCTGCAAAAGAGAAATCTGACGTATAGGTGCTGACGCCTGCCCGGTGCCGGAAGGTTAAGGGGAGAGGTCAGGGGAAACCCGAAGCCTTGAGCTGAAGCCCCGGTAAACGGCGGCCGTAACTATAACAGTCCTAAGGTAGCGAAATTCCTTGTCGGGTAAGTTCCGACCCGCACGAAAGGCGTAACGATTTGGGCACTGTCTCGACGAGGAGCCCGGTGAAATTGAAATACCTGTGAAGATGCAGGTTACCCGCGACTGGACAGAAAGACCCCATGGAGCTTTACTGCAGCTTGGCATTGATGCCCGGCGGATGATGTACAGGATAGGTGGGAGGCAGAGAAAGGCGGCCGCAAGGACGCCCGGAGCCGCTGTTGGGATACCACCCTTCCTCCGCTGGTCATCTAACCGGAGTAGTCACGACACTCGGGACAGTGCCAGGTGGGCAGTTTGACTGGGGCGGTCGCCTCCGAAAGAGCAACGGAGGCGTCCAAAGGTTCCCTCAGCGCGGACAGAAATCGCGCGAAGAGCATAAAGGCAAAAGGGAGCTTGACTGCGAGACCGACAAGTCGAGCAGGTACGAAAGTAGGGCTTAGTGATCCGGTGGAATGAGAGTGGAATTGCCATCGCTCAACGGATAAAAGCTACCCTGGGGATAACAGGCTAATCTCTCCCAAGAGTCCATATCGACGGGGAGGTTTGGCACCTCGATGTCGGCTCATCACATCCTGGGGCTGAAGCAGGTCCCAAGGGTTGGGCTGTTCGCCCATTAAAGTGGTACGTGAGCTGGGTTCAGAACGTCGTGAGACAGTTCGGTCCATATCCATCGCGGGCGGAAGAAACCTGAAGGGGGCTGCTCCTAGTACGAGAGGACCGGAGTGGACGGACCAACGGTGTACCAGTCATGGCGCCAGCCGTGCAGCTGGGTAGCTGCGTCCGGAAAGGATAAACGCTGAAAGCATCTAAGCGTGAAACCAGCCCTAAGATGAAGTTTCTCACGGAGCAGTCCGGTAAGGCACCTCAAAGACGATGAGGTTGATAGGCGGGGAGTGGAAGCGCCGCAAGGCGTGCAGCCGACCCGTACTAATATGCCGAGGGCTTGACTTATTACCTAAAATGTTCCATTGAGTCTTCTGTATAGTTTTGAGGGTATGCTGACCTGTCCAAGAGGCGAAGCCGATTGGGTAACAGGTCGTATGCGAAAACGTCCCAAGAATGCAAGCGCGAAGCGCGCCGCATGATTGGCTGACGTTGACCGCTGAAAACCTTCACATATCCAGTGGCGATAGCTGAGTGGATCCACCTGTTCCCATCCCGAACACAGTCGTTAAGCACTCATACGTCGAAAGTACTTGGTTGGAGACGACCTGGGAGGATAGAAAGCTGCTGGTTGATGGCGCACCCGAAAGGGTGCGTTTTTTATGTTTGCGCCGACATCTGGAGAATGCTTTTTCATATTGAAATATTTTTTCGTTGGCTTGTCATGATGAGAACTTTAGTATATAATGACTGCAGGTGAGATCAACAAACTTACAACTCTATACAGACGTCATAAGTGTCGCCGAGCTTTGCCGGCGAGCGATGAGAGGAAAATGGGTGAAAGACCCATGCTGTCCCGCAGCTGTAATCGGGGAATTTGTTTCCATGGGAAACGCTGAAATCGCTGTTTCTTATGGAAGCGCTGCCTTTATCAGTGCTTCCTATATGTCACTGAGAGAAATCTTGGGAAGACGGAAACAAACGATGATCCGAGAGCCAGAAAGCCTGCTTATGATAAGATTCATTGCTTGACTTACGAGAGATGAGGAGATGGATGCCAAGTGTGTTCCGTTGTCGGAATATGCCTTTGGTGTTTTATGCTTTGCGGGGGAAAACCGCATGTCTTGTCTTCAGTCGACGGGCATGCGGTTTTTTTATGGAAATGCCTGATACTTAGGCGCTTCCATATAGAGATCGGTTCATGGGAAGTATTTTCTGTGGCTCTGGTCGAGAAGGTCTTGTTCATATCATTTTAAGGAGATGAGGTATTGCATTGAAAGGAAAAGAATTGATGCGCCGCTTGTGTCAAATGCTCATTACGCTCCTGGGAGTGACTTTTTTGACATTTGGTCTGACGTATCTAGCCCCCGGAGATCCTGTAGAAATGATTCTGGAGACTGGCGATACGATGGTGTCGCAGGAAACTATCGAGAGAACGCGCCACGAATTAGGACTTGATCGTCCTTTCCATGAGCAGTATTTGCACTGGCTTTCTGGTCTGTTGCATGGAGATATGGGCAAGAGCTACTCGGCGAAGATGCCAGTTGCAGACAAGCTCGCACAGAATCTTTTCGGCACACTGCTTCTTGCAGGAACAGCAACCTTGATGATGCTGATCGTTTCTGTGCCGTGTGGAGTCGTTGCAGCTTTATATCGCAACCGTTGGCCAGACTATTTGATTCGCGGTGTGTCCTTTCTCGGCGTTTCCATGCCGAGCTTTTGGGTTGGATTGCTGCTGCTCTTTGTCTTCGGGTTGAAGTTGGGACTGTTCCCGATTTCGGGAGGTGAGGTCACCTTGGAAGGACTGATTCTTCCGTCTGCAACCCCTAGCGATTCTCTTGTCTTCCAAGTATACGCGTCAAGTGCGTACTGCCGTGCTCGAAGAGTTCAGTCAGGATTACGTCGTAGGCGCAAAGGCGCGCGGTTTGTCCACACAGCGTATTTTATGGCATCATGTGCTGCCTAATGCGTTCTTGCCGCTCATCACGCTCTTCGGTTTGGCTCTCGGCTGGCTTTTTGGGCGGTGTGGCTATCGTCGAAATCGTCTTTGGTTGGCCGGGCATAGGTCGCTTGGCGGTTCGTGCGATAGAGATGCGAGATTATCCTTTATTGGAGGGCTTCGTGCTTTTGACAGCCATCTTCTACATGGTGGTCAATTTCTTGGTGGATCTATCCTATGTATATCTTGATCCACGCCTAAAGAAGGGGGCGAAGCCATGAGCAAGGATGCAAAACTCCTGCGCTTTTATTCCATCCTGTCAGGATTGATCTTTCTTGGCGCACTTCTGGCACCCTTCGTTTTGACGCAGGATCCTTATGAGTCAATGATGCAACAGGCATTTCTGCCGCCTTCCGCCGAGCATTGGTTCGGAACGGATAAACTCGGGCGCGACCTCTTTACGCGCGTGATTTACGGCGCGCGCATATCGGTGTTCATGTCTTTGACGGTCGTCATCCTCATCGCCGGCATCGGCTCTGCCATCGGCGTCGTTGCCGGCTATGTCGGCGGCAAGGTGGATACGATCATCATGCGCCTTGCCGATATGTTCCTCGCCTTTCCGGGCATCGTGCTGGCGATCGCCATTGCGGGCATGATGGGCGGCAGCGTGGTCAATGCCATCCTCGCCCTTGTCGCCGTCGGTTGGACGAAGTATGCACGCCTGGCGCGCAGCATGACGCTGAAGGTGCGCCAGCAGGATTATATCGCGGCGGCTGTGACGAACGGCACGCGTCCCGTGCAGATGTTTTTCCGCCATATCGCGCCCAATATCCTTTCCATCATACTGGTGACGGCAGCCGTCGATATCGGGGCGATGATGATGGAGTTGGCAGGTCTTTCCTTCCTGGGATTCGGTGCGCAGCCGCCGACACCGGAATGGGGGCTCATGCTCAACGAAGGGCGGCAGGCATTGCAAACGGCTCCTTGGCTGATGCTGTTCCCCGGTATCGCCATCGTTTTGGTTGTTGCTGTGTTCAACTTATGGGGAGATGCATTGCGCGATTGGCTTGATCCAAATAAAGCCAGTTGACGGCTTCACGATGTTTTATGATTTAAGGAGGCTGAAAATTAATGAAAAAGTGGAAGAAATTGCTTTCTGTGGCTATGGCGGCGTGTTTGTCCGTAGCTGTATTCACAGGATGCGGCGGTAAAGAGGCTTCGAGCGATACCTTGCGTGTTGGTGTGACGAACTTTGCGGATTCTCTTGAACCGACAGAAAAATGCTTTCGGCTGGGTCGTTATGCGCTATGGTATGGGAGAGACGCTGACGAAGTTTGATGAGAAGATGAACATCCAGCCGTGGCTGGCAGAAAGCTGGAAAATCAGTGATGACAAGCTCACTTGGACGTTCAAGATTCGTGACGGCGTAAAGTTCTCGAACGGGAATCCACTGACGGCAGAGGCTGTAAAGGCATCTATAGAGCGTGCCTTTGCAAAAAACACGCGCGCTGCGACGTTCTTCAAGTACACGGAAATGAAGGCGGACGGGCAGAATCTTATCATCACGACGGATAAGCCGGCTCCGAGTATGCCTGGCTATCTGGCAGATCCGCTCTTCCTCATCGTCGATGTTTCGGCGGAAAAGGATCGCGATTTTGCCAAGCAGGGACCGATTTGCACGGGACCCTATGTCTGCGAATCCTTCGTTAAGGAAAAGGCCGTCATGAAGAAGAACCCCAACTACTGGGATGGCGAAGTGCCGTATGAAACGGTGGAAATCCCCTCCATTGACGATCCGAATACACGCGCTATGGCACTCCAGTCTGGTGAGGTGGACATGGCTGTGAACATCGCTCCTGGCGATGTCGCTTTGTTCAATGATACGAGTAAGTACCATGTTGACAAAATCGCTTCGTTGCGCACGGTACTCTCCCGCATTAACGAGAAAGGCATCCTCGGCGATCCGAAGGTTCGTGCTGCTTTCATCAGCATGTGTGACCGCAAATCATATAACGAAGTGATTTTGAAGGGAACCTTTATCGAAGGTAAGGCGCCTGTTCCGCCTTCTCTTGATTATGGTTTCGATCAGCTTTCTGACCCCAATCACTATGATATCGAGCGTGCGAAGACCTTACTCGATGAGGCAGGCTGGAAAGATACGGACGGCGATGGCATTCGCGACAAGGACGGCAAACCTCTGAGTGTCGACTTCATCGTCTACAACAGCCGTGCTGAGCTCCCGATTTATGCAGAAGCTGTGCAAGCGGATGGTAAGAAAATCGGCTTTGACATCAAGGTGAAGACGGTCGACTACAATCTGCTCGACAAGATTGGTATCAACGGTGAATATGATCTCCTGATTTCCAATATCATCACGGCAAATACAGGCGATCCCGAAATTTATCTCAACTGGTACTGGCGCACGAACAAGGATGGCGACAATCAGCAGAATGGTTCTGGCTACAGTAATCCTGTGTACGATGCAAAGTGCGCGGCTCTTGCTGTCGAATTTGATCCGGCGAAGCGCCGTCAGCTCATGATCGAGATGCAGCAGATCCTCTTGAACGATGCAGCTGCGCTCTTCCTCGGCTACCCCGAGACGAACATCATCAGCTCGACGAAGATCACGGGTGCGACGATGTATCCGTCCGACTACTATTGGATCACGAACAAGATTCGCCCGGCGAAGTAAGGAGAAAGGAAGAACGATATGCTTCTTGAGGTCAAGAACCTCCATATCCAATATGCCGGCATCGAGATGGTGCATGGCATAAGTTTTTCCCTCGATTCCGGCGAAGTATTGTCACTCGTGGGCGAGAGCGGCAGCGGCAAGACCAGCGTCATACGCGCAGTCTTGGGCTGCCTCCCCCACGAGGGGCGCGTGAATGAAGGCGAGATCATCTTTTCCGGCGTGAACATGCTGAAAAATACGCCGAAGATGTGGCGTGACATCAGTGGGCGCAACATCTCGATGATTTTCCAGGACAGCGGCAGCATGATGAATCCCATCCGCACGATCGGCAGCCAGTTTGTCGAGTACATCCTTGAGCACAGCTCGATGGATCCACAGAAGGCGGAAAAAGAGGCGAAGGAAATGCTGGGAAAGATGCAGCTCCCGAACCCCGATACCATCATGGAAAGCTTCCCGTTCGAGCTTTCAGGCGGCATGCGTCAGCGCGTCGGCGTCGCCATGGCGATGTTCTTTCGGCCGCAGCTCCTCTTGGCAGATGAGCCGACTTCGGCGCTCGATGTTACGACGCAGGCGCAGGTGGTCAAAAGAACTGATGAAGATTTGCCGCGAGGACGGCACGGCCATCATCCTCGTCACGCACAATCTCGGCGTTGCCACCTATATGTCGGACAAGATCATGGTCATGCAGAACGGGCACGTCGTGGAAGAGGGAACGTCTGAGGCAATCATCGAAAACCCGCAGGTGAACTACACGAAGGAACTCCTGCATTCCGTGCCGCAGATCGGGGGTATGTCGTATGCCAATTAAAAACGAAGAAGTCCTGCGCATCGAGCATATCACGAAGCGTTTCCCCACAGCTGACGGCCGTGCGCTCACGGCCTGCGATGATGTGAGTTTCTCCCTGTGCAAGGGGAAACTCTCGGCATCGTGGGCGAGAGCGGCTGCGGCAAGAGTACGCTGGTCAAGACGCTCATGCAGCTTCATAAGCCGACGGAGGGCAAGATTTTCTTTCAGAACAAGGAAATCACATCTCTTACGGGAGAAGAAGCGCGGCAGAATCGCCGCAACATCCAGATGGTCTTTCAAGACCCCGGTACGGCGTTCAATCCCAAGATGAAGATCAAGGACATCCTTGCCGAACCTTTGCGCAACTTCGGACTTTTGAAGACGAGTGCAGCGGAAAAGGCGAAGGAGCTATTGAACCTCGTCGAACTTCCCGCAGAATTTGCCGAGCGTTATCCCGGCAATATGAGCGGCGGGCAGAGGCAGCGCGTCGGCATCGCACGAGCACTGGCGCTTGAGCCGGAAATCCTCGTCTGCGATGAGGCGACGAGCGCACTCGATGTCTCCGTACAGGAAAAGGTCGTCGAACTTCTGGCGCGACTGCAGAAGGAGAAGGGCATCTCCATCCTCTTCATCTGCCATGACCTGGCGCTCGTCGCGCTGCTCACGCACCGCGTCGTCGTCATGTATCTAGGCAATGTCGTCGAAATCCTGCGCGCAAAGGATCTGCCCAAGGCGAAGCATCCCTATACGCAGGCCTTGATGAAGTCGGTCTTTCCGCTGCAGCCCAAGGGCAAGGCGGACGTTCAGCTTCTTCGCGGCGAGATTCCAAGTCCGCTCGATGTGCCCAAGGGCTGTCCTTTTCAGAATCGCTGTGACAAGTGCATGCCCGTCTGCAAGGAAAAGAAGCCTGCTCGCATGGAACTTTCCGAGGGACATATCGTAGCATGTCACCTTTTTGCAAAAGATCAAGAAGAGACAAAGGGCGCCTGAAACGAATCGTGCAGTTGACGATGATATTCCTAAAAAGAAAAAAAGATTTTTTTATTATCGTCTTGTTGCAAGGAAGGCTTTGTTGTATAATCAGCAACGGTAATTATGTGACGAGCTGGAAACAAAGGGGCTTGGGATGATTTATGACATTGACCTCTCACGATCGCAAGTATCTCGCAATCGCTATGCCTGCCGCCATGGAAGGCGTATTTATGAATCTCTTGGGCATGGCGGATCTCGTCATGGTTGGCGCCTTGGGCACGCTGTCCATTGCGGCAATCGGCGTCTTCGAGCAGCCGCGTATGGTGCTTCTGACCGTTGCGCGTTCCTTTGCCTCCGTGGTCGTGCTCTTGGTGGCACGTCATGTCGGGGCGGGAAGACGGCAAGAAGCGGGGAGGCTCTTCTGCATTCGGTGTTCATCACGATGCCGGTTCTTACTGTCATGCACGTTGCAGCCTTTCTCTTCGTAGACGATGTGCTTCTCCTCATGGGAGCAAAAGAGGAGTATTTCACTCTTGCGCACAGCTATGCAGCGATTGCCGTTGCGGCAGTCTTCTTTCTGTCCATGGCGACACTTCTGCAGGCAGTGCTCATCGGCTTCGGCAATACGGCACTCGTGCTTGCTGTCAATGTGACGAGCAATGTCATCAATGTCATAGGCAATGCATTCCTGATTTTCGGCCTCGGGCCGTTTCCGGCGCTTGGGGTCGAAGGCGCGGCGATTGCCACGCTCTTAGGCTCGTTCTTTGCTTTCCTTGCGACACTTGTCGCGCTTTTCCGCTTGGGCATTTTTTTCGTGGGATGCAGAAGATTTTTCCCAATCTGCCGTTTTTGCGGGAATTCGGCAGTCTCTTTGCCGGGATTTTCGGCGAGATGGGCTGCGAGCGCGTCGGCATGGTGCTTTATTCGCGCATGGCTGTGGAACTTGGCACGATTCCCTTCGCCGTACACAGCATCTGCATGAATTTCTGCGACCTTTACTATGGCTTTGCTCAAGGTATGGGAAAGGCGAGCATGGTGCTTGCCGGTCAGTCCTGCGGTGCGCGTCGCGTACATGGATGGCGTGCCTATTTGCGCGCTGGCATCAAGTGGGGCTTTGTCTTCTCCTTGCTTGCTGCTGTTCTGACAGCAGGATTCTCAACATCCATCATCGGTTTCTACGACCAGAATCCAGCAGTGGTCGTCATGGGTACGCCCATCATGCTCTTCGTAGCGGCAGTGAGCTTCCCCGAGGCTTTTGCGCTGATTTTCGCCGGCGTTCTGCGCGGCAGCGGCAAAACGGGGCAGGTGGCGATGTGTTACTTCGTCAGCGTGACCTTCTTGCGCCCGCTCTTCACGGCGTTCCTGCTCTACGTGCTCGGTCTTGGCATTTTGGGCGCATGGATTGCGCTCGCCTTTGACCAATGCTTGCGCGCGGTATCGTCAGCTTTTCTCGTGCGGCGCGTGCGTGTCGCAGAGTTGATGGAAAAAGGATGAAGCGTATGGAGAGGGGGGTTGCATGGCACAACGATCGATTCCCATATTAGTGCAGATAAAATTCGAGAGGCGATTTTCGACGCCTCTCGAATTTTTTGTTGAAAGCATATACACGCCATATTGCAGCTGCAATACTCGTTGTTGGCAACGTCTCGACGCAGCATCGTTATGCCAGTGATTTATTTCATTGCGTAGCCGTCCAAGAGGTGAGAGCGAAGGACGAGGAGCTTGGGCAACGGTTCGTATGCGAAAATATCTCATGAAAATAAGCGTGAAGTGCGTCACATGATTGGTCGATGTTGACCGCGATAGATACAGCGCGTCTGTGCAAATCTTGGCGACTTTATTTTATCAGCACTTCTTGTAGATTGAGTGTTTCTTCCTATTAGCATGAACTGAGATTTTTAATATAATCATTACCAGTAATATATAGTAATGAGAATCATATATTTTATCTAACAAGGAGGATTCCATGAAAAAAAGTCGTTTGAAACTCTTGGCGGCGACACTGGCGCTTGGCGCATCGCTCATCTTTGGTGGCTGCGGTGGCTCAGCTACGGTGGAACGTCCAAAGGACGAGATCGTCTATGCCAATTTCCGCGATACGCGCGACCTCAACCCACATCTGTTTGCTGGTGAGATGTACGCACAGAAACTCCTCTATGATACACTCATCACCATCAATCCTGACGGCACGTATGCACCTTCTCTTGCCACAAGTTGGGAGATCAGTCCAGATGGTCTGACATACACGTTCAAGATTCGCGAGGGCGTCAAGTTCACGGACGGCGAGATTTGTGATGCGAACGCGATTCTCGCGAACTTCAATGCGCTGAATGGTTTCATGGAACGCTATAAGTGGACATTCCTGCAGGTGCTCGATCATTTCGAGGTGCCCGACGACCATACGTTCGTCATCAAGCTCAAGGAGCCGCGCGGCGCCATGATGACGGAGCTGGGCGTTCTGCGTCCGTTTGCGATGTGTTCGCCGAAAGTCATGAAGAACGGTCTGACGAAAGATGGCGTCACGGACTATGTCGGTACGGGTTCTTACAAGCTTGTCGAACATGTGACGGATGAGTATGCTGTATTCGAGCGCAATGAGGATTATTGGGGTGAGAAACCGGCCATCCGCAAGATTACGGTCAAGGTCATTCCCGATAATCAGACGCGCCTGATGGCTTTGGAAAAGGGAGAAATCGATCTCATTTTCGGCAAGAACATGATCGATGGCGATGCGGTCAAGAAGTTCTCGAATAAGAAGGGCTTCAAAACGATGCTCTCAGAGCCCGCATCGACACGCGAACTCGTGCTCAATACGACGAACCCGATTCTGAACGACTTGGGCGTTCGTCGCGCACTCAACTACGCGACGAATCGCCAGGCGATTTCGGAGAATATCTTCTATGGCTATGAGCCTCCAGCGGAAACACTCTTTGCCAAGAATGTGCCGTATGCCAACATCAATGTCATGGAGTACAAGTATAATGCCGATACGGCAGGTCAGCTCTTGGAGCAAGCAGGCTGGACGAAGGGCGCGGACGGCATTCGAGAAAAAGAATGGACAGAAGCTCAGTCTCAATCTTCTCTATAATGCAGACTCGGTCACGGAAAAAACCATTTCGGAATATCTCCAGGCTGAGTATGCAAAGATTGGCGTCCAGTTAAACATCACAGGGCAAGAGGAGCAGTCTTATCGCGACAACATGAAGGCTGGTCACTTTGACATCATCTTCAACATCGTTTGGGGCATGCCATACGATCCGATGTCTTCTCTCGCAAGCATGACGGAACCCGTCTACGGCGATTACGCTGCTCAGCAGGGAATCCCGACGAAGGCGGAGATCGACCGCAATATCCTCATGGCGAACAAAGATACCACGGATGCGGCTCGTCAGGAGCACTACAGCTACGTTCTGAGCCAGTTTGCAGAGCAGGCCGCCTATATTCCCATCACATACGAGGTCAACAAAGCCATCTATCGTGAAGGTCTTGAGGGCATCCAGTTCACATCTTCGCAGTATGAGGTTCCTTTCTGGCTCATGAGTTGGAAGTAAGCCTTTCTTGAATCAGGAGGACTGTCGCAGAAAATGTGGCAGTCCTTTCCTACGTTCCGTGAATGGTAGAATGCAAGGTAGGATAATTTTTTTCATAGTGTTGATAATAAGTGGTGTGATTTATGAAACAATATATCATTCGGCGAATCTTGCTGACGATACCGCTTCTCTTTGCGATTTCGTTTGTCTGCTTCGCCCTCATCAGTCTCATCCCCTCTGATCCTGCGGAAGTGGCGCTGCGCGTTCGCCAGATTCCTGCCATCAGCGATGAGATGATTGCAGAGACGCGAGCCGAGCTTGGTCTTGACAAGCCGTATTTCGTTCGCTATTTCACACGGGTGTGGAACGTCCTCCATGGAGATTTCGGCTTCAGTTATGTCAATCCCCTGAGGAATGTTGCTGACGAATTGTTGCGCTGTCTGCCAGCGACGTTGGAACTTGCAGGGGCATCGCTCGTCCTTGTCATCCTCATCTCGTTGCCGGTTGGCTTCCTCTGCGCGGTTTACAAGAATACTTGGCTCGATAAGATCGTCCGTCTTTTTGTCTTTATGACGACGGCGATGCCTGCGTACTGGATTGGCCTTTTGCTCATGTGGCTCGTTGCCATCGAGATGAACCGTTTGCCGACGAGCGGCAACAAAGGGTTTGATTCGCTGATTCTGCCAGCTTTTACCGTGGCACTGACGTATATATCGACGTATATTCGTCTGATTCGCAACAATATGTTGGATAATATGAAGCAGGATTATGTGAAATATGCGCGGGTACGCGGCATCCGTCAGCGTGTGATTCTGGTCAGGCATATCCTGCGCAATTCGCTGCATACATGCTTTGTTGCTATCGGCATGAGCATTCCGCAGCTCATTGCGGGCACAATTGTCGTCGAAAATGTTTTTGCGTGGCCAGGGCTCGGCACGCTCTGCATCAAGTCGATTTTCAACCGCGACTACCCCGTGATTCAGATGTATGTCCTTTTCATAGGGCGTGCTGTTTGTCGTGTTCAATCTGATTTTTTTGATATCCTGCAGACGCTTGCCGATCCGCGTGTCAGAGAGGGGGAGTAACATGCTCGAAAGATTTTTGCATAACCGCACGGCGATGGGAACGACGATCTTCCTCGGCATCATCGTGCTTCTTGGCATTCTCTCTCCATGGATCAGCCCGCACGATCCGTATGCGAACAACATTGCGAATAAATTCGCCAGCTTCAGTTGGGAGTATCCGCTTGGAACGGATCAGCTCGGCCGCTGCATCCTCTCCCGCATGTTGGATGGCATTCGTCCGACACTCGGTCTTGCAGCGCTTACAATGCTCGGAACGATTGGTTTGGGTGCTTTTATGGGGCTTTGTGCTGGCTATTTTCGTGGTTGGGTGGATGAAATCATCATGCGCATCGTCGATGTCATGCTCTCCTTTCCGAGTCAGATCATGGTCTTTGCCATTGTGGCGCTTTTGGGTGTTGATGTGCGAAATATCATTCTGGCGCAAGTATTCATTAAATGGGCATGGTATGCACGCATGATTCGCACAGGTGTCATCCAGCATCGCGACAAGAACTTCATATCGTTCAGTCGCGTCGTTGGCACGAGCAACACCTTTATCCTCACTCGCCATCTCCTGCCTTCGATTGCGGCAGATCTCGCTGTTCTCGCGAGTCTCGACATCGGCTGGGCAATCATCAACATCTCGACAATGCCTTTCCTCGGTCTCGGCGTGCAGACTCCAATCCCTGAATGGGGTGCTATGCTCAATGAGGCGAAGAATGTCCTGACGACGAATCCCGTTCAGATGCTTGCACCTGGCATAGCTATTGTCGCTGTCGTCACGGCGTTCAACCTTCTCGGCGACGCCATCCGCGACATACTCGATCCGAGGGAGTGTATAATAGTTTGTGTAAACGCCCACGCCTTACGGCACCACAATGAACGAGAACCGCCATCTATGGTATAATAAGAGCAGACGTTGAAGGTCGAATAATTTTTGAGATTCGATCTCGCTGTGTAAACTGATCTGGTCTCCTTTTTTCGCACCACGCTTTGTTCAGAGCTACGCTCAAAAGGACGTATGGTAAAATGAGCCATCATCGAGGAGGCCACGTCGTACAAAGGGAGGGAATCCTCATGGATGTCACGCATGAACGCTGTTGTGGGATTGATGTGCACAAACGCTCGATCGTCGCCTGCCTCAGATGTGGCAAGAAGCAGGAAATACGAACATTTGGCACGACAAGCAAAGAAATCCGCGCACTCGCCAAATGGCTTTGGGATGAAAAGTGCCAGATGGCCGCCATGGAAAGCACGGGTTCCTACTGGAAACCCGTCTACAATCTTTTCGAGACCTCTCATCTAGGCGTCATGATCGTCAACGCCAGGAACATGAAGAATGTTCCTGGAAGGAAGACCGATGTGAAGGATGCCGAATGGATCGCGGACTTGCTGCAGCACGGGCTGTTGAGCGCGAGCTATATTCCGAAAACGGGAGCAACGCGAGTTGCGGGAAGTTTCGGTACAGAAAGAGCTTGATTGCCGAGCGTGCACGTGAACTCAACCGTCTGCAGAAGATGCTGGAAGGAGGAAATATCAAGCTGTCCAGCGTAGTTTCCAACATCAACGGCAAAAGCTCGCGCAGCCTCTTGCAGAAGCTGCTCAAGAAGGATGCGCCGCTGCAGAAGGATGAAGTGGAAGAAAGCCTTCACGGAGCATTGAGGCACAAGGTGGAAGATGTCATGCAAGCGCTGGACGGCTTTCTCACGCCTTTGCAGAAACAACTGATCCCTGCAAGTCGTAGATCATATCGACGACATGACGAAGCGCATCGGTCAGATGGATAAGCTCGTCAAGCAGTACAGCAGCGGCTATGAAGACGCGATAGAAAAAGCTGGACGAGATACCGGGCATAGGGGAGGCAGAGCGCGGAAACCATTTTTGGCGGAAACAGGTTTGGATATGAGTCGCTTTGCAACGGAGAAACATCTGTCCAGCTGGGCGGGTCTGTCTCCGTGGAACAACGAAAGTGCCGGAAAGCGGCAAAGCGGCAGGACTACCAAAGGGAACGCCACACTGAAGACTACGCTGATACAATGCGCCAAGGCAGCCATCAAGAAGAAGGACTCCTTCTTGTCCGCACAATATGACAGGCTCGTCGCATGACGGGGAGCAAAAACGTGCCACAGTAGCTGTAGCGCATACCATGCTGATAGCCATTTACCACATATTGAAGCTGGGAGAGCCCTTCATCGATCTGGGAGCCGACTATTACAACAAATTCAACAAGGAGAGAAAGATCAACAGTTATCTAACGAAGCTGAAAAAACTGGGTTGGCAGCCTGAAACAGCCACATTCTCGGCGGCATCCACATAAAAATTTCAGTCAAACAGAGCAATGGGGGATTTTTGCGCTTTTTCCAGCCTTAGCACAAAAGGTTCTCATGGTAAAAGCCAAATTCGTTGATACGGTTCGAGCCCGCTCCGGGCATCCCATAGGAGGGTTTATTCCAACATGGCAAAACGCAAAATGATCCCCACTCCCGCAGACAATATCGCCAAGCAGATCATGGAAACCTACCAACCCCAAGACGCACAGGAAATCCAGGATGTCGTCAAACGTATCTTCGCGCCCATCTTCGAGGCGGCGCTCAAAGGGGAGATGCAAAACCATCTCGGCTATGCCGACCATGAACATACGGTGTCGGGAGGCAATGCCCGCAACGGCTACTCCGAAAAAACGCTCAAGACGACCTTGGGAGAAGTCCCCATCCACGTGCCCCGTGATCGCCAAGGCACATTCGAGCCGCAGATCGTCAAGAAGCACCAGCGTGATGTCTCTTCCATTGAAGGCAAGGTTCTCGCCCTGTACGGGCGCGGCATGAGCCAGCGCGACATCGCCGCCACTGTCGAGGACATCTATGGTTTCAAGATGTCGCATGAACAGATTTCCCATATCACGGACTGCATCATGGAGCAAGTGAAGGAATGGAGAAACCGTCCGTTGAAACCATTCTATCCGTTCGTGTTCGTCGATTGCCTGTACGTCTCGCTGCGCACGGAACGCGGCATCCAACAAACGGCGGTGCACGTCGTCCTGGCTTACGATATGGATGGGTGCAAGGATGTGCTCGGGCTTTGGATCAACGAAGTCGAGAGCAAGCATGCATGGATGCAGATTTTTGACGAACTCAAGTCGCGCGGCTTGAAGCCATCGGCTTTCTCTCCATGGATGGCGTGACGGGTCTGGAAGACGGTGCGCGAGCGATCTTCCCACAGGTGGTCGTGCAGCGATGCATCGTACATCTGGTTCGCAACTCCATCCGGTATATTCCCCGCAAAGATTGGAGTCGTTTCACGAAGGATCTCAAAGCTATATACGGCGCGGTGAATGCTCGTCAGGCACGCGAGCGATTCGAACAGTTCCAGAAAGATTGGGCGAGCTATCCCGGGGCTGTCGCCGTATGGCAGAACAACTTCACGCATGTCGAGCAACTGTTTTCTTACGGCAGCGCCGTGCGCAAGGTCATGTATACGACGAACGCGATCGAGGCGTGAACTCCAGCTTCCGCAAAGTCACGAAGAAGGGTTCTTTCCCGAACGAGGATGCTGTGTTCAAGCTGCTGTACTTACGGGTGCAGGAGCTTTACCAGAAATGGTCAGGGCGCAGGATACCAAACTGGGCGCTCGTTCGCAACCAACTGTTGATGGATGAGCGTATGGCGAAACTCATGGAACACTATGATACGACATACTGAAAAGTGATTTACACAAAACTCTTGACACACCCCGATCCGAAGGAGGTGCGTGCATGAGCGAAGATCGGAAAAATATCATCGAGGTCAAGCACATCAAAGCGGTTGTGCGCGAGGAGGGAAAGGAGACGACCTTGCTCCATGACAGCAGCTTCGTTGTCCACGAAGGTGAATGCCTTGGCATCCTAGGTGAGTCGGGCAGCGGTAAGAGTCTCACGATGCAGGCATTTATGGGGCTTCTCGACGAGCACTTCACGATCACGGGCGAGGTGCTTTTCGAAGGAAAAGATTTGTTGAAAGAGTCGGGGGAAAGCCTGCGTCGTCTGCGCGGCTCAAAGCTTGCCATGGTCATGCAGAATCCGATGACTTCCTTCGATCCGCTCTTGCGCATAGAGGAGCAGGTCGTCGAAACCTTCGTCGAGCATACGGATTGGTCGCGTTCAGAGATCGTCAAACGCACGCTGACTCTATTTGATAAGCTGCAGATTCGAGACCCAGCGGAAGCACTGAAAAAATATCCACACCAGCTCTCTGGCGGCATGCTCCAACGCATCATGATTGGTATTGCCCTTCTGCTTGAGCCGCGTCTTTTGATTGCGGATGAACCGACGACGGCGCTCGATGCTCTAACACAGTTCGAGGTTTTGAAGGAGTTCCGCAAGGTGAAGGATGGTGGCACCGCGATGGTCTTTATCACACATGACCTTGGCGTGGCGAGCTATATCGCAGATCGCATTGTCGTCATGAACAAGGGACGCATCGTCGATACGGGGACGTTCCATGAGATTGTAAACAAGGCGAAAGACCAATATACACGACTCCTGATTGAGAAGAAAACAGCAGTCATGCGTCGTTATGAGGCGATTATGAAGGGCGGTGCAGCGAGTGCTTGAAATGAACGATATCGTGGTCAGCTTTAAGAAAGAGGTGCAGAAGAAGATTTTCGGGACGGAGAGAAAAATCGTGCTGCACGGTATCAGCCTCACCGTTCGAAAGGGAGAGAGTCTCGGAATCCTCGGCGAGTCGGGAAGCGGTAAGTCGACGACTGGGCGCGTACTCGCAGGACTCCTGAAGCCGGATTCAGGAATGGTCAGGATTGAAGGAAATGACGTTTATGCGGACCGCAGGGGTCGCGAGCATCTGCAAAATTGCCTTTCGATCGTTTTTCAAGACTATACAACGAGTGCGAATCCGCGCTTCACCATTCAGCAGGTAATCGCCGAGGGTATCGCTGTCGGTGAGCGAAAGACAAGAGAGAAAGTTCGATATGCAGACGAGACGGTGCGGCTGTTGGAGCTCGTCGGTCTTGATGGCAGCTTTGCCTGGAGGTTTCCTCACGAACTTTCGGGTGGACAGCTGCAGCGTGTTTGCATCGCACGGGCGATTGCTTGCAAGAGTAAACTTATCCTCTTCGACGAGGCGGTTTCCTCCCTTGATGCACACACGCAGGTACAGATTATGGATCTCCTGCTTGAGCTCAAGGAGAAGCTAGGTCTGACCTATATCTTCATCACGCACGACCTGACCTCGATCACTTACTTCTGCAGCCGTGTTATTTTTCTCAAGGATGGCATCGTCGTAGCGGATTCGTCTGTCAAAGATCTGGCGAAACTCGACGTTCCCTATGCGAAGGAATTACTTGGCGCGGTGCTCGATTTCAATGCGCGATGTGTGTAGGAAGGTGCCCATAAAAAGATGATGCAAGTCTACCATGCAGCAATGATCTGCATGGTAGATTTTTGTATATTCGAAGAAAAAGTCGTGCGTGTTCTAAATATATCTCAACGAAATTTTTAATCTTGGCATTTAGCTTGCAGCTTCTGGAAATCAATGATATAATAAAAATAGTATTTTCGCGGGGTAAAGTATTAAAGAAACTGCGTTTTGACAAAAAGGATGGGATGGGTATGATTAATGAAAAAGCTGCGCAATGAGTTGATCGATAAACTTGATGGCGGCAATCTTGCTCCTGCGCAATCCAGAGGAAAGCTATGCTTTTTTCGAGGATATCTGCACAGTTGCTGAGCTCAAAGCAATGGCGCAACGACTCGAAGTGGCGTCCATGCTGCGCCGGGGGAATACATACGATGCGATCGTGGAACGGACACGAGCCAGCACAGCGACCATTAGTCGCGTGAAGCGCTGCTTGGTTTATGGTGCTGACGGCTATGAAATCGTCTTGGAACGAATGCGGCAGAAAAAAACAATGAAGGAAATGGGCAAGAGGTGGATGAAGATGCTGGAGAATGAATGGATTTTTTTGGCATCCCTTACGGTACGAGGGATCTTATGCCGCAGGAGGCGCAGGAAAAGCGCCGAGTAGAAGCAGCCCTCAGCGACCTTTTTTTCGCCATTGGGGGTTACGATGAAGTCGTAACTCCTGTGATCGAGTATCTGGACACGTTGACGATAGGAAACGGACGCTGCCCGAACCGCAAATGTTTAAGCTTCTTGCCAAGGACAATCGGACGCTGGCGTTGCGCCACGAGATGACGACACCCATCGCACGGCTTGTGGCAAGCCGCATGAAGGAAGAGGCATTGCCTTTGAAGCTCTCCTATATCAGCAATGTTTTCCGATCAGAGCAGGCGCAGGCGGGACGGCAGTGTGAGTTCAATCAGGGCGGCGTCGAGCTCGTTGGCACGAACGCTGTCGCTGCCGATGCCGAAATCATTGCTTTGGCAATTGAGGGGATCAAGGCGGCGGGTTTGGCGGATTTCCAAGTTTGCCTCGGGCAGGTTGATTTCATCAATGGCATGATGCGGCAGCTTCATTTCACAAAAATCGCAACAGGAGCGTGTCACACATGCCTTGGAACATCATGACCTTGTGCATCTTGCTGCGATCGTAGAGGAAACAGATCTTCCGGCTGCGGCAAAGGAGGGAATGAAAAAGATTCCCATATTGCACGGGAGGGAAGACATCCTGCAGGAAGCTTACAGCATCGCATTGAACGAGCAGGGGCGAAGAGCGCTCGATAATCTTTCGGAAATCTATCGGCTTTTGCAGGAATATGGTGTTGCCGAATACGTCTGTTTCGATCTCGGCGTGATTCGCAACTTGAATTATTATACGGGCATGGTTTTTGAGGCGTATGCCCCCGGCATGGGCTATCCTATATGCGGCGGCGGGCGCTACGACCAACTGCTCGCGGGTTTTGGAAATGCTTGTCCTGCCACGGGCTTCGCGCTCGGCATCGAGCGTTTGCTTTTAGCGAAAGAACGTCAGAACAGCGAGCGAGTCTTGCCGCAAAAAGACTGCTATATCGCTTATGCGCATGACAAGCTGCCTGAAGCATTGCAAGAGGCAAGGAAATTGCGGGATCAAGGGAAAGTGTGCGAGATGGCGTTTCAAGCGCAGACGCAGCAGAAGGCCGACGAGTATAGGAAAATCAAGGGCTATAAAGAGCTGATCTACATTTCATGAAACGGAGGGTTCTGCAATTCTTTCATGCGCTCACCGCGCATTTATGCGAAAGCGACCACGTCTTTGTTCGTCGCTATCTCCGCGATGGGGAATGTGCGCTGTTCTATGCGATGGATGTCATCGATCAGCGTCATGCTCTCCATACGGCTTATACAGCTTTGGAACTGGCGCGTGGGGAAAATGATATAGACGAAACGTTTCTCGTCCGCATCGCGCTGCTGCATGATGTCGGGCGAGTGAAAGGCGATCTCGGCCTATGGGGAAAGGTTGCCGTCGTCCTCTTGGATCATTGTCTGCCGCATTTCCCGCCGTGCTGCGGCTCTTTCACGAGAGAGCATCTTCGGTTTTTGGCGTCACGCGCTCTACGTCTATTATCATCATGCTGAGATCGGCAGCGAGAAATTACGGCTCTTGGGGTGCGTAAAAGAAGCCTTTGCCGTGCGTCTGCACCACAGTCCGCCCGAGTCTTCTGAGCCAGCAGAGCTGTGTTTGCTGCGGAGAGCGGACAGCATGAATTAGTGATTCGAGGTGTAAGGAATGGATATAAGCAGAAAGGAATACTTGACGATTGCTTTTTCCGAAGGGAAAGCTTTTCGGGCTTTCAAGGAACTTTTTTTCCCGTGTCGGCTATACGGCGGAGGGGCTTGAAGAGAAATCGCGCAAGCTTATCATTTCCAACGAGGAAAAGAAGATTCGCTTCATTGTTGCAAAAACGGCGGATGTTCCGACGTATGTCGAATACGGTGCGGCGGATATCGGCATCATAGGGAAGGATGTTCTTGCCGAAGCAGAAAAGGATGTCTATGAGGTTCTCGATCTTGGCTTCGGCAAGTGCCACCTGATGATGGCGGTGGACAAGACGAAAAAGCGAGGAAAACTCGCGGATTATGCACATACGCGCGTGGCCACGAAGTTTCCTCATATAGCCGAGCAGTTTTTTACGAAGAAAGGGAATGCAGATGGAGTACATCAAGCTGAACGGCTCCATCGAGCTTTACCTGTTGGTAGGGCTTTCCGAGAGCATCGTGGACATCGTGGAAACAGGCACGACGCTGAAGGAGAACAATCTTGAAGAGATCGCGCACATCATGGACGCGACAGCACGACTCATCGTCAACCGTGTGAGCTACAAGCTGAAGTTTGAGCGAATCTACCGCTTGATCGAAGATTTGCGCAGTGTGTTGGAAAGCGGAGGGGCCAAATCATGAGGATCATAGCAGCAAGAGAACTCGGCAAGGGCGAAGTGCGAAAACTTTTGACGAAGCCTCCATTCGATGAAGTGCAGTTGAATCCGAAGATCCGCGAAGCAAACAAGGCGATTTTCGGTGCGGATCTTACGGCGGCAGAAGTCGTTCGGCGCATCGTCGAAGACGTGCGGCGTTCGGGTGATGAAGCCGTCATCAAGTACGCGAAGCTCATCGACGGAACAGATTTTTTTCTCCTGAAGATTTCCAAGTGTCGGAGGAAGAATCTGCTGAGGCGGCAAGGGCCGCTGATCCAGCGATTGTTGCGTCGCTGGAGAGGGCGGCACACAATGTTCGTAGGTATCACGAAGAGCAGAAGGCAAATTCGTGGCTGACGTATCGCGAGAAAGGATCGATTCTTGGTCAGTCGCTCATACCGCTTGACCGAGCAGGCATCTATGTGCCGGGCGGAACGGCAGCGTATCCCTCGTCCGTTCTCATGAATGCCGTGCCGGCCGCTGTCGCGGGGGTAGGCGAGATCATCATGATGGTGCCGGCGAAAAATGGCAAGATCAATCCCTATGTGCTTCTTGCAGCGAAGATCGCAGGTGTGTCGAAGATTTACAAGATCGGCGGAGCACAGGCGATTGCTGCTATGGCCTACGGCACGGAAACGATTCCGCGCGTCGACAAGATTACAGGGCCGGGGAATATCTTCGTCACATTGGCGAAGAAGGCTGTCTATGGTCATTGCGATATCGACATGCTGGCAGGTCCGAGCGAGATCCTCATCGTTGCCGATGAGACGGCAGAGCCCTGCCTATACGGCAGCGGATATGTTGAGTCAGGCGGAGCACGATACTCTGGCATCGAGCATACTCATCACGACGAGCGAGAGGCTGGCACATGAGGTTGATGTTTTGGTGCAGGAGCAGCTCAAGGGGCTGCCACGGGAAGATATCGCCAGAGCCTCTATTGAAAACAACGGACTCATCGTCATCGCAGAGGACATCATGGAAGCGTTGGAATACGCGAACATTTCCGCGCCAGAGCATCTGGAACTCCTGACAAAGCAGCCGTTCGATCTGCTGCCCTATGTGCGCCACGCAGGGGCTGTATTTCTTGGCGCGTATTCGCCGGAACCCCCGGGCGATTATTTCGCGGGATTCAAATCATGTATTGCCGACGGGTGGAACGGCGAGGTTCTACTCCGTGCTCAATGTCGAAACCTTCATGAAGCGCACGAGCATCATCTCTTATACGAAGGATGCTCTGCAAGATGTGGAGACGGACATCATACGCCTTGCGGAAGCGGAGGGGCTTCATGCTCATGCCAACGCCATCCGCTTGCGCAGCCAGGGGGGGCAGGATTGATATGCGCCAAGCCGAGGTCAAAAGGAAGACAAATGAAACGGAAATCGCGCTCCGCATAGAGCTTGATGGTACGGGAAAATGCTCGATCGATACGGGAATCGGCTTCTTTGACCATATGATGACGCTTTTTGCCGTGCATGGTCTCTTCGATTTGGAGGTTCATTGCCGTGGCGACATCGAAGTGGACGGACATCATTCTGTCGAGGATATCGGCATTGCTCTGGGACAGGCATTCCGCGATGCTCTGGGGGACAAGGCCGGCATCACGCGCTATGGCTCTTTCTATCTGCCGATGGATGAAGCGCTCGCCTTCGTGGCGCTCGATCTCAGTGGCAGAGCATATCTCGTCTATGACGGAGGAGAGATGACGCCTCTGGTCGGCAGTTACGATACGGAACTTACGGAGGAATTTCTGCGCGCATTTGCCTTCAACGCCGGCATCACGCTTCATGCCAAGGTGCTTTACGGGAAAAATACGCATCATAAGGTCGAAGCGATTTTCAAGGCTCTCGCTCACGCTTTGCGCATTGCTGTTGACAAAGATCCACGCATAGAAGGTGTGCCGTCAAGCAAGGGTGTTTTGTAGGAGGGATTGCATGATCGCGGTTATTGATTATGGCGTGGGAAATCTCTTCAGTGTGGAAAAGGCGCTCACCTATGTTGGGGCAGAGGTAGAGGTCACGCACGATGCGAAAAAGATCGCGCAGGCAGACAGACTCGTTCTGCCAGGTGTGGGTGCTTTTGGTGACTGCATGAGGCGTCTGGAGTCGACGGGACTGATTCCTGTCATATTGCGTGAAATCGAAGCGGGGAAGCCGCTGCTTGGTATCTGCGTCGGATTGCAGATACTTTTCGAGGGAAGCGATGAATCGCCAGGTGTTGCAGGACTCGGCATCTTTTCAGGCAGGGTGCGCCGCATCGAAGCGCCGCAGCTCAAGATCCCGCACATGGGATGGAATTCTTTGGAATTCGGGGTGGCGAACGGGAATATCGACATCTTCCAGGATGTCCCTACTGGCGCTTACGTCTATTTCGTCCATAGCTACCATGCGATGCCGGTGGATTTACGGATCATTGCAGCGAAAACGACGTATGGGGAAAGCGTCACGGCGGCGGTGGCGAAGGGAAACGTCCATGCCGTCCAGTTTCATCCCGAGAAATCGGGTACGATCGGCAGCACGATTTTGAAAAACTTTGTGGAAGGATAGGAGGAGGAAAGCATGCTCATCATCCCGGCGATCGATATAAAAAATGGAAAATGTGTGCGGCTGTTCAAGGGCGATTTTGCCCAAGAGACCGTTTTTTCCGACCGCCCCGAAGAAATGGCGCTCAAATGGCAAAACGCTGGTGCGCGCTTTCTTCATCTCGTTGATCTGGATGGTGCTTTGGCGAAAAAGCCGATGAACCTTGATACGGTAGAGCGCATTTTGCACACCGTCGACATTCCTGTGGAATTGGGCGGCGGAATTCGTTCATTGGAAAATATCGAAGATGTGCTCGCTCTCGGTGTGGATCGTGTGATTCTCGGTTCCGTGGCGGTGCAGGAACCTGCTCTCGTAAAGAAGCTTGCCGAAAGTATGAGAACCGTATCGTCCTTGGCATTGATGCCAAGGACGGCATCGTCGCTGTCGATGGTTGGGGGGTCTCCGGCGATGTGGAAGCGGGAGACTTGGCGAAGCGCATGGTCGAAGCAGGCGCTCGCACCATCATTTATACCGATATCTCACGCGATGGAACTTTGGCGGGCGTGAATGTGGAAGCGACGGTAACTCTCGCAAAAGAGAGCGGCGCCTTGGTGATCGCTTCGGGCGGCGTAAATTCCCTTGAGGACATCCGTCGTTTGAAAGCTGTGGAAGCCGAAGGGGTTTGTGGTGTGATCGTTGGCAAATCCATCTACACGGATGCGCTGGATTTGCAAGATGCCATTGAAATTGCTGACGGGGAGGGGTAAAATGTATACGAAGCGCATCATTCCCCTGCCTCGATGTAAGAAACGGGCGCGTCGTCAAAGGAACGAATTTCGTCGGTCTGCGCGATGCGGGCGATCCCGTCGAGCTTGCTGCGCGTTATGATCGCGAAGGTGCTGATGAGTTGGTGTTTCTCGATATAACGGCGTCGCACGAGGAGCGTTCGACCATCGTCGAAGTGGCAAAAAGCCTGTGCCTCGCAGATGTTCATTCCTTTTACTGTGGGCGGCGGCATACGCACGTCTGAGGACATTCGCAAACTCTTGAAGTCTGGTGCAGACAAGGTGTCGTTCAATACGGCGGCTGTAAAAGATCCCGAGATTCTGCGCCGTGGCGCGAAAAAGTTCGGCAGTCAGTGCATCGTCTTGGCGATCGATGCGCGAAAGAGCAGTGAAGGCCGGTGGGAAGTCTACATCAACGGCGGCAGGACTCCGACGGGGATGGACTGCCTTGACTGGGCGAAAAGGGGCGTTTCCCTTGGCGCAGGGGAGATCCTCTTGACGAGCATGGATGCTGATGGCACGAAGGATGGTTACGACATCCCCCTGACTCGTGCTGTCGCGGAAAGCGTCCCTGTGCCTGTCATCGCCTCTGGAGGAGCGGGAGAACTTTCTCATTTTTACGATGTGCTGACGGAAGGGAAGGCAGATGCCGTCCTCGCCGCCTCGGTTTTCCATTATGGCGAGTTCACCATAAGGGAAGTGAAGGAGTATCTGAAGAATCGTGGAGTGGAGGTCAGATTATGAATGCTTCTATTGATATTTCCATGATACATTTTGACGAAAAAGGCCTTGTTCCCGCCATCGTGCAGGAAGAAAACGGTGAAGTTCTGATGCTCGCCTACATGAACGAGGAATCGCTGAAAAAGACCTTGGAAACCGGCTTCACCTGGTTTTACAGCCGTTCGCGCAAGAAGCTTTGGCGAAAGGGCGAGACCTCGGGCAACGTGCAGCAGGTCAAGGAAGTTTCCTACGATTGCGATGGTGACACGCTCCTTGTGCGCGTCCATCAAACGGGCGTTGCGTGCCATACGGGGACATATTCGTGCTTCAGCGGACGCAGATTGGGCAAGGATGAGAAGGGGGTCGCTATCATTCCTGACAAGCCGCAGACTTCATTGGCGGAGGTGCTCAATGCCGTCTATCATGTCATTCAGGAGCGACGTGTCCATCCGGTCGAAGGATCTTACACGAATTATCTCTTCGACAAGGGACAGGACAAGATCTTGAAAAAGGTGGGAGAAGAAGCCGCGGAGACCATCATCGCCTCCAAGAACATGGCAAAGAGCGATATCCTTTACGAGATGGGCGATCTTTGGTATCATTGCCTCGTGCTGCTGGCTTTCCACAACATCGTGCCCGATGAATTGTTTGTCGAGCTCATGAACCGTCGGAGCGGCGGCAGCTATCACCAATTCACGGGCAAGGACGGCGTGCGCCCCGATGTGTGAGATGAGCGGCGTCCTCCGCCTGCCGGAGCCGGATTTTCTGCCGGACAAGGAAATCAACTTCCTTGAACTGATCGAGCTTCGTGCAAGCCGCAGGCAGTATACGGCAGAAGCCTTGACGGTACAGGAGCTTTCTTATCTGCTTTGGTGTACACAGGGCGTCAAGATGGTTTGTGAAGATGGTCGAACGCTGCGCAACGTACCATCAGCTGCGGCGCTTCATCCGTTGCAGACGCTGCTTTGTCTGCAAAATGTGGAAGATGTGCCTGCAGGCGTCTATCGATTCTTGCCCGTGGAACATGCATTGAAGCGTTTGACGCTTTCCAAAGGTGCATCCGAAGACGTGCTTGCCGCTTTCGAACAGCAGGAGATGGTTCGTCAAAGTGCAGTGCTTTTTCTCTGGGAAGCAGATATTCTGCGTGGCATTCGCACCTATGGGCGTAAGGTCTATGCGTATGTTTATATCGATGCTGGTCATATCGGACAAAAATCTGTATTTGACGGCACAGGCTTTGGGGAATCGGCGCTTGCGCTCTCGGATGCTTTGATGAATCGGCGCTGCATCGAGCGCTCATGCTCGATGGCGAGGAAAGAAAGATCGTGCATGCAGTCTGTGTCGGCAGGGACATAGTTCCAACGCCCCCGAGAGGGCTTGCTTTCCGTGCGTATCGTAGGCTATAATGGAAACCATGATATATCATTTGGAAACGGGAGGCTTCTTTTTCGATGAAAAATACGAAACCGATTTATACGATAGGGCATCGCAATCCAGATACGGATTCCATCTGCTCTGCCATCGGCTATGCGCATCTGAAGCAGGCGATGGGAGAGAATGTCGTGCCGGCGCGTGCAGGAAAGGTCAATGAGGAAACAAAGTTTGCGCTGAATCATTTCCGCGTGGAACAGCCGCTTCTCATCACCGATCTCTATCCGCGTGTGAAAGACATCACGCTTGACTGCAAAACTGTCGTCAAGGAGACGGACAGTTTGCGCCATCTCGGCGAGATCATGCGTGAAAATGACTTGAAGTCGGTTCCCGTCGTCGATAAGGAGGAGCGTCTTGTCGGCATCGTGACCGTCAGCGATCTCGCGCAGCGCTATTTCAAGGAACTCAGTATGCAGAATCTTGCTGATGCGGGAGTCTCCTTCCGTGATGTGATCCGCATCATTGATGGCGAGGTCATCGTCCATGGCGATGAAGGCGGCAAGATTCGCGGCAACGTGCGCATCGCTGCAGGCAGTATCCAAATGATTCAGGATGTCATCAAAGAGCATGATGTCGTCCTGATTGGCGACCGCAGGGATGAGACCTTGATCGATTGCTTGAAACAAGGCATCGACTGCATGATCGTTACGGGCAACGGTCGGGTGTCGGCGGGCGTCATAGAAGAAGCGGAAGCACGTCACATGCTCATCATCAACACCCCTTATGATACCTACACGTGTGCGCGTCTCATCAATCAGTGCGTCCCCGTCAAGCGCATCATGCAGGGGGAGATTGTCGCTTTCAAGCCGCTTGATCTTCTGAGCGACATCAAGGGGACGATGGAACAGTACAGTTACCGCAATTATCCTGTCGTGGAAAACGGCAAACTCGTCGGCCTTGTGAGCAAGGATATGCTCATGGTGCCGGAGCGTGAGCGCGTCATCTTGGTTGACCACAATGAGCGCGGCCAAGCAGTCGAGGGCATCGAGGAAGCGAAAATTCTTGAGATCATCGACCATCACCGCCTTGGGGGAATCCAGACGAGCGAACCGATCTTTACGCGCCAGGAGCCTGTGGGCTGCACGGCGACGATCGTGGCGAACATGCACTGGCACAGGGATGTAGATATTCCGCCGTCGATCGCAGGATTGCTCCTTTCGGCGATTCTTTCTGACACGGTGCTTTTCAAGTCGCCGACCTGCACGCCCTACGATAAGAAGACAGCGGAGCGTCTGGCGGAAATCGCCGATGTTGACCTTATGGAGTATGGCATGGCGATGCTCAAGGCAGGTTCGGGTATTGGCAATATGTCGCCGCTTGAGATTACGAAGAATGACATGAAGGAATTCCAGATCGGTGAGTACCGCGTCATCGTCAGCCAGATTTCCGTCATGGACACGAAAGAAGTCATGGAAATCGAGGCGGATATCGTCAAGAGTATGGCGGATGTCTGCAAGAAAGAGGGTTACGACATGAGCCTCGTCATGGTCACGGACATCATCGCTGAGGGAACGTACTTGCTCTATACAGGTTCCCCCCAAAACCCTGATCGGCGAGGCGTTTCACAAGGATGCCAGCGGTACACACATCTACCTTCCTGGCGTCATGTCGCGCAAAAAGCAGATCATTCCGCCTCTTTCGGAAGCCGTCAAGTTGATAAAGAAACAGTGAAAGCTGTAAAGGGAGGAAAGGCTGTTGCAGTACGCCTGCGGCAGCCTTTTCACATTCGGCTCGAACCAGCGCAGGATGATCGGATACACTCAGACGGCGGCCTTCACGAGATGGATTGCAGCGTGCAGGGGATGCGATACGAATGTTTGTGGAAGGAAACTGTGCGGCAGTTTGTTCGTGCGTCCTCATATGCTTCTTGGATTTGAAAGGTTGATACAGTGGATATTTTTTTCAAGGTTTGAATCCCATGCAGCAGGAAGCTGTCGCGCATATCGACGGTCCCTTGCTCATCATGGCAGGCGCAGGATCGGGCAAGACGAAGGTGCTCACATGCCGCATCGCCAATCTCTTGGCGCATGGTGTGCCTCCCTATAGCATATTGGCAATCACGTTCACGAACAAGGCGGCTGCCGAGATGCGCGAGCGCGTCGATCGCATGATCGGCGGCTTGGGAAAAGATGTTTGGCTCAGTACTTTCCATTCCTTTTGTGCGCGTTTCTTGCGACGCGAAATCGAGTCGGGCGGAGTCTATCGGAAGAATTTCGTCATCTACGATGCATCGGATTCCAAGACCGTCATCAAGGCGTGTTTGAAGGAATTGAATCTTGACGACAAGCAGTTTGCACCGTCAAAGGTGCAGAATGCTATTTCCAATGCGAAGAATCTCATGCTCGGACCGCGCGCCTATGCGCGACAAGCAGACACCTTCCACCAGAAGAAGATGGCGGAACTTTTCAGTCTTTACGAGAAGAAGCTGCGCGAGAACAATGCTTTGGATTTTGACGATCTTCTTTTGCTTTCCGTTGAGCTTCTGGAAAATGATGCTGAACTTCGTCAAAAATATCAGCATCGTTTCCGCTACATTCTCGTCGATGAATATCAAGATACGAACGGTGCGCAGTACAGACTTACCACGCTTTTGGCAGATGGGCATCACAATATCTGCGTCGTTGGCGATGCGGACCAGTCCATTTATGGCTGGCGTGGTGCGGATATCAGCAATATCTTGAATTTCGAAAAGGATTTCCCCGAGGCAAAGACGATCAAGCTGGAGCAAAACTATCGCTCTACAAAGAACATCCTCGCGGCGGCCAACGCCGTCATCAAAAACAACGAGAACCGTAAACCGAAGAAGCTTTGGACAGAAAATGCCACGGGAGAGAAGCTCTCTCTTTATCAAGCAGACGATGAGCGTGACGAGGCGAGGTTCGTCGTCGATACTGTGCAGAAGCATAAGACGCTGTTTTCCGTCAATTATGGCGAGGTCGCCGTGCTTTACCGCACGAATGCGCAGTCGCGCGTTCTCGAAGAAGCTATGATGGCGGCTGGACTCCCCTATACGATGGTCGGCGGTTTGAAATTCTATGACCGAATGGAAATCAAAGATATCATCGCATATCTTCACGTCCTTTACAATCCATTTGATGCCGTGAGCCTCCTGCGTATCATCAACGTGCCCAAGCGCGGCATCGGTGCCGCGACAATCGCCAAGCTCACGGAGTATGCCGCCATGCACGAAGAATCCCTCTTTGATGTCTTGTCTAGTCCCGATGTGTTTGAAGTTCTTGGTTTCAAGACGCGCACAAAGAATCAGCTCGAAGCTTTCGCGGCACTTCTTTTCGAGCTCATGGGGAAGATCGGTGCAATGTCGCTCTCTGCGTTTATGGAAATCCTGCTGGAAGACACTGGCTATATCAAGGATTTGAAAGTCAAGAGACACCCGAAGCGCAGACGCGCATCGAGAATCTGCACGAATTTGTTGGTGTGGCGCGTGAGTTTGAAAAGACAGAGGCAGAGCCGTCTTTGGAAAACTTTCTGAATCATGTCGCGTTGATCTCCGATGTGGATACGGCGAGCATGGAAGACGATCGTGTGACGCTCATGACGCTTCATTCGGCAAAAGGATTGGAATTTCCTGTCGTATTCCTCGTGGGTATGGAGGAAGGGATTTTCCCTCACGCGCGCACATTGCTTGAACCGAGCGAGATCGAGGAGGAACGCCGTACTTGCTATGTCGGTATCACGCGCGCCGAGCGCAAACTCTATCTGAGCTATGCCCGGTATCGCACGCTTTATGGCAAGGGGAACGTCTATCCACCATCGAGGTTTCTCGCGGAGATTCCAGATACGTATCTAGAAAAAGTGCAGCCCTTTGGTCAAGGTGCATTTTCCCGGCCTCTTCGCATGGGAAAAGCGCAATCTGCTTTCGAAATATTGCAAAGCATGCGAAAGCCGACAGCATCCTCTGCTACAACATCGTCTGATCGCGCGCAGCTTGCAGTTTCGCCTCCAGCCTCCGCTGTGCTTCGTCCGGATATGGATGTGGCATGGCGTGCAGGTGACAAAGCGCGCCATGGAAAATGGGGCATCGGTACGGTGGTTTCAGTGAAGGGAGAAGGGGAGGAAGTCGAACTGAAGATCGCGTTTCCGAACATCGGCATCAAGGGGCTTATGCAAAAGTATGCCCCCATAGAGAAAGTATGAGGATCTTATGGACATCAAGGAAGTCAAGCGAGAACTCGCCCAGCTGCGGCGCACGATACGGCATCACAATGTCCGTTACTACAACGACGACAATCCAGAGATCAGCGATTATGAATACGATCAGCTCATGCTGCGTCTCAAAGCGTTGGAAATGGAATATCCAGAGCTCGTCACGGAAAATTCACCGACGCAGAAGGTTGGCGGTACGGCAAAGCGCACAGCGGGCACATTCTTGCGTCACGATGTGCCGATGCTTTCCCTGCAGGACGTGTTCTCGCGCGAAGAGATCGAGGCATTCGTGCGTGATATGCAAGAGCGTGTGGACTGTCCGGAATTCGTCGTCGAGGAAAAAATCGACGGCCTTTCGCTTGCCTTGCGCTACGAAGACGGTGTGCTGACCCATGCCGTCACGCGGGGCGACGGTCTCGTGCAAGGCGAGGATGTCACGGAAAATGCCAAGGTCATCGAAGACGTTGTGCACAAGCTCAAGGAATCGCTGCCTTACTTCGAGGTTCGAGGCGAAGTCTATATGACGAAGAAAGCATTCGAGGCGGTCAATGAACGAAGGCAACTTCTGGGACTGAAGCTCTTCGCCAACCCACGGAACTGCGCGGCAGGCACGCTGCGCCAACTCAACAGCCGTATCACGAAGGAAAGGCGTCTTTCTCTCTTCGTGTTCAATCTGCAGACGGTACGCGGCAGAACTTTTCAAACGCATGTCGAAGCCTACGACTTCATGAAGCAGCAGGGAATCAAGGTCATCCATGCCTACCATGTATGCCGCACAACTGAGGAAGTCTGGGACGCTATCGAAGAGATCGGCAGTTCGCGCGGCAATTTGCCCTATGATATCGACGGCGCTGTAGTCAAGCTCAACAATTTCCAGCAAAGAGAGGTTCTCGGCGCCACTTCCAAAGCGCCGCGCTGGGCGATTGCCTACAAATATCCGCCTGAGGAAAAGGAAAGCGTTGTGCGCAGCATCACGCTTTCCGTCGGCAGGACGGGGCGGATCACACCGACGGCGACGTTTGATCCCATCCGTCTTTGCGGCACGACGGTCGAACGCGCGACACTGCACAACCAAGATTTCATCGATGACTTGGACGTGCGCGTGGGAGATACCGTCGTCGTTTATAAATCGGGAGAAATCATACCGAAAATCAAGTCAGTTGTAGGGGAAAAAAACGCCCATCGGGGACTGTGCCGTTCAAAATTGGCAACCTTTGCCCTGTTTGCGGCGCGAAGGCCGAGCGAGAGGCAGATTCGGCGGATGTCAAGTGCATCAACCAAGCATGTCCGGCTCAGGTAGAAAGCCATATCCTACATTTCGTTGGACGCGATGCCATGGACATCAAGGGCTTGGGCGAGAAAAATATTGCTGCCTTGATTGAAAAAGGATATCTTCATACGATTGCTGACATCTTCCGATTGAAAGACCATCGCGAAGAGTTGATTGCCCAAGGCGTCGTAGGCAAGGAGAAGAATACGGACAAGCTGCTCTTGGCGATCGAAGAGTCAAAGAAGAAAGAACCGCACTGCCTCCTGACGGGCCTCGGCATTCCCCGGAATCGGCAAAGCGGCAGCAGTCGCCCTCATGCAGCGATTCAAGACACTGGAGGCCTTGGCAATGGCTTCCAAGGAATCGATTCTTGCGGTGCGCGATATGGGCGAGACAAGCGCAGCGACCATTCGAGCGTATTTCCAAAACGAAGGCAATGCACAGATTTTTCGCGAGCTGCAACAGCTCGATGTTGTGACGGCAGCACAAGAGCGTGAGATGAAAGGCAATCAATTGGAAAACATGATCATCGTCGTCACGGGTACGTTGGAAAAGTTCTCTCGGAGGGAGATCAGCGAATGGATCGAGCAGCATGGTGGTCGTGTGGCCAGTTCCGTTTCCAAGAAGACAGATTACCTCGTCGCGGGAGAGAATGCCGGGAGCAAACTGCAGAAAGCCATGCAGCTGGGTGTCAGGATTCTGTCGGAAGAAGAGTTTTTACAGATGATCGGCCATAGCTGATCGCAGTTTTCGGAAATACTGGAAGAGTCATGGAATCTGCACGTACAGCGTCCGTTTCGTGGACATAGTGCATTTCCTTACCTGAAAACAGCCAATCGTTTGCGTGTTAACGCCTTTGGCTTGACCTCTTGGGGTTTCATGATAAACTTTCAGGACATATGCTCAGCCATCACGCGAAGCGGCATGGTTGTTTTTGTGGCCGTTTCCTGCGACGGCATCATCAGCGAGGAATGCTGTACATATGTCCTCACGCCTTACAGAAACCTAACCAATCGGTCTGCGCCCTTTGGGCTTGACCTCTTGGGGTTTCATGGCAAATATGATATAATTGTTTGTTAGTATGAGATCAAGCGGATGGGTTCGGGGCGGAATTTATTCGTGCTTGATTTAATCTCTGATGGAGGTAGGTTCTTTTGAAATACATGACAGGAAACGAATTGCGTGAAGCGTATTTGCAATTCTTTGAGGAAAAAAAAGGTCACTTGCGTTTGCCGAGCGCCTCGCTCATCCCTGCAAATGATCCGACGCTCTTGATGATTGGGGCGGGCATGGCTCCTTTTAAACCTTTCTTTACGGGGAAGATGAAGCCGCCGCGCGCTCGCATCACGACAAGCCAGCGCTGTGTGCGCACGGGAGACATTGAAAACGTGGGACGCACGGCGCGCCACCAGACCTATTTTGAAATGCTTGGGAACTTCTCTTTCGGTGATTATTTCAAAAAAGAAGCGATTCCGTGGGCTTGGGAATTTCTGACGGACGTTCTGGATCTGCCGAAGGAAAAGCTTTTGGGTGACAGTATATCCGAAGGACGATGAAGCTGCCGCCATCTGGCGCGAACAGCCCGGTTTTCCGCAAGATCATATCGTCAAACTGGAAGACAATTTTTGGGAGATTGGCTACGCTCCATGCGATCCTGATTCGGAAATCTACATCGATCTTGGCGAGGAGCGCGGCTGCGGGAGTCCCGACTGTGCTGTCGGCTGCGATTGTGACCGGTATCTGGAAATCTGGAACCTCGTATTCACGCAGTTCGATCGCACGGAAGATGGGCAGTACAATCCGCTGGAGCATAAGAACATCGATACTGGATGCGGTCTGGAGCGCTTGGCCTCCGTATTGCAGAATAAAAAAACGAATTTCGAGACGGATCTGCTCTTTCCCATCATCGAATATGCTTCGCAGGTTTCGGGCATCGCTTACGGCGAAGACGCAGAAAAGGACGTGTCTCTCAAGGTCATTGCCGATCATGCACGCAGCATGGCAATCATGATCATGGATGGCATCTTGCCGTCGAACGAGGGGCGAGGCTATGTGCTGCGCCGCATCTTGCGTCGTGCCGTGCGTCATGGACGCATCCTCGGCATCCACGATAAATTCTTGGAAGGGGCGATGGATGCTGTCGCCGAAATCTACAAAGGTGCGGCAGATTTTGAAGAACTTGCCGAAAAAAAAGAGTACATCAAGAAGGTCATCAGTATAGAGGAAGATCGCTTTGCAGCGACTCTCGCGCAGGGAATGGAACTCTTGAATGGTCATATCGAAGATTTGAAGCGCGAGGGGAAGAATGTCCTCGCAGGCGAAATCGGTTTCAAACTCTATGATACATACGGCTTCCCTTGGGAGGTCACCGATGAGATTCTTCATGAAAACGGCATGGAACTTGATAAGGATTCTTTTGAGAAGGCGATGGCGAAGCAGCGTGAGCGCGCTCGTGCCGCACGCCAAGAAATCAGCGTGTGGCTGTGCCAGATCTTTCCGGTCTCGATACGTCGCATCTTTGTGTCGATGAGAATACAAAGGAGTCGACAGTTGTCGCTATCTGGAAGGATGGTGTTCTTGTCGATGAACTTTCGGACGGCGAAGAAGCGGGCATCATCCTGCAGGCAACGCCCTTTTACGCGGAGGGCGGCGGACAGGTTGGCGATGCCGGATTGTTGGAGACGGAGCTTGGCCGCGTGCAGATTTCTAACGCCAAGAAGCTGCCAGACGGCACCGTCTATCATATCGGTTACGTTGAGGAAGGCATGCTGAAGGTTGGCGACAAGGTCGTCGTCAAGATAGATCTTGCGAAGAAGATGTCATCGGCGCGCAATCATACGGCAACGCACCTCCTGCAGGCCGCGTTGAAGCATGTGGTCGGTGATCAGGTCAATCAGGCGGGTTCCTTGGTCATGCCGGAACGTCTACGCTTTGACTTCTCCAACTTCGAACCAGTGACGCCGCTGCAGCTGCAGGAGGTTGAGCGACTGGTCAACGAGCAGATCCTCATGGCAAAGCCTGTAAAAATTGCTGAGATGGAGATCGAAAAGGCGAAGGAACTTGGCGCTATGGCACTTTTTGGCGAGAAGTATGGTGATGTCGTGCGTGTCGTTTCCGTGCCGGGATTCAGCATAGAGCTTTGCGGTGGTTCGCATGTGAAGAATATTGGCGAAATCGGCATGTTCAAGATCGTCAGTGAAGCTGGCATCGCTTCAGGTGTCCGCCGCATCGAGGCTTTGACGGGTAAGGCGGCTATCGACTATATGAACGAGAAGTCCGAGCTGCTCAGTGCTGCTGCTGGTGCATTCAAATGCCGCGATGACGAGATTCTTTCCCATATCGAGAGTGTTTTGACGGAAAACAAGAAGCTCAAGCAGGAAATCGCTTCCTTTACGAAGGAACGTGCCATGGGTGATGTGGATGCACTTCTTGCGCAGAAGAAGCAGATCGCAGATTTTTCACTTGCAGCGGGAATTGTTGCAGCGGACAATATCGACGATCTGCGAAAAATTGCCGATATGCTGCTCGATCGTTTGGGAAATGGCATCGTCGTGCTCGCCGCTGCACACGAAGGAAAGGTCAGTCTTGTTGCAAAGGCAAGCGATGAAGCTGTGGCGAAGGGGGCTCATGCGGGCAATATTGTCAAGGCGGCAGCAAAGGTTGTTGGCGGCGGTGGCGGTGGACGCAAGGAGATGGCGCAAGCGGGCGGCAAGGAGCCTGCCAAGATGCCTGCGGCGTTGCAGGAAGCCGAAAAGGTCCTCGTTGAGCAGCTTGCGTAAGGATTGTTTGCGGCAGGCGTAAGGAATATATGCTGCGTTTATGGCATATCGATCAATGCCGGTGTATGAGGGAAGCCCTTTTGAAACGAGATGATTTCCGTGGAAGTTGATATCACGAAAAAGGCAGTCAGGTTTTTGCAGGTCGGATTGCTCAGCTTATTGATTCTTGCAGCTTTTGCCATTGGAGGTATCTGGCTCTACCAGCGCTCGCACAATCTGGTGACGTTAGAGGATGTGCAGGTGAAAAGTGCGCTTGTTCCTGTAAAGGCGAAGGCAGATGGCACGATATCCGAAATCTTGGTCGCAGACGGCGCGCATGTGGAGGCGGGAGATGTCATCGCTCATATCAAGCTCGATGTCAGCGATGAAGATATCGCACAGCTGCAGCAAAACGTTGACTTGGCGAAAACGAGTCTGGAGAATCTCAAAAAGGGCATCACCTTCGCGCAGCCTGCAGCGAACGAGGCAGCCAGTGCTTCTCCTGATGCGGAGGCGGCTCGCAAGCACATGGAACGCATGAACGAGCTATATGCGCTAGGCGCCGTCAGTGCGGTAAAGCGTGATGAAGCTGAAGCCGCCTATCAGTCTGCTGTCGCTGCAAGTCAAGCGCATGCCTCATCGACAAATTACCGAACCGTTGTGCGACCTGCTTCAGCAGAGCAGATCAAGCAGGCGGAACTCTTCTTGAAGCAAGCGGAAATTGCTTTGGCGAAGGCGCAGCAGGAAAGGTCGGGGACGGATATCGTCGCCCCCGTTGCCGGTACGCTCTACCTTGCAGAGGATAGTGCTGCCGAAGGCAGGGTCGGTGCGGGGCAAACCTTTGCCAACATCGGCAATGCTGAAGATTTGTGGCTGGAAACTGTCTTGGACGCGAGCTGGAAAACCAAGGTGCGATTGGGGCAGTTTGCTTCCTACCGCTTGGGCGAACGCGATGTGCAGGGCACGGTGCAGGATATAGAAGAGCTCGGAATCGAGGGGGAACAGTCGCCGGCAAAGATTCAGGTGCGCATCTCTCTTCCCAGGGAAGCGTCTGAAGGAATACAGCCAGGAACGAAAGTGTGCGTGCGATTGTCGCCTTGATGGATGAATGGAGAAGAGGGATGTTTTGCGGATATTGTTGACGAATGATGACGGCATAGAAGCTGCGGGGATCGAGGCTCTCGTGCGTGTGCTTTCGCCGCACCATACGGTCGTTGTGGCTGCTCCTGCATTTGAACAAAGCGGCATGTCCCACGCGATCACGGTCAAGCGGTGCATCCGTCTTGACCGCTTCCGCCCGTTGGAAGAACGATACGGCGTGGCAGCGTATCGCATCGAGGGCACACCTGCGGACTGTGTGAAACTTTACCTCGAGGCAATTTCTTCCGATATATATCCGGAGTATGTGATTTCCGGCATCAATCACGGAGCGAACTTAGGAACGGACGTGCTTTATTCTGGTACGGCCAATGCGGCGATGGAGGCGTACTTGCACGGAATCACAGCGACTGCCGTATCCATTGATATGGAGTCTGAAATCTCTTATGATACGGCGGCCAAGCTCATGAGCGAAAATCTTTTCACGCTCTTTTTATGAAGAGGGGAAAGCGAATTTCTACAATGTGAATTTTCCCAAGAAGTTCATTGATGGTGAGCCGCAATTCATCTTTACGCAGCTTGGTCGTCGCGATTACATCAACGCTTTTCAAAAGATGGAAGGTGAGGATGGGAAGGAATGTTACTTCCTTGGCGGAGAGATTCTCGACGAGGGAAACAGTGAAGCGACGGACATCGTTGCCACCGGTCGTGGATACATCTCCGTCACGCCTCTACAGACAGATCTTACGGATTATCTTTACTTGGAGAAGCTTCTGCGCTGAGAGCGCTGTTTTGCAGAAAATGATTTTTAGGAGGAACAACACAGATGGAATCAATGATCAAAGACATCAAGCTTGCACCGTCCGGACATGAAAAGATCAACTGGGTTAAGAATTTCATGCCTGTCATGGAGGCCGTCAACAAGGAATTCTCTGTGACGAAGCCTTTTGCTGGAAAGAAGATCGTCATCACGCTTCACCTTGAAGCAAAGACGGCATATCTGGCTCTTATCATGAAAAATGCTGGAGCGGAAGTCGCCATCACGGGCAGCAATCCGCTGTCCACGCAGGATGATATCGCAGCAGCGCTTGTCGAGGATGGACTCCATGTCTTCGCCACACACGGTTGCAGTGACGAGGAATATGAAGAATACATCAACAAGGCACTCGACCTCAAGCCCGATATCATCATTGACGACGGCGGCGATCTCGTAAACATCCTGCACACGAAGCGCCGTGAGCTTCTGCCGAACATTCTTGGCGGATCTGAAGAAACGACGACAGGCGTGCATCGCCTGCATTCGCTCGCTCGTGCGGGAAAGCTTGAATTTCCAATGATTGCGGCGAACGATGCCTACTGCAAGTATTTGTTTGATAATCGCTATGGTACGGGACAGTCGACTTGGGATGGCATCATGCGCACAACGAATCTCGTCATTGCCGGCAAGACTGTTGTCATCGCTGGATATGGTTGGTGCGGCAAAGGCGGCGCCATGCGCGCGCAAGGTCTCGGTGCGAACGTTGTCATCACGGAGGTTGATCCCATAAAGGCGATTGAGGCCGTGTTCGATGGCTTCCGCGTCATGCCCATGGATGAAGCAGCGCGTATCGGCGACATCTTCCTGACCCTGACGGGTGACAAAGATGTCATCCGCAAGCATCATTACGAAGTCATGAAAGATGGCGCCATGATGGCGAACTCTGGGCATTTCGATGTCGAAATCAATATCCCTGAGCTCGAAGAAATCTCCGTGTCGCGCCGTACAGTACGTGAGAACATCGAAGAATTCAAACAGAAGGATGGTCGGAAGCTGTACCTTCTCGCTGAAGGTCGTCTCGTGAATCTCGCAGCAGGTGATGGACATCCGGCGGAAATCATGGATCTTTCCTTCGGCGTGCAGTTCTTTTCGGCGCTTCATATCTTGAATCATCATGCAGAGCTTGAAAAGAAGGTTTATCTTATGCCTGATGAAATCAATACGAAGATTGCTGAGCTTAAACTCAAGGCTTCGGGTGTCGCCATCGATCATTTGACGGACGAACAGAAGGCGTATCTCGGACTCGCTTAAAAGAGGTGCAGGATATGAAGGTTCTGATTTCCACGCGCATATCCTTCGAGCGGATGGTTCTGTACAAGAAGGAAGCATTGCAATCGAGGGCAGCAAGATTGCAGCAATCGGTGATATTCCTGCTTCGTGGCAGCCAGAGCGAACGATCGACGCGAAGGATAAGTTCGCCGTCCCGGGCTTTGTCAATGCTCATACACATGCTTCTATGACGCTTCTCAGAAGCTATGCTGACGACATGAAGCTCATGGACTGGCTGCAGCAGAAAAAATTTGGCCGATCGAGGCAAAGATGAAGAATGAGGATGTTTACTGGGGTGCAATGCTTGCCGCAATGGAGATGATTCAAAGCGGCACGACGACTTTTTGCTGATATGTACAGACCGGATATGGAAAAGGTAGCCGAAGTCGTCGAAAAGTCCGGCCTGCGTGCTGTGCTCTCACGTGGCTTGATCGGCGTAGCTCCTGATGCTGCGGAAAAACTCGAGGAGAATGTGACGCTTTTCAAGAATTGGCATGAAAAAGCTGACGGGCGCATCACCGTGATGTTCAGACCGCACGCGCTCTATACATGCCCGCCTGATTATCTGCGCAAGGTAGCGGAAACAGCGAAGTCATTGGGAGCGGAAATCCACATCCACATGTCAGAGACGAAAGGGGAAGTGGAAGATTGCCTGAAGCAGTACGGCAAGCGTCCCTTCGCGCACGTCGCTGCCACGGTACTCTTTGACAATGGCACATTAGCTGCGCATTGCGTGCACCTTGACGATGAAGATATCGACATCATCAAGAGATACGGCATTCGTGTCGCACATAATCCTGGCAGCAATATGAAACTGGCGAGCGGAATCGCTCCCGTGCCTAGACTTTTGTCGGAAGGCGTCTGCGTCGCGCTTGGCACGGACGGTGCATCGAGCAACAACAACCTCGATATGCTCGAAGAGATCAATCTTGCTGCTACGCTGCATAAAGTGGCAAATTATGACCCTGAAGCTGTACCGGCAGGGGAAGCGTTGCGCATGGGGACGATGTATGGAGCAAAGGCTGTCGGTCTGTCTAGTGTTGGAGTCTTGAAAGAAGGCTGCAAAGCCGACCTCGTTCTTTTTGACATGAACAGCCCTGCGTGGACGCCACGTCACGATCCTGTATCGTTGCTTGTCTATTCCGCTAATGCCTCTTCGGCTGATACTGTCATCGTCGATGGTCGCATCCTTATGGAGAAGCGCGAGCTTCTGACCCTCGATGAAGAGCGCATCATGTTTGAAACGAAGCGTCGTGTGAAGCATCTTCTTGCACATTGATTCATCTGCAGGAGACTTTCTCTGCAGGAAAGTTGCTTTTTGTTCTTGCAGCAGCCCCTCGTGGGCTGCTGCGATTTTAGATAGGTGATGTCGTTTTGAAAAAGAGAGTTTCCAATAACGGCAGAGGAAACAGCAAGAGAAAAGCTCGCACAAAAAATAAAAAAGCGCCGATGGCAGCGGATGCACCGAAGGGCAGACGCTATGAGATCATCGGGCTTCTGCTTCTTGCTGTGGGACTCATATCCATCGGCGGACTACTTGATTGGAATGTCGGCTTCATTGGTCTTTACTTTGCTAAATTTCTTCGTTATCTTTTCGGTTTGGGCGCTTGGGTTGCCTCCGGCGTCATCTTGCTCATCGGTGCGCAGTATGTGACGAGGCATCGGGGAATTGTTTATTCCACGCATTTTTTTGGCCTCGTAGGACTTTTCATCTCTCTTCTTGCCATTCTTCACCATTTTCTCGTGCCGATCGGGGCGGAGATTTTGCCTGAATATCTGCCGGGAGCAGGCGGCCTTCTTGGTGGAGGGTTGCTCTTCCTCATCCGCAAATTTTTCGGTGCGACGGGATCCATCATCCTTTTGTGTACAGGTATGGTCGTCGCCGTGCTGCTTTCTACGACATGGTCCCTCGCTGTAGGAATGTTGCGCACAAAGCGACAAGCGAGCGCGGGAATCGTCAAAGCGAAGGATACATTTGCTGTCGCCCAACAGAAGGTGACGCAGGCAGAAAATATTTTTGAAGAACGTGTACGCGAAAAGTTCAAAAGTTCTTTTTACAATCAGGACAAGGATGAATCCTTCGACCAAGTGTTTGCGTCGGGAAATGGAAATGCCGCACTTGGTGAAGAGATGCAGACGCAGACTTTTCCCGATTTTGCCGTACAAGAAGCGTCTGTCGTGGCGCGAACGCAGGAGGAAGCGGAGTTCCTTGCAGCTCTTGAACCTGTTGTTGTAAACGAAGAATCGACAGCTTCTGGTGTCATCGAAACGCATACGATGGAAGAATCGATGCCGGAAAACGAGGCGGAGGAAGTGCGGCCGACTTTTTCCATTGAATATGCTTCCGATGAGGCAGAGGATGTGTCGGCGATCGTTGCAGAACCACCGCCGGAAATTCCTGATGACTTTGATGTCGTTCCCTTGCCGGCAGATGTGCCCATGGCGACGGAGGTTCAGGATAAGCGTCTTGCTATGATGCAGTCGACAGCTTCCACACAGGCGATGATGGCGACCTTGCCGCAAGAGAGGCCGCAAGAGGCTGTCACACTGCAGACAGAGATGCCGTCTCAGGAAAATTCGACCATATCGCCGTCGCCTCCCCCTGCATCGCAAGCAGATGCGCGGGGCGAAGCTGGGGTTCAGCCGATGGAGCGCCCGTATCAACTGCCCAAAGTGGAAGAAATACTCACCGCAGAGTCGAAAAAAAGAAGAATATCGAGTTGGAGCAGGAAATTGCTGAAAACGCACAAACTTTGTCACAAACCTTGGAAAACTTCAAGGTCAAAGCAAAGATCATCAATGCGTGTCATGACTGCCGTCACGCGCTATGAGCTTGAACCAGCGCCGGGCGTCAAGGTCAGCAAGATCACAAGTCTCTCCGACGATCTGGCGTTGAGTCTCGCGGCCTTCTCTGTGCGCATAGAACCGATCCCAGGCAAGGCGGCCATCGGCATTGAAGTGCCAAACAAAGAGCTGGAAGGGATTCGTCTGCGCGAAGTCTTGGAAAAGCCTGCCTTCGCAGCTGCGAAATCCAAGCTTACCGTTGGCCCTAGGGGTCGACATCGGTGGACAGGGCATCTTTGCCGATTTAGCCAAGATGCCGCATCTTCTCGTTGCCGGCGCCACTGGGTCAGGTAAGTCCGTCTGCATCAATACGCTCATCACGAGCGTTCTATTCAAGGCGAAGCCGGATGAAGTGAAATTTATCCTCATCGATCCCAAGATGGTAGAGCTTTCCAACTATAATGGTATACCGCATCTGATGGTTCCCGTCGTTACAGATGCAAAAAAAGCAGCTTCCGTCTTGAACTGGTCAGTGCAGGAGATGGAAAAACGCTATGCCAAGTTTGCTGATACGGGTGTGCGCGATATGGAGCGCTTCAATGCGGCAAAAACCTGAAGAAAAAGATGCCTGCCATCGTCATCATCATCGATGAGCTTGCCGATCTCATGATGGTTGCGCCTCACGATGTGGAAGACGCTATCTCGTCGCCTCGCGCAGAAGGCGCGCGCGGCGGGTATACATCTCGTACTCGCGACGCAGCGTCCGTCCGTCGATGTCATCACTGGCATCATCAAGGCAAACATTCCTTCGCGTATATCGTTTGCTGTTTCCTCCCAGATCGATTCGCGCACAATCCTGGATATGAGCGGTGCAGAAAAACTCTTGGGCAAGGGCGACATGCTCTTTTATCCCGTTGGTTCGGCGAAGCCGCAGCGCGTACAGGGCGCTTTCGTCAGTGATGAAGAGGTTGAAAGGCTTCTTGATTTCATCCGCAGTCAGGGGCAGCAGATGGAGGAAAACCAAGAGATCATCGAGTATACGGAGAATGCTGCCATGGAGAGCGAAGAAGGCAAAAAAGATATGGCAGAGGACAAAATGGATGAACTTCTCGGTGAAGCGATTGAACTCGTCATGAACTCAGGGCAGGCATCGACATCGAGCATACAGAGACGTTTCCGCATTGGCTACACACGCGCCGCTCGCCTGATCGATACGATGGAGGAGATGAAGATCATCGGCCCGAGTCTTGGCAGCAAGCCGCGCGAAATCCTTGTGTCTTCGGAAGAAGCTGAGGCAGCTTTGAGGAAGATCAGCTAGCAGGTTTCTGCACTAGAAAAAGCCCCATGATCGCTCTGCACAGTCATGGGGCTTTTTCTTATTTTCGCAGCAGATCAAGGCGTCGGTTGATGATCTCTGCCATGAGCATCTTGCCGCGAATATCAGGGTGAAGACCGTCTACGGACAGTTCCGGAGCCATGGCCGTATGATTTGTGTCATAAAAAGTAAGGCTCCAGATCGATGTGATACTTCTGATTGCGTATGTAGGAATTGACCTGTGCGAGTTTTTGTCTCCACATGGGATCGGTTTCTGTATGGAAAGCATTGCGGATGTTTTTTGGATTGATGGGCATGAGCGTGAGGAAGATCGGTCGGATGTCGTTTGCCCTCGCATTTCTTTTTGATGGCATCGAGATCGGCGATGATCTGATCGGCGCTGATCTCTTCGGCGCGCAGACTGTTCGATCCCGTGAGTATCAGGAGATTGTAGGGATGGAAGTAGAGGACATCCTTTTCAAAGCGGAGCATTGATGTATGCGCCGTATCGCCGCTGCGTCCGATGTTGATTGCAGGAAAATCGAGATAGGTTGTGAAGCTGTATTCAAGATCGATAGGGGAAAACGACAAGGCTCCGCCGCCGTGCGTGATGCTGTCGCCAAAAGCGGCAGCGAAAATACGGCTGTTCTTTTCTTTGACGGTAAAATTCTCTAAATCTGAATATGTGCCGATCGTATTGCCGTTTTCGTCAATTGCGCGTACACGCCAGTAATATTCTCCAGCATAAGGACGTGGATATTCATCGTAACAACTGAAGACTCCTTCGACTTTCTGCGCCCATTGACGATTTTTAGCAGGCATGGTATTGTTTTCTTCCTCTGTGAGCAGCGGATTGACCATGAGCTCTACCTCGTACTTTTCACATCCATTCAACGGAATCCACTGGTACACGGGATAGATGGGTTCTGCCGCGTTCGGCATCTGATCAAAGTTGTTGATCAAGGGTCTGGTCGGCAATGGCTCCTTTGCATCGATATAAATCGGTTCCGCATCGGAGAATTCGCCGATTGTTTCATGATGAAAGCCGAGGGCGCGCACACGCCAGTACAAGGTGCTTGTTTCGCCGATTACGAAAGGGGTGAGATCGACTTGGTAGCCATTGGTAAAAATCTGCCTTGTGCTGTAGAGATGATTCTTGCGCGACAATACCGTGCCGCCTTCGTCATCTGGTTCATCCGAGAGAATTTCCAATTCATAGCAAACGGCACCTGGAATCGTGTGCCAGACGAGGAATGGTTTACGGCTTGCGGGATGGCTTTTCGTGTACTTGAATATGGAACGTGGTCGTAACGGTTCTTTGAAATTTGGATTTTCCACGACGTTGGAAGGAGGTGTGAGCTGTCCGAACATGCCGAATGCCGTGATTCGGTAATACATGGGGATCGGTTTCGCTGGCATATCGTAGGAGGCCTTGAACGTGAAATCAGATGCAAAGGCATGGTACTCCGGCTCACCTTCGACAAGCCCTGTCGTCTTGGAAAGTGCCTCGATGCGATAAAAGCATGGATAAGGCAGCCTTTTTCCCATGAAATCACAATGCGGTCGCCCCTGTTCTCAAAAATCGGATTGAAGGGTATGCCGCGCAACCCGAGCACGTCTGTTTTTTCCGTCAGAAATATGCAGAGGAACGTAAAGAACAAGATGACGAGGGTAAATAAAAGAAATTTTTTTCATAAACAGCACCATAAAAAGGAAATAGAGGTTATAATGATAACTAACTCATCAGTTTACCATGAAACCCCGAGAAGTCAAGCCCGAAGGGCGCAGACTGATCGGCTAGGTTTCTGTAAGGGCGGCGCACAATGTCCACGAAGTGGACGTTTGTGCGTGTAGCTACCATGAAACCCCGAGAAGTCAAGCCCGAAGGGCGCAGACTGATCGGCTAGGTTTCTGTAAGGGCGGCGCACTTTTGTCCACGAAGTGGACGTTTGTGTATGCAAAATATCATGTTTTTCGCGTACTGACAAACAAATGGGAAGGAAGTTGGAGATACAGGGAGGAACATCATGGAAAAGAAGGGACTTGTCCTTGTTCATACGGGCGATGGAAAAAGGTAAGACAACTGCGGCAATTGGCCTTGCCGTTCGCGCGTGGGGGGATGGTTTTCGCATATTGATCTTGCAGTTTATCAAGGGCAGTTGGAAATACGGCGAACTTGCCGCTTTGAAAGCTCTTGGCGAAGTTGATGGACGCATGGAAATCCGCCCTTTGGGCATAGGATTTACAAAAAATGCCTCTTTGGAGGAAATGGAACTGCATAGAAAGAAGGCACAGGAAGCATTACAGGAAGCATCTGCCGAAATGATGAGCGGGCAATGGGATATGATCATTCTCGATGAAATCAATTATGCCGTGAAGTTTGGCTTGCTCGAGGAGCAAGAGGTCCTAGGGATTTTATCGGAAAAGCCTAAAAACCTCCATGTCGTATTGACTGGGCGGGATGCATTGCCCGCTATCATCAATCGCGCTGACCTTGTGACGGAAATGAGACTCATAAAGCACCCATTTCAACAGGGCATTCATGCACAGAGAGGGATTGAGTTCTAAGGTTGATAAACTTCTTGAAGGAAACAGCAAATTGCGATAAAATCTAGAGTATGTTTTATAATAGGTTTTTTTGTGTTCCAGATAATAGTTAGGCGGGATGATGATGAGAAGTGATGTTGTAAAAAAAGGCGCGACGCGCTGTGCGCACCGATCCTTATTTCATGCCATGGGCTATGGACCAGAGGATTTGCGAAAGCCACTGATCGGCATTTGCAACTCATTTAATGAGGTGATCCCTGGTCATATCCATTTGCGTGAAATCGCGGAAGCAGCGAAGCTTGGTGTAGCCGCCGCTGGCGGCACACCGTTGGAGTTTCCGGCGATTGGAGTCTGTGACGGCATCGCCATGGGGCATACGGGCATGAAGTATTCGCTTGCCAGTCGCGAACTTATCGCTGACTCCATCGAGTCTGTGGCAATGGCTTCGGGATTTGACGGGCTTGTGCTCATTCCGAATTGTGACAAAGTCGTGCCTGGAATGTTGATGGCGGCGGCTCGTCTGAACATCCCGGCGATTGTCGTCAGTGGCGACTGATGCTTGCGGCAGCTTCCATGGACAGGATGTCAGTGTCAGCCAGTCTTTCGAGGCTGCGGGCAAGTTTGCTGCGGGACTCATCGACGAGAGCGTCATGGAAGAGCTCGAAGAGCAGGCATGTCCTAGCTGCGGTTCCTGTGCTGGACTTTTTACGGCCAATACGATGAACAGTTTGACGGAAGTTCTCGGCATGGGGTTGCCGGGCAACGGTACGATTCCTGCGGCTTATACGGGGGCACGAAGACTTCTGGCTAAACGTGCGGGCGCTGTTATCATGGAGCTTATCAAGAATGATGTGAAGCCGCGCGATATTATGACGCGCGAGGCTTTTGAAAATGCTATTACAGTGGATATGGGCGTAGGCGGTTCGTCGAATACGGTTCTGCATTTGACCGCTATTGCCCATGAGGCAGGTATAGAACTTCCTGCGCCGCTGTTCGATGAAATCAGCCGACGCACGCCATATCTGACGAAACTCAGCCCCGCGGGAAAGCATCATATGCAGGATCTTAACGAAGCTGGAGGCTTGTCCGCCGTTATGAAGGAGCTTTCGCGCAAGAATCTCATTCATCTCGATGCCTTGACTGTCACGGGCTTCGTGGGTGACCGCATCAAGGATGCGAAAATTGTGCGTCCTGATGTCATACGCACGGTCGATGATCCGTACCGCAAGCAAGGCGGGCTGGCAATCCTGCAGGGCAATCTGGCTCCGGATTACGCGGTTGTCAAGGCTTCGGCTGTGGCAGAAGACATGCTCGTTTATAAAGGGAACGGCGCGTTGCTTCTCTTCCGAAGAAGCTGGCGTCAATGCAATCATGGCGGGCGAAATTCATGATGGGGATGTCGTTGTCATCCGCTATGAAGGTCCCAAGGGCGGCCCTGGAATGCAGGAAATGCTGAATCCGACGGCGGTCATCACGGGCATGGGACTCAAGGTCGCGCTCATCACTGATGGCCGTTTCAGCGGTGCAAGCCAAGGTGCCTGTATCGGTCACATCTCACCGGAGGCTATGGCGGGTGATTCAATCGCGTTGATCGAAGACGGAGACATCATTTCGATCGATATTCCCAATCGTTCACTGCGTTTGGAGGTCAGTGACGAAGTACTTGCGCGTCGCAGGGCGGCATGGAAGCAGCCAGAACCGAAGATCAAAACGGGATATCTCTCCCGGTACGCGAAGCTCACGACATCGGCCAGCACAGGAGCTGTTCTGCAATAGATTGGGAGATAGATTTTTGCATATTGTTTTGATTGAGCCGGAAATTCCTGGCAACACGGGGAATATTGCGCGGCTCTGTGCTGTCAGCGGCATCGAGCTTCACCTGGTCAAGCCTTTTGGGATTTTCGGTTGAGAGCAAATACTTGAAGCGCGCTGGACTCGACTATTGGCATTTGGTAAAGGTTCATTACCACGAAAATTTTTCGGAGGTTTTACATCTTTTCGCAGGCAAACGGTTCTATTATTGTTCCAAAAAGGCGCCGCGCTCTTATGATGTCGTGGAGTACACAGAGGATGATTTCCTCGTTTTTGGCAAGGAGTCTGCGGGAATTCCGGAAAAGTTGCTGGAAGAGCATTGGGATGCTTGCATACGCATTCCCATGCGTCCTGGCGCGCGCTCCTTGAATCTTTCGAGTGCTGCTGCCATCGTGGCTTATGAAGCTATGCGGCAGATCGGCTTTCCGGATTGGATTCTTCTGGGCATTGGCATGAAGGATGAACAAAAAGGAGTGTTCGTTTATCGTTGCAGGAAGAACAGGATTTTGAGATGGAGCTGAATGGATTTGCAAAACCAAGCAGATATTTATTGATGAGATTCGCAGTCGAATAAAGCCGGAACACTTCCTCTTGGATGAACCGATGAAGAAGCACACAACGTTTCGAATCGGCGGTCCTGCGGACTACCTGATCTTTCCAAACTCCATGGAGGATGTGGCATTTGTTTTTCGATGCTTGAGGAAATTTGACGTTCCTTTCGTGATACTTGGCAATGGTTCCAACGTGCTCGTCTTGGACAAAGGGATACGCGGAGCTGTCGTCAAGTTTAATTCTCCGATTTCCTCTATTCGAAAGAACGGCAGCATTCTTACGGTGGGGGCGGGAGCGCTTCTATGTGATGTATCGAGATTCGCAGCCGAAAGAAGCCTTACGGGCATGGAGTTTGCTTGCGGCATACCAGGCAGCATCGGCGGAGCTGTATTCATGAATGCTGGAGCTTACGATGGCGAAATGAAGAATATTGTTTCTGCGGTTCGCGCGATTTCTCCCGAGGGGAGATCATGCGATTCTCGGCGAATGAACTGGATTTCGGCTACCGCCACAGCATCTTTCAAAAGAATAACTGCGCGATTTGTGAGGTTGATTTGGCGCTCACGCCAGGCGATGCAAAAGAAATTGAGGAGAAGATCGCAGGGTTTACCGAACGGCGGGAAAGCAAGCAACCATTGAACTGCCGAGTGCCGGAAGTACCTTCAAGCGGCCAGAAGGATACTATGCAGGAACTTTGATTGAGCAGACGGGACTCAAGGGCTTCGCCGTCGGAGGGGCACAGGTTTCCGATAAACATGCAGGCTTCGTTGTGAACAAGGGTGATGCCACCGCAAAAGATGTGCTCGATCTTATCGGACAAGTTCAAGAACGTGTCTTTGAAAAACATCGCGTCAAGCTGTTTCCCGAGGTTCGCATCCCGGGAGAAGCATAAGGTCAGGGGCTCTCTGGGGCAGCGGTCGTCGTTCGCAAGGATTTCATTGTTTACATTTTCTTCGTTTGATGATACAATGAAAAAAAGTAAATCTAAGTTGTTTGTATGAAGAGTGGGCGTTTGCCCACTCTTTACTCTTATGCACAAGAGCTCGTTTAACAAAACGGGCTGCAATACGCGCAGCAAAAGAGGAGGGCTTTTGTGACAAAACATATAGAAGAGGCTGTCGAGAAAATCGTGCAGGATATTGTGCGAGGTTCTGAATTGGAAGTCGTCGACGTCGAATACGTCAAAGAGCGCGATTGGTATTTGCGCGTCTACTTGGATAAAGAAGGCGGTATTGAAATCGACGATTGTCAAAGAGTCAGTGAGGAACTTGAAAATTTTCTTGACGAAAAAGATTTGCTGACAGAGGCGTACATTCTCGAAGTGTCTTCGCCAGGACTCGATCGCACCCTGAAAAAGGCACGTGACTTTGAACGCGAGCTGGGAAAAAGCGGTAGAAGTGACATTTTATGCACCTGTTGACGGCAAGAAGGAATGGGTTGGAACGCTCACGGGGTATGACCGAGAAAAGAACGTCATCGTCCTGGATGGAGAAAAAGAATTACATTTGGAAAAAGTGGCATTGGTGCGCTTGCACATAGATTTTTAAGCATAGGGAGGAAGAGCTTTGGCTAGCAGGAAAGAAAAGGTTAAGAAGCAGGATAATGATGGAGACTTTTTGGAGGCAGTGCATGCTCTAGGAAAAGAAAAAAAGGACTGGAAGCGGAAGTGCTTTTTCAGCGCGATCGAAGCGGCTTTGAGTTCTGCTTACATGAAAGATTTCAAGACTGCCGAGCAGGTGCGCGTCACTTTGGATCGCATGACGGGAAAGTACCATGTTTATGCAATGAAAACGGTGGTTGAAGAAGTCGAAGATGATGTTCGGCAGATTTCTCTCGGCGAAGCGCGCGCAATCAATCCAAACTATGAGCTTGATGACAAGATCGAACTTGAAGTGACGCCAGCCACTTTCGGGCGCATCGCCGCGCAGACGGCGAAACAGGTCGTCGTGCAGCACATTCGTGAAGCGGAGCGTGGCATTGTATACGAAGAGTTTTCCAATCGCGACGGGGATATCATCACAGGTCTCGTGCAGCGCGTAGAAGCAAAGAATGTATTCATCGACCTTGGAAAAACGGAAGCCGTTCTCACGTCGACGGAGCAGATTCCCGGGGAAGAATATCACCATGGTGATCGCATCAAGGCGTATATCATAGAAGTCTGTAAGACGGTCAAGGGACCGCGTGTGCTTGTATCGAGGACGCATCCGGGGCTTTTTGAAGCGACTTTTTGAACTGGAAGTTCCCGAGATTCAGGAAGGTGTCGTAGAAATAAAGTCCGTGGCGCGGGAACCCGGCATGCGTTCGAAAAATCGCTGTTTATTCCAAGGATGAAAATGTCGATCCCGTTGGTTCCAGCGTTGGTCATAAAGGGATGCGCGTCCGAGCGATTGTGGATGAGCTGCGCAATGAAAAAAATTGACATTGTCAAATGGAATCCTGAACCTGCAAAATTCATCGCAAACGCTCTGAGTCCTGCCAAGGTCATTTCCGTGGCAATCAACGAGGAAGCAAAAGAGTCTCGTGTCGTAGTGCTCGGCTACTAACTTTCCCTTGCCATCGGCAAGGAGGGGCAAATGTTCGTTTGGCAGCCAAGCTGACAGGGTGGAAGATAGACATAAAGAATGAAGAGCAGGCAGCGGCAGAGGCTCTTGATGAATCCATGAGCGTCATCGAGGTGACGGGCGAGGAGGCCTTTACCGCAGAGGGTGATTGATATGAAGGGTCAGAAAAAGCCCGGAGCGCATGTGCTTGGGATGTCGAACGACGCATCTGAAAAAAAGGATATGATTCGTGTCGTCCGAAGTCCGGACAATGTGTATTCTGTGGATATGACAGGCAAAAGCCCTGGACGGGGAGCGTATATTTGCCGCAACGAAGAATGTTTTCGCCGTGCAGAAAAAGAACATGGCTTCGAACGAGCTTTCAAGAGTAAGATGGAAGCCGCTATATATGAGGCGTTGCGAAAAGAGATTTTCAAAAATGAGGCGGCGCCTGAAAAAAGCTGAGATCAGCGGGGGTGGATCGATGTCGAAGTATAGAGTTTATGAATTGGCAAAAGAGTTCCAGACGGAAAGCAAGGTTGTCCTTGATATTTTGGCGCGCAATAAATTCCGCGTGGCAAATCATATGAGCAGCGTCGGTGAAGACGAACGCGCAGCAGTCGCGCGAGCATTCGCTCCAAAGAAAGAGTCATCGGTAGCAGCAGCCAACTCAGCCTCTTCGGTGGAGGTTGCAAAGAGACCTCAGCAAAATAGGCCGAGGCAGCAAGGTCATGGACAGACGCCGAAAGAGGCGAATGACCGTAGACAGACACGCGGTATAGGTAATGGTGCGGCTTCAGTAGCGGCGAATCGTCAGCGCCAGGGAGGCGCCCCTCAGCAGAGACGCGGGCAAGGTGCATCTGCTTCGACCAGTGCCAACGCAGCAAGGCGACCGTCGCCAGACAAGCGTGGTGCGAATACCAGTCAACGCAATGGTGGCAATGCGCAGAGTGGCAATCGCAACCGCAGCGCAAATACGGGGAATGCCAATAATGCCGGCAATTGGAACAATCGCGGCAATGCCAATAATCGAAGCAAATTTGGTAACAAGAACAGTCGCGGCCGTAGCAATCAGCGACAAAAGCAGCAAGCACCCAAGGTGGAAATCGCACATCCGACGCATATCAAGGTTGGTGAGAGCATTGCCGTCAAGGATCTCGCGAGCAAGATGAGCTATACGGCGACGGAAGTCATCAAGAAGCTCATGCGCTTATGGGCATTATGGCGACAATCAATCAAGAAATTGACTATGAAACAGCGGCGCTCGTTGCTATTGAGTTTGGCGTCACTTGCGAAGAATTGCCGCCTGAAACAGATCCTACGGAGATTCCTGAGATCGAGGATGATCCCAAGTCGCTTGTTGTTCGTCCGCCTGTCGTGACCGTCATGGGGCATGTCGACCATGGCAAGACGTCGCTCCTCGACGCAATTCGGAAAACATCCGTTTCAACGCATGAGGCTGGCGGCATCACGCAGCACATAGGGAGCCTATCAGGTCATGTGCCGTGGGAAGAAGATCGTCTTCCTTGACACGCCCGGGCATGAGGCTTTCACCGCTATGCGTGCGCGCGGTGCGCAAGTGACGGATATCGCTATTCTTGTCGTCGCGGCAGACGACGGAGTAATGCCGCAGACGGTCGAGGCCATCAACCATGCAAAGTCGGCAGGTGTGCCCATCATCGTCGCCATCAACAAGATCGACAAGCCTGGGGCGAATCCTGAACATGTGAAGCAGGAGTTGTCGGAGCACGAGCTCATTCCTGAGGATTGGGGAGGCGATACCATCATGGTGCCCGTCTCTGCAAAACAGAAGCAAGGCATGAACGATCTTCTCGAAATGGTTCTTCTCGTCGCAGAGGTCAAGGAGCTCAAGGCGAATCCGAATCGCGATGCGCGCGGCGTCATCATCGAAGCGCAGCTCGACAAGGGGCGCGGTCCTGTCGCGACGGTTCTCGTGCAGAACGGTACGCTGCGCATTGGCGACTCCATTATCGCGGGCACGACCTTCGGCAAGGTGCGCGCAATGATCAACGATCGCGGGGAAAACGTGAAGAAAGCAGGTCCGTCCGTTCCTGTAGAGGTACTTGGTCTTTCGGATGTGCCTGAAGCCGGCGACGTACTTGCAGCTCTTGAGGAAAAACTTGCGCGTTCCATTGCGAGCAAGCGCATCGAAAAGAAGCGCACGGAACTCATTCGCAATAAGAAAGTTTCCTTTAGATGATCTCTTCCAGCAGATTCAGGAAGGCAACATCAAAGATCTCAATATCGTTATCAAGGCTGATGTGCAAGGTTCTGTAGAAGCCTTGGCAAGCTCCTTGCTTTCGCTCAACAAGAATGATGAGGTGCGCGTCAATATCGTTCATTCCGGTGTCGGCGCTGTTAATGAATCCGATGTCATGCTCGCCGCCGCTTCCAATGCACTCATCATCGCATTCAATGTGCGTCCGGACGCCAATGCCCGTCGGGTGGCGGATGCTGAGAGCATCGACATTCGCACATATCGCGTGATTTATGATGCGCTGAATGATGTTAAGGATGCTATGTCTGGTATGCTGGCGCCGAAGTACAGGGAAGTCGTGCAGGGCAAGGTGGAGATCCGTCAGGTCATGAAGTTCTCCAAGGCTCTCGTTGCAGGCTCTTATGTCCTCGAAGGAAAGATCACGAACTCTTCCAAGATCCGTATTCTTCGTGATAACATCGTAGCGTTTGACGGAGAGCTTGATTCTCTGCGCCGCTTCAAAGATGATGTGAAAGAAGTCGCTGCTGGTTATGAGTGCGGTATCACGATCAAGGATTATCGTGATTTCCAGGAAGGCGATATCATCGAGGCGTATACGATGGAAGAGATTGAAACATCGATTACGGAAGCGAACAAGGAAGCTGCTAAGAGGCGTGACCAGCAGGAGCAGGTGAAGAAGGATATGCCGCCTGAAGACGATGCTTGAAGGATGTGAGAGGAATTGAGCCAGCTTCGCATAGAAAAAGGTGCAGGAACTGATGAAGCAGGAGATCAGTCAAATTATCCTGCAGGAACTGAAAGATCCGCGCATCGGTTTTGTCACCGTGACGAAAGTGGAAATGACGGGAGATTTGCGGGAAGCAAAAATCTTTGTGAGCATCATGGGAAAAGACGAGGCCTTGAAGGATACGCTGCGGGGACTCCAAAGTTCTTTGGGCTTTATCCGGCGTGAGATCGGACGACGCATACGACTGCGCTTTTACGCCGGAAATTTCCTTTGCGCTTGACAATTCTCTGGCGTACAGTTCACATATTCAAGAGCTTCTTATGGGGTTGAACAAGAACGACAAGACGGAAGAGTGAGAACCATGCGGATTTCATTGAAAGAAGCCGGCACTTTGCTCCAAGAGGCACAGAACATCGTCATAACGGCGCATGTCAATCCCGATGGAGATGCTATCGGCTCGTCCTTGGGCGTCATGCATTATCTGCACGACCTTGGAAAAAGGGTGCGCGTCATCATCGATGACGACATCCTGAGCAATTTTTCCTTTCTCAATGCCTGCGATATCATCGAAAAACCTAGGATCGCCGAAAACGGTGAAAAAGAGTCGATTGATTTATTGCTTGTCCTTGATACAAATATTGAGCGTGTGGGCAAGGTGGCGGATGCGTTCTTGCCGGCGCAAATTCTTAATATTGACCACCATGTCACGAACGACCTCTCCTGCCCGGCGGTTTATCTCGATCCTGACAGTGCAGCAACGGCGGAGATTATCTATCAGTTGCTGCGAGAAATGAACGCAGAAATAACGAAAGATATCGCTATGGCAGTCTATACGGGATTGGCGACGGATACGGGCTTCTTCCGCTTTCCCAATACGACGCCCTTCACCATGCGTGCGGCAGCTGACCTTTTGGAGCGCGGTGCAGAACCAGGCATCATCTCGGAAGCGGTTGAGGCGAAGCCTTTTGCGCGTGTAGTCGGCATGGCAAAGGCTGTCGAAGCCACGGAACTCTTTTTTGATGGGAGAATCGCAGGAATTTTTCTCGACCAGCACTCTACGGAAGCCCTCGATTCTACGGAGGGACTGATCGATGCCTTGCGCGTTATAGAAGGCACAGATGTTTCCCTCCTTTTGAAATGGAAAGAGGAAAAATGTTTTTCCGCGTCAGTATGCGATCCAAGAAAACGAATGTCAGCAAGGTGGCTATTTCTTTTTCTGGCGGTGGCCATGAGCGGGCTGCGGGCTGTACGCTCAAAATGAGTTTCTCTGAAGCAAAGAGGACGATTCTTGAAGCGCTTGAGAAAGCGATGGAAAAGTAATGGCTGCGGGCTTTCTCAATGTATTGAAGCCGCCGGGGATGTCTTCGCATGATGTTGTGGGGCAGATTCGCAAGATCTTTCATACGAAGCGCGTGGGACATGCGGGCACATTGGATCCTGGAGCCGCAGGCGTTCTGCCTGTCGCCCTTGGCAACGCTGCACGACTGGTGGAGTATATGTCCTCTGCTGACAAATCCTATCGTTTGGAGTTGTTGCTCGGTTTTTCCACCGATACGGGTGATGACAGCGGCAAGATTATCGAGCGCAAGGTTGACTTCCCATTACCGCAGCGCGAGGCATTGCGTACATCTTTGCAAGCCTTCATCGGCGCCATCATGCAGCGTCCGCCCCCTCTATTCGGCGATCAAAGTACAGGGGAAGCGTGCATATCAACTCGCACGCGAGAACCGTGTTGTAGCGCTGCCGTTGCGGCAAGTGATGATTCATGATTTGCGTCTTGTTGCATTCCATGATTCGCGGATCCTCTTAGATCTCGACTGCTCGAAGGGGACGTATGTGCGTAGCTTTTGCCGTGATTTTGGAGAGCGCATAAAGATTCCCGCCACGATGGGATTCTTGCTGCGTACGCGCGTTGGTAGTTTCTGCCTGCACGATTCCTTTTCCCTAGAGGAGATCGCATGTCTAGGTGAAAAGGCGATTCTTCCTTTTGAAACGGCAGTCTCCCACTTGCCGCTCTTCGAGATGCCTGAGCATCGTATCGGATCCTTCCTTAACGGGCTGTCCACAGGCAGCCTAGATTCTAGGAACTGCAGACGATATTCTGCGTATCTATGGCAGGGGATTTTTCCTTGGCATTGGCCGCTATGAAGCAGCTAGGCGTGAGCTTTATCCAGTCAAGGTGTTTCGAGAGATGTCGGATTAAACGCATTTTTGATTACAGGGAGTTCGATCCATGCTGCGATTTTCAAAAAATCAAACATCTGGCTGATTCTTACAAGGGAATCGTCATGGCGTTGGGAACGTTCGATGGTGTCCATATTGGACACCAAAGCATATTGCAAAGAGCGAGGGAGCTTGCGGCCAACATCAATGGCGTCAGTATGGCGTTTACGTTTCAGGAGCATCCTCTTTCCGTCATTTTTCCCGACCGTGCGCCCAAGATGATCCGTAACACAGCTTCCAAGGAAGCGATCATTGAACGGCTCGGCGTGGACATCCTCATGAATGTCCCTTTCACGAAGAATTTTGCAGCTATCTCAGCGACGGGGTTTCTCAAGCTGCTGCAGGAAAATTTTTCCCCTGCCTATGTTGTTGTAGGTGCGAACTATACATTTGGTTTTCAAGGGTCGGGAGATTCTGTGTTCTTGCAGCAGATGGGAGAAGAGTTTGGTTTTGTATCACGCATTGGGACATCTGTTCTGCGGGACGGAAAGATGGTGAGCAGCACAAGGATTCGCGCGCTGATTGCTGAAGGACAGCTTGATCTTGTCAATCAATATTTGAAGTGGCCTCTCGATTATACGGGCATTGTCACTTGTGGCGAACAGCGTGGACGCAAGATTGGTTTTCCGACGGCCAATATTTCCTTGGATGATTCTTATGCGCTTTTTGCCGAACGGCGTCTATGCTGTTCGCGTGCATTTCGACGACATTGTTCATCCAGCATCGCCAACATTGGCTCCAATCCTACTTTCGATGGGGTGGAGCGTCGGTTGGAAGTTCATCTCATGAAGTTCGATGGCAACCTTTATGGAAAGGAGGTTCGCGTGGACTTTCTTGGGCGACTTCGCAACGAGGAAAAGTTTTCTGGTGTGGATGCGCTGGTGGCACAGATTCATCGCGACATTGAGCAGGCGCAGCATTTTTGGGATATGCCCGTTTATTTGGGAGGTGTGCCATATGTCGAAAAATAAGGTTGATATTTTAGGCGTGCATGTGGATTCCTTGACGATGGGCGAGGCAGTCAAAGAGATTCAAGCATTTATCGAAGGAAAAAAGACCGTTCTCGTCGCTACAGCGAATGCAGAGATGATCATGCGGGCAACGTATGATCATGAACTCAAAACCATCTTGAATGAGGCTGCTCTCGTTGTTCCCGATGGAGCCGGCACGGTTTGGGCGGCGCACCATCTTGGACATCTCATGCCTGAGCGTGTGGCAGGCTACGATCTTGCCCAAGAACTCATGCGTGAAGCCCCTCGAAGAGGCGATCGACTCTTTTTCTTCGGAGCGGCTCCAGGCGTCGCGGAAAAGGCGAAGAAAAAGGCGGAAAAACTCTATCCAGGTATAGAGATCGTCGGGATTCGCAACGGATTTTTCTCAGCAAAAGATGAGCCTGAAATTCTACATGAGATTCAAGAAGCTGCCCCTGATATCTTGCTCGTGGCCTTAGGTGTTCCGAAACAGGAAAAGTGGCTTGCAGCGCATTTGAACGAGCTTTCTGTTCCTGTATCCATGGGGGTCGGTGGAACTTTTGACGTCATGGCGGGCATCATGAAGCGTGCACCGCGTTGGATGCAGAAAGCAAAGCTTGAGTGGCTTTTTCCGCGGAGCCTTGCAGCCCAAAAAAGGGCAGGACGTCTCATGGCATTGCCGCGCTTCGTATTCAAGGTCATGGCGTACAAAAAGAGTAGACAAAGAAAAGGCACTCGTCTATAATTAGGAAAAGAAGTTTTGTGATAGACTGAATCTGCAGAGACAATATACATCTGCAGATTCTTGTGTTGCAAAAATGCGTCTTTAGGTTTGACATGGAGGTAATGCCTGTGGTGATATTTCCAGTTGTTCGCGAGGGATATGTCTTCATCCTCGCAGCACTCGTTCTCGGACGATTCTTGGATTGGCAGTGCATCCGTATCTTGCAGTCCCTTTTGTCGTGCTTGCGTTTTATTTTGCCTACTTTTTCGCAATCCGAAGAGGACGATTCCCGCAGATCCGCTTGCAATCGTTTCACCGGCAGATGGCACGGTACAAGAAGTCGTTTCGCTTGAGGACGACGATTTTTTGAAACAGCGCTGCAAGAAAGTCGTCATCTTCCTTTCCGTATTCGATGTTCATGTGAACCGCAGTCCTATCGAAGGTGAAATCAAGATTCAGAAATATGTTTGCGGACGATTCAAACCTGCCTACAAAGATTCGGTGGGATTCGAAAACGAACGCCATATGATCGGCATTGAGAATCCGCGCTTGCGCGTAACAGTCACACAGATTGCGGGCATCCTGGCACGGCGCATCGTTTCTTGGGTCACATTGGACGATGTACTGGAAAAAGGGGAGCTGTATGGTCTGATTCGCTTTGGCTCTTGCACGGAGCTCGTTGTGCCTGCGGAAGTCGAAATCTTTGTGAAGAAGGGCGACAAAGTCGTCGGCGGAGAAACAGTGATCGGGAGGCTCAGTGAGATATGTACAAAAGCTTGATTCCCAATATATTGACATCAGCCAATCTCGTGCTTGGATTTTGCTCGATTCTCTCCACATATAACGCTAACTATACATGGAGCACCCTTTTTATCTTGCTCGCACTCGTTGCAGATGGTCTGGATGGAAGAGCTGCGCGATTCTTTGGGGTAAGCAGTGAAATAGGCAAGGAGATGGACTCCCTCTGCGATCTCGTTTCCTTTGGTGTCGCGCCAGCTTTTCTTGCATATTCTTACTGTCTTAAAGATTACGATTATTTCGGCTGGGCAGTTGCCATTGTTTTTGCCCTCTGCGGTGCTTGGCGATTGGCTCGCTTCAATGTGAACGTTACCGTTGTGCATGGTTTCTTTATGGGACTTGCTATTCCAGCAGGAGGATGTCTCATCGCAACGGCCATTTGGTTTTTCCGCTCCATCGGCATGGGAACCGCTGTTCTTGAGCCAGCGTTTCCTCTCGTGATGATCGTCATCTCGTACCTGATGATCAGTGGGGTGCATTATCCAGATTTCAAGGGAAAGGGCGAGAAGGTCTTCCTTGCCTCAAAGATTTTCGCGGTGCTGCTTTTCGCTGCCATTCTCTTCCTCGGGCGCGAGGCAATCTTGAGTGCTGTGCTCTTTGCCGTTTTCAGCACATACTCTGTCTTCGGTCTTTTTCAATTTCAGCTTATCGCTGCTTTTTTTCGGAAATAGGGCATTGTTTGTCACGAAATAAAGGGGAAAGACTTTTATGAATTATGCGTTTGACATCGTGATGGTTCCTTTGCAGATCATCATATTATTGTTCACCTTTGTATTATTTCTTCATCGGCTTTTTGCGGCATGTGCGCAGGAAAGAAAACAAGATTCTTACCCCCGAAAAAGACCTTCGCCGTCATTATTGCTGCGCACAACGAAAGTGCTGTCATAGGGCAGCTGCTGCAGAACCTGCAGGCGTTGGAATACCCCACGACGCTCTACGATGTCTTCGTCATTGCTGACAACTGCAGCGACAATACGGCAGAAATCGCGCGCGGCTACGGATGCATTGTCTGTGAGAGGACGCATCCGACGAAGAAGAGCAAGGGGTTCGCCATGGAGTGGATGTTTGAGCGCCTTTTCCAGATGGAAAAGAAGTATGATGCTGTCGTCGTCTTTGATGCGGACAACCTTGTGCATCCACGGTTTCTTTTGGAAATGAACAACCGCCTTTGCAAGGGTGATCGTATCATCCAAGGCTATCTCGATGCAAAAAATCCCTACGATACCTGGGTGGCAGGTACGTTCGCCATCGCTTTCTGGGTTATCGACCATATCAGTCATTTGGCAAAAACAAATATCGGACTTTCTGCGGTGCTCGGCGGTACGGGTATGTGCATCACGACCGATGTCCTCGAGCGTTATGGTTGGCGTGCCACTTGTTTGACAGAGGATATGGAATTCACAATGAAGTCCTTGGCTGAAGGCATCAAAACCACATGGGCGCATGATGCCATTGTGTACGATGAGAAACCGCTGACCTTCATGCAATCGTGGCGACAGCGCAAGCGTTGGGCACAAGGACAGTTCGATGTGGCGCATCGTTACATTCCTAAGATGCTGAAAGAAGGCATTCGGCGTCGTGATATTCGTATCCTTGATGGCTGTCTTTATCTTTTGCAGCCACATTTCTTGATGGTTTCCACCTTCTTCATCATCATCAGCTATGTTCAGTCAGCATTTCCACCGTTCTATACGAACATCTACAACATTATCCCTTCACAGCTCATGACAGCGATTATGCTTGGTCAGTACATCCTGCCCATGATCATCCTGCTCAAGATCCAAGTCAAATGGAAAGCTTGGTTTTATATGTTGCTGTATCCCGTATTCATCTATTCATGGGTGCCCATCATCTTTCTTGGATTCATCTACAGGAATGACCATGAATGGAGCCATACGCAACATACACGTGCCATGAGCTATGATGATATCATAGGCAACGTCAAGAACACGACGATGGGGCGTGACGTATCCGATCAATAAGCATCAACAGGCTGTCGCAATCTTTGCGGCAGCCTGTTTGACAAAAGGGGAGAATCTTATGTTTGAAATCAAGGTTGAAGCAGAATTCGAAGCAGCGCACCGTATCGTCAATTATCCAGGAAAGTGCGATCGCTTGCATGGACACAACTGGAGTGTCGAATTGAAAATTTCAGGCAGCATTTTAGATGATTTGGGCATGCTCGTTGATTTCAAGAAGGCAAAAGCAGCGCTCGAAGAGGTGATTGATCCGCTGGATCATCGTTTCTTGAATGAACTGAAACCATTCTCTACGATGAATCCGACAGCAGAGAACATCGCCCGATATATTTATGAGGAACTCAAAGGAAACGAAATGTTTAGCAATGCGTCGTTTCATCTTGCTTCCGTCTGTGTTTGGGAATCATCACGCGCTTGTGTGACATATACTGAGGACTGAATAAAATGGAAGAGAACATCCTTGAGATATTTTCCTCTGTTCAGGAGAGGGGAAGTACATCGGTGCTAGGGCAAGTATTTTTTTGCGCTTTGCAGGTTGTAATATCAAATGCAGTTTTTGTGACACTGTATTTCAGCCTGCGTCTTTCTGCCGATTCGAAGGCAGTCCGGGGACTGGAAAATATGAAGAATTGCCCAATCCATTGTCCGTCAGGGATGTAGCAGAACGAGTTCGCTCATTCTTAACGCCTGTGCATCATCATTCCATCAGTCTGACCGGCGGAGAGCCGCTCCTCCACACATCCTTCATCCGTGCTCTTGCTACCGAAATCCATGCACCGTTTTTCCTTGAAACGAACGGCACATTACATGAAGCGATGGAACAACTTCTCGATGTGATTTCCTATGTCAGTATGGATATAAAACTCCCCAACATCACGGGCAAGGCACTTTGGGATGAACACCGACGCTTCTTATTCCTGCTGCGTGATCACGATGCTTATGTCAAGATTGTCATAGCAGAAAACACGGACGAAGAGGAATTCCTGGAGGCTGTGCATCTCGTCAAGCAGATGACGCCGCATATGCTCCTTGTACTGCAACCCGTAACGCCGTTCGGCGGTGTGTCCGCGCCGACAGCAAAAAGACTTCTGCAGTTGCAGGCGCAAGCCTCTAGATATCTAGCAGATGTGCGCGTTATCCCACAGGCTCATCGCATGATGGGGCTCCTATAAGAATGTACTGTTTTCGCCTGCGCCGATTATTCCTGAGGTGCGGGCTTTTTCTTATACGACCGGTATGTTTCCAACATTTCCTCTCGAGTCTGTTCGCGAGGCCACAACTCTCCAACCGCATTTTCTCGCATCGCGGCGGCTAGATGATGATAAATCTGTGAGTTTTTTTCTTCTCCCACTGGGAAATCATTTTCTTCACATCTTGACGTATCGTTGTTCCATCGAGGGGACATGGCGAAGGAATTGGATCGAAACCGTGCATGACGATCGCTTCGCGGATTTCCGCCTCGCGAAAATAGACGAGCGGTCGGATGACCGTGATGTCGGAGCGGTCGAGGTATGTTTTAGGCGTAAATGTATGAATTTGTCCTGAATACAACAATCCCATGAGCAAAGTTTCTACAGCATCATCGTTGTGGTGCGCATAGGCAACCTTGTTGCAGCCATGCTCTCGTGCATAGCGATTAATTGAGCCGCGTCGAAAGAAAGCACAGGTGAAACAAGGGCTTTTTTCTGGAGTGTTTTTCTATAGCGCCGGCTATGTCCACAGAAATGGATTCAAATGGGATGGAAAGATCCTCGCAAAAAAGAGGCGATACGTTCGACCGGAAAAATCTTTTCGTGAACTGCGGATCGATTGTCAAGGCGCAAAGGGAAAAAGTCTTTCTTCATGCGTTTTCGCAGGATGGCAAGTGCGTAGGCAAGGAATATGCTGTCCTTGCCGCCGGAGATGCCAATCAAGATGCGGTCACCGTCGTCGATTAACTGAAACTCAATGACGGCACGCATCAGCTTGCTGAAATAAAGTTGTGGGATGTTGTTCACGGATATAGCTCCAATCTTTTTATAACGAGGCCTGAGTCGCCCTTGTTGTTTCCTTCATCTGCTGGAATTAAAAAGACCCGGCAGGTACATTGAGGTTTGCCGTGAAACTATCCCTCTGCCACTGCCGAATCTTATATAAGCAGTATAGCAGAATAGGCAGACGAATACAATGTTCTGCAAAGATCACAGCGCAGGAGGAGGCTATCAAACAGATCAGCCGAATCAAGTCAAGCCTGCAACGGATTTTGTATGTGTCAAGATGTTCTCGGTGGGAAATTTCAACCCTTGATGCGTCTGCCTTCGCGGCATGCCTGTTTTTTTCCTCTTTAAGCGAAGCATTTGGACAAATGTCCAATCGCACTGCTCATCGGCGCGCTCACCGTGATCCTCCCATGTCGCACGCCTTCATGCGCGTTGCCCTTGCTTTTCTTCAACGCTTGCCTCACAGCTCCGCGGAAATCCCTGCCAGACTTCGGATTGAACAGCTCCGCTTTGGCCACCATGGCCTCGCGCAGGTCGCCGTTCTTCAGCCCCGTGATGATCTTCGCCATCGCCTTGCCGCCGTCTCCGCTCCATCGCCTCCCTTGCTTCTTCATCCGGTAGCTGTACAGCCGATGGTTGCTCTCGCATGTGCCCAGGAGCTTGCTGCATCCGCCCAGTCCCCGTTGCTCCAACGAGGCAAGGTATGACCAGTTCCGCGTCATGTAGCCTCGGAGAAGGCGCACTTGTTCGGCTTGGTGTTCGTCCCGGGCTGTGGATTCCAAGGTGTCCAGTACGAGGCCTCAGACGCTCTCGGTCGTGGTTCTTCAAGGCTCTGTGCAGTTCCCGGCGCAGCTTTCTGTTCGCCCGTGAGAGGCGTTCCTTGCACTTCCTCTGCACGTGATACCAATCGCGGAAATGCTCGTGCCTTCCGACTTTCCCCACGATCTCCTTGAATGCGTCGATGCTGTAGCCGGCTCCTCCGTCACTGTTGCTCAGCACCAACGTGTGCGTCAGGTCATAATGGCTGCCTATATAGTGCAGCATCCTGTCCTGGCTTTTTCATGGCTGAAGTCTGCTATGTAGTGGGTTCCTATAAGTTCGCGTCGGTTGCCGTTCTTCGCACGCCTTCGGCGATCTGGAAGCGATGCAGTTCCTTTTTGTTTCTTCTTCTGCCCGTGCAGCATGAGGCCGTCTCCCTCGATGTAGAGGACTTGCGGTTGACGCAGTTCTTTTTTCCATTGGGTCGGGCGTCGCCTGCAGGTCTTCCCATGCGCTGTAGGTTTCGCCCACTTGCTTCACTACGCGGGCGACTTGCTGAGTGGCTCATCGTGACCGGCGTCAGCAGGTTGACGGCATCGGCCGTGACACGGTAGACGGTCTTGGCGGCAATCTGGGCGATGGTGTATTCCGTGAGGCGGTGTATCTCCCTATAGGGGCGGATGCCCAGCCCTTGTCCAAGGGATAGATTCCCTGCCTCTCCTTCTTTGCACATCCTTCGGCGGCGTATGCGGAGCGTCCCGTAGCTCGCCTGCACGGTGCGCCAGTCCAGACGTTCCACATGCCAGCCTTTATCAGCGTATCTGCCCGCCAGTTCTTTGTCGATCCGTTCGAGCGCCTCGCTGACCGCACGGCATGCGAGGTCTTCGAGATAACTGCGGATTCGCTCTTCCCGCGATATGCTGTCCTTCGCACCCTTTTATTATTTCCAAGATTTCTGTTACAATGGTTTCCATAAGAGACCTTCCTTGTTTTGTATTTGCCTCGTTAGCATACACTATAGGGTACAGGTCTCTTTGCCTTTTTGCAACCCCCACCGAGAAATATTTACCATGAGAACCTTTGTGCTAAGGCTGGAAAAAAAGCGCAAAAATCCCCCATTGCTCTGTTTGACTGAAATTTTATGTGGATGCCGCCGAGAATGTGGCTGTTTCAGGCTGCCAACCCAGTTTTTTTCAGCTTCGTTAGATAACTGTTGATCTTTTCTCCTTGTTGAATTTGTTGTAATAGTCGGCTCCCAGATCGATGAAGGGCTCTCCCAGCTTCAATATGTGGTAAATGGCTATCAGCATGGTATGCGCTACAGCTACTGTGGCACGTTTTGCTCCCCGTCGCACGACGAGCCTGTCATATTGTGCGGACAAGAAGGAGTCCTTCTTCTTGATGGCTGCCTTGGCGCATTGTATCAGCGTAGTCTTCAGTGTGGCGTTCCCTTTCGGTAGTCCTGCCGCTTTTGCCGCTTTCCGGCACTTTCGTTGTTCCTCGGAGACAGACCCGCCCAGCTGGACAGATGTTTCTCCGTTGCAAAAGCGACTCATATCCAAACCTGTTTCCGCCAAAATGGTTTCCGCGCTCTGCCTCCCCTATGCCCGGTATCTCGTCCAGCTTTTTCTATCGCGTCTTCATAGCCGCTGCTGTACTGCTTGACGAGCTTATCCATCTGACCGATGCGCTTCGTCATGTCGTCGATATGATCTACGACTTGCAGGATCAGTTGTTTCTGCAAAGGCGTGAGAAAGCCGTCCAGCGCTTGCATGACATCTTCCACCTTGTGCCTCAATGCTCCGTGAAGGCTTTCTTCCACTTCATCCTTCTGCAGCGGCGCATCCTTCTTGAGCAGCTTCTGCAAGAGGCTGCGCGAGCTTTTGCCGTTGATGTTGGAAACTACGCTGGACAGCTTGATATTTCCTCCTTCCAGCATCTTCTGCAGACGGTTGAGTTCACGCACGCTCGGCAATCAAGCTCTTTCTGTACCGAAACTTCCCGCAACTCGCGTTGCTCCCTGTTTCGGAATATAGCTCGCGCTCAACAGCCCGTGCTGCAGCAAGTCCGCGATCCATTCGGCATCCTTCACATCGAGTCTTCCTTCCGTGAACATTCTTCATGTTCCCCGGCGTTGACGATCATGACGCCTAGATGAGAGGTCTCGAAAAGATTGTAGACGGGTTTCCAGTAGAACCCGTGCTTTCCATGGCGGCCATCTGGCACTTTTTCATCCCAAAGCCATTTGGCGAGTGCGCGGATTTCTTTGCTTGTCGTGCCAAATGTTCGTATTTCCTGCTTCTTGCCACATCTGAGGCAGGCGACGATCGAGCGTTTGTGCACATCAATCCCACAACAGCGTTCGTACGTGACATCCATGAGGATTCCCTCCCTTTGTACGACGTGGCCTCCTCGATGATGGCTCATTTTACCATACGTCCTTTTGAGCGTAGCTCTGAACAAAAGCGTGGTGCGAAAAAAAGGAGACCAGATCAGTTTACACAGCGAGATCGAATCTCAAAAATTATTCGACCTTCAACGTCTGCTCTTATTATACCATAGATGGCGGTTCTCGTTCATTGTGGTGCCGTAAGGCGTGGGCGTTTACACTAAGACGGATTTTCGCGATCGATTTTGCCGTCATTGATTTTAAGAACGACATAGATTTTAAGAACGACATAATGGATATAAAGAACCCGTACCGATAAAAAGTACATCTGACAAGAGGGTTTATACAAAGATATATGTTTAGCTTATAAGTTCCGATAAGTATAAATCATACGGAATGTCTAGTAAAAATCAATGGTTTACAACGGATTTGCCGCCATTTTGCCGCCGCTCGTAAAAATGGCGGCAAAATAACAAAAGGAAAAGACGTCATGCAAAGCGCAAAAGTGACGTCTTTTTTTATTACAAGACTTGATCAAGTAGGCTTCTTGTTTTCTGCTTGCGTGCATCGAGCACATGGGAATAAGTCTGCGCCGTCGTGTTGATGGAGCCGTGACCTAGACGTTTGGAAACAAGTTCCAAGTCCTCGCCCGCCTCAAGCAGAAGGGTGGCATGCGTGTGGCGCATGGAGTGAAAGGTGTAGCCCGCGCCGAAGGTTTCGCCGCACCACTGGTTGAAATATCGTAGTGCGTCGGGGGTAAGCATCCGCCCCTGTTTGGTGTGACAGATGAAAGCGTCAGCAGCCTTTGGTTTTTGCAGACGCGCGACAGCTTGTCGGGCTTTCTCCGCCTTGAGAATCTTGTGGAGCTTCTCGCCGTAGGGGATCGTCCTACGGCTGTGCGAGGTCTTGGGAACGTCTTGAAGTTCTACGCCGCCCGCAACAATGACCGTTTTCTGAATGAAAATCTCTCGTGTGTCAAAGTCAACGTCTTGCCACGTAAGGGCACAGCATTCGCCGAGTCGGGCACCCGTATGATATGAGATGGCGAGAGGGAGGAAGAACTGATGCCCGGGCGGGAATTGCCGGAAGATGGCGGCAAGCTGTTCGGCGGTGAAGGTTTTAATCTCTTTGGGCGGCGCAGTGTATTTGGGGATTTTGATATTTTGCGCGGGATTCTTTGGCAAGTACTCGCAAAAGTCGCTGGCATAGATAAAGGCTTTTTTTGAGCACGGCGCAAATGCTCGATACGGTGGAGCGGGCGAGACCGTTCTGCTTGGCGTCATTCAGGAGCTGTTGGAGCATCTGCGGCCGGATAGAGCGAAGCTTGCGATCGCCGATGGCAGGACGAATGTGATTCTCAAAGATGGAACGATAGGAGCGGACAGTATTCTTGTGTGTGTTGATACTCACATCCTCGGAAAGCCACTCCAAGAAAAACTCCGCGACCGTCTTCTTCGTCGGCTCGACGTAGCCGCCGTTGACTTCGAGCGAGACAAGAGCACGAGCATAGGCTGCCTCGGCTCTTGTCGTGTAGCGCCACCGGGGACTTCCTTGCGCTTTCGGGTTTCACCGTCGCCGATCTCGATGGTGTAATACCATTTAGAGCCTCGCTTTCGGATGTAGGCCATGGGGATTCCTCCTTTCCTGCAAATTCGCAAGCGCTTGCGGATTTGATTATAATTCCTCTTCTTCGAGTTCTTCTATGGGAGATGGCGCTGTTTGGGAGTAACATTCTACAAAAACTGGATGAGGATTCGCGCCAGTGTAATTCATAGAGGATTTTTATCGGGGAAGGACAATATAGGGAATTGTCGTTTTCGAGGATGTGACATGTTTGGGAGTTGTAAAGGTTCACGTTACTCCTGCTTTACTTTTTGAGAAAAAATACACATTTACTTGACTTTAAAAGTAAAGTATAATGTTATAAAATGGAGAAAAGTCAAGCGGAATTAGGGGAATGGTGATGTTTGAATCACGGAACGAAAATATTGCCGAAAAGAATCTATCAAGACAACATTCCGGATATCGTAAGGCATATGATTGCCAATGGGATTCAGACGGCTTGCCAGGTCAGCCGCAATATATTAACCGATGCCTCTGCTATGGGAATACCAAGATCCAAGGCGTTTAATACAGCGTGCAACCTGACATTTCTCATCAACAGCACGATGACGAAAGCCATTGATGAAAACAACTTGGCAAGGCTGACCTACGATGAGCAGCGTACCGGGCACGGGCGCCCGATTGTTCATTATATGAGCGGCAAAGTCGTTTTTCATATCAAGAAGGAGCGCAGCGCGGAAAAATTGCCGCACGGTGCGAAGTATCGTAGGGAAGAAACCAAGAAGAATGAGCAGATATTGCTTCTTGACGAGCCTCAGGAAGAGGTACGGGCAAATATGGTCGTCACATTCAATCACAAGAATTTTCAAGTGCAATATATTCAGATCGGCATGATTGATCCGGAATATCAGACGTGGCTTGGGCGATGGCCATTGTTGTCCTACATTCAACCCGAAAATGTTGAAAGGATGAGGAAAGAATATGGAGAGCCGTTGGAAGAGCAGGCAAGGGAACTGATTCGGAAGAACTTCCAGCTTGAGATGAGGCGTTGACTATGGAAACGTGTACATTGCAACCCAAGCGGATTAAGGAAGGGCGGCTGTTCCGTGCATTGACGCAAGAAAGCCTTGCGGAATCCATCGGCGTATCCAAGCAGGCGGTATCGCAATATGAGACGGGCGTCCTGACGCCGACATTCGAGACCATGATGCAGATTGCCGAGATATTGGATTTTCCCCTGACGTATTTTTCCAAGCCGTATCGGAACGAGCTTTTAGCTCCAGTGTTTTTCCGGAAGCGGAAAACATCGACAAAGAAGCTGATGACGCTTTTTCAAACATACATTGAATGGATGGCGGATATCTACAGCTACGTCGAGCAATACATCCATCTGCCCGAGATGAGACTGCTGACGTATGACAAGGTTGGCTACACACGCAGGGAAATATCCGATGCCGCGACGAGCCTCCGGCGGCATTGGGGGCTGGGGGATGGCCCGATCAGTAATCTCACATTGCTGTTGGAAAACAACGGCATACTTGTCTCGAAAGTAGGCTTTGGCGGCGAGCAAGGCGGATGCGTGCTCTGTATTCTTTACCACGCCGGGGACGGCGAGACGACCGATGATATTCTTGACATCCGGGACATCGGCGGTGCGATCGAGACGGGATCTTGCACATGAACTGGGACATCAAGTGCTGCATTCGTGGATGGACAAGGAACAGTTTCAAGAATACCAAGACTTGATCGAGACGGAAGCGGAGATGTTCGCCAGCTGCCTTCTCATGCCGGAACAGGCGATGCAGCGTGAAAGCTATGCGGCCAAGAATCTTGATGCGCTCTTGTTGATGAAGGCGCGATGGGGCGCATCTGCACAGTCCATCCTTTATCATTTGGCGGACAGTGGCTGTATGGAAGAGCGCACGGCAACGCGATTGAAGACTGCATTGTATCGGCGTGGCTGGCGAACACGGGAACCGGGAGACGATACGATTCCGCAGGAGCGGCCGGAACTCATCAAGGACGCAATGAAGGTAATGGTCGAGAATCACATAAAGACGGGAGCAGAAATCCTTGAAAACATAGCCATGCCGCCGGACGATGCAGCCGCTTTGTGTGGTGTGACGCCATCGTTTTTCCAGTCGATGAAAACAGCACGCCGGAATTTGCGCATCGTCAAATAAGAACCAAGCATCTCGGCTTCGATTTTCTCGTCCGTCAAGGGAGCGTGCGCTGCGGATTCATTTTGCGGCGAAGTATGCTATACTTGATGTGTTGCCGCCCCTAGACATGGCAATGGAAGGGGGGTGTCGATGTTGTTAACTACCTTTATCCTCTCTATCATGGCTGGCGTGATTGCCAATCGCATCAGCAAATGGCTCGATGAGAGAGCGCGCGACGGCGACGAGCCTAGGGATTAAGCCCACCTGCAATACGGGAATAGAAAAGCCCCCAAGCTGGCATCTTGGGGGCTTTTCGTAGTCGATTAGTTGTCAACTACCTTTGCCACCCATAGTATAGCATATTCGCCTGTTTGTATGCAAGTCATTCCTGCCGCCTACGGGCGGCTATTTTTCATGCCCTTTTCGCGTTTCCATCTTCGGATGCTGACCGCGCCTTTCTTTCGGCAAGCAGCTCGGCGCGGTAGTTGGCAAGCTCGGCTTCGATTTCCTCGTCCGTCAAGGGAGCGGTGCGCTGCTTTTCATCGGCGGTGTGCTGCTCTTCGGCAGCGGCGTCGCGTGCGCTACGGATTGCGTCGGCTACGCCTAGGACGTGCTCAATCATTGCCGTGCGCTCTTTCGGCGCAAGTTGGAAGAAGTAGCGCATGATGTTCAGCTATTCTTGTTTTTCTTGTTGAATCCAGCTCCTTTTGCAAGTTTCTTCTCATCCGATTTTACACGACGTTCCAGTTTTTTTATGTCTTCGGCGGGCGGCAATGTCTCTGGACGAATGCCACGCATTTTTAGCATACCGCGTACTGCTGTGTTGTTGTTGACGTGTTCTGTGGTGATTGCAGGTTCACCGTATAGATTTTTTTCGTCGGTGTTGTGGTTCGTCATCTCTGTGGCTAGATTTTTAGCGGCTATGGTTAGTGTAGGCAGGAAATCTGCCAATGGACGCCCTTTTTTGACTTCCAACTGTTCCTTCATAGCGGCGGTTGGTTTGCCGAAGAGTGCGGCATCGCCCGCTGAACGTATGCGCCCAAAACCTCTTTCATCAACGCCACGCTCATATATATTCTTAGACAGCAGGGTTTCCGATTTTGCCAGACGTTCTCGTACTTCCAAACGTCGCAACAGATTGATGCGATCTTCTATGAGTTCTTGCTTTCTCGTTTGAAGTGCGAAGTAACTTTGAGCGAAAAGCAATTTCATCCTTGCGTGGATCTCCATTTTGTGCAAGGAGATAGCAAGCATAGCGAGTGAGTTTGATGTCGGTGATTTCTCGACTGCTGCCTGAACCGAGAGCAACCATTTTCGTGACGTCACGAAAATGGTCTGGGACAGGAATGCTGGTGGTTTGACAAGACGTCTTGGCTCGATGTATCGCCGTTTCAAAGTTTTCCCAACGAGCATATCCGAGTGCGGGTTGAAGTTCTCTGGCAAACCAAAAATTCAATGTGCGATTCTTCGTCGATATGGGCAAGTTCGTCAAACTGGCTTTTTTTAGAGTTGCAATTTCTTGCTTGTCCATGTAGAACCTCCTTTTACGGATGACGGATGTTTTCTCTAATGGTTCGGAACTGTTGCGAAGACATTTTTCATGCCCTTCTCTCGTTTCCATCTTCGGATGCTGACTGCGCCTTTTCTTCGGCAAGCAGCTCGGCGCGGTAGTCAGCAAGCTCGGCTTCGATTCCCTCGTCCGTCAAGGGAGCGGTGCACTGCGGATTCATTTTTGCGGCGAAGTATGCTATACTTGATGCGTTGCCTCTTCATCCCGGGCACGGGAAGGAGGTGTATAGATCATGGAAAACGTTGTTGCACCGTTCCTTATCTCCGTCGCGGCAGGGGTAGTCTGCCACTACCTTTGCAGATGGCTTGACGAGAGAGTAAAAGGCAACAAGCCTGAGCGCTAAGCCCTGCTCGCAGTATGGGAATAGAAACGCCCCCCAAGTCGGTACCTTGGGGGGCGTTTCACGTATAGAACATGGAATTGTTGCACGATTCCTGCCACCCATAGTATAGCATATTTGGTTGTTTGTGTGCAAGTTCTTCTTCGCCGCCCTACGGGCGGCTATTTTTCATGCCCTTTTCGCGTTTCCGTCTTCGGATGCTGACCGCGCCTTTTTCTTCGGCAAGCAGCTCGGCGCGGTAGTTGGCAAGCTCGGCTTCGATTTCCTCGTCCGTCAAGGGGAGCGGTGCGCTGCTTTTCATCGGCGGCGCGTGGCGGTTCTTCGGCGGGCGGGGTTTCGGCGATCGCTTCGGCGACGGTCTGCACGTATTGACAGACCGATGCGCGCGCCGTTTCGTCGAGCTTGAAGTAGATGCGAAGAACTTGCTCCTCGATGAAGCTGAGCTGATGCTTTTGCTGGAGCGGCAGGAAAGGATCGCTGGCGGCGGATACGGCTTCACGTTCGCCTTCGCCCGTGCGCAGCCATGCTTCATTGATGCCGAACGTCTCGCAGATCAAGCGGATATTTTGCTCGATAACAACGTATTAGGCGTCCTTTTCAAACGACTGACGCCCGCTTTGTCCTAAACCGATTTTTAAGCCAGAATTCTGTCTGGCTCAAGTCCAAGTTCTTTTTCGTAAATGGTCTTAATTCGTCGATTGATGTTCATGTCGATCCCTCCCTTTGAATCTATAGATACAATTAAATCTACAAAAAGTGCAAGATGTATCTTGACTAATATGACTTTTACTGCTGTAATATAGGGAGAAAATAAACAGTGACAGTTAAAAGGGGGTGCAAAAAATGGAACTGCAAGATGTAGGCAAGCTGCTTGAGATGCTGCAGCGAGTCAGCCCCGAGAAGCAGGAGAAGATTCTGATTTTCGCGCAGGGCGTAGCGGCAGGGGTAAGCGCCGCGAACGCGGCGAGGGACGAGGACGAGAAGAAGCCCGCGTGATGGCGGGCGGTGAAAGGGGGTGAGATGGTGGATGACTACGGATTGAAGGATTTTATAAAGGAGTGTTATGACTACTGTTGCACGCACTCGTTCAAGGAGATTGCGACGACGGTATGGAGGGGCGGCTATTGGTACTATTCGACACATCCACTTGACTTGGCGGCGTTGGTAATATCTCTGATTGCTCTAGGTGTATCCAGTGCAGGGATTGTAATAGCGATATTATCGCCACAATGAGGGCAACAATGGAGATGATAATCGGCGCATACTTTGTTATACGCCATTCCACAAGTTTTCTGTGTTCTTTCTTTTTCTGCAATCGCCACTCCTCGAGGGCTTTTTGTCCAAGAGGTGTAATACAGATTTTTCCTGTGTAGACGTTGTCATCAGCACCATACTCGTTTTGAATGTGATTATAAATTCTTTGGAGATATGAGGTGTTGGGAATTGGAAAGGGGTAATCGTAGTCCATTTGAGACAGCGAATCGATTCGTAGCTTTACGGCGGTTTGTTCTGGGAAAGCTTCAGTAAGAGCAAGCTCGGTTATATTTGAAGAGCCGGCAACTTTTTCAAGAATCGCATAGTCGAAATCGGTCAGTTCATTCAGGGGAATCACAACGATCAACTCCTTTCAGGATGATTATATCACAAGCTATGGGCAGCAGTGAATATGCGCTGCCAAGGACGAGGATGAGAAGAAGCCCGCGTGATGGTGGGCGGGGAGAGGGGGTGATGAGATGAAAGAGATTTTGCGGGAAACAGAGTTTTCGCAGCGGCGTCTTGGTCTTTTGATTCAGATGAGTGCGAATTTGGCAGACAGAGCACTTATCGCCATGATCTCTAGGCAAGAAAAGCTCTGCGCGAAATACGCAGAGCTTTTCGGGAAGATTGACGAGACGATTGTTGCCGAAGCACAGTTTCTGGTAGATCGGTATGACGGGGTTACCGACATCACGGGAGAAGAAGCTAAATACCTAGTTGAGATTTGGCGAGGTCAGCACAAAGTGACGTGATTACGTCTAAAGACGCACTGCCGCCAATAGCGGATAGCTTCTGCTTCGCTTGTTCCCAGATTGTTGTACTGCGAACGGAATCCAGATACTCACATCCGGCGAAGGTCAGTCGCTGAATGATGAAGTAATCCGGATCACCATTACTGGAGATGTCGATAGCAGAGATAAATCCCGCATCAATCAACAGACGGATATGAAAACCAATGATTTGCGGATTGTCGAGATCATAAAAATCATGAATTTGGACGTCTGCTTCGGCATCCTCTATACGCAGTAATATGGCACGCAAGAGGTCGAGATCGCGTTTCATAAAAATCACCTCCTTTCCGTGTTCAGTATAGCACGGGGCGGGAGATGGGGAAAAGAGATTCTGCGTGCGGCGGCGCTCTCGTTCGCGCGAGGGATTGAAGTTGGGAGAGCCGCCAAGGATGAGGACGAGAAAAAGCCCGCGGAAGCGGGCGAAAGAGAGGGGTGATGAGATGGTGGATGAGTGCAAGCAAGAGGCGCAAGCAACAAAGAGCATTGGTGAGAAGCCTGTCATGAAGGTCACGATCGCGGGGCACACGGCAAAAGACGTGAAGCGGCTTGTTGATGAAGGACGAGGACGAGAAGAAGCCCGCGTGATGGCGGGATTGAGGGGGGTGAGAGTGTGACAGGTATCAAGGAATTGAAGGAACGTGCAAATGCGGGAGAGGAGATGACAGAAGCCGAATGGCGGCAGATGCTTCGTAAAGCGGAGAACGTGCATAGCTATGTATATGGGAAGTATATGAAGGCGGCGCGGAAAGAGCGGAAGCCCATCAGAGTTTTGTTGGAATGGGTGCGATATGGAAACTATCCGGCGTTCTTGGCAGGTGCGGTGATTGAAAGAATTGTTGCTGTAGTGATAGCGGCAGTTCTTTGAAAGGAAATAGGAAGCTATGGCAGCTGCTTGGCTAACCAATAGACAATCGAAGGGGCGATGATATATTTGATGAAGCTTTTTATGAAGCCTTTCCCCGCCTTTTTAGCAGTTTCTCCCGTCGGTTTTTGATTTTATCGATGGCACTAAATTCGATGAGCCATCTAGTATTATCTGTCACGTCGTAATCGTCGCGCAACGGAACGGGAACAAATTTGCCAATGATGGCATAGTACCAGATTTTCGCATTGCGGAGATTGTCCAATGCAAAATGGCGGATCCTGACAGGGAAACTGTTCAAGAAAGCCACATCCTTTCTGATGCTCATTCGACACCTTTGTGAACACATGGGGAATATGGCGATCAGACGCAAGCAGGATGTTGGCGCTTGCGTCTAGTCGAGGCGGGAGAAGCTGCTTTCTCCGCACGGTCAAGAGCTTCCTGTCTGGCAAGTTCTGCCTGATACCATCCTTCGAGAGCATCATATTCACGTTTGAGGTCGGAGTCTTTCAGGGCTTTTTCTTTGTATTCTGCCCAAGTTGTCATTTCAGGCACCTCCTCATGTAGTCGTTTCGGTACTGCTTTGCCCGTTGAATTTCGGTGGGCGGGGTTTTTCTGGGTTTTTCTTGATAAAGCCGTTCGTAAGGATAGCTGTATTTCTCACCACGAAGAAATAGAGAATCCGAGAAATGTCGTTTCCTATGCTGATACGCAATTCCATAATACCGTCGCCAAGGTTTTTTTAGAGTATGGAGGGCGGAGAAGGTGACCACGAGCTTCCAGAAGGTCGATCACTTGCATCGCTTTTGGCATGCATAGATTTATTTAGGCTTTTGCAAGAAATCGGCAACGGGTTCTGTACCATCTGCCATTTGGTAGAGTTCGACGTTCAATGGCATCGCTCCTATTGTGCCTTGACTATTCAGAAGAACAAACATAAACAAACATATCTAATTATCTATATTATAGCATGTCGCAAGCGAAAGGTGAAGGAGGTGAAATAATGTCAACGGAAAATGATGGGCTACTCATGGACGATGCTGATCGGCTGCTTTCGGTGGCGGAGGTGGCGGCGCGGATGCGGACGACGCAGCCGTTCGTCCGTGAGCTGATCACGCAGGGCTTCTTAGGGGCGATTGCTTTCGGGAAGAATCGTCGCGTGCCAAAGTCGGAGTTGACGCGGTTCTTCGCAGCATTTTTGGGAGAGGACTTGCAGGAGCTTGTCGCAGACAGTATCGCGAAGAGCCAGGAAGTAGTCTGAATTGACGCATATCATTCAAGCGAGGAGGTCACAAGTATGGGAATCTACAAGAGAATCATGAACTACCAAACGCCTATTTTCTACCCGTGGGCATGGGCGTTCATTCTCGGCGCGGCGCTCGGCGTCGGCTATGTCATCGGCGTCGCGCTGGAAATCCGCCGCTGCATGGTGGGCGGCTTGCTGTAGCGATGGAAGCGAATCTCAAAGCCGCGCTCTTGCAGGAGCGCGAACAGATGCGAAAGCGCAGGCATCGTCGCGAGTTTATGACCATCTACAGCGACAAGACATGCCCGATCTGCGGCAAGCGGCACATGTCGGGCATGATCTGCCGTCGCCATCGCGGGAGCATCTGCGAGAAGCACTGCGCCGCATGCGAATATCATGAATCTGTATTCGGGCACTGCACCTATCGCGAAACCAAACCAGCAGATATGCGTAAGTGGCTACTGGTCTACAGTCATGACGAGAAAGATGAACTGTGGCGGGGCATCTACCTGCGCGAGCTCATCCGCAGCACTCCCGTCGCCAGCGCGCCGGAGGAAGCGACAGAAGCAAAGCTGCCCGCCGCGCGGAACGCTGCCATGCAGGCGTGGGAAACCGTCCGAAAGCGCACCGAGCCGAAGTACATCATCATGGATGCACAAGACGAAAACGGCGATCGCGCCGTCGTCGATGCAGACACGGGCGAAGTGCAGACGTTCATCGTGAAGCACATAGAAACGCTCCATCTATGGGCGTGCATCCAGTATCTCGACATCGAGGCATAAGAAAAAGCCCATTCCTCTCGTCAGAAAAAAGGAATGGGCAGGTTTCTCGAGTGGAAAAACAACGTGGAAACCATGTAAATCGTACATGGACATTATACCATTTCCACTCAGAAAACACAAGAGTCGCAAGTTCAAAAACCGCGTTTCTACGCGGTTTCGGGCTTGTTTGCAGTATTATCTTTTCGGCGATAGACTGCACGACATACATATCTTATATGTTTGGTGGTGTTTATGGGCGGAATCCGAAAGAGAATAACGCACTGCGGCAGATACGGGAGAAGGTCAGATTTCATCCAAGCGGCATACTTCTCCCTACACGCCGCCACGAATGCCGAAAGGACGGCGAAGGAAATGTGAAGTGTCCACACCGCAGCAAAGGGCACTGAACAACAAGAACGCTGTGCGATACCTCGAAGCCATCACACATGCGAACTTTGGCAAGGACGATCTCCTGCTGGGACTCAGCTACTCGCCCGAACACCTGCCGAGAGATGAAGCCGAAGCGAAGAAGCAGTTCGGCAACTTCATCCGTCGATTGAACTACCAAAGAAAGAAGAAAAACCTGCCGCCCGCCAAGTGGATCGTCGTCACGGAGGTCGGCAAGAAAGGGCGGATTCACCATCACGTCATCATGGACGGTCAACTCGACCGCGATGAGGTGGAAGCCGTCTGGAGGCGGGGCTATGCCAACACGCGCCGACTGCAGTCGGATCACAAACAAGGGCTTCTGCCTGTCATTCGGTACATCGCCAAGACCTTCAAGGAGGACGGTCAGCCGAAGGGGCGGCGAAAGTGGGACTGCTCCAAGAAGAACCTCATCAAGCCGTGGGCGTCCATCAACGACGATCCGCGCATGATGAGCAAGAAAAGAATCCGGCTCATGAAAGACCTGCCCGAAGACTCAGAGCAGATGAAGCAGATCATCGAAGCAGACAATCCATGCTACGAACTGATCAGCGTCGAAAAAGAATTTCGCGAAGACACGGGGCAATGGTACTTCTTCTGCCGCATGAAACTATCTAAGAATGCAGCAGATACAGAAAAGCCGCCCGCCGCCGCGAGAAATACCCGGGAGGAAGCAAAATGCAAAAAGACTATACGACATGGGAATGCGAGAGCAAAGCCGCCGCCAGAAAATACCGAGCTGCCATGAGCAACGGGCGCGGGCATCTGCACGAGCAAATGATCCTCGCCGCCTGCCGTGCTTACCGCACGCGCGGCATAGCCAACATCATCAAGGTGCCGGAACCGTTCCGCGTCCTCAAGAAGAACCGCGTGCAAGGCACAGCGACCATCCGATTCACGGCGCACGCACAGCCAGACTTCATCGGCTGTGTCACGGGCGGAAAAATGATCGCCTTTGAAGCCAAGCACACCGACACCGACCGCTTGCACATGAAAGCCGTCACGCTGACGCAGGCACAGGCACTGCAGGACTTCCACCAGACGGGAGCCTTCTCGGCAGTCTGCGCGGGGATCGGCGACCAATACTTCATGATCCCATGGCCGGAGTTCGTCGGCATGAAGACCATCTTCGGGCATCAGTACATCACCGCCGACGACGTGCAGAAATGGCGCGTGAAATTCGACGGCGTAATTTGGTTCTTGGACTATGTGGAGCAAACGAACAAAGGCGACATCTTCTAGCCGTACAGAAAGGAGCAACATCATGCGAGTGCTCAACATCTGCAATCTCAAGGGCGGCGTAGGCAAGACTATCACGACCGTGAACCTTGCCTATGTGCTCGCCAAAGTCCATAAGAGCGCGTGCTTGTCATCGACAACGACAAGCAGGGCAACACAAGCAAATTTTTCGGCGTGCATAGCTACGAACATCCGAGCGTCGCCGAACTCATGCGAGGCGCAAGAGCCGTGAAAGAAGTCATCCGCCAGACCATCTTTGATGGGATCGACTGCATCCCGGCGAACATGACACTTCTTGCCGCAAACAAGGCTGTGCTCATGGACACCATGCACCCGCAGCAGACGCGGCTCAAGACCGCGATTGCGCCGCTCGCGGACACATACGACTACTGCATCATCGACAATGCCCCGGACGAGAACATGAGCGTCATCAATGCGCTCGCGGCGGGCAACGATGCCATCATCCCGGTCAAAGTCGACCAGTTCACCTTTGACGGCGTGGATGAAATGATCGAGTGCATCGCGCAGGTGCGCGAGAATTTCAACGGGCGGCTGACCTTTCGCGGCTGCGTCATCACAAGCTATCGCGGCAATGACGTCAACAAGCAGGGGCGAGCAGTATCTGAAAAAAACTGTGAAGCCTACCGACTCATGAAGACGCATATCAGCTGGACGGCAAAAAGTCGACGAATCCACCTTTGCCACTTTGCCCATCATGGAGCACAGTCCGCGCTGCTGGGCGGCGAGAGACTACAAGAACCTCGCCCGCGAATACCTTGCCATGGTCGGCGACTTACCCGACGAGAGCCGCGAAAGGCAGGGATAGCGATGGGGAAATTCGACATGATGGCGCTCATGAATACGGCATCGCAGTCCGAAGCCGCAAAAGCCGCGATACGAAATGAAAAACCCCTGCCGATCGAGGCGATCATCCCGAACCCTGCCAACCATTACAGCATGGATGGCATCGACGAGCTTGCCGATGCCATCCTGCTGGCGGGGCGGGTATTACAGAACATCGTCGTCAAAGCTGCCGACAAAGACGGGCACTACATGATCATCAGCGGACACCGCAGGCACCTCGCTTGCAAGCAGCTCGTCGCCCAAGGGCGCGACGAATTTGCCGACATCGCCGCCCTCGTCGAGAACGAAGCGGATGAAGACATGCGCGAACTCATGCTGATCTACACCAACAGCACGGCGCGCATGCTCACCGACGCGGAGAAAAATGCGGCAGGCACAGCGGGCGACGGATATCTTGAAGCAGATGAAAGCCGCTGGGAAATTCAGCGCCCGCGTCCGCGACACCGTAGCACGGATGCTGCATACGACATCGGGGCAACTCGCCCGCTATGCCGCCATCGCCAAGAATCTCACGAATCCAGACCTGCAGGAAGCCTTTGAACAAGGGAAAATCGGCGTAAGCGCCGCCTACGAGTCCTCGGGGCTGTCGACCGAAGGACAGCGGCAGATCGCCGACAAGCTCCAAGAAGAAGGCACCGTCAGCATCCAGGACGTGAGCGAAGTAAAAGTGCAGGAAAAGGCAGGAAACGCCGCCGAAACCAAGGCAAAGAAAAGGCCAGAGATTAAAGAAGAACAGGACGCGGGCGGGGCGGCATCAGAACCAATAGCCGAGCCGTCGCAAAAATCGCCGCCCGTCATCCAGCAGGAAGCCGAAGCCTATGCGATGCAAGCGGTATACGAAGACCTGAAGAATCTCAAAGCAAGGTATCAAGGTGCCGCCGCGAGAGCCGCCGCCATTTCGGACACCGAGCAGGCAGAAGCGAATCTTCAAGCCGCAGCCGCATACATCGAGACGTTTATGGAGATTGTAGCGCAGGATATGGCAGATATTGGACGCGAGGAGGGATAACATGAATAAGCGTGTCACAAAGATCAAAGTCAAGAAAGGCATCTACTATTTCGCATGGGAAGAATATCAAAGCTCGACGACGAACTGGGATGCGCATACGTTGACCTGCAAGGATAAACCGCGCGATGAGCTGCTGGCGGCGATGGTGGCGCTCGTGCCGCATGTGTTGGATATTTGCGAGTTCGACAAAGAAAATGCGAAAGATTTCATGGTCAGCGGCGTCACATGGTCGTATACGGACGACAATCAATATGTGACGCTCACGGCGCAGAAGAAGCTCGAATTCAGCCGAGCGCCCTTGCTCTTGAATACGCCTGTGCGCCCGGAGAATGCGGGTGAGAACGGGGATGTGGCATTCTGCATGAGCGGGGAGCTGATGGATGACCTTGAAAAGCTCCAAGAAGAGGCGTGGCGGTATATCATGGGCGATCGCGCACAGCAGGAACTTGCATTTGCAGACGCAGAGGAAGAATCGGAACCGCAGAACATCGGAGCGTGATGAGATGAAGAAAGCAGGAAATCGCCCGGATAGAAATATCTATGCCGCGTATCGCGGTGAAGAATACATCGGCGAAGGGACGCTTGACGAAATCGCGGCGCTCGCGGGCGTAAGCCGAAGAACCGCCCAATGGTGCAAGTGCCCGGTAGCGGTGCGGCGCATGGAAGCGCGTGAGAAGAAATGGCGCGAGGGCGGGCGGCGCATGACATCGCGCGACCGCTGTTGCTGGTGATGGTGGAGGAAGCAAAAGATGAAGCTGACGCTCGGTAGCCTGTTTGACGGCATCGGCGGTTGGCTTCTTGCGGCGCGTCATGCGGGCGTTACGCCGATCTGGGCAAGCGAGATCGAGCCGTTCCCGTGCTCGGTGACGGCGCAGCATTTCCCGAGGTCAAGCAGCTTGGTGACATCACGAAGATTGACGGGGCGGCGATACCACCCGTCGACATCGTATGCGCGGGCAGTCCGTGTCAGGACTTATCCGTTGCGGGCAAAAGGGAGGGATTAGAAGGTGCAAGAAGCGGCTTGTTTCGCCGAGCAGTTGACATTATTCGGCGAATGCGAATGTCTACGAGGGGGAGACAACCGCGATTCTTTATTTGGGAGAACGTCCCCGGGGCATTCTCAAGCAACAAAGGGGCTGATTTTCGAGCCGTGCTTGAAGAAATCGGACAGACCGAGATTCCAATGCCTGAAAACGGCAAATGGGCGAACGCGGGAATGGCAGAACTGCAAGAGTGTGAAATCGCATGGCGCGTCCTCGACGCTCAATATTGGGGAGTACCCCAACGTCGACGCAGAATCTTCCTTGTCGCGGATTTTGGAACCGCGACAAGATGTGCGGGAGAAATACTATTTGAGTCCGAAAGCGTGCGAAGGAATCCTGCGGCGTGCGAGAGAACGCGGAAAGGAATTGCCGCCAAATCTGAAAGAGGCACTCGAACGGCAGTCATCGGCGGCATGGTGGCGGCGGGCTTTATTGGAAAGGCTGCGCCGTCTGCTGGAAGCATCGGGTACGAGCAAGAACTATCGCCAACGCTGATGGCGGAGAAGCTGCAGCATGTCGCTATCTATAATATGACGCATGCGAATGAGGTCATGCGCTCGGTCAAAGAAGGCGTTATCCCTACGCTCAATGCACGGATGGGAACGGGCGGAAATCAAGTACCTGTAGTGCATAGCTACTGTATCGCAGGCAACACGATTGACCGTAAGATCGAGAACGGCGGCAACGGGAAGGGCATCCTCGCGGAAACTGGATACACGCTGAACACGGTCGACCGCCATGCCGTCGCAGAGATATACGGAGCAAAGTCGTTTTGCGAGTACGAGAGCGGGAAAGTAGCAACATTGCGGGCGGCGGGCGGCAATCAAGGCGGCGGCAGTGAAAATCTGGTGATGTGCGTCGGAAACGGGCAGATAAATCAATCTCATTTACAGGAAAAAGCAGGTGCGCTCAACTGTATGCACAATCAGCAGATTGTCCTCACCGAAACCACGGTGCGCCGACTCACGCCGACAGAGTGCGAGCGACTGCAAGGCTTGCCCGATGGTTATACGGCGGGCGGCAGCGATGCGGCGCGCTACAAGGCGATCGGCAACGGCATGGCACAGCCGTGCGCTGATTATGTGATACGGCGGATTGTTGATGAGATACAAGGAGGCAACGATGGATAAATACGAAGAATTTTTGCGGCGCAAGGAGATCATCGTACCAGCCGCAGGCATTGATGTTGCGAATATCTGCATAAATAGAAACTTGTTTGACTTTCAGCGCGACATCGTACTGTGGGCGCTTCGAAAGGGAAAAGCGGCGATATTTGCAGGGACGGGGCTCGGGAAAACGCTAATGCAGCTTGAATGGGCGAAGCATATCGGCGGTACCGTCTTGATTCTCGCGCCGCTTGCCGTGAGCAAGCAGACCATATTCGAGGGCGGCAAGTTCGGCATATCGGTCAACCATTGTCAATCGCAGGAAGATGTAGTCAAAGGCGGCATCAATATTACGAACTATGAGCGCATGGAGAGATTCGACTTCTCGAAATTTCGCGGAATCGTACTGGACGAATCCTCTATTCTGAAAGCACAAGCGGGGAAAATCCGAACGCAGCTCATTGAGTGCTGCCGACAGATTCCTTATCGACTTGCCTGCACAGCAACGCCAGCGCCGAACGATCTCATGGAACTGTGCAACCATAGCGAATTTTTGGGCGTGATGTCGTCAAGCGAGATGCTCGCCACGTTCTTCGTCCATGATGGCGGCGATACAAGCAAATGGCGACTAAAACGCCATGCCGTGCGGGATTTTTGGCAGTGGGTGGCGAGTTGGAGCGTTATGCTCACCAATCCATCAGACATTGGATATGATGGAGCGCGATACAACCTCCCGCCGCTTAATATATTGCAACACACTGTACACACGGAGCGCCCGCCGGAATCCCTCTTTGCAGTGGAGGCACTTACGTTAAAGGAGCGTCAGCAAGCAAGAAGGGACAGTGTGCAAGATCGGGCGCAAAAATGCGCCGAAATCGTGAACAACGACACCAACCAATGGCTGATATGGTGCAATCTCAACAGCGAAGCTGAAGCATTGAAGAAACTCATCCCAGGGGCCGTCGAGATCGGCGGAAGTGACTCGCCGGAAATCAAGGAGCGGGCAGCGGTGGATTTTGCCGCAGGGAATATTCGAGTCCTCATCAGCAAGCCGCTCATTTTCGGCATGGGACTCAATTTTCAGCGTTGTCACAAGATGGCGTTCGTTGGACTTTCGGATAGCTTTGAGCAATACTATCAATCAATGCGTCGTTGTTGGAGATTCGGGCAGGAAAATACCGTCGAAGTTCGGATTATCACAGCGGACACGGAAGGAGCAGTCGTCGAGAACATCGAGAGAAAAGAGCGGCAGTTTCATGAGATGCTGCGCGGCATGATCGCGGTGACGCAAAACATCACGAAGGATAATATTCGAGCGACGGCACGAGAAACAAAAAAGTACAATCCACAGAAAATCATGACATTGCCCGAATGGCTTAAAATCGTCAGCAGCATAAGGAGGGAACAAAATGACCAACATTAAGGTATTAGATCAAGACCACGGAAAGATGTGGTACATTTACCATGGAGACTGTGTAGATGTAGCAAGAGGCATCCCGGAGAGCAGCGTGGACTTCATCATCTTCTCGCCGCCCTTTGAAAGCCTGTATACCCTACAGCAACAGCGATCGCGATATGGGGGAATTGCCGCAGCAGTTTGGAATTTGCTCGTCATTTCCGCTTCTTGGCGAAGGAGCTTTACAGAATACTCACGCCGGGGCGGTGCATGAGCGTCCACTGCATGGACTTGCCGCTCAGCAAACAGCGCGATGGCGTGATCGGGCTGCGCGACTTCTCGGGAGCGCTTGTGCGCATATTCGAGCGGGCGGGATTTGTCATGCACACGCCGCGAGTAACTATCCGCAGGATCCAGTGACCGCCATGCAGCGCACGAAAGCGATCGGGCTTTTGTGGAAACAAGTCAAGAAAGATTCCTGCCTGTCGCGCATGGGGAGTTCCCGACTACCTCATGACGTTTCGCAAACCCGGAACCAATCCGAAGCCCGTACATCACACGGCAGAAGAATTTCCCGTCAAACAATGGCAGCAGTGGGCGGAGTGTGTTTGGCACGACATCAATCCATCGAACACGCTCCAAAAAAAGACAGCGCCAGAGATAACGAAGATGAGCGCCATATTGCACCGCTTCAACTGCAAGTCATTGAGCGCGCGATCACGATGTGGACGAATCCAGAGGACATCGTATTCACGCCGTTCATGGGCATTGGTTCAGAAGCCTATCAGGCAATAAAAATGGGGCGGCGTGCTATCGGAATTGAACTGAAAGATTCCTACTATGCGCAGAGCGTGAAAAAAATTTGCGGCGGGCGGAAGATCAGCAGTTTTCTGAGCAATCGTTATTTGCATGAGATGGAAAGGAGCAGTCGCATGAAGAGATACTACATTTCGCACCCGTTCACGGGATGCGAGGGAAAGAACCGCGAGGACGCCGAACGAATCCGGGCGGCGCTAAAGAAGAAATATCCCGACATTTGCTTTATCAATCCCTTGGGGATGTTCGGCGGCAGAGAGACGGACTACTACATAGCCCTTGCCGACGCGATGGAACTCTTGTCGTGCTGCGAAGTAATGATTCTCTGCTCCGGATGGGATCATTCCATTGGCTGCCGAGCGGAAAAGGCATTTGCCATCCAGCAGGGCATCGAGATTCACTATCTGAATGAATACATCGAAGAAAAAGCAATGAAGGCGGCGGATGAAAGAAAGGACGGATGAAATGGAAGCAGGCTTGAAGGATGATGAATTTCGCGGGTTGGTCAATTTTGGGCGACGCAGCAGCAGAATCGTAATGATTGTGACCGTATACGAACACCCGAAGGACATCCCAGACAGCTATGTAGCGCGGGCGCATATTTTGGCACATGGAGTAAAGGCACCGTATGCGTCGCCAGCAATCTACATCGCCCGCGATACGCTCGATGCTGTGCGGGCAGCTATCCCGGCGGACATGCTCAGGATATGCCGTCAGCCGACGGACGATCCAACCATCGTTGAATCGTATATGTGACATCTGCATTGTCCGATTCGGACACAAATGAAGAGGATGCTAGAACAGGAGGCATCAGCGTGACAGACGGCGACTGCATCAAGGAGACGAAGCGCATACTGGGACAGTACAACAAGATGAAAGTCGCCGTGCAGAATCTCGCGGAAGAAATCGAGGCACGCACTGCCGCCCTGCAAGGCGAGTCCGTCGCCATCGCCCGCTATGGGGATGAGCCGACGGGCGGCACGGCGGAGCTGACGGCGACGGAGGCGGCAGCGGCGAGACGAATGAGGGCGGCGGCAGACATCGAGGAGATGCAAGAGCGCAAGCAGGACATGGAGCGGACGCTGCGGGCGGTGGATCGTGCGCTGTCTTGCCTCTCGGCTAATGATGAGCGTCTCGTGCGCGGGCGGTACATCGACGGGTATGATTGGCAGCGAGCCGGGCATGACGTCGGATATACGGAGAAGTGGGCGAAGGAGCGCGGCAGGAAGGCTTTCAGAGATATGGCGATGATGTTGTTCGGCACATGTGAAAAAGCCTTTACAGACGCGTTTGATCTTCTGAATAAAGAAGCCCGCAAGCCAAGAAATATCAAGGCTTGCGGGCGAAAAAAGATTTGATTTACAATCAAAAACACTTGACATATTAACCGAAAAAGGTTATAATAAGAACATGAAAGGGGGGATGAAATGGAGGTTGAAAAAGGCGACATCGAATGGTTCGTGACAACTCTTCTGGTACTCATCCAGATATGGATAACGTACCGAGAGAAAGAACCGAACCCGATGAAGCCAAAAAAGAAGCCGCCCAACCGCAAGAAGCCTAGGAAGCGCAAGCGGTAAGGGGCGGGGAAGGCAGGGGCGAAAGCCCTTTGTCTTCTTTAATTATATCATACGAAGGGAAGGACGACAAATGAAACTTACGCGAAGGAAATTGCTCGATGGAGCTTTTGCCTGCACGGTGGCGGCGTTCATCATATTGCTTGATTGGGATTGGGAAAATATGAAGTCCTTTATTTCCGGAGGTGTTGTTGGGGTATGGCTGACCATGAGATTCTACTGAAGTTTACGGACATCATGACGACGCAAGAGGCTGCGGAACGCTGGAAGAAAAGCGCGGTGTCCGTCAAGCATCTCTGCACGGGGATTCAAGGTCGAGCGCCAAGGCTGACGGAAGAGGAGTGCCGCAAGTCGGGTGGCGTATGGCTGGTTACACGCGCCGGAATGGAACGACTGTACGGCAAAGAAATCGACTTGTGAAAAGATTGTGGATAACTTTATCGCCGTTGGAACGGTGCTTTTTACGGGTCATTTACTTCCAACATTCGAGGGAAATCCATGATAAAATGATACTATTGAAAACTGTACACATGAGGGCGACGCACTTGCGTCGTCCTTTTTGTATGGCAGGAAAGGAGGCGCGTCATGCTCACGAGGATATGCCCATCATGCGGGAGGCTGGTGCAGCAGGGCGAGGCTTGCCCGTGCCAAGCGAAGCGTCATAAGGAGTACGACAGGGAACGGCGGGACAAAGACCGGGCGAAGTTCTACCACTCGCGCGAGTGGCGGGCAGTCGCCGCTGCTGTCCGTGCACGCGCGGGCTATGCCGACGAGCTGGCGAAGGCGGGCGGGCGGCTTGTGCCGGGTTCTGTCGTGCATCATATCCATCCTGTTGGCGAGCGTCCTGACCTCAGGCTTTCGCTGGGGAATCTGATTTATGTTTCCGCACGCACGCACAAGGCGATTCATGACGCATACGACAAGAGTCCGCAAGCGAAAAAGGAGATGCAGTCGCGCCTTCTTGCGGCATTGGCGGGAAATGTTGAAGGCGGGGGGAGGGTCAAAAAAGTTTGAGGCGGCCGATATAAGACCGCGATCGGCCTCAACTTCGGAAAAAATGCCAGAAATGAAAAATTTTTGACATTTGCGGGCGATGTACACGAGAGGAGGACATGAAAGGAGGTGAGGCGATGGGCGGCAGGCCGCGCAAGATTGTCGGCATATCGACGGGAAAAATCGGCAAAGAGAAGAGAATCAATCGGAAAATACAGGAAGAGAAGCTGAGGCTCGACCGCGACCAGCTCGAAGCGGGAGCGCCGCCGTGGCTTTCGCCGCTCGCCCAAGAAGAATATATGCGCGTCGTCCAAGAGGCGGGCAAAATTCGCCTCCTTGACAATCTCGACCTCGCCGTATTGGCGATTTATGCGGACAACTATGACCGCTATGTACAGGCGAGCAGCGCTTTGAAGGAAAACGGGCTGACCGTCGAGGGCAAGAAGGGAAATGCCGTCGCCCTACATCAAGATTGCGGGCGAGGCGGCGACGCAGATTCAAAGGTGTTCGACGAAGCTCGGCCTCGCGGCGACCGACCGCTTGAAGCTCATCGTGCCGACGGAGGAAGAGAAGTCGGTCAACAAGTTCCTTCGCTTCTTGAACAAAGGTCGATGATGGGGGTGACGGAATGAAGGATCGAACGACGGAATATGCAAAGCTCATCGTCAGTGGCAAGAAGATTTGCGGGCGGGCGGAATACCAAGCCTGCAAGCGTCATTTGAACGATATGGAGGACAAGGCTTTTCCCTACATCTTCGACGCGAAGGAGGCGGAGTTTCATATCGAGCTTGCCAACCGCATGACGATTGGCGAAGGCACGGCGGCGACGCCACTCAAAACGCGCGGCTTCCAGAACTTCATCCTCGGCAGTCTTTTTGGCTGGCGCAAGAAGCGGACGAAGCTGCGCCGCTTTCGCGAGGCGTACATCCAGATGGCGCGGCAAAACGGCAAATCCTTCCTCGCGGGTGAGCTGTGCAACGACTTCGCGACGTTTTCGGGCTATCAGTATGGCCGTATATTCTGCACGGCGACGAAGCAAGACCAGGCAAACATCGTCTGGAAGGAAATCGAGAAGTTCATCCGCTCGGATCCCGATCTCGACGAGATGTATAAAATACGCGAGTACGATCACAAGATACGCTCTCTTGTGACGAACACGACAATCGAAGCCATCGGCAGAGATACAAAGTCTGCAGATGGCTTTCGCTCTATCCTGGCCGTCGTCGACGAGTACCACGCCCATCCGACGAACCAGATGTACAAGCTCATGCAGGACGGTCAAATTCGCGTGGACAACGCGATGACGCTCGCCATTACGACGGCGGGCTTTGACCTCAACGGCGCTTGCTACAAGCACTATCAGTTCTGCAAGCGCGTCCTTTCGGGCAATGTGCAGAAGGATTCGCTCTTCATCTTCATCGCGGAGATGGACGAGGATGATGATATATGGGAGCCTCGGAACTGGGCAAAGGCGAACCCGCTGAACCTCTGGAACGAGGACGACACGCTCAACGACGAGATGATCGCCCGCATGGCGGAAAAGGCGGTCGAGGCGAAGGAAAAGCAGGACGAGGAGTTGGCAAACTTCCAGACGAAGACGCTCAACTGCTGGGTTGAGTACACGGGCGGCGCTTTTCTCAATCTTGAAGCGTGGCGCATGTGCGGCACGGACGATACGCTCGCCGCGATGCAGGGGCGTGAGTGCTATTTGGGCATCGACCTGTCGAGCGGCGGCGACCTCACGAGCATCGCGCTCATCTTCCCGGACGAGGAGGATGAAGTCTATGTTTGGTCGCACAGCTACATGCCGGAGCGGCGGCTGGCGGAGCATATCCGCACGGACGACGCGCCCTATGGCGTATGGAAGGACGCGGGACTCTTGACGCTCACGAGCGGCATGTACGGCGTCAAGACGGATTACCGTCATATCGTCGCCGACCTCAAGCGGATCATCGAGGCGTATGAGCTTGACGTCGCAGGCTGCGGCTACGACAACCATAATGCGAACACGTTCCTTGCCGACTTGGAGAACATCCTGTCGTGCGACCTGACAGAGGTCAAGCAGCGGCGCGCTCTCTGAACGAGGCGACGCAGGATTTCAGGCTTTCCGTCGAGGCGGGGAAGGTGCGATACGACAGACAGAATGCGCTCCTCACATGGAGCATGGTCAACGCGGTCATCTCGGCGCCGAATTCCTTCGGCGAGATCAAGATTGACAAGATGACACAAACGCGGCGCATAGATCCGTGCGACGCTGTCATTGATGCCTGGGCGGTGTGGCTCTTGACACGCAATACTCGCAAAGTTGACGCACAGGCAGCGCTCGACGCATGGCTTGAAATCACGGCGGATGCAGAAAGGGGTGATGATGATTGAAATGGTTGAACAGTATCAAGGGATTTTTCAAAAATGCGGCAGATGTGCGCTTTTCTCTTTCGGAGGCGAATGACTTCTTCTTCGGCGGCGGCACAGTCGCCGAAGGCGCGGATATATCGGAAATCACCTACTTTACATGCCTCAAAACCTTGGGAGAATCTTTGGGGAAAATGCCCGTCTATCTGATGGACAGCGACAAGAACCGCGTCATGCAGCACGAGACGACGCGCGTTCTCTCCGTCGAGCCGAACGGCATCATGACGCCGCTGCAATTCTTCACGACACTTGAACGCTATCGCAATCACTGCGGAAACGCCTACGCGATGATCGAGCGTGAGAGGTCGCATCTTCGCGCCCTGCACATCCTTGATCCGCGTCTCGTGCAAGTGTGGCTGAACAACACGGGAAGCTATACGGAGCGGCGCTACTTCTACCGCTACAGCGATCCAAGGACGGGCAAGGAGCATTGGATCGCGCCTGAGGACATGCTGCATGTCCGCGCCTGGCTGACGGACGATACGGGACTTGTCGGAAAGTCCGTGCGGCAGATACTCGCTGAAAACATGGCGGGCAACAAGGCCTCGCAGAAGTTCCTGACGGAGCTTTATCGCAAGGGGCTGACGGCAAATGCCGTTGTAAAGTATGCGAGCGACTTGAACAAGGAAGGTCAGGATTTGCTTCTGCGGCGCATCGAGGCACAGGCGCGACAGGATTCGCGCCGCTTGATTAGTCTGCCGATTGGCACGGACATTGAAACGCTGGACTTGAAGCTGACGGACGCGCAGTTTTACGAACTCAAGCGATACTCCGCGCTGCAAGTCGCCGCCGCCTTCGGCGTCAATCCCGACCATCTGAACGACTACACGAAGTCGAGCTACAACAACAGCGCCATGCAGAACCTGCAATTCTACGTCAACACGCTTCTTTACAACGTCTCGCTCTATGAGCAGGAGATGAACCGAAAGCTCTTGACGGAGGAGGAGCAGGAAGCGGGGCTGGGATTCAAGTTCAACGTCTGGGTGATTCTGCGCGGCGATCCGTCCGAGCAGGCGGACATCCTGCAGAAGATGGTGCAGTCGGCGATCTACAGTCCGAACGAGGCGCGTGCCAAGCTCGACAGTCCGCCGTGCGAGGGTGGCGACATCCACATGGTCAACGGCTCCTATGTGAAGCTCGAAGACATCGGGAAAGCCTACACGATGAAAGGGGGTGAACGAGATGGCAATAGAGATACGGAATGAGACGAGTGACGGCGCGGAACTTTACCTGTCGGGCAACATCATCGACGACGATGCGGGCGGCTTGATGGAAGAGTGGTGCGCGAATACGGCGGGCTATCAGTGGCCGGACAAGATCAAAAGTCAGCTCGAAAGCCTCAAGGGCAAGGCGCTGACCATCTACATCAATTCGGACGGCGGCAGCGTGCCCGCTGGCGTGGCGATGGCGAACATGATCGCGCGTCACGACGCTCCGACGACGGCCATTGTCGACGGCTGGTGCTGCTCGATCGCGACGCAGGTCTTCTTCGCGGCAGACAGAAGGCGGATTCCCGCAAATGCCTACCTGATGATTCACAAGCCCGCCGTCTATGCGGGAGGGGACGCTGACGAGCTGCGAAAGACGGCGGACGTGCTCGACACGATTCAGCGCGGACTTGAAGAGACGTACTTGAAGGCGGCGCGGGCGGGCGTGACGGCGGAGACGCTGCACCAGATGGTCAATGCGGAGACGTGGCTGACGGGCAAGGAGGCGGCAGAGTTCTTCACGGTGGAACTTCTGGAAGCGTCGCAAATGGCGGCATGTGCGGGCAAGGCGAAGTTCATGCAGCATATCCCCGAAGGCGTGCGCCGCGCGGCAGAGGAGAAGCCGCCGCAAGAGAAGCCTGCCGCCGAAGCGGCAGAGGAGCGCTGCCAAAAAGCAGCAAAAGAGGAAAAACGCTGCCAAAAAGCAGCGCAGGAAATGCGGCAGAGGGCACAGATCGCCCTTGCCCCGGCGAAAGGAGCTATGATATGAAAAAAAGTCGGATGAACTCAAAAAGACGGTGGACGTACTGCGCCGCGAGGTGGAGAACCTGCAGCAGGAGGAAAACGTCGAGGCGGCGGCGGAGCGTGCCAAGGAGCTGACGAACGCCGTCCATCAGTACGAAGCGGCGTTGGCAATGGAGCGGGCGGCTCTGACGGACTTCGCTCACACGGCATCGCCGGTCGAGAAGAACAAAGTCAGCGATGCGGTGATGCGAAACCGCGTGTTCAATAAGCTGGTGCTGGGCAGGACGCTCACGGAGGAGGAGCGCGGCTATGCCAATCAGATTGGCCGCGACTACGTCAATCAAATCGGCTCTCCCGGGCAGGTCGAAGGCACGCCTGCCAAGGGCGGCTATCTCGTGCCCGAAGAGCAGATGCGCCAGATTCGCGAGTACAGGAAGGCGTATACGGCGCTCAAGGACTTCGCGCATGTCCAGCACGCCAACAGCATCTCGGGCAAGATGCCGACGCTCGGCGATGAGACGGGCAAGCTCACGGCGTTCGAGGAACTGAACAGCATCAAGCAGTCGGATTTCGACTTCGGGCAGCTCAAGTACGAGATCAAGGACTATGGCGACATCATTCCCGTCTCGAACCAGCTCCTTGACGACGCCGACGTGAACCTCACGGCGATCATCGGCCAGCGTTTCGCACGCAAGGCGGTCAACACCGAAAACGACGAGATTCTGAAGCTTTTGAAGAAGCTCACGCCGACGGCGGTGACGGATGCCAAGGGATTCATGAAAATCTTGAACGTCAGCCTCGACCCGTCCTACTATGCGAACGCGCGAATCCTCACGAACCAGGACGGCTTCCAGTGGCTTTCCGAGCTGGAGGATGCACAGAAGCGTCCGCTCCTCGTGCCGGATGTCGCAGCACCCGACACCTACCGCTTCCGTGGTAAGCCGATTGTCGTCGTCTCGAACGGCACGCTTCCGACGGAAACGAAGAAGGTGCCGTTCTACGTCGGCAGCATCGCCGACTATGTGGCGTTCTTCGAGCGTGCGGGCGTGGAAATCGCCGTGTCGACGGACTTCCTCTTCGACAAGTACGCGACGGCCTTGCGCTGCGTGGAGCGCTTCGGCGTCGTCGCCGACGATACGGATGCCGTGAAGCTGGCGCAAGTCACGCTGGCCTAAGGGAGGCGGGACGTCATGGCGATCACGCTCGATGAGGTCAAGACGTACCTGCGCATTGACCTTGACATTGAGGACGCTTTCCTGCGCCAGTGCATGAAGGCGGCAGATGCGTACCTCGCCCATGCGGTGGACAACTTTGAGGAGCGCTGCAAAATCGAGGACTTCGGGGCGACAGCGGACATCGTGCGCTTCGCGCTCATCAGCGAGATGTATACGCACAGGGACTGCCGGGGCGATAATCGGCAGTCCTTTCCGTATCATATCCGCTCGATGATCCTGCAGCTGCAGAATTATACAGGAGGTGAACCGCCGTGATTAACGTAGACAAGATGAATCGCCGCGTGACGCTCCTGCGGCCTGAAAGCCCTTTGGATGAAATCAACGGCTGCGATACGACGTACATCGCGACGCGCGAGGTCTGGGCGGAATTCCTAAAAGCCCGGCTTCGTCAGCCGTGCCCTCTTCGGCGATGCGGCGGCGGTCGAGGTCACGCAGGGAATACGTCTTCGTCCCGTGGAAATCGTCAAAGGCTGGCGCGTCAAAGAGGGGATGCGCGTGTTCCATGTGGAGCATATCGACGATACGACGCCCGGTGAGCTGATCTTGACGACAAGCGAGGTGCAGCTGTAATGGCAAGAGCGAAGGGATTCTACATCAAGAGCGATTTGACGGATGCAATTAAAAAAAGCTGTGGGCGATGTCAGCAAATATGATGGGGAAACACAGCGACGTTTGAAAGGCGTCATACGCAAGGGAACGCAAGACCTTCTTCGAGCATCGAAAAGGAAAGCGAGGGTGGGATCAACAGGAAATCTTGTAAAGGGAATCGAGATGGAGTACGACGAGAAGTACAATCGCGGCTTCGTGAAATCTACGGCAAATCACTCGTTCCTTTTGGAGCATGGCGTCAATCCGTCCTTTGCTTTCCCAAAGAATAAGAAGGTGCTGAAATTCAAGGGAGTATTCGCGCGATATGCGTTTATCCCTGCCCGCAAGCCAAGACCTTTTATGAAGCCCGCGCTCGACGAGGTAGAGCCGAAGATCATTAAGGCGCTCAAGGAGGCGGTGGAGCCGTGAGGAAGAAGCGACTGCCCTTGCAGGCATTGCAGAAAGCTGTGCGCGACCTTTTGACGGCATGTCAGACGACGCCGATTCATGAGCATGTAGACGACAAGGCGAAACTGCCGTTCATCGTCTTCGGCGAAATCAGCGTATCGCCTGATGGTGCCAAGGACGTGGCGCTCTGCACGGCGACAATGGAGCTGGAAATCTACAGTGGCGCGAACAGCCGCACGGAGATCAACGGTATTTTAGACGACGTGGCTACAGTGCTCACGGCGGCGCGGCTCGATATGCAGGCGGCTGGATTTGCTGTCTGCGATCAAGAAATTGCGGAGGTTCGCACGAACCAACGGGAAATCAGAGGCTACAGTGCGACGCTGCGCCTCGAAGTACAGATACAAGATATGGAGGGATAAGAAATGCCAATCAAAGCGGAAAACCTGCCGGTCAACCCCCGAACATTTCGACGGCGACGGTGGGCAAGGACTACCTGCTCCTGATTAATACGGGCACGTTCGCTTCGCCGACGTGGACGGTCGTCGGCGGGCAGAGAAACAGTAAGTTGACGGAGAAAGCGGATTCTATCGACGTCTCGGACAAGGCGACGGATGGATGGAGTTCTAAGCTCGCGGGCATGAAGTCGTGGAGCATCGACCTTTCGGGGCTTGTCATGCTCAACGATGCGGGTGTGGAAGCGCTCGAAGTCGCGTTTCGCGCGGGCAAGACGGTCGACGTCAAGCTGCAGTACCCGGACAAGAGCTATCAGCGCGGTTGGGCGGCAGTTACGGAGTTCAGCAAGGACGTACCGCATGACGGCGCCGCCACCCTTTCGGGCACGCTTGACGGCAACGGCCCGATCAGCGAGGTCACGAAAGCGAGTGGCGCGGGCGGCGCACAGGGTTCGCCCTGACAGCGACAGGTGAGATGGAGAGGGCCATATTCACAGGCGTTTGTGAATGGCCCTCGTCTTTGACGGAAGGAGAATCACCGAATGAAGAAACAAACGGCATTTAAAATGGCGGATGGCAGACAGGTCATGCTTTGCCTGACGATTCGTGGCATGATGGCTTTGGAACAGGAAATTGGCAGGTCGCTCTTTTCTGTTGTTGAGGAAATGTCGCGTGGTAGTCTGCGATGGATGGATTTGCGGTACACCATCGCCGCTTTACGTTGGGCGCTCCCGAGACTTCAAGAGGAAGACGCTGTGATTCAGCTCATTGAAGAGCATTGTGCAGCGGGCGGCACAATCGACGACATCAATCAGGCGCTTATTGAGACAATGCTTGCGACGGGGGTTTTTCACGCGCGGAAAAACGACGAGACTGCAGCGGAGGATGTGACGGCCAAAAAGAAGTAGAAGTCGCCTCCATGGCGGCATGGGTGGAAAGCGACGGAGCCCGTTGCCTACGGTATCCTCGGCATCACGCCTGAAGTATATGAATCCTTGCAAGTGCGGGAATTTTTATCTGATGCTGGAAAGCCGCGAGGCAGAGGAGAAGCGTCAAGATTGGAAGCGCGCCTATTTTTGTCTCTTGCCTCGTCAGCGTGCAGTGCACAAAGCTGGTATCGGCGATCGACATCCTCGCGCCGCTCTACCCTGAAGAGCGCGAGAAGGAAGCAAAGCGACGAGAAGAGCAGCGCAGGGCAGATGAGGAATATTTGAAGCGGGAATTTGGACTGAGTGAGGCGGTGGAATAATGGCAAAAGAGCATCAGCGAGCTGAAAAATCAAGATTGGCGCGGATTCATCTGAACTGAAGAAAGAACTGAACGAGACACAGCGCGCCATGCAGACGGCGCTCAATACCAAGCCGATGGAATCCGCTACCGCCGCTCTCGCCGGTGTATCGAAGGAAACGAGCAATCTCATCGGCAAGTTCCAGAGCATGGCGACTACCGCTGCCGGAGCTTTTGGGCTTGCAAGTATCATCGATGGTGCGGTGCAGGCGGGAGACAATATTTACAAGTTGTCCAATCGCTTGAATGTGACGACGGCAGAAGCGGGCAAGCTCTCGCGTATCCTGAAGCTCACGGGCGGTGATGTTGATTCCTTCAGCTCCGCCGTCATGCGCCTCGACAAATCGCTTTTTTCTGACAGTGAGGCGGGTGAAAAGGCGCGTCGCACGCTCGACCTTTTCGGTGTGAGCCTGACGGACGCGAACGGAAAGATTCTGCCGCTCAACGAGCAGTTGGAAAGTCTCGCCAAGGGATACAAACTCGCAAAAGATGCGGGCGTGCAGCAGGAATTCCTTATGACGACGCTCGGCACGAAGGGGCTTGCACTCGCACAGACGCTTGAACAGTATACGGAAGCAGCTGAGACGGCGTCGCGTGTCAAAGGCATCGGTCTCGACGCGAAGGAAATGCATGAACTGGCGCTCAACATGAAAGTCATGCAGATGGAGTCGCAGCAGGTGCAGCTCGCCTTCACGTCGGCACTCGCTCCTGTGGCAGAGAGCGTCTTTCCCGTCATTATTGAGGGCTTGACGAACTCGGCGACATGGCTTGCCGCGAATAAGCAGGAAGTGCGTGATGTCACGGCGGCGGTCGTCAAGTTTGTCGCTGCCTACAAGGGAATCCAGTTTGCAAGCGGTGCATTGAGCACGGTTCGCGCCTTCTGGTTGCAATCGCAGCAGGCGGCGATGGTAGCGGCGGCAACGCAGACAGCGACACAGACGGAAATCACTGCTGCACATGAGCGTGAGATTGCGAAGCGCATCGCTGCCGTAGAGCGCGAATCCCAAAGGCAGCAGAACGCTGTCGTGAAGGCGGCGATGAAAGCGAATCTGTCGGCAGAAGAAACGACGGCACGCATTGTCGAAGAATGCACGAAGATCGAGATCAAGACTGCTGCGACTGCCGAACGGATTGCCGCAGGCATGAGGGCGGCTTTCGCCGCACAGGCGCAGGCGGCTACGGTGGCGGCGGAGGAAACGACGGTCGCCTTGAACGGCACTGCTCTTGCAGCCGAACGAGCGGGCGCGAGCATGACAGCAGCTCATGCAGGCGCGGCACAGTCGGGACAGATCGCGGTAGGCGCGGAGCGTGAACTTGCCCTGGCAACGACAGCGACGGGCAATGCCGCTGTCATAGCGGGCGAAAAGAATGTGGCGGCGAAGACACAGGCGGCGATTGCTACGGCAGGAGTGACGACGGCAACGAATACGCTGACCGTGGCCACAACGGCCACGGGGAACGCAGCAGTCACGACAGGGACGAAGACCGTTGGCGCGATGGCGACAGCAACGACGGCGGTTGGCTCTCTGACGCGCGCTGTATGGACACTGATGGGCGGCTGGCTCGGCGTCGCGGCGGCGACAGGCTACGCGATTTACAAGCTCAGCGAGTACGGGCGGGCGCAAGAGGCGGAGCGGAAAAATCGTACCTATGATATTGATGGCAAGCGATACGTAGAGGAAAATGGTGAGTTTTATAGATATGCGCATACCGCCTCCAGTGTAGAAAAGGAATATACGAACACCTATGGTGCGGATGCCGACAATAAGGAATTAGTGACGGACGCTGCAATAAAAGAGAAATTGAATGATGCGTGGTGGGAGCGCCATAAAGACGATGAGGATTATCAAGCGCAGTTGAAAGCGGAAGCAGAGGCTCAGGAAGCTGAAGAGAAGAATAAGGCGGAAATGGAGCGTTTGCAAAAAGAGATGATGGAAGCCCTGTCTGCAGGTGCAGAAAAATCCGGACGGGCTCCGAAAGAGAAAGCCGCGCCTGCGCCGACGAACTATGATGTAGAGTACCCAATAGGCAGACTGGCAGCGGACATCGCCGCAGGTCATCCGCAAGGCGAACAGTGGATGGGGAACATCACGAATAATCCCGCGATCCAGTGTGACAGCTACACGGCGAACGTATATGCCGAAGCGGGCATCGACAGCATCGGCGGTCAGAGTACCGAGGGCATCATCAATGACGATGCGTTCCGTGCGGCGGGCGCGTACCATACGGCGGGCGGTGGCTACGAGCCGGAAGCGGGCGACCTCGTGGACTTTGCGGGGCATGTCGGCATCTACATGGGCAATGGCATGGTCAACAGCAGGCAATCTTCGGGCGGCGTGCAGACCATCTCTATGGACGAAGCGGAGAGCTGCTTCGGCGCGGTGCAGGGCTATGGCTCTCTTGCCGAGGCGACGGGTGGGCGCACGGTGACGGAAAGGCGGAGCGGCACGCGCGAGGAAGCCGAAGCCGCAAGGCAGGCGCAGGAGGCAGCGAGGAAGTTGGAGCAGGGCAGAAAGGATGCCCTGAACCTTGCTGAAACAATGGCAAAGGGAATCAGTGGCTTTGAAGATACTGCCTATATGCAGAATGTTGAACAGATTAAGCAGGACGTACAGCAGAAACGGCAGCAGATCAACAAGATTCGCGCGTCAGGTGTATCCCAAGAGACAGTTGATAACCTGAACAAGCAGCTCGACGAGTACGCGGAAGCTCTGGGGCGGCAAGCATCGGAAAAACAGCGAGCGGCATTGGCGCAGGTAGCCGACGAGGCGAAGAGCATGAATGCCGAAGTCCTGCACGACTATGAGGCTCTTGCGCAGGCGGAGTATTCGACCACTGTGCGAAAAACTCGCTGATGAGCGTAAGGAAAAAGAAAAAGAAGTCATGCGCGACAAGGATGACTGGCAGTCTAAGGCGGCGGTGTCGGAATGGTACTACGCCAAGCTCTCCAAGGCCGAAGAAAAGCGACGCCAAGACTTGAAGAAAGCGCATGAGCAATATATCGAATACCTGCAAACGGAAGGCAAGGTCGCCGAACTCATCGCCCATCTCGGGAGTGCTGAAGGCAAGACGGAAACCGAAGGCACGCTCAACATGGAGGGGCAGGAAAAACTTGCAAGCACCTACGTCAAGATATGGAAGGCAGCGCACGGCGGCATGGCGGGCTACATCGCTGATACTGCTGAGAACATCTACGGTACGCTGTCGGATTCCATGGCGGATTTTATCCGAGGGGCAAAGTCGGCGCAGGAAGTCTTGAAGGACTTCGGCAACAGTGTCCTCTCCATGATTGCGAAAATCGCCGCACAGCGTTTGGCGGCAAGATGGGTGGACAATATCCTCGGAGCATTCAGCGGCGGGCGATCGGTGGGGGCAGGTGTCGCGTCTTTCGGCAGTATGTCGTCCATCGGATACAGAAGCCCCATGGCAGATTTTCACCTCGCGGGTGGCGCACCGAGATTGAAGATGTTCGCAAAGGGCGGTATCGTTACCGCGCCGACGCTCGCCATGATCGGCGAAGCAGGGAGAGCATGAAGCTGTCATACCGCTCAATGAGCGCAATTTGAGCGCCATCGGTGGCGGCGGGCAGGGAAAAAGCGCCGACCGTTGTCGTCAACATCACGAACAAGACGGATGGCAAAGTCAAGATGGAGAATAAGAGCTTCGACGCTTCCTTGAATCGCATGGTCTTAGATATTGTCGCTGACGGCGCCAATCGAAACGTCGGCGGCTTCGGAACGAACCTAAAAACCGCATTGGGAGGGGTCTAAGTGGCAACTATGCTCAAATTCCCCGACATCGGGCGGCCGAAATTGCCGACAGCATCGAATGGAGGCAGCTCGCACCTCGTGAGTGTGCAGGGATAGCACGATCACAACGACAAGCGACGCGAACTACAAGCACACGCGCCCACGTACGACGCGCATGATACGGACGTATACCTTCACATGGAACGCCGTCTCCGAAGAGAATATGAAGAAGCTGCTCGATTTTTACCGCAAGGTTGGTACGTTCCAGTCTTTCTCTTTTACCGACTGGGATATGAACGAGACGCATACGGCACGCTTCGCGGAAACGCTGTCGTACCAATACAGCTATCCCGGCTATCGCTTTACGCTGAAATTCGAAGAGGTGTGACGCATGAATCACTTTTCAAAAATCGCGACACTTGAAAAGAATAAGCTCTCGACGGACGCGCCCTTTTTGATTCTCGTGCAGGTCAATCATGCGGCGCTCGTGACTCCCATCTACCTTGTTCGTAATACGGAAGATACCGTTTGGCGTGACAAGACGTGGACGGCATTTCCCATGGAGCTGGACAACTATGAGGAGGACGGAAAGACACTGCCCGCGCTGAACTTGAAAATCAGCTCAGGCGGTGGACTCTTGACGACGTACCTGCAAAAGTACGATGGGCTTGTCGATGCCAAGGTCAGCATATTTGTCGTGAATGCCAAGCTGTTGGACGTGGCGGAGCCCGAAATCGAACTCGATTTCGTCGTTAATTCTGCGAACTATGACGAGCAGTGGATTTCCTTTACACTGGGCGCGTCGTCGGAAATTGCCGATCGCTTCCCCATGTGGCGTTATCTTACGGATTTCTGCCCGTTCGTCTGCGGGGACATCCGCTGCGGCTATTTGGGGGCGAAGCAGTGCCGGAATAATCTGGAATCCTGTCTCATACCGGAGCGTTTCGGTGGTGAGCCGGGCATACAGGAAGGAAGATGATCGCATGAAATACGAGGATTTGATTGGCACGCCGTTCATCGACGGCGGGCGCGACAAGGGAGTTGGCCTTGACTGCTGGGGTTTGGCGCGTGAGATGTTCCACAGGCAGGGCATCGATGTGCCGGACTATCGCATCAGTGCCATGCGCACCGCTGAGATTGCGCGCGAAATGACCGCAGAAGAGATGGATTGGGAACGCTTGAACGCGCCGGAAGAAGGCTGCCTCGTCCTTCTGCGACTGAGCCCGGAAGTATGGGCAAACCATGTAGGCATTTGCCTTGGCGACGGGAAGTTTATCCATGCGTACAGTGCGACGGGGAATCTGCATTGACCGTCTGGCACGCTGGCGCTCACGGATCGTCGGATTCTATAAGCCGAAAGGGGCAGGACAATGATTCAGATTGTGATTGTAGAGAACCCATTCGAGATGAAGAAGGAAGTCCGCTCTGCCTGCTACAATCAGGGAAACATCTGCGCTTATGTGGACGTTGCGGCGAGGGATGTATTCTTGAATGGTGCGATCGTTGAAGACGTCGAGCATACGTATCCGCAGGACGGTTCTCAGCTCATCGTCATGCCGCATATTGAGGGCGGTGCCTTGAAAAGTATCTTGGGATTCGTCGCCATGATCGCGTTGTCTCTCTACGCGGGCAGTATCGCGGGCGGCCTCTGGAAAGGGGCGCTCGGAAGCGCATTTGCGAGCGGAACGGTTGGCGCAACACTGGCATCGGGAGCGGTCATGTTCCTTGGCGGAAAAATCATCAACTCAATCTTTCCGCAGCAGATGCCGAAGATGAGCTGGATGAACGAGCAGGAAACCAGTCGCTCGTATGGTTGGGACATCCCTACGCCGACGACGATCGCAGGGCAGATTGTCGGTGAAACTTATGGCGAATGCTTGCCTGCTGCGCAGCTGCTGGAAGCGCACGTTGAAACGGTCGGGGACAAGCAATATCTGAACCTGCTCTATTGCGGCGGCTATGGCCCTGTCGATTCCATCAATAGCATCCGTATCGACCACACGGATATCAGTGTGTTCAACGGCGTGGAAATGGAGACCCGCTTCGGCACGAACGATCAGAAGCCTATTTCTTTCTTCAAGAATACGCCGCTCGATCAGTCCGTGGGTGTGGAGCTCGTGCAGGGAACATCTGTTGTGAGGACGAGTAACAGCAAGCGCGCGTCTGCCCTTGAGGTCACGTTGGAATGGCCGGGAGGACTGTATCACATCAATGATTCCGGCGGTTACGATAATGCGACGGTCAAATTTATCCTTGAGTATCGCAAGGGAAAAGAGGATTCGTGGCACAACTTCAACCCAAAAAGCAGCGCAGGCTACGCCTACAGCGTGACCATGGCAACGAGTGAGGGCGTGCGCAGGACGTTCTCCGTCGAAGGATTGGAGCCTGGGCAGTATGACGTACAAGTAACACTGACAGATCGCCCGACAACGACACGATATCAGACACTCACGCAATGGACGATCATGACATCCTACGCGGATGGTGTATACAGCCGCCCAAACAAGGTTCTCGTCGCGCTTCGGATTCTTGCGACAAACCAGCTTTCCAGCGGCATCCCGTCGGTCAACTGGAGGCAGAAGAGGAATACCGTCTATGTGTGGGACCCCACCAAGAAAACCTATATCGAAAAGGCGGCGGACAATCCTATATGGGCGGCGTATGACATTCTCCATCACTGTCGCAGACTCAAGAACATCCACACGGATAAATACGAGTTTATTGCGGACGGTGTGGCGAAAGAATCGTTGGCCGCTTATTGGGATGAGTGGGAATCTGCGGCAGCATACGCCGATGAAGAAATTCTCAACCAAGACGGCAAGAAAGAGCCACGTTTCCGCTTTGACGCCATATTCGATACAACGCAGAAGCGTATGAGCGCTGCGCAAAAAGCAGCGAATATCGGACACGCCGTCATTATTCCGCACGGCAGGAATTATGGCATCGTCGTTGACCGACCAGGGGGCATGACGCAGATTTTCGGTGAGGGGCGGACGACTGTCTCGACCGTCAAGGGGACGTTTTCCTCGAAGGAGGACAGGGCGAGGGCCATCGAGGTCACATACAACGACGTCGAAAATGACTTCAAAAACTCGGTCATGACGATCCGCTCGCCGAATTACAACAAGGACAACACTTGGACAGACAATACGGCTCCGCTCTCGCTCTTCGGCGTGAAGCGTCGTTCACAGGCGTACCGCGAGGCAATTACGGCGCTGGCGACAAACGAGCGGCAGGTGCAGACCGTCACGCTCTCAGCGGACATCGATGCGATTGTTGCCGAATACGGTGACATTGTGGGATTCAACCATGCTGTTAGCCGCATTGGCATAGCCTCGGGGCGCATCGTCGCAGCGACAAGCTCAACAGTTACGCTCGATCGTGATGTGGATATCAGTGCAGCGAGGACGTATGAGATTTACATCCAAACAGCGTCGGATCAACTCATCAGGCGGAAGGTCGCAGCGCGTGATTACAAGGGCGATACGCTGCTCTTGGAGACCCCGTTTGATGACGGTAATATTCCAGAGCTGCATGATAACTACGCATTTGGCGAGACGAATAAAGCAGTCAAGCCATTTCGCATCGTTTCCGCCGCAAGAAACGGCGATATGCTCGTCGACTTGACGCTTGCAGAATACGATGAAGCCATGTATGCGACGGAACTCGACTACGCAAAATACCCGATGGTCGACTATACGGATAACTCGACGACGGCGGCGGTGCTTGCCGTAGTTGCGACCGAAAAGAGTTATGAGGTCGGCGATGCCGTTGTGGTGGATATCCTCGTCGAGTGGACGATGCGCAGATCCGGCAGAAAGCCGGATGGCTACATGGTGGAGCTTTCTGGACGAAGTGGCGACTACAGCAATCAGGCGCGGACGGAAAAGATGAGCTGCACATTTCACAACGTCAAGCCCGGCGAGACGTATGATATCGCTGTGAAATGCGTATTTGGTGAAATCACGATCGGCAGTGCGACGACCGTGATCAAGGTCAGTGCCAGTACGAAAATGCCGACAGTAAAGCCCGATAAGCCGCAAAAGCTGAATATCGTCATAGCGCGACACTCGGTCAAGGCGTTTTGGAATGAAGTAACCAATACCTACATCGCTTGTTATGAACTGCGAACGAACACTGCCGCAGGCACACCAGACGGACTGATCTTTCAGACGAAGGACGTACAGGCGACACTAGAACTGAACGAGCGGAAAGGCACGATCTACCTGTTCGCGAAGAACCGCATCGGGCAGTACAGCGATCCAGCAGAAATCGCCTATGAAAAGCCTGCGCCGCCCGCGCCGAAGTGGGTGAACGCTGTAGCCAGGATAGGTGAAATCGCCATCACAACAGAATCCATACCGAGCGACTGCCTCGGTGTCGTAGTGAGGGCGAAAGGAGCGAAAACAGAGGAAAAAGTCATCAAGTCGGAATCGCCGGATATACTGATTGCGGCGGAAGCGGACATCTACGCCGTAAGGGTTACTTTTTATGATCAATTCGGCGAGGGTGCGGAAGCCTTTGCACCGCGCGAAGTGGCAGTCAAGGATAAGATTGACAAGGACGCTATCGAGAACTTGACCGTCACACAAAATGACCTCGACACGGCACTCAAAAAGCAGTTGTCGGACATGCAGACAACCGCGAACGCTGCCAACACAGCGGCGGGGGATGCCGCAAATGCAGCAGGTGCAGCACAGACGATGGCGAGCAATGCCGTTGCACGGGTGCAGCAAGCGCAGGACAGCATCTCGTCGATTGTTGCGCGTCTTTCTGGCAATCCGCAAAGCTCAGGTTACAGTGCCATCACGCAGCTCTACAACGGATTGCAGCTCAAAGTCAATCAGGGCGATGTTGCCTCTGCGATCAACGTAGCGCCTCAGGGCGTGCGTATCGACGGTAGGCTCTGCACGTCACGGGAGAGACGCAGTTCGATGGCAACGTTATTGCCAATCACATGCTGCAAGCGATGGCAGTGACTGCGGATAAGCTCAATGTTGGCAGTCTGTCAGCGATCTCCGCAAACATCGGATTGCTGAGAACGCGTGCAAGCGGTGAGCGTGTCGAAATGGAGAATAACCAGATACGTGTGTACGATGCGAATAATCGCCTGCGTGTGCGAATGGGGGTGTGGTGAAATGAGTATGGGACTTCAGATATTTGGAGCGAATGGGGAGCTGCTGCTAGATGTGTCGGATCGACTTTGTAGATATTTGGGGGAATTTATGATAGGACCGAATGCTGGGAGCTTTAATATCCAAGTAGGAAAAGGAAGACGGATATGGTTCTATGTTAACAAAAAAATACACGCTATTATGAGGGTAGCGAGCCGATAGGAGTTACTTTATCAGGAAATACTATCATGTGGGAAAAGCAAGAATATGATTTCTTTAGCGTTGTATACGGTGATTGCTGAAAGCTAGGAGACATTTATGTTTGAAATTATCGATGACAGCGGCGGAACACTTCTTAACGAGAATACAACACAGTATTCTTTCTTGACTAAGCATAAATTCCAAAAAGTAGAGGAATATTATAATGATATTTGGGATCGGGAACCGAAAGTCGTAATCGTACAAAATGTATACGGTGGAGCAAGGTTTCCTAAAGGGGAGTTCCATGAAAAAGAGATTGTAGTTTTTCTGAAAAAATCAAACCATAAGGATTTATATGCAATTCATTGCAGCATACCTGGTGTTTTGATTAATGGGGAAAATGATTATGAATCAGTAAGATTCAAGGTACTTATTCCAAAAGGAATAACAGATTTTGATTTTGTGGTGAAATCCTTAACGGTGTTCCAGTTTACGCTACAGATTGTTACTGCCGAAAATTTAGGGATTCAAATATTTGATGGTAGTGGCAGGATCAAGTTTTGTTCTAGTACAGCAACCATGCGCATTTTGGATCAGGAGATGATCTACAAGGTGGGTGTGACAACTCCAAAGCCGAGAGAACATTATCAATATGATAAGGATATTGCTGTAGTGTGCTTCCGTGGTGAGGCAGAAATGTATCAACTATATATTGAAGATGATGGTGAACCTACAGGATTTCAACCTTTTGGAATGTTGTTTTATATAAATTTTCCTGCCAAAGGTAGAATTAATATTAGGGGCATTGGATATGGAGATGAAGACATGCCTGGTTCAGAATATGTGATTTGGTATGGAAAGATGCAAACTTCTATAGCGTATATGCTCGTGGATGTTACGGGATTATAAAGGAGACCAAAAAATGCAGAAAAAGTATGTTGTCAATGGGAAGATTACTTACAAGCAGGGCGAAGGAGCTATCACGAACTTCACGTTCACGAACACGGAGACGGGCGAGATGTTCAATTTGGCAACCACTGACGAGTCTGAGGCAGGTGAAATCACCTATGGCGATCATGTTGTCATCGAGGTGCGAAAGGATGTCGCACTTACTCAGGAGAACGGCAGAAATCCGACGCTGTAAAGGAGGTGAGGGGAAATGACGAAATGGACATACATAATCCCATACGCATACCTCGTTCATGCGGGCTCGTAGGTAATCAGAAAGGGGACGCATCGGGCAGATGTCGCTGAATATCTCGCGAAACGTGCGGCAAAGTGAAAGGAACGAAATGCAAGGGGAAATGACGGCGCAAATTTTGCTGACGCTCGTATCGGTAGGCGCATCGACGATATGCGCCTACCTGCTCTACGCGCTGCAAGCAAGGGACAAGCGCAGGGCAGAGGAAGCGAAGGAACGCGAGCGGTCAGAAATGGCGCGGGAAGAAGCGCGTGAGAAGGAACGGCGCGAACGGGCCTCTAAGCAGGAGCGCGAGTACGGGGCACTCCGAAAGGGCGTGCTCGCTGTGCTAAGGGATCGCATCGTGCAGTCCGCGATCCACTTCCACGTGCAGGGCTGCGCCAATGCAGCGCAGAAGGACAACATCAGCAAGATGTACGAGGCGTACCACGAACTCGGCGGGAACGGCACGGCGACGCACGCACTGAAGGAAGTGCTCGACCTGCCGTTTGAAAAGGAAGGAAGGTGAGCGGATTGCAAGGCGTGCTGAACGCCGAGACCATCGTGAGCATCGGGCTGGTCATTGCCCTCTTGCTTGCGATCTGCAACGGCACGAACGAACTTAGCATGAGCATCGCGTCCGGGCTGATCGGCTACATCGGGCGCGGGAAACTCGCAGAGACAAGAAAGGAAGGATCGAAATGAACGTATTCCTGAACCCCGGCCATGCGCCGGACGGGAACCCGGATCCCGGCGCGGTGAACGCCGAAACAGGGGCTGCGGGAGTGCGACGTGGCAAAGGCCGTCGCAGACCCTGCAGAAGGCTACCTAAAGGCGGCAGGCGTCACGGTCGTCGGCAACTTGCAGGACGACAGCCTTGCCGCTGTCACGGACGCGGCGAACGAGAGCGGCGCGGACGTGTTTGTCAGCATCCATTGCAACGCCGCAAGCCCCGCCGCGCAGGGGACAGAAGTCTGCATCTACCCCGGATCGGCGGAGGGCGAAAAGCTCGGCGGCTGCATCCTCGCACAGATCACCGATGCACTCGGCACGGCAAACCGCGGGCTAAAGGTGCGGACACCCGGCGTGAACGGGCTCTACGTGCTGAACCATACGGACATGCCCGCCGTCCTCGTCGAGCTTGCCTTTATCAGCAACGAGGAGGATGCGGAGCTGCTGAGCGGCAGGCAGGACGGCTTCGCCCGTGCCATCGCGCGAGGCGTGACGGACTACGAGCAGATGCTGTGAGGCGACGGGCGAAAAAAAGGATGCACGAGAGCCGCCCGAGCAAACGGAGTGGCACAACCTCGTGCGGCTGGGAAATGGATGCGCATGCAGAAGGAGAGCTGCTGCGGGCGCATCGGTATGGGCGATGCATTGTCGTCGCATGGGACGAGCGCAGAGGAGCGACGGTCTGCCCAAGGGCAGTCATGGCGCTCTGGTATGCGTTTGTATTTGATATGTCGTTTAGCGATTAAAGGAGGACATCATTATGAGCAAGTGGACGGACATCAGGGACAACATTGTGCGTGAGCTGCATATTGACAATGTGACGGAGGAGATCAAGCAGCGCGTGTCGGCGAGCATCGTGAGCGAGGTGCTGCCGCCGATCGAGGATGCGGTCAATAAGTTCGCCGCAACGATCCAGGCGCAGGCCAAAAGAGGAGCGCGGCTGGTGCTACTGGCGCGATGCCATTGTGCTGCCGACGGTCATGCAGGGCGCGGTGTGGCTGGTCAAGATGGTGCTGACCAAGACGCTCGCGCCGACGGAACAGGCGTAAAAAGATAATGCTTGATACAGCCCTGGGGCTTCGGCTTCGGGGCTGTATTTTTTGTGCGCAAAAGGTGGGCTATCGCTCTCTATTTGATGGTGCGGATTAGGATAACGAAATGTTGCCCAACAAAAGGGTGGAAACACCCCGGCAGGTGGAATCACCAGCAAAGATGGAGGGTTCTTCTAAGGGAGTGACTGAAATGATAGAAATTGTTGTACATTACGGCGCATGTAACGAGGGATGGAACGAATCCTTCCATTCTATTGAGAAAGCCGTGGAGTTTGCGAGAGATGTGGCACCGGAGCATGAGTGGTGCTGGATCGATTTTCACGGTGGGTTTGAGGGGCTGCTTCGGCTGCCCGGGTATCATCTTTGTGAGGCAAGCAAGACGGGCGGGAAATGGTATATCGGCGAGGCGCCGGCAACAGAAGTCGACGCGAAGGCTTTCCTTGAAGAATATATAGCCATTGGACAGGCTAGGGAAAAGCGAGTACGTGAGGTGATTGAGGAGGCGAAAAAGGATCTCCCGAATACTGGGGATCCTTTGTACGACGCTTTTTTCAATCTTCCGGAAATCGACATCCCTTTGACGGAAGACGAAGCTCGGATGCAGGGAAAAATCCGCGCGCTTTGCAAAAGAAATGGAAGCAAATAAATGAAGATAAGCCCTGATAGCTCACTACAAGCTATCAGGGCTTATCTTATTTTGCCGCCATTTTGCCGCCGCAAGTCTAAAAACAAGCATAAATAACCATAAACAAGCATGAACATAAAAATCGAAGAATGTACCGATAATGCCGCGTCGTTACTTGTGTTATAATACAAACATAGACAAAGATATACAAAATTACCATAAGTTCCGATAAGTATAAATTATCGGAAGTAGATAAATGCTTGCAGAATCTTGACATTTATCAATGAAGTGTTTCTCAAGTTCGCTTCATGATCCATGGTGAAAATACAGCGCATCTGTTATAATGAAAGAAGTGAACTGATTTTCTGTATTTTGGTTACAGGTGATTGAAATGAAAAGGCGTCATACTTCTGCCGAGTGGCAGCAAACAATTTTCTCCTATATCAAAGAGTTTCTAGTCAAAAAAGGCTATCCGCCATCTGTGCGTGAAATCGGTGATGCTGTGGGTTTGAAATCTAGTTCCACGGTTCACAGCTATCTCGCAAAAATGGAAGAGGCCGGTATGATCAAGCGGGATCCGGCAAAGCCCAGAGCTATCGATATTCTTGAAGACAAGCCTTGGGAGCGCAATGTTTCTGTTCCCTTGGTCGGTGTTGTAACCGCCGGCCTCCCCATCTTGGCGGAAGAAAATATTGAAGATGTATTCTCTGTTCCACAAGGACTCCTCGGTACGCGCAGCAAGGTATTTGTTTTTGCGCGTGAAGGGATGCAGCATGATCAATGCGGGGATTTATGATGGCGATTTCGTTTTTTTGTCAAGCAGCAGGAAACGGCAGACAACAATGATATCGTCGTCGCTCTGGTCGACGATGGCAGCGCCACTGTCAAACGCTTTTTTTCAAAGAAAAAGATTGCATACGACTGCAGCCGGAAAATGATGAGATGGAGCCGTTTTATGAAACGAATGTCAGGATTCTTGGAAAAAGTAATCGGTGCATATCGTCGCTTTTTAAAAAAATGCCATGCAGGAAGCTTTTCTGCATGGCATTTTTCTATTCTGTCACGAATGAGCAAGGAGAAGATTGGAAGGTCATAGTGTCCTCTTCCCCGCCAGAGCGACACACAGGTGGATGTTTTGCGGATGTTTTATAGACGTTTTACAGTTGGGACGCGGAGAGTTTTTCGATTTCTTCAGCAGCACCCGGGATACCGAACATGATTTGTTCAAAGGTCAATCCACCTTGCAAATAGACGTTGTAAGGCGGCCTGAGAGGATCATCTGCGCTGAATTCGATGGATGCTCCCTGCACGAATGTTCCTGCTGCCATGACGATCTGATCTGCATAACTCGGCATATCCCATGGCTCTGGTTTTACGAAAGAGTCGACAGGCGAATATTTCTGAATCCCTCCACAAAAGGCCACAAGTTTTTCTGCAGAGCCAAGTTCAATCGCCTGAATGATATCGCCCCTCTTTTCGCTTGTTTTTGGGTAGGTTGCATACCCAAGTTTCTCAAAGAGACTAGCAGCAAACAATGCTCCTTTGATTGCCTGCGATACTACATGAGGTGCGAGAAAAAGTCCTTGAAAAAACAGACGATTGTTGACGAGCGAAGCACCGAGCTCTGCCCCCATGCACGGTGCTGTCAAGCGATAGGAGGCAAGATCTACGAGATCTTCTCTGCCGATGACATATCCGCCCGTCGGTGCGAGCCCCCCTCCCGGATTTTTGATCAGGGAGCCTGCCATGATGTCAGCGCCTGCCTGCGTCGGTTCGAAAGTTTCCACGAATTCGCCGTAACAGTTGTCAATGAAGCAGATACAGTCAGGCTTGAGGCGATGAACCTCGCTGCAGAGTTCTCGAATATCTTCAATGAGCAGTGTAGGGCGCTTGCTGTAACCGCGTGAGCGTTGGATCAAGACCATCTTGGTTGTTTCATCAAGAGTTTCAGATATTTTTTCTATATCTACGCGCCCATTTTTCAGTGGAAGTTCATCGTAAAGAATACCATATTCTTTCAAAGACCCAGGACTTGGTATTGTATAGCCGATGACTGTTTGCATTGTATCATAAGGAGCACCTGCCAGCGACACAAGTTTATCTCCAGGACGTAAGAGGCCGAATAGAACTGTAGCCAGAGCATGCGTGCCAGAAACAAATTGTGTGCGCACCAAAGCTTTCTCTGCTCCGAAGACCTTGGCGTAAAGCTCTTCCAATTTGTTTCTGCCAACGTCATCATAGGCGTATCCAGATGTTATGTTGAAATGTATATCCGATACTCTGCATTCACGCATTGCATCCAAAACTTTCTGTGTGTTCTCTTCGCTAATCTGTTCGATTGCTCGGAAAGAAGAGGCCGATTCGTCTAAGATCTGCTCTTTCAATGCAAGAAGTTTTTTTGAAAACGACATAAAATCAACCCCTTTTATTGTCTTTGCTTCATAGATTTCTGTCGAATATCCTGCAGTCGTGAAACGAGATGATGTTTCAACTTGATAGCAAGTTCCGCGAGATCATGTGAGTCGAAAAGATAATTGATTTCTGGGATACCGTGCACTCTGGCCTCACCAAAAAATTCATCACGAAAAATATTGTAATAGATGACGAAGTTGCTGGCAATGGAAAAATCGGAGTAATCCAAGATGATATAGGAACCATTTGTGATTTTCAGCGGTTTTTCAGGAGAAATGAAGAGTTCGAAACCTTCCAGTTCGACAGGAAGACTCTTCCCATAATCCCATTCCATGATTTTTTTCTTGCGCATGATACTGCTGACTGTTGTCGGCTCGAATGTGGTCAATTCCACGAGCAGTTTTTTCAAGTGTTCAGTCAGCCGCTTTTCAAAAATCTCGATATCGGGGGCGATAAATTCGATACGGCAGAAGTTGGTCAAACCGACCTGTACGCTTAGCTTGTATTCCTTTGTTTCTTCATGATAATATGCTGTCGCTGCGCGATGCATGGACGTGTTTTCATAGGAAAAATAGCGCGTATATATCCTCCTCGACACGCATGTCCTTTCGAAATGAAAAGCCCTCCAGGATTGGAGAAAGTTGCTGACAATATGTCCAATCACAAATATCCTTTTCAACCCGTTGAATAGTTTCGTCTTTCAAAGCTGTCTCCTAAATATACATACGAGAAGAAGACAGGAGGCATCATCGCCGCTCCTGTCTTCCATGATCGCCGTTATTTTCCTGTTCTGCCACGTTTTGTCAGCGGCATTCCTTTTTTGCAGAGTGGGCATTCTTCTGGTGCATAAGTTTCGACATCCATGTGCAGGAGCGCCGAGCATGGCACCTCATCAAAGCTCACCTTGCCGTTGCTGCGATCCACGAGCATGGCTACAGCCACAGGAATTCCGCCAAACTCGCGCACCACATCGATGACTTCTTTGATGGACCCGCCAGTTGTGACGATATCTTCGACGATCAGGACGCGCTCCCCTTTTTCCAGCGAAAAACCGCGTCGAAATGTCATTTTTCCATTCTCGCGTTCGGTAAAGATGGCTCTTGTACCGAGCGCCTTTCCTGTTTCGTGCGCGAGAAGGATTCCGCCCGTCACAGGCCCTACAACAGTATCGATGTTCTCGTCCTTGAACTTCTCAGCCATCGCCTTGCACAGGATTTCTGTATACTCAGGATGCTGCAATACGTTGAATTTTTCCACATAATGCGGACTGTGCAGTCCCGAGGTCAGGAGGAAGTGTCCGTGCATGATGGCGTTGGTTTTTGTCAGCAGGTCTCGAACCTCGACTTCCGTCATGACTTCACGCCCTCCATTTCCTTCAAAATACTTTCTGCAGCGTTTTTCGGATTGAACGCTGAGCGGATGGGGCGTCCGACAACGAGATGAGTGGCTCCGCTGCCCAAGGCGATTGCTGGCGTCGTGATACGGCTTTGATCGTTGATGGCGGTACCAGCAGGACGAACGCCAGGCGTGACAATCAAAAAGTCATGTCCACATGCTTGGCGAATGGTTTCGGCCTCCATCGGTGAAGACACGACACCGTCAAGTCCTGCTTCCTGCACGATTTTCGCCAAATGGACGGCTTGGTCGTCTAGATCCATATCCGGCCACATCCTGCTCCAATCTTTCAGGCTGATGCTGCTCAGGATCGTTACAGCAACGAGCTTCGGCCGTTTGATGCCAAGCTTTTCTGACTCATCCTTGACTGCATCGAGTGCTTTCTGCATCATGACAAGACCGCCCGTAGCATGGACGTTGATCATGTCAACATCCAGTCGTGTCAACACACGCAGAGAATTGGCGACGGTATTGGGAATGTCGTGGAGTTTTAGGTCGAGAAACACCTTCTTCTGCTTGTCCTTGAGGTATTCGATCACCTCATGTCCCATGCTGTAAAAAAGTTCCATACCAACTTTGTAGAATCCTACACTGTCGCCCAGTGTTTCGACAAGGTTGTGAACCTCATCCATGGAATGAACATCCAAAGCTACGATCAACCGCTCATCTGTCATTTTCCATCCCCCCTATTCCTCTCATTGTACTATAAAACTGTGTTGTCGACAAGCTAACTTACGCGAGATCGTCACCACCACCGACATAATCTTGCAATGCCAATGCATAGACAAGGCGACGCTGCTGCATGAAGGAAAGAACGCGAAGCACTTCCCATGCCGTATCTAAAGAGGTAAGGCAAACGATGCCGTGCTCTACAGTAGCACGGCGGATTTTGAAGCCATCGCGTGCCGATCCCTTGCCTTGCGTCAGCGTATTGACTACCATTTGAATCTGACCCGTCTTAATCATCTGGATGATGTCCGTGCTGCGCTCATGCACCTTTCCTACAATGTCCGAGTCAATTCCAACGGATTGTATGGCTCGTGCGGTTCCCTCTGTTGCAGCAATCTGAAAGCCGAGTTCATAGAAAGCCTTTGCCAGTTGCTTCAGCTCTTCCTTGTCCTTGTCCGCTACAGTGAAGAGGATGCGGCCGTTCTTCGGCATGTTCATGCCAGCGCCTGCGATTGCCTTGTAAAGCGCCCGTGAATAGTGATAGTCGATACCCATGACCTCGCCCGTAGATTTCATTTCAGGGCCCAAGGAGATGTCTACATCCTGCATCTTGGCAAAGGAAAAGACGGGAGCTTTGACGGCGACATAGGGTCTCGGGGGGACAAGTCCTGAGAAATGGCCCATTTCTTCCAATGTTTGCCCCATTGCCACTCGTGTCGCAAGATTGACCATCTTGACATCTGTGACCTTGCTTAAAAAAGGAACGGTGCGGCTGGAACGCGGATTTACCTCAATGACGAAGACTTCATCATTGACTACGACGTATTGGATATTGAGCAGTCCTTTGACATGAAGGTTCAAAGCGAGCCGCTTCGTATAGTCGATGATGGTGTAAAGCACGCGTGCGGGAAGTGTCTGCGGCGGGTAGACGGCGATGCTGTCACCCGAGTGAACGCCAGCACGCTCGATATGCTCCATGATGCCAGGAATGACGACTGTCACGCCATCGCATATACCGTCAACCTCGACCTCCGTCCCTTGCATATAGCGGTCGACGAGTACAGGATGATCAGGCGTGACCTTGACCGCACGATTCAAGTAGTCGCGCAGTTCCTCCTCCTTATAAACGATTTCCATGGCTCTGCCGCCAAGCACGTAAGATGGACGCACCATGACCGGATAGCCGATGGAGGCGGCGCCTTCGACTGCAGCTTCTACATCGGTGACGCTGAGACCTTTGGGGCAAGGAATGTTCGTTTGGCGCAGCACTTCCTCGAAGCGCTCACGATCTTCTGCACGATCGATATCGTCCACGGAAGTGCCGAAGATATGTACGCCAGCTTTTTGCAGTGAAGCGGCCAGATTGATGGCAGTCTGCCCGCCAAATTGAACGATAACACCTTCGGGCTGTTCTTTGTCAACGATATTCAAGACATCTTCCACTGTCAAAGGCTCAAAAATACAGACGGTCGGATATGTCGAAGTCCGTGCTGACCGTCTCCGGATTATTGTTGATGATGATGGCTTCATAGCCCATTTCACGCAGCGCCCAAACGGAGTGAACCGAGCAGTAGTCAAATTCAACCCCTTGCCCGATACGGATCGGGCCAGAGCCGAGCACGATGATTTTCCTTTTCGTCGTCTCCGTCTGCACCTCGTCTTCCTGTGCATGGAAGGTCGAGTAATAATACGGCGTCATCGCTTCGAATTCTGCTGCACATGTATCGACCATCTTATAGCAAGGCAGAATCTTCAGTGCTTTGCGCATCGTGCGGATTTCATCCATCGTCTTGTTGGAAAGCTCCGCAATGGATGCGTCAGAAAGCCCAACCTTTTTCGCTTCCAAGAGATGTTTGGGCGTGATCTCTTCCTGCATAAGTCTGATCTCTACATCGGTGATGCGCTTGATCTTGCGCAGGAACCATCGGTCGATTTTTCGTGATATCATATACCTCGTCCACATCGGCTAGGCCTCTGCGGAATGTCTCGGCTATCGTGAAGATGCGCTCATCGTTGATCTTCTCCAGTGATTTTTTGAGCTTCTCGTCGCTCCAATCGTCCATCTCTGGCATGTGCAGTCGTTTCACGCCGATTTCCAGTGAGCGAACCGCCTTCAAGATGGCGCCTTCGAAATTGCGGTCGATGGCCATGACCTCGCCCGTCGCTTTCATCTGCGTGCCGAGCGTGTGATCAGCAAAGATAAATTTGTCGAACGGCCAACGTGGAAATTTGACGACGCAGTAGTCGATCGATGGTTCGAAGCAGGCCTTTGTCTTCTGCGTTACGGCATTCGTGATTTCATCAAGCGAATAGCCGATGGCGATCTTGGCGGAGACCTTAGCAATCGGATATCCCGTTGCTTTTGAGGCTAAGGCAGAGGAGCGACTGACACGTGGATTGACCTCGATGACATAGTAACGATCGCTGTTGGGATCGAGTGCATACTGCGCGTTGCAGCCTCCTTCGATGTTTAGCTCACGGATGATGCGTAACGACGCACTGCGCAGCATCTGATAGTCGTGATCAGAAAGCGTCTGCGATGGTGCGACTACGATGCTGTCACCCGTATGGACACCGACGGGGTCGAAATTTTCCATGTTGCAGACCGTGATGCAGTTGTCGTTGCCATCGCGCATGACTTCGTACTCGATTTCCTTCCAGCCTGCGACACTGCGCTCGATGAGTACCTGACCGATCATGCTGTATTTGAGCCCTTGATGACCGTCTCGATAAGTTCCTCTTCGTTTTTCGGCGATGCCGCCGCCCGTGCCGCCCATCGTGCAGGGCAGGGACGCACGATCAGCGGATACCCTATCTCATTGGCGAACCCGACAGCCGACTCCACATCGTCGACGATCGTGCTCTCTGGGATGGGTTCTCCGAGTTTCTGCATCGTCTCCTTGAAAAGCTCACGATCTTCTGCCTTCTTGATAGCTTCGAGGCTAGTCCCCAGAAGCTCGACATGATATTTTTCCAGAATTCCTTTTTCTGAGAGATTGACAGCAAGATTCAAGCCCGCTTGTCCACCGAGTGTGGCCAAAAGACCGTCGGGCTGCTCTTTTGCGATGATTTCTTCAAGGAAATCTACAGTCAGAGGCTCGATATAGACGCGGTCGGCGATATGCGTATCCGTCATGATCGTTGCGGGATTGCTGTTGACGAGAACGACTTCGAGGCCTTCCTCCTTCAAGGAGCGGCAAGCCTGGGAGCCTGCGTAGTCAAATTCTGCCGCCTGCCCTATGATGATTGGACCAGAGCCGATGACCATGACCTTTTTCAAATAATCTTTTTTCGGCATGGTTATTTTTCCTCCTTGAGAAGTGTGCGGAACTGCTCGAACAAGTAGCGGTTGTCCGCTGGTCCTGGGGATGCCTCGGGATGGTACTGCACCGTGAATATAGGAAGCTCTGTATGGCGCAAACCTTCTATGGTATTGTCGTTTACGGCGCGGTGCGTAACTTCGAGCGGCAAATTCTTCAAAGAATCTTCATCCACAGCGAAGCCGTGGTTCTGCGATGAAATGTGCACGCGGTTCATCGCTAGATTCTTGACTGGTTGATTGGAGCCACGATGACCGAATTTCAGCTTATATGTATCAGCGCCCATGGCGAGTGCGAAAAAGCTGATGGCCAAGGCAAATGCCAAAGATGGGCTTTTTCCCGATGAGTTTCCTGAGCTCATGGATGATGTCGGGAACATCTTTGGGATTGCCTGGCTCGTTGGACAGAAAAATACCGTCGGGATTCATTGTGAGAATCTCTTCTGCCGACGTATGTGCGGGAACGACTGTGAGCGCAAAGCCGAATTCGTGCAAGGAGCGCAGGATGTTTTGCTTGATGCCGAAATCCATGACGACCACTCGAGGTGCTTCAGCCTTGTCGGCATCCATGACATACGTTTCTTTCGTCGTTACCGTCGCTACGACATCTTTTGGGATTGTCTGTGCAAGAAGCCTGTCGATTTCCTCTTTTGCGGTGTTTTCCGGCACGATGATTCCCTTCATCGCGCCAGCAGAGCGAATATGACGTGTTACGGCGCGCGTATCGACACCATGGAGACAAGGAACGCCTTGCTCACGAAGGAACTCTGTGAGATTTCCTTCCAACTGCCAATTGCTGCCGACATCACAAATTTCAGCGATGACGAAACCATTGACAAACGCCTTGCGTGATTCCATGAAACTTTTCGCCACACCATAGTTGCCGACCAAGGGATATGTCAAGGTCACAATCTGACTGCAGTACGATGGATCGGTCAAAACCTCTTGATAGCCTGTCATGCCCGTATTGAATACGACTTCGCCGAATGCTTTCGTTTCATCCAACAATTCGCCGGAAAAAGCACTGCCATCCTCTAAGATCAGATTCCCCTTCATTCGACATTCTCCTTTTCCGAGGCAAAGACTTTTCCATCTTGCATCACAATACGTCCATCCACTACAGTCATCACGGCCTTTCCCTTCAATCGATGTCCGACGTAGGGGCGAATGTGTGCCGCGCGTATAGAATTCGTCGCTAGCCACGATCCATTCTTTATCGAGATCGATGACCGTGATGTCTGCTGGCATCCCTGCCTCCAAGCTTCCCGCATTCAGGTGAAATAATGCAGCAGGCGCTGAAGTCATTTTGGCGATGAGTTCGGCCAATCCCATCTTGCCCTTGTGGTAAAGCTCCGTCAAGAGAAGTCCCAGTGTCGTTTCAAGACCAGGAAAGCCGCTTGGTGCATACATGTATTCTCGGTCTTTTTCCTCCTCGGCATGAGGGGAGTGATCGGAAACAATGATGTCGATCGTGCCGTCTTTGAGTGCTTCAAGCATAGCTTCGATATCCTTTTTTTCCACGCAGAGGAGGATTGACCTTGGTGGAAGAATCCAGCGGATTGACGCAGGCATCCGTCAAGATGAGGTGATGCGGCGTAACTTCCGCCGTTACCTTGACGCCGCGTCTTTTTTTCCTTCACGCACAAGCTCGGCGGAACGTGCCGAACTGATATGTGCGACATGCACAGGCGAATCGACGTATTCGGCGAGCAGGATGTCGCGCGCTACGGCGATGTCTTCTGCTACAGTCGGACGCCCCTTCATGCCGAGCATGGCGCTTCGATGGCTCTCGTTCATGATGCCTTCTTCAACAAGAGAAGGATCTTCATCATGGTCAATGATGATTTTGTCAAAATTTTTTTAGATAATCCATCCCATTCAGCATGACCTTGGAGGATTTCACATAATGTCCGTCATCGGAGAATGCTACAGCGCCAGCAAGGCTCATATCGCCTACTTCTGCAAGTTCTTCTCCGTTTTGGCCCTTCGTCAGCGCACCGATGATCTCGATGTGAACGATGCCGACTTCTTTCGCGCGTGCCTGCAAGCTGCGCACCAAAAGCGGCGGTATCGACGACAGGCCTTGTGTTCGGCATGGTGGCGACTGTTGTGAAGCCGCCTGCAGCAGCTGCCTTCGAACCAGAAAGAAAGTCTTCTTTTGCTTCCTGCCCTGGCTCGCGCAGATGTGTATGCATATCGATGAGACCTGGAACGAGAATCTTGCCACGAACATCGATGATTTCTGCTTCCTCACAGATGATATTCTTGGCGACCTTTTGAACGATGCCGTCTTCGACGAGGATGTCCAGTTCTCCATCCAAGTCATTCTTTGGATCTATGACGCGGCCGCCCTTAAATATCTGCTTCATTCTGCCTTCCTCCCATCAATGTCAGAGCCAAGAGTGCCATACGGACAGCAACACCGTTCTGTACCTGTTCCTGTATAGCGGAATTGCTGCTGTAGGCTATGCGCGGTGAAATCTCCAGTCCCTTGTTCATTGGACCTGGATGCAGGACGAGCACATTTTCCTTCGCAAGCTTCAATCGCTCTTCATTCAAGCCGAAAATACGTGCATATTCACGCATGGAGGGAAAAAGCCCCGCCTTTTGCCTTTCGAGCTGTATGCGCAGTACATTGATGACATCGGCGTCACGGACAGCGTCTTCCACACAATCGTGCACGAAAATCCCAGGCTCTTTCTCAAGAAAACGCGGCAGCAATGTCCTCGGCCCAGCCAGGTGAACCTCCATACCCATTTTCCGCATCCCCCACAGGTCTGAACGCGCCACTCGGCTGTGCGAGATATCGCCGATGATGGCAACTTTCAGTCCCTGCAAGGTCTTCTTATACTGCAAGATCGTGAACAAATCCAACAGTCCTTGTGATGGATGTGCATGAGCGCCATCGCCTGCATTGATGATCACAGGTGAAACTACCTTCGTTGCATAGGCCGCTGCACCTTCAGCCTTGTGGCGCATGACGATGGCGTCGACTCCCATCGCTTCAACCGTCAGCAGAGTATCGCGCAGACTTTCTCCTTTGACGATGCTGCTCGTTCCAGCCGTGATGTTGACGACATCGGCACCGAGATACTTTCCAGCCAGTTCGAAGGAAGAGCGCGTCCTTGTACTCGGTTCATAAAACAGCGTGACGATTGATTTTCCTCGCAATGTCGGAAGTTTCTTGATATCCCTGTGGATCACATTCTTCATGCCCTTGGCCGAATCAAGAACAAGCTGGATTTCTTCTGGCGAAAGATCTTTCCAGACCCAAAAATGTTTTTGCCACGTAAAGGAAACAGGATTTTTGTTCAAGCGAATCACTCCCTAAATGCTCGTACAACGAAAAAGCTTTCTTATGCAAGGCATAAGAAAGCTTTTCTGCATGGCAACAATGCGGCTCTGCAGGCCTGCATCTTTCCAGCTCCCTTTATCAGCCTCACAGGACCAATTTCAAAGGACATCTCTATGTACTCTATCTGACACGAATCTTATCACATGTCTTCTGTGCTGTCAATGAAAACCAATCAAAGATTGAATATCGCAAAAAGCTTCTTCATATAGTTCCAACCCTTTTGTACAGTGCGAATGACGACCTCCATCTGCTGTGGATTTTTGCACAACATATTGCAAGAGACGACGTCTTTGTTGGCGATAGGTGGAGTCGAGCGTGCGCAGGAAGTCCTCCATCTCTTTTTCCACAGAGACTTCCGGCAAGTGAGACTCATGGATCTCATGATTGCGTCCTGTCATGAGGACGCAATCGCCAAAAAACGGAATGTACGTCTTGAGCTTGAATCGCTTTCTAATCTGCTCGGCAAGTGATTCCGAGGCTGATGGCTCCCCGTGAACGATGAATACGCGCGCAGGATTCGGTTCCTGTATTGGCGAGATCCAATCGAGAATCTGATTCATATCGGCGTGAGCAGAAAACCCCTCGAGCATCTGGATGTTGGCCTTGACCGCGATTTCCTCTCCCATGACTTTGACACGCTTCACACCGTCGATCAAGCGGCGGCTGAGACTTCCTTCCGCTTGATAGCCAACAAAGAGGATCGTCGACTCTGGACGCCAGAGATTATGCTTGAGATGATGAAGGATGCGCCCGGCATCCGCCATGCCGCTTGCCGAAATGATGACAGCGGAACTTGCCTGAGAGTTCAATGCCCTTGATTCTTCTGCCGTTTCGCAAATGCGCAGATGCGGCATTTGCGGCAATCCGCCGCCATGCTTCTCAAAAAGCTCAATGGTCGTTTCATCGAATTCTTGCATATTCTCCATGAATACGCGCGTCGCAGCAATGGCCATAGGGCTGTCAAGGATGATGGGCACATCCTCCATGCGCCCTTCCTTCCAGAGTTTGTAGAAGTAATACAGCAAGGTTTGCGTGCGCCCGACGGCAAAGGCAGGAATGATGAGATTGCCCCCGCGCTCCATCGTATCCTGCACGGCTTCTAAAAGCGCTGTTTCCTTATCATAGAATTGGTGCAGACGATCGCCATATGTCGATTCCATCAACAGATAATCTGCTCCTTCGATGATTGTGGGATCTTTGATGATGGGCTGGTCAGGTTGTCCCAGATCTCCGGAGAATACGAGCTTTATCTTTTCACCGTCCTCTTCTACATACATTTCTACGATGGCAGAACCGATGATATGTCCAGCATCGCGAAAGCGCACTTCGATATTGCTCTCCACACGAAACAGCTCATTGTAGGATTTTGGTACGAAGTGTTTCAACGAGGCCTCTGCATCCTCCATCGCATAGAGCGGTGGGATCAAAGTATCGCCGCTTCGTTGAATCTTGCGGTTCAACACATCGGAATCATGTTCCTGAATATGCGCTGAATCCGGCAGCATGATATGTGCCAGCTCGCAAGTCACCTTGGTTGCATATACAGGCCCCTTGAAGCCCTCTTTATAAAGTTTCGGCACAAGGCCGCAATGGTCGATATGTGCATGTGTCAAACGACACAGTCAAGCTCTGCCGGATTGAAGCAAAACTCCTTATAGTTCAATTCGCGTATACGGCGTCCACCCTGGAACATGCCGCAGTCCACCAAGACTTTCCGCTCTGCGCTTTCTAATAAGTAACAAGAGCCTGTAACTGTGTGGGCGGCACCCAAAAAGGTCAGCTTCACTTTGCTTCACTCCTCTGTTTCATTCTCTGAAAGCCCCTGCCAGCAGCGATACTCCTTTGATATAAGCCCGAAAGGCGCAAGCAGTCTGGCAGCCACTTGCTGCAGCATCTCTTCTAGGGTTCTTGGATGGTTGTAGAACACCATCATGGGCGGTACGATATGAACGGTCGGAAGGAGCGACAACTCATGCATATTGCGCAAATGTATGGCACTCAATGGCGATTCGCGAACGGCGAGAACAAGCGGACGCTTCTCCTTGAGCATCACATCAGCAGCTCTCAAAAGAAGATTGTCGGCATATCCACTGCATATGCCGGCAAGCGTTTTCATCGAGCAAGGCACGATGAGCATGCCAGTTGCATGATACGAACCGCTGGCAGGACCTGCACCGATTTCATCAATCCCAAAAGTTTCATCAGCCAATCCAGCAGCCTCTGACGCTTTCATATCCGATTCATGTTGAAGTGTAAGTTTTTGCACTGCGAGTCATCAGCAAGATGGAAGAAAATCCTTCTGCCCTGCGAATGAGTTTCAGGCATTCGATCAGGAGCGGCAAGCCGCTAGCCCCCGTGGCGCCAACAATGATTTTTTTCTTTTCCATAGGCAGTTTTCCTCATTGCAGTATGGATATAGATCTGCTGCATTTTTGCTGTTTCATAACGACCTTCTGGCAAGATATCCATGCAGTTTTTCAAGAATACGAATCTGTGTGTAGATATTCCCTCTCGACGATTTGGCCGTTGGTACTGTAAATGCGATATACCGATGGCTTCCTATAAGATCCGACCGTTTCAATAGAGATATTCTTTCCTTGCAAATCCGCCTGCGTGCCAAGCACTTGCACCGTAACCTTCCTGCCATCCGCACTTGCCAGAATGTAGACATTATGAGGCAAGGGATTCATGAATTGGAAAATCGATCAAATCATCGGCTACTGTGGCATCAAGGCACGGCGGACAATAGGATGACTGCATGAAGTGTGAAAAAAACGTTCCGTCGGGTTAAGCCCTGCCAAGAGAATCGCATTATAAAGCGTGGAGCTGACTTGACAGACGCCGCCGCCGATGCCGAGAACCGATTTTTCCATTGACAAGGACGGCGGCATTTTTATAGCCAGCATTTGCCGTGCGCGTCCCTACGATGCTATTGAATGAAAAGGTTGCTCCACTACGAATCAAGACACCGTTAAGTTGTTGTGTCGCCAAGGCTATGTTGTCCCCTCGAGCACCATGGCGGTAATAGGTCGTGTAGCTTCCCAGAACAGCATTGACATGGGCGATATCTTCCGTGCGGACAAAGGGGGGATTTTCTGCTATGGGAAGCTCGATGCTTGCGGCCTGCATTTCTTTCAGCGGCTGATCCAGAATCTTCAATGATGCAGCTATATCAAGTTTTTTCCCGGATCTTCCTGGAATGTGGCGAACCGAACCGTTGGCACCGATCTCACATGTCGCATTGACGGGTTGTACGAGAAGCGATTCCGCTATTTTTTCCAGTTTTGCCTGCAAGAGAGATTCATCATAACTTGCCGTGAATGGAATGTTGCATCCATTTGCGGCATTCCGAATCTGCACTACGACTTGCTGTACGAAGGAGCCTTTGCGTCCGGCATTGTACGCTTCCTCTGCCGCCGCGGCAGCTGCAGGCTGTAGCGCCACTTCTTGTGGTTGTACTTTCCATACTGCTCCGTTGCTTCGCAAAGAGATGGTCTGTCCAGCAAGTTTTTTCTTCCCCAGTTGAATGAAGTACTGCTCTGCTTCCTCTTGTGTCATGCCAAAGAGAGAATGTCCTTCGTTTTGTACGCCGTATAGAATACGTCCGCGGCAAGAAGACTGGTATGCAAACACACCACTCGCCAACAATGTAAACAAGACAAGCAAGGATACTGCAAGGATGAAATTCAGTTTAGGAAATCTCATCGTTCGTTGTCGCTCCTTTAAATACCCTCAAATATGATCATAAATACACTCTACTATCTTCGGGATCGATTCGATTATTCCTGCCACGAAATCGAGACGATGATGATAAATTTCGCACATTATCTTGACCGGCTTTTTATGCTCGCGTCCGACAAGCATGGATAAGATTTGCGTCAATGTGCTATAATAAGCATATCGTTTTTTGAGGTTCAGTAAAGGATGTGCCATCTCTTGGATAATCCGGATTTACCACTATTCATAGTCTTGATCGCGCTCCTCGTATCGGCAAGCGGTTTTTTTGCGTTGATGGAAACCGCGCTCACCGAAAGTCACAAAAGTCGTCTGGAAAAACTTGCAGATGACGGCGATGCAGCTGCTGTTGCTGCTTTGAGGATTCTTGAAGCACCAGAGAACATTCTTCCTGTCGTGCAAATTGGCATTACTTTCACGAGTATACTCCTTGGCATCGTCATCGGCAGTGCCGTTGCACCGTTCTTGGCAGAAGTGTTTCATTTCTTGCCCTATTCCCATACTCTGGCACTCATCTTGAGCACTGTTGCCATCGCTTATTTCAGCCTTCTGCTGGGAGAGTTCCTGCCAAAAAAAATCGTCTGGCAGAATCCAGAGAAGTATTTACGGCGCTTTCATCTTTGGCTGTATATTCTTGAACGTCTCATGCACCCTGCCGTATCCTTCCTCTCATCTTCAGCAAATTTTTTTCTGCTTCTTTTTGGGTTCAATCCACATGTGAAAGAGGCTGTGACAGAAGATGAGGTCAAGGACCTTATCGAGCAGGGGACAGAAGACGGCACGTTCGAAAAAGCAGAACAGACAATGGTCGACAATATTTTCCACATGAGCGACCAGACAGCCTATGCTTTGATGACGCCGCGCACACAGATGTTCTGGATCGATCTCGAAGACTCCTTAGAGCATAATCTGCAGCTCATCAAAGAAAAACCTGATACAGTTATTCCAGTAGGACGCAATAGTTTAGATGAATTTTGTGGCATCCTCTATGCAAAAGATCTTCTTGATGCCTGCTTGGATAAAAAAAGTCTTGAACTATCAACTTTCATTCGTCAGCCCATGTTCGTGCCGCGCTCCATGGAAACATTTCGTGTTCTGGAAAAATTCCGCGAAACAGGAGTACATGAAGCCGTTGTGTTGGATGAATACGGCGGTGTCATCGGTTTTCTTACTTTGACGGACATCATGAGCGAAATCGTTGGTGAATCATTCAATTCGGATGAACTGGACGTTCCGCAGATGATTCCACGCGGCAAAGATGCTTGGTATATGGATGGATTGTTCTCCATCGATGATTTCAAGGAAAAAAATTTGATATCGATACTCCTTTACCTGACGAAGATAAGGCGCATTTCCAAACCATGGGAGGTTTCCTGACCTCGTATTTCGGTTACATCCCCAAAGAGGCAGAGTTTTGTCAATGGAATAATTTTACTTTTGAAATTGTTGATATGGATCGCGCTCGCATTGACAAAATTCTTGTAACGCATCGAGCAAGACCAGAGAAAAAACAACGAGACAAAAAAAGGATTCTTTATAAAAGAATCCTTCATCAGAAAAAAAGCGATGTCGTTTCAAATGACATCGCTTTTTTTCTGTATGATAAAATGCAAACGCTGCCAGTCAGTGACGTGGCATCTTACGAACGATTTGAATCGCCTTGGCGATTTCTTGAATGATGAAGGCCTTATCCACTGGATCCATCGCTGCTATTCTGGCAAACAGATCGCCCTTATGCGTAGAAACATACTTTGGTGGAAGATGATTAAGCGCAAGCGCCATGATGTCCTCTTTGCACTTCTCGCAGGTACAGCAATCGGGACACATGCGCAAAAACATCATCGATGTTCTGCTTGACGAATTCTTCCATGGTGTTCTTGATCGGCATATTCCACACATCCCCAATACGCTAAATATCCTCTAATCAAATTATACACCAAGTAAAAGCACATTGTCACTCTTTATAGATGTTTTTTCGACTTTCAGGACGGATGCTCTGGAGAAATACCAACTAAAGGCTTATTTATGCTGCCAACGACAGATCCTCATCTCGATAAAATCGAGAAAAGAAAAAAGCGACAATCCGAGGAGGCTGAGAACAATGATCCCTGCATACATCTCTAAATAATTGACACGAAGCCATGCGTCCATGATGAAGTATCCCAAACCATATTGTGCACCAAATGTCTCCGTAAAAAATAATACAGAAATCGCCGTTGCCATGGCAACGCGCACCGCAGTAATAAATTTGGGTAAAGATGCTGGACAAAGAACATGCCTGAAAACAGAAAAAGGTGATGCCCCCAAGGAAAGAAGCGGAACGTATGTCTCCTGAGGAATCGAACGCACAGCATCGCGCACGGCGATGACGACCTGGAAAACAATGATGAGGAAGATCATCAAAACCTTTGACATCTCCCCCACACCGACGAGCAACATGAGGATAGGCAGCATGGCGATCTTCGGTACAGGATAAAGCAGATAGACGAAGGGAGAAAAAATGCGATCGACTCTTACGAGATGACCCATAAAAATGCCGACGGGATACCCTATGCCGACGGCAAGAAGAAGTCCGAGCGTGATCCTGCCCAAGCTGTACAGTGCATGAACAGCAATCGATGAAAAGAAAGATCTGCTGCAATCGTTCCAGAACTTTCCATGGCGCAGGTACGATCGGCAAGTTCAAAAAAACGAAGAAATGAGCCACCACAAGAAAAAAGTGCGACGGCGGCACCAAGGCAGCCGAAAAAATTATGTTTCATGCCTGGCGCCAATCCTTCCTGATTCGTTCGCGCAAATAACGGCTCATACTGAAAAATTCCGTCTTGCTGCGGCTGTCGATGCAGCCGAAAAGAGGATTGTCCAACACTTCAGCAATCCGTCCGGGCGCATTGGCAAATATGACGATCTTCTGGCCAAGGTACAGCGCTTCTTCCACATAATGAGTGACCAAAATTGTGGTCACATGCTGTTCCTGCCAAAGAGAAAGAAAGACTTCCTGCATTTCCTCGCGCGTGATGGCATCCAGTGCGGAAAACGGTTCATCCATCAAAAAGCACATCGGGGCGAAGCAGGAAAGCGCGCGCAAGTCCTACGCGCTGCTGTTGTCCGCCAGACAGTTCGAGGGGTATCGCTCACTGAATGCAGAAATACCCAAATGCTGCATCATAGACACGACTTCTTCTGTCTGCACTGTTTCATGGCGTATCTTTTTGCCGAGTTCGATATTTTTCACGCACAGTTTTTCCATGGCAAGAGTCCGTAATTTTGCGGCATGAAGCCGATGCGCTGCTGAGGTAGGGCAGATGGGTTTTCCGTCGATCGTTGCTGTTCCATCATAATCGTGCAAGATGCCCGCAATAATCTTCAAGAGTGTCGACTTGCCGCACCCAGAGGGACCTATGACGGAGCACACGCCCCCCGTCTGCACACGCATATTGATGTCATCCAGCACCCGCACACATCGTCCATCGACGACATAGGTGTAGGATAGGTGCTGCAAATCAATCATGGCTGCAGCATATTGAGCACAAGATCGGCATATTCATAGGAATCCTTGATAAGCCCCTTGTTCTTGAGCCAAGCAATGCAGTCTGCAACATCCTGCTCTTTCGGCAGACTGGCTTCGTGATAAACGGGCAGGACGAGAGATTCCTTTGCTGCTGGTGGAAAACCGCTTTTTTCCACTACGAGATCGATATACTCGTTGCGATCCGTATTGTTGAGATATGAAACCGCCTTGTTGTACGCGCGGTATAGTGCCTTGATTTCTTTTTGCTTGTCCTTCGTGCTTTCCCCTGTGAACAGTATGACTCCGGGATTGATGCCGAGTTCGTCGGAACCCGTGATGAAGCGGCAACCATTGTAAACGGCAATGCTTGCCATCGGCTCAGGCAGCGTTGCTGCAGACAATTTTCCGCTTTGCAGAAGTTCAAGGCGTGTTGGTATCTGTGGAATGACGACCTTTTTTATATCGTCGCCAGACATTCCGTTGTGTTCAAGAATGTTATCTGTCACATATTCGATGATCGTATTACGTGAAACTGCTACCTCCGTGCCAGCAAGCTCTTTGACGGTTGGTGTTTTTGTTCCGAGCGCTGCAATAAGTTTGTAACTGCCATCCGTCATGGACGTGACCTTGACATCGAAGCCACCATCTCTAGCAAAGGCAACGGCAAGCAAATCGGAAACAGCGCCGTCAAGATTACCGCTTTGCAAAGCAGAATCTCGATCCATGGCACTTTTGAAGGGCTCAAGTTTCACCGTTAAGCCCTCCGCTGCAAAGTATCCTTTTTTTCTTGCGCTATGATAAAGGGAACGGAATCCGTATCAGGCATCAGGCCAATCCTCAAAGGATCAAGTTCCTGCTTGCTTTCTCCGCTGCATCCAGATGCGAGAAAAAGAATCGGCAAAAACAATAAGGCAAAAAGCTTCTTCACGTTCATACTCCTCTCCCGTTTCGCAAAAGTTATTCAGCGAAGGCTATTGCGCAGCAAATCAACGCCCTCGTTCAAATGTTGGAGGATATTGTTGATTGTGCCTTCGTTTTTTTCGCATAGGTATCTTCTGCAGCCGTTTTTCAGTCGATCCGCTTGCCTCTTCATTTCATTGACGTTATCGATCTGGTTGTCCACTTCGTCGAGGATGGCTTGCGCCTCTTTGATGGATTGCTGCACCGAAGCGATGTCCAGATTTGCTTGCTGGATTTCAGCAGCATTTTTTTCTCATTTGCCTCCTTGCGCTCTTTTTTTCCTTGCCAGTGACCTTGTCCATCCAACTGTCTACAGTTGAACCATGGCTCTTTTTCCTGCGCAATACGCTCCGTGCGTCCTGCAGCACGCTGGACTTTTCGTTCAAGCTCCATCTCTCGTTCTTCCAGTGCTCGTTTCTGCTCAGCTATGCTCGTGCGCTGTTTTTTAGAGAATCCTCACGTGCAGCAAGCTCTTGTTGTCGTGTTTCGATTTGTTGTGCTTCCTTGCGGTTGTCCTTAAGTGCTCGTTCATGATCGCGGAACATGCCAGACAGCCAAAAGCCGCAAAAAAGAGCTAAGGCAAAACAGACAACAATAGTCAGAATCCAACGCCCCTTTTTTTCGCCATCTGCTCCCAACACGTGCAGGATTCTCTATCCGCTTCGTAGTTTCCGTCGAGAGTGGTGAAAGCTCACGCACCGTTCCCTTTTTCGGAAAAGCAGGGGAAGCGTCCGATGGCAAGGGTGGCAATTCTTGTGTATTGTCAAAATTCCTGTCGGTTGCTGTTTTCTTTTCATATCGCGAAAGGACGTTTGTCCGATCAAGATCATTATGATTCATTCCGAGTTTTTGTCCTTTTCCACCATATAAGCATGTTCCTTGTACATGGTTTTGCATAGACGTCCGAGTGTCCAATGCAGATTAAACGGTGTTGTCACGGCCTTAAAGTTTATATGCGCAATGCCGGCATCCTGTAAAGCCTGGAGCACTTGATCGAGACGTTTGCCTTTGATTTTATGAAAGATTGCCGTCTCATGAGAAAAACTGAAAACTTCCTCTGCTGCTGTGCTCTGAGAGAATCCCTTCAATGCAAGGAGAAAACCTATGCGCTGATTCCAATCCTCCCGTTTCAAAATTCTGGTTTGAATGCCCGATTTACGCAGGATGTCTTGGATGGCAGATGCGATTTCATCAGAGAATTGATAAAGCAGAACTTTTTCCTCTTGTTTTTTTCATAACCCGTTCCTCATCAATCGTTCAAACCACGCATCAAGAGATATGTTACAAGCTGTTCCATCTCGACATTTTCATGCCGTTTTCTTTTTTTGCAGTTTATCGAAAAGAGACTTGGGCAGACGTACTTGCAAAAACATTCTTCCCGGCAACAGAAGGCTGCGAGAAAGTATCCTTATCCACGTTCTCGTGATTTTTCTTCGCCTGTTTCTTTTGCTGCTTTTTTTCGGCTTTGCTTCCTGCTTTTTGCTTATCCTTTTCTTCCACCGCTTCTCGCTCCTGCGGTTTCACTTTTTTTCTTTTTTTGCAGGAGGATAACAATAGAACTCGTCATACGCATTGCGCAGAGATTGGCTTGCTTGCTCCGTTCCCACACCGATGATATGGCACGGTGGGTCGCTCTCGCGCAGCATTTGCGCAATCGTTACGAAATCTGAATCTGTCGTCACGATGAGAAAGCGGCGTACACCCTCATCACGCAGAATCTTTGCCATATCGAACAAAGCGTAATCCAAGGAGTTTTTTTGCCGTCAATTTTTTTCGATCGATCTGACGAAAAGTAAAGCCCTTGCGCACCATCAATCGATTCCAACGCTTCTGTTCAGGATGCTTTTCCCAGTCAGAAACGACGATCATACGGCATGGAAAAAACTTCCTTGCTTTGCCCAAAGTAAAATCAAGCATTTCAAAAGGGGCATTTTTCTATATCGTAAAGAACAGCCACCGTCTCTGTACTTGAATCAAATGTCATCAAGAATAAAAACCTCGCAATTTCATAAGATAAACGCTCAACGAAGCTCCATAAAGGAGTTTCAGTTCCCAAATCCTATCTATTCTAACATATCTTCGCATGAATTTCCATGAAATCTTGTCGGGCGAAGAAACGTAAATTCCTGGCATAAATTCCTAGGGTAAATTTCCAAAGTAGACCCTCTATAACAACTGGTTACAGAGATTTACTCCAAGAAGAATTTACGGCTGAATTTACGAAGGGAAGAAACGCTTCGTCATTCGATTCGTCATGTTTGCTCATTATACTGAGGTAAAATCTTGTTAAGTTTTACGCCAAGGAACGCAGCTAGGATAACTTTCAGTACATCGCCTGGAATAAACGGGAACACTGCCATGATGAGCGCCTGCCAAAGATTAATGTCCATCAAAAGCATCATGGAAATTAATCCACCGATATATGTGATCGGTATACCGACAAAAACGGCTATAAGCGTGAAGCGTTTGAACGAATTGCCTGCGCCCTTCAAAGAGCTAACGACTGGATAAGCGATCATGAAGGCGATGATGAAGCCTCCCGTAGATCCTAGAAGTCTTCCCTAGGGCCTGCCGTGCCGCCGACAAAGACGGGCAAGCCGATACATCCGAGAAGCGTGTATGCAAAAAGTACGATAAAAGTTTCTCGCGACTTTAGAATGAATGCCGTGAGATTCATTGCAAGAGTTAAAGCTGTAATCATCGCTGCAGTGAATGGCAATGGTATGGAAATATATGCTGCAATACAACAAAGCGCCACGCAAAGCGCCATCTTCGTCATCATCTGCACAGAACCAACACGGTTTTGTTTCATGCTTTTTCAACTCCGCTTCCTTTTTCAATTCCAATCATCAGAAAAAAATCGTCTCCATCTTGCTTTAATGCGCTTTTGTAGAAATTCGTTCCTTTTTAAAGACGATGGATGAAGACTTCCGTCAACCTTTGCTGAGTTTTTGGTTGACGAAGGAGGCATAAAAAGAGCCGCCAGTCTCGGCGGCTTTTTATCGTAGTTTCATTGCACTTCCGGCACGCTTTCCTGCGACTCGTTTTTCGTTTGATCTTGCATCGCTTGTGGAACACCAGTCGGTTGTCCCGACATATGACGTGCAAGTGCTGCGGCTTCGGTTTCCAGTGTCTTGGCTTGTTTCAATTTCGCCTGTGCGTCTCGAATTGTCGCCGCCTTCTTGTCATCCATCCATGCCGCATAGCCAAGTGCATAGGCAATGCGCATGTCGCAGCTGCGCAGACGAAGATGATGCAGCGTATCCGCCATGGGTGGCACCGTGAGTGCAGAAAGCTCGTCTTTACGCTGCGTCCAGTCTGTCACCACTTTCTCCGTCATGATGGTCTTCAACGCCTTGCGTGTTTCATCATTGCCGAGAGAACCGCTTTGCAGGGTGCTGCTAAATTCCTGCTCGATCGCCTGCAGTGATTTCGCATGAGAATCCATGATTGCCTGTGATTTGGTAAGATAATCCGCTAGAATCTCATCGTGTGCTTTAGCAATCAGTGCGATGAAATCGTGAAGATTTTGTATCTCTGTCACACGCCAAATGCCGTCTGCTCCTTGTGTAAGTTTCATCTCAAAAATAAATTCTTCACCAATATCTGACTGATAAACGCGCACGCCAGCACGAGCCGTTCCCATCGCACGATCCGTTGCAACGTAATCGATATTGCGGAACTGGATGGCCTTCAATCCGATTCGCGTAAGCACCATATCGAGACTCATCGGATCTTGTGTCTCCGATGATATCGTACGGCTTTTCCACTCCCCCTTCTCGATGTAGTACTGCACTTCCGTGCGAAGCGTCAATGCCAAAGGTGCCTTGAACATCTGCACAAAGCTGCTCATAGCCGCTTTGGCATCGCCAGACATAGGAGGCTCCGTATCAATCATAGCTTGAATCAAAGTCTCCGTAGAGTTTTCCAGCAAGGTATCCACATCCACATATTTCTCGAAAGTCTGCCAATCATGCTTTTCGAAGGACGTTTGAATTTTTCCCAACCCATATTCTGGTGTTTTCGTATAATAGAAAAAATACCATGCACCACAGCCGCATATTGCTGAAATCAGCAAGAATACCGCAAAAAACAAACGAATCTTCTGCGGCTTAGAAAGCATCGCCATATATTCTCCCTCCCCTTGTTGCCATTTGATGAATCTTTCTCCTTATTATGCAACAAGAACGACATTTTCGCAAGAAAAACTCGTGAAATATCAAACGCACATCGTTCATCCTCTCGATTCGATCGTTGCACCGCCCGAGAGACGGTCTCCTGAATAAAAAGACAACGGACTGACCGGCGTAACGGCTCGTTGGTCTTCATCGAAAGAAATCTTGACAGTTTCGGCGGGCAAAGGCAGGACACTTGCCTGCACCTCACGGCTGCCATAACGTATTTTAGCACGAACAGAGATTTCTCGGATCGGTTTTTCCATCAGCCAATTCACATCTTTAGCTATGAGAGATGACGCATAAAGTGCTTCGTCTTTCCCCACGACAACGCGATTGTTGATCTTGTCCAACGCGATGACATAGAGTGGATGTGCAGCTGCAATGCCAAGTCCCTTTCGTTGTCCGATCGTATAGAAAGGCAGCCCTCGGTGCTGCCCAAGAACATTTCCTTGCTCATCAACGATATCGCCTGCGTAAAAACTGTGCGGTCTATGCTGTGACAGATATGCCCTGTAGTTATCTTCTGGCACAAAGCATATTTCCTGGCTTTCTGGTTTATCAGCTACGGGAAGAGCGAGTTTTTGAGCAATCGTTCGCGTTTCCTCTTTCCTATAATTTCCTAGCGGAAAGAGGACGTGCGGCAGAATTTCGCGAGGAAGACGGTAAAGGACATACGATTGATCCTTTTTCATCGCGGCCTTTTTCAAGGTAAAAGATCCATCTGCTTCTTTTTGTTATACGAACATAATGCCCCGTAGCAAGAAAGTCTGCTCCCTTTTCTTGTGCAAAAGAAAGGAGCTCTCCAAATTTCAAGAAGCGATTGCAAACTACACAAGGATTCGGTGTGCGAGCTGCTAGATATTCTGCAAAAAAATAATCAATGACCTTCTCAGAAAAGAGAGGACGAAAATCTGCAGTCACATGTTCTATGCCAAGAAAATCTGCCATGTGTTTCGCGTCTGTCACAGCACTGGAAATACCGTTTTCTTCACGGCTGTCATCGGAAAGCAGCATGGTTATGCCGAACACATCATACCCCTGCTCTTTCAAAAGAGCCGCACAAAGCGAGCTATCGACGCCTCCGCTCATCGCTACTGCAACCTTTTTTTTCATCTTGCATCTCCTATTATGGGCATAATGCTCCGCCTTATGGAAACCTAGCCGCTTGGTCAGCGCCTTCGGCTTGACCTCTCAGGGTTTCATGATAAACTGAAGGAAGAAACTTTGGGAGGGTTGCTTCCATGAATACGATCGGCATCATTGCAGAGTACAATCCGTTTCATAATGGTCATATCTATCAACTCAAATGCATACGCAGACAATATCCGAAAGCTCGCATCCTAGCGCTTATGAGCGGCAGCTTCACACAGCGGGGTTGTCCTGCCGTTCTCGACAAATGGCAACGTGCAGAGCATGCCATTCTTGGAGGTGTAGATCTCGTGCTTGAACTGCCCACAGCTTTTGCTGTGCGAAGTGCGCAGGATTTTGCACGCGGAGGTGTATCCCTGCTCGCACGTCTCGGCATTGCCGATGGGCTTGCCTTCGGTGCAGAAAGCAGTCTATCCTTGCTCCATCGTGTTGCAGTCTTGATGGATACGAAGGAGGTTCAGGAAAACCTCCATTCCTCCATCCGCAATGGAATGTCCTATGCTGCTGCAATGAGTCGTGCGATTGCAGCTGTTAGCGGCGTAGAAGAGATTGCTCAAGAAACCGAACAACATCCTTGCCCTCGAGTACCTGCGAACCTTGTACCACGGTAATTCTGGGATCAAAGCATTGATTCTGAAAAAGGATGGGGGCGGATCATCACGACGCGGAACTTCATGAAAAACTATGCCAGTGCCAGTGCTGTTCGTCAGGAAATCTATTCTTCTCTGCCTGACAGAAAAAATCTTGCCAAGGTTCTACCTGCAAGCACCTTGAGTTCCTTGTTTGAAGCTCGAAGCGAAGGTCGACTGCCCGACATCTCGTTGCTCTTGCGCCCTCTTCTCGTTCAACTGGAGTGTTGCAATGCGGAGGAATTGAAGGCGTTCTACGGCATCAACGAAGGCTTGGAAAACCGGATAATGCGGGCTGCTTTCCATTGCCGCACACTGGATGAGCTGATCGTTGAATGCTGCAGCTGTCGTTACCCCAAAAGCCGTATCCAACGTGTTCTCATCCACTGCCTGCTGCGCCTTCATAGAGAGAGGGTTCATATGTTTGACCAGGCAGGCCCGCTCTACGCACGCATACTTGCGTTCAATCGCACGGGCAAAGGTTTGCTGCATGAAATCAAGAAGAACAGCGCGCTTCCCCTTGTGAGCAAGACGAGTCACTTTTTGAAAGACGCTGCATTAAAACGTTTGCCAAAAGAGCGCACATTGCTAGAGAATATGCTCGCGCTTGATATTCGTGCCACTGAGCTGCGGCGTCTTTGTTTGCCGGCGCTTTCCGCACATGGTGAAGATCTCCGCAAGTCTCCCGTTTTCATTTCTGCAACTCCGTAACCGCGCCATATTCAACTTCCGACAGCACGATCAGAGATTCAATCATCCTCCTGCGATTCCATTTGACGATGTAGAAAATCTTTGCCAAATACTTTGAGCGTGTAGTAGAAGCCGATGAAGAAAAGGAATGTACTCGGCGATGAGCCGCCAACAGACGGCGAGGATGCCGACGGTGCCTGCGGGCACCGAATCGGCGAAAAGCAGCACAAAGCCGCCTTCTGCGATGCCTGAACCTCCCGGTGTCGGCGTGAAGTAGAGCAGCATGTTGAGGAAGATCATACGTCCCATGACTGTGTACCAATCGGCAGTTGTCACGCCGAGTCCCAGGAGGAGGCATGGAACGATGGCATAGATGAACATGAGGCTCAGGCCGGACTCAAAGAAGATGCGCACCATGCTCTTGGGTGATGAGGCGAGGAGATGGACGCCTGTTTTGAGGTCGCGGTAGAACGCGAGAAGCTTCTTGCTGCGTTTTGTGCTCAGACGCTTTGTCAAACGCAAAACGAAATAATCCAGGGTATTTGCACGAAATGCTATGACAATTAACGCGATGACGACGAAGGTGATGACCGAGATGAGCATGAGTGTACGATTGTCTATACCAGGCAAGATTCCTGCATCATGTAGGAAAATGAACGGCATGCAGCAAATGAGGAAGAGGATGGAAACCAAGGTACGGACGATGACGAGCACTGTGGCCTTTCCAGCAGGTACTCCGGCACGGCGCAGAAACATGAGCTGTGCCACAGCGCCTCCCGTCGCGCCTGGGGTCAAGAGGGCTAGAAAGTAGTTGCCAAAGACGACTTGCACCGCTTGTCCTAACGTGATATGCTCGCCCGAAATCTTTACAAGATGCATGAGGCGCGTGCCGTCAAGCGTCAGTCCTAAGCTCACGCAAAGGAGTGCAAGAGCGATGGACCACGGTTGGAACGATGTGAGATTTTTCAATGTATGGATGTCGACCGTTGAGTAAATAACGGCTCCCGAGATGATGAAAAACGAGCAGCAGTGGAACGACGAAACGCTTACAAAACATCTTCATTCGGCACCTCCTTGCGACGATTTCGAGGCAGCTGTTTCAATCTGTTCGTTCTTTGTGTATCGTCAAGGCTTCGTCATGTACGTATTCTTCATGGCTCGCATAGGCACTGTGGTTGTGTATGGATTCGAAATTTTTCACAGGCGAGAGAAAACCAGAAGAGTCCGGGAAGAGGTCTCAAAGCGAGCACGAGATCACGCAGGATGTCTTCAACGAATTTCGGCCGCTCGTATGCTTTTTCCGTCACATACTTCTCATCTTCGCGTTTCAACAGAGGATAAATTGGGCACGATGCCTGCTCCTCTATCAATGTGGAAAGCTCTTCGATGAAGATGCACGGGACGGACGGCTTGAGATTCGACGACGGCTTGCAGAAGACTTCTCTGATTGTGCGCACCATAGCGGGAAATCGCCTTGCTGCACGGACAGAGGGATGTCGCGGGAACGGTCACGCCAAGGCGGAAAGCCATGGGGGTTCCCGCACTTTTTTTCTCCTTCGAAGAAGCAATCCAGATCAAGCACAGATTTCCTGCCGCTTTCAGGCGCTTTTTTTCGACGAAATATTTGAAGGAGAGGCGCAGTTTCGCCGTTTTTGCTTCCAGATGGTGAAGCGCGTCTTGCAGCATAGCTTCCATTTCTTCTTCCGCCACTGGGTTTATCGCACCATTGCTGCAAAAATCTCCAAAAAGCGGCTCATGTGCGTGCCCTTGTATTCTTTAGGTAAAGAAACCGTGAAGCGGATGCATGCCACGACCTGTTGGAAGTCCCTGCTTTCGTCTTGATGAGAAACGGTAGATGGGCGTCCTTGATGCCGACGTGCTGTATGTCTATTCCTCGCAGATCTGTACTTTTCTGTATATCCTTCATTATCTTTCTGGTGCCCTTCATCATCTTTCATACTCGATGGGGTCTTTCCTGCCTGCGGCAGCAAAGCCTTGCAGGCGCAGTTTGCAACTGTCGCAGATGCCGCACGCTCTTTCGCCGCCGTTGTAGCAGCTGTGCGTAAGCTCCAAGGGTACCGCTAGGGCGTACCGCTAGGGCGGACGATCTCTGCTTTTGATAAGTTCTGCAGGGGCGTTACGATTTCAATGCGCTTTCCCGTGCAGGTCGCTTCCGTTGAGTAATCCGCTACAGCTTGAAAGTGCTGGATGAATTCTGGGCGGCAATCGGGATAGCCTGAATAGTCGACATTGTTGACGCCGATGTAGACGTAGCGTGCGCCGATCGTTTCAGCGTAACCGAGAGCATAACTCAAAAAAATCAGATTCCGCGCAGGCACATATGTCACGGGAACGGAGGCGCGTGAAACAGTTCCTTCCGGTACGGCGATCTTGTTGTCTGTCAACGCTGAGCCCCCGATAGCATCCATGTTCGTTTCGATGATCAGATGCTTCTCTACCTTGTAAAAAGCTGCAATCTTTTTTGCGCCCTCTAGCTCGATGCTGTGCCGTTGGTGATAATTGAAGCTGATGGGATAAGGCTCTCTTCCCTGCTCCTTTGCAACAGCCATGCAGGGTTGTCGAATCGAGTCCGCCCGAAAGCAGCACTACTGCCTTTTCCATTCGTATCCCTTCCTTAACCGCGAATCTTCCGAATAGCGTTTTCTATATTGTTTGCACCATAGATGGCAGAGCCAGCGACGAGAATATCCGCCCCTGCTTCTCTTACGAGCGAAGCCGTTTCCTCATTGATGCCGCCATCGACCTCGATCTTGAGGGAAAAGTCATTTTCTTCTATGGTATGTCGCAGGAGTGCGATCTTTTCCAGCATGGACGGAATGAATTTCTGTCCACCAAAGCCGGGGTTGACTGTCATGATGAGAACCATGTCGATATCTCCCAGGAGTTCTTCAAGCATGACGAGTGGCGTTGCTGGATTGAGTGCAATGCCAGCCTTGCAGCCGAGCGTCTTGATTTCCTGCACGAGGCGATGCGCATGACGCACCGCCTCAATATGGAATGTGATAATGTCTGCTCCTGCTTCGGCAAAGGCGACGAGCTGTGTTTCAGGATGCTCTATCATCAGGGTGTACATCAAAGACAGCGTTTGAGCATGGACGAAGCGATTTTTACCACGGGCGAACCCAGCGTGATGTTCGGAACAAATGTGCCGTCCATGACGTCGATATGGACGTACTCTGCTCCCGCATCTTCGATTCGCCGCACCTCATTGGCAAGATGCGCGAAATCTGCGGAAAGAATCGATGGCGCTACTTTTTATCATCGGTATCCCTTCTTTCTCTTTGCACTCTGTTCGAACATTTCTAAATAAGAAGCATAGCGAAACTTTTCGATTCTTCCCGTCTGTACGGCTTCCTTGACAGCGCAATCCGGCTCGTGGCTGTGCGTACAGGGTTGAAATCGGCACGCGCTCAAAAAAGGTTGAAATTCGGGGAAAAATCCAGCAAGTGCACTAGGCTCGATTCCAGCAAGTTCTGTGGCGCTGAAACCGGGTGTATCGACAAGGAAGCCTCCAGCGAAAGGCAGAAGCTGCGCCGTTCGTGTCGTGTGTCTGCCGCGCTTGATCTTCTCGCTGACAGCGCCTGTTGAAAGGGCGATTCCAGGAGAAAGACAGTTCAAGAGAGAAGATTTCCCCACACCAGATGACCCAGCAAAAACGCTTGTCCGACCTTTGACGAAAGCTTGCAGCCCTGCCACACCTTTACCTGTAACCGTGGAGATGAGGTGAACCAGATAGCCGATTTCGCGATAGCGTGCGGCAAGTGCAAAGATTTCCTTTTCTTCCCCGTTCAATAAATCCATCTTGTTGATGCAGAGAACGATGTGCTCGATCTTTGACCATTCGGCAAGGACGAGGAAACGGTCGATGAGGACGGGATTGATGTTCGGCTCACGCGCCGCAAAAAAACGAGGACGACCTGATCGATGTTCGCCACCGTCGGACGTCGCAGCAGGTTTTTACGCGCGCTGCGATGCTCGATGATGCCTGTGCCGTCTTCTAGGAGTTCAAGCTCCACTTCGTCTCCTGGCACGACAGCAATGCGTGCCTTTTTCAATCGTCCGCGCAGCTTTGCCTCTACAATGCCTTGTGGTGTTTCTACATAGAAAAAAACTGTTCTGCGCTCTGAGCACTTTTCCTTGCAACAAACTGTCCTCCTCATCATCTCTCTAGCGATTTGTCTTGCCGCCAGCAGCATCCTTGCTCGGCGCCTTATTGTCTGCATTGTCATCCGATGTACGAGACTTTGTATTCGAAGCCTTTTTTTCTGTCTCGACCGCAAGCACGAGATCAACCGTTGCGCCCTCCTCTACTTCACTGCCTGCTGCTGGACTTTGACGCACGACTGTGCCGGCCGCTTGCGAACTCTCTTCTTTCGTGACGGAACCTAGATGAAGTCCGCGATTCTTGATCGCTTCCTTGGCAGCTGACTCCGCACCGCCGACAACGCTAGGGAACAGCGACCTTACGCGGACGCTCTCCCTTGCTGATCACAAGGTCGACGACCTGCCCCTTGCTGATCTTCGTTCCAGCACGAGGATCTTGCCCGATGACAGTCCCCACTGGCTGCGATGAGAATTCTTCCGTTACGACGCCGAGCTTCAAGCCTACATCAATAAGTTTGCTCTCTGCCACCGATTTTTGCATTCCCTTAAGCTCAGGCATACTGACTTCCTCACCACCCTTGCTCACATAAATGGTCACAAGGCGTTCTTCCTTGACCTTCGATCCTCCCTCAGGGATCCTGCTTGACGACTTGTCCTGTCGGTATATTGGAATCGTACATCTCAGCTATATCCACGCGCAGTTTCCTGTCCTCGAGCTTCTGTTTGGCAACAGCCAATGTTTGCCCCGTTACATCGGGAACAACGACTTCTGCACCGCTCCAGAATTTTCCATAGGAAAGAAACGCACCAGCAAAAAAGCCGAAAAATAATACAAGAAAGAGAACGAAAAGGAATATCTTTGAGCGATAGGCTTTCTTGGGTTTCCTGTCTTCTCCAGTGTTTTGAGGATGGGGAGATGGCTGATCTTCCAGCGTCGGTCTTGCCAAAAGCGACGGATCGACTTCGGCTTCTCGCACGCGCGGCAATACCTGCGTCGCATAAGGATCGAGCATGGGTGACGCGGACACTCCGAGCATTGCTTCATCCTGTGCGATTTGTCGCACGACGGTTTCGCTGTCGGGGCGTTGATTCGGATCTTTCGCCATCAATTCGGTAACGAGGGCTTCGACGAATGGCGGAATCGACGGGTCGATTACACAAATGGAAAGAGGCTCTTCCTGTAGATGCTTTAAAGCGATGCCGACGGGCGTTTCGCCGGTAAAAGGGAGTTCTCCCGTGAGCATTTCATAGAGAACGACGCCGAGAGAATAGATATCCGACTTGGGCGTAATCGAAGCACCTTTGGCCTGTTCCGGTGAAAAATAGTGCACGGAGCCGACGATGTTGCCTGTATACGTCGATGTGACTGAACTCACGGCACAGGCGATGCCGAAGTCGGCGACCTTGATACGACCGTCTTCCATCACGAGGATGTTGTGCGGTTTGATATCGCAATGGACAAGCCCGTTCTTGTGGGCGTGGCACAAGGCTTCGGCAATCTGACGCGCGATGGTGAGTGCCGTGGCAACGGGCAGGCGACCGCCTGCATCAAGCTCTTCCCTCAAGGTCTGACCAGAAACGTATTCCATGACGATGTAATGAGAATTCTCTTCCTGCCCGACATCATAGATATTGACGATGTTGGGATGCGACATTTTTGCCGCTCCCTTTGCTTCGCTTTGGAAGCGCACCACAAATTCCGCATCGCTTGCGAATTGGGCGTGAAGCACTTTGACCGCCACTATACGATCTAAGAGTTTGTCATGTGCTTTTATATACATCTGCCATGCCGCCGCTTCCAACGAGCTCCAGAAGTTCATAGCGATTGGCTAAAGTGCGCTGTTCCATGGCATTGCCTCCTAATCATCCTGCAACTTTTCTATCAGCTTCCTTGCGATTGGCGCAGCTTCCGTACCGCCTCCACCGCTGTTTTCAACAAGGACAGCGAATGCCACCTTGCGGCCCTTTGTTTCTGCCGAACCGATGAACCACGCATGATCCTCGCCTGGATTTTCCGCTGTGCCCGTCTTGCCTGCTACATGTACGCCTCGAATGGCCGCCGCCGTGCCTGTACCTTCTTGCACAACTTCCTCCATGAAGCCGCGAATCAAGGAGGCGCGAGTCGATGTCGTAGCCTCAAACCACTTTTCACTTCGATGTTGTTCTAGTGTAATGCCGCTTGGCGTCACGACGCGATCTATCATATAAGGCTTCATGACGATGCCGTCATTTGCAAATGCTGCAGCGAGCAGCGCCATATGAAGTGGCGTGACGAGAAGTGTGCTCTGCCCTATGCCAACTTGTGCCGTATCTCCTTGACCGATTTCTTCGAAGTCTGGAAGATGCGCGGCCGCTTCTTGCAAATCACCTTGTGCTGATTCCTCGAAGCCGAAGCGTCGGAAGGCCTTCGCTAACTTTTTGCCGCCCAGACGCAATGCGAGTGTGCCGAATGTCGTATTGCAAGATTCGATCAGGGCGTGTTCTATATCGAGTCTGCCATGCACTGCACCGTGACTTTCATGGATGATCGAGTCCCCCACTTCGAGTTTTCCCGTGCAGTCGAAAATCTCCTTGGTGTCTGTAACGCCGTTCTCAAGAGCTGCATCGAGAATCAAAGGTTTGATGGTCGACCCTGGCGGATAAAGACCTTGCAGTGCACGATTGAGGAGAGGGCTATCCTCATCCTGGCGCAAACTGTTCCATCGTGCTTGAATATCGGAAGGATCGAACGAAGGGCGCGATGCGAGCACGAGGATCGCACCGCTTGCCGCATCGAGCATGACGACAGCCCCGCGCCTTTCCCCCAGAGCCTCGTATGCTGTTTTCTGCAATGCGGCGTCGATTGTAAGATGAACATCGTCGCCATGCGCAGAAGAGAAAAGCTGCGCGATGGGACCCAATCGTCCCAAGAGACGACTGTGTCCGGAAAGTTCAGGACCCTTATAAGCCTCGACGCCTGTGCTGCCGATCGTGTCATCAAGATAACCCGTGACCGGCGCCATGATTCTTCCGTAAGGATAGCGCCTTTCTCCTGCAGCTGGACTGAGTGCGAGGGCTTCGCCATTGCAATCGAGGATGCTGCCGCGTAGGATGCTGTTCTCAGCGATTGCTGCACGGCGATTCATCGGATGCTCGGCAAGCCAATCCGCTTTCCAAACTTGCAAATAAACGATATAAAGAGCCAAGCAGGAAAACGACAAAAGGAGAACGATGGCTGTGTGAAGAATATACTTCATGTTATTTCGCTCCATCATGTCGATTCTCCTTTCTGGAAAGTACGGTTAAAATGCCGAGCAGCATGAAGCTGGCAATCATGGAGCTGCCGCCATAACTGACAAAAGGAAGAGTGATGCCCGTCAGCGGCAAGAATTTTGTCACTCCTGCGATGATGATGAAGGTTTGCAGGAAGAAAACTACAGCGATGCCAGCCGCAAACAACATATGTTTTTCCTCCTGGCACGCGAGTGCGATGCGTATGCTGCGGTAAAAAAACAGGGCAAAGATGAGCATGATTCCCATGGCGCCGAGCAGACCCAACTCCTCCGCGATGGCAGCGAAAATGAAATCCGTATGCACCTCAGGAATCAGATTGGGATGGCCATGAGAGAAGCCTGTGCCCCAGATGCCGCCCGAACCGAGCGCAAAAAGCGACTGCACGACTTGGTAAGCGCTGCCCGAGGGATCAGTCCAAGGATCGAGCCAGATATTGAAGCGCACGCGCACATGCGAAAAGAGGAAATAACTGAGTACGGCAGCACCCGAAAAAAAGGCAAGAGCAAGAACTACATAAGACTTTCGCCCTGTAGCCATATACGTCATGGAGACAGCTATGCCGAAAAAGAGCAAGGCTGATCCGAGATCACGCTGAACGACAAACATCAAGATGGCAATGCCCCAGATCAGGAGGAGCGGAGCAATGAAACGCAGCACGGGAAGTTTCAGCCAAAGAAGCTTGTGCCTCGGCAGACAAAGAACCTCCCGATGCTCTGTAAGGTAAGCTGCCAGAAACATGATGATGACGATCTTGCCGAACTCCGAGGGCTGCACAGCGAAAGGTCCGAAAACGATCCAGTTGCGGCTTCCACCGATCTCCGTGCCGAAAAAGAGCGCCGAGCAAAGCAACAGCAGACAAAAAGATACCCGGGAGATACGGATAGGAAAGGAATCGAAGAAGCTTTTTCTCCAAGAAAAATGATGACCAGATAGACGATGATACCGAGAAGCAACCACCGCATCTGCGTCAAAAAGAGAGCGGGTTTTAGACGGCCGATCATGATGATGCCGAGGCTTGCAAGCAGCATTGCCACAGGAAAAAGTGTCGAATCCATTTTAGGATAACGCTTGTCCAAAAGGAATTGCACGAAGAATGCGCCGCTGACGATGGCAGCAACCCACGGCAGAAAGACGCTATCCGCTGTCAGATGATGCCCGAGAAGGAGCGTTCCCATACCCAGCAGCAGGATGCCGAGAGGGAGCAGGAGCAGATGGAATCTACTTTTCATCGCATTCCACAACGATGGCTGTAATATTGTCGAGTCCGCCTGCCAGAAGTGCCAGATTGACGAGATGCTGTGCCTTGTCTGAGGACTCTCCCTGCAGAGTCTCGCAAATGGCGGTCTCTCCCACCATGTTTGTCAAACCATCTGAGCAGAGCAGAAAAATGTCGCCTGCCTTGATTGTGGATGTTCCTGTATCGACGATGAGGTTTTTCCGCTACGCCTACTGCGCGTGTCAACAGATTTTTTTTCGGATGCTGCCGTGCCTCTTCCTCCGTAATGGTTCCTTGTTCAACGAGATCTTGTACGAAAGAATGGTCACGTGTGAGCAGCTTGAGCGCGCCCGCTCGCAAGAGATAGAGCCGACTGTCTCCTACGTGCGCCCAATACGCTGTGGTTTCGGTATGCTGCAAGGCGACGACCGTCGTTCCCATGCCCTTTCGAGCTTCATTCGATGCCGCCGCATGCAAGATCTTGCTGTTCGCTGCCTGTATGGCACGAAGCAAGACCGTTTCGCCATGTTCATGCACTGCATCGGAAAACATCCCACGGAACGCATCGACGAGCATAGCGCTTGCCACCTCACCTGCGGCATAGCCGCCCATGCCGTCCGCCACGACATATAGATCGGGCGGTATAAAGGCGCACGAATCCTCGTTGATCTCTCGCACCTTTCCTCTGTCTGTCGCTGCAAAGACTTTCAAAAAAATCACCTCTCAAACTTCAGTGTAGCAAATCCGATGCGTATGAGATCCCCTGGTTTCAAATAGGCCTTTCCCTGTAAGATCGCATCATTCAGATATGTATGGTTCATGCTGCCCATATCTTCAATGACATATTGATTGTTCACAAGGTACACGGCAGCGTGACGATGCGATACGAAGGAATCAGGAATGCGGATGTCATTATCAGCGCTTCGCCCGATCGTTATCCCTTGTGTAAAGGCAAAGCGCTTGCCAGCAAGCGCTTCATCGCCCGCTTCCACCACACTGAGCACAGCTTCGTCAGGCAGTATCTCGCGCGGCTTGATTTCCTGCTGTAGATTCTTGGCGTCTTTCAGCATCGCCTGTGCAAGACGTGCGATAAAGCGAAATAACAGCAGCAGTATGCCGTATTGAAAAGATACGCTCAAAATGCGCAGGAAAAAATCTGAACCAGGCAATCATATCACCTCATAACGCAAGATGGAATTTCCGATATGAATTTCATCGCCATGTTGCAGGCAAGCCTCAAGGACAGGAGATCCGTTGAGAAGAGTGCCGTTCGTGCTGTTTTCATCCTGAAGGAAATGACGGTGGCGTTCATAGCGGATGGAAGCATGAACACGCGAAGCATTGGGATCAGTCAATATGAAGTCGCTGCGTTCACGTCTGCCAAGAAAGATTTTTTTCTCACCGAAAGCAAGGTAGGATTCGAGATCGGCACCCTTCACAACCGTGAGCGAGGCGATTTTGTACTCCGTCGGCAGATTAAGTGGTGGTTGAAAGGAAGGTCGCTGCAAGACAATCGTGTGCTGTTCCTTCACCGCTTGCGCCACCCGCTGCACCATATCAGAGAAAGTTCCTTTGATGCGGCATACGCCAAGAGAAAGCGTGGCATCTTTCTGAATGGTGATGGCAAGTTTTCCGTCCATAAAGGCATCAAGCAGGATGACCTTTTTTTCTGCTAAGATATGAAGATCATCGAGGAAGCGTTGGGACGAAAGATGGTGACAGTCTTCCTCGTTCATGAAGATTGTATAAGCATTGGGCAGAACCCATTCCTTCGAGCCTTTCTTATCGCGTCTTTTTTTCCATTCGCGATCTCCTTTTCAAGTTTTTTCTCTACCTCGATAGGCTCAAGGGCGCTGCCGAATTTTTTTATTGAAGAATCCTTCGATATGATTTTCCAAAAATGTTTCCCATCTGGTAAAAGCCATGGAATCCCTCACAATCTATTGCAATGCTTAAGGATGAACTGGTCCGGTCCTCTTTGATTTTCGGATATATGACGGTTGCGCAGCTGTCCGCAGGCTGCTTGTATGTCGCTGCCCATCTCGCGGCGCACCGTAGCCGTTATGTGATGATGCGTGAGTATGCGACAGAAAGAGGCCGTGCTTTCCGCTGAAGGACGTTCGAAGCCACGCTCCTTCACGGGGTTGATGGGAATGAGGTTGACGCTTGCAAGCTGTCCTTTGAGAAGTTCCGCCAAGTCCTTAGCTTCGCGCTCGCTATCATTCACATCGCGGATCAGGATGTATTCGTATGTGATGCGCCGTCCCGTTTTTTTCGGCGTAACTCTTTCCAGCTGCGACGACATCCGCCAATGGGTACTTGCGATTGATGGGCATGAGTTTGGAGCGCAGTTCCTCACGCGGCGCATGGAGCGAGATGGAGAGCGTGATTGGCATGCCCTCGCTGGCAAGCCTGTTCATGGCAGGAACGATGCCGGAAGTGGACAGCGTGATGTTGCGATAGCTCATATTCATCACATATTCTTCATGCAACAGGCGAAGGAAATGCACGACATTCGCATAGTTCATCAAGGGTTCTCCCGAGCCCATCAAAACCATGGTGTCGATCTTTTCGTCCTCCTTCTCCAACAATTCCTCGATGAAGAGAACTTCGGCGAGCATCTCTCCCGGTGTCAGGTCACGTGCCAGCCCATGCAAGGTCGAGGCGCAGAAGGAGCAGCCCATACTACAACCAACCTGCGTCGATATGCATATGCTGTTGCCGTAAGGCTGGCGCATGAGTACGGCTTCCACTGCCGCACCGTCGGAAAAAGCGAGCAGGAACTTGCTCGTCCTGCCATCAGTGGCATCGAGTCTCGTGCGCAAGGAAGGAACGTCGATTCTGTACTTCATTGAAAGCTCCGCACGCAAAGTCTTAGGAAGGTTCGTCATGTCCGAAAAATGCTTGGCATATTTCTTGTAGAGCCATTCCGTCACCTGTTTGGCGCGATATTTTTCCAATGGCAGAGCAGCGAATTCCTCCTGCATCGTTTCAAGCGTCATGCCAAAAATATTCTTCATGTGCTCACCTTCTCCGCATACGGGCGATGAAGAAGCCGTCTGTACCGTCGCGCTGCGGATACAGCTGCAGCATCTTCTCCGTGCGTTTCTTCAATGGCAGCAGTTCTCCGACATTCTCCAAAGTGAAATCTTCGTTTTGCGAGAGAAACTCTTCGACGACGTCTTCATTCTCTGCTCGCTCGATCGTGCATGTGCTGTAGACGAGGATTCCGTTAGGGTTTCACGGCTTTTTCCAGCGGATTGGGTATCTCCCTTTGCAGGCGAGCGAGAACGACAAGATCTTCCGGCGTTCTGCGCCAGCGAGCATCAGGTTTTCGCCTGAGGGACGCCGAGTCCGGAACACGGTGCATCGACGAGCACGCGATCCGCTTGACGAGAAAAGCGTGCTCCCGTCTCACGCGCGTCGAGAAGCAGCGGTTCGACCGATTTTATGCCGAGCCGCGCACAGTTTTCTTCAATGCGGCGCATCTTGTGCTCGTGTACGTCGAGTGCAACGATGCGTCCTCGGTCTTTCATGTGCGCAGCGATATGCGTTGTCTTGCCGCCCGGCGCACTGCAAACATCGAGTACGAATTCTCCAGTCTCGGGCGCGAGAACATGCACGACGAGCATCGAGCTCTCGTCCTGCACTTGAAAAAAACCTTGTTCCAAGGAGGGTGAAAGATCGAGAGAGCCGTGAGAATGACACAAGATTCCTTCGGGTGTCCAGCAGGAAGGCTCGACTGTCATGCCTTCTTCCCGCAATCTCTCCATAAGCGCATCTCGCGTGATCTTCAGCGTGTTTGTGCGCAAAGAAAGGGCTGCCTGAGCGTTGTCGAATTCGCAGAGCATTTTTGCTTCCTTATAGCCGAATTGTTCAATCCAACGACGAACCAGCCACATGGGATGCTGCAGCGACAGAGCGAGATTCTCTGTCTCGTGTGCCTTGTCCGTTGGAAAGGCAGCCCTTTCTGGCTCACGCGCCGCCGTTCGTAGGGACGGCGTTGACAAACTTCACCGTGCCCGCGTGGCTGTGACGCTTCGTCATCTCGACTGCCGTGTTGCAAGCAGCAGATGCGGGAACGCGCTCAAGGAAGAACAGCTGGTAGATGCCCAAGCGCAAAATATCCCGCACCACGGGCGGGATTTTGGAAAGCGGACGGTTCACATAGTGCCGCAGCATCCAATCGAGCGTATCGCCCGCCTTTACCGCGCCGTAGACGAGTTCCGTCGCAAAGCGACGATCCACATCAGAAAGTTTCGCGATGCGCAAAGACTGCGCCAATGCCACATTGGCATAGGCACCTTTTTCATTCACTGCATGAAGCGCCTTGAGCGCCGTCTCTCGCGCCTTGTCCATGGCTCCTCCTTCTCATCCTAGTGCTCTTTCGATCTCCCAGCGTATCTTTTCTCTTCTCCTCGGCCTCGTCTTTGATCAGGAACTTCTCGATTTCCTCGCGCACCTTTTCGATATCGACGTGCGTATTGAAACAGGGGCCGTTCGGGCGGATGTTCAGCACACCGACTGCTGGAAGCGGATAGACATCTTGTATGCCGCTCGTCAAATCACGTTCACAGGCGATCGCCATCACTGCCTTCGGGCGGATATTCTTGACCGTCTGACGTGCGAGCGTGCCGCCTGTCACGATGAAGAAATGGAATCCCATCTCATCGGCGAGATTCACGAGGGCGCCGACGTCGCAGCCGCCACAGCGCTTGCAGTTGTGCGGGTCGCGCGTGATTTTTGTGCGGACATGTAGCAAGCTGCAGACAATGTGGCGTCACGACGAGAGTTCATTCGCGTGCACTTTGATGCCGCGGTGATGGATGATTTGGTTGCTGACCTCGATGAAAGAACGTTCAATGCGCCGTCGATTGAAGCCGAACACTTTGCCAATCATGATGGCAACAGGAAACAGCAGATTGATCAATGTGTACGATTGCTTCTGAAAAAAATATGAAGAAACGGCAGACCGAGGATTGCTCCGACCATGCTCAAGATTCCGAAGCCTGTGAGGGAAAAACGACGCTCGCAAAAAGATGCCGAGCACGAGGGGAGATAGGCGTTGATTTCGAGCAGTCCAAGGTAGCTCACGCGCCAGACAGCATAGACAAGAAAGGTCATGCAAAGAAAACTGAGAGACAGGAGCGCCATGAAGAGCCTTTTATGCGGACGTTCAAGTCACGGTATCACAGCTGTCAAAACAACCCCCTCCTTTCTGGCATGTTGATTTTATGGAGATTGTGCACCGAGCCTGCATGAAATCATCGTCATGCATCGAAACGTGCAGGCAGATGAAGTCCATGACCGCGAACATAGTCGCTTGCCTTCATCTTTTTTTTGTTCGGTGCCTGCAGCTCCAAGATTTCCAGCATTCCTTTGCCCGTACCGACGAGAAGGCCCTGCGGTGTCACAGAAACAATTTCGCCGGGGTTTGCCGTTCCTTCGGCTGGACGAGTGCGCCAGATTTTGAACTTCTGTCCGTTCAAAATGCTGTACGCTCCTGGCCATGAATTCAGTCCGCGCACGAGATCATGAATCTCCCGCGCGTTTTTTTGCCAGTCGATGCATCCCGTCTCTTTACTGAGAAGCGGTGCATAGGGTGGAATGCGTTTCATCCTGCGGTATGCGTTCGAGCGTCCCTGCAGCAAGGGACAAGATCGTTTTTTCCAAGACATCTGCGCCGAGCTGCATCATCGCATCGTGCAGTTCGGCAGTCGTCATCGTCTGTGAGATTGGCAGTTTTTCCTGCAAGAGCATATCGCCCGTATCGAGACCTTCATCCATGAACATCGTCGTGATTCCCGTTTCTGTTTCACCGCGCACGATCGCCCACTGCATCGGCGCCGCACCGCGATAGCGCGGCAGGAGCGATGCATGGACATTGACGCAGCCCAAAGGAGGAAGAGAGAGGATGTCTTTCGACAAGATCTGCCCGAAAGCGACAACGACGATGAGATCGGGAGCCAGTTCCTGCAAGATGTTGACAAAATCCGGCCTCTTCACGCGCTCCGGTTGGTAGACTTCGATGCCATGCGCCTCGGCAAATATCTTTACAGGCGGCGGAAGAAGCTTCTGCCCTCGACCCTTCGGTTTATCTGGCTGCGTCACGACGCCGATGACATTGGAAATATCCAAAAAGCCGCGCCAAGCACGGCACAGCAAAATCGGGAGTCCCCATAAAGATCACACGAAAACGTTTCATGATGTCTGTTCCTCTTCCTTACGCAGACTTGTTGCTACATCGATGAAGAGCACGCCTTCGAGATGGTCGAGTTCGTGCTGGATGCAACGCGCCAAAAGCCCTTTCGCCGTGATGTGCTTGCGCTTGCCGCGTCGGTCGAGAAATTCCACTTTGACCTTTGACGCGCGCTCGACCTCGCCGAAAATTCCCGGCACGCTCAAGCAGCCTTCGGAATCCGTTTCGCTTCCTTCACGGAAAGTGATCTTAGGATTGACAAGCTCGATGAGTCCATCGCCTATATCGATGACGACCATGCGCACAGCCTCGCCCACTTGTGGCGCAGCGATGCCGATGCCGTTTGCCTCATACATCGTTTCTGCCATATTGTCAAGCAAGTCTTTCAGTTTTGCATCGACACGTTCCACGGGAGCGCAGATTTCCTTCAATACGGGCGCTCCTGCCTTCTTTATCTCCAACAACGACATGGCTCATTTCCTCCAACTGCTATTATTCTGAAAACATCAGCTGTCCCAGCTCACGACAGGCCGAGTCCGTAGATGCGGTTTGCGGCAGAGAAAAAGACTTTCTCCCACGCCTCTTCAGGAACGATTTCTTTCATGAATCGGATATAATCCTCAAGATTTTGCCAAAGGGCTAATCCGTGCCGAACATGATGCGCTCATAGCTGTCGAGGTATTCCAACCAATCCGTCAACATGCGCATATAACCGTGCTTCTTCTTATGGAATCGCTTAACGTCAAGGATTCTTCCCTCCAACAGCCCCGAGAAATCCACCGCAATATTGGGATTTTTCTCCACGACGCCTACGGCGTCGGAAAGCCATGGATTGCCGAAATGGCACATGACAAATTGAACGCGCGGCCAGCGCACAGCGGCTTCATCGAGTACGAACGGATGACTGTATTTCAACAGTCCATCAGCTGACGCCGTAAGCCCCGTATGGATGGCAACGGGCTTGTCGTACTTTTCCGCCAGTGCGTAGAACGGCGCGAGCGTTTTCTCGTAAATGTAAAAATGTTTGTATCCTGGATAAAGCTTGATGCCGACGCATTGCCTGCGCTTGAGATTTTCCTCGACGAGCGCGACCTGCTTCTCCATCGGACGTTCTTCGCCCAAGGTATCGAGGCCGATGCAATAGCTTAGAAAAATCTGGATAGTTATGCTCTGTTGGTTCCAAGCTCTTGTTTCCCATGATGACGCCATGCACGATGCCAAGGCGTCGATATTCCTGCGCCAAATGCTGTGCGGTATTCTCATGCCCCGCTGCAAGGGCGATTTCATCAAAGTAATCTTCCTTGCAAAAATGCAGATGCGCATCAATTATTTTCATAAGCGGCTTCCTTTCACACTGTGAGAACTGTCCGTCTTGCTGACAGCTCCCCCTATCATAGCACAAGAAGCGCGAGAAGAAAAGAAACGGAAGTTGAGCGGCTGGATAAATCAATGAATCCATTGATTCCTATACATCTAGCACGCCGTAACGGACGGGACTGTATTTTCCTCCTGCCGTTTTTGAAAAGCCCAAACGAGCAAATTCCAGACTGCGACTGTTCTCCTTCAAGACGACGCGCTTTCGCGCCACACGACACGCCTCGGCGATAGCGGCATGGGAAACAGGTGCGGGTTCCGCCAACAAGCGCAGCGGAGCGAGTTGCACGCTGTCTTTCAATGGATGACGAAACATTGGGTCGAAATACACAACATCGTAGAAATCATCGGGAAGATTTCGTAAAAAATCCTCATAATCTGCGTGTTTTGCCTCAACCCTGCGCATAGCGGAGTGCAATTCGTAATTTCCTGCTGAGAAGTGCGCAAGTCCATGGCGTACAATCTCATAGATCAGCGAGCTTTTCTCAAGTGCCGTCACATTGCCGCGCTCCCCCACGATAAAGCTTGCGGTAATGGAGTCGGCTCCAAGGCCGAGCGTGCAGTCAAGCACGCTGTCCCCTGCCTTGATTCCCATAGCTTCCACCATGTGATCTGTCTGCCCACGTCCCAGTTCTCTGATGCGGACGTGGGCCTGTTGGGGTGGAAGAACAACTCGCCATCAGGCGTTTCCAAGCGCAGACCACCCTTCTTCACCACGAGCAGGAAGGATGCGCCATATTGTGTCCGAATATTCTCGTAAGATGCATGCTTGCGTCTTACGCATGGGATGCCAAGGCGCTTTGCGACCTGGTCGGCGAGCAGGCAGTCGGCTGGACGACTCTTGTAGCCCGTCGTAGCGATCACGAAGTTTTTTCCCTCCATCATGCACCTCACGTCCGCTTGAACATCTTCGCCAGTTCTTCGCTGCTGAATTTCAAAATGGTAGGGCGTCCATGCGGGCAGGTATAGGGGCGAGCCGTCTGTGAAAGCTCTTCCAAGACGATCTGCATCTGTCGGAAATTCAGCTCGTCTCCCGCCTTGATGGCGGCGCGGCACGCCATTGTGGCGAGACAGGCATGGCGAATCTCCTGCGCCGTCGTCTCATGCATATCGTAAAGCCTGGCAAGAATCTCGCGAACCATATCCTCCGCTTCCGATACAGGGATATCTGAAGGAACTTCCTTCAATCGGAAATCTCTTTCTCCGCATGCTTCCATATCAAACCCCAGATGCCGAAACAAGTCTTGATTTTCCGAAACAAGCGACGCTTCTCTCGCATCGAACGACAAAATCGGATGAACGAGAAGCTGCTGTGATGGGATGCGTTCCGCCATGGCGGAAAATTTGTCGTAGAGGATGCGTTCATGTGCCGCATGTTGATCGACGATGTAGAGCGCATTCTTGCCTTTGGCAATGATATAGCAAAGATCGACCTGTCCGATCGGTGCGATGTTTTCCTGAGAAATACCCGTTTCCGACAACTCCGGAAGCGGTCTGGCTGTTGCTGCACCTTGTTCTGCATATGCCGAAGCCTGCGCCTCGCGCACGAACGTGTCTTTTGCAGCAGAGGCATCATGATATGCCGCACTTTCACCCTTGAGGACGTTCTGTGCTTCGATAAAACTCATTGTCGGGGGCGCGGATACCGTCGAGGAACGATTTTCCATCTCCGTGATACCGAAAGGCATCTGCACGGAATCGTTTCCTGCGCAGTGACCGTCTCTTGGTGATTGACTGGACGCGATGAATTGCATCGGCTCCATCGTATAGCGGCGCTCAACATTCTGCACGGAAGCAGCTACATTCTCCAGAGTCTGTCCGACAGGACGTATAGCGTCGATCACTGCCTTGTAGACGGCCTTGAATATGCGTCCCTCGTCCTCGAACTTCATCTCGCTCTTCTGCGGATGCACATTGACGTCGATGGAACACTGTGGTACAGCGATGTTCAGAACGACCATGGGGAAGCCCGCTTTCGGCAAAAGCGAGTGGTAGGCATTGTCGATCGCCTTGGCAATCGCCTTGTTCGATATGATGCGGCCGTTTACAATGAAGGTTTGCCAAGCACGGCTGCTTTTGAGCATCGAAGGCTTCGTGATATAACCCGTGATCTTTACATCTTCATCTTCAAAAGCGAGAGCTAAAAGGGCATTAGCGACCTGTGAACCGTAAACGCTGCGAATGGTATCAAAGAGTGCACCGTTTCCTGGAGTCATCATTGTCGCCTTGTTGTTGCTGATGAGGCGAAATGCTATGTCAGGGCGGGAAAGCGCCAACTTCGTGATGAAGTCGCTGATGCGCCCTCCTTCCGTATGGTTGGTCTTGAGAAATTTCTTGCGTGCGGGAGTATTGAAGAAAAAGATCTTCGACCTGGATCGTCGTTCCCAAACTGCAGCCTGTTTCGCCGATGTCATGTGTGATGCCACCAATGACGATCACGTCCGTGCCAAGTTCGTCACCTTTTTTTCGCGTGCGCATACGGAAGCGGGAAACGGCGGCTATCGTTGGTAATGCCTCACCGCGAAATCCGAGAGTTCCCAGAGAATAGAGGTCGCTTACCTCCTTGATCTTGCTCGTCGCATGGCGTTCGATGGCAAGCTTCGCATCCTCCATGCTCATGCCGGAACCGTTGTCCGTCACACGCATGAGGCTCGTGCCGCCCGCCATGATTTCCACTTCAATCTTCGTAGCCCCCGCATCGATGGAATTTTTCCACGAGTTCCTTGACGACGGAGGCGGGGCGTTCCACGACTTCACCCGCTGCAATTTTATTGATCGTATTGTCGTCGAGTACATGAATCCGGTTCATCGTTTCCCCTCCTCCCCTTTCACCTGCTGCTGTAAACGATAGAGTTCATTCAAGGCTTCCAACGGCGTCATCGCCATGACATCAAAGGACAGGATCGCCTCACGCAAGGATGGAGCGAAGAGCGATCCCATCAAGGAGGCCTCTTCTTGTAGTGCTGTTTCTTTCGATGATTTCGGTAGGGCAACAGTTCCTGTACATTGTTCGATTTCGTCGAGGATTTCCTGCGCCCTTTGCGTTACATTCTTCGGAAGCCCCGCCAAACGTGCTACATGGATGCCGTAGGACTTGTCCGCGCTGCCTCGGATGATGCGGCGCAGAAAGGCAACCTTCGTGCCGTGTTCTTTGACCGCGATACAATAATTCTTTACAAGCGCATCTTCCATATCCGTCAATTCATGATAATGCGTGGCAAACAACGTTTTGGCATGAATCCTGCTGCGCATGTGTTCGACAACTGCGCGTGCGATGCTCATGCCGTCAAACGTGCTCGTTCCCCTGCCGATCTCGTCTAAAAATCACAAGACTGTCTTTCGTGGCGTATTTCAATATCTGTGCCACTTCGTTCATCTCGACCATGAAGGTGCTTTGCCCGCTGACGAGATCATCGCTGGCTCCGATGCGCGTGAAGATACGGTCGACAGGGGAAAATGTCATCTCTTTCGCGGGTACGAAACTGCCGCTTTGTGCCATGAGCGTTAGCAAAGCGACTTGGCGCATGTAGGTTGACTTTCCTGCCATGTTCGGACCCGTGATGAGCATGATTTCACAATTGCTATGGTTCAGTTCGGTATCATTTGGCACAAAAAGATCATTTGTAAGAATGCGCTCCACCAACGGATGCCTGCCATCTCGTATGGAAATCGCTCCATTTCCTGCAAGATTTGGGCGCACATAGTTATATCTGTTTGCCGCTTCGGCAAGGCTCGTGAGCACATCCAAGATGGCAATGTGCTTCGCCGTCTGCTGGATGCGGCTCAGATCTTTTTTGATGATTTCACGGATTTCTGTGAAAAGACGGTACTCGATCTGGATGATTTTTTTCCTGTGCACCTAAAATCTTCGTTTCAAACTCCTTGAGTTCTTCTGTGATGTAGCGTTCGGCATTGGCCAGTGTCTGTTTCCTTATATAACGTTCGGGCACGAGATCTGCGCCGCTTCGGCGCACTTCGATGTAGTAGCCAAAAACTTTGTTGTAGCCAATTTTGAGCGTCTTGATGCCTGTGAGCTCTTTTTCACGTTCCTCCATCTGTTGGAGCATCTTCTTGCTGTCATGCGAGATATAGCGGTATTCGTCAAGTTCCTCATCATAGCCTGCCTTGATGATGCCACCTTCTCTGAGGGAGATTCCTGGCTCTTCCACGATCGCGTGTTCCAACAATGATACGAGTTCGTCAAAAAGCTCGATTCCGCCTTCAGACTCACGCAAAAGCGGCGATACGACTGCGGAAATTTTCATTTTCAATGGCGGCAAAGCATGGAGCGAAAGCTTCAGCGCAACGAGGTCTCGTGCATTTGCCGTCCCCACTTCGATGCGTGTCAGGAGGCGTTCGAAATCAAAGATTTCCTTGCAATGCGCCTGCACATCTTCGCGCAGAGAAAAATCTGCAGCAAACTCTGCTACGCCGTCCAAGCGTCGTTCAATCTTCTCGGAAGAGAGCAGCGGATATTCCAGCCATTTGCGTAAAAGGCGGCTGCCCATCGCCGTTTTCGTGAAATCAAGGACATCAAGCAAGGTGCCCTTTTTTGCTGCCATCGCGCAGATTGCGAATGATTTCCAAATTGCGCAACGTATAGGTGTCGAGGATGAGGTTCGTGCTTGTATCAAGATATGTCAAGCGGTTGATGTGCGAAAGATCCGTCTTGACCGTTTCGTGCAGATAGTCGAGAAGGACGGCAACCGCCTTTTGGGCAAACTCATGCCTTGGTAAAGAATCCTTATCAAAATGTTGCGTCAAGCGCAGCTTTCCGTTGGAAGAAGGTTCCTTGCATTGTGTCAAGGCGCACTTCGGCATTCGAAGCACAAGGAATTCGTCAAGCTCTTTCCTGAAGGATATCTCGCCCATCAAAAATAAGTTCGGGCATCATCAAGCGATAAAGTTCATCGAAGAGCATCTGCTGAGCCGCTTTCCCTTTGTAGATGCCGTAGAAACACTCGCCAGTCGATACATCGGCAGCGGTAAGCACAAGCCGTTCTTCGTCTTCACAAATCAGTGCTATATAATTGTTCTGCGCGTCATGCAGTGAGGATTCCGTGAGAACCGTGCCAGGTGTGATGATCTTTATGACCTCGCGCTTCGTAAGGCCTTTCGCTTTCGGGTCGCCGATTTGCTCGGCAATGGCAACCTTGTAACCCTTGTTGATGAGCTTTGTGATGTAGCTTTCGGCCGCGTGGTATGGAACGCCGCACATCGGCGTTTTCTCCTTGTTGCCGCTGCGGCTTGTCAGCGTCAGTCCTAGTTCGCGAGAAACGAGTCTGGCATCATCGAAGAACATCTCATAAAAGTCGCCAAGACGAAAGAACAATATCTCGTCAGGATGCTGGTTCTTCGTTTCCAAATACTGCTGCATCATCGGTGTGAGTTCCATAAACCCTCCTAAAGAGAAGAGGGCAGCCTACGCCGCCCCCACCCTACTGCAATTCACCTTTGAGCACCCATGTCTGTGGCTGCGTGATGCGCACGTGCACAAGGTCGCCCTCAGTTTCATGACCTTTTTTTTTTTGCCACAGGACGATCTTGTTCGTCCCCGTCCTTCCCGTCCATACATCCTCATCCGTGCGGCTCGGTCCTTCTGCGAGGACTTCCTGGATCGTGCCTAGAAGTGCCGCGTTTTTCTCGAAACTGATTTCGTTCTGCACATCCATGAGACGGTGCAAACGCTCTTTCTTGACGGCATCCTCCACCTGTTCGGTCATCGTCGCAGCTGGCGTACCCGAACGCTTCGAATAGAGGAACGTATATGCTGCATCGTAGCGGATCTCTCGCAAAAAGTCGAGCAGTTCCGCAAAATCGTCTTCCGTTTCTCCTGGAAAACCGACGATGAGATCCGTAGTAAGACTTGCTGTAGGTACAGATTCGCGAATCTGTGCAACGAGAGCACGATAAGCGTCTTTTCGATAGACGCGGTTCATTGCCTTCAAGATCCTATCGGAACCATGCTGCACAGGCAAATGGAAATGGGGGCAGATATGCCTGCCCTGCTGGACTGCAGAGATAACAGCAAGGCTGAGGTCTTTAGGATGCGAGGTCATGTAGCGTACGCGCTCGATTCCTTTGACTGCATCAACCATCAATAAAGCTCGGCAAAGTCTGCACGTTTGTGATCTTTGCCGTAGGAGTTGACATTCTGCCCCAAGAGTGTGATTTCTTTGAATCCCTGTGCCGCCGCTTCCTCCACTTCGCGCACTATATCTTCAGGCTGACGGCTGTGCTCACGGCCACGCACATAAGGAACGATGCAGTAGGTACAAAAATTATTGCAGCCATACATGATAGGCACCCAAGCGGAAAGACGTCCCGCACGTTCGATTGGCACATTCTCGGGCAATGGTGCATCACTCAAGATTACATCGACGATATGGCCGCGCCTTTTTGATTCGAGTTCCTGCACAGTTGCTTTGAGTTCATGCACCTTGTTCGTGCCAAGAACAAAGTCGATGTGCGGTGCACGACGGATCAAGGCATCTCCTTCCTTCTGTGCCATACAACCCGTGAGCCCAAAGATAAGCGTAGGCTTCGCACGCTTTATGTGCTTGACCTCGCCGATCTTTCCATAAACCTTGTCTTCCGCCGTTTTCCGCACACAGCACGTATTTAGAAGAATGAGATCGGCATCTGCCATATCCTCTGTACGCTCATAGCCAAGCGCTGCAAGCTGGCCTTCCATTCTTTCTGCATCGGAAATGTTCATCTGGCAGCCATAAATGCCGATAAACGCTCTCTTCTTCTGCAAGATACCATTCACCATGAAAAATCGTCGTGCTCCTTACATGAACTGAAACCTAGACTTCATTATATAGTATTTCCCTGCAAATGTCATATTATTTTTTCACAAGATGTTGATATTTTGGAAATGGTAAACATCTTCGCTTTGCGCATTTCGTATGGCTACATGAAAAGTTCCATCTGGTCGCTCGCATCCAGATCGGCAAGACAACCGTGCGCCTGCAGTGCCTCGATGCATGTCTTCGATATGCCTGTGCGTTTCTTGATGTCCTCGATCGATGTGAATAGCCCATCCTTTCGCGCCTCAACGATACTGCGAGCAGCAGAAATGCCGACGCCGCCCAAGGAAGCGAGCGGGGGCAGAAGCGACTTTTCATGAAGGACGAAGCGTTCCGCTTCAGAGGCGTAAATATCGACGTGCTCCATGGAAAAGCCGCGAAGATACATCTCCCAAGCAAGCTGCAGGACGATGATTGTCGCTTTTTCCTTGATGTCTGGCACTTCTTTCGCTTCTAATGTATCGAGCTGTTTCTTCACATGATCCTTGCCGCGCGCTACGACGTCGGCATCAAATTCAGCGGCACGAATGGAGAAGTATGCTGCGTAGAAGGCAAGCGGATAATGCACCTTGCAGTAAGCGATGCGCCAAGCCATCATGACGTAAGCGGTCGCATGAGCGCGCGGGAACATGTACTTGATCTTCTGGCATGCCTCGATGTACCACTCGGGAATGCCGCCTTCGCGCAGGATTTTTACTGTTTCTTCTTTGATGCCCTTTCCTTTTCTGACCGATTCCATCGTTTGGAAGGAGAGAAGCGGATCGATACCGTTGTGAATCAAGTACATCATGATGTCATCGCGCGCCGATATGGCTTCGCGCAGAGTACATTGACCGTTGCGGATGAGATCTTGAGCGTTGCCGAGCCAAACGTCCGTGCCATGAGAAAAAGCCAGAAATTCGCACGAGATCGCTGAAACATGAAGGATGCGTATCGTCGATCATCTGGCGTGTGAATCCCGTGCGAAATTCTGGGATGCCGAAGGTTCCCGAGTTCGCACCAAGCTCCTGGGATCGAGTCCCAGAGCCTTCGTCGAAGAGAAGATGCTCAAGGTTGCAGGATCATCGAACGGTATCGTCTTGGGATCGCGATGCGTGAGATCTTCGAGCATTTTAATGACGGTTGGGTCATCGTGCCCGAGGATATCGAGTTTGACGAGACGGCTGCTGATTGAATGGTAATCGAAATGTGTCGTAATCGTCGTCGTATTCTTGTCGTCGGCTGGTCGTTGTATCGGTGTGAAAAAGTGCACATCCATATTGCGCGGCACAACCATGATGCCAGCGGGATGCTGCCCTGTCGTGCGCTTGACTCCCCATGCAGCCGGCAGCAAGATTCGCGATATAGGCATTATGCTTCTTGATGCCCTTTTCTTCAAAAAACTTCTTCACATAGCCGAAAGCCGTCTTGTCCGCAACTGTAGCGATCGTGCCTGCGCGATAGACATTGTCCTTGCCAAAAAGTTCTTCCGTATACTTGTGTGCCACTGGCTGATAGTCGCCTGAGAAATTCAAATCGATATCAGGAACCTTGTCGCCGTCAAAAACCAAGGAAAAACAGCGAAGGGGATGTCATGTCCATCTTTCAATAAATCCGTGCCGCAGACAGGACATTTCCTGCTTGGCAGATCGTAGCCGCAGCCGACAGAGCCATCTTCGACGAATTCGCTGAATTTGCAGTGCGGACAACGCCAATGCGGCGGCAGAGGATTGACCTCCGTGATGTCGGTCATCGTCGCTACGAAGGAAGAACCGACCGAGCCGCGGGAGCCGACGAGGTAGCCATCGTCGTTCGATTTCTTGACGAGACGTTGTGAGATGAGATAAAGCACGGAGAAACCATGCCCGATGATCGGTGTAAGCTCCTGCTTCAAGCGATCTTCGACGACTTTCGGCAGATTATCTCCATAGAGGGCACGTGCCTTACGGTACGACATATCGCGAATCTCATCTGCTGCTCCTGGAATCATCGGTGAATAAAGTTCGTCAGGAATGGGTTTGATTTTCTCGATCATATCGCTGATTTTACGTGGATTCGTTACAACTGCTTCATACGCAGCCTCTTCCCCCAAATAGGAGAACTCGGCAAGCATCTCCTCCGTCGTACGTAAAAAGAGCGGGGGCTGCAGTTCTGCATCCTCGAACCCTTTTCCCTTCATGAGAATAGCACGATAAATAGCATCTTCAGGATTGAGGAAATGAACATCGCATGTCGCTACGAGCATTTTCCCGAGTCTTTGAGCCAGTTCCGCTACTTTGAGATTGATGCGTCTCAGATCCTCATCATCCTTGATATGCGGAAACTTATCGCTGCGCACGAGAAATTCATTGTTGCCGATCGGTTGAATTTCCAAATAGTCATAGAAACGCGCGATTTCCAGCAGCTCTTCCTCTGACTTCTGCGCAACGATGGCGCGGATGAGCTCGCCTGCTTCACAAGCAGAACCAATGATAATGTCCTCGCGATACTCTTCGATGATATGCTTGGGAAGGCGTGGTTGACGATGCAGATATTTCAGGTGCGAAAGCGAAACCATCTGATAGAGGTTTCGCAGGCCGTTCGAGTTCTTCGCAAGAAAGATGATATGGTTTGCGTGCTTCTGCTCAAAGTCTTCTTCGACGAGATATCCTTCCATGCCGTAAATAATCTTGATGTCAAGTTTGGATGCAGCCTTCGCCGCATCAGGAAATGCCTGCACAACACCGTGATCGGTGATGGCGATGGCAGGCCAGCCCCAAGAAGCCGCTGTCTTGATTAGCGTTTCCGCTGAAACCACGGCATCCATGTTGCTCATCCGCGTATGTGCATGAAGCTCGACCCGCTTGACTTCGGCCTTGTCTTCGCGTTTTTGCTTTTCGATTTTTTGCATAGAATCCACAAAGAGCATGAATTCGTTTTTGGAATGTGTCGAAACGAATCGTTCCCCTGACCCGTACGAGCATGCCTTCCTTCACAGAAGAGAGTGCCTTCTCGTAGGCCTCCTGTTCTTTTTCCTTGAAGAATTTCTTGCAACTGATACCATTCGTAGTGTCGGCAAGATCGAAGAGCAGGAGCTTCGTGTTTGTCTTGAACTCTCTTGAACTGACGCGCCCGATCGTGCCTGTCAAAACGATATTTTTTTCATCTCGCCATCGGTATCATCGATGGAAATTGCTTCCCCGTGAAGTTCTTGCCAAAGATCAAGCTCGAGTCATGCCTCGTAGCTCGTGGTGCGTGCAAAGAAGCGGAGGAAGTCACAGCAGCCTTTTTCGGCTGTTGTGTTGGTGGAGCTGCAGCGGACATGTCTTTTTTTTGCCGCAGATTTTCTTGATAGATACGATCTTGGAAAATATCAAGATCCTCTTCAAGAATGCAGGATTCCTCGTCGATGGCCTTGCAAGAAACAGTGCAGCGAATGGACAGCATCTTTTCGATAGATTTCTGCAAGAGGTTTGCTACATCATGCGCGCGCAGAATCTCACCCGAAAGCTCGCCTTTCACCTCCAGCAGCAGATTGCTTCCATCGAAGATGCGCTTCGCATTCTTAAGCAGATGGAGTACCGTGGGATTGCCATTAGCAGCAACAAGGCAAAGCTCTTTCCATGTGCGTTCGATTGAGGCCTCGATATCCAAAACATCTTGGTAAAAAACAAGATGCTCAATCTGCACGCGCTTCTTGATGTATGCCCCCACATGATCAAGGAGGCTCGTGCGTATGAACTCTTGTGTCTGAAGCAAGATTTCCCAAGAGTTTCCCATCAAGGAAACCTCCACATGCTTGATGACAGCGGAAAAAAAGGCCTGTTGCTCCGCTTGTGTAAGCTCGATGCCTTGTGTAAGTTCTCGCAGAATATTTCTTTTTTCTGGAACAATGCATAGCTTCTTCTGCATCATATACCCTCTTGTTTTTCTTTATCGTCGTAAAGCTCCAGATACTTCTTACGATTCTTCAGGACACTAGCCACATAGGCGCGTGTTTCTTCGTAAGGTATGGCGGAAACCTCGTTGAAATTCATATCCCAATGTCTTTCTTCCATCCAATCGTGCACGTTTCCGCGTCCAGCATTATATGCTGCCAGAGCCAGAACATCGTTGCCTTCGAATTCTTCTTCCAAGGAAGCGATGTACCAAGTGCCATATTCTATGTTCTTTTGCGGCTCACGCAGCTCGCTCAATTCATACTCCTTGTCGTCGAGCTGTTCGGAAATCCACATTGCCGTTTCCGGCATCAACTGCATCAGACCGATAGCACCGCGATGCGATTTTGCCTCATTGCGGAATTTGCTCTCTGATAGAATCATTCCTGCCACGAGAGAGCTGTCCACCTTGTACTTTGCGGCATAATGCTCGACAACAGAGCGATAGGGATAAGGATAGAGATACTGGCGCTGCATGGATTCTGACTGCATGATGAAAAAAAAGGAAAATGCCATGCACAGTATGAGTATGCCAAGGGAAAAAGCCGCGAAGCGGCGATTCGTCTCTTGCCGTTTCTGCTTGATGCGTCTATGAAAATCATGCTCCAGTTTGTCCTGCAACATAGCACCTCCCCGCTGCGGCACTGAGCCTACTGCAAACTCTTCCAAGCTTTTATTACCTGTGCGAGCGTTTCTTTCCAAGTGCCGTCATTTTCAATTATGCAGTCCGCGCGTTCTTTCTTTTCTTCCAGTGAAAGCTGCGCGTCTATCCTGGCCATTGCTTCTTCCTGCGTATAGCCATTGCGCTTCATCAAGCGAGCGAGCTGGGTATCTTTCGATACATGAACGAGCCAGATCAAATCTACCATGCGATTCCATCCTGCCTCAAAAAGCAACGGTACATCAAGAAAGATGATTTTCACGCCTTTTCTCTCAAGAGTGGCGATCTTCTTTCTTACACTGGCAGCGATCAATGGATGGGTAGTCCCATCGATCCAGCGTCTTTCCTCTGGATCAGAAAACACACGCTTCGCGATCTTTTTCACGACACAGACAATGATTTTTCATCCAAGATGCCTTCACCGAAATGTTTCCGATAAATTTCCCAAAGAGGTTTGTGCGGTTTTGCCAACGCATGCGCAATCTTATCCGTATCTATGACATGAGCACCGAGTTCCATGAGCTGGCGGCTGACCGTGCTCTTGCCGCTCGCTATGCCTCCCGTCAATCCGATCAATTTCGACTTGCCCTCACGCAGCGGCTGACAATGTGGACAGAAGCGCGTACCGCGCTCGCCCACACGGATCTTCTCGATTTCTTTGCCGCAGACAAGGCAAAGTTCACCTTCACGATGGTAGACGCACAATTTTTGCTGATGGAAGCCCTCCTTGCCTTCGCCATCGATATAGTCGCGAAAGGTCGTGCCGCCGTCTTCGATTCCTTCAGCAATGACCTTGTTGATCGCCTGATGCAGACGAAAAAAACCTCATCAAGATTCAGCGTATTTGCTCTTCGCAAAGGATGGATGCCTGCAAGAAACAAAGCTTCATCGACATAGATGTTGCCAAGGCCGGCCACTTTTTCCTGATCGAGCAAGACACTTTTGATGAACTGTCGGCTTGACTTCAAGGCATCACGCAAATATCGCGCATGGAATTCTCTCGTCAGCGGTTCCGGCCCCATGCGCAAGAGAGCAGGAAAATCTTTCTGCTCCTGTGGACGCAGCAAGCGGATTTCTCCAAATGTCCGAACATCCTCGAAAAGAAGATATGCACCATCGTCGAGCTCAAAAAGAATGCGCACATGCCGACTCAGAGGAGCACACGGTTCGCGTCGATAGAGGCGACCCGTCATGCGAAGGTGAAGAAGGAGTGTATCACCGCTCGCCAAGCGAAGCATCAGATATTTGCCGCGCCGATCCAAGCGAAGGATTTTCTGCCCGCGCACACGGGAGCAGAACTCCGCGACATCTGGAAATTTGATCGTCTTGTGCAGGAGAACATTGACATCTGCAATCTTGCGCCCTGTTATATGTTTCACCAGAGAACGCCGTATGGTTTCGACTTCGGGAAGTTCCGGCATTCTTCTCATCCCCTTACTTCGCTGCGGCCCAATTTTTGCCCGTATGGATATCGATGAAAAGTGGTACGGAAAGCTGCACAACATTTTCCATGGCATGGCGCACAAGCTCTGCAACCTGAGCTTCCTCTTCCTTCACGGTCTCAAGAACTAGTTCGTCGTGCACCTGTAGGAGGATGCGGCTTTTGAGACTGTGCTCATTGAGCGCATGATACGTCTTGATCATTGCCAGTTTTATGATGTCAGCCGCCGACCCTTGGATTGGTGTATTCATCGCCATGCGTTCTGCCAAGGTTCTTTGATTGTAGTTCGAGCTTTTGATAGCGGGAAGATCGCGCCGTCTGCCAAAAATCGTTGTGACGAAGCCGTCGTCATGCGCTTTTTCTACGATTTTTATCAAGGAAATTTTTTTGACGCCGCTGCACTTTTCAAAATAACTTGCAATGTAGTCGGCAGCTTCCTGTCTTGAGATATGAAGATCTTTGGAAAGACCGTAGTCACTGATGCCGTAGACGATGCCAAAGTTCACGGCCTTCGCCTTGCGGCGCAAGTCTGCTGTGACCTGTTCCATCAGGCACATCGAAGACTTCGGATGCTGTACGTGCATGAATATCCTGTCCATGCAGGAAGGCTTCCAAGAAATTCTTGTCTTGTGAAAGATGCGCCAATATACGTAGTTCGATCTGTGAGTAGTCGGCGGACATCAAGGCGTCATAGCCATCACTCGGTTCGAAAAGAGCTCGAATCTGCCGTCCCTCTTCCGTGCGCACGGGGATGTTCTGCAAGTTTGGTTCTGAGCTGCTTAAGCGCCCCGTTGCCGTGACCGTCTGATTGAAACGTGTATGGATGCGCTGCGTGCGTGGGAAATCAATTCCTCCATGCTGTCAAGATACGTCGACTGAAGCTTCATCCAAAAAGCGATACGAGAGGATTTTCTCAAGAATCGGATGTGCGAAGCGCATGGCCTCAAGCACCTCGGCATTCGTGGAATATCCTGTCTTCGTCTTCTTCGTTCCCATGGGCGGCTGTAATTCGAGACGCTCGAAAAGAACGGAAGACAGCTGCTTGGGTGAATTGATATTGAACTCGCCCCTCGCCAGATCGTAGATTTCAGCCGTCAAAGCATTGATGTGTGCAGAAATTTCTCGGGATTTTTTTCATGGAGAGCAGTTCGGTTGATATAGATGCCTGCCTTTTCCATTGCAGCAAGCACTTCCACGAGCGGCAACTCCATCGTTTCATACAACGAAAGGAGCCGCTGCCTTTCCAAACTTTTTTTCAGCACAGGATAAAGCTTTTCCAGCAACATTGCGTGCCAGACCGTTTCTTCAGTCCCTTCCTTTGTCGCTTCCGAAGCGGTCATGGAAGGAAGATATCTGCTTGCAAGACTTGACAGATCGTACTGCGCGGTGCCAGGATTCAACAGGTATGCGGTGAGAGAAACATCGAAGCAGGCAGATGAGAAATTTATGCCGCAATGGAGAAAAAGGCTTGTAGTCATGAACGACCTTTTGGAGCGTTTCGTTTTTCAAATAAAGGAGAAAAAAAGGGAAGATCTGCCTCTTCGGCGAGCAGGATCTCGCCTCCGGCACATAAAGCAAAATGCGCTGCTTTCACGTCGGGCACCTTCCTGGAAAAGGAAGCGGCGATCGAAAAGAAGCCTTGCGCGTTCGCTTTTTCCACAAAAGATTTTTTTGCGGCTTCATCCTTCATCGTCTGCACGACAAGTTGCGGTGCCTCTTGTTTCTGTGCCATGTCCGTCCCGCTAAAGGCAGAGAAAGATACCACCAAAGATTTCATATCGTATCGTTGGAAAAAAGCTCGTAACTCATCGCCCTTGGTATGCAGCACATATGTGTCTGGCGCAAACTCCAAGGTCATATCGCAGCGAATCGTGGCCAAATCCTTGGACAAGAATGCGCGTTCCTTGTTTTCCAAGAGATTTTCTTTGAGTTTCTTGCCCGTGATCCCTGCCGTGTGCTCATAAACTCCTTCCAAAGATCCATAGTCTATGAGAAGTTTCTTGGCTGTCTTCGGACCGATGCCAGGAACGCCTGGAATGTTGTCGGAAGCATCTCCCATCAGTCCCTTCATATCAACGAGGAGCTTCGGAGGGAAACCGTACTCTTCCAAAAAACGCTTTTCATCATAGAGTAAAAGATCCGTCATGCCCTTGCGTGTAAAAAGAATGCGGATATTTTTCTGCACGAGCTGCAAGGCGTCGCGGTCGCCCGTTACGACGAGGACGTCCACCCCCGCTTGCGCCGCTTTTATTGAAAGAGTCCCCAATATATCGTCAGCTTCGTATCCTTGCTCTTCAATCAGAGGTACACCCAGTGCAGCAAGAAACTCATGCAGCAGGGGAATCTGGCTTGAAAGCTCCGGCGGCGTAGGCTTGCGCGTCCCTTTGTATTGTGCAAACATTTCATTGCGAAAAGTTTGCTTCCCTTTGTCAAAGGCGACAGCAAGGTAGTCGGGTGTATATTCCTGCAGCAGCTTTTGCAGCATGGAGGCAAAGCCATAAACCGCATTTGTGTATGAGCCGTTCGTCGCCTGCAAGAGGGGAAGCGCGTAAAAGGCACGATATAAAAGGCTGCTGCCATCGACAAGGATAAATCGTTTGCTCATCAATGCTCACCTCATTGCAAATCAAACGAAAAAATCGCGACGTTCACATATTCATGTGCAGATTTTTGTTCATTGTGCAGTGAACCTTATTTTTTTGCAGAATTCGCTGCTCCTGTTTGTCCTTCACGATAGATTCTCGTCGTCCTTGCAGCGACGGGATGGCGATCCTGTGGCTTGATGCTTTCGGATGTCTCCTTGCTGCTTTTCGCCTGACTTTCTTCGACGGTCATCGTTGTCGACTTTTTCTCCGCTGTCGTTCTTCATCTCCGACAATTCTTCCGTTGTCGGCGCGGCAGAAAACTTTTCCATCGAGGTCAGCTCGTAAGCGCCTCGCTTGCTCAAACCGCCCTGCAAGCGGAAGAGCACGCCAGCATCCTCCGCATTGAAAAAGAGCGCCCCTTTCTTCTCATAGCCGATTGCCTTGCCATACTTCGTTCCCAAGGTGGCAGATTTTGCGTCCCAAGTCACGAGCACCTTGAGCTGTTCGGCAATTTTATCCGCCGGAAGATACACGATGTCGTCCTTGATCAGAGCTTTGTCGTTCATGGATTTTCCATTGACGGACAAGTTGTACACCCTTTGCGACGTATGTTGGCTGTCCATCCGAAAGCTCGATTTTCCTCGCTATATTATCGTCGGATTCAAACTTTTCCACACCGTAGCCCGAAAGCCACTTCGCCACCGTTTCAACATCAAGCGGCTGATAGCCGTAGCCGTCAGGGTAAATGTAATAAACAATCGTATTATCCTTGATCTTGTCGATGACAATGCGTTGGTACATGATCTCCACGGGAGTACCGACGCTCACATAATCATAGACTTCTTCAACGTCAGCTTCTTTCATGCGAATGCAGCCGTTGGAAACATAGCTGCCGATGGATTCGGGATGATTCGTACCATGGATGCCGTAGTTGCCCCAGACCTGCATCCAGCGATAACCCAGAGGATTGCTCTCACCCGAAGGAATCGTATTTCCGGAATCTCCAGGATCGACCCATGTAGGATTCTCCTCCTTTGTCAAAACGGAAAAATAACCAACAGGTGTTGGCGTAGAGATTTTTCCCAATCCCACAGGATAAAGGCGCATCTTTTCGTTATTTTTGTAAACGCCCAAAGAGCGTGCAGCTACATTGATGATGATCTTGTAAGGATCTTCCGTTTTTTCAGGTGTGGCAGTTTTCGTCTTCGGAATCTTCTTTTCCTCATGCACTGCACTCTCTGAAGTGATGTCCTTGACCCATGCACCGTAGGAGGCTCCATGCTCCTTTTCTGTCGCTTCCCCCCATCCAGATACGCCGCCCAAAAAAGACAGACAGACAAAAAAAGCTGTGATTTGTTTGAACATCATTGCATCGTCCTCTTCCTCAAAAGTATTTCTATAAAGGTGTTTCCATTATAGCACAACCTTTGCAAGTTTACCATGAACCCCCAAGAGATCAAGCCGAAGTGCGGACCGATCAGTCAGGCCCGAAGAGCGAAGAAATATAATTTTTCTTGTTTTGTAAGAAATGGTACCGCTTTTTTCTTCTGCAAATGGTGTAGTATGTAGTATAATAATACTGTACATTTTTTACGGAGGTATGATGTATGAGTGCATTTTTAGGACCGATCCATTTCCGCATGTATCAAAAGATCCAATCACAAGAACGCTTGACGAAGGCGATGGCCGATCTCGCCGTCAAAAAAAACTGGTTGGATGAAGATGCAGCGGCAGCTTATGTGAAAGAGGATTCACGACCGCTCGAAACAATCATAGATTTATCAAATATTCATGGCTGGCTGCTGGGCGCGATCGAGGATGCAGAATCTCGCTATGCCGCTCTTGTAACGAAACTTTTGACACAGGATGCAGACCGCTTGGAGGATCTGAAGAAAGCAGCGTTCGCCTTCGGGGCGGAACACGCTGTGGAGGAATCGCGTCCGAGCATCTTGTTCAACGCTATGGATTTTCTTAAACTCGATGGCATGCCCTGCGACGGAGCCTGCATCGTGACGGATTCTTCCGACGAGGATTTCACGTGGGAACTGCGCCTCGATGTGCATCGTGCTTTCTGGAAGGAAGTCCGTGGACTGCCCGCCCATTATTACACATTACGCAGTGAGGTATTTGCAGGCTTTCTATCTAAATCGGATAAATGCATCACGACGAAAGATGGACGTGTCTATCATTTCGCTGCGAAGTGAATCGACTCTTCCCCGTACTGTTTCGGATAATACTTCGATTGTTTGTATGTTGGTGTGAAGAATCGATCCGCTTTATGCTTCATTTCGGGAAGTTGTAAAATAAATTGACGCAAAAAGTTCCATTTTGGAATCCGTTCAGTTAAACTTTAGTTGAACACCAAAAAGCAACTGAAAGAAGGGAACCAAAATGGAACAGATTCATTCTACCACGTCAAAGCGCAAATGGAAACAACTTACGGAAAAAGATCGGTATCATCTGAGGCTTATTTCAATGCCGGAATGAGAACGCAGGAGATTGCCGAGCGTATGGGGTACTCCAAGCGAACCATTGAGCGTGAGCGGGCATTGGGGTTAACAGAGCAGCTGAAACCAGCGAGCAAGGACATCAAGATGTATGGCGATCTTCAAAAACAATGGGTCTACCTAGCGGATGTGGCACAAAGGCGTCATGAAGAAAACAGTGCCGGCAAAGGACGGAATCTGAAGATCGGGAACGACCATCGATTGGTGGAGCATATTGAGCACAAGATCAAGAAGGAGAAATGGTCTCCTGCAGCTGTATTAGGCGACCTAGAGCAAAAAGGATGGCCGTTTGCCGTCCGGATTTGCGTCAAAACCCTGTACAATTATATTGATCGAGACTTGTTCCTTGGAATTAGCAACAAAGACCTGCTGCAGAAAAAAGAAAGGGACAAAACAAGCCGTGCGCAAAGTGCGAAAAAGTTGCTTTGAACAATCGAGCTGGAAAAAAAGTATAGAAGAGCGCCCGGAACGGGTGAACCAAAGGAAAGAATTTGGGCATTGGGAGATTGATCTGGTGGTGGGGCGACAAGGAACCAAACCTGTCATCTTGACGCTGGTAGAACGTCAAACACGCAAATCCATCTATGTGCTCGTGAAAAACAAAACCCAAAAGGAAGTGTTGCAGGCAGTTCGGCGCGCCCATCGCCGCGTGAAGGGGGACTTCACACAAGTGTTTAAAAGCATTACGGCAGACAATGGTTCAGAGTTTTTGGATAGCAAAGGGCTTCAAAAGGCGGCAAAGTGTGATGAAGTGTACTACGCGCATCCTTTCAGCAGTTGGGAGCGCGGGAGCAACGAGAACGGGAACCGTATTCTGCGCAGATTTTTGCCGAAAGGAACGGATTTCAGCGCGCTGAAACCGAGAGAGCTGAAACGGATCGAAGATTGGGTTAACAACTATCCGCGCAAAATCTTCGGCTATAAGACTGCAAATGATATGTATGCTGCGGCTGCATAGGCTACCAAAGTTTGGCAGAACGATGCGACAATTAAACTTGCAATCTTCCTTTATGCTTCATTTCATCCGCTTTCCTTTACAATCAATCAAAATGATGTATAATATATGATATAATTATAGAAAGAGGTGACTTATTTTGACAGAGCAGGAACTGGAGAAGCTGGTCGAGGCGAAGTTTGCCGAGGCTGACAAGAATTTTGAGGATCGTCCGAAGAAATTCTTCATCACACAGAACAGCCGCGGCGTCGTCGATGGCGGTGAGCTCTACAACAAGGTTTACACCGATGTGCTGCGCGTTTCACAGCAGGCTTGTACGGCGATCTTGAAGGAAGCGCTCAAGAAATAAGCCGTATAAAAAATCCCCATGCTCCTCGCATGGGGATTTTTTATTGCCTGAGGCGATCACTTCTTCTCTTCCTTCTTGGCTGCAGTCGAGCGCACGGAAAGCTCTCGCAGCTGTTTGGCATCAACTTCGGAAGGCGCCTGCGACATTACGTCTGAAGCGCTCTGCGTCTTGGGGAAGGCGATGACATCGCGAATCGAGCGGCGTTTCGCCATGAGCATGACAAGACGGTCGAGACCGAAGGCGATGCCGCCATGCGGCGGTGTGCCATATTCGAAAGCGTCCATCATGAATCCGAACTTCTGTCGTGCCTCTTCTTCCGTGAGGGCCGATCGCCTTGAAGACTTTTTTTCCCTGCAAGTCTCCCTGATAGATGCGCAGACTTCCGCCGCCAATCTCGATGCCGTTCAATACCATGTCGTAGGCGTTTGCCTTGACCTTGCCGGGATCTGAAAGCAGGGTGATCGACATCCTCGCGGCGTGGTGCTGTGAATGGATGATGCATAGCTTTCCAGCGTTTCTCGTCCTCGTTATATTCAAACATGGGGAAATCCGTGACCCAGAGGAATTTCAGCATATCGGCATCAATAAGGTTTCTGCGGCGTGCCATCTCAAGTCGCAGTTCCCCGAGCGCCTGTGCGACGACGAGAGGCTTGTCCGCGATGACGAGCAGGAGATCCCCCGTCTTGGCATGGCAGGCTTCCTTGATCTTCTCGAAGACATCATCGGCATAGAATTTCTTGAAGGGAGACTTTACGCCTTCTTCCGTATACTGGATCCATGCGAGCCCCTTCGCGCCGTAGCCCTGCACATACTGCACGAGACCATCGAGTTCGCGACGTGGGATATTCGCATAATCCTCAACGTTGATGACCTTGACTTGTCCGCCATTCTCGAGAACCGAGGCAAAGACCTTGAAGTCCGAACCCTGAACGTACTCCGAGATGTCCATGAGCTCCATGCCGAAGCGAAGATCAGGCTTGTCCGAGCCAAAACGTTCCATCGCTTCATCCCACTTCATGCGCAGGAAGGGAGTTTCCAACTTTACGCCGAGCGTTTTGTCGAACAGCTCCGCTATAAGTCCTTCCATCAGTTCCAAGATATCGTTTTCATCCAGGAAGGAGGTTTCTATATCGAGCTGCGTAAACTCCGGCTGACGGTCAGCACGCAGGTCTTCGTCGCGGAAGCAGCGCACGATCTGGAAGTATTTCTCGAAACCTGCAACCATAAGAATCTGCTTAAAAATTTGAGGCGACTGCGGCAAGGCGTAGAACTTGCCAGGGATTCAGTCGGCTCGGCACGAGGAAATCGCGTGCCCCCTCCGGCGTGCTCTTGCAGAGCATCGGCGTTTCAATTTCGATGAATTCATGGCGATCGAGGAAGTCGCGCATGATCTTCGTCACACGATGACGCAGCATGATGTTCGACTGCATCTCGGGGCGACGCAGATCGAGATAGCGATACTTGAGACGTAGCGTCTCATCGACATCGATATTGTCCTGAATGTAGAAAGGAGGCGTCTTTGCTGTGTTCAAGATGCGAAGCTCCTCGCAGACGACCTCGATCTTTCCTGTTTCGATATGCGGGTTGACCGTGTCCTCCGAACGTGCGCGCACCTTTCCCCGCACGCCGATGACGAACTCATTGCGAAGGGTTTCCGCTTTGTGGAACGCTTCCTTGCCCATCGCCGCCTCATCGTAAACGACCTGTATGAACCCCGAACGGTCACGCATATCGACGAAGATCAAACCGCCGTGATCCCTTCTTCTTGAAACCCAACCGGCGAGAACGACCTCCGCACCAACATCGCTTTCACGCAGTTCGCCGCAATGGCGCGTCCTTTTCATGCCTTCCAATGTTTCCATCAATTCTTCACCTCAACACATAATGCAGAAACCAAGTCCTTCGAAGCAACCTTCTTCTGCTCACTCGTCTTCATATCCTTCAAGGCAACACAGGCTTCCTTGACCTCGTCTTCTCCCAGAATAGCCACGAAGCGAGCGTTTTTCTTGTTCGCCTGCTTCATCTGCGCCTTCATGCTGCGCCCTGCAAAGTCCATGGAAGCAGAAATCTTTGCCATGCGCAGCTCTTGCATGAGCTTGAAGGCGGGAATCTTCGCCACATCGCCCAAGGCGACGATGAAGATGTCGACCGATTCGTGCACTTTTGGCAAGAGACCCTGTTTTTCCAACGCGAGCAGGACGCGCTCAAGACCTACAGCAAAACCGATGCCGGGCGTCGAAGGACCGCCGACCTCCTCGACGAGTCCATCATAGCGGCCGCCGCCCGCTACGGCACTCTGCGCACCCAGCGGCATGTATTTCACCTCGAAGGCCGTCTTTGTGTAGTAGTCAAGACCGCGCACGAGATTCGCGTCAAGCTCGAAGGTCACACCCGTTGCTGCAAGATACGCTTGCACCTCGTCGAAATGCATACGGCACTCATCGCAAAGACAGTCCGTGATGCGCGGCGCACTTTTGGCCAGCTCGTGGCATTGCGCATTCTTGCAGTCAAGAAGACGCAATGGATTGCGCTCAAAACGCGATTGACAGTCCTCGCAAAGTTCAGCGAGATGCGGGCGGAAAAATTCTTGTAATTTCTCGCGATAGACGGGACGGCATTTAGGGCAGCCCACAGAATTGAGATGCAGGCGCAATTCCTGCAAGCCAAGTGCGCGCAAGAACTCGACGGCAAGCAAGACGATCTCGGCATCGACGGAAGGGTTTTCTTCCCCCAATGCCTCTACTCCGAATTGGTGAAATTCACGGTAGCGTCCCGCCTGTGGCCGATCGTAACGAAACATCGAGCCGATGTAGAAGAGCTTCACGAGGGCATCAGAGGCATAAAGCTTGTTCTGCAGATAGGAACGAACGACCGATGCTGTATTTTCTGGGCGCAATGTGAGACTGCGCCCGCCGCGATCGGTGAACGTATACATTTCCTTTTCCACGACATCGGTCGTTTCTCCGATGCCGCGCAAAAAAAGTTCCGTATGCTCGAAGATCGGTGTACGAATCTCATGATAGCCATAGCGTGCACAAATATTGCGGATCACATCTTCTACATACGTCCATTGTGCGACCGTCTCGGGCAAAATATCCTTTGTGCCACGCGGTCCGTTGATCAACACGTTTCCTCTTCCTCCTCGTTTCCATAAGCTTCCAACAAAAGAGCCGAGCGTTTCGCGATGTAAGCATCGATATCGCGCACATACGTATGAAAGTCCTTGGCGTTGAACGAAGCTTTCAGTCTCTTCGTGCGGAAATTCATAATTTTGCTCGTCGCAGCGCAGCCGATGCCCAAGATGGTCTGATGCTCGTCCATGATCTGCATGTTGTACATGCTCTCAGCGCCACAGTGTGCACAACCGACGTTTTCAAGCTGTCCGCTCATATATCCCTGGCGATAGAGATAATACGGCAGAAAGCCCGCCTTCTGCACGTGTTTCATCGCTGTCTGAAACATGGCCTGTACCTCGGCATCATCGGGCAATTCGTATTCTTCCAAGTGCATTTTGAGCTTCGAGCCGCGCTTCAAGGCAAGCGAGTGGAGCGTCACATCGTCGGGAGAGAGCGATAGAACTTTGCTCATCGTATCAGCGACATCTGTACACGTTTCCCCTGGCAAGCCGAGAATCACATCCATATTGATGGAAAAATCGCCTGTTTCGCGCAGCAGGCGAAACATCTGAACGATGTCTTCCGGCGTATGTGCCCTGCCGATGCGTTCCAAGGTGCGCTGCTGCATCGTTTGTGGATTCACGCTGACGCGACTCACACGATGCCTCTTCATTGAAAGAGCTTTTTCGCGCGTCATCGTATCGGGGCGTCCCGCTTCGACCGTGAATTCCACCGTATGCTCTCCATAGAACGCTTCATCCACAAGGGAGAGCATTCGTTCGAAATCTGCATTGCTGAGACTCGTGGGAGTGCCTCCGCCGATATAGATGCTCTGTACCTTTAAGCGGTGTCGTTCTACTTCTGCTTTCGCTGCATTCAGATCTTTGTCCCAGGCGAAGAAGAACGCTGCAAGCTGCTCTTCCTTCGGCAGGACGTAGGCGGGAAACGAACAGTAGAGACAACGTGAACGGCAGAAAGGTATACCGACGTAAACACTGATTGTCCGTTCATCTGAGGTCTGCAGGAACGGACGCTGACGAAAGGCCATATCCGTCATATACGAGGCCTTTTCCAAGGAGACTTCATAATCATTTAACAGGCGTGAGACGATTTCCTCACGAGAGAGTCCCTCTTCAATGAAACGATGCACGATCTTTGTTGGACGGACACCGTGCAAAATCCCCGGGATGCCGCTGGCATAGCAAAATGCATACGAAAAAGACGGTAGAGGTTGAGCTTGACGAGACGATGAACAGCCGCCATCGCTTTTTCGTCGCGCCTTGCGACGCCCTTTATCGAAAAGCACCGATCCTCCCCCGTCTCCGCCACGGCAAAAAGTTCCGTATGAACCGCAGGAACAGGCTTCATGGTGATTTCATGCTGAACGGAGAGCACGTCGATGTCCGCTTTTTCTGCGGCTGTTTCTTCGGCATTGTCCAGCACTCGGATTTTGAAGAGTTCCAAAAGCTCACGCACGAGCTTCACGATGACCTCTTCCTTGCGATCGAGCAAGAAACGTCGAACAATCAATGCTTGCGGCACTCCTTGCAGTAACCAAACAGTTTGACTTGGTGATCCTCGATCTGGAAGTCGCATTCATCAGCAACCTTCTTTTCAAGGTTTTCCAGGAGATCCTCAGAAAACTCTATAACCTTGTTGCAGTTCAGGCAAATCAGATGATGGTGTTGATGTTCGCCGGGATCCAGATCCGAAATCTCGTAGCGGCTGCAGCCATCGCCAAATTCCATCTTCTGAAGCAGACCCAAGTCAACAAGCAGTTCCAAGCTGCGGTAGACGGTGGCCAAGCCGATCTCCGAATGGTTGGAGCGCAGGATTCCATGAACATCTTCCGCACTGATATGTTGGCCAGGACGATCCATGAAAACCTGTAGAACGATCTGCCGCTGTGGCGTCATCTTATGCTGGCGTTCCTGCAGCCTTTTCCTGAGATCGTCCATCGTTATTTTAGCCATAAGCATACTCCTTTGAGATTCGTATCACGCAAGACGTGCATACATTGAAAGTATCTGCTAATTCAAAGTCTTTACGACTTATTGTAGCAAAAAGCGCCAAAGAATACAAACATCTTTTCCTGGATAAAATTACATGAATCCGAAGCCGTTGATGTAAGGATTGCATCTCTTTTCATGACCAATCGTTGTCTCAGGTCCATGTCCGCAGTATACCCTTGTTTCATCGGGCAGAACGAGGGAGCTTTTTCACGCACGGATTTCAGGAGAGCCTGTGCAGAAGAACTCGGAAAAATCCGTCCTGCCAACGGATTCAGCAAAGAGTGTGTCGCCGCTGAAAACACGATCTTCCATGCGGTAACATACGCCGCCTGGGGAATGCCCAGGCGTATGGAGAACGGTGAACTTCATGGAGCCGATTTCTAAAACTTCGCCCCCGTGGAGAAGGATGTCGGCTGGACGTGTCACGATCGGCGCTCCCATAAAGGCAGATAGATTCTTGTGTGCATCGAGCAGCATGGGGGCATCTGCTTCGTGAATGTAGAGTTTTGCTCCCGTTTTTTTCACGTAAAAAAATCAATGGCTCCGATGTGATCGCCATGAGCATGCGTATTGAGAATCGCTTTGAGCGTAAGACCCGACTCTTCCAAGCAGTGCCACACCGTTTCTTCGCTGCCGCCTGGATCGATCGCCACTGCCTCGCGTTCTCCCTCGTTGTGCAAGATGTAGCAATTGACGCCAAGGGTGCCTACCACCAGCGTCTTCATATTTAGGCTCATAGTTCATCATCCTTTGCTGAGGCGCCCAAGGAGCGCGACACGCTGTAGACATCCTTCATGCGGCGGATCTTCGTCGTGATCTGCGCCACCTGCTGCGAGTTCCGCACATCGAGCCCCATGTCGACAATCGATGTCTTGTTCGTCTTGTTCACCTTTGCCGAGAGCGAACTGATGTTGACCTTCATTTCGGCTGGCAGAGCGAAGAGTTCGGCAAGGAGTCCCGTTTTGTCATTGCAGACGATCTCGATCTGCACCGTATACACCTTGTCGAGTCCGACATCCCAGTTCACTTCGATGACACGCGAGAAGTCCATGTCGTTCAAGAGGTTCGGGCAGTCCGAGCGGTGTACGGAAACGCCACGTCCGCGCGTGATGTATCCCGTGATGGGATCACCTGGAATGGGGTTGCAGCAGCGCGCAAGGCGCACGAGGAATCCGCCCTCCCCTTCCACGAGGATGCCGTGGCTAGTCTTCTTCTTGTGGTTTTTCAGCGGCTGCTTCAGTTCGCTGAGCATTTTGGGAAATATCGGGCGGCGTTGACTTCTGCAGATCCTGCTTGTGCATCTCGATGAGCTTTCCAAGGATTCCGTTGAGCGTTATGCCGCCATAGCCGATGGATGCCAAGAGATCGTTCACCTGCGGGATGTTGAGCTTTTTTGCCAGAAGTTCAAGCCGCTCGGGCTTCAGAACTTCTTTCGGAATATAGCCGAGGTGCTTTGCCTCTTTCTCCATCATGTCCATGCCGCGCGCGATGTTTTCTTCCTTGCGCTGCTTCTTGAACCACGAGCGTATCTTTGTGCGCGTTTCCGACGACGCGACGATGTTGAGCCAATCGCGGCTCGGTCCCATTGTTCGACTTGTTCGTGATGATGGAAACAATGTCGCCATTTTTTTCAGCTTGTACTCCAACGGCACGATCTTGCCGTTGATCTTGGCGCCTACGCAGTGATGGCCGACCTCCGTGTGGATGCGGTACGCAAAGTCTATCGGAATCGATCCCTTAGGCAGGTCGACGACATCACCCTTGGGCGTAAAGACAAAGACCTCGTCGGAAAAGACGTCAACCTTCAGCGCTTCGAAGTATTCGCGCGGATCGTCAAGCTCATGCTGCAAGCTCACCATCTGGCGCAGCCACGACATCTTCTGATCGTACTCGTGCGTCGCTCCGACGCTCTTGCCTGCTTCTTTATATTTCCAATGCGCCGCAACGCCATATTCGGAAACCTTGTGCATAGCGAAAGTGCGGATCTGTATTTCCAGAGGATATCCTCGGCAGATCACGGTTGTATGCAGGGATTGATAGCCGTTCGATTTCGGCATGGCGATGTAGTCTTTGAAACGTCCGGGAAGAGGCTTCCACATCGCATGAATGATGCCGAGCACACCGTAGCAGTCTTTGACGGAATTGACGAGCACGCGCAAAGCGGACAAGTCGTAAATCTCGCTGATGTCTTTCTGGTCGCGCTTCATCTTCTTGTAAATGCTGTAGAAATGCTTGGCGCGACCCTGGATTTCTGCCGTCATATGCGCTTCTTCGATTTTTTTCTACGATCTGCTCGTGCGCTTCTTCGATGAAGGCCTGTCTCTCCTGACGTTTCTGCTTGACGCTCTCAACGAGATCGTAGTATGCTTTGGGATCCAGATAGCGAAGGCACAAGTCCTCAAGTTCCCACCTAATGTTCGATATGCCGAGACGGTTCGCAAGCGGCGCATAGATTTCGATGGTCTCGCGTGCAATGCGTTTTTGCTTGTCCTCACGAACATATTTGAGGGTGCGCATGTTATGCAGGCGATCAGCAAGCTTTATCATGATGACGCGGATATCCTTCGCCATGGCGAGGAACATCTTTCGGTAACTTTCAAGCTGCTGCTCTTCTTTGGATTTGTACTGTATCCTGCCGAGCTTCGTCACGCCATCAATGAGCATGGCGACCTCGTCACCAAAAAGCTCGCGCATTTCCTTCAGCGTATGCGTTGTGTCTTCCACAACGTCGTGCAAGATAGCGGCACTGATCGTGATGTCGTCGATCTGCAACTCGGTGAGTATCTTGGCGACGGCAAGTGGATGGATGATGTAGTCTTCGCCCGAAATGCGTTTCTGCCCACTGTGTGCAGCATTCGCAAGCTCATACGCTCTTTGGATGAGGTCTGTATCCGCATTTGGCTGATAGCCCTTCACCGTTTCCAAGATGGTGTCTATACTTACGGGATTCGTCTCATTCATTCCGTTTCACCCGACTTTCCTCGGCATTCTCAGCAGACATCCGTGGCTGCCCTTCCCATCTCATGTTATACATTATACACCATCATGCAAGGTTTTTTATAAAAAACATCATTCTTCATTGAAAAGGAGTCTTACAGTGGATTCCCTTCACGGAATATGCGTGATTTCTGCAAATCAAGCTTTTCTTTGGGCACGGAAAACTCGAATTTTCCGTCTGTTTTGATGAGGGATGCCGAGTTCCTCGAAAATCTGCAGTGCCTTTTGAAACGTGAAAATTCCCATGGCGGGAAAATGATGCAGATACTGCTCGAAAAGCTCCTCCACATTGAACGATAGTTCTTTCCGTGCCCTTTGGCGTGAGAGCAGGAAGCGATAAACCGAGGCCAAAGCTTCACGGTCGGGATGCTTCTTTTGCAGCGCGCGCAGGACGGAAATCTTCGAGCATGAGCTGCAACGAGCGCTTTTCCCTCCATACATGGTATTCGGGAAAATATGCAATGTCGATGCGCTCGCGATTGATGAAGGAGGCCTCTTCCCCCTGCCCCAAGCAAGGACATCGATGCTTGTATCTACGCCATCAAGCTCGAACTTCAGGTGTTGTCCCTCTTTGCCGATTTGTCTGGCATAGCTGCCGCGAACATCGTGGCACGAGAAAAAAGCGGTTTGGGATTTCCCATGCCGTAAGGTTCCAAAAGCTTGATCTCCGTCATCAGGCGTTCCGTTATCCGCTCGGGCGCAAGCTCCAGCTCGATATCGAGAATCGGAATGAAATCTTTTTCCACAAGCACCTTTTTCGCATAGGCTTCCAGAGCCTTACGGAAGGGGGCGATGTTTTCCGAGCGAAGGGAAAGTCCTGCCGCTTGCGCGTGCCCGCCGAAGCTGAGCAGATGCTCCTTGCAGGAAGAGAGTGCTTCAAACATGTGAAAACCGCGGATGCTGCGGCAAGATCCTTTGCCGACACCATCTTCTTCCGCTATGATGACCGTTGGACGATAGTAGCGCTCCACAATGCGCGAAGCCACGATGCCGATAACGCCGGGATGCCATCCTTCCGCGTGCAGTACGAGTACATGCGTTTTTTTTACATCGATCGCTTCGATCTGCTTTTCCGCTGCCTGTAGGATTTCTTGTTCCACCGCCTGGCGTTCTCGATTTGCAGCATCTAGCTCTTCAGCAATCATCTGCGCCTCTTCCACCTGTTCCGTCAAAAGCAGCTCGACACCGCGCAGCGCGGAGGCCAGGCGGCCCGCCGCATTGAGCCTGGGGGCAAGGACGAAACCGATGTGACCAGCAGTAATTTCTTTTTCCTTGAGATCTGTCACCGAAAGAAGCGCCTGTATACCTGGGCGTGTAGACTTTTTCAGAACGCGCAGTCCCTGCTGTACAATCTTTCGATTCTCCCCTACGAGCGGTACGACATCAGCGACTGTGCCCAAAGCGACGATATCGAGGGTCGCCGGCAAAGGATCTGCCGCGCAATCTTTGCCAAAGCGCTTGACAAAGCTTGAACGCCACGCCCACGCCGGCGATATCCTTATCCGGATAAGGGCAGTCTGCGCGATGCGGATTTATAACGGCGAACGCTGATGGGAGCTTCTTTCCTGGCAGATGATGATCCGTGATGATGATGTCGACTCGTTCCCTTGCTTCTGCCACCTCGTTAACGGCGGATATGCCGCAATCGACCGTAATGATCAGCGCCGTGCCCTTTGCAATGATTTCATCGAGCGTTTCCTTGTGCAGACCGTAACCGTCATTCTGGCGATCGGGAATGAAGCAGCCTGCATCGGCTCCGAGCTGACGAAGGTTGCGGCAAAGGATCGATGTTGCCGTGATGCCGTCAACATCGTAATCGCCATAAACGACGATGCGCTCCTTCGCCTGAATCGCCTGCTCGATACGTGAGACAGCTGCCTCCATATCCTGCAGAAGAAACGGATCGTGAAACAGTTGTTTCTCTGGATGAAGGAATTCTCGAGCGGCTGCTTCTGAATCGATGCCGCGATGTAGAAGGAGTGCTGCCGTAAAAGGCGTCGTGCCGATGCGCTGGGAAAATTCCACGGCTCTCGCTGACGCATCGGGCAAAAGTGACCATTCTTTTTCCATTGTACCCTCCTTCAAACATGCCGCTGGATCGAGCAAAAGGGGCTGTTGCACAGGTATGATCAGACCTATGCACAGCCCTTTGTATGTTCCGCGTTCAATAAACGCAGAGCATGAATCAATTTTCCTTTTCTAAAACTGGACGATTCGCTCTGCGGCGTTTCTCCGAGAAATTGCGTAATACGACCCAGATGGGGCTTGCAATAAAGATGGAGGAATAGCAGCCAGCAAAGAATCCGACGAGAAGCGCGAAAGAGAAATCCTTCGTCGTATCACCGCCAAACCAATAAAGCGCGAACGTCGTGAAAAGCACAGTGCAGACCGTGTAGATAGAGCGCGTCAGAGTCTGGTAGATACTTGTATTGACGAGCTCGTTGATGTCGCCGCCGCGTCGGAAGTGAAGCTTTTAGATTCTCACGGATGCGATCGAAGATGACGATCGTATCGTTGATGGAGTAACCGACGATCGTCAAGAGCGCCGCAACGAACGAAGAATCAATCGGTCTCTGTGTCAAGGAGAATACGCTCAGGACGATGAGGATGTCATGCACCAATGCCAGGATGGAAGAAATACCGAACTTGAATTCAAAGCGGTAGGAAACGTAGAGCACGATCATGAGCCAAGAGAGCGCGAGCGCCCAGAGAGCGTTCATGATGAGCTCCGATCCCATTGTCGCGCCGACTTTCTCTTCGCGCAGCACGTCGTAGTCGCCCAAATCTTTCTTCAGCGATGCCATGACTGCCTTGCGCTCATCTTCTTCAAGGTCGACGCTTCGCACCATGACGGTAGGCGCCGCCTCGGCATTCGCAGCATCGCCCGAGAACTGGATCGTGCTGTTGTCAAGGCCGTACTCGCGCAAAAACGTTGCGCACATCTGCCAAAGTCACTTCTTTTTGGAAGCGCAATTCGATGATCGTGCCGCCCGTGAAGTCGATGCCCAGATTGAACCCCTGCGTACACATGCTGAAAATGCCAGGCAAGATGACGCATAGGGAAATGAGGAACCATATTTTCGTGTGCTTTACAATATCGAACTTATGCATCTTTTTTCACCTCGTTTCCCACGGATAATCCCGTCGCTCCGTAGACCGCAGGATTCTTGCAGATGTTCGAGGCAATGAGGAGCTTCAGCATGTACTGCGTGAGCGTAATTGCCGTCAACATGCTGAGCACGACGCCTAGCCCAAGTGTGATGGCAAAGCCCTTGATCGTGCCTGTGCCGAAAAAGAAGAGCACGAGCGCCGCGATGATCGTCGTGATGTTCGAGTCGAAGATCGTCGTGAAGGCACGCTTGAAGCCTGCTTCCATTGAAAGGCGAAGTGTCTTGCCCAAGCGGTACTCTTCTTTGAAGTGCTCGAAGATCAGAACATTTGCATCGACCGCCATGCCGATGGACAAGATGATGCCCGCAACACCCGGCAGCGTCAAGGTAGCATCGAGCATCTTCAAAATGAAGAGCAGGAGGATGACGTAAGCCATGAGACTGAGGTCGGCAACAAGGCCGGAAAGACGATAGAAAAGAACCATGAACACAAGCACGGCGGAAATGCCGATGACGAAGGCAAATTCGCTTTTGTCCTTCGAGTCCTGACCGAGCGTCGGGCCAACCGTGCGCGTCTCGATGATGTTGACTTTGACAGGCAGGGCGCCGCTTCTCAGAAGCATGGCGATGCGATGCGCTTCTTCTTGGCTCTCCTGTCCAGTGATCTCAGCTCTGCCGCCCGTGATCGGTTCGCGCACATTTGGATTCGTCAAAACCTCGCCGTCAAGCAAGATGGCGATGCGGCGTCCGACATTCTTTGTCGTCAAATCGGCGAACTTCTTTGCACCCTCGTCGGAGAACTCAAGATTGACCACATATTGATTCTGCTGGTTGCGTGCATCCTGAGCATTCTTCAAGTCCGTTCCCGTCATGACGGTGTTGCCATCTTCGTCCTTGAATTCGAGCATGGCCGTCTTGCCGATTGTCTTGATCGCAGCATCCGGATCCTTGATGCCCGGCAATTCGATGATGATCCGGCGCTCACCCTGCCGTTGGATCAACGGCTCGGTGAGTCCAAGCTCGTTGACGCGCTTCTCCATGATCTTCACGACACGCTGCATCGCATCATCATTGACCTGTGCTTCCGGCGTATCGACAGCTTCGAGCACGACATGCGTGCCGCCCTGCAAGTCAAGACCTTGGCGTATGGAATTTGCCAACGGCGAGACAAAAGCGAAAAAATGCCGACGATGACCGCAATGACCGCGATGAGCTTTAATAAAGCGTCCTGTCTCAACTCTTTCCATCTCCTCTGAAAATTTCTCCCTGCGCTGTGCAGAAGCGTACAGGCAGCCTCAGGCGCCCCTTTCATGCAGAAACGCAATGACTTTTTCCAATACCTGCGCAGCTGAAAATTCATCTGTCTGCAGATATAGATCGGCATGTTCTCTCGCATCTTTCAAGCGCTCGTGCTGCACGCACAGACGCTCTTCCGTCCACGAGACGCGGCGACGCTTCTTGATTGCAGGAAGCGTTGCGTCGATCATCACGAGAATGTCGGGATGATGCTTGTTCCAAAAAGCGCGGATGCATGAATGTTCCTGCGCCACATTGTATGCATCGAAACCTGCATCCTTCAGTCCCTGAACGAGAGTCGTCTTGCCTGAGGCGCAGACGCCGACAACAGCGATTCGCATGGCATCCTCCTAGAACGGGTACGAAGCAGAGAGCTGCTCTACCTTGGGTCCATCGAAAGAAGTTTCTGAGATGCCCATCACGACGACCGTCATGTCATCCCCCGCCTTCTCCTTGTCCAAGGAAAGAGCATACTCCAAGATACTCCCCGCAATGAAGTCGCAATCCTCAGGTGGGTTGTCCTCGACGATGGCGACGATCTTCTTGATGTCCATCACCGCACCGTCATATTTCTTTCCTGCATGGGCGATGCCGTCCGTAAAAGATACGACGATCATGCCTGGGGCAAACGGAAGCTCATAGACCAACGGCTTCATGTGGCGATTGACGCCGATTGGTGCAACATCATCGTCATAAATCGTCAGATATTCGTCTGTCTTGACGATGGTCGGACAGTTGGAATTGCGGCTGATGACGATCGTTTCCGACTCCAGATCTGCACTCAGAAGCGTCAGCGTACAAGAAACCTTCTTGTCCTTCATCGCATAGAGGTAGTCATGCACGGCGCGTGCGACAGCGCCATCGCGTGCGCCGTCAGCGATGAGCGAGGCCGCCTTGTTCACGACCCAGCTGCTCGTATGATGTGCAGCGAGCCCGCTTCCCTGTCCATCAGCGATGATGGCAGACAGTCCGCCGTAAGGGCGCTCGATGATGTCAAAGCTGTCGCCGCAATGCTGCATCGCGTACTTGTTGACCTTCGCCATGCCCACGTTTATTTTCATCAATGCTTCTCACCTGCAAACTATACGTTCCTTTTCTGTAACAATCCACTGCATCTTGACATCGTGCGCTTCTACGGGGATATCCTCCATGAGCTGGCAGGAAAATGCCACGGCGATGCGCTGTGCCTGCGGCGCTTTCTCGCTCAAAAAGCGATCGTAGAATCCAGCGCCAAGACCGAGCCGTGCTCCCGTGCGTGAAAATGCCGCGCCTGGCACGAGTACGCAGTCAAAGCTCTTGGGATCGACGATCTCGCGCCGATCTTCACGCACGGTCGGGATGTCAAACGCTCCCGGCGCAAGGTCGGAAAGCGCACGCACGCGCACCGCCTCCATGACGCCCTTGCCGACGATAAGCGGCAAGGCAACACGCTTTCCCTCGGCCAGTGCCTTTTCTATGAGGCTGTAGAGCTGCACCTCATCCGACATCGCGGCGAAGGCAAAGAACGTCTTCGCTTTGCGGCAGGCATCAAGTTCCTTCAGTCTCTCTTCTATAGCTTCACTGAAAGCTCGATTTGCCTGTGCAGAAAGACTGCGACGGCACGCCAGAGCTTCCCGGCGCAGCAGCTTCTTCCGCTGCCAAACATCTTCATGCACCATTCATCAAGCCTTCTCCGTTGTCTCTTCATTCGTGACATTCGCGTGGATGGAGGCCCGAGACACTTCGATTTCCACATGCTCTGCAATCTTCATCTTGACCATCGTGTCGTGCACTTCGGTCAGCGTACCATAAATGCCGCCAATCGTCACGACACGGTTGCCGCGCCTGAGCCCATCGAGCATCTCCTTGCGACGCTTCTGCTCCTTGCGCTGCGGCTTGATGATAAGGAAGTAGATGACAAGCACCATGAAGATCAACGGTCCATATGTAGAAAGGGCATTCATCATATTGGCGTCCATGGTATTCCCCCTAGTCAGAAAATCTTATATCATGCATAGTTTATCTGTTTCGACGCTTTTCGCCGTTTCCCTTTAACACAGAGAAAAATTCCTCACCTCTTGTAGTTTTGCAAGAATTTCGCACGAAACTCCCTGAATCGATCCGCGAGAATCGCTTCTCGCATCTCGCGCATGAACGCCTGCAAGAAGTGAAGATTGTGCAGCGTCAAGAGACGCAGGCCGAAGATTTCCTCGGCGCGCACGAGGTGGCGGATGTAAGCGCGTGTATAGCCATTGCGGCAGGCATAGCAGCCGCATCCCTCTTCGAGGACGGAGAAATCATGCGTATAGACGGCATTCTTCATCACGAGTTTACCTTCATGCATCATTGCCATGCCGTTTCGTGCCACGCGCGTTGGAAATACGCAGTCGAACATATCGATGCCGTGCATGACGCCTTCCAAGAGGTAGTCGGGCGTGCCGACGCCCATCAAAGTAACGCGGCTTGTTCTCAGGCAAGAGATGCACGGTGTGTCCGAGCATTTCGTACATGAGTTCCTTGGGTTCGCCAACGCTCAGACCACCGACCGCATAGCCGGGAAAAATCGAGTTCTACGAGGTCGGCCGCACTCTTTTCGCGCAGATCTTTGTACATGCCTCCCTGCACGATGCCGAAGAGTCCTTGATGTTCGCTCGTCATCGCCCCTTTGCAGCGCTCTGCCCAACGGGTCGTGCGCTCCGTCGAGGCTTTTGCATAGTCGTGATCGGCAGGATAAGGTACACACTCATCGAAGGCCATGACGATGTCCGAGCCGAGCGCCATTTGCACTTCCATGGAAATCTCAGGCGAAAGAAATTTCTTCGAACCATCGATGTGTGAACGGAAGGTCACGCCGTCCTCGCTGATCTTTCGAAGCTCTCCCAGACTGAACACCTGAAAGCCGCCGCTGTCTGTCAAAATCGCTCCGTCCCAATGCATGAAGCGGTGCAATCCTCCTGCCTCCCGCACGAGTTCCATGCCTGGGCGCAGAAACAGATGGTAGGTGTTGGAAAGAATCACTCCTGCACCGAGATCCTTGAGCTCGTCGGGAGAAACACCTTTGACGGACGCCTGCGTGCCCACGGGCATGAAGATCGGCGTGGGAAAGCTCCCATGCGGCGTGTGCAAGATGCCGGCGCGTGCCCCTGTCGCAGCATCCTTTTTTATCAATTCATACGTGATGGCTGTCAAAGAGCGCCCTCCTCTTTTGCACCGCGTTCGGCGCGGCACGTCAAAAACATTGCGTCGCCAAAGGAAAAGAAACGATACCTCTCGCGCACCGCTTCTTCGTAAGCGCGCAGCATGAATTCCCGCCCCGCGAAGGCACTGATGAGCATGAGCAGTGTCGACTTTGGCAGATGGAAATTCGTCACAAGCGCATCGACAAGCTTGAAACGATAGCCTGGATAGATGAAGATGTCCGTCCAGCCGCTTTTTTTGGTGCAAGAACGCCCTGCGGCTCAGCTGCAGCCTCCAATGTGCGGATCGATGTCGTGCCGACGGCGACGACGCGGCATCCAGCCTCCTTCGTGCGGCGGATCAAATCTGCCGTTTCCTCAGGAATTCGATAGTACTCGCTGTGCATCTTGTGGTCTTCGATCTTTTCCACATTTACTGGGCGAAACGTGCCGAGTCCGACATGCAGGGTGACGAACCCAATGTTGATTCCCTTCGCCTTGAGTTCGGCAAGCTGTTCTTTCGTAAAGTGCAGCCCTGCTGTTGGAGCCGCCGCCGAGCCTTCTTCGCGACTGTAGACGGTCTGGTAACGTTCCCTGTCTTCGAGCCGTTCATGGATGTAGGGCGGAAGCGGCGTCTCCCCCAAACGATCGAGGATTTCTTCGAATATGCCCTCGTAGTGAAACTTTACGATGCGTCCACCGAAATCTGTATGTGCCGTGACTTCGGCACTGAGCTCTTCAGAAAAGCGAATGGTCTGTCCGATCTGCGCCTTCTTGCCAGGGCGCACCAAGGTTTCCCACGAGTCCTTGTCGATGCGGCGCAGCAAGAACACCTCGATATGAGCGCCCGTCGGCTCGCGCCTTCCATGCAGGCGCGCTGGAAGAACGCGCGTGTCGTTGAGGATCAAAGCGTCGCCTGGCGCAAGAAATGTGGACAGATCGTAGAAATGGCGATGCTCGATGCTCTCTAGCGCAGGATCGAGCACCATGAGCCGCGATGCATTGCGCGGTTCGATGGGGGTCTGCGCTATGAGTTCTTCTGGTAATTCATAATCAAATCTTTGAGCAGCATTCTTTTCTCTTCTCCTCACAGCAAGCTGCGCGCGCAATGTCCGCTTTACGGATATTGTGCCATTCTCTCATGAAGCCGTTCTCTGGTTTCATGGCAGGGTTTCCAACTTCGTCCCTGGGTAATAATGTGCTAGGATGGCATCGTATTTCATGCGACCTGCAAGCCTCTGGGCGCCATGCTGTGACAAACCCAGTCCGTGGCCGCTGCCGAAGCCCGAAATCACGACATGACCTTTTTCGCATCTCACTTCGAAAAGCGTGCTCTTCAGGCCGAATATAGAGCGCATCTCGCTGCCTGTCAGGTTCAAGGTTTTCTTCGAACCTTGAATTTCCAAATGGGAAACGCGACCCGACGACGTGCGGTAGGCATCGCCCTTGCCGATGGCGAGTGGTGAAAGTTCGATTTTCTTCAGATTCCCCACATCCTTTCCTGCCGCGGTGAGCTTCTTGAGAAAATCAGCTTCTAAAAAGTCACCTGCCAAGGGCTTGTCCCCTGCACATCCTCCTTGACCGGCACGAGATACGGCACGCCATCGCCCCATAGCTCATCACGGCTCTCCGTCATGCCGCCTGAATCGCTGTGGAACAACGTCTCTGCGACATCTCCAGCATAGGTGAGAACTTGCCCTGCCGTCGCCGAAACTGCCGTGCGCGTCGCGGACGTTTCTGCATCGACGCCGCCATAGACCTGACAGTGCATCGTCGTGCAGACATCGTATCCGCTCGAACGATGGCGTTCTCTGCTGCGAAAGGCATAGGTGCGCGCAGCCACCGCCTGCGCCTTCAAAGCCTCCAGAGGCCAAGAGGCAGGCATCTCCTCAGCGAGAACGCCATTTATATACTCATCGATGGATAAATGCTCGATGACGTCGAAAGGTGCCGTCATGCACGCGCAAGAGAAGACTGCCGCGGTAATGCTTGCTGCCGAGTTGGAAGATTCCATCGGAACGCTGTGGCGCAAGACGGAAGGACGTGCCGGGAATCAGTTTGCCGTCGAGAAGGATTCCGCCCGAGCCCCCTTCCAGTTTGATGGCGCCATCCGGAACGATCGTCACCAACACCTTGCCGTTCTTGTCATCGATAAGGGAAAATCCCATATCAGATGAAACGAGCAGGCTCTTCTGTCCTAGGAGGATACCCACGCGGATTTCCTGAGAAGACGATCGCATTCGTGCAATCTTCGCTGCTTGCCCCGCTGCCTCCTTATGTGCCTTCCCCGCACCGTGGAAGTCGATCGCACGTCCTGCCAAGGCAACATGAGAAAAGTAAAAAAAGAATAAGCCGCACAGCAGGAGAACAGCACTGCCGTGCCGCGTGCCGCTCCGTCTTCTTGCCAAAGTCATTGCTCCTTTCGCTTCAATGAGATATAGTATATCACAGAGAAGCACGCCGCGCCACATGTACCGTCTGCATGTATGTGTCAAGATGTTCTCGGTGGGAAATTTCAACCCTTGATGCGTCTGCCTTCGCGGCATGCCTGTTTTTCCTCTTTAAGCGAAGCATTTGGACAAATGTCCAATCGCACTGCTCATCGGCGCGCTCACCGTGATCCTCCCATGTCGCACGCCTTCATGCGCGTTGCCCTTGCTTTTCTTCAACGCTTGCCTCACAGCTCCGCGGAAATCCCTGCCAGACTTCGGATTGAACAGCTCCGCTTTGGCCACCATGGCCTCGCGCAGGTCGCCGTTCTTCAGCCCCGTGATGATCTTCGCCATCGCCTTGCCGCCGTCTCCGCTCCATCGCCTCCCTTGCTTCTTCATCCGGTAGCTGTACAGCCGATGGTTGCTCTCGCATGTGCCCAGGAGCTTGCTGCATCCGCCCAGTCCCCGTTGCTCCAACGAGGCAAGGTATGACCAGTTCCGCGTCATGTAGCCTCGGAGAAGGCGCACTTGTTCGGCTTGGTGTTCGTCCCGGGCTGTGGATTCCAAGGTGTCCAGTACGAGGCCTAGACGCTCTCGGTCGTGGTTCTTCAAGGCTCTGTGCAGTTCCCGGCGCAGCTTTCTGTTCGCCCGAGAGGCGTTCCTTGCACTTCCTCTGCACGTGATACCAATCGCGGAAATGCTCGTGCCTTCCGACTTTCCCCACGATCTCCTTGAATGCGTCGATGCTGTAGCCGGCTCCTCCGTCACTGTTGCTCCAGCACCAACGTGTGCGTCAGGGTCATAATGGCTGCCTATATAGTGCAGCATCCTGTCCTTGGCTTTTTTTCATGGCTGAAGTCTGCTATGTAGTGGGTTCCTATAAGTTCGCGTCGGTTGCCGTTCTCTCGCACGCCTTCGGCGATCTGGAAGCGATGCAGTTCCTTTTGTTTCTTCTTCTGCCCGTGCAGCATGAGGCCGTCTCCCTCGATGTAGAGGACTTGCGGTTGACGCAGTTCTTTTTCCATTGGGTCGGGCGTCGCCTGCAGGTCTTCCCATGCGCTGTAGGTTTCGCCCACTTGCTTCACTACGCGGGCGACTTGCTGGTGGCTCATCGTGACCGGCGTCAGCAGGTTGACGGCATCGGCCGTGACACGGTAGACGGTCTTGGCGGCAATCTGGGCGATGGTGTATTCCGGTAGGCGGTGTATCTCCCTATAGGGGCGGATGCCCAGCTCCTTGTCCAAGGGATAGATTCCTGCCTCTCCTTCTTTGCACATCCTTCGGCGGCGTATGCGGAGCGTCCCGTAGCTCGCCTGCACGGTGCGCCAGTCCAGACGTTCCACATGCCAGCCTTTATCAGCGTATCTGCCCGCCAGTTCTTTGTCGATCCGTTCGAGCGCCTCGCTGACCGCACGGCATGCGAGGTCTTCGAGATAACTGCGGATTCGCTCTTCCCGCGATATGCTGTCCTTCGCACCCTTTATTATTTCCAAGATTTCTGTTACAATGGTTTCCATAAGAGACCTTCCTTGTTTTGTATTTGCCTCGTTAGCATACACTATAGGGTACAGGTCTCTTTGCCTTTTTGCAACCCCCACCGAGAAATATTTACCATGAGAACCTTTGTGCTAAGGCTGGAAAAAGCGCAAAAATCCCCCATTGCTCTGTTTGACTGAAATTTTATGTGGATGCCGCCGAGAATGTGGCTGTTTCAGGCTGCCAACCCAGTTTTTTCAGCTTCGTTAGATAACTGTTGATCTTTCTCTCCTTGTTGAATTTGTTGTAATAGTCGGCTCCCAGATCGATGAAGGGCTCTCCCAGCTTCAATATGTGGTAAATGGCTATCAGCATGGTATGCGCTACAGCTACTGTGGCACGTTTTGCTCCCCGTCGTACGACGAGCCTGTCATATTGTGCGGACAAGAAGGAGTCCTTCTTCTTGATGGCTGCCTTGGCGCATTGTATCAGCGTAGTCTTCAGTGTGGCGTTCCCTTTGGTAGTCCTGCCGCTTTGCCGCTTTCCGGCACTTTTCGTTGTTCCACGGAGACAGACCCGCCCAGCTGGACAGATGTTTCTCCGTTGCAAAGCGACTCATATCCAAACCTGTTTCCGCCAAAAATGGTTTCCGCGCTCTGCCTCCCTATGCCCGGTATCTCGTCCAGCTTTTTCTATCGCGTCTTCATAGCCGCTGCTGTACTGCTTGACGAGCTTATCCATCTGACCGATGCGCTTCGTCATGTCGTCGATATGATCTACGACTTGCAGGATCAGTTGTTTCTGCAAAGGCGTGAGAAAGCCGTCCAGCGCTTGCATGACATCTTCCACCTTGTGCCTCAATGCTCCGTGAAGGCTTTCTTCCACTTCATCCTTCTGCAGCGGCGCATCCTTCTTGAGCAGCTTCTGCAAGAGGCTGCGCGAGCTTTTTGCCGTTGATGTTGGAAACTACGCTGGACAGCTTGATATTTCCTCCTTCCAGCATCTTCTGCAGACGGTTGAGTTCACGTGCACGCTCGGCAATCAAGCTCTTTCTGTACCGAAACTTCCCGCAACTCGCGTTGCTCCCGTTTCGGAATATAGCTCGCGCTCAACAGCCCGTGCTGCAGCAAGTCCGCGATCCATTCGGCATCCTTCACATCGGTCTTCCTTCCGGGAACATTCTTCATGTTCCCGGCGTTGACGATCATGACGCCTAGATGAGAGGTCTCGAAAAAGATTGTAGACGGGTTTCAGTAGGAACCCGTGCTTTCCATGGCGGCCATCTGGCACTTTTTCATCCCAAAAGCCATTTGGCGAGTGCGCGGATTTCTTTGCTTGTCGTGCCAAATGTTCGTATTTCCTGCTTCTTGCCACATCTGAGGGCAGGCGACGATCGAGCGTTTGTGCACATCAATCCCACAACAGCGTTCGTGCGTGACATCCATGAGGATTCCCTCCCTTTGTACGACGTGGCCTCCTCGATGATGGCTCATTTTACCATACGTCCTTTTGAGCGTAGCTCTGAACAAAAGCGTGGTGCGAAAAAAAGGAGACCAGATCAGTTTACACAGCGAGATCGAATCTCAAAAATTATTCGACCTTCAACGTCTGCTCTTATTATACCATAGATGGCGGTTCTCGTTCATTGTGGTGCCGTAAGGCGTGGGCGTTTACACTAGCGTCTGCATCAAAAGAAAAACTGCCGCATATTTCGGCGGCAGTTTTCTTTGATGCACGGATGAAACGGCTCCGTCAGAACGGTGCTGGATCCATGCGTGCTTTCTTGCTTCACGGCTCGATGATCTTGATTCGTCCTGCATCCGAAGGGTTTTCATCGCCCTCGCCAATGATACCGCTTTGCACTTTGATGCAAGAAGCAACAGCACTGATATCTGAGAACGATGTGCCATGCGGGAGAAGTTCAGAATATGAACGCGCCTCCCCTATGGTGAGAGGAGGCAGGTTCGTATGAAACCGATCAGCTGATGCCGACGACCTCGTAGCCTGCATCGACGATTGTCGCCGACAGAGCCTTGTCTGAAACATCGGCATTCAAGGTGACGATGGCATTCTTATTCTCCAAACTGACATCGGCCTTTTTCCACGCCGTTCATACCTTCCAACGCTTTTTGTCACATGGGCGACGCAGTGATCGCACATCATGCCTTCGATGGAAATCGTCTTTTTCATTGTACTTTCCTCCATTTTTCCTTCTGTTTCTTTTTGCCAAGCGTTTCTCTCAAGCTCTCCCGATTTCGTCTGTAAAAGAAAAATCGGGCAGCTCATGAACAACCTTCCGAGCATCCTTTCTATCGTCATAAACATCCAAAAGATTCAGCCGCAGGGCGTTCATCACGACGCAAAAACTTGAAAGACTCATCGCCGCTGCTCCGAACATCGGATTCAGGACGATGCCGAACACAGGAAGCCAAAGCCCCGCGGCGAGCGGGATGCCGATGATGTTGTAAAAAAATGCCCAGAACAGGTTCTCCTTGATGTTGCGGATGACCTGCCGTGAAAGGCGGATGGCAGCGACGACATCCTTGAGTGACGATTTCATGAGGACAACATCGGCGGCATCCATGGCGATGTCGGCTCCTGCGCCGATGGCTATGCCGACATCAGCGCGCGTCAGAGCCGGAGCATCGTTGATGCCGTCGCCCACCATGATCGTCCTGCCGCTCTCCTGCAATCGTCGCACGACATCTTCCTTGCCGTCGGGCAGGACATCGGCGACGATGGCGGAAAGTCCGAGTTTCGCGCCGACGGCATCCGCTGTGCGGCGATTATCGCCTGTGAGCATGACGGGCTGCACGCCCATGCGCAGAAGCTCTTCGATCGCCTCTCGGCTGTCCTCCTTCAAAGCATCCGCTACGGCGATGATGCCGAGCAGACTGTCCGCCACAGCGAAGAAGAGCGGCGTCTTTCCTTCAGAGGCAAACTTTTCCGCTGCGATCTTCAGATCCGCCGTCAAGAGTCCCCGCTCTTTCATCAAGGTCATACTGCCACCAAACATCGTTTTGCGCACACCGGAAAATTCTATTTCTCCTTGAATGCCATGCCCTGGCAACGCTTGGAAATCATGCACATTGCTGAGGGATAGTCCACGCTCTTTTGCCTCGCGCTTGATGGCGGCAGCAAGTGGATGTTCGCTTTTTGCCTCTAAGGCTGCAGCCGAGAGAAGGAGCGTTTCCTCCTCGATGCCTGCTGCGGGCATGATATCGGTCACGCGCGGTCTGCCTTCCGTGATCGTTCCCGTCTTGTCGAGTACGACGAAGTCCGCCTTGCCCGTCATTTCCAGAGCTGCCGCCGTCTTGAAGAGGATGCCGTTCTTTGCTCCCTTGCCGCTGCCAACCATGATGGCTACTGGCGTTGCGAGTCCCAAGGCGCACGGGCAGCTGATGACGAGTACGCTGACAGCGCGGGCAAGTGCGAAACTCGTTCCTTCACCCAGCAGAAGCCAAAGGAGGCCTGTGGCGAGGGATATGGCGATAACGACGGGGACGAAGACGCCGGACACCTTGTCGGCGAGCTTCGATATTTCCGCTTTGGAAGCGGCTGCGTTCTGAACCATCTCGATGATTTGCTGCAGCGTCGTATCCTCACCGACACGGTGCGCCTCGCAGGTCAATGCGCCGTTTTGGTTGATCGTGGCGGCGCTCACGAGACTGCCGGGACTCTTGTCGACAGGAAGGCTTTCGCCCGTCAGAGCCGCTTCATTGACCGCGCTCTCGCCTTCAAGTACCTTGCCGTCGACAGGGAAGCTCTCGCCTGGCAGCACTAGGAAAACGTCACCGACGGCAACTTCTGACGCTGCGATGACGACTTCCTTGCCATCCCTTATGAGGCGTGCCGTCTTGGGCGCGGATCCATGAGCCCCTTGATGGCATTTGTCGTCTTGCCCTTGCTCCGGCTTTCCAAGAACTTCCCTACCGTGATCAGCGTCAAGATCATCGCAGATGTTTCAAAGTAGAAGTCCATGCCTCCTGCCGCAACGCGCTGCCAATCTCCAGTGCGCGCAGCGAGCAGGCATGGAGAAGAGATTGCCCGTGCTGTAAACGAAGCCTGCTGCGCTGCCCAATGCGACGAGCGTATCCATGTTCACGCCGCCTGAAAAAAATGTTGCGAAAAACCGTTGACAAAGAATTTTTTTGATTGACGATCATGACGGCGACGGCAAGCAGAAGTTCATAAAGGCCAACGATGAGAGCATTGTCTTCCATTGCCTGCGGTATGGGAAGCGCGAGGAGCATATGCCCCATCGAAACATAGAGCAACGGCACGAGGAATGCGATAGATACCAAGAAGCGGCGCAGGATCTTCAAGCTCTCATGGTCTTCGAGGGATTCACGTTCTTTTTCTGCACGCTTCGCATCCCTTGCGCCTCTGGCGGCAGCAATGCTCGCGCCATAACCCGCGCGCTCGACGGCGGCGCAGATCGCTTCGGATGTCAATGGCGCATCGTAGCTCACGAGCATCGAATTTGTCAGCAGATTTACGGACACCTCCCGCACGCCTGCCAAGTGCCGCACCGCTTTATCGACACGTGCACTGCATGCCGCACACGACATGCCCGTGATTTGATATTTTTCGTTTTCCGTCATAAGAAAAGCACCTCCTTGTTCCCTATGACTATTTGAAATAGGATATACGCCGAAACAGCATTTTGTCAAGAATAATTTTTCAAATATGTGCAATTCTCTTCCTCCTTTTTTTATCAAAAAAATTTATTGAATTTTTTTGATAATCCTTTCTCAAAAAAAGAGGATTTCGGCTCTTCATGTCAAAGTAAAGAATTTGAAGGAGGTCGGTTCTTTTCGCTTTCCTTCCCAAAGAATTAAGAAAAAAGATTTGAGGTGCTTTGCCTTCATGATCGACCTTGATAGGCTCACGACGGAGCAACGCAATGCAGCGACGCTTCACATCGACGAGCTTCCCGTTCCCGACATGCTGCGCACCATCCATGAAGAGGACAAGAAGGTCTTCGAAGCTGTTGAAAGCGCCCTGCCCATGATTGCTCGGGCGGTGGAAACCATTGCGGTTCGTCTAAAGAAAGGCGGCCGCCTTTTTTATCTAGGCGCCGGCACATCGGGCAGACTCGGCATTCTCGACGCCGTCGAATGTCCGCCGACCTTCGGCACAGATCCGACGCTTGTGCAAGGCATCATCGCGGGCGGCTCTCAGGCCATCTTCCTTGCACAGGAAGGCGCAGAGGATTCCCTTATGCTCGCGCAGGAGGATCTGCAGAAACGAGGGTTTTGCGCCTCGGATGTTCTTTGCGGCATCGCGGCCTCAGGACGCACACCGTATGTCATCGGCGGTTTGGATTACGCACGGTCGCTCGGTGCGGCGACCATAGCTATTGCCTGTACACCGGATTCCCCTATCGCCGCGATTGCCGATGTTGCAATCACGGCGATCACAGGCTCCGAAGTCATCACGGGATCGACACGCCTCAAGGCGGGCACGGCACAAAAGATCATTCTGAACATGCTCTCTACGGGTACGATGATTTGCCTCGGCAAAGTCTATGGCAATCTCATGGTCGATGTCAAAAGTTCCAATGCCAAGCTTGAGGAACGAGCGCGGCGCATCGTCATGGAGGCGACGGGAAGAAGCCGCATGGAAGCGCAAGAAGCGCTGGAAAAAGCTTCAGGCAACGCCAAGACCGCCATCTTCATGCTTCTTGCCAATCTCTCCGTCGAGAAGGCACAGGCACAGCTTGCTGCCGCCGACGGCTACATCAGGCGTGCTCTCAGGGAGGGATCTTCATGAAATCCGAAGCACTTGCGGCAGAGATCCTCCGCCTTGTCGGCTCCAGCGCGAACGTCTGCAAAGCAGGAAACTGCATGACGCGCCTGCGCCTTGAATTGAAACAGCAATCGCCTGATCTCCCGCAAAAGCTCAAAGCCATAGACGGCATATTGGGTACGCACATGAGCGGAGCGGAATTGCAGATCATCTTGGTACTCGGACGCGCCGCTTCCGTGACGAAGCATTTCAAGGCATTGATCGAAGAAGAAAATGCAAACCTCGCGGAAGTTCCGCGACGGGCGCACACCGCTGCCGATGGAGACGCTCTTGCTAGCCCATCCCTGCGTGAAGCGGCGCAAAACTCCACCATCGGCGATGGCAAGGCTCTGCATGAGACCATACGCAGGAAGAATGCGACGCCGGTAAAGCTTTTCTTGAAGCGCATCGCCAACATCTTCATTCCGTTGATTCCAGCTTTTATTGCCTGCGGTATCATCACGGGCCTTTTGAATATCGCACTCAAAGCTTTTCCTGCGTTTGCCGCAACGCCTCAGGCCGGACTCCTCGCCCTCATGGGTAATGCCGTCTTCTTTGGCATGAACATCCTCGTTGGCGTCAATGCCGCGAAGGAATTCGGCGGCTCGCCCATGCTCGGCGGCACGCTCGCCGTAATTCTCTCACACCCGGGGCTTGCCGCCATTTCCTTAGATGGCGTCCCGTTCGTGCCGGGGCGCGGCGGCATCATCGCCGTCCTCCTTGTCACGGCGCTTGCAGCATGGCTGGAAAAGAAGCTCCATCAGTGCGTTCCCGAAATGCTCGATCTTTTCCTCACACCGCTTCTCGTCCTTCTCATCGCTGGTTTTGCGGCGCTCTTCATCCTTCAGCCTTTGGGCGGTATCATCTCCGAGTGGGTCGGACAGGCTGCGACATCTGCCATCGACAAGGGCGGTGCCTTGACAGGATTCTTGCTTGGCGCTGCTTGGCTGCCAATGGTCATGCTTGGTGTACATCAGGCTTTGACGCCCATTCACGCAGAGCTGCTCTCGCGCTATGGCGTGACCGTTCTGTTGCCCGTGCTAGCCATGGCAGGCGCGGGTCAGGTCGGTGCCGCGCTCTGCGTCTATTGCAGGACAAAGAACGCTTTTCTCAAGAAAACCGTGGTGACAGCTCTTCCTGTCGGCATCCTCGGTATCGGCGAGCCATTGATCTATGGCGTCACACTGCCCCTCGGTCGTCCATTCCTCGGCGCTTGCATCGGTGGCGCTTGCGGCGGCGCTGTGCAGGCCGCCTTCATGGTCGGCGCAGCTGCCATGGGCATATCGGGGTTGCCGCTTGCTGCTGTCACCGACAACATTCCCATCTATCTCGGCGGTCTTCTGACCGCTTATGCCGCCGGCTTTTTTGCGACTTGGCTGCTCGGTTTCCAAGATCCCGAAGAAGCTCCAAATAAATGAAAGGAGGCATTGCCATGCAGACAGGAATCTCCATTTATCCCGGCCTTGACAACACCCCGAAAGAAAACATCTCTCTTATCAAGTCTGCCGCCAAGCTTGGCGTCACGCGCATATTCACCTCCTTGCATATCCCTGAGACAGATCAACGCGCCCTCAAGGAAGAATTCAGCGCCATCGTACAGATCGCTCGCGAAAACGATATGGAGATCATCTCCGACATCTCTCCCGCAACGCTCCATCTTCTTGGCATGCGCCACTTCTCCCTCTCGGCGTTCCAGTTCATGGGCATCCATACACTGCGCATCGATTACGGTTACGGTGTCGCCCACATTGCCGAACTCAGTCGCAACACACAGAACATGCGCATCCAGATCAATGCTTCTACCGTCACGGGAAAATTTCTCACAGGACTCCTGCAGGAGAATGCAAACTTCGACAACATCGATGCACTGCACAATTTCTATCCGCGTGAAGGAACGGGGCTTGCCGAGGCGACACTCGTGCGCAAGACGGCGATGCTGCACAAAGCGGGAATCTCTGTCGGTGCCTTCGTGCCGTGTCAGTTCCGCCGTCGCTCGCCACTTCGCCGCGGCCTGCCGACGCTCGAAATGCATCGTGACTTCCCGCTTTCTCTCGCGGCACGTCACCTCGCCGCCATCGGCATGGATTCAATCTTCATCGGTGACTCTCTCCCATCCCGAGAAGAGATCGAGACACTTACTGCTGTAGAGGAGAACTGCGTGACCATGCGCGCTGAGCTTTCTCTGCGTGAACCCGTGCAGGAAGATCTCTTGACGCACGTCTTTACCGCAAGGCTTGACGAGGCGCGTGATGCCGTGCGTGCGCAGGAGAGCCGCGCTCTGCTCAAGGAGATGGGACGAGACATTGAGCCGCAGAACCAGAAAATGCGCCCCTACGGCGCTGTCACGCTGGATAATAAAGACTACGGCAGATACATGGGTGAGCTGCAGATCATCAAGCACCCCTCAGCCTGCCGATGCCCGTGTCAACGTCGCTGCCTTCATCCCCGAAGAGGAACAGTTTCTCATCAACTACATCATCCCGGGCAAGAAATTTTCTTTTTCATCTTGAAGAATGAGCACTGTGACCATACCTTGACACAAAAATCTTGAATCAAAAAAACTTCCGCCAAAGTCTCACGGCTTTCTTGCGGAAGTTTCTTATTTAGTGTGCCGTCATCCATGAAATCGAGCGCAGATGGATCGATTCGTGCTCCTTCACTCAGCTGTTTGAGCAGCTTTCATCATTTGTTTGTCTTGCATTTGCTGTTCCAACCTTCTTGCCTTTTGCCTGCTTCTTCCTTTCTTTGCGTAGCGCCTTGCTGTAGCGCTCTTCTTCACTAAAGATGCATCCGCAGTACGGCTGTCGGTAAAGACCCAACTCGCGGCTGATGTCGATGCCCTCCTGCCAGCCCGGACGGAAGTCTTCGTAATAAAACTCGATATTGTATTTGCGCGCGAAGAACTCCGCCGTCTCACGCATGAGATCATGCTGTTGATGGATACTGTAAAAAAGAGTGCTCGTAAAGGCCTCGAAACCATTTTCACTCGCAAAGAGTGCAGCTTCTCCCAAGCGCCATGTATAGCACATGCGGCAACGTCCATTGGGGATACGTTCGGAGGGAAGTGCTCGCTGCAAAAAATCGCGCAGCATGTAGTTTTCATCTGTCCGTATTTCGAGATCGATCTTCGCGGCGAATTCTTTCGCCGTCTTCAAACGCATATCCCACTCCTTGTATGGATGGATATTGGGGTTGAAGAAGTAGCCGACAGGCTCGATGCCGTCCTGTCGAAGCTTCTTGACAGGATAGCATGAACATGATTCGCAGCACATATGGAGCAACAGTTTCAAATTCATCTCCCCCCTTCCGCATAAGGAACACCAAGATGTTCGTAGGCAAGGCGCGTGACAACACGGCCACGCGGCGTGCGGTTGATGAAACCGAGCTGCAAAAGGTACGGCTCATATACGTCTTCGATCGTGTCACTCTCCTCGCTGATAGCAGCTGCCAAGGGTTTCGAGGCCGACAGGGATCGCCAGCAAACTTTTGAATCATCGTCAAGAGCATGCGGCGATCCGTGTGATCGAGACCGATACGGTCGACCTCTAGCCGGTCGAGTGCAGCATCGGCGATTTCTGCAGTGATCGTCGACGCACCTTCGACCTGCGCGAAGTCGCGCACACGCTTCAGCAAACGGTTCGCGACACGCGGCGTGCCGCGCGAACGGTTCGCGAGTTTTTCTGCACCGCGCTTTTCGATGGAAATCTTCAAGATTTCCGCAGCGCGTTCAATGATGAGCATGAGTTCCTGCGGCTCGTAATATTCCAAGCGCGAAATCACGCCGAAGCGATCGCGCAGAGGAGCCGCGAGAGCTCCCGCCTTCGTTGTAGCACCGACCAAGGTGAACGGTGCGATATCGAGGCGGATGGAGCGCGCGCTCGGCCCCTTGCCGATGATGATGTCAAGCGCGAAATCCTCCATCGCCGAATACAGCACTTCTTCGACGCTGCGAGAAAGGCGGTGAATCTCATCAATGAAGAGTACGTCACGTTCGCCGAGGTTCGTCAAAAGAGCGGCGAGATCGCCTGAACGCTCGATGGCAGGTCCGGATGTGATGCGGAAATTTACGCCAAGCTCATTGGCGATTATGCCCGCGAGCGTCGTCTTTCCAAGACCCGGAGGTCCGTAGAGCAGCACGTGGTCGAGAGCTTCGCCGCGATTCAAGGCTGCCTGCACGAAGACTTTCAGATTTTCCTTCGCCTTTTTCTGTCCGATATACTCGGCGAGCCTTCTTGGCCGCAGACTGTATTGCCACGTGTCTGTCGCCTGCTCATCCAGTGCGATGATGCGCCCTTCCATTTCTTCCATGCCGCACCTCCTTCCTCAGCGACGCTGCGCAAATTCCTTCAATGCAAAGCGTATGAGTGACTCGGCATCCTTGCAATCCTTGGCACGTCGTAGGACAGGCGTGAACTCCGCCTGCGTGTACCCGAGAGAGAGAGCGGCGCCCGCTTCAGAAAGCATCTTGTCTTCGCCGGGATCTTCGATCAGGGTTTCTTCAATGAGTTCTTCATGCTCATCCATGAATCCTTCATCTTGTCCTTGAGTTCCAAGATGATGCGTTCCGCCGACTTCTTGCCAATGCCGGGCGCTTTCGTCAGGATGTCCGCCTTCTTGTTCCTTACAGCAAGACAAAGATTCTCTGGCGTGATGTTCGACAAGATGCCGAGCGCCGCCTTGGGACCGATGCCTGTGACGGAGATGAGCATTTGGAATAGCTCATGTTCCTCCTCTGAGGAGAAGCCATAGAGCGTCATGGCGTCCTCTCGCACGGCGAGATGTGTGAAGAGCGTCACATCTTCGCCCATGTGCAGACATCTGTGCGTCGTACCAGAAACGAATACGCGGTAGCCGACACCGGCGACGTCAAGAAAGCAAAAATCAAGGGAAAGGCGCACGACCTTCCCCCGCAGGAAACCAATCATAAGAAATCTCCTAAAATCATGGCCTACAATCGATTGCGCCAAGCGGCACTCGCCATACAGTGCGTCGTGCAGATGGCGACGGCCAGTGCGTCTGCCACATCGTCAGGCTTCGGCGGCTTAGCGAGGTGCAGAAGCTTCGAGACCATGTAGATGACCTGCTCCTTCGTCGCCTTGCCATAGCCTGTCACTGCCTGTTTGACTTGGAGAGGCGTATGTTCGACGATCTCCAAACCGTTTTTTGCAGCTGCAAGAAGGACAACGCCGCGTGCCTGTCCGACCGGAATCGCTGTCGTGACATTGCGATTGAAGAAAAGCTGCTCGATGCCCATGACATCGGGTTTGTACTCTTTGATTAAGGCATCAAGTCCATCGTAAAGCTTCAGGAGTCTGTCTTCCATGCGTGCCTTGGGGCTTGTCGTCAGGGCACCATAAGCGTGTGGTATGAGGCGGCTTCCCTCAGACGCGACAAAGCCGAAGCCGCAGATCGCCGTGCCGGGATCAATGCCCAACGCCAGCATGGAAGCTCCGCTGCAGTCGGCACAGGGCACATCGCCCTATGCAATCACGCCTCATCAAACTCATAGTTGCTGTAGACGTTCTGCACATCATCATTTTCTTCGAGCGCATCGATGAGGCTCTGCATCTTCTCCGCATCCTTGCCTTCGAGCTTGACTGTCGTATCAGGCACCATCGTGATCTCTGCCGATGCCGTTTCGATGCCCTTCGCCCCAAGCGCTGCTTCGATAGCCTCGTAATCGGCAGGGATCGGCAGTGATCTCAAAAACATCGTCCTCTGCTTTGAGATCTTCGGCGCCTGCTTCGAGCACAATGCTCATGAGTTCATCCTCGTCCTCGAAAGTTTCCTTCTCAACGATGAACACAGCCTTCTGCTTGAACATCCAGCCGACGCATCCCGTTTCGCCAAGGTTGCCACCATATTTCGAAAAAATATGACGCACGTCAGCAGCGCTGCGATTGCGGTTGTCCGTTAAAATGTCAAGCATGATGGCAGAACCTGCCGGACCGTAGCCTTCGTAGGTCAGCTCCTCATAATTGCTTCCCTCAGCAGCGCCTAGTCCCTTCTGTATGGCGCGCTGGATGTTGTCCTGGGGATGTTGTTCGCCTTTGCCTTGGAAAGCGCAAGTTTCAAACGCATGTTTCCCGTCGGATCGCCGCCTCCCATGCGGACGGCGATGGTGATCTCCCTGCCGATCTTTGTCGTGATTTTGCCGCGAATCGCATCATTTGCGCCCTTTTTCTCTTGATGTTCGCCCATTTGGAATGTCCTGACATGAAATCTTGCAACTCCTTATTGAAACCTTATATTCCTGCGATCAATCTTTCCGAAGACGATAATGCTTTTTCTTGCCTTTCTTGACGAGTGCCGTGCCATCTGAAAAATCCTGCTCCTGCAAACAATAGTCGGCATCCTTCACCTTCGCGTCGTTGAGCGTGACTCCACCCTGTGCGATGAGCCGCCTGCCCTCACTCTTCGAAGCGAAAACGTCGTGCTTGGCCAAAAAAATCGACGAGCTTCGTTCCCATTTCCTCGGCGGACAGCGTGAAGGTTGGAATGTCCGCTGCGGCCGTTCCTCCTCCGAACATCGCCTCAGCTCCTGCCCTTGCCTCTTTCGCAGCCTCTTCTCCGTGCACGAGCTTCGTTACCTCGTAGGCGAGCACCTTCTTCGCTTCGTTGATTGCCGCATCTTTGAGTGCGCCCAAGCGGCGCACTTCGTCCATCGGCAGAAATGTCAAGAGCGCGAGACATTTTTCGACATCGGCATCATCGATATTACGCCAGTATTGGTAGAAATCATATGGCGGAGTCTTCTCGGCATCCAGCCACAGTGCGCCGCCTGCCGTCTTCCCCATCTTCTGCCCGTCGCTCTTCGTGAGCAGCGTGAAGGTCAGGCCGTAGGCGGATTTTGCCTCCTTGCGGCGGATGAGCTCGACGCCCGCGATGATGTTCGACCACTGATCGTCGCCGCCCATCTGCAGCTTGCAGCCGCAGCGATGGACGAGTTCCATGAAATCATACGCCTGCATGATCATGTAATTGAATTCGAGGAAGGTCAGTCCCTTTTCCCAGCGCGACCTGTAGGCTTCAGCAGCCAACATCCGGTTCACGGTGAAATGCGCCCCGACCTCGCGCAAAAGATCGATGTAATTGAGCTTTCGCAACCATTCGCCGTTATTGACCATCAACGCCTTGTCGTCAGAAAAAGTCTATGAATCGTGCGATCTGCTCCTTGAAACAGTTGCAGTTGTGCTCGATGTCCTCGTCCGTGAGCATCTTGCGCATGTCCGTGCGTCCAGATGGGTCGCCGACCGTTCCCGTGCCGCCACCTACGAGGCAGACGGGACGATGTCCGGCACGCTGCATGTGCGACATCGCCATGAGACCAAGGAAGTGTCCGACATGCAGACTGTCCGCCGTTGGATCGAAACCGATGTAGAAGGTTACGCGCTCTTTGCCGAGGAGCTCTCGCACGCCTTCTTCATCCGTGCATTGAGCGATGAAGCCGCGCTCTTTCAAAACATCAAAAACATTTGCCAATGAACTCTTCCCTTCTCTTCGCGTCTTTCAAAAAGCACGTCAATCCCTGCCCTTGGAAACACCGCCGCCAGGTTCAGGGCCACCGCCGACCTCGGAAGCGCCTCCTGCTCCCGACGCAGCGGATGGAGCAGAGGGAGATTGCTGTACGCCATCTCCCATGGTTCTTCCTCCCGCATCTGGGTTCGGCACATCTCTCGCATCTTTAGTGCTTCTGCCGTCTTTGGTTTCCTTTGTGTTCTTGTCCTTCTTTTCGGCAGATTTTTCATCTTTTGCAGATTTTTCATCCTTGATCTCGCTGATACTGCCTGGAGTATATGAAACACCGTCGAAGTTTTTTGCGGGCGTGCCCGCGAGAGCCTTCTGCATGAACACCTTCCACATCTCGGCTGGTGCCATGCCACCCGACATCATGCCCATCGAGGTGTTGTCGTCGTTGCCAATCCAAACGCCTGCCACGAGGTCAGGCGTGTAGCCGACGAACCACGCATCGTGATAATTGTCCGTCGTACCCGTCTTGCCGGCAGCAGGACGACCAATGTTCGCGCGTGTGCCTGTGCCATGCTGCACGACATCCTGCAGCATGCTCGTCAGAGCCGCCGCACTGCTCTCCTTGATGACGCTCTTCTGCTTGAGCTCGGCTTGCTCAAGAACTTTGCCGTTGCGGTCGAGGATTTTGACGATGGCGATGGGTTCGACGTGTATACCCTTGTTGGCAAATGTCCCGTAAGCACTCGTCATCTCCAAAGGCGTCACACCTTTCGTGAGTCCGCCAAGTGCTGTCGAGAAGTTTTTGTCGTTGCGCTCGCCATCGAGGACAAGGGTAGTTATGCCCATTTCCTGTGCGTAGTAGATTGGCTTGTCTATGCCAAGCTTCTGGGCGATCTTCACCGTCGGCACGTTGAGCGAGTAACGAGCCACTGTGCGCAGCGTCACCTTGCCGCTGTAGTTGCCGCTGTAATTTTTCGGCGACCAACCGCCGATCTTGATCGGACTGTCCTCGATGATGGTGTCGGGCGAATAATTCGCTTCAAGAGCTGCTGCAAAGACGAAGGGTTTGAACGCCGATCCTGGTTGACGTTCCGCCATTGTCGCGCGATTGAACTGATCTGTGCCGCGACCGCCGACCATCGCCTTGATATATCCCGTGTGCGGATCGATAGCAACGAGCGCCATCTGCGGCTGCTGCACGCCATTGCCATCCGTGCGCTGTACAGCCACCGTGTGTGCAGCCTCTTCCGCCGCCTTCTGCATCGTCATGTCGATCGTTGTGTAGATCTTCAGGCCTTCCTTGTAAATGGCATCGGCACCGTAGCGGTCGATGACCTTCTGCGTAATATAATCGATGAAGTAGGCGCCCGTCGATTCTTTCGCTTGTACCTTGCTGACGAGCTTCGGTTTTTCTTCAGCCGCCTTGCTCGCGGTCGCATGGTTGATGTAACCGTATTTCTCCATCTGGTCGAGCACGACGCTCTTGCGTTCTTGCGCTGCGTTAAAGTTGTTCGACGGTGAATAGTAGTTGGGGCTTTTGGGTATGCCTGCGAGCATCGCGCATTCGCTGAGGTCGAGATCCTCGACGTTTTTGCCAAAGTACGTTTTCGCTGCCGCCTGCACGCCATATGCTCCCTGCCCGAAATATATCTGGTTCAGGTAAAGCTCTAAGATTTCATGCTTCGTGTATTGGCGTTCAATCTGCAGGGCGAGGAAGATCTCCTGTACCTTGCGTTTCATCGTCCGATCCTGTGTCAGATAGGCGTTTTTCGCGAGCTGCTGCGTGATCGTCGAACCGCCCTCGGAAATCGCCCTGCCGGTGAGATTGGAATAGGCGGCGCGCAAGATGCCGCGCGGATCAACCCCCATATGCTCGTAAAAGCGGTTGTCCTCAACTGCAACGAAAGCATTCTGCAGATTCTGCGGAATTTGCGCGAGTTTGACCGGCTCGCGGTTTTCCGCCGCATGGACATTGGCGATCTCGTTGCCATTGATGTCATAGATATGGGAAGATGCCGGCGGACGGATGTCTTCGACAAGATTGTCCTTTGTGTTCATGCTCGCGGTCAAAAAGCCACAGCCAATGCCAATGATCATGACGAAAACAATGATGAAGAAACCCACGAGAGCGCGCAGGACATTGCTGGCGCGTCTTCTTTTTTTCGGCGGCGGCTTCGAAGCCGCCTTCGGCGCTAGGCGCCTTCGAAGCTCCTGCCGCGAAGCACGTGTCGCATCGGTACGTTTTTCCATGAAGAAGCTCCTCCTACTCGATCCTATTCAATGATACGCCTTTCATTATACTGCAACGAAAGTGACAGGGCAAGACAAACCTATTGCATCTCATTGCAGGGTCGACGAGCGTCGCGCCCGTGCCGCCTTCGCTCATATCAGCAAAAAATTGTAGCGAGCAACGCTTTTATGATGTTTCAAATAGTCATGGACACCTTTTTCGGAGCGCCCCTGTGCCCTTGCCATGGATGATGAGCACCTGCCCAAGTCCGCCGATGACGGCATCGTCAAGGAACTTGCCGATCACCTGTTCCGCTTCGTCGACCATGAGTCCGCGCACATCGATTTCACGATGCAGGTTCGCCGTCTTCTGCAAAAAGTGTGCCCGCTCCCCTGCCACGTTTCTTGCCGCCTGTGGCGAGGCTCTTTTCCAGCCCTCTCGACGAAGCGACAGTCGCCCGCCTTAACATACGTCTTGAGACTGCCGAGCTGCACCTCGATGTTCGCGCCTTGGATCTTGAGCACCGTCGCCTTCTGGTCGAGTTTCCGCACATAGACGATGTCGCCAACGGCAAGCTTCTTCATGTCGATCTTCTCTTTGTACGCCTTGCCGGGAATCAGCCCCTGTTCTTGAACGCTCCGCCGCTTCCTGCAGCTTCTCGCGTGCCTCCTGCATGGCACGTCGGCGGCTCTCTATGCCGAGGTCGTCAAACTGTGCCTTGAGGCTCTTGATGATTTCTTCCGCCTCTTGCCGCGTGCGCCGCACGAGTGCCGCGCTCTCTTGGCGCGCCTTCTTGAGCATCTGCTCCTTCTTTTCCTGGATCTCGGCCTTCAGCGCAAGCGTCTTTTCCTCAAGCTTCGTCACACGCTGCTGCCTTTCCAAGATGTCCGCATTCCTTTGTTCGTACATGAGTTTTTCGCTTTCGAGCTGGTTCACGACTTTCTCGAACTGCGCGTGATCGGCCTTGATGAATTGTTGCGCGCGCAGGATCGCCGCTTCGGAAAGACCGAGACGGCGGCTGATGGCAAAGGCATTGCTCGCGCCAGGCATCCCCGTCAACAAGCGATATGTCGGACGCAGCGTCTCGACATCGAACTCCACGCAGGCATTCTCGATGCCCTCGCGCGTAAAGGCGAACGTCTTCAGCTCCGAATAATGTGTCGTCACGATTGTCGACGTGCCGCGCGCCAAGAACTGTTCGAGAATCGCCATGGCAAGCGCCGCCCCTTCCTCGGGATCGGTTCCCGCACCGATTTCGTCGATCAGCAGGAGATCTGCCCTCTCAGCGCGCTCCAAAAGCTTGACCATGTGCGACATGTGCGCCGAAAATGTGCTGAGGCTCTGCTCGATGCTCTGTTCATCGCCGATGACCGTGTAGATGCTCGGATAGACAGAGATTTCCGAGCCTGCTGCCGCAGGGATATAGCAGCCTGACTGCACCATGAGCGCAAAGAGGCCAAGCGTCTTCAGGCTGACCGTCTTGCCGCCCGTATTCGATCCCGTGACGAGGAGCATGTGATAGGGATTTTTCCGAGTGCAAGGTCGATGGGAACGACCTTCGATGCTTCGATCAGCGGATGGCGTGCGGCGACGAGCTTTGTCCTGCCCTCGCGGTTGAGTGCGGGCTTCGTCGCCTGCATTGCCGCCGCGAGCTTCGCGCGCGCGAAGATGAAGTCCAGATCGGCGAGGATAGTGCAATTCTCCTTGAGGATGCTGCTGTTTTCACCGACTGCCTGTGACAACAAACGCAGGATGCGCTGCATCTCATTCTTCTCCGCAAGCGCGAGCTGCTTCAAATCATTGTTGAGATCGACGAGAGCCAAAGGTTCGATGAAGAGCGTCGCGCCGCTCGCCGACTGGTCATGGACGATGCCAGGGAAGCTCTGGCGGTACTCCTGCTTGATCGGTATGACGTTGCGCTCGCCGCGCTGCGTGATGATGGCATCCTGAAAAAACTTCTGGTATTCCGTGCGGTGCAGGATGGCCTCCATTTGCTCCTTCGCCCTACGGTTTCCCGATCGCAGCTCCCGACGTATGCGCGAAAGCTCGACACTTGCATCGTCAAGCATGTTGCCGTGCATGTCTATACTGTTTTCGAGCCGCCGCTCCAACTGCCCAAGGATCTCGATGCCTCGCGCCTGTTCCTTGACGATTGGCACATCAAGCTCCATTTCCTTGAAGAAATGCTTGACGGCGCGCATGGCGTGCATCGTGCTCAGAAGATCGGTGAAGTCGCCGAGATCGAGCACGGCGCCGCGTCCGGCTTTTGCCAAGGACTCGCGGATATCGAAGATGCCGCCCAACGGAGGTGAGGAGAACGCTGAAAGGCGCACCGCCTCCTCCGTTTCGTGCAGAAGCTCCGCTACCTCGTCAAAATCACTCGAAGGAAGAATGGCGCGCGCCTTTCCTTGCCGAGGATGGAACCCGCCCTCGCTTCGAGCATCGCGCGAATCTTGTCGTACTCAAGCGTATCGAGTGTTTCTTTTTCCATGAATGATCTTCATCTCCTACTGCACGCCGCGGAAATAGTGGCCGCGTGTCACATCCTTGCCTTCAAGTTCCTTCAGATGTTCTTCCTGCTCCTTGATGAGTTTGCCCGAGAAGCGGCTCCACTCCTTGTAGAGGCGCACGCGCTTGCCAAGTTCCGCCGCTTCCATGAAACGCCCATCGATGCGCAGAAACGAGATGCTCCGCGGCGCAAACTCCATTGCATGAAGCAGCATGGAAAGGCGCTTGCTGTTGAGGACATGCATGTGGCAGGCCTGATCGAAGACAAGGGGGAATTTCATGCCTTTCCTGTCGAGAAGCGCATATCGCTTCTTTCCCTTACAGCACGGCATCGAGCATGTTCCCGATGCCGCATTGCCAAGGAAGCTGCCTAAAGCGCAATATTCGGAGACCATGAGCTCGATATTTCCCTCGACGATGCACTCGACGGGAAACGGTGCACGCACGGCAAGCGCGCCCGCTTGCTCCAAAGAAAGTTCGGGAGAGAGCACCGCGCGGCGGATGCCGAGTTCTTCAAGCGCAGCAAGCGTCCAATCGTTGGTGACGGGAAAGGACGCATCCGCATGGATGTGCAGTCCTGCCTCACGCGCGACAAAAAATGTGCCGAAGTTGTGAACGCTTACGGCATCTGGCGAGAGGTGCGCGAAGCCTTCGACGAGCTTTTTTTGCGTCGCCATGTCGCGGCGCAGCACGAGCCGCGGCGTATTGAACACGATGGCGCGCCCCGCGCCGTGCACGAGCCGCGCCGCTTCCTCATAGTCGCGCAGAGAGATTGCACGATGATGATAGGAATCACCGCCGAAGAGGATCTCGTCCGCTCCAGCTTGCAGCGCTTCACGCACGCCGGCGAGCGTATCCGTCGCTGCTACGATACGCGCTTCACTCTTGGATTTTACGCGGGCGGACGCTTTTGCATAGCGAAATGCCGGCAGCGCGGCGCGCCGGCCGTGCGCCATGCGCTTTTCCTGCAGAAGCGCGAATGCTCGACGCCGAGCCTCGTTGATCTCGCTGATGGGAACCATCACGTCCGACTCAATATCGAAGGAGATTTCTCCCAAGGAGAAGATCGTCGTTCCGATGCGCCGCAGCTGCTTTTTCCACGACCGTTTCGTCCAAAGGACGTTTCTTCGCGCACTCAGCAACGAATTCCGTCGTCGCCTCCGCCGCATGGCCGTCTTTGTCGCGCAAGGAGATGGATAAAGGCTCGCCGAGGCGCACGCGCACATGCGCCGTCACAGGGATCCGCCGCACGGGAGCACCCGCGCGAAAGAAGCCGCGTGCCTTTTCCATGAGATGCGCATCGAAGACCTTGAATACACGGTCATGCGGCTTTACGGGCGCATCGAGGGAAAGCGTGACTTCCGCTCCCCGTTGCTGCAGGACAGGCTCGTCCTTTCTCGTCGCGCAGATCCGTCACTGTCGTCGTCGCCCTGCCGCCGACCTTGACCCAGAAGTCCAGCTGATCGCCCTCTGCCAGATCTCCCGAGAGCTTCAGTTTCACACGTCCTGCCGCCCTATCGCTTTCAAGGACACGTCCGACGAGCAGTCCGCGGTTGTTCGGACGCAGGTCGCTCATCATCATGCGTCCTGGACGGTCTTTCAGGTAAGCCGTCGTGAAATCGCGGTTGAAAAATCTGCGCCAACGCTTTTTTTCGTCATTTGCAGCGTTCGACGGAGTTTTTTTCCCGCCTCGATGGCGTCGATGGCGCGGCGGTAGGCGTCGACGACGATGGCGACGTACTCAGGACGCTTCATGCGCCCCTCGATCTTCAACGAGGCGATGCCGCTTTGAAGAAGTTCGGGCAGAAGCTCGATGGTCTTCAGATCCTTGGGCGAGAGAAGAAACGTCCCCGCATCCTTTCCGAGGACATCCATCCCTGTTTCATCGACAAGTGTGTATGGCAGGCGGCACGGTTGTGCGCAGCGACCGCGATTGCCACTCCTGCCGCCGATCATGCTGCTCATCAGACACTGCCCCGAATAGCAGACGCACAGCGCTCCATGCACGAAGGTCTCGATTTCCACACGGCTGTGCGCCGTGATATGCCGGATGTCTTCAAGGGAAAGCTCGCGTGCGAGCACGACGCGCTCGAAGCCCATCTCCTCCAGAAGAAGAACGCCTTCGAGATTGTGCGTCGTCATCTGCGTGCTCGCATGCAGTGGCAGGTCGGGTGCCGCCTGGCGAGCGAGTCGATAAGCGCCGAGATCTTGCACGAGCGCAGCGTCTGCTCCTGCCTCATACAGGAAGCGCAGGTAGCGCGCAAGCGCCTCCATTTCTTCATCGCGCACGATGGTATTGACCGTCACATGCACGCGCACGTCACGACTGTGCGCAAAGCTGATGGCCTCTTCCAGCCCTTTCTCATCGAAGTTGTCCGCATAGGCGCGCGCACCGAACATATTGCCTGCCAGATAAACAGCATCAGCACCGCTTTCCACAGCGGCCGTCAACGCTTCTTTGCTTCCCGCCGGCGCCAACAATTCAATCACTTTTTTCCTCCAAAGGTAAGGCTTCGCCGATTTTTCTCGGCATTTTCCACATTTTCTGCCGTCGAAGACCCTGACGACTCTCCTGCCGTATTTTTCCAGCGATGCTTCTGCTTGAACCGATGCCGCTTCGTCAGCGGCAATCAGTTCAAGCTGCACATCGCCTTCTTCCGCCACTTCTTCCAAGGCAGGGAGGGCGGGCAGGTCGCTGAGCGCGTTGAGGCCGAAGCATTTGAGAAACACATCTGTCGTTCCATAGAGAATCGGGCGCCCGATCACGGGCTTTCTGCCGACCTCTTCGACGAGTTCCATTTCCAAGAGCTTCTGCAGAGCGCGTTCGATGCGCACGCCTCGTATGTGCTCGATCTCCTGCTTTGTGATCGGCTGCTTGAACGCGATGATGGATAGCGTTTCTAATGCTGGCGTCGACAGCTTCCTGTCCTGTACCTCCGTGAGCTTCTGCACATAAGCGTGGCATTCGGGGCGCGTGACAAGCTGAAAGCCACCCGCCACGCGATGCAGCATGAGCCCGCTCTTGCGCTCTTCCAAAGTCTCTTGGTAGAGCGCAAGCAGTTCGGCGAGACTCTCCTCGTCGAGCTGCAAGATTTCTTCCAGCTGCGCTGCCGTCACAGGCTCTCCGCGCGCAAAAAGCAGCGCCTCCAAGGGCGCCTGCATTTCTTCCATAAACATCAGCGATCACTCGTCCTTAGGGCAAACAAGAATATCTCCGAAAAGATCTCCCTGTCGGATCACGACGGAACGGAGCTTGATCAGCTCCAAAAGGGCAAGAAAAGAGACGATGAGCTCCGTGCGGGTGCCCGAAGGGAACGTAGCGGCAAAAAGGCGTTTCTCCGCCTCCTCGATCAAGAGCGAGAAGAATGTCTTCCATCTTTCCTTGTATGCTGTAGGCGTCGGGCGCGACGAGAGCCTGCGGTATCGTGATTTCTTCGCGCACATCCATGGCGATGCGGAACGCATCGATGAGGAGAGCGACGGACATATTCTCAGGCGGCAGACGACGCACGGGAAGCGCCAGAGGTTTTCGCGCAAACACCCGTTCCTGCAGTGCAGCAAGAACGTCAAGCTCCACACTGACACGACGAAAGCGACGATATTCCAAGATGCGCTCCACGAGCTCTTTTCTCGGATCGTCCTCTTCCTCCGCTTCTTCTGTCTTCGGGGGCTTCGGCAACATCATGCGCGATTTGATCTGCAGAAGCGTCGCCGCCATGACAATAAACTCGCTCGCGACCTCGATGTCGAATTCCTGCATCTGCCCGAGATAATCCATATACTGTTCAGTCAATACAGCCATCGGAATGTCGTAGATGTCGATCTTGTTCTTCTCGATGAGGTGCATGAGAAGATCCATCGGTCCCTCGAACGCCTTGAGTCTTACCGTATACTTATCCATGAATCAGATGAGCAGACCGACGATTGCAGCGAGCGCGGAATAGATCGTCCAAAGAGACGGCGCCCAAGATGCGCGAGAAGGGGCCGATCATGATGAGCAAGATAAGGATGATGAACGTGTAGCGCTCCAAGCGCATGAGCTCATACGCCCAGCGCCCCGGCAGCAATGCCATGAGCACGCGCGAGCCGTCCAAGGGCGGCAGAGGAATCATGTTGAATACGGCAAAATTGACATTGATCAGAGCGAGGAGCTGCATGACCGTAAAAAACCCTTGCGACACGGGCAGGCCGAGACGCGCATAAACAGCAAAAAAAATCATGGCAAGAAGCGCTACGACGAGATTGGACGCCGGACCTGCCAGAGCCACGAGGATCTCGCCCCTGCGCATGTCGCGGAAATTGCGCGGATTGATCATCACGGGCTTCGCCCAGCCGAAATGCACAAAGGAACAGCGTCAGAAGCCCGATGGGGTCGATGTGCGCTTTTGGATTGAGCGTGAGCCTCCCCATCAGACGTGGCGTCATGTCGCCCATGGCGACCGCGACTCGTGCATGGGAATACTCATGCACGACCATTGCGATCAAGATGCCCGGAATACCCGCGATGAACCACATCAAATCCGTACCAAACATATGCTGCCTCCCATCACTTCTTCGCGTCGCTGAACGCCGTCATGAGGATTGCCGTCACGGACTTCGCATCGAAGATCTCGCCGCTTCTGACGCGCTGCACAGCCTCTTCCAGCGACATCTTGACAACGTGGATGAATTCATCGTCGTCGGTATGCTGCCTGCCCGCCTGCAAACCATGCGCGGCATAGATATGGATGTACTCATTCGAAAAACCAACCGTCGTGCCGATCGTCGTGAGCTTTTCATAGTGCTCCGCCGTATAGCCCGTTTCTTCCGAAAGCTCCCGCACGGCGCAGGAAAGCGGACCCTCTGTCGGAGAATCGAGCTTCCCCGCCGGTATCTCAAGCGTGACGCAGTCGACGGGATAGCGGTACTGGCGCACGAGCAGCACTGCGCCGTCCTCGAACACAGGCAGGACGGCAGCAGCGCGAGGATGCTTGACCCATTCGCGCACGGACTCCTTGCCGTTTGGCAGCATCACCGTATCGCGCTTGACGTGGAGCAGGACGCCGTCGTAGATGTTTTCACTCTTGAGCTTTTTTTCCAACAGATCTTCGTACATAGCTTCCCCTTATTTCAAGAAATTACGGCTGATCTCAGCGCGTTTAATTCTAGCATTATCCACCATTTCCCGCGCATTGTCAAGCGCGGCTGCCGTGATGTCGCTGCCCGATGCCATGCGAGCAATCTCATGGATGCGCTCGCTCTCGAGAGGAGCTGCACCTCCGTCAGCGTGCGTCCCTCCTGCGTTTCCTTGTGGATGTATGGGTGTTCGTCCGCCATGCAGGCGATCTGCGGCAAGTGCGTGATGCAGAGCACCTGCCGGTGCAGCGCGACCATGGCGATGCGTTCGGCGACCATGCGCGCCGTCTTGCCGCCGATCCCCGTGTCGATCTCATCGAAGACCATGCTCGGCGGCGAATCGTCGTTCGCTGCCGACACCGCTTTGACGGCGAGCGCCACGCGCGAAAGCTCGCCGCCCGAAGCGACATCCTGTAGTGGCTGCTCCTTCTCTCCCGCATTCGCCGAAAAGAGCATGATGATGTCGTCCGCTCCCGACGCGCTGTAGTCGGCAGCACGAAGCGCGACGGAAAAAGTTTGCCTTCTCCATGCCGAGTTCCTTGACCTGTTCGCCGATGCGTATGGAAAGCACCTTGGCAGCGGCCGTGCGCAGCTTCGTGAGACGCTGCGCCTCCTCTTTCAAAGTGTCCCTGGACTTCTTGAGCATCGTTTTCAACTCTTCCAGATCGGTGTCGTAGTTCTCGATGTTCTGCAATTCATCCTTGACCTTGGCCAGATGGGCGAGCACGTCCGTCGCTGTAGCACCGTACTTGCGACACAATTTGTCGATGACGCTCATGCGGTTTTCCAAGGAGTCGAGTCGATGCGGATCGAATTCCATATCGGAGCCGTAGTCGCGAATCTCATACGACGCCTCCTGCAGGTCGCAGCAGGCATTTTCCACCATCTTGCAGGCATTGTCAAGCTCATTGCCGAAACGCGAAAGCGATTCGAGATTTTTCTTGACCTTGCTCAAGGCTGCAAGAACATTCAGCGATTTGCCTCCCATATCGCCGTTCAAGAGCGCGTAAGACTCCTCGACGAAGCCGGAAATCTTCTCGGCATTCGAGAGCTTGCGGATCTCCGCCTCGATGCGCTCATCTTCGCCCTCTTTCAAATCTGCCTCCTCGATTTCTTTTTCCTGCCAATGCAGGAGGTCGAGACGCTCCGTCGTGCTCTTCGCTTCCTCCTCCTTCTCCTTGAGTCGTTTTTGCAGTCATTCCATGCGGCAAAGCTCTGTTGGTAGATATTTCGCTGATTTTCGATGGCGGCATCCGAGCTGTCGAGGAGCAGAAGCTGATTCTCCGGACGCAGCAGCGCGAGATTGTCGTGCTGTCCATGGATGTTCTACGAGGTGTGCGCCTAGTTCCTTCAGGAGTGAAAGCGTCACGCGGCAGCCGTTCAAGAGTACGGAATTCTTCCCCTTGTGCGAGACTTGGCGCGTGATGATGAGTTCATCGTCCTCGAGAGGAATCGCCTGCTCTTCAAGAATCGCCTTTAATGCAGCCTGCTCTTCCAAGCCGAAGACCGCTTCGACGCGCAGCCATTCGCAGCCGTTTCGTATGGCGGTTGCCGCTAAGCGCTTACCCAGCACCGCACCCAGGGCATCGATAAGAATGGACTTGCCCGCGCCCGTTTCGCCCGTCAAGATATTGAGCCCTGCGCCGAATTCGATCTTCACATGCTCCAACAGGGCAAAATTCCAAACCGTCAATGTCTTTAACATGATGTTCCTCTCACTCAGCGAAGAAATTCTTCATGCGCCGCACGACAGAGGGCGCCGCTTCTTTGGGCTTGACGACGACGAGTATGCTGTCGTCACCCGCCACCGTGCCGACGATCTCCTGCCACGGTGTATGATCCAAGATGGAGGCGATGGCATTGGCGGCGCCGGGCAGCGTCTTGACGACGATGATGTTTTTCGCTGTAATCCAACGAAATGACGGAATCACAAAAAGACGTGCCATGCGCTCCTTGGAAAAGGGTGCGCCCTTCTCCTCGGGAAAGGCATAGAGGTAGCGGCCGTCTGCTGCCGGCACCTTGACGAGCCTCAAGGTCTTGATGTCCCGCGACACGGTCGCCTGCGTCACATCGATATGACGTGCGCGCAGTGCCGCCGCCAGCTCTTCCTGTGTCTCGATCGCAGTGCTCTCGATGATTTCACGAATGATTGCGTGGCGCTTGATCTTCATGACATTCCTCCCTTTTTCGCAAAAGCGCGGCTTCCCTTCCAGAACGTTCTTCAAGAAATGCCCAAAAGCTTTTCCTTCATCGTTCGATAATAGTCCTTGTCGCCGAACTTCACGATGCGTGCAGGATGTTTCGCCTTGCGCACGATCACCTCATCCTCATCGGCAATCTGGTACGACTTCTGCCCGTCGAAGGTCACGAAAATTTCGGGATGTCCCGCCTTGATACGCATACGAACGGAATCATTTTCAGAAATCACCATCGAGCGGATATCGAAAGTGTGCGGGCAGATCGGCGTGAGAACGAGCGCCTTGACGAGCGGGTTCACGATGGGACCGCCTGCTGAAAGGGAATACGCCGTCGATCCTGTCGCTGTCGAGATGATTAGGCCGTCCGCTTTGTAGTTTGCGATGCATGTATCATTGATCGAAAGATCGAAGCGCAACATGCGTGCGAGGCCGCCTTTCGTCACGACGATGTCGTTGACCGCACTGCCTTTGTAACTCTTCTTGCCGGCATGGACGACGTAGCCAGAGAGCATGAGTCTTTTTTCGATGCGATACTCTTTGTCAAGGATCTTCTGCAGCTTCGTTTCGATCTCATCGAGTTCGATATCGACGAGGAAGCCGACTGTGCCGAAGTTGATGCCACAAACGGGGACGGCCTGCTCGTAGGTGCGGCGGCAGACATTCAAGAGCGTACCGTCTCCGCCGATGCTCAGAGCCATGTCGATGGAGCACTGGCTAATGTTTCGGACTCCATGCTCCTCATGTCCCAAAAGCGCAGCCTCCTTCGCAGGAATCAGCACGCACACTTCTTTTGTCTCAAAGAAAGCAAGCACGCGATCAAGAATCGCACGGATATTTGCTTTCGTCACATTGGGAAAAACTGCTATGGTAAACATCAAATCCCTGCCTACTTGTCCAATTCCGTATGCGCCTCTCTCACGACAGCAAGAATCTCGTCTTCGAAAACTTCCGAAGATGCGGTGTTTTCTTCACTTGCACACACGAGGTGCATAAGGTATTCGATATTGCCCTCCGGTCCCTTGACAGGGAATAGGAGAGCGCTTTTACGCGGAACCTGGCTTTTTGCGCAGCTTGGAAGACGTTTCGGATCACGTCTTCGTGCACGCGCGGCTCCCGCACGACGCCCTTCTTGCCGACATTTTCGCGCCCTGCTTCGAACTGCGGCTTGATCAATGCTGCGACCTCGCCTCGCCCTTTGAGCAAATTGCGCACGGCAGGAAGAACCTTGGCAAGCGAGATGAACGCGACATCGATGGATGCGAAGTCGACTGGTTCATCAAGCATGGCGGGAGTTACATGCCGGATGTTGGTGCGCTCCATGTTTGTCACACGCTCGTCCATACGCAGTTTCCAGGCGAGCTGCCCGTAGCCGACGTCAATCGCGTAGACCTTCGCTGCACCATTCTGCAAAGCGCAATCCGTAAAACCGCCCGTTGAGGCGCCGACATCCGCCATCGTCTTTCCAACGAGTGAAATGGAGAAGATCTGAAGAGCCTTTTCGAGTTTCAAGCCGCCGCGGCTCACATAAGGCAGTTCTTCACCTAAGAGGCGGATTTCTGCATCCGGCTTCACGCCTGTGCCCGCTTTTTCCACCTTCCTGCCATTGACGAGAATTTTGCCCTCCATGATCATTGTGCGCGCACGTTCGCGGCTTGCTACAAGACCACGCTCGACGAGCAGCAAGTCAAGACGCTCCTTCGCCATCGCGCCCTTCTCCCTTCCAGATCGCCAAAATGCGCTCTGCCATCTGCTCAGGCAGAAGCCCCGCGATTTCCAGAAGCTCCTGCGGCTTTCCCTGCTCGATGAAGTCATCGGCGATACCGAAGCGCACGACGGGAACGGAAAACCCAGCATCCGATAAATCTTCGAGCACAGCCGAGCCAAAGCCCCCAGCAAGAGCATTCTCTTCCATCGTCACCAGCATCTTCTTCTCGTGTGCCATGCGGTGAAGCAGTGCCGTGTCTAAAGGCTTCACGGTGCGCATGTTGACAACAGCGGTGGAAAGTCCGCCTTCTTCTAAGAGCTTCGCCGTCTTCATCGCGGCATCAACCATGCTGCCGATTGCCAGGAGTACGACCTCGCCCTGCTCTACCAAGACTTCTGCTGCAAGGTTTTCCAACGGAGCGAACGGCTCTTCAAGCGTCACGCCGAGTCCTTCACCGCGAGGATAGCGCAGTGCCACGGGGCCCTCCATGGAAAGAGCCGTCTTGAGCATACGTCCAAGCTCGTTCTCATCCTTAGGTGCAAGCACCTTCATATTCGGCACATGGCGCAGATAAGAACAGTCGAACACACCGTGATGCGTAGCACCGTCCTCGCCAACGAAGCCCGCGCGATCGAGAGCTAACACGACATGGAGATTCTGCAGACAGATGTCGTGCACAATCTGATCGTAGGCGCGTTGGGCAAATGTCGAATAGAGCGCTAGCACGGGCTTCCTGCCTGCTGCTGCCAGCCCTGCAGCAAACGTCGCTGCATGCTGCTCGGCGATGCCCACGTCGAAAAAACGAGAGGGATACTTTTCGCCGAAAGCGCGCAGTCCCGTGCCGTCCGGCATGGCTGCCGTGATAGCGACGACATCCGCATCCTCCGCAGCAGCTTCCAACAAGGCTTTACCGAAAACGCTTGTATACGTCGGCCGTGCATCCGTCTTCTGCAACGTCGTACCATCGAGGACATCGAACTTGCCGATGCCATGGAATTTGTCCGGCGCCTTCTCTGCCGGCGCATAGCCCTTGCCCTTGCATGTCTCCACATGGATCAGCAAAGGACCATTGAGATGCTTCGCCTGCTCGAATACGTCAAGCAAGAGGGCGATGTTGTGTCCATCCAATGGGCCGATGTATTGAAAGCCCATGTCGGTAAAAATGCTGCCAGGCACGAGCACGGAACGCACGCCGTCCTTGATTTGTTCCGCCGTGCGGCATACACGTTCGCCGATGTGCGGGATACTTTTTGAGGAAGCTCTTGATGTCCTGTTTTGCGCGATGATAGCCGTGAGCGACGCGAAAGCGTGACAGATACTCCGACATCGCGCCGACATTCGGCGCGATAGACATTCCGTTGTCGTTCAAAATGACGGTGATGTCCTTGCCCAAAGTCCCTGCGTTATTCAGTCCCTCGAATGCCTCGCCACCGGTCAATGCACCGTCGCCGATGACTGCGGCAACACGGTACTGTTCGCCTGCAATGTCACGCGCCGTCGCCATGCCCAAGGCAGCCGAGATCGATGTGCTCGAATGTCCCGTGCCGAAGGAATCGTAAACGGATTCTTCACGCTTAGGAAAACCTGTGATGCCGCCCTTTTGGCGCAGCCCAGAGAACGCTTCACGCCTTCCCGTCAAGATCTTGTGCGCGTACGATTGATGTCCGACATCCCAGATGATTTTGTCCTGCGGACAGTCGAACGCCCTGTGCAGGGCGAGAGTGAGTTCCACCGTACCGAGGCTGGGTGCAAGATGTCCGCCCGTTCTGGAAACTGTATCGATGATGCAGCGGCGCAATTCCACTGCCAGTTGAGAAAGCTCATCGAGCGTGCAGTTTTTCAGCTCACATGGGGAGTCGATGCGATCCAACAGTCCCATATCCATCTGCCTCATTTCTCACGTCTCAACAGGAACAGTGCCAATTCCCGCAGGAAAGCGGCGCGCTCGTCAAAGATGCGAAGTGCCTCCACTGCCTCGGATACAGCGGCCTCGGCCAATTTTTGCGCTTCTTCCAAGGATGTCAGCGTCACATACGTCGCCTTCTCGTTGCGCGCATCACTGCCCACGGGCTTGCCAATCGCCGCTTCGTCGCCTATGACGTCGAGGATGTCGTCCGTAATCTGGAAAGCCAGCCCAAATCGCTCGGCATAAAGCGTCAGCGCAGCAAGCTCCGCCTCGTTCGCGCCCGCCAAGATGGCTCCCGAGCGTATAGCAGCGCAGAACAATGCGCCTGTCTTTCCCATGTGAATCTTGCGCAAAGCTGCCATATCGAGATGTCTGCCCTCACCTTCGAGGTCGAGGACCTGTCCGCCGACCATGCCGTAAGGCCCTGCCGCACGGCTCATTTCAGAAACGACGGCGACGAGCGTCTCAGGAGTTGCGCCTTGTTGGCGCAACATAACCTCGAAAGCGAGCGTCAACAGGGCATCTCCCGCAAGCACCGCGATTCCATCGCCAAAAACCCTGTGATTCGTCGGCTTTCCTCGTCGATAATCGTCGTTGTCCATTGCCGGCAGATCATCGTGAATTAAAGAATAGGTATGTATCATCTCGATCGCACAGCCCGTCGTCAAGAAATTTGAGCCGTCCTTGCCAACGGCGTCAGCTGCTGCCATCAAGAGTACAGGACGCAGGCGTTTGCCGCCCGCCATGAGGCTATACTCCATCGAATTCTCCAGAGTCTCATCATACGCGGGCACCTTCTTCAATTCGAGGAGGAGTCCCTCTTCCACTAAGTCGGCACGCCGTTTCCATTCTGCCTTAAAATCCACGCGCATCCCCCTCAATTTCCAAGCGCAATTCCTCGACCTTGCCGTCGTTTTCCTTGAGAACGACATCCATCGCCTTTTTCCGCACGGTCAAGCGAGGCCATGCAGACCTTAGACAATTCCACGCCCTTCGCATAATTTTTCCATGAGCTTCTCCAAGCTCAGATCGCCGCTTTCCATTGCCTGCACGAGCTCTTCGAGCTCCGCGAGCGCTTGCTCAAAGGACGGCGTCTTCTTCCTCGGCATCATGAACCTCCTTCTCGCAAGTCGCCAACGACGGCATCAAAGTGCCGTCCGCAAGGCGGACAAGAACCTTATCTCCTGCAGCAAGCTCCTTGACACTGCGTACCGCTACGCCCGATTTTTCTACGACACTGTATCCGCGCCCTATGACGTGCAGCGGACTGAGCATTTCAAGCTTTTCTGCCGCAATTTGGAAGGCGTGCTGCTTTTCCAAAAGGATGTGGCGAATGCTCTGCTCAAGCGCTTCCACTGCCACGTCCAGTCTCTGCCCGGGTTCTGCCAAAAGCGTCTGCGGCGATCGCTTCAAAAAGAAGCCGCTCAACCGCATCACACGTTCACGCTCGTAGGCGAGGCGGCTTCTCAGCACCTTTTGGAGACGCGCCTCGCACTCGGCAACGCGGCGGTTGAGGACAGCCGCCTCAGGCACGGCAATCTCTGCTGCCTGCGACGGTGTCGCTGCACGCACATCGCTCACATAGTCAGCAAGCGTTGTGTCCGTCTCATGGCCCACAGCGGAAATGACGGGAATCACGGAATCATGAATCGCGCGCACGACAAGCTCTTCGTTGAATGCCCAGAGGTCTTCCATCGATCCGCCGCCTCGGCCGACGATCAAAAGATCAACAGGATACTTTTTATTGAAGAAGCGAATGGCAGCGGCGATTTCCGCCGCCGCCCCCTCCCCCTGGACAAGCGTTGGGCAAAGTGCCAAGCGGATTTTTGGGTCACGCCGTTTGGAAACACGATAGATGTCGCGCAGCACTGCACCTGAAAGGGATGTCACGATGCCGATCGTGCTCGGAAAAAGGCGGCAGAGGCTTCTATGCTCCGCACGGAAAAGCCCCTCAGCAGCAAGGCGCGTTTTCATCTGCTCGAAAGCGACACTAAGCTCCCCCGCCCCCACAGGCAGCAGACGCTCCGCATAGAGCTGATATGTGCCGTCGCGCTCGTAGACGGAAACCTCGCCCGTAGCGACAACCTTCATGCCGTTTTCCGGCTGGAAGCGCAGAAGCCGTGCGCGGCTCTTGAACATCACGCCCTTCAAGGACGCCGTCTCGTCCTTCAATGTAAAATAGCAATGACCCGAAGCGTACATCTTGTAATTGGACAATTCGCCCTCGACGGAAACATTGCGCAGCATGCCTTCCGTTTGGAACATGCTCTTGATGTACTGCGTGAGCGCCGATACACTGTGAACCGCCAAACTGCTGCCTCCTTTCAGAAGAGCGTGATATGGAAATGGGCTGTCGCGCAAACGGCAACAGCCCGAGGATTATCTTGCCAATCCGCCCAAGATTCCGTTGACGTAGCGGCTGGAATCATCCGTGCCAAATTTCTTCGCCAATTCGACCGCCTCGTTGATGGCGATGCCGACATCAATCTTTTCCGTCCGGTACTTCATCTCATAGAGTGCGATGCGGACGATGTTGCGGTCGACCCCTGTCATGCGATCGATCTTCCAATCGCGCGTGGACGCAGCGATTTCCTCATCAATGGCGGCGAGATTCTCCCGCGTACCACGCACGAGAGATGCCGCATAGCGGTAGTCTCTTTTCGTCTCCAAAGGCATTTCCGCGACTGCAGCATCGAGCGCCCAAGTCTGCCAAGACTCTTCAGAGGCTGTCTCCGGCGGCGGATTGAGCTCTAGTTGGAACAACGTCTGAAGCGCGGCCTCGCGCGCCTGTCTGCGACTCATAAAACAAAACCTTTCCCTTTCCGACTGCCCGAAATCCGAAATCCCATGCCATTCTGCGTCGCATTGCTTTCACTTAAAACGGTGATTCCTGTACCTGTAAGGAAACACGTCCTTGAGGAAATCTTCCACATCGCGAAAGTTGATGCCGTGATCGATGCGTATGCCGACGGCAAGGCCGATAAAGGCGCAGAAAAGCACGAAAAGCGTCTGCCAGAAGCCGAAGAGAAGGACAGCTGTGCCGAGGAAGAGACCGACGAGCACACCGAGGAGCTTGCCGCGATGCGGCGCGAGCAGTGGTGCATGCGCCGCAAAAAAATCTTTGAACGTGCAGCGCTTTTCCTCATTCATCTTTTCCGCCTCCTGTCAAACAACGCGCTTCTTCTTCGTCAAAGGCGCGTTAGAAATGTCTTCGACGGCAATGTCCAGAGAAAAATCCTCTATGCCGACCGTGTCCTGCATATAGCGACGTACTTGAGCGCGAATGTCGTCGGAAACAACGGCAGCATTCGCCTCCCGACCGATGACGATAGCAAGACGGATCTTAAGCTGCGGTTTTCCTTTCGCGGGCTTTTTGATCGCCGAAACCCTCGTCTTGAGACTTCTGACGCCCGAAATCACGCTTGCCGTCTGCTCCACGAGATTGTGCACGGCGTTCAGCGAAACGCCCACTTCTCCCACCTTGCCATGCAAAACGAGAAGCTCGCCACCTTCACGTTCTGACTGCCCGCTCGAAAAACTGCAGCCGATGAGATGTATGCTCAACAGGAACATGGCACTGCCGCCTGCGACCATCGGCCATTGCTGCGCTCCCATCAAATAGCGGTACTCATTGAGCAGCAATGGTTCGGGGATGATCTGTAGGGCAAGAGCTGCGATGCCCAGCGAAAGACAAGCGACGAAGAGCGCGTAAAGGAGCAAGAGAAAGCGGTTGATGATCCCCATAAGCTCTCATCTCCTCTTCAGTGGACGCGAATTTCCTCTTCCTCGGTTTCCTCAGCAAAGCCCACGCCCTGCACATGGACGTTGACCTCGACGACGGTCAGTCCCGTCATGTTCTCAATCGCCTTCTTGACATTTTCCTGTACGGCGATGGCCACATCGGGGACGCGCACACCATATTTCACGATCATGTAGAGATCGACTGCCGTCTCCTTCTCGCCGACCTCAACCTTCACGCCTTTTGTGAGACTCTTCTTGCCCAACATTTCGGCAATGCCGCCGGCGATGCCGCCGCTCATGCCCGCGACGCCTTCGATTTCTGTTGCGGCAAGTCCCGCGATGATACTCACGACTTCATCGGCGATGCGAATCGAACCGATAGATCCCTTCTTGCTCACGATGCTTTCCTCTGCCATGAAAAAATCCTCCTTACAAAACACATTAACTGCCGCCTTGCGGTGGTCAGTGCAAAAACACGGTTCAAGCGCGCTCGATATAGTTGCCCGTGCGCGTGTCGATGCGCAGGACATCACCCTCGTTAATGAAGAGCGGCACGCGCACGACGTAGCCTGTTTCGACCGTCGCCATCTTCGTGGCGCCCGTCGCCGTATTCCCCTTGACGCTCGGCTCGCATTCCGTGACTTTGAGGTTGACGGAGGTCGGCAGAGAGATGCCAATGATGCGATCCTTGAACATCTGCAGATTGACTTCCATATTTTCCTGTAGATAGTTCAGCGCATCGCCAAGCTGATCTTTGCTGAGTTCCGTCTGCTCGTAATTCTCCGTATCCATGAACGTATACATGCCGTCAGCTTCATAGAGGAACTGCATCTTGCGCGTATCGAGACGAGCTGCGGGCATCTTTTTCGTTCGCTGAACGTACGCTCGATGACGGCTCCCGTCTCAACGTTCTTGATCTTCGTGCGCACGAACGCCGCACCCTTGCCTGGCTTCACATGCTGGAACTCGACGACCTGCCAAACGCCGCCGTCAATCTCGATCGTGAGACCTGTGCGAAAATCTGTGCTTGAAACCATTTGTAGCCCTCCATTACTTATCCTTGCCCTATTTCAACCAGGTGCTTTGCCGCCTTTGTCAGCGACACACCGCCACGCTTTTCCAAGAGCACCGTATCCTCGATGCGCAGTCCGCCCCAGCCTGGCAAATAGACGCCCGGCTCGACCGTGATGACCATGCCTTCTTCCAGATGTTCCGCCCGGCTCTTCGGGGAAAGGCGCGGCTCTTCGTGAATTTCCAATCCGACGCTGTGGCCGAGGCCGTGACCGAAATTCTCTCCATAGCCTGCTTCCGTAAGATAGTCGCGCACAACCTTGTCGACTGCCTTGCCGGAGATCCCTACGGAGAGGCTCTTCACGCCGAGAAGCTGCGCTTCCAACACCGTGCGGTAAAGCTCTCGTTGTTTTTCGGATGCCTCGCCCAAGACGACGGTGCGCGTGATGTCGGAATGATATCCTTGATAAACAGCACCATAGTCCATTGTAACAAATTCGCCGGCAACAAGCAACTTTTCTGATGCAGTTCCATGCGGCAGACTGCCGCGCACGCCCGACGCGACGATCGTCGTGAAGGCAGGGCGTTCTGATCCATGTTCGCGCATGAACGATTCCAGATGCACGGCGACATCCCTTTCCGAGATGCTCGGCCGCAAAAACTGCAGCACATCAGCGAAAGCGCGGTCGCTGATCTCAACGGCTTTCCTCAAGCAAGCGATCTCCTCGTCATCCTTAATCTCACGCAGCGGATCGAGGACGAGGCTGACGAGATCTTCCCCTCGTCGCGCGGGGAGAAGCGCGCGAAAAGCCTGAAACGCATCGAAAGCGACATCCTTGCCCTCGAAGCCAAGCGAACGGCAATGAAGGCTTTGCACGGAATCCGCTGCTTGCTGCCAAAGTCCATTTTTCTGCTCGACGATTTCAAAAGACGTCTCCTCTGCTGCCTGTTCCACATAACGGAAATCCGTGAGCAGAAGCTCGCGTTCCGCCGTGATGAGAAGCAACGAATCGTCACCTGTGAAGCCGCTGAAGTAGCGCAGATTGACGAGCTTGCTCACGATCATCGCTTCGACGCCCTTCTCCTTCATGAAGCCGCGCAGACGTTCGATGCGCTTTCCTATGCTCATCGCACAGCCTCCTTCATTGCACCGAGCTTCATCAAGGCGATTTCAAGCGCACCAAGATAGCTCTCTGCGCCAAAGCCTGCGACCTGCCCCATGACGACGGGCGCGATCACTGAGGTATGACGAAACTTTTCGCGCCTGTGGATATTCGACAGATGGATTTCGATGACGGGGACGGAGACGGCGGCGATCGCATCGCGCAAAGCGATGCTGTAGTGCGTGAAGGCGGCGGCATTCAACAGGATGAATTCCGTGCTTCCTTCCGCGTTCTGCACAGCGTCGACGAGTGCTCCTTCATGATTCGACTGGAAGAACTCGATCTCCACACCGGCCTCTGCCGCACGCTTTCGCAAGCGTTCATGGATGTCTGTCAACGTCATGTCGCCGTAGATTTCCGGCTCACGCTTTCCTAAAAGATTGAGATTCGGCTCGTTCAATACCAAGATTTTTGACAAATCTTCTCCCCCCGTCGCTCCATGTCTTTTGAATGGACTCTGTCATATCCAGCGCCACTATCCATGTCCTGGAAGTCTATCCGTGATTTCCTAATAGCGGATCGCAAACTCCCGCTCATCCGATGACGGTTCCTGTGCCTGTGTCTCTAGCCGCTCACGCGGATGTAGCCGTTGCCCTGCCAGATCTTGTTCCACAGCGCCTCGACCGCCTTGGCAGCGCCCTGCACCTCCATCGTCACGGAGCCATCCTCCATGTTGCGCACCCAACCGCAAAGACCAAGCTCTGCAGCATTCTGCTGCACGAAGAAACGAAAGCCGACTCCCTGCACGCGCCCCTCGGCTCTGGCGAAGAACCGCACGATTTCTTTTTTTCCATCAATGATTATCCTTCCTCTCTGCGACGACGCAAGATGGCATACTCTTCCACCGGTTTTTCCATGAAGAGCCGCACAATCTGCTGTGCATGAGCCGCTACTGAAAGAGGCTCGCCCGCCTCGTTTCGCATGTCTTTCAAGCGCTGACGAAACGTCTCTCGCGCGGGCTGGAACACTTCGACCTCCTGCCCAATTTTCATGTTGTTGCGCTGCTCGACCGTCGCCGTGTGCGTCTCATCATCGTAGTGGCGCACAAGACCTATGAAGTCCGCCGTCTGTTCATAAGAAGCGCTCGCATAGATCTGGTCGCTCCCATCGGGCACATGGTCGAAGAAACCACTCGTGTAGATGCGGTGCGAAACCTTCTGCAGCTCATCAATCCACGCATCGCGCAGATGAAATGTGTGCTGCCTGTCGCAGGCGGCATCAATCGCCTCGCGATAGACTTTCGTGACGCTCGCCGTATAATGGACGCTTTTTCATGCGCCCCTCGATCTTCAGGCTGTCGAGTCCCATGGCGCAAAAGCTCAGGCAAAAAAAGGCAGCAGGCAAAGATCCTGGAATTCATGATATAGGTGCCACGCTCATCCTCTTCGATGGAGAAGATCTCGCCTGGGCGACTTTCCTCCACAAGTCCATAGCGCCAGCGGCATGCCTGTGCACATGCGCCTCGGTTTGCATCGCGTCCCGTGAGGTAGCTGCTCAAGAGGCAGCGCCCCGAGTAAGATATGCACATTGCACCGTGTACGAACATCTCCAGCTCGATCGTGGACCGTGCACGGATCTCGGCGATCTCAGCGCAGGAAAGTTCACGCGCGAGCACGACACGCTCCGCGCCAAGCTTCTGCCAAGCATTGACCGCCGCCCAATTCGTATTGTTCGCCTGTGTGCTGATATGAAGCGGCAGCCTGGGTGCAAGTTCACGCACAAGCGAAAAGACACCAAGATCAGAGACGAGCAGACCGTCGACGTGAATTTCATTGAGGAAGGCAAGATGTGCAGGCAGCTTCTCCAAATCCGCGTTATGCGGGAAGATATTGAGCGTCACATAAACCTTCTTGGCGCGTGCGTGGGCGAAGCGCACGCCCTCTTCCATCTCCGCCTCGCTGAAATTGCCGCCGAAGGCACGCAGCCCGAAACTCTTGCCGCCCAAATACACAGCATCCGCGCCATAAACGAGCGCCATCTTGAGCTTCTCCAGATTGCCCGCCGGAGCCAGAAGCTCCGGTTTATTCACTTGTCCATTGCCCGTGCGGCAGGGACGGCGCAGCTCTTCCCAGCAAGCTCATCTAGCGCACCTTTTGTACGATGGCATCGTGCTCTTCGTATGTATGCGAATAATAGTTGCGTCCATTTCTGTCCGCGACGAAGTAGAGGTAGTCTGTCTTAGCCGGCCAAAGCACGGCTTCAATGGATGCCGTGCCGGGATTAGCTACAGGGCTGGGAGGCAATCCCCTGTGCTGGTAGGTGTTGTACTGCGAATCCATCTCCGTGTCCTTGAATGTCACATCCTCCTTCGGTGCATCGAGCAGGTATTGCAGCGTCGCATCCGACTGCAGCGGCATGCCGATGGCGAGACGCTTCAAAAATACTTGCGCGATGACCGCACGATCTTCCTCATAGCGCGCTTCTTTCTCCACGAGCGAAGCAAGGATGACGAGCTCATAAATGCTCAGGTTTTCCTCCTTCGCACGCTCGCGCATCTTGCGCGTGAGCCGCTGATCGAAATCGCGCGACATCATGGAAAGGATGTCTTCAACCGTGATATCGCCATCCACCTCGTATGTATCAGGAAAGAGGAATCCCTCAGCATAATAACGAGCTTCGTCATTCTTCTTGATATAATCGTAAGGGGCATAATGCTTCGCCGCCTTCAAGAAGGCCTCCTTCTTCACGATGCCCTTCTCGTCCAAGCGCTTGGCGATGTCTTCGACAGTGAAGCCCTCAGGAATCGTGAAGCGCACCTGCACGGTCTTCCCTTCGGTCAGAACCTGCAGCACGTCGCGCGCCTCCATGTTCGTATGAAGGGCATACGTTCCAGCCTTGAAGGAGCCGTCAGCGCCATTCATCTTCGCCGCCAGCCAGAACTTGAAACGGCTCTGTATGATGCCGCGTTTCTCCAACATCTCCGCCACACTGTCGGCACTCATGCCCGAACGAACCGTGACGTAGACATCCGTCTGCTCCTGGAGAGCGGGCGCTGCCGGCGAAAGGGCATAAGAAAGAATCCCGAACAGCACGAAGAAAAAGAGCACAGGAGGCAGCACATACTTCTTCATATACCCTGCCCAATCTTCAGGCGGGAAACGGCGCAGTTCATCGAAGGAAAGGCTCTTCATCCAAGCAAGAAACATCTCCTGCACCCACACTGCGCCCACGAGGATCAGCGCTAAAATTTTTCCGAGATACTCCATCCCCTTGTTGAGCAGACCTTTCCCCGCATCTCCCTTCTCAGACGGTGCAGACAGCGACCCTTGGAACGCTCCAACCATGGCGCAAGAAAAAATCCGGCAGCCGCAAAAACATCCCCTTCCATTCCATTTGCAATTCCATTATACGCAATACGTGCGAAAATTACAACCAGCATAGAAAAAGCCGTATGTGTCAAGATGTTCTCGGTGGGAAATTTCAACCCTTGATGCGTCTGCCTTCGCGGCATGCCTGTTTTTCCTCTTTAAGCGAAGCATTTGGACAAATGTCCAATCGCACTGCTCATCGGCGCGCTCACCGTGATCCTCCCATGTCGCACGCCTTCATGCGCGTTGCCCTTGCTTTTCTTCAACGCTTGCCTCACAGCTCCGCGGAAATCCCTGCCAGACTTCGGATTGAACAGCTCCGCTTTGGCCACCATGGCCTCGCGCAGGTCGCCGTTCTTCAGCCCCGTGATGATCTTCACCATCGCCCTGCCGCCGTCTCCGCTCCATCGCCGCCCTTGCTTCTTCATCCGGTAGCTGTACAGCCGATGGTTGCTCTCGCATGTGCCCAGGAGCTTGCTGCATCCGCCCAGTCCCCGTTGCTCCAACGAGGCAAGGTATGACCAGTTCCGCGTCATGTAGCCTCGGAGAAGGCGCACTTGTTCGGCTTGGTGTTCGTCCCGGGCTGTGGATTCCAAGGTGTCCAGTACGAGGCCTAGACGCTCTCGGTCGTGGTTCTTCAAGGCTCTGTGCAGTTCCCGGCGCAGCTTTCTGTTCGCCCAGGAGAGGCGTTCCTTGCACTTCCTCTGCACGTGATACCAATCGCGGAAATGCTCGTGCCTTCCGACTTTCCCCACGATCTCCTTGAATGCGTCGATGCTGTAGCCGGCTCCCCCGTCACTGTTGCTCAGCACCAACGTGTGCGTCAGGTCATAATGGCTGCCTATATGGTGCAGCATCCTGTCCTGGCTTTTTCATGGCTGAAGTCTGCTATGTAGTGGGTTCCTATAAGTTCGCGTCGGTTGCCGTTCTCTCGCACGCCTTCGGCGATCTGGAAGCGATGCAGTTCCTTTTGTTTCTTCTTCTGCCCGTGCAGCATGAGGGCCGTCTCCCTCGATGTAGAGGACTTGCGGTTGACGCAGTTCTTTTTTTCTTCCATTGGGTCGGGCGTCGCCTGCAGGTCTTCCCATGCGCTGTAGGTTTCGCCCACTTGCTTCACTACGCGGGCGACTTGCTGGTGGCTCATCGTGACCGGCGTCAGCAGGTTGACGGCATCGGCCGTGACACGGTAGACGGTCTTGGCGGCAATCTGGGCGATGGTGTATTCCGGGTGGGCGGTGTATCTCCTATAGGGTCGGATGCCCAGCTCCTTGTCCAAGGGATAGATTCCTGCCTCTCCTTCTTTGCACATCCTTCGGCGGCGTATGCGGAGCGTCCCGTAGCTCGCCCTGCACGGTGCGCCAGTCCAGACGTTCCACATGCCAGCCTTTATCAGCGTATCTGCCCGCCAGTTCTTTGTCGATCCGTTCGAGCGCCTCGCTGACCGCACGGCATGCGAGGTCTTCGAGATAACTGCGGATTCGCTCTTCCCGCGATATGCTGTCCTTCGCACCCTTTTATTATTTCCAAGATTTCTGTTACAATGGTTTCCATAGGAGACCTTCCTTGTTTTGTATTTGCCTCGATAGCATACACTATAGGGTACAGGTCTCTTTGCCTTTTTTTGCAACCCCCACCGAGAAATATTTTACCATGAGAACCTTTGTGCTAAGGCTGGAAAAAAAGCGCAAAAATCCCCCATTGCTCTGTTTGACTGAAATTTACCATGAGAACCTTTGTGCTAAGGCTGGAAAAAAAGCGCAAAAAAATCCCCCATTGCTCTGTTTGACTGAAATTTTTATGTGGATGCCGCCGAGAATGTGGCTGTTTCAGGCTGCCAACCCAGTTTTTTTCAGCTTCGTTAGATAACTGTTGATCTTTCTCTCCTTGTTGAATTTGTTGTAATAGTCGGCTCCCAGATCGATGAAGGGCTCTCCCAGCTTCAATATGTGGTAAATGGCTATCAGCATGGTATGCGCTACAGCTACTGTGGCACGTTTTGCTCCCCGTCGTACGACGAGCCTGTCATATTGTGCGGACAAGAAGGAGTCCTTCTTCTTGATGGCTGCCTTGGCGCATTGTATCAGCGTAGTCTTCAGTGTGGCGTTCCCTTTGGTAGTCCTGCCGCTTTGCCGCTTTCCGGCACTTTCGTTGTTCCACGGAGACAGACCCGCCCAGCTGGACAGATGTTTCTCCGTTGCAAAGCGACTCATATCCAAACCTGTTTCCGCCAAAATGGTTTCCGCGCTCTGCCTCCCTATGCCCGGTATCTCGTCCAGCTTTTTCTATCGCGTCTTCATAGCCGCTGCTGTACTGCTTGACGAGCTTATCCATCTGACCGATGCGCTTCGTCATGTCGTCGATATGATCTACGACTTGCAGGATCAGTTGTTTCTGCAAAGGCGTGAGAAAGCCGTCCAGCGCTTGCATGACATCTTCCACCCTTGTGCCTCAATGCTCCGTGAAGGCTTTCTTCCACTTCATCCTTCTGCAGCGGCGCATCCTTCTTGAGCAGCTTCTGCAAGAGGCTGCGCGAGCTTTTGCCGTTGATGTTGGAAACTACGCTGGACAGCTTGATATTTCCTCCTTCCAGCATCTTCTGCAGACGGTTGAGTTCACGTGCACGCTCGGCAATCAAGCTCTTTCTGTACCGAAACTTCCCGCAACTCGCGTTGCTCCCGTTTCGGAATATAGCTCGCGCTCAACAGCCCGTGCTGCAGCAAGTCCGCGATCCATTCGGCATCCTTCACATCGGTCTTCCTTCCGGGAACATTCTTCATGTTCCCCGGCGTTGACGATCATGACGCCTAGATGAGAGGTCTCGAAAAGATTGTAGACGGGTTTCCAGTAGGAACCCGTGCTTTCCATGGCGGCCATCTGGCACTTTTTCATCCCAAAAGCCATTTGGCGAGTGCGCGGATTTCTTTGCTTGTCGTGCCAAATGTTCGTATTTCCTGCTTCTTGCCACATCTGAGGCAGGCGACGATCGAGCGTTTGTGCACATCAATCCCACAACAGCGTTCGTACGTGACATCCATGAGGATTCCCTCCCTTTGTACGACGTGGCCTCCTCGATGATGGCTCATTTTACCATACGTCCTTTTGAGCGTAGCTCTGAACAAAGCGTGGTGCGAAAAAAGGAGACCAGATCAGTTTACACAGCGAGATCGAATCTCAAAAATTATTCGACCTTCAACGTCTGCTCTTATTATACCATAGATGGCGGTTCTCGTTCATTGTGGTGCCGTAAGGCGTGGGCGTTTACACTAAGGAAAAAGCCGACGCTCATGGGCGTCGGCTCTTCCCTTCGTCCGTCAATCGTCCTCTTCCTCGTCCATCAGGGGCGTCATAAGCACGCTGCACGGCATCGAACTCCTCATCCGTCGGCTCGATGTACTCCTCTTCGCCGCTCTCGCCCATGACAATCTTGGCGATGAGGACATCTTCATCGTGCTCGCCGCAGCCGCATCCGCAGCTGTGGGCATGCTCCTCTTCCTCGTCCTCATCGTGAATGCCGATGAGGAGAGCAAATTTATCCTCGCCCACGGGAATGATCATTTCTTCACGGTAGTAGTAGCTATTCCCATCTTCATCCATCATTTCGATGATGACATCCTCGTCCTCTTCCAAAACTTCTTTTTCCTTGTCTGACATACTGTCCCCTCATTTCTCTTCAGAGAATGCGTCCATGCGCATCCCGATATTATCCAAATATCCTTGCAGAATGAACACCGCTGCCATTTTGTCGATGACCTTTCGCCTCTTGGCACGACTTACGTCAGCAGCGATCAACGAGCGCTCCGCCGCCACTGTTGAAAGGCGTTCATCCCAAAAGACAACCTGGCTTCCTTTAATCTTCTTTTGTAGCCTTTCCGCAAAATCACGTACGATGTCACAGCGCTCGCCCTGCGTACCGTTCATATTCTTCGGCAAGCCGATGACGAAAGTGTCCGTCTCGTAAAGTCCCATGAGCTCCTTGAGACGTGAAAAATCCTTGTCCCACGACTTGCGGCATATCGTTTCTACACCTTGCGCCGTGATGCCGAGCGCATCGCTTGCGGCGACGCCGATGGTACGGTCGCCGACATCAAGCGCAAGAAATCGCTTCATCACGCCTTCTTCTCCCGATGTGCCTCGATATAGAAGTGAACGAGCTCTTCCAAGAGTTCGTCGCGCCCAAGCTTGCGCACATTGCTGCGCGCCTCTTTGTAGCTTGTCACATAGGCAGGATCGCCGGAAAGAAGATAACCGACAAGCTGGTTGATCGGATTATAGCCCTTTTCTTCCATCGCTTCACAAACATCGTGAATGATCACTTCTGCCTTGTTCTCATCCGCACCGAAGCGGAACATCATTGTTTCATCGCTGACCATCTCTTGTTTCCCCTCCCATCGAACATATGCGCATCCGCACTTTCAGTCAATCATCGCATGCTCAATCATGTACTCGGCAATCTGCAGCGCATTGAGCGCCGCGCCCTTGCGGATCTGGTCGCCGCAGACCCAAAGATTCAGGCCATGCTCCACCGATTCGTCGCGGCGGATGCGTCCGACTTCGACATCATCCTTGCCCGAAGTGAAGAGCGGCATAGGATAGGCCTGCTCATCCGGATTGTCATTCAATGCCGTGCCGGGGAAGGCGCTGATTGCTTTGCGTGCAGCCTCGACGCTGACATCTTCCTCGAACTCAACATTGACCGACTCCGCATGGCTGCGATAGACAGGCACGCGGATCGTCGTAGCCGTCACGCGCAGATTAGGCTCGGAAAAGATTTTGCGCGTCTCATCGATCATCTTCATTTCCTCTTTCGTGTAGAGATTCTCCTTGAAAATGTCGATCTGAGGAATCAAGTTGAAGGCGATCTGGTAGTGCTTCTTGAGTGACGCACCCGGCAGGATTTCCGCCTTCACGGGCTTCTTCGCGACGATGGCCTCGACCTGCTCTTCCAACTCCGCCATCGCCTCCTTGCCGCCGCCCGAGACAGCTTGGTAGGTCGAGACGACGATGCGCTTGATAGGCGCGAGGTCGCGAAGCGGCTTCAATGCCATGACCATGATGATCGTCGAGCAGTTCGGGTTCGCAATGATGCCCTTATGTCCATTGAGCGCTTCAGGATTGACTTCGGGCACAACGAGCGGCACGGCAGGATCCATGCGGAACGTGCTCGAGTTGTCGATGACGATGGCTCCCGCCTTCACCGCTGCGGGAGCGAAGGTCTTGCTCGCGCCGCCGCCTGCAAAGAGCGCGATGTCGATGCCCTCGAAGGAGTCCTCGCGCGTCTCCTCGACCACGTATTCCTTCCCCATGAAGGCGATCTTCTTGCCCGCTGAGCGCGAGGACGCAAGCAGCCTGAGCTCCGCAAAGGGAAAAATTCCTCTCTTCGATGAGGTTCAGGAACTCCTGTCCCACAGCGCCCGTTGCGCCCATGATTGCCACGTTATATTTCTTCATGTTGCCATCTCCTGTCATCATTTTCTGCTGTCTTTCATCAATCGAGCAGCTTTTCCAAGCCCACGACGACTCCTGTAAGATCCCTGACCTTCTTGCACGCGAGCACGACGCCCGGCATGAACGACTCCCGATTGATGGAGTCATGACGAATGGTCAAGGTCTGTCCCAGCCCACCGAAAATGACTTCTTGGTGCGCGACGAAACCTGGCAGACGCACGCTGTGAATATGGATGCCGTCGACTTTGGCGCCGCGCGCGCCAGGGAGCTTTTCCTTTTCCTCCGGATGCCCTTGCTGCGCAGACGCACGCACTTCCTTGATCATTTCCGCTGTCTGCAATGCCGTGCCGGAGGGCGCGTCGAGCTTGTTGTCATGATGCAGTTCGATGATCTCGACATGAGGGCATGTACTTCGCCGCCTGACGGCTCGCGAGCATCATGAGCACGGCGCCGATCGCGAAGTTCGGTGCGAGGAAGACAGGCGTATTCTTCTCCAAGGAAAGAGCTTCGAGCTGCGCCCTTTCGTCTGCCGTCATGCCCGTCGTGCCGATGACAGGCGCAACGCCATTCTTCACGGCGAGCATAGCATTGGAAAACACGGCATCGGGGCGCGTGAAATCCACCATGACATCAGGGCGGCTATCTAAAAGCGCCTTCTCGAGATCTGTCCCCACCATCACGCCACATTTGCCGCAGCCCGCAGCCTCTCCCGCATCCACACCGCCACGAACATCGACGGCAGCAACGAGGGAAAGATCCGCATCGTCCTGCACTGCCTTGACCACAGCTTGTCCCATGCGTCCGCAAGCTCCGCTGACCAACACCTTTACCAAGATATGCGCCCCCTTCAAGCGAGTCTTGCAAAGAACCCCTGCAAAACCAATGTGCATCTATTGTATATGAAGCAGATGGAAAAAAAGTCAATGGATTTTTCGATGAGCGGCATGCAACACGATGCTCATGATGAAAAAAATCCTTGAGAAGTTTTTCAACCACGCTTCACATATAAAAGAATTTCTTTTCCCTATTGCATTTCTTAAATCCTCGTAGTATAATACCTATTGTTGTCGGGATGTGGCTCAGCTTGGTAGAGCGCATCGTTCGGGACGATGAGGTCGCAGGTTCGAATCCTGTCATCCCGACCATCTTTATTAACGAATATGTTGCCTGTTTTACGGCAAAGAGCGGTGTCGTTCCATGATTCGATGGAGCGGCGCTGCTTTTTATTCGAAGAATTGACGACACGATGAAGGTCATCAAAACAAATGCCGCTGCATACGTTTGCAAAAACGCATGCAACGGCATCAAACAGAACAGTTCACTCCGTTCACTGCAGCGCAAAAATTACGCAGGAACCGCGTCCTTTCACCCTTTCGGCTCTTCCTCCAAGAGTGCCAAGAGTTCGTCGTAGTCCTTCTTCAACTTATGATATTCATCGGCAATCTGCAAGGCAGCAAGCACTCCGATCTTTATGCCAGAGAAACTGCGGGTCTTTTTGGCGATGTCACGCATGTTTTCGTCCACGAATCTGGCAAGCTGACGCACATAATCCGCAGATTCATCGCTCCTGAGCGGATACGTTTCACCGAAGATCTCAACGACTACCTTCTTTTTTTCCATCGTTTCACCCGCTGCCTTCTCAAGCGCGAAGCTCCGCGCCGCATTCTTCTTGGAGAGCCGTCAGAATCTTCGCTACGGCTTCATCGGCTTCTTCGTCCTTCAACGTCTTGTCCGACGACTGGAAGTCGACGCTGAACGCCATGCTTTTCTTGCCAGCGGCAACCTGTTCGCCCATATAGACATCGAAAAGATGCAGCCCCTTGAAAAACTTACCCGCGCTCTTTTCGATGATGCGCACAATTTTCGTCGCCTCCGTCGCTTCATCGACAAAGCAGCGCGAGGTCGCGCGAAATCGCCGGGAAGCGCGGCAGAGGCGCATAGTGGAAGTTCTTCGTGCGATATTTCAGCAAGGTCTTGACATCCATCTCGAAAATGTAGATTTTCTTCTGAATGTCGAGTGCCTGCAGTACGGAAGGATGAACCTCGCCGAGCACGGCGATGACGTCCCTGCCCTTCTTGAAGAACGCCGTCTTCCCGGGATGCAACGCAAAATGCTCGCCGCCTTCCACCGTGTAGTTGACGATGGAAAGATGCGTGAGGAGTTCTTCCACGATGCCCTTGACATCGTAGAAATCGACGATTTCATTGCCCTGATTCCAACCAACAGGATAGCGCCTGCCCGAAATCAGGCCGCGACCTTCATGACTTCTTCCGGCTGCTCTACCACGGGGAGTCCCTTCGGAAGGAAGATCGGCGCAACCTCGAAAAGGCGCAGATCCTCGTTCTTGCGGGAGAAGTTGCGCTGCGCATTTTCCAAGAGGCTCGAAAGAAGCGTCGTGCGCACGAGCGGGTACTCGTCCGTCAACGGATTCATGATCGGCACGGCACGGCGCAAAGGGCTGTCCTGCGGCACTTGCATCTTGTCGAACATGCTCGGATGCGTGAAGCTGAAGGAGACCGTCTCCGTCATGCCGAGTCCCATGAGGGCATTCTTCATCTTTCCGATGAAGTCAAGCTGATCGCTCTGGCATCCCTGTACGGCTTCGCCGCACGGGCGTGTCGCCGCGATGTTGTCATAGCCATGGATGCGAGCGATTTCTTCCGAGATATCCTCCATCAAGGTCACATCACGGCGCCATGACGGCACTCGCGCGATGCAGGAACCGCCTTCTTCACGCACGTTGAAACCAAGCTTTTTCGAGAATGTCCTTCATCTCTTCGCTTGCAATCTCCGTGCCTAGACGCGCATTGACTGCCTGTGCCGTGAACGCGATCTCCACAGGCTCTTTGGGCGCAGGATAAACATCGACGACGCCGGAGACGACTTTACATGCCCCCATCTCCTGCAGAAGCTGCGCTGCGCGGTCGAGTGCACGCACCGTGTGATCGATGTCGACGCCGCGCTCAAAGCGCCCCGACGCCTCGGAGCGAAGACCGAGTGCCCGGCTCGTGCGGCGGATGCTTGCGCCGTTGAAGGCGGCGGCTTCCAAGACGACGGTCTTCGTCACGTCGGTGACTTCCGACTCCAAACCACCCATGATGCCGGCAAGTCCCGCAGCTTTTTCCGCATCGGCAATGACAAGTTCCGTTCCCTTCGCCCGACGTGAGGAGTCATCGAGCGTGTGAAGCTCCTCTCCTTCCGCTGCAAGGCGCGCCGTGAGTTTTTTCCCTGCGATTTGATCCCAATCGTAGGCATGCATGGGCTGACCAAGTTCAAGCATGACGAAATTCGTGACATCGACGACGTTGTTGATGGCGCGGATGCCCGCATCTTCGAGACGTTTCACCATCCATGCAGGGGAGGGTGCGATCTTGACGTCTTTCAATACACGCGCGGAGAATCGGCTGCAAAGCTCGGGCGCTGCGATATCGATCTCGATAAGGTCGGAGGCTTTCTCGGCTGCGTCCTCCTGCACGTGGATCTCAGGGAACTTCGCTTCGCTTCCCGTGAGGACGGCAGCTTCGCGCACGAGACCCACGACGCTGAAGCAGTCTGCGCGGTTTGCCGTAAGCTCGAACTCGAGGACGACGCCATCGAGTCCCAACACCTCGCTCGCCGAAAGCCCTACGGGCGTATCGGGAGGCAGGATGTAGATGCCCTGTTTCTGCTCTTTCGTCAGCTGCGATTCATCGAGCTTCAGCTCTGACGCAGAGCACAGCATGCCATTCGAGACGATGCCACGAAGCTTTCCCTTCGAGATTTTTCAAGCCGTTGGGCAGATGCGCACCGACGAGCGCGACCGGAACGATGTCACCTTCCTTCACGTTGTCGGCGCCCGTCTGAATCGTAATACGTTCTTTTTTTCCCCGACATTCATCTGGCAGACGAGCAAATGATCGGAATCGGGATTGGGCACGAGTTTTTCAATGCGCCCTGTGACGACCTTTTCCAACCCCGCATCTGCACGCACGACGTTTTCTACGGGCACCCCCGCCATCGTGTATTTGTCGGCCAATTCTTCCGCCGTCTCTTTGAAATCTATATAGTCGTGAAGCCATTCGATCGATACCTGCATAAGCTTTTTCCCTCCCTGTCAGAACTGATGCAAGAAGCGCACATCGTTGTCATAGAAGAGCCGCAGATCATCGATGCCGTAAGAGAGCATGGCGATGCGCTCGACCCCCATGCCAAAGGCGAAGCCCGTGACCTTCCCGGGATCGTAGCCGCTCATCCTGAGGACGTTCGGATGCACCATGCCCGCACCGAGGATTTCCAGCCAGCCCGTACCTTTGCAAACACGGCAACCCTCTCCATGGCACATGACGCATGAGATGTCGACCTCCGTGCTCGGCTCGGTGAAGGGGAAGAAGCTCGGCCGGAAACGCACGCCAACCTTTTTATCGAAGATCTGGCGCAGGAAATCCTCCAGCGTGCCTTTGAGGTCGGAGAAGCGGATGCCCCTGTCGACGACGAGACCCTCGACTTGCGTGAACATCGGCGAGTGCGTCGCATCATAATCGTCACGGCGATAGACCCTGCCGGGCGCGATCATGCGAATCGGCGTGTTCGGCTCATGTGCCTGCATCGTTCGCGCCTGCACGGGCGAGGTATGCGTGCGCATGAGAATGTCTTCCGTGATGTAAAAGGAATCCTGCATGTCGCGCGCCGGATGATCCTTCGGCAGGTTCAGTGCCTCGAAGTTGTAGTGATCACGCTCGATTTCCGGACCCTCTTCGATGCTGTAGCCCATCGCCATGAAAATGCTTTTGATGCGCTCCATCGTGATCGTCAAAGGATGCAGATGTCCCAGAGGCTCGCGCCGTCCAGGGAGCGTCACGTCAATCTTCTCGCTTGCAAGCCTCGCAGAGAGCGCCTCTTCAGCGAGCGACGCACGCTTCTTCTCCAACGCTCCTTCGATGGCAGCACGCGCCTCGTTGACGATCTGCCCGAGACGCGGCCTCTCTTCGGGACTGAGCTTTCCCATGCCGCGCTGGATCATCGTAAGCTCGCCTTTTTTGCCGAACACCTTGACGCGAATGTCGTTGAGCTCTGAAAGCGTCACGTCCGCAGATTCGATGGCCTTGACGGCGTCCTCGCGAATCTTCGCTATCTTGCCTTCCATAAATGACCTCCCAAATCACAAAAACGGCAAAGCAGAAAAGAAACCTTCGCCCCTTGGCAGGGGGGGGTCTGCCGCCGTCCCATAGCGCCTCGGGGCTGCGCCCAGCCGTCCGTCGTTGCTGCAATACTGTCTAAAAGTATATTACACTCGCAAAGAAAAGGCAAATCTTTTGCTGAAATTCGCCAGAAAGGCTGGAAATATGGTATACTATACGCTAAACGGAAAAATCAAGGAATCATGGATGAATGAGATCCGTCAGACCGGTGCAAACCAAATGCACGGAAATGGTGATGGAACCACCCGTATTTCCTTGCAAGCAAAGGAGCATGAATAACATATGCTGTTAACCCGTAATTGCGTGGAGCTTCTCGCACCAGCCGGCACTTGGGATGCCCTCGTCGCCGCCGTCGAAGCAGGTGCAGATGCCGTCTATCTCGGTGGCAAGCACTTCAACATGCGCATGCACCACGGCGATACGAATTTCGACAACGCCATGCTGAAAAAGGCCATCGCCTTCACTCATGAGCACGGCGTCAAACTCTACATCACGTTGAACAATCTCATCAGCGAGGAGGAGCTGCCTGCCCTGCGCGAATATCTGCTCTATCTGCAGGAAATACGCCCCGACGCGATCCTCGTGCAGGACTTCGCCGTGCTCGAACTGAAAAAAGAACTGGGGCTCGACATCCCCTTTCATACCTCGGTCATGATGAACACGCACAACGAGGCGGCAATCGAAAAGCTCAAGGAGTACGGCATCACGCGCATCGTCGTCGGTCGCGAGATGACGCTCTCTGAGCTGAGTCTCTTCAAGGAGCGCACAGGGCTTGAAGTCGAATACTTCATGCACGGCGACATGTGCATGTCCGAGAGCGGCCAGTGCATTCATTCGGGCGTCCTCTTCGGCCAGAGCGGCAATCGAGGCCGCTGTTTGAAGCCCTGTCGCTGGGCATACGAGCTCATCGATGAGGAAACGGGGGAAATCCTGGACGCCGAGAGCGAAGGTCCGTACAAGCTCGCCCTGAAAGATATGTGCATGTACCGCAACATTCCCGAGCTCATCCAGGCGGGTGTCCACTCCTTCAAAATCGAAGGGCGCATGCGTCCGGCAGAGTTCATCCGTCGCATCGTGCGCACCTATCGCAAGGCGATCGACAGCTACATCGCCGACCCTTTCGGCTACCGCGTTGACGAGGCCGGCTGGCAGGAACTCTTCGACAACCGTGCGCGGGACTTCACGACGACCTTCGCCTTGGGTCCGACGACGGCGCGCGACATCGGCTTCGATGGCGCACGCGAACCACGCTTCTTCAGCGAGGCTGTGAAAGAGCCGGGCTTCCAAGACGACATCTTGAAAGAGGAATCGCCCATCGCACGCGAGAACGCGCCGCATCGCCGCCTGTCCGTGCGCGTCGGCAACATGGAGGGGGCACGCGCCGCCATCGCAAACGGCGCCGATGCCGTCTACGTCGGCGGCGAGGCATTCCGGCCGCAGAGACCCTGGCGGCTCGCAGACATCGAAGCCATCATCGAAACCGCTCGGCAAGCGGGAGCGAAGGTCTTTGTCAACACGCCGCGCACGACAATGCGCCGCGAATGCGGAGAGCTCGAACAGTTCTTCGCAGCGCTTGAGCGAATACAGCCTGCCGGCGTCCTCGTCAGCAACCTCGGCTCTTTGCGCCTTGCTCAGACGCTCACGAAACTGCCCGTGCAAGCCGACCTTTCCTTCAATATCTTCAACCACCTCGCCGCGAAATTCCTCAAGGAAAACGGTCTTTCCATGGGCGCGTCGTCCTCGAACTCTCCTTCGAGCAGCTCAAGAGTCTCGTCGAATCCTCGGAACTTCCCATCGAGACCGTCGTACACGGCTCTTACGAGTCCATGATCCTCGATCACAATCTGCCCGAAATGTCCTTGGGTGGCTACGACCCCTTGAAGAATCCGGAATTTCTCGATCGCCGCTATGCGCTGCGCGACAGGGCGGGCGAGGTGCATTCCATCCGCATCGACCAATTCGGGCGCAATCACCTCTACTTTGCAAAAAGATCTTTTGCCTTTATCCGTACCTTGAGAAGTTCAACGGCCTCGCTTCTTACCGCATCGAAGCGCAGGATTACACGCCTGAACTCGTCGCACTCCTCACAAAGACATACCGTGCGGCGCTCGATGCACTCTCACGTGGAGAGCGCGCCTTTGACGATGCAGCACTCGCCGCGCTTGCTGAAAAAAGTCCGCGTGCTTTCGGCATCGGCATCTATCGTTTCCGCGAATCGAAAGACTCCATCTAGGAGGGAATGATTTGAAAGAATACATTGGCGCTGAAGCCATCCTCGAAAAAAAGAAGAAGTATATCATGCCCCTGCCTCGGTCACTTCTACCGCGAGCCACGCCAGATCGTGCGCGGCTCCATGCAGTATCTCTTTGACAGCGAGGGCAGGAAGTATCTCGACTGTTTCGCTGGAGTCTCCGTCATCAACTGTGGTCACTGCAACCCCGAGATCACGGAAAAGGTCATCGCACAGGTTGAAACATTGCAGCACGTCTGCAACATTTACTTGACGGAAAACTTCGTGAATCTCGCAGAAAAACTCGCCGAAATAACCCGAGGGGATCTTCAGAAGAGCTTCTTTTGCTCCACGGGTACGGAAGCGACCGAAGGGGCAGCGCTTCTCGCAACCATTCACACGGGCAGCAGCGAATTCATCGCCCTTCGAAACGGTCTGCACGGACGCACGAAACTTACAATGAGCCTCACAGGCATCGGCATGTGGCGCACCGACCCAAATCCCGTCGGCGGCATCCAATTCGCACCGAACCCCTACTGCTACCGCTGTCCGCTTGGCAAGACTCATCCCGAATGTGATCTTGCCTGCGCCGATGAGGTGGAGACAATCATCAAGATGGCGACGAGCGGCAAGCCTGCCGCCTTCATCGCCGAGAGCATACAAGGCAATGCAGGCATCATCGTACCGCCCGCCGGCTACTTCAAACGTATCAAGGAAATCATTTCCTCTTACGGTGGCCTATTCATCGCCGACGAGGTGCAGACAGGCTTTTGCACGCACGGGAAAGATGTTCGCCATCGAACATGCGGACATTGTGCCTGACATCATGTGTGTCGCCAAGGCGCTCGGCAACGGGCAGCCCATCTCCGCCTTCATTGCGAGCGCCAAGGTTGCCGACAGCTACACGAAACCCGGCGCTTCCACGCTTGGCGGCAACCCGTTTCCAGTACGGCAGGCCTCGCCGTCCTTGACTACATCGAAAAACATCGCCTCCTTAAAAACGCTACGATGCGCGGCGAGCAGCTGCGCAAAGGACTCGCCGAGATCCAGAAACGCCACCCGATCATCGGCGACATTCGCGGCCTCGGTCTCATGACAGGAGCCGAATTCGTCCATCCCGATCAAAGCCCTGCCCCAGAAGAGCTCGACATGGTGCTTGAAGAGCTCAAGGATCGCGGCTTCATCGTCGGCAAGAACGGCGTCGCCAGAAATGTCATGGCCTTCCAACCGCCGCTCATCATCACGGAAGAAAATATCAACGATGTGCTCAATGCACTTGAACAGGTTCTGCTGAAATTCGCTCTGTAGAGGATCATTCGCAGAATAAGACGGAAGAGCCCGCGCGTTTGCAGCACGCGGGCTCTTCCATCTTGCTGAACCAAAAAATCTTGTCCACTTGAAGAAAGAGCAGCTCTCGGTGACAGAACAGCAATGCCCCCGATCGGACGATCCGATCGAGGGCATCTTCTCTTTCGCTTTCCTGCGGCTCATTCTTCTTCCAAGCGCATCAGCATGAAGCAGTAATCGGAGAGGCGGTTGAGGAAGACGCGATCCTCTTCATGAAGATCGGCTTCTTTCGCCAATGCGCAGAAACGCCGCTCCGCGCGGCGCACAGCCGTGCGTGCGAGATCGAGCATCGCGCCCGCCTGTGTCGCGCCGGGAATGAGGAAATGATCGAGCTTCGGCAGTCTTGCGTCGATGTCGTCGATCTCCTTTTTCGAGCAGCTCCGAATCCTCGCGCTTGATCATCGGCTCTTCGCCGAGACTAGCGATATCCGCCATAAGGAGAGGCAGCTTCTTGAGCAGCACGAACACCTTCTCTCGCACGGCGTCCTTCGTCGCGAAAGCACGCGCCATGGCGAGCGCCGAGCCGGCCTCGTCGATCGAGCCGTATGTCTCGACGCGCAAGGCATCCTTTTCGACGCGCTCTCCTGTGTACAGACTCGTCTGTCCCTTGTCCCCCGTTTTCGTATAAACGCCCATCTCTTTCACCTCAATGCAGTCAGACATTCAACATGCGGCCAGAATATACCTTGTTACCATGAAGCCCCAATCGGTCAAGCCGAAGGCGCAGACCGATTGGCTAGGCTTCTGTAAGGGCGTGAGGACATATGTACAGCGTGCCTCTCTGATGATGCCATCGCAGGAAACGACCACAAAAGCAACTATGTCGCTTCACGTGACGGCTGAACATATGTCCTTAAAGTTTACCAAATCAGTCAAGAATCTCGATCGCACTGAAGAAGATGGCGATCTCGCGTGCCGCGCTCTCAGGACTGTCAGAAGCATGGACAGCGTTCTTGCCGACGCTTTCGGCATAGAGCTTGCGAACCGTTCCCTCAGCAGCTTCCGCAGGATTCGTCTTGCCATTGATCTCGCGCACGCGCGCGATGGCATCGTCTCCTGCAAGCACCATGGCGACGAGCGGCGCCGACGTCATGAAATCTTCAAGCTCCGCATAGTAGGGACGCCCGATATGCTCGGCATAATGCTTCTGCGCCACGCGCGGCGTCATCTGCATGAGTTTCATCGCAAGAATCTTCAGTCCCGCCTTCTCGTAGATGGCGAGGATGTCACCAGTATGCTGCTTTTCAAAAGCGTCCGGCTTGATGAGTACCAACGTTTTTTCCTGCATCGTCATATCTCCTTTTAGAAATTCAAGAAATCGCTGCACGATCATTGCTTCTTCAGATGTTCCCGCGCTTCGCGTTCCTCACGATAGACGCGAGCCAACTTGCAGTAATTCATCGCTGAGGCGCGAACTGCCTCGACCTCGTCTTCGCGAAGCTCACGGATGATGCGCGAAGGATTACCGTAGACCAAGGAATCGTGCGGAATCTTCTTGTGCTGGGTCAAAAGCGTCGCCGCGCCGATGATCGTATTCTCTCCGATCTCGGTATAGCCGAGCAAGACGGAACCCATGCCGATCAAACAGTTGTCACCGATCTTGCTGCAGTGGATCAGCGTGTTATGCCCAATCGTCACATAATCGCCGATGATCGTCGGCGTATCGCCCATGACATGAACTGTGGCATTGTCCTGGATATTGGTGTATTTGCCGATGACGATGGGCTGCAGGTCGCCGCGAATGACCGCATTGAACCATACGTTCGCCCCTTCCATGATCGTCACATCACCGATGATCGTGGCATTCGGCGCGATAAGCGCCGTCGGATCGATCTTCGGCTGTTTTGATTTATAGGGCAGGATGACTGCCATGCAAACCCCTCCCTCTTGCGAATCCCCTTATCTGACAGAACTATTATAAAAAATTTCTCCCCGCTTGTAAAGGATGGCCGACAGAAACAGAACGCTCGTCTGTCCCAGGAAAAACACCCTCGCCTGCTGACGCAGCTTCTCCGCCTTCCCACACATCTGCTCAAGAAAGGTTCATGCCTCTCGCATCAACAAGGGAACGGAAGGAACGAAGGGAACAGCAGAAAGGAAAGCAGCACGAGCGCTTCCACCAGAGTAGTGATTGCGCCGTATACATCCCCGGTCAGTCCGCCAAGATGGCGCGCGGCATATCGCGCAAAAAAAGACGGCGAAAAGGAGCGCGATAGAGAAGGCCGCTGTCATGGAAATCAGCCAAGCAGAAAGCGCTCCCGTACCCATGACGAAAGCTGTTCCAGAGAACTCGGCAACCACGCCGGGCAGAAGCAAGAGCAGAAGCGTGTAACAAAAGGCGGCGCAGAGCACAGATTTCGTGCCGCCATCTTTGAAAGCCTTGCCCATGCCTGCAGGACGCGCATAGGGAAACGCGGCAATGGCGACGACCATCATCAAACGTGAGACGATGGGCATGACGAACAGGGCGGGGAAAAGCCAAGGGCTCTGCAAAAGGTCGAGCAAGACCGACCAGTTGAAGAGAACCAGCAGGACGAAGGCGAATACGCCGTTTGCTCCGACACGGCTGTCCTTCATGATTTCCAACATGCGCTCGCGTGAGCGTCCCGAAAAGAGTCCGTCCATCGTGTCCATGAAGCCATCGCAGTGAAGCCCGCCGGTCAAGAGGATCGGCAGCATCAGCAAGGTCGCAGCGACGACATGAGGCGGCACAAAAACACCGTGCTCCGGCAAAAGGCGCAAAAGGAGCGCGGCAAAGGCGGCGTAAATGATGCCCAGCACCAAACCGATCAACGGGAAATAACGCACGCTGTCGGCAAAATCTTTTTCGCACCAATCTTTCTGCTCCACGATCGAAATGCGCGTGAGAAATTGCAGTCCGATGAAGAATGCACGCAAAAGAGCACCTCCGTTCTCCCTGTTGTTGCTCGCTCCAAAGAAATCACTCATGAAGGCAGTAGGCAGTCGCGCGCCTGCACGCAGATGCACCGTTCCCGCCTTGGGCAGAAAGCTGCGCTGCGCGGCGAACTCCATGGCAGCAGGGATTCTCTAAAAAAAGATCGCTCGCTGCTGCCAAAGAAGGAATCCGCCGTAAGCAATCAGCAAGAAAAGAACCGTGACAGTATACATGAGACGCACGGTCTTCTGTATATCATCGGCTTCGATATCTCGCGTCGCCTCTCCCATGTAGGCGCGAAAATGCGGTTCGCCGAAATAGTAGTTCTTGCCGCCCAAACGTATGCCGAGCGCACCGGCAACGGGCGCTTCGGCATGTCCGCCGTTCGGACTCGGATGTTTTGCCGCATCGCGGCGCAATATGCGCCAAGCCCTGCGTCCATCGAAATGCAGCAAGAATGCGGCAAGAACGAAGAGTGCGCCCGTCACGCGCGCAGGGATATAATTGAGCACATCGTCGAGACGCGCCGCCACCCTGCCGAAATACAGATATTTCGCATTCTTGTAGCCGAGCATGGAATCCATCGTGTTCGCTGCGCGATACAACACGGCGAGCGGCAGGCCGCCGACCAGATAGAAAAAGAGTGGCGAGATGATGCCGTCGACTGTATTTTTCCGCCACGGTTTCAATCGCCGCGCGCGACGCCTCCGGGGCACTGAGCTTTTCCGTATCACGGCCGACGATCCAGCCGACCTTCCTGCGCGCTTCGGAAAGCTCTCCATCCTTGAGCAAGTTCCGTATCTCCATGCCCGCCACAGCCAGACTTTTGGGTGAGATCATAAAGGCGAGCAGCAAGGCTTCGAGCGCCATCCCCAGATGTTCCAAGGGAATGAGTTCGATGAGGCGCAAAACGCACCATGCTGCTTCATAGCAAACGACGAGCACGATGAGGACGAGCACGCCGCCAGCAAGCAGTTTCTTCTCGTTCGTATCTTCGGGACGATAAAAGCAATGATCCAGCCAAGCGACGAGATTTCCGATCAAGACGACAGGATGGAAGCGAGAGCGCGGATCGCCAAGAATGCAGTCGATGAAGAACGCGAGAACAGTTGTCAGCATCCGTTCCGTTCCCCCATGATCTCTTCAAGCTTTTCCATGTCGAGATGTTCGCGCACGATCGCAGCGAGACGGTCGTAGCTCTCTTCCTTCTCTCGGTAGCGATTGCGCATCACGGCGAGCGGAGAAAGTCCTTTCTTTTCCCGCAAGGCGTTGAGAAGCGCGCGGCGCAGGCCGTCGTGATCGAAGAATCCATGGATGTATGTGCCGAAGACGGTGCCTTCTTCGTTCACCGTTCCCTCTACAGCGTCACAGGCTTCGCAGCGCCGCTCTTCGATGCGAAGGGGTGCTTGTCGCTTTCGCGCAGAAATTCAGTCGCACCCATATGGATTTCATAACCTTTAACGCCCTCTGCAAAAATTTGCTTGCCAAGAAAAGGAAGGTTCTTGACCGAAGCGATGACCTGCGAAGTCAGCTTTCCTTCATGAAACGTCGTCCGCAAACCGAGAAGTCCCAGTCCGGGCGTGCTGTCAAAAGCAGATTCCGTATGCAGCGGGTCGAGAATCGTTTCACCAAGCATCTGGTACCCGCCGCAGATGCCGATGACGGCGGCGCCATTCGCGTGTGCTTCGCGAATCTTCGCAGCGATACCGGACGCTTCCAGCCAGCGCATGTCTTCCGACGTGTTCTTGCTGCCGGCAAGAGGATCAGATTGGGTGTGCCGAAAGATGCCGCGTCATGCACATAGCGAAGCGCCACGTCCGGCTCACTCTCCAAGCTGTCAAAAATCCGTGAAATTGGAAATCTTCGGCGTGCGGATAACGACGAGTTCCAGTTCCCTGTCCTGCACCGTTTCCAACTTGTCCTCCAAGGACACAGAATCCTCGTCATCGATACCCATCGCCTCGATATGCGGAATGACGCCGAGCACGGGCTTGCCCGTCTTTTTCTCCAAGAATTCGACGGCGGGCGCAAAGAGCGAGATATCACCGCGAAACTTGTTGACAACAAGTCCCTTGACGAGCGCCCGCTCCTCCTCCTCCAAAAGTTCCAGCGTGCCGACGAGCGAGGCGAGCGCACCGCCGCGATCAACGTCGGCGATGAGAAGCACAGGGGCGTTCAGATACTTCGCCACGCGCATGTTGACGATGTCATTCGCCTTGAGATTGACCTCGGCGGGGCTTCCTGCACCCTCGATGACAACGGTCTCATATTCTGCATCGAGGCGTGCCAGAGCCTCTTTGACTGCCGAAAATGCCTTGAGCGAATAGCCTTGATGATACTCCTTCGCTGTCATGTTGCCGACGGGCTTTCCCATGAGGACGACCTGCGAGCAGGAATTTCCCGTCGGTTTCAGCAGCACGGGGTTCATGTCGACAAACGGCTCAAGACCCGCCGCTTCTGCTTGAGCGACCTGAGCGCGCCCCATCTCCAAACCGTCCTTCGTGACGTAGGAATTGAGCGCCATGTTCTGTGCCTTGAAGGGGACGACACGCCGCCCCTCCTGCAGAAAGATGCGACAGAGCGCCGTCGTCAGGATGCTCTTGCCCACATGCGAGCTCGTCCCCATCATCATGATGTAGTTCGCCAAAAGCCATTCCTCCCATGAAACAACGAATAATCCATCAGGCCGAGCCATCAACCTGCCACGGCACAGCAAGTTTCTTGAAATCAACGGCGATACCGCAGGAAACGACATAGACCTCATCAGCTTCCCGCGCCATCCGTTGATTGGCAATGCCCGTGATGTCGCGATATTCACGCGCGAGATGGTTATCGGGCACGATGCCCGCGCCCACCTCGTTCGTCACGAAAAGCGTCGTTCCCCTCTGCTTTTTCGCCGCTTCGAGCAAGAGACCGACCTTGTCGCGTATGAGCGCATAGTTTGCCGCAGAGTCGTCGATGTTTTCCAGCGCACAAAACAAATTGCTGATATAAAGCGTCAGACAATCAAAAAGAATCATGTCATGCTCTTTCCCGGCCTCCTCGATGGAAAGGTGGGCGTTCTCGGGCGCTTCCCAAGTATGCCATTCCTTGGGGCGACGCTCACGGTGCAGCTTGACGCGAAACGCCATCTCTTCATCATAGACGCCTGCTGTCGCAATGTATGCAACACGTTTTCCGAAACGCGCGGCATACTGCTCGGCGAAACGGCTCTTGCCGCTCCGTGCGCCCCCCGTGACAAGGACGACCTTACCCATGACATGCCCTCCTTTCTCGCTGTGTGCGACAAACGGCGACGAAGGATTCTGCCGCCTCTGGGCAGCCAGCAAAATGCAGGTGCAGATATGAGCCAAGCAATGTCCCGTTTGCATATCCTGCCGCATAGCGTGCGCCGTTCCTCATGCGCGTGAAAATGAAGGCGCGCTGTGCGCTCTCTTCCGACGCCGTCTCCGTCGAGAAGTGAAACTCATGGCCGCGCAGTTTCCTGCCCTTGGGACCAAGAACTGCATCGGTACAAAGCTCCGCCTCGACGTAGCCTACCATCTGCAATCTGCGGTTCATCTGCACGGCAGAAGGAATCAATCCCACCATCTCGTATGATCTTCCATCGAAGGCCACGAGCTTTTCCATCAAATACATGTAGCCGCCGCACTCGGCATAGATCGGCACGCCCGCTTCGCCCGCTTCGCGCAGAGAGCCACGCATCGACACGTTCGCCATCAGTTCTTCAGCGAACATCTCGGGGAAAGCCGCCTCCCAGAAGAATCCCATCCACCTCGGGCAGAACAGCATCCTTCAGCGGACTGAAAAAGAGGATTTCCGCCCCAAACGATTCCAATACCTCCAGGCTTTCTGGATAGTAGAAGGAAAACGCCTCATCGCGTGCAACGGCGAGCCGCACCTTCGGTGCCACCCGCCTCGCGCCAAAGCGAGGTTTTTCGGACAAGGCGAGCGGCGGGGCGGCAGCAGCAAGTTCTCTGATGGCCGCAAGATCGACGGACTGCGCCGCCTTCTCCCCCATCTTCTTCACGACGCCGCTCTCTTCATTCTCTTCCACCGGCAGAAGTCCCAGATGTCGCTCCGGCATCTTGAGCGAATCATCGCGGCGCATGGCGCCCAAGACGGGCATGTCGATCTTCGCCATCGCCTCTCGGATCATCGTCTCATGCGTATCCGAGCCCAAACGATTCAAGAGCACACCTGCGAGCTTGACCTCAAGATCATAACAGCGAAAGCCGAGCGCTATGGCTGCCGCCGAATCCCCCATAGATTTCGCATCAACGACGAGCAGCACGGGCGCATCAAGCAGCTTGGCAATCTCCGCCGTGGAACTCACGCCCTTCCTGCCACCATCATAAAGACCCATGACGCCTTCGATCAAAGCGAGATCCGCATCCTTGGCCGTGCGTGCGAAGATCTCCTTGAGGCGCTTCGGCGACATGAGCCAAGTATCAAGATTATGCGCTGGAAGCCCGCTCGCGAGCGCATGATAGCCAGGATCTATATAGTCAGGGCCGACCTTGTAGGACTGAACACGCAGACCCTGCGCACGAAACGCAGCGAGGATGCCCGTCACGAGCGTCGTCTTGCCCGAACCGCTCTGCGTCGCGGCGATGACAAGACGCGGAATCCGTTGCTCCATAGCGATTTCTCCTCAGCGTGTGTTGTCGATGAGATACATGACGGCATTGATGACGGACGCGGCGATCGGGCTGCCGCCCTTCGTTCCCTCCACCGTGATGTACGGAACTTTGTCATTCTTTGCCAAGAGTTCTTTGGAGTCTGCCGCTCCGACGAAGCCGACGGGGATGCCGACAACGACTGCTGGGCGTATGCCGTCTTCCTCCACCATGCGCAGTACCTCGAAAAAGCGCCGTCGGCGCATTGCCGATGGCGATGATCGCACCATCAAGCGACTTGCCGAAGGAGCGCATGGCCGCCATCGAGCGCGTGATGCCCTGCTCCTTTGCCTCAGCGGCGATCTTCTCATCTGCCACGAGACAATGCACCTCGCCGCCGAACGAGGCAAGCTTCTTCTTGTTGATTCCCGTGCGTACCATCTCGACATCGGTGTAAACGTGCGCCCCCTTCTTGAGCGCCTGCTGCATCGACTCGATCGCCTGCGGATGCACGCGGATGACCTTCGCATAATCGACATCACCCGACGCATGAATCATGCGCGAGTACACTTTGACTTCTGCTTCGGAAAGATTGAGATCCGACAGATACGGCGCGATGATTTCCATGCTCCGATTCTCGATCTCCATTGGCTGTTTGATAAAGTCCATGCGATAACCTCAACTCTCTTCTGAATGAATAAACAAACCATGCGCGCAGAGATCCACCTTGCGGATCTCTGCGTCATGAATCCGAGCCGACTGCGCCTTGCCAGCTTGCTTCTCGGACTTTCCTGATGAACCTCAGAACATCTTCAAAGGTCTGTGCCATATGCTCGTAAGCGATGCGCGGCCGTTCGATGACGACGAGCGGCAAACCGAGCTTCATCGCGGCCGCGAACTTCGTATCGGCGCCACCGACCATGCCGCCGTCCTTCGTGACGATGACATCCGCCTCGTACTTCTTGTAAAGTTCTTCATTGAGCAGTTCAGAGAACGGCCCCTGCATAGCGACGATATGGCTCGGACGGAAACCGAGCGCCACGCACTCCGCGACAACCTCGGGATCGGGCAGGACACGTGCTGTAAGCACGCAATCCTGCAAGGCGGGCGCTTCCTTGAATGCCTTCAGATTGTGGCTGCCCGTCGTGAGGAAGATGTTCTTTCCCAAGGAAGCAGCCGCCTTCGCTGCTTCCTCATAATTCGCGACATAGTGCGCCTTCGCATAATCGAGCGGTGCACTCTGCCTTTCGTAGCGGATGTGGGGAACGCCGCATGCACGGCAAGCGCGCATGGCATTTTCCGAAATATTCACCGCATAGGGATGGCTCGCGTCAACGAAGACGGAAACATCATGCCCACGGCAATGAGGCTGCAAGGGCTGCTTCATCCAAGGGACGGTCATTGATCGAGATGCCCGGATAGCGCGAAAGAAGCTCTTCGCCGTAGCGGCTGACGACCGACGCCGTGACCTTCTGTCCATTTTCCAACAGGAAGCCTGCCAACTCCCTGCCATCCTGCGTGCCGGCTGCCACAAAGATCATACTTCATAACCCCGCGGCGTGATCATGTAGCCTTCCTTTACATAGGTGCGGCTGTTGCCGATGATGACGAGAGAGAACATATCGATTTTCTCGCGCGTGAACTCCTGCAGAGTCGAAAGCGTCTTGCTCTCGGCCTCGCGCGCCGCATGATTCACGATGCCGACGGGCGTATCGGGCGCGCGGTGGCGCAAGAAGCTCTCGCGAATCTCCTCGATATTCTGCACGCGCTTCTTGCTCTTGGGATTGTATAACGCGACGACGAAATCAGCTTCAGCTGCAGCCTTCGCGCGTTTTTTGATAAGTTCCCACGGTGTCAGAAGATCGCTGAGGCTGATGACAGCGAAATCGTGCATGAGCGGCGCACCCAGGATGGATGCCGCCGCATTCACTGCCGAGATGCCAGCAATGACGCCGCCGAATTCAGGACGATCGCCCGCTTCACGCTGCAAGAGAAGCTCCAGAACGAGTCCTGCCATGCCATAAATGCCGGAATCGCCGCTTGAGACGACGACGGTGTCCCTGCCCTTTGCCGCCGTTTCCACCGCCATGCGGCAGCGATCGATTTCCTGCATCATGCCCGTGCCGATGACCTCGCGCTCACCGATCAGCTCGTCGATGAGCTTGATGTACGTCGTGTAGCCGGCGACGACTGCCGCTTCCTCAATCGCCCGCTTTGCGCGCGGCGTCATATCTTCCAAACTGCCAGGGCCGATGCCCACTACTGTTATTTTTCCCATGTCAACGCTACCGTCACTTTCTCGAATCTTGTCTTGGCAAGGGCGAGCCGTCCTGCTGAAACGCTCGCAAGCGCCGCAGCTTCCGCGACATTGCCGATACCGATGTTCTTCTTGACAAAAGGGAGACTCCGAAAGCCCATAGGCCTCAATCGTCTCCTGCATCTTCCCATTGGGATGGAAGCGAATTTCCCGCTTGATTTCTGCCGCCAAAGCAAGAAGTCCGCTCTCGTCCGCCTTCGCCGCCGTGCTCGCGATAAGCGAGACGTCCGCCAAGCTCCGCCCAATCTTCATGAGCGCCGCTTCCAATGCCGCACGAATCTCCACTGCCGCGGTGCCGCGCCTGCAGCCTATGCCCGCGACGAGTCGACGCGGCACGAGGCAGAGGAGGTCATCTCGCCGCACGCATTCATCCGCTGTAATGAAGGCGGTCAAACCATCTCCCAATGGCAAAACCTCCTGCACCGAAACAGCCGTCAACCCCATGTCGGCCAAACGCTTCTCGTAGAAGCCCGCACGCGCGAGCTTCGCGTCGATCAGATAGCGAATCGCCTCATCTGCAAGCACAGCGCGGTTGAAGCGCTTGATCTGCTCCTTCGGGCAAGGGCGCAAAGCGAGACGAGAAGCAACAACATCTACAGCCAGCTTTTTCTGGACATCCGTCGCCGTCGTGATGACGGGATCTGCGCCAAGTGATGCCGCCAATTCGCGCGTCAACTCATTCGCGCCGCCGATATGACCGGACAGCAGACTGATGACGTGATGAGCCTCTTCGTCGAGCACGAGAACGGCGGGATCTTCGAGTTTGCTCTGCAAAGAGCCTGCGATCATGCGAACGGCAATGCCCGAAGCCATGATGAAGATCAAGGCGTCGTACTGGCAGAAGGCCGTCTCAACCTGCGGTGCAAGACGCTCGTAGACATGCACATCTTCAAACGTCCCCTGACCTGCCTTGGCGAAGATGTCGACACTCGCGTCAAGAGCTGTCCGAACGCGAAGCGCTGTGCGCGTGCCGCGCGGCGTCGCGGTGAATACGGCGCACCTCATTTGCTCGCTTCGCGGAACATATGGCTGAATTCCGGCGCGTACAGGCGCGATAGCTCATAGTCCGCTCCGAGGCAGCGGCTGACAACGATCATCGCCGTGCGATCGATGCCCTGACCGGCGATTTCCGCTACGATCGTCTCCAAGGTAGCGCGCACGATCTTCTGTTCGGGCCACGAAGCCCGCTGCACGATGGCAATCGGCGTATCGGGCGCATACCCCCCCGCGATAAGCTCTTCCACAACTTCGGAAAGCATCGTGATGCTGAGGAATATGCACATCGTCGCTTGATGTGCAGCGAGCGAGCGCAGCTTTTCCCGCTCAGGCACAGGGGTGCGCCCTTCGTTGCGCGTGATGATCACCGTCTGCGAGATTCCCGGCAGCGTGTATTCCTGCTTTAAGGCTGCTGCTGTCGCAAGGAAAGAGCTCACGCCCGGCACGACCTCGAAGTCGATGCTCTTCTTCTTGAGTGCATCCATTTGTTCTTGAATCGCACCGTAGATACTCGGATCGCCCGTATGGAGGCGCACAACCATGAGGCCTTTCGCCGTGGCCTTTTCTATCGTTTCAATGACCTCGGGGAGTGTCATTGAAGCAGAGTCATGGATCTCGCCCCTTCCTTGGCGAGTTTCAGCAGAGCTGGATTGACGAGCGAACCCGCGTAGATGATGACATCCGCTCTTTGAAGAAGCTTCTGCCCCTTGACTGTGATGAGCTCGGGGTCGCCTGCCCCCGCGCCAACAATGTACACCCTGCATATTCTTCCTCCTGTTACACATCTGCCTTGCGGCAGGAAATGATGTAGACGGGGTTGATTGCCTCCGCCATATCGTAGGTCGATTTTTCTTCAGTCGGTTGACTTGCACTTGGACGGTATCGTAGATATAGTCGTTCCTCTTGCGCATGTAGGCAAGCGTGGCCGCGAGCGTCTGCACGGTGATGCAATTGATGACGATGAACCCGCCCGGCTTCAGTCGCTCGTCAAGAACATCAAGAATCTCTTCCAAACGGCTTCCCGTGCCGCCGATGATTGCCGCATCCAGACGCTTTGGCAGCTGATCCAAGCCTGCCGGTGCCTCGCTCTCGATGATCGTAAGATTTTCAACGCCAAACTTCACTGCATTCCGGCGAATGAGAGATGCCGCTTCCTTCTTGCGCTCCACAGCGTAGACGTGCCCTTCTTTTTGCCAGCAGCGCCGCTTCAATGGAAAGCGATCCCGTGCCTGCACCGATGTCGCAAACGACGTCCGTGCTCTCGATCTTCGCCCCGGCGAGCGTCAAGATGCGAATCTCCTTCTTCGTCATCGGCGCCTTGCCACGAATAAATGCCTCATCTTCAATTCCTAAAAAATGCTTCATGCCTTCACCACCAAGATTCCATGGGAGATTTCCGGCGCTGCAGACGCTTCACCAAGTGTCGTATGAATGATTTGTTCATCCTCGTAAGAAAGACGCGAGCAGATATGGAGCTCTGCAGAGGGCGGCCAGTCCAGCTCCATGAGCCGCAGCGGAATCGTGCGGGAATTGTTCGTGCGATCGGTCAAGAGACCGAGCAGCGCACCCTCCCTGTAGGAAATCTCCTCAGGCTGCGGCACACGTCCATGAAAGGAAGCCAGCCGCGCCTCATGCCAAGGCAGGGCAAGTCGCGCGAACGCCATCTGCAATGAGCTGATGCCCGGTATGACGACGAGCATCTGCGGCAAAAACTCGCGCCGCAAAGCATCGAGCAGCGAATAATATCCGGGGTCGCCCGACACCATGACGACGACATGCGTCTTCTGCAGCTTCTCCTTGATAAACGCGAGCACCGCGGCAATGTCGCCGCGAATCGTCATCGTCTCCTGTCCATGCCGCGCAAAATCTGCCAAGGCACGGCTGCCGCCGACGAGCACTTGTGCGCCCTCGACAGCGGCGCGTGCGGCAGGCAGAATGAAGTCCGGATTGCCGGGTCCTATGCCCGCCACTATGATCCTATGTTCCAATGAAAATCCCTGCCGATCTCTTTCGCTGTTTCATCCATGCCCAAAAGCTCCCCTTTGAGCGTCGTCATCGCCGTGCCAACGCGAAGATCCTGAAATACATACCGCTCGGCGCGTGCCGAAGCGCGCGCACAAAGGATGTCGTAGACACGCTGCAAGCCGCATTCAGAAAGAATCGGCAAAGCTTCTTCCGTCGTTGTCGCCGCAAGGATGCGACGCACTGATTCCTGCGGCAGCCCTTCCGCCGCCGCATAGGCGGCTAGAGATTCAATCTTCCATCGGCGATGCGGTTGTGCGTATAGAAAACGCCAGCCGCAACCTTCGAAAGCTTGCCGATGTGTCCGAAGAGCAGCACACGCTTGAGCTTGCGCTCCGCTGCGCGCTCCAACATGAATCCGATGAAGTTGCTCGTCTGCACGACGGCCTCACGCGGCAACCCAAAACGTACCGCCGCATTCTCTCCCATCTTGCCTGGAACGAAGATCTGCGTATCGAACCCCGCCGCAAGAGCCACATCCATCAGCGGCACGAGCGCATTCTTGAACCCTTCCTCGGACATCGGACGCAAGACGCCTGTCGTGCCGATGACAGAAATGCCGCCGACGATGCCGAGAACCGGATTCAATGTGCGCTTTGCAAGCTCCTCGCCCGCGGGGATGGATATGGTGACATCCGCACTGCCGTCCGTGCCGAGAACCTCCTCGACGACATTTTGGATCAGTTGACGCGGTCCCGGATTGATGGACGGCTCACCCGGCGGCACGGAGAGCCCCGGCTTCGTGACCGTGCCGATGCCACGCCCCGCATGAAAGCGGACGCCAGTCCCGTTGGGGCGCACGATGACCTCCGTGAAGACAGAAACGCCGTTCGTAATATCCGGATCGTCTCCCGAAAAACTTCACGACCTCGGCACACGCCCCCGATGACGTTTCAACAACCTCCTTGATGGGTATGTGAAGCGGCGTGCCATCAAGCGCCTCGATCATCACGCTTTCGCAATGCTTTCCTGAAAGGAGCAAGAGCGCCGCCTTCGTCCCCGCAGCCGCACAAGCCCCCGTCGTGTAGCCGCTTCTCATCTCCTTCACCATCACAGTCACTCCCTCATACCACAACGCTTTTTATTGTACCATGAAAGTCCGAGAGGTCAAGCCCGAAGGGCGCTGTCCGATCAGTCCCTCCCCCTCAAAAAATCTAAGCTCCGGCGCACAAGAAGTGCCGCCGGAGCTCAGATGCTTTTTCCTATTGCAATATTCCCAGCTCGTGCAACCGTTTGAAATCGATCGTTGTCTTGCGGTGAGGATGACGAGCGAGATACTGCTGTCTCTCTGGTTCCGCTGGATGAAAGCTTCCCAAAGGTACAGCTTTTGCATAGCAATGACGTGTCAGCTTCTTGTTGTGATTCGGATCATTGACCGTCACATTCGCTTCAGTTGCAGCAGGAGGCCTGCCGCGATTCATGATGAAATTCATGTGGTATTCGACGAGAGGCGCATCTTCCGCATCGACATAATAGACGCCGCTCTGGTACATCGGCGCTTTGCCGCACCCTGACCATCCTTTTCATAAGGGTTCACAACGGCGAAAAAGGATATCAGAAGCTGCGATATATCCGTCTTCTTGGGATTGTAAGCAATCTCCAAGCCCATGACAGCCTTCACCCAGCCGCTTTTTACTGCATCATACGACGGCGTCTCACTCTGTGCATCGATATAGCCGGTGCGCGTCGCAACGACGCCGGGCACATGGTCAAAAACCGCCTGCAGCTCATAGAAGCTGCCGCCAGAGACATACAGCCGTTTCGTATACAAGGATCATCCCTCCTCATGGGGATGCAGGAGATCGACATGGCGATCCGAAGCACGATGGATATCGAAGATATGGATGAGCTCCGCCACTCCCTGCGAAGGCGACACTGTTCCTTTGAGAACAGCGTCGCGTACCTCAGGCATACGCCCGAGAATCACAGGGTCGTCAAAGAACAGGTTGTGCAGATGCTCGTCGATCATGCTGTTCATCCAGTCAAGCAGCTGCCCCTCGCGGCGCGTTTTGAAAGCGCCGTTCTCCTTCGTCGTCTTCTCGAAGATGCGTATGACATCCCAAAGCTCCTTAAGCCCCGTCTTTTCCAAGGCGGAAACGAGATAAGCATGCGTCTGCCAACCGCGCGTCGCGGGGCGGATGTACTCGATCATGCGCTCGTACTCACCGCGCGCGACCTGCGCTTTCGTGCGGTTGTCACCGTCCGCCTTGTTGATGACGATGGCATCGGCAAGCTCCATGATGCCTTTCTTGATCCCTTGAAGCTCATCTCCCGCACCCGTCAGGACGACGAGGAGGAAGAAGTCGACCATTGAGCGCACCGTTGTCTCCGATTGTCCGACACCGACGGTCTCGATGAGAATAACATCATATCCCGCAGCCTCACAAAGAAGCATCGTCTCGCGACTCTTCCTCGCGACGCCGCCCAAAGGTGCCGCCGGCAGGGCGATGGGCGGATGAACGCCTCTTCTCTTCGAGAAAGCGTGCCCATGCGCGTCTTGTCGCCAAGGATGGAACCCTTCGTTACCGAGCTTGTCGGATCGACCGTCAGGACAGCGACGCGATGCCCCATATCGCAGAGCATATTGCCGAACGCCTCGATCATCGTGCTCTTGCCGGCTCCAGGAACGCCCGTGATGCCGATGCGCAGAGCCTTGCCCGTGCGCGGCAGCAGCTCCTGCAACACGCGCTGCGCCTTTGGAAAGTGGCGCGGGCTATTGCTTTCGATGAGCGTTATGGCGCGGGAGAGGATCATGCGATCCCTCCTGCAACCCCCTTCACATAATCTTCCACATCAAGAATCATGCGGTTTTTCCGAAATCCTGTTTTCCCTAGATCCGGATTAATGTTGCCCACCGTCAAATCCTTGATGCCGTCGATGCCGCTCATGACGCTCGTGGCAAAATTCTTGTCCGCGTTTTCCGGAACCCAGTCCGGTTTCGTGTTCGTGTATTTTGCCATGGTCGTTACCCCGCAGCCATTTCTTCCTTTGCACGTCCGATCAAGAGTTTCAAAAGCTTGATGCCCGCTTCGGGAATATTCGTCCCTGGGGCAAAGATGGCGACCGCGCCGTTCTTATACAGATGGTCGTAATCCTGCACGGGGATGACGCCGCCGATGCAGACCATGATGTCCTCGCGCCCGAGCTTCTTGAGCTCTTCCACGAGAGCCGGCAGAAGCGTGTTGTGACCGGCAGCCAATGAGCTGAAGCCGACCATGTGGACATCGTTGTCGACAGCATCCTGCGCCGTCTCGTCCGGCGTCTGGAACAGAGGTCCGACGTCGACGTCCCAGCCCATGTCAGCGAAGGAGGAGGCAATGACCTTCTGGCCGCGGTCGTGACCATCCTGCCCCATCTTCGCGACGAAGATACGCGGGCGACGACCCGTGAGCTTCTCGAAATCATCGGCAAGTGCACGTGCCTTGTCGAGCTCCGTCTTGTCCGTGAATTCCGAGGAATAGACGCCCGAAATCGTATGGATGACGGCCTGATAGCGACCTGAAACCTTCTCCACGGCATCCGAAATCTCGCCGAGCGAGCAGCGCACGCGCGCCGCCTCGACCGCACATTCCAAAAGGTTGCCGTTGTCGCGCGTCTCGGCTGCCTTCGTGATGGCTTCAAGGCGGCGCGCACGTCGTCCCTCGTTGCGGTTTGCGCGCAGCTTTTCGAGACGTTCGACCTGCGCCTGTCGCACAGCGGTGTTGTCGATGGCCAGGATTTCCAGCGGATCTTCCTTCTCCAAGCGATACTTGTTCAAGCCGACGATCGTCTCGTTGCCCGAATCGATCCTCGCCTGGCGACGCGCTGCAGCCTCTTCGATACGCATCTTCGGCAAACCCGTAGGAATCGCCTTCGCCATGCCGCCGAGGGACTCGACTTCCTGGATATGCGCCCACGAACGGCGGATGATCTCGTTCGTGAGGGCTTCGACGTAGTAAGAGCCGCCCCAAGGATCGATGATCTTGCAGACACTCGTCTCGTCCTGGATATAGAGCTGCGTATTGCGCGCAATGCGAGCTGAGAAGTCCGTCGGCAGAGCGATGGCCTCGTCGAGCGCGTTCGTGTGCAGCGACTGCGTGTGGCCGAGAGCCGCGCCCATGGCCTCCATCGCCGTGCGTGCGATGTTGTTGAACGGATCCTGCGCCGTGAGCGACCAGCCCGAAGTCTGCGAATGCGTGCGAAGCGCCATGGACTTGGGATTCTCCGCGCCGAACGACTTGACGATCTTCGCCCAGAGGACGCGCGCTGCGCGCATCTTGGCAATTTCCATGAAGTAGTTCTTGCCAATCGCCCAGAAGAACGACAGGCGCTTTGCAAAAGCATCGATTGGAAGCCCTGCCTTGATGCCCGTGCGGATGTACTCAAGACCATCGGCGAGCGTGTAGCCGAGCTCGATGTCCGCCGTCGCTCCCGCTTCTTGCATGTGGTAGCCCGAGATGGAGATGCTGTTGAACTTCGGCATGTACTTCGTCGTGTACTCGAAGATATCGCCGATGATGCGCATCGACATATCCGGCGGATAGATGTACGTGTTGCGCACCATGAATTCCTTCAGAATATCGTTCTGGATCGTACCCGCCATGATCTTCTTGTCGACGCCCTGCTCGACGCCTGACTGGATGAAGAACGCGAGAATCGGCAGAACGGCACCGTTCATCGTCATGGAAACGGACATCTGATCGAGCGGAATGCCCGAAAAAAGAATGTTCATGTCGAGCATCGAGCAAACCGAGACGCCCGCCTTGCCGACATCGCCGATCACGCGCGGATTATCAGCGTCGTAGCCACGATGCGTCGGCAGATCGAAGGCGATGGAAAGTCCCTTCTGACCAGCCGCGAGGTTTCTGCGATAGAAAGCGTTCGACTCTTCCGCCGTCGAGAATCCTGCGTACTGGCGCACCGTCCAAGGACGGAAGACGTACATCGTCGAATACGGTCCCCGGAGGCACGGCGGTATGCCGCTCGCAAACTCCAAGTGGTTCATGTGGTCATATTCGTCGTGATTGTAGAACGGCTTGATGGGAATCTTCTCCATCGTGCTCTCGATCAGCGAGTCATAACTCATGCCCGTGGAAGCCTCAAGGCGCTTGCGCCAATCCGCATCCTGATGGGCGGGCGCACCCTCAAGGTTGATTTTCGTAAAATCAGGGTTCTGTGCCATCACTGAATCATTCCTTTCTTCTTCTGCAGGAACTGCAGCGTCTTGTAGCAGTTGGCACGCACGGAAATGAAGTCATCTACGCCCGCTTCGCGGTAAATCGGCTCCAGATCCTTCGGCGCGGCGCCTGCGAGGAAAATCGTCGCTTCAGGCAATGCCGCGCGCAATTTCGGCGCAAGCTCGGGCACGATCTCTGGATACGTCGGATCGGTCGAGCAGATGACGACAGCATCTGCGCCGGATTCCTTCGCAGCAGTCGCCGCCTCATCCGTCGTCTGGAATCCATCGTTCAGGAGCACTTGGAAGGCCCCGACCTGCAGGAAGCTCGTAGAGAAATCGGCGCGCGCCTTGTGCTGCGGAATGGGTCCCATGTTCGCGAGGAAGATCTTCACGTTGTCACCGTCATGGCTTGCGGAATACTCCTCTGTGATGCGGCGCAGCGCCTCATAGCGTTCGCTCCAGCGATGCGCTTCAATGGCGGTGATCTTTTCGGGTGTCGCGTCCGTCTGCAGAGCCTCGCGAAGCTCGGCGATCGTCGCGCCTGCTTTCGCGGCCTTGACCGCAGCCTCCGCCTTCTCCCCCTGCCCGCGCTCTTCAGCGCTGCGAGGCAATCCCTCTTGAACGCCTCATCCACATCGGCAAGGTAGGCTTCGACATCCTTCTTGCGCTTCTCCAGAAGTTCTGCCGTATCCTCCGTACGCGGGTCGAGAAGCTGTTCCGTCATATTCGGATACATGTTGTTGCCAACGATGCGATCCCTGCGCAATTCGAGGCTCTTGAAGCGTTCCGCAAGCGTCTTGCCCACTTCCTCCTGCACATAGCCCGTTTCGAGCGCCTTGACGATGCCGCCCTTGCCCTCGATCGACTGGAACTCCGCCCAGATCTTTTCCTGGATTTCCTTCGTCAGCGTTTCCACTGCCCACGATCCTCCCGCAGGATCGATCGGCTGCATCAGGCCGAACTCCTCCTGCAGCATGACCTGCACGTTGCGCGCAATGCGGCGCGAGAACTCATCGCCCTTACGAATCGGCTCATCGAACGGAGCGTTCTCGAAGGAGTCAAGCCCGCCGACGACGCCGGAGAAGATCTCCGTCGTATTGCGCAGCATGTTGACGTAAGGATCGTAAACCGTCTTGAAAAAGAGCGCCGGGCGTGCGTGGACATGGATGCGCTGCGCATCCTCGCCACCGCCGAACGCCTTGACGATCTGCGCCCAGATTGGGCGTACCGCGCGGAGCTTGGCGATCTGCAGGAAGAAGTTCGCCCCCATCGAGAAGCCGAACATCATCTGGTTCGCTGCCTCGTCCACCGTAAGACCACGCTCTATGAGTGCGCGCAGATAAGCAACGCCGACAGCAAGCGTCGAAGCAACCTCCTGCACGTCATTGGCGCCGCCACGCGAAACAGCATCGCTTCGCACCATGATCGTCCGAAGCTTCGGCGCATACTGCTTCGTCCAAAGCGCCGCTTCCGCCATCTCATCGTAAAGCTGCGGCAGGGCAGCATAGTTCTCGCCACGCTGAATCAGTTCGCCCAAGGGATCCGCTCCCACGAAGCCGCTGAGCTTCGCCAGCTCGCCGCCGTCGGACTTGACGGACGCCGCAACGAGGGAAAGCATCGGCAGGGACGAAGCTCCCGCATAGATGTAAAGAGGATGCTGGTCGAGTTTCAAGCCATTGAGCGTCGTGTGCATATCCTCAACTGTCGTAATGCTGCATCCCTCATCGCCGATTTTTTCGGCATCCTTGGCATCCTTGTTGAGGAGCGTCGCCGAGTCCAGTCGGATGTTGTAAATGGTCGACCCTTATCCACCTCACGGCGCAAAAAGTTCGTTGTTCTCCTCGGGCAGCGTCTCATCGCACGACTGCGCGATTCCCCAAGGCTGCTCGATGTAGCCGTTCGGGCGCGCACCGCGCAGGAAATTGTCCATGCCCGGAAAGTCCGTTCTCGGCAAAATCTCATCCGTCATCTTGTGCGTGTACATCGGCTCGAATGTAATGCCCTCGTACGTCTTCGTGAACATCTTCTTCTCGAAGGGCGCCCCCTTCAAGAGTTCGACGCATGCCTCTTTCCATTCATCATACGTCGGCGGCTCGAATTCATCGAGCGGCACATCGGGGAAACTCGTTTGCTGTTCGGCCTTCTTCAAGATGGCCTGCAGGTCAAGATTCTCGTCCTGGCCTTTTGTTTCATTGCTCATACTTCCACAGCCTCCCTTGAAATAATACGGAATACAACAAAAACCGCCCTGCAGCGGAGGGCGGTTTCTGCATCTTGCTTAACGGGCTTTTCCGAAAAAGGTTTCTGCATGTCGTTCACGCAGAATATCTTTCTCCAATAAAAAATCCGGTGCAATCTGCGCCGGAGAACCCGCCATAAACGGCAAAATCCCCTACCTATCGCTCGCAGGTACTGGCGCAAAAAACGCCAACGGTGATGTCAAAACAGGCAGTTCTCCTGGCTCAGATTCATCATACCTTCATGCCTTCCCAGAGATTTCTCCAGTGGCCTTTTATGAAGGACTCCTCTTACAGTGGCGGGACCGCTCCGGCTTCTACCGAATTCCCTATTAAGTCTTGCGACACCTGTTTCCAACAATATGTTGTTTTCATCTTTATATTAACTCTATTTATTGGGGATTGTCAATACTTGCAAAGTCTTTTACAATAAAAAATGTCATTTGCTTTCCCGTTGCCTTTTCAATTTCTTGCTGATACACTCTCAGAATATATGAGCGGCATAGTCCAGTTCCCGTAAAGGAGGAATCCCATGATCAAGGTTCATGGCGCAGTCATCATCGAGCAGGGTGTGACTTTCGCCATCGTCGTCGTCAAGCCTCATGTCACGCAATACACAGCGCGCGCTGTAGCGTTCCGCAGCGAGATCGCGCCCTTCTTCCGCAACATGCCCATCATCCTGATGTCGCAGGACAGAGACGGCAACCCGCGCTACTATGGCAGGAAAGATATCGTCGATTTTTTGAAAACGGTGAAGATCGAGCAAATTCCCTGGAAAACATATCACATTTATTGAGCAAAAATCCAGCAAGGATACGACCCCTCATCTGCACATGAAAGAAGCGCCAGCAAACGCGCTTCTTTCATGTGCGGCAAGTCATCAGATCATGTTCTTTACATAAGCGTCATAGAGCGCTTTGAGCTCTTCGATCTTATCGTACATCTCCACCTGCAGGCTCGAAGCTGCAGCGTAGTCGCCTTCGTTGAGCGCCTTGATGAGGAGCGTGAAGAGCGATTTCTCGTCGATGCTGTCTTTCGCGAGATACGAGCGGATGCCGTTGATCTTGTTCCAGTTGTAGGAATCCTGATCCGTCACGAAGGTCGCCTGCACTTCCTTCGCCTTGCGCACGATGTCGCGATTTTCTGGGATGATGCGGCTGATGAGCTCCGTCTTCCAGCGCAGAAGAGCGCCTGCCTTGAACGCTTCGATAATCTGCGGACGCATGGCTCCGCCCACCGTGATGGCAGCGACCTTCTCTGGATAGTTCTCGAAACCCTGCATATTTTTCCCATACCGTCGCCGGCGGTGCGCCGAAAAAGACGATTTCTTTCCCTTTCGGTATAATCTTCGAATACGTCAATCTCACTCCGATAGGCGCGATCCTTCTCAAGATAGAATCCTTCCGCTCCCGCCTCCTTGGAAAGTTCCGCCAGAAGCTCCTGCGTCGAATGATGGATCGCCATCTTCACGCCATCGAGCACGGCGGAATAAACGGCAGCCAAGACGAGGTATATATTGGAGTACGGATTGCAGGCACGCAGCTCGAAGCGCGTAGCATAGGGATTTGCCAGATCGCGAATCAAGCCTGCGAGAATCGTGCGGTTGCGCGAAGGTATCTCCGGCGTGCTGCCGAGCGACGTGACGATGCAGACGGGTGCTTCAAACCCGGGCTTCAGACGGTTGAGGGAATCATTCGTCGCCGACACGAAAGGGTTGATGACCTCATAATTCTTCAGGAGCCCCATGATCGCACCATAACCAACGGCACTCAGATAATCCTTCCTCATATCCTGCGGCGTGAAAAGGTTGTGCACCTTCCCGTCCTCCATGACAGCGGCGATGCAGAAATGCGTATGCTCGCCGTTGCCTGCAAGACCGATCATCGGCTTCGCCTTGAAGTTCACCTCAAGACCATTCTCGCGAAAGACTTCACGCACCATCGTGCGCACGATCAACTCGTTGTCCGCCGCCTGCAAGGCATCAGCGAAGCGCCAATCGACTTCGATCTGCTCGCAGACATGCGTCATCTTGCCGGACTCATCAATCTGCGCCTTGAGTCCGCCGACCTCCTTGTGCCCCATCTCCACCTGCAGGCCATAGCGGTCGAGCAGCATGACAGCCTGCTCCAAGGCGGTGCGCACAGCGCCGTGCGTGCGCTGCCAATACTGTTCCTGCATGACACGGGAGGCCGAAAGCTCCTCGACATTCGTCTCTTCGAGCGGCGTCTTGACCCAGAACTCCAATTCCGTCGCCGAAGTGAACTGGAAGTCGACAATCTTCGAACCATCGATATGCTCAAGACCGGAAACATGCGGATGCTCCTTGAACATCTGCATGAGTTCCTTTTTCAGATAAACCAGCGTATCCTTCAAGATGGCGCGCGAATCGACGCGCTTGCCGTCGTGGATGAGGAAGGACGGGATGCGCAAGGTGCCGATCGGCTTGCCCGTCTCCTCATCGAAATGCTCCAGATTGTAGTCGATGAACCAATTCGCCTCGGGATCGATCGGCATGTCGACCTTCGCGTTGTTCAAGACGGCGATGCCCGTCAAGACGACGGACGAACCGTCCGTCTGCACAGCCGTTCCATTGTAGAAATCATCCATGTCCTTGAGAAAGATGCGCATCGGTATCTTCTCGTCAGTATCATTTCCTGCAAGATCGATGCCGACGAGAGAAACAAACTTAATTTCAGGATGCGCCTGCAAAAGGCGAACAATTTCTTTTTTTCTCGGAATTTGCCGGAATCACATACAACAAATCTTCCATTTCAACCATCCTTTTTCCTCGCACGGGCAACTTCTTCGCGCCGCAAGAGCAGGGGCACAAAAACCGCACAGCAAGCATTCCCGCGCAGAGACGGAATGCAATGCTATACGGCGACGTTGCCAAAATATCCTCTTATGGCGTTATCATACCATGTCTTTTTCCTCCTGTCCAGCAAAATCCTGTCAAAAGCAGGAACTTTCTCAGGCGACGTGGTATAATCGCTAAAGGATATGATCGCGACGGAGGAGGCTTTCCCTTTCCCATGACAGAAAAAACAACGTGGCAGACAAGCAGAATAAGGATCTTCGGCATCGTGCAAGGCGTCGGCTTCCGTCCCTTCGTCAGCCGCACGGCAGATACCCTAGGAATCACTGGCAATGTCTGCAACAAGGGATCCTACGTCGAGGTTCGCGCCCAAGGCACGAAACAATCCCTGCAAGAGTTCATAAGAACAATCGAGGAAGAGCCGCCTGAGCGCGCTGTCATCTTGAAAATCCTGCAGGATTCCGTGGAGGAAACCTCATCGTTTCCCGATTTCCAGATCATCGAAAGCGCCCATGAGAGCGGCGATGTCTTCGTATCCCCGGACATCGCCATCTGCCCGAAGTGCCGGGCAGAGCTTTTCGACAAAACCGATCGCCGTTATCTCCATCCCTTCATCAACTGCACATCCTGCGGTCTCGCCTCACGATCCTCGACGCTATGCCCTACGACCGCGAACGCACGAGCATGGGGGCTTTTCCTATGTGCGACGAATGTCGCTTCGAGTACACGCACACCGAAACGCGCCGTTACGATGCGCAGCCCGTCTGCTGCAACAATTGCGGCCCTCGTGTCTTTCTTCTGGATGGTGACGAGCGAGATCATGCCGCGATTACCAGCGCACGGCGCGTGCTGCAGGCGGGCGGCATCGTCGCTGTCAAGGGCATCGGCGGCTTCCATCTCGCCTGCGATGCAAAAAACGAAGGCGCCGTTCGGAAACTGCGCGAACGCAAGCACCGGCCACAGAAGCCTTTCGCCGTCATGATGCGCGATCTCGACGCCGTGCGGCGCGAGTGCCGCATCAACAGCGCGAAAGAAGCACACTTGGACAACCATCAAAAGCCCATCCTGCTGCTGCCCAAGAGTGGCTGCGGCGAGATCGCCGCATGCGTCGCACCGGATCTGCCGTCCCTCGGTGTCATGCTGCCCTACACACCACTGCACATCCTGCTCTTTTCTCTGCCCGACGGCTTGGAGGACTTCACGGACTGCCTCGTCATGACGAGCGGCAACCCTACGGGCGCGCCAATCTGCCGCACGGACGAGGATGCGGTTGAGGCGCTTTCCTCCATCGCCGACCTCATCCTCTCCCACGACCGCGAGATCCGCCTGCGTGCCGATGATACCGTCATGGACTTCTTCGACGGCGCACCTTATATGATCCGACGCAGTCGCGGTTACGCGCCGCTCCCCCTGATGGTTTCCGCCGAGTTTCAAGGTTCTGTGCTGGGCATCGGCGGCGAACTCAAGAACACCTTCTGCCTGGCCAAGAACACGCTCTTCTACCCCTCTCCCTATCTCGGCGACATGAGTGATCTGCGCACCCTTCAAGCCTTGCGCCAAGCCCTGCCGCGAATGGAACGGCTCCTCGCCATCTCTCCCGCCGCCGTCGCCGCCGATCTGCACCCGCGCTATGAAACAAGACGCTTTGCAGAAACGCTCGGCCTGCCCGTCTTCAAAGTGCAGCACCATCACGCGCATATACTCTCCGTCATGGCGAGAGAACGATTACCTCGATCCCGTGATCGGCGTAAGCTTCGATGGCACAGGATATGGCACGGATGAGACCATCTGGGGCGGAGAGATCATGCTAGCAACGACGCGCGATTTTTTACGTCTCGGCTCCATCGCCCCCTTCTTCCATGTGGGAGGCGACCTTGCTTCGCGTGAAGGCTGGCGGCTCGCCGTCTCCTTGCTCCATTCCGTCTGCGGCACAAAAGATGCCGTCTCCCTCAGTCAGAAGCTCGGCCTTGCCGCCGAAAAAGAAACCTCCTCCATCCTTTTCCAACGGGAGCATGGCTTGAACACGATGGTTTCGACGAGCGCGGGACGTCTCTTCGATGCCGTCAGCGCCATGCTCGGCATCCGTCGCTTCTCCACCTACGAGGGCGAAGCTGCCGTATACCTGCAATCTGCAGCGGAAGCTGCCGAAAAGGACGGAAAAGCTTTCCAGGCAGATGCCCTGCTCTCCGACTGGAAAGCGTCCGGTGCGATCGAAAAGGCAAAAGCAGGAAACGATCCCCTCGCCCCTCTGGACGGACGCTTCCTGCTCTCCTCGAACAATCTGTTCCGCCATCTGCTGCAGCATCGTCTGCAAAAAGAACCGAGCGACCTCCTGTCCCTTGCCTTTCATCAAGGGCTTGCCGCTGCCATCGGCGCCGCCTGCAGGAAAGCACGGGAGATCACGGGCTGCGGCACAGCGGCATTGACAGGCGGCGTCTTCCAAAACACCCTGCTCCTGCGGCTGACGCAAAAGACGCTGGAAAACGACGGTTTCCGCATCCTGCGCCACAGTCTCATTCCGCCGAATGACGGCGGTCTCGCCGTCGGACAGGCACTCTTCGCCATGCAGCGTCTGCAGGGGCGAGGATGGCAACGATAACTAGAAAGGAGCTTTCCATGGGACTCAACGACACACCTTCAAGCGAGCGTCTGCACATCGGCTTTTTCGGCCGCCGCAATGCCGGAAAATCCAGCCTCGTCAATGCCATCACAGGGCAGGAGGTAGCCGTCGTATCCTCCGAGCTGGGCGACGACCGATCCCGTGACAAAAAGCGATGGAACTTCTTCCCCTAGGCCCGTTCTCTTGATCGACACCCCGAGGCTTCGACGATACAGGCGCCTTGGGCGAGCTTCGAGTCAAGAGGACGCGCCGCATACTGAACAAGACGGACATCGCCGTCCTCGTCCTCGACGCTGCAGAAGGCATGACCGCTGTCGACAAAGAGCTTTTGCATATCTTCCAAGAAAAAGAGATCCCCCATCTCATCGTCTGCAACAAATGCGACGGCGAACGAATTCCTTCCTCTGTCGAAGCCGAAAACATCCTCCATGTCAGCGCCCAAAAAAAAGTCGGCATAAACGAGCTGAAGGAACGCTTGAGCCGCATCATGCCACAAGAAAAATCACGCCCCTTTGTGCGTGATCTGATCGCGCCGCACTCTCTCGTCCTGCTCATCACACCCATGGACAAGGCAGCGCCCAAAGGCCGCCTCATTCTGCCTCAGCAACAGGCGATTCGCGACATCTTGGAAGTGAAGGCGCTTTCCCTCGTCTGTCAAGAAACGGAGATCTCCGCAGCGCTTGACAGTCTGACGAAAGCCGCCCGACCTCGTCATCTGCGACAGTCAGATCTTCGAGAAAGCCGCCGCCGCCATACCTGAATCCATACCTTTGACCTCGTTTTCCATCCTTATGGCGCGCTGCAAAGGTTTTCTCGCCGATGCGGTGGACGGGATCGCTGCACTCTGCCGCCTTGCGGACGGCGATGCCGTGCTCATCTCCGAAGGCTGCACACACCACCGCCAATGCAACGACATCGGCACGGTCAAGATTCCGCATTGGCTCACAGAACATACAAAGAAAAAAACTGCACTTTGAAACCTCAAGCGGTCAAACCTTTCCCGAAGATCTGCAAAAGTACCGCCTCATCGTTCATTGCGGCGGCTGCATGCTCAACCCGCGTGAAATGCTTTATCGCATGAAATGCGCCAAGGATCAGGGCGTTCCCGCATGACGAACTACGGCACACTGATCGCGCAGCTGCACGGCATTTTGCCGCGCAGCTTGAAAAATCTTCCCGCATCTAGCCGCAAAGCTGGAAGAGTCGGGAAACAGGAGCTAAACAAAGATCCGCACAATGCCGAAAGCAACGGGCACTGTGCGGATCTTCATCTGACAAGAACACATTCAAAGAGGAATACGACGAAACAGCAAGCGGCGGAAACCTGAAAAAGACTCGCGCCAAACCACGCGAGCGCCATGCCGGCCAGAAGGGCTGCAGCGCCTGCTGCCGGCACCTGCGTAGCCTCGACGATGGCAGGAAAAGTCATGACGGCCAAGGTCACATAAGGTACATAATAAAGAAACGAGCGCAGGAATCTGTTTTTGATCGGGCGGCGCAGAAGTGTCAGAGGCAAGAGCCGGATGGCGAACGTCACGATGGTCATGACGAGGATGTAGAGGACGACATCATGCTTCATGAATCCTCCTCCTCCGCCACCTCGCGCAAGGGAAAACGCCAAGCTGCAGCACCTGATATGAGCAGTGTCAAGATGATCGTCCGCGAAGAGCCGGAGAGCTCTGAAACGAGCGGAAGGTTCGCCGCCAGAAAACTCATGGCGAAGCTTATGAACACTAGGCCGAGCACAATCTTGTTCTCTTTTCCCGGCGGGATGATGATGGCGATGAACATTCCGTAAAGCGCCACGCTCAAAGCGCTCAAAAGCGACGGCAGCAAGACATCGCCCGCCACGATGCCAAGCGATGTCCCCAAAGCCCAAACGGGAACGGCAAGCGCCATCGCACCGTAATTGTAAGCGGGCTGCAGGAAACCTTGTCGCGAAATCGAAATGCCGAAGATTTCATCCGTAACGCCGAAGCCTACACCGAGGCGATGATAAAACGGCGTTGCAGGAGAAAACTTCTGACTGAGCACGCAGCTCATGAGCATGTAGCGCGCATTCGCCACGAGCGTGATCGCCGCCATTTCCCAATACGGCGCATCCGCCGCAATGACAGTAAAGGCCGCATACTCTCCAGCGGAGGCAAGATTGAAGAAGCTCGCGATGAATCCCTGCAAAGCATCAAGTCCCGCATTGTGCGCTGTAATGCCGAGCGTGAAGCTCACGACGAGGTAGCCGAGAGCGATCGGCGTGCCATCGCGCATACCTTCGCGAAAAAGCTGCCGCGTTGTTTTTCCGCCGTCTGGCGCCCGCGTCATTTCGCAGCCACTTTACCCATGAACTTCTCGCGATTGACGAGAACGCGCTCATGGATCCCCTCGCCGATCTCGCCTGCATCATCAAACGCCTTGACCGCAAAGGTGAGCCGGCGTCCGTCAAAACTCTTGACCTCCGCTTCAGCGCGCACATCGCGCCCCAAAGCCGTCGCCGCCTTATGACGAATGTTGAGCGAAATGCCCACCGAAGTCCAATCTTCTGGCACAAGATCGTCGACGAGTTCCGCCGCCGCCTGCTCCATCAAAGCGGTCATCGAAGGCGTGGCGAATACGGGCAAAGAGCCGCTCTTCATCGCAATGGCAGTGTTCTCCTCCGTCACTTTCGATACCGCCTCGCGCTTCATGCCCACTGCGATCTTCGTTTCCACCATGATAAATTCCCCCTATAAAACTTCTTCAAACATCCCGAAAGACCCTACAGAAGGGTCACAAGGCATACAGCATCTTCGCACGTTCGATATAGTGCGGATCATCGCTGCTGCTCAACCACGCAATCGTCCCCCTTCGGCCCTCCTCCCGCAAAGCATCAAGCTCCTGCAGGCGGCGTTCAAGCTCGCGCGCCGTACCTGCTGCGCCATCAAAAATCTGCACGCTCTGCCCAGCGACCGCCTGAATCGCATCGCGCACGAAAGGAAAAATGTGTGCAGCCAAGAACAACGCAGTCGACAGGCACGTTCGATACACTGGAGAAACGTTCTTCCAAATACCTCATCAAAGCGTCTGAATGAATCTCGCCGCGCTCGACGAACTCCACGATCTCGGGACACGGCAGCTTGACGATTTCTCCCGCCTCCTTGAATCGCTCCATGAGGGCGCGCAAATTTCTTCTGCCTGAGCGTCGCATGCGTCGCCATGACGACGACGCGCGGCCTTTTGCCGCTCAAAATCGCCGGTTTCAGCGCTGGCTCCATGCCAATGATCGGCATGCCCCTGTACCTGCGACGCAAAGGCGCACAAGCAGCGCTCGTTGCCGTATTGCAGGCAAGGACGACAGCTTTGACGCCAGCGGCCGCCATGCGGTCGACCTGCGCCGTGGTCAGGGCGCGGATCTCTCGTTCCGACCGCTCACCGTAAGGCGCATGGGCAGCGTCGCCAAAGTAAATGAAATCTTCCGCCGGCAACAGGGAAACAAGCTCACGCAGCACACTGACGCCGCCGAGACCTGAATCAAAAAAACACCGATGGGCTGCTCCCTTTTTCACGTTCTCCGATGCCCTCTTTCCATACATCAAAAGCTATCCCTTACATATTCTAATGACTTTGCCGCAAAAAATCAACCGCCACATTTTTTCAGGAGCGTCGTCGCCCCTTCCCTTCGCTTTGTCGGCCGCCTTTCCTTTACAAGCGAAAAGAAAGCATATATAGTAAATGAGTACGACATTCCATCAACAATACATCCTACAGGAGGTTTCCTCATGGCAAAGCAACATCTCGCCGCCATCGAATATATCCGCGGCATCTCTATGCTCGGCGTCATTGGCATCCATGTCGGTTCGCAATATTTGATGAATCCCGCGTCCAATGCACATCTCACGGCGCTCTTCGAAATCGCCACGCGATTCAGCGTGCCCATATTCTTTTTCATCTCCGCCTTCGGCATCTTCTACAATATGGATCTCGACAAGCCTTTCAGCTATCGCCGCTTCCTCGAAAAAGCGCTCACGCGCTGTCGTCATACCTTATCTCGTCTGGTCTCTCTTCTACCTCCTGCACGACGGCTGGCTTTACAACGTCGGCTTTCCAGCGCCCCTCTCCCTCGCTTCCCTGCTCTTTTTCGGCAATGCGAAGTACCAACTTTACTTCCTCGTCCTCCTCATCTGGTTCTACCTCCTTATGCCGTTGTGGATTCCGCTTGTGAAACGCATCGACGGCAAGGGGCTCTTCCTCCTCTTCGCACTGCAAGTCGCTTTCGACTATTTCTCAAGCTTCAACGTCCCTTTCAACACGATGGTCTACAGCATGGAAAATTCCGTGCTCAAGAGCTTCCTGCTTTATCGCCTCAACTACTGGGTGCTGCATTACGTCTTCATCTTCATCATCGGCGGCTATCTCGCTGTGCATTTCAAGGAATTTCAGTCGTTCATGCGCGATCATCAGAAAATCATCTATCTCTTCTTCGCCGCCTCCCTCGCTGGTCTGCTCGGCTACTACTATGATCTGCTCGCCTTTCGCGGCTACACGCAGATGGATGCCATCAACACTGCGCATCAGCTTTGCCCGCTCGGCATCGTCTACACCCTCGGTGCATCCATCTTCTTCTTCACGTTCTTCACCGAGCAGCACTATCCGCAAAGCCTCAACCGTCTGTTTTCACTTCTCGGCAGGCACTCCTATTTCGCCTATCTCGTCCATCCTTTCTTCATCGGCTACATGATGCTCGCATTGGAAAGGCACGGCGTCATTCTGACGGCGCAGAAGGCGCTCGCCTTCTACCTCGTGACCGTCATTCTTTCCCTTGCAGCGGCTGCCATCGTCCGCTCAGCGGGGGAACGATTTCCTCTGCTGAACATGCTCACCATCGGCGTTGCCGCAGCAAAAAAGAAATAAGCGCAGAAAAAACTCGCCAAGCATCAATGCTCAGCGAGTTTTTTTCAATGCGGCGGAAAGGATATCGACCAACGGTTCCACGGTAGGAAGATCGAGGCTTTCTTTGGGGCTGTGGATATCGTGCGTCGTCACGCCGACGGAAACAAATTTCATCTGCGGATTCTTGCGATAAAACCAGCCGCACTCCAATCCCGCATGAATCGTTTCCACCTTCATCGGCTTTCCCATGCGTCGCTCAAAAGCCTCCGCGATCACTTCAGCCAGCGGATTAGCCTTGTCCTCGTCCCAGCTTGGTGCAATCGTTCCGATATGAAGAGAGAACCCTGTAAGTTCCGCCAAATCCTTCGCCATGCAGCAAAAACTCGAAAAAGCTTTCCTTCCACACTTGAACGCGGGTAGAAATCGATATCGATCTCCGCGCCTTCCATGTGCACGACGCCGAGATTCGCCGACGTCTCCACCATGCCGGGCGTGAGGGCAGACATCTGATAAATGCCGGTGTGGAAAAGGCGCAGGATGCGCAGGAGATTCGCTGCATCATCAGCCGCGATGACTTGCTGGACAGGCAGAGCTTTCGCGAGAGAAAGAGAAAGCGACGGTTCCGTCACGCTGTACGTCCGACGAAATTTCGCCTCCTCTCCCTGCAGCGCCTCGCGCAGTTTCTCTTCCGACGCCTCCGTCACGATGACGGCTGCGGCCTCCGACGCAATCGCATTTTTCGCCTTGCCGCCCGCAAGCGAGGCAAGCGCGAAGCTAATGCCGGCTTCCTGCAAGCCTGCCAACGTCAGCGACAGAAGGCGCAGGGCATTGGCTCTTCCCGTGCCGATTTCCTCGCCCGAGTGTCCGCCTTGAAGTCCTCCGACAGCAACTTGCCACGCACTCTTTCCCGGCGCAGCAACGAGCTTCATCGTGCGCGAAAATGTCAAATCGACGCCGCCGGCGCTGCCGACACAAAGCTCATCGAGATTCTCTGAGTCGCAATTGATCAGATACTGCGCGTCCTGCAAATATTTTTCCTCCAAATGAATGGCGCCCGTCATGCCGCGTTCTTCATCAACCGTGAAGATCGCTCGCACAGGGCCGTGCTCCGTCACATGGCGCAAGATGTGGAGGATGATGGCAACGCCGATACCATCGTCCGCCCCGAGGCTCGTCCCCTTGGCGCGCAGCATATCCCCCTCTTCCAGCAGTTCGATGGCATCCTGCAGCGGATCATACGAAACACCAGGAGCGGCAACACAGACCATATCCATGTGCCCCTGCAAAATGACGCGCGGAGCATTCTCCCTGCCGGGCGTCGCGGCAAGATCGGCGATAATATTTCCTCGTTCGTCCTGCACGACCTCGAGTCCCATTTCCTGCAAATGTGCCAGCAAATAGTCGCTGACCGCCTTTTCATGCCCGGAAGGACGTGGAATGGCTGCCAGTGCGCGAAATTCCCTCATAACACTTTCCAAAACAGTGCTCTTTTCCATAAGGCTCTCCTTCTTTTCATAAAAAAAGCGGGGGCAATCAAGCCTGACTGCCCCGCTACCAAGAAACACATACGCCCTCTGCATACGCAAGGAGGCAATGTTCCCAAACTCTCCTATTCAATCCTGCAAGGGAATCGGCTCCGCCTCATAGACGTTGACGCCGTCCGGTGCATACAACACCATCGCGCTAGAAACACGCTTGACCTCGCCGTTCATGATGTAGCAAACACCATTGATGAAGTCGCATATACGGCGCTGTTCCTCAAGCTCAACGCGCTCATAATTCACGAGTACAGCCCTGCCCGCCTTCAGATCATCAGCAACTTCCGGCACTTGATCGAAGCTGCGCGGCACATAGATCTTCACATTGAGTGAAGGAATCTGCGTCGTATGAACGGTCAGCTTAGGACGGTCATGCTGGCTTGTCACATGTGTGCGCGGTACATACGGCGATGACACATGTGATATCCGGCGAGTTCCCGCTGCCGAAGGATACATCGGCGGTTCTGCCGATGCATAGGGAATCGATGCACCGTTGGAAACCTTCCGCTCCTCATAGGCCTCCACACCCGTCGTGCGCGTTTCTTCCTCTTCCTGCTCCTCTTTTTCTCGCAGGCTCTGACCTGACGACTTCTTCCTCCTCCACGGGCATGAGGAAGTCCGTCACCTTTTTCAAAAAGTCCACCGTATTCCGCCTCCAGCGTAAAATTCCATGATAGCGACGACATAAACCGAACAAACGATTGGAAAAACTCTTAATGAATTCATGCTTATATCTTCGCTCTTTTTTTCGGAAATCCTCTATAAAAAATTAAGCCTCTGGAAAAAAGTTTTCCCGATGGACGTACAAGATGACCGGTGTCCATCGAAAAGTCCTGCTTCTAGCTTCACTTCCGTGCATTCTTGTTCGCACGTCCGCGAGCCGTGCGGTCAAGAATCGCCTTGCGCAAACGGATGTTTTTCCGGCGTGACCTCGACGAGCTCATCCTCGTTGATGTACTCCAAGGCTTGTTCAAGGCTCAAGATGCGCGGCGGTACAAGGCGAATCGCCTCATCGGAAGAAGACGTGCGCATGTTGGAAACATTCTTCTTCTTGCACGGATTGATGTCGATGTCGAGTTCGCGCGAGTTTTCGCCGACGATCATACCCTCGTAGACTTGCTGCCCCGGCGAGATGAACATCGTGCCCCGATCCTGCAAGGTGTAGATTCCGTAGCCCGTCGTCTCTCCCTGCTCGAATGCCACGAGCGATCCTCGCGTGCGGCCGGGGATGTCGCCCTTGAAAGGAACGTAGCCGCAGAACACATGGTTCATGATGCCGTTGCCCTTCGTATTCGTCAGCAGCTCTGAGCGAAAGCCGATGAGACCACGCGCAGGAATGACAAACTCCATGCGCATGTAGCCCGAAACCTCCGTCATGTTGGAAAGCTCCGCCTTCCGCGTGCCCAAGGATTCCATGACCGCGCCCATATACTCACGGGGGTACTCGATCGTCAGATTCTCCATCGGCTCGCATCGCTGGTCGTTGATCGTCTTGTAGACGACCTCCGGCTTGCCGACCTGAAGCTCATAACCTTCGCGGCGCATCGTCTCGATGAGGATGGAGAGGTGAAGCTCGCCGCGCCCGGACACCTTGAACACATCGGCAGAATCCGTCTCTTCGACACGCAGACTGACATTCGTTTCCACCTCTTTGAAAAAGGCGGTCGCGCAGATGGCGCGAGGTCACGAACTGGCCTTCCCTGCCCGCAAAAGGACTCGTATTGACACCGAAAGTCATGGAGAGCGTCGGCTCGTCGATGTTGATCGTCGGCAGTGCTTCGGGATTCTCCGCGTCCGCCACCGTATAGCCGATGCTGACATCACCGAGTCCTGTGAGCGCGACGATGTCGCCCATAGAGGCCTCCGGTACCTCGACGCGCTTCAGCCCCTGATAGACGAAGATCTTGCCGATCCGCGCCTTCGATTCATGGTCGCCGCTCAGGAGAGCAACGCTCTGGTTCGCCTTTACGCCGCCGCGGATAATCCTGCCGACAGCGACCTTGCCGACATATTCATCGGCCTCGAGCGTCGTGACCATCATCTGCAGAGCGCCGTCCGCATCGCCTGAAGGAGCTGGTATCTCCTTGACGATGGTTTCCAGAAGGGGAACGAGGTTGTCGCTCTCGTCCTCCATGTTGTACTTTGCGATACCCTCGCGCGCCGTTGCATAGATGCACGGGAAATCCAGCTGCTCATCGTCTGCGTCAAGCTCCATGAAGAGTTCGAGCACTTCGTCGTAGACGTCGTCGACACGCTGGTCTGGACGATCAATCTTGTTGATGACGACGATCGGCTGAGTTTCTGCTCAAGCGCCTTGCGCAGGACATATTTCGTTTGCGGCATCGGCCTCGAAGGCGTCAACAAGCAGAAGTACGCCGTCCACCATGTTGAGCACACGCTGCACCTCGCCGCCGAAATCCGCATGGCTCGGCGTATCAACGATATTGATCTTCACATCATTGTAGAGGATGGAGGTATTCTTGGAAAGAATCGTAATACCGCGCTCGCGTTCCAAATCTCCCGAATCCATGACACGTTCCGCCACCTGCTCATTCGAGCGGAAAATATGACTCTGCCGCAGCATGGCGTCAACCAGCGTCGTCTTCCCATGGTCGACGTGGGCGATGATTGCGATATTCCTCAACTTTTCATTTACACTCATTTTCGTCCGATATCCTCCTAAATATGTCTTACCGATAGCAGTACAATTCTATTATAGTTGCCCTGCAATGTCAAATCATTTTCCTTGGCGAAATAACGTTCGCTTCTTGTATCTCAGTCCCTCACGCTTCGTCCAGATCGAAGAGGGCACGCGAGAACTCCTGGGCATTGAACGGCCTCAAATCATCGACGCCTTCACCGACGCCGACCCATTTCACGGGCATGGAAAGCTCCGCTTTCAGTCCGATGATGACGCCGCCCTTCGCCGTGCCATCGAGCTTCGTCAAAACGATACCTGTGATCGCCGCCGTTTTCTGAAAGAGATCCGCTTGGCTGATCGCATTCTGCCCTGTCGTCGCGTCGAGAACAAGCAGCGTTTCATGCGGCGCTTCCGCAATCTCACGCTGAACCACGCGATTGATCTTCTTGAGCTCTTCCATGAGGTTCGACTTCGTGTGCAGCCGCCCTGCCGTATCGATGATCAAGACATCGATATTGCGCGCCCTCCCCGCCTTCACCGCATCAAAGGCGACAGCGGCGGGATCGGAGCCTTCTTCGTGGCGGATGACGGGTACGCCTGTGCGGTCTCCCCAGATCTGCAGCTGGTCGATGGCAGCAGCGCGAAAGGTATCGGCAGCAGCGAGCATGACGGATTTTCCCTGCTCCTTGTAGTAAGCGGCAAGCTTGCCTATCGTCGTCGTCTTGCCGACGCCGTTCACTCCGATGACGAGGAGCACCGTAGGCCCTGCAGCAGCAATGCGCGTTTCGTCCGAACCCGTCGAAAGGATTTCAGAAATCTTCTCGGCGAGAAAAAGGCTTCAAATCTTCCGGCGTATTGATCTCCTTCTTCTTGATACCCTTTCGCACGTCTGCCATGAGCTTTTCTGTCGTCTTGACGCCAACGTCGGACATGATCAAAGCCTCTTCCAGATCATCAAGCAGATCGTCATCAATATCAGCATAGCCGATGATCAGTTTCTCAATCTTGTTCGTGAGGGTCTCGCGCGTCTTGGCAAGCCCTTTTTTCAATCGGTCAAAGAATCCCATAGTACCTCCTATAGATCAGTGCGCCTCTTCAGATCGCTTCGTCGAGACGCACGGAAAGAACGCGCGATACGCCCGCATCCTCGATGGTGATGCCGTACATGAAATCCGCGGCTTCCATCGTTCCCTTTCGGTGCGTGACAACGATGAACTGCGTGTTTTCGGCGAATTCGCCGAGGAATTTGCCAAAGCGCGAAACATTCGCCTCATCGAGCGGCGCATCAATCTCATCGAGCACAGAAAAGGGCGCGGGGCGGTAACGCAAAAAGGAAAAGAGCAGCGCGATGACGGTCAAGGCGCGCTCGCCGCCCGATAGGACGGAAAGGTTTTGCCGTTTCTTGGCAGGGAGCTGCACTTCGATTTCCACGCCTGCATGGAGCACATCCTTCTCATCGGTCAAAAACAGCTCCGCCTTGCCGCCACCGAAAAGGCGCACGAAAATATCCGCAAAATAGCCGCGAATATCTTGAAACGCCGCCTTGAACTGGCGCGTCATCGTCACATCCATCTCATGGATCATCGCCATGAGGTTTTCGCGGGCAGCCTCTAAATCTGCCGCCTGCCTGCCCATGAATTCATAGCGTTCCAGAAGCTCTTCATGCTCGTGTATAGCATTGGGATTGACTGGGCCGAGGTCTGCCAGCGCCTGAGAAATATCCTGCATCTTTTTCTTGAGTTCTGCAGGCGTCAGGTCAAGCGCTTCTTCCGCCGCCGTCTCCCATGTATGCCCATGCTGCTCCAACAGCTCCGTCTGAACCTGCTCGAGCTTCACATGCACCTCGGCAGCGGCGAGTTCCATTTGGTGCAGCTTGCCTTGCAGCTGTGAAAGGCGCTGCCCGGCAGCTTTCGCTGCTCTGTCGTTTTCTTGATTTTCTGCATGACGTTCGAGTTTTTCTTGGTAGTGCCTATCGTAGATGGCCTTCCCCTCGCCATGCTTTTTCTGCCAATCGGCAAGGCGTGCGGCGATTTCTTCACGTCTCGTCCCGCCTCTGCCTGCCTCATCATCCAGCGCGTCTTCTTCCTTGCGCGTTTCTTCTGCCTGCGCCTTCGCGCGCTCCTCTTCCTTCTCTTTCAAAAGCGCCTGCTCACGCGCACGGATCTTCTCTTGTCCCAGAACCGCGCACTTGAGTTCTCTCTCGTTGATGTATTTGCTGAGGTCGTCAACGTCCTGCTCAAGGTCGTCAAGCTCCTCTTCACTTTCCTTCACTTCGCGCTCCATTCGCTCGTACAAGCGGCGTGCGAGATTCGCCTGCTGCACGGCGTCATTCTTCTTCTCCTGTGCCTTGGCGAAGGTCAGCTCAGCCTCTTCGGCAAGCTTCTTGAGCGCCTTCTGCTCCTCTTCCTTCTCTCGCAGCGCCTCCTTGATGCGTTCATCCCTGACGCGCAGCTCCGCAAAGAGCACAGCCTGCTGCTGCAGTGAACGGTCAACCGCTGCCAGATTTTTTTGGCAATCTCTTCCGCTGTCTTTTTCGTCCAAAAACGTGCGCATGAGAAAGCGTGGCAAGCTTTCTTTCTCCGTCCGCTACGCTCTTTTCCAAGCGCTCGATCTCGCCGCCGCGATTGAGGAAGCTTGTTTCCTGACCCTGTCTGCCGCCACCCGAAAGAGAACCGCCGAGATTCAGCAGTTCGCCATCGAGTGTCACGATGCGCAGCCGCCAGCCCATCTTCTTCTCGATGGCAAGACCGTGGTCTAGCGTATCGACGACAAGCGTCCGCGCCAAAAGGAAGTCCACGACCTTCTTGAACTTCCCCTCTGCACCGACCAGCTCGTTCGCAAAGCCGACGGCGCCCTCTTCCTTCTTCGCTGACTCATCCTGCGAACGACGCACGACGAGAGTCGAAAGAGGCAGAAATGTCACCCGTCCCAGACGAGCGCGCTTCAAGAAAGCAATGGCAGCCTTCGCCGTATCCGTATCCTCCGTCACGATGTTCTGCAGACTGCTGCCCAAGGCGACCTCAACGGCGCGGATGTACTCCTGCGGCACGGAAATCAGCTCGGCGACAGCTCCTGCAACACCTTTCTGCCACGGCTCCTTCGCCTGCAGCACAGCTTTCGGCGCCCGCGCGAAACCTTCGTAGGATGCCTGCATGTTGCGCAGGAACTTGAGCTTGTTCTCATCGTTGCGCAGATCTTCTCTCGCTCGGTTCTCTGCAAGAATCGTCGTGCGGAGCTTCTCTTCCGCCTGCTCCTTCTTCCGCACCTTCCGCGTTCGTTCTTCCTGCAGCGCCCCGTGCTCTTCTTCCAGCAGGCGAAGCTCTTCGCTGACTTTCCTCGCTTCAGCCGCCAAGGCGTCGACCGCTGCCGTCGCTCTCTCCCATTCATCTGCACGCTCTGTGCCGCTCGTCGAATACCTCTCCAACTCATGCTCGATGAGCAGAAGTTCGTTTTTCTCGCGAGCATATCGTGCTGCGCCACATCCTTCTTGTCTGCCAGCGCACGATACTTCTCCTTGGCTTCACGCAGCTTCTCGCCCATCGATTTGAGCGACGTGCGATCCTTCGCTATGGCAGCGTCAAGCGCCTGATGTTTCCCAAGAAGCTCTTCTTCAACAGAGAAGAGGCGCTGCTTCTCCGTCGCTGCTTCCCTGGCGACGCTCTCCAGATTCGTGCGCTGCTGGAGAAGCCGAGCCTTCAGGGCATCGTGCTGGTGCGCACGCTCTTCAAGGATGGCGATCTCGCTATTCGCCTGCTCGATTTGCGTCCGGAGCGCGTTGTTCTTCTCCGCCTGCTGCTGCATCTTCTCTTCCAAAAGCAAGATTGCGCGATCAAGCTCCTCCTTCTTGACCTCCGTCAAGCGCACCTGCGTCTCTGCAGCGAGGGTTTCGTCACGCATCGCTTCGATCTTGCCTGCGCTCTCTTCGCGCTCCTTCTTCAGCTGTCCCTCGCGCTGGAAAAGTTCCGTCAAGGCGCAGCGCTTGTAAACCGCCTGCATCTCATCATGGCGGCGCGTTTTCTCGGCGCTTTCAGCAAGCGGCTTGATCTGCACCTCGATCTCCTGCATGATATCGCTGACGCGCACGAGATTCCCCTGCATGTCCTCAAGCTTGCGCATCGATTCACGCTTACGGTTGCGGTACTTCGTGATTCCCGCAGTTTCTTCGAAATAAAGTCTGCGCTCCTCAGGCTTGCTGTTCAAAATCTCGTCGATGCGATTCTGCCCGATGACGCTCATGCCATCGCGCCCAAGCCCCGTATCGGCGAAAAGATTGTTGATGTCCTTCAAACGGCAGCGCGCCTTGTTGATGAAAAACTCGCTTTCGCCTGAACGGAAAAGGCGGCGCGTCACGACGACCTCGCGGTAATCTACGGGCATGTCTCCTTCGTTTTCAAAGAAGAGCGATGCCTCGGCAACGCCCAATGCGCGCCGTGTCGCACTGCCCGTAAAGATGATGTCCTCCGCCTTCGAACCGCGCAGCGTGCGCACATTCTGCTCGCCGAGCACCCAGCGCACGGCATCCGTGACGTTGCTCTTGCCGCTGCCGTTCGGCTGACAATCGCCGTGATGCCCGGATGGAACTCAATTTCGATTTTATCGGCAAACGATTTGAAGCCGTAGGCTTCGAGGCGTTTCAACTGCAAAACTCTTTCACCAGCCTATATTTCCTGCAGCCCGCAGGCTGTATTCTGAATCGCCTCACTGGCGAAAACGCTCCTTGAACTCGTCCGTCGTCGTATACGCCTCCATGAAGGAAAACAACCTTGCGGCCCGTTTCGCTCAAACGCTTCTGCGGACTCCAGAAGAGATTGACCTGCACCTCCATCTCAGGCACGAGCGGACGACGCGCGAAGATCGTCTCGCTGCGCGTCACGAACTCCGGCAGGATGGATATGCCGAGGTTGTTCGCAACGAGCTGCTTGATCGTCTTGAGCTGCGTGGTGCAGAGCAGGATATCCGGCGTAAAGCCGTTTTCCACGCAATGGCGATAGACCGTATCGTATTGATACGTGTTCGGCTGCTGCATGATGAACTTCTCACGCCGAAGATCTGCGACAGCCACATGCTCGTGCACGGTCAGAGGGTGATCGAGCGGCAGGCAAAGCTCCATCCTGTCCTTGAAAATCGCCATCTCATTGCGATGCGTCTTGACAGCAGGAGCAAGTACGACGCCGAATTCGAGAAGTCCCTCTTCCACCTTCGCCCGGACCTCGACGGAATCGACGTATTCGCAGACCTCGAGATTGATATCGGGATGCGCTGCCGTAAACTTCGTAAAGAAGTCAGGAAAAAGATACGCTTCGAGCATCGGCGGCAGGCCGAGGTGAATCGTCCTTCTCGCATCGGGACGAAAGCGCAGCATATCCTGCTCCGCCCGTTCCACGGCCTGCATGATTTCCTCTGCATGAAGCAGGAATGCTCTGCCTTCAAGCGTCAAAGACACGCGCTTCTGCCTGCGATCGACAAGAGTTAAGCCGATCTCCGCCTCCGGGATTTGATCGCCTTCGTGACAGACGGCTGGGAAACGTGGAGAGCCTCCGCCGTGCGCGTAAAATTTTCCAAATGGGCAAGCGTGCAAAAATATTCTAATTGCCGAATTTCCAAACTATTACCTCCCCCAGTTCTCATCAGCCATTATACCATAACTGTTGGGAATATCACAGAGGAAATTCAACGCGACGCCGTCAAGATCACAACGCCGACCTCATCGAACGAGCGAAACGGGAGACAGCACCTGCGCGCCCTGACGGTTCGTGAAAATGTCGGCGCGCACGCCGAAAAACCTCGGCAAGCATGGCGACGTTCAGCACATCGCGCGGAGCGCCCTGTGCTGAAAAACGCGCTTGTCCTTGATGATTGCGATCTCGTCTGCATACTGCAGAGCATGGTTGATGTCATGAAGCACCATGATGACGGTCATCGCATGTTCTCGATTGAGACGCTTGATGATCTCCATGACCTCGAGCTGATGAGCGATGTCCAGATACGTCGTCGGCTCGTCGAGCAGCAGGCACTCAGGCTGACGCGCCAATGCCATGGCGATCCATGCGCGCTGGCGCTCTCCGCCCGACAACGACATGACCTGACGGGTGCGCATCGCTTCCAGCCGCGTCTCCGCGAGCGCCCAAGCGACAGCCTCCCTGTCCTCCTTCGAGCGTCCGATTGTGCGCCAGCTGCGATATGGATAGCGCCCATAATCGACGAGCGCCTCCACCGTGAGGTCGGGTGGAGCAGCAAGCCCCTGCGGCAGGATGGCAAGCCGTTTCGCCAACGACTTCCGGGAAATGGCATGAATATCTTTTCCATCAAAAAGCACTTCGCCCTTGTATTGAGGATTCAAGGCGGCTAACACGCGCAGAAGCGTCGATTTTCCCGCACCATTCGGACCGATGATCGCCGTGCGCTTTCCAGCAGGAAACTCGACATCCAGATCATGCAAAAATCGTTTTTGCCCGAAAGCGCCACCGATAAATGACGAACCGTCAAAGACATCAGAGTTCCCTCCTCAGCAAGAACAAGAAGAACGGCGCACCGAGAACGGCCATGAGGATTCCGACGGGAAGCTCGACAGGCGCGAATGCCGTACGCGCGAATGTATCGCTTAGGGTTACGACGGCCGCCCCCAGAAATGCGGACGCAGGCAACAGGAGGCGATAATCCGAGCCGACCAAGAGCCGCGCCGCATGAGGCACGATGAGCCCGACGAAGCCCAGAAGCCCGACGACGGCGACGGCACTCGCCGCCAGAAGCGCCGCGATCGCTGTGAGCAAGAGGCGCGTGAGCTCGACGCGAAGACCGAGACTTCGTGCAATCTCATCGCCCAAGAGCAAAATATTGAGCTGACGAGAAAAAGGCGAACGCGAGCACAATCCCCAGAATCGTGTACGGGAAGATCATATCGACCTGCGGCCAACTGCGCGCCGACAGACCGCCAACCATCCACATCAATGCACCGTGCACGCGGTCACTGTAAAAAATCATCAGGGCGGAAATACCCGCACCGAGGAAAGCCGAGACGGCGACGCCCGCCAAGATGATGCGGATCGGGCGGATGCCGTTCTTCCATGCGAGCAGGTAGATCGCGACAGCCGCCGCCATGGCGCCGAGAAACGCCGCGGGCGTCACGAAGCTCTCATGCCCGGGGAAGACGAGCATGACGAAGATGCCGGCAAGCCCCTGCCCCCGAAGAAATGCCGATGATGTGCGGATCGGCAAGCGGATTCTTCATGATGGCCTGCAGGATGGCGCCCGAAAGCGAGAGATGGATGCCCACGAGCGCCGCCACGATCGTGCGCGGCAGTCGGATGTTCATCAGAATCTGCGCATGCACGCCTGCCGAGCCCGAGATGAGCGTCTGCTGGATTTCCTCGGCAGGAATCTCGACCGATCCCTTCATGATGCTCAGGAGGAAGCCGATGACGCCAAAAGCGGCGAACATCACCACGATGGACATTCGCCGCTTGAAAGAACTGAAGTTTTTCCATGTTCCCCGCACCATTCATGGGAACACCTCGGGATAGATGAGCTTCGCCATCAATTCAAAAGCTTCGGGATAGTGCAGTCCCGGGCTCAGGAGAAAGAGATCCTGCGGCAGGTAATAGAGCTTTCCCTGTTTTATGGCAGGGATACTCTGCCACGCAGGGCTTTCCGCTATCGTCTTTTCCATGTTTTTCTTGATCTCATCCATCTTGCCCATGCTTGTGACGAAGATGATGTCCGGATTCTGCTCGACGAGCGTCTCCATGCTGTAGGGTGCCGCATCAGGATTCTTCTCCATGGGCGTCATGCCGCTCGCCACATTCTCCCAGCCGAGCATCTTGGCGATGGATCCGGCGATACTGCCGTCGAGCTGCACGCTCAGTCCTTGCGACGTACTGTGCAGGATAGCGACACGCTTCTTATCCTTCGGCACACGCGCAAGAACGCTTTGGATTTTTTTCATCCATTTCCTTGACGAGCGCTTCGCCCTTCTCCTTTTTCGCCCGTAACCTGCGCGAAAAATCTTGACCTCGCGCTTCACATCCTCATAGCTCTTCATGTCGATGACGAGGGACGGAATCTTGTTTGCCTCCAGCGTCGAGACAAACTTTTCGTTCATGCCCTTGTTGATGATGACGAGATCAGGCTGGCAGGCAAGCACCTTTTCCACATCGATCTGGTAGACTTCGCCAACGCTTGCCTTGTCCTTCGCGAAGTCAGGCATCTTCGTCTTGGAGTCGGGGCGGCCGACGACATCCCCGCCCACGGCATGAAGAGGTTCGAGGAAGGATGCCGACAGCACGACGATGCGCTCGGGCTTCTTTGAAAGCGTGACCTCGCGCCCCATATCGTCCTGAATCACAGCAAAGCACGCACCCTGCTCCGACTTCACTGCCTCCTTAGCTCCGCAGCCTGCAAGAAGCACCGCCGTCACGAGGAAAAGCGAAAAGAAGAACACTCTGAAGAAATTTCCACACATGATCTTCGCCCCTTTCAAAGATCGCGACGTGTCAATATCGTCGAAAGGTAATTGACTTTCCTGTTCTTCTGCGCCTCGATATCGTCGATGCGCTCTTCATCGGGCAGGCCGCAGCGGCTCACCATCACCGCCCCCTTCGCCATCTCGTTTTCACCAAGCATCTGAGCAATTTCCGGGAAATTCTTGTACACCTTCATCAAGACGGCATTATCCGTCACGGGAAGAATCTTGGCAATCTTTTTCAGGCGAAGCCGTCGCAGGAATGATGGACAAAAATATCGTTGCCCTCAACGATCGGATAGCCGAGCTTACTGGCGATGGCGCAAAAACGCCGGCACGCCGGGGAATCGTCTCAATCGTCACCGCCTCATGCTCAAGCAGACGATAGACGTAGATATATGTGCTGTAAAACATCGGATCGCCCAAGGTCAGAAACGCCACATTCTTTCCAGCCTCCAAGAGGGCAAGAATCTCCGCCTTGTTCGCCTCCCAGGCCTCCGTGGATTCAGCGAAATTTGCGACCATCGGAAAGACTTGGTAGACAATCTCAATGTCCTTCTTTAAATGAGGACGTGCAATGGACAGAGCGACGCTGCCCTCCTTCTTCTCCGTCTTGGGCGCAATGAGCACATCCGCCTTCTCCATCGCACGAATCGCCTTGACCGTCAAAAGTTCTGGATCGCCCGGTCCCACGCCAATGCCGAAAAATGTTCCTTTCATACTGTACCTCCTATCGCTTTCACAAAAAGAACCGCCCGAGCGGGCACGCTTGCACCAGCTTCGAGCAGGTTGCATATCAGCCTCTGAGGGCGCTTATCCCACCCGCCATTATATACATTCCTCCAAGATATGTAAAGCATATCTATGATCGTGTACAGAGAGCTCGCAGCCCTCTCCGCACAAGGAGGCATCCAGGTTTTTCTTGAGCACAGCGTGCAGCACATAGTATAATGGCGGAAGAAAAGCAATGTATCCCGTATGGAAAGGAGCATGATGATGAAGGTCAATGCAAACTTAGCACAAGATGTCTTCAAGGACGCAGGGGAAAGCGTCATTTTCCTTATGCTTTCGCTGAAACGCGAGGACAAGGCGAAGGAGCGCGAAATCATCGCCGACATGGCGGACCGCATAGAAGCGATCCAGCGTTCGATGAACATCCGCGTCGCACCAGAGACAGTGAAGCTCACCTTCGGATTCAGCAATCGTGCGTGGGAATACCTCTTCCCAAGTGCGGGAAAGCCAAAGGAACTCGAAGATTTCAAGGGAGTCAACGGACAGAACCATCAAGCGCCGGCAACGCCTGCCGATCTCTTCCTGCACGTTCGCGCAGGAGAAGCATCAACGACTTATCTTGTCGTTGACCAAATCATGGGATTCCTGCGTCCTGTCGTGGATGTTGTGGATGAAACACATGGCTTCCATTACCGCGAAGGTAGAGCGATCATCGACTTCATCGACGGTACGGAGAACCCTGTAGGCGAAGAAGCAAAGGAGTGGGCGATCATTGGCGAAGAAGATCCCGACTTCATCAATGGTTCGTATGCATTTGCACAGAAATACGTCCATGATCTGGATGCATGGCGCGCACTGCCGACCGAGGTGCAGGAAAAGTACATCGGTCGCAGAAAGTACAGCGACCGGAGCTTCCCGACGAAGAGAAAGATCCGCGTGCGCACAACGTCATCTCACAGGATAACCGAGATGATGAGGAGCATAAAATCGTGCGAATGAACGTGGTTTATGCGAATCCTGGCGAGGGCATACGCGGCACATATTTCATCGGTTACGCACGCCATTGGGATGTGACGCGCAAGATGGTCCTCAACATGTTCACGCAAGACGATCGTCTGCTGGAGTACTCAACGGCGCTGAAGGGGCAGCTCTTCTTCATCCCCTCGAAAGAACTCATGGAACGCATTGCTGAGGGCGAGCTGTTTTTAAGCACGAACCTTCGCTAGATAACAAGACATTCGCAAAGTCGACTGCCGTCAAGGCCTCAAACGAGCCTTGACGGCAGTTGCTTTTATTTCGTAACTCATGTGCAATACACAGGAACAACAGCAAGGATCCTGCTGTTGGGTTCTTTGCCATGAATCGCCTCGCCGATCATGCAAAAAAACGCTTTTCCCTCACCCTGCTCTTGCGGCAAGTCGATCCAACGCTGCACGCACGTTGTCCGCAAGACATCTTTTCCATCGCTCAGGAATCGCTGAATATCCATAAATCGCTCCGGCAAGGCCACCTGCAATCGCGCCGATGGTATCAGCATCACCACCGAGGTTGACTGCCTGCACAATGGCCTCTTCAAAATTCTCCGTCTGGGCAATCGCCTTCAAGGCGCAGGAGAAACTTCCCACAACCCAGCCCGTAGGCGGCAGTTCCTCAAGACTCTCAGCAAGACGCCGAACCGCCTGCACAGTGGCCTCTGGATCGTCCAGCGCATCTGCAACCAGTTCCACATACAATTTGCAGTACTTGTCGCTGCTGTCGTTTCGGTGTGTCATCGCGCCGATGGCGACCGCTTTTTCTGCCGCTTCTTCTCTCGTATAACAGAGGGCGGGATAGATCGTGCGCATGAGTGCGCCGTTTCCCGCATTCTGACCGTCGCTCCACGCAGCAACAGCTTCGCCTGCACGCTGCCATGCCTCAGCTTCTCCCACGCCATCCGCGACAAGACGTTTCGCCGTCTGAATAGCCATACGGCAGGTATTTCCTATATCCTTCGGGCGGCTGTCATACCACGCGATAAAGCGCTGACCAATCGCTGGAATCGGATCGTCTGGATTCTCAGCAATTCCTTCCGCGACGGCAAGCGTCATTTGTGTATCATCCGTAACTTCCCCTGGTACGACCGAGAGCCAGCCGCCGCCGACCATCTCACGGACAGGAGCGCCGTATTTCGCAAAAATTTCCTTTGCGTCCATGAATTCAAGAGGAGCGCCAAGAGCATCACCGACAGCAACGCCATAAAGCGCACCGCGAATGCGATCGCTCCTATCCCCATTCCAGTTCATCATAGATGCTCCCTTCTCCGAGCGTTCACGCCTTGTCCATGCGAGAAAGATCTTTCTCGCGCCATCTATTTGAACTCTACAAATTCATTGAGTCTTGCGCCACCCTTGATCATCGGTTCAACGAAACTCTTGGCAAGCTTCAGCACGATGACACGCGGCGCATCAGCTTGCGTGGCGCGGCTGAAAGCCTGAATGAACTCTTCACGGGTGCTCACGGCTTCAGCCTCGATACCGAAGCTCTTCGCGTAGGCGACAAAATCCATCGAGTGCCCAAGCTCGCAGGCGATATAGCGCTCCTTGTACATGACTTTCTGCAGCTGGCGGATCATGCCTAGAGCAGCGTTGTCCATGACAAGGGAAATCACGGGCAGCTTGAGCCTGGCGATCGTGTAGAGCTCGTTGCCCGTCATGCGCATGCCTCCGTCGCCTGCGATGTGGATGACACGGCGGCTCTTGCCGTAGGCGACCTGCGCTCCCATGGCAGCGGGAAGGCCGAACCCCATCGCGCCGAGACCTCCCGAGGTCAGCCACGATCTCGGTTCTTCGACGCGCAGATGAAGCGCTGCCCACATCTGATGCTGCCCGACATCCGTCGCAAACGAATACGGCTTGCCCGCCGTCCTGAGCGCGACGTGATGCAGCGCCCACGGCACGGTCAGTTTGTCGACTTCATAATCGTAGGCAAATTCCTCTCCCCAGCGACGAATGTTCTTGAGCCATTCTTCGGTGCAAGAAAGCGGTTCCGGCTTCATCAAAAGGCGCAGGATCGTCTTCATGTCGCCTGCAAGCCCGATGGAGCTTGCAATATTCTTGTCGATTTCCGCAGGGTCGATGTCGATGTGAATAAACTTCGTGCCCTTCATGTACTTGACGACGTTGCCCGTCTGCCGGTCACCGAAACGGCTGCCGAGAGCGATGATGACATCCGACTCAGCGATGGCGTTGTTCGCGACCTTGCGGCCGTGCATACCGGCGAAGCCGACGCACAAGGGGTGCGAACAGGGGATGGCGCCAAGCCCCATCAAGGTCTGCACGACGGGAATGCCGTAGCGCTCGGCAAGCGTCGTGAGCTCCTTCGACGCACCCGCGTAGATGACGCCGCCGCCTGCAATGATGACGGGCTTCTTGGCGCGGCGAATCGTCTCCGCCGCTTCCGCCGCACAGATGAGGAAATCCGCATCGGGCTTTCCGGGCTTCTTCTCCTCATATATGCAGCTCTCGTACTTCACGTCTGCAAAGAAGAGGTCGCGAGGAATATCGACGAGCACTGGGCTCGGTCTGCCGCTGCGCGCGATGTCGAACGCCTCGCGCAAGGTCGGGATGAGCTTTGCCGCTTCCTTGACCTTGAAATTGTGCTTTGTCACGGGCATCGTGATGCCGAGGATGTCCGTTTCCTGAAAAGCATCGCGCCCCAAAAGCCCCGTATCGACCTGTCCCGTGATTGCCACCATGGGTATGGAGTCCATGAACGCTGTGGCGATGCCCGTCACGAGGTTCGTCGCCCCTGGCCCCGAGGTAGCGAGACAGACGCCGACCTTGCCCGTTGCGCGCGCATAGCCGTCAGCGGCATGGGCTGCACACTGCTCATGCGAAGTGACGATCTGACGGATATTTTTCATCGTAGAGCGCATCGTAAAGCGGCAAATTCATGCCGCCCGGATAGCCGAAGATCGTGTCGACGCCCTGCTCTTTCAGACATTCGACAACCGCTTTTGCGCCTTTCATGCAAAGCCTCCCCCTCCTAAATATGCGAAAGCACCGCTTCTGTCATTTGCTCGGTATCCGCCTTCTTGAAGCCGCCCTTCCAAAGATCTGCCGTGCGCCAGCCGTCGGCAAGCGCTGCGTCAACAGCCCGCTCGATCGCCTGCGCCGCCGCTTCTTCAGCGAGCGCATAGCGCAAAAGCATCGCGGTCGATAAAATCGTGCCGACAGGATTGGCGATGCCCTTTCCTGCAATGTCAGGAGCAGAGCCATGAATCGGCTCGAAGAGGCTCGTCTTCTCTCCGATGCTCGCCGACGGCATCATGCCGATGGAACCGCCGACGACCGCCGCTTCATCTGATAAAATGTCGCCGAAAAGATTGCCCGTGACGATGACGTCGAACTGCGTCGGACGCACAGCAAGCTGCATGGCACAGTTGTCGACATAGAGATTCGTGAGCGCGACGTCTGCGTAACCCTTTGCCACCTTTGCCACCGTGCGCCGCCAGAGGCGCGAAGTCGCAAGCACGTTCGCCTTGTCGACGCTCGTGACATGACTGCGGCGAAGCCTCGCCGTCTCGAACGCGAGTTTTGCGATGCGCTCGACCTCGGGGACGGAATAATTTTCGAGATCCCACGCCCTCTCGTGGCCGTTCTTGATCTCCGACTCGCACTTATCCCCGAAGTAGATGCCGCCGATCAGCTCGCGCACGATGACGAGATCTGCCCCCTTGACAAGCTCGGGCTTCAGCGGTGAATATTCGACGAGCGAATCCGCGACCTTCACCGGACGCAGATTCGCGTAGAGTCCCAGCCCCTTTCTGAGTCCGAGAATCGCCTTCTCCGGCCGCAGAGCTGGCTCGACATCGTCCCATTTGTCACCGCCGACAGCACCGAAGAGCACGCCGTCCGCCGCCTGTGCTGCGGCAAGCGTCGCCTCGGGAAGCGGCGTGCCGCATTGATCGTAAGCTGTGCCGCCTGCCTCATGCTCCTCATAGGAAAGATCCAACTGAAAGCTCTGCGCCGTCTTCTTCAAAACGGCAACGGCTGCATCCGTGATCTCCCTGCCGATTCCGTCGCCGTGAATCACCACGATCTTTTTTCCCATCAAAGCGCCCCCTTTTCCCTTGATGTAGTTGATCAGGCCGCCTGCCTCAGCAATTTTCTGTACAAAACCCGGCAAAGGATGCGCTTGGAAAACATCGCCCGTCGTGAGATTCTCGATCCTGCCCGTCTCCGTGTCGACGCGCAGCTCATCATCGGCGTGAATCTTTTCCACGTCGTCACCGATTTCCAAGAGCGGCAGACCGATGTTGATACCGTTGCGGTAGAAAATGCGCGCAAAGTCCGCTGCGATGATCACAGGGATGCCCGATGCCTTGATAGCGACGGGCGCGTGCTCGCGCGAAGAACCACAGCCGAAGTTTTTGCCGCCGACCATGATGTCGCCTTCCTGCACATTTTTCGCGAAACTTTCATCAATGTCGACCATGCAGTGTTCCGCAAGTTCCTTCGGATCGAAGCTGTTCAGATAGCGTGCGGGAATGATGACATCGGTATCGATATTGTCACCGTAACGCCAGACTTTTCCTTGCAAACTCATCTCACTCTACCTCCCCCGGCTCGGCAATCCTGCCAAGAACGGCGCTTGCAGCTGCCACATGCGATCCTGCCAGATAAAACCCTCACTGTCCACATGCCCCATACGGCCGCGGAAATTGCGGTTCGTCGTCGAAACGCAGCGCTCGCCCGCCGTCAAGATTCCCATGTAGCCGCCAAGACAGGACCGCACGTCGGAGCGGCGACGGCGCAGCCCGCGTCGATGAACACATCGATATAGCCGAGGTGCATTGCCTCCTGATAGACCGCCTGACTGCCGGGAATCACGATACAGCGCACATCGGGATGCACCTCGCGCCCCTTGAGGATGCCTGCGGAAATTTCAAGATCCTCCAAGCGACCGTTCGTACAGGAGCCGATGACCACCTGATCGATCTTGATCGGCTCAGCGATGTCCATGACCCGCTTCGTGTTGCCCGGCAAATGCGGGAAGGCGACGACGGGACGCAGCTCGGAGAGATCGATCTCGACGGTGCGGCAATACTTCGCGTCTTCATCAGATGCCACAGGTTCGTACTCTCCTTTGACGCGCCCATCGACATACTTCTTTGTTTCTTCATCAAAGGGAAAGATGCCGTTCTTCGCGCCCGCTTCAATCGCCATGTTGGCAATCGTCAGTCGATCCGTCATCGTCAGGGGCGGCAACGCCCTCGCCCGTGAATTCCAACGACTTGTAGAGCGCACCATCGACGCCGATCATGCCGATGAGCGTCAAGATCACATCCTTGCCGTTGACGTCGGAAGGCTTCTTGCCCGTGAGATGCACTTCGATCGTCTCGGGAACCTTGAACCAAGCCGTTCCCGTCGCCATGCCAACGGCGAGATCGGTCGTACCGACGCCCGTAGAAAAGCCGTTCAAGGCGCCATACGTGCAGGTATGCGAATCTGCGCCGATCGTCAGCATCCCCGGGCCAACAAGGCCGAATTCAGGCAAAATGACATGCTCGATGCCCACGCGGCCGATCTCGAAGTAGTTTTTGATCTTGTGCTTGCGTGCGAAATCGCGCACGATTTTTGCCAAGTCCGGCAGCCTTGATATCCTTCGCTGGCTGGAAGTGATCGGGCACGAGCGCGATCTTCTCGTTGTCGAACACAGGACGGCCGATGCGTTCAAACTCCTTGATCGACGGCGGCGCCGTGATGTCGTTCGCAAGCACCATGTCGAGCTGACAGGGTGATCAGCTGTCCGGGCTCGACATGCGAAAGTCCTGCATGACGCGCGAGAATCTTCTCCGTCATATTCATTCCCATGAAATTTCCTCCTGGATAGTCGAAAGAAAACGGCTTACACCTCATTATATCATAAAGGAGTGTAAGCCGTTCCAAGATTCAACGTTTGTTGTTGCTCAAATCAGAACTTCAGCTCTTTCTTGTCACGAAGCCAAGGCATCATGCTGCGGAGCTCTGCACCGACCTTCTCAATCGGATGTTCCTGATGAAGACGACGCTGTGCAAGGAAGTTCGCGCGACCGGCAGCGCGATTCTCCAACAGCCAATTACGGGCAAACGTGCCGTCCTGAATCTCCTTCAGAACCTTCTTCATTTCCTTCTTCGTTTCTTCCGTGATGATGCGCGGTCCGATCATGTAGTCGCCATACTCAGCCGTGTCGGAGCAGGACTGACGCATCTTCGTCATGCCGCCCTCATAGCAGAGGTCAACGATGAGCTTCATCTCATGGAAGCACTCAAAATATGCCATCTCGGGCGGATAGCCCGCCTCAACAAGAACTTCAAACCCCGTCTGCATGAGCTGGCATACGCCGCCCATGAGCACGCACTGCTCACCAAAAAGATCCTCTTCCGTCTCATCGCGAAACGTCGTCTGCAGGACGCCGGAGCGCGTTGCGCCAAGTCCACGCGCATAAGCAAGTGCAATGTCAAAGCACTTGCCCGTCTCATCCTTCTCAACAGCAAAGACCGCCGGAACGCCCGACCCTTCCTCGAAGGTGCGGCGAACGAGATGACCAGGACCTTTCGGTGCAACCATGAAAACGTCAATGCCCGCTGGAGGAACAATCTGCTTGAAGTGGATATTGAAGCCATGTGCGAAGGCGAGAGCACTGCCCGGCTTGAGATTGGGACCAACTTCTTCCTTGTAGACGTCCGCCTGCTTCTCGTCCGGAATCAGGATCATCGTGATGTCTGCCTGCTTGACCGCCTCAGCGACCGGCAGAACCTTGAGGTCATGCGCCTCGGCAGCAGCCTTGGACTTCGAACCCTCGTAAAGACCGACGACGACATTGACGCCGCTTTCCTTGAGGTTCAGTGCATGTGCATGTCCCTGGCTGCCGTAGCCGATGATGGCAACGGTCTTGCCCTTCATAACCTCCCAGTTCACGTCCTGATCATAATAAGTTTTTTTGCCATAGTACTCTCTCTCCTCACAATTTTGATAAATCGTACGCTCTCCACGCTCCAGGGCGATCAGCCCCGTGCGAATCGTTTCCAAGATGCCATACGGAGAAAGAAGCTGCAAAAATGCCGTGACCTTCTCATCGTCCCCGGTAATCTCGAAAATCAAGGTCGTAGGGCTGCACATCGACGACATGCGCACGGAAAAAGCTCCGCCATTTTGAGCACGTCGAGACGATTCGCATCGTCCGCCTTCACCTTGATGAGCGTCATGCCGCGAAAGACCGAAGCTGTCGAAAGGAGCGCCTGCACCTCGACGACGTCCGGCAGCTTCTCAAGCTGCTTCATCATCTGGTCAATCAACTCCTCGTCGCCGTGCACGACAACGGTGATCCTCGAAAAATCCGCCGTCTCCGTCACACCGACCGACAGGCTGTCGATATTGAACTCCCGCCGCGAAAACATGCTTGCAACACGGACAAGGACGCCGGATTGATTCCGCACGAGTATGGAAAGCACATGTCGCATCTGAAATCCCCCCAACACTTGCTCCGATCGCAAACTACACGCACAAACGTCCACTTTGTGGACATTGTGCGCCGCCCTTACATGAAAGAGCCAATCTGTCTGCGCCCTTCGGGCTTGACCTCTTGGACTTTCATTGTAAACTACACGCACAAACGTCCACTCTGTGGACAAAAGTGCGCCGCCTTTACATAAAACCAATCCACCACCCCACACCATCGGTGCAGACCCTCATGGTTTCGTTGTAAACATGTATACATTATGGCAACATCGTCTCTGTTTGTCAACAGATTTTTTCTTACTTTTCTCTGTGTTCCTTCGCCTCTTCGATGAGCTCGCGTGCCGTCTTTTCAGGGACTTCTTCGTAGTGCGAGAAGCGCAGCGTATAGGATCCGCGTCCTTGCGTCAAAGAGCGCAGTTCCGTCGCGTACTTGTGAAGTGCAGCCAACGGAACCTGAGCGCGCACCTCGCTCGTATCTTTGCTGATCATCTCCATGCCGAGGATGCGCGCACGCTTCGCGTTGAGCTGTCCCATGACGTCGCCCATGTAGTATTCGGGCGCCTGAACGGTCATCTCATAAATCGGCTCAAGGAGAACAGGCGCGGCCTCCATGATGCCCTTTCGAAGAGCGATCGCTGTCGCCGTCTTGAATGCGACCTCCGATGAATCGACCGTATGATACGAACCGTCGTAAAGGTTGACCTTGACGTCGACGACCGGATAGCCTGCGAGAATGCCGGCGGCAAGTGTTTCCGCGGTTCCCTTTTCCACAGCCGGCACATATTGGCGCGGCACGCTGCCGCCAAAGATGTTCTCCGTGAACTCGTTTCCCGTGCCCGCGTCACGCGGCGAGATTTCAAGCATGACGTGACCGTACTGACCGTGGCCGCCGCTTTGCTTCTTATGCTTTCCTTCCGCCTTCACGCTCTTTCGAATCGTTTCACGATAGGCGATGCGCGGCTCAGCAAAGATCGCTTCGATGCCGAACTTGCGCTTCATTCTCTCCTGCAAAACCTCGATGTGAACCTCCCCAATGCCACAGATCAAGGTTTCTTTCGTCTCTGCATTCTTTTTCGAGCCTGAGGCTCGGATCTTCCTCGCACTCCTTGGCAAGTGCCGCAAAGACCTTGTCTTCCTCGCCCTTCTTCTTCACGTAGACAGCTTGGGAAAGCATGGGCACGGGGAATTCGATCACATCGTAAGAGAGCGGCGCTTCCTTTGCCACAAGCGTGTCTGACGTGCTCGTATTTTGCAGCTTCGCCGCGACGACGATATCTCCGCCATGCGCCTTGGCAACGGCGATCTGCTTCTTCCCCTGCATCGTATAGAGCGTGCTCACGCGCTCCATCTGTCCACGTGTGATGTTCCAATACGAAGCGTCGCCCTTCATCTCGCCGGAGAAAATACGGATGAAGCTCAATCGTCCGACGAACGGATCGACGATCGTCTTGAACACCTGCGCAGAGAACGCATCGGAAGGCGCGCGTTCCGCCAACTCCTCGCCATCAGGCAATGTGCCGACGACCGTGCGGTCCGTCGGAGCCGGCAGATATTCGACCATATCGTTCAAGAGAGCGTGCATACCGACATTCAAAGAGGCCGAGCCACAGAGCACGGGAAAGATCTTGCCAATCTTGATACCCTCGATCAGAGCTTCCGCCACTTCACGCTCATCAAGCTCTTCGCCTTCGATGTACTTTTCGAGAAGCGCATTGTTGATTTCAGCGACGCCCTCGATCAGCGTCTGACGCGCCTCTTCGACCTCGCCCTTCATATATTCGGGGAATCTCATCGAGCGCCACGCAGTTGTTCTTGTCACGCTCCTTGATGCGGACTGTCACGGCCGGGAGATCGACGACGCCACGGAAAGCCGCTTCCTTGCCGACAGGCAGCTGGATCGGCACGACGCCCGCACCGAAACGCAGGCGAAGCTCATGAACGACGTTTTGGAAATCGGCATGCTCGCGGTCGATCTTGTTCACGAAGAAGGCGCGTGGCAGATCCATCGCCTCCGCATAACGCCAGACCTTTTCTGTTTCGACCTCGATGCCCGAAACAGCCGATATGACGATAAGAGCGCTGTCTGCTGCCTGCAGAGCGCTCTTCACCTCTCCCACGAAATCAGGATAGCCCGGCGTGTCAAGGATATTGAGCTTATGATCGAGGCCATTCGCAGGCGAGCAGCGAAGTCTGTATGCTGAGCTCGCGCCGCGTTTCTTCCGGCTCGTAGTCCGAAACCATGGTTCCGTCGGCGATGCTGCCGCGCCTCTTGATCGCCCCCGTATTGAAAAAGGCAGTCTTCCGCGATGCTCGTCTTGCCCGACTTGCCGTGCCCAACAAGGGCTATGTTGCGGATATTCGTGCTTGCATACTCTTTCATTTGATCAACTCCTCGTTATGATATGTTTTCTTTATTCTCTGAAAAACTTGATATATCCTGCTTTTTCCCGCGAGATTATTTTTAGTGAAATCCTTCCCCGCTGCGAAGGCAAACGACCATCTTTCTTTCCAAAAACATAAAAAGTCCCCGATCGTCATATCCGATCGGGGACTTTTTATGGGAAACACTGATTCAGAACGAAGAACTGACTCAGGAAATCCCTTTTAAGCCGATGTACCGAGACTCAGGCGCCGATGTTTTCTTCTTCCGCCGCCTTTTTCAGACGTCTCCGCCGTTTCCTCGACGGACTCTTCTACCTCAAGCGCCGGCTCTTCTTTCAGCATATCCTCCTGTTCGGCTGCCTTCTCCTCGCCATCGCCTTCGGGATGTTCCGGCGCAGGAGGGTTCGGATCCACGACCGCGATGTTGCGGTAGCGTCCCATGCCTGTGCCTGCCGGAATGAGCTTGCCGATGATGACGTTTTCCTTCAGGCCAATCAGCGGATCGACCTTGCCTTTGATGGCGGCATCGGTCAGAACGCGCGTCGTTTCTCGGAAAGATGCTGCGGAAAGGAAGGAGTCTGTCGCCAAGGACGCCTTCGTAATGCCGAGGAGAATCGGTTTCGCGACAGCAGGTTCGCCGTCTGCTTCGATAGCGATGGCATTCGCCGCTTCAAAGGAGTTGATGTCGACGTATTCACCGGGCAAGAAGCTCGTCGTTCCCGCCTCTTCGATCTTCACCTTATGAAGCATCTGGCGCACCATGACTTCGATATGCTTGTCGTTGATCTCAACACCCTGCGACTTATAAACTTTCTGCACCTCGTAAACGAGGTAGCGCTGCGTGTCGCGCAGACCACAGACGCGCAAGATATCGTGCGGGTTGATCGAGCCTTCTGTCAGGCGGTCACCGGGCATGAGGTGATCCCCGTCATGCGCGACAAGGCGTGCGCCGTAGGGAATTGCATATTCACGCGATTCACCTGTTTCAGGCACGATCAGCAGCTTCCGCATACCCTTGCCCGTGTCCGTGATCTCAACCGTACCTTCGATCTCAGCAATGATCGCATGATGCTTGGGCTTTCTCGCTTCGAACAGTTCCTCGACGCGCGGCAGACCCTGTGTGATATCCTCGCCCGCGACGCCTCCCGTATGGAACGTGCGCATCGTCAGCTGCGTGCCAGGCTCGCCGATGGACTGCGCGGCGATCGTGCCGACGGCTTCGCCGACCTCGACTTCCGTCTGGTTCGCAAGATCGCGCCCGTAGCATTTGACGCAGACGCCGAACTGCGATTTGCAGGTCAGGACGCTGCGGATGGACACTTTGTCACGCACAGCGGCGATCCTCTTGGCAAGCGTCTCGTCAATCGCATCGTTGAGCGAAGCGACCTTCTCGCCCGTCGTCGGATCGATGATATCCTCAGCAAGGACACGACCCGTGATGCGATCTTCCAGCGATTCGATGGTGCCTTTGCCCTCCTTGATGGCCTCGACCTCAATGCCGCGGATGTTGTTGTTGCGCACCTTGAGTTCCTTGGCATCGCTCGCAAGAATCGCTTCGATCTGCTCTTCGGTCAAGGCAGTCGATGCTGGAACGATCTCCACGCCCGCGCTGTCCATGACAGCGCAGCGCGTCTCCTTGCCAAGCATTTCGTGAACCATGGCATGTTTGATTTCCGCACGACGCGCTCCATCCGGCTCGCCGAGAGCGATTTTCTCCGAAACCATCGCACTGCTGATGACGGCTTCCGAGGTCAGAGACGAGCCGCGCAAGACGATCTCATGCACATTTTCCTCAGCCAAAAGTTCCAAGTCGCCTTCCGTCAGCACAGTATCCTGCGGCAGAAGCAACTCACCCGTTTCGGGGTTCACGACATCCGCTGCCGTCAGGCGGCCGACGAGCTGCTCGTCAAGAATCTCGATGGCGTCCGCCGCTGACTCGGCAAGACGTGCGCGCTCGCGCAGCAGGTTGATGCTCTCCACATCGCAGTCGTCCTCGCGAACGATGACATCCTGCGCGACATCGACGAGGCGGCGTGTGAGATAGCCCGAATCCGCCGTGCGCAGAGCCGTATCCGCAAGACCTTTTCTTGCACCATGCGAGGAGATGAAGTAATCGGAAACGGTCAGCCCCTCGCGGAAGTTCGCCGTGATCGGCAAGTCGATGATCTTGCCCGACGGATCGGCCATGAGGCCGCGCATGCCGGCAAGCTGGCGCATCTGCTGCTCGTTGCCGCGTGCGCCCGAATCTGCCATCATGAAGATTGGGTTGAACGCATCCATGTTGTCCATCATGGCTTTCGTCACATTGTCCGTCGCCTTCGTCCAAAGGTCGATGACCTTGTTGTAGCGCTCCTCGTCCGTGATGAGGCCGCGGCTGAACTGACGCTCGATGCCGTTGACCTGTTTCTTCGTCGCGTCGAGGATTTCCTGCTTCTTCTGCGGCACGATGATATCGGAAATCGCGACCGTCATGCCGGCAAGACACGCATAGTGATAGCCGAGGTTCTTGACGTCGTCGATGACGGCTGCTGTGCGTGCAGCGCCGAAGTGGTCAAAGCAGTTTGCCACGAGTTTGCCGAGCTGCTTCTTGTCCATGCGGATGCCGAGACTCCACTGTCCCGTTTCCTCATCCTTATGATAATAGCGAAGCTCCGGCGGCAAGATCTCGTTGAAGATCATGCGTCCGAGCGATGTCTTGACAAGACCGTATCCCTCGATGCGCACTTTGGATTTCCGCCTGCAGTGCCAACTCTTGGTGCTGATACATCAAGAGCGCTTCTTCGATGCCTGTGACGAGTTTGCCCTCGCCCAAGGCGCCAGGGCGCAGAATCGTCAGATAGTAGGCGCCAAGCACCATGTCCTGCGTAGGCACGATGATCGGCCTGCCATCCTTCGGCGCGAGGATGTGGTTCGCAGCGAGCATGAGGATGCGTGCCTCCGCCTGCGCTTCCGCAGACAGCGGCAGATGAATCGCCATCTGGTCGCCGTCAAAGTCCGCATTGTACGCTGTGCAGGCGAGCGGATGAAGCTTCAGTGCGCGTCCTTCCGTCAAAACAGGCTCAAACGCCTGGATGCCGAGACGATGCAGCGTCGGGGCGCGGTTCAAGAGAACGGGGTGCTCCTTGATGACTTCTTCGAGCATATCCCAGACTTCAGGGCGCGCGCGTTCGACCATGTGCTTGGCGCTCTTGATGTTCTGTGCGAGAGCGGAACTTACGAGCCTCTTCATGACGAAAGGTTTGAAGAGTTCGAGCGCCATTTCCTTCGGCAAACCACACTGATGAAGCTTGAGCTCAGGACCGACGACGATGACGGAGCGTCCCGAATAGTCCACGCGCTTACCGAGAAGATTCTGGCGGAAGCGTCCCTGTTTTCCTTTGAGCATGTCGGAAAGCGACTTCAGCGGGCGGTTGCCCGGTCCCGTGACAGGACGGCCGCGGCGGCCGTTGTCAATCAGAGCGTCAACAGCCTCCTGCAGCATGCGTTTTTCGTTGCGGACGATGATATCCGGAGCACCGAGATCCAAGAGACGCTTCAAACGATTGTTGCGGTTGATGACGCGGCGATAAAGATCGTTCAGATCGCTCGTCGCAAAACGTCCGCCGTCGAGTTGAACCATGGGGCGCAGCTCGGGCGGAATGACCGGGACAACGTCGAGAACCATCCAGAAGGCTGGTTGCCGGATTTGCGGAACGCCTCTACGACTTCCAAGCGGCGAATCGCACGAATCTTGCGCTGTCCGCTGACTTCGCGCAAGTCCTTTCTCAGTTCCTCGTTCATCTTATCGAGATCGAGTTCCACGAGAAGTTCCTTCACAGCTTCAGCTCCCATGCCAACGCGGAAGGCGCTGCCATACTTGGCACGGTTGTCGCGGTATTCACTCTCCGTCAGGAGCTGCTTCTTGATGAGCGGCGTATCACCTGGATCGAGCACGATATAGGAAGCGAAGTAGAGCACTTTTTCCAACGCTCGCGGCGAAATGTCCAAGATGAGCCCCATTCGGCTGGGGATTCCCTTAAAGTACCAGATATGTGAAACGGGAGCGGCGAGCTCGATGTGTCCCATGCGCTCGCGGCGCACCTTGGCGCGCGTCACCTCGACGCCGCAGCGGTCGCAGACCACGCCCTTGTAGCGAATCCTCTTGTACTTGCCGCAATGGCATTCCCAATCATGCGTCGGTCCAAAGATGCGTTCGCAGAAGAGTCCGTCTCGCTCTGGTTTCAGCGTGCGATAATTGATCGTCTCCGGTTTTTTGACCTCACCATAGGACCACTCGCGGATCTTGTCCGGCGAAGCCAAACCGATGCGCATCGAGTCAAATTCGTTTACATCCAACAACGAGGGTTCACTCCCTTCTACTTATCCGAGAAATCATCGTCGCCCATCACGTCATCCGCGATGTCGTCCATCTCCCCCATGGTTTCAAAACTGCCCAGATCAGCGATGATGTCATCGCCATCCGACTCCTCGGAGGAATCTTCCTCGGCGTCTTCGTCCGCTTCAGCGTCCGCAGGCGGCTGTTCCTTTTCCTTCTGCGCGGCAACACCCTCAACATCAAGATCAAGCTCGCGCGCCGTCGCGTTTATATCGTCATCGTCATCGTGGATGACGATTTCCTGTGCATCCTCCGTGAGTACCTTGATGTCAAGACCGATGCTCTGCAGTTCCTTGATGAGCACCTTAAAGGATTCAGGTACTCCAGGCTCCGGGATATTCTCGCCCTTGACGATGGCCTCGTAAGTCTTGACGCGCCCAACAACGTCGTCAGACTTCACCGTGAGGATTTCCTGCAAGGTGTAAGCTGCACCGTAAGCTTCGAGCGCCCAGACCTCCATCTCACCGAAGCGCTGGCCGCCGAATTGCGCCTTTCCGCCCAGCGGCTGCTGCGTGACGAGTGAATACGGTCCCGTCGAACGCGCATGAATTTTGTCATCGACGAGATGATGGAGCTTGAGCATGTAAACACAGCCGACCGTCACGCGATTCTCGAACGGCTCTCCCGTTCGTCCGTCGTAGAGGATTGTCTTGCCATCCTCGGGCAGTCCTGCAGCGCGGATTGTACCGAACACCTCGGCATCCCCTGCACCGTCGAAAACAGGAGTCGCGATGTGGACGCCCGCAACATCGGGTTTCGGTATGCCATGCTTCTCGACATCGTAGCCGATCGAGCGCAGACGTTCACCTACCGTCGGGTCGCCCGCCTTGATCTGCATGCCAAGGGCGCGCACCGCCATGCCCAGATGCGTTTCCAAAATCTGCCCAATGTTCATGCGCGAAGGTACGCCCAGGGGGTTGAGCACGATGTCGACCGGCGTTCCATCCGGCAGGAACGGCATATCCTCCTGACGCATGATGCGCGAGACGACGCCCTTGTTGCCGTGGCGGCCGGACATTTTATCGCCGACCGAGATCTTGCGCTTCTGTGCGATGTAGACACGCACGAGATGATTGACGCCCGGAGGCAGCTCGTCATTGTTCTCCCGGCTGAACGCCTTGACGTCGACGATCTTGCCCGCCTCTCCATGCGGCACGCGCAGCGACGTGTCGCGCACCTCGCGCGCCTTCTCGCCGAAGATAGCGCGCAAAAGGCGCTCCTCCGCCGTCAGTTCTGTCTCGCCCTTAGGCGTGACCTTGCCGACGAGAATATCGCCCGGCAGTACATCGGCACCGATGGAAATGATGCCGTTTTTCATCGAGATCTTTCAATGCGTCGCCCGAAACATTCGGAATGTCGCGCGTGATCTCTTCCGATCCAAGCTTCGTATCGCGTGCGTCGCACTCGTACTCTTCGATGTGGATGGATGTGTAGAGGTCGCGTTTCACGAGATTTTCCGAAAGGAGTATGGCATCCTCGTAGTTGTAGCCCTCCCACGGCATATAGGCAACGATGATGTTGTAACCGAGCGCGAGTTCGCCGTGATCTGTAGCGGGACCGTCGGCAATCGGCTGCTTCTCGAAGACCTCTTCGCCCTTCCTGACGATCGGCACCTGATTGATGCACGTGCCCTGGTTCGAGCGTTGATACTTCTGGAGTTTGTAAAGATCAAGGTCGCCCTCATGCGTGCGCACCTGAATCTGATCCGCCGTGACTTTCTCAACGACGCCCGCGCGCCTTGCCAAGATCATGACGCCCGAATCGCATGCTGCCTTATACTCCATGCCCGTGCCAACCAGAGGCGCCTGTGTGCGCAAAAGAGGCACGGCCTGACGCTGCATGTTCGCTCCCATCAGGGCGCGGTTCGCATCATCATTTTCCAAGAACGGGATCATCGCCGTGGCGATGGAAACGACCTGCTTCGGCGAGACGTCCATATAGTCGACGCGGTCGCGCGCGACGAGAACCGTCTCCTCGTTGTAACGTGCCGTGACGCGCTCGTTGACGAACCAGCCGTCCTCGTCGAGTGGCTCGTTTGCCTGTGCGATGACGATCTTGTTCTCCTCATCAGCTGTCAGATAGCGCACATCGTCCGTCACGCGATGCGCCGTCTTGTCCACCTTGCGGTACGGCGTTTCCATGAATCCGAATTGGTTGACGCGCGCATAGTTCGAGAGCGAACCGATGAGACCGATGTTCGGACCTTCCGGCGTCTCGATCGGGCACATGCGTCCGTAGTGGGAATTGTGAACGTCGCGCACTTCGAAACCTGCGCGCTCGCGCGAGAGACCGCCGGGGCCGAGTGCCGAGAGACGGCGCTTATGCGTAAGCTCTGACAGAGGATTGTGCTGATCCATGAACTGGGAGAGCTGGGACGAACCAAAGAATTCCTTGATCGCCGCGACGACAGGTCGGATGTTGATGAGCGCCTGCGGCGTGATGACATCGACATCCTGAATCGTCATGCGTTCCTTGACGACGCGCTCCATACGCGAAAGGCCGATACGGAACTGGTTCTGCAGCAGCTCGCCGACGGAACGCACGCGGCGATTGCCGAGATGGTCGATGTCATCTGTCGTGCCGACACCGTCCATAAGATTCAGCAGATAATTGATGGATGCCATGACATCGTTGCAGGTAATCGTGCGGTGATTATATGGAAGCGTGCGCGAGCAGAGCACCTTCATGCTCTTTCCGTCGCCTGTCTGCGTGCGCACGAAAAAGACGGCAGGCTTGTCCTCACCGAAAAGGGCATCTTCCTGCTCCGCCGTGATATTTTCAAGCATCGATTCATCGACAACGACATCGGCCGGGACAACGACCTCGCCCGTTTCCATGTCCACAATGGGCTGCGCGAGCACTTTGCCGAGGATGCGGCGCTTCCAGCCAAGTTTCTTGGTCAGTTTGTAACGGCCGACCATCGCAAGATCGTAACGTTTGGGATCGAAGAAAAAGACTGTCGAGGAGCTGCTGCGCGTTGTCGACCGTCGGCGGTTCGCCAGGACGCAGGCGCTTGTAAATCTCAACGAGAGCTTCTTCCTTGGAGCTGGCTCCGTCACGCTCCAAAGTGGCCTGTATGCGTTCATCATAACTGAACAGCTCAGCGATCGCACTGTTGGAACTGCAGCCGAGCGCACGCACGAGAATGGTCACGGGAAGCTTTCTCGTGCGATCGATACGCACGGAAATGACATCGTTCGCATCCGTTTCCAATTCGATCCAAGCGCCGCGGTTCGGAATGATCGTCGCGTTGTAAAGCTTTTTGCCCGTGGTGTCGATCGTCTCGCCGTAGTAGGCACCCGGCGAACGCACGAGCTGGCTGACGATGACGCGCTCCGCACCGTTGATGATGAAGGTTCCTGTATCGGTCATGAGCGGGAAATCGCCCATGAAAACTTCCTGTTCCTTGATTTCTCCCGTTTCGCGGTTGATCAGACGCACATTGACGCGCAAGGGCGCCGCCAGTGTAACATCCCGTTCCTTGCACTCATCGAGTTCATATTTCGGCTCACCGAGCGAAAAATCCTCAAAGGACAGAACAAGATTTCCAGTAAAATCTTGAATCGGTGAAATATCCTGGAAAATCTCCTGCAGGCCCTCCTTCAAGAACCATTCGTAGGAGTTTCTCTGAATATCCAAAAGATGCGGCATATCCATGACTTCCTTGATCCTCGCATAGGTATACCTGTTTCTCTTGCCCACCGGCACAGGACTAAACATTAAATCCCTCACCCCTTAGCCAAAAAAATCGGTTCCCATAGAAGCACTGGCCGAATCACCAGCGCCTCCCTAACTAAAACACGCAAAAAAGACAACGAAGACAAAGAAACCAAAAAAAGACAAGGCATAAAACTGTCGCTCGATACCTTGTCCGACATCTCCCATCTTGCTCGCCATCATTCACGCTTATTCAGTTCTTATGCGCCAACACGATATGTCAAACGCCCAAATGCGCATAGTTGGAATAACATACACGCTGTAATAAACGATTTTAGCACTGAATCACGCTATATTCAATGGGTCTTTCTTCCTTTACGGGGAACACTCGGCAAATTTTCTTCGTCTCATTCGCAGTAAGCGACATCATTCTCCTCGCACCACTCACGCGCAAGCACCAGAAGTCTCATCGAAAGATATTCCCGCCAAACCTTTTCCAACGAAAGACTCCGCACGGTATGAAAAAAGCGCCGGCGCGCAGCGGAAGCGCACAAAGCTCCCTCCAAAGCAAGGCGAGTCTCCGCAGGCGCTTTTTCTGCAAACCCCTGCATGATGGAGCGAATCTCCATATCGTAGAGATTAGGCAGCGGCACATAGCGCTGCCAATCCTCCTCGATGGCAAGAACGCTCTCCATGTGCGCCTCCTCACGCTGCGCCGCTTTATCCAGCGAAGCAGCCACGTCCTCCTCGATCATGAGAATGCGTCCCTCGCGCGTATCAACGTAACCCTGCAAAATGTCCGTTTTTTCAAGCGCTGCAGAAAGCTCCTGCAAAGAGATTTCCAAAGAATTCCCTCCTTGTCATACAAGATCATACATCTTCCCCGTGCGGTCGAGGATAGCGTCACGGCGTTCCTTGCTCGCGGCAAAGTAATGATGCACGGCCTCTCGATCCCCCGCCTCAATAGCATCGATGACCGTGCCAAGAATCGCCTGTAGGTCGCGCAGGTGACTCGTGATCGCTTCGCTGTTCGTCATGCAGATATCCGCCCACATATCGGCATTGGAGGATGCGATGCGCGTCGTGTCCTTGAATCCGCCTCCCGCAAGTTTCAGGCACGATCCCATGTCGCTCGCACTCTGGTTGAGGAGCGTCACGAGAGCCGCCGCCGTCACATGCGGCACATGGCTGATGATCGAGGCGCAGCGATCGTGTTTCTGTATGTCGAGACGCAGGAAATTCGCCTCCGTATGGCGGAGAATCGCCATCAATCTCTCGTGCGCCTCGGGCGGCGCTCCCGTATCTTCAACGATGACATACGCCTTGTGCACGAAGAGGTCGGCAGAAGCCGCCTCGACGCCGCTCTTCTCGCGCCCCGTCATCGGATGCCCCGCGATGTAGTGGATGCCTGCAGGCAGGATATCCTTGATATGCTGCCACAAATATGCCTTCGTGCTTCCTGCATCCGTCAGAATGGCGCCTTCTTTGAGATGCGGCAAGATTTTTTTAAGCATCGGCACCATCTGCAGCACGGGCGTCGCCAAGAAGATGATGTCAGCATCTTCGACGACCGCCTTCACATCGGCGGACGCCATGTCGACGGCGCCGCGTTCCAAAGCAAGATCCATGGATTTCTGCGTGCGGCAAAGTCCCGTGATGAAGATATCATCGCCGAGCTTTTCCTTCAGGCAGAGCCCCAAGGATCCGCCGATAAGACCGACGCCGATGATTGCAAGCTTCGTCTTCATGCCTCACGCCCCATGAAGCGCGCGATGTTTCGCACCTCATCCATTGTCTTTTGGAAATTCTCCGGCGTCAGAGACTGATCTCCGTCGGAAAGAGCAACCTCCGGATGCGGATGAACCTCAATGATGAGCCCGTCGGCGCCGGCTGCGATCGCCGCGCGCGCCATCGCCGGCACCATCTGCCAGCGACCCGTGCCATGACTCGGGTCGACGATGACAGGCAGATGCGAGAGCTCCTTGATGGCGGCGACGGCGCTCAGGTCAAGCGTGTTGCGCGTATATGTCTCATAAGTTCGTATGCCGCGTTCACAGAGGGCGACATTGTCATTACCTCCAGCCATGATATACTCCGCCGCGTTGAGCCACTCGCTGATGGTCGCGGAAAGGCCGCGCTTCAAAAGCACGGGCGTATGCACCTTGCCGACCTCTTTCAAGAGCTGGAAGTTCTGCATGTTGCGCGCACCAATCTGAATCATGTCGGCGTACTTCGTAATGATCCCGACATCGTTGATGTTCACGATCTCCGTCACGACCTTGAGTCCCGTCTGATCGGCTGCTTCGCGGAGCATTTTGAGCCCATCTTCCGCCAACCCTTGGAAATCATAAGGCGATGTGCGCGGTTTGAAAGCGCCGCCACGCAGGAACTGGGCGCCGTACTTCTTCACGCACTCGGCCGCTTCCATGAGCTGCTCCATGCTCTCGACAGCGCACGGTCCCGCCATGACCGTCAAGTGTCCGGCGCCAATCTTCACGCCGCCGACATCGACGATGGTGTCATCTGGCTTGAACTCTCGGCTGACAAGCTTGTACTTCTCGGTAATGCGCACCGTTTTCTCCACCCCGTCGAGAGAATTCATCTGCAAGCCCGCAATGATCTTCTTGTCACCGATCACACCAACAATCGTGCGGTCGTCGCCCGTCGAAAGATGATACTTGAGTCCAGCCTGCGTGATTTTTTTCTCGACCTTCTCAAGATTTTTCCTTTGTTGACGCTCAGCCCCATTACAATGATCATGACACAACCTCCTGCAAAATCAACAATCCGTCCTGTCCGCAAACTCCCGCACCATGGCGATTTCGTCGCAGTTCGGAAACTTGGGACAGTCTATGCATTCCTTCCAGACCTTCTGCGGCAGCGCGTCCTTGGAAACGATATGAAAGCCGAGCGTCTTGAAGAACCCCGGCTTGTACGTCAAGGTGAAGAACTGACGCACGCCGAGGGCGCTTCCTCCGCCATGAGTCGGCGCACGATCTCCGAGCCGATGCCGCAGCGCGCAAACTCGGGAGCGACCGCCATCGTGCGAATCTCCGCCATGCGATCCCACATCATGTGCAGGCCACCGACGCCGACGACTCTGCCCGCATCATCCTCGGCAACGATCATGTCGCGCAGCGTTTCGTAGAGTGTATTGCGCGAACGCGCGAGCATAGCTCCGTCCGCCGCATAATCGTTCACGAGATGGAAGATGTCCTCTACATCCGCGAACACGGCCTTTCTGTACTTCAAAGTGCTTCCCCCATTCGCGGCGCCGCTTTCACGGCGAGCCCTTCCGCACGTCCATTCATCGTTAACAGGCACAGAATCGGCTACTCACAGCTCGGGCAGACGTCAGAAAGCGGACATTCGCTGCAAAGCGGACGATTCGCCTTGCACTTGCGCCTGCCGTGATAAATGAGCCAGTGATGAGCCGCGCTCCACTTCTCGCGCGGAATGTTCTTCATCAAGCCTTTCTCCACAGCCAGCGGCGTCTCACCCACAGCGAGCTTCAATCGGTTGGCAACGCGGAACACATGCGTATCGACGGCGATGGCAGGACGCCCGAAGGCAACGCTCGTGACGACGTTCGCCGTCTTTCTGCCGACGCCCGGCAGTTTCAGAAGAACATCATAATCTGCCGGAACCTCGCCGCCAAACTCTTCGACAAGCGTGCGGCACGTCGCCATGATATTCTTCGCCTTATTGCGAAAAAGTCCGCAGTCCTTGATCTCCTCTTCCAGCCCCGAAAGCCCCAAAGCCAAGATCGCTTCTGGCGTCGCCGCCTTCTTAAAGAGTCGCTCCGTCGTGATGTTCACACGCTTGTCTGTGCACTGTGCCGACAAGATGACGGCGATCAGGAGTTCGAAAGGGTTGCCAAATTTCAGCTCCGGCTTCGCTCCGCGATACGTTTCTTCAAGAATTTCCAGCTGCTTTTCACGTATCTTCTTCGTTACCCGCATCGAAACCTCAATTCGTCAGACTGCGCACGGGTGCCGGAATACGTCCGCCGCGCGCCACGAAGGCTTCCGAGCTGAAAGCGTCCCTGACGGACATGATCGGGCAGCGACCCAGAAGACCACCCCACTCCACCTCATCGCCGACTTTCTTGCCAGGCACGGGAATGATGCGCACTGCCGTCGTCTTGTTGTTGACCATGCCAATTGCCGCCTCGTCCGCAATCACCCCGGAGATCGTCGCCGCCGTCGTATCGCCGGCAACCGCGATCATGTCGAGTCCAACGGAACAAACGCACGTCATTGCCTCAAGCTTCTCAAGGGAAAGGCTGCCGCGCGCCACAGCATCAATCATTCCTGCATCCTCGCTGACGGGAATGAACGCACCCGAAAGACCACCCACATGCGATGAAGCCATGAGACCACCCTTCTTGACCGCATCGTTCAAGAGGGGCCAGCGCAGCCGTCGTGCCTGGCGCACCGCAACTTTCAAGCCCCATCTCCTCCAAGATGTGTGCGACGCTGTCGCCGACCGCCGAAGTCGGCGCAAGAGAGAGATCGATGATGCCGAAGGGAACGCCGAGCCGTTTCGCCGCTTCGCGCGCCACGAGCTGGCCGACGCGCGTGATCTTGAATGCCGTGCGTTTGATCATCTCCGCCACCTCAGAGAAATCCGCGCCCTTGATGTCCTCCAAGGCACGCTTCACAACGCCCGGTCCGCTGACGCCGACACTCACGACCTTGTCTGCTTCGGAAACGCCGTGGAAGGCTCCTGCCATGAAGGGGTTGTCCCCAGGCGCGTTGCAGAATATGACAAGTTTGGCACAACCGATGGCTGCCTGGTCGCGCGTCAGCTCTGCCGTGCGCTTGATGACCTCGCCCATCTCTCGCACACAGTCCATGTTGATGCCCGCCTTCGTCGACCCAGGTTGACGGAAGAGCAGACGAGATCCGTCGAGGCAAGCGCCTGCGGAATGGAGGAAATGAGCACCTGATCGCCGCGTGTATAGCCTTTTTTTCAACGAGTGCGGAAAAACCGCCGATAAAATTGATGCCGATTTCTTTCGCCGCACGGTCGAGAGCCTCCGCTACAGGTACGAAGGAATCCGTCTTGCAGGCATCCGCCGCAATGGCGACCGGCGTGACGGAGACGCGCTTGTTGATGATGGGGATTCCATACTCCGCTTCGATGTCCTTGCCTGTCTGCACGAGGAATTCCGCCGACTTCGTGACCTTGTCGTAGACATTGCGGCAAAACTGCTCGATGTTCGGATGCGCACAGTCACGAAGCGATATGCCCATTGTGATCGTGCGCACATCGAGCTTGTTCTCCGTAATCATGCGGTTTGTTTCTAATATATCGTCAATGGTAATCACAGAAAAACCTCCCCAAAACGGCAGTCTGCTCAAATCTTGTGCATTGCATTGAAAATATCCTCATGCTGCGTTTTGATCTCGACGCCGAGCGCTTCGCCCTTCTCCTGCAGGAGCTGCCGCACGACCGCGAGCTCGATCTTGCTGCCTGCCATATCGGCAATCATGACCATGTTGAAAAAACCGTCCATGATGTTTTGATTGATGCTCAGAATGTTGACGTCATTCTCCGCCAAGAGCGTACTGACCGCCGCGATGATGCCGACACTGTCCTTGCCGACGATCGTGACCACGATTTTCATATGCAATCCCTCATTCTTTCTGGCAGTCCATCATGTACCGCCGCCATCGTTATATTTTGAGATTCTATATTTTTTTCATTATATCAGTCGAATGCGGAAAATCCAAGAGGGGCGCGTCTCCCAAATTGTTTTTTGCCTCGGTTTCCGCTATAATGGAAGGAGTCTTTCATCCAGACTGCACGCACAACGTTCGCTTATCGGGCATGGTGCACCGCCCCTGCACGAAGAGCCGGCCGGTCTCACCCTTCGGTCTTAGCCCAATCTTTCAAGGCAAACGCGGAAAATGCAGCCTTATCATCTGCAAGGAGGTCATTCCCTTTGAAGGAACTCAGCTTTTTCAACGACCATTTCTATGCGCCAGGCGAGGCGCAAGTCGATATCGAAGACCGCGGCTATCAATTCGGCGACGGCATCTACGAAGTCACGCATGTCTACAATGGCAAGCTCTTCGCCTTCGACCGCCATCTCGCACGCTTCCGCCGCTCCATGCGCGAAATGCACATCCCCATCACCTATATGGACGAAGAACTCGCCGCCATTCATAATGACCTCATAGAAAAGAGCGGCATCAAGAACGGCGCGATCTACTTCCAGGTCACACGCGGCACTGCGAAGCGCGCCTTCCCCTTCCCCGGCCGTGCCACGCCGAACCTCTCGATGACGATCCGCGAGAGCACGCCGAACCGTGAGCAGCAGGAACGCGGCATCTCGCTCGCACTCGCTGAAGACATCCGCTGGCTGCGCTGCGACATCAAGTCCCTGAATCTCCTTGGCGCTGTCTTTGCCAAGGAGAAGGCGAAGGCGGAAGGCTGCGAGGAAGCCCTTCTCTATCGCAAAGACACGGGGCTCGTCACCGAGGGCGCAAGCAGCACATTCTTCCTCGTCAAGGACGGCGTCGTCTGGACGCATCCGCTCGATCATCTCGTCCTGCCCGGCATCACGCGCGCCGTCATCGTTGAAGAATGCGCCAAAGAACTCGGCCTGACCATCATAGAAAAGACTTTCACGCCGGAGTTCGCCCAGAACGCGGACGAGGCATTCGAAGCAAGCACGAGCCTCGAAGTCACCCCCGTCATAAAGATCGGCGGCAAGAAGATCGCCTCGGGAACACCTGGCGAAATCACGAAGAAGATCATGGCTTCCTTCCAAGGCTTGATAAAAAAGTCTTGTTTCGATTGAACCAGAGGGCGAGAACGGCTGCATGCACGCCGTTCTCGCCCCTGCTTTTTGCAGAATCTTTCGTGTATTGGAAAAAACCTGCAAAAATCACAATTTTTCATTGACAATATCTGAAATAGTACCTATACTTGTAGTGAAGCAAATACATCATGTTTATGGTAGTATAACCCGAAGGAGTGTGTTTTTTTATGGCAAAAAAGGTAAAAATCACAGAAACAGTACTTCGCGACGGGCATCAGTCCCTGTGTGCGACGCGCATGCATTACTCCCAAATGGAGCCTATGCTTGCAGCGCTCGACAAGATCGGCTACAACTCTCTTGAAGCCTGGGGCGGTGCGACCTTTGATACGTGCCTTCGCTTCCTCGACGAAGATCCGTGGGAGAGACTCGACAAGCTCAAGGCTCGTCTCAAGACTCCGATCCAGATGCTGCTTCGTGGTCAGAACCTGCTCGGCTACAACCACTATTCGGACGATGTCGTCAAGAAGTTCGTCGAAAAGGCTTCCGAGCATGGCATGGGCGTATTCCGCATCTTCGACGCGCTGAATGACGTGCGCAACCTCAAGACGGCGATCAATGCTGCTCTCGGCTGCAAGGAAAAGCCACATGTACAGGGCTGCCTCGTCTATACGCTCAGCCCCTATCATACGAACGAAGTCTTCGTCGATCTTTCCAAGAAATTGCAGGAGATGGGCTGCCACTCCGTCTGCATCAAGGACATGTCTGGCCTCCTGAAGCCGTATGTCGCAGAAGACCTCGTGAAGAAGCTCAAGGCTGCGCTCGACATCCCCATTCAGCTCCACACGCACTACACGTCCGGCTTCGGCAGCATGACGTACCTCAAGGCGGTTGAGGCAGGCGTCGACGTCATCGACTGTGCGCTCTCGCCGTTCGCCCTCGACACATCCCAGCCCTGCACGGAGACGATGGTTGCCACCTTTGAAGGCACGCCGTATGACACGGGTCTCGACCGTCAGGCCATGACGCCAATCGCGAAGCACTTCCTAAAGGTCAAGCAGGATCTCATCAAGGAGTTCAACCTCAAAGGTTACTTCGATGTCAACCCGAACGTCATCGACTTCCAGATTCCGGGCGGCATGCTCTCGAACCTTGCGAACCAGCTCAAGGAACAGGGCATGGAAGACAAGTTCCAGGATCTGCTCGACGAGATGCCGCGCGTGCGCGCCGATGTCGGCTATCCGCCGCTCGTCACGCCGTCCAGCCAGATCGTCGGCACGATGGCGACATTCAACGTCATGACGGGCGAGCGCTACAAGATCGTTCCGAAGGAATTCAAAGACCTCGCACGCGGCAAGTTCGGCAAGCCGCCGGTGGAAGTCAGCCACGAGTACCTCACGAAGACGCTCGGCATCCCCGAGAGCGAGATCATCACGGACATCGTTGCCGAGGATGCAAAGGCTCCGAAGCTTGCTGACTTCGAGAAGGAAATGAAGGCAAAGGGCTTCCTCAACCCAACGGAAGAGGATATCCTCTCCTACGCCCTCTTCCCGCAGGTCGCAGAAGAGTTCTTCAAGAAGCACTATGCACCGATGAACGCTTACGATATGTCCAAGAAGGGCTGAGCAAAGCCATCGATCAGCTCCCTGGAGAGGGACAAACAAAAAGCCACGCGAAAGCGTGGCTTTTTGTTTGTCCTTGACCCTTCTTCTATTTGAAGAAAATCGACTTGCCGATGAACTCCCGCAAGAGCGAATTGTTCGGAATATCGTATTCTTCCGTGATGTCCGAAAAGCAGCGGCAGAAATCCAAGAGACGGTTCGCCTTCGTGTACTCAGGCACATCGCGCGGCACCATCTCCAGAAGCGGCACGGCGTAGCGCTTCAAGACAGCAAGCTCGTAAATCAGCGCCGAATTGAACATCGCATCTGCATCCTCCTGGAAGGGAAAGATGTTCTTCTCCTCCCCTGCCCGTACATCGGGCCACTGACGCAAGGTCTTCAAGGCATAGGCGCCGCGGAACTGATAGTCGCGCACCATGCGGCGCAGAAGTCGGGCATCCGTCGTCGGTATGCGGTTGTGCGCATCAATATTGAGCTGAGTCAAGGCGCTGATATAAATCTTGTATTTCTTGCTGCGTGGCACAGCAGCGGTAAGAGCCTCGTTGAGACCATGTATTCCCTCGACGATCAAGGGAGCCGTCGGCGCGACGGACAGATGTTCCGTGCCCTCCTCGCGCTTTCCCGTGACAAAGTTGTAGTGCGGCAGGATGACTTCCTCGCCGTTCAGCAAACGCACGAGATGATCATTGAACAACTCGACATCGAGCGCACCGATATTTTCAAAATCATACGCCCCTCCGTCGTGCGCGGCGTATCCTCCCAGTTGCGAAAATAATCATCCAGCGAGATGGAAACCGGCTCAATGCCGTTGACACGAAGCTGGATGCGCAGGCGTTGAGCAAAAGATGTCTTCCCCGAAGAAGATGGCCCTGCGATCAAGATGAGACGCAGCTTCTCGATGTTCGATCCAATGTAATCGGCAATCTCGGCAATCTTCTTTTCATGAAGAGCCTCGGACACATGGATGATATCGGCAATCCCGCCGCGGCGAATATAACGATTGAGATCGGGCACATAATCGCAGCGCAGGATGTTCGCCCAGCGCTCCGCTTCCATAAGGATGCTGCCGAACTTCGGCTGAGCGCGGAAGGCAGGAACGATCTCAGGATCACTCGCCTCCGGCGTGCGCAGCAATACACCGCCGGGCATTGCATCGAGAGCGAACTTGTTCAGGACACCCGTCGTCGACACCATCGGCTCGAAGAGATAGTCATAAAACTCGCCGCAGTAATAAATGCTTGCCGTCTCCGCCTCAAGGGACATAACGAGATTCGCCTTTTCAATCTGCTCCGATTTCTTAAAAAGCTGCACGACTTCATCCCGCTGCAGACGCTTCTTGACAATCGGAAGATTCTTAACAACAATCTCGCGCATTCGCTGCTCGATCTCACGCACCATGTTCTCCGTCATGCCCGGGTGCGACTGTATCGCGCAGTAAAGCCCTTTGTGCGCCGCAAACTGCACGACGACCTCCGCTGCCGGGTAAAGTTCCCGCACAGCCATGATGAGCAAGAAAACGACAGAGCGCTGATAGATGCGCTGCCCGAACTCGCTCTGCGTATCAACACACTCGATCACATGAAAATCCCCGACCGGCGACTGCAGATCGCGCAGCACATTGTCCACGCGCGCCGCTACGATGAGCGGATCCCCCTCCTGCTGCACCTCCTGCACAAGCTCCAGCAGCATTGTTTCGGCGGGAATCTCCCGCCCTTTCCCTTTCTCCCAGCGCATACTTCCGCCTCCCATTCCATACATGGATACACCGACAGCAAAAAAATAAAAGAAACGGCTGAAAAGCACGCCATCCGCGTCCATTTCCAGCCATCACCCGCCAAGCTGCACGCGCAGGCATCCGAACCTTGGACATCGCGCGCCGCCACCAAAAGCAGAAAACTATCCCCTAAAAAATCCAAAGAACGATCTGATACGCCAACGCTCCCATGACAGCCGTACAAGGAATCGTCAGAACCCATGCTGCCAGCATCTGTTGTGCAACTCCCCAACGCACGGCGCGGATACGCTTCGCCGTGCCGACGCCCATGATGGAGCCAGAAACAACGTGCGTCGTACTGACGGGCAGATGCAGAAGCGTTGCCGAAAAAAATGACGATGGAGGAATTGAGATCAGCAGCAAAGCCACTGATCGGCTCAAGCTTGAAAATCTTTCCGCCAATCGTGCGGATAATGCGCCAGCCGCCGAGCGCAGTACCGCATGCCATCGCCGCCGCACACAGAAACTTCACATATTCCGGCACTTCGAAGGTAGAGATATAGCCGCCCGAAAGCAACGCCAACGTGATGATGCCCATCGACTTCTGCGCATCATTCGAACCATGCGAAAAAGCCATAGTTGCTGCAGAAAGAATCTGCATCTTCTTGAAACGTCCATTGAGCGCCGAGGGCGCGAAGCGGCCGAACAGCATGAAAAGCAGCGTCATTACAATAAAACCAGAAAAAATCGCCAAGAGCGGCGAAGCGATAAGCGACAGAACGATCTTGCCAATGCCCGTGAAATTCAATCCTGTGCTTCCCGTAGAAACGAGCACGGCACCGATGATGCCGCCGACAAGCGCATGAGAAGAGCTGCTCGGCATAGCCACATACCAAGTGAAGAGATTCCAGATAATCGAACCGATGAGAGCCGCGATGATGATGTGTTCATCGACCATCTCCGCACTTGCAACGATATCGCCGCCGATTGTCTTGGCGACGCCTGTGCTGTAAATTGCACCAACGAAGTTCAAAACAGCCGCCATAACGATGGCGTATGCAGGTTTTATGGCGCGTGTCGAAACAGATGTAGCAATGGCATTCGCCGTATCGTGGAAACCATTGATGAAGTCGAACAACAAGGCGAGCACGATGACCGTCAAGATGAGAAACTGCAGCTCATGCATACTTCATCACCACGCCGCGCACCATGTCCGCGATATTCTCGCAATGGTCGAGCGTGTCCTCCAGATACTCCAAAAGATCCTTCCATTTGATAAGCTCGATCGGATCCTTGACATTCTCGAAAAGATTGGCAACCTCGTTGCGATAGACACGGTCACCTTCGCTCTCCAAGCTGCTGATGCGATGCGTGCACTTCAGGATCTCATTCTGATTCTTCTTCACATGCTTCAAGAGTTTGAACGCCTTCATCATCTCCTCCGTACATTCGATGAGGAGCTTCGTAAGAGCGATCGCGCTGTCCCGAACACCGTCGATATGATACATGACAACACGCTGCAGCGTGCCTTGCAAAAATCAACGCCGTCGTCAAGACCATTGGCGAGCGCGTAGATATCCTCACGATCGATCGGCGTGATGAATGTCTGGTTGAGCTTGTCAATGATCCTGTCATTGACGGCATCGGCCTCATGCTCAAGATCGATAATCTCGCGCATCTTCGCCTCCGCCTTGCTGTAGTCCTGCATGACTTCATCCATCATCACAGCGCATTTATGGAAATACTGGGCACTTTCGAGGAACAAGTCGAAAAACTCCGAGTCCTTGTTCTTGAAATTAAACATTTGCTTCCTCCCAGAAAACAAAAATCAGCTACTCTTTCGCTACCACTATATCACTATTTTAGAGATAGGGCAATATTTCATTTCTTTTTCTCTCTCGGCGCGGGCAGCTCCTCATACATCGCACGCACCAACTCGCTCAAAAAGTCTTTATCATCCAAGCGATCCACCAGCAGCATTTCCTTTGCCCCCTCATAAGGCAGTTCATACACTGCATCCGGCATATGCACAACAGCTGCCTTGACCGGCTTCACAAGGAATCGATCATCGTAAATTCCTCCGAAGATCTTTTTCTTATAATATAGGATATACTCGCTCATCATAGCACGATAGGAAATATCTTCCAAACTGGATAGCTGTTCCAATACGAACTCCAGATACTCTTTCGTCGATGCCATAAACCTTCCTCCATCAACATGACTTCCTCATCACTCCACATTCAGCCCCACATCGTCCCTGAGCTGTATAGCTTCTCCCACATGCTTCGCCTCGATCGTCGCCGCCCCGTCAAGGTCGGCAATCGTGCGTGCGACCTTGATGATGCGATCATACGAGCGTGCTGATAAATTCATGACTTGGAATGCCTGCGCCAAAAGCTTCTGCGCCTCAGTCTCAAGATGGCACGTCTTTTTCAAAATCGCATGGCTCATCTGCGCGTTGCAGAAAATGCCCCATTCACGCAACCGCTCCATCTGAATCTCTCGCGCAGCCAGGACGCGCTCCCGAATCACAGCCGAAGATTCCGCCTTCGCCACAGATGTCATATCCTCGTACTTGACGCGCGGCACATGGACGTGGATATCGATGCGATCGAGCAGCGGCCCTGAAATCTTCCGCGTATAGCGCTTGATCTCATTCGGCGTGCAGTCGCAGCTCTTCTCCTTGTCACCAAAATAGCCGCACGGACAAGGATTCATTGCCACGACCAAAATGATACAAGAGGGAAATGTCAGCGTCGCATTGACGCGCGCCACAGTCACAGCGCCGTCCTCCAACGGCTGGCGCAGAACTTCCAGCGTCGACTTGCCGAACTCCGGCAGCTCGTCGAGAAACAGCACGCCGTGATGCGAGAGCGTCACCTCGCCCGGACGCGGGATGCTGCCGCCGCCGATCATCGCCACCGTCGACGTCGTATGATGCGGACTGCGGAACGGTCGCGTCTCCACGAGACCGCTGCCGTCCTTCAAGAGCCCCGCGATGCTGTAGATCTTCGTCACCTCAAGCGCCTCCTGTCGCGTCATCGGCGGCAGAATCGACGGCAGGCGCCGCGCGAGCATCGTCTTGCCCGAGCCTGGAACGCCGACCATCAGAAGATTGTGCCCGCCTGCCGCCGCGATCTCCAAAGCACGCTTGGCGAAGAACTGCCCCTGCACATCGGCAAAGTCATCCGAAGGCACTTCTGTATCACACGCCGCAGCAGGTGTCGCCTCCAATGGACGCAGTTCCGTTTTGCTCAAGAGAAAATCGTACAGCTCGCGCAAGTTTTTCGGCGCATACACGCGGATGCCGTCGACGAGCAATGCCTCACTGCCGTTGCCCGGCGCAACGAAGATTTCCTTGAAACCATGCTCCTTCGCCCCGACCGTCATGGAGAGCACGCCGCGCACACTCCGCAGTTCCCCTCCAAAGAAAAGCTCCGCTGCAAACAAGGCGTGCTCAATGCGCTCTGTCGGAATCAGCCCATACGCCGCCAAAAGCCCGACGGCAATCGGCGAGATCCAGCCCCGAGCTGTCCTTTTCGTATGTCCGCAGGCGCAAGATTGATCGTCACCCGCGCAGGCTTGAGCTTCACGCCCGTATTCTTGATCGCCGTGCGCACACGCTCACGCGACTCCTTCACCGCCGTATCAAGAAGCCCGACAATGTCGAACGCAGGAAATCCATAAGAAACATCGACCTCGACATCGATGATCCTCCCATCGACCCCGAACGTCACCGCACCATACGATTTAGCAAAACACAAAGCTGCACCTCTTTTTGATTGGAATGGTGTTTCTTTTGTTTACTATTTTTCTCCATTGATGAGATTTAATCCTGCTTTTGATGGAAGTTTAGTGTGAAACGCCAAGATAGCACGCCCGAAGGGATGCAGGTCGATCAGTTAGTTTTAGGTTATCCCTTCACTTTGTTCATCGTTAAGCAAGTATCACTGCAACGCTTTTTCCTGTGCAGATTATCTGATACTTTCTTTTCGAACACCGACGTATCGGGAAGCCCCACCAGTTCAAAACTTGGCAACCCCAGTGACACATCCACCTCAACATCGAACATTCGTCCGTCTATCCCTAAGGTCGTCGCACCATAGGTCTTTGCAAACAACGGCCTTCCCTCCCACGGTTCAAATATAAGAAAATTTTAACACAAGAAAGGGGAAGATGGCTAATGATTCTTTGCAAAAGAAAAGAGATTCCAAACGCTAGGTGGGGCGAATGGAATCTGTGTTGATCTTGCATTCTTCACGCCCATTGTTTATGTTGAGAGTCTTTCAATTAAAAAGAAATACACATCCTTAAGCCAAAGATGGTATAGCATATTGGATGTGCATTGTTTTGTTCAGGAATTATATTTTTGAGTGGCATTATCGCCGATCGGGCATCGGGTAATCTCTCTATTTCTTGTACCCAGTCCACTGCTCATATTTATTGGCGCAGTGGTAACCTGCCTGGGTTTCTTGGGTGTGTCAAGAGTTTTGTGTAAATCACTTTTCAGTATGTCGTATCATAGTGTTCCATGAGTTTCGCCATACGCTCATCCATCAACAGTTGGTTGCGAACGAGCGCCCAGTTTGGTATCCTGCGCCCTGACCATTTTCTGGTAAAGCTCCTGCACCCGTAAGTACAGCAGCTTGAACACAGCATCCTCGTTCGGGAAAGAACCCTTCTTCGTGACTTTGCGGAAGCTGGAGTTCACGCCTCGATCGCGTTCGTCGTATACATGACCTTGCGCACGGCGCTGCCGTAAGAAAACAGCTGCTCGACATGCGTGAAGTTGTTCTGCCATACGGCGACAGCCCCGGGATAGCCCGCCCAATCCTTCTGGAACTGTTCGAATCGCTCGCGTGCCTGACGGGCATTCACCGCGCCGTATATAGCTTTGAGATCCTTCGTGAAACGACTCCAATCTTTGCGGGGAATATACCGGATGGAGTTGCGAACCAGATGTACGATGCATCGCTGCACGACCACCTGTGGGAAGATTGCTCGTGCACCGTCTTCCAGACCCGTCACGCCGTCCATGGAGAGAAAGCCGATGGCTTCCAAGCCGCGCGACTTGAGTTCGTCAAAAACCTGCATCCATGCATGCTTGCTCTCGACTTCGTTGATCCAAAGTCCGAGTACATCCTTGCGCCCATCCACATCGTAAGCCAGGACGACGTGCACCGCCGTTTGTTGGATGCCGCGCTCCGTGCGCAGTGAGACGTACAGGCAATCGACGAACACGAACGGATAGAATGGCTTCAACGGACGGTTTCTCCATTCCTTCACTTGCTCCATGATGCAGTCCGTGATATGGGAAATCTGTTCATGCGACATCTTGAAACCATAGATGTCCTCGACAGTGGCGGCGATGTCGCGCTGGCTCATGCCGCGCCCGTACAGGGCGAGAACCTTGCCTTCAATGGAAGAGACATCACGCTGGTGCTTCTTGACGATCTGCGGCTCGAATGTGCCTTGGCGATCACGGGGCACGTGGATGGGGACTTCTCCCAAGGTCGTCTTGAGCGTTTTTTCGGAGTAGCCGTTGCGGGTATTGCCTTCCGACACCGTATGTTCATGGTCGGCATAGCCGAGATGGTTTTGCATCTCCCCCTTTGAGCGCCGCCTCGAAGATGGGCGCGAAGATACGTTTGACGACATCCTGGATTTCCTGTGCGTCTTGGGGCTGGTAGGTTTCCATGATCTGCTTGGCGATATTGTCTGCGGGAGTGGGAATCATTTTGCGTTTTGCCATGTTGGAATAAACCCTCCTATGGGATGCCCGGAGCGGGCTCGAACCGTATCAACGAATTTAGCTTTTACACAAACTATTATACACTCCCGCCTACGTCCAAGAGCCTAAAGAAACAGCTTTCCGAGAAAAAGGAAGATTTTCTCGGAAAGCTGTATTTGTGGTGTAAACACATACAAATTCGGAGACTCCAGCGGTAGCACAGAACACACGCGCTCAGCCGCGATGACGCAGCGGCATCCGTATACGCAGCGGAATCTGCTGTACAATGCTGATGGCGATTGCGATGGCAAACGCAGACAAAAAGCAGCTTCGCGTATAGGTATAGGCAAGAGCGTCGGATCCCGTCATCAAAAAGTAAACCGCCCGATAAAAGCTGAGTCCGGGCATCAGCGGGAAAAAATGCTTGTGGAGAGGAAGATCGTTATCGGACATCGCTGCCAAACAGAAAAGAACTTTGAACAGGCCGCGACAAAAAGTCCGGATACAAAGATCGCCAGTACATCCGAGTGGAATTGTTGAGCAAGCAGCAGATACAAAAACCAAGAGACAGCACCAAGCGTGCCAAGCGTCAGGAAGTATCGTTTGGAGGCATAAAAGAGGTAAGAGAACGCTACAGTTCCAAGTCCCGCCGCTGCAGTTCGGACAAGCATGACGGAAAGGGAGTCGATACTGCCGGAAAAAGCAACGGTCATCTGTTCGGCAAAGGGGAGCAGCTCCGTTGCAAGGGCAACGCCGACCGCGGTCGATATGCATGTCAGCAGTGCTGACATGAGGAGTGTCAGACCTGTCGCGTAATTGTTCTGTGCAAACTCGCGCACGGAATTGACGAACGTCGCTCCCGGGACAAGCAACATCAATGCCCCGAGTATAATCAGCCCGCGATGATGCCCGAAACCGCAGAAGTAGAAAACGTTCGCAGATACGGCGACGACCGCGCTTCCGAGAATCGTCAACAGAACATTCGTGCGAATGTATCGCCTGCCCCAACGCAGCGCCAAGCCCATGACAAGCCCTGCAATCGCAGCGGCAAGGGCGTCCTCTGTCGGACTCCCGATCGCATAGGAAAAAGCATCCTGCACCAAAGAAATACGCCAAGAGAACAGAACCAAACGGAAGATCCGGCATGGTGCGTATCTCCTTCAGTCGCTGTGCAACATCCTGCGAGGATTGTTCCTTCTGCTGCTCTATATTGCGGGAGAGCGCATTGACCGCTTCGATTTTTCCTAGGTGGATATTTGTTTCCGGAACGCTCGTCGCCTTTGCCTCATGGATGCCGTGCCTGTTCGTACCAGAAGCGATGATGCCGCGATTGACGACGTACGCGCTAAAGTCCGTCATCTGCAGTGCTGCCGCCATGTGCCGCATCGTTTCCTCCACGCGGTAGATCTCGGCACCGCCCTCCATCAAAATCGTGCCGGTCTCGATGATGACATCTAGGTCGTTTTGCGCGACATCCGTTTCCCTTTTGGTCATTTTGGCTCGTTTCCCTTCATGGGCAGCTCTTTTTTCACAAATGAGTCGGTATCCACAGGGCTTTGGATGATTTCCTTCGCGTAGTCTTTGATATCCTGTTGCAGTGCGTCCGTATCGGCGATGGATTTTTCGCCGAGGCGGTCAAACAGTTTTTGATCTTTGGCGGTAAATTCCTGCGTCTCATCATGCTTTTTCAAATGCAGGCGGATCATTTTCCGACGCAGAAACATCTCATCGACGATATCTCTGTGATTCCTGAGCCATGCGAGTAGAAGAACCAGCAGCAAAAGGAGGCCCATATAGCCAAGAATCGGATACATATGGCCGACCAGTGCGCGAAATCCGCCAAAGCTGCAGGCATAGCCGGCTGCAACGATACCGATCATCCAGAGCCGCATCTTCCGTGTATCACTGCCCGCAAAACGGCGTGCGGTTGCGTAGAAAAGGCTGAATGCCGTATTGAAAATCAGGGCAAAGATGATAAATGCATAGATCACGGACAGCACGGGATGGATGTCGTGTACAATCATCAACATCGGGATTTCAACGTCCTTGACCTTGTCGATATGGGCAAAAAGTGTGGCTGCTGCACAAGAAATGACGAATCCGATCATTGTCCCCCCAAGGAGACCTCCCTTTTCGGCGATGCCGATGCGCACGACTGAACCGCCCAGCACAAATGCCATGGATACGCCGGTCAATGCGCAGAGGGCAAAGTAGTTGATGACGGACAGCCACAGGGCGGGCATGGCGGGCGTAATGGTTTTCGCGGCGACATCCAGCGCGGTGAAGTCATAGCTGCCTCCAATGAAGGTGTACAGCGTAATGCCGAAAAATCATCGCAACGATGACCGGGGTGAACACCCCCAGCACCTGTGTGATTTTCTCAAAGTTCAAGAAAGACACTGCCACAATCAGGACGGAGCAGAAAAGCGCCCCCGCCCGGAAGGAACAGAAAACTGCTGGTGCAAATTCGCCCCTGCTCCTGCGACCATAACGAAGCCCATCACAAAATTGGATAGGATCAGCGTCCCGTCAATAACGCGGTTGACAAGCGGTGTTGTAATTTTTTCCAGTACCTCTTGATGACTGTTTGCCTGATAGTAGGAGCCTAGGGTGACCATGATTCTGCCAAATAAAATATTTAACATCCCAAGCGCCAGTGCGCCCAGAATACCGATACTGCCAAAACTCAGAAAATACTGCAGCAGATCCTGTCCGGAAGACAGCCCTGCCCCAACGATCACGCCCACATAGGCAAGACCGATACGCATAGATTCTCTTTTCATAAAAACCACCTCAGATTGAATGATACGGAACAAAAGATTGTATCCATGAAAATGTGACTGTGAAATGTCATTGTATAACGTATTGCAGAAAAGCGCAATGCAACCGGGAGATAGGGTATGTGTCAAGATGTTCTCGGTGGGAAATTTCAACCCTTGATGCGTCTGCCTTCGCGGCATGCCTGTTTTTCCTCTTTAAGCGAAGCATTTGGACAAATGTCCAATCGCACTGCTCATCGGCGCGCTCACCGTGATCCTCCCATGTCGCACGCCTTCATGCGCGTTGCCCTTGCTTTTCTTCAACGCTTGCCTCACAGCTCCGCGGAAATCCCTGCCAGACTTCGGATTGAACAGCTCCGCTTTTGGCCACCATGGCTTCGCGCAGGTCGCCGTTCTTCAGCCCCGTGATGATCTTCACCATCGCCCTGCCGCCGTCTCCGCTCCATCGCCGCCCTTGCTTCTTCATCCGGTAGCTGTACAGCCGATGGTTGCTCTCGCATGTGCCCGGAGCTTGCTGCATCCGCCCAGTCCCCGTTGCTCCAACGAGGCAAGGTATGACCAGTTCCGCGTCATGTAGCCTCGGAGAAGGCGCACTTGTTCGGCTTGGTGTTCGTCCCGGGCTGTGGATTCCAAGGTGTCCAGTACGAGGCCCTAGACGCTCTCGGTCGTGGTTCTTCAAGGCTCTGTGCAGTTCCCGGCGCAGCTTTCTGTTCGCCCGGAGAGGCGTTCCTTGCACTTCCTCTGCACGTGATACCAATCGCGGAAATGCTCATGCCTTCCGACTTTCCCCACGATCTCCTTGAATGCGTCGATGCTGTAGCCGGCTCCCCGTCACTGTTGCTCAGCACCAACGTGTGCGTCAGGTCATAATGGCTGCCTATAGTGCAGCATCCTGTCCTTAGCTTTTTTTCATGGCTGAAGTCTGCTATGTAGTGGGTTCCTATAAGTTCGCGTCGGTTGCCGTTCTCTCGCACGCCTTCGGCGATCTGGAAGCGATGCAGTTCCTTTTGTTTCTTCTTCTGCCCGTGCAGCATGAGGCCGTCTCCCTCGATGTAGAGGACTTGCGGTTGACGCAGTTCTTTTTCTTCCATTGGGTCGGGCGTCGCCTGCAGGTCTTCCCATGCGCTGTAGGTTTCGCCCACTTGCTTCACTACGCGGGCGACTTGCTGGTGGCTCATCGTGACCGGTGTCAGCAGGTTGACGGCATCGGCCGTGACACGGTAGACGGTCTTGGCGGCAATCTGGGCGATGGTGTATTCCAGGTAGGCGGTGTATCTCCTATAGGGGCGGATGCCCAGCTCCTTGTCCAAGGGATAGATTCCTGCCTCTCCTTCTTTGCACATCCTTCGGCGGCGTATGCGGAGCGTCCCATAGCTCGCCTGCACGGTGCGCCAGTCCAGACGTTCCACATGCCAGCCTTTATCAGCGTATCTGCCCGCCAGTTCTTTGTCGATCCGTTCGAGCGCCTCGCTGACCGCACGGCATGCGAGGTCTTCGAGATAACTGCGGATTCGCTCTTCCCGCGATATGCTGTCCTTCGCACCCTTTATTATTTCCAAGATTTCTGTTACAATGGTTTCCATAAGAGACCTTCCTTGTTTTGTATTTGCCTCGTTAGCATACACTATAGGGTACAGGTCTCTTTGCCTTTTTGCAACCCCCACCGAGAAATATTTTACACTAAGGGAGATAGGAACGTAAGAAAAGGAAGCATTAGGCAAGCCGCTGTGTTCTATGCTACAATGTCTTATCAGGGTGTGTCAAAAGTTTTGTGTAAACCATTTTTCAGTATGTCGTATCATAGTGTTCCATGAGTTTCGCCATACGCTCATCCATCAACGGTTGGTTGCGAACGAGCGCCCAGTTTGGTATCCTGCGCCCTGACCATTTCTGGTAAAGCTCCTGCACCCGTAAGTACAGCAGCTTGAACACAGCATCCTCGTTCGGGAAAGAACCCTTCTTCGTGACTTTGCGGAAGCTGGAGTTCACGCTCTCGATTGCGTTCGTCGTATACATGACCTTGCGCACGGCGCTGCCGTAAGAAAACAGCTGCTCGACATGCGTGAAGTTGTTCTGCCATACGGCGACAGCCCCGGGATAGCCCGCCCAATCCTTCTGGAACTGTTCGAATCGCTCGCGTGCCTGACGAGCATTCACCGCGCCATATATCGCTTTGAGATCCTTCGTGAAACGACTCCAATCTTTGCGGGGAATATACCGGATGGAGTTGCGAACCAGATGTACGATGCATCGCTGCACGACCACCTGTGGGAAGATTGCTCGTGCACCGTCTTCCAGCCCCGTCACGCCGTCCATGGAGAGAAAGCCGATGGCTTCCAAGCCGCGCGACTTGAGTTCGTCAAAAACCTGCATCCATGCATGCTTGCTCTCGACTTCGTTGATCCAAAGCCCGAGTATATCCTTGCGCCCATCCATATCGTAAGCCAGGACGACGTGCACCGCCGTTTGTTGAATGCCGCGCTCCGTGCGCAGCGAGACGTACAGGCAATCGACGAACACGAACGGATAGAATGGCTTCAACGGACGGTTTCTCCATTCCTTCACTTGCTCCATGATGCAGTCCGTGATATGGGAAATCTGTTCATGCGACATCTTGAAACCATAGATGTCCTCGACAGTGTCGGCGATGTCGCGCTGGCTCATGCCGCGCCCGTACAGGGTGAGAACCTTGCCTTCAATGGAAGAGACATCACGCTGGTGCTTCTTGACGATCTGCGGCTCGAATGTACCTTGGCGATCACGGGGCACGTGGATGGGGACTTCTCCCAAGGTCGTCTTGAGCGTTTTTTTCGGAGTAGCCGTTGCGGGCATTGCCTCCCGACACCGTATGTTCATGGTCGGCATAGCCGAGATGGTTTTTGCATCTCCCCTTTGAGCGCCGCCTCGAAGATGGGCGCGAAGATACGTTTGACGACATCCTGGATTTCCTGTGCGTCTTGGGGTTGGTAGGTTTCCATAATCTGCTTGGCGATATTGTCTGCGGGAGTGGGAATCATTTTGCGTTTTGCCATGTTGGAATAAACCCTCCTATGGGATGCCCAGAGCGGGCTCGAACCGTATCAACGAATTTGGCTTTTTACCATGAGAACCTTTGTGCTAAGGCTGGAAAAAAAGCGCAAAAATCCCCATTGCTCTGTTTGACTGAAATTTTATGTGGATGCCGCCGAGAATGTGGCTGTTTCAGGCTGCCAACCCAGTTTTTTTCAGCTTCGTTAGATAACTGTTGATCTTTCTCTCCTTGTTGAATTTGTTGTAATAGTCGGCTCCCAGATCGATGAAGGGCTCTCCCAGCTTCAATATGTGGTAAATGGCTATCAGCATGGTATGCGCTACAGCTACTGTGGCACGTTTTGCTCCCCGTCGTACGACGAGCCTGTCATATTGTGCGGACAAGAAGGAGTCCTTCTTCTTGATGGCTGCCTTGGCGCATTGTATCAGCGTAGTCTTCAGTGTGGCGTTCCCTTTGGTAGTCCTGCCGCTTTGCCGCTTTCCGGCACTTTCGTTGTTCCACGGAGACAGACCCGCCCAGCTGGACAGATGTTTCTCCGTTGCAAAGCGACTCATATCCAAACCTGTTTCCGCCAAAATGGTTTCCGCGCTCTGCCTCCCTATGCCCGGTATCTCGTCCAGCTTTTTCTATCGCGTCTTCATAGCCGCTGCTGTACTGCTTGACGAGCTTATCCATCTGACCGATGCGCTTCGTCATGTCGTCGATATGATCTACGACTTGCAGGATCAGTTGTTTCTGCAAAGGCGTGAGAAAGCCGTCCAGCGCTTGCATGACATCTTCCACCCTTGTGCCTCAATGCTCCGTGAAGGCTTTCTTCCACTTCATCCTTCTGCAGCGGCGCATCCTTCTTGAGCAGCTTCTGCAAGAGGCTGCGCGAGCTTTTGCCGTTGATGTTGGAAACTACGCTGGACAGCTTGATATTTCCTCCTTCCAGCATCTTCTGCAGACGGTTGAGTTCACGTGCACGCTCGGCAATCAAGCTCTTTCTGTACCTGGAAACTTCCCGCAACTCGCGTTGCTCCCGTTTCGAACATAGCTCGCGCTCAACAGCCCGTGCTGCAGCAAGTCCGCGATCCATTCGGCATCCTTCACATCGGTCTTCCTTCCAGGAACATTCTTCATGTTCCTGGCGTTGACGATCATGACGCCTAGATGAGAGGTCTCGAAAAGATTGTAGACGGGTTTCCAGTAGGAACCCGTGCTTTCCATGGCGGCCATCTGGCACTTTTTCATCCCAAAAGCCATTTGGCGAGTGCGCGGATTTCTTTGCTTGTCGTGCCAAATGTTCGTATTTCCTGCTTCTTGCCACATCTGAGGCAGGCGACGATCGAGCGTTTGTGCACATCAATCCCACAACAGCGTTCGCATGCGTGACATCCATGAGGATTCCCTCCTTTGTACGACGTGGCCTCCTCGATGATGGCTCATTTTACCATACGTCCTTTTGAGCGTAGCTCTGAACAAAGCGTGGTGCGAAAAAAGGAGACCAGATCAGTTTACACAGCGAGATCGAATCTCAAAAATTATTCGACCTTCAACGTCTGCTCTTATTATACCATAGATGGCGGTTCTCGTTCATTGTGGTGCCGTAAGGCGTGGGCGTTTACACAAACTATTATACACTCCCTTTCATCTTGGCAAGACCGCAGCTGCTCTGCGTTCCTCTTTTCGGAGGGAGTCGGTTGGCATCTCGGTACTGCCTCATATAATTCCGCGCCGTTTCGTCGCTGATCTCATATTCTTCCGCTGCTTCATATCTTGTGAGTTCGCCGTCGTAAATCCGACGGCCTATGTCCAACCTTTGTGCTTTCGTGTACTTCATGTGGCAACCTCCTGTGCATCAGAGGGCTAATTTGTCCACCGCTTGTTATCCTGTGTACAGAATACTACAAACGGTGTCTGATTTATACCCCCTCTGTGTCCAGTTTTAGTTTACCACTTCAAGGGAACTTGGATGTCGGACAACTCTGAACGTCGATCTGGCAATTTTGCACATCAACGGGTACAATATTGACCATTGCACCCACAGACTTGAACTTCACACTCGTATTCTTGATTAAAGAATTTTCATACACAAGAACCTCGGACTGCCTATTCTCAGTCCGAGGTTCTTGATTCTAAAATATTCTTAGCCAATCTTCGCCGCAAGCACGTCTGCCTCGCGTACCGATGTCACCATGCCGAGATACGTCAATCCATAGAGATCAGCAAAACGGCGCATTGTATATTCGCCCGCCTCCAGCATCCACTTCTCAGGTGCTGCACCTTGGAAAAGGAAGGCAATCTGCCCGTGAAGACTCCCCGCCTCGACAGGACCGTAGAATCGATCCAGCAGATTGCGCACAGCGCCACAGATATTGTGCCAATAAAGCGGCGAACCGATGACGATAAAATCCGCCGCCCGCACTTTTTCAAGCACCTCAGAGAATTGATCGCCTGGCAGATCCTGTCCATAAACATTGATCCGATAGTCCGTAAGATTCAGCGTCTCATAGGTGTGCCCTTGCAGAAATCTCGCTGCAAGAGCTGCCGTATTTCCGTCTCTGTTCGGACTGCCGTTGATAAACAGTATATTCATACCGTTGCCTCCTCATTTTATCTTTGTGCTATCCAAATCTGCGGCACGGTTCAGCCATCCTTCGGCAGCAGTGCCCTCACCAAGCCCGAAGCCATGCGGCAGACCTTCAAACACTTCGATCTCTGCCGCCTGTCCGTTTCTGCGGATCGCCTGTGTACGCCGCTGCATCGTCTGCCATGAGGCAATGCCATCGGCCGTCCCGACACAGCTGTATGTCGGCGGCTCTGTACCATAGACCTCCGACAAGTCCGTATACTGCATAATGACGGCGGCAGGACGCGGATATGAACGCTGTCCAAACGCCTCCGTTCCATGCGAACCTACCCACGCTGCCATACGCGCTCCCGCCGAGCCGCCCCAGAGGGAGTAACCACGCATGTCAACGCCCAGTTCTGCCGCATGTTCGTGGAGAAAGGCAACCGCACGTGAAAGATCTTCGCACGCCGTCTGCGCACGCGGTCGATAGATCAGTGCAAAGGCGTTCACTCCGCGCTCAGAGAGGACGAGCGCATGTGGAAAACTGTCCTGCATCGCCCCCACATAGGCAAATCCGCCGCCCGCACTCACGACGGCGACAGGCGCTCCCGTTCGCCCACGAAAGAAAAACAGCCCTGTATCACGCTTCGCGGGGTCGCGCCGCATCTCCTCCTCTGTGTAGATCGGATAGAAAATCCGATGCCCCGCCGCTGCGTCTGCCGCAAGCCGATTCACAACTGCCACGGTTCGCGCAGGCGAGATGTGAGAATACCATGTCAGGCGCAGACTGCCGAGCGTATCGCCATCCATGTACCCGCTCTGTACGGGAAAGAGCAGCCGACCGTACGGTGCAAACAGGAGTGCCCTTGCCACATCCTCCACGCGGGACTCTGCTGAAAACACGCTCATCTCCTCCTCTGCATCGGTGCCGGTCTGTATGTTTTCTGCCTCCCGCGCAAAGGATAAACAGCTGCCGAAGCACAGCATAGCCGCCGCTGCTGCGATGATGCCGCAGACGAAAAGCCGCATACCGTCACCACTACGTTCCCTCATTTCTATTCTTCGCTATGCCTCAATCGTGAATCCTGCGCTCGTGCAGCCATTTCACAAACGCAGGGTCGTCGTGGTTGACGATCTCGCTGTGCCCGAGGTCGAGCTTTGCGATCTCTGCCATCTCCGCCTCGTTCAGCGCAAAGTCCCAGATATCGAGATTTACCGCGATGCGCTCAGCACGCACGGACTTCGGCAGGATCGACACGCCGCGCTGCGTATTCCAGCGGAGTGCCACCTGCGCCGCCGTCTTTCCGTACTTCTCCCCGATCTTCGTCAGTACGGGATGCGTAAAGATGCCGTGTTTGCCCTCGGCGAGCGGTCCCCATGCCTGCGGCACGACACCGTACTCCTTCATCGTCGCGAGTGCCGCCTCCTGCTGAAAGAACGGATGCAGCTCCACCTGATTCACCATTGGCTTTATCTCCACCGTCTCACAGAAGTTCGCAAGCACGGCAGGATAGAAGTTCGACACGCCGATCGCCCGAATCTTCCCCGCGCGGTGCAGCTCCTCGAGCCGCCGCCACGCGCCGAAGAAATCCCCCATCGGCTGATGAATGAGGTAGAGATCGAGATAGTCCAACCCGAGTTTTTGCAGGGAACGCTCAAACGCCGTACCCGCCGCCTCATAGGAGATATCCTGCACCCAGAGCTTCGTTGTGATGAACAGTTCCTCACGCGGCACACCCGACTTTGCAATCGCCGCACCCACCGCCTCCTCGTTCTGATATGCTGCCGCCGTGTCGATCAGGCGGTAGCCCTGCCGAATCGCCTCGATGGTCACGCGCTCACACTCTGCAAGGTCGGGAATCTGGAACACGCCGAAGCCCTCAAGCGGCATCATTACGCCATTATTGAGTTTTTACATTTTCCACTGCCATTTTGAAATCCTCCTTAATATCCTTGTTTCGACATCCATTCATAGAGCGCTGATCGTGCATCATCGGGCGAGTTCTGTGCGATGTGTCCTGCGAGAGCAAAGCCGTCTTTTACCTCTGTCTTCGTCGTATCGGCGATCGTGCGATCCGTGCCGGAGAGTCCGCTTCCTTCGTGTGTGCAGAACGGCAGGATGGTTTTGCCCGCGAAATTCTCCCCATCGAGGAAGGTGTAGACAGGCATCGGCATGTCGCTCCACCAGATGGGATAACCGAGGAAGACGACATCGTACTTGCTGAGATCTGGCAGTTCGCCGACGATTTCAGGACGGGCGTGTTCTTCCTTTTCTTGCTTGGCGGCTTCCGTTGCGGGACGGTATTCCTTCGGATACGGCTTGACGGTCTTGATTTCAAAGATGTCACCGTGCGTGCGTTCGGCGATCATCTCTGCAAGAATCTTTGTGTTTCCCTTCTCGATGTAGCCGACACCGCCTGTGTTTTCGTCAGCGCGAGAGAAGTATGCGACAAGGACGCGCTGATCGCTTCGTGCAGATGATGTCGTCTGTGGTTCTTTCTGTGCAGAAGTATCTGCGCCCGTTTGCGCATTGCCTCCGCCGCACGCTGTCAGCAGCAGCATCATCGTCGCCATCAGGATCGTCAATAGGGTTCTCATGTCATGACCTCCATTTCATTCGATTCCCATATGTTTACTTTGCCAAATCTATTGCGCAGGTGCGAGCAGTTTCAATAATTCTGCATCGTGGTGATGTACGAGCTTCGTATCAGCGTCAAACATCATGGTTGCGCCTCCTTGCAGTGTATAGGCATCCCAATTCGGCATGCCGGGCGCTTCGGGTTTTCCCGTGCGGGCGAAATTAATCCAAGCGCGGCTCATCTGCGCTTCGAGTTTCTTTGCCTCCGCGCTTGTGCCGATGCTTTTCTCCGCGCGGTCAATGTTGTGAAATACAAAGGGAATCTCTGCCGTGTGGTAGGACATATAGACTCCGCCCATCATCGGCGAATCCCACGCGAAGAGATAGGCGTAGACAGGTGCGCCGCCCTGCATTGCCTTGTGATCCATGATCTCTTTGATCGGCAGGCGGATCATCGTGTCGACGTAGAGTGCATCTGCACGTTTCTTCTGCGGATAGGCGCGCAGGAATGCCGCCGCGATTTTCTCCGCCTTATCGCCGTATGCGTCCCTCAGACGGCGGTCAACTTCCTCTGTGCTCCAAGGTATTCTTGTTGTCGGACTGTGCTCTCTCCATTTGCATGATGTCGGAGAAATTCGTCCACTCCGTCCGATTCGAACCAATGAGCAGTGGGATGTCCTTCCCTGCGGCGGCAAAGCCGTCTGCCGTCACAGGATTCGTCGGCATGAAGTCGCCGTCAATCACCGGCTCCCAGCTCATGCCATAGCCTGTTCCGAGTGCCTGTGGAACCTTGAATTCCTCCCCTGCTTGTTTGAGTGCCTCATTCGATGCTGTCGTGAGATGCTCATAGGGAATGGTCTGAATCTCCTCAATGCGTTCTGCCGTAATGCCGAGTTTTTCCAGCGTCAGCTCCGTCACACGCGCTGCCGCTTCTTTTGGCATGAATACCGGTCCCATGGTCGGAGCCGCACCGCTTTCGACGATGCCCTTGTGGAACAGCCCCTTTGCATATGGGGTTGTCATCAGTGCGAGTACTTTTGCACCGCCGCCCGACTCACCAAAGATCGTGACGTTTGCAGGATCACCGCCGAATTGTGCGATGTTGTCCCGCACCCAGCGCAGTGCGTCAACGAGGTCATAGATACCGACATTGTCCGCATTGCGGTATTTCTCCCCATAGGCGGAGAGGTCGAAATGTCCGAGCACATTCAGACGATGATTAACGGAAACAACGACAACGTCGCCCTCACGGCTGAGATTGGCACCGTCATAGGCGGGAATCTCAGCAGACGAACCTGCGGAGAACCCGCCGCCATGCAGCCAGACCATGACGGGGCGTTTCTTGCCGTCCGCGATGCCGGGTGTCCAGATGTTGAGATTCTGGCAGTTGTTGTCCATCGGGAACTCACGCGCGGGGTCTTCCCATGTCGTATTCAGAAAACCGCCCTTTTCCTGCGGCGCAATCGCTCCGTAGTCAAACGCGAGACGTACCCCCTGCCACGGCGTTACGCGCTCGGCGCGGACGAAACGCTCCTTTGCCTCGGCATAGGGAACGCCGTGATAGGTGTAGATGCCCTTGCGCACATAGCCCTGCACCAGACCGCTCTCGGTCGATGCCACAGCAATGCCGGGTCCCGCAAGGAAATCGCCCTGCTCCATGCGAACCGTATTTGCCTTCATTCCATCTGCGGCAAATACCTGCCCCTCGGAAAAGGGCATGCACATGAGCAGACCGAGCGAAAGCAGCGACAGGAACGTCTTTTTGTTCGTGCTGTTTTCATTCGTTATTCTCCTTTTTACGGAATCATTCGGGTACGATTGCCTCATATTCCGCCGTAGGGAAATCGTACCATGTAACATCGTGATTATCCTGCGGACTGATCGCGATGTGGGCGAATTTGCTTGTGGAGATGCACCGTGCCAATGAACGACATTGGGCGGACAGAAAACCACATCCCCCGGATGCAGAACCTCCAACGCACCGCCCTTGATCTGATGATAGCCGATGCCGTCGGTCGCAATGAGCACCTGCCCCGTTTTGTGACTGTGCCAGCGGTTGTACGTTCCTGCAGGAAAGGCAACATAGACCCACTCGGGCGAATTTGCGGCATTCGGCGTACCCAGAATCTTTCTGAGGTATACCGCAGAGTTGAAATTGGGCGTTGTCAGCTCCGTCATCCCAGTGCCAAACAAAAAAACTCGCTGTCATTGTTCTGCATTGCGCTTGGGGCGGCGGCGTTCTCATTCGCCTCCTCGTACTGCTCCTCGGTGAGCGCGCTGGTATGTGCCGCGTGTCCTTCGGGCGCTTTCCATGTGCTGTCATAGATGACGAACTGCTGGAACGCGGCATTCTTTGCCGTGCCGTGGAAATGCGGCACTCCTGCGGGAATATTCACCACATCCCCGGGACGAATCAGAACCGCCTCTTGCCCCACTCCTGATAAAGTCCCGTCCCTGCGATGCCGATGACGGTCATCGCCCCGTGCACGTGCCAGCCGCTGTAACTGCCGGCTTCAAAGGAAATCACATTCGTCTGCGGAAGGTTGTATGTCTCATCGGTGGCAATGAGGTCATTTCTGTGTACCGTCCCATGAAAGCGATCCGATATATCTGTGCCGAGGGGAAGCGGCATTGCCCATGCGGAGCCGACAGTGAGGGCGAGCGACATAGTCGCCGCCGCGATAAAGCTCTTGCCCTTTTTCATTGACATCATCTCATTTCATCAAAGATTCTTTTGCGTAGAACATCTGGAGCTGCGCCATCGCCTGATCCACGTACTCAGGCACCCAGTAGGTACGGATGTGGCTCGCGCCCGGAATCAGGAAAAGCTCTTTGTTTTCCGTGCCGGTCGCCTTGGCAAAGGCATCCTTCGTCATATAGAGGGTGTCCGCCTTCTCGCCTGCAATCATCAGGAGGGGCTGATTGATCAGCTCCATACGATCCTCCACATCAAACGCCATGAGCTTCATAAAGGATTCGGTGGTGTAGATTCCCGTAGCGTTCGGATGACGGTGGGAGAGGCCGTAGTATTCGATGCCGTCGCGATAGAGCGTGTTTTCGGGAAGCTCCGCCATCTTGGCGCGGAGCTGTTCATCGGTGGCGTTCGGCGGGAGGAATCCCTCATAGACAATTTCCCCTGCGAGCTCCTTCTCCCGTGCATCCGCTGCCTTTTGCAGGCGTGTCTGGATGCCCTTGATGTCCGCATCCTGGAAACCGTTGCGGCGCACCCTGCCGGAGTTGAACATCGACAGCGCGGCAACCGCCTTGATGCGCTTGTCGGTCTGTGCCGCAGCGAGTGTATAGCCGCCTCCGCCGCAGATGCCGAGCGCACCGATGCGGGTCTTGTCCACCTTCGGCAGCTGCGAGAGATAGTCCACCATGCCGCTGATATCCTCGATGCGGTTCGAGGGATAGTCCCTCAGTCTCGGCGTGCCGCCGCTCGCGCCCTGATAGCGTGCATCGCAGGCAAGGGCGATGTATCCAAGCTCCGCCAGTCGCTGTGCATACAGCCCTGCCACCTGCTCCTTGCTCGCGCCGTTGGGATGCGCCACGGTCACGGCAGCATATTTCTTGTCGCTCGTTTCATCGTAGTCTGCGGGAAGGTAGAGATTCGCGGCAACCTCGATGCCCTCCACTTCGTACGTTACGGGGCGGATGTTCACCTTGCCCGTGACATTCTCCGTCAGTGCGCCCTGATAGACGAGCCCGAACGGATTCTCGTTCGGACGCTTGCTCTCGCTCGCCGAGGCACCGCCGCCCCCAAATGCAAAGAGTCCGAGAGACATCAAAAAGTGCTGATTTCATGATTGATTTTTTCATTGGTAAAACTTCCTTTCCCAAATCCCCAAATGATTATTACTTTTTATCCAAGCCCTTCTCGTGCATCCATCGCTCCATCTCCGCCGCGACCTCTGCGTTGTTGAGGTCGGACATGAGGAAGTGCGTGTTTCCTTTGATGCCAACATCGGGCAGAACGATGATCTCCGCATCGCCGCCATGTGTCCGCACGACCTCCGCCCAGCGGCTTGCGAGGTTCAGCCGCGTGCGCCAGTTGTCGAGCCCCCAGATTTCGTGCGGCTTATCGCCCGTCGATCTTGTCGCCGAAATAGACGACCATCGGCGTTTTCAGAAGAGCCTCGAACTCCTCCGCCGTCACCTCCATTCCGCGCGCGGGGGAACGGGCTTGTTGTCTCCTCAACCACAGGCACCTCGCCCGGCGGGAACGGGAACGTACCCGGTTCGAGAGCGATCACGCCCTTCACTTTGGGACTGCGAATCGCCGCGAGCCACCCCGGACCGCCGCCCGCCGAGTGCGTGATGAGGACATTATCGCCCGTACGGTCAATGACCGCATCCATCGCCTTTGCGACAACCTCCACATCGAATTTTCCCGTGTCGGGTGTCATCTGATGGAAGAACTGCCGTAGCGACTCTCGTCGCGCGGGAACGCCATGCCATCGAAGATCATCGGGTACTGCCCGATGCGGAAGTTGTTGAACCAAAGCTGATCCTGTGGCTGCGCCTTGAGCTCTGCCGGCACGGTCGACTGTCCTGCACGCCCGCGGCGCGGCTCGTCGACGATATAGGTCGTCCAGCCTTTTGCAAGGAAGATGTTCTGGAAGCCGTCGCGCCCGTCCGGTGTTGTTTCCCATGTTTTTCCCCTGACTGCCCGTAGCCGTGCAGGAAGACTAGGGCGTTCTTTTTCGCGTGCAGAGGTTTTTTTGCCAGAAAAACATAGGCAGCATCGCCGTGCAGGGTCTCACCGTCAAAGTTCGTTGGTTCGCTGTCCTTGTATACGCCGGGCGCGGTGATCTTCACGCCGCCCGCCATGAAGCTGCCCTGATCCTCGATTGTCACGGGACGGCTCAGTGCCTCGACACTCCCCATAAATAGACTCAACGAAAGTGCTGCCGTCAAAGCATACTGTGTTCGCATGATATCATCCTCCTAAAACAGATCTCCTCGGAGAGGACTTGCCCTGCCCTGCCATCCGTAGTACAATGCTATTATAACAGGCGGTAGCAGCTACCGCGCAAGCCCTTTTTGAAATTTTTTGGAGGAAAATCATGTATACAATGAAGGGCGCCTGTGAAGCGACAGGAATGAGCTATGAGACCCTGAAATTCTACTGCAATCAGGGCCTTCTGCCAAACGTCAAGCGTGACGCACACAATCACCGTGTTTTCGACAATCACGATATTGGATGGCTGAAAAGCCTTACCTGCCTCAGAAACTGCGGCATGAGTCTCGCCGAAATGAAGGAATACCTCGCACTCTGCCTCGGCGGCGTCCCCACCATCCCAGAGCGCAAAGAAATCCTTGCAGGCAAGCGTGCGGAACTCGTCGATCGGCTCACTGCTGTCCAAGCATCCATCGACTACATCGACTGGAAGCAAGGATTCTATGACGATGTGCTCTCAGGGCGCACGCCCCTACATCAGCAATCTCCTCCCGAATGAATCGGATGCAGAGTCCGCAGAAGAGAGCTCTGCACATGAGTGATTCTATAAGAAAATGACTGCTGCACAAGGTACATTTCCTTATGCAGCAGTCATTTTTATGTGATGATACATTTCCTAGAGAATTGTCATTTGCTGTCATACATCATCCGTATTCTCTTTTTCCGTCAAGCACGTCTCTAACTGTCTTATCAAGATTGGTAATTCTTCAAAAACGACTTCCGCTATAATATTCCAGTTTGTTCCATCATAATCATGCACAAGACGATGCCGCAAGCCTGCAATCATCGCCCATGGAATCTCACTATGTTTCACTTTATACTCCGGGGTCAAGTTATGGCTATGCTCCCCCATATTATATAGCGGCGTTGTGACAAGCCACTGCAACGGCAGCTGTGCCATCAGTGCTTCTTTTTCAATGCTATTTTTTAGGATATATTCCTGCAGGCGAGCGGCATAGTCATATATCTTTTGAACTCTTTGTCGATCGGAATACTTCATGCCACCAAAACCTTTTCTTTCATAATTGTTTTGTAGAAATTACTGTCCGGGTTGACTTCACCTATCTCAAAAACATCTACTTTTTTCTTTAACGTTTCTCGCAAATCCTCTGCCAGAGCAAAAATCATTGTTCGCTTAAACTTTTCTCCACCGTAAACCAAAAAATCCAAATCACTATTTTCGTCTGCTTCACCTCTCGCATATGAGCCAAACAAATAAATTTCTTTCACACGGTATTTATCAGCAAGTGGTTTTACCTTCGCAACGATATGTTCCATTGTAAATACAGGCTTCTGCATCATAATCCCTCCTGTTCACTCATATCATTATATCACATAACCGCGCAGCTCTTCCCCTTTTCCTCTGATTTCCATACGATGCTGGCAAGAACCACGGTCAGGGACACTCTTTCTTCATGCTGAAAAGTTAGGCTGCATTTCGTCTATCATTACATTGTATCGTTATTGACGTTACTTCGTTCATTGCCACGACCAAAATGATACGAGAGGGAAATGTCAATGTCGCATTGACACGTGCCACCGTCACAGCGCCGTCCTCCAACGGCTGGCGCAGGACTTCCAGCGTCGACTTGCCGAGCTCCGGCAGCTCGTCGAGAAACAGCACGCCATGATGCGAGAGCGTCACCTCGCCTGGACGCGGGATGCTGCCGCCGCCGATCATCGCCACCGTCGACGTCGTATGATGAGGACTGCGAAAGGGCCGCGTCTCGACGAGGCCGCTGCCATCCTTCAAGAGTCCCGCGATGCTGTAGATCTCGTCACTTCAAGCGCTTCCTGCCGTGTCATCGGCGGCAGAATCGACGGCAAACGGCGCGCGAGCATCGTCTTGCCCGAGCTGGGCACGCCGACCATCAACAGGTTATGCCCTCCCGCTGCCGCGATCTCCAAAGCACGCTTGGCGAAGAACTGCCCCTGCACATCGGCAAAGTCATCCGAAGGCACTTCTGTATCGCTTGATGCGCTGGGTTTCACCTCCAATGGAAGCAGTTCCGCCTTGCCCAAGAGAAAATCGTACAGCTCGCGCAAGTTTTTCGGCGCATACACGCGGATGCCGTCGACGAGCAATGCCTCACTGCCGTTGCCCGGCGCAACGAAGATTTCCTTGAAACCATGCTCCTTCGCCCCGACCGTCATGGAGAGCACGCCGCGCACACTCCGCAGTTCCCCCTCCAAAGAAAGCTCCGCTGCAAACAAGGCGTGCTCAATGCGCTCTGTCGGAATCAGCCCATACGCCGCCAAAAGCCCGACGGCAATCGGCAGATCCAGCCCCGAGCTGTCCTTTCGTATGTCCGCAGGCGCAAGATTGATCGTCACCCGCGCAGGCTTGAGCTTCACGCCCGTATTCTTGATCGCCGTGCGCACACGCTCACGCGACTCCTTCACCGCCGTATCAAGAAGCCCGACAATGTCGAACGCAGGAAATCCATAAGAAACATCGACCTCGACATCGATGATCCTCCCATCGACCCCGAACGTCACCGCACCATACGATTTAGCAAACACAAAGCTGCACCTCTTTTTGATTGGAATGGTGTTTCTTTTGTTTACTATTTTTCTCCATTGATGAGATTTAATCCTGCTTTTGATGGAAAATTGCGGCGGATACCAAAATCCCACTTCTGTATTCTGCACTTCGACCGAGCAATATGGTTAAGCGAGATGGACTGTCACCCGCTCCTTCGACTCCTTCACTGACGTATCGGGAAGCCCGACCAGTTCAAAACCCGGCAGCCCGGTGACACATCCACCTCCACGTCGATAATCCGTCCGTCAATCCCGAGGGTCGTCGCACCATAGGTCTTTGCAAACAACGGCTTTCCCTCCTACGTTTCAAATATAAGAAAACTATAGCACAGGATAGGGGAAGATGACTAATGATTCTTTTAGCAAAAGAAAAAGAGATTCCAAACGCTGGATATGGCGAATAGAATCTCTTTTGTGTGTTATAAACTTGGGAGCTTATCTGGAAAAAGATGGACTTCTTCTCTATGAAGAGCCTCAATGAAAAACGCACAGAATTACACGATCTGAATGATTATGTAGTCTCATGTTTTTTCACGATATGTGAACTCCGTCCTCAGATACAGTTCCTTCTTTGTTTTCATTTGTCGCCGAGACTTCAGGAAGGAAGTGCACCTCTACACGGTTCTTTGCCTTGTCCGAAATCCATTCGGTCAAGCGAGCACGCGATGCTTCGTCCATATCCGATTGCAGATATATGAACGCAATTTGCGTTTCACTCAGAGCAGCCGATTTATCCCCAGTCCCGGCGGGTGCGTGTACACTCCCGACAGCGATGCGGGAGATTTGCGGAAATACAATACGCGCCTCTCGATTCCAGTCCAATATGTAAGTCCCCTGCTTCTCACTTTCCTCGCGGGCAGACTTGAGTGCGGTCACGGTCTGCTGCTCCTGCATAGAGGGAATGGCACTTTTTTCAACCTCGCTGAGTCTTTGATCGATCATCGCCTCCATCTTTTCTCTCTCTTCCACCGTTTCCGCAGAAAACACCTCCAACCGGAACGGTCTAAGATGTGCCTTTTCATGCAGTTTCTCTGTCAATACCGTCAAATCATCCTCCGATATTCCGGCAATCGTAAATACTGTCAGCATTTTCTTCTCGTTATCCAAAGTATAGGAGATTGCCAGACGAGGTGGTGCTTTGAAATTCTCCTCGATATAAATCTTCGCCTGCTCGTTCTCCAGATTTTCCTGCACGCTTTGATACGCAAAGAAACAGCTGGGCAGCGTGACAAGCACTGCAAAGGCCATCAGGTAGCGTTTCTGTCTTGAAAATTCTACGGAGTTGCGCTCTATCTTGGAGGGAATGTCAATGATTTTCAGGACGATGAATGCCGTCAGACAGATAAAGAAGCTGTTGATAAAGAACAGGTAGAGTGCACCCACGGTGTACGCCATAACGCCCGTAGCAATGCCATATCCTGCGGTGCAGGAGGAGGCATCAGAGCTGTTGCAATCGCAACACCGGGGATGACATTCCCGCCCTCTTTGCGTGTTACGCCGATGATTCCCTGCCAAGCCGCCAAAGACAGCAATCAAAACGTCCCAGATGGTCGGCGATGTCCGTGCAAACAGTTCCGACGAAGGGGCATCGATCGGTGTGAGGGAAAAATAAAGCGTCGATGTGGCAACCGAAATGATCACTTGGGCGAGCAGACTTCCTGCACTGGAACGAATGTATGTGCTGTCATAACGGGCAAGCCCATAGCCAATTCCAAGGATCGACCCCATCAGCGGAGAGATCAGCATCGCGCCGATGATGACCGCCGTGCTGTTCATATTGAGCCCGATGGAGGCGATAAAGATCGCCAGCATCAGGACACTGAGATTCGTCCCCCGAAATCGCACTCCGGCGTTGATCCGCTTCGCAATTTCCTGTGTCGAGGCAATGTCGTCATGCAAGTCAAAAAAATCTTTTAGTTTCTCCCAAATCAAACAAACAGCTCCTTCAGTCTATATATTAGGATGTTCGTTATTTATAGAAATAATACCACACTCTTACGAACATCGTCAATTCCTTCACCGACGTATCGGGAAGCCTCACCAGTTCAAAGCCCAGCAGCCCCGGCGATACATCCACCTCAACGTCGATCATCCGTCCATCAATCCCGAGGATCGTCGCACCATAGGTCTTTGCAAACAACGGCCTTCCCTCCTACGTTTCAAATATAAGAAAACTATAACACAGGATAGGAGAAGATGGCTAATGATTCTTTGCAAAAGAAAAGAGATTCCAGACGTCCAGGTAGAGCGAATGGAATCTCTGTGGTGAGAAATCTTACTAAAATACTGATGATAAAGTTCAGCCTTGCTATTTGAACGCTCTACTACTCTCACTGGAGAATTTTCCACAGAAAATCAAGCGATTAAAATAATAGCTATTTTTCGATGGGAAAGTAGTCTGCTGGAACGGGGGCAAGGATGCCAACGAAAATGAAGTCCTCTGCGCCCGTGTTCTTCATGCCGTGGCACATCCCCTTTGCCGAGACAATGACATCCCCCTTTTTCGATAGGGGCGTTCCACGCCGATTGCGGGATAGAAAACGCCCTTGCCTTGAATGCAGATCCAGATATCGTCCGCTTTGGCGTGTCCGTGCGGTTTGATCATTTGTCCCGGCTTTTAGCACCCAAACAACCCCACTCGTCGACTCCGTTGCATAGATCGGTGTGCGCGTCGCGACATCGCCCGCCTTTGCCACTTCGGCGAGACGATAGCGGCGTGTCTCGAAATCGTTTGTAATCGCCTTGCTCATCACGTTTTCTCCTCTCATACAATTATTGGTTGAAATATTCTCTGTTACTCAAACTTCGCAGATAAATAATCCGCTGTAAGCCTTGAAAAAAATCAATCTTTCCATACAATAAAAATAGCATGAGCGACATCCATTTGGTATAATTTAAGTACGCCACAAAAAAACATCCAATGGAGGCTCATGCCATGAATAGTATAGCACAAACCAACCAGTCTGAGAAACAGCTTTCCGAGAAAAATGCAATATTTTCTTCGACGTTACCACGTCAGTCGCATTCTTCGTTCTGCAAACGCCTACAAACTCCGCGGCTTCCCTGTTCTAAGCATCTTTATCGTCGCCTTTTTCCACCGTCTTCACACAGCGTTCCTTCTTCATGCAGATCCACCTGCAACCCGGCGTTATTTCCTTTGCCAGGACACGTTCTACCGCTTCATGAATTCCTGCCATATCCACTGGCGCAGATTTACAACAACCCTCGCCGCCACCATCATCCAATCGACCATCGCTCCCTTGACAAGTGCGGATCGAGTCAACGTCCTCATCCTCGATGACTCCGTCTATCATCGCGCCCGCTCCAAGAAGGTCGAGCTTCTGGCTCGTCTTTACGACCATGCCAAAAAGGAATTCTCCTACGGTTTTCGTATGCTCACACTCTGCTGGTCGGATGGAAACACACTCCTGCCAGTCAACCATACACTTCTTTTCCACCGAGAATCCAAAAGAACCGTCTTAGGGCATCCTCCAGGAACGTAGATGCCCGCACCAATGGCGCAAAACAACGGAAACTGGCACAAAGGAAAGCAACCGAGGTCATGCTGCGGCTCTTGCAGGAAGCAAAGGAGGCGGCGATTCCTGCGCGTCACGTCTTGTTCGATACGTGGTTCTGCTCTCCAGCCTCTTTTTGTCCATCCATGCACTTGGCTACGAGGTCGTTGCGATGGCAAAGAAAAACGGAAAAAGATCCATTACCTCCATGAAGGCGTGATGCAGGGATGTGAAAGCAATCTACCGGAAGCACAAGAAACGGCGCGGACGCTCGAAGTATCTGTTGTCGGTAGAAGCTGCTGTACGCAAGAGGGAACGAATCGCTCCCCGTACGTCTCGTTTTCGTCCGCAACCGTAACAATCGAAAGGACTGGCTTGTGCTGGTGACAACGGATATGCGCCTTACGGAGGAAGAAGTGATTCGTATCTACGGGAAGCGTTGGGGGATCGAGGTGTTCTTCAAGGTGTGCAAGAGCTATCTGCGCTTGGAGAAGGACTGCCGTGCAGTCTCGTACGATGCCATGACAGCGCATGTGTCCATTGTGTTCACACGGTACATGTTTCTGGCAGTGGAGCAACGCGAATCCAAAGATGAACGAAGCTTGGGAGAGCTGTTCTATCTGCTGATGGATGAACTTCCAGATATATGCTTGGCAGAAGCGGTACGGCTTCTTGTGTCGCTCTTTGCCGAACGATTGCAAGAGCGGACGATGCTCGATGAACAGACGGTACAGGCACAGTTGGAAGGTTTCTTATCCGAGTTGCCGTCGCTGTTGTCAAAAAAACTGCGAAAATGTGCATAACGAATCTGTTTTTTTAGCTACAATGCCGTATTTTTCAAGCCTTGACGAGTGTTTTTGATGTGCGAAGTTTGAGTCTGTTATTTATAGTTCGCCATATACCGTGTATTTCCTCTCATATCTGCACATAAAAGCGGCTCGTCCAGCCAAACGAGCCGCGAGGGGCAAAGAACAATAAGAAGGTGTGTGCTGGCAAGAATGCTTACTTCATATCCACGCGATGATACTCGGTATTGCATGGATTACCCAGCGCAAAGAACAGACTGGATGTTCTCCTTCTCGAACCACACGTCGATGCCGAGGGATTTTAAGTGCCGCACGGTTTCCAAGAGGTCTACCGTGTTTTTGGCAAATCTTGAAATGCTCTTGCAGAGAACGATGTCTCGGCTATGCCGACCATGAACATACGGTGTCGGAAGGCAATACCCGCAACGGCTACTCCGAAAAAACGCTCAAGACGACCTTGGGAGAAGTCCCCATCCACGTGCCCCGTGATCGCCAAGGCACATTCGAGCCGCAGATCGTCAAGAAGCACCAGCGTGATGTCTCTTCCATTGAAGGCAAGGTTCTCGCCCTGTACGGACGCGGCATGAGCCAGCGCGACATCGCCGCCACCGTCGAGGACATCTATGGTTTCAAGATGTCGCATGAACAGATTTCCCATATCACGGACTGCATCATGGAGCAAGTGAAGGAATGGAGAAACCGTCCGTTGAAGCCATTCTATCCGTTCGTGTTCGTCGATTGCCTGTACGTCTCACTGCGCACGGAGCGCGGCATCCAACAAACGGCGGTGCACGTCGTCCTGGCTTACGATATGGATGGGCGCAAGGATATACTCGGGCTTTGGATCAACGAAGTCGAGAGCAAGCATGCATGGATGCAGGTTTTTGACGAACTCAAGTCGCGCGGCTTGGAAGCCATCGGCTTTCTCTCCATGGATGGCGTGACGGGTCTGGAAGACGGTGCACGAGCAATCTTCCCACAGGTGGTCGTGCAGCGATGCATCGTACATCTGGTTCGCAACTCCATCCGGTATATTCCCCGCAAAGATTGGAGTCGTTTCACGAAGGGTCTCAAAGCTATATACGGCGCGGTGAATGCTCGTCAGGCACGCGAGCGATTCGAACAGTTCCAGAAGGATTGGGCGGGCTATCCCGGGGCTGTCGCCGTATGGCAGAACAACTTCACGCATGTCGAGCAGCTGTTTTCTTACGGCAGCGCCGTGCGCAAGGTCATGTATACGACGAACGCAATCGAGAGCGTGAACTCCAGCTTCCGCAAAGTCACGAAGAAGGGTTCTTTCCCGAACGAGGATGCTGTGTTCAAGCTGCTGTACTTACGGGTGCAGGAGCTTTACCAGAAATGGTCAGGGCGCAGGATACCAAACTGGGCGCTCGTTCGCAACCAACTGCTGATGGATGAGCGTATGGCGAAACTCATGGAACACTATGATACGACATGCTGAAAAGTGATTTACACAAAACTCTTGACACACCCGTCCGCCGCAGAGATATGCGCGAAAGATAGGTTTTGAAACTCGTCTACCGAGTACATCATCTCATCATATAGTCCAAATCCCATCATCGAGGCTGCTGCGAATTTCACAGGAAGGGGATAGTTCATCGGCTGCAATCCTGTCACAATGGTACGGAGACCATTCTTCTCGGGGTCATGATTCGCCAGCAGAAAGATTAGCGCGATGTCTTTGCTCTGGATGGTAATATCGTGCGGCAAATCCTTCATGTCAGGAATCAGCCCGAGCGCGCATTTTTGACGAAAGACCTTGGCATAGTCGTCACAGATGGCGAGGAGATCAGCCGTCTGCCGAAAATGTTCAGAGTCTTTTAGATGCTTCATAAGACCTGCCGTACCGGACAATGCCCCGTCACCATACTTCATCTCAATGAAAGCCAGCTTCGGCGCATGGAGGTTTTTGCGCACAGCACCGATTGACGGCCAGTGCACGGCAACCATGTCAAAACGCGCATCCTTGTAGACAAACTCTGTGTCGACGATATAGTAGTCCGTCGCATGAGAAATCTTCCCGTGGCGATTGTTATCGCGCTCAACAATTTGCTGAACCTCACGCTCGTACTTCGGGTGCTGTGCAAACCAACGATCCATCGCCTGTTTATAGTACGGTGCCTTTTCGATCGCCTCCGCAATGGACGGCTGTTCCGAGAGATTTTGTCCATGACTGCAATAGTTCGTGTCAAAATGCAGCACATACTGCGTTCCATCCCACTCGATGCGCAACATACTGCCGCCACGGTAGTAAATGCTGGCAGAACGTGCCCCCCCGCATTTCGAACTCCAGCGTTGTGTCCTGAAGCACAAGATTCAGCAGTCCGTGCAGACATCCATTTGAATCCTTCAAATCGCGAAACATTTCCGATTCAAGCGCTCTCATTTCAGTCGTTCTTTTCTTCTCATAACAGTATCAGCAAAGATAGCGTTTCAGTTGATCACTTTTATGCATGCGAGAAATCAGCTCCCGCACGGTCAACAGCTCCACATCGAACCGAACACCGCGATCCTCCATCATCCCGATCAAGTCGCTCAGACGCGAACGAAATGCCTCGAACTCCTCGTGCAGTTCCTGCTCTGCCGTTGCATAGAGATCATACTGCGCAGGATCGTCAACGAACGAAGGATTTCTGATGGTCCATACACAGAGACAGAGTTTGACCTTCTCTGTAAGAGGAAGCTCCCCCGTGTAAAACAGGGCATTATAGATCGCATAGACATGCTTAAAGAGCTGTGCCGTATCCAGATGTTTTGCCCGTGGAGCATAGCCCTTTTCCCCCGCATTTGTATAAAACAGATCTCGCGTCATCTTTAGTCCAACAAACAAGTCCCAATCAGGATATTTCTTCTCACTGCTGAAATATGATGCCGGCAGCGGGTCATGCGAATTCGACAGCCACTCTGTCATCTTCATCTCAAAGAGCAGCAATTCGTCTCTGCGGGAGAGGCAGGCATCGAGATGGGCTTTCGCAGTCGGATTGAGTGCAGTCAGCTGCTTCTCGTACGTGACCGTATATGCGCGGTATGTTTCACCGTCGTACAGATACGCAGGACGATTGCCAAACAGATTGTACGTCATTGCCGCAGAAGAGTGAAGTGCACGCATATCCTTGTCAAGTTCACGTCCCGCACCCGCTTGGTAGGAACGCTGCACGCGGTCATACATGGGTTCGACAAGATTGTCGTTAAGTTCCTTAAGGTAATACGGGGATCCCTCGCAGAACCGATCCGCTTTCCCTGGATTGAGATTCAGCCACCTCTGCTTAATCGCCTCATATACCTTTGTCTTACTTACACCGCGCGCCATCATGCACACTCCCTCTCTACAATGAATCCACTCCAGTTATCCGCATACTGCAGAAGGAGCGTCAGCTTTTCCTCCCGCGCTGCAACACTCCGATTGTCCTCGACATATTGCCCATCATGGTAGACGATCGCCTGTACCTCCTCCTCTGTCAGTGGGAATCTGCTCGCCACGAGATAAAGTCCGCGAATCGGAACACTCAGATAGAGGAGGTCGCGGTTGAACCGATACGGACTGCGCGATGCTCGCTCACCAGATGCCGGTTCACTGCGCAGATACTGGGGTACGCCAGGCATTCCCGCCTTGCCGAGATCGTGGAGGAGTGCGACAATGACACAGCTCTCGTCGCTGATCTCAGGGGCGAGAGCTGCCTTGATCCGCAGCAGATGTTCTGCGACATTCACGCTGTGTTCAAGCAGGCCTCGCTCCCGACAGAGATGGTAGCGCGTCGAAGCAGGTGCCGTCAGATATGCCGTCTCCTGCTCAATATATTTCATCAATCTACGAAACTCCTCTCTGCGCCGCACGACTTTTGCCTTGAGAACTTCGTAACGCTCCATGAGTTCCATATCCTTCATTCCTCCTCGTCAAAATTGACCATTGTCGCCTGAGCCTCACTCCGCTCACGATTCCGCACTCCTGCACAGAATGCAAGTGCCTCGTGCACCTGCGCAGTCTGTTCAGGATGCTCATCATAGATAAAAAGCGGCGCATCTGCAAGCACATGAGGAATCTCCACCTCATCCATGAATACGATCACGAGACTCTTATCCTCCGCATAGGCTTCGTGATAAAAGTTTAGCAAAATCTCACGCTCGTCTGCGTCCATTGCGTGTGGCTGCACAAAAAGGCCAATCGCCGAAAATGCAAGCAGGTCGCTGAACTCCTCTGCTTCATACAGATGATAGCCAAAGTCTGTCACAAATGTCCTGCGTACCCATTCCGTTTCCTCCGGGGTCAGTCCGTAGGTGTAGATGTTGTTCCAAAGATTCATACGTCCTCCTCATATACGCTCGACATCTGCTGCACCGCTTCCTTTATTGCCATGCGCAGGCTCTGCGGTTCTAGAATCTCAACATACAGACCATACTGCAGTGCCCAGTACTTCATCGCCGTCTCATTGCATGAGAGCGTGACAATCATCTGATCGTTTTCTTCCTTCATGATGCGGAAGTCTTTGCCAAACCAGTCCACGAGTGCATCCATCATGGAGCTGTTTGTCCGCAGCTTCACGGTGACGCTCTCGCCGCCGAACATATAGATATGCTCTGCCATGTGGCGTGGGAGACTGAATCCACGGGCGAACTCTCGCACAGCACTCTTCGGCTTTGCCGCATCGGACAGCATCTCAATCGCCGTGATGCGATCAACACGATAGTGCGAAACGTTGTCGTGGGCATCGTGATTCCCAATGAGATAGTACCATCCGTTGTGCGCGGCAAGCTGGTAGGGATTCACAGTATAGGGCTCACTCCGTTTCGGATGGAGTTTGAAGTCCGTCCCATAGGTGTTGTAGGTGAACCGCACCTTGCGTTTCTCCTCGATGGCATCGTTGAGTACGTCGAGGGCGATCATTACCTGCTTGTTATCGGCGTGCGAAAGCTCAGGAAGATTAGAAATGTGTGCTACTTTCGCATGAAAGTAGCGATTGCCGAATGATCTCAACTTTTCAACGAGTCGCCTTGCCTGCGCCGTCGATAGAGTTCGCGAGAACAGCACGCTGTCAATCAGCATGCGCAGCTCGGCATTATCGAAGTCCCGTTCCACAAGCCAACATCCGCCATGCGTCGCAATGTCGTACCCCATGTCCTGCAATGACTGTATGTTGCTGCGCACCGAGCGACGATCACAGGTAATCCCGTACTGTAACTGCAGTAGACGTATGATCTCGCCCTGCATCAGCCGATGCTCTGCATCCGAGTGCTCCTGCAGTACCTTCAGAATCAGCAGGTTCAGCATTTTTCTTATTCGCACCGTACATCACTATGCCACCCCTTCATCTTGCTACACAGAAAGTATAGCACAGATGATGTACATTTTTGCATATTTCTCCAAGTGTACATAAATAAATGGAGAATTTATTCCTCAAGCGCAATCTCAATCCCACCCTTGAAAACAACGACTACCGCACCATTCTCCTTAATCACAATGTAATCAAGCAATCCACTCCATAACTCCTCATCAAACACAACCTGCTCCCCGTTGATACCACATATCACTTAAATCTTGGCCTCCAAGGTGTTTCTCTTGGAGAGTGTATAATAGTTTGTATAAAAGCCAAATTCGTTGATACGGTTCGAGCCCGCTCCGGGCATCCCATAGGAGGGTTTATTCCAACATGGCAAAACGCAAAATGATTCCCACTCTCGCAGACAATATCGCCAAGCAGATCATGGAAACCTACCAACCCCAAGACGCACAGGAAATCCAGGATGTCGTCAAACGCATCTTCGCGCCCATCTTCGAGGCGACGCTCAAAAGGGAGATGCAAAACCATCTCGGCTATGCCGACCATGAACATACGGTGTCGGGAGCAAGCATGCATGGATGCAGGTTTTTGACGAACTCAAGTCGCGCGGCTTGGAAGCCATCGGCTTTCTCTCCATGGATGGCGTAACGGGTCTGGAAGACGGTGCACGAGCAATCTTCCCACAGGTGGTCGTGCAGCGATGCATCGTACATCTGGTTCGCAACTCCATCCGGTATATTCCCCGCAAAGATTGGAGTCGTTTCACGAAGGGTCTCAAAGCTATATACGGCGCGGTGAATGCTCGTCAGGCACGCGAGCGATTCGAACAGTTCCAGAAGGATTGGGCGGGCTATCCGAGGGCTGTCGCCGTATGGCAGAACAACTTCACGCATGTCGAGCAACTGTGTTCTTACGGCAGCGCCGTGCGCAAGGTCATGTATACGACGAACGCAATCGAGAGCGTGAACTCCAGCTTCCGCAAAGTCACGAAGAAGAGTTCTTTCCCGAACGAGGACGAGGATGCTGTGTTCAAGCTGCTGTACTTACGGGTGCAGGAGCTTTACCAGAAATGGTCAGGGCGCAGGATACCAAACTGGGCGCTCGTTCGCAACCAACTGTTGATGGATGAGCGTATGGCGAAACTCATGGAACACTATGATACGACATACTGAAAAAAATGATTTGGGAAGTTGTAAAATAAATTGACGCAAAAAGTTCCATTTTGGAATCCGTTCAGTTAAACTTTAGTTGAACACCAAAAAGCAACTGAAAGAAGGGAACCAAAATGGAACAGATTCATTCTACCACGTCAAAGCGCAAATGGAAACAACTTACGGAAAAAGATCGGTATCATCTGGAGGCTTATTTCAATGCCGGAATGAGAACGCAGGAGATTGCCGAGCGTATGGGGTACTCCAAGCGAACCATTGAGCGTGAGCGGGCATTGGGTTTAACAGAGCAGCTGAAACCAGCGAGCAAGGACATCAAGACGTATGGCGATCTTCAAAAAACAATGGGTCTACCTAGCGGATGTGGCACAAAGGCGTCATGAAGAAAAACAGTGCCAGTGGGAAGTTGTAAAAATAAATTGACGCAAAAACTCTTGACACACCCTACAACATCGTTGCTTCTGTATTCGCTGAAGGAGTAATTTCCAATGGGTTGTCTGAAACCATAACGGAAGCATCATATTTGCGGTTATGTGCTTAGCCAGATTCAAATACTTTCGTCCGTGCCCATAAACCATACCGCCGCTGCCAGCAGTGGATGCATGCACCCTAGGAGAAGGACATATATGAAAAAGATGACATCAACCAAAAAAACATATTGAGAAACATAGAAACACTCGACGAGATCGCCGTGCCGCTCCTGCGCTGGTTCCACAGCGAAAAGCGCAGCTTGCCGTGGCGCGAGAGCCCCACGCCATATCGCGTGTGGGTTTCCGAAATCATGCTGCAGCAGACGCGCGTCGAAGCGGTCAAGCCGTACTTCGAGCGCTTTGTCGCCGCGCTGCCCGACGTGCACTCTCTCGCTCAAGCCGATGAGGACATGCTGATGAAGCTCTGGGAAGGCCTCGGCTACTACAGCCGTGCGCGCCATCTGCAAGATGCCGCGCGAATCGTCTGCAGCGATCATGGCGGCGAGCTGCCCGCGCGCTTCGACGATCTGCTTGCGCTGCACGGCATCGGTCGCTACACGGCAGGCGCCATCGCCTCCATCGCCTTCGGCGAGCATCGCCCCGCCGTCGACGGCAACGTGCTGCGCGTCATCATGCGCCTCCTCGCCTCGCCCGCCGACATCTTGAAAGACAGCACGAAACGTGCCGTCGAAGACGCTCTGCTCGTTCGTCTGCCCAAAAAAATGTCGGCGACTTCAACCAAGCCTTGATGGAACTGGGCGCCCTCATCTGTCTGCCACGCGGCGCAGCGCACTGTTCCGCCTGCCCGCTGCAAAGGTTCTGTCTCGCAAAAGCAGCCAGCCTCCAAGGCGATCTGCCCAAAAAAACACCGCCCAAAAGGCGGCGCACGGAAAAACTCACGATTTTTCTGTTGGCGAAAGGCGGAAGGATCGCCCTCGAAAAACGCCCTGCGCAAGGACTTCTCGCGGGACTATGGGGCTTTCCCTCCATGCAAGGCCATCTTGAAAAGCAGCAGGCAGAACAAGCACTACAAGCCATCGGACTTGTCCCTGCAAAGTTTCACGCGCTCCCTGCCGCACAGCATATCTTCTCCCATATCACATGGCAGATGGTCGCCTGGCGCGTCGAGCTGGCAGAGACTCCGACCGAAATCGAATCTGCTTCTTCGAAATCTGCACCTGCTTCAAGCGAAAGTACCGAGACGAATGCACAACCTACCCCCTTGCTGCTCCGCGAAGCCTCCGCACCCTACGACATGCAAACAAAAACGCCGGCTCTCCACTGGGCGACAACGCAGGAGATCATCGACACCTACAGCGTGCCCTCCGCCTACCGCAGCTATCTCCCCTATATCCGCAGCACAGCTGGAGAGTCGTCCTGAGCGTCTTGCGCAAGTTATTTCCTCGTCGGGCAAAAATCTACGACCATCTGCAACTCCATTCCCTCAGTAATTTTTTTTTACAGCAGTTCATTCAGCTTTCTGCACAGTTCCGCTTCATTCTGTACGAAATGATCCGCCACAGAAATGACACTTGCCGTCGGAGGATGCGTCAATCCCGAAGCGATGGCGATATCTGCGATGCGCATCGCTTCGACATCGTTGTTGCCGTCACCGATGAATACGACGCGATGCCCCTCGGCACGATATCTTTCGACAACCTTTTCCTTCTTGATGATGGTCGTGACCTTCACCACTTTATTGTTCTCCTCTTCTCCCTCAGAACAATAGGCTTCACAATCAATTCGTGCAATGAGCTTCGCGACCCAGCACGAAAGATTCCCCGTAGCAATGGCACAGTGCGCACGATATTTCTGGATAAACTCCACGATGGACTCATGAAGTTCCACATCCTCCAAAAGCGCATCGATTTCATCGATCGGCAGCTTTCCCAAGATCGAGACGCGCTGGATGAACGATTCAACGAAAGGGACATGTCCCATGACGGTTTGCTTCGTAAGTTCTTCAACCTCTTCTTCTATCGAAAAATATTTGGCGATGACAGGAAGCGTCTCTTCCTTCGTAATCGTTCCGTCGAGGTCGAAAATAAACTTCGTCATGATTCAATCTCCGCCCCCTTTCCTATACCTTCCATGTTAATCCATCGCGCTTGGAAAATCAAGAGCACGTAGGTCCGATAAGTTTACAAATGTACTTCTTTATGGTATAATAAGCCTATATGTCAATCGCAGAAGAAAAGACTGCAGGAGGGGTTTCGGCATGTTTGACGAGAACGACAAAAGTCAATGCCTATGTGAAGCAGAAAAAAACATCGGCATGAAGATCGATTATAACGATAAGGCGCGTCGCGTACTCAAAACAAACGCACCGCAAGGGAAATCCCCCGCAGACGACGCACAGGCCGAAGAGCTGGACGGTGCGAGCCGCGCCATGCGCCGCATCATCCAACAGAAGCTCTTGAACGGCGACGAGCTCATGGCAGACGAGATGCGCTTCTTGAAGCGCTCCGACACAGGACTCTACACCAAGGCGCGCACGGCACAGGACGCGCGTGAAGCGCTCGTGCAGAAGCTCGAAGCTGCAACATCCAAAGAAGAGGCGAGCGAAGCCTTCCTCTTGGCAAGCGGCCTCGTGAACGAAGCGGGAAGCGCCGCACGGCAAAAGGATGCGGCGGCGAAGAATCCTGCTCCACCGTCTCGCGCCGGGACATCCGCGTCAGCAAGCTCCGCCGCGCGCGATGCATTCGGTGCGCCGAAGCCGCGCACACGTTGGAAGCTCGACACATCGAGCGCATCATCCGCCTCCTCTGCGAAAGGAGCGGCGACGAAGACCGCCGCAAAGACGCAAGCAGCAGCCCCCCAGCCCACCAACGAAAAGCGCACGGGCAGCGCTCCGCCGCCCAAGACAAGCACCGCCTTCGTGCAGCAGCCCGAGGACACGACGGGCATCGAGTTCATCATGGCGCGCGCCCTGCAAGCAGCATGGGCGAAATTCACGCAAACGGCGAAGTACCGCGATCTCACGAGCACGACGGAACGCTCCGTCGAAAACCTCGATCCAGCGAGCATGACCGTGGCCACGCGCTTCTTCAGCGCTTCACGCGCCTATCGCAATCTGCCGAAGCCCCGCAAGGGCGCACCAATGCAGTCCTTCGACAGCGAGACTTGATGTCTTGCTGTCCCTATAGGAAAACGCCCCACAACGGGGCGTTTTTTCATTTTTCAACCGCAGAGCGAAATCACGACATGCTCCAGCAATTCCGCCCCTCCCCGTCCTGTCTTGAGCAGATAATCGGCATCGATGAGCGCGAGCATCGCCTGTTTCAGCAGAGGCTCGGGGAACTTCGTGCTCGCACGGCCAATTTTTTCCGCGATGAAGGGATTGAGCTTCATCGCGGGCCCCAAGGCCTTGCCGCGCACACCCTGCGTCATGAGCAATTTGGCCTGCCATAGCTGGCGCACATGACGCACCATGAGGGCGAGCAGGACGGGCGCATACACACCGTTTGCCATCTGGCGGCGCAGGAGGGTCAGTGCCTTCTTCAGATCCTTTTCACTCACGGCGTCCATCATCGCAAAGGACGACACTTCGGGCAGTCCGGAAAACACCTCGGCAAGCTCCTTTTTGCCGATGCGCTTCTCCTCCGTATAGAGAGCGAGTTTCTCAAACTCCTTGTCGAGATGCGCGAGCGAGACTTCGTGCATCATGGAGACAGCCCCCATGAAGTATTCATGCGCTTCACGGTCGAACACCTTATGGATCTCGGCGAGCTTTCCCGCGAGCCAGTCTCCGATTTCCCACGGACGCACGGCATCCGCGTCGAGGACTGCGCCCACTGTCTCGACCGTCTTGTACGCCTTGCGTCTCTTGTCCGCCTTGCCTGAACAAACGAAGATCACATGAGCATAGTCGGGCATATCGGCGAGGAGATGCAGCAGGCGCTCCTCCTTCTTGTCTCTGCCACCTTTCTTCTTGCCCTTCGCCGCTTTTTCCTCCGCTTCCTCACCGTCCGCCGCACCGCTCTTCCTCTCACGAAACAAAGGGCTTTCCTGCACGAGCACGACATGCTTCGGCACGAAAAAAGGCACTGTTTCCAAGAGAGCGATGAGCGCATCGCCATCCAAGTCGCCGGGCGCTTCTTCAAGGGCGTCACGCATTCCCTCGCCCGCCGGGAAAAGACGCTCCAAGATCGCCGCCTTCGCTTTCTCGATATAGTGATGCTCTTCGCCCGCCAGCAAGTAAACGTGCTTCGGCGACTCCTTGCGAAGCGCTGCCATGAACGTCCCGTACTTCAATATCTCACCCCCGGCCGCAAAAACGGAAGCTATGGCGCTTTGCCATAGCTTCCTCCCGCTCTTTATGCGCGTTCCTTCTCCTCTTACATCACGTTCTGCGGCTTGCCCGCAAGGTATGCCTGCACGTTTTTGAAGGCGATGACGGCGCGTTTTTCCATCGCTTCTTGCGTCGCGAAGCCAACGTGCGGCGCAAGGATGACGTTCGGTGCATGAAGCAGCGGATGATCGCCTGCAATCGGCGGTTCACCCTCGAAGACATCGATGCCCGCGCCGGCGATGCGGCCTTCCTTGAGTGCGTCCGCCAGAGCCTGGCTGTCGACCACAGGACCGCGCGCCGTGTTGATGAGGATCGCCGTCTTCTTCATCTTGGCGATCTCCGCCGCGCCGATCAACCCCTTTGTCTCCGCCATCAGCGGCACATGAAGCGAGATGATGTCCGAGATCTCCATAAGTTCATCGAGGCTCACGCTCTTCGCTCCGTCGATCTGCGTTTGGCTGCGATTGTAATAGTACACATCGCAGCCAAACGCCTGCGCGAGCGCGATCGTCCGTCTGCCGATGGCGCCCGCACCGACGACGCCGAACTTCTTGCCCGAAAGCTCGATGCCCAGAAGTCCCGCGCGCGTCTTGCCCGTGCGCACTGCCTCGTCCGCAGGAAGCATTCTGCGGTAGAGACCGAGAGCCAAGCCGATGACGAGTTCGCTGACTGCCTCGTTGGCGTAGCCCGAGCAGTTGGAAACGACGATGCCATGCGCCTTGCAGTAGTCCATCGCCACATGATCGACACCCGTGAAGGCCACGCTCAGGAACTTAGCCTCCGGAAGTTCTTGCAGGACGTTTTCCTTGAACGGCATGTTCGCAAGCATGACGAGCTGGGCGTCCTTGGCACGTGCCGCTTTTTCCGCGTCGTCTTTCGGCGGCGTATTGCAGTAGACCATCTCCAGATCGGCAGGCAGATACTCCTTCTTCAGCGCCTCTGCCTGCGCCTCCGAGATTCCCAACGGTTCCGTGATTACAAGTTTCATGCAGATCCTCCCTTTCTTGCGGAAGCACGGATGCGCTCAGCCCTGCCATCCCGGTACGCTTCACTCCATCAGCGCTTCCTGCAGCAACAAGAATGTTTGGATGCTTCATCTTGCCCGCATCCGATATTGCTTTTCTATTATATCATATCGTTTCATCGAATTCATCCTATTATCTGCACGAGTTTTGCAAGAATCCCCAACTGCCCCTGCTTTTCTTTTGCCGGGAAAAATGCTATAGTCAAAGGACAATACGAAAGACAAGGAGCAATACCATGAATCCATCGAAAAAAGGCATCCTGCTCGTGACGCTCGGTGCGCTCCTCTGGGGCGGCTCCGGCGTCGCCGCGCAGTTCCTGCTGCAGCAGAGGGGCTTCTCCACCGAATGGCTCGTCATGATGCGCATGGTGCTCGCCGGGCTGCTCTTGCTGCTGCTCGATGCGTCGAAAAATCGAGGCGACATCTTCTCGCTGTGGCGGAACCACCTTGCGGCAAAGCAGCTTCTCTTCTTCAGCATATTCGGTATGCTCGGCGTGCAGTACACGTACTTTTCTTCCATACATCACGGCAATGCAGCAGCATCGAGCGTATTGCAGTACCTGATGCCGATCATCGTCGTCCTCTGGCTCGCCCTGAAGAGCCGCAGCCTTCCTTCGCTTCATGAAACCTGCTGCGTGCTGCTCGCCTTCGTCGGCACCTTCCTCATCGTGACTCACGGCAGTCTTGCGACTCTCGCCATCCCGCCCATCGCTCTTTTCTGGGGCGTCGCTTCCGCCTTTTGTGCCGCCATCTATACGATCCAGCCGAAATGGCTCTTGGAAAACTTCCGCTCGCCTCTCGTCATCGGCTGGGCGATGCTCCTCGGCGGCCTCTTGCTCACACCCTTCAGCGCACCATGGCGCTTCGTCGGCGTATTGGATGGCGCTGCGGTCGCGGTGTTCATTTACGTCGTTCTTTTCGGCACGGTCATCGCCTTCTGGTCGTATCTGGAAAGTCTCAAATACATCAGGCCGAGCGTCGTCGGCATCATGAGCTCCATCGAGCCTTTGTCCGCGATCATCCTCTCCACGCTGCTCCTCGCCATCCCCTTCGGTCTCTGCGAATCTATCGGCGTATTCTTGATCTTGGCCTCGGTCGCGCTGCTCAACAGACGTTGACAGAATTTTTTTCACCCATGAAGTTTTTTTCGGAAATTTCTTTCTGCGCTATGCAATTCAAGCAAAAATCATGGTAAGATAGAGAGGTCAATGTACGACGATTTCAAGGAGGAGAACTCTATGGGCAACATCGACACAACCTGCGTAAACGCGATTCGCGTGCTTTCGGCGGACGCCGTGCAGAAGGCGAACTCCGGCCATCCCGGCCTGCCGCTCGGTGCGGCGCCGATCGCCTACGAGCTTTGGGCGCACCACATGAAGCACAACGGCAAAAATCCCCGATGGGCGAACCGCGACCGCTTCATCCTCTCCGCCGGACACGGATCCGCCATGCTTTATTCCTTGCTGCATCTCTTCGGCTACGGCCTGACGCTCGATGATCTCAGGACTTCCGCCGGGACGGCTCCTTGACTCCCGGTCACCCCGAATACCGCTACACGAAGGGCGTCGAAGCCACGACGGGGCCCCTGGGTGCAGGCATGGGCATGGCCGTCGGCATGGCAATCGCGGAAGCACACCTCGCTGCCACCTTCAACAAGCCGGAGTTCCCCATCGTCGATCACTACACCTTCGTCCTCGGCGGCGACGGCTGCATGATGGAGGGCATTTCCTCCGAGGCCTTCTCACTTGCGGGAACACTTGCACTCGACAAGCTCATCGTACTCTACGACAGCAATAACATTTCCATCGAAGGCGACACCGACCTCGCCTTCACTGAAGATGTTGAAAAGCGCATGGCGGCATTCGGCTTCCAGACGCTCACGGTCGAGGACGGCACTGACCTTGAGGCCATCGGCAAAGCCATCGAGGCGGCAAAAGCGGACAAGGAGCATCCGTCGTTCATCACGATCAAGACGCAGATCGGCTTCGGCTGCCCCGCCAAAGAGGGCAAGGCAAGCGCCCACGGCGAACCGCTCGGCACAGAAAACCTGCGCGCGCTCAAAGAAAACCTCGGTTGGGAAAAAACCGTCCGAAAGTTTCTGCGTCCCTGCCGCAGTCTACGAACATTGTGCAAAGATCACCGAAGACGGTGCGGCGCTCGAAGCGAAGTGGAACGAGCTCTTCGCAGCATATTGCGCAAAAATATCCCGAAGAAAAAGTCCGTTGGGATGCCTTCCATTCAGCCGTCGACGCCGGGGCGCTTCTCGAAAGCAAGGACTTCTGGGCGCATGACGACAAGCCCGCCGCCACACGCGCCCTGTCGGGAAAGATGATCCAACGCCTCAGGAAATCGTGCCGCAGCTCATCGGCGGCAGCGCCGACCTCGGCCTTCGAACAAGACGACGATGGAAGGCGCGGGCGATTTCAGCCGCACGGAGCGCACGGGACGCAACCTTCACTTCGGCGTGCGCGAGCTCGCCATGTCGGCGATCGCCAACGGCCTCGCGCTGCACGGCGGCATCATGCCGTACATCGCGACCTTCTTCGTGTTCAGCGACTATATGAAACCCATGCTGCGCCTTGCCGCCCTCATGGGACTGCCCGTCATCTATGTGCTCACGCACGACAGCATCGGCGTCGGCGAGGACGGTCGACACACGAGCCGATCGAGCAGCTCGCCATGCTGCGCTCGACGCCGAACGTCAACGTCTTCCGTCCCGCCGATGCGATGGAGACGGCTGCCGCTTGGTACAGCGCAGTGACCAGCAAGGATGCGCCGACCATCCTCGCTCTCACGCGCCAAAACCTGCCACAGCTCGCAGGAAGCTCCAAGGACGCCCTGAAGGGCGGCTACATCATTTCTGAGGCCAAGGGCACGCCGCAGGGCATCCTCATCGCCACGGGCTCTGAAGTTTCCCTTGCCGTCGAGGCACAGGAGGAGCTGGCAAAAGACGGCATCGACGTGCGCGTCGTATCCATGCCGTCCGTCGACGTCTTCGAGCAGCAGCCTGCCGAGTACAAGGAAAGCGTGCTGCCAAAAGCTGTCCGCGCGCGAGTCGCCATCGAAGCAGCATCCGGCTTCGGCTGGGAGCGCTACACGGGACTCGACGGCGCGACCGTCACGATGCAGGGTTTCGGCGCCTCCGCTCCAGCCGATCTCCTCTTCCGGAAGTTCGGCTTCACGAAGGAAAACGTCGTGACGACGATGAAAAAAATCTTGGGAAGATGACATGAAAAAAGAGCCGTCCCCCACGAGGGGAGCGGCTCTTTTCCTTTCCCTGCAAAATCACTTGCCGACGAAATCCCATGCCTTCTTGACCTTCGCTGCCAGCCCTTCGATCTTCTTCGTAGCCACGCCGCAGACGGCGATGCGCACACCGCGCTTCAGAGGCACGGCGAATACGAGGTCGTCGTGCAGCGCGTCCGCCACAGCCTGCGGATCCTCGGACGGCACAGCGAGGAAGAATCCCGCCTTGTACGGCAGCGCCTTGAGACCACATTCCTGCGCTTCCTTCATGAAAAGCGCGCCACGCGAACGCACGGTCTGATAGAGCGCGTCGCGCTCCTTCTCGTACTGCGCGAGAAGCGATGCATCCTGCTGGATCGCTGCCAGAAGCGCCATGGCGCCGCGGTTGATGTTCGACCACGTCGCACGATTCGAAAACTTGTTGACCTCCATGAATTCTTCGATGACGGCGCGGCTTGACGACAGGCCGACGATGGCGCCCGTGCGCTGTCCGTAGAACGTATACCCCTTGGACATGCTGAAGGCGAACATGACGAAGATATTTTCCGGGAGATTCGCGAACTTCTTCATGAAGGCTCGCGTCTCGTCTTTCGTGCCGCTGTACTCGATGTAGGCGATATCGACGAGGATGCTCAGCCGCTTCCCCTTCTTCGCATGGGCCTCGACAATCGCAAGAACCGCATCCCAATCCTCATTGGAAAGCGTATATCCCGTCGGATTGTGCGCAGGCGTATTGAGGATGATGAGCAGCGAATCCTGCTTTTCGAGAAGTTCCGCCGTCTTCGCCGCAAAAAGCATCCGCATTGAAGGAAAGGGCTTCATCAAAAAGCTGGAACGTCGCCAAACGGCGCCCGATATTCTGGCAAAGCGCATTGTAAGGCCCCCAGAACCAATCGGAAGTGAGTACGGCGTCGCCGATCTCGGAGTAGTTCTCAATCGCATGGTGCACGGCGCCCGTGCCACCCGCCGTCGCAACAGCCTCGACGTAGCCTGCCGGGCGATGGCTGCCGAAAACGATGTCCTTCACGCTGTCGAGATACGCGGGCAGACCCGCGACCGGCGCATAGGCGATGATCTCAGGAATCGGCAGCTCGCGCAGCACCTTCTCGACCGTCGGCAGGCAGGCGAGTTTCTCGTCCTCGCCGAAAATCGCGCCCAACGTAGCGTTCGTGACCTTCTCCGCTCCATGCTCCTTCGCCGCTGCCGTCGCTGCGCCGCTCGCAGCAAAGATCACGTCGTGCAGAACTTTGTTTTCCGTATGCGATGCTGTCATCTTCGTACTCATTTTATGATGAAACCTCCTAATTGCTCTGGCCCTGTCTATGCAATGGCAATCCCGCAAGTCAGTCACGCGGGAAGAACTCATCGTGAATCGCATTCGCCGCTTCCTTGAGCTTGTCCTTCGCAATGAGACAGGAAATGCTGATCTCCGACGTGCTGATGATGTCGATGTTGATGTTCGCCTTATGAAGTGCGCCGAACATGCGCGCAGCTATGCCCGGATTGCCGAGCATGCCGACGCCGACGATGGAAACCTTCGCCACGTTCTCCTCGACGAGGACCGACACGGCATTGAGCTTCTGCTTGACATTCTCGACGATCTCGTGCGCTGTTTCGAGGTCATCCACGGCGACGGTGAAAACCATGTCCGTCACGTTGCGCTCGATGTTCCTCACGCTCTGCACGATCATGTCCACGCTCACATTGGCCTCAGCGAGTGCAGAAAAAAGAGAGTGCGCGACGCCCGGCTGATTCGGCACGCCCATGATGGCGAGTTTCGCCACCTTGTCATCATGCGCCAGACCCCTGATTTCAAAATCCTTCTCTTCCATTGTATAAGCCTCCCTGATCATCGTGCCATTCTTCTCGGTAAACGTCGAGCGCACATGGATGGGAATGCCGAAGTGCTTGCCCATTTCCACGGAACGCGGCTGCATGACGCCTGCGCCAAGACGCGCCATCTCCAGCATCTCGTCGTAAGTGATCTCCTGCATTTTGCGCGCACCTGCAACGAGGCGCGGGTCAGCGGAATATATGCCGTCCACGTCGGTGAAAATCTCGCAGCTGTCCGCCTTCAGGGCGCCCGCAAGAGCCACGGCCGACGTGTCCGAGCCTCCGCGCCCGAGCGTCACAGGGTCACCCAGAGCGTCGGCTCCCTGGAAACCTGCGACAACGACAATGCTGCCGTCGTCGAGCGCTTCCCTGACGCGCTTCGGCTCTATGCCGACAATGCGTCCCTTCGTATGCACGGAATTCGTCTCCATGCCTACCATCGCGCCCGTCAACGACACCGCCTTGTGACCCATGGAGCAGAACGCCATCGCCAAAAAGCGCGATGGAAACCTGTTCTCCCGTCGTCAACAACATGTCCATCTCACGCGCATAATGATACGGATTTTGGTCTATGCCGCGCGCCAGCTCGATGAGATCATCCGTCGTGTCCCCCATGGCGGAGACGACGACGACGACCTGATCGTCCGGCTGCATCCCATCGAGGACACGCTGCGCCACCGCTTTGATTTTCTCCGTAGTGGCAACCGAACTGCCGCCAAATTTCTTCACGATCAGAGCCATAACTTCCTCCTACATTGCCCACAGCCAAAAATCGTGCGAGCAAAAAAGTCCTTTGAGAGTGGTCATTCGTTACAAAATTCCCAAAAACACGACTGACCGCCTTATATTATACAAGAATTTCATGTCCACGTCTATAAGAAACAAAAAAATACAGAGCAGGCACATGGACAGCGATTCTCCTTCGTGCTATAGTACGAAAAAGGACGTGATTGCATGGGAGAAACGCGACGAACTGTGCCGGAAGGCATCGACGCCATAAGTCTTCGTGAATTTCTGCAAAAAGAATGCGGTTTTTCCACTACGCTCTGGAAAAAAAGCTGCGGCGCTCGGGCTCGTTCTCCCTGAACGGACAGCCCACCAATGCCGCGCGCGCCCGTGTCAAGAGCGGCGACGAACTTTGCTGGCAGCTGGAAGAAGAGAGTCGCCTCGCGCCCGAGGACATCCCTCTCGACATCCGTTACGAGGACGACGTTCTCCTCATCGTCAACAAGCCTGCGGGCATGCTCGTTCATCCGACAGGCGGCAAGCACAGCCAGACCCTCGCCAACGCCGTGCTCTTCCACTACGAAACGTGCGGCGAAAAATACGCCTTCCATCCCGTGCACCGCCTCGACCGACAAACGAGCGGCCTCTTGCTCATCGCCAAGGAGCCGCACATGCAGCACCTGCTCTCCGCGCACGGCACGATGGGCATGGAGCGCATCTACCTCGCCGCGATCGAGGGGGCGCTGCCTGAGCCTTGCGGCACAATCGATCTTCCCATCGCACGTCGCCCCGGCAGCATCATCGAACGCATGGTCTCCCCCTCCGGCCAAGCCGCCGTCACGCACTACGCGACACTCTTCGCGGCGGACGGCCGTTCCCTTCTCGCGCTGCGACTTTTCACCGGGCGCACGCATCAGATTCGCGTCCACCTCGCGCACCTTGGCTTCCCGCTTCTCGGCGACGATCTTTACGGCGCCAGGACGGAGCACATCCGCCGTCAAGCGCTGCACGCCCACCGGCTGCACCTTCGCCACCCGCTCGACGGCAAGACGCTCACCATCGAAGCGCCCCTTCCACCGGACATGGCCGCCCTTTTCCCCAAGCTTCCTACAAATTTTCTCTTTTCACAAAAGGTTCATGACGCTCTCATTAAATTATGATATAATGGTCTTGTCAATGAATATCATCTATTTCTAGGAGGTTGAGATTATGCCACTCATCGGAACAAAAGAAATGTTCAAGAAAGCCCACGAAGGCGGCTACGCCATCGGTGCTTTCAACGTCAACAACATGGAGATTGTCCAGGGCATCACCGAAGCGGCGGCTGCGCTGAAGTCCCCCATCATCCTGCAGGCTTCCGCTGGTGCAAGAAAGTATGCGAAACCTGCCTACCTCAAGCACCTCGTGCAGGCAGCGCTCGAATGCGAGGATCTGCCCATCGCCCTGCATCTCGACCATGGTCCGGACTTCGAGACCTGCAAATCCTGCATTGACGACGGCTTCACCTCCGTCATGATCGACGGCTCGCACCTGAGCTTCAAAGAGAACATCGAGCTCACGAAGCGCGTCGTCGAGTATGCTCATGCAAAAGGCGTCGTCGTCGAAGGCGAGCTCGGCCAGCTCGCGGGCATCGAGGACGACGTGAAGGTCGCCGCTGAAGACGCGCACTACACGCGCCCGGAAGAGGTCGAAGAATTCGTCACGAGCACGGGCGTCGACTCTCTCGCCATCGCCATCGGCACGAGCCACGGCGCTTTCAAGTTCAAGCCTGAGCAGTGCACGAGGAACGCACAGGGCGTGCTCGTGCCGCCTGAGCTGCGCTTCGATATCCTCGCCGAGATCGAGAAGCGCCTGCCGGGCTTCCCCATCGTGCTGCACGGCGCTTCGTCCGTCATTCCCAAGTATGTCAAAATCATCAACGAGAACGGCGGCAACCTCGCCGACGCCATCGGCATCCCTGAAGATCAGCTCAGAAAGGCCGCGAAGTCGGCAGTCTGCAAGATCAACATCGACTCCGACCTGCGTCTCGCCATGACAGCGGGCATCCGTGAACATTTCAAGCAGCATCCCGAGCACTTCGATCCGCGTCAATACATCGCGCCGGGTCGCGACTACATCCGCGAGCTCGTCGAGCACAAGATCAAGAAGTCCTCGGTTCTGACGGCAAAGCCGCAGAAGTCATGGCTCTTCTGAAGTAAACTTTCAGGAAAAACGTCCTTGCAACGTGAAAAGGCAAGACAGCACACCCATGCTGCCTTGCCTTTTCCTTTGCTCCTAGTGTAAACGCCCACGCCTTACGGCACCACAATGAACGAGAACCGCCATCTATGGTATAATAAGAGCAGACGTTGAAGGTCGAATAATTTTTGAGATTCGATCTCGCTGTGTAAACTGATCTGGTCTCCTTTTTTCGCACCACGCTTTGTTCAGAGCTACGCTCAAAAGGACGTATGGTAAAATGAGCCATCATCGAGGAGGCCACGTCGTACAAAGGGAGGGAATCCTCATGGATGTCACGCATCGAACGCTGTTGTGGGATTGATGTGCACAAACGCTCGATCGTCGCCTGCCTCAGATGTGGCAAGAAGCAGGAAATACGAACATTTGGCACGACAAGCAAAGAAATCCGCGCACTCGCCAAATGGCTTTGGGATGAAAAGTGCCAGATGGCCGCCATGGAAAGCACGGGTTCCTACTGGAAACCCGTCTACAATCTTTTCGAGACCTCTCATCTAGGCGTCATGATCGTCAACGCCGGGGAACATGAAGAATGTTCCCGGAAGGAAGACCGATGTGAAGGATGCCGAATGGATCGCGGACTTGCTGCAGCACGGGCTGTTGAGCGCGAGCTATATTCCGAAACGGGAGCAACGCGAGTTGCGGGAAGTTTCCAGGTACAGAAAGAGCTTGATTGCCGAGCGTGCACGTGAACTCAACCGTCTGCAGAAGATGCTGGAAGGAGGAAATATCAAGCTGTCCAGCGTAGTTTCCAACATCAACGGCAAAAAGCTCGCGCAGCCTCTTGCAGAAGCTGCTCAAGAAGGATGCGCCGCTGCAGAAGGATGAAGTGAAGAAAGCCTTCACGGAGCATTGAGGCACAAGGTGGAAGATGTCATGCAAGCGCTGGACGGCTTTCTCACGCCTTTGCAGAAACAACTGATCCTGCAAGTCGTAGATCATATCGACGACATGACGAAGCGCATCGGTCAGATGGATAAGCTCGTCAAGCAGTACAGCAGCGGCTATGAAGACGCGATAGAAAAAGCTGGACGAGATACCGGGCATAGGGAGGCAGAGCGCGGAAACCATTTTGGCGGAAACAGGTTTGGATATGAGTCGCTTTGCAACGGAGAAACATCTGTCCAGCTGGGCGGGTCTGTCTCCGTGGAACAACGAAAGTGCCGGAAAGCGGCAAAGCGGCAGGACTACCAAAGGGAACGCCACACTGAAGACTACGCTGATACAATGCGCCAAGGCAGCCATCAAGAAGAAGGACTCCTTCTTGTCCGCACAATATGACAGGCTCGTCGCATGACGGGGAGCAAAACGTGCCACAGTAGCTGTAGCGCATACCATGCTGATAGCCATTTACCACATATTGAAGCTGGGAGAGCCCTTCATCGATCTGGGGAGCCGACTATTACAACAAATTCAACAAGGAGAGAAAGATCAACAGTTATCTAACGAAGCTGAAAAAAACTGGGTTGGCAGCCTGAAACAGCCACATTCTCGGCGGCATCCACATAAAAATTTCAGTCAAACAGAGCAATGGGGGATTTTTGCGCTTTTTTTCCAGCCTTAGCACAAAGGTTCTCATGGTAAATTTCAGTCAAACAGAGCAATGGGGGATTTTTGCGCTTTTTTTCCAGCCTTAGCACAAAGGTTCTCATGGTAAATATTTCTCGGTGGGGGTTGCAAAAAGGCAAAGAGACCTGTACCCTATAGTGTATGCTAACGAGGCAAATACAAAACAAGGAAGGTCTCTTATGGAAACCATTGTAACAGAAATCTTGGAAATAATAAAGGGTGCGAAGGACAGCATATCGCGGGAAGAGCGAATCCGCAGTTATCTCGAAGACCTCGCATGCCGTGCGGTCAGCGAGGCGCTCGAACGGATCGACAAAAGAACTGGCGGGCAGATACGCTGATAAAGGCTGGCATGTGGAACGTCTGGACTGGCGCACCGTGCAGGGCGAGCTACGGGACGCTCCGCATACGCCGCCGAAGGATGTGCAAAGAAGGAGAGGCAGGAATCTATCCCTTGGACAAGGAGCTGGGCATCCGCCCCTATAGGGAGATACACCGCCTCACCGGAATACACCATCGCCCAGATTGCCGCCAAGACCGTCTACCGTGTCACGGCCGATGCCGTCAACCTGCTGACGCCGGTCACGATGAGCCACCAGCAAGTCGCCCGCGTAGTGAAGCAAGTGGGCGAAACCTACAGCGCATGGGAAGACCTGCAGGCGACGCCCGACCCAATGGAAAAAGAACTGCGTCAACCGCAAGTCCTCTACATCGAGGGAGACGGCCTCATGCTGCACGGGCAGAAGAAGAAACAAAAGGAACTGCATCGCTTCCAGATCGCCGAAGGCGTGCGAGAGAACGGCAACCGACGCGAACTTATAGGAACCCACTACATAGCAGACTTCAGCCATGAAAAAAGCCAAGGACAGGATGCTGCACATATAGGCAGCCATTATGACCTGACGCACACGTTGGTGCTGAGCAACAGTGACGGAGGAGCCGGCTACAGCATCGACGCATTCAAGGAGATCGTGGGGAAAGTCGGAAGGCACGAGCATTTCCGCGATTGGTATCACGTGCAGAGGAAGTGCAAGGAACGCCTCTCCCGGGCGAACAGAAAGCTGCGCCGGGAACTGCACAGAGCCTTGAAGAACCACGACCGAGAGCGTCTAGGGCCTCGTACTGGACACCTTGGAATCCACAGCCCGGGACGAACACCAAGCCGAACAAGTGCGCCTTCTCCGAGGCTACATGACGCGGAACTGGTCATACCTTGCCTCGTTGGAGCAACGGGGACTGGGCGGATGCAGCAAGCTCCTGGGCACATGCGAGAGCAACCATCGGCTGTACAGCTACCGGATGAAGAAGCAAGGGAGGCGATGGAGCGGAGACGGCGGCAAGGCGATGGCGAAGATCATCACGGGGCTGAAGAACGGCGACCTGCGCGAGGCCATGGTGGCCAAAGCGGAGCTGTTCAATCCGAAGTCTGGCAGGGATTTCCGCGGAGCTGTGAGGCAAGCGTTGAAGAAAAGCAAGGGCAACGCGCATGAAGGCGTGCGACATGGGAGGATCACGGTGAGCGCGCCGATGAGCAGTGCGATTGGACATTTGTCCAAATGCTTCGCTTAAAGAGGAAAAACAGGCATGCCGCGAAGGCAGACGCATCAAGGGTTGAAATTTCCCACCGAGAACATCTTGACACATACCCTTTGCTCCTTCCGTCTTGACAGAGGAAAACCCCTGCTATATGATAGGATATCGGAAGCCTTCGTTTTCTATTTCTTTTTCGGCTTTCGACGAACTCTACAACATAAGGACGTGTTCCCCATGCATATCGCAAAGAAAAAAATTCTTGCCGTCATCTTTACCCTCTTCGCTCTGTTTCTTGCAGCGGCCTACTTATGTTCGACCAGCTTCCAAGGCGGCGTTCCCGTCCTCAACTACCATCAGATCAATGACCGTGACCACAACGCACTGACGTTGAGCACGGCTGAATTCGACGCACAGATGAACTACCTTGCCTCAAACGGTTATCACGCCATCACGACGAAAGAACTTGCCGATCACCTCGAAAACGGTGCGGCCTTGCCGGAAAAACCCATTCTCCTGACCTTCGACGACGGCTATATTGACAACTACGAAAACGCCTACCCCATCCTGCAGAAATATGGACTCAAAGGCTCGATCTTCATCATCACGGACTATCTCAACGTCTATCCGAACTACCTCACATGGGAAATCGCTCAGGAAATGCAAAACTCCGGCATCATCGACATTGAATGTCACACGATGACCCACGTCCCGCTCAGCGAGCTCGACTCCGCAGAAGATTTGCAGCACGAGGCTGTCGATTCAAAGCAAGCGATCGAAACGCACCTGCAAAAAGAGGTCACATCCATCGCCTACCCTTGCGGCGCTTACAATGACGAAGTGCAGCGCATCGTGCAGGAGGCAGGATACCGCACGGCGTTCACCGTCAACTATGGGCTCGACTACCCCGGCGATGATCGTTACGCACTCAATCGCATACCGATCTTCGGCTCTGGCTCTCACTCCTTCCTGCGGTTCAAGTTGCGCCTCATCTTCACGCCATTCTTTTCCCGACTGCAGAGCATGCGCACCGCTCTTCTGCATGACGGACGCGACACCTGTGCGCGCCTGATCCCTGTACCATGACTTCTCGTCGCAAAAAACGCCCCCTCCACGGGGGCGTTGACAGTTCAACGGAGGCAAACCATGCACCAATACTTGTTCTTCATCGGTGATTTCCCCGTGCGCGCCTACGGCCTGATCTTGAGCCTCAGCATCATCTTGGCGACGGGCGTCGCCTACTTCCTTGCCAAGCAGGACGGACGCTACCACAGTCACATCGTCGACATGGGCATCTACTGCGGCATTGCAGGACTCCTCGGCGCACGGCTCTGGGATGTCTTCTTCTTCGATTGGGACTACTACCAGAACCATCTGACGGAACTCCTGAACGTCTGGCAAGGCGGCATGGCAATCCAAGGCGGCGTGCTGCTCGGCGCCATCGTCGGCATTATCTACACGCGCCGCCATGCGATCGACACTTGGGCGCTCGCGGACATCGTGGCGCCCGCCATCATCCTGGGGCAGGCAATCGGCCGCTCGGCGAACCTACTGAACGGCGACGCCTTCGGTGCGCCTACGGGATCATCGTTCGGCATCCTCTATCCCGAAACGACACTCGCCTTCCACACGTATGGCAATCAGCCACTCTGGCCTGCGGAAATCTGGGAATGCCAACTCGACATCGTCATCTTCGCGCTGCTCCTCATTTTCCGCTCCACGAACCATGCAAAGGGGCAGGCATTCGCCCTCTACGTCATGCTCTACTCCACCGTGCGCTTTTTTCTCGAATACTTGCGCGGCGACTACAACGAGCTTGTGCTCGGCCTGTTCAAGTCCGCGCAGATGACGAGCCTCGTCGCCTTCACCATCGCCCTCCTCTTCTTCCTCTGGCTCGGACTCAGAAAACACGCACTGGATCTGCCGAAAAAGAAAAAAATCGCAGGCGAACCACACGAACATGAGCAGACAAACATAGGGAAAAAAAGGAGATGCCGCTATGCAAAAGGTGAACCATACGCTTCACATCGGCTGCCACCTGTCGTCCGCCGGCGGTTTCCTCGCCATGGGCAAGGCCGCAGTGAAGCTTGACGCCGATGTATTCGCCTTCTTCACGCGCAACCCGCGCGGCGGCAGGGCGAAGCCGCTCGATTTGGACGACGTGCGCGCCTTCTCTTCCTACCGCGAAGAGCACGGCATCGGCACGCTCGTCGCCCACGCTCCCTATACGATGAATGCCTGCGCTGCCAAAGAAGGCCTGCGCGCCTTCGCGCGAGAGGCGATGGCAGACGACCTCGCGCGCTTGGAAAACATCCCGAACACGCTCTACAACTTCCATCCCGGCAGTCACGTGCAGCAAGGTGCAGAAAAAGGCATCGAATTGATCGCCGACCTTCTGAACGAAGTGCTGTCTCCTTCACAAAAGACGTTGGTTCTCTTGGAAACCATGGCGGGCAAAGGCACGGAAATCGGACGCAGCTTCGAAGAGCTCGCCGCCATCATCGACCGCGTGAACTGCAAGGAAAAGCTCGGCGTCTGCCTCGATACCTGCCACATCTGGGATGCCGGCTACGACATCGTCGATGACCTCGACGGCGTCCTTGACGAGTTCGACCGCGTGATCGGGCTGTCCCACCTCCACGCCATCCACCTCAACGACAGTCTCAACGTGCGCGCCGCCCGCAAAGACCGCCATGCGCGCATCGGCGAAGGGGAACTCGGACTCCAGGCTCTGACGCGCGTCATCCGCCATCCAAAGCTCCGTCATCTGCCCTTCATTTTGGAAACGCCGAACGACGACGCCGGCTATGCAAGGGAGATCGCCATGCTCCGAGAGCGAGCGGAATAGCTCCGCGCACAAATCCCACTTCTTTTGATATTCCTTCAATCCACGAACGCCGAGAAGATCGAGGCACGCAGCCTTGCACGAAGAAACGAGAAGATTGCCGCAGAATGGATGCCCTCCTCCATTCTGCGGCAATCTTTTTTCAGAGTCTTATACATATCCGTGCATAGGAACCTGCCTACGACTCTGCATGCAGCGTTTCATTCTGGCTTCCCATACGATAGCCTCGAAGGTCGAGCGTCACATAGGTGAAGCCTGCCATGCGCACGGCCTCTTCCAACTCTTCTCGGTGCTGCCAGAAGAGCTCGAACTCAACAGGCTCGATCTCGATGCGCGCGAGCCTGCCATGATGGCGGACACGGAGCTGGCGGATATGGCGGCGCAGCGCTGTCTCGGCAGCTTCCACAGCAGACAGCCGCTCCTTCGTCAGCTCAACGCCGTACTCGATGCGTGAAGCAAGACAGGCAGCGCTGGGCTTCGACCACACAGGGATGCCCCACCCTCTCGCCGCCTCGCGTATGTCGCGCTTCGTCCATTGCGCTTCCTTCAAAGGTGAGGGCGACGAAGGGCGCAAGCTCTTCAATCGCTCGGAGCCACGGGCGATAGTCGAGTGCATCATCGACATTCGTACCGTCGAGAACGTGCCGGTATCCCCGCTCCTTCGCCCAAGCCACCAAGAGTTCGAAACGCCGTTTCTTGCAATAGTAGCAACGGCGTTCATCGTTCCGTGCAACATCAGGCGAAGCGAGATCAGCGGCAGGAAGAAGCGTCAGCGCGACGCCAGCGAGAGAAGCGCAGCGCTTCGCATCCTCCATTTCCTCATGCGCAAGAAGCTCGGATGTGGCAGTGACAGCAGCGACGTTCGCCGCGCCGAGCGCACGCTGGGCTGCCATGAGAAGCACCGCACTGTCTACGCCGCCCGACAAGGCGACAACGACAGAGCCGTAGGTGCGAAGGCGTGCGAAGAGCCTCTCTTCTTTTTCTTTGTCCATCACTCGCCAAGCCGCTCACGCAGATCGTCGAGCGCCTCCTGGCGCACGCGCTTCAAGGGGATGCCTTCGCGCACGGCGATTTCACGGCAGTCGTCGTACTCAGGCGAGAGCGAGACGATCTTGCCGCCGTAGGCGCTGACCTTGCAGCGCACCTTGCCATGCGGCGTATCGACAAGCGCCGTATGCCGCGTGGCCTCGATCCGCTCATCGACGTGCAGCACGCGCATGCCGATGCTCGTCGTCTCAGAAAAGATTGCAAAGATACACTGCTCCTTGTTGTCCTCTGCGACCAGAACGGAAAGCATCTGCGCGGGGCGGTTCTTCTTCATGCCGATCGGCGTCGTCCAGACATCGAGGGCGCCGAGTGCGAAAAGACGTTCGCTCACATAGCCGAAGAGCTGCGCATCCATATCGTCGATATTCGTCTCGATGAGCGAGAGATCGCGCTTGCCGTTCCCCTTGTACTCTCCGATGTAGATCCGCACGACATTCGGCAGATCGAGTTCCCATGTGCCTGCCCCATAAGCAATGCACTCTGTCAGAAGGTCTGCGGGCACATGGCCGGAGAATTCTGCGAGCGCAGCGAGAACAGCAGCTCCCGTCGGCGTCGTCAGCTCCTTCGCCGCGCCTTGATGGTACGTCGGGAAAAAGGCGCAGAAGTTCCGCTGTCGCAGGCGCAGGCACCATCATGAGACCATGCTGCGTATCTACCGTGCCGCTTCCCGTATTTACGCTTGATGCAAAGACTTTCTCGATTTCCAAATAATCGAGGGCAGATCGCCACACCCACGATGTCGACGATGGAATCGACCGCGCCGACCTCGTGGAAATGCACCTCCTCGGGCACCATGCCGTGCACCTTTCCTTCCGCTCGTGCGAGCGCACGGAAGATCTTGAGGCTCGTCGCCTTGACCTCTGCGGAAAGAGACGAACGCTCCGGGATGTCGCGCACATCACGCATCGTGCGATGGGGATGCCCCCATCATGCACATGGTCGTGGTCGTGTTCGTTCCCTTCGCCCAAAAGCTCGACATCGACATAGGTTGCGGCGATGCCGTTTTTCTTTACGGCGCTGACCTTCAGGCGAAACTCATCCGCCATCGGCAGACGGCGAAGCTCTGACTCCAACACCTCCACGGGCATGCCCGCTGCAAGGAACGCACCGAGCAGCATGTTGCCGCTGAGACCTGAAAAACAATCCAAATATATGGCTCTCATCATTTCACCTCTTCATTGATGCGGCTCGCCATCGCGCCCGCCCCGAAGCCATTGTCGATGTTCACGACGGCGACGCCCGTCGCGCACGAATTGAGCATGGAAAGAAGCGCTGTCAAGCCATGGAACGACGCACCGTAGCCCACGCTCGTCGGCACGGCGATGACAGGGCGCGCAACGAGGCCGCCGACGACGCTCGCCAGAGCGCCTTCCATGCCCGCGACGACGATGACGACGTTCGCCGCAAGAAGTTCTTCCTTATGCGCAAGCAGACGGTGGATGCCAGCGACACCGACATCGTAGAGTGTCTTGACGTCATTTCCCATGAGCCGCGCCGTCAGCGCCGCCTCCTCAGCAACAGGTATGTCGCTCGTACCTGCCGTGACAACGAGGATACGGTGCGCCGCGTCCTCAACCGGCGGCTTGCGTTCGACGCAGAGAATGCGCGAAACCTCGTCATAGCGCACCTCGGGCAAAGCGGCGAGCACCGTCAGAGCCTTTTCGCGATCGACGCGCGTCGCCATGACGTTGCCCTCGCTCTCAGCGAGCAATATTTTCAGAATCTCTATGATCTGCTCCGCCGTCTTGCCTGCACCGTAGATGACCTCGGCGAATCCTTGACGCCTCTCGCGCCCCGTATCGACGGCGGCAAAACCCAACTCCTTTTGATCCACACTCGTTCACCTCCAGCGCGGCGGTTTCAAACGAAACCGCCGTCCAACTCGATCAAGAAGCCTCACACCATGCACAGACAAAAGGCGCTGCCTTGCACAGCGCCTTTTGTTCGCCCGTTCAGCCCCTCGGCCCGTGGTTCAGATCATCCTTCGCCTGCTGCACGACCTGCAGCGCGTTGCCGAGGTTTCCAATCAAATGGTCGAAGACCTGGTTCGCATATTGATCGGCATCATCTCGAAGCTGCTTCGCATTCGCCATGGTTTTTTTCCATGATCTCGCGCTCCTGCTCCTTCGTCTGCTGCATGATCGCCTTGGCCTTTTCCTCCGCCTGCATGACGATCTCATTCTTGTCGACGAGCTCCGCCGCATACTTCTTCGCCTTTTCAATGAGAGCCGCCGCTTCGTCGTTCGCGCGGTCGAGGATGTCCTGGCGCTCCTGCATGACCTTCTCCGCCTTCTGCAGCTCCAAAGGAAGCTCACGGCGCAGTTCGTCGACGAGGTGGATGAGATCCGTCTCGTCGATGAGGGCTCTTGTTCATCAGCGGCATGCGTCTCGATTCGACAACGAGATTTTTCTATGGAATCCAAAAATATTTTTTTACAGCCATATTCTTGCCCGCCTTCTTTTCCAAAATTTTATATGTATATCATGACTTCATATAATGACAAAATCAACGGAATAATCTATGCTCTTTCAATGATTCGTATCTGCAAAACGTCTATGGATAGCTAATTCTACACACTCGGGCACAAGTCCTGTCACACGCCCATGAAAATTTGCAATTTCCCGCACGCCGGAGGAGCTGACAAAAGAGTAGCGCGGGTCAGTGAGCAGGAACACCGTCTCAATGTCCGGTGCGATGTACTTGAGCATCTGCTCCTGCTTCTGCTCGTACTCATAGTCCGTGACAGAGCGCAGACCGCGCACAATGACAGTCGCACCTACGCGGCGCATGTATTCAGGCAAAAGCCCCTCGAATGCACCAACACGCAGGTTCGGGATGTGATGCGTCGCTTCTTCAAGAAGCTCCAGCCTCTCCTCCACCGTGAAGAGCGGCGTCTTTCGGATATTGTGAAAAACACCCACGATAAGCTCGTCAAACATGCGGCTGGCACGCTCGAAAATATCGACATGACCGTTCGTCACAGGGTCAAAGCTCCCCGAACATACCGCCTTGATCATCGGGATTCTCCTCCTCGTTGTCTGCCGTCAAAAAAAAACCGCTCGCACAGCCTCCGCCAAACAGCATCGTGCGCGACCCGCACAGAAGCCCAGTCGCTCGGCCTGCGCCTACGGCTTGACTTCCTGAACGTTCTTGGAAAAAAATCGCAGCCGTGTCGTCCTGCCATAGGTCTCCTCGCGCACACAATGAAGATTCTCAAGCGTCGGAAGCTCCTCTTCCTCTGTGCCGTGTTCCACGATCATGCAGCCGTCGGGAGAGAGCAATCCTTCTCTATCCACGGAGGAAAGCGCCTTCTCCCAAAGCCCTCGCCGATACGGCGGATCGCAGAAAATCAAGTCAAAGGAACGCTCCAGCGTTCCGAGGCGGCGCAAGACGCGCAAAGCGTCTCCACGCACGATCTCTGCACGATCGAAAAGCCGTGCTTTGACGGCGTTCTCCTCGATCAAGGACGCCGTCCGTTCATCGACGAAAAGCGCCGACGATGCGCCGCGACTCAATGCCTCAAGGCCGAGCGCTCCCGTTCCGGCGAAGAGGTCGAGCACATGCGCCTCTTCGACGCGCCGTCCGAGGATATTGAAGAGCGATTCCTTGATGCGGTCAGCCGTGGGTCGCGTCGTCTCGCCCTTGGGCGTCTTCAGACGGCAGCCTCGCGCCGTGCCCGTGATGATGCGCATGATTTCACCTCAAAGCTAAGAATAGCCTTCCATATTTTATCACATTTTCTTCGTTTCGTGAACCGCACTATGCTATAATAATCGGAGAAAGAATGATTTTTAAGGGAATCCCCGATGAAACTTCCCCTTTTGCCAGACTCGATAACGCAAAGGAAGAAGAAACGATTCCCAAGGAGGGACTTCCTTGAAAAAACGTTTGCTGTACCTGCTCATCGTAATGGTCTCTCTGATCTTGTCTTACCACGCTTTCCTGCATCCCTCTTACGGCGGCATCCCGCTTTCCGCCTCGCTTGAGAAAACAGGACGCATCACGTTCGTGCCGCTCGACGGCAGACCGCCGTGCCGCCAGTTCGTGCTCGATGCCGCCGACATCGCAGGCACGAAGATCGACGTCCTGCCTTACGAACTGCAGGACTACTATACGATGCCAGGGGAAAAGGAAAAAGCGCGCGAATGGCTGCAAGAAAATCTCGCCAAGAGCGACGCCGCCATCATCTCCATCGACCAACTGCTCTACGGCGGCTTGCTTGCAGCTCGCGAAGCCGCCAGATCACCTGCCGAAATCGAGGTATTCACCGCCTATCTGCGCAAGCTGCATGCCGCACATCCACAAGTGCCGCTTTACGCTTTTTCCATCCTGCCGCGCATGATTCCGCCCGCCAGCATTGACGACTACTATGACAACAAATATCTCCTCGCCTACTCGCGTCTCGCCGACCGCTACGCACTGAGCGGCGATCCTGCCGATGCAGCAAAAATGCAGGAGCTCGAAACAAAGATCCGCCCCGAAAGCCTTGCACAGTACCTCGCGCTTTTCGAACAAAACGAAAGTCTCATGCGCGCCCTCATCGAGCTTGTCAAAGAAGGCACATTGGAACGCCTCCTCATCGGACAGGACGACGGCGAGACATACAGCATTCCCAACATCGAGAAGCGCCGACTGCAAACTCTCCTTGCCGAAGAACAACTTCCAGCGGAAAAAGCCGTCATCGTTCACGGCGCCGACGAACTCGCACTGACGCTCCTTGCCGCCATATCTGTCAAAACGAGCAGCCATCATCCGCAAATCTTCCTCGACTGGAACGATGACGATACAGCCGAAGAAATCCTGCCCTTCATGGCGGTTTCCCTGCGGGAAACAGCCATGGAAAAAGTCGCCGTTGTCGGCGGCGAATGTACGGCATCCGCCGCGAGTGCCGACTTCGTGCTGTTCATCAGCGCAGGTTCGGAAGAAAATCTCTCCTCTCGCCGAAAAAGCGCCGAACGCATCGAAAAGTATCTTGCAGCAGGCGTCCCTGTCGCACTCGTCGACCTCAGCCGCCATTTCGCTGCCGAGGAAACGCTGCTGCCGCTCCTCATCGAGCGCGGCGCCCCGATCGAAGGGCTGCGCGCCTACGCGGGCTGGAACACGGCAAGCAACTCCGTCGGCACAGCGCTCGCGCATGCTGTCCTCTTTTCCGCCGCGCACGAAAAAGCCGCGACGAGGAATGATGTGCTTGCACTTCACGCCGCGAACCTCAAGCTGCTCAACAATCGCTTCCTGGAGGACTACTTCTATCTCAAAGACGTCATCACGCTCGTGAACACGGGACTCAAGAAAAACGGCACGAAGAACGTCTACGACCTCGACCTTGAACGCGACTACCTTGCAGCGACCGCCATGCTGCGAAAGGCGATGGACGACCGCCTGCAGACCTTCAAGAGCGCCAAGGCATGCCGTCGCCCCATCCATGTTCGCCTGCCCGACGGAGAAAGCGCCGATCTCTCCGTCTACGACCTCAAGCCGACATGAGTTTCCCGCCGCGCACCTTCGAAATCTATCTGGAAACGACCCCCTTCATCGCCGTGCAGTAATCGCAAAAAGCCGGCGATCATGAAGACAGATGAAAATCATCCGACGCAAAAAGCCGCCGAATCAAATCGGCGGCTTACACTTTCCCATGGCGGAGTGGAGAGGATTCGAACCTCCGCTGCAGTTGCCCACACTAACGATTTAGCAAACCGTCCTCTTCAGCCTCTTGAGTACCACTCCGTATGCACTATGAAGTTCTCGCAAGCTTTGAATCAACAGACCGCAGACTCGCGACATAAGATATGATACCAGACACGATCCATCTTGTCAACAAGATTTTATTCTGGATTCCATGAAGTCATGCCAAGATGACGGCAACGGCGCAGGTCGATCGACGGATCCTTCCGCCTGTGGAGCAAGGTTTAGAAAGGAAGCTGAACCTTGTTTGCGCGATTTTCGCAGCAGGATGCAATCTTCGTTCACACTTACGCATTGCGTTCCAAGACAAATACTTCGCCTTCCTTTTCCACACGCCCTGTCATCCTTCCTCCCATAGAGAGGTGATTTCTCATCAACTCAAGCATCGCTTGAGGATCTTCATAGTCACTGAGCGGTTCACCAAGAATGATATAATCATAGGTACGGCCACGCAGCGTCTCAGCAAATGCGCACTGCGGCTGACAGAAGACCTCTTCATCGCAAACCGTTTGAAGATCCTGCCAATATCTTGCATCCTGAACCAGCGCAGAAAGCCTCACTTGATCGAATCCCACACCCCGAAGCCCATTCTTGAAATGCAGCAGATCAGCGCCGCAGCGAATATCGATTCCAAGAATACGATGCTCCTCGCGCATAGGAACAAAGCTAAGGCATCGATCTCGAAGCGCTGCATCCAAGCGCGTATCCGTCCAGGATCGATTCCAAAAATATTTGCGCTGGAAGATCTCACGTCCCGCTTGCATGTCTGATTGAGACTCTTCACCCGTCATCGTGCTTCCTTCTGCATGATAAACAAACGTATCACGACAAATCATCAAACGGTAACCCAGTCGACGATAGGTAAAGGATAAATCATCGTCAGAAAAATTATAATAAAAAGCATAATCAAACTCATACCACTTGCGCAAAGAAGCACGAAACAAAGATGTCGTAGGAATAACGCGCAGGCACTCTTCCCATTTCCTAGGATTGCTGATATTATAGGCTGCCGCCGCTTCCTGCATTTCTTCATAGTTGGAAAACGACAAACTTACCTGTTGATGATTGCTTGTATAATTTGCAACGGGAACAACCAAGCCGATGCGCGGATCAGATTCCATGCAGGTGACGAGATTTTTGAGCCAATTCTTCGTGACAATGACATCACTCGGAACGGCCGCAACATACCTCCCGCGAATGAAGTCACCACCCGCTGCATTTTTCGATGCAATGTAGCCAGCCAAAGCTCCGCGATTTTCTGTCACATGAAAAATCCGCTTCTTCTCATACGGAATACTGCGAAAAAGTCTAGCGTTCCGTCCGTCGAGCCATTATCGATAAGAATCAGCTCATAGTCTACATTCTGCGTATATTGAAGAATCGCATGGATTGCGGTCTTCGTCTGATCTTCCAGATGATTATACGCTTGGAAATATATCGTCACGAGCGGTGGATTCTTTCCCACACAGAAATTTGCTGCAATTTCACGCCGAGCGAAAGCATCTTTCTTTCGAATCTCAGAATATTCGCCTTCCGGCCGGACCTCGACGACTTCTCCATAACGAAATCCCATAACACTTCCTCCGTATCCATCCCTTTGATCGCGCAATCGCCTGGAAGAGCAGCTGCTACATGATCTCCCTGCGCCTGCGCTTCCACCCCGGCAGAAGCCTGCCCGTGCTCCACGGCTCCATGACCTCACGATCGCGATAAGACCGTGCGCCCCAGTGCACGGGAATCTTCTTGCCGAGCAATGTTTCCAAGCGCACGGCGATTTCCTTGAGCGAAAGCGCCACGCCTGCGCTCACGGCATACTCGCCGCAGATGTCCTCTCTGTCCTCTGCCAGATATTCTGCTGCAAGTCGAAAAGCGTCAGCAACATCATCGACGTGGACGAGGTCGAGCTTCTGGTCGCCGGGCGAAAGAGCGAGTTCTTCCCCTGTTTCCGCCGCCTCCTGCAGGAGTGCGAGAATCTTGCGCCGCGTATCACCCTCGCCGTAGGTGTCAAAAAGCTTCAAGCCGACAGCATGAAGCCCCGCCGTTTCTTCATAGTAACGCAGCATCACTTCGAAGGCTTCCTTTGTTGCCGCGTAGAGATTGACCGGCGAATAGCGCGCACCTTGATAATGCTGCCAGCTCGTGCCCGCAAAGACGAAGCGGCACACATTGTTCTTCGCCATCGCTTCCAAAAGCTCTGTGCCGAAGAGGATATTGCTCGCGACGAGAGCCGGAATGTCCTCGCTCTCATGCTTTGCGAGATAGAGCGAGGCAAGGTGGCAGACGACCGTCGGCTTCGCCTCGCTCACGATGTCCGTGAGCGTGCCGCCCTCGTACACATGGAAATCGACACCTTCTCGCAGCGCAAGAGGAAGCGCCATCAAGTCCGACGACGGGCGCACAATCGCAGCAACCGCCCAGCCCGCTTCCATCATGCGACGCGCGAGATGCCTGCCGATGAATCCCGTGATGCCCGTTAAAAGCATGCGTTTCTTCATGGCGTTTCTCCTCTCGTCCGCAACGCAAGTTCATGCGCCCAACCGCAAAGCATCGCATCCTCAGGGAAAAGACGCGCGAAGTGACGCACGGAGCTCTTGCTCTCTCCCAGGAGAATTTCCGGCAATTCCTGTGGCAAACTGCCGGAAGAAAAAGCATCGCGAAGATCTGGAGGCAAAAAGTTCAGAAACACCTCATGCGGATTTTTTCCCATGCCCGTGAAATCACACACAGACTTATCCGCTTCCATGACCTCATCATAAACAGCACTCAGACGCGCCGCCGTCCTCTCGACAGAGAAATTCTCCTCAATATAGCGCCGCGCGTTTCGTCCAAGCCGTGCACGCTCTTCTGGATGTGCGTAGAGATAGCGTACTGCCCGTTCATATTCCTCGGGTGTGCGCACGAGCAGCCCCGTTTCGCCATGGTGCACGATGTGCTTTCCGCACATTGATCGAGCGCGACGACAGCGAGTCCCGCCTTCATCGCCTCAAGCAGCACATTTTCTGTCGTGCCGAAATGCTGCAAATTGAGCAGATAGACGAACACGTCCATGCGGCGCAATTCTGCCGTTACATCATCGACATAGCCCGCGAACGAAAGCTGCTCGGCAATTCCAAATGGCTCCGCATCGCGCCGAATCTGCGCCTCGTTCTCAGCGTCACCAACCAGACGGAAGCGGGCGCCAGGAATATCCTTGACGCGCGCACAAAAACGACAAAACTCCGGATGCAGCTTCGCATAGGAAAGCGTGCCAACATAGCCGATGACAAAGCCATCATGCTTCTCATGACACAGCGCCTCCGACGAGAAGTATCCAACACTGTTGATCATCGCGGCATGTTCCTTCGTCCAAGCGCACGTCGCCGCATCCCAGAAGGGATTCTCATACGAATACGCCGACGTGAAGACGAAGCGCTGCGGCACGCGCAAGAAGGCCGGCGGCAGCCATGGATAGAACGTGCCCGAAACATGCGCCCAAAGAACAAGGCGCACGGGCATGGGCAAAAGCTCAACAAAAACGCGCCATGCGCGGGTGATGCCACCACTCAAGCTGCACGAGATCCGCGCGCGCCATCGCCTCTCGGATTTTTGCCGCATCCTTCTCGACACGCGCGGCGATGCCTGCCTCTGCCAATGGATCGAAGAAATTGCGCTTCTCCGGCTCTTCAAGCAACAAAAGCTCATGGCGATCTTTTCCCTCTGCAGCAAAAACCGTAAGAATCCCTCGAAAAGCACTTTCCCGACGCCTCCGCCCATATGCGTCGTGATATGAAGTATCTCGCGCATGTCATCCCCCTCGCACATCGAAACACAAAGCTATCAAAAAGGACTTGAAAAATCTTCCAGCGCACCGAATCCCTGATCGCGCTCCGACAAAATCGGCGAAGAAATTCCCCATTCGATGCCCGCCGTATCCCAGCGTATACCTTCATCGAAATCGGGCGCATAGACGCTCGTCACCTTGTACATCATGACCGCCTCATCACTCAAGGTCAAGAGCCATGCGCCATGCCGCGCGGGATATAGAGCATCTCACCCGAATCGCCCGCAAGCACGAAGCACTGATGTGCGCCGTATGTCGCAGACGCACGGCGCAGATCGAGTACGACGTCGAGCACCTTGCCCCGCATGCACCAGACGAGCTTCTCGTGGTCGGCGGGCGGCAGCTGGAAGTGCAAACCGCGCAGTACATTCTTTTTGGAAACCGAGAAGTATTCCTCACGAAACTCCGTCGTCAATCCCAACTCTCGGAAAGCTCCTTCATGGAATACCTTTGTAAAAGATCCGCGCGCATCCTCCCTCACCTTCGCTTGCAAGACATAGCAGCCCGCCAGCCGCGTTTCTCGACAAATAAAGTTTCCCGTCCCCTCCGTCATGTCCAATCCTCCTCGAAAAAAGCTCGCTCGAAACTGCACGGACGAAGCTCCAAAACCTCCTCGACCGATACGCCCATGCGTCGCTCGAAATCCTCCTTGATGGCAAAGAGAGCCGCCCAGCGCGAGGGGACGTTCGCCGCATCCAGTCCGTAGCGCCGGATGATATCGACGAGGCGCTTCTCCAAAACGACGATGCCCGAAGCGTCGCCCAAGACATCGGCAAGCTGGATCAGACGATCATAATCCGTATAGGTGATGCTCGAAAGATACTCGCCCAAAAAGGCGATGTCCTCCTCCGTGCTATCCCAGACGCCCGTGACCGAACGCACCTCCTGCACGGGAAAGGAATGCGTGAGGCAGATCCGCGCCGCTTCTTCATAGCCTTCTGCCAGAAGGTAGCGCCAGCCGTAGAAGATGTGGTTGATCTTCATCTCGCCGAAGCGCCGTCCGATATCGTGCAAAAATCCGTAGGCGCACGCAAGATCGCCGTCCATCGCCGGCACACGCGCCGCAATCTTCCCTGCTGCCAGTCCGACATAGTACGAGTGGCGAATCCACGGCTTCGACGCACGCCTATGCGCCTCACGCAGATATTCTCGAGCGATTGCCGCCGTCAACTTCCGCTGCCCCGTCATCGCGCATAAAGCGCAGTCTCGGCACTCGTCGCGCTGTGTTGACGCAGGAGGAAGCAGTAGGCTGCGGAAAGAAAACCGTTCGTCCGCTCTTCTTTCATTACCTCTTCACCTTATCAATTTGTGCATAGATAACCGTTTCAAAACCATAAATCCGAATGATGTCGCAACATGAATCTATATTCTGGTACCAAGTCTCTGATAAGGAAGGGAATCTTCCACAGATCATCCGCCTTATGATATACACAGATAGCAAGCTTAGGTTTATATCGACAGATAAGATTCCTTGCCCCCTGCAGGGAACGCATTTCCGCACCTTCGACATCCATTTTGATGAATGTCACTGGCGATTCGATAACATCATCCAACGCTACAGCTCTGATCCTCTTGCCACTCTCTGCAACGGTAGAACTTGCAGCCTCCCCATCAGAAAAGCAAAGCGCTGCTTCACTATCCCACGTTGCATAAGGATAACAATGAACGCGCATATCCTCACGATATTTTTCTTCAAGCACCGAGAAGTTCTTTGTATCTGGCTCAAAAGCATAAACCGCTCGGAATTCATTTCGCGTCATCTCACCTATGGCCGCTACCGTATCTCCATCAAAAGCACCCGCATCAATAAAGGACTCATCTTTTCCTATCTGCCAAACATCATCTGGAAAATATTGGTTCTTTTCATGAATATCGCTATAATCTAAGCTTTGTATGGCTCTTTTGTCTATAAGTTTTCTGAGGACTTCTTTCGATTGACAATCCTCCAACATTTCGTTCAATATATGAACCTGAGACAATCCTTCAGAATCGAGCGGAGGATGGAACTTATACATGGGATCGCGATGGACATGAAAGACGTCATAAACGTAGTGAAATCCCGACTTGCGAAGCCAGTCCGCGATCTCCCGTACATGAATGCAAGTGATGCAGAACATCGTTCGATCTCTATCCATCTCCTCCAGTATATCAGGTGCATACAGGGGAATATCAAACAATCTCCCACCATCTGCATGTACACCCTTATCAATGATTCCCTCTATACGGAAATTACATTTCAGGAAATCTATGCTATGATTAAGGATGTTTCCCGCACCCCATAGATATAACTTCCGTGCCGTTGATTCAGCCTGCATCTCGTGCAAGTTCTCCTGCAATTTCGACTCCATGTCTCTCCTCTTCTACATGCATATGTCAGATAAAGTTTCGTACCCGTTCCAGTATTTTTCTGCCTCCCCGTCGAGCACATCCTCCTCGAACATCGCATAGCGATACTGTCTGCACTTCGCACATGTTGCATACGCAGCCTTCCTGCCGCGAAGCTGTGCTTCGAGAAAGGCGCGCAGGCGCTAGCCCTGCCAGATTGCACGCACCGATTCTTTAGAAACATCACCTAATATTTCTGCCGTTTCCATGGCACAGCACGGCGCCATCATTCCGTCGGGATTGAGCTGCATCATGTAGAAGGGCTGCGGGCAGACCTCTGCTCTGCGCACGGCAGCGCCGTTCTGCGTCAGATCCGCAAGCGCATGACCTGCGATCTTTTCGTAATCAATCTGCTCGACGGCAGGAATCAGATGCTCGACTGCGATGAAGTCGGCGATATCGCCGAAGATGCGCAGAAACTCCGCCTCCTCACCATCGCCGAGCGCACAGTCCATGATCTTCACATAGATCTTCGTATCGCCGCGATGTGCATAGAGCCAGCCGATATTCTCCACGAGATCTTGAAAGACACCCGCACGCTTCGTATAGGCATACGCCTCGTCCGAAAGCCCCTGCAAGGAGATGCGGATGCGGCCGAGTCCCGCCTCGACGAGCGCAACGGACAGCTCGTGCGTCAAGCGCAGACCGTTTGTCACGATGTCGAGGGATTCGGCGACGGCCGCCTTCTTTGCACACGCGACCATCTCGGCAATTTGAGGATGCAGGAGCGGCTCTCCCGTACCTGCAAAGCGCAGCATCTTCAAGGGATGCGGAAACTCCTTGAGATCGGCAATGAACTTTCGATACAACTCCATGTCAAGCACCGTCTTGGCGGCGATGAAGCCGCGCTTTTCGGGCGGTACGGAGTGAATGCAGTAAACGCATGCAAGATTGCACGCATAGACGGGAAACACCTGGATGGAAAATGGTGTGTCAAGCGGCAGACGGTCGGCGAGTCGCTGTCTCTTGCCGCCCGGCGTCTGTCCGTCGATGCGCTGCGCCTTCATCGCCATGTCTCCAAGCGAGCGAGGATCTCGTCTGCTGCATCGTCCAAGATATCCTCGGGATGCGCGACATCGTTCGGTGCACAGCAGTGCGCACAACGTTTGTTCTCCTCGCGCCTGCCCGTCAGCTGCAGCTGCCAGAACTCGCGCAGCTTTTCCCCATGCCACATATCCGAGATACGCGCTTCATGCACATTTCCCAAGGACGATCGGCTTGTAGATCGTATCGCACGGCTCGACATCGCCGTTCGGAAACACGCCGAGCATATAGAAGGCGAGCGGACAGACTTTGCGGATGCCCTCCGTCTTGCCGCCATAGCGGTCATACTCGACCTCCATGCCCTGCGTCAACTCCACGCCGTCATAGGCGGGCAGCATGCGCTCGATATACATGCGATCCGTCATATCGGAGAAGAGTGCATAGAATTTCTCGTCCTCGCCCTCTTCGAGCGCGACATCCATGACCTTCAAGAAGAGCTTCGTCTTGCCGCGATGTGCATAGAAATAGCGGAGATTCTCCAACAGTTCCTCGAAGTTCACGTGCGCCTTGCAGATCGTCTCGTACTTCTCCGAAGAAAGTCCCCTGAAGCGACACGCGCAGAGTATCAAGCCCCGCCTCGATGAGCGCATCGGCGAGCGCTGGACGCAGCATGGAGGCGTTCGAGATGATTTCAATGCGCTCGGCGACACCCTTTTCCCGCGCCATGCGCACCATATCGGCGATGTGGGGATTGAGGAGCGGCTCGCCCTGTCCCGTGAGCGACAGGAGTTTGAGCTTTTGCGGAAACTCGGCAAGCTGCTCGATTGTCTTTTTCATACGTTTCCATCGTCATATGCTCGGGCTGGAAGTCATACTGCCGCTTCATCTCGGCATGACCAAGCGAATGCCCGCAATAAGCGCACTTGAAGTTGCAGTACGTCGTCGGAAAGACGAAAGCACTGTAGGGTGTTGCGAGCGGCACGACTTCGGCGAGCTTCACGCGCTCCGTCCCATAGATCGGGTTTAATTTCAGACGCCATATCCTTCCTCCTCAGGAAAAGAGAGGCAAGAGTCTTTCTGCATCCGCATCGAGATCTTCCGCCGGATTGTTGATGCAGAAGAAGCATGTGCAACCACGGCACTCGGGTATCTCGTCCTTGCGCTTTTGCAGCATCCTGCGCAAAAGTGATCTACGCCTCGGTCCATTCCAGATTTCCACGAGCGGCTGCTCCTTCGCATTGCCCATCGACAGCCCCTTGCCCAAACCGGGCACGGGACAGGGGAACGTGTGCCCCTCGCAGCCGATTTGCAGGAAGTAAAAGGACTGTGCACAGACTTTACGTTCAACTTCAACGTCTTCACCATAAAAATTCTTCGAGCCATCGACGACATCCTTGAGCTCTTCCATCTGCTGCTGCATGACGACGAGATGCTCGATGAAGATTCGATCCGCCATCGGACTGAACAGTTCAAGGAACGTCTTCTTTTCTTCCTCCGTCGGCACGGTTGCATCGATCGCCTTGATGTAGATCGCCGTATTCTTCTTGTGGGCAAAAAGATAGCGCAGGTTCTCCAAATACGTCTCGAAGTCGATGCGCACGCCGCAGGTTTTTTTCGTAGCCTGCGGCATCAAGACCCTGCACGGAGATATTGATGTTCGTGATACCTGCTGCAACGAGTGCATCGCTCTTTTCCGGCGTGAGAAGAAGTCCGTTCGTGATGACCTCGACGCGCCCTGCGATGTCAGCATCGACGATCTTCTTGACGAAGGTCGGCAGCAAAGGATTCGTCAGCGGCTCGCCCAAGCCGGAGAAGACGATGCGTTTGATGCCGCCTTCAGGAAACTCCTTGAGATCGCGCACGATCTTGTCAAAAATATGCCCTCGTCCATATGCATCATGCGATGCCCGAGCTTTTTGAAACTCGCCGCCTCATCATCGCGCGTCGAGTGGATGCAGTAAAAGCATTTGAAGTTGCAGTATTTCGTCTGCTCGATATATACGGTGAAAGGCTGCGCGAGCGGAATGATGTCCGCAAGTTTCTTTCTATTCGTGTCATAATAAGGTTTGATTTCTGCCATATTCATTCTCCATCTGCAAAAGCATAGACCACGGTTTCCAATCCCATGTATTGATAATTGCGCAAGTAGAAGCGATATCCACTGTAGAATTCACGCAGCAAGAGCGGTATGCGCCAGATATGCGACATGTCGTGATAGACGCAGATCGCCAGCTGCGGATGATGCATGCGGATGAGATTTTCCGCGCCGCGCAGCGCATCGATCTCCATGCCCTCGATGTCCATCTTGATGAACGTCGGCATCTCGCCTGCAAGCATCGTATCGAGCGAAACGCATTGGATGACATTTTCTCCCGCCGCCTCTCTCTTCACGGCAGACTTCCCCTCTTCCGCCGTACCGAAGCGGATCTGCTGCGTCACGTTCGATACGCCGCACGGCACGATGGTCGCACGCGGGATGGAAAGTTCCTCTGCCGACGCATAGATGCGTGCGCCAAGTTCCTGCTGCGGCTCAAAAGCAAGGTAGTCGTGAATCTTCCTGCCCGCTGCCGAGAGCGCACGCAACGTATCGCCATCGAAGGCGCCGCAGTCCACGAAGAAGCGCATGTCCACATCTTCCGGCACATTATGCGCCGCATATTGCAGTCGCAGAGGCAAAGGCGCAGGAAAGATGGAGAAATCGCCGCAAAGATACGCCTCAATATGCGTCATGTAGTATTCGCGCTCTCCCTGCGTCTGCCATAGTTCATATGCGGCGAGGATCTCAGCTTCATCGCGGGCAAAATCACGCTCGATGTCGTAATCGCCGATAAAGATGTTGCGGCAAAACGCAGTGCTTCTGAAACTGCGCCAATCAAGCTCATGCAGGGCGAAGACCTGAGGAAAGCCCGCCAGCGTCAGTGAATCACGCAGTACAGGCTCATCCTCCAGAGAGAAGAGCGCCGCCAAGATGACGATGCTTCTCTCCTTCGGGACATCTGCCGTCTCCTCCAAGGTCAAGGCATCAATTCCCTGCACCCGCAAGTCTGCTGCACGGCGGTCGATCATCCCCTTGACCGGTATGCCAGACGCTTCCAAAGACATCCTGAGCTTCTTGCCGAGATTTCCCGCACCATAGAGAAAAAAATATCCGCGCCTGCAAAGGAGGAAACATCGACGGCGCGACTCTGCCATTTCTGCAGCATGCCGCTCCGCAAATCAGAAAATCTCATGAAAGCTCCTCCTCACGCATGGCGCTCCAACACGAAAACTTCGCCATCCGTTTCCACACGTCCCGCTCAATCTGCCATCGACAGAAAGATGGTCGCGCATAAGTTCGAGCATCGCCTGCGGATCTTCATAACTGTATAACGGCTCGCCGAGAATGATGTAATCGTAGACATTTCCCTGCAGCGCTGCAGCAAGATCGCGCAACGGCAAACAAAAACACTGCGCCATCGCAAATCGTCTGCAAGTCCACCCAATACTTCGAGTCCTGCACAAAGGCGGAAAGCGTTACGTTCTCTATGCTCAGTGCCCGGAATCTATTCTTGAAATGCAGTAAATCGGCGCCGCAATGCGCATCTATGCCAAGAATATGATACGCATTCCGTCTCGGAACAACATCCAGGCACTTATCGCGAAGATCTAGGTCGAAACGCGTATCGTCCCAAGGATCTATGCCAAAATATTTGCGCCGAAAGACTTCTCGTCCAGACTGTAGGTCGAATTCAAAATCCTCTTTCGTCATCGCAGTTCCCGTGCGTGATAGACGAACGTATCGCCGCAGAGCATCAAGCGATAGCCAAGACGGCGATACATGAAGGAAAATGTCATCATCGGAAAAATTATAATAAAAAGCATGATCCGCCTCGTACATTTTGCGTACGGACGAGCGAACCAACGATGCCGTAGGAATGACGCGCAGCCGCTCTTCCCATTTTCTTGGATCGCTGACATTGTGAGCAGCAGCAGCCTCCTGCATTTCCCCATATGTGGAAAAACCGCAAATCTGATTGCTGACCATAACTTGCATAACTGGCAACAGGAACGACCATGCCGATCCGCGGATCAGACTCCATGCAGGCAACAAGATTCTTGAGCCAATTCTTCGTCACAAGAACATCGCTCGGAAGAGCCGCAAAGTATTTGCCGCGGATAAATTCATTTCCTGCTGCCCCCTTTGCTGCAAGATAGCCGAACAAAGCGCCACGGTTTTTCCTTTCACATGGAAAATGCGCTTTTCGCGGATGCGGAATGCTGCGAAAAAAATCAAGTGTCCCATCTGTCGAGCCGTTGTCAACGAGAAGAAGTTCATGATCAACATCCTGCGTATATTGCAGGGATGGAATGAATCGCCATCTTTGTCTGATCTTCGAGATGATTGTACGCTTGAAATATACCGTTACAAGCGGAGGTGCATCGCCGACACAGAGATTCGCCGCCACCTCGCGTCGGACGAAAGGATCCGACTGACGAACTTCAGCGCCTACTTCCCCTACATCGATCTCAATGACTTCGCCGTAGTTCATGCTCATGTTCCTCCATATCCATCGGATTGACGGTAGCTTCTTCAAATCCAAACTTCCTTTATATCGGAATTTTAACCGTGTTGCATAAGGTCCAGCAGAGATCCATCCAACTCTATCCGCGCGTAATCTGAGATTTCTTCTTTTCTTTGAGACAACATCATACAAAAATCGTTTCTTCGTATCAGATACGTTATTATAGCACATTCCCATTTTCTGTTCAAAATCAAAAAACCTCATTTCAAAGAAATGAGGTCGATGGAGCAATGGCAGGGGCAGTAAGACTTGAACTCACAACCTACGGTTTTGGAGACCGTTGCTCTACCAGTTGAGCTATACCCCTATAAAAATGGGGCGACTGGTGGGGCTCGAACCCACGAATGCTGGAGCCACAATCCAGTGTGTTAACCACTTCACCACAGCCGCCATAGGTATGCCACCGCATTCGCGGTGGCACATTTGAACCAGCAGCTTTCTATCCTCCCAAGTCGTCTCCAACCAAGTACTTTCGACGTATGAGTGCTTAACGACTGTGTTCGGGATGGGAACAGGTGGATCCACTCAGCTATCGCCACTGGATTTCTTCTGAGGTCAACTCGCGTGAGCGTGCCCTCAAAACTATACAGAAGACAAATGGAACATTTTAGAGTGATGGCGAAACTTCACGTGCTCTCCACTTTCGTCTGCCTTGCGGCAGCCTGCGGCGGTCAACGTCAGCCAATCATGCGGCGCGCTTCGCGCTTGGTTCTTGGGACGTTTTCGCACGCGGGGCGTTCGCGGATTCGCTTTGCGAATCCGACGCCCCTGCGAGTCAAGCCCTCGGCATATTAGTACGGGTCGGCTGCACGCCTTGCGGCGCTTCCACTCCCCGCCCTATCAACCTCATCGTCTTTGAGGTGCCTTACCGGATTGCTCCGTGAGAAACTTCATCTTAGGGCTGGTTTCACGCTTAGATGCTTTCAGCGTTTATCCTTTCCGGACGCAGCTACCCAGCTGCACGGCTGGCGCCATGACTGGTACACCGTTGATCTGTCCACTCCGATCCTCTCGTACTAGGAGCAGCCCCCTTCAGGTTTCTTCCGCCCGCGATGGATATGGACTCGAACTGTCTCACGACGTTCTGAACCCAGCTCACGTACCACTTTAATGGGCGAACAGCCCAACCCTTGGGAATCTGCTTCAGCCCCGGGATGTGATGAGCCGACATCGAGGTGCCAAACCTCCCCGTCGATATGGACTCTTGGGAGAGATTAGCCTGTTATCCCTGTGGTAGCTTTTTATCCGTTGAGCGATGGCAATTCCACTCTCATTCCACCGGATCACTAAGCCCTCACTTTTTCGTACCTGCTCGACTTGTCGGTCTCGCAGTCAAGCTCCCTTCTGCCTTTATGCTCTTCGCGCGATTTCTGTCCGCGCTGAGGGAACCTTTGGACGCCTCCGTTGCTCTTTTTCGGAGGCGACCGCCCCAGTCAAACTGCCCACCGGCACTGTCCCGAGTGTCGTAACTACTCCGGTTAGATGACCAGCGAGATGAAGGGTGGTATCCCAACAGCGGCTCCGGGCGTCCTTGCGGCCGCCTTTCTAGCCTCCCACCTATCCTGTACATCATTCGCCGGGCATCAATGCCAAGCTGCAGTAAAGCTCCATGGGGTCTTTTCTGTCCAGTCGCGGGTAACCTGCATCTTCACAGGTATTTCAATTTCACCGGGCCCTCGTCGAGACAGTGCCCAAATCGTTACGCCTTTCGTGCGGGTCGGAACTTACCCGACAAGGAATTTCGCTACCTTAGGACCGTTATAGTTACGGCCGCCGTTTACTGGGGCTTCAGCTCAAGGCTTCGGATTGCTCCTGACCTCTCCCCTTAACCTTCCAGCACCGGGCAGGCGTCAGCACCTATACGTCAGATTTCTCTTTTGCAGGCACCTGTGTTTGTGGTAAACAGTCGCTTGGGCTTCTCTTCTGTCGCTTACCCCGGCTCCAACCGCAGGGGGTCTTCACCAGTTCCGGCCATCCTTTTCCCGAAGTTACGGATGCAATTTGCAGAGTTCCTTAACGAGGGTTTTCCCGCGCACCTTAGGATCCTCTCCCTGCCTGCCTGTGTCGGTTTCGGTACGGGCGCAGTTCGTCTCGCTAGAAGCTTTTCTCGGCAGTGTGGTCCGCTTGGCTTCGGCTCACCCATAGGTTTGCCTCCCTGTCACGTCTCGGCTTTTACAAGGGGGATTTGCCTCCCTTGCAGCCTCACCGGCTTCGACGCGCTCTTCCATTCGCGCGCCCAAGCTCCCTCCTGCGTCACTCCATCACTCAAACGACTCCCTGCGGTACTGGAATATTCACCAGTTGTCCATCGCCTATGCTTGCTGCCTCGGCTTAGGTCCCGACTGACCCTGGGACGACGAGCGTTGCCCAGGAAACCTCAGGCTTTCGGTGGGCCAGATTCTTGCTGGCCTTTTCGCTACTCATACCGGCATTCTCACTGCCATGCGCTCCACCGCTCCTTCCGGTACGGCTTCGCCGCGCATGGTACGCTCCCCTACCCCGCACACTTTCGTGTGCAGCCGCAGCTTCGGTTCTGTACTTGAGCCCCGGACATTTTCGGCGCAGGGACTCTCGACCAGTGAGCTATTACGCACTCTTTAAATGGTGGCTGCTTCTGAGCCAACATCCTGGTTGTTTTCGAATTCCTACATCCTTTTCCACTTAGTACAGCATTGGGACTTTGGCTGGCGGTCTGGGCTGTTTCCTCTTGCGTACGGGTCTTATCACTCGCACGCTGACTCCCGGGCTTGCCATGCAGCCATTCGCAGTTTGACTGGGGTCGGTAGGCTTTACGCCCCCTTGCCCGATCAGTGCTCTACCGTCTGCATGCATCGCCCGAGGCTAGCCCTAAAGCTATTTCGGGGAGAACCAGCTATCTCCACGTTCGATTGGCATTTCACCCCTATGCACAGCTCATCCCAAAGTTTTTCAACACTCACGGGTTCGGCCCTCCGCTCAATTTTACCTGAGTTTCAGCCCCGCCATGCATAGATCACTGTGGTTTTCGGGTCTGCCCCGTCGAACTAAGCGCCCTCTTAAGACTCGCTTTCGCTTCGGCTCCGCGTCTTCCGCTTAACCTCGCTCGACAGGACAACTCGCCGGTTCATTCTTCAATAGGCACGCCGTCGCGCATATAAAGCGCTTCGACTGCTTGTGGACATACGGTTTCAGGTTCTGTTTCACTCTGCTCCCGCGGTTCTTTTTCGCCTTTCCCTCACGGTACTTTCCTCTATCGGTCGTCAGGTAGTATTTTTGCCTTGGATGGTATTCACCCGGCTTCCCACAGGGTTCCTCGTGTCCCGTGGTACTCTGGATCCCAGCCCGTTCTTCAGCCTTTCGTGTACGAGGGTCTCACTCTTCGCCCGGCCTTCCCATGCCGTTCCACTAGGCTGCTTTCCCTTTTTGCTGGTCCTCAACCCCGAAAGCCCGAAAGCTTTCGGTTTGGGCTCTTCCCTTTTCGCTCGCCGCTACTCGGGGAATCTCACGCGCTCCACTCATGAACATGCTGGCGCATCTGCTTGTCTGTGCTCTCTTCCGCTTCGTTGTCATCGCTCGACATAGTCACCGCTATGACTCGCTCTTCCGCCTCGCTGAAGAAACCACATCCTGCGCATCTGCATCCAGCCCATTCATGAGCGGAACGCTGTTGATTACTTTTCCTCCGGCTACTTAGATGTTTCAGTTCACCGGGTTTGTCTCCCTTTCGGGTAGTGCGACATGACTCGCACTGGGTTGCCCCATTCGGACATCCGTGGATCGAGGCCTATTTGCGGCTCCCCACGGCTTTTCGCAGCTTATCGCGTCCTTCTTCGACTCCTGACGCCAAGGCATCCACCGTATGCCTTTCGTAGCTTTGACTTTTCCACGATTTTCATCGTGTGTTTTCGCCTCAAGGCATCATTTTCATTGATGCTTGGTGGTTTGTGATCCTAAAATGTTCGGAAAAATCTTTGCTGCATTTCTGCAGCCTTCGATGATTTTCTTTCATTTTGTCTTCTGTGTAGTTTTCAAGGTACACTCGACCTTGCCGCTGATGCAACTCAACGTGAAGGTCAAGCTTGAGAGATTTGTGTTCCCTCAAAACTAGACAATGCAGAAAGGCTTATGCCAGCCCTATGCCTCGACTTAGGTTGAGAATGAAGTTCGACTTTCGCTTCGCGAAATCGAACTAAGCGATTCACTCACGTTTGCGCGTCGCTTGCGCTCCTTCAAACGCGGTTCTCTGCTTACCTTAGAAAGGAGGGTGATCCAGCCGCACCTTCCGATACGGCTACCTTGTTACGACTTCACCCCAGTCATCGCCCCCGCCTTAGACGGCTGCCTCCTTGCGGTTGGCCCACCGGCTTTGGGCGTGAATGACTTCCGTGGTGTGACGGGCGGTGTGTACAAGGCCCGGGAACGTATTCACCGCAGTATGCTGACCTGCGATTACTAGCGATTCCGACTTCATGCAGGCGGGTTGCAGCCTGCAATCCGAACTGGGGGATGGTTTGTGGGGATCTGCCTGGCTCGCGCCTTCGCTTCCCTCTGTCCATCCCATTGTAGTACGTGTAGCCCAGACATAAGGGGCATGATGACTTGACGTCATCCCCGCCTTCCTCCGCGTTCTCCGCGGCAGTCTCCTTGAGTTCCCGCCATGACGCGCTGGCAACAAAGGACAGGGGTTGCGCTCGTTGCGGGACTTAACCCAACATCTCACGACACGAGCTGACGACAGCCATGCACCACCTGTTTTCGTGTCCCCGAAGGGAGGGGGCTGTCTCCAGCCCTTTCACTCAATGTCAAGCCCTGGTAAGGTTCTTCGCGTTGCGTCGAATTAAACCACATACTCCACCGCTTGTGCGCACCCGTCAATTCCTTTTGAGTTTCAGTCTTGCGACCGTACTCCCCAGGCGGAATGCTTATTGCGTTAACTCCGGCACAGGAGGGGTCGATACCTCCTACACCTAGCATTCATCGTTTACGGCCAGGACTACCGGGGTATCTAATCCCGTTCGCTCCCCTGGCTTTCGAGCCTCAGCGTCAGTTACAGTCCAGAAAGCCGCCTTCGCCACTGGTGTTCCTCCCAATATCTACGCATTTCACCGCTACACTGGGAATTCCGCTTTCCTCTCCTGCACTCAAGACATACAGTTTCCATCCCCTCACGGGGTTGAGCCCCGCACTTTTAAGATGGACTGATATGCCCGCCTGCGCTCCCTTTACGCCCAATAATTCCGGACAACGCTCGCCACCTACGTATTACCGCGGCTGCTGGCACGTAGTTAGCCGTGGCTTCCTCGCACAGTACCGTCACCCAGGCTCAATGTTTTCAAACCCGGTTTTCGTCCTGTGCAACAGAGCTTTACGATCCGAAGACCTTCTTCACTCACGCGGCGTTGCTCCATCAGGCTTTCGCCCATTGTGGAAGATTCCCCACTGCTGCCTCCCGTAGGAGTCTGGGCCGTGTCTCAGTCCCAATGTGGCCGTTCATCCTCTCAGACCGGCTACTGATCGTCGCTTTGGTGAGCCGTTACCTCACCAACTGGCTAATCAGACGCAGGCCCATCGACAGGCGATAGCATTGTAAAGAGGCCATCTTTGAGCCGAGGTGGATGCCCTCCTCGGATTTCATTCGGTATTAGCATTCCTTTCGGAATGTTGTCCCCATCCTGTCGGCAGGTTGCCTACGTGTTACTCACCCGTTTGCCACTCTCACCTTTACCGAAATAAAGGTTCCCGTTCGACTTGCATGTGTTAAGCACGCCGCCAGCGTTCGTCCTGAGCCAGGATCAAACTCTCCGAAAAAACTTGATCTTTTTGCGCTATGCTGCGTCATGGCTTCGCCGTGTGTCCTCGACGTACACGAGTACGTCTGCGGGACGCGGCTTCGCCATTCCTTGCCTAGCACAAAAATCTCTGCGTTTTTCTCCGCTTCGGACTGCAGGACAGTCGTGGTGGAGAAAATTACTTTTTTTAGCAGAGAGCCGTTGATTGGCTCTTTTTATCTTTGGATACGATTCTTTCGAACCGTATAAAGAAATTGTCGATTGCTTTTGTAGTTCACAATCGATGTTTCATCAAGATTTCTCTTGATGGACATCTGGCTTGAATCATATCGATGATTCATTTCTGCATTGTTTAGTTTTCAAGGAACACCGCCGATCGCTCGGCTTCTTTTGCCGCTCTTGCGAGCCGACCTTCTCAGTATACTCGTTTCAGTGAATCTTGTCAAGCACCGTTTTTTTACGTCCGCCAGGACTTACTATGCCGTTCTTCTCCGAATCTTTCACTTGCTGTCCGCTCTCTTTACGACTTGCCCCATTTTACATGAAATCGCCCCATCTGTCAACATCTTTTTTTCTTTTTATTTTGTCCCCGAGACTAGAATACGAAAGAGGCCGCTTGTCGCAGCCCTCTTTCGTATTCTAGTCGGAAAAATCAACCAGAGCCGATCGGCCTCTTTCCCACAAAGGCATTACGCAAGATGCTCAATGCACCGTGCAGTCTCCAACCTCATTCCGATTTAACCTCTATCACCGTCACAGGCGCGACGCTGCGCTTCCTTGCGTACAACAAGTAGTACAGGCCGGCGCAAAGGAGCGCTACAGCACCGCATGATGCGTAGATTCCTTCAAAGCCGATGCTGGATTTGAACGCGCCGAGCGCATAGGGTGCGACGCCGAGTCCGAGATCGAGAGCGATGAAGTACGTCGACACAGCAACACCGATGCGATACTCGGTGACGAGCTTGACACAGATCGCCTGCCCGTTCGACATGAACGTACCATAGCCGAGACCGACGAACACTCCGGCAAGAAGAAGCGTCCAGCTCGCTGTTGTAACGCTCAGAAGCAAAAGGCCGATAGCAAGACAGGCATACGTCGGATACATAACGAAGTCTTCGCCCTTGCGGTCAAACATGACGCCCGCAACAGGACGCGCCAGCGTGATCGTCAAAGCATAAACAAGGAAGAAGACCGTTCCCGCACCGATCAGACCAAGTTCCTGCGCATACGTAGCAAGGAAACTCAAGACGCTCGAATAGCTGATGCCCATGAGAAATGCCACGATGGAAATCGACGTGACCTTCGGCTCCAGAAAATTGCTGATGCTGAACCTCTTGAGCTCCGCCTTCTTCTCCTCGGAGAGTTCTATCTCAGGCACCTTGAGGACAACGACGGCAACGAGGCAGACAACGAGCATAGCAACGCAGAAATCAATGATATAGTTGAACGTCATCGTATGTTGCATGAGCATGCCAAGGAACGGTCCGATCGCCGCGGCAAGACTCATACTCAAAGCATAGTAATTGATTCCTTCGCCGCGGCGTGTCGTCGGGATGATGCTCGATACAATCGTGCTCGTCGCCGTCGATGTGATTCCGTAGCCAATGCCGTTCAGACAGCGCACAACGTAGAGCACGGCGAGGGAATCTACGAAGAAGTACAAGAGCGTCGTCACGAGATAAAAAATGATGCCGCCATAAAGCATGACCTTCCTGCCATAAAGCTCGATGGAACGACCGGCCGCCATGCGTGCAAAGCAATGTGCCGAGAATGAAAAATGCCGAGGCAAGGCCAGCTTCACTCATCGACGCATTGAGTGACTGAATCGCCTCAGATGCGATGATGACCATGAGCATGTAATAGATGATATAGATCAAGAAGTTCACCAACGTGTCCAGGATGAACTCCTTCGTCCACAGCTTCTCTTGTTTCACGTTCAACAGCAACCTTTCTTTGTTGTAAGCGCCGCAGCGCTTTTAAAAAACGAACTGCCCTGATTATAAGCATCGTCTTATCTTTTGTGTAGCGCATAAAAAGATGGGAGTCATCGTCAAAAGCGATAACTCCCAGAACGCTATCTTCCCTTCAATTTCTCAGGATGCACTGCCTCCCCAGCCTGACTTCTTGGCTTCTCCCTATAAATCTGTCGAACATGTTCAACGTAAGTGCGAATATATTGCAGGCGCGGGTTGTCCCTCTTATAAACGAGCACGGCATCAAGCGCCAGGGCAGGCGCAAGAGAAGAGAAGCCGTCCGTGATGCCTAGCGCTTCGACGAAGCGCCGCGGCAAGAGCACCCCCGCCGCATTTTCCCGACAAAAATGTACCATCGCATACGGCGTCGAGAGACGTGCCACCACCACGGGCTTCTCCTCACCGAAGTAACGTTCATACACGCGATTCATCGACGATCGCACAGGATAGAACACATGCGGCTGCTGCGCCACCCAAGAGCGTGCAGCATCGCCTTCAACGCGCGCAAGGCAGGGGCGCGTAGAAAACAATGTCGTCATCGGAAAAATGCACACATTCCCAACCGTTGAATCCCTTGTCGTCCAAGCGATAGAGCGATGCGACATCGATGCGGTCTTCCAAAAGTCCGCACCGGATCTCATCTTCCTCCATCTCAAAAACATTGAGGCAAATCTTCTCATTCTGCTTTTGAAAGTATGATACATGGCGATTCATGTGGACATCTCCCAGAGAGCGCAATACGGCAACATCAAGCTCGACAGGCGTGCGTTTCGCGCTTTCCTGCACCTCCGCTACAGCCTCGCGCAGCTGCGCAACGCAGATCTGCGCCTTGTCCAAAAAAACCGTGCCAGCCTCCGTCAAGTCACTGCCGCGCGTCGAGCGGCGGATCAATGTGACGCCGATCGCTTCTTCAAGCTTCTTCATCTGCACGCTGAACGCTGACTGCGTGATGTTGGCCTCCTGCGCGGCAAGCGAAAAATTCTTGATCCTGCCATAAATGATGAAACATTCCAGCTGATGTATGGTCGGCAGTTCATTCATGCCGCACCCTCCCCACTCCAAAGGGAGAACCCTCTCCCAAAACTAAAACTCCCTAAAAACAAAAAGCGGCCTCCCTGCCTAAGCAGAAAGCCGCTTAAAATCCTTATGGTGGAGACGAGGGGGATCGAACCCCTGACCTCTTGCATGCCATGCAAGCGCTCTCCCAGCTGAGCTACGCCCCCGTGGACAAGTTACTTTGCTAGTATACAGCACGGAAGGGAAAAGCGCAAGCCTTTTTTGCAAAAAATCTCACGCGCCGTGATAACTCTTTCGATAACTGCCATCCGAGGATGTGCTGCCACCACGCACGGTTTTCCAAATACCAGGCGATCGTGCGCTCGATTCCTTCCTCAAACTTCATTTCGGGCAGCCAGCCAAGCTCCGCATGAATCTTCGTCGGATCAATCGCGTAGCGACGGTCATGCCCCTTTCTGTCCTCGACATACGAGATGAGGCTCTCGGGTTTCTTCAGCGCATGCAGGATGGCTTTGACGACATCGATATTGGCACGCTCGTTGTGACCGCCGATGTTGTAGACTTCTCCCGCACGTCCCTTGTGCAGCACGAGATCGATGGCTCGGCAATGATCCTCGACGTAGAGCCAATCGCGCACATTGGCGCCGTCGCCGTACACGGGAAGCTGCTCGTCGGCAAGCGCCTTGACGATCATCAGCGGGATGAGCTTTTCCGGAAAGTGGTAGGACCGTAATTGTTCGAGCAGCGCGAGATCGTCACAGGCAATCCAAAGGTACGGCTGTAAGCGAGCACGAGAAGGTCAGCGGAAGCCTTCGACGACGAATACGGGCTGGAGGTATGCAGAGGCGTCTGTTCGGTGAAGAGAAGATCTGGACGGTCGAGCGGCAGATCACCGTAAACCCTCGTCGGTCGACACCTGATGGTAGCGCGAAATGCCATATTCGCGGCAGGCGTCCATGAGGACGCTCGTGCCGATGATGTTCGTCTGAAGGAAGAGCTCCGGCGTTTCGATGGAGCGATCGACATGACTTTCCGCCGCGAAATTGATGACCACATCGGGCTTCTCCTTGCGGAAGATCGCGTAAATGGCCTCGCGGTCGCAGATGCTGCAGCGAGAAAAGTGAAAGCGCGGATCATCCGCAACATCGAGCAGGGACTCATAGTCGCCCGCATACGTCAGCGCATCAACGCAGAGGATTTGCGCCTCCGGATGCGTTTTCATCATGTAATGGACGAAGTTGCTGCCGATAAAACCGGCACCGCCGGTCACAAGATACTTCAAGGTTATTCCTCCCCGTAGACGAAATTCAGCTCGGCTTCTCTCTCGGAAAGCGTCGGAGCCGCTTCATCCTTCGCCGAAAGAACCGTCGGCGCAAGCTCCCAGTCAATGCCAATGGCGGGATCGCTCCAGAGGATATTGCCGTCGCACTCGGGCGCATAGTAGTTGTCCGCCTTGTACTGCACCTCGACGTCATCCGTCAGCGTGATGAATCCATGCGCGAAACCGCGCGGAATCATCAACTGCCGCTTGTTCTTCGCCGAGAGGCGCACGGCAACCCACTTCGCATATTGCGGCGAGCCCTTTTCGGATATCGACGGCGACATCGAGGATCTCACCGCGCGTGCAGCGCAGGAGCTTCGCCTGCGCCATGGGATTTTTCTGGTAGTGAAGACCTCGCAGCGTTCCCTTTTTCTGCTGAAAAGGACTGGTTGTCCTGCACAAAGTCGTAAGGGAGACCTGCTTCTTCCATCTTTTTCTTCGACCAACTCTCCATGAACCAGCCGCGCGCATCGCCAAATACCGCCGGCTCCAATATGAAGACGCCTTTGAGGTGCGTTTCTGTCACATTCATCTTCCATCCCTAGCCCTTCACCAACTGTTCCAAATACTTTCCATAATCGTTCTTCATCAAGGGCTGCGCAAGGCGCAGAAGCTGCTCCTCGTCGATATGACCCATGCGGTAGGCGATTTCCTCGATGCAGGCGATCTTCAGTCCCTGGCGATCCTGAATCGTTTCAACGAACGTCGCCGCCTGCAGAAGCGACTCATGCGTGCCCGTATCGAGCCATGCGAAGCCGCGCCGCATCTTCTCCACCTGGAGGTCGCCGCGCTCCAGATACGCGCGGTTCACATCCGTGATTTCCAGCTCGCCGCGCGCCGACGGCCTGACCGCCTTCGCTATATCTACGACATCATTGTCATAGAAGTAAAGTCCCGTCACTGCATAATTCGAGCGCGGCGCCTCCGGCTTCTCCTCCAAACTTACGGCACGGCCTGTTTTATCAAACTCCACGACGCCATAGCGCTTCGGGTCGCGCACATAGTAAGCAAAAACCGTCGCGCCCGATTCGCGCGCTGTCGCACGCTGCAAGAGACGAGCGAGATTCGCGCCGTAAAAGATGTTGTCGCCCAAAACAAGCGCACAGCCATCGCTGCCGATAAAGCTCTCGCCGATGATGAACGCTTGTGCGAGTCCGTCAGGACTCGGCTGCACGGCATAAGAGATGCGAATGCCCCACTGACTGCCGTCACCAAGCATCGCGGCAAACATCGGACTATCCTGCGGCGTCGTGATGACGAGGATATCCTCGATCCCCGCAAGCATCAACGTGCTCAACGGATAATAGATCATCGGCTTGTCAAAGATCGGCATGAGCTGTTTCGACACGACCTTGGTCAATGGATAGAGGCGCGTGCCCGAGCCACCTGCCAGAACGATCCCTTTCTTCAGCATAAAAACACCTCGCAAGCCATGCGCACTCCAGATCTCTCAGTGCTCAACCCTTCTGCCAAATCATTCCCATGAAATCGCTGTGACGCTTCCTGACTTCCCGCGCCACAACACCGACGATCGTATTGACGAGATCCGCCGAATAATTTTTCGGTGTCATCGGAATGCAAGCATCCAGGATGACAGACGTATCGGGCGCCAAGTAATACTTGAACAGCTTGTTCCCGTTGTTGAGCCGCATGATGAAATTCGTCACCTCGTAGGCATTGTCATCGTTCAGCGCCTTCGGTGCTAGATTCGCGCGCACGATCACATAGATCGTATCATCGAAAATGACCCCGAGCGGCACATACTGCCCCTGCACCTCGACAGTCGAGCGAAAGATCACGCTCTCATGCTCATCGCCGAGCTCCTCACGCTCAAAGCTGTCAATCTTATGACGCTGCAAATAGCGCTTGAACTTCTCCGCTGCTTCTACCATGAAACTTCCTCCGTAAATGCGAAATCAACATTGTTTTGATATTCTCCAAAAGCACAGAAAACTCCTGCTGAAATTCCTTTCTTTCTCCTGATTCCTTCCATATCCACCCGTACCGCGCGCGCCATGGCGCTTCAAAAATGGCTCGTATGCGCTCTCCTCAAACCTCGGTGATCTTCGTGAACAATTCCTTGTACTCAAGCCGCAGAATTTCAGCGACTTCCTTTCGCATCGCAGGACTTTCCATCGTTTCGAGCGCCGCTCGACGCGCCTTGAGCAGGATATCGACATCGCGCAGCGCGTCTGCCATCTTGAGATCGGGCAGGCCATGCTGCATCGCGCCGAAGAACTGGCCGGGACCTCTGAGCTTCAGATCCTCCTCGGCAAGAACGAAGCCATCCCTGACACTTTCCATGAGCGAGAGGCGCTTCTTCGCCGTCTCCGTGCGCGCTGCCGAGATGAGGATGCAATAAGAACGGTGCACTCCCCTGCCCACACGCCCGCGCAGCTGATGGAGCTGCGCAAGGCCAAAGCGTTCGGCATTCTCAACGACCAAAACGCTTGCGTTCGGCACATCGACGCCGACCTCGATGACCGTCGTCGTCACGAGGACGTCGATCCTGCCTGCATGAAAATCCGCCATGACGGCTTCCTTCTCTTTGCCCGCCAGCTTTCCATGCACGAGGCCGCAGCGCACCTCTCGAAGCATTCCTGTACGCAGCTCCTCATAAACTTCCTCGGCCGACGGCAGATCGAGCGTATCGCTCTGCTCAACGAGCGGACAGACGACATACGCCTGTCTTCCCTTGGCAACTTCCTGCCGCACGAAGCGATAGATGAGGTCGCGCCTCGCCGGCGCGCGCAGGAAGGTCTCGACGGGGACACGTCCCGGCGGCAGGTGCTCGATGCGCGAAACATCGAGATCGCCGTAAACTGTCAAGGTCATCGTGCGCGGAATTGGCGTTGCCGTCATCACGAGCATATCGGGCGTAAGCTGCGCGCGTTTTTCAAGCGCCGCGCGCTGCTCGACACCGAAGCGGTGCTGCTCATCCGTCACGACGAGACCGAGGGCAGCGAAGGTGACGGTCTCTTGAATCAAAGCGTGCGTGCCGATCACGATGTCGACTTCGTGCGCCTCGATCGCCGCATACGCCGCCTCGCGCTCCTTCTTCGCCAGCCGCCCCGTCAAGAGCAGGAGGCGAACAGGCAACTCTTTGAGCAAGTCGCTGAACTTGTCAAAGTGCTGACGCGCCAAAATCTCCGTCGGCACCATGAAAGCACCCTGGAAGCCATTTTCCACCGTCTTGATGAGCGCCAAGAGGGCGAGAGCCGTCTTGCCCGAGCCGACGTCGCCCTGCACGAGGCGACGCATCGGCACGGCAAGTTCCATATCCTGCCGAATGTCGCACCATGCCTTCGCTTGGTCTTCCGTCAGTCGGAACGGCAGAGTCTCATGTACTGCGCGCGACAAACGACTCTCGCCGAGATGGCGCACACCCTTCTTCTTTTCGCGGCTCTCGCGACGCAAGAGCAGAAGTCCGCACTGGATGAGGTAAAGCTCCTCAAAGATCAGCCTTTCACGCGCAAGATGCAATGCCTCAGACGATTCGGGAAAATGCACCTCGCGATATGCCTCCTCGCGCGCGACGAGATGATAGCGCTGGCAGATGCTCCCGGGAAGGATCTCCGCGATCTCGTCGATTCCCTGAAAAAGCGTCGTGAGAAGCGTGCGGAAAAACTTCTGATTCAAGCTGCTCGTAGCCGCGTAAACGGGTAGAAGCCCCAGAGTCACATCTTCATCTTTTTCGAGCACGGAAAAATCCTTGACCTGACTCATCTGCTTCTTGCCCTGCCCGCCGAAGGCATAGTCAATCTTGCCGACAGCGAAGAGCCGCATTCCCGTCCTGAGTTTTCCCTTAAGAAAACTTTTGATTGAAGAACGTGACTTGCAGAAAGCCCGTGCCGTCGTCGATATCAACGCTCAAAACATGGAGGCTGCGTCCCGTGCGCCGCTCGGCTATGCGGCGTATGACTCCCACCACCGCCTGCTGCTCGCCGACTGCAGCTGCAGCGAGCGGCGTCAAGATGCGTCTGTCCTCGTAAGTGCGCGGATAGTAAGTCAACAGGTCGTAGACCGTGAAGAGTCCGAGTCTGTTCAATGATTCGTATTTCTTTTTTCCGACGCCCTTGAGTTCCAGCAAGCTCGTCTGCAGCTCCATGGATTGCCCCCTCTCCCAAAGAAAAATCATGCCCACATGGCCTCATCATGCACTGCACCTGCACAAGGCGAAAAAGAACCCGCCTCCGCATCGAATCGCAGACGGGTTCTTTCTTTATCAGGATGCCTTCAAGCGCCCTTACTGGTCGCAATGTATCGCTGGCAGAGTCTCATCCGCTGCGAACGATGCGCCGCCAAGCATCTTAGAGCTTCGGGCCGGCGGCGACGAGTGCGCGGCCTTCCTCATCCATTTCATACTTCTTGAAATTCTTGATGAAACGGCCGGCAAGATCCTGCGCCTTCTTATCCCACTCATTCGGATCGGCATAAGTGTCACGCGGATCGAGAATCTTTGGGTCGACGCCCTCCAGTTTCGTCGGAATGTCAAATTCGAAGTACTTGAGCTTCTTCGTCGGCGCATTGTTGATCGAGCCGTCCAAGATTGCATCGATGATGCCGCGCGTATCCTTGATGGAAATGCGCTTGCCCGTGCCGTTCCAGCCCGTGTTCACGAGATATGCCTTGGCGTCGCTCTGGCGCACCCTCTTGACGAGTTCCTGTGCGTACTTCGTCGGCGGCAGTTCGAGGAACGCCTGCCCGAAAGCACGCCGAGAAGGTCGGCGTCGGCTCCGTGATGCCGCGCTCCGTGCCCGCGAGCTTCGCCGTGAAGCCCGAGAGGAAGTAATACTCCATCTGCTCCGGCGTCAGGATGGCGACGGGCGGCAGTACGCCGAAGGCATCGGCAGAAAGGAAGATGACTTCCTTGGCGGGGGGAGCAGCAGAAATCGGGCGCACGATGTTCTCGATGTGCTGTATCGGATAAGAGACGCGCGTGTTCTCCGTCACAGATTTATCGTTAAAATCAACCTTGCCGTTTTCATCGACCGTGACATTTTCCAGAAGCGCGTCGCGCTTGATCGCGTTGTAGATGTCCGGCTCAGAATCCTTGTCGAGCTTGATGACCTTCGCATAGCAGCCGCCCTCGAAATTGAAGACGCCGTTGTCGTCCCAGCCATGCTCATCATCGCCGATCAAAAGACGCTTCGGGTCGGTCGAGAGCGTCGTCTTGCCCGTGCCCGAGAGACCGAAGAAGATCGCCGTATTCTTGCCTTCGAGATCCGTATTGGCCGAGCAGTGCATCGAAGCAATGCCCTTCAGCGGCAAGTAGTAGTTCATCATCGAGAACATGCCCTTCTTCATCTCGCCGCCGTACCATGTGTTGATGATAATCTGTTCGCGGCTCGTGATGTTGAAGGCAATCGCCGTCTCCGAGTGAAGCCCGAGCTCCTTGTAGTTTTCCACCTTCGCCTTGGACGCATTGTAGACGATGAAATCCGGCTTGAAGTTTTCCAATTCCTCTTTCGAGGGCAGGATGAACATGTTGCTGACGAAATGCGCCTGCCATGCGACCTCAACGATGAAGCGCACCGACATGCGCGTATCCTTGTTCGCGCCACAGAAGGCATCGACAACGAAGAGACGCTTGTTGGAAAGCTCTTTCTTCGCGATCTTCTTGAGCTCGTCCCATGTCGCTTCGCTCGTCGGATGGTTATCGTTCGGGTAGTCTTCCGATGTCCACCAGATCGTGTCCACGGAGTTGTCGTCCACGACAATGAACTTGTCCTTCGGCGAACGCCCCGTGAAGACGCCCGTCATGACGTTCACCGCATCAAACTCCGTGAGCTTTCCCTTTTCAAAGCCCGTGAGGTCAGACTTCATTTCTTCTTCAAAAAGCTGTTCATAGGACGGATTATGGACGATTTCTGTCGCCCCTGTAATCCCGTACTGTGCCAAATCAAGTTTTGCCATGTTCCTCTACCTCTTTCATAAAATATTGATTCAAGATATGGTTTCAAACATGTTACGCTTATCTCTTTCTCGATTTTTCAAAGAAATCCTGCTTTTTTTAATTTTTTTTGCGTAAAACCAAGCCGATCGGTCGTTGCCTTCGATTCGACCTCCCAGGATTTCACGCAAGGACGGCGCACTATGTCCACGTCGTGGACGTTTGTGCGTGTAATTTGTGCGCCCTCCGAGAGGTCACTGCGTCGCAAAGTCTTCCGCTGCCGTGCGCATCTCCGCCTTTTCGCACACCGCCCGATGCAGAATTTCTGCCGTCTTCAACGATGCCAGCCCCTGCGGGATCGGACTCTCATTCAAAGAAGCAAGCTTGTCAAGCTGCGCAAACTCATCGAGTCCGGCGCGCTCCTCTCCCAGTGCCTCCAGGACGCTTTCGTTGAACTTGTACGGGCTTGCCGTCGAAACGACGACGAGCGGCCTGGAACTCCCCGTCGCCTCTTTATACTTCTGAGCCACACGGTAGGCCACGGCGGAATGCGTATCGAGCACATAACGCTCTTTTTCAAAAACTTCGCGGATCGTTTTCTTCGTCGCCGCGTCATCGACCCAGCCTGCCCAGAACGTCTCCTTGAGCTTTTGCAGCACGTCATCGCCGACCTCATACCTGCCCTTTTCGCCCAGCTGCTGCATCCAAACCTTGACCTTCGCTGCATCCTTCGTTTCATGGCAGAGCAGCCGTTCGAGATTGCTCGATATCAGGATGTCCATGGACGGCGATATCGTCTTATGGAAGTCGCGCTGTCTGTCGTAAACGCCCGTCTGCAGGAAATCGGTCAGCACGTTGTTGCTGTTCGACGCGCAGATGAGCTTCGCCACGGGAAGTCCCATGCGCTTGGCATAGTAGCCGGCGAGAATGTCGCCGAAATTCCCCGTCGGCACACAAAAAGTCGATCGCCTCGCCCGCACGGATCGTCCCATTGGACAGGGAGGTCGGCATAAGCGCTGAAATAATAGACGATCTGCGGCACAAGCCGTCCCCAATTGATCGAATTGGCCGAAGACAGCTTGACGTTCTCGGCAGCAAGCCTCTCGCCAAAATCCTTGTCGCTGAAGATCGCCTTGACGCCGTTCTGCGCATCGTCAAAATTTCCTTTGACCGCGACGACGCAGACATTCCTTCCCTTCTGCGTACACATCTGCAGGTTCTGGATCTTCGACACGCCGCCCGTCGGATAGAATACGAGGATCTTGATCTGCTCGACATCGGCGAAGCCTTCGAGAGCCGCTTTTCCCGTGTCGCCCGACGTGGCGACGAGGATCAAGATCTCAGCGCTCTCTCCCGTCTTCCGAAGCGCCGTCTGCAAAAGCTGCGGCAAAAGCTGCAGCGCCATGTCCTTGAACGCGCTCGTCGGCCCATGCCAAAGCTCCAGCACGGGGAATTCCTTGAGCATGTGAACAGGCGCGATGCGCACGTCGTCGAACTTCCCGCTGCCATAGGCGCGCGAAATGCAGCCTGCAAGCTCCTCTTGTGTGTAATCTGTAAGGAAAAGTCCCAAGATGCGCGCTGCGCGCTCCTCGTAGGAAAGGCGCGTCATCTCTTCGATGAAGTCCATTCCGACCGCAGGCATTTCCTCGGGCACAAAAAGTCCGCCGTCCACTGCCAGTCCTTGGATGATCGCCTCTGCTGACGCGATGCCTGAGGCTCCGCCTCTTGTGCTTCTGTATTTCAATTCCTTCACTCCATTTCTTTCTCTCACAACCGATCGTTTCGCTGCCATCAACGCGCCAGAGCCGCCACCGTCGCATGAACGGCACGCTCCAAGTCGGCGGGCGCGAGCAGAATCTGCTCACCGCGCTTGCCCGCGCTGACGGCAATCTGTTCCCATTCCCGTGCCGAAGCGTCGAGGAAGACGGGATACTCCTTCTTTGCGCCGAGCGGCGAGCAGCCGCCACGCTGATATCCCGTGAGCGCAAGCACCTCCTTGAGATGCACCATTTCCGCCTTCTTGCTCGCTGCCGCCAGCGCGAGTGCCTTGAGATCGAGCTCCGCCGCGCCTGGAATGCACGCCATGACGACTCCCCTCTTATCCGTGCGGCAGACGAGCGTCTTGAACACCCGCTCCACTGGCATGTCGAGCATTTTTGCCGCATGGACAGCGCTCAAATCATCCAAGTCGACAGGGAAACGCCCTCATCTCGTAAGGAATCGACAGGCTGTCAAGAATGCGTGCCGCATTCGTCTTCTTCGTTCCCTTCATATCATTCACCATTTCTGCATCCGCAATCTGGAACACATATATGCCTCGGATGCAGATTTCATTATACCATAGGTTGACGGGAACTCCTATGCTTGCAAAAGGTCGGAGCAAGAAATTTATCCGCAGCAGAAAACGTCTTGCCTACGTAGACGCCATTCAGTACAATAGAAACAGATGCTTCCCTTGACTACCGAACTAGAAAGAGGTGCTTCCCTTGCTGAAAATTGCGTCTGCACAGATGGAAATACAGCCTGGACGGCCAGACATCAATACCGAGAACATGCTGCGCCTGATCGAAGAGGCCAAGGCGGCTCATGCGGACGTCGTCATCTTCCCCGAGATGGCGATTCCCGGCTATCTGCTCGGCGACACCTGGGAGCAGGACTCCTTCCTGCGCGACACAGAAGCGTGCGCCGCCGACATCATCGCCGCCTCTGACGGCATCGCCGTCATCTTCGGCAGCGTCGCCGTCGATTGGACGAAGAAGAACAACGACGGCAGACCGCGCAAGTACAACGCCTGCTTCATCGCCAGCGAAGGAAGGTTGCAGCATCCCGAGGCAATGCCCTATCCCTTCGTCATCAAGACACTCATGCCGAACTATCGCGAGTTCGACGACACGCGCCATTTCTTCAGCCTGCAAAAACTCGCACACGAACTGGGCACGACGCCCGGAGCTTGATCTCCCCGTTTCGCTGAAAATCCGCGGCAATCGCTGGAAGATCGGCTGCCTCTTGTGCGAAGACGGGTGGAGCGACAATTACGAAACAGCACCAATGAAGCTCCTCGAAGAATACGAAGACATCGATTTCTACGTCAACATCTCTTCCTCGCCCCTACACACTGGGCAAAAACGAGAAACGTCACCGTCTCTTTTTCCGCAGCGGCAAAGGCGGCGGGAGCGCCGCTCTTCTATGTCAACAACGTCGGCTTGCAGAACAACGGCAAGACCGTCTACACATTCGATGGAGCGAGCGCCGTCTACAGTTCCGAGGGCAGGTGCGTCGCCGCCGCCCCCGCCTACAAAGAAGGACTGCACTATATCGACGTCGCCGAGATCCCTTCGCGCCCTGTCGTAAAGCGCGAGAAAACATCCGAAATTGCCGAGATCTACGCGGCGCTCTCCTACGGCGTCAAGAAATTTCTCCAAAGCATCCGCATGGAGAAAGTCGTCGTCGGCGCCTCCGGCGGCATCGACTCCGCTGTGGCCGCCGCGCTCTACACGAAGGTTCTCGGTGCGGAAAACGTCCTGCTCGTCAACATGCCGAGCCGCTTCAACTCGCAGACAACAAAAGATCTCGCCCACGCGCTCGCCAAGAATCTCGGCTGCTATTATGCCGTCTTCCCCATAGAGGAGTCCGTGCAGCGCACCATGGAGCAGATAGCCAAGACTCCCATCGAACTTCTCAAAACCGGCGAAAGGAAAGAGCTTGCCGTCTCCCCCTTCCTCGCCGAAAACATCCAAGCGCGCGACCGCAGCTCGCGTGTCCTCGCCGCCCTAGCCGCAGCCTTCGGCGGAGGCTTTTCGTCTAACGCCAACAAGGCGGAGACAACGGTCGGCTACTCGACGCTGTATGGCGACCAAGCCGGCTTCCTCGCCGCCCCTAGCCGATCTCTGGAAACATCAAGTCTACGACCTCGCACGTTACATGAACGAGCACATCTTCCAGCGCGAAGTCGTGCCGTCAGCGACGATCGACATCGTGCCGAGCGCAGAGCTGTCCGACGCACAGAATGTCGATGAAGGAAAGGGCGACCCCCTGCTCTATCCCTACCATGACTATCTCTTCCGTGCCCTCGTCGAGCGTTGGGAAAAAGCAACTCCCGAAGATATCCTCGATTGGTACGTCAAAGGAACACTGGAACAGCAGATTGGCTGTGAAAAAGGTCTTGTGAAGAAACACTTCCACTCGGCCAAGGAGTTCATCGCCGACCTTGAGCGATGGTGGAATCTCTTCTCCGGTCTCGCCGTCGCCAAGCGCATCCAAGCCCCCCCGATCCTCGCCGTCAGCCGCCGTGCCTATGGCTTCGACCACCGAGAGGCACAAAACGGCGCCTACTATACCCGGGCGTATCGCAAGATGAAAGAACAGCTTGCGCTTCCTCGCACTTTGTGATAAAATACCTTTGTTGTTTATGGCGCAAAGTTTTCTGCGCCGCAAAGGAGGTGTACCCATGGCAAGTGTTTGCGAAATCTGTGCAAAAGGTGAAATGTCCGGCATGAATGTCAGCCATTCGCATCTGAAGACGAAGCGCAAGTGGAAGCCGAATATCCAACGTGTACGCGCGATTGTAAACGGCGAGACGAAGCACGTCAACGTCTGCACGCGCTGCCTGCGCTCCGGCAAGGTCGAGCGCGCCATCTGATTCCTGCATGAGAATCCGAACTGATATATCATAAAACAAGCCGCTGAATCAAAAGATTCAACGGCTTGTTTTATTTTCCTGCGGATGAGACACGGATCCATGCAGACGCCCAGATCACGCATCTGCCACTCTCTCACCGTCGACAAACGCCAGGCTCATCGCACTGCACCTGCCCGCAGCATCCTCCTGGATCGATACAGCCATCTATGCGACGCCAAGGAGCTGCATGGAGTCATCGTTTCCTCAATATGAAAAATTATGACCTTCTGAAGCAACGCAGTCGATCTCGATCAATGCATCCTTCGGCAGTCTCGCCACCTCGACGCAAACACGCGCGGGCGGGCAAGATGTAAAATACTTTGCGTACACCGTATTCATCGCCGCAAAATCCTCGATATTTTTCAAATAAACCGTCGTCTTGACAACATCCTCAAGGGCACAGTCATCCGCTTCGAGAACGGCTTTGAGATTTTCCAGCACACGCTCCGTCTGCTCGGCAATGCCGCCCGCGACCAGCTCCCCCGTGCGAGGGTCGAGCGGGATCTGTCCTGACGCGAAGATGAATCCGCCCGACGTGCGGATTCCCTGCGAATACGGACCGATTGCCTTCGGTGCGTTGTCTGTGACGATTTTCTTTTTCATGATGCAAGGCTCCCTTCGTTCTCCTCCTGCCAGATGCTGCCCGGCCTCTTACCCCTCTACTTGAAGGTCGGGGCGAAGCGCGATGGCGCCGCCCAGATAGATGTGTCGGATTTCGCTCTGCGGCTTGTTCGTATCGACGAGCAGCAGCACCCGTATGCAGCGCGGCAAGGCATTCTCTACATCCGGCTCAAGCGTATCAAAAAGCGGCACAGCATCGAACCCCTTCAAGAATCTTGCTCCCGCCGCCGGAAACGCCGACTTGAGATCGGGCGTTGCCGAAAAAATCGCTGCGCCAATGTCCACAGGATTGATCTTGTTCGTGCGGCACATCCCCATGACCATGAGTTTCACCGCTTGAAATATATCTTCTTTCGTATCCTTCTCTACTGTGATCGCACCCCTGATTCCACGCATGGGAATCCCTCCTATCCTTCTCTAAATCCCTAAATCCTTCAATGCCCGCGCAGTATGCTCCACAAGAGGCGAGCCGAAAGCACGATTGCCGCCAGATATCCCAAAACGCCCAGGAAGGGAATCTCCATGATCTTCGGCGTCATCTGCGTCGTGCAGATCGTGCTGGAACCGAGGAGCAGCGCCGCACTTAAAAGCGCAATGATCAGTTTGTTGATCATCTTGTTGAGGCGTGCAAGCGGCTCGTCAGCACCCGTCAACTCAAGATTGACCTTTGTCTGCCCGCTCAGCGTCATCTTCAGAATATCCGAAATCTGCTCGGGCAGCTGCAGCGATTTCCGCATGAGGATATATCCTTCGCGCTTCGCCTTGGCAACTTCATCACGCCAGTTGAAACCTTTCGCGAAGCTCAATTCCATACTGCGCGCCAAGATCTCGACGAAACTGACCTCAGGGCAAACGAGACGCATGACGCCCTCGATCGTCATGACGCCGCGGCAGAACATGCTGATGCCCGGCGCGATTGCGATGTGATGCGTGCGCAGCACATTCATGATCTGACGCGAGAGAGTATGCCCATCTTCAGCGAACGGAAATCCAGATCGCCGTACTGCGCGATGAGCACATCGATGTCCTGATAGAGCTTCGCATGGTCGATGCGCTCCTGCGGCACGCCGAGCGAGAGAACCGCCGCCTTCATCTCGAAAACGTCATGCTGCGCCAAGGCAAAGATCGCCTTGCGGATCGCTGCGCGATCCTTGTTCGAGAGTCTTCCCATCATGCCGAGGTCGAGCCAGACGATCTTGCCACCGCGCACCCAAATATTTCCTGGATGCGGATCGGCATGAAAATAGCCGTCCTCGACGATCTGCTTGACGTAATTTTCCCCGAGCCGTTCACCGATGCGCCGAATGTCGATGCCCGCCGCCCTCAGTCCCGCCACATCATCGACCTGTATGCCGTCGATGTACTCCATGACAAGCACATGCTGCGTCGTCAGATGACGGTAGACCTTCGGGCAGCTGACGAAAAGGGCGTCCTGGTTCGCATGGCGGAACTCCTCGATGTGATTCGCCTCCATGACGAAATCCATCTCCTGCTTGGCAATCGCCCAGAGTTCGTCGAGCACCATGCTGAAATCAACAACATCCTGCGCAGGTCCCTAGGATCTTCAAGATTCCCGCTGCACGCTTCAAAAGCACAATATCCTTGCTCATGACGTCGTGGACGCCCGGGCGCTGCACCTTGACGACAACTTTCTCACCATCAAGAAGCACGGCGCGATGCACCTGCGCAATCGAGGCGGATCCCAGAGACGCCTCATCGATCGAGCGGAAGATGCGCGTCCACCGCTGTTGATACTCCTGCTCTATGACCTTCTCGATAACGGAGAACGGCAGAGGGTTTGCCTCTGTCTGCAGTTTCATGAGTTCGTCGCAATATTCCTGCGGCAGAAAAATCCGGACGCATGCTCGCAGATCTGCCCGAGCTTCACGAACGTCGAGTGAGATCTTCCAGAATCAGGCGCAGCTTCTCCGGCGTTATGCCATGCACGATATCGTGCGCGCGCAAGACCTCGACCATCTCGCGCAAGCGCGTCGCCGAACCGCGATCCTCCTTGCGCCACACTTCCCGAAAAAGCCTTTGCGAGCATCGTCGTATCCCCCTCAGAGAAAAGCGCCGCACGGACAGCGTTCCAACGACCAACCCTGCCTCAGCTCTTCTTGCCGTACTTTTCTTCCAGCTGCTGGCGCACCGTTTCGTTTTCGAGGAATTCATCGTAAGTCGTCACGCGGTCAACGACTCCTTCGGGTGTAATGTCGATGATGCGGTTCGCGATCGTCTGGATGAACTCGTGATCGTGCGAAACGAAAAGCTCCGTGCCCGAAAACGCGATCAGGCCATCGTTCAGAGCCGTGATGGACTCCAGATCGAGATGGTTCGTCAGCTCGTCCAGAGAAGCACGTTCGCACCCGAAAGCATCATGCGCGAAAGCATGCAGCGCACGCGCTCGCCGCCCGAGAGCACCTTCGCCTTCTTCTGGCTCTCCTCTCCCGAAAAGAGCATGCGCCCTAGAAAGCCGCGCACGAACGACTCGTCCGGATCGCGCGAATACTGGCGCAGCCAGTCGACAAGGTTCAGATCGATGTCATCGAAGAAAACATTATTGTCCTTCGGCAGATACGCCTGCGTCGTCGTCACGCCCCATTTGAACGTGCCCGAATCCGCCTCCATGTTTCCCATGAGGATTTCGAAGAGCGCCGTCTTGCCCACGGAGTTTGGGCCGACGAAGGCGACCTTGTCCCCCTTCTTGAGCGTGAAGCTCACGTTGTTCAGCACCTTCTCGCCGTCGATCGTCTTCGTCAGGCCGCTGACCTGCAGCAGCTGATCGCCCGCCTCGCGGTCCGGCGTGAAGGCAATGTACGGATAGCGGCGCGAAGACGGCTTGATGTCATCAAGCGTGATCTTTTCGAGCAGCTTCTTGCGCGAGGTCGCCTGCTTCGACTTCGAGGCATTGGCGCTGAAGCGCTGGATGAACGTCTGCAGCTCCTTGATCTTCTCTTCCTTCTTCTTGTTCTGGTCCTTCGCCATCTGCAGGGCAAGCTGACTCGACTTAAGCCAGAAATCATAATTTCCCGCATAGACCTGGATGGCTCCGAAATCCACATCAGCGATGTAGGTGCAGACCTGATTCAGGAAGTGGCGGTCATGCGAAACGACGATGACCGTATTCGGAAAAATCGTCGAGGAAGGCTTCGAGCCAGTTGATCGACTCAATGTCGAGATGGTTTGTCGGCTCGTCAAGGAGCAGGGACATCAGGGCTGCCGAAAAGCGCCTGCGCCAGGAGAACGCGCACCTTCTCCTTGTCCGTGAGATCCGCCATCTTCTTGTGGTGCTTCGAGGGCTCGATGCCGAGACCGTTTAAGAGACGCTCCGCCTCTGGCTCCGCATCCCAGCCGTTCATGTCGGCGAACTCTGCCTCAAGCTCCGACGCCCGCATGCCGTCGGCCTCGGAAAAATCTTCCTTCTGGTAGAGCGCGTCCTTCTCATCCATGATGGCCACAAGACGTTCGTGCCCGAGCATGACCGTGCGCAGCACCTCCACCTCGTCGAAAGCGTAATGATCCTGCTTGAGCACGGCAAGGCGCTCGCCCGGCGTGATGTCGACCGACCCTTTCGACGGCTCGATATCGCCCGCAAGGACGCGCAGGAACGTCGACTTTCCCGCACCGTTCGCACCGATGACGCCGTAGCAATTCCCTGGCGTGAACTTGATGTTCACATCCTTGAACAAAACGCGCTTGCCAAACTGCAACGTCAGTCCGCTTGTACTAATCATAAAATCCGATCCTCAACCTTCTCCATACTGTTTTTCCTTCGCTTGTCGCCCCTTATCCGCACGAATCGCTCACTGGCGCAGGATGTCGCGGAAAAGCTGCATGATGCTCTGCCCATAGGAATGACCTGGCACAGCCCAGCGGCCATTGAGATCCGCCCACGTGCCAAGGGTGCGCGCACCGTATGCCGAACGCACGAGGTCATAGCGCGGGTCAACGACGGGCAGAACGGGACGGCGCGTCGAAGCGTAGGCTAGAAGGTGCTGAATATGCGCACGCACGCCAAGCTCCGAGGATGCAAAATACGCACCCTTGACCGTTGCGCTCGTCGTGCCGAGTCCGCAATAATTGTTCTGGTCGGGCGTGACCGTGCCACCGTAGCGGAAGAACCCCGTCTCCTTCAATGCCTGCGCGAACGCCACATCAGGACGCACTCCCTCGCGCGCGCCTTCCCGATAGTAATACGAGACAAGCGCTTCGGGCGAAACGGAAATGTTCGGATGCGGATTGTTCATCAGCAGATAGTCCACGCACTGCTTCTCTGTGGCCATCGCCGCGCCCAAGATAGCGTCCGCCGTGCGCAGCGCTCGTCACGGGAACATTCACCGGCCACTTCTCCGGAAGCGCGGGCGCCGGCGGGTTTTAATATGTCCTTGATGCGCTCGGAAAGCGGCTGCTGCGCGTGCACTGCCCGAACCGAAACCTCCTGCGTCCTGCCCTGCTCGATGCCTTGATGCATTTCCACTTTCGTTTCCACCTGCGGATCATGCAGGCGCTTGGCGTCTGCCGCCGATGGAAGCGAAAAAAAGCAAATGTCCCTGAGCACGAGCGCTGTCAAAACTGCCTTACCCTGAAAAAGACCTCTTGAAACTCAATGCAATTCCTCCTAGAAATCACGGCGTATAGCAAACAAAAATAAAGTGAAAAAGAAACCTGCGAAAAGGAACAAGACTGGATGAATCTTCTTCCCCCGTCCCGAAAAAGACCTCTAAAAAAACATAGAGAATCAATCCCGCCCCCAAGCCTGCAGCAAGATTGCAAGACAAAGGCGTCACGAGAAGCACCGCGAAGAAAGCGACATGCTCCGACACCTCACGCCAATCAAACCGCAGCCCCTTGAGGAGCCGGCAGCCGAAGAAGATGGGGAGCGGTGCGAGAACTGCAGAAAAATCCAGCGCAGCCGCCGCCACAGGCTCCATAAAGAGAACCAGGAGCAGCAAAGCTGCCGCCGCACACGCAGCAAGAGACGTATGCGCGCCAACGGCGCGCGCCGCCTCGACTCCTTCGCCAAGGAGAAGGGTACTGCTCAAGGAGCGCCGCTGCGGCATTTCCTGCGGCAAGCACGAAAAAAACGTGCGCTTTTCCGAAGAAGCGTGCGCCTCCCCTCTCGCCGAGCGCTGCGAACGTTCCGAACGCATCGAAGAAAAGAAAGAGCCACAGCGACAGAATGACTCCGGAAATCTCCCAAAGATGCGCAAAATCGAGCGAGAAGACAGTTCGATCAAGTCCCTCGGGCAAGAGGAACGGCGCCTCTGGCCAAGCAAGGAATCCCTCGACGAGCGCCATCGACACCGCCGCAAGAACGCCCCAGAACGCCGCTGCGCGAACACCCATCGCCCAAAGCGCGAGCGACGCAGCAACCCCCGTGAGCGCGACGAACACCGCCGGCTCGGAAGGAGAGCCGAGCATGGTCAGCGCGAGCGGCGAGCCGACGACGAGCTTCCCCATCTGCAGACCCGCAAAAACGACGAGCAGTCCCACGCCGCCGCGCGTTGCCTGCACGATCGCCTCCGGCACTGCCGCCTGAAAAATGCGGCGAAGCGGCGTGAAAAAGCGTCAGAAGGAAGAGCACCGCTGCGGCAAAGCAAGCGGCAAGAGCCTCCTGCCATGCAATGCCCAGAGGATAAATGACGCCGTAAACGAGGCCCAGATATGGACGCCAATCGCAGGCGCCGCCACAAGCGGCTGATGCGCCAAAAGCCCCAGAGCAAGAGTCATCAGAATCGCGACGAGAAGGGTCGCCGCATAAGCACCGACAAACGGCATGCCCGCCTTTGCCCAAAGCGCCGGCACGACGGCAAACGAAGCGAAGCGAAAGCACCGTCAGCACACCGCCCAAGATCTCCCGCCGCCACAAGACGCGCTCCTCCTTCCATGAAGGAATAGAAAAAAATCTCAGCTCGTCCTCCCTTCTCAAAAAAATAATCCGCTCCTATTGTACCACAAGACAGCCAACGCTTTCAATCCTAAGCAGGAGTTTTTAGCGCGAACCCCCGAGAAGTCAAATCGAAGACGCAGACCGATCGGCCAGGCTTCCATAAGGCGCGAGGACATATTTGCAGCAGATTTCCGTGCAACACAAAAGCTCGAACCACTTCCGGGAAGCAGTTCGAGCCTGATTCATATTTCCGAGACTGCCGTCGCCAGCGATGACACCCCGGGCAAATTGACATTGGTTGCGGGAAGAGGACTTGAACCTCTGACCTTCGGGTTATGAGCCCGACGAGCTACCAACTGCTCCATCCCGCGATGAAAAGAGAAATGGTGGGCAGGGATGGATTCGAACCATCGTAATCCGAAGATGACAGATTTACAGTCTGTTCCCTTTAACCACTCGGGCACCTACCCATATATCAAGACAGCTTCCGCTGCAGCTTGCGTTGGTTGCGGGAAGAGGACTTGAACCTCTGACCTTCGGGTTATGAGCCCGACGAGCTACCAACTGCTCCATCCCGCGATATCCTGTCGCACTGTAAACCAACAGCTGACGATTACTGATTATACTATAGGAATCGTACTTTGTAAAGGGCGCAAAAGAAAAAAGTCGCCGAAACGCACGGTGCCGGCGACTTTTTTATCAAAACTTCATCCGATTCATTCAAAAAGATAAGCATACCTCTCCTTGAACTCATCCTTCTCCATATGATAGGCGTTGGCAAGACCCGGATCGTCGAGATCTTCCTTTTCCATGCGCATCATGAAACCTCGCGCGATCTTGTAGTGAACGGACTCGATGTTGACCTTGCGCACCTTCGTCTTTCCCGTCTCCGGGTCGCGAATCTCATCGAAGAAGAGCGGCTTCGCCTGGTTGTCCTGCAGCGTGATGAGCGCACCCGTCTCGCCGCGCATGAGGAACTGCACAGCCTCGTAGCCCAAGGAGCGCGCGTAATCGATGTCGTAGGCGATCGGCGCCGCACAGCGCAGCTCGTAGCCGATCTCCTTATCCACGATGGCGATCTTGATGCCGATCTTCTTCACCTCGGCAAGCACTGCCTGCTTCAAGATCTCACCGAAGTCCAGCTCTGCATAGCGGATATGCCCGTGCTCGTCGAGCACAAGATTGCCAAGCTTCTGGAAGTCTTCCTGCGCAATCTTCTCGATGATGCCTTCAGCGATGACGGCGACGCCATAGTTGTGCCCCGTCAGATACCGCTTGACGATAGAGCCTGTGATGATGTCGACGACCTGCTGCAAGGGGATGGAGTCTGCAGCAAACTCCTCGGGAATGATCGTCAGAGCCGCGCCCGCCGAACGCCCCATGCCGAGCGCCAGATGTCCCGCCGTGCGTCCCATGGCGATCGTGAAGTACCAGCGATTGTTGCTCGTGCGCGCATCCTCCATGAGGTTCTCGATCTCTTCCGTGCCAAAGGCACGCGCCGTCTCGAAACCGAAAGTCGGAATCCCCTCGGGCAGCGGCAGGGTCGTTGTCGATGGTCTTGGGCACATGGACGACGTTGATCGTCCTTCCGATCTGGCGCGCGTAGTTCGACACCGCCATGGCGCTGTATGCCGTATCGTCGCCGCCGATGGTCACGACATGCGTGACGCCCAGTTCCGTCAATGTGTCGACAACCGTGCGCAGGTCGGATTCCTTCTTCGTCGGATTGTAGCGCGACATCTGCAGGATGCAGCCACCCGTCAGATGGATGCGATTCACGCGCTCCATGTCGAGGCGCACGTACTTCTTCTCCCCGCGAGCAAGACGAGAAAAAGCCATCGTAGATGCCGAGCACATCCCAGCCCTGGCGGTCAGCCTCTATGGTCACGGCGGAAATGACGCTGTTGATTCCCGGCGCAGGTCCACCGCCACAGATAATGGCGATGACATTCTTGATTCCGATCATGAAAAAATCCCCCTCTTACATTTGGCACATGAACCATATCGAATACACTTCTTTAATTCTGTCAAAAAGGCGATTTTCCTGCCGGCACGCGCGGGAAAAGAAAGTTCCCACGCAAAGAGCGGCGGCCTCGTCCGCCGCCGCTCTTCATCATGTCCGCATCGATTCAGCGTTTGCCCAGATGCGAGCGCCTGCCTGCATTCGTCTTTGCGCCTGCCTTGGAACGAGCTGCCGGGCGTCCCGCGCGTTTCTTCGCCATGCGGCGTGCGCGCTGCGCCTCCTTGCCGCGCTTGGGAGGCGGCGCAGCGTGGCTGGATGTGCGCGGGCTCGCCGCCTCCTCCGGCTTCGACGAAACCGCCTGCACCTTCTTGCCCGTCTTTTTCACGCCAAGCCTTTCCGACTTCTGTTTGGCGAGACGCGCCTTGATGCCCGCCTCGATGCGGCGCAGCTGGTCGTACTGGTGCGCGTTGACGAAGGTGACCGCAAGCCCCTTCGCGCCCGCGCGTCCCGTCCTGCCGATGCGGTGAATGTACCACTCGGTATTCTGCGGCAGATCGTAGTTGAAAACGTGCGTGACGCCCTCGATGTCGAGCCCTCGCGCCGCGATGTCGGTGACGACGAGGATCTGCAGCTTCGCCTCGCGGAAGCGGCGCATGACGAGATTGCGCTGCGTCTGCGTGAGGGTCGCCGTGCAGCTCGTCGACAAGGTAACCGCGCCGCGAAAGCTCCAGCGTCACATGCGCGACCTTCTGCTTCGTGTGGCAGAATACCATGGCGAGGTACGGCTGATACTTGTTCAAAAGCTCGCAGAGCTTATCGATCTTCGTTTCCTCGCGCGTATCGACGATGACCTGCTCGATATTGCCGAGCGTCACGCGCTCGGGCTGCACCGTGATCTCACGCGGCTCCTTCATGTAGCGTCGCGTCAGTGCGCGTATGCGTTCGGGCATCGTCGCAGAAAAAAGCATGAGCTGGTGGTCGCCCGCCAAGGCTTCGAGCATCGTTTCCACATCCTCGACAAAGCCGAGACGCATGAGCTCGTCCGCCTCATCCAAGACGACCTTGTTGACCTGCGAAAGCTCGACCGAATGGCGGCGCAGATGGTCGAGAAGCCTGCCCGGCGTCGCGATGATAAGCTGCGGCTTCTGCCTGAGCTTATCCTTCTGGCGCTCGATGTCCTGCCCGCCATAGATGAGCGCCGTGCGTATGCCTGCCGCATCGGCAAGCATCTTGGCGACGCGCGCCGTCTGCATGGCAAGCTCGCGCGTCGGACTGACGACGAGGCCTGCGCGACCGCAGCGTTGCCCTTGATGCGCTCTACGATCGGCAGCAGGAAAGCGAGGGTCTTGCCCGTTCCCGTCTGCGCCTGCACGATGGCGTCACGTCCTGAGCGCACGGCGGGAATCGCCTGCTCCTGCACGGGCGTCGCCTCGCGTATGCCCCGGCGCACGAGGGCGTCGACCAGCACCTGCGGGCAGCGAAGTTCTGAAAAAAATTCAACTGGAAAGTACCTCCGTTCCCGTCTCCGTGATCAATATCGTCTTCTCCCACTGCGCAGAAAGAGAGCCGTCCTTCGTGCGCACTGTCCAGCCATCCTTCTTGTCGACCGTCACCCTGTACTTGCCCGCGTTGATCATCGGTTCGACCGTCAGCACCATGCCCGGCACGAGCAGCATGCCCGTGTCCACCCTCACCCTACATGCGGCACGAAGGGTTCCTCATGGAAATCCTTGCCCACGCCGTGACCGCCGAGCTGCGTCACGACAGAGCAGCCGTTGGCGCGTGCGTGCGCATCGCACGCTGCTCCGACATCACCGAGGAAGTGCCACGGCCTCGCCGCCTCTATGCCGAGATTCATGCACTCTTTCGCCACCTCGACGAGATGCGCAGCTTCCGGCGTCGTCCTGCCGCCGACGATATACATGCGCGACGCATCAGCATAGTAGCCGTCGAGGATCGTCGTGATGTCAACGTTCACGATATCGCCTTCCTTCAAGATCGTCTTTTTCGACGGTATGCCATGGCAGACGACGTCGTTGATCGAAATGCAGACACTCTTGGGAAAGCCTTCGTAGTTCAGGCACGCGGGAATTCCCCCGTGACCGGTGATATAGTCGTGCGCCGCCTTGTCAAGCGTCGCCGTGTCAATGCCCGGCTGCACCATCTCAGCCATGAGGTCGAGCGCCCCATCATTAACGACGCCGCTCTTCTTGATTCCCTCGATGTCCGCTTCATTCTTGATGATGCTGTGCGGCGGACGCACCTGTCCGCGATAAATGTCGAACTTCATCGAGCGCAGGCGCTCATCGAAATCCATATGGCATTTCTTGTACTTCTTGCCGCTGCCGCACCAGCACAAATCGTTTCTCGTCATTTCATTGCTCCTCGTTCGCGCAACTTCGACCGTCACGCAAAAACAAATCCGCGCACCGAGATTCTTCTCAAGTGCGCTCCTTAGAAAATTCTTTTCTATTATAGCACATTCTCCCACGCACTGCGAATCATTTTCTTTAAGGAAGATAAATGCCGCAATCCCCTCTCGCGAGGGAAATGCGGCATCGATTGCAACAAAAGTTCTTTCAAGCAGAAAGATGCGTCAGAGCGCGCGGACTCATGTCGTTGCGACGGAGATATCCAGCTCGACGATGCGCCCACCGGATCCATGTCCACTGCGAGATAGCCATCGCTGCTGATCTTGATCTGGAAATCCTCGCCGATAGAAAGCGACGGCGTGGAAATGTCGACTTCGGGCCAAGCCCCGCGATATGCGTTGCCGTGTTCGCCGTCAGCATGTTGCTGAGTTCGGAAATGGCGCTCTGCGCCATCTCATCGAAGTTTTTCTACAGGCATGCCCATCATCATCGTAGAGGCGATGAACTTCGCCGTATCTTCCGTCATGTTGTAGACGACGTTGCCGCGAATCTGCTTCGTAAAGCCGACGATGACGGAAACGCCGAGACTCACCGCATTCTTCTGCTTGACTGTGACCTTGGCACGCTTTGGCTCAGGAAAGCCGATCTGCGGCATGACGGCGGTGAAAGCGTCAATAAAAGGGTTGACAAGTTTTGCATCCATCGTTCTTTATTCCCCCTCCGCAAATCCAAGATTCAGGCAGATATCTCCGATCTCCGTCTTAGCGACAACTTCAAACGAAGTGAGCTTCGGATTGGCGATGCGGATATTTGCTCCGCTGATCGTCCCCGGCGGAGTCAGACGCATTTCCTTGTCACGGAAAATGTCATTGACTTTCGATACACCACGGCCGACGATGATGTTCGCCGACTCTTCGATCGAGTCGTGAATCTCGTCCTCCTCGATGTCGTCGTGCTCGTCCATCGCCAACATGCGAAGCGCAAAACGACGCATGGTATCCACATCCATATGGACGACGGCGCGCCCCGTGGGCGAACCGGTCAAACCGATGATGACCGCGATCCCCTTGATCGTCAAGTAAGGACTTTCATCGACGGAAACCTCGATCTTGCTCTCCATGCCAAGCAGGCTGAACAAGCTGCGCTGAAGCGCCTGCCCAAGGTTGCCACATAGGAATCGCGCAGCATGGCGACGGCATTGCCCTTTTTCTGGCAAAGGATGATCAGCATGTCAACGATCTCATTGGGCTTCACCGGCTTTTGCAAGAAGGCGTGTATTCCAACCTCGCGCCCTTGCGTCATGAGGCTCGCATCCTTCATCGCACTGATCATGACGATCGTGGCCTCGGGATCGAAAGCGAGGATGCGTCGGCTCGTTTCAATGCCATTGGCATCGGGAAGGTTCATGTCCATCGTCACGGCAGCCGGGCGCGTCTCCTTATACTTCTCGACGGCTTCGGCAGCGTTGCTCGCTATGGCGCAGACATCGAAGCCCGCCTTCGTGAGAATGCCCTCCAGCATTGCCTGGCTGACGCGCGAGTCATCGACAATCATGATCTTGACTTTATTCACTAAACTCACCTTATTCTTTCCGCCCAATAAGATTTCTTCATCTTAGCAAAAAGGAAAAACCCTTTATATTATCCTATCGTTCAAAGCCGCTCAAAGATTAAGCGCTTTCTCCTCCCACTTCCATGCGCGAGAGTATGACGCGGGCGACATGGATGCCGCTCGCTCCCGCCTGCGAAAGGCCGCGCGTAACGCCGGCGCCGTCGCCGACGGCAAAAACATTCTTGAGCCGCGTTTCCAGTTCATTGGAAAGCACGATGCGCGAGCTGTAGAACTTGACCTCGACGCCGTAGAGCAGCGTGTCGTCATTCGTCATGCCCGGCGCAACGGCATTGAGTGCCTGCACCATCTCCAAGATGTTGTCAAGATGACGCTTGGGCAAGATCAGCGACAAGTCGCCCGGCGTCGCATGAAGCGTCGGCTCCATGAAGCTGTGGCTCATGCGATGCGCGTTCGTGCGCCTCCCCTTGATGAGGTCGCCGTAGCGCTGCATGATGATGCCACCGCCAAGCATGTTCGAAAAGGAGGCGATGCTCTTTCCATACTTATGCGGTTCATTGAATGGCTCGGTGAAGTGATTCGATACCAAGAGCGCAAAGTTCGTGTTGCGGCTCTGCATCTTCGGGTCGCTGTAGGAATGCCCGTTGACCGTCATGATGCCGCCCGTATTCTCCATGACGACATGGCCGTGCGGATTCATGCAGAAGGTACGCACGGAATCGCCATAGCGTTTCGTGCGATAGACGAGCTTCGCCTCGTAGACTTCAGATGTAATGTGATCGAAAATCTCGTCGGGCACCTCGACGCGCACGCCGACATCGACCTGGTTGTTCTTCTGCTCGACGCGCAGCCGCCGACATTCCTCGGAAAACCATTCGGCGCCCGAGCGCCCCGGCGCGACAACGAGATATTCTGCCGTCACCCTTTCGCCGCTCTCCAACTCCAAAACGTTTTCCCCTTCGCCGTCGGAAAGGATGTGCCTGACCGGCTCATGGAAACGAAACTCGACGCGCCCCTTCATGTACTCATACGTTTTTTCGAGCATCCTCAAGTTATTTTCCGTACCAAGATGGCGCACGCTCGCTTCCAAGAGGTGCAGGTCATGCTCCAAGGCGAGCTTGCCGATCTTGCTCCCCTTCGTACTGAACACCTTCGCCGGCGCACCGTGACGCATGTTGATTTCATCGACGTACTCGATGAGATTCATGACCTCGGAGGAGCTGATGTACTCGCCGAGCCAACCGCCAAACTGCGTCGTGAAATTGTATTTGCCGTCGGAAAGGCGCCTGCGCCACCGAAGCCGCGCATGATGCTGCAAGGCTTGCAGCCGATGCAGCTCTTGACCTTGCCAGCCGAGATCGGACAGCAGCGATGGTGTATGTCGTTGCCGCTTTCAAGGACGACGATGGAGAGGCCAGGCTTCTTCTCCGCCAGCTCGTAGGCTGCGAAGATGCCCGCCGGGCCTGCCCCCACAATGGCGACATCGTATTTCTTCAATTCGACGCCTCCCATCTTCTCTTAATGAAACACGCTCTTCTACGATTTGTATTATATAGGAAGAACTTCCTTTATGCAAGGGATTCGTTGCATAAAAGACACGTTTTCATTATAATAAGGAGGTATATTCATTGGCTTGGAGGGATTTCATCTTGACAAACAACATGGCGATCATCATCGCATTCATCATCTATCTCGGCCTCATGATGCTCATCGGCATTTACTACTATCGGCGCACACGTTCCATGGCAGACTATATCCTCGGCAACCGCAAGCTCGGCGCACGGGTCACGTCCATGAGCGCCGAAGCTTCCGACATGAGCGGTTGGATGCTCATGGGGCTGCCCGGCTTCGCCTACATCGCGGGACTCAACGCGGGCTGGATCGCCTTGGGACTCGCCCTCGGCACCTACGCCAACTGGAAGTTCGTCGCCGCGCGCCTTCGAAAATACACGGAACTTGCCAACAACTCGCTGACGCTGCCTGATTTCCTGCAGAACCGCTACGAGGACAAGTCAAACCTCCTGCGCATCATCCCCGCCGTTTTCATCCTGATCTTTTTCATCATCTACACATCGTCAGGCTTCGTCGCGGGCGGCAAGCTCTTCGAGACGATCTTCGCCCTGCCCCTACACCTACGCGCTCTTCCTCGGCGCTTTCGTCGTCGTCTTCTACACGCTCACAGGCGGCTTCCTCGCCGTCTGCTGGACAGACTTCATACAAGGCGTCATGATGTTCTTCGCCATCCTGCTCGTTCCCGCAGCAGCCATCCACCTGCTCGGCAGCTCATCCGTGACGCTAACGGCCTCCATACGATGGAACCGTCGTTCTTCAACCCCTTCCAAAAACCCGACAACTCGACGCTCGGCTTCATCGAGTTCATCTCGCTCATGGGTTGGGGACTCGGCTACTTCGGGCAACCGCACATCCTCGTGCGCTTCATGGCGATCCGCTCCTCTGCCGAGCTGGGACGCGCCATGCACATCGCCATGACGTGGGTCGCCATCTCGCTCGCCGCCGCCGTCCTCGTCGGCATGGTCGGTCACGTCTATCTCACCGATCCTCTCTTCGGCACGGCGACAGAAACCGTCTTCCTCGTGATGACGAACTCGATCTTCAACCCTTTCGTCGCGGGCCTCATCCTCTCCGCCGTCCTCGCCGCCATCATGAGCACGGCGTCGGCGCAGCTCCTCGTTGCGGCTTCCGCCTTCGCGCAAGATTTCTACCGCTCTCTGCTGCACAAGACTGCAAGCCAGAAAGAACTCGTCTGGGTCAGCCGCCTCTCCGTCCTCGCGATCGCCTCGCTTTCCCTGGCGCTCGCCATGAATCCCGAGAGCCTCATCCTCGACATGGTCGCCTATGCATGGGCAGGCTTCGGCGCCGCCTTCGGCCCCGCGCTGCTCGCCTCCCTCTTCTGGCGGCGCACCACGAGAAACGGCATCCTCGCGGGCATCATCACGGGCGGCGTCACCGTCCTCGTATGGAAGCAGTTCGCTCTCTTCGGTCTCTACGAGATCATCCCGGGCTTCATCTTCGCCCTCTGCGCCATCTACATCGTGAGCCGCTTGGACAAAGAGCCGGCAAAGAGCATCACGGACACATTTGACGCCGTGGGGAAGAGCGAGATATAAAAAGCGCTGAACGTCTTTTGCAAAATTGATTACACCCACCATGACACATACAACTGCCGACATTCCTTTGCAAAAGAGTCAGTTTTCCTGTATACTAAGGCTGAACGAAGCGAGAGAGGCGGGACTAAGACGCTGACGACGACAACGATTTGATGCCGGCAATCCAAGATGAGGACGGCAAATAACGCCCCAGAAAAAGACCTGTCACCGGAAGCCGAGAAGCGGCTTTCAGTGACAGGTCTTTTTTCCGTGTTAATGCTTCGCCATATAGCGTGCGATGGCGGTGCGGACAGCGGCGCGGGCGGCGGGCGGTGCCGTCGGGACGGCAGCATTGCCCTTGCCCTTGCTTTTTTTCCTTTTTCTTTCGCAGCGTCGGCCTCTTCTTCCGGCTGCGCCTTTTCGGGCGGCAGCAGCAGGAGTCCCTCCTTCATCTGCTCAATTTCTTCGAGCTTCTCCTGCTCTTCCTTCATCTCCTGCACGGCTTCATCTGAAGCCTCCTGGCGTCCGACCTCGCCGAACTTCAGCAGCTTCCATTCCAACCATTCCGCCAAATCCTGCACATGCTTAAGCCATATATCAAGTTTCGAGACGCTGGCATCCAGCTCGTCAAATTCTCTCTGCAGCTTGTCCCTGATCCCCAGAGGATCCGCGACACGCTCGCCTTTCATGGCAGCGATTGCTTTTTCAAAATCTTTTTTGAGCCGTTCATTCCACTCATCCGCACTGGCATTAAACCAGTCAAAGTCCTCGTCCTCATCCTTCGGCAGAGGCGCGCGCAGACGGTCGCTTTCGATCTCCTCGCGCGCCGCGGCGGCCTTCTTTTCCAGCTCCTTCTTCAAATCGTAAATCATCGAGATCTGATCATCGTACGAAGTCGCGACAATATGCGACAGGAGCTTTTCCTTCTCCTCTTTCAGCGCCTTCTTTTCATCATCCGTCAGCGTATCGTCCTTGAGCAGTTCCTTGATCGCAACGACGCGCTCCTTTTCCGCCTTGACGCCCTGCCGCGTTTTATCGACATCGGCGATCCTGTCGCGCGCTGTCAGGGGCTCAAAATCCTTTTCGTCTCGCAGGATCTCCTTCGCGTCCTTTTCCGTCAGCTGCAGGATGCGCGCTTTCCTGCTGATCAGCACCTCAGCGGCCGCGCCAAGCTGCGTCTTCTCCTTCTGCCTGCCCTTCAGAGCCATGGCGGCGGAAGGTGCCTGTACGAAAGAAGCACTCGTCTCACGTCCGCCCAAGGCGCTCCCTATCCTCATACTCATTTTCTCATCCCTTCCGTGTACTGAGAAAACCGCTCCATTCGAAATCTTTCGCTATCCGTCTCTATTTCATCGGAATTTTCTTGTTGGTTCTTAAATATTGAGATAAAGCCTCAAACATGGTAAGATAGAGTCAATGGCGAAGGGAGTGAATCCTATGGCTCAAGCAGTTATAAATTTTTCTATGGACGAATCTTTGAAAACTCAGATGGAGCAAACATGTCAGGCAATGGGTCTGACGATGGCATCCGCCTTCACGATGTTCGCTGCAAAAAGTCACACGGGAGCAGCGTATTCCTTTTGAAGTATCCGTCGATCCCTTTTACAGCGAAGCAAATATGGAGCGACTGAAAAAGTCCATCGCTCAGATGGAAGCGACCGGCGGCACAGTTCATGAGGTCAATTTCGATGATTAAGGCATTTACAGATGCAGCGTGGGAAGATTTTGAGTATTGGCTAAAGCAGGATAAGAAAACCTTCAAGCGCATCCAGCAGCTCCTCAGAGATATTGACCGAAACGGCTATGAGGGAATCGGCAAACCAGAACGATTGAGCGGCGACTTAGCTCCTTATTGGAGCAGGCGTATAGATCACGCGAATCGTCTTGTCTATCGTATCGAAAACGGCACCATAAAAATCGTACAATGCGGCTCTCATTACAGAGATAAATGACCGACATGCAGCAAATAAGCCGAACGCGATCGCGTTCGGCTTATTGCTACTCAGCTACTCCCCATCCTTTTCCTTCTCTCGCGCTTCGATCATCTCGCGTCTTTGGGGCAAACTGATAGAGAATCCTTTCGCGTGAAAATCCTCTGCCGCGCACTTCGGATGCGTTGGCTATGATGAGGAAGGCGTTCTTGTCGCAGCAGTCGCAAATCGCCTTGACGCGCGCGAGCTGCGTGAGAGAGACGACGACGAAGGCCACGTCCTTCTTCTCCTGCAGGAATCCTCCCTGCCTTCCGGGTGGGTGACGCCTCGATGCAGGCTCTCCATGATGGCGTCGCCGATCTTCTCGCTTTCCTCCGAGATGATGAAGATGGCTTTCTCGCGATTGAAGCCTGCCGCCCAACGATTCGTGAGTTCCGCAGTCGCGTAGATGCAGACGAGCGTGAAGAGCGCCGTCTCCAGATCGAAGAGAGCAGCGGAAGCCGCAATGACGAGCATGTTGAGCAGGAAGACGCCCGTGCCGACATCGATCGACCAATATTTCTTCAAGATGGCGCCGAGCACATCGACGCCGCCCGTATTCGAACCGAAGCGGAAGATGATCCCATAGCCAATGCCCGAGACGACCCCGCCGAAAATGGCGTTGAGCATCGTGTCCTGCACGGGATGCAGCGCTGAAAGCGCACTGAACGCATCGATGGCGAGAGAAAACAGCACCGTGCCCAGAATCGTATCGACAGCGTAGCGCTTTCCCACGAAGCGATGGGCAAGGTAGAGGATCGGCAGATTGTAGATGAGGAGCTGCACGCCGATGGGCCAGCCGACGAAGTAATGCAGGAGGATGGCGATACCGCCCAACCCGCTCGTCAGAAGGTTCGCCGGCAGGATGAAGAGGTTGATGCCTATGCTGCATACGATGCAGCCGAAAAGAATCACGAAATAACGGCGTACTTCATGAAAGATTTCCCGTTTCTTCAACATCATGCTCCTCCTCTTTTCCGAGACTGGCCTTTTTCCCGCACATCGTTCTCCCGCGCCATGCGCTCGATGTCCTTCGGCTTGTCACGCGCGATGAGGTAAAGCGGACGACGCTTGACTTCCTCGAAGATACGTCCGATGTATTCGCCCAAGATGCCGAGCGCGACGAGCTGCAGGCCGCCGAAGAGCAGCACGCATGCCGTGATCGTCGCCCAGCCGGGCACGGCGCTTCCCTCGATGAACTTGATGTAAAGCACATGGAGGAGCAAGATCACGCTCAGGACGCCGCAGGTGAAGCCTGCATACAATCCCAGGCGCAGCGGCGCTGTCGAATACGCGAGGATGCCGTCGAGCGCGAAAATGCAGCATCTTCCGCGGGGAGAATTTCGAGACGCCCGCGAAACGCTTGGGTGCCACGAAACGGATCTGCGCCTGACGATAGCCCATGGCGCCGATCATGCCGCGGATGAAGCGCGCTCGCTCGCGATAGTGGCGGAATTCCAGCACGACCTTGCGGTCCATGAGCCGAAAATCCGAGCCGCCCTCCTGGATGTGGACGCGCGAGATCTTGTTGAGCGCCTTGTAGTACCAATACGATGTCGCTTTCTTCAAGAAGCCGACACCCTCCGTCGTCTCGCGAATCGTCTGCACGACGTCAAAACCCTCTTCCCACTTGGCAAGAAGCGTCGGAATCAAGGAGGGCGGATGCTGCATATCGCCGTCCATCATGATGACCGCCGCGCCGTCTGCGTGGTCAAGCCCGCAAGTCAGGGCGAGCTGATGTCCGAAATTGCGCGAGAGGAAGATGGGCTGCACGCGCGCATCTTCTTCCTCCAAGCGACGCAGGATCTCACGGCTCCGATCACGAGATCCGTCGTCGACGAAGATCAGCTCGAAATCGTACTTCGTCTTCTCCATGACCGCAGAGACCGCTTGATAGAAATGTTCGAGATTGTCCTCCTCATTGAATACGGGGACAACGATAGAAACAAGCTTCACTCTTCCTTCTCCTTCTCCTACTTGAGCACGACTTCGAAGGTAATCGCACCCTCCCTGTAATGGACATTGAGTCGTCCCTTGAGATAGCTGACGGTTTCAGCAGCAATCGTCAGGCCGATGCCGTAACCAGCCTTCTCGCTGTTGTGCGAAGCATCCTCGCGATAGAAGCGTTCGAAGAAGCGCGAGTAATCGACGCCTTCTCCCGCCGCATAGGGATTCGTCACGGAAAAGACCATGCCGCGCCCGCGTCTGCCGCTTTGCAGTCCGATGCGCACGACGCCGCCATCGTCCGCATATTTCACGGCATTGTCGACGAGGACGCTCATCAGCGTGTAGATGATCTGCTGGTCGGCAAGCACACGGACGCCATCGGCGATTTCTGCCACAAGCCTTTTCCCCTGCTCGTTCGCCGGAAGCTCGAAGGAGGCCGCGATCTCGTGCGCCGTTTCCGAGCAGTTGACTTCGATCGGATGAAAATGATCGGCAACGCGCTCTTCGAGCTTCGCGAGCGCCACCATGTCGCTCACCAACCCCGAGAGGCGCTTGACCTGCTTCAAGATTGTCTCCGTCCACTGATTCTTTCCCATCGTGATCTCAAGAACTTCCGTGTTCGCTGAGATGATGGCGATCGGTGTCTTGAGTTCGTGGCTCGCGTTCGTGACAAATTGGCGCTGGCTCTTCAGATTGCGCACGAAGGGAGCGGTCAGACATCGCGAGAAGAAGGCGACGAACGCGATGTAGAGCAGGATGCAGAAGAGGCCGACTAGGACAGAGAAGCGCACGCCGTTCCAGACGATCTGCATCTCGCGCGTACAGTCCATAACGACGACGAAGACCCTGCCGCCATCGAGCCGTGTAACGAGATAGGCGTAGTAGGCGCCATCTTCTTCGTAGCTGCCGCGCAAGTTCGACTCTTCAGCAAGAACGGCTGCCCTGATCGCAGCGTCTTCACGGCTGACGGCTGCAATATGGCTCGTGTCCAACGCTTCGACCACCCCATCCGCAGCAATTCTTGCCCAGTAGTAGCGTGTCTGGAACGCAAACTCCGGCGTGTAGTCGAAGCCTGCATCGACGATGCGCTTGTCGGGCAGCTTGCCGTCGTGGCGTGCGATGTAGGAGAGCACCGCCTCGATGCGGCTTCCCTCATCGTAGAAGCTTGCAAGGTTCAGGGCGGCAAGCACGACGAAGACGATGAGGATGACGGCGGCTGTGCCAAGCGCGATGAACTTGCGCCGCAGCCGCGAGATCATTTCCATCTAGTTCACCTCGCAGATCATGTAGCTTCCTCCCTGATCTCCAAGAATCGCGAGGTCGCCGTGGATCGCCTTGAGCTTCTGGCGCAGATAGGAGATGTAGACCCAAACGATGTCCGTGCCTTCTTCTGCGCCCTGCCATATACGCTCGTAAATCTCCGACGTCGTGACACGCTTTCCCGCATTCGCCATCAAGAGCTGCATGAGCTGCGTTTCCTTGCTCGCCAGGCGCACAGCGCTCCTCGCCGCAAGCTCTTGTTTCTCGACATCGAGCTTGACTGAGCCGAGCGAAAGCTCTGCGGGCGCATACGTTTCAGCACGGCGCGTCAAGGAGCGCAGGCGTGCGAGCAGTTCCCCCATCGCAAACGGCTTGGGCAGATAGTCGTCCGCTCCGGCATCAAGGCCTTCTATGCGATCCTCGACTTCCGCCTTCGCCGTCAGGAGCAGGACGGGCGTCATATCACCCGCCGCCCGCAGTTCCTTCAAGGCTGTCACGCCATCCATCAAGGGCATCATTACATCGAAAACCATGCAGGCATACGCGCCCTTCTGTGCGAGATCCAGAGCCGCCTTGCCGTCGTGCACAGCATCGACCTCGTATCCCGAATGTTCCAAGACCGCGACGAGCGCTGCCGCCATATCCTTTTCATCTTCCGCCAGCAGAAGCTTCATGCCATCACATCCCCCATCACATCGGACTCTCGAATCAAGTTGCGGATCGTCTGCATCGAAAGGTCGCACGAGGCAAGCTCATCGGCGCAGCGCTTGAGTTCCGCCGCCAAAAGCTTGCGGTTCTTGACCGCATGTTTGTACATCATCTCGTGCTCCAGACTCGCCCAGGAATCCATGGCCAGCGTGCGAAGCTGTAATTCCACGAAGAAATGGCCGGGCTTCTTCCCATCCACATCCTCGAACGGCGTTTCGAGCGAAAGAATCATATGGTAGCTGCGATAGCCGTTCGGCTTCACGTCGCGGATATAGTCTTTTTCCTCGAAAACCGTCACGCCCGAAAATGCCTTGAGAGCGCGCACGACAACGTATACGTCGTCGATGAAGCGGCAGACGACACGGATGCCGATGGCGTCATGGACTTGCCGCAGGGCAGACTGCGGCGTTGGGGGCAAACCCTTGCGCAGGCACTTCTCCCTCATGCTCTCATCCGACTTGACACGGCAGATCAGATGCTCGTAGGGCGCTGAGCCCGTGCTCTTCCTGACCTCTGCGCTGACCGCCTCGATGCGTGCACGAAATGCGGCAAGAATCTCCGGAAGCGCCGTCTCCTGTTTTCCATAGATACTTTCCATCACACATATTCCTTCCTGCCCTGAAACTCCTGTCGGACCTCAGAGCCGAGCGGGGCACGACATCACCTGCAAGCGTTTTCTGCAGTGCCTACTTCTTCACAAGACGCAAGTGGCGTTCGGCCTTTTTCTTCGCCACATCGCGCTCCAAGGCTTCCCGGAGCTTGCTGCGGTTCGACGCACCCGTGCCGTGCTGCCCGATGTTCAAGAGAATGCCGACGCTCGCCATGCTGATCATCAACGACGTGCCGCCGTAACTGATGAAGGGCAGCGGCACGCCGATGACGGGCAGAAGGCCGCCGACCATCAGCAGGTTGATCACCGCCTGCCCGCTGATGAGGAGCAGGATGCCTGTCGCAAGAAACTGCCCGTAGGCGTCGGCGGCAGCGTTCGCGATGCGCGCGCCGTAGACGGTGAATGCCGAATAGAGCACGAGCACGAGAATGACGCCCAAGAATCCCGTCTCCTGGCTGAAGATGGCGAAGGCAAAATCCGTATGCGCCTCGGGCAGATAGCTGTACTTGCTCACGCCCATGCCCAATCCCATGCCAGTGAGACCACCCGAGCCAATGGCGGACAGAGACTGCACGGTTTGATAGCCGATGCCCTGCGAATCTGCCCACGGATCGAGCAGCACCTTGAGGCGCGCCAAGCGGTACGGCTGCAGGACGGACAATGCTGCGCCCGCCGCCGCAAAGACGGCGAAGGTGCTCATGACCTTCACCTTTTCAAGACCGGCGATGCACATGAGCATGAACGGCACGAAGATGACGATGAACATCGTGCCGCCATCAGGCTCAAGCTCGATCAACAGCCCCATGAAGAGGACGATGATGTACTGCGGGTTGAAAAAGAGCAGCTCGATGGGCTTGTCGTTTCGCACGCGATACGCCGCATAAGCGGAAATCAGCATAAGGGAAACGAGCTTCGCGATCTCCGCCGGCTGGATCTGGAGTCCCGCTGTACCGAGCCAACGCTTCGACCCGTTGACCTCCGTGCCGACGAGAAGGACGGCGATGAGCGCGAGAATCGTGATGGCGACGACGGGAACGATCCATACGCGCCAACGGTGGTAATTCACGCGACAGCCAAGAATGAAGCAGAAGAAGCCGGCCGCCAGGTTGAACATCTGGCGCTGCAGAAAGAAATACGGCGTGCCGAACGTCGTTTCCGCCAAAATGAAACTTGAACTGAACACATTGATGCTGCCAAAAACGAGGAGCACGATAAAGATGGCGAGCACCGCCTCCATATCGCTGACCCAGAAGCTTTTCTTGCCCTTCTCTTCTGCAGCTTCCTGCCTTTCCATAAGCCCCTCCTTCACGCGAACGTGACCTCGCAGCGGTTGATTTTTCTCACCCTTGCCGCTGAACTTTCTTTCGTACTCCGTCATCACGTTGTCAGGACGCGCCTCAGCGTGCAGATCATAGCAGATATCATCGAGCAAGAGCCCCATTTCGCGAAACTCCTCCAGCGAAAAAAATCAAAGAGCGCACGATTGTCCGTCTTGAGCACCAGCTTGCCGCCGGGCGCAAGGAGCTCTTTGTAGCACATGAGAAAGCTTCGATGCGTCAGGCGGCGCTTCGCATGACGCGCTTTGGGGCCATGGATCGCAGAAATTCACGAAGAAACGCGAAACCTCCGCTGGCGCAAAAATGTGTTCAAGCTGTGCAATGTCAAAGACGAGCAGGCGCACGTTTCCAAGCGCCATCTCGCGCACCTTCTTCGCTGCGGCGATGAGGACATCCTGCTGCTTCTCAATGCCGATGAAGTTCACCTCGGGAAACCGCTCCGCCATCTGGCTGATGAAATCGCCCTTGCCTGTGCCAAGTTCGACGAAGAGCGGCGCCTCACGACCGAAGATCTCCCGCCATCGCCCTCTCTCCTCCTCGCCTGCCGGACGATCCTTGGGATATACAAAGTCGTCGTATGCGTGAATGGCCTCATCCACCCACGGCTTCCTGCGCAGTCGCAAAGAACTTCCCCCTTATGTCTTCTCCAACTGAAACTTCTTCAAATAGCGATACAGCGTGACGCGGCTGACATCAAGAAGATTCGCCAAGCGGCTGACGTTGCCTCCCGCCGACTTCCATGCGCGCAAATATCTCTCGATCCTTCTTCCAATTATCATCGGGTTTCACATCACCCATGAGATTGATGTCCGTCGGTGCAATCACCATGTCTGCGGTGTGAAAAAAAGCATGTTCCAAGACGCTTTGCAGCTGCTTGATATTGCACGGCCAATCGTATTGCTCCAAAAAGCTCGATCGTTTCAGGCAGGAGGTTCTTCCTTTCCATGCGATGCTGTTCGGCAAGCTCGCAGATGATTTGCTCGGCGAGCAGCGGTATATCCTCGCGCCGGTTGCGCAGCGCCGGCATTCGTATGACACTGCGCGAAACGAGGTCATAGAGACTGCGCTCAAAGAAACCGCGCTCGGTCAAACGCTTGAGGTCGCCGTCACAGTCAGCGATGATGCGCACGTCGATAGGACGCACGACCGTCTCGCCGAGGCGATGCGCCTTGCCCTCGCGCAGCGCAGCGGCGAGAGCAGCGGCCGTCGTCTTCGGCAATTTCTCGATTTCGTCGAGGAAGAGCGTGCCGCCAAAGGCAAGCTCCAACTTGCCGGGTCGGCTGACATCGGGAGAAATCGCCGCACCGAAAAGCTCTCCGGCCAAAAGTTCCGGCTGCACATCACCGCAGCGAAAGGAAACCAACGGCCCTGCCGCGCGTGCCGATGCTTGATGTATTCCATGTGCCAAGCGCTGCTTGCCCGTGCCGACCTCTCCCTGCAAAAGCACATGGTTCTTGCCCCGCGCCACGCGCAAGGCCTTGTCGCACAATGCCTGGAACGTCTGCCCCGTGCCAGCCATCGTGGCGAGACTATACTTCGCCGTATAGCCCGCCGTATGGGTCACGAGCATCCGAAGATCCTCGATGGGCATGGAAACGGTCACGACCCCCGCAACACCCTGCGTGGTGGGACTTTCGAGCGGCACGACGGTCGTGACGTCCTCATAGGTCTTCGCCGCCGTGATCCAGGTGACCTCCTTGTTGTAGCAGGGTGTTCCGCTGAATCCTTGATAAATGGGCGTGTGTCGATAGTTCAGGACGATGTCGTTGAGATTCAGGAGACGGCTCGTCACCTTGTCGCGCGCACCGATGCGCGACAGGCGTTCCATCCCCAAGCGATTCGCGTAGGCGACTTCGCCGCTCGGCAGAATATGATAAACAGCAAAGGGCGCGGCGTCAAGGATCGCCTCCTGCGCCTGCAATCTGAAATCACGTTCCAAGGCAGCAGCCAGCGAACGTGATATGAGCAGAAGCTGCGCGATGACCGCATCCTGCGGAACAGCCGCAGGCTCTTCGACGACGATGTTCACGAGATAGCGCAGTGCGCCGCCGACGATGACGGGCGCCGTGCAGGCGTCGCTCCCATGACTTTCCTCGCGCCATATTTCCGGTCCGAAAAGCCAGAACGGCGTGCGCTTCTCCTTCGCTATGCTGATGCTCGAAGCACCGATCTCCTCCATGCCAAGACGCGAACCCTCGACCTTGCCATGCGGCAGTCGCATGAAGGGCAAGGAACAACTCTTCAAAACGAGGGCATCGGCATCGAGCAGCAGGAGACTCAAACCGTATCTCGCAAAAAACTCCTGCACGTCCTCCGTCAGCTGCAAAAGGCAATCAATTGCCTGCGCGTGCCTTTCCTGCAGCGCACGAAACTCTTCCGCAGAAAGCGCATGCCTGGGTTCCGTCCCCGTCTGTGGCACGCCGATCCGCTCGCTCTCCTGCCACGCTTCAGCCACCCAAGGATGTACATTGACATCAATCTTCCCTTCATCTCGAAACTTGCGGTAATAAGCTTCAAGCTTGCCCTGCTGCGCTGCTCCCGTATCATAGTTTCCTCCCGTACAGTCCAAATGCACGATATGAATGAACAATCTTAGATCTCCTTATATTATACCGTTTCATTGTACTACGAAATGTTAAGGGCGACAAGCACATTGCCAACTTCTCTTATCCTATGTATAATAGGAAGCACTGATAAATCGAGCGCCGCCATCCTGCACCAAACCGACGGTGCAGCTGGGCGGCTTGGCTCCTGCAAGGCGTGAAAACATATCTACAGCACGCTGTCTTGATGATGCTTTCGCAGAGAACGGGCGCAGAAGCAGACGATGCCACTCCGCGTGGCAGCTGAAGATAGGTCTTGAAATTATCAGCAATTCCAACAGAAAAGATATTGCAACGAAAACAATACACCACAAAGAAAGCAGGGATCCAACATGGCGAAACAACTGAAGAAAATACGCAGACATTTGAAACCGCAAGTGACACTCAAGGGGGCAGAGAACCGTCCCAAGAAAAAAAGGGCAAGGACACTTTCCTCCTGATCATGCTCGCGCTCACGATCTTCATCGCAATCATCGGCTGGCAGGAAATGACGTGGCTGAACCGCTCGATGTACGGTTCCCTCGCCCTCTCCCTCCTGCTCATTTACGGGTACAAGCAAGGAAACTTCGGTGAAAAGGAAAAACTTTGGATGACGCGAGCAAGCATGTTCTTCATCATCGTTTCCTTTGCACTCTTCGTCGCCATCTGTTATTTCCAATACTTTGCCTGAAAGCGCGCTTCCTCAAAAGAACCCACCAGATCCGCTCGGACGTGGTGGGTTCTTCGCTTTCCTGATTCCTTAATCCTTGAGGATGCGCCATGCACCGCTGCGATTCGTTCCTGTACGTTCGATGACGCCCGCCTTGTGCAGCGCCGTCGTCATGCGCTTGACCGTGGCGATCGATATGCCAAGCGCCTCCTTCAAGGCTTTCTGCGTGACCTTGGGATTCTCGCGAATCATGCCGAGAAGCTTTTCCTCCAGCGACCCTTCTGCCGCCCCTTCCGAAACTTTTTCCGCTGGTTCTTCCGCAGCGAAAGAAAGCTCCTGCTGCGCCGCGTTCGCCTTCTCTTCGCACGGTTCGGCAGGCTCTTCCTCAAGGGAGGGCGCATCTGCCTTGAGGTCTGCAAGGGATTCGATCTCCAACTTCAATTCGGGCGCAAGATCAAGATCCAGCTCATGCTCGGAATCGACTTCCATCGCTTCGTCATGTTCTGCCTCCTGCTTTTCTTCCTCCGCAGGTTCGGCTTCCGCGACGTCCTCCGGCAAAGGAGCTCCATCGATCGGCAGGCCTTTCTCTGTTGCCCCAGTCGTCTCAGCCGGCACGACCTCCTCAACGGATGTCGCTTCTTCCACCGTCTTGGCTTCTTCCGGCAACTCAGCATTCTCGGCTGAATCCGCTTTTTCCGCTGCTTCCTCTTTCAGCTCGGTTGTCTCCGCAAGCGCAGTCGCCTCAGTCGGCACAGCTTCCTCCGCCGATGCGATTTCCTCGATCGGCTCGGCTGTCTTAGCAGGCGCAGCGTCTTCTGGCAGGCCGTCCTCGACAGAGGCGACCGCCTCCTCCGGCACGGCTTCTTCCGTCGACACTGCCTCCTCTGCCGGCACAGCTTCTTCCGTCGGCGCTTCCTCCTCTACTGGCACGGCTTCTTCCGTCGGCGCTTCCTCCTCTACTGGCACGGCTTCTTCCGTCGGCACTGCCTCCTCTACTGACGCGGCTTCCTCCGTCGGCACAATTTCCTCGATCGGCGCAGCTGTCTCCACAGGCGCAGCTTCTTCCGTCGGAATTGCTTCCTCGACCGGCGCGATCTCCTCGACCGGCGCGATCTCCTCGACAGATGCCGCTTCCTCGATCGACATAGCTTCCTCAGTCAGCGCGGCATCTTCCACCGGCACAGTTTCCTCGGCCGGCGCAATCTCTTCCCGCTTGGCTTCTTCCACTGTCATAGCCTCACCCGCCAGTCCGCTTTCTTCGACTGGCGCGGCTTCTCCGTCCATCCGCTTGTTTCCACAGATCCGGCTTCGTCGATCGACTCAGGTTCCTCAGCCGGCATCGCTGTCTCAAGCAGCGCGGCTTCCTCCGCTGGTTCAGAAGTTCCCGCTAATCCATCTTCTTCGACGGACACGGTTTCCTCTGCAGCAACGATCTCCGGCTGCACATCTTCCTCCGCACGGCAGTAGAGATTGATGCGCACGGAATCGCCGAGCGTGATGACGGCAGGCTCAGGCAGATGCGCCTGCTTCGCTGCACGATAAAGCTCGGGCAAAATGCTCTGAAATCCCGACATCATGCCCATGTAGCAAAATGCCGCTGCAATGGCGCGGTTTCGTATCTTGGCAAATCCCGTCTTGAGCTTCCAAATCGTCATGTCCTCTTCCAGCAGCCCTGGCACAGTGATCTCCAAGCGATCCTCGTAAAGCACGAGAGAAATTCGCCCTGGCGCCGCATAATTCCTCTGGCAGACGGCGCGCGCAATCAAACGGCGCACAAGATCCTGCGGCAGATCCGACAAGCCGCGCGCCTTGACTCCGCGTGAGGCAAGACGCTCCTGCACATAGCTCGCCGCACCGTCCACCTGCTCCATCAAAGAGCCGAAAAACTCCTCGCCGCCGACGAAATCCAGGCGCGTCGAGCCAAGATACTCGGCGCACTGGACGAAACCTTCGGGAAAAAGCTCGTCCGCCGTACCCGCAAGAAGGTGCCAGCCGTGCGTCGCGCGGCACTCGCCTTCCTCCTCGCGCAGCAGTTTCCATGACAAGAGCTCTTCCTTCTGCAGACGCACGACATCCTCGCCATCGGTACGACGCTTCTTGGCCTCGCTGTACATCATGCGGCAGAATTCCTCAATCTCCACCTCATCGACCAACGTCTGTGCCGCCAGCTGATCGGCACTGCTGTTCGTGCCCGAAAGGAGCAGCTCCTGCACTTGATACGGCTCTGCCAGGCGCGTCGCGCCGCCGACACGCACATAAGTGCCGTCCATCATGCCCGCTTCCTTGAGGAAATAGGGCTTTTCCATGCCAGGAAAGATTTCCACGACAACGACTTGACGGCCATCCTGCAGTTCCACGCCGACACGAGGGAAAATGCGCGGTTCACAGCTTTCAAAAATTTGCCGTGTGACCTCGTCAATGTAAGGAATGATTTCCAATTCTGTCGAAAAGCCCCTGCCGCCCTCGCCGTAGAAAATGATGCGCCCGCCCCGTCCGTTCGCAAAAGCCACAGCAGTATTCAAAAAAGATCCGCTCTCCGCCACGATCTGCTCTACGAAATCGCCGCGAACTCCCATCATTTCTTCCTGCACATCCAGCACCTCTCTGCCATCCATTTTTCTATGCCATAGTATAACAGCTTTTGCAAGGAAAGTCCAAGATTCAGCACACAAGCATTATGCGCAACGATTCCTGCCCTTTCCCCCGCTCAATTCTCTATGCCTCGCCGTGCCGCCACACCCCTCGCATAATAATGGCGCACTTCCTTCATCTCCGTGATGAGGTCGGCACGCTGGAGGAGCCGGGAGGGCGCATTCCTTCCCGTCAGGACAAGCTCACGTTCAGGCGGCACATCATCGAGCAGAGATTCGACCTCCTCTCGCGAAACAAGATCGAAAAACAGGGCGACGTTGATCTCATCGAGGATCACGACATCCCAAGCATCCGAGCGCGCGGCTTCAGCTGCCTTGCCGAACCCCTGCTGCATCAGACGACGATAGTCGGCCGGCGGTTTTCCCCCGGGAAACACGACGACGTCCTCGCCCCAAGCTTTTCGCTCCTCTTCCGTCAGCATCCCTTCCTTCGCGATGAAGAACGGCTTGCCCGTCGTATGAAGCGCAAGCTGCGGCGAAAATCCCTGCAAAATCTTCTGCTCGCTGTAGGCGAGACTCTTCATGAACTGCATCATATAGACGCGAAACCCTGCCCCCAGGGCGCGTATGGCAAGGCCGATCGCCGCCGTCGTCTTGCCCTTGCCCGCTCCCGTATAAACCTCGATCATCGGTTGTCCACCTTGTCCATGCCGTAGAGATCGTGCGCGGCGAACCTCTTTTCCGCGAGCGCCTCATACTTCGTGCCAGGCTTGCCATAATTCGTGTACGGGTCGATGGAGATGCCGCCGCGCGGCAGGAACTTGCCCCATACTTCGATGTAGCGCGGCTCCATGAGCTGCACGAGATCCTTCAGTATGATGTTCACGACATCCTCATGAAAATCGCCGTGGTTGCGGAAACTGAAGAGGTAGAGCTTCAAGGACTTGCTCTCGACCATACGCCTTTCAGGGACGTAGGAAATCGTGATCGTCGCAAAATCCGGCTGTCCCGTAATCGGACAGAGACTCGTGAACTCAGGGCAATTGAACTTGACCCAATAATCCTTGTCAGGATGCTTATTCTCAAAGGTTTCCAAAAGATGCGGTGCGTAGTCCTCCGCATACTGCGTATGCTTCTCGCCGAGATGCGTGATGCCTTCCATCTCATCATTCGTGCGTGCCATCGCTGCTCCTTTCTGCCATTTTCAACGCGATAAAAACTTTTCCTCGAATCCTTCCTGCGTTTCCGGTCTGCCGAAGAGATACCCCTGGATGGAGTCGACCTTGCAGATCTTCGTCAAAAGCTCGTACTCTTCTTCCGTCTCCACGCCCTCGATGCAGACCTTCATGCCCACGCTGTGACACAACTCCACCGTGTACTCGATGATGCGGCGATCGAAGTTCGAGGAAAGAATCTGCTTGACGAACGCCCGGTCGATCTTCACGATATCGCACGAGAGGTTCTTGAACATCGCCAAGGATGAGCAGCCCGTGCCGAAATCGTCCATGGCGATCTTGAGACCATAGTCGCGCAAAGAAGCGAACTGTCGGTTGATGAAGTTCCAGTCTGAGATGACCGTGTGCTCCGTCAGTTCCAAAACGATGCTTTGCGGGGACACGCCATAGCGCTCAACACATTCCTTGACGGCATCCTTGAAGGACGGATCACGCAGCTGCACATAGGAAAGGTTGATGCTCATGCGAAAATCGGGGACGATTTCCTGCCATTTGCGGCAGATCCCCACTGCCGTATCTGCGATCCACTTGCCGACAGGTATCATCAGATGCGTCTCTTCCAAAAGCGGGATGAACTCCATCGGCGCGACCATGCGCCCTTTGGAATTCTGCCAGCGCAGCAAAGCCTCCGCACCTATGATGCGCTGATGGTCTGCTCCCACCTGCGGCTGAAAGCACAGGCTGAAGCCCCGGCATCCATCCTCCACGCTCTTTTGTATGTCTTCACGCGCCGTCAAGGAGCGCAGCCAGCGGTTGTACAACTCCTTCGAAAAGAAGATGTTTGTTCTTGCCGCTTTCTTTCGCCAAGGTCAGCGCCGCCTCGGCATACTTGTGCAGCACGAGATAATCCTTGCCGAACTGCGGGAAGAAAACCGTACCGCCCGACACCGTGCAGAAGTACTTGTGGTCATTGATCCGTTGGGGTTCCAGGAGCGCCGTCTGTATGCTCCGGTACAACATCTCGACATCCGCTTCGTCTGCTCCCGGATAGACGAGGCCGAACTCGTCGCCGTCAAGCTTGTAGAGTCGAAAGTCCGTCGAGAGGATCTTCTTGATACGATGCGCGACCTCGCGCAGGACTTGGTCGCCGAAGGCGCGGTTGTACGCTTCGTTAACGATCTTGAAATTGTCTATGCCGAGGATCAAGAACGCGCCGCCCCTGCCCGTTTCGCGCGCTTCATCAAGCGCCGCCTTCATTCGCTGCTCCAACTGGTACTTGTTCAAAAGGCCTGTGACGGCGTCCGCATGAGTACGCTGCCCCATGAGGCGAAAGATTCCCGCATAAAGCGTCCCCTTCTCCTCGTGATCGAGCGCGGCTGCGCAGCGGCACTCGATCCATTCGTAATCGCCCTTGCGCGTCTTGGCGCGAAACTCGACGCAACCTTCCTTCGTGCGCCCCTGCAGCACATCGTCAAAGGTTTTCGTGACGCTCGCGCGCTCCGTCGGATGCATGATCGCCTGCCAGGCTTGACGGAATGCGGGAAAATCCATCGTCTCGGCAGGTATGCCGAAATCCCGCACGATGTTCGGCGACGCCATCGCCACCTTGTTCTGCAGATCCACTACATAAAGATAGCCGGACGTCGTCCTCTTCAGCACATCGAAATAAATCTTCAGCCGCTTCAGCAAAGGGCTCAAGGCAGCTCTGGATGCTCGGCGCATTGGTGACCTCCTGTTGTCGGGCATTGCCCGATGACTTTCTCCGTATATCATAGCTGACGCATTTCTTAAATGCAAGACTTGACAATGCTTTTCACCGCAAACTTTCCAAACAAAGGCAAAGCCCTCGACGCAAAAGACGTCGAAGGCTTTGTTTTTCGTCAGCCCAAGCTGCTCGCTTCCGCCTTTCCGCGCTTTTGCTGCAGAAAAAGCACAAAGGCCAAGAGCAGGAATCCCACGATATCGGTGACAAGCCCCGGCTGGATCATCAAGAGGCCGCCCACGAACAGCATGACACGCTCAAAGCCATTCAACGGCTTCACCAAGCAGCCGATCATCGCACCGCTCAGACCGATCATGCCGATGACCGAGGTCACGAGCACGGTGATCAGCCCCATGGGCGTCGCGTCGATCATCAAAATGACGGGCGAGAGCACGAAGATATACGGGATGATGAAGGCGGCAATCGCCAGCTTCGATGCGTTGATTCCTGTCTTCAACGGATTTCCTCCGCTGATGGCGGAGCCTGCAAAGGCCGCGAGAGCGACAGGAGGCGTCACATCGGCGATGATGCCGAAGTAGAAGACGAACATGTGCGCTGCCAGTACGGGCACGCCCATCTGCACGAGCGCAGGAGCAGCGATCGTCGAAGTGATCACGTAGTTCGCCGTCGTCGGCACGCCCATGCCGAGGATGATCGATGTGATCATCGTGAAAAAAACATCGTCGGCAGCAACATTCCGCCCGAAAGGTCGAGGAGGGCTGACGCAAGCTTCAAGCCTACGCCCGTCTTCGTCACGACGCCGATGATGATGCCCGCCGAAGCGCAGGCCACGAGGACGCCGAGGACGTTCCGCGCACCGTTTTCCAAGCCGCGCACGATCTCGACAGGGCTTCATGCGCGTCGATTTTCTGAGGGATGAAGCGGCGATGGCGAGCACGATCGCCCAAAGCGCGGCGCGCATCGGCGTAAAACCCGAAACGAGCAGATAGATGATGACCACGAGCGGGATCGCGAGATGTCCGCGCTCCTTCAGGATCGCCCAGGGCTTCGGCAGCTCTTCTCGGGGCACACCCTTGAGGTTGCTGCGGCATGCCTCGAAATGGACGCCGAGCCAGATGCCCAGGAAGTAGAGAATCGCCGGAATCGTCGCCGCCTTGACGACGTCGAAATACGGCACGCCGACGAATTCCGCCATGAGGAACGCCGCCGCTCCCATGACGGGCGGCATGAGCTGTCCGCCCGTCGATGCCGCCGCCTCGACCGCTCCCGCAAAGTTGCGCTCGTAACCGAGCTTCTTCATCATGGGAATCGTGAAGGCGCCCGTGCCGGCGACGTTGGCGACCGAGCTGCCCGAAACCGTGCCCATGAGTCCGCTCGAAAGCACCGCGACCTTCGCCGGGCCGCCGCGTGCCCAACCTGCCACGGCATTCGCGAGATCGATGAAGAACTTGCCCAGCCCCGTCGATTCAAGGTAAGCGCCGAAGAGGATGAAGAGGAAGATGAAGGTCGAGGACACGCCGAGCGGGATGCCGAACACGCCCTCCGTCGTGAAGAAGAGGTGAGCGACGAGCTGGTCGATGTTCAGCCCACGGTGCGCGAGCACTCCGGGAAGATACGGATCTGCAAACGCATAGGCGAGGAAGAATAGGACGACGCAGACCATCGGCATGCCGACGACGCGCCGAGTCGCCTCGATGACGAGCACGATGCCGATGATCCCGACGACGAGATCTGTCGTGCTGACCGTGCCCGCGCGCGTCACGAGGCTGCGATAGGCGAAGATGATGTAGGCGGGAGCGCCGGCGCCCAAAATGGCGAGGACGACATCGACGAAATGCACCTTTTCACGCGACCAGACCTGTCGCATGGGAAAGAGCAGGTAGACGAGCGTCAGGCCAAACCCCAGATGAACGGCGCGCTGCAGCTGTGCATCGAGCACGCCGAAGAGAGCCGTATAAATTTGAAAGAGGGAGAACGCGATGGCCAGAGCCATCACGACCTTCGCCATAAAGCCCTTGTGCTCGATGACGTCGGATTCCTTGTCGTATTTTTTTCAGAACTTCTTTTGCAAGCTCCTCATGCTTTTTTTGTCCAGCATGATGAACATCATTCCTTTCCTGCCGCATCCGCGGCTCACAGCGATTTTTCCCAAGAGTTTCTTCATGCCCCAGCGCCAAGGGGCGACGACCAAGAGATCGACGCGGCTGCCTGGCGGCAGCTTCTCAAAGAGCTTTTCCTCCGTGCCGTCCAATACGAGCGTCAATTCCGTCCCCACGCCCGTGCGTAAAGAAAGACTGGGGAAGCGCCGCTCCATGTCGTCCATGACGAAGAACTCCCTTCCGTGCGGAACTCGCCCTCGCTCGCAAGAAACGGCAGACCCTACGCCGAACGATTGATAGCGCGTCGCATCGAGCACAAAGCCCGAAAGTTCGTCATTCACGCGAAGATCTTCTTCCACGGGCGTCTTCTGCACCGAATGGATGAAACGAATCACCACCGGCATCCCTGCGCGCGCTCGTTCTGCATAAAGCAGCGCCCCCTGCTCGCTTTCCACGACGAGCAAGGGGCGCGCCAAGAAATCCACAAGCGCTGCAAGCACGAGAGCCGCGAGGAATATTCTCACGCCCAGCCGATTCTTCATTTATTCCTTGTAGTAGCGCTCTGCGCCAGCATTGAGCTCGATGGACATGCCGTTCTTCGCATTTTCCTTCGTGATATGCTTTGCTGCCGAATGAGCCGCCTGCAGCTTTTCGAGGTTGTCGAAGAGCGCCTTCGTGATGTCGTAGCCGAGCTTCTCGTCCACCTTGTCCGTCGCAACGAGCATCGCCATGACGGAAATTCCCGGCACCTCTTCATCGAAGCCCGCATACGTTCCAGCCGGAATCACAGTCTTCGTGTAGAACGGATACTTCGCGATCAAGGCATCCGCCTTGTCCGCCTCGATCGGCAGCAGACGCACCTTGTTCTGCGAGGTGATGTCCTGCACGGCCGCCGTCGGGAATCCCGCCGTGACGAACGCTGCATCGACGTTGCCGTCCTTCAGGGCGCTCGCCGCTTCCCCGAAGGAAAGGAACTGCTCATCGATATCGTCGTAAGTGATGCCATACGCCTCAAGAATCTGGCGCGCATTGGCTTCCGCACCGCTGCCCGCCGCCCCGACAGCGACACGCTTGCCCTTGAGATCGGCGATGCTCTTGATCCCCGTCGACTCAAGCGTGACGATCTGGCACGTCTCGGGATAGAGCGCTGCGATGCCGCGCAGGTTCTCCACCTTCTTGTCCTTGAACATCTCCGTGCCGTTCACGGCGTAATAGGTGATGTCGTTCTGCACGATGGCGAGATCGACCGAACCGTCCTTCAGCATGTTGATGTTCGCGACCGTCGCACCCGTGGACTGCGCACTCGCGTTCATGCCCGGAATTGCCTTGTTCAGGATTTCCGCCATCGCGCCGCCGATCGGATAATAGGTGCCCGCCGTTCCGCCCGTGGCGATATTGATGAACTTATTGCTGCTCGAACCGCCGCAGCCGGCAAAAAGAGCCATGGAAAGAACCAGGAGCGCTGTCGCTGAGAGGATTCTCCCAAGTTTACCGAAATTCATAGTCGATACCTCCTACAATATAACCTTATCATATACTACGTATACTATTATAACATATCTTTCATGTCGATGCAAACGCTCCAGACAGATTCCGCCTCCGAACGTCTGCACCGGACGATCCATCCTGCCTGCACAGGCGCACAGGCCAGAGGATTCATGCCACCGATACTCCTGCAATCTCCCGCACGACGATGCCCGCAAGAATCAGCCCGACGACGGACGGCACGAAGGAGATGCTCCCCGGCGGCTGCTTGGCAAAGGACTCTCCTTCCGACGCGGGGCGTTCTTCCTGCGGCACGAAGAGCGGCTTTCGTGGCTTTTCCTTCGAGTAGACGACCTGCAGGGCGGCGACGCCGCGCGCCTTGAGCTCACGGCGCATGACACGCGCCAGCGGGCATACGCTCGTCTCGTAGATGTCAGCGACCTCGAACTTCGTCGGGTCGAGCTTGTTGCCGGCTCCCATGCTGCTCACGATGGGAATGCCGCGCTTCTGCGCTTCCAGCACGAGTCCGATCTTGCCCGCGACGGTGTCGATGGCGTCGACGATATAGTCGAAAGAGCCGTGAAAAAAAAGACCTGCCCGCTCGGGCAGGAAGAAATCCTCGATCGCCTCGACCTCGGCCGCTGGCTGGATGTCCTCAATGCGTTCTTTCATGACCGCCGCCTTGCTGCGCCCGAGCGTGCTTTGAAGCGCCGCGAGCTGACGATTGAGATTCGAGGCAGCGACTACATCGTTGTCGACGAGCACGAGGCGTCCGACGCCCGCACGCGCGAGCGCTTCCGCTGCAAACGAACCGACGCCGCCGATGCCGAAGACGGCGACTCGCGCCGCCCTGAGCCGCGCGAGTCCAGTCTCACCGATGAGCATCGCCGTGCGGCAGAAACGCTCCTCCATCAGAACACTCCTTTCCCTTCATGCACAGCGCCCTCACTTCTTCGGATGGAACGGGTCGAATCTCGGCAGGGAAAAGTCGCTGCGCGAGGAGAAGGCTGGAACCTTCTCCGTCGATTGTCTCATGAAGGAGGGTGGCTCAAGCGAGGAGATGCTCTCCGCCTTGAGCTTGCTCTCCGGTGCTTCCATTCGTTGCACCTTCATGGAGGCTCCGTCGACGAAATCCGTCGCGATGATCGTCGCGCGGATCGTCTGTCCCATGCCGGGATCAATCACTGTGCCGAGAATGATGTTCACGTCCGGATGCGTATTCTCGCGAATGTAGTTCGTCGCCTCGCCCACATCATCGAGCGTCATATGCTCACTGCCGCTGAGATTCAAGATCACGCCGCGCGCTCCCGTCAGGGATTTCTCGACGAGCGGGCTTTCCACCGCCTTCTGCACGGCTTCGATCGCGCTCTTCTGGCTCTCGCCGATGCCGAGGAGCGCGTCGCCGCTCTGGCTCTGGCGGAAGGTAGATGTGAGGTCAGCGAAATCCACATTGATCTCGCCCGTGGTCAAGATCAGTTCCGCAATGCAGTTGATCGCCTGCCGCAAGACATCATCCGCTGCCTTGAAGGCATCGACGAGAGACATATGCCTGTTCTCGGGCAGCTTCATGAGATTGTCGTTATGCACGACGATCAGTGCGTCGAGATTGCCCTGCATCTTCGCGATTCCTTCATTGGCAATGCGCTTCTTGCGCGCGCCCTCGAAGGAAAAAGGCACGGTCACGACACCGACCGTCAATATGCCCATGTCCTTGGCGAGCCTCGCAACGACAGGCGCTGCGCCCGTGCCCGCGCCGCCGCCCATGCTCGCCGTGACGAAGACGAGATCGGCGCCGCGCATCGCGTCCTTGATCTTGTCTGCATCGCCCTTCGCCGCCGCCTCGCCGATATCCGCCACGCCGCCTGTGCCAAGACCCTTCGTCAACTCACGTCCGATGGCGATCGCCCGGATGCCAACCTCGTCCATATGCGCAATCTGCTTCGCATCCGTATTGACCGCGATCAATTCCACATCGAGTTCGTTTCCATCGGCGATGCGCGCGATGACGCTGTTGCCGCCGCCGCCCACGCCGATGATCTTTATCGTGACTACCGCTTTCTTGATCTTCTCACTTTCCATCATGGAAGCGGTTCCCCCTCTCTACGCCTTGCGGCTCCATCCCTTGCCGTCAACTATCCACTTGCTTTTATTCGCCATTTTCTTCATCATTCCTGCAAACAGAAGAAAAAGCTTATTTTGCCGGAGAATGTTTCTCTCCTTGGACGCTTGCAAGCTGTGCCAGAAGCATGCCGACGAGCATCAAGGCGCAGCCCGAGATCTCGACGGCGCTCATCGACTCGCCGAGGAAAACCGCGCCCGCGATCGCACCGAACACGGATTCCAGGCTCATGATGACGGCGGCCAAGGCGGGATCGGCGTACTGCTGTCCGATGATCTGCAGCGTGAAGGCGACGCCCGAGCTCATGACGCCCGCATAGAGAATCGCCGCCGCCGCCCCCTCAAGACCGGCGGCGGTCGGCTGCTCGAAGAACGCGGCGAGCACGAGGCTCGCCAAAGCACAGACAAAAAAGCTGCGCCAAGGAAAGCTCCACGACATCGACGAAGGCCGCGAAACGCCCGACGCAAAGAATGTGCATCGTCCAGAAGAGCGAGCTTGCCACCATGATCGCATCGCCGCACGAGAGTGAAGCCCCGCCCTTCATCGAGAGACAATAGAGGCCGAAGAGCGCCAAGAACGCGCCGCCCCAATGAAGCGGGCGGATGCGGCCGCCGAAAAACACAGCGGCAAGCGGCACGAACACGAGATAGAGGCATGTGATGAACGCCGTCTTTCCCACCGTCGTATACTGCATGCCCACCTGCTGCGACGTCGTCCCCAGAAAAAGGATTGCTCCCACGAGCGCCCCTGCCTTGAAACCCGACCGATATGTGCCCGCCGCCTTCGCCGCACGCCTCTTGGGCGTGAAGAAGAGCCACAGAAGAAAGACGACGGGGATGGCGACGACATAGCGTGCCGCGCCGTATGTAAAAGGACCGACGCCCTCCATGCCGACGGACTGGGCGACGAACGTCGTGCCCCAGATCAAGGCGGCGGCGAAAAGCGCCAAGCTGCCGCGCAGACGCACGGACTTCACCCCCGCTTCCTCATCTCACCCAAGCATTGAACTTCTCGATGAGTTTCACGGGCTTGTACGACTCCTTTGCCTGACGAAGGCCTTCGATGCCCATATCCTCCTCGCGGTTGATGTACGTCATGCTCACCTACCTCGTGCTCGACGAACGCCTGATTGATGGCGGGATAAGCGCCGCGCACCTCGGGATCCGCTTTTTCCACATGGATGACCGCCGTGTCGTCGTTGAGCTGCTCGCCGAAGGTGAAGGCGACGACGCGCTGTCCGATGAGGATCGCTCCGCCCTTGAGCCGGAAATCCTTGAAGTTGTTCAGAACCTCGATGATCGCCTGACGTTCAAGCGCGATGAACGGATCGTCGGGAACTTCGTGCGCACGCTGCTTGTACCAACCGTTGATCGTCAGCTTGCACTGCGTGACGATTTCATCCGTGATCGACTGATACTCGGCCTCAGGATAATTCTTGCGAAAGCTGTTCAAATGGTTCTTCTTCGAATGAAACTTGCGTCCTGCCAGCTTCATCAGATCCTCGGCGAGATACACATAATCGAAATTCTTGCGATCCGCCTCGACGGCGAAGTCCGCACCCTCGTAATTTTCCAGGAGATCGGCAAAGGAACGCTCGATGCCGGAAAAGCGCACGGGCTTGCCCTGCGCCTTGAAATAATCGATGAAACATCCGACAGCAGCGGGAAGCTTCTCCTGTAGTCCGAAGGGCTGCATGGCGAACTCGCTTCCCTCCCACTCAGCCTTCATGTAAAGCACATCGTCTTCCTTTGCCCACATGATCTTGTACGGCTCATGCCACATGTAGAAATTCGTGAAGTTGAAATGCGAGTTTTCATAGTATCGCGCCCGAAAAAAACAGTCGAGCAGCGGCTTGTCCTCTTTTTGTAAAATCTTGAAATCTATGATGCTCATTCCTCTCTCTCATACAGAAAGATTCCGTCATGGCGATGATGCATGCGGCTCTCGTGCAAAATCCCGCCGCAACGCCTCATGAACCAACATCTTCCTCCCCCGTCGTTCTATCATTATATCAACTATGTCAAGCAATTAACAATCCATCCTATTTTAGTCGGAATTGTTAATTGCTTTTTAATTGCACTCGTCCATTTCCTTTAATCTTGCCATGCTATACTCTCCGTATCGAGCAGGAATCCAGCAGCCAGCTCGATGCCAGCGGCAACGGCGGCTCTTTCCACACTTCTGCGCCTCCCTGCTGCTTGAAAAATCTAATTCTTTTCTCTATCCCAAAAAGAAGGGCTTGCCTCGCGGCTTGCCCTTCTTTTTTTGTCTGTTTTTCGATGACCTCAGTCGTTCCCTTGCTGCTCCGGACTGCTCTTGACGATCCCCGCCGGCACGGCCGCCTTGCGCTTCTTGCGCGCCTTGTGCTCTTCATAGCGTCGCTTTCCTTCCTCGAAAGCGACGCGCGCTTCCTCAGTATCAAGCGTCAAGGGCGGCACGGCCTTCGGGCGCGCGTTGCGATCAAGCGCCACCATCGTGAAGTAGGCGGACAGTCCGAGCTGCGGCTCGCTGCCGTCATCGAGATCCTCGACGATGACATTGACGGCGACCTCCATCGAGCTGTGCCCGACGTAGACGACATCCGCTGTCACGACGACGAGATCGCCGATGCGAATCGGCAGATGGAATTCCAACTCATCGACGCGCGCCGTCACGACGTTCGAGCGCGCATAGCGCCGCGCCGCCGCATAAGCCGCCGAATCCATAAGCTTCATGATCTCGCCGCCGTGGACGTTGCCGTTGGGATTCGCCTGGTTCGGCATCATGACTTCACTGATGACAATGCGACTTTCCTGGATACTGCAATGCTTCATAAATTTCCTCCTGGCAAAACTGCCGCATAAGCAAAACAACTCATGCGGCAGTTCCATCTCCCTTATGCTCTTTATTTCGACACCATCTCAGCGGAAGAAGCGTACACCTGCATCGAAGAGGCCTTGCTCCTTGTTGCCCGGCACGTTCTTCGAAATGTTTTCACCTACGCGCTCGGAGTGTCCCATCTTGCCGAGGATGCGTCCGTTGGGGCTCGTGATCGCCTCAATTGCCTCAGTGGAGCCATTCGGATTGAACGGCGATTCCATCGTCGGCTCTCCCGCATCGTCGACGTACTGCGCCGCGATCTGCCCGCGTATACGCATTTTCGCGATGACTTCCTTGTCAGCGACGAAACGCCCCTCGCCATGAGAAACAGGGATCGTATGGATGTCGCCAACCGAGACATTGTTGAACCACGGCGAGAGGTTCGACATGATGCGCGTCTGCACCATGCACGAGACGTGTCTGCCGATCGTGTTATGCGTGAGCGTCGGCGCCTCCCAATCGAGCGGCATGATCTTGCCGTAAGGCAGAAGACCGAGCTTGACGAGCGCCTGGAAGCCGTTGCAGATACCGAGGATCAAGCCTTCGCGCTTCTGGAGAAGCTCCATGATCGCCTCGGCGATACGCGGATTGCGAAGCGTCGCCGCAATGAACTTGCCTGAACCGTCCGGCTCGTCGCCGCCCGAGAAACCTCCGGGCAGCATGAGGATCTGCGCCTTGTTGAGTCCGTCGGTGATCGCCTGCACCGTTTCCTCGACCGACTGCGGCGTGAGATTCCGGACGATGAGCGTATCGACTTCGCCGCCCGCCTTCTCAAAGGCGCGCTGCGTTTCGTACTCACAGTTGATGCCGGGGAACACGGGCATGAAGATGCGCGGCTTGGCGTAACGATCGGTGGCGCGCTGACGCACGCCGCGGCGAAACGGCGCAGCAGCCGACGTCGTCCTGCCCTTGCTCTTCGCCGTCGCCGGGAAGATGCCGTCGAGCGCCGTCATGTAAGGTTCACGAAGCTCGTCGAGCGTCTGCACCATGCCGTTGCAGACAATGCTCGCGACCGTCGTCGTGCGTCCGAGAAGCGTCCACTTGACGCCCGCGAGCGCATCCGTCACATTGACCGCCTCGCTCATCTCCAAGAGGATCGTGCCGTAGGCAGGTCGGAAGAGATCTTCGAACTTGATGGCGCCAGGCGCCGCCTTGAAACCAAGCTCGTTGCCCAAGCACATCTTCGTCAAGGCTGCTGCAATGCCCCCCCTGCCGACGCTTGCTGCCGAGAAGACGCGGCGGCTCTGCATCAGGGCATGCACGCGCTCATAGTTGCGGCGCAAGTTGGCGAACACGGGCAAATCGTTCGCGTCGATCGGCACCTCGATGGCATAGACCTTGCTGTTCGCGTACTTGAATTCGGAGGAAATGGCTTCGCTCGCCTTCATGACATTCACAGCGAAGGCGACAACCGTCGGCGGCACATGCAGCTGCTCGAACGTGCCTGACATCGAATCCTTGCCGCCGATGGCAGGAACGCGAAGCTCGTGCTGCGCCCACAACGCGCCCGGGGAGGGCGGCAAACGGCATGCCCCACTTCTCCGGATCTTTGCCGAGGCTTTCGAAGTATTCCTGCAGCGAAAGGCGCACGGTCGCTGCATCTGCGCCGAGCGCCACCATCTTCGTGACTGCCTCGACGATGGCGTAAAGCGCACCGTGGAACGGGCTCCATTCCGTCAGATACGGATCGAAGCCGAAGGTCATCGCCGTCGCTGTGTCCGTCTCCCCTTTCTTCACGGGGATCTTCGCGACCATGCCCTGCTGCGGCGACAGCTGATTCTTGCCGCCGAACGGCATCAAGACCGTGCCCGCGCCGACCGTCGAATCGAAGCGCTCGGAAAGCCCCTTCTGACTCGCGACGTTGATGTCGGCGAGATTCGCCAGCCAAAGCCGCCGTAAGATTGCTCTGGTTCTTGACGACAGCGGGCGGAAGCTGGCGCAGATAATTCGACTCCACATCAGGCGACTGAAGATGCACGCGCACATGCTGCTTGACGCCGTTCGTGTCGAGGAAAGCGCGCGCGATGCTGACGATCTTCTGTCCGCGCCAGACCATTTCGAGTCTGCCCGTTTCCGTGACCTTGGCAATCGGCGTCGCCTCCAAGTTCTCGCGGTCGGCGAACGTCATGAGGACAGGCAGCGCTTCGGGGCGCATGACGACCGCCATGCGCTCCTGCGACTCAGAGATCGCAAGTTCCGTGCCGTCAAGCCCCTCGTACTTCTTCTTTATGGCGTCGAGGTCGATCGCCAGGGACGGCGCAAGCTCTCCGACGGCGACAGACACGCCGCCCGCGCCGAAGTCGTTGCAGCGCTTGATGAAGCGGCTGACTTCGGGATGGCGGAAGAGACGCTGGATCTTGCGCTCCGTCGGCGCGTTGCCCTTCTGCACCTCGGCTCCCGCTGTCTTCAAGGGAGTCTTCCGTATGCACCTTCGATGACCCTGTCGCTCCGCCGCAGCCATCGCGCCCCGTCCTGCCGCCGACCAGGACGACGACATCGCCCGGCTCAGGCGTCTGGCGCACGACATCCGCCTGCGGCACGGCGCCGATGACGGCGCCGATCTCCATGCGCTTCGCCATGTAACCTTCATGATAGAACTCATGCACCTGACCGGTCGCAAGGCCGATCTGATTGCCATAGGAGCTGAATCCTGCCGCCGCCCCCTGCGTGATCTTCTTCTGCGGCAATTTGCCGGGAAGTGTGTCGGCGATCTTGCCGCGCGGGTCGGCAGAACCCGTCACGCGCATCGCCTGGTAGACATAGGCCCGTCCCGAAAGCGGATCGCGGATCGCGCCGCCAAGGCACGTCGCCGCGCCGCCGAAAGGCTCGATCTCTGTCGGATGGTTGTGCGTCTCGTTCTTGAACATCACGAGCCACTTTTCTTCCTTTTCGCCGATCATCACAGGCACGACGATACTGCACGCATTGACCTCGTCGGAAGCATCGAGATCCTCCAACAATCCCTGTTGACGCAGCGCCTTCATGCCGATGCAGGCGAGATCCATCAAGGAAACGTCGCTCTTCTTGGCCGCATAGACTTTCTCGCGATCGAGCGTGTAGAGCTTCAGTGCCTGCGCGAGCATCGGCGCATACTTGCCGTTGCCGAAATCCACCTTGTCGATGACCGTCGTGAATGTTGTATGACGGCAATGGTCAGACCAATACGTGTCGATGACGCGAAGCTCCGTGATCGTCGGGTCGCGTTTTTCCATCGTCGCGAAATACTTCTGGCAGAGCTGCAGATCTTCAAGACTCATGGCAAAGCCCCGCTCTTTCAGCAAACCTGCCAACGACGCCGCATCCATGCGGCCGAATCCTGCAAGCGTCTCAATATCAGCAGGCTCTTCGATCTTCTCCGCAAGTGTCGCCGGCTTTTTCAGCGCGGCCTCACGGCTTTCGACCCGATTGATGCAGTACGCTTTGATCTGCGCAAAGAGCGCGGGCGAGATCGTACCGACGATCGCATAGACGACCGCCGTCCGGATCGTCGGACGCTCCTTCTGCGTCACGAGCTGTACGCACTGCGCCGCCGAGTCTGCGCGCTGGTCATACTGTCCCGGCAGATATTCGACGGCAAACGTCTTCGACTCTGGGAAGTCGGGCAGCGTCTCCTCGTAAACCGTATCGACAGGAGGCTCGACAAAGACGATGTCGCGAACCTCCTTATACTCTTCGTCCGAAAGCCCCTCGATGTCGTAGCGGATGAAGATGCGCACCGCCTTGAGCTCCGTAGTCAGACGAAACGTCTCCGTCAGATCAGCGCAAAGCTGCTGCGCCGGAACGTCGAAATATCCCTGCCGTTTCTCCACAAAAAGTCTTCTTACACTCATGCCCACAAACCATCCTCTCCAGCGGTGTTCCTCATGATCTCTTCCACTGCCCTCACTGCTTCATCAATTCCAGATCGATCTTCACAACGACCTTCGTCACCTCTGCCGGGTATTCGTCGAGCACTGAAACGCCCGGACGATGCACATCCTCCGGATAGAGCACGGCATAGCTCCCAGCCTTGAGCAGGATATTGCTTTCCGGAATCAAAGCGCGGTAGAAGATGACGTCCTTCGTCTCGTCGTAAGATCCCATCTCCAAAAGATCGGGGCTCATCGGGCACCAGCCAAGAAACTCTTCGCCCTCTGCGACATACTGAATATCCACGAACTTTCGATGCGCTTCCGGCACGCATTCCGCCTGCGGGCGCGTCGTATAGCGCGAGAGCAGGGCGAAGATCTTGTCGCCGTCGATCTCGTGGCGTCCTTCCGGCATATTGCGAAAGTCTTGGGCGCGCAAAAAGGCAAGCGCCTTCGTCAGTGCTGCCGAATAGCCCTTCTGCTCGTCCTTCGAGACTCCGATGATGCCCGTCATCATAAGCAAACCCCCTTCGCTCTTGAAAAAGCGATTGATTTTCCCATTTACTCTATGCTATTATCCTTTATAGCGTTTCCTTTATATTATATGATGAAAGCCCGAACTCCGCAAGTATGCGAATGCGGGCCAAGAAGGAGAAATGATCATGCGCGAACTCTTGGAACTTTTGGAGCACGATGCCCGCCGCCCCGTCGGCGAAATCGCCGCCGTGCTCAAGAAAAGCGAGTACGAAGTGGAAAAAGACATCAAGGGGCTGGAGCAGGACAAGATCATCCTGAGCTACAACACCCTCATCAACTGGCAGAAATTCGGCGATGACACCGTCACGGCGATCATCGAGGTCAATCTCACACCCGAACGCGAGGTCGGATTCGATGCCATCGCCGAACGCATCTACCGTTTCGAGGAGGTGCGCACCGTCTATCTCATGAGCGGCAGCTTCGACCTCCTCGTCATCATCGAAGGCAAATCCCTGCAGGACGTCGCCAACTTCGTCGCGACGCGCCTCTCCACGATCGAAGGCGTCACGCAGACGAGAAGCCATTTCATGCTCAAGGCCTACAAGAAGGACGGCACGATCATCGACGACAAGGAGAAGGATCGCCGGTTGGTGGTGTCGCCATGACGAACTGGAATGAACGCATCTCGCCCGCCGTCCATGCCGTGCCGCCCTCGGGCATACGAAAATACTTCGACATCGCCGCCGAGATGGAGGATGTCGTCTCCTTGGGCGTCGGCGAGCCGGACTTCATCACCCCGTGGTCCATCCGCGAAAGCTGCGTCCACGGCCTTGAGCAGGGATACACCTCCTACACGGCAAACCGCGGCATGATGGAGCTGCGCGAAGAGATCGCCGCGCACTACGCGCACAACTACGGCGTTTCCTACGAACCGACGAAAGAAATCCTCATCACCGTCGGCGTCAGCGAAGCCTTGGACATCGCCATGCGCGCCATCCTCTCCCGGCGACGAAGTCTTGATTCCCGAGCCTTGCTACGTCTCCCTATCAAGCCTGCGTGACATTCGCCGGCGGTAAACCCGTGCCTGTCGCAGCGAAGCTCGAAAACGACTTCCGCATCACGCCTGAAGAGCTTGAGCCGCATGTCACAGCACAGACGAAAGCACTCTTGATCGGCTACCCGAACAACCCGACGGGCGCTGTCATGACGAAGGACGATCTGTCGAAAATCGCCGCCTTTGCCGAGAAGCATGACCTCATCGTCATCTCCGACGAAATCTATGGCGATCTCACCTACGGCGATCTGGGACACAGCTTTCTCCGCACTGCCCGGCATGAGGGACCGCACGATCCTCCTCAACGGCTTCTCCAAAGCCTACGCCATGACGGGCTGGCGCATCGGCTACGCGCTCGGCAACCCCGACTTCATCGCCGCCATGACGAAGATCCACCAGTATACGATGCTCTGCGCCCCCATCACGGCACAGGTCGCCGCCGTCGAAGCACTGCGCCACGGCGAAAAAGTACATGAAGAAGATGGTCGCCGAATACGACCGCCGGCGCCGTCTCATCTACGACGGCTTCTTGAAGCTCGGACTCTCCTGCTTCGAACCGAAAGGCGCTTTCTACATCTTCCCGAACATCACGTCGAGCGGCTACACAGACGAAGAGTTTGCCGAGAACCTGCTCATCAAGGAGCACGTCGCTCTCGTTCCCGGCAGCGCCTTCGGCGAAAGCGGCAAAGGGCACATCCGCTGTTCCTATGCCACTTCCATCGACAAGATCTCCGAAGCGCTCGCAAGAATCGGCAACTTCCTCAAGAATCATCGGAAATAAGGAAAGCAAAAAGCCCCGCTTGCGCACACTCTCTTTCGAGAAGTGCTCAAGCGGGGCTTTTCCCGTCATCTCGCAAAACCATCAAAAACCCTCCACCATCATGCCGCCCGTCTCGCGGCCCGCCGCCGCACGCCTTCCTGCAGCGGAAATCTCCACTTCATAAGCGTCCGACTCCGTACCGCGAAGCGGTTTCCTCCCCTCCGCTGCTTCCTTTCGACGCTCACGCCGCACAGTCTCCTCGAAAAAGGCGACCGGCGCAAGCGGCTTCACACGATGCAGCCGTTCCACATGAACCTCCATCGTGAAAAACCTCCTTTCGTGAAAAAAAGCCTTGAACGAAGGTTCTGAATCCTCTTTCTACTTTCATTATAGTCTCTGCCGCACGTTTTGTTAAGTGTTTTTTTCCTATGACGCCATCTTTTTCTTCCCCTGCACAAAAAAACCGCCGCACGATTCATGTGCGACGGTCTTTCCATGCTTTCCTAGTTTTTTTCCCGGCGAGTACGACGCGACTCAAGATGACCACCACGAGCGCGAAGACGGCAAGGCCGAGCATCTCCGCCGTATCGGCAAAAATCCGCGCCGACGACGACGAGCGGGTTCTCACTGCCGCCGCTCGAAACGGAGACGGCGATGAGCCCTGCGAGGACTACGCCGACGATGGATTCGCCGACGATGAGGCCCGAGGCGAAGAGCGTGCCGCGGCGGCGCGCCGCTTTTCCCTCTTCTTCCCCACGGCCTTTCAACGCTTTGTCAAGCAAATAGCCGAGGACAGCGCCGATGACGAGCGGCGTCTGAATGCTCGGCGGCAAGTAGATGCCCATGCCGACAGCCAGAGGCGGCAGCATGAGGTTTCTCGTCGTGCGGCGAAGGATGATGTCGATGAGCACGATGACGACGCCGAGTCCGAGACCGATGTAGATATACTCCCATGCGAGGTTGTTCGAGAAAATACCCTCGGCGATCGTCTTCATGAGCACCGCCTGAGGAGCTGCGAGCGCCTGCGCGGGATCCATGCCCTCACGCGGCAAAGCGCCGACAAAGCCGTAGGCTTCATAGAGAAGGTTCAAGACAGGCGCGATGACGAGCGCACCGACGACGCAGCCAAGAAGAAGCGCGACCTGCTGGCGCCACGGCGTCGCGCCGACGAGCCAGCCCGTCTTGAGATCCTGCATGTTGTCGTTCGAAATGCAGGCGATGGCGAGGATGATCGATGTCGTGAAGATCGCCGTCGCCGTCGCAAACTTCTCGCCGCCCGGCAAGTCGAAGATGCCGAACGAGGAGCAAAGCGCATACATCACGAGCGAGGCGACGATGATGCCGAGGATGCCGATGCCCGAGATCGGGCTTGACGATGTGCCGACAAGACCTGCCATATAGGCACAGGCAGCGGCGACGAAGAAGCCCATGAAGACGGCGATGCCGACGCCGACGAGCGAGAAGGCGATCACCTGCCCCTGCGGCAGCCCCTCCGGACTGACGAAAGCGTAGAATACAGCAAGCAGACCGACGACCGTCAGCAGGAACACGAAGCCGATGCTCTTCATCGACATGTCGATATCCATGCGATGCCTGTCCTTGACCGTCTCAGGGCATGCGCATGGCGGCAAGCGACTCCTTCATGCCGTCGATGACGGGACGCGCGAGCGTGATGAGCGTCCAGATGGCGGCGACGCCCATGGCGCCCGCGCCGATGAGACGCACGCGCTCTTGGTAGACTGCGGCGGCGAACTTCTGCATCGTCACACCATCCGGCGGCGTTCCCGTAATCGTGTAGAAAGGCACGAAGCCCGCCCACGCGATGAGGGATGCCAACGAGCATGGCGAGACCGCTCGCGATGCCGATGAGGTAGCCCGCACCGACGAGCGCCGACGAGTAGCCGATCGGAAACTGCGTCATGCCGCGCCCGAGCGGAATCCAGACAGAAAGTGCGCCCGAGAGTACCGGAAGCCGCTCGTGCAGAGCGCGATGATGCCGGCGACGAAACTGCCCGACAAGATCTCCTTGAGTCCCGTGCCTTCGTTCTTTGCGCCCTCGCCATGCTTGTTGACCTTCAGGATTTCTGCCGCCGCAACGCCCTCGGGATAGGCGAGATCGCTGTGAACCACCATGGCACGGCGCAGAGGAATCGTGAAAAGCACTCCCAGACAGCCGCCGCACGCAGCGACCAAGAGCGTCTGCATGAACTCGAAGCCATGCCAATAACCGATCATGAGCATGCCCGGTATGATGAAGATGATTGCCGACAGGGTACCGGCGGCCGAGGCCTGCGTCTGCACCATATTGTTTTCCAAAATGTTGGAATCCTTCGCCATCTTGAGGACAGCCATGGAAATGACAGCCGCCGGTATGGCCGATGAGAAGGTCAGGCCAACCTTCAGCCCCAGATAGACGTTCGATGCCGTAAAGATCACGGTCAATACGGCGCCCAGGAGCATGCCGCGCACGGTAAGCTCGGGCAGTCGCAGCTCATGCTGCATAAACTCGTTGTGTTCATTTTTCATAGTATCGCTCCCCATAATGATTTGCGCCCCATGAAGCAGGCAGATACATGCCTGTCTATTATAGCACATATTTATAGAACATATAGCAAGATTTATATGAGAATTGCAAAAACAAGGCAGCTTGTCCCATTTCCCTCTCATATAAAAACGCTGCGCCATATTGACACAGCGTCTTTATATAGCATCCATCCGCATCCTATCCTGCAGACTCCATTACGGCTCATTTATCTCCATAAGGAAAATCTGTGCCATAGCATCAGTTCCCTTCTCCTTGGTCACATCACATTTGCACCTACATCCGCAAGCTTGCCCTTCATGACGTCGATCGCCTTCAAGAGCTGGACGTCCTGCGCTCCCTCTGTCTGCGGTTCGACACGGATATCTGGCTCGATGCCCGTGCCGTCGATGCTTCTGCCCGAAGGAGTGTAATACTTGGCGATCGTGAGCTTCAGCGCGTCATCATCGTAGAGCGGCAGAATGACCTGCACCGAGCCTTTGCCATACGACGTCTTCCCGACGAGCGTCGCCGCCCCTGTATCCTGCAGCGCGCCCGCCAAGATCTCGCTTGCCGAAGCGCTGTTGCCGTCGATGAGCACGACGAGCGGATATTTCTCTTCAGAGAGCGCCGAGTCATATTCTTCTCGCGTGCCATCCCGCTGCACGACGGAGACGATGGGTCCCTTCGGCACGAGCATGTTGGCGATCTCCACGCAGCTCGTCACAAGCCCGCCGGGATTCTCGCGCAGATCGATGATCATGCCCTTGACGCCGTCTTTCTCCAGCGCACGGTAGGCTTCCTTGAACTCGTCTGCCGTATGCTCAGAGAAGGACGCGATGCGGATGTAGCCGATGCCGTCCGTATCGGGCAGCATCTGCCCTGCGACCGTATGCACCGGATCGTCGCACGCTGCACGACATAGTCTCTGTCTTCTTCGCCAGCACGGCGGATCTTCAGCGTCACCTCGCTGCCGACTTCGCCACGAATATGCAGCACGACATTCTCCGGCTCGATCTCATTCGTCGGCGTTCCGTCGACAGCGATGATCTCATCGCCCGTCTTGATGCCGGCCGCCTCGCTCGGCGTCCCTCCATCACGGAAAATGACCGTGATCTTATTGTCCTTGAAGCCCATGACGATGCCGACGCCGCCGAAGCTGCCCTCCGTATGCGAGCGCATGAGCTCGTACATCTGGGAATCGAGGTAGATGGAATGCGGATCGTCGAGGGTTTTGACCATGCCCGAGATGGCGCCGTCGATGAGCTTCGTATAATCTACATCGCGCACATACTGCGTCTCGATAAAGCGCAGAGCGCCAAAGAAGCGCAGGACATCCTTCACCTTCTGATCGTTGAATCCCATCAGGGCATAGAAGCCGAAAATCGTCGCATTGAACGTCACGACAGCCGTCGCGACGACGAGCAGGAAAAATCGTTTTCTTTTTTTCAAAATATCCTCCACCTTGTGCAGGGCAATTCATCATGAAGACCCGATGGGCACATTCCCCAAGGAAGCACGGAATTCATTCGCGCTTCCTCAGAGATATCCCATGGGGTTCACCGGCTCGCCGTCGACACGCACTTCGAAATGGCAGTGCGATCCTGTGGAATTGCCCGTCGACCCGCATTCGGCAATCGCCTGTCCCTGCGAGACGCTCTGACCCTCGCTCACGAGGAGCGCTTGATTGTGTCCATAGAGCGTCGATATGCCGCCGCCGTGATCGATGATGACGGCATAGCCATAGCCCGAGATCCAGCCCGCATAGGAAACAATTCCTGCACCTGCCGCATGAATCGTCTCGCCATAATCGCCGCCGATGTCGATGCCGGAATGGAAGCGGCTCGCGCCTGTGATCGGATGGACGCGCCAGCCGAAAGGCGACGTGATCGGCCCCGAGATCGGCCAGTTGAACGTTCCGCCGCCCGAAAGAGCAGGCGACGCCGGCTGATAGCGGCTGTTTCGGATCATCTGCTCGACTTCCTTGGAGGCCGCGAGATTCTCGTTGATAATACGTTCCTGTGTCGCGCGGTCATTCTCCATCTTGTCGATGATCGCCTGTTTCGCCGCCTGTTTCTTCTCCGCCTCTTTCTTTCGGTCGGAAGCAGCCGAGACGAGCTTCTCTTTCGCTGCCTTGTCCTTTTCCAGTTCCTTCTGCGACGTTTCAATCGCGGTCTTCTCTGCGAACACGACCTGCACGAGATCGTAGTCCTGCTGGATGACGCGCTTCAGAAGATCCATGCGCGTGAAGAAATCCTTGGAAATCTTTCGCCCCGAAAAGGACGTCGAGATAATTGATCTGTCCATTGATATAGATATCGCGCACACGCTTGGCGAGCTGGCTGCGCTTCGCCGAGAAATCCTTGTTCAAGACCTTGAGCTTGTCCTCGTTCGCGTCGATGCGTTCCTCGGTCGCGTCAAGCTCCTTGCGCACATCCTTGTACGCCTTCGTCGCTTCGTCCGCCGCCTCGTCAATGACGCGCTTTTCCTCGGAGAGACCTTCGATCTCGGACTCGATCTCGTTCTTTTTCTGCTGCGCCTTCTCCGCCTTTTCGATGTGCGCGTCGCGCTGTTCTTCCAGAGTCTCTGCATGAACAATCGGCGAAAGCGACATGAGATATACGGCGGAAAGAAGCGCAGCCGCTGTTCTCTTTCCCGCATTCTTGCCTTTGGAAATAGAAGTCATGGAAAAGCCCCCTAGACCTTCAGGAACCGTTTCAAGGAAATCGTGCTGCCGAGCGCGCCGATGCCCATGCCGCTGACAACCATCACGACGCCGATGAAGTTGACAAAAGGATACTGCGGAATCAAAGGAAGGAACGCCAGCGTGCTGTAGACCTTCGCCGTGATCAGGCCATAGATGCTGCGAAGCGCGATGGCGGCGAGAACGCCGCCGAAAAAACCGAGCACGACGCCCTCCAGGAGGAATGGCCAGCGAATGAACCAGTCCGTCGCGCCGACATACTTCATGATGGCGATCTCTTTGCGTCGCGCAAAGACGGTCAAGCGTATCGTGTTCGAAATGATGAAAAGCGTCGCGCCCGCCAAAAGCAGCATGAGCGTGAAGCCGAAGATGCGCACGAGCCGCGTCATGTCGAAGAGATGCTCAACGACGTCCTGTCCATACTTCACGGATTCGACGCCGCCGAACTTCTCGATCGCCTTCGCCGCCGTCTCCACCATCGTCGGCTGCTTGACCGTGACCTCGAAGGCATTGGGCAGCGGATTCTTGTCATCCAGTGCATCGAGCAGATACTTCTGGTCTCCAAGCCTCTCCCTGAGGCGCACAATGGCATCCTCGCGGCTCACATATCGCACGCTCTCGATCCCCTGCATCTTCTTCAAATCTTCTTCGAGATCATCGATTTCCGAGCCTTTGAGCTTGTCGTCCAGATAAACGTTGATCTGCACCTGCGATTCGAGCATCGAAGCCATGCGGTTCATGTTGAGCACGATGATGAGGAACATGCCGAGCACGAAGAGCGATACGGCGACCGTGCTGATGGAAGCGAACGACATCCAATTGTTGCGCTTGATCGATATGCAGACCTCGCGGACGAAATATTCCGTCGTCCTAAGCTTCATAGCCGTATCCTCCTCTCGCCTCATCGCGCACGATGCGCCCGCCTTCGATCGCGATGACACGCTTCTTCATCGTATCCACGATATTTTTTTGTCGTGCGTCGCCATGACGATCGTCGCTCCCGCATCGTTGATGCGGCGAAAGATATCCATGATCTCCCACGAAGTTTCCGGGTCGAGGTTGCCTGTCGGCTCGTCGGCAACGATGAGCGCAGGATCGTTGACGATGGCGCGCGCGATCGCCACGCGCTGCTGCTCGCCGCCCGAAAGCTGCGAGGGGAAGTTCTTCCACTTCTCGCGCAAGCCTACGATGTCGAGGACGGCATTCACACTGCGCTGCATGAGGCGACGCGGCGCCTCGATGACCTCCATGGCGAAGGCGACGTTCTCGTAAACCGTCTTGTCGGGCAGAAGCCGATAATCCTGGAAGATCACGCCCAGACCGCGCCGCATGTACGGCACATCCTTCGAGCGAAGCTTCATCATGTCGTGCCCGTTGACGCGCAGCTTGCCGCTTGTCGGCAGGATCTCCCGAAGCAGCATACGGACGAACGTCGACTTGCCCGCGCCGCTCGCCCCTACGAGAAAAACGAAATCCCCCTTCTCAATCTTGACATTCACATGGTCGAGAGCCACCGTGCCATTGTCATAAACCTTGGAAACGTCCTTCATATAAATCATTGCAATGAATTCCCCCATATCAGACGCCGATTTTCGGCATTCGTCTCTATTATAACACACTTCTCCCAATTCCATCCTTTAATTATATCACAGAAAGCAACCCTCTCAAGGAAATCCGATGAATCCGGCGCCGCCATCTTGACGCATCGTCCTCACTCCCGTAGAAGCAAAGGGTCAGAACCACCTTGCAGGCGTTCTTTTTGTTTCCTTGAAAGGAGACATTCGCCGTGGATTCCATCCCTGTTTTTCTTATAATAGATAATAAATATTCATTGCGAACCCGTACCATTTTTTTGTTATAATGTATACAGAATTTTTTTGGGCGGCTTCATCCGCCTCTGCGCATAAAGGAGGATTTTTCATGCACAAGATGTTGAACCAACTTCTTTCCGACCTCGTCGTCGAATACCACAAGCTCCAGCACTACCATTGGTATGTCAAAGGCTCGGATTTCTTCCCCGTCCATGCACAGCTCGAAAACTATTATGACAGCGTGCGCGACGACATCGACGCCGTAGCCGAGAGCCTGCTGCAGATCAACCACGAGCCGCTGTCGTCCCTCAAGGACTTCCTTGCGACCGCGAAGATCGAAGAAGCGAAGCCGGGATTCGTCTCTTCGGACGAAATCCTCGCCGACGTCGAGAAGGACTTCGCCTATCTCTACGAACAGATGCGCACCCTCAAGAAAGCAGCCGACGAAGCCAACCGCTACGTCACCTCCATGCTCATGGACGACTTCATCAAGAAGTACGCCAAGATGCTGTGGATGCTGCGTCAAGCGCACATGAAGTAAACAAGAAACCCCGCTTGCTCACCAAGAAAGCGCGCGGGGTTTTCCTGTTCGTCCGACAAAAGAGCACCCTGAAGGCGCGTGACGCGCTCAGGGTGCTCTCTTTTTCACTCTTTTCAGGTCTTGAACTTCGCAGCTGCTGCATTGAGTTCCTGCGCCATATCGGAGAGACCGCGCGAACTTGCGGCGATCTCTTCCATGCCGGCTGCCTGTTCTTCCGTCGCAGCGGACACGTTCTGCGCCTCCGCCGTGACCTTCGATGCGGAAGCATGAATCCTCCCTGTCGCCTCGTCGATTTTTGAAGCCCTGCGGCTCAAGTCTTCCATATTCGCCTTGATCGTTTCCGAATTTTCCAGTACACGCTGGATCATTGTGCGGATTTCCGAGAATCCCTTGCCCGTCGCCGTGACATTTTCGCGGCCTCGTTCAGCTTCTTCACGTCCAGTCTCCATCGCCTGCACTGCCTGCGTCGTTTCCTGTTGGATGGTGCGAATCAGGTCTTCGATCTGCTGCGAGGGCATTCTGGGACTCCTCGGCGAGCTTGCGCACCTCTTCAGCGACGACAGCGAAACCGCGTCCATGCTCGCCAGCACGCGCCGCTTCAATGGCGGCGTTCAAGGCAAGAAGGTTCGTCTGCCCCGAGATGCTCGATATGACCTCGACAATGTTGCCGATCTCCTTCGAACGTTCACCAAGCTTTGCAACGACATTCGAAGAGGAAATGACCGTATCGGCAATGGTATTCATCTGATCGACCGTAGAAAGCACGAGCTTGTTTCCCTCGTCTGCACGCTGCGACGTATGTTCGATATCCGAGGCAACCATCTCGATCGTCTGTGTCGTGTTCGCAAGACCGCGCGTGAACGCCTCAACCTGACTCTTTGCCTCCGCAACAGAATCAAGCTGTTCCTGCGCCGCGCCAGCAACCTCCGTGATCGAGTGCGCAACGTTCTGCGTAGCCTGTGCCGACTGCTCCGATGTGCTCGTCAATGCACCGGAAGAATCCGATACCGTATTCGCTGTCGCCTGGATCTTCTTCGTCATCGAGCGCACATTGTCAAGCATCTTGTTGCTCTCCTGCGCCATCTGCCCGAATTCGTCCGTGGAATCCAACGCCACCTTCAGCGTGAAGTCACCCGCAGCGATCCTCTTCAGGGCATCGAGCAGCACCGTGACCGAACTGTTGATCGTGTGCAAGAGGAAATAGCCGCAAACGACGGCAAGGGCGAGAACGATGATCGTCACAGCAATCGTCGTCATGAACACGCCCGAATATGTCTCATCGGCAGATTCGATCGTCTCCTCCGCACCTTTCATGCAGCTATCCTCATCAGCGGCCACGAGTTCTTGGAAATTCTGGTAGCTGGCCGCCCAGTCGGAATCAATGAGAGCCAGTCCTTCGGCTCGCTTTCCCGCTGCAAAGAGCTGTCCGACTTCCTCCCCAAGCCTCAAGCACTCCTGCCAGGCTGCATACTCTTTGTCAAAAACCTCCTGATCCTTCGCTCGCTCCTCATCGCTGTCATACTCTGTAGCGTCCAGCGTTTTCTTGTATGTGGCGAAGGTGTCTTCCACTTTTTTCTTGCTCGCATCAAGCTGCGCACTGACCTTCGCCTGATCTTCCGGATCTGTTTCCATGACCTTGCGCAAGGCATTGATGCGCGTCTCGCTCACGGCATCGGAAAGTCTCGACGCCATGCTCAGTCCCTTCGTCCAGTCCATAAGATCCGCTGTCGATTGGTTCAGCTTGCTGCCTGAATGATTCGCATAAATACCGAACCCCAGGAACATCACGATCAAGACCGCGAAGCTTAAAATGATCTTCTTCCCTACCGTCAACTTCCTCATCCTCCCATGCGTTGCATACGCGCAGTTCGATTGGCGAGGGAACACCCCGCTGCCTCTGCCTGCACTCTCCCCCATTGCGGCAGCATCAACAATAGTTGACAATGACCATCAAAAGAAGAGACCCTGCTCTCAGGAAACGGCTTTCGCCAATATCCTCCCCATCTTCTTCGATAATAGCACACCAATCTTCCTATCGCAAGAGACCGACCCCCTAAAAATCCTATTTTATGGAAAAATTGTATTTATATTCCACGACTTCCTGCTCGACTATCTCAAAGCGATGCCCAAGCGCGGGAATCAAAAGAAAAGGGAAGGGACACATGAACCTTGACTCATGCGTCCCTTCCCTTTTCTTGTTTCCTTACGCCTGCACGATCTTGCTGAAGTCGGCGACTTCGCGCAGGAGGCAGTCGATGCTCTTCAAGAGACTGAGGCGATTCCGGCGCACATCGGCGTCTTCCGCCATGACCATGACGGCATCGAAGAAGGCATTGATCGGCTCGGCGAGATCCTTAAAGTCGTCGATAATGCCGACGTAGTCGTGCGCCTCGACGAGGCTCTCAGCTGCGCTCTTGGCGGAAGCATAAGCCTTCATCAGCTCTTTCTCCTCTTCCGTCTCAAAGAGCGCCTCATCGATGCGCGCTTCTCCCTCCGCTTTCGCCGCAAGATTCGCCACGCGCACGAACGCCTGCACAGCTGCCGCCATATCGGGGGCGGCAAGCTGCGCTCTGACCGCCTCTGCCGCAAGCATCACGCGGCGCACATCGTCGATGTCGCCAAGCACGGCATCGGCGATGTCATAGCGTATGCCGGCTTCAGCGAGCACGTTCTTGAGACGCAGGCGCATGAAGTCCGCGACATCCGCCTGCATCTTCTCGCGCACAGCCGCGTCCCGGATCGCCAGAAGATCCATCGTCCAGTTGACAAGCTCCCGCAGGGAAACGGTGACTCCCGCCTCGATGATGCTGTGCACCATGCCGAGCGCCTGACGGCGCAGCGCGAAGGGATCCTGCGATCCCGTCGGGATCAGCCCGCGGCTGAAGGTCGCAACGATATTGTCCATCTTGTCCGCAAGGCTGACGACGAGACCCGCGCACGTCTTCGGCAGCGCATCGCCCGCAAAGCGCGGCATGTAATGCTCATCAATCGCGAGGGCGACATCCTCGCTCTCGCCGTCAAGACGCGCATATTCCTTGCCCATGACGCCCTGCAGCTCCGTGAACTCCGTGACCATCCCCGTCACGAGATCCGCCTTGGAAAGACGCGCCGCACGCTCGGCCGCCTTCTTCTCTGCCTCACTCGCGCCGATGGCGCCGGCGATCTTGGCCGCCAGCTTCTCAAGGCGCAGAGACTTCTCGTAGACCGTGCCAAGTCCTTCTTGGAAGACGACCGTCTTGAGCTTTTCCATATGTTCTTCGAGGCTCTTCTTCCGATCCTCGTCGAAGAAGAACTGCGCATCGGCAAGACGGGCGCGCAGCACGCGCTCATTGCCGTGCTGCACCGTCGCAAGATACTCTGCGCCGCCGTTTCGCACCGTGAGGAAGAGCGGCATAAGCCTTCCATCTGCTGCCTTCACGGGGAAGTATCGCTGATGGTCGCGCATCGGCGTTATGACGGCGTCGGGCGGCAAGGCGAGATATTTTTCTTCGAAACTGCCCGAAAGCGCCGTCGGATACTCGACGAGATACAGCACCTCTTCGAGAAGGTTCGGCGTGATCTCCGCAATTCCGCCATGCGCCTTCGCCTCTTTGACCAGTCCTTCCTCGATTTCAGTCTTGCGCCGTGCAGGATCGACGATGACGAACGCCTTCTCGCACGCCTCTTCGTAATGCGCCGCGTCTTGAATCGTAAAATCGCCCGTGCTGAGGAAGCGATGACCGCGCGACGTGTTGGAGCTCTTGACACGCGCAAGCTCGAAGGGCACGACCTGCTCGCCGTAGAGCGCGACGAGCCAGCGCAGAGGACGGATGAAGCGGAAATCAAGATCGCCCCAACGCATGCTGTTCGGAAGCGACAGCCCCACAATCAATCTCGGGCAGCATCTTTTCCAGCACCTTTTCCGTCCGTTCGCCCGTCTCCTGCACGAGCGCGTAGACGTAGCCGTCTTTCGTCACGAGCGCTTCCGCCTGAACTCCCTGCCCGCGTGCGAAGCCTTGCGCCGCCTTCGTAGGCTTTCCGTCTGCATCGAACGCCACCCTGCACGGACGGACCGCGCTTTTCCTCTGCGACATCCTCCTGCTTCTCGGCCAATCCCTCGACAATAAGCGCAAGACGGCGCGGCGTGCCGAGCGTGCGCACAGCCCCATGCGCGAGTCGCAGCTCCTTGAGCGCCTTCTTCGCGTTCTCGCCAAGCTCCCTGAGCATTCCCGGCATCGCATGTGCCGGAATCTCTTCCGTGCCGATTTCCAACAACAAATCCTTGCTCATGCTTCTGCCCCTCTTCAGCATCGGATAGCCCAACTCTTCTCGCTGCTTCAAATAGCACTGGGCGCAAAGCCGCGCAAGCCTTCTCACGCGGCCGATGAACGCCGTGCGCTCCGACACGCTGATCGCGCCGCGCGCGTCGAGCAAATTGAAGGCATGAGAACACTTCAAAAACGTAGTCGTATGCAGGGTGGACACGGCCGAGTTCGATTACGCGCACAGCTTCCTTCTCGTACTTGTCAAAAAAGCTCGAAGAGCAATGCCTCATCCGACAAGTCGAAGGAGTACGCCGACTGCTCGACCTCGTTCTGATGGAAGACATCGCCGTAAGTGCAGTCCTTCGTCCACTGGATGTCAAAGACGTTCTCGACGCCTTGGATGTACATGGCAAGACGCTCCAAGCCATAGGTGATCTCTGCAGAAACAGGCTTGACGTCCACGCTGCCAACCTGCTGGAAGTAGGTGAACTGCGTGATCTCCATGCCGTCGAGCCAAACTTCCCAGCCAAGCCCCCAGTGCGCCCAAGGTCGGCGACTCCCAGTTGTCCTCGACGAAGCGGATGTCGTGCTGCTTGGGATCGATGCCGAGACTTTCAAGACTTTCCAGATAAAGCTCCTGGATGTTGTCGGGAGACGGCTTCATGATGACCTGGAACTGATGGTGCTGGTAAAGACGATTCGGGTTGTCGCCGTATCTTCCGTCCGCCGGACGGCGCGAAGGCTCGACGTAGGCGACATTCCACGGCTCGGGACCCAGAACGCGCAGGAAGGTCGACGGGTTCATCGTGCCCGCTCCCTTCTCCACATCATACGGCTGCGCCAAGATGCAGCCCTGCTCGCTCCAGAACTTCTGCAAAGCGAGGATGATCTCCTGAAACTTCAAGTCAAACAACTCCTTATCTCGCGAAACGGACAAAAAGTCCCGTCCCGCAACAAAATGTCACAGGGACGAGACGTATCCCGCGGTTCCACCCTGATTGGCGGCCTCTTCGGCAAAAACGCACCGAGAAAAACGCCCACCTTGAATTTATCAAACTGCTGCTCCAAAGCGCCCGTCGCTCCCAAGAACCGCGCAGTCTTGCGCCATCCTGACGGTCTTGCACCATCACCGTCCTGCTGTACAGGAGCTCCCTCTTCTTCATCGCATCTTCAGTTTAGCAAATAGCATGGCTGCTTGTCAATGGCAGGAATGAACGTCCGCCAAAAACAAAGGAGCCGCCGCACAAAAGTGCGGCAGCCCTCTCGCTTTACAGCTGTACCCGCCCGCCTTGCCACGAATCCCCGTGAAGTCTTGCCGAAAGCGCGGATCGCCCGGCAGGCTTCAGGCAAGGGCGGCACACGATGACCACGGCGTGACCGCTCGTGCGTGCAGGTTACTTGCCGGCGAGCTTCTTGTAGCCTTCGATCCCGGCCTTTGCATCCTTCTCCGTCTTCTCGAAGAGCGCTGCGGCTGCTTTCGGGGAAGCTGCGCTGCAAGGAGGCATAGCGGACTTCGCCCTGCAGGAATTCCTGGAACTTGCTGAAATCCGGCTCCTTGGAATCGAGCGTGAACGGATTCTTGTCCGTATCGACAAGCATCGGGTTGAAACGGTAGTTCGCCCAATAGCCGCAGGCATTGGCGCGCTTGCCCTCTTCCCCGGCTGCAGCCCATGCCGATGCGGATGCCATGGTTGATGCACGGCGCATAGGCGATGATGAGCGAAGGATCATGGTATGCCTCGGCTTCCTTTGATCGCCTTCAAGACCGGTTGTGGTCGGCGCCCATGTTGACCTGTGCGACGTAGACGTAGCCATAGGACATCGCCATCATGCCGAGATCCTTCTTCTTCGTCTTCTTGCCCGTCGCGGCAAACTCTGCAATCGCAGCCGCCGGCGTGGACTTCGAAGCCTGGCCGCCCGTGTTGGAGTAGACCTCCGTATCGAACACGAAGATGTTGACGTCCTCGCCCGAAGCGAGCACATGATCGACGCCGCCGTAGCCGATATCGTATGCCCAGCCGTCGCCGCCGAAGATCCACTGCGAACGCTTCACGAAGTAGTCGCGCGCATCGTAGATCTTGTTCAAGAGCTCGTCCGCGCCCTTCTCCTTCTCCAGAAGCTCCGTCAGCTTGTCAGCGCGCTCGCGCGTGCCTTCGCCCTCGGCCATGTTGTCCTTCCAATCCTTCAAGGCAGCCCGGAGACTCTCGCTGCCTTGCCGGCGGCGAGGGGCTTCATCGACCTCGGCCGCAATGCGGTCGCGAATCGCGCGCACGCCGAGGAACATGCCGAGACCGAACTCTGCGTTGTCCTCGAAGAGGGAGTTCGCCCAAGCCGGGCCATAGCCCTTCTCGTTCTTCGTGTACGGCATCGCCGGTGCGCTGCCGCCCCAGATCGACGAGCAGCCCGTAGCATTCGAGATCATCATGCGATCGCCGAAGAGCTGCGTGAGGAGCTTCGCGTAAGGCGTTTCGCCACAGCCTGCGCATGCGCCCGAGAATTCGAGCAGCGGCTTCGAACTGCGAGCCGATGACCGTATCCTTCTTCATCGGATTCTTCTTCGGGGCGACCTTCGTCGCGTCGACGCCATAGTCGAAGTAGACCTGCGCCGCCTTGAGATCGTCATCCAGCGGCTTCATGTCGAGAGCCTTCGCTGGGCAGACCTGTGCGCAGTTGCCGCAGCCGAGGCAGTCCATCGTGGAGACAGCGATCGTGAAGTTGTAGTCCTTGATCTGCTTGAGCTGCTTGGAGGGGAATCCTGCAGGAGCTGCATCCTTTTCGGCGTCCGTCGTGAGCACGGGACGGATCGTCGCATGCGGGCAGACATAGGAGCACTGATTGCAGCCAATGCACTTTTCAGTGTTCCACACGGGAACATTGATCGCCGTACCGCGCTTTTCGTAAGCTGCGCCGCCGACGGGGAACGTGCCGTCGACCATTTCCTCAGTGAACTGCGAAACCTTGAGGCGGTCGCCTTCCTGGCGGTTCATGACGTTCTGGACGTCCGTGATGAATGCCGGAATCTCATGCGCCGCTTCCTTCTCGTCCTCGGCATTCGCCCAGTCCGCCGGAACATTGACGCGGTGCAGAGCCTCGATGCCCTTGTCGATGGCGCCATTGTTCATGTCGACGATCTTCTGCCCCTTCTTGCCGTAAGACGTGACGACAGCATCCTTGAGGTACTTGACAGCCGTCTCGATCGGAATGATGTTCGCGAGCTTGAAGAATGCGGACTGCATGACCATGTTGAAACGGCCGCCGAGTCCGAGCTCCTTGGCGATCTCCACAGCGTTGACCGTGTAGAACTCGATGTCGTTCTTCGCAATGTAACGCTTCATGTAAGCAGGCAGATGCTTCGAGAGATCTTCCTCGTTCCAGACCGTGTTGAGGAGGAACTTGCCGCCGCGCTTGAGTCCTGCAAGAAGGTCGTACTTCGTCACATACGACTGCTGCGAACAGGAAATGAAATTCGCGTTGTGGATGAGGTACGGGGAATTGATCGGAGACTTGCCGAAGCGCAGATGCGACATCGTGATGCCGCCCGACTTCTTCGAATCGTAAGCGAAATACGCCTGCGCATACATGTCGGTCTTGTCGCCGATGATCTTGATGGCGCTCTTGTTCGCGCCGACCGTGCCGTCCGAGCCGAGACCCCAGAACTTGCAGGCCGTCGTGCCTTCCGGCGTGAGGTCGACATCCTCGGGGTATTCAGCGAGCGACGTATGCGTCACATCGTCGTCAATGGCGATCGTGAAGCCGTGCTTCGGATCGTCCTTCTTGAGTTCCTCGTAGACCGCGAGGACGTGGTCGGGCGTCGTATCCTTGCCGCCGAGACCATAGCGGCCGCCGACGACGACAGGATTCATATCGGTGTTGTAGAATGCCGCCTTGACATCGAGATAGAGCGGCTCACCGATGGCGCCCGGCTCCTTCGTGCGGTCGAGGACAGCGACCTTCTTGACCGTCTTCGGCAGAACCTTGAAGAAATGCTCCAAGGAGAACGGACGATAGAGATGGACGGAAAGCATACCGACTTTCTCGCCCTTGGAATTGAGGTAATCCACGGCTTCGCCGACCGTCTGACAGATGGAGCCCATCGCTATGATGACACGTTCGGCATCCGCCGCACCGTGATAATCAAAGAGGTGATGCTCGCGTCCCGTGATCTTCGCGAGATCGGCCATGGCTTCCTCGACGAGCGCGGGCAGCGCTTCGTAGTACTTGTTGGCGGCTTCCTGCGACTGGAAGTAGATGTCCGGATTCTGCGCCGTGCCGCGGATGACCGGGTGATTCGGGTTCAGCGCACGCGCACGGAACTCATTCAGGGCATCCCAGTCGAGGAGTTTCGCAAGATCGTCAAAGTCGATGACCTCGATCTTCTGAATCTCATGCGCGACGTGCGGAAGCCATCGAAGAAATTGATGAACGGCACGCGCCCCTTGATGGCGACGAGATGCGCGACAGCAGCGAGATCCATGACCTCCTGCACGCTCGCCTCACACAGCATCGCGCAGCCTGTCTGGCGCGCTGCCATGACATCGCGCTGATCGCCGAAAATATTCAGGGAGGAAGTCGCCAGAGCACGGGCGCTCACATGGAAGACACCGGGAAGAAGCTCGCCGGCAATCTTGTAGAGGTTCGGGATCATCAGCAGGAAGCCCTGCGAGGCCGTGTACGTCGTCGTCAATGCACCTGCCTGAAGCGAGCCGTGTACAGCGCCTGCAGCGCCTGCCTCGGACTGCATCTCGATGACGCGCACCTTCTGACCGAAGATGTTCTTCGTGCCCTTCGCTGCCAGAGCGTCGACATGCTCCGCCATCGGCGATGACGGCGTGATCGGGTAGATGGCGGCAACATCGGTGAATGCATAGGAAATATATCCTGCCGCTGTGTTGCCGTCCATGGTCTTCATTTTTTTGCTCATGTTTTGAATTGCTCCCCTCTTTGGAAAAAAGATGCAAAACACATAAATGTGGGTAATACCCGCTACGTTTTATTATACACCGAACCATGTCTGTTGTAAATAAACAGCATGAGGAACAATTCTGGAAAATAGCAGAAGTTTCGATTTGTTGACCTCGCGCCCGCCTCCCGATATAATATAAACCATTGCTATAGGAATCACGAATCCAGGCAGCTGCCATCTTTGGTTCATTGTCAGTTCCTATATACAGCAACACCGCCAAGAATGCTAGGAGTTGAATCGTTTGCACAAACTTCGCCGCCTGCGGCGTCTCCTGCCCCTGCTCATCGTCCCTCTGAGCCTTTGGACGACCAGCATAGAGAGCGACGAGGCCCTCTACGCCAATACGCCGCTTCGTGTCATGACGGAAACCTCCCCCTTGCACCCCTTGTCCTTGTCCCCGATCCTCACCTGGGAAAAAAACATCAACGCCACGCACTACGAAATCGAATTCTTCCGCGAGCCGCCCAGCGACTGCTATCCAGACGCACCATCCAAGGACGCCGTCTGGCGCTCTGCGGAAATCTATGCGAACAGCTACAATCCGCCGCTCTTCCTCTTCGCTGCCGACCTCCTGGGAAGGGCTCCCCTCTACTGGCGTGTGCGCGGCCTCAACCTCGACGGCACGCCTGTATCGCTTTTCAGTGCACCCGCAGCGCTCTACACGAGCGCCGCTGTCGCTCCGCTCGTGATGACCGTGCCGCTTCCCATCGCTTCTTCCGAGATCACCGCACCGCTCCTCTATCCCGTCTACCATTGGGTGCGCCCCTACAGTGCGTATGCCTTCGAGGTCGCGCTCTACGATGAAGATCCTGCGAAAAATCCCAACGCTCTGCCCCTCGACACGATGACGACGAGGTTTTCCGAAATCTACGACCAAAACCCTCGTATCGGACGAGGATTCTTCTACTGGCGCGTGCGTTCGCTTGACGAAGCGGGCAAGCCGTCAAGCGACTGGTCTCCCATGATGAAATTCCGCAATGACCCCGAGGAACACTGGGAAATCGCCGTCTTCGGCGACAGCATCAGTCACGGCGGCGGACACATCTCCTACGGCCCCGCCGACCACGAATTCAGCTGGCTCTCCTATCTAGACTTTCCTGCCATCAACCTCTCGATGAGCGGCGACACGAGCGAGACGATGCTTGACCGCTTCGAGGCGGACGTCCCTGCCCTTCCAGCCGCGCTACCTGCTCATCATGAACGGCACGAACAGTCTGCGCGCAGGCATCAGCGCGGCGCAAGTCATCGCCGACCTCGAAGAACTCAAGGCGCGCTGCCTCGCAAACGGCATCCGCCCCATCTTCCTCACATTGCCGCCGATCAACCCCGAAAACATCGAACGCGCCTTCGATGAACCGACAGTAGAAGACTGGCAGACGCAGTTCGCCCTCGTCAACACCTTCCTGCGTGCCGAAGTCCACATCGACGTAGCTGCGGCCTTCGCCTTCTCCCCTTCTGCCAACGGAACTCGGGCTCGATGGGCTGCATGAAGACGTGCTGGGAAAACAGCTTATCGCCCAAGCGATTAACAAAGATTGGCAAGAAGCCAAACGGCGGGCCGATCAGCTGCCGCTGCAATAAGATTTCTTGTCACTGATAATATATTGTAGATAATATATTGTATTTATCCCTCTTCCGATATACAATATGAGTTGCAGATTCAAAACAAACGGACACGCTCCATCCAAGCAGAAAGGCGGTCATATTCATGCAGGCAATCGAAATCAAGAAAGGCATCTACTGGGTCGGCGCCATCGACTGGTCGATGCGCAGCTTCCACGGCTACGAGACGGGGCGCGGCTCAAGCTATAACGCCTACCTCATCCTCGACGAAAAAATCACGCTGATCGACACGGTGAAAGCGCCGTTCCGCGATGAGCTCGTCGCACGCATCTCCTCCGTCATCGACCCCGCCAAGATCGACATCATCATCTCGAACCACGTCGAGCCGGATCATTCGGGCTCCATCCCGGCAATGATGGAGCTTTGCCCAAAAGCGGAAATCTACACGAGCGACCCCAACGGTTTCAAGGGGCTGACCGCCCATTACGGCAGTCTTTCCTATCACGGCGTCAAGGCGGGCGACACGCTGAGCCTCGGCCAACGCACGCTAAAGTTCGTGCCGACGCCCATGCTCCACTGGCCGGACAGCATGGTCACCTACTGCCCCGAAGAAAAAATCCTCTTCTCGAACGATGCCTTCGGCCAACACCTCGCCGCCTCCAGCCTCTTTGACGATGAAGTGGACTTCGCCATCCTCATGGAAGAAGCGAAAAAGTACTATGCCAACATCCTCATGCTTTACGGGCGCCAAGCGCAGACGGCGCTGAAGGCTCTTGCCGGCATCGACATCGAAATGATCGCCACGGGGCATGGCCGCCTCTGGCGCTCCCACATTCCCGACATCCTCGCCGCTTACCAGAAGTGGAGCACAGGCGAGCTGGAAGAAAAGGCCGTCGTCGTCTTCGACTCCATGTGGCACTCGACGGAAACGATGGCGCGCACCATCGCCGAAGCTTTCGCCGAAAAGGGCATCCCCACACAGTACTACGACATCAAGAAGACGCATATGTCCGATATCATCGTCGACATCCTCACGAGCCGCTACCTCGCCGTCGGCTCACCGACCATCAACAACCAGATGATGCCGACCATCGCGGGCTTCCTCTGCTACCTCAAGGGACTTGCACCGAAAGGCCGCGACGCCTTCGCCTTCGGCTCCTACGGCTGGGGCGGTCAGAGCATCAAGCTCGTCGAGGACGAACTAAAAAGCCGCCGGCTGCAACATCTGCCTCGACATGATCCGCATCGCGAACGTGCCGAGCAAGGAGCAGCTCGACGAGATCCGCGAGAAGGTCAAGGGGATTGAAACGAAGTAAGGATAAAAGCACACCGTTGGGAAAGCTCATGCACGACTTCCGCTGCACGCGGTCTGAGGACATGTATTACGATGTGCCGGCAGATCGAGTGAGATACCTCAAAGAAACAGAGGAAGGGGCGAGAACGATGAGCAAGCGATGGAAAGTCTCGTGAGAGATCTTGCAAACGACCTTGCCAAGGATCTTGCGAAAGAAGCTGAGAAACGTGGCATGGAACGTGGCATGGAACGTGGTCGCGAAGAGGGAAAGACCGACTTGGTTGTAGAGATGCTGCGGAACAAACTGCCCTCCTTGGAGACGATCGCACGCATATCGAAGTTCCCCTGCACGAGTGCAGGAACTCGGCAGAGCGCACAGCTTTCTATAGTGAAAAACAAAGAGGCCGTCGCACACGAATCTGTGCGACGGCCTCTTTGTTATGTGCATTATTATACCATCTCGCGCAAAAGCCGCTACAATTCTTTGGTGTCTGCACCATAGCAACTGCACAAAAAAGGGGCGGAGTCGAAACTCCTGCCCCGTAAAGAACAACATGGATTTTCCAGGCTCTCCCACCTCTACCGACCGAGCATCGCGAGCATCGTGCCGGCGGCTACGGCGGTGCCGATGACGCCGGCGACGTTCGGCCCCATGGCGTGCATCAAGAGGAAGTTTCCGGGCTTTGCCTTCGCGCCGACGACCTGGCTGACGCGCGCCGCCATCGGTACGGCGGAGACGCCGGCGGAGCCGATGAGCGGATTGACCTTATGGCCGGAGAAGACGTACATGATCTTGCCGAAGATGACGCCTCCCGCCGTGCCGCCGATAAAGGCGATGAGGCCGAGCATGATGATGAGCAGCGTGTCGCGCGTAAGGAAGTGCTCTGCCGACATCGTCATGCCGGTGCCTGTGGCGAGGAAGATCGTGATGATGTTGCACAGAGAGTTCTGCGCCGTGTCCGAGAGGCGATCGGTGACGCCCGACTCGCGGAAGAGGTTGCCGAGCATGAGCATACCGAGAAGCGAAGCTATGGACGGCAGGAGCAGGCTAATGAAGATGGTCGAGACGAGCGGGAAGATAACCTTCTCGAACTTCGTGACCTCGCGCAGCTGCTCCATGACGACCTCGCGCTCCCGCTTTGTCGTGAAGAGCTTCATGATGGGCGGCTGGATGAGCGGCACGAGCGACATGTAGGAGTACGCTGCGACCGCGATCGCCCCCAAGAGGTTCGGCGCCAGCTTCGACGCCAGATAGATGGACGTCGGTCCGTCAGCGCCGCCGATGATGCCAATGGCGGCGGCCTCTTCCACCGAGAAGCCGAAGACCATGGCAAGGCCGAGCGCAACGAATACGCCGATCTGCGCTGCTGCACCAAGAAGCAGCGTATTGGGGTTGGCGATCAGAGTGCCGAAATCCGTCATGGCGCCGATGCCAAGGAAGATCAGTGGCGGAAAGATCTCATAGGTGATGCCGAAATTGATCGCCTTCATGACGTTCATCTCTTCACCGAAAAAGCCCGTCTCCGGAAAGTTCGCCAAGATGCAGCCGAAAGCGATGGGGCCCAGGAGCAGCGGCTCGAACTCCTTGGCAAACGCCAGGTAGAGAAGCACGAGGCCGACAAGGATCATGATGCCGTTGCCCAGCGTGAAGTGTGAAAATCCCGATCCTGCCCAGACAGCCTGCAGGGATACGATAAAAGCATTGAGGAATTCCATTGTTCTGCCTCCTTTGCATCCGAAATCCTAGCGCAGGGTGCGGCCGGAATTTTTCCAACCGTCGCGCGCCAACGGACGAATCGTGCGGATCGCCCCGCCGGAAAAGCCGCAAAGCGTGACGGCTGCCGTGATCGCCGCGACCACCTCCGCCGAAAGGCCTTCGGGCTCCGGTGCGGCAACAGGGGCTGGAGCAGGAGATGCGGCGGGCGTCGGCGCCTCCTTCTTGCGCGTCGGATCGAAGGCATGGATCAGACGGATCAAGAAGCTCAGTGAAATCAAGACGATGAAGACGACGGTCATGTTGATCAGCATGATGATCCAGGGGTTCGTTGTTACTGGCTGTGACATACACTCACCTCATTTTCATAGATGGAAATGCTGCGTCCTGCGAGGAAGTGTCCCCTTTCCTCTCTTCCATTATAGATGAATTTTCGAAAAATCAAAATACATTATGCGAATAAGGAAGATAGCCTTTGGTTATCTTCCGAGAAGTCTCTTCACTTTTTCCACATAAATGTGGCGAAAGGCGGCTCTTTCGCCCAATGTCCGCTGATCGAGCCGCACGGAAAATCCCGCGCTTTCAAGGCGGCTCTTCCACGAATCACGCTCCTCTCCCGCCAAGTCGTGCGCGACATGACGTCCTCCCGCCAAAAGGAGCGGCGCCAGCAATACGCGCTTTTTCCCGCTCCTTTCCAATCGTTCCAGCACCATGGCGAAATTCGGTACATCCGTCTCTTCCAGTACGCCGATGTGCACGGGCACTCGTTCTTCATCCGCACATCGCTGCAGGAGTGTATAGACGGGGTTGTGTCTGTGCGGCGAACCGTGCCCCAAAAGGACGGTCTCCTCGCCGTCCTGCGGCATGACATCCGGAACGATCGCTGCTAGGCCACGCGCGATATCGTCGTCTTTCCCGCCGCCCTCGCAGAAGAACACCGGCTCGCCGACCCTGCACACGGAAAAGCGCGATAGAAAAGGCTCCGCCTCCCTGACAATCTTGTTCTCGTACTCCTCGCCCGGCGTCAGATGCGTCGGCTGCACATAGACTTCGCGCACCCCCTCGCGGTGAAGCTCTTCCAGCCGCTCCGCCAAGGACAGCATTTCGATGCCCTGTTCCTGCAAGCGGCGGCGGATGAAAGCGGACGTATAGGCTTCCGTCACCGTAAAATTCGGAAAGGCCGCCTTGATCTCGCGGACGATCGGTGCAAGGCTCTTTTTCCCGCGCCTCAGGCGCACTCACACCGAAACTCACAAGCACGAGGACAGGGCGCATCAGCCCTGCTCCTCTTTGATGACATCAGCGATGCGGTGGCAGATCGCTTCGAGCTGCGCCTGGTCCGAACCTTCTGCCATCACGCGGATCAAAGGCTCCGTGCCCGATGGACGCACGAGGACACGGCCATCGCTTTCAAGCTCCTCTTCACCCTTGGCGATGGCTGCGGCGATCGCTTCATTCTCTTCCCAACCTTCCTTCGAGGCTACGACGACATTGACGAGAAGCTGCGGATAGCTCGTCATCAAGCCGGACAGTTCCGATGCCTTCCGCCCCGTGTGCTTCAGCGCCACGAGCACCTGCAGGGCAGTGATGAGTCCATCACCCGTCGTGCTGAAGTCAGAGAATATGATGTGGCCCGACTGCTCGCCGCCGAGACGATAGCCATGCTCACGCATATTTTCGAGCACATAGCGGTCGCCGACCTGCGTGATCTCCGCGCGGCCGCCCGCCTTCTCGATCGCCTTGTGGAAGCCGATGTTCGCCATGACCGTCGTCACGACAGTATTCCCCGTGAGCGTACCTTTTTCCATCATGTCCTTGGCGCACATGACGAGGATGTGGTCGCCGTCGATGATCTCGCCCTTCTCATCCACGCACAAGCAGCGGTCGGCATCGCCGTCATGCGCGATGCCGATGTCTGCGCCGTCCGCCAGCACCGTTCGCTGCAGATCCCCGAGATGCGTCGAGCCGCAGTCCTGATTGATATTGATGCCGTCGGGGTCGGCATGGATCACATGCACGTCGGCGTCCAGTCGGCGCAGGACGCGCGGCATGCAGTCGTATGCCGCTCCATTCGCACAGTCGAGCACGACCTTCAGGCCATCGAGCTGCACGCCCGCCGTACTCTGCACGAAATCGATGTACTCGCGTATATACTCCTTGCGGCGCTTGATCCTTCCGATGTTCTCGCGCGTCGCGCGCGGCAGCTTTTTCCCCCGCTTCCATGCGGCGCACGAGACTCTCGATCTCATCCTCCACGGCATCGGGCAATTTGTAACCGTCGCCGCCGAAGAACTTGATGCCGTTGTCGTAGAACGGATTGTGCGAGGCTGAGATGACGATGCCTGCAGCAGCCTTGTGCGTCCTTGCCAGATAGGCGATGGCGGGCGTCGGGCATACGCCGACGATCTCGACGCGGCCGCCGGCAGAGCAGATGCCCGTCGCCAGGGCAGACTCGAAAAGGTTTCCCGAGATGCGCGTGTCACGCCCGATGATGATCAAGGGACTCTCCCGCACTTTCTCACCAAAAATAAAGCGCCGCCGCCCAACCGAGACGATACGCGAGCTCGGGGCAAAGCGCCACGTTTGCTTCACCGCGGACGCCATCTGTACCAAAAAGTCTTGCCATGAAATTCTCTCCTCTTCTTTCGCTGCAATGCAGACGATATCATTTTTCAAAATCCCTTTTGCCGCATGAAGGCGAGCGCCGCCTTCATGCCGTCGACAGCGGCGCTCATGATGCCGCCTGCGTAGCCCGCGCCCTCGCCGATGGGATAAACCCCCGCAAGTCCGTGCGCCAAGAAGCTATCCTTCCCGCGCACGATGCGGCACGGCGCGGAAGAGCGCGTCTCGACGCCCGTCAGCGGCACATCGGGCGCCGAAAATCCCGCCATGCGCTGATCGAAAGCGCGGAGCGCATCCTCCAGCGTCGCCGTGACGAACTGCGGCAGACACTCATGCAGATCGACGGGGCGCACCCCCGGCGAGTAGGTAGGCTGCACGAGGAAGTCGCGCGCGCCCTTCTTGTGCGCGAGAAAATCGCCGACCGACTGCACGGGCGCACGATAATCCGCGCCCGCGAGCTCGAAGGCACGGCTCTCACATACCCTTTGAAATTCCATCCCGGCGAGCACCCCGCCGCCGAAATCCTTCAGCCGACCTGCACGAGAAGGGCGGCGTTCGCCACGCCGGAATCGCGCTTGTAGAGACTCATGCCATTCGTCGCGACACGCGAAAGCTCGGATGCCGCCGCGACGACCCTGCCCGCCCGGGCACATGCAGAAAGAATACGCTCCCCTGCCACGCGCCTTGTCCTGATATGTCAGGGTTGTAGTCGGCTGCAGGAAGCCGCACATTCCCCGCGTCCTCCCCATACTGGACGCGATCGATGAAGCTTTGCGGATGCTCGATTCTGACGCCCACGGCGAACGCCTTCGCCTCCAGGAAAAGTCCGCGCGAAAGAAGCATCTCATACGTATCACGCGCCGAGTGGCCGATGGCGAAAAAAACGCCGCCTCCGTCTCCACGCGCTCCTCAGCGTTGACGATGAGCGCACGAACAGCGCCATCTTTCAGCTCGATGTCCGTTACCTGCGCGGCAAAGCGAATCTCGCCGCCGAGCCGCCGGATTTCCTCGCGAATGTTCTTGACGATGCCACGCAAAAGATCCGTGCCGACATGCGGCTTTTGCAGGCAGCGGATCTCCTCCGGCGCACCTGCGGCGATGAGGGCGTCAGTCACCATGCGCATCAACGGATCGCCAATGCGCGTGGTCAGCTTTCCGTCAGAAAACGTCCCCGCGCCGCCCTCGCCGAACTGCACGTTGGAGCGCACATCGAGCACGCCCGTCCGCCAGAATCGCTCGACCGCTTCATGCCGTACATCGACATCATAACCGCGCTCCAGAACGAGCGGCGAAAAGCCTGCACGCGCAAGCGTCAGCGCGGCAAACATGCCTGCAGGCCCAAACCCCACGACGACGGGCCTCGACTCCCCGCGCACAGACGATGAAACGCGCACAAATGCAAGCTTCGTCTCTTCTTCGGCAAGCGAGATCCGACCGTCTCGCCGCAATCGTGCCAAAAGCTTTTTCTCATTGCCTCTGCAAGAAACATCAAGCGTATAGACAAAGGCGATCGGTGCGCCGCGATAGCGCCGCGCATCGATCGCTTTTTCGCACGACTGTCAGCGAGAGAACGTCCTGCGGCAAGACGCCCAACCGTTCGGCTGCAAGCACCGCAAGTGGACGCTCATCGCTCAGGGGAACGGCATAGTTTCTGATACGGATCATGATGCCGCCCCTGCTTCTTTTTCTTTCTCCTGTGATTTCGGCTTGAGCTCGACCGTGACCGTGACCTCACGATTGGAAATCGCGACGCCTTCGGGTATCGCCAGATGCACGACCTTCTTGCCGCTGCCCTTCATGTCCGAAATCGTAATTTTTCTCCGTATCGATGCTCGCCAGCTTGGTGATGAGGGCAGCGTCCCCCGCGATCTCGATTTTCGTCGGCTCGACCTGCACATCGCCCAAGGTGAATCCTTCGGGCGGGACTCCATCGAGAACAGGGCGGATCGCGACGACTTTGCGCGAGAGTCCGCGCGCAAGCTGCACGGAAACCTCCACGAAGCGAGAGAGCAGATCCACATCTTCGACCGCCTTGCCATCGCTGTTGATCGGCGTCAATGGCACCTGCGTGATGAAATCCTCGCGATTTCCCGAGAGACCGACGTAGCCAATGATGCGATCGACCTCAGAAACGCGCGACTCAGGTACCTCAATGACAGCGCTCGTCGCCGCTTGCGAGATCTTGGCAACGGTGTAGCCCGCAGCTGCCGACCCCGTGACGATGAGATCGACGCGAACCGAGCGCCGCACGATCTTGTCCAAGGTGACCGAAACGTTCTCGGGCTGCGTATCGACAAGCTCGAATCCCTGCGGCAAAACCACCTTCACCTTAACCCTTTGCTCGCCAGAATCAAGTCCTGCAAGATCGGCATATGCCTTGAAGGATTCCGGCTCCGCCGAAACAAAGAAGGAGCGTGCACCGCGCACCTTGATCTTCACGCTCTTCTCTTCCTGCGTGATCTTGTAGCCCCTCAGGGGCATTGAGCAGATTGACCGCGACGGTGAAGCTGCCCTCGATCTGCGGATTCTGCTCATTCATGACGAAGAGCCAAAGAACCACCGCAACGACGAGGGCAATGAGCTTTGCCGGAAGGTTTCGCTGGAAAAGCATGCGCAAGTGTGTCATCATTTCCCCTTCCTCCAATTCAAAACCATATCCTTGAACCCTGCCGTCTTGGGCGTAAAGATGGGGCGAAGATACGTTTTCAAATGCTCTGAACTCAACCGGCGCACGAGTCGTCGTTCTCCGCCACGGAAACCGTTCCGGTTTCCTCGCTGACGACGACGATGAGTGCATCGCACTGCTCCGAAAGTCCGATAGCCGCGCGATGGCGCGTGCCCAGCTCCGTGCTCAGCGTGCGATTCTCCGTCAAAGGCAGGAGGCAGCCCGCCGCGATCAGACGCTTGCCGCGTATGACGGCAGCGCCGTCATGCAGGGGGTGTTCGGGATGAAGACGTTCGCGAGGAAGTCCGCCGTGATGAGGGCCATCGATCTGGACTCCCGTAGCACTGATATCGTTGAGTCCCATTTCACGTTCAAAGACGAGCAAAGCGCCGATCTTGCGCGAAGACAGGAGCATCACCGCCTTGTCCAGCTCATTGACAAGCGAACGTGCCTCATTGTCATCGAGAAAGAGGGACTTGCCAAAAAAACTTCCCTGTCCCAAATGCTCAAGCGTGCGGCGAAGTTCCGGCTGGAACACGATGGGAAGGGCGACGAAAAGCAGCGTCAGCGTCTGCTGCAAGAGCCAATAGATGACGTGCAGCGACAGCCAGTTGCAGACGAGCGCAAGCCCCAGGAGCACGAGCAGCCCCTTCACCAAGGTGATGGCTCGCGTATCCTGCAGCATCATATAGAGTTTGTAAAGAATCAATGCCACGATCAGAATGTCGAGAACGTCCAGCAGACCGATCGTCGATAAAATTCCTTGAAACTGGATGGGCATATGGAAAGGCATAGATAAAACTCCCAGGAAGGCACTCCATTATGTTGACGCTATCATTATAAAAAAACTTATTCTTCCCGCGTGCAGCTAAATCCTTTTCTTGAAAAGAATTTGCCCAAAGGACCTAGATCATCCTTTCAAATCAATGTACGCAAGGCACGAGGCAGATTTTCCAGAATATCTGAAGCAATGAGCCCGTATCCTTTCTCCTTGGCTGCCAGATCGCCGGCAAGACCGTGGACGTAAACACCCACGAGAGGTGCGAGTCCCGCTGTCGCCTGCTTCATGAATCCGGCGATGGTTCCTGCGAGCACATCTCCCACACCGGCCGTCGCCATGCCTGCGTTGCCTTTCGATGAGGGAACGCTTGTCCATCCGGGTAGATGACCATCGTGCATTCGCTCTTCACGACGAAGACAGCATGATGTTCGTGCGCCGCCTTGCGCACCGTTTCGAGGAGCGAGGAGCGCAGATCCTGACCTTGAGATCCAAGAGGTGCGCCAGCTCGCCGAGATGCGGCGTCAGAACCGGCACAAAAGCGAAATCCTTGAACGCCTCCGCCTTGCCGCCAAAGGCATGGATGGCATCGGCGTCCAAGATCAGCGGCTTCTTGACGGCAGCGCAGAAATCCTGCACAAACTTCTGTGTTTCCTGCGCCCTGCCAAGACCAGGCCCTATGAGCACCGCATCGAAGTCTTCGGCGAGCGCCAATGACTCTTTGAGCGCCGCGAGGTCGATCGCCCCGTCGCTCGTTTCGGGAAGCGCCTTCGTCATGACCTCGGTCAGCTTGCCCGCCATCATCTGCTGCAGGCTCTTCGGCAAGGCGAGCACGGCGATGCCTGCGCCGCTTCGAAGAACGGCAAGGGATGCAAGCGCCGCCGCGCCCGTCATGCCGCGCGAGCCGGCGATGACGAGGATGCGACCGCACGCTCCCTTGTGCACATCGAGCGGACGCGGCAGCAGGATGGGCGCTACCGTCGGCTCATCGAGATAGGTCTGGCAGATCGAATCGTCTTCGAGCAAAGCCTTCGGTATGCCGATGTCATCGACGAGCAATTTTCCTGTCGCCATCTCGCCGGGGCATATCATATGTCCGAATTTCGGCAAGCCGAAAGTCACCGTCAGATCGGCATGGATCGCCTCCGTCACGGCTCTTCCCGTATCCGCCTCGATGCCTGTCGGGATATCGACTGCGACAACAGACTTGCCATGGCTGTTGACCATGCGCACGACACGCGCCGCCGGCTCGCGCAGCTCGCCCTGAAAGCCCGTCCCCATGATGCCGTCGACGACGCCATCGACGAAGCGCAGCGTCACCTGCAGCTTATCCCAGTCGCGCTCCGTTTCAAGCACTTGCACAACAAGCCCCATCTTGATGACGATATCGCGATTGAGCGCCGCACTCTTCGTCAGATGCGCCGGGCTGCCCACGAGGAAGATGCTGATCTGCGCACCGCGATTCATCAGATGGCGCGCTGCGACGAACGCATCGCCGCCGTTATTGCCGCTTCCCGCGAGCACGCAGATACGCTTGCCCGCGACGCCTCCCAAATGTTCTTCAAAGGCAGAGGCAACCTCGCGCCCCGCATTTTTCCATCAGCAGGATCTCGGGCACGCCATACTCCTCGATAGCCTCTTGTCAATCTTCTTCATCTCATCCGCCAAAGCGATCTTCATGCTGCTCCCCCTCCAGAACACATTGTGCAACGGCATATTCCTTTGGCGTGACTCAAGGGAAAGGTGTATGCGCCGCACGCCCTCTCCTTCGCGAGCGCCGAAAAAACCAAACAGATGAACCTCGGGGGCGCCGAGTGCGTCGGGCACGATCTCGACATCCGGGGAGAGCGCCATGGCGAAGCCCCATGCCGAAGGCCTTCAGCACGGCTTCCTTCCCCGCCCAACGCGCTGCATACGATGCTGCGCGTCCCGTGCCGCGCCCATCACAGTAGGAGCGCTCTCTGCAGGTGAAGGCACGCGCAAGGAACGCTTCACGTCCGATCGCTTTTTTCACCCGTCCGATCTCTACGATGTCCGTGCCGAGCCCCAAGACCATTGCTCCACCTCCTGCAGCAAAAATCCCTGCCCCATGATCGAGCTCGGAACAACCCCCGCCAATCCATAAAGAAAGCCAGCTTTACAGAAACAGATAAAGCCGGCTTTTTCTCCACTATTCTACTGTTCCGGTCGCGCAGGCACAGGTTCTTGCGGCTGTTCCACATTGCCGGGCGCCGTTGGGCGCATCGGCAGGACGACAGGATTCGTTCCGCCGCCACCAAGGTTCGGCGAAACGTCAGGCAGTTCCGGCCGTGCCGTCAGCGCTTCTGTCGACGAGCTGTCGGGATTGAACTGGTACGTTCTGGCGATCAGAACCTCGACACGTCGGTTCTGCGACCTTCCCTCGTCCGTCTTGTTGTCTGCGATCGGACGGTATTCGCTGTAGCCGATCGAGCTGAAACGCGCAGGATTCAAGGACGTGTTGCTCGCGAAGAGGAACTTCATGAAGTTCAGTGCGCGTTGCGAGCTGAGTTCCCAGTTCGACGGATAGCGCGCCGTGGCGATCGGCATATTGTCCGTATGTCCCGAGATGACAACGCGCTCGGGTATCTTCGCCAGAAGTCCCGCGACGACAGGGCCGATTTTCTGCGCCTCGCCGACAAGCTCCGCAGAACCTGAAGGGAACAGCGCCTTTTCCTTGATGCGGATCATCAGTCCGTCATCGGTCATCGTCGTGTTGAGCTCGCCTTGCAGCCCGCTCTGCTTGATGTAATTGTCAAGCTCCTTCTGCACCTCTTCAAGAGCCTTCGCCTCCTGTATGTAGGCACTGTTTCCCTTGTCTTCCGTCGCCATCCTCTCAGCATGGCGGCTCTCGCTCGGTCCCATCTGGTTGAAGAACGACGGGCCGCCCGTGTTGAAGGCTGCCGTGAACGCTTCCGCCATCTGCGCCATCTTGGCCGAGTCCGTGGCAGACATGGCATAGAGGGCGATGAAGGTGGCAAGGAGAAGCGTCATGAGGTCGGAATAAGGCAGCAGCCAGGCCTCGCCCGCTTCTTCTTCATGCGGTGCATGCCGCTTCTTTCTCGCCATGCCTTACGCCTCCTTCTTCAACGATTCGCGTTCCGACTGCGGGATGAACACCATGAGCTTCGCTTCGATCGCTGTCGGCGAATCGCCCGCCTGCAGGGACAGGATGCCCTCGACGATCATGCGCTTCTGACCGATCTCGGAGTCGGACATGATCTTGAGCTTGTTCGCCCAGGGAAGCCAGAGAACGTATGCCGTGTAGATACCGAGGATCGTAGCGACGAACGCAGCCGCGATGGCGTGACCGACGACGTTGACGTCCGACAGGTTGCTCAGAGCCGCGATCAGACCGATAACGGCGCCGAGAACGCCGAGCGTAGGCGCATACGTGCCCGCCTGCATGAGCATCAAGCGTCCCAAGGTATGACGCTCCTGCATGACGGAGATCTCTGCGTCGAGCACGTCGCCGACGAAATCCGGGTGCATGCCGTCGATGACCATGCTCAGCCCCGTCTTGAAGAACGGATCGGAGATGTCCTCGACGCGGCTTTCCAGCGCCAGGATGCCTTCGCGGCGCGCGATCTGCGAAAGCTCGATGAAGAGCTGCAGAAGCTCGCCCTTCTGGTGCGAAGGCGGCGCCTGGAACGTCATCTTGATCAGTTTCGGCAACATCTTCATCTCGTCCATGCGGAAAGCCGTGAACAAACAGGCAAATGTGCCGAGAATGATGATCATGAATGCCGCCGGGTTGTTCAAGGAACTGATTGGCGCACCCTTCAGAACCATGCCGCCGAAGATGGCGAAAAGTCCTGACAACAGACCGATTAGCGTTGATTTTTCCAAAAAAATCCCCCTCTTCCCTAATGCCAGAGACGCGATGCGTCTCCTGCAACGCCGTCTGTCCATCCGCATCCAGCACACGCAAACGATGCAAATGATTTTTGCGGCGTCTTCATCCCTGCCTGCGGCCGACTCGGTCGACCCGATCGAGCATCCCAGATGCCCTCCATCTCGCACAAAGCCCGCCCGGCTCGCCACTGCAGGTCACGGAGCCGAAACTTTGTGTCAGAAGCGCAGATTACAATTCATTGCCTAATATATATCGAAATAAATGCTAAAAAAATTCATGGTTCTCTAAGGACTTTGCCCCTATTTTTCCTTAAATTTCCGTCCCTATGAACACAAGTCTATACATTACAGTTTACCATGAAAGTCCAAGAAGTCAAGACCGAAGGGCGCAGTCTGATCAGCTCTTTCCTGCAGGGGCGGTTCACAATGTTCCACAAAGCGATATTTGTGCGTATAGCACGGCGCGAAAAGCCAAGACGTCCAGCACGAAGGACGCAAGCCGATCGGCGGCCTTTCGATCGAAGAAGCAGGCACGAAATTTCGCAGGGGCTGCTTCACCACATAGCCAGCGCAAAAAAACGCTTCAAATTAAATGCACTCCTTTTTAATTTCAAAAATAAATTTTTTTCTTATTGTATCATAGATGATTTTGAAGTATGATATAGTCACTGAAAATAATTCATCTTTATGGACGACAGGGATTGGATGGCGATCAACCATGGAACTAAGACAACTTGAGTACTTTCAAATGGCGAGCCGCCTAAAGAACATCACGCGCGCCGCCGAAAGACTCCGTGTATCACAGCCGAACATCACCGTCGCGATCAAGAAGCTTGAAGCGGAGCTCGGCATCCAGCTCTTTGACCGCAGCCAGAAGCAGCTTTCTCTAACGCCAGAAGGCGCCGTATTCTTGACCCGCATCGAGCTTGCCCTGCGCAACATCCGGGATGCCGTGCTTGAAGTCAACGATTACAAACAGCTGCAGAAGGGCACGATCAAGATCGGCATTCCATCGATGATCGGCGCCTACCTTTTCCCCAAGATTTTTTCCAGCTTTCAAAAAAAATATTCGCACCTCGACGTCTATCTTTACGAAGAGGGATCGATGCGCATCCGTGAGCAGCTGGAGCGCGATGAACTCGACTTCGGCATCGTCATCCTCTCCAATGCGGCCGCAAGCCTTCAGACGCTGCCCATGGCGAAGAGCCAGATCGTCGCCTGTCTGCCCAAGCAGCACCCCTCACAAAAAAAGAAATCCGTCTGCCTGCACGACATCGAAGATGCAAACCTCATCATGCTCAAGGACGGTTCCTTCCTGCGAAAGCTCCTGCTCGACACCTTCAAGCAAGAGAGCATCACGCCCAACATCGTGCTCGAATCAAACCAAATCGAGACCATCAAGGGGCTGATCGCCAGCGGCGCGGGCATCGCCTTCCTCCTCGACTTCATCGTCGAAGAGACGCCCGGGATCGTCACCCTTCCCTTCGACAAGCCCGTCTTCGTCGATGTCGGACTTGCCTGGAAAAAAGATCGCTACGTTTCCAAAGCCGCGCAGGCGTTCATCGATTTCTGTCAGAATACGTTGAAAAAAGAAAAATAACAGCATCATCCAACGACCGCCTGGAAGAGGCGGTCGTTTTTCTAACGGGGCATCGATCATCTTTCAGGACTTATGTTCAGCCGCCGCGCAAAGAGGAATAGCCACTTCCTCTTCCGCCCACGGGGCAGCGTCATCGCAGCATCACGCTCTAGATACATCCTCGCGCCTTGATGAAAGTTTAGCAATCCCCTAGGATAATTCAGCGAAAATATGGTACAATGACAAGCGGCACTTTTTTTCGGACAGATGTCCGCACGCCTTTCACGAACCACCAGGAGGAATCACCATGGCTTACATCAATGAAAACTATCTGAAGCTCGCCGGCAGCTATCTTTTTTCGCGAAATCGCGCATCGCGTCGCCGAATACAAGGAGAAGCATCCCGCTGCCGACGTCATCTCGCTCGGCATCGGCGACGTGACGCAGCCCTTGCCAAAAGGCTTCCATCACTGCCATGCACAAAGCCGTCGACGAGATGGCAGAAGCCGCGACGTTCCGCGGCTATGGCTCGAGCAGGGGATATGGCTTCCTCATCGAGAAGATCATAGAAAACAACTTCCCGGATCTCGGCATCGAGCCCGATGAGGTGTTCATCTCCGACGGCGCCAAAAGCGACTGCGGCAATATCCAGGAGATCTTCAGCGAAGAGGCGAAGATCGCCATCACCGATCCCGTCTATCCCGTCTATCTCGACACGAACGTCATGGCGGGACGCACGGGCAAACTGCAGGAAAACGGCCACTTCGCGGGCGTCGTCTACCTGCCCTGCACAGCGGAAAACGGCTTCATGCCCGAACTTCCCAAGGAGCACGTCGACATCATCTATCTGTGCTCGCCCAACAACCCGACGGGCATGGCCATGACGCGCGACGCCCTCTCCCGCTGGGTCGCCTACGCACGCGAGAACGAGTCCGTCATCCTCTTCGACGCCGCCTATCAGGCTTTCATCACCGAAGACGGCCTGCCGCGCTCCATCTTCGAGATCGAGGGCGCCAAGGACGTCGCCATCGAGTTCCGCTCCTTTTCCAAGACAGCTGGCTTCACAGGCACACGCTGCGGCTACATCGTGCTCCCCAAAAGCGTGCAGGGAAGGAGTGCCGACGGTGCGAAGAAGAGCCTCAATCCGCTCTGGAACCGCCGCCACACGACGAAGTACAACGGCACATCCTACATCATCCAGCGCGGCGCAGAAGCCATCTTCACGCCCGAGGGAAAGCGCGAGACGGTTGCGGTCATCGCCTACTATCTGGAAAACGCGCACATCATCCGCGAGGGACTCGAATCCATCGGCATCACAGCCTACGGCGGCGTAAACGCCCCCTACATCTGGCTCAAGACGCCGCAGGGGCTGTCCTCCGGGACTTCTTCGACAAACTCCTTGCCGAAGCGAACATCGTCGGCACGCCGGGCGCAGGGATTCGGTCCGTGCGGCGAAGGCTATTTCCGCCTCACGTCCTTCGGCGACCGCGCGAACACGGAACGCGCGGTCGCACGCCTCAGGAAAAGCTGAAATTCTGATCGGGAGGAGATCCTCATGCTCAAACCTCGCTTGCAGGAACTCTGCGTCTGCCGTCCCATCCTGGACGATGCACACATCAGGGATTTCCTGGAATTTCTGGAAAACCCCGAAGACGTCTCACGCGCCTACGCCTTCGCAGCAGGACTGATCGAAAAGGCGGAATCGCTCGGCCTTGCAGGAAATATCCTGCGCGCTTATTTCCTCCATGTGCTCGCCCGCACGGAAAACACCTTCGCCCGCACGCTGGAACAGACGGCGGGAAGCGCCGGCAAAAGCCTCCGCCGCGCCTTTGTGCGCGACATGGAACTCCTCTCCGACATCTTCCATGAGCCGCCGAGCGCCATGCTGCCGTTCGACCTCCTCGACGACTACGAGCCAACGAAGAGGCGCACGAGCGAAACGCTCTCCTTCCTCCACGAACGCATGGAGCAGGCCACGTCCGCCGAAGACGCCGCCAATGCCCTCCTCGCCTTCTATCAGCGCTACGGCTGCGGCGAGATCTCAAGCTATAAGGCGTTCTCATGGAACGAGAAGGAGCATCGCCTCCAAGGCGTCAAACACTTCGAAGCGCTCCCCCTTGCCGACGTCATCGGCTACGACCGCCAGAAGAAGCAGCTGACGGACAATACGGAAGCCTTCCTCGAAGGTCGTCCTGCCAACAACGTCCTTTTGATCGGCGCGCGCGGCACGGGCAAGTCCTCCTCCGTCAAGGCTCTCGCCCATGAATACTACGGCAAGGGCCTTCGGCTCGTGCAGCTCGCGAAGTCGCAGCTCGGCGAACTGCCGCGCATTCTCGCAGCGCTTCGCCGATTTCCCTCCAAGCGCTTCATCCTCTTCCTCGACGACCTCTCGTTCGAGGAATTTGAGACGGAGTACAAGTATCTGAAATCCGCCATCGAGGGAGGCGTCGAAGCCCGTCCCAAGAACGTGCTCATCTGCGCGACCTCCAATCGCCGCCATCTCATCAAGGAGAGCTGGCGCGACCGCGACCAGGCACAGGACGAGCTGTATCGGCAGGACAGCATGAATGAAACGATCTCGCTTTCCGACCGTTTCGGCCTCATCATCACCTTCCTCGCGCCCGACCAGGAGCAGTATCTCGCCATCATCGCCCACGGCCTCGAAAAAGAAGGCATCCGCCTCCCCGCCGAAGAGCTTCGCGTCCTCGCGCACCGCTGGGACCTTGAACATTCGGGACGCAGCGGCCGCACGGCACAGCAGTTCGTCGCGCACTATCTGGGGAATCACTGATCCGCCGGATGCCTTCTTCCCTGCATCTGCACATCCTCGGAAAAATGCCGCACGAAAAATCCCCTCGATGCCCGAAAAGAGCATCGAGGGGATTTTTCATAGAAGACCTGCGCAGCTATGCTGCTTTCTCGCTGTCCTGCTTCCTTCTACCTGCGGCCATAGGTGCAGTAACCATCCTCATCGCAATAGACGCCGTTCGAAGCGTCGTCCCTGCCGGATCTGCGGTCATACTCCCTATCGCAGTAGGCGTCGCGCCGATCGTCGTTCCAACAACCCCTGCGGCCATAGGTGCAGTAACCATCCTCGTAGCCATAGCAATAGACATCGCTCGAAGCGTCGTCCCTGCCGGATCTGCGATCATACTCCCTATCGCAGTAGGCGTCGCGCCGGTCATCGTTCCAACAACCCCTGCCGCCGCAGCTGTAGCTGTAGCTGTAGCGCTGCACGCCCGTTGCCTCAGCCGCCGGCGATGCCGCAGCTGCAAAAACAGAAAGCGCCGTTGTCGCAAGCACAGTCAAAAGAGCTGCGCAAAACATCTTCTTCATAGGAAAACTCCCCTCTTTTTCAAAGACCTGCAGCCTTCTTCAAAGGCGTCCGCCTTGTCCGTCTTCTCCCAAGGCAAGTCAGCATCGGTGCGGCCGAAGTGACCGTAAGCTGCCGTCTGCTCGTAGATCGGACGACGCAGATCAAGGTTGCTGATGATCGACGCCGGACGCAGATCGAAGTTCTCATGCACGAGCTTCTCGATCAGAGCCTCGTCCACCTTGTTCGTGCCGAACGTGTCGACCATGATCGAAACGGGGCGAGCGACGCCGATCGCATAGGCGAGCTGGATCTCGCAGCGGTCGGCGAGGCCTGCCGCGACGACGTTCTTCGCCACATAGCGCGCAGCGTAGGCTGCGGAGCGGTCGACCTTCGTGGGATCCTTGCCCGAGAAGGCGCCGCCGCCGTGACGCGCCATGCCGCCGTAAGTGTCGACGATGATCTTGCGGCTCGTGAGTCCCGAGTCTCCCTGCGGTCGCCGATGACGAACTTGCCTGTCGGATTCACGAAATACTTCGTATCCGCCGTCAGAAGCTCTGCCGGGACGATGACCTTGATGACCTTCTCGATCATGTCCTTGCGGATCGTTTCCAAATCGATTTCCGGATCATGTTGCGTAGAAATGACGATGGTATCGACGGCGACGGGCTTCCCATCCTCGTAACGCACGGTCACCTGCGTCTTGCCGTCGGGGCGCAGATAGCCGAGTTCACCGCTCTTTCTGACCTCTGCGAGGCGGCGCGCCAGACGATGCGCGAGAGCGATCGGCAGCGGCATGAGTTCCGGCGTCTCGTTCGCCGCATAGCCGAACATCATGCCCTGGTCGCCCGCACCGATGGAATCGGCAACATCGGATTCGCCCTCCTTCGCCTCAAGCGCCTTGTCGACGCCGAGTGCGATGTCGGCAGACTGCTCATCGAGCGACACGAGAATGCCGCACGTCGCTGCGTCGAAGCCGTACTTCGCGCGCGTATAGCCGATCTTCTCCACCGTCCGGCGGATGATGTGCGGGATGTCAATGTAGCACGAGGTAGAGATCTCGCCGACGACGTGAACCTGTCCCGTCGTCACCAATGTCTCGCAAGCCACGCGCCCCATCGGATCCTTCGCAAGAATCGCATCGAGAATGGCATCAGAAATCTGATCGGCCATCTTGTCGGGATGACCTTCCGTCACTGACTCCGAGGTGAACAGCATCGTTTTGCTCATAATATGCTCCATTCCGCCGCTGTCGCCTGCGGCAAAAACATGACAAGCCAGGGCGCGACACTCCCTGCTCGACGACCTGCAGAAACTGCTGACTCATCCGGCATCGTCTTCGAATCAGGACCTTGCAGCAGACTTCTCTCGATAAAATCGTGCGCGAGAAGGCAGCGCAGGATTGCAAGCCCCTTCGCACCACACACCATTCATCAAAAAAGACTCCCTTCCTACAAAAAGAGAGTCTTTCCTTCGCTCCCATCTCATAGGCAGAACCTACAGGAATTGGCACCTTTTTGACATCCGTCAACGGTTGCCGCAGCTTCACAGGGCCAGTCCCTCCACTGCTCTTGATGAGTGATATTCGATTCAGCCTTATTATACGGAAAAGAATCTCGATTGTCAACTACTTTTGTAGGGATTCAATAGCGTCAAGGATGGTTTTTGCCACCTTCTGCTTGCTCAGCAGAGGAAGTTCCTTGATGGAACCGTCGCGCCCGATGATCTTCACGAGATTCGTCTCCGTGTTGAAGCCTGCATCGGGGCATGTCACATCGTTTGCCACGATGAGATCGAGATTCTTCTTCTTGAGCTTCTCCTGTGCATAAGCGAGGAGATTCTGCGTCTCCGCTGCGAAGCCCACGAGGATCTGCGTCTCGCGCTTCCGTGCGCCAAGCTCCATGAGGATGTCAGGATTTTTCTCCAAGACGAGCGTAAGTTCCGCGTCGTTCTTCTTGATCTTCTGCTTCGCCCTTTCCTTCGGACGGTAGTCGGCAACCGCAGCCGCCTTGATGACGACAGCAGCGTCCGCCGCTTCCTGCAGGACGGCTTCACGCATGGCGAGCGCCGATTCCGTATGCAGGACGCGGATGCCCGGAGGATCGGCGAGAGCGACGGTCCCGCCCGCGACGAGCACGACTTCAGCGCCGCGCTGCGCCGCTTCCTGTGCAACGGCATAGCCCATCTTGCCGCTCGACCGGTTGCCGATGAAGCGCACAGGATCGATCGCCTCCAGCGTGCCGCCCGCTGTCACGAGCACCTTCTTGCCGGCAAGCGTCTTGCCGCGCGCCTGCGTCTCCTCCATCTCGCGCACGATGTCCGCCGGCTCAGGCAGGCGGCCGACGCCCGAGCCGCCGCACGCCAGATGACCCGTCGCAGGCTCGATCTTGTGCCAGCCGCGCGCTTGAAGCTTCGCCATATTTTCCTGCGTCACAGGATTTTCATACATCGCGCTGTTCATCGCCGGCGCGAAGAAGATCGGCGCCTTGACCGCCAGCAAGGTTGTCGTCAGCATGTCGTCAGCGATGCCTGCCGCCGCCTTGGCGATGATGTTCGCCGTGGCAGGCGCGATGAGACAGACATCCGCCATGCGTGCGAGAGCGATGTGTTCGACATTCCACTGGGCAGGCTCCTCCCACATGTCGAGCGAAACGGGCTGCCCCGTGATCTCGCGGAAGGTCAGGGGCGTGACGAAGCGTGCGGCTTCCCTCGTCATGACGACGTGAACCTCCGCTCCCTTCTTTCGCAGACGGCTTGCGATTTCCACCGCCTTGTAGGCGGCAATGCCTCCCGTGACGCCGAGAAGGATCTTCTTTCCCTCAAGAACCATTATTTCAGGCCGCCTTTGCTGCGTCGATAGAGGATGTCTCCTGCGGAAATCTCTTCCAGAGCGATCGTCACATCTTTCGTCGAGGCAGCCGCAACCTTCGGCTCATCGCCGCTCAGCAGCTGACGCGCACGCTTCGCTGCCAAGACGACGAGCGTGTAGCGGCTGTCGACCACCTCCAAAAAGTTTGTTGATCGAAGGATCTGCCATGCTCATACCTGATCGTCCCTTCCTTTCTCTATTTCATCAAACAGTTCCCCGTTTCGCGTGACAAGACATCTTTCCGCGCGGAGAACGGACTCGATGGCGCAAACCGCGCGCTCGACTTCGTCGTTCGTGACGACGTACTTGTAGCGCCGCCCCTCCTCGATCTCGCCGATCGCTGCGTCGAGACGCTTCTTCAAGATCTCCTCCGTCTCCGTGTCGCGTCCGCGAATGCGCCTTTCCAGCTCGGCAAGCGACGGCGGCAGGATGAAGATATACACGCCCTCGGGGAATTTCTCACGCACCTTCATTGCGCCCTGCGTGTCGATTTCGAGGAGGATGTCTTCGCCGGCTGCCAGCTTTTCCTCCACCTTTTTCAAAGGTGTGCCGTAATAATTGTCATAGACCTTTGCCCATTCGAGCAAGCCGTCCTTTTCGATCATCTCCTCGAAGGCCTCAACCGAAAGAAAATGATAATTCACGCCGTCGACTTCGCCTGCACGCGGCTTCCTCGTCGTGGCGGAAACAGAATAGGCAAGCGACGTCCTTTCCAAAAGCGCCTGGCAGATCGTCCCTTTCCGGCGCCTGACGGCCCAGAAACAACGACTAAAAGTCCTTTCCTCATTTTCCGTCCTCTCTTCCTTTCGTTTCCGGCTCATCGGATTCAAGAACGCGGTGCGCCACTGTCTCCGGCTGGACAGCGGAAAGAATCACATGATCGCTGTCCATGACGACGACGGCGCGCGTGCGTCTGCCGTAGGTGGCATCGATGAGCCTGCCTCTGTCACGCGCCTCCTGAATGATGCGCTTGATCGGCGCCGACTCGGGACTGACGATCGCTACGACGCGGCTCGCCGAAACGATGTTGCCAAAGCCGATATTGATGAGCTTGATGTCCATGCTGCCCTCGCTTCACTCGATGTTCTGCACCTGCTCGCGCATTTTTCTCGACCTCGCTCTTGACCTCCACGACGATCTTCGCCGCCTGCGTGAAATTCGCCTTGGCGCCGATCGTATTCGTCTCGCGATTGATCTCCGGATCAGAAAGTCGAGCTTCCTGCCGATGGGCTCCGCCTCCTCCTCGATCGTCTCGCGGAACTGGGCGATGTGGCTCTTGAGGCGCACGACTTCCTCGTTGTAGCTGATGCGGTCAGCATAGAGGACGGTTTCCTGCAGAATGCGCATTTCATCGATGCCCTGTCCCTTGAGCATTTCGCCGAGGACGTTCTTCAAATGCGTGCGGTAGCGCTCGACGATCTCAGGCTCGAAGACAGAAAGCCTTTCGACCGCTTCAGCGAGAAAGTCGAGGCGTGGTTCGAAGTCGCGGCGCGTATGCTCGCCTTCCCTTCGGCGCATGGCAGCGAACTGCTCCAAGGCGCGTTCCAAGGCAGAAAAAGACGATCTCGCGGCTGTCCATGACATCGCGGCTCTCCTCGCGCACGCGCAAGACATCGGGATACAAGGCGATCTTGCACACATCCGCGGGCGGCGTCAAATGCAGGAAGTCGCCAAGCTCGTAAAGAGCTGTCTGATAGGCGCGTGCCAGACTCTTGTCAACGGCGATCGTCGCTTCCTTTTCGCGCTTGTCATGGAAGATGATGTTCACATCGACCTTGCCGCGCGCACAGAACTTCTTGATCGTCTGGCGCATATCATTTTCAAAAACATTGAGCGCACGCGGCATCGAAAACGATATGTCCAGATAGCGCTGATTGACCGCCTTCACTTCCACATGAACCTTGTAATCCTCATTCTCCTGGCCCGCTGCGCCAAACCCCGTCATGCTCTTCAATGCCAACAGCCCCCATTCATACCCTTGGGAGAAGCGCCAATCCGGCAGTGCTTCCTTCATCCATCTTATTCTACAATGAAATCCCGACTCCGACAAGCCCAAAGGATGCAGTCGAGCGTATTCTTCAGGGCATCGTGCAGCGAAATCCCCTCTTCGCCCAGTCGCTTACACCGCCGTGCGGTCGACGGGGACGGTGTGCAGCTGCAGGTCGGGATTGTTGTCCTCGATCCAGCCGAGCGCCCACTCGTTGCTCACAAGCAGTACGGGAGCGCCCCAGCGGTCGCGCACGAACATGCCGCGGTCAGCGCCGCGCAGAGTCGCCGGCGTGATCTCTCGCCCGCCGGCAAACGTCAGCCAACGCGCGACCTCATAGGGCTGCATCTGCAGCACGATATCGACGTTGTACTCGTTCTTCAAACGGTATTCGAGCACCTCGAACTGCAAGGTGCCAACCGTGCCGACAATGTAGGCGTCGGTTCCCGCCCCCTCCTGCACGAAGAGCTGGATCGCGCCCTCCTGCGTGAGCTGCTCGATGCCTTTGACAAACTGCTTGCGCTTCATCGTGTCCCTTGCAGAAACGCGCGCGAATTTTTCGGGCGGGAACACGGGAAAATCCTCATACTTGAACTTGTGCGAGGCGTCCGTCAACGTGTCGCCGATCGAAAAGATGCCGGGGTCGAAAAGTCCCACGATATCGCCGGGAAACGCTTCGTCGATGATCTGGCGATCCTGCGCGAGGAACTGCTGCGGCTGCGCAAGCTTGATGCTCTTGCCGCTCTTCTCATGCCAGACGCTCATGTTGCGCTCGAATGCTCCCGAGACGATGCGGATGAAGGCGAGCCGGTCGCGGTGCGCGGGATTCATGTTCGCCTGAATCTTGAACACGAAGGCAGAAAAGCGCTCGTCGCTCGGCTCGATGACGCCGTCGGAAGAAGCGCGCGGCGCAGGCGCAGGCGCCAGACGCAGGTACTCTTCCAGAAAATTCTTGACGCCGAAGTTCGTCATGGCAGAGCCGAAAAAAACGTCGGCGTCAATTCACCGCGGTCGACCTTCTCACGATCGAACTCCTCGCCCGCCGCATCGAGCAGCTCGATGTCGTCCGCAAAGCGTCCGGCGCTCTTCTTCCGTGAGCTGCGCCATGAACGCTTCATCATCCAGCGAGCCGCGCACGGAAACGCGCTCCGTCTGCCCGTGGCTCGCGTCGGCGGCGAAAAGCTCGACTTCGCGTTTCGCGCGGTCGTAGACGCCCTTGTAGCTGCCGTCCGTGCCGACCGGCCAATTCATCGGATAGGAGCGGATGCCCGGGACATCTTCCAGCTCATCCATGATATCGAGCGGCGCCTTGCCGAAGCGGTCGAGCTTGTTGACGAACGTGAAGATCGGTATGTGCCGCTCGCGGCAGACCTTGAAAAGCTTCTTCGTCTGCGCCTCGACGCCCTTCGCCACGTCGAGAATCATGACGGCGCTGTCGACCGCCATCAGCGTGCGATATGTATCCTCACTGAAATCCTGATGCCCAGGCGTGTCGAGAATGTTGATGCGGCAGCCCTCGTAGTCAAACTGCAGCACGCTCGACGTGACGGAGATGCCGCGCTGCTTCTCGATCTCCATCCAATCGGACACAGCGTGGCGCTCCGTCTTGCGCGACTTGATCGAGCCGGCAAGGTGGATGGCGCCGCCGTAGAGCAGCAGTTTCTCCGTCAGCGTCGTCTTGCCCGCGTCCGGGTGCGAAATGATGGCGAACGTGCGCCTCTTCTCTATTTCCTTCTTCAATTCTTCCTGCGACAAAATAGCTCCTCCCACCGCTTCTTTCTCGAAAAAAAGACTGCCGCAGAATCTCTGCAACAGTCTTTACCCTATCGTTTTGGAGGCGACACCCAGAATCGAACTGGGGAATGAGGGTTTTGCAGACCCCTGCCTTACCGCTTGGCTATGTCGCCGTATGGAGCGGAAAAACGAGGCTCGAACTCGCGACCCCCACCTTGGCAAGGTGGTGCTCTACCACTGAGCTACTTCCGCATAAGTGGCGACCCGAAGGGGACTTGAACCCCTGACCTCCGCCGTGACAGGGCGGCATTCTAACCAACTAAACTACCGGGTCATCCATCGTTGCCTGCAAGGTCGGCAACAAGTAGTATTATACAGAGCGGCAGAAGACTTGTCAAGGAATTTATTTGGTTGTCCGGCTCCGGGGAAGAGCGCAAGTTTGATTGCCGCATCGCTTCGCCAAACTTTGGGTTCTTGTGCAGCTGCAGCATTTACGGCGGAAACACGCCTTATGCGCAAAAAGTCGCTTTTTGAATCTGCATCCCTCTCCATCCTGTTTCAGAATGCCCAACTGACCTGTGCATTCCCCGTCATGCCGCGTCGCGTTCCCTGCCAGCCAGCCATGCGAACGTGATAGGATAGGCGGCTGTCCGGCGGAATGAAGCGATAGCCCAGCTCGACCATCGTGCTGCCGCCGCGCAGGGCGGGACTATCGGTGGCAAGCCCCTGGACGTATGCTGCCCCCTCGCCGTCGAACTCGTACTCGTAGGCAAGCCCCGCATAGATCTCCCCGGCCGCATCCTCGCGGCGCAAGAAGGTGAAGCCGACCCTCATACGATGCGACGCAACCGCATCGAAATCGTAGGTTTCGCCCGTATTGAGCTGTGCACTGACGCCATCCTGCCGTGAATAGAAGTATCGCAGGTAGGTGTTCAGCGTTTCGCCCGTATGGAGCAGCCGCGTTTTTCCGATGCCGATATGCGCCGCATAGTAGGCGTTTTTGCTGTCGTAGGTCGAAACCGTCCCCGAGGAGATGCTGCCGCCGTAGTCGCTTTGCACCCTGCCGCCGTGGAGCGCCGCCTCCGCCCAGCATCCGTCCGGCCGCTCGATGCGTCCCATGAGACCCGCGCCAAGATAGCTGATCTTGCCGCTGCCGTGCGTGCCGTCGTCGAGATAGGTGTGATACGTGCCTCGCCCGTACTCCACAAATGGGGTAAAAGATCGTCTTGCTTTCCTTGATCTTTCCTTCCTTCGCCCAGCCAAGGCTGAGGTTGTAGCCCATCGTCGTAACGTAGGAACCTGTATCGACGCGCATCGTGCCCTGACTCATCGCCGCCCAGAGCTGATAGCCGCGCTTTTCGTCCTCCTCCATCGCACCGCCTGCTTTTGATGCCGAGGAAATCCCCGACGCCGCCAGAAGGTCGGCTCCGCGATTGATGAAGTCCGTCGCCCCACAGCGCGGCTCGACAAAGGACTTGCTGCCTCTGTTGAGCGTCGCACGCAGCACCCGCGCCACCAGTTCATTCGTCCCCTCGCGCATGAGTTCGAAGTCGTAGAGGATGGAGACGCCCTGCATGCCCGTGACGATATTCGCCTGCGTCGACCCGGCAATGGTGAGCGTGCCGCCCGGCGCGAGCTTCATGAGATGGATCGTATCGCTGTCCCTGAGCCGCCGCGCGTGCCCCGCGATGCCAAAACCGACGTCGAGTGTCGCGACGTTCTTCGCAGCGACGCCGAGCTGCAGCATCGGCGGCATCGACCCGTCAACATTCTCATCCAGATAGAATTGCAGTCTCTGAATACCCGAAAAGTCGTGAATGCGATTCGTCGGACGCGCCGCACTGTAGTGGAGAGCGAGCGTGTTGTCCGTGCTGCCTGCCGTGCCGCCGATCACGTCGCCCGTGACCGCCGCCCCCTGCAGGTGGATCTTGTTGTCCGTCGTCACCGTGCCGCTGCCGCCCGTGACATCTCCCGTGATGGAGGCATTCGTGATATATACCGTATTGTGCGAGGCAGAGCCGCCCGTCGAGCTGCCGCCCGTGACGCTGCCCGCATTGACCGCGACGCGCACCGTGTTGCTGTCCGCATCGCCGCTGAGCGCACGGCCGCCCGTCACATTGCCCGCGAGCGTGCCGCCCGTGATCTCCACGGTATTCTCGCCCGCATCGCCCGTGCCGCCCGTAAAGCCGCCGAAGACATCTCCTGTGATCGCGCCGCCCGAAATGCTGACACTGCTCTTTGCAGCCTTGCCCGACGCACCCGCATCGAGAACGGCACTGCCGTAGATATTGCCCGTCACCGTGCCGCCTGAGATGCCGACGCCGTTCTCCTCCGCGTTCTTCGTCGCAGCGACAGCCGTGAGCGCAGCGCCGTAGACATTGCCCGTCACCGTGCCGCCCGAGATCGCTGCCGTATTCTTCTTTGCCGCGCCGTCCTTCACCATGACCTTGGCGCCGTAGATATCGCCCGTAATGGCAGGCGGCAGAGCAGACGGATTCGCTGCATCTTTTGCAATGACAAGCGCATTGCTCTCGGCATCGCCCGTCGTGAGCGGATTGCCCGCCGCATCGTACAGATGATTCTCGACATAGCCGCCATAGGCATGGGTAAGAGACCCACCCGTGACGGTGAGCTTGTTCTGCTCGACCTTGTTGCCGACGCCCGTGCGCCCCGCCCATGCGGCAGGGGTTCGTCCCGTCCGTCGCCTGATAGACGGCAGACAGGTTGTTGCGGAAGCGGAAGCCGTTCACATAGACATCCTGCGTTGCCGTCACGCCGTGGCTGTCCGTATCGGTGACATACTCGAAGTCGCCGCTCGTGCGCCGCTTTTCCTTGATGGGCGTGTACGTATCGACGCCGTTCTTCATGAAGCTGATGCCGCTCGTGTTGTGCATGAGCGTGACCAGCCGCTCTTTATAGGAGCTCGGCGTAAATGACGAGGGAAATGTGACATCCACCTTCGCCCAGTCGAGCCCGCCCGTCTGCACGCCGTCCGTCAGGGAGAGGAGCGGATTTGCCGCATAGACATTCTTCGCGAGGTTGAAGCTCAGCGTTTCAAACTTCTTGATGTTCTTGACGCTGACCGGGGTATTGACCACGAGCTTGTTGCCCGTATCGGCCGCCTGGTTGCCGCCGTAGAGATAGCCCGCGATATTCGTCCCTGTAGGGAAGGGCATTCGTCCCATCGCCGATGGTGACGGTATTGCCCGTCGTCTGACCGGTGCCATTCGTATAGCCGCCGTAGACGTCTTTCATCGTGCCGCCCGTGATGGTGACCGCATTGCCCGTGGCATTTCCCGCACCGGTATGCGAAATAAACCCGCCGTAGACGTTTCCGCCGACGCCGGATGCATCCGCCGCAACCGTGCCGCCCGAGACCTTGACCACATTGGCTGTTGCGCTGCCGCCCGTGCTCGCGGTGAACCCGCCGTAGACGTTGCGCACCGTGGCATTCTGCAGATCCACCGCGTTGCCCGTGCTGTCCTTCGTCGGCGTCTTGAGCGTGCCCGTGCCCGCCGTCCAGCCGCCGTAGGCATCGCGATGGGTCGTGCCGTTCTTGAGGGTGAGTTTGTTCGCCGTCGTCGCGTTGCCGATGATGGAGCGCCCCGCCCAGATGTCTTCGCTGCTGCTGCCCGTACTTGCGGCAGGCGTATCATCCACCCCGTGGTAGGTATAGCCGCTGACGACGATCGCCGTCGAGGTCGCCGTGTGGTTTAGCGTATCGATGGCGACTTCGCTCGTCGTGCTCGTGCTCGTGATCTCCCGCGCCCCCGTGTAGTTCGCCACGCTGATATTCGCGGCGTTCTGCATGAGCGTGAGCTTCCCGCCCGACGGGATGCCGCCCGTATAGCCGAAGGTACTCCAATCCAGGGCGGTTGCCGTGCCGTCCGTGATCTTCAGCATGGGGCTCGCCGTATTCGTCGTCGCACTCGCATAGTGGAAATTCACTGCGGCAAAGTTCTTGATGTTGCCGACCGTGGCATTGCCGTTGACATTGAGGACGTTGCCCGTCGTCGCCGTGCCGCTGCCGCCGTAGATCGTGCCCGCCACCGTCGCCGCCCCTGCAGTCGTGGTGAGTTTCCCCGCCTCCGTGCCGTCGCCGAGGTTCACCGTGTTGCCCGTCGTCGCCCCCGTGCCCGTCGTATAGCCGCCATAGACATCGCCGCCGACCGTCGCCGCGCCCGTGATGGTGATCGTGTTGCCCGTCGCCGCGCCCTGTCGCGCCCGTCGCCGTCAGCGCGCCGCCGTAGAGACTGCCCGCGACATGCCCCGCCGAGAAGTCCACCTTGTTGTTCGTCGCGCTGCCCGCCTTCGTCTTGACGAGCGCACCGTAGGCGCTGCCCGTGACGGCAGGCGCCGCAGCAGACGGATTCGCCGCATCCTTTGCAAGGACGAGCGTATTATTGTCGGCGTCGCCCGTCGTGAGCGGGTTGCCCGATGCGTCGCGCTTGTTGTTCACGACGAAGCCGCCGTAGGCATTCGTAACAGACCCACCCGTTACGGTGAGTTTGTTTCCCTCGACCTTGTTGCCCGTCGCGGTGCGCCCTGCCCATGCGGCGTCGTGTGTCCCCTCCGCCGACGTATAGGTCGCGGCAGTATTGTCCTTGAACTGAAACCCATCGGCATAGACATAGCGCGTCGCATGACCCGTGTGGTTGTCCGTGTCGATGACGAACTCGTAGTTGCCAAACGTGCGCTCCTTCGCCCCGATGGTCGCATAGGTGTCCGTCGTCCCCTTCATGAAGCTGATGCCGTCCTCATTGTCCATGAGGGTAAAGAGACGCTTGTCGTAGGACTTCGGCGTAAAGCTGTAGGGTTGACTGTACGACCTCCACGCCCGCCCAGTCGATCTTGTTCGTCGCACCGCCCGTGATCTTGAGCAGGGTGTCGCCGACCGCCTTGTTCGCAAGGTCGAAATTCGCCTTGCCGAAGTTTTTCCACGCCGCGCACGGTGATATTCTTCCCCTTGACGTTCAGCGTGTTGTCCGTCATGACATCGCTCGCAGCAGCGCCATAGCCGCCGTGCAGAAATACGCCGCCCATCGCGAGATCGTTTGCTCCGAGCGTGATCGTATTCCCCGTCGCCGCGCCCGTGCCGCCGGTATTGCCGCCGTAGATGTCCATGCCTGTGCCGAACGTGCCGCCCGTGATCGTGACGGTGTTGCCTGTCGCCTTGCTCGCCGTCACGGCACCCGCCGCATCTCGTCCCGCCGTGCCGCCGCCATGGATCGCGACGCCGTTGCCGAACGTACCGTCCGAGATCGTGACCTCGTTATCCGTCGCGTGCCCCGAGCCTTCGGTATAGCCGCCGTAGATTGCCGTATTGTTCCCGATCGTGCCGCCTGTGATCGTGACCTTGTTCGTCTTCGCGTCGCCCGCCGATACGGGATGCGTCTGGTGCAGCGTATACTTTGCGATATAGCCGCCCGCGATCTTGCCGTTCGCGCCGATCGTGCCGCCCGAGAGGTTGAGCTTGTTGCCCTCCGCCTCGGCGTTCGCGCCCGTATTCACCGCGACCGGATGCGTCTCGTCCACGGTCGTGCTCGCGAGGAGGTTCTTCCCCTCCGTCCAGCCACCGTATGCCTCACCGACCGTGCCGCCCGTGATCGTGAGCGTATTGTTCTTCGTGCTGCCGTTCTTCGCAATCGTATAGCCCGCGCGCGCCGCCGTATGCGTGCCCGCCGTGATGGTGAGCTTGTTGTTCTCCGTCGTATTGCCGTAGATGGAGACGCCCGCATACGAGCCCCTTCGGGGAGGACTCGTGAAGCTGCGGCGTGTGCGCCGTCAGCGTCTCCGTTGCATTCTTATAGCGAAGCCCCAGCAGGCGGAACTGTGATGCCGCGCAGATTTCCGTAGGGTTCTGGATGCCCGCGCCATTGGTATAGGAGGTCGCCGTCTTGCCGTACTCGTAGTCTCCATTGTTATAGAGAAGCGTCGGCGCATAGCCCCAGACCGTCATTGCCGAAGGAAAATAGAGATAGAGGACAGGGCGCTTTTTCCCCAGCGCGATCTGATGGTCGAACCACGACTGATAGTTCTTGACGACGATCTGATCCCAATCGAAACTCTGCATCGTGTTATCTTTTACGTAGAGCATGTAGTCCGCCACCAGATGGGCGTTCGACCAGATGCTGTCCGCCGCCTTCAGGTTGTTGTTGAGGACGAACTCCATCGTCTTAAAGCCGTAGATGCCCGCGACGCGGTTGTTCTTCGACGTGATCTGCAGCACATTGTTGCCGCTCCGATTCGCAGGATTGTTGCCGCCGTATATATTGACGTTGCCGAGCGCCTGTGCATTGTGCAGCACAACGCGGTTCCCGTGCGCCGTACCGCCGCCCGCCGTATAGCCGGCGTAGACCGTCCCGCTGTACGTCAGTCCGGTATACGCATAGGGGTTTGGTTGGGTGGCCCCTGTGTCGACCACATCCCTAATGATGACGGTGTTGCCGTCCGCGTTTCCATTTCGCGTATAGCCTCCGTAGAGGAGCGGCTTGTAGCCAGGCCAGGTCGGATTCGTCGCGTTCGGAATCAGCGCAGGAAAAGAATACCTGCCGTCGATCGTCAGCGTGTTGTTGTTCGCATTTCCCGTGCCAAGCGTCCTGCCCGCATAGACATTCAGGATGCCCGACATCGTCGATGCCGAGGTCGCCTGAATCGTCAGGCTGTTGCCGGTGACATCCCCGACATTTCCCGCAGGGGCGTCGCCGGCCGCCACGGCAAGATGCGTCGGCTCTCCCGCCGGCGTATTGGTCGGATCTGAACTCGTCACGGCAGGATGCGAGGCATCGACCGTGACGTTTTGTCCCGTCACAGGCGCGGCATACACCGGCAAAGCAGAAGGGAGCGTATATCCTCCAGACAACAAAAAAATCGACACATAGTGCGCCAAATGTCGTTTTGTCTTACATCCCCAAAGCAGAACGCTCTCTCCTTCCATAGGAATCACAAATAATGAAAACCGTTCATCAAAATTTGCCAATTCATCTACTCTAAAGATATACTATTCTCTTTCCTCTGTCAAGCAGATTCCCTCGCGATTTGGCAGAACGGAAAAACGGAAAAAAATCCGCTCACATCTTCACCACCGGGCTCCGCCTGTGCCGACGCCGCCGTACACGATGACAGGGGCGGTGCACTTATCCGCAGCTGCCTCGGACAGCTTCAGGGAGAAGCCATACGGCGAGTCCTTCACATACATATTCACGAAGACAGCGTCCTCTTTGAACTTACGATATGCCCTGCGCTCGATATCGGCACTGTAGACGACCGCTTCTCCTGCCGGAATCGAAGACGTCGTCAGCGCCTGCGTGAAGCTCATGCCGTCCGACCAACGCCACACTTCCCGTCCCTTCCGATCCGTCAGCGTGAAATCATACATCTGTCCATCCTTGTGGGAAAACACCATGTCATGTGCAGAGCGGTTTGTCAAGCGCATCTCCAGATGGAGCTTCCCGCTCTTCTCCCGTGCCAAGATCTCCCAGCGAGATCGTCCGTCGCAAACGCCGCATAGCCGTCTTCCGGCGCATTTGCCGCTTCCATCGCTCCTCCCACGGGAATCGCTATGCCAAATCCCACACCGGCAGATGCTGTTCCCGACGTGAAGCAGCAAAGAAGAGCCGTTGTCAGCAGAAATCGTTTCACCTGTTGTCTCGTTTTCATCTTGTCCTCCTTGAAGAATCCCAAATCGATCCGGCAACTCCTAAAAAAACCGCCCGCCAAGATCGGCGGGCGGTTTTCCTATGCGGCAAGAATCGCATCTCAGTTGTTGAAGATGTTCCTCAGAGCCTGCTTGTTGACGTCACGGTTGAGCTGTGCGAGGTGCTTTCGTGAGCTTGATCTCCTTCGGGCATGCCTTTTCACAGTTCTGGCTATTGCCGCAGCTCGTGATGCCGCCCTTGCCCATGAGGGCTTCCAGGCGCTTCGGAGCGTCGAACTTCCCGAACGGATGGAGGTTGAAGAGCAGCGTCTGCACCGTCGGCGAGGGACCGATGAAGTCGGACTGCGGTCCGACGTTCGGGCAGGCTTCAAGCAGCAGCCGCACGTCATGCAGTGCGAGATCTCATACGTCGTCTCCGCCGTGTAGGGGTTCTGCAGCGGCGCATCGGGGTTGTCCCACGAGCCGTCGATCTCGATCCAGCCATGGATGCGCTTCAGGCTCTCGAACATGACGGAACGGTCGATGAGGAGGTCGCGGATGACGGGGAAGGTGCGCGCCGGAGCGAGCGTGATCGGCTGCTCAAGCTCGTCGATGAGCGAGCAGCAGGCCTGACGCGCCTTGCCGTTGATGACCATCATGCAGGCGCCGCAGACCTTCTCCGAGCAGTTGCACTCCCAGTTGACGGGAGCGACCGTCTTGCCGTCGACCGTCACGGGGTTCTTCTGGATTTCCATGAGAGCCGCGACGACGTTGAGGCCGGGGCGATAATCGACATCGAATTCCTGCTTGTAGGGGCTGGAATCGGGGCCATCCTGACGCTCTATGATGAATCTTACTTTCTTCTGATCTGCCATTTGCTATCTCCTCCTCTTACTCTTTCTTCGCCACCGCGTAGTTGCGCGCACGCGGCTTGATGAGCGAATGATCGAACTCGTCGTAGCTGACGATCGGCTCTTCCGTCTTCGGGTCGTAGTCGACGATGGAGATGCGCATGAAGTTCTTGTCATCACGCGGCATGAAGACGAGCTCGTCGCCGTCCATCATGCGCTTGCCGTTCGCGTCGAGGGCGATCTTGGCATGAGCGCCACGGCTCTCGTCGCGGCAGCGAGCCGCCTTCGTGATGCACATCGCGTAGAGGATCATGTTGCGCAGCTGGCGCACGAACATGGCTTCCTGGTTCGCCCAATGGCTGCGATCCGTCAAGCCGATGTTGTCCCAACGCTTGAGAATTTCCTTGAGTTCCACGAGGCACTGGTCGAGGCCGTTGTTGTCGCGCTCGATGGAAACATACTTGTACATGAGATCGCCGAGCTCGTGGTGGAGCTTGTGCGCATTCTCGGGACCGTCCATCTTGAGGATGCCTTCGAACTGGTCGACGACTTCCTGACGCGCCTTGTCCAGCTCCGCCTGCGTGAGGGCGTCGCCGAGCTCGCCGGCCTTCGCCATGCGCATGGCCTCAGGGATCCCGAGACCGTGCCGGAGTAAGCGGCGGAAAGGAGCGAGTTCGCGCCGAGGCGGTTCGCGCCGTGATACTGATAGTCGCACTCGCCCGAGGCCATGAGACCCTTGATGTTCGTGTGATGCAGGCGATCGACCCAGATGCCGCCCATCGAATAGTGGACGGACGGGAAGATCTCCATCGGCACCTTGCGCGGATCCTTGCCGACGAAGTCCATGTAGATTTCGAGGATGCCGCCGAGCTTGCGCTCCAGATAGTGCGGATCGATATGCGAAAGATCGAGGTAGACGCGGTTCTCCCCGTCGATGCCCAGCCCCATGTGCACGCAGACCTTGAAGATGGCGCGCGACGCGACGTCACGCGGCACGAGATTGCCGTATGCCGGATACATGTCTTCGAGGAAATACCAAGGCTTGCCATCCTTGTAGACCCAGACGCGCCCGCCTTCGCCGCGGCACGCCTCGCTCATCAGGCGGTTCTTGTCGGAACCCGGAATCGCCGTCGGATGAATCTGGATGAACTCCGGGTTGCCGATGTGTGCGCCCTGCTGGTAGACAGCGGAAACAGCCGAGCCGTTGCAGATCGTCGAAGCCGTGCAGCGTCCGAACACCTGGCCGGGGCCGCCCGTCGCGAGGATGACGACGTCGGCGGGGAACGCCTTGATCTCCATCGAGTTCATGTTCTGCGCGACGATGCCGCGGCAGATGCCGTCCTTGTTCTTGATGATGCGGATGAATTCCCAGAACTCATACTTCTTGACGCCGCCCTTGACTTCCCAGCGGCGAACCTGCTCATCGAGCGCGTAGAGAAGCTGCTGTCCCGTCGTCGAGCCAGCGAAACAGGTGCGCTTGTTCTTCTGTCCACCGAAGTTGCGGAGGTCGAGATTGCCTTCGGGCGTGCGCGTGAAGGGGACGCCCATGCGGTCGAACATCTTGATGAGTTTCGGAGCTGCCTCGACCATGCCCTTGACCGCGACCTGGTCCGCGAGGAAATCGCCGCCGTAGACCGTATCATCGAAGTGCTCGTAAACGCTGTCATGCTCGCCCTTCGAGTCCATGCAGGCATTGATACCGCCCTGTGCGCACAGCGAATGGGAGCGCTTGACCGGGCAGTAGGAAAACAGGTCGACTTCGCCGCCGAGCTCACAGACCTTGATGGCCGCCATGAGACCCGAGAGACCGCCGCCTACAATAATGATTTTCTTCTTTTCAGCCATGTAGGTTCTCTCCTTATCTATACTTCACAAACAATCGATCAATGCATGGGGACGAAATAGCTCACCATGAACGCAATCGTCACGATGCTCAGCGCCGCGCAGAGCATCATGGAGAGGAGTCCCGCCACCTTCTGCGCGCGAGGTCCCTTGACGACGCCCCACGTCATGAGGAAGGTCGCGATGCCGTTCGTGAAATGGAAGATTGCCGCGAGCATACCGATGAGGTAGAGGACGAAAACGATGGGGCTGCTCGTGACGTAGCTCTGAATCAGCTCGTAGGTGATCGGCGTGCCGAGAACGCCCTTGACATAGAAGCGCAGGTAGCCGACGTGCCAGACGAGGAAGACGAGCAGGAACCATGCCGTCCAGCGCTGGAAAGCGAAGTTCCAGTTGTTCAGGTAGCCATAGTTCGTCGGGTTGTTCTTCGCCTGCATGCAGATGTAGATGCCGTAGATCGCATGGAAGAGGAACGGGATGGCGACGGCGCCGACTTCGAGACCGAGGAAGATCGGCTTCGGAATGAGCTCCATCATCGCGAGCTTGCCATTCAGGGCTTCAGCGCCGCCCAGAGCCGAAGCATTGGTGAGGATGTGCTCCATGAGGAATCCTCCGAGTGCCAGCAAACCGACCAGAGAATGCAGGCGGCGGGCGTAAAAAGTTGTGTTAATCATTCTATACCTCCTATGAATTCTTTGCGCCCCGCGTCAAGCGGGGAGCGGATGATCGAAAGCGCCGAGGGGCGACGCTTCCTGTAGGAATCACCGATACATTCAGCCTCGTCATCTTGGCGCGTCTTTTCCGCCCTCTCCGCGTCGGCAAATCCTCCACAGAGCACCACTCTGCGTCCGGTTTGCCTCCTTGATAGAACGAAAAATCCGCACCAATCTGACGGGCTTCATTTTATCAGTGCTTCCTATAACTTACGATACGGCGCCTGGCCGATCTCGTAGAAGTTATTTCCCTCGCAGTCGATGCCGACGATCGCCGGGAAGTCAACGACCGTAAGCCGCGCTACAGCTTCCGGGCCGAGTTCTGGATAGGCGAGCACTTCGTACTTCTTGACGGACTTGGCGATCAGGGCCGCCGCGCCACCGACGGCGACGAAGTACGTCACGCCGTTCTTCTTCATCGACTCGATGACCTTCGGGTCGCGCGATCCCTTGCCGATCATGCCCGTGATGCCCTGTTCAAGCATCGTCGGCGTGTAGGCGTCCATGCGGCCGGCAGTCGTCGGGCCGCACGAGCCGATCGGATCGCCCGGCTTTGCCGGCGTAGGGTCCGAGGTAGTAGACGATCTCGTTCTTCCAGTCCACGGGGAGCTTCTCGCCGCGCGCCAGAGCCTCGCACATGACCTTGTGCGCCGCATCGCGCGCGCTGATGATCGTGCCCGTGATGAGCACGCTGTCGCCCGCCTTGAGTTTCCCTGGACTGCTCCACGGTGAACGGTGTTTCGATACGAATCTTTTTCAGCCATTTTTCTTATCCTCCCATCCCGAGCAATTAAAGGACGCGATCCTTGTGACGCATCGCATGACAGCAGATCGTGACGGCAACGGGCAGTCCTGCGATATGCGTCAGATCCCCACTCGACGTTGACGGCGAGCGCCGACACGGTTCCGCCGAGCTGCGGCTCAATGCCCGTCTTGTTGATCATCTCCAGAAAGCTCGCCTTCGAGCTTCGCATACTCGGGCATGGGATTGCGCTCATTGATCGAGCGGACGAGAGCCTTCTTCGAGTAGTACGCCGCACGGTCCATCGTGCCGCCGATGCCGACGCCGACGACCATCGGCGGACAGGGGATTGCAGCTTGCGTGCAGGATGATGTCGAGCACGGCCTTCTTGACGCCTTCGACGCCGTCCGCCGGAACGAGCATCTTGATGCCCGACTTGTTCTCGCTGCCGAAGCCCTTGGGGCCGACCGTGATCTTGAGCTTGTCGCCCGGCACGATGCTCGTGTAGATGACGGCAGGCGTGTTGTTCTGCGTGTTCTTGCGATTGAACAGCGGCTCAGCGACGACGGATTTCCTCAGGTACCCTTCCGTGTATCCCTTGGCGACGCCGGCATTGACCGCCTCTTCGAGGTCGCCGCCCGCGATGTGCAGATCCCGGCCGATCTCCGGAAGACGATCGTCATGCCGGTATCCTGACAGATGGGGCGATCCTCAGCCTTGGCGATCTCCGCGTTGCGGATGATCTGGTCGAGGACGTCGCGTCCTACTGGAGACTCCTCCGCCTCGCGTCCGCGCTTCAACGCTTCGTAGACATCGTTCGGCAGATAGTAGGCAGCTTCTTTGCACATCTCGGCAACCGCTTCCGTAATCTGTTTCGCTTCGATTGTACGCAAGATAAACCCTCCCATAAGAAATTATAATACTCACATAGCTTCATCATATCATATTTTCATCGCACATTCAACACCGAAACCCTTGAGTTTCTTGAGTTTCTGAGGGTAAAAAAGTGAACTGCATTCGCTTTTCCCCATGCACTTTTTCACCCTTTTCCTAAGCGAACAAGCTCGACCTTCGGCGGCTTTTTCCCGCCTCCAGTTCGGCAATCATGAAAGAAGGACGACCCTCGTCGCGCGGACGCGCCACACTGCCGGGATTGAGGACGCGGACTTCTCCCTCGACATCCTGCGCCACATGCGTATGTCCGTAAACGGCGATGTCCGCCTGCTCCTCTCTCGCCGCCTGGACGAGCATCTCCAAGGTGGAACGCACGCCGTAGATGTGTCCGTGCGTGAGGAAGATGCGATGCCCCGCCGCCTCGACGACGATCTCGTCGGGCGTCTTGCCGTCCGGCCAGTCCGTATTGCCCGCGACATTTTCCACACGCGCCGCCGAGACGAGTGCGAGGTACGCCGCATCGGGGAGCGCAGTCTCCCGCATGGAGCCAGAGATCGACCTTGCCCGCGCGCTCCACGGCGCGGTCGATCGCGCGGCGGTCGCCGTGGCTGTCGCTCATAATGCCAATCTTCATGTGAGACGCTCCTTCATCTGCGCCGCCATGAGGCGAAGCGCCGCGCCGCGATGGCTGACCGCCTGCTTCTCCTGCAAGGTCAGCTCCGCCAACGTCTTGCCGCTCGCGAGGTAGAAGTACGGGTCATAGCCGAAACCGCCCGCACCGCGAGGGCTTTGACGCACGCGCCCGACGCACGATCCCTCGGAGACGAGCTCCTTGCCGTCCGCGTCGCAAAGAACGAGCACGCAGCGGAAGGCCGCTGCCGATTCGACTGCCCCTTCTTTTGAAGCTCCGCCACAAGCTTCTCGTTGTTCGCCGCATCGTCGTGCCTTCCCGAGTAGCGCGCCGAACGGACGCCGGGCGCACCGTCCAAGACCTCGACCTCAAGTCCCGAATCGTCGGCAAGGCACGCGCATCCCGTCTTCTCCGCATAAAAAGCGAGCCTTGAGCCGCGCGTTGCCCAAGAAAGTGTCCGCGTCTTCGACCGCCTCGGGCAGATCGCCGAAATCTCTGAGCGTCAGAAGCTCCACGGGGAGCTTCTGAAATGCTGCGAGAATCTCTTTGACCTTCCCTTCGTTCTTCGTAGCGACTACGATCTTCTTCATCCGATCCTCCCCACTTTCCAGACGAGCTCGCCGCCGAGCGCGTCCTTTCTCTTGCAATCAATTCGTCAATGCCTTTTTCCGCGAGCGCGAGCAGCGCCGTCATCTCCCTGCGCGAGAAAGGCCTCCCCTCGCCCGTGCCCCTGCACCTCGACGAAGTCGTAGGCGCCCGTCATCACGACGTTCATATCGACGAGCGCCTCGCTGTCCTCCCTCATAGCAGAGATCCAAGATCGGCTCGCCGTCCTTGGCGAGGCCGACGCTCACCGCCGCGAGGAAGTCCTTGACGGGGAACGCCCTGCCCTTTTCATAAAAGGTCGCGCACGCTTCGACGAGCGCGAGAAAGGCGCCCGTCACCGCCGCCGTGCGCGTGCCGCCGTCCGCCTCGATGACGTCGCAGTCCAAGGCGATCGTGCGCTCACCGAGCGCAGCGAGATCGACGACGGAGCGCAGCGAGCGGCCGATCAGGCGTTGGATCTCCTGCGTGCGCCCGGACTGGCGTCCTCGGCAAGCCTCGCGCGGCGTGCGCGTCGAGGTCGCGCTCGGCAAGAGCGCATATTCTGCCTTGATCCAGCCCGTGCCCGTGCCGCGCAGGAAGTACGGCACGCGGCTTTCGACAGACGCCGCGCAGATGACGCGCGTATGGCCCATCTCGATGAGCACGGAGGCGGCCGGCCCTTTCTGGAAGCGGCGCGTGATCTTCAAAGGGCGCAGTGCGTCAGCAGCGCGTCCGCGTAATCTCTGCACAGCGCATCTTCCCCTCCTTCTTTTCTCCACGGGAAAGGGCAGGGCGTCAAGCCCTGCCCTGCCGCAGTCTCAGCCTTCCTGATACTGTCGGAAGTTCTTGATGATGCAGATCGGCGTCTTCTGCGATGCATTGCCGAACGGATTGTCGATGAGAAGCTTCGCGACGAGATCTCCCTGCGTGCCGTCCGTCACGCCGACGATGCGCGAACGCTTGAGATCGTTGACGTCGGCGATGACCGCGCCGAAGCAGCCAAGCCGCTCCCTGAGGCGCGAGACGACGTCGGCGGGGTCGTGCGGCCAGTAGACGATATGCTTTGTCGAACGGCGGCATCGTGCCCGTCACATCATCGATGAGCGCCGTCTGCTCGCCGCCCCATTCATAAAACAGTCCGCTCTTTCCGACGAGTTTGCCGAGGAAGCCCGCGAAGAGCGCCGCCGCGACACGCCACTTGCCTTCGACGTTCATCAGGGACTGCATGCCGTGCGGACTCGCGAGACTGCCGTAGTCCGGTATGAAGCGGCAGCAGAACTGCGCGACGCGCGAAATCTTCAAATCCTCGGGACGCACGATACGTCCCTGCGTGATGGCGACGACGCTCTCCGCCACGGAGATCACGTCGTCCGCACCGATCTTGCCGCGCGTATACTTCTCCACGCAGTCGATGATGTCGTCCTTGTCCGTCAAGATGCGCGTGGGGACGGGCAGGATTTCCAGTTTTCCCTTCATTCTTCGCCCCTCCTCAATCGTCTGCAAGCGTCACGCCGACAAGCGACGCGACTTCCTGCGCACGCACCGGGATCGTCACCTTCGAATACTTCCAAGGATGCCTTCCCGTTTCCTGATAGATGAGCTCCGCCGGAAAATCGACCATGTGCGCGACGGCCTCTTCGAGAGTCCTCCCGCCCCTCGCGGTGAGCGTCACATACGCCTTGACGAAGATGCTCTCCGCGTGCTCGATCAGCACCGCTTCGAAATAATCGTCCTCGCGCGGCGCCCCCTCGCGTTCGGCTTTGCCGCGCACCTCCAGACCGTCGTACTGTTCATAGGGAAGAAGCGGACGCACGAAGGCGTCCATGATCGTGCCGACCTGCTTGCCGACATTGGCGAACTCCATCTTCGTGACGAGCGTCACGCTTCGTTCATCCCGCGCTGCGACGGCGAAAGGCGTGCGCTCCGTGAGCTTCACGACGATCTCCTCCGTGCCGGAATGGACGAGATAAAGCTTTGCCGCAGCGACACAGAAAAAGAAGCGCGGCAAGGACAACACCAACTGCTATATACAAATTCCAGGACCTCCCAAAACTTCCTGCCGAGCGCCAAGGATTTCCCGCGTCTCGGACGCCTCATCCATCCAGAAGCGCAGCATGAAGCTTTTCATAAAACTCTTCGGGCAATTTACAGATGCGCCCCGTCTCCTTGCTCGTGAAGACGTTCTGCGTGTGGCCGAGGACGAGCAGCTCGCCGTCCGCCCTGCGCCGCACTTCGTAGTCGAACGCCATCTTGACCTTTGTCAGCGCCGTCGGGCGCGTGACGATGGCGAGTTCATCGTCGAACTTGCCCGGCGCGACGAATTTCGCGCTGACGTCGGTCAGCGGAAAGACGTAGCCCGCTTCCATCAGGTCTCCGAGCGTGATGCCGAGCGCGCGCAGGAACTCGACCCTGCCGATCTCAAACCAACGGATATAATTCGCGTGATGAACGACGCCCATGGCGTCGGTATCGTAGAAGTTTACGCGATGATATGCCTTCACTTTCATGCACGTTCCCCCGCCTCAGCGAAACAGGTGGCTGACGGAGCGATGCTCCTGAATGCTGACGAGCACATCGCCGATGGCGTCCGCCATCGTCAGCACGACGATCTTGTCCGACTTCTTGTCGCCCAAAGGAATCGTGTCCGTGACGATCAGCTGTTTGAGCGCCGAGGCATTGATGCGCTCGATAGCAGGATCGGTCAGGATCGCATGGGAGCAGACAGCGTAGATTTCCTTCGCGCCGAGCCTCTCGATGGCTTTGGCACCTTCGCAAAGGGATCCCGCCGTATCGACGATGTCATCGACGAGGATCGCCGTCTTGCCCTCGACGTCGCCAATGAGATTCATGACCTCCGCCACGCCCGGCTCCGGGCGGCGCTTCTCGATGATGGCGATCGGTGCGTGCAGGCGGTCGGCAATCTTGCGCGTGCGCGTGACGCCGCCGAGATCGGGCGAGACGACGACGATATTTTCGAGACGGCGCTCCTCAAGATACGCTGCGAGGACGGGCGCGGCGCCGAGATGATCGACGGGGATGTCGAAGAATCCCTGAATCTGTCCCGCATGAAGGTCGACCGTCACGACGCGCGAGACGCCCGCCGTCTCCATGAGGTTCGCGACGAGCTTCGCCGAGATCGGCTCGCGCCCGCGCGTCTTGCGATCTTGGCGCGCATAGGCATAATACGGCACGACGGCGGTTATGCTATGCGCGGACGCCCTCTTACAGGCATCCGTCATGATGAGGAGCTCCATGAGATTGTCATTGACCGGCTGCGAGGTCGGCTGGACAATGAAGATGTCCTTGCCGCGAATGCTCTCGCTGATCATCACCTGCGTCTCTCCATTGTTGAAATGGCCGACGTATGCATCGCAGAGCGGCACGCCGACGTGCGCCGCGATTTTTTTCGCCAGTTCGGGATTGGCGTTGCCTGTCATGATGCATAGGTTGTCAAGATTCGTCATTTTTCTGGTATCCTCCATTTTTTGCAAAAGATGCCTCTTTTTCGAGCTTCGAGAAGCGACGCTCCCCTATCCGCCGCAGCCTGCGGCCTTTTCCCAACGGTCACCTGCGCTTGTCCGCCCACCCGGTGATGTTCTTCTGATGGGCGCGCGCGATGGCGAGATCGCCTTCCGGGATGTCCTTCGTGATCGTCGATCCTGCACCGACATAGGCGTTGTCGCCGACACGGACGGGCGCAACGAGATTCGAGTTGCAGCCGACGAAGGCGCCGTCACCGACCGTCGTGCGGAACTTCTTCTTTCCGTCGTAGTTGACCGTGATCGTGCCGCAGCCCATGTTGACCCCCGCGCCGATGTCGGAATCACCGATGTACGAGAGATGCGGCAGCTTCGTTCCTTCGCCGACCATCGAGTTCTTGACCTCGACGAAGTTGCCGATCTTGACGCCTGCAGCGAGCTTCGTATCCGGACGGATATGGACGTAAGGCCCGAGCGTCACGCCGTCGGCGATCTCGCATTCGTGTGCATAGCAGAAATGCGCCGTGACATGTGCGCCGATCTTCACGTTCTGGAAGCGAGAGTTCGGTCCGATCTCGCAGCCCTCGCCGATGACCGTCCTGCCCTCCAGCCATGTTCCCGGATAGATGACGGTGTCGCGGCCGACGACGACATCGACATCGACGTAGGTCGTCTCGGGATCCATGAGCGTCACGCCTTCCGCCATGAGCGCTTCGTTCTTGCGGCGGCGCAGGATCTTCTCCGAAGCGGCGAGCTGCGCGCGCGAATTGACGCCGAGCGTTTCCTCATAGGAATCGGCTGCGACAGCGAAGATCTTTTCCCCCTTCTGCTTGAGGATCTCCAGCACGTCCGGCAGGTAGTACTCCCCTTGCGCGTTGTCGTTTCCGACCTCGTGCAGGGCGGCGAAAAGGTCGGGCGCCGAGAAGCAATAGATGCCCGAGTTGATTTCCCGCACATCCAGCTCCTCTTTTGTCGCATCCTTGTGCTCGACGATCTTCGCGACCGTGCCGTCCGCCGCGCGGATGACCCTTCCGTAGCCCGTCGCATCGGGCATGACCGCTGTCAGCACGGTCGCCTTCGCCCCGGCGGCCGCGTGTTCTTCCACGAATTTCTTGAGGAGAGTCCCCGTCAAGAGGGGCGTGTCGCCGCAGAGCACGAGCACCGTGCCCTTTTCCCCGCGCAGGAGAGATTCCGTCTGCAGGACGGCATGACCCGTGCCAAGCTGCTCGGCCTGCGTGACGAATTCCGCTTCGCCCGCAAGCGCTTCTTCGACCGCTGCGCCGCCGAAGCCCACGACGACGATGCTGCGCCCGGCGCCCGCCTCCTTCGCGGCATCGAGCACGTGGGCGAGCATCGCCTGCCGCCCTGCCTTGTGCAGAACCTTCGGCAGGAGGACTTCATGCGCGTCCCCTTGCCCGCCGCCAATATGATCGTTGTCAGATCTGCCATTCGTTCAACCTCCATTGCTCAGAGAACCGTCTCCTCCGCCGTTTCGATGAAACCGCGCCACTTTCCACTCGTCCGATCCGATCAAGTGGTGCAGCGCTTCGTCTGCTCCATGCTCAGGAGCAGCGTGCGCTCCGCCTTCTCCATGTGGGCTTCCGCCGCTTGTTTCGCACCCGGCACATCGCCCTGGGCGATGGCGTCGACGATCTCCCGATGCTCTTCGAGCGTTTCCTTGAGTCTTCCCGGAAACGACATCGAGGCGGAACGAAAGCGCGTGAGCTGCTCGCGCAGGTTCGAGATGATGCCGACGAGGCGCGTATTGCGGCTCGCCTGATAGAGGAGGTCATGAAAGCGCATGTCCGTCTCCACGATCTTCTCCATGTCGCCCGTCTCGATGTGTCCGCCGATGGCGACGAGAAGGCGCTGCAGGCTTTCGAGCTCGTTTTCCGTAATGCGCTCCGCCGCCAGTCCGCAGGCAAGGGAATCGAGCGCCGTGCGGATCTCGAAGACATCGTTGACGTCACGGATGGAGAGACTCGCGACGTAGGTGCCGCGGCGCGGCATCATCACGACGTAGCCTTCAAGCTCCAGCTTGCGGATCGCCTCGCGCACGGGCGTGCGGCTGACGCCGAGCTCTTCGGCGAGCTGGATTTCCATGAGCCTCTGTCCCGGCGCGAGCGTGCCGCTCTTGATCGCGTCGCGCAGAGCCTCGGCAACCACTTCGCGCAGAGGCTGGTAGCTGTCGAGACGAATCGGCGCGAGCTTGATTTCCTGTTCCATCGTTCCCTCCTACGCACAGACCGGCGCGTCAAAAAGCCTGCGCCCCCTGCGTTTCCGTGCAGAAGACCGCCGCAGCCGTCTCTTCGTGCAGCTTTGCCGCCAGGCTTCGCGCCTCCTCCTCGCTCTTCATCAGCGCGAAGACCGTCGGCCCTGAGCCGGACATCATGGCGGCGAGCGCACCTTCCTGCATCATCCGTTCCTTCAAGCTGCGTATCTCCATGTGCTCTTTTATGGTAACACTTTCGAGCACGTTGCACAACTCTTTGCAAATCAGGGAACGATTTCCTGCCTCGATGGCCGACAGCATCTTCTTCGTCTCGGGATGGCGCACCTCCTGCTGCCCGTCGTAACGTCCGTAGACCCATGCGGTCGACACATCGACGGGCGGCTTGGCGAGCACGACGAAAAAATCGCGGCACGTCCGCCAGGCGGCGCAGCACCTCGCCGCGTCCCGTCGCCAGCTGCGTGCCGCCCGCAAGGCAGAACGGCACATCGGAGCCAAGCTCGGCCGCCAGCACGGAAAGCTCCGCTTCATCCAGTCCCTGGGCGAAGAGTTCGTTCATGCCGCGAAGCACAGCGGCGGCGTCCGCAGAGCCGCCCGCGAGTCCCGCCGCCATCGGAATCTTTTTTTTCAAGCGGATCGCTGCGCCGCCTGCAGGAGAAAATCGCCGCAGGAAAAGCGCCGCCGCACGCCATGCGAGGTTGCTCTCGTCGGCGGCAAGCGGTGCGCCCTCGACTTCCAGGGAGATGCCCTGCGCCGCCTTCTCCAGCTGCACCTCATCCGCCAGGGCGACGGACTGCATGACCATCTCCACCTCGTGGTAGCCGTCGGGGCGTTTTCCCAAAACATCGAGCGTCAGATTGATCTTCGCCCGCGCCAAAAGCTTCAGCAAGTGAAATGCACTGTCCTTTCCATAGAAACTACGAAGACGACCTCCGCTGCACGGCTTCCATGCCTCTATTTCGCGGGAGCGCCTGAAAAAGGCCTCCCACTTCACGAAGCCGCGACATCGGAAAGCTTCCTCTTTTCATCGCCCTAGATTTTATCAATTTTTCCCCTTTACAGCAAGCCTTAGAAAAAAATTTTGGTAGGAATTGACCAACAAAAGGGCGAATCAAACAAAAAGAAATCATAACTTCGCGGAAAGAAGGAAAAATCCTATGGACGAAAAAAATCATCAGCACAGGAGGAAAAAAGAGCGTCTCAAGAAGAACCTTCGCTCTTCCTTCCTCATCGTCTTGCCCCCTGACGCTCCCGGCGTTCGCCTTTTTCCCCGTGGCTCCTTGCCGCCGGCGCCTTCGGCGTCGACCCTAGGTCGCTCTCGCCCGACGATATGCCTCTCCTCTTCGCCGGCGTCGAGCTCGTCCTCGCACTCGCCATGCTTCTCGTGTGCAGACCCATCGTCGGGCGCGGCATCCGCCTGCTCTTCAAGGCGCCGTCCGCCGACTCGCTCGTCGCTGTCAGCGCCATCTCCGCCATCGCGGCGAGCCTGCTCATCATGGTGAAGATGGCGCTGACAGGGAGAAGCGCTGTTCCATCAGCTTCTCTTCACGCCACTCGGCATACTGCTGACCTTCATACTCGGCGGCAAATATCTCGAAGTGCGCCTCGCCGTGCGGGCGATGACGGTCGTCGAGGAAGAGGGCGTCGTGCCCCCCGGCGCCGAGGAAATGATGGCTGCGCGTGAAGAGGAACGCAAGAAGCGCGAAGAAGAAGCACGGCGGCAAAAGGAATCCGAGGCGCGCTACCGCGAACTCGAAGCGCTGCGCGCCGAAGAGCGTCGCCTCGCCGAAAGAGAAGAGCGGCGCGCACGCGGCGAGACGCTGCCCGATGAAGACGAGGAAGGAGCCGCCGACGAGCCTGCACGGGAGGAGGCGGAAAAAGAGCCGGACACTCCGCCGCTTCTCGCCGTCACGGACGCCTCCGCGCTGCGCTTCCTCGCCTTCGGACTCCTGCTCGCCATCGCCGACGCCGTATTCTGGCAGACGGCCGGACTTTCCCTCTCGATACGGCGATCTTCTTCTTCTGCGTCCTCTTCTTCGCATGTCCCGCCGCACTCTTCTTCACCACGCCATTCATTCTGCCTGCAGCGTTGAAAAAATGCCGGGCGCAGAAGATACGCGCGACGAATGTCGGCGTTTTCGACACGCTCAAGCACGTCAGCGCCATCGCTCTGACGAAGAGCGGGGGCATCACCGAGGGAAGGCCTTTTCTCGCAACCATCGTCGGCGAAGGACTTTCCGACAGTGCGATCTTGGGACTGGCAGCGAGCGCCGAGAACGGCGTCTCCCATCCCGCTCGCGCACGTCCTCGTCGCCAACGCCGTCAGCCGAGGCGCACGGCTTGCGCGCGTTTCCGCCACGAGCAGCATCCCGGGGCGCGGCGTCGAGGCGCTGATCAACGGCAGGCCCGTGCGCCTCGGCAAGCGCGAATGGCTCGAAGATGAAGGCGTCGAGGTCAGCAACTCCCTCACCGTGCAGGGTGACCAATTCGCCGCGCGCGGCAAGATCGTCATTTACCTCGCCACGGGCAAGAGCGCCAAGGGGATCATCGTGTTCTCCGACGAAGCGCGAAGCGACATGCCGCGCACGATCCGCCTCTTGGAATCGCTGGGCGTCCAGACCGTCATGATGACGGGCGACTGCCGCAGCACGGCGAAGCGCGTGGCAAAGGACGCGGGAATCTCCGTCTACCGCTCCGACCTGACCCCCGCCGACAAGGCAAAGGAGGTGCAGATGCTCCGAGCGCACGGGCACTGCGTCGCCATGCTCGCCGCCAAGAAGGAAGACGAGGCGGCCGCCGGGAGAGCTGACGTCGTGCTCGCCATGCAGGACGGCGAGATCACGCCCGACATCCCTCATCGCCTCGGGCGACGCCTCGCACATCCCCAGCTCATCAACCTTTCGCGGCGGACGGTCAAGGCGGTGCGCCTCGCGCTCGCCTCGCCTTCCTTCGCCGCCGTGCTCGCGGCTGTCCTGCTGCATGCCTCGCTCTTCTTCCTCGGCGACCTGCGCTTCCTGCCGCTTCTCTCCATCCTCTCGATGCTCTGCGGCATCATCGCCGCAGCGCTCGCGCCGGGATTTCTTCGGAGTTTCCACTTCGCACCGCACACACTCGACTACTGAACAGCAGCGACCCTGGAAAATATTTGGAAACTTTCTTATCTTGCACGCTGATTTCAACGATAAATTTATGCCTTGTTTTTTTGTTGCCCCTTGTTTTATAATGGGCATATAAAAAAATAATTATTTTCTGAAAGGAAGGGGTATCATTCTATGAGTACGGCTGTCCCTATCTCAATGGCAGTTTGCCATCACCTCGACGTATCATTTTCTCTTCGTCCCGCTGACGCTGGGGCTGACATTCTTCCTGGCGCTTCTCGAAACCTGTCATGTCCGCACGAAGGACGCGCAGTGGAAGAAGGAAAGCCGCAAGCTGCTGCATTTCTTCGGCACGGTCTTCCTCATCAACTTCGCCATGGGCGTCGTCACGGGCATCGTGCAGGAGTTCCACTTCGGCATGAACTGGTCGGAGTACGCGCGCTTCATGGGCGACATCTTCGGCGCACCGCTCGCTTTGGAGGCGCTTACCGCCTTCTTCCTTGAGTCGACGTTTCTCGGCATCTGGATCTTCGGCTGGGACAAGCTCTCGCCGAAACTCCACTGTCTGACGATGTGGCTCGTCGCGATCGGCGGCAACCTCTCGGCGCTCTGGATCATCGTCGCCAACTCCTTCATGCAGCATCCCGTGGGCTACGCCATCGAAGGCGGCCGTGCCGTCATGACGGACTTCGGCGCACTCGTTTCGAACCATTACGTCATCGGCGAGATCACGCATACGTTCTTCGCGGGCATGTCGACGGCAGGCGTCCTGCTCACAGCCATCTCCGCCTACAAGATTCTGCAGGGAGGCCCTGCCGCCGACCTCTTCCAGAAAGCCATCAAGGGCATCCTCGCCTTCACGCTCATCGGCCTTCTTGGCGTCGCGGGCGCCGGCCACATGCACGCCCAGTATCTGAAGGAAGTCCAGCCCATGAAGCTCTCCGCCATGGAGGCTCTGTGGGAGACGGAAGATCCCGCGCCGTTCGCCGCCTTCGCCATCATCAACGAGGACAAGATGCAGAACGACTTCGAGATCACGATTCCCGCGATGTTCTCCTTCATGGTCTACAACAAGCCTGCCGGCGAGATCAAGGGCATCCGCGACCTGCAGGAAGAAGCCGTCCAAATGTACGGCTCGGACAACTACGTGCCGAACGTCACGGCGCTCTTCTGGGCGTTCCGCATCATGGTCGGCGCGGGCGGCCTCATGATTCTCATCACGGGCGCAGCGCTCCTCCTCGCGATGCGCGGCAAACTCGCAGACAAGCGCTGCATGCTCAAGGTACTGCTCTACAGTCTGCCGCTCCCCTTCATCGCCAACTCCGTCGGCTGGTTCGTCACCGAATCCGGCCGTCAGCCTTGGATCGTCGTCGGTCTTCAGAAGACGGTCGACGCCGTCTCCCCGAATCTCACCACGACAGACATCTGGCTGACCATCGTCGGCTTCACGCTCATCTATCTCGTGCTCATCGTCTTCGCCCTCGGCGTTGCGATCCGCTTTCATCAAGACCAGTCCTTCGCCGGAAAGGAGTGCAGCATAATGGATTTGAACATCTTATGGTTTGTCCTGATCGTCGTGCTCTTCACGGGCTTCTTCTTCCTTGAGGGCTTCGACTACGGCGTCGGCATGCTGCTGCCCTTCGTCGGCAAGACGGACGAGGAGCGCCGCATCGCGCTGCGCACGATCCTCCCGGTATGGGACGGCAACGAAGTCTGGATGATCACGGCGGGCGGCGCGAGCTTCGCGGCTTTCCCGCATCTCTACGCGACGATGTTCAGCACGTTCTACCTCGCGCTCTTCTTGATGCTCGTCGCGCTCATCCTGCGCGGCGTCGCTTTCGAACTGCGCGGCCACAAGGATTCCGCTGCCTGGCGCCGCGGTTGGGACAAGTGCATCGTCTTCGGCAGCGTCGTGCCCGCGTTCCTCTGGGGCGTCGCCGTGACGGACCTCATCGCAGGCCTTCCCATCGACGCGAACATGACCTACACAAGCGGCTTCTTCGGCCTGCTCTCGCCCTACTCCATCGTCGGCGGCCTCGCCTTCGTCTTCGTCTTCGCCTTCCACGGCGCGGCTTTCCTGACGATGCGTCTCGCCGACCGTCATCTGATCATGCGCGTGCAGGACATCGCGAAAAAGGCCGGAGCGCTCGCTGTCGTCTTCTTCGTCCTGTGCATGGGACTCACCTATGTCTATACGGATCTCTATGCGAATCCTTTCGCTGCCGGTGCGCTCATCCTTGCGGCCGTGGTCTTCCTCGCCGCCTATGCGAACGTGATCAAGAAGGCCTCCACCGCCGGCTTCGTCTGCAGCGGCCTCGCTGTCGCACTGACGGTCGTCGCCTTCTTCCTCGGGCTGTTCCCGCGTCTCATGGTGTCGAGCCTTTCGCCCGAGTACAGCCTGACGATCTACAACGCTTCCTCGACGCCCTACACGCTGACGATCATGACGTATGCCGCCGCCTGCCTCGTGCCCGTCGTGCTGGCCTACCAGATCTGGACGTACTACGTCTTCCGCAAGCGCGTGACGGCTTCCGACGCCAACAACCACGGCTATTGAGAGTATATGAAGAACAGCCTGCTTTTCCGCACACTCAAGAAAAAAAAGCATATCGTCCTCTGCCGCGCCTTGCTCGAAGCGCTCTCCGGCTCTTTCGTCATCGTCGCGGCATGGGAAACGGCTTCCATCGTCAACGGGGTCTTCCTCAAGGGCGCGGAACTGCACGAAACAGCATCAGATTTTCTGGTGCTGTTTTTTTGTGCCTCTGGGCGTAGCGCTGCTGCGCCTGCCGAAAAGCCATCTGGAAGACCGCCTCTCCGAGAGCGCACGCCTCTTCTGCCGCAAGGCGCTGCATCGTGCGCTCCTCGCCGAGGGGCGCGACGCGCACAGCGTCCTGACCTTGACCCTCGAACGTGTCGACGCGCTCGAACCGTGGTTCCACACCGTCGTTCCTACGACCATATCGCTTGTCGTGATCGTTCCCTTCATCCTCATCGTCAGCGCTATCTTCGATCCTCTCTCGGCGCTGCTCTTCCTCGTGACGCTTCCCATCGCTCCCGTCCTCCTCATGCTCATAGGCAAAGCGACGCGCCGTGCCAGCGAGCGCCAATGGACAAAGATGGAGGCGCTGACGACGGGCTTCGGCGAAATGATCCGCGCGGCGATGACCTTGAAGATCTTCCGCCGCGCCGATGCCGAAGGCGTGCATCTCAAAAAGAGCAGCCGCGCCTTTTTCCGAAGCTTCTCTCGCTGTCCTGCGGCTCGCCTTCGTCTCCGCCTTCGCGCTCGAACTCATCACGACGCTCTCCATCGCGCTCATCGCCGTTTCCATCGGACTGCGCCTCATCGACGGAAAGGTCGATTTTCCTTCAGCCTTCTTCGTGCTCATCCTCGCGCCCCTCTTCTACCAGCCGCTTCGAGAAGGCGGCATCGCCTTCCACGCCGCCATGGACGCACACACGGCGGCGGCGGCGCTCGAACCTTGGCTCGATGCACCGGAAGAGCCAGCGGGCGACAGGCACGAGAAGCTCCTCGTGCCGCCGCGCCTCCTCGCCGAAAAGATCTCCTACCGCTATCCGCTGACGCAGGAAGCTGTCCTCGACCATCTCGACCTCGACTTTCGCGCAGGGGAAGAAGACCGCGATCATCGGTGCAAGCGGCGCGGGCAAGACGACCTTGCTGCGCCTTCTCGCCGGCCTCCACGCCCCCACCGACGGAAAGATCTTCCTGAAAGACGGCGCGGGCGAAGGCGAAGCCTACGACCTCGCATACCTCTCTCCCGCCTCGCGCTGCGCGCTCATCACCTATGTGCCGCAGGAGACGCATGTCTTCGACGCGACGCTCGCCGAAAACATCGGCCTTTGGCAAGAGGACGCGACGGAAGAACGCCTGCGCGCTGCACTCGAACAAGCGGCGCTCGGCAGCTTCCTCGCCGGGCTTCCCGCGGGGCTTGCCACGCCGCTCGGCGCAGGCGGTCATCCGCTTTCTGCCGGGGAGCGGCGCCGCCTTGGACTTGCGCGCGCTTTCTTCCAGGCGCGTCCGCTCGTCATCCTCGACGAGATCACGGCGGGACTCGATGCTAAAACGGAAAGATCCGTCCTCGACGCACTCGATGCGTTCTCGCATCGCCGCACCTTGATCCTCGCCTCGCACCGCCCCGCCCTCATCGCCTGGGCGGATCACATCATCGACCTAGGAGGTGACGCCAAATGACGGAGATCCTGCGCCTTTTGCGCTGGCTTCCCCGCGAAGGGACTGCCCGCACTCCTCGCTGCGTTCTTCGCCGCGCTCTCAAGCATCGCGCTCATCGGCGCCGCCTCGTGGATCATCGCGAGCGCGGCGCTCGCGCCGCCCCTTTCGGCGCTGACGCTCGGCATCACCTGCGTGCGCGCCTGCGGCATATCGCGCGCCGTCTTCCGCTACTTCGAACGCCTCCTTTCCCATCGTCTCGCCTTCGCCTGCTACGAGGATCTGCAGCATCTGACCTATCGCCAGGCCGTGGAAAAGCTGCCCCTCAAGGAAGGCGCAATGCGTGAGGGCGAGTTCCTGCACGACCTCCTGTCTGGGCTGCAAGACTCTGCGCGACTTCTACCTGCGCACGGTGCCGCCGCCGCTCCTCGCAGGACTCATCACGCTCCTCGCCTGTGCCGCCCTCCTGCCTCTCTCGCCTCTCGGCGCCTCCCTCGTCGCCTTCCTCTATCTGCTGCACATCGCCTTGCCGCACCTCGTCCTGAAGGAAGAACACCTGCGCACCGAAAGCGCCGTCTATCGAGGCACGCTCCTCAACCTCGTCGACGGACGCACGGAGCTGCACCTCGGCGGTGCGATCCCCCACGCCCGCCAGATGCTCGACGATGCCGCACGAACCTTTCAGGCGAAACAGTCGAAGAAGCGCGGTCGGAGAGAGACGCTCTTCACATGCCTCGACGTCCTGCGCGTCGCTCTCTGGGTCTCGCTGCTGATCCTTCTGCTGCCCCACGTCAAAAGCGGGCGCGGTCAGCGGCATAGAGTACGCCGTCTGGGCGCTCGCCTTGAAGCCGCCCTCGCCGAATATCGTCCCCTGCCCGCCGCCATCCTCGGTGCAGCAGCCGCCAAGCAGGCGGCTGCAGTCATCCTGCCCGAAGAAAAAGCAGCGGCGCTGCAAGAAGCGCCGACAGGAACGGCGTCCGCACACCGGACCGCCAGTGACCGTGTCCCTCTCTTGGAAGTGCGTGACCTCTGCTTCGCCTATCCGCAGTGTCCGCCCATCTTGAAAAATCTTTCGCTGCGCATAAAGCGCGGCGAGCACACGGCGATCATCGGCGAAAGCGGCGCCGGAAAGACAACGCTCGCGTGCCTCCTGCTGCGTCTTTGGGACATCGACAACGGCACGATCCTCTACGGCGGCACGGCGCACACGAGTCTCACGGCGGATGAGGCGCGCTCCTTCTTCGGCGCTGCGCTGCAAGGCAGCTGTCTCTTCAGCACATCGGTGCGCGACAATTTCCAGCGCCTGCACGATGGTCTCAGCGAAGGCGCCATATGGCAGGCGCTCGAAACCGCGCAGCTTGCCGACATCGTGCGCGCTCTGCCGCACGGTCTCGACGAGCCGCTCGGCGAAAACGCCTCGCGCCTTTCGGGCGGACAGCGGAGCCGGCTCTTGACTGCGCTCGCGCTCGCTTCCGACGCGCCCCTGCTGCTGCTCGACGAGCCGACCGCAGGACTCGACGCCGCACGCGGCGCGAAGCTCATCGCCGCCGTGCTCGAAGACCTCGACAAAAAAGAAGGCACGCTCATCGTCATCACGCACGACCTGCCGCTCCTCGACCGCATGAAACAGGTTATTTCGCTCTGAAGAGTACGGATAATCAACTTGCGCACCAACAAGAGAGTATGCTATACTAAGGGTGGCAAACGTGGATAACGTCAAGGCACACGAAAGCCCCCCAAGCGCCATCTTGGGGGGCTTTCTAGTCTCATTGTGCAAAAGGCAGATAATGTCCACTGTATAAATACACAAAGGCAGAAAAAACTTGCATATTTTCTAGCTTTATACTATACTGTCAAAGTACTTTACAATTATTAAAGGAGGAATTTCTTTGTTCAGTTCCATCGGCAGAAAGTATCAGGAAACTGCCTTGATCAAGCTCATCGCCATCGGACTCGTCCTCGGCATCATCGTCGCCGTCACCTTGCCGCAGGTCGTTCCTGCGATCTCCATCCTCGGCGACCTCTTCGTAAAAGGCGCTCAAGGGCGTCGCTCCTGTTCTCGTCTTCGTACTCGTCATGAATGCCATGGCACAGAAGAACGCGGACGCCAGCGCTTCCATGCGCCCCATCGTGCGCCTCTACATCATCAGCACCTTCCTCGCCTCGATGGTCGCCGTCAGCTACTCGTTTCCTGTTCCCGACGACGCTCCATCTCGCGGTCGCCTCGTCTGAGGTATCGCCGCCGAGCGGCATCGTCGAAGTTCTGCACAACCTCATCCTGAGCGTCGTCGACAATCCGCTGCACGCCATCGTGACGGCAAACTACATCGGCATCCTCGCCTGGGCCGTGCTCGCGGGCGTCGCGCTCCACTCGGCAAGCGACTCGACGAAGGAGACGATCGCTGATCTCGCCAAGGCCGTGACGAAGATCGTGCAGTGGGTCATCCGCTTCGCTCCCTTCGGCATCTTCGGGCTTGTCGCCAACGCCATCGGCGAGAGCGGCATCGAAGCGCTCATCGGCTACGCGCAGCTCCTTGCCGTCCTCCTGGCGGCGTTCTTCTCGGTCGCGCTCATCATGAACCCGCTCATCGTCTTCCTGCACATCCGCCGCAACCCCTTCCCGCTCGTCTGGACGACGCTCAGGGAAAGCGGCATCTACGCCTTCTTCACGCGCAGCTCTGCGGCGAACATCCCCGTGAACCTCTCCTTGTGCAAACGTCTCGGCCTTTCGGAAGACACGTACTCTCTGTCCATCCCCCTCGGTGCGACGATCAACATGAGCGGCGCCGCCATCACGATCGCCGTCCTCTCGCTCGCTGCGGCCAATACCCTCGGCATCGAAGTCGACATGCCGACGGCGCTGCTCCTGTGCGTCATCTCGACCATCGGCGCCTGCGGCGCCTCGGGCGTCGCGGGCGGCTCGCTGCTCCTCATTCCCGTCGCCTGTTCGAGCTTCGGCATCCACAACGACATCGCCATGCAGGGTCGTCGGCGTCGGCTTCATCATCGGCGTCCTACAGGACTCGTGCGAAACAGCCCTGAACAGCTCCAGCGACGTCCTCTTCACCGCCACGGCGGAATTCGCCGAGCGAGCCAAGGAAGGCACCCTCGACTCCGCCGATCTCGTGCCGCATCACGAAAGCTGAGCGGCATACGATCAAAAAAGCCCATCGCAAGATGGGTTTTTTTATGCACATAATTATGTTATCATATAGGGAAGGAGCGTGTGTGACAATGACCCCGAAAGAAGCAGAAAATCTCATCATGCGAGATGGCTGGCGCTTAGAAAATATCCAAGGATCGCATCATCAATATACGCATCCTTGCAAGCCTGGAAAAGTAACTATCCCTTTTCATACAAAAACCAAAGGATCTGACGAAGCGAACCCTTCATTCCATCCTGCGACAAGCTGGATTGAAATGAGAGAAAACGAGGTGCTTTCATGCTCACAATCTATCCGGCAATTTTCTATCAGCAAAAAAATGGCAGCTATTCTGTCATCTTTCCCGACCTGCATCACCTTGCCACCGAGGGAAAAAACATGGAAGAAGCCATGTCCATGGCTGTTGACTGCCTGGCGGGATATATTCACACGGCGCGAAAAAGACGGCTCTGCCATTCCTGCGCCCACACCAATGGATAAGCTTGATTCCCCACATTGAAGATGAACCTGACGAAGACTATTCTGAGGAGATCTCCCGCTTCATCACACTCGTCTCCGTCAATGTCGAAGAATACGCCCATCTGCATTTCAACAAATCTATAAAGAAAAACCATCTCGATTCCACATGGATGAACGATTTGGCCGTCGCCAACAACATCAACTTCTCCCAAACCTTGCAAAACGGCTTGCGTCAAGAATTGGGTCTGACCTCATAAGCTACAGGAACAAATAAAGAAGACTGCTGCATGAAGCTGTATTCGCTTCATGCAGCAGTCTTCTTTATTTCATTATCGTTCCACACGAATGTCCTTGATGCCGTAATACTGGCAGAGACCGTCCTTCGTCACGCCGTTGTCAAAGTCGACGAAGAAGACGTGGCGCAGAGCGCGATTCTTCAGCGCGATGGGTTTCATATAGGCGATCTCCTCGCCATTTTCTGCCGCCTGTTTGACGATGGCGAGGCGCACGTCGTTCTCCTGCTGCATCGCCGCCGTGATGAAGAACGCAGCGGTCATCGTGAAGATGCCGATGGCTGCAGATCCGCCAGGAGCGTCTTCTTCGCGCGATTCCACAGGCAGTCGCGGACGACAGGATCGCGCAGCACGGCACAGGCGCCGATAAGAATCATGGCGACGGAGCTGAAAGTCGCCCGCGCCGGAAATGTCGGCGCGGCAATCATGACGAAGTTGTTGAAAGAGCGCCAGCGCGATGAGGAACGCCGCATACCGTGCTGCTGGAAAAAGCATGGAGCGCACTGCGCCACGGAACCGTTCGAGCACTGGCAAGCATTTCATGCGAGAAGCCCAAAGCACGCTTCAAGAGACTGTAGAAGAAGAAGATCGCGAGCCAATAAATCGCCATCTCCTCGAATCCCGCCATGACATTGGCAAAAGTGCTCGACGGTGCGCGGCTTATCAAGCCCCAGCGGTGCGAGCACATGGGCGACGAGGAAATCGCGCAGCGCAGCGGCAAAGAAACTGCCGTTGAAATAAGAAACGACGAGCAGAACAATGACGGCAAGGCAAAAGCATCCTGCCCCAGCCAAAAGCTTGCCTGGAAAGGTTCCGGCTTCTCACCGCCAGCCCTTGCATCCTCCGCAAGATGCAGTCGATAGATCCGTCCCGCAGCGATCAGCAGCAAGATGACGGGCAGGAGATAAAGCACCATCTCGCCGTTGCCCGCAAATTGGTTGCCGATGTGGACGAGAATTCCCTTGCCGCTTCCCTGCGCGTCGTAGCGCACGAAATTTCCCGGCGCTGCGACGAGCAGCACGAGTCCTGCGAGTGCGCCGAAAGCCCCTGCCGGCATCCAGAGAGGAAGCTTTCCCTTCCTCTTCACCCACCACGAAAGCCCCGCCGTCAGCACGAAGACCGTCACGGCAAGGTTTTCCACCGACCAGCCTGCAAGAACGCCGAGCGCGAAACATCGGCAGAAGCAGCCAATTCCGCGGACGCGCCTGCCCTTCTTCCATCGCCTTCAGATGAAGATTGTACGGCACGAGAAAGAGCGCCGCGAACACAGCCGACCAAAGATAAACCGTCGAACCACTCTTCCACACAGCGACTTCGCCAAAATGAGGAAAAGAAAGCCACGCAAGAATCCCCAAAACAGCGAGGATTCCCGGCTCCCTGCCAAAAATGCCAATCGCGCCGTGCATGGATCACAAGCAGCACGAGGAGTGAAAAGAAACATCAAACGCATTGGCGAAATCGAAGATTCCCTTTCCCAGCCCAAAAGAAACAGATCGAGGCAGAATACCGTCACCATGCGTCCGCCATGAAAGAGATAATGACGCCAGAGAGATTCCATCACACCGGAGAAAGAGCCGACATGCTCGCCCGTCAGCCAGATCATCGAATAGTCATAATCGTCGCGATGCAGAGGCATCAGATGATTAAGACCATACATCAGCAGGAAAATGACAGCCATCACGAGCGCCGTTCGCCAGAAGTCACTCCGTTTCATCCAACTGCCCCCTTTTCTCAACTGAACGCACGATTCGCCTTTCCGGAGAATCTTCCGGCGCATACAAAACATCCTTGCCATCCGCTTCTGCAACGAGATAGATCGGGCGCTGCTTGCTCTCCATGAAGACGCGCCCCAGATACTCGCCTAGGATGCCGAGGGAAAGAAGCTGCACGCCGCCCAAAAAGAGCATCACCGTCATCAATGTCGGATAGCCGGCCACAGGATCGCCATACAGCAGCGCGTTGATCAGCACGATGAACATATACGATATAGCGAGAAGCGAGACGGCCAATCCCAAAAAGGTCGTCAGGCGCAACGGCGCTGTCGTAAACGATGTCAGCCCTTCCACTGCGAGATTGTAGAGTGCGAAAGTAACTCCACGTCGTCTTCCCTGCCGCCCGCGGCTGCACGTGAAAGGGAAGTTCTTTCTTGCGAAAGCCGATCCAGGTGAAGAGCCCTTTCGTAAATCGCTGATTTTCGCGCACAAGGCGCAATGCCGCAACGCAGCGGCGATCCAGAAGACGGAAAATCGCCTACGTTGCGCTGTATCGTGCAGCGGCTGACCATCTGAAGAACGCGATAAAAAAGATTCGCCATCATGCGCTTGAAGATGGTCTCATCCCTTCGATCCGTGCGCTTCATGCACACATCATCGTACCCCTTGCGCCACCAGGAAATCATCTCAGGGATGAGCTCCGGCGGATGCTGAAGATCTGCATCCATGAGGGATGACAGCATCCCCATCGGCGGCATCGAGACCGGCGAGCATTGCCGACTCCTTGCCGAAATTGCGGGAAAGACTTCTATAATGAACATTCGAATCCTCTGTGGAAAGCTCACGCAAAATCTGCAAGGTGGCATCCGTGCTTCCATCGTCCACGAAGAGGCAGGAGACGGAGCAATCCTGCAGCTCCCGCAGCACATCTCGACAGCTTCGCATAAAATTGCCGCAAAACCTCTTGCTCATTGTAGCAGGGAACAACGATCACAATCTTGTCCATGAATCCCTGTCATCCCCTCGCCAATGCCTGAAAGTTCACGACCTCAACGCCCTCTTCTGCCGCCAGCTTCGCGACCTTCGGCGAAAGGATCGCGGAAAGCTCCGCCTCGAAGTCATGTTGCCAGCCACAGTCGCGCACGAGCTCTTCATTCGCCGTGCCTGGATGCATCATGATCTCGGTCGTTCCCTCCCGGAGACTCTTGAGCGTCGCGAGCAGCTCCGCCTCATCGACGGCTTCCCCTGCGACGATGCCCGCGAAATGATCGGGCACGAGAAGTCCCGCCTTCCTCGCCAGACTCGCGGCGTTCTTCGCGAGGAGCGCGAGTCCGACACGACCTACGAACTGCCCGATACCGCCGAAATTCCCCGCAAAAGCGGCGCAAACGGCGCACGAAGCGCGAGGATCCCCGCCTTGCGGCAAAGGCCGATGACGACCTCCGCAATGCCCGGCAGGACGTGCATGTGTTGATGGCTGTCGGCATGATCGACCGTCAGCCTTGCGGCCTCGAACTTCTGAAGCTGCGCGGCAAGCTCCGCCTGCACCTCCCCGAGATGCACGCCGCCTTTCGCGTAATGCTTGGAAAACGCAGCGTAGCTCGGCAAAAACCGCCCCGTCTCATCGACGAGTGACGGGATCTCTTCCGGCGGCAAGAGGGGAACGCCGTCGACCAAGGTGAAATGTATGCTAAGCCCGAGATGCGGCATACGGCGCACGCGCGCCGCCGCATCCTCGAAAAGCCGCCCCGCCCTGCCATCAGCGTCGCCGAGCGCAGGACGCCTTCCGCCGCCCCCTTCTCCACCGCCTCATTGATGCGCACATGGCGGCCAAAAATCATCCGCATTTACGATTATCCGCTTCAAGATTTTCTCACATCCGTTTCGCACAGGATAAATTTTTTTTCATTATACCGCAAAAAGAAGATGTTTGGCAAATGGCAGGGAATCGCGAACGAAGGTCGAATAATAGCAGTGTATGGCAAGTTCAAGGGAGGAATCATCCGTGACGAAAGAAGATTTTGCTGCACTCGTCGAACTCGTGCTCACGAGCAAGAGACAGCCACCTGACGTGCTTTTTGCAGGCGGCTTTGACGACTGGCATGCGCGTGCGCGGCTCGGACATTTCCTTGCCATGCAAGAAATCGGCAGAAGCAAGGAAGCGCGCGAGCTTTTCGTCTCCGTTCTCGCTGAGGAAGTCGACGAAGGAAACAGCGAGGACATCGAGGAAAAAGCTTTCGCCCTGCAGCGACTCAGCGAAATCGAACATGCGGCAAAAGAGCACGAAGCGGCGCTCGAACACGTGAATCTTGCCATCGAGCTTGTCGAAAACACGGACTATCTCTACAAATTCATCCTGCGCGGCGAGCTTTGGGCGGCGCGCTGGAACATCCTGCACGACATGGGGCGCGCCGCCGAGGCTGAAGCTGAATGCGACGAGCGCATCGCCGCCTACGAGGATGTCCCTGTCAAGCACAACAGCTATCTCTACTACGGCTATCGCTTCAAGGCGCAGCTCGCTGCCGAGCGCGGCATCGTCCTCGTCGCGAAAGGATTACATGCACATGGCGCTCTCCGAAATGGAGATTCCTGCAGAATATGAAGAAGCACTGGAAAAGGCGTTCTCCGCCACGCATGAGAACGCCTCTTGGATATTGAACGAGATCGACCGCGCGACGCCGCGCCCCGAACTTCTTCCTTGGGATATCTGAAATCTGCCGCTTTCATTCCGCGCTTTCTGAACGATCCTGCAGCGAAGAGCCGCGCTTTTCGACGCCGCTCTTGGAAGAATCGCTTCATGATTGCCCTGCACTCGTCCTCCAGACGCCTGCACGCATCTCCAGCTGATGGTTGAGCGCGGGATGGCCGACGATGTTGAAAAGCGATTCGCAGGCTCCGGCCTTCGCGTCCGTCGCGCCGTAAACAACGCGGTCGACGCGGCTCATGACGAGCGCCCCCGCGCACATCGGGCAAGGCTCGATCGTGACGTAGAGCGTCAGCCCCGACAAGCGCCACCGGCCGAGCTTTTTCGCCGCTTCCCGCAGAGCGATGATCTCGGCATGCGCCGTGCCGTCGCGCCACGTTTCGCGCATGTTGTGCGCGCGTGCGACGATGACGCCCGCTGGGATCGACAAGCACGGCGCCGATGGGAACCTCGCCCGCATCGAAGGCAGTCTGCGCCTCCTTGAGCGCTTCCTTCATGAAGCCCGCGTCATCCAGCATGAATGCGGCTCACAAGACGCGGCAGATCGAGCATCTGTCTGCTCCTATAGAAAAGCGACTGCGTAGCGCGCGTCACATCGAGACGATACGCTTCCTCGATCGCCGCCTCCTCGTTTTTCTCCCGGCTTTTCTTGTTCTTCTCCATCGCCGACGCAAGCATGCGCTTTGAAGTTCTCCTTCTTGCTGCCGCCCTCGCCGTCATTCGGCTCGCGGCGGTGCACGTCATAAACGGCGCCCTTCATGCGCGCAACCTTTTCAATCTTGTCAATCATGGCGGACACCTCCTAAATAGAAAAAAAGAAGATACCAAGGGAAAATAATTTTTCCTTTGTTGCTATTATATCGTTGAAATCGTCGCTCACCTTAATCAACGACCCATATTTCTAGGCATTTTTGTCTCATTAGATTTCTCCAAGAAAGGATCATCTCATGGCAACTCTTCAACAACAAAACATGACGCCGGACGATATGAACCAGCTGACCTGCCGTTTCCTCGCTGCCGTCTCCCTCGTCGTCTTCCTTCTCTGGCTTGCCGGTCTCTTGTTTCTTGAACCGAATCCCTACGGTCTCTACATCTTCGCAGGTCTGGCGCTCGCCGTCGTCATGCTCGTCGCAGGCAACGGCGCGCGCGAGCGCAGGCAGCAGCGAAGAAAAAGCTCGGCCGATGTCGAGTTCCTCAAGGAGCTTCCGCGCCCTTCCAACTCTTCACGAATGTGAGCATCGGCGTGCGCACGGTTCTCGACGCCGTCGTCGTCGGAGCGAACGGCATCTTCATCGTCGACGTCAAGACGCGCTCCGGCAAGATCGAAGCGACAGCCGGCAGCGACTGGATCCGCCACAAGGTCGGCAGCAAGGGAACGCCGTATCGCGTGCCGATGAAGAACCCCCTGCAGCAGATGAATCGCGACATCCGCGAACTGCAGTCGTACCTCGCCTCCTGCGGCATCCGCCCGTGGATCGACGGCAGCGTCTACTTCACGCGCGCGGAATTTGAAGAGCAGATCGATGGCTGCTACACAGCGAGCGAAGACGTATTGGATCATATCAAGAACTTCCCCGACGACCATCCGCTGTCCGAAGAGGAGCAGAAAACCGTTGCCGAGGCTCTTGCCGCACGTCAATAACAAGAAAAAGGAGCCGAAAGGCTCCTTTTTTCTTGCTCAGATTCCCTTGACGCTTTCCGGCAGATGGAATTTCATCACATCGCCGCCGCCCGCCGGCTGGATCGTCAGCACAGCCGGATGCTCGTCCTCGTCCAGCTCGAAGACGAGGCTCGCTGTCGCTGCTGCATTCGGAGGAATGTCGATGGCGTTGAACACAGGCGTCTGCCGCGCCGCAAGCGCAGCCATGCCATCCTTCGATACACTGTGGCGATCTGCATCGCTGTCCATGAGCGCAATGCCTTGCGGCACGATGCTCACGGGCTTCTTGTCGGTGTTCCCGATCGACGCCTTGAGGATGAGGAACGGCCCTGACGACTTGGCGCCGTCGAGCTCTTCGACGCGCTTTGCTTCCACGATCATGACCTGCAGGGGATAAGGACTTTTCCCTTCCTTCTTTTCTTTCTCCTTATCCTTGTTCTTTTCCGCTTCCTCCTTCGCCTTTTCCTGCGCTTCCTTCACATCCTTGGCATCGACGGCCACCGCTTCGCCGCCCGAAGCAGCCGTCCCTTCCTGCGCCTTGCCCTGAGAAGCGCTCTTCGCCGCTTCCTGGCCTCCGCCTGCGCCGAGACTCGCGCTGCCGCCTGCAAAGAAGAACCAGTAACCGCCCACGCAAAGAACGACAGCCGCCAACGTAATGGCAGCGAATCTCCCTGCCAGTCCCTTCATACATCCACTCCCCTTTTCTTTCATTCTCACATCCTTATATCGTCAGAAAAGGAATTTTTTTCCAAAGAAAAAGCTCCCGCAAGATGCAGGAGCTTTCTTGACTTATGGAACCCGCTTACTTTAAGGCATCGCCGAGCTTCGAGTTCGTCTCGCGAGCAGCGGCGACGCTCTCCGCGAACTTCGCCTTCTCCTCAGCGGAGAACTGAACCTCGATGATCTTCTCGCAGCCGCCCTTGCCGAGGATGACGGGAACGCCGATCGCGAGATCCTTCTCGCCGTATTCGCCGTCCAAGCCGACGCAGCACGGGATGAGCTTCTTCGCATCGAGAGCGATCGCCTCGACCATCATGGCAGCTGCAGCGCCCGGAGCCATCCATGCGGACGTGCCGAGGAGCTTCGTGAGCGTCGCGCCGCCGACCTTCGTCTTCTCGACGACGTCCGTCAGAGCTTCCTTCGAGAGGAGCTGCGTCACGGGAACGCCGCGCAGCGTAGCGTGGCTGACGAGCGGCACCATCGTCTTGTCGCTGTGTCCGCCCAGAACCATGCCGTCGATATCCGTCGGGGTCGCAGGATAGCCTGCTTCCGTCAGGGCAACGGACAGATAGTAGCGGAAACGGCTGCTGTCGAGCATACCGCCCTGACCGAGGATGCGGTTGCGCGGCAGTCCGGAATCCTTCAGGGACAGATACGTCATGGCGTCCATCGGGTTGGAGATGATGATGAAGTACGCTTCGGGGGAGAACTTCAAAGCCTGGTCGACAACGCTCTTGACGATCTTTCGCGTTGACGCCGATCAGATCTTCGCGGCTCATGCCCGGCTTGCGCGGCATGCCGGACGTGATGACGACGACCTCGGAACCCGCCGTCGGGGCATAACCGTTCGGATCGCCCGGCAGAGCCGTGACGCCCTTCACCGTCGTGTCAAAGTTCAGCATGTGAGCCGTCTGCATGATGTCGATGGCCTTGCCTTCAGGCACGCCTTCCTTGATGTCAACGAGGACGACCTCGCTGCAGAACGCCTTCGTCGCAAGGACGTTCGCAACGGTAGCTCCGACATTGCCTGCACCAACAACTGTTACTTTCATGTAAAATCTGCCTCCTTTGAAATTCGGCGAGACATCCCCTAGACTTGCCGGGACGCATCTCCATTGCTTGGATTGACAAATGAGAACCCAAGTTCATCACCTTCGATTATACCAAAAAATTTACAGAAAGAATCAATTTGTTTCATGCAAATTTTGATGAAATCATTAACCTCATTTATCAAAATACCCGCTGGTTATGCTTGTTCTTCAAACATATCCTTGCCGACGCCACACAACGGGCAGACGAAATCCTCCGGCAGATCTGCGAAAGGAACGCCCGGCGCGAGATCATAATCGGGATCGCCCTGCGCCTCATCGTACACCCAGCCACAAACCGTGCAAGTCCAAATCTTCATAAGAAATTCCTCCTTGTTCAACAAACGACGCAAACTATTCGGGGGGCTGCCCCCCGTCGTGAGGAGAAGCAGTCCTCGCTGCGTCTCCTCGCGACTTATGCCTTTATGATACTATGACTCTCGGGCCAAGGCAAGCACTTAAAAAATCATATTTTGAAATTCTTGAGATCCGCCGTGAACGATACGGCGATCTTCTGGAAGTCCTGAACCTTCCCGATCATATCCTGCAGCTTCTCGTGATGATCGCCCACCGTCTCGTTGACGGATTTCGCTGCGGCGGAGTTTTTCTCCGAAAGCCCTGCGACGTTCTTCACCTGGCCGATCGCGTCGTTCATGCGTCCCATCTCTTCATTGAGGCGCACGATGATGCCGCCGATGCTTGACGACACCTTGCGAATGTTCGCGACGAAGGCGTTGTTTCCCTCGACGACCTGCACGAGCTCGCTGCTCTCCTTGCCGAGAGCGTGGTACTCGGCATCGATCTTCGCGACGACGTCGTTGATGATGCGCGTGATGTTGCGCACGTCCGAGGTGATCGTGTTCGCCTGATCGCGCGATTCGGCAGCAAGCTTGCCGATTTCCTGAGCGACGACGGCGAATCCCCTGCCCTGCTCGCCGGCGCGCGCGGCCTCGACCGAGGCATTCAAGGCGAGCAAATTCGTCTGCGAAGCGATTTCCGTCACCATGTTGGCAATGGAGATGATCTTTTCCGTCTCCTGCTTCAAGGAGTCCGCCGCATCGCGCACCGCGGCGAAATTTTCCATGCTCTTGCCCAGAGCATCGCTCGAATCCCGCACGCCATCGAAGCCGCGCGCTACATTGTCCACGGCCTCCACGAGGCTTCGATTGTTTGTCTCCTGCGAGGAAACGACCTGCTGCAGCGCCTCGACATTCTGGTTCAGCACATTGGCTACCGTCCCTGTCGAAGCGGCGCTTTCCGTCGTCGCCTCCGCCACATTTTCGACGACTTCGGCGATCTGGGCGGAAGCGTGGCTCATGTTGCTCGCGATTTCATTGAATTTGCCGCCGTAGGCGATGAGCTCATCGCCCATGCCTCGGAAGCCCGTGAAGTCCGCGCGCACAGATTTCTTGTAGGCGTCGAGCAAAGCGCCTATCTCCTCGAATTCATCGCGCGAGGAGAGCACGAGATCCGCCGAGAAACGACGCTCGGCTATCGAGGCAAGCTCGCGGCGCAGCAGGCGGAGCGGCGCAAGCAGCAAGAAGGCGCCGACGCCGCTCGCAGCCCCCATGAGGAAGGGGAAGGACGAAGATCGCAGGCGAGAAGCCGAAGAGCCAGAAAAAGCACGCTGAGCACGAGCGCCGACGCGAAAGAAAAGAGCGCGAACTTCGCCGGCAAGGAGCGCGTCAAGACGCCCAGCAGGCAGTTGAGCGCGAAGCTCCTTTTCTCCAAGATGCGCTCCTTGAAGTAGAGGTGCAGGCGCACGACGCCGTTTCCTTCCTCGATGACCTTGACCTCGACCGGCTCCTTGAAGTAGTCGATCGCTCCCTTCAAGAGTCCGCGGAAGTAGGGAATGAGACTGCGCTTCGATTTGTAGAGAAGCTCCGCCTCGTGCTCGGAAAGCGGCGTCATCTTCAAGAGGGGGGGATGCGCCCCCGGAATCTTCTTGACGATCTCCACATGCACATTGTAGATCGACGCCAGGAACGTATAGATGTTCTTTCCTTCGAAAAAGGATGGGTAGGCAGAGGCAAAGGTCAGAACGTTGTCGCGCCCCAGCTCGTACCAGACCTTGTCCGACATCTGTCCCGTATGATGTGCAAGCGCATCGACAAACGTGCGGATCTCGCTGTCCGCGACGTCCTCCAAAGGCGTGAACATGCGGCCTTCCGGCCACCCCGCCGCCCGGCAAGCCTCGTCAACGGCCGACTTGTCCCAAAGCTTCTGCGCCGTGTCCATCCACGTCGCCACGACAGTTCCTTTCATACCATGCTCCTCTTTCCATCATTCCGCGTGCGGTATTCCCTTTCCCCGTGCGCCCTTCTTGTGCTATACTGTCAGCAAATGAACTGGGGAGGGTTTTTATGTCTGCATTCTTCAAGGCGGTGCGTCGTCACTTCTTTACGCGCGAATTTCTGCTCTTTCTCGCCGTCGGCTGTCTCAACACCTTCAACGGCAGTCTGCTCGCCAGCATTTTCGAACTTTTCTTCGCCACGAATCTCGCCTTCAACATCGGCTACATCCTGGCGAATCTCATCGCCTATGCGCTGAACAGCCGCTTGATCTTCCACGAGCCGCTCTCCTGCGACAAATGCGTGAAGTTCGCGGTTTCCACATTCCGAACTACCTGATCCAGAATGTCATCGTTTTCCTCTTCTACAATCAGCTCGGTTTCCCAAGCCTCGCGGCGTTCATCATCGCCGCCGTCCTCGGCGTGCCCGTCACCTTTCTCGCCGTGAAGATCTTCGCCTTCGGCAGGAGGTAACACCGTCTTCTTCCGTGCGTTCGCTCATCGCTCTGCGTACCAGCGAAAGATCGCCTGCGTGCCGCAGTCGTCCATGCCGCGTGCCGAAAGCTCGTCGTAGAGTTTCTTGGCAAGCTTCAGCCCCGGGAGATCGAGTCCCAGCTCCTCTGCCGATTCGAGGGCGATGCGCATGTCCTTGAGGAAGTGCTTGATGAAGAAACCCGGCGACCAATCGCCCGCGATCATCTTCGGCGCAAGATTCGTCATTGACCACGAGCCTGCCGCGCCGCTTGCGATCGTCTGCTGCACAGCCTCGGCGCTGAGTCCGCTTTTTTTTGCATACGCCATGGCCTCGGCGACGCCGAGCATGTTCGAGGCGATGGCGATCTGATTGCTCATCTTCACGAACTGCCCGCTGCCCGCCGCGCCGAAGTAGCGCACGTTCTTGCCCATGGCGGCGAAGATGTCCGTGCATTTCTCGAACGCTTCTTCTTCTCCGCCAACCATGATGGCGAGCGTACCGTCCCGCGCACCGATGTCGCCACCCGAGACGGGCGCATCGAGAGCTGCGATTCCCCTCTCCTTCGCGGCGGCAAAAATCTTCTTGGCAAGCGCAGGACTCGACGTCGTCATATCGATGAGGATGCCGCCTTCCTTCGCGGCGAGAACACCCTTTGCTCCGAGATAGATCTCCTCGACATCTTTCGGGTAGCCGACGATGGAGATGACGACATCCGCTCCCTGTGCCAATTCCTTCGGCGAAGCCGCCCAAGACGCGCCTTCCTTCATAAGCGTCTCGGCCTTTTTCTTCGTGCGCGTGTAGATGCTGACGGGGTAGCCTGCCTTCATGAGGTTTTTCGCCATGCCGCTTCCCATGACGCCCGTGCCGATGAAGCCGATTCTTTCCTTTGTCATGTCCTCGTGCCTCCCTTGGATGCTCCTTTTCCTGTCTTCCTCTATGGCGGTTCCCCTGCCGGCTGCCGCAAACAGCAGGCAGCGAAAGATTTCCTCTCAGCGGCGAAAATACGGATTCCGCCCGCGCAGCGCCTTGGGTCGCCCGAGGATCTCGGCGAGCACGACTGCCTGCATCATGGCGGCGGGCGCAAGATCGACGGGCTTTGCGCCATGTGCCGCCTCCGCCTTCGCAGGGGGCGGCTCGCGCCGGCGCTTTTCCGCCGGACGCGGCGCAGCAGGAGCAGATACAGCAGCCGACGGCGTTCCGACGGACGTGTCCGCCCCCTGCCATGTACGTTCTTTCCTCTGCGCCGCCCGCTCGGCGAGGAGCAGCTCCAGCATCTCCCCATCTCCCGCATCTTCCGCACGTCCTCCGGACGCTCCCTCCGAGCCGCGGCTTCTCATGCGCTTCCTGCATCGACGCGCGGCGAGCAGCAGGAGCTTCGTCCGCTTCCCGCTGCCCTCCTCCCCGCTTCTTGCTCAAGAGGCTTTTCACGAGGAGGAATATGACGAAGAGGATGATGCCTGTCACGCTCATGCCGCTTCTCCTTTCTCTGCCGTCTTACTTCGCCCCGTGCGGCGACGATGCGCCCTTCGCGCCCACCTCGCCGATCGCTGTGCGCATATCGGTATCCGCCTGCACGTTGCGCAGGTTGTAGTAGTCCATGACGCCGAGGTTGCCGCTCTTCAAGGCTTCCGCCATCGCATGCGGCACTTCTGCCTGCGCCTCGACGACCTTGGCTTCCATCTCCTGCGTATACGCCTTCATCTCCTGCTCCTTGGCGACCGCCATGGCGCGGCGCTCCTCCGCCTTCGCCTGCGCGATGCGCTTGTCGGCTTCCGCCTGGTCCGTCTGAAGCTCGGCGCCGATGTTGCGTCCGACGTCGACGTCGGCGATGTCGATCGAGAGGATCTCGAAGGCCGTCCCCGCATCGAGCCCCTTGCCGAGCACGGTCTTCGATATGACGTCGGGGTTCGCCAGCACCTCGCCGTGACTCGCCGACGAGCCGACCGTCGTGACGATGCCCTCGCCGACGCGCGCGATGATCGTCGGCTCGCCCGCACCGCCGACGAGGCGGTCGATGTTAGCGCGCACGGTCACGCGCGCCTTGATCTTCAGCTCGATGCCGTTCATGGCAACGGCAGAGACGATCGGCGTCTCGATGACCTTGGGGTTGACGCTCATCTGCACGGCATCGAGCACGTCGCGTCCCGCAAGATCGATCGCGGCGGAGCGCTCGAACGGCAAGGGAATCTGGGCACGGTGCGCGGCGATCAAGGCATCAACGACCTTGTCGACGTTGCCGCCCGCGAGATAATGCGCTTCGAGCTGGTTGACCTGCACGCTAAGCCCCGCCTTGTTCGCCTTGATGAGCGGCATGACGATCTTGCCGGGCGGCACGCGGCGCATCCGCATGCCGACGAGCGTGATGATGTTCACGGGAACGTTTGCCGCGATCGCCGAAATCCAAAGCCCGATGGGCACGAAGTGCAGAAAAGTCATGAGGACGACGACGGCGATGACGAAGAGAAAAGCCACTGCTATGATACCTTCCATGAAGAATCCTCCATTCAACTCTTTTCACTGACACGGCGCACGACGATGCGGCTGCCATGCACCTCCGTTACACAGACACGCTCGCCCTTCTCGATGTAGGCGCCCTCGGAAACGACGTCGACGGGCACACCGTCGACGAGGATCGAGCCTGCGGGACGCACATCGGTCAGGACGACGGCTTCGCGCCCGACGAGCTCCGTGCGCTCCTCGGCGCTGACATAGCCCTTCGCACTCGTCGAAGCGTCATGCAGCACGACCCGCTTCCAAAGGCGGCTCTCCGGCAGGAAGCGCGCGACGAGGGCGAAGAAGAGAAGCGCCAGCGCTCCCGCAGCAAAAAGAGCGTAGAGCGCGTTGACGTCCCCGCCGAGGGCGAGGACGACGCTGTAGAGCATGGCCGCTACGCCGAGAGCGCCGAGGACGCCCGTAGCGGGGAGAACCGCTTCCACCACGATCAGAAGGACGCCGAGGAGAAAGACAGCCACCTCGTAAAGGCTCACGAGTCCCTTCATGTACTGGCTGCTGAAAAACACGCCCGCCGCTATGAGCCCGAGCAGAACGCCGAATCCCGTGCCGCCCGTCTTGATCTCCATGAGAACGGCAAGAAAGATCACGGCGACGAGAAGCACCTGCAGAAAAGGCAAACCGACGAGTTCCATACGAACACATCCTTCCCTACGAATCTCATCGTACTTTTCCTTATAGTATTCCATAAAGAAAAAGCAAAAAAACCTGCCGAAAGATCGTTAAAATTGCGGGAAAGAACACGCGGGAGGATTTTCTTGGGAAAGAATCATTTGCCTTTCCGCCGTCCAAGGGCATATAATGGCAAAAAGACTTTTCCGACAAAAAAATCGTTCGAGGAGGTGCGTCCTTATTCCGTGGAAATTTCTACAGCACAGCTTGCACTCATGCTCGCAACCATCGCACTCGTCCTCGCGAGCGGTCTCTATGCCGCCCGCTCCATCCACTCGGCGGAAGCCTTCAGCCTCAATGGGCGCAGTGCGGGTGCGCCGCTCGTCGCGGGCACGATCGCCGGCACCTGCGTCGGCGGCGGCGCGACCGTCGGCACGGCGCAGCTCGCCTACTCGCTCGGACTTTCCGCGTGGTGGTTTCACGCTCGGCACAGGGAATCGCCCTCATCGTCATGGGGCTTTTCTATGCGAGACCCTTGCGACGCACCTCGCTCGAAACGATTCCCCGAGTTCCTCGGCATCCGCTACGGCAAGAGCGCGAGCATCTTTTCGAGCCTCGTCTCCTCCGTCGGCATCTTCTTCAGCGCCGTTGCAAGCACGCTGCCGGGGCTTCATCTCATCGCCGCGATCTTCGGCGTCGGCTACGGCACGGCGGCATTCGCCCTCATCGCCCTCGTCGCCTGCTACGTCTTCTTCGGCGGCATGAAGAGCGCCGGCGTCGGCGGCATCCTGAAGATGATCGTCCCATGGCTGAGCCTTTGCCTCGCAGGCGTCGCCGCCTGGCACGGACTTCCCGCGCTCGCAGCGGACGCGCCGCTCGCGTCCGGCACATGGAGTCTCGGACATGCCGGCGCCCAGAGCATCGCCGCTGGGACTCCTCTCGCTCATCGTCGGCGTCGTCTCCACGCAGTCCCTACATCCGAGCCATCTTCTCCGCCGCCAACCCGCGCACGGCAACCATCGGTGCGTTCACCGCCGCGCTCATCGTCATCCCCGTCGGGCTGCCATGCTCGATCATCGGCATCTACATGCACGCGGCCGCGCCCGACATCGCGCCCATCCTCGCACTGCCCGCCTATCTTTTTACGCACGCGGGAACGCTCATCGGCAGCATCGCCATGGGCGGCATCGTGCTTTCCCTCATCGGCAGCATCGGCGGGCTCTCGCTCGGCATCGGCACAATGCTCTCGCACGACGTATTCGCGCCGCTCCTCGCCGTGAAGAGCGAAAGACGGCTTCTCCTCCTGCACCGTCTCATGGTGCTTTTCGTCATGAGTCTGGCCGCCCTCTTCGCCCTTTCCTGCATCGACAGCGAGGTGCTCGTCTGGAACTACCTGTCGATGGCGCTTCGCGGCGGCGGCATCTTCCTGCCGCTGACAGCGGCCATCTTCTGGCCGGGACGGCTTTCCGCCCGCTGGGCCGTCGCTTCCATGCTGCTGTCGACAGCGGCCGCCACAGCGGCGGTCGCCATCGAGAGCAGCATCCATCCGCTCTTCATCGGGCTGTTCGTCAGCGCCCTGCTCATCTTGCCGGGAATCCGCAAGAACAAAGAACTCAACAGGGAGGAACATCTTATGACGAATCCATCCATGCGCGGAGCAGCCCGAGAGCTGCTCGACTTCATCCACAGCTCCGCCTCACCCTTCCACGTCGTCGCCGAGAGCGCCAAGCGCCTCCGCCGTGCGGGCTTCCGGGAGCTGCGGCTCGACGACTCGTGGCATCTCGCTGCCGGCGGGCGCTACTTCCTCAGCATCTACGGCTCTGCGCTCTTCGCCTTCGCCGTCGGGAAAGAAGCGCCCGTGGAAAGCGGCGCACCGCTGCGCATGGCGGCGGCGCACACGGATTTCCCCGGCTTTCGTCTGAAGCCAGCAGCCGGCATGACGTGCGACGGCTACGGCACGCTCAACATCGAGACATACGGCGGACTCATCCTGCGCACATGGCTCGACCGCCCGCTCTCGCTTGCGGGAAAGGTCGTGCTGCGCGGCCAAGACGCTTTCCAGCCCGAAGTGCGTCTCATCGACTTTCAAAAACCTCTCCTGACAATCCCCAGCCTCGCCATCCACATGGACAGGGACGTCAACAAGAGCGGCGCACTGAACGCGCAGGAAGACATGCTGCCGCTCGCTTCCCTCCTCGAAGGAAACGAGGAGGAAGGAGACTTCTTCCTCGCCTGGCTCGCCGCCGCCTGCGGCACAGAGAAAGAAGCGATCCTCTCCTACGATCTCGGCGTCTACCCGCATGAAGCGGGCTGCCTCCTGGGTCTCTCCGATGAATTCATCTCCTCGCCCCGGCTCGACAACCTCACCTCCGTCCTCGCCTGCCTCAAGGGAATCGAGGGCGCAGAGCCTGCCCGAGGGCTGCGCCTGATCGCGCTCTTCGACAACGAGGAGGTCGGGAGCGGCACGAAGCAAGGCGCCGGCTCCGCCGTGCTCCCTGCGGTGCTGCGGCGCATCCAGCAAGAGTTTTCGGACGAGGGCGACGCGCTTGACCGGGCGCTCGCCCAAGGCTTCCTGCTCTCCGTAGATGTGGCGCACGCCGTCCATCCGGCGCACGCGGCGAAGAGCGATCCTGCCATCCGCCCCAAGCTCGGCGCGGGCGTGGTCTTGAAGCAGGCGGCCTCGCAGAGCTACGCAGGCGATGCCGAAGCCATAGCCATCGTGCGGGCGCTGGCGGAAGAGCACGCGATCCCTTGGCAGAGGTTCGTAAACCGTGCGGACAGCCGCGGCGGCTCGACGCTCGGCGCCATCGCTTCCGCGCTCCTGCCCGTGCGCACGATGGATGTCGGCGCACCGATCCTCGCCATGCACGCGGCACGAGAAACGATGGGCGCCGCCGACCGGGGAATCCTTGGAAAAAAACTCCTCAAGGCATTCCTCGCATGAAACGAAGAAAGACTCCCCTGTGAGCCGGACAGCTCGCAGGGGAGTCTTTTTTTCGCGTTCAAATGCCAAGCCCGCGCTCCAAATACTTTCGCTGCAGGAGGAAGATGCATCGCACGAGCTGATTCTGTCGTCTCTTCTCAAGATGCACGGCAAAATGCGCACCGATCTGGAAGATAGGCGTCGCGAGCGCCGTGCGGTCAATCGAGCGCATGACGACAGCCTTCGTCTTTAGCTCGCCGATCGCGGGCAGATCGGGGATCGTGATCTCTATCTCCATGCCCTGTTCGAGCGGCTCCGTCCAGACGAAGGATGCACCGCTGCCGCTGAGATCGACGAGCGTCGTTTCCTTCGGCATGTTCATGCCGCCGTAGAGATTCGGCAGAACCAGATCCATGGGAAAGGGCGCCGGCACGCGCACGAAATCGCGCTTTTGCTGGCGCTCGACCACCGTGGGAAACTCCATGTACCAAAGATGATGGGGCAGCGGACTGCTCGCATGAAATATGGAGGAAAATCGATAGGTGCACCCTACGCTCGGCACGGAACACTGAAAGGGCGCGTTCGCCTTGGGAGCATGGGTGAACTCTTCATTCGTCATCTGCATCTCGACGATGAGGCGATCCGCCGTCATCTCCCGAATATTTCCCGTGTACCCCTTCTGGCCTCCCATCTGCAAAAAGTAGACTTTATCTCCTTCGTGGAGCACTTCCCCGGGAAGAAAAATACTCTATCTTAACCTTCTCTGTCGTCATATATCCACTACCTTCTGCAAGATCACTTCGTCAACGAGACTTCCATCGGGCAGGAAGCACGAAAAGCGCAGGCGCTCCGCCGATGCCTCCAAGGTCATATAGTTTCCGCGTTCGGGCTGCGCGAGCATCTTCTTGTCGAAGCGGGCATTCTGCGGCACATCGTAGTAACAATTGCCGCAGTTGCCCGTGTCGATATAGAAGTACCCCGTTTCGCTCGGCGAAAAATCCACGATGTGGCCGAGCCGCCGATACGTATGCTGGTGCGCCGTCAAGACGACGTCGGGGCGCAGCTCATCGAAGAGCGGCATCAACGCGCGCCCCGTCGCGCTGATATCTCCTGTCCGCGGATCGCTCACATCGGGATAATCGTACTCGATGATGTCCTTGTGCATCAGGACGATCTTCCACTTCTTGCGGCTCGCCGCCATGTCGCGGCGCAGCCACGCCATCTGCTCCGCCAAGAGACCCGGGCGCAGCGAGTCCACTTCCTCCCACTGCGTATTGAGCATGACGAAGTGGCACGTATCCCATAATCGAAGGAGTAATACCAGCCGGGAAAGCGCAGACTGCCGTTTCCGGGCACAGGAAAGTAGCCGAGCCATCCCGTGGGAAGGCGGCACTGCCAATGCAGATCATACGCCTCGTGATTCCCCATCAGGGGAGCGCACGCCATGCGGCTGATGATCCCCGCTGCGCCCTCGAACCATTGTCTCCACTGATCGGCGGCTTCCCCATTGTCGACGAGATCGCCCATCATGATGAAGAACTCCGCATCCCTATGCTTCGCCGCCGCGCTTTCAGCAGCCTTCTTCCATGTGCGGTAGCCATCTGAGCATTGCGAATCGGGGAAAATCAGCACCTTGAACGCGCCATCGCCCGCCGTGCGCAAAGGAAACCAAGGAGAGGCCGTATCGCCTGTGCGAAGGCGATACTCATAGAAACCGTCCGGTCTCATCCCCGTCAGGAACGCCTCGTGCGAAAAACAGGCGTTCGCCGCCATCCTCCAGAATCTTTTCCCGCGCAGCGAAGGAAGAAAAGATCTTCCGCGCCTACAGGCCGCAGATCGACGACGGCCTGATCCTCGCTCACCGCCGACTCCCAAGCGATCATGCGCGAGGTTCTGCTGTCCTCGGCAACGATCTGGCGGACGAAGAATGCGTCCAGCCCTTCGCTGGCCAGGGCCTTGCGCCACTGCCCGGGGAAGAGGCTGCCCAAGCCCAAAGAGAGAAGCGTCCTCGACGTCATCTTCAAAAAGCTGCGGCGCGAAAGCGCCGGCCAAGCAGCGGACAACATGACGACCCCTCCTTGCCGATGATCCCTTCCATCATCCTTCAAGCATCAGTCCCTCGGCAAAGCGCCTCATACGCCTCGCCTGCCCGCGCCGCGAAAAATCTTGCGCACGGCAGCATTTTTCCCCGATGCCGCGAAGCATCGTCTGCACCATGAATCCCTCTCGCTGCAGGATGGATTTGTGCGAATCCGGCTCATCGCCCGCCATATCGTTCATCGCGTGATCGCCCGCCACGAGCATCAGAGGGGCGAGCGTGACCTTCTTCACGCCCATCGCCTTGAGCTTCGGCAGGATATCGGCGAGGAACGGCCGTCCTTCGACCGTATAGATGAAGACGCGCGAAGCCCCCAGCTCTTCCAAGCGTTCCTGCATGACGGCATAATAGGCATTCGCCGGATGCGGCGTGCCATGCGCCATGAGGAGCACGGCTTCATCCGCCGCACATGCGGGCAGTTCCGCCGTGACAGCAGCCATGACTTCGGCAACATCGTCGCGCTTTTCCTCCTGCCCCTGCCAATACAGGAGAGGCGTGCCGAGCGTCATACGGTGAAACCAAGACCTGCACGCATCGAAGACCTCTCTCTTGTAAGAGTACTCGATTCCTGGAATGATGTCAAGAGAAGCGAGTGCAATGCGCGTATATCCCTCTTCCTTGAGCTTTCGCAGCGCCTCTTCAGGAGTCGGATAAGAGATCCCCTCGTTCTCCTCGACGCGCTCGATGACGATGTGCGAGGTGAAGGCGAGCCTGACCTCGACATGCGGATATGTGCGCCGCACCTCTTCCACCACGGCATCGATCGTCTTCTTGCGCGTCTGCCTGAAGGTCGTGCCGAAGCTCAAGACGAGGATGGCGTCACGCTCCTCGTCGCCGGCAAGGGACGGCTCCTCCGCCACGAGGAGGCCGAGACTCGCCGCTCGACGCAAAGCCTCTCCTGCCGTCCGAATCCCTTCATGGAGTGTGTATCTTATATGTGCCACAAATCTTCCCTCTTTCTTCCATCGCGCTTCTTTCTGTAAAAAAATCTCCTGCCGAACCCTATTCCTGACAAATCCTTGACAAAGCACACGGCGTCCTTTATAATCTTCTTGTTGCGCGATGCAATGCATCGACACGCTCGGGGCATGGCTCAGCTTGGTAGAGCACCTGGCTTGGGACCAGGGGGTCGCAGGTTCGAATCCTGCTGCTCCGACCAGCGCGTCAGTAGCTCAGTCGGATAGAGCAACGGCCTTCTAAGCCGTGGGTCGGGGGTTCGAATCCCTCCTGTCGCACCATGAATATCACGGGGCTTGGCATCTTCTTGCCAAGCCCCGTCTTTCATTTATCCGCCTGCAAGTCTTCTTCTTTCGCCTCCTGGATGCGCTTCTCCATGTGGCGCACGAGCTCGACAGCGCCGACTCCAAGCCCCAGACGCTGGGAGATCTCCTCTACGCTCAGTCCCCGGCGCAGGAAAGCGCGGATCTGTTCCTGCTGGCGGCTCAGAACTGCATCGGACGGAGAAGCTTCCACCAACTCCTCGTCCTCGTTCTCGTCTTCCTCTTCTTCTGCCGGTGCGGTCGGATCCTCGCTTTCGTCGGTGTCCTCAGGCTCGTCTGCCTCATCCGTCAGCTCGCCATCGTCGGACTCGTCGGCATCCTCGTCCTGCTCCTCGCTCTCTTCGTATTCGTCTTCCGTCTCCGCCTCGTCGTCTTCTTCCTCGTACTCGTACTCGTATGCTTCATCGTCTTCTGCGTCATCGTCCTCGGCCTCGGCGTCATCGGGCGCGTTCACGGAAGAGATCACGGGCGTCGTCGCTTCTTTATGAAGAGGGACTTCCTGGCGCGAATTTTCCTGCATCATCGCAGCATCATGCACACCGCCTGCCGCTGCGCGCAAATCCATCTCTTCCGGAGGAAGCTGCAGATCGATCGAGGAACCAACGGCTCCCCCCTGCATGTGTTCCATAAGTGCCGCTTTGAAAACTCGAAGCTGATTCTGCGTCGCGGACAGCGGGCGCTGCTGCCGCTGCAAATCCAGCCGCCGCGGCGGAACGAACGGGCTGTACAGTTTGCTGCACCGCCTCCCACGCATGAGCGCGATGCGTCGCGGCGGGAGGAGGCGTCTGTGCAGCGGGCGGTGCAGCAGCAAACTCCATCTGCCGCGGCAGAGCGCCAAGCTGTGCGCCATAGACCTTCTCCCACTGAGCCAAGGCGGCAAGCCGCTCGTCAAGAGCCGCCTTCTGCGCATTCGCCTCCGCCAAAAGGCGCTCCAATCGCTCAACATGGATCTGCATCCTGCCGATGACGGCATCGCCCGAGCGCTCGATCTCATAGCGCAGACGACTGGCGGAAACTTCGACCGACTCTTTTTCCTTAGCCTTTCCCTTGCTTAAAAAATGTCGCATGATGAGGACGAGCGCCGCCCCCAAGACGATCAATGCACCCAAGATTTCCGTGATCACTTCTCGCAGCTCTCCTTACCTTTCGGGAAGCACTCCCTCTTCGATTTCTCCGTATGGAAGCGCTGATAAATTCATCCCCTGGCTGCACTGTATCCATGCAAATCCAAGTGACTTTATTTTATCAGCGCTTCCTTAGAAATAGGGCTGTCACATGAGTCGACTCCGACTTATGACAGCCCCGCCTTATTCCTAGCTCCTACATGGATATGTCAATATTGCGTCCGCGAAACACATCGACAGCAAACCTTTCCGTTGGCGCCTCATCCTCCGACTGCTCGGAATGTCTGCCGCTGCCGCCGGATCCTCGTCGACCGCGTCCCTGCTTCCTGCGGCGATCGGGATCGTCCTTGACACGTTCTTCTTCCGCTTGATCCTTTTTTCTGACCTGCGTCTGCTTCAGCGCTGTCTCCTGCTTATCACGCACAGCCTGGAAGTCCTGCTGCAAAGCCGACTGCTGATTCATATTGTGCTGCACCTGCGTCGCTTCGGAGGTGCGCGGTACGATTGCCTGCAAACTCATCGGGGTTACATCCATGCATCCCACCATCCTTTCCAAGCGCAATCAAAGGAAATCCGCTATGAGCCGTTCAAGGAATCAATAAGCGCCGGTTCGAATCTGGTCGCCTTCAACACTCAGCGTGCAGCGTTTTTCCTCAGAATGGACATTCTTGATGACGTTGTTGATCTTGAGCTTCACGCCCGGATAAATCGTATCCGCAGCCCGGACGCGGCCGCGCTTCATGCTCTGGATCTTCTCTTCCAGCCCATCCATCTCTTCCAAAAAGGCGTTCCAACTGACCTTCAAGCTGGAAGCGACCCTTGCCGAGTTTTGCAACCATCTCCTGCCGTTCCGGCGGCAGCTTGCTGATGTCGACTTTGCCGAGCGTCGCAAGCGTCTTCTTGATCTCGTCGAGCTTCTTCTTCGTGTCGCCATATTCCTGGCAGGCCGCTTTGTACTGGCGCTGCACCATCGGATTGACGCCGACCTCAAGCTTCGTCGCGACATTCGCCGGATTGCCGATCTGCGTCGCTTCGATTTCCTCGCCGGCAAACGTCGAGCCGCCCATGATCTGTCCGCGCTTGCCAAGCACCGTGACCTTCTTTCCCGCGCGTACCTGCGAGTTCAAAACGACATCGGCGATCGTAACATTTCTGCCCGCCTCGATTTCAGCATTTTCCGCAAAAACGCCATCAGAGTTTCCCGCGCCTTGACGAAGCCGCGGTTCATGCCCTGGATGCCGCCCTTTGATGAGGATGTTGTTCCCCTCCACCTCGGCGCCGGAGACGATGCCTCCAACCTCGATGTCGCCCGTAGCCTTGACGACGAATCCCGCCTGCACACTGCCCTGGACGGAAACCGCTCCGGTAAAGTCGATATTTCCCGTACCGACGCCCACGTCGTCCTTGATGACGAGGCGCGGGTCGACGCCGATGACCTTTCCCGTATCCACGATCTGTCCGTCGATATCCGCATAGAGGAAATTTTCATCGCGAATCGAAGAATTCTTGCCCGCCTTGAAGACAAGCGGGACGTCCCTTTCTTCTGGTTGACCTTGACGCCGAGCACGTTCATGCCCGGCTCCCCGTCCGTCTGCAGAATCCTCTCGGCAAGGAGCTCCCCTGTTTCACGAGCACGAAGAGGTTCATATCCTTGTAGTCCACGCGGTCATACTCATCTGCCTTGGGACGTCCCTTGACCCCGAGATCGTAATTTTTCTTCAGATAGGCGTCCTCGCCATGCTGCGGCTCTTTGCCAAGCGCCGCCTCGAAATCCTTCCCATCCTTCGCCCCCTGCTCGATCGCCGCCTCGTCGATACCGAAGACGACGCCCTTGTCCTGAAGCGCCTTCTTGATCATCTCCGCCGTCGGATGCGTGTTGGATTCCGTATGGTCGAAACCGACCGTCGCCACCATCTTGTCCGAACTGATGTGAATATTGATCTTGCTGTAGATCGGACGCTCACCATCAGCCCTTTCGTGTTCGCTCATTCTCTCTCTGCCTCCTTCTCGCCTCATTCCATGAGACTTGCCTTCCATCTCGCCAAAAAGCCCCTGAGCCGAAAAAAACGGCTTTCGTATGGAGCTGGGAAATCCGCGCCTCCGAAAGATGCAAAAATGAGACTGATTTCCTTCAAGGTGAGTTCTTCATAATAATAAAGAGAAACGACCGTGCGCTCTTTCTCCGGAAGCTGATCGATAGCTTGAGCCAGAGTGTCGCGCAGTTCGTTCTTCTCCGCATTCTCCTCGGGATTGATCGTCTGCGAGGACGGTGACTCCGTGCGAACATACTCTTCGAGAGGGATGACCGTCGCGATGTTCGTCTGCGAAACGAGATCGTGCAGCTCCTTCTTCGATATTTTCAGTTCGGCAGCAAGCTCATCGTCCGTCGCTGCACGCCCCAACCGACCTTCAAGATCCGTCACGGCCTGCTCATAGCGCCGAATCTTCTGCCTTTTCGATACGGGTATCCAATCCATCGTGCGCAAATAATCGAGCATAGCGCCGCGGATGCGCACGCCGCCATACGTCTCGAACTTGTTGCCGCGTTCGATATCGTAGCGTTCGATGGCATCAAGCAAACCAAAAAAGCCGCTCGAAACGAGATCATCACGATCGACATGCGCGGGCAGACCAACGACGACACGTCCCGCAATGATATTAACGAGCGGCAAATACTTTTCGACAATCTTGTCACGAATTTCCGGCGAGCGGTTTTCTCGGTAAAGCGCCCAGAGATCTTGAATTTCTGTGGAGGGGGATTCTGCTTTTTTCATCAATCAGCCGCCTCCTCATCTAGTCAATCTCCTCGGGGAACCGCTGCGGCAGGCTCTCCAGCAGCTTCCACTCCCGCATCCTGTCCTTGGCTCTCTGCTTGCGCTTCTGCCGCTTCCCCATCTGTTTCGTCCTCGGGCAACTCTTCCGCCTCACCCGTATCATTCGCCGCTTCGGGCGCTTTTCCCTCTTTCCTCGTTGGAATTTTCGCCTCATCCGCTTGTGCGAAAAAGAGCTGGAAACTGTTTTTCTAAAAGGAATGCGACGAGGAAGACAAGGGCAGCTACAACCAGAAACACCGGGAGACTTCTTCCTGCTGTGGTGGAAAAACCGAGCGCCGGCCGAAAGGGCGCTCAGAAGCGCAAGAAAGGCTGCAATGACACCTGTGACAAGTGCTGTTCCTATCTTAAACAAAATCCATCCCCCGTTAAATGATCTTTTCCCCGCGATCAATCGTCTTGACCTTATACTCACCCGTAGTCAGGTCAACCTGCACCGTGCGGCCGTATGTGCCGCCCGTATCCTCGGCAACGATGCGTATGCCTTCCTTGGCGAGCGCCTTCTTCGCAGCCTCTGCGTTTCTCAGACCCACGCGCATGACATCCGAGGCGTTGGCGAACGAGAAACATCTGTGCGCCGCCCGCGATCTTCGCGACGAGACGGTTCTTCGCAGCGCCGAGCTTCAAAACCTCGCCGAGCATCAAGGGCACGCCCGTATCAGCGAACTTCGCGTGATTCTCGTGCGCTCTCGCCTGCGTGCTGTCCGGCAGCATGATGTGCACGAGGCCGCCGACCTTTGTCTGCGGATCGTAGAGGGATATGCCGATGCAAGACCCGAGACCGTAGCTGATGATCTGCTGCGGAGCCTTGCCGACCTTGTAATCCGCAATTCCTACACGTAACATATCAGCCATATCATCCAACCCCCACTGCAGAAAGAATCATTTCCATGGAGCCTGGATCCGGGACAAGGAAGAAATGTCCGCGCAGTTCATCATCCTCAGCAAGGAATTCCGTCTCGATGACCATGGCATGGTCGCCCATCTGACCGAGCTGCACGAGCACGACGTTCAAAATCGCGCCCTGCCATATCCATGGCCAGAGCGGGGATGGACGGAATCAAGGAGAGATTCGTGAAACTGTAGAGCGCGTTGAGGTAGGCGCCAGCCAAGATGTTTCCTATTTCCATCAAGGCGGATTCCGCCATCATGTCGAGGTGCGTCGTCTCCCCCGATTCCTTGCCCATGAGGGCATCGACGAGGTAGAAGGCGCTGTCTTTCGGCATGAGGAACAAAATGTTGCTCGGCGCTTTGCCATAGACACGCAGAAAAACGCCGACGACGATCGTCTCTGGATCACCGACGAGGTCAGGAACCTCGTCGAGAGGGAACGACCGATACCTTCGGCACATTCATATCAATCCGGCGATTGATGAGCTGCGACAAAAGCTGTCGCAGAGTTTCCTGCACCGACATTTCCTATTTCCCGCAGCACATCAAGCTGTACTGGGAGAGATCGATAATATCTTCCGTCATAGCTGCACCTCTAGCATACTGGCATGACTCGATAGGAGTCTTCCTCGCCTAACCGTGAGGGAAGGCGAGACCTTCCCCTTCTCATTTCATATCTTCCGGCAAATCGACGATCTCGTCGAGGTTCAGCATGATGATCAGGCGCGCATCAATATTGCCGATGCTGCTGACGAAACGATTGCTCGTGCTGTCGCTGACATCCTTTGCTGGATTGATGTCACGCCCGGAAATGGTCAGCACCTCGGTCACGGCATCGACGATCATGCCGATGAAGAACTCGCCGATCTTCATGATGACGATGCGCGTGGCATCCGTATAAGGGCGCATCCTCAAGCCCGATGCGGCGCTTGAGGTCGATGACGGGCAGAACGCTGCCGCGCAGGTTGATAACGCCCTTGATGTAGTCGGGGGCGAACGGCACGCGCGTAATATCCGTCAAGACCTTGATTTCCTGCACATTCAGGATATTGACGCCATACTCTTCCTTCAGAAGCTTGAATGCGGCCACCTGAACATCTTCCATGATTGCCTTCTTTTCCTTAGCCATGTCTGATCCTCCCCCTTACTGCTGCACGACCGTGCTGACGTCCAAAATCAAGGCGACACGGCCATCTCCGAGCACAGTGGCTCCAGAGAAGATCTTGAGTCCGGAAAGGAGTTTTCCGAGCGTCTTGATGACGATTTCCTGCTGACCGATGAGATTGTCCACGACGATGCCCGCCTTGCGCTCGCCGACGTAGACAACGACGACAAAGATGTCATCGTTGTCTTCCTCCGTCGTGCGCGGCACCTGGAGCGCCAGGCTGAGGTTGATGATCGGGATGATCTGCCCGCGCAGCACGATGACTTCCTGGTTCTGCACCGTCTTGATGTCATCCGGATGGATGTTGATCGTGCTGTCAATCGAGCCAAGAGGAATCGCATACATCTCCTCTTGAACCTTGACGAGGAGCGCCTGGATGATGGCAAGCGTCAACGGGAGCTTGATCTTGAAGACGGAGCCTTCGTCGATCTTCGTTTCGACATCGACATGACCGCCCAGCGACTCGATCTTGCTGCGCACGACGTCCATGCCGACGCCGCGGCCGGAGATGTCCGTGATGTGCTCCGCCGTAGAGAATCCCGGCGCGAAGATGATGCGCACAGCATCCGCATCGGACATCACATCAACTTCATCCTGCGTGTAGAGACCCTTCTCCACAGCCTTCGCACGGATCTTCTCCGCATCGATGCCCGCGCCATCGTCCGTGACCATGATGACGACGTTGTTTCCCTCATGGCGCGCGATGAGTCCAACCTCACCCGTGCGGGGCTTGCCCTTCTTCTCGCGGTCGTCAGGATGCTCGACGCCGTGGTCGAGGGAGTTTCTCAAAAGGTGCATCAAGGGATCGCCGATCTCGTCAATGACCGTGCGATCGAGCTCGGTCTCCTCGCCCACGACCGTGAGGTTGATGTCCTTGTTGAGTTCCTTCGCGATGTCGCGAACCATGCGCGGGAAGCGGTTGAACACCCGGCTCACAGGAACCATGCGCACCTTCATGACCACGTTCTGCAGATCCGTCGTCACGCGATCCATCTGCTCCAAAGTTTCCGTCAGCTCCGGCATGCGGTGCGTCGTGCCGATCTGTTCGAGACGCACCTTGTTGATGACCAGCTCGCCGACGAGGTTCATGAGATTGTCGAGCTTCTCGATATCGACGCGCACGGACTGGCTCGCATGGTGCTTTTTCTCCGCGGCGGCTGCCGGCTTCGCCGGAGCTTTCGCAGCGGGCTTCGCGGCAGGTTTCGCCGCCGGCTTTGCAGCGGGCGCAGGTGCGGCGGCTGCTGCCGGCGCAGGTGCGGGAGCTGCTGCCGCAGGAGCAGGCGCGGCTGCTGCAAGGTTGTCAGGATCGACGGCTTCGATCTTCACTTCTTCCAGCTCGGAGACAGGCGCAAGCGCCTCGGACACCGCCTGCGCATCTGAAGTCGTGACAAGCACGAGGTCGAACTCATGCTCGAACTTCTCTGCCTCAAGGTCTTCTGCCGGAGGAACCGACTTGATGACGTCGCCGATCTCATCCAGCGCATTCATGACCATGTATGTGCGCGCTGCCTTCAAAAGGCAGGTATCGGCAAGGCGGATGTGAATGTGGAAGACGTCCATGCCGCCCTGTTTCGCCGCCTTCATCGCATCTTTGTCATCCTCTGTGTAGTCAATCGAAGATGCCGAAGCAGCCTCTGCACTCGCTGCAGCGGGGGACGCAGCAGCCTCCGCTGCCGGAGCCTCGTCCGCCGGCTGCGGTTCTCCTTTGGAAATGGAAGAAAGCTTCTTCACGAGATCAGAAACATCAACGAGATCCTCCGGGTCGCCGTTGCCGACGTTCTCGATCATCTCCTGCAAGGAGTCAAGGCACTTGAAGACCGTCTCGATGATATCTTCCGTCACTTTGAGCTGATTATTGCGGATGAGATCGAGAACGTCCTCCATCTCGTGCGTGAGCTCAGCGATCTTGTTGAAGCCCATCGTCGCCGACATGCCCTTCAGCGTATGCGCATTACGAAAAAAATCTCGTTGACGACGGACACCTCGTTCGGGTCATTTTTCGAGGCTCAGCAGACCATCGTTCAAGGACTGCAGATGTTCGCGCGACTCGTCCAAAAACATGTCCATATACTGATTTGTTTCCATTTCAAATCCCCCTGTTTGTCTTCTGCTCCCCCCGGGCGATGCTGTTCATTGCAGCCCTTCCCAGAAACCTAGCAGCCTGTCAGTTTGCTCCGCATCCTTCGCCAAGAGCCTTGGTGCCAGCCAAGCAGCACGCGAATCGCGAATCCCTTCCATTACATTCTTTAGTTATTCTTCGCCGTCACCGTCAAAAATCCTGCTTCGATATGTGACTGGGACTGTCCGGATGCAGGGTGAGTTGGCGACGGAGCTCACTAAAGACAAAATGAACGATTTTATTCATCGTCCCCCGATCGATTTCAAGAAAGTGCGCCCCGACCCGCCAACCTCGATCACTCGGCTCAAGCGGCTCACAGCGCACGACGCGGGTCATGACAGACAACGTGCCGATGTTCGGGAAGTTCGTGAACACGAGAGACGCACGGCTGTTGACCTTGACATAGCGCGGCACAGTGAAGGAAACGCCGCTGCCGCTGACGTCCGTGGTATAGAGCTTCATCAGATCGCTCTCGCGGCCTTCCGTATCGATGATTCTCGCCTGGATCGGCAGGCGCACCGCCGCGCGCACGAAACTGCGGTTCTGGTGGCGTTCGACGACCTTGGGCTTCGTAATCATCCAGACAGGAATCGTGTCATTGCGCTTCCCCTTGAACTCGGAAAAAAATCGGTAGCGACACTTGTCCCCTACGGCAAGGCCGTAGAGCTGCTCTCCTTCCGCCGGTATGATAGGACGCCGCTTCTCGTCCACAGGCATCGCGACGATCAATCGATCCGAAGTCATATCCTCTATGCGGCTCGTATATTTTATATCGTCATCTTCAAGGTAAAACTCAACCCTCTGCCCGATTTTCAAAACTGTTTCCGCCTTTATCAAATCGCTGGCCATCGAAGGGACACCTCCTCATCATCGAGTGAAATCAAGAAAATATTGCAGGAACGACTTCCACCCCTTTTTTACAAGAACCTTTTCCTCCATAAAGGATCGCACGGGCAAGCGCCCTGATGCACTTTGCGGCAAGAGAATCCGGGTACGCCTCCAAGATGGGCTTTCTGCCGACGTACTGCTCGGATCATGCTGCGATCCTCATAAATCGCGCCAAGGGAGCTGACCTCCATGTGCAGAAACCGCTCCGCTGTCTTCTTGAGTTTTTCCGCCACTTCCAAACATTCCGCCTCGTCGTAGACACGATTGACGACGAGACGCATATTTCGGCTTTTGCCGCATACATGCTGTACGCCTTCATGACGGCATAAGCATCGGTCAGGGGCTGTAGGCTCAGGGCGTCGTCACAAGAAGCACCTCGTCCGCCGCCAGGATAAAAATCGAGGACGTTCCTGCCGATGCCTGCGCCCTGTATCAATAAGGATGATGTCCGCCATTTCCCCACAGCCTGTGAGTTTTTCTTCGAGTACGGTGCGCTCGTCGGGAGTGAACTCCCCCGCCTGCTCCATGCCCGAGCCGCCGGAGATATAGCGAAGGCCGTAAGGCCCATTCAAGATGACATCATCGAGCGTAACTCCTTCATCCAAAAGATGAAGAAGATTATATTTCGAGGACGTTCCCAGAAGGACATCGACATTCGCCATGCCGAGATCGGCGTCAATGACGAGCACCTTTTTTCCTTCCGCAAGGAACGCGAGTGCGAGATTCACGGTCAGATTCGATTTGCCGACGCCGCCCTTGCCGCTCGTGATGGCGATGATTCGCGCACTCTCCTTCGGCACAGGACGCGCCGTGCTTGACACCGCTTCTTCGGCAACGGCTGCGGCAGGCTCGGCTGCTGCGGCAGGCTCGGCTGCGGCAGAGTCCTTTTTATTTTCTACGAGCTTTCGGAGGCTCGCTGCCTGATCCTGCATACGTCTACCTCAAAAAAAGTTCCGCAAGTTTTTCAGCCTGGGCCGGCACAATGTCGTCCGGAACACTCTGCCCATTCGTCAGATAGGAGAGCCGCATCGCTTTCTTGCGCAAGATGTTCAAGATGATGCCTAGGCTCTTCGTCTCATCCGTCTTTGGTGAAGATCACCTTGTCGGGTTTGCAGACGGAGAACTTGTCAACAATGTCCTTCGCGTCTTCATTCTTCGTTGTGGCGCTCAGGACGAGGTACTTCTCGATGTTCTGGTTGACAGCAAGAAAAAATCCTTGAGCTCTGCCATCTGGCGGCGATTGTGTTGACTTCTCCCCGCCGTATCGATGAGAATGAGCTGCTTCTGACGGAATTTCTGTATAGCCTCTTTGAGTTCGTCAGGTGTATATACAATGGCGATGGGAAGCCCGAGAATATCCGCATACGTCTTGAGCTGCTCGACCGCCGAGATACGATAGGTATCCGCCGTGATAAACGCCGTGCTGACCCCCTTCTCCAAGACACACTGCGCGGCGATCTTCGCAAGCGTTGTCGTCTTGCCGACGCCCGTCGGTCCAAGAAGCGCTGCGATCTTCCTCTTGCGCGCCTTGAGTTCAAGGCCATCCGCCATCTGCACGTTGTCCGAAAGGTACTTCGTCAAGCCTTCAAGCGCAAGCGGCGTATCCCTGTCTGCCAGAACAGTTTCGGCAGGGCAGCTGCAGCACAACATCGTCGACGATGTCCGAATCGACTTCCTGCTGCTTCAGAGCCTGCTGCAAGGACATCTCGTCCTCAGGCGTCTTTTCTTTGCCGACGACCTGGACGAGCATCGCCTTCATCTGTGCCAGCTCATTCTGGAGGGCTTCGATGGTCTCGCGCTGCTTTTTCTTCATCGGCTTTCGCAGCCGATGCGTCGCCATCTTGCCGATCTTCTTCCTGCGGCGGGGCGTCTGCCTTCTCTGCCCCCGCTTCATTCTTCGCGAAGGAGCAGCCGCCGAGGAAGTCTCTGCTTCTTCCTCCGTCTTCTTCTCTTTCACCGTTCGCGGCTTCTTGAGCTTCCGGGTAGCGGTTTCTTGCGCCGCACCTTTCGTGCAGGCGGCTCAGCGGGAGGATCCTCTGCCGACGGCACGAGCGGCTGAAAGGGATCCGCATGTCCCTCTTCCGAAGGAAAGGAAGGAACAAATGGTTCTTGTGGCGATGCCTGAGCCTGAGCCTGGCGAGACGCCGCCTCGCGCGCTTGTCTCTCGGCCTCGGCGACCGCCGCCTCCGTCCCCGCCGTCTTGTATCGTCTCGCCGCACTCTGCGAAAGATGCGGCTGCTGCGGCAGTTGTGGCTGCGGCTGCGGCATCGGCGGCTGCTGCGGCAGTCGGCTGCTGACGGCTGCTGCGGCGGCTGCTGCGGCAGCGGCTGTGACTGCTGCTGCTGCAGTAGCTGCGGCTGCGGCTGCGGCAGCGCAGTCAAAGGCGGCTCTCCCTGCGCTGCCTGCGCATCTGCCGCTGCAGCGGCAGCAGGCGCAGGGACTGCCCCCGCGTGTCCCTGCGGCAACGGCACAGAACTTTTCACCGGCTTCCCTTCCCCCGCCTCCTCAGCCTGCAGCTCGGCGAGCGTCGGCAGACGCTCGGCTCGCTTCTTGGGCGGGCGTCGCGGCGTCTCGTCGAGAGCCGCCGTCACCTCGAAAGATCTCTTTTGCGCCATAGCCAAGGATGCCGCCCTTCTTTATTTTTTTCGTATGCAGGATCACCGCGTCGTCGCCAAGCTCGTCCTTCACCTGAGCCATGGCGTCCTTCATCGTGGCAGCCTGGAACACCTTGATGCGCAATTAAATTTCTCACCGTCCCAAGAATCTGAAGTTCGACCGTCTGCTCAATCTCCGCATGGGAGAGAACGACAAGTCCCTGCACCGAGCGCTCGACAAGCTGTCGGAAGTAGGTGCGCACAGCGGGACTCGTGAGCACGATCGGCTCGTATCCCATGTTCGTGAGCTTCGGCAGTTCCGCGTTGAGTGACGCCAGGAGCCTCTGCATCGTGTCGGGATCGAGGCTCACATAAGAGCCGTGTTCCGTGCGCTGCACCGCGCCCGCGATATGGTTTTCCAATCCCGGGTCGAGCGTGATGCACGGCAGCACATTGTTCTGCACATACTGCTGAGAAATCTGGCGAGCCAGCGCGTGACGCACATACTCGGTGAGAATGTCCGTATCCTTCGTCGCTCGTCCGTAGTCGGAAAGCACTTCGAGGATCGTCTCCATGTCGCGTATGGACACGCGCTCTGCCAAGAGATTCGCCAAGACCTTCTGCACCTCGCCGACAGCGAGGATCTCGGGCACGACCTCGTCGACGAGCGCCGAATTCGTCTTCTTCAAGTTGTCGAGGAGGTTCTGCACTTCCTGGCGGCCAATGATCTCTGCCGCGTGCATCTTGATGACTTCCGTCAGATGCGTCGCGAGAACAGACACGGCGTCGACGACCGTATATCCGTTGAGCTCCGCCTGTTCGCGCTGATCCTCCGAAATCCACAGCGCCGGCAGACCGAAGGCCGGTTCCGTCGTCTCGATGCCCGGCACCTCTTCGAACACCGTGCCCGAGTTCATCGCGAGGTAATGGTCGAGCATGAGCTCGCCGCGCGCCGTCTCGATACCCTTGAGCTTGATGATGTAGCTGTTCGGCTTGATCTGTATGTTGTCGCGTATGCGAATCGTCGGTACGACGAGGCCAAGCTCCAACGCGCACTGACGCCGGATCATGACGATGCGCTCCAAGAGATCGCCGCCCTGACCTGTATCGACGAGCGGGATCAGGCTGTAGCCGATTTCCAGTTCCATCGGGTCGACCTGCAGCAGGTTGACGATGTTCTCGGGCTTCGTGGCGTCCGCCTTCGCCTTTTCCGCCTTCTTCTGCTCCGGCAGTTCCTCGACCACTTTCTCCGAGCCCTTGAGGCGGCGCGCGACAATAAAGCACAAGATGGAAAGAACCGCCAACGGCAGTCCCGGCATTCCCGGAACGATGGCAAGGAACATCAGCACGCCGCTGACGATATAGAAGATGCGGCTGCGGTTGAAGAGCTGCATCGCCACGTCGAGACCGAGATTTCCCTTTGAAGATGCGGAGCGCGTGACGAGAATGCCCGTCGCCGTTGAGATCATGAGAGCTGGAATCTGGCTGACAAGACCCTCGCCGACGGTCAGGAGCGTATAGCTCTGCAGCGCCTGCAATGCCGACATGTTGCGCGTCAACATGCCAATGACGAAACCGCCCGTGATATTGATGATGATGATGACGATCGCGGCGATGGCATCGCCCTTGACGAACTTCGAGGCACCATCCATCGCGCCGTAAAAGTCGGCTTCCTGCTGGATCTTCAAGCGCCGCTTGCTTGCCTCCGCATCCGTGATGGCGCCCTGGTTCAAGTCGGCATCGATCGCCATCTGCTTGCCCGGCATCGCGTCGAGCGTGAAGCGCGCCGACACTTCCGCGACACGTTCCGCGCCCTTCGTGATAACAATGAACTGGATGATGACGAGGATGACGAAGATGATGAAGCCGACAAGCGCGTTGCCGCCGACAACGAAGTTGCCGAACGCCATGATGACGTCGCCCGCATAGCCGTTCAGGAGGATCAGTCTCGTCGCCGATATATTGAGCGCCAACCGGAAGAGCGTCGTTACGAGAAGAAGCGATGGGAACACGGAAAAATCAAGAGCTTCCACATTGTAGATTGTCACCATGACGATGACGAGCGCAAGCGTGATGTTCACGCAAATCAATAAATCAAGAAGAGCCGTAGGCAACGGGATGATCATCATGATGACGATCGTGACGATTGCCACAGCTATGAAGATGTCGCTGTATTTTGTTATGAAGCCATTGGAAAGCGTCGGGTTTTCTGTCGCCATGCTGTTTCTGCTCCTCTATCCCACAAGGAAACTTCTCATCAAGCAAATTTCTTCTTTTTCAACCGATATACATAAGCCAGTACCTCAGCGACCGCCTGGTAAAGCTCGGGAGGCACGACGCCTCCGACATCCACCGCCGCGTAAAGCGCCCGCGCCAAAGGTTTATTTTCCACGATCGTCACGCGGTGTTCGCGTGCGATATCCTTAATCTTCTGCGCGACAAGATCCTGTCCCTTGGCAACAACCTCCGGCGCCTTCATGCCGGCCTTGTACTTCAAAGCCACGGCGTAGTGCGTCGGGTTTGTCACGATGACGTCGGCTTCCGGAACTTCCTTCATCATGCGGCTCATCGCCATCTGATGCTGTTTCTGGCGAATCTTGCCCTTGATCTGCGGATCGCCTTCCGTCTGTTTGAACTCTTCCTTGATGTCCTGTTTGCTCATCTTGAGATCCTGCGTCGTCTGCCACTTCTGATAAGCGAAGTCCACGACCGCCATCACAAAGTAGACAATGATGATTTGAAACACGAGAGAGAAGATGATTTCTCCCATACGCGCCATGCTGCTTCTAAGATCGAGATAAATGAACTCCGGCATGTGCATGATCTCTCCTGATAAATAAATGTAGAGAAATGCACCAATGATAGCAATTTTTAAAAGAGACTTGAACAGCTCCATAAGGGAGCGCTTCGAAAATATGCGCCCAAATCCCGTAATGGGATTGAGCTTGTCAAGTTTGAAGGAAAGCGGTTCGGTCGTGAACATGAAGCCCACTTGATAAAAGTTGATGGCAAGCCCCATGATCATGATAGCCATCATCACCGGAAACGCAGTCTTTGCCAAGACGATCATGGCGTCAATGATCAGACGCATGACGGTTTCTGCATCAATCGTCTGATTCATGTGTCCGTAGATGTGAACCGTGTACGTCTCGATTTCTGCAAGGATGGTGCTGCCAAGCGCTCGCATTACGAAGAACCCCGCCAACAGCACGAAAGCGCCGCTGAGCTCCTGACTCCTCGCCACCTGTCCTTTCTGGCGCGCATCATTGCGCCGCTTTGCCGTAGGCTCTTCCGTCTTCTCTCCCGCAAAGAGCTGGAGGTCAAAGACGAAGTCCAGCGATTCTCTATTGTATTGCATGGAGGGCAGTGGTAATCTGCGCATACGTTTCATTGAACAACACATCCAAGAACAAGACGTAGAACGGCATGAGGATCGACAGGACGAACATGCCGATGATGATTTGAAGCGGCAAGCCGACAACGAAGATATTGAGCTGCGGCATCGTGCGCGCCAAAATGCCAAGACCGACGTTCGTCAGAAGAATAGCAAACGTCACAGGCATCGCCAGCTTCATGCCCGTCACGAAGACGCCATTGACCAGATTGACGATAAAGCCCGCAAGCGTCGGAGCCGGAGACACAGTCAGAAGCGGCACATACTGGAAACTCTCAAAAAGCGCCGCAATGAGCATGTGATGACCATTGACAACAAGAAAGACGATGATCGCCAAATTATAAAGAAAACTTCCGATGAGCGGAATTTGCTGACCGGAAGTCGGGTCCATCACATTGACCATCGCGAATCCAACCTGCATATCCATGACCTTGCCAGCGAAATGAATAGCCGAAAAAGTCACATATGCCACAAAGCCGATCAGCCAGCCGACAAAAAGTTCCCCTGCCACTGCCGCCGCATAAAGGAAGACATTGTCCGGCGCCGTCACAGGGCCGTAGCTGTCCACAAGAGGAAACAGCACGAAGGAAAACGCGACAGCAACCCCCACACGAATGCGGGCAGGGATATTCAAACTGCCAAAAAAAGGCGCGATGACGAAAAGTCCTGTAACGCGCGTCAGAAGCAACAGGTAGACCGCCGCATGTCCCTGGAGCAGGGTGTAGAAATCCACGGCACATCTCTCCTCGCTATCCGATATAGAGCGGCAAGTTCACGAAAAATATTCGTGAAATACTCCACGAGGATGCTGAGCATCCAGCATCAAAAGATCAAGATGGCGACAAACACCGCGATGATCTTTGGAATGAAGGCAAGCGTGGCCTCCTGAATGGAAGTGGTCGCCTGGAATACGCTGACAAGAAGACCGACGGCAAGACCAAGGCCAAGCATCGGTGCGGAAACCAAGAGCACAATCCACAGGGCATTCTGCCCTATCTGTATGACAAGATCGCCGGACATCCGCGCCCCTCCTATTTGAAGCTCACAATGAGCGACTTGATCAGAAGATGCCAGCCATCGACCATGACGAACAGAAGGATCTTGAACGGCAGTGAAATCATGACCGGCGGCAGCATCATCATACCCATCGACATCAAGGTGCTTGCCACGATCATATCGATAACAATGAAGGGGATGTAGATCATGAAACCGATCTGAAACGCCGTTTTCAACTCGCTGATGACGAACGCCGGAATCAGTGTCGCTGTAGAGACGTCCGCCTGTGACTGCGGCCGCTCGGCATCCGACAGATTGACAAAAAGTGCCAGATCCGACTCGCGCGTCTGACGGAACATGAACTCGCGCAACGGCTCCAACGTGTTGTCGATCGCCTGTTCCTGCGTGATCTGTCCCGCAAGGTACGGCTGTATGCCATGCTGGTTCGCTTCGCTCCAATACGGCTGCATGATGTAGAACGTCAAAAAGAGCGAAAGAGCGAGTACCACCTGGTTCGGCGGCACGTTCTGCGTCGACATGGCATTCCTGAGGAAACCGATGACGACGACAATGCGCACGAACGAGGTCGTCATGACCAAAATTGACGGCACGAGAGAGGATCGTCAGAAGAGCGAGAATCTGCAGAGAGGTCGCAACATCTTGCGGATTCGTCGCTTCACCGACGTTGACGCTGAGGTTCGGAACCAGAGGCGCCGCAAATGCTTCCTGCGCAATGAGCAGACAGGAAAAGAAAAGAAGGCTTCCCAGCAAGATCTGCCGCTTCTCTATCAATGCTTCACAACCCCTCTACTTCCGAAACGCATCATTCTTGAACATCGACGGAATCCGCTTCACAAGCTGATCGAGCGAACCAAATTGGCGCTCGAATCCTCCTGCTTGGGAAAACATCGCCGGCGATTCTTCCGCGCTCTTCTTCAAAAGCTGCCCGGCTTCTTCCGCATCTTCAATCTCGCCCAAAAGCGTAATCGAATGTTCCGTCACGCCAAGCAGCAAGATCCGACCTGCCAACTCGACGACGCAAGCCGAACGACCCGGTCCCAGCGGCAGATGCTCAAGCACGCGACCACCGCTCCCCGTCATCGAGCGGCCGAAACGACCGCCCAAGAACTTCGAGACATAATACGCAAGCCCCGCCACGAAAAGAAATACGACGACAAGGCTCGCGACGTAGGCGATGGTCGACCACCACGAGACCCCTGGCGTGCCATTCGGCGCTGGATCCTGATTTTCATAGCCTGCAAGATACCCCCGCCGTCTGCAGCCGGGGCCGACGGACGGGAGAATCATCGCGCAGCAAAAAAACCAAGAGGAGACAAATGGCCGCATCCCTTTTGCTCAACATCAGCCAAGCGCTTTGCGCACAGCCTCAAGGACGCGATCCGCCTGGAACGGCTTGACAATGAAATCGCGTGCACCCGCCTGAATCGCCTCGATGACCATCGCCTGCTGTCCCATGGCGCTGCACATGACAACCTTCGCGTTCGGATCAACCTTTTTGATTTCCTTGACCGCGCTGATGCCATCCATCTCGGGCATCGTGATATCCATCGTCACGAGGTCAGGCTTGAGCTCCTGGTACTTTTCCAAAGCCTTCATGCCATTTTCCGCTTCGCCGACAATCTCATAGCCATTCTTGGACAAGATGTCCTTGACCATCATTCGCATGAACGCCGCATCATCCACCACTAAAACTCTGCTTGCCATAAAATATCTCTCCTCATCTGAATCATATACCTGTCTTCCACGCGCAGATGCGCATCACGCACACCTGCGCTGAACTGCACCGAAGATTTCATGCACCTTCCAGTGCAGTCTGCAATGTGAAACCACATCATATACCCTATTGTATATGAATCGCTCGAAAATGTCCAGCCAACGCAACAGTTATTGCAGCTGCTGCGCTCTTTCTGCCGGGCTCACGATGTCGGTGATGCGCACGCCGAAGTTCTCATCAATGACGACGACTTCGCCCTTCGCCAGGAACTTGCCGTTGACCATGATGTCAACCGGCTCACCTGCGAGCTTATCCAGCTCGACGATGGAGCCATTCGTAAGTTCCAGAATATCCTTGATCGTCTTTTTCGTGCGACCGAGCTCCACAGTTACCTGAAGCGGCACATCAAGAATCAAGCCGATATTTGCATCATTCACCTGCACAGGCGCCGTCGAAAGCGGTGCAAACATCGCAGGCTGCACGGGCACATTGGATGCCACATGCGGTGTCGGCGGCGCACCGTAGGCCGGAGCTGCACCTGTCATAGGTGCTGCCGGCGGCGGAGCCGCTGCTGCCGGTGCTGGTGCTGCTGGAGCGGGTGCCGGTGCTGGCATTGGCTCTTCCTCCTCTGCTTGGTTGTTCAATAGATACCCCACCATTTCCTGGGCTACTGGAATCGGCAGAATCTGCATGATCTCACTATCAATCAGACCATCGACCTCCATGCGGAAGGAAATCTTCGCAATGGGATCGTCTACCGAAACAATTTCCGTAACCTTGTCCTCCGAGCCGAGATCGATCATGTTGACCTTCGGCGGGGAGATGTCAATCTTCTTGTTGAACATCGTCGACAACGAGGTGGCGACGGAACCCATCATCTGGTTCATCGACTCGCCGACGGCGCTCATGTGAATCTCATTGAGATCCTTCGTCGGGTTCGTGCCGTCGCCGCCCATCATGAGGTCGGCAATGATCGAGGCGTCCTGCGCCTGGATCGCGAGCACATTGTTTCCGTCAATGCCGACGGTATAGCCGACCTCGACGATGAGGTAAGGCATCGGATACTGGTCCTTGATCGAACTCAGCGTGGACACCGATACCGTCGGCGTCGTGATCGAGACCTTGTGTCCCAAGAGCACTGAGAGTGTCGTTGCCGCACTCCCCATGGAAATATTGCCTATTTCCCCGAGCGCGTCGCGCTCCACATCCGTCAAGCATCCCCTTCTTGAGATGGAGATCCTGCTGCGGGCGCTGGGTCGTCCGCCGGGGCATCGGTTGCTGCTGAACTATCGCCGCCGCCGTTTAATAACGCATCAATTTCCTCTTGCGAAATTAAATCATCACTCATCCGTATCTTCATCTCCTTCAAAGGTTATCTGCGTGATCTGGACTGCCGACCGCTTGCCCTGTGTACCTGGCCGACAAAGGAACTTGGGCTTCTGTCCGACGAGGATCTTCAGCTCGTCCTTGGCCTTGGTATCGAGCTGCAGCACATCGCCAAAGCCCAGTGTCAGGAACTCGCGGATCGTCATGTCGATGGTGCCGAGTTCCACGATCAAAGGAATCGGCGACTTGTGAATCTTCCTTTCAAGTGCGCGTATCTTTTCCCGGGATTGTTGTCCTTCGCGACGGATGCCGCCACCCAGAACGACGTTGAGAGTTTCGACATGACCGGCTCCAAGACAAGATACGGGATACACAGGGTCATGAAGCCCTCGACCTCGCCGATCTTCACCTGCACGGTGACGATGATGACCATGTCGCTCGGCGGCACGATCTGCACAAATCCCGGATTCGCCTCGATCGCTTCGAGTATCGGATTGATTTCGACCACATTCGACCAAGACTCTTTGAGATACTCGCTCGCCTTCGCAATGAACTTGCGCATGACCGCTTCCTCAATCTCCGTGAGGATGCGCGGCTTCAGCGAATTCTCGCCCAAGCCTCCGAACACGCGGTCGATGTAGGCAAACGCAATGCCTGTATTGACCTCCATGATGATGTTGCCCTTCAATGGCGGCAACGCCATGACGCCGATGACACTCGGGTTGCTCAAAGACTGCAGGAACTCCTGGTAGGTGAGCTGCTCCACCGAAACGACTTCCACATTGACCATCGTCCGCAAATGGGTAGATAGGTGAGTGTTCAAGAGACGCGCAAAGTTCTCATAGAGCATGTTCAGCGTGCGGATCTGATCCTTCGAGAACTTGTCCGGCCGCTTGAAGTCGTATGTCTTGACCTTTCTCTCCTCTTCTTCCGCCTGCACTTCTTCAGCGGAAACCTCACCGGTCGACAGCGCCGAGAGAAGTTTATCTATCTCGTTTTGTGACAAGACATCTTCTGCCAATCTTCCTCCTCCTTTCTCCCTTGCTCAGATAGCTCCATCACTGCATGAGGAAGCTCGTAATATATACCTCATACACCGATCCCTCGCCCAAAGCCTTGTTCAGACTGTCGCGGAGGGTTGTTTTCAACTCATCCTGCTTTCCTGCATCAAGCTCCTCAACCTTCAGGGAGCGCAGCGTCTGGAGCGTCACATCCATGACCTTCGTCTCGGCCGGAGCCAAGAGCTTGCCGTCAGCGATATTATCCTTCTTGCCGGGATTCATTTCCAAGACGATGCTCGTCTTTAAAAAACGCCCCGCCTTGAGTCCGCCGACGTTGACAAGGATGCCGTCCTTGGGATCGCCCAGCTTGATGAAGACACCCGGGTCGTGGCTCAGCCTCGAAGGGCCGCCGACATCTCCGGCATTGCTCGCCATCATATGCTGCGTGATGAAAAAGGAAATACCAACTGCAGCCGCCAAAGCCACGACGACGATGACAACGATCAGGATGATCGGGGATTTTCTGCTCGGCTCCGGAGCAATGGCCTGCACTTCTTTTTCTTCCGCCATGAAATTTCCTCCTCCTAACTCTTCTCTCTATCATCAATCATCCGAGGGAATCCCCGGAATCACAAACCATGCATGGCGCGGCGGTACTCCATGACGCGCCGCACGATCTCTTCCATCGGTTCTTCCACGATGAGTTTCTTTCCGTTCGTGAGGGTGACGACCGTATCAGGCGTCTCCTCCACTGTCTCTATTATTTCGGCGTTGAGGACGAATTCCCCTTTTTGTGCGCCTCCGACTTGAATTTTTGTCAGCTTGATCATTCGCCCACCCTTTCGCCCGGGAATAAGTGCGGGACAGGCGAGAGGCGATGCCCCTCGCACTGCCTTTTAACAGCTCAGGCTGCAGGAATCACCTGCCGCCGCAGCTTAGCTGTCATCAGCGCTTCATGTTGATGACGGTTTCCAACATCTCATCGCCGACCGTGATGATCTTCGAGTTGGACTGGAATCCTCTCTGCGTCACGACCATGTCGGCGAACTCATTGGCGATGTCGACGTTCGACATCTCAGCGCCGACGGCGTCAGCGTCAGGCCGAGCGCATTGACCGACTTGATGTTCGCCGTGCCCGAGTTGTTCGACTCGGTGTAGAGGTTCGCGCCCGCCTTCGTGAGACCCGGCGCATTGTCGAACTGTGCGACGGCGATCTGTGCCAAAGAGCGCTTCTCGCCGTTCGTGTATGTGCCCGTGAGGATGCCGCTCTGGTCAGTGTTGATCTCTTTCAGCGTACCTGCGGCATGGCCGTCGTAGTCCGCCTTGATCGTGTCGCTGCCGCTGTACTGCGTGAGGCTCGTGAGGTCGACCGTCGCCGTCATCGAAGCGAGAGGAGTCGGCGTTCCCGACGAACCCGCACCATTTGTCAGGGCGAGCGTCGGCGATCCCGAGCCGTTGATGTACTTGCCGTCGTAATTGAACTCCAGCGTCTGCGTGCCCATGGTGACCGTCGTCCAAGAGCCGTCGTCCTCCTTGATCGAGCACGTGCCCACAGGATCAAGCGTGCCGCCCGAGTCGACGCCGGGGCTCACGGACACTTCCCACTTGTCGTAGCCGAGAGGAAGCGCACCGCTCGGCACCTTCGTGAAGAGGAACGGCACCTTGTGCAGGTTGCCCAAACTGTCGTAGACATTGGCGATCGTCGTGATCGGCAGGCTGTTGCCCGTCTTGTATTCATAGCTGCTCTTCGCCGTAACCGTCTGGGTCGTGCCGTCAGAAAGCTTCAGCCTCAGCGACTTGATCGTCGTACCGTCGATCGTGGCAGGGCTCGCGGCATTGGCTCCCGATTGGTCGGTCATGGAAACGATCGTCGGCACCGACGAGTTCATGTTGCCCTTGTAGCTGACAGTCGTCGTCGCCTTGGCGCCCATGCTGCGCATCGTATCCTTGATCTTGATGCCCGTCGGCGTGTCCATCGTCTTGATGCTGCCGTTGTCATCGGCATTCCAGCCGACGACGTGATAGCCAGAACCCGGCACGACATAGTTGTAGTTCGCGTCGAAGGAGAAATTGCCGGCGCGCGTGTAGTACTTGTCCTTGCCGTCCTGATCAGGCGACAGGACGAAAAGTCCGTTGCCCGAGAGCGCAAGGTCGGTATTCTTGCCCGTCGCCTGCGGCGAAGCATCGCCGAAGAGCAAGTCGATGCTCGCGACGCCGACGCCGAGACCGATCTGCTTGGGGTTCGTGCCGCCGATGGTTGCCGTCGGGGCGGACGCGCCTGCCGATGTCTGGTAGAGCGTGTCGGCGAACGTCACGCGGCTCGACTTGAAGCCGATCGTGTTGACATTCGCGATGTTGTTGCCGATGACGTCCATGCGCGTCTGGTGGCTCTTGAGCCCTGATACGCCGGAGAAAAGAGAACGCATCATAATGTATCAATCTCCTTTATTGGTGCAGCCAGGAAGGCAAGATCCACTCTCGCCTTCCGCCGGCCCGCTTCTGTCAGTCGGCGGGCCAAAGCCTCCCGAAGATATGCTCAAAGAATTGCTGCACTGTCGATGTTCGTAAAAATATTGTCCTTGGCGCTCATGCCGTCCATGGCAGTGATGACCGTCCTGTTCTTGATGCTCACGACGAGCGCGACATCGTTCATATAGATCAAGGATTCCCTTGCCCCCTTCGATGCCATCTTCGAGACAGCGTCGTCAAGCTTGGAAAGCTCTTCATCGCTGAGGTCGATGCCGCGCGCTTTCATGCGTTCTGACGCATGAGCCGAAAAGCTGACCTCGGACTTGGCTCTCTTGAGCTCTGCAGCAAAGGACGGGACATTCTTCTGCTGTGCCGGCTGCTGCTTTGCAGCTGGCATCTGCGGCAGGAGCGGCTGGGACGAAAGGTAGATTCTTGCGTCAGCCATGTTCTCCTCCGTGCCTCACGGTTGCGACGAGGCTCTTCCGGTTTCCGGCTTGTTGGCGATGCCATCAAGCTCCGAAACCTCGACGTCGTGCGCCAGACCCTTCGAATCCTGGGCGACGATGACTGTCTTGCCGTTCGATACCTTGATTCCCTTGACTTCGCCGATATACGACTGCGAACTCGTCTGCGGATTCCCTTCCTCGTCCACCGTCTTTATCACATGCGTCCACTGGATACTCTTGCCAATCATGCTGCTCAAAGAGCCGACGAGCACGGAACTGTCGATGTTCGACACGAGCTTCGATACGTCTTCGAAGCCCTTGACCATCTGCGTCATCTGTTCGAGAGACGAGAACTGGGCGAGCTGGGCGATGTACTGCGTGTTGTCGTCCGGGCTCAAGGGATCCTGATGGCGCAGCTGCGTCACGAGAAGCTGCAGGAAGGCGTCCTTGCCGAGCGAATCATTCTTCCTCGGCGCCTTCGCCTGCGACGCTTCATACTTGGCGCGGTCATACGTCACGCCTTCGACCGTGATGGTATTGAGATTTGTTCCATCCATAGGCCATTTTCCTTTCTTCCTCTTGTTCGAAAACATCAAATGCGGTAGTCAACGCCATCCTGTGCGAGCACGCCCTGCTGAGCGTCCGCTCCGAGAGCCTGCTGCTCTTCCTCAAAGGAAGCGAGCGCCTGCTGGGCATCGCGCCCCTGACGGCTTCCCTGGCCGCCTTGTGCGTAGTAGGCATTTGCATCCTGCTGCCCGTTCATCAGCGAACTGTCGCTGAGTCCCGCATAGACGCCGACGTTGTCAACTTTGAGTCCCTGCGCCTGCAGTTCCTGCTTGAGCTGAATCATCGAAGTTTCAATGATCGTGCGCACGGCAGCGTTGTCCGTATGGAACGCGGCATTGACCGCGCCATTTGCGGCAACGGAAACCTTGAGCGTCAGTTCTCCAAGATGTTCAGGCTTCAGGCGGATGACCATCTCCGTCTGTTCAGGCATGCGAAGAAGTCTCGCCTGCTCAACAATCTGGCGCGCCACCTCATAATCCTTCTGTGCGGCCGTCGGTGCTGTCGGCTGCGCTTCAGCAGCTTCATGCAGCGCCGTCTGGAACGTCACGCCGGGATTTGCCTGCGGCACATGGTTCGCTTCATGAACGCCCTGCTGTGTCTGTGCAGCCTCGGTGAAAACCTGCATGGCAGAACCCGCCTTCGGTTTCGCCGCACCTTCATCCAAAGGCTGCGCCGAAGTCAGCGAAGAGAACAAGCTGTTCACCGCCGGCTTTTGACTCTGCGGTTCCTGCTGTTCACCGAACAATCCTGCAAAACCCTCGCGCGGATCATCCTGTGTCAGCCCCTGCTCGTTCATCGCCGTGCCGGACGCCTGCGGAGAAAGAACCTTCACATCGACAGTCGCAGCAGAAAGCGGCGTCGCCGTCTTGTCAAGCGGCATCGGCTCTGCGTTCTGACGCAGACCATCCTTCAGGCTGGCCGCGGCAGGAACTGCCGGCTGCTGTGCCAAAGCGCGCAGAAGCGCGTCAGGCAAAAACGTTTCATTCTCGACCTCGACGTTCGCCATCAGATTCATGTCCGTCTGCAAAGAGCCGTTCACCACTTCTGATGCGAGAGCGCCTGCATCTGGCTGCGGCAGCTGCTCCGCTGCTGCGAGCAGCGCAGACTGCGATGCCTGCGGCAAAGTCCTGCCCGAAAGAGCCTGAAGCAGATCCTGCGCAGACTTTTCACTGCGCACCAGCAGAGCTGCGAGATTGTCCACGCCGGCAGGATTTCCCTGCGGCTGCACGGACGGTTTCGCTGCGCTGTCGCCGGCCTTGTGCGAAGAAACCAGCGGCGCTTCCTGCACGGGAAGTTCGTTCACCTCCTGCGCTGTGGCTTCGTCCGTCGGGCTTGTCATCAAGACAGGCTCGTCCGTCTCCTGCGCGAGCACGGCAGGGATTTCCAACGAGACCACCGGCATCTGTCCGGCGTCGTTCTTTGCAGAAACCTGCACCGGTGCGCTTTCCTCAACGGTCTGCACGCCCTGTACAGCTTCTGCCGGCGACTCTCCATCGGCGGCATCCGCGGGCTTCGCCTGCGTCTGCCCTGAAGCGGCAAGCGATGCGGCCAAGGGATCCTTCGCCACAGCCTCCGCCATATCGGCAACGTCCTGCTTCGCAGTTTTTAGCTTCGCAAGAGCCTTGTCAAAGGAAGGATTCTTCGCTCCACGCTCCGCGGTCGCCCCCGTTTGGGACGTGGGACGCACAGCCTCAGCGGCATTTGTTGTCTTTGCCGCCGCGTTCGGCGCGGGCGCGATGTTCATGATATTCGTCTGTACACTGTTCATTTTTTCACCTCCTTTCAAGGGAATCCTATAGTATCAGGCAGAGCCTGCTACTTGTCATCTTCATTGCGCCGCCTCTTCCGTCTGCTGCTCCTCGTTCGCTCCGTTCTGCCCCCCCTGGCTCTGCCGATCCAGAGGCGAGATGACCTTCTTCGGCACGCCCGTGTACATGAGCTTCGTCAGACGCGCCGACTGCTCAGCTTCCATCGCGGCGAGCGTCTTTGCCGCCTGCGACTCATCCATCTTCTGCAAGATGGCGACGGAGAGATCGTCGTCGAGATCCTTCATGACCTCGGCCGCCTGCTGCGGCTTCATCTCGTTGTAAACGCGCGCGAGCTTCGAAACGCGCTTCTTCTCCTGCGCCTCGCGCTCCTTCATCTGCTTTTCGATTTCTTCCTTCGTCAGCACCTTGGGCTTCGATGTCCCCTTGTCCTTGTCCTTGTTCGGATTCGGCTTGCTGTCCGTCAGCACTTCTTTCGTTTTGCCTGTCGCTTCTTCCTGCGGCGCTTCTTCCGTCTCTGGCGCAGGCTTTACGAAAAACTCCCCGATAATGGGCATATCGTATAATTTCAGTTTTTCATTCATCGTGCCCGCATCGAAGATCTGCAGATACACGCCGAGCAAGAACCCTCCCACGACAAGCACGAGCAGCAGCACTGCAGCGAGTGCGAACTTGACTATTTTCTTCATATCGGGCTTCGGCTCCTTTCGGGATCTGCGGGTCGTCTGTCAAAGAAAAGCCGCTCTCCACTCCCAGCATCTCTTTATTGATAGAGGTCGAGAACCTTGTTCACGTAATTCTGCGTCTCTGCGTAGGGCGGCACTCCTTTGTAATCCTTGACTGCCTGCGGGCCTGCATTGTAAGCCGCAACCGCCTTTTTCACATCGCCGCCGAAAGTATCGAGCATCTGCTTTCAGATAGTGCGCGCCGCCCTCGATGTTCTGTTTTTCGTCGTAAGGGTTGACGCCGAGCGCGGCCGCCGTATCGGGCATGAGCTGCATGACTCCGACGGCTCCCGCTTCGGAAACCTCGTTCTGGTTGCCGCTTGACTCCGCCTGCGCCACAGCAGCGACGAGACGTGAATCCAGACCGTATTTGGCGGCCGCTTCCTGGATGAAGCGCGTCGTTTCGTTCGATGCGCCGGAAAGTTCCACAGTCGTTCCCGTAGTTGCCGTCTGCGTTGGTTTCTCCTGCGCCTGCACAGCTTCCGCCTTTGTTGCCGCGCCTGCAGCGGCCGTCTTTGCCGGCGCGGCGCTTTCCTTCTTCTTGAGCTCGGCGTTCAGTGTCTGCTGAAAATTAGCTGCCGCTCCCGGCACAGATCCCTCGATGCCGAACCTTCTCTGGATCTCCGATATTCTCGTTTGAATCGCTTCAACAGCCGAAATTTCCATCGTGTCCATTCTCCTTGTGTCACACGTTCATACCGCGCATATAAAGCTGCAGGCCAATCTCGTCGAGCAATTTCTGCTCTTCCAGAAGAGCCTCTTCCTTATACTGCTGAAGGCGTTTCGCCTTGAGCTGCTCGATGCTCTTGAGCTTGTTCATGTGCTGCAGAAGCACCTTGAGCCTCTTCTGCCGCTCCGCACGGCTGCGGAGGATCTGATCCTGCTGGCTTTCGATCTGCTCTCTCTTCCATTCGAAGAAACTGTTGAACGTCAGAAGACGCCCCAGAGAGATCGTATGTCCGTCCGTCAGTCGGTCGTAATCTTGTCTGCCCTGCTGCATCTCCTGCAAAAGCTCGCCGAGCTTTTCCTTGTCCGCCTCAAGCCTCCTCGACGCCTCCGCAAATTTAACCTCAGCATCTTCCTTTTTCGAGCGTGTGACCTTCAGCAGAGTCTCCAGTTTGAAACGAAACCTCTTCATCGGGCGCACTCCTCATCATATCGCTTCCAGCATCTTTTCCGTCTCTTCATAGGAACTTTGTTCAAAGACGCCTTGACACAGGAAGTTGTTGATCGCATCAATCTTCGCGACTGCCGTATCAATCTTCTGGCTCGACCCCTTGACGTAGGCGCCGATGTGGATGAGATCCTCGGCCTCCTTGTAGACCGCCATCAAGGCGCGCAGGTTCTGCGCCGCTTTCAGATGTGCATCATCGACGACCTCGTTCATGACGCGCGAGACACTGGCAAGCACGTCAATGGCGGGGAAGTGATTCTGTGCCGCAATAGCTCGTGACAGAACGATATGACCATCCAAGATGCTTCGCACAGCATCGGCAATCGGCTCGTTCATGTCATCGCCATCGACGAGCACGGTGTAGATGCCCGTGATCGACCCTCTCGCGTTCGTGCCCGCCCGTTCCAACAGGCGAGGCAGCAAGGCGAAGACTGACGGCGTGTAGCCGCGCGTCGCCGGCGGCTCGCCGATCGTCAGTCCGACCTCGCGCTGTGCCATGGCGAAGCGCGTGACCGAGTCCATCATGAGCACGACGCGCTTGCCTCGGTCGCGGAAATACTCGGCGATCGCCGTCGCCGTCATCGCGCCCTTGATACGCACGAGAGCCGGCTTGTCCGAAGTCGCGACAACGACGACGGAACGCTTCAGCCCCTCCTCGCCGAGGTCGCGCTCGATGAATTCCTTGACCTCGCGCCCGCGCTCGCCTACGAGCGCGATGACGCTGATGTCCGCCTCCGTGTTGCGTGCGATCATCGACAGGAGCGTCGACTTGCCGACGCCCGACCCCGCCATGATGCCGATGCGCTGTCCGTCGCCGAGCGTGATCAGCCCGTCGATGGCGCGCACGCCGACGTAAAGGGAATCCTGTATGCGCGGACGTTCCAGCGGCGAAGGCGGATCCGCGTGCAGAGGATACTCCTTCTTGCAGAGGAGCGGCCCCTTGCCGTCAATCGGTTCGCCGAGGCCGTCGAGGACGCGCCCCAGAGTTCCGGCCCACCTGCACCTGCAAGGTCTTCTGCGCGGAAACGACTTCGCACCCAGGACCTATGCCGCGCATCTCGCCGATGGGCATCAAGAGCACATGGCCGTCACGGAAGCCGACGACTTCCGCTGGAATCGGCTCGACCTGCGGAAAGCGCGACTTCACATAGCAGAGTTCTCCCATGCTCACGTTCGGCCTGCAGACTCGATGACGAGCCCGATGACCTGCACGATCTTGCCGCTCATCTTGATCGACTCGCACGCGCTCGTGGCATCGATGAACTTGCGCACATTGATGCGCAGATGCCCATCTCCTGTCAAGACCGCATCGCCGCCGTCGTCAAAGACATCCTGCGGCGCCTCGTCCTCCCACAGCGGGTCTTCCCAGTTAGGATCCATCGCAGGTTCCTGCAAGTTAATCATAGACACACATCCCGTATCGCTTTCTTCACAAGTTCGATCTGCGTCGCAAGGCGCGCGTCGACATTGCCGTTCGGCGTCTCAAGCACGCAGTCGCCGGGGCTGCAGGCTCGCATCCGACTGGATGAGGAGAACTGCCTGCCCTTCCAGCATGTGCTGGAATTCCGCCTGCGCCATGAGCACGAATTCGTAGGCGTCAGGTGCGACGTGGACAGTGACTTCCGCCCCGGTCGCGCACCTTCATCAAAGCCTTGCGCACAAGGGGCAGGATGATCTGCGGCGCATCGATGAAATGCTGCGGCAGAATCTGCTCGACGGCGCTCATCGCAATGCTCGTGATGTCGTCCTCCGCCATCTGCAGGTAGACCTTGCGCGCTTCGAGCGCCGCGCTCATCAAGGAATTCGCCTTCTCGTTGGCAGCCGCGAGGATGTCTTCGCAGTCTTCGGCGGCCTTCTTCATGCCGTCCTTGTGGCCTTCCTTGAACCCTTCTTCCCTGCCGGCTTCGCGCGCCTCCTCCTTGATCTCTTCAGCGAGGTTGCGCGCATCCATCTCGCTGCGCTTGCTCGCATACTCAGCATCCTGCACCATCACCGCGCATTTATCGCGCGTCTCTTCCAGCAAATTCTCCGCCTTGGATTCCTTTTCCTTGACGTATTCCAGGCGCTCCGCAAGCGACTCCTCGGTGACTCCCTCAAGTTCCTTGGGCAACACTTTGGGCTTCGGCGGCGGGGGCGGCGGTTCTATAAGGTGAGCGCCTTCCTCCCACAACGTGGTTCGGATTATCCTAGACAATCATCTCGTCACCCTTTCCACGTGCGACAACGATCTCGCCCTTGTCTTCCAAGCTGCGGATGACATTGACGACCTTCTGCTGCGCTTCTTCGACATCGCGGATCTTGACGGGGCCCATGAACTCGATTTCTTCGCGCAGCATATCTGCGGCACGCTTCGACATATTCTTGTAGACCTTGTCGGCAACCTCTTTCGGCGTAGCCTTGAGAGCGAGCGAAAGATCCTTCGTGTCGACTTCGCGCAGAACCATCTGCAGGGAGCGATCGTCGAGCATGACGATGTCCTCGAAGACGAACATGAGGCGCTTGATCTCTTCCGTAAGCTCGGGATTGTCGACCTCGAGTGTTTCCGTGATCGTCTTTTCCGTCGTGCGGTCGACGCGATTCAAGATCTCGACGACAGCCTTCACGCCGCCCGCCGAGGTGAAAGTCCTGCGTGACGAGCGAAGACAATTTGCGCTCCAAGACCTTCTCCACCTCTCGTATGATATCCGGCGACGTGCGATCCATCGTCGCGATGCGTTTCGTGACCTCCGCCTGCTTGTCGGGCGGCAAGGACCCCATGAGGATCGCCGCCTGATCGGGATCGAGATACGCCATGATCAAAGCGATGGTCTGCGGATGCTCGTTCTGAATGAAGTTCATCAGCTGGCTCGGATCCGTCTTGTGCAGGAAGTCGAAAGGACGTGCCTGCAGGCTTGCCGTCAAACGGTTGAGGATGAGCTTCGCCTTCTCTGCACCGAGCGCCTTCTCCAGGATATTCTGCGCATACTCAAGACCGCCAGCCGACAGATAGCTCTTCGCCATGAGCATTTGGTAGAACTCGGTGATGACCGCCTTTTTCTGGTCGGGCGGCACCTTCTTCTGGTTCGCGATCTGAAGCGTTACAGACTCGATCTCTTCCTCGTTCATGTGTTGGAAGAGAAGCGCCGAACTCTCGGCGCCGAGCGCGATGAAGAGAACAGCCGCCTTCTGGCGCCCCGTAAGGGGCTGATTCTTTTGTTCAGCCATAATCAATCATCCCCCGCAAGCCACTGCTTGATAAGCATAGCCGCATCTTCCGGCGAATGCATGATCATTTCCTCGATCGCCTGCATCTCGGTCAGCTGGCGCTGCTCTTCTTCCGTAAGCTCTTCTTCCGTGACCTCGCCCGCTTCGATCTGCGCGGCGCGCTCTTCGGCAAGACGCTGTCTCTCGAGTTCTTCCTGACGGCGCTGCTCTTCGATAGCCTCCTGCTCCAAGCGCTTCTTGCGGCGATACATCAAGATGCTGCCGACAATCAGCGCGATGACAAGCAGGAAAGCTGCAAGCTGCAGGTAGAACTCGCGGTCGAGTCTGTCGCGCTCCGCCTGCTCGTCGGCAAGTTTCTTGTCGCGCGCCTCGGTGCTGAACGGCAGAGGCTCGACGGATACCGTGTCGCCGCGATCCGGATTGATTCCGGCAGCGGATCGCACGGAGCGCAGGATACCTCCTGCTGCGCCTGCGTCACATCGTCATTGACGAGGACGGCGACCGTCAGGCGACGAATGGAGCCAGGCGAGGCGACGACTTTGCGTTTTTCCTCATTGACCTCATAATTCGTCGTATTCTCCTTGCGTTCATACTCAGCCTGCGAGTTGTTGTTCTGCTCGACATATCCCGGCACATTGGACTGCGTCCCGGCATGGTCGCCCGGCTGTGTCGACGTGCCGGCATAACTCTCGCTCATCGTTTGCTGACTGCGCACGATGCCCGACTCATCGACAACCGGCGTATAAGTCTGCGAATCCGTCGTCTTTTGGTCGAAATCAAGCTCAACGCTGATGCGCACGAACGATTTGCCCTCGCCGAGAGAAGCATCGAGGAGACTCTGGACGTTCTTCTGCAGATTGTCCTGAACCTTCTTCGTCATCTCCATCTGCGTCAAGGTCTTCTGTCCGACGCCGTCATCGTTGTTCTCGTCGGGATCGTTCAAGATCTTGCCCGACTCGTCGACGATCGTGATATTTTCCGGCGTCAGCGCCTGCACGCTATGCGCGACGAGATTCACGATGCCCTTGATTTCCTTCTTGGACAGCTGTGTATTCGCCTTGAGCTTCAGCATGATGGAAGCCGTCGCCGGCTTTTTCATTTTTTTCTTGTAAAGACTGTCCTCGGGCAGGGACGATGTGCACGCGCGCCTTTTTCCACCGAATCGATCTGTTCGATCGTGCGCGTGAGCTCTCCCTGCAGTGCCTGCAAGTAGTTGACCTTGTTCTGGAACTCCGTCACGCCGAGCTTGCTGTCGTCAAAGAGTTCAAAGCCCTTGTTGCCCCTGGGCAGCCCTTCGGCAGCCAAGTCAAGCCGTGTGCTGTCGACAGCTTTCGCCGGGACGAGGATCGTCGTCCCCTGCCCGCTCTCCTGTATCTCGTAATCGACCTTGTTCTCCTTGAGCTTCGCCGCGACTTCACCGGCGTCCTTCGCCTCCATATTCGTGAACAAGGGCACCATGTCCGGCTTGCCGCCATAGATGATGCTGCCGGCAACAATGGCAATGAATACGAGGGCTGCGGCGCCGATGATCATGTATCGCTGCCGCTTGCTGTAATTATTCCAGAGCTCCAGGTAGCGCTCTTTCCACTCTGCCATTTTCTCAATCCCTTCGCCTCAATGTGCTTGCCGAAGCCCGCTTGTCTTCGACCGGTCATCCCCCTGTCAAGAATCAGACCTGCATGCGCATAATTTCCTGATACGCCTCGATCGCGCGATTCCGCACCTGCATCGTGAGCTGCGTGGCAATCCCCGCCTTCTCACTCGCAATGACGACCTCGGACACGTCGGTGATGCGCCCTGCCGCAAGCTCCATATTGAGTCGATCGGACTCCTTGATCAAACCGTTGACCTCGCCAAGGGAATCCGAAAGAAACTCACTGAATGGCTTCTCCTCCCTCTGCACAGTCTCTCCCAGATGACTTTCGCCAGTCATTTGCACCGGCATCATTTGCAGTGCTTCCACCTGCATGTTCTTTCCACCTCGATCCATAATCACTGACTGCATTCCTGCTTTATACACCATGCACTCTTCGCCGCGAAACCTCGGCGGCCAAGCCTGAAAGGCTCAGGCGCCCAGAAATCTCTCAAACAGGCTGCACATGATGTCCGTCTGTACGTGCAGTTTACTTGCCGATATTCAGCGCGCTCTGCGCCATGCCTTTCGCGGCGTTGATCGCGGTCACGTTCGCCTCGTAGGCGCGCGAAGCCGTAATCATATCGACCATTTCCTGCACGATGTTGACATTCGGACGCTCGACGTAGCCATCTGCATTCGCATCGGGATGCCCAGGATCGTAGACCAGCGGCCCCTGAGAGCGATCCTCCGCAATCTTCGTGGCGCGCACGCCGTTTCCTGCTTGATTGTCGATTTTCTGTCGCAGAAGGAAAGCAAAATCATCCTTGTCCCTCTCGCGCGGCTGGAAAACGACATAACGTCTGTGATACGGACCTCCCTCCACCGAGCGCGTCGTATTTGCGTTCGCGATGTTGTTCGAGATCACATCCATGCGCAGGCGTTCCGCTGTAAGGCCTGAAGCAGAAGCGTCGATTCCTCCAAACATACCCATCTTTCTACTCTCCTTGTCTTGCATCCCTACGAAATCTACATCATGATTTCAGATCATTGCCCCGTTATGACGTTCCTCAGGCGGGAGAACTTTCGCTCCGACCTGACGCGCCAAGGCATTGAAGTAGAGACTATTCTTAGCTAAAGATGCCATCTCGACATCGATATCCACATTGTTCTGGTCATAACGCATGGACGAAGACTGGTCGAGCTCGATCTTCGCCACGGCTCTGCCCCGGAACCCGAAGGGCATATGACGGTCATGTGTGCGAACAACCTTGAGTCTGTCTGTGGCGTCGAGATCAAGTTCCTTTGCAAGAAGATCCTCGAAAACGACATCGCTCTTCTTGAAATATGGCGTGTTGACATTGGCGATATTGTGGCTGATGACCTCTTGGCGGAGGTTTGCCGCCTCCATGCCGCGCTGCATGACGTCAAGCGCCTTGCTGCCTACGATTTGTTCCAGCATTGCGGTTTTCCACATCCTTTCCCCTTAACCTCTTTATCTTTCGACAGAATGAGATAAAATCCTCTTATCCTGCCCCTCTTTTTTATTCTTTTTTCCAAAACAAAGAAAGAAGGATCCGCTATAGGCCAGCCCAAAGCGCAAGCCCTCGCCAAAACCACCGTGAAGAGCCGGAGCAGTGCTTCTTCCATCTCTCTGCCATGGCGTGTGCAAGGTCCACGAGGCAAGCATCCATGCGTGCAATTCACCCGTAAAAACTAACAAATTTATCCATTACAATTCCACACTCTCTATTCTACCACAAAATCGAAAAGTATTCACTTCATTTCTCAGTTTTTTTTAACGACCGTAAAATAGTCCTACAAGAGACGAGAAAAAAGGGGCAGAAATATGTCTGTGCATACCTCTGCCCCCAATCCATCAGTTTTCCACCCGCTGAAGTTCTTCGAGCAAGTAAGGATTGAGCACCTTGATGTGCGTCCCCTTCATGCCGAGAGATTTCGACTGGATGAGCCCCGCCGACTCGAACTTGCGCAGTGCATTGACGATGACGGAGCGCGTGATTTTCGCCCGATCCGCGATCTTCGAGGCCACGAGCAAACCTTCCGATCCCTCAAGCTCGTTGAAGATGCTCTTCGCCGCCTTGACTTCCGAGAAGGACAGCGTTGCCAAGGCGATCTGCACGGTCGCCTTCTTGCGCGCCTCGATCTCGATCTGCTGCGTGCGGTCGCGCAGCATCTCCATGCCGACGACCGTCGCGCCGTACTCGGCAAGAATCAGGTCGGCTTCCGTGAAATCCTGGTCATACTTCGCGATGATCAAGGTGCCGATGCGGTCGCCCACGCCGTAGATCGGAACGATCGTCGTCTTCTTTCCTTCGAATCGACAGTCCGTATCTTCTGTGAAGGCGCAGATTCCCGTCTTCGATTTCAAATTCGGCGAGGTCTCGTCCATCTTCAGCAGCCAGCTCACATATCGCTTGGGAAAGTTCCCTTGCTCCACAACATGGGCCAACATCAGGTCACACTCGAAATCATCAATGAAGGCATGACCGAAGATCTTGCCCGCCTTGTTCACAATATAAACATTTGCGTTGATCACCGCGCTCAAGACGCGCGATATGCTGTCGTACTCAACGCTTTCCGCACGCTGCAGCAGACGGTTGATCTTCCTCGTTTTTTCCAGTAATGTCGCCATGCAAATTCCATTCCTTTCCCCACGGCAATGCAATTTCCAAATTCAGGCGTTTGCCCGCCCCTTATTTTAACACATTTTTTTCTAAATAATCAAAGATGATGGAAAGAAATGATGGATTTTTTTCTTATATTTTCTCACAAAACAGGATCACGTCTTCAACTTCCTGTCAGTCCGGCGACTGCCTCGCGAAACACCTTGCCCAAAGAATCATGGATCACGAGCGTTGCTTTCCTGTCTGCCTGTGTCGCTGTCTTGTTGATGAGCACGAGGCGGTCGCCGTTAAAATAGCGCAGGAGGCCTGCCGCTGGATAAACGATCAGCGACGTCCCGCCGACGATGAGCATGTCTGCCGCCGAAATCGCGCGCACGGCGGCGTCGAGCACGTCCATATCGAGGCTTTCTTCGTAAAGCACGACGTCGGGTTTCACCGTCGCGCCGCATCTCGTGCAATGCGGCACACCTTCGCTCGCCTGCATGAACTTTGCATCGTAAAGCGCGTGACAGCCCATGCAATAGTTGCGGCGAACCGAGCCATGCAGTTCCAGGACGTGCGACGATCCCGCCTCCTGATGCAGTCCGTCGATATTCTGCGTGATGACGGCCTTGAGCTTCCCCATGCGTTCCAAGTCGACGAGCGCCTTGTGGCAGTCGTTGGGCTTCGCCTCCATATAGATGAGCCGTTTGCGGTAGAAGTCGAAGAACTCCTCGGGGCAGCGCTCAAAAAACGTATGCGAGACGAGCTCTTCGGGCGAAACATGCGCGGACAATCGCCGGCTGTAGAGCCCCGTGGCGCTGCGAAAGTCGGGAATGCCCGATTCCGTGGAAACTCCGGCGCCGCCGAAGAACACGATATTGCCGCTTTCCTTCAATAGATTATGGAACATGCCGATCTTTTCGTCTTCCATCGTCTTTCCCTCCTTTTCTGCAGCCATCCTCAGCCGTGCCGCTCGTTCTCCGAAGGTTTCCGAACCTCTCCCGGCTCAAACCTCGTCGGCGATCTCGCGGTAGATCGTCTCCAGATCCCTCATGTAGCCCTTTGCATCCATCAAGGGGATGCTTCCATTCGCGCGCGCAGATCGCGGTGCAGGCGGCGCAGGATGTCGGGCGAAGCCGCAAGTTCCAGCGCTTTTCGCACATACTCCATCTCGCCGCGTGCCACAAGCTGCGAAAGTCCCGCGTTTTCCGGGATGCTCGTCGAAAAGCGCTCCCCATGCGTACCTCCCGCCTTCGTGATGACGGGAACCCCCATATAGAGCGCCTCGCACGTCGTGAGGCCACCCGTATAAGGCGACGTGTCGAACGCGATGTCGATGTCTCGATACTGCTCCAGGTAGTCGGGACTGTAAGGGCGCAGCTCGATCTGCGCAAGCGGTATGCCGAAGCGGCGCAGACGATCCTCCACGATCTTGCGCCCCGCCGGTATGCTGCAGATCTTGCTCTTGATGACGAGCCGCGCACCCTTCATGCGTTCGAGCACGCCGCGCCACAAGGCGAGCATATCATCCGACACCTTGGCAAAATTGTTGAAGCTGCCGAACGTGATGCAGCCATTCTTCACGAAAGGTGCGTCCCCCGCGCCCTTCGGCATCTTGCGCAGCACGGGCGCATAGCAGAGATGACTGCGCGGCATGCGCAGCACATTCTCCGTGAAGCCGCGCGCGCCCATGTCCCACGGCGAGCAATAGACATCCGAGAGGAAGTAGTCGACCGCCCGAAGTCCCGTCGTCGCCATGTAGCCGATCGCCGTCATCTGCACGGGCGCGGGACGATAGGCGAGCACGGGCAAGCCGGTCCCCTGCGTGTGCCCAGCCAGGTCAACGAGGATGTCGATGCCGTCCTTGGCGATGAGGCGCGCCGTATCCTTCGGCGAAAGGCGCGAGACGTCCTTCCAGCGCACGCGCTCGCGGCGAAAGAGCGAAGTCACGCGATCGCGCTTGCCCCGCGCATAGCAGGTGACCTCGAAAGAGTCCGCATCGAAATCGCGCACGAGCGGCATCATGAAGTATGCAGCCGCATGAAGGCGAAAAATCCGGAGAGATGTAGCCGATGCGCAGCTTGCGGCTGAAGGTGCGCTCGCTCTTCTTTCCCGAGGCAGGCGCAGTCGCTTGACACGGATGGCGCCTGCTCCGGAGCTTTTCAGCGGCAATGTCGAGGGACGGGCGTTGTCGCCAAAAAAAGCGGCGGCTCTCGCCTCGCGCCTTTCCTGCACGCGCTTCGTCTCTTCCAATTCCCTCTTGAACGCCTCGTATTCCCTTTCCTCTTCCATGCGCCTCTCATGTGCGCGCGCCTCCCAGGCCCAGAGGCGCATCGGTTCCTCGTCCTGCGGTTTGGAGAGCGGCTTCTGCGCAACGTGAGAAAGCGGCTCGGCAGGCTTCTTCGCCTGCTGCGCCACGAGCGCTGTGCCGCGCCGCTCGCGCTCGGCCTCCGCTGCCGCTGCTGCCATCGCCTCGCTGACGGAAAGCGGCGCCCTTCGCGATGGGACGGACGCATCCGATGCGCTCTCCCTATACGGATGATAGAGCTTGACCTCCTCGAAGAATCTTCCGTAGCCGCGATGGAGGCGCAGCGATTCTGCCAGCGTCCTCGCGCGGTAATTCGAACAGAAGAGCGCCTTGCTGTAGCACGATGCCGCTTCGTCTCCCTTTGCACATGTCGCTCGCCGCGAACAAGGTGTTCATGGAAAGCTCCGGCTCTGCCGCGAGAAGCCGGGCGTCCGAGAGCCATGCGAGCGCCTTGAAACGCACGTAGCGCATGGACTCCGTCCAAAGCGACTCACCCACCGCTTCCGTCGCCTGCACGATGGCAAGAAGCTCCCCGATCTCCTCTTCCAGCGCAAAGTCTGCGGCAAAGAACGCTGCGCGCACGAGACGTGCGCGCAGGTTCCCCTTCTCGCTGCCTTCAGCTTGCGCCAGGTACTCAGCCGCCTTCTCGCGCTCGTCCATATAAAAGGACGCCTCCGCCATGATGGCATAGGCGTCTGCGTCTTCAGACGCGAGCTGCAGGATCTCCTTCGCCGAAGCGCGCATGCCGCGAAAGTCGCCTTGGTTCGCGAATCGGTTGGCGATCCCTATCCAATTCTCTTTATCGTCCATAAAACACACGCTCCAACCAATGCAGTCTATACCTCGGGGCATAGCTCATCGCCGTACTCCCTGAGAAAGATCTTCTGATAATCCTTGTAGCTCTTGGCCAAAGGCTTTTCCACGGGACAATGGATGCACCAAAACCCATCTTCCTGGTTCGGCACGACCGTCCGAAACCCCCGGCGGGCGAATTCCCTGCACGCTGACGTATCGTAGAGATGCCAGCCGGTGAAGAGATCCTCGCGCCAGGGAACATCGTACTGCGTCGCAAGAAAGAGACCGTCCGCCGCCTCGACGTCGATGCAGAGGCCGTCGGGCTCCTTCATATGCGTGTCGACGATGCTCTCCGCCTCGCACGCATGAAGCACGCGCCCATAGCAGCGAAGGCCGTCCCACCACACGCCGCTCGCCGGGAGCGAACGGCAGCCGATGACGCCGATGACGCCGATGCTCTCATCTGCGAAGATATTCAACATCGCCTGCGGAAAATCCTTTTTGACGAGCAGCGTGTCCTGATGCAGATAGACCTTGTAGCGAGCTTTCGACCTCGCCATGCCCTCGTTGTACCCTGCTGCCATCGACGAAGCGCCGCGCACGGCGATGTATTCCGCACGAAAGCCTTCGGGCAGGCGCAAGCAGCGCAGATAGAGCAGGCATTCGTCATACCAGGCCTCATCGTTGACGCAGGTGATGAAGGCGATCGCCCGTTCATCGCTCATCCATCGCCCCTCCTTTCTGCCCTATCGCTGCGAACTGTCTGAGCGCCTCTTGCACCGCCTCGCCCGAAAGCTTCCGCTGCGCCGCCCCGGCGAGCTCCTGCGCCAAAGGCGGCGCCGCCGTCTGCAGGAGAAGCCGCAGGAGCTCTGCCTGATGCACGATGGTCTGCGCGGCAAAATCCAGCAGATATTCGGGGAAGATTCCCTCCTCGAAGTAGAGACGCCAAAGCGCTGCCGCATTTTCTTCCGGCGCAATGCCGTATTCCAAACGGCGCAGGAGCGTCACGAGGCGACGCCGTACCGCAGGCGTGAAGCACTCCTTCAAGGGCGCCACCTCGTCCGATGTGCGCCGTGCGCGGCAAAGCCAGAACTTCGCCTCCAAATCGCGCCCGGGATTCTCGAATCCCGCCGCCTCCCATCGTTCGACCATCCCTTCCGGCCCTTCTTGCCATACAGGGAGGAAGGAAACTTCCTTGTAGAAGGAAGCTGCGAGAAGCGTTTCCATCTCGGGCAGAGCGAAGAAGCGACGCACGACCGCGCAGAAGTGCCCGTCGCGCAAATCTTCAAGCACGCTCCAATGGCGCACGTTCGAAAAGCTCGTCAACAGATAGCCCGTCGGCCGCAGGAAAAGTCCGAAGCCCGCAGCGATGTCCTGCGGATTGCCTGCCGTCTCCAGGCAGCGGTCGGCGATGATGAAGTCGAAGCTCTCGCGCGCAAACGGCAGGGGCGTCTCGCGGTAATCAAGAAAAGTCCATGCGACATCCAACCCCCGCAGCTCCGGCGCTTCGGCGCGATCGGCTTCCGCCGCCACGGCGAAGAGCACGGCCGCTGGAAGCATCTCGCGCAGCTTCGGCAAGTAGGCGAGGCTTTCCACGACGAGCACGGAAATCGCCGCGCGCGACGGCGCGAGAAAGCGCAGCAGACCGCCGTCATGATCCAGGAGATCTTCTCGCTCTTCCCCCGGCATCCCCATCAATGCATCTTGCGCGCGATCTCGCGCGCATTCTTCTTGAGTTCATTCGGCGTATGACCCTTGAGCCTCCAAAGGCGCGTCGTCGCGTGCAGCTCGATGACGCGCTCCGTCATCTCCTCTTCTTCCGCTTCGCCGGAGAGCTTCCCCAACGTCTGCAAGAAAGCGGCGACGTCCTTCATGCTGCCGCCATTCTGAAACAGCAGGAGGATCTTCCCGACAGCTTCCGCCGCCTGCAGAACCTCCAGCGAGAGCTTCGCCATGAAGAACTGCGCGAGCTTCTTGTAAGCGAGCGTGGCTTCGATATAACCCTCTTCCCCCGCATCGTAAACCTTGCCGTAGGAAAGCTCGGCAAAGGGCAGGCTTTCCTTCTCCCGCTGCTCCTGCTCCAGCCGTGAAGCGCTCAAAAAGCGTCCGGCAGCACATGCCGCGTTCCGTACCGACGACGTCCTTGCGCCAGCAGGAGCCGTTGAGCATGACGCCCATGAAGGCAGAAAAGTCCAAGCGCTCGTTCTCTTCCAGATAAGAATTGACCATGGCGAAAAGCTTGTCGTAGTCAAGAAAGCCATAGTAGAAGAGAAGCCCCGTCGCGAGTCGCATAATCTCCGTATTGAGGCGCACGGCATCCGCATAGGCGGCGGAATCGAGCTTCTTGAAAACCGCCGCGATTTCTGCCGGCATGTACCAGAAGAGCTTTCCCGCATCCGCGCCGACAGCCATGATGGCGATTCCGCACAGGTAGTCGATGCGCTCATCGTCCTCGCGGAAGTCGTCCGCAAGGCCGCCCTTTTCCTCTATGTGGCGAAAGGCCTGATACTGCTCATCGAACGCGGACGGCAGCCACCGCTCGGCAAACTGCACGGCCGCAGGGACGAGGGCGTCGATGAGCGCCGGCATCGTCAGGCCTTCCGTCCCCTCAAGGCAGAGGTTGTACGCCAGATCATCAAGCTCTTCGCGCGAAAGGCAGCCCAACGCCTCCTTCAGCGTGCGGCTTTCCGGCAGAGCACGGCGATAGAGCCGCTCCCTGCGCTCCTTCCCCCTTTCCAGAATCCCATCCATTCCTGCCATCTTCTCCATGAAGCCACCCTTTCTCCTGCACAATTTCCCGGTCGGTCCCTGCCGATCCATCCAATCTCAGCGAAAATATTCGACGATGCCCGCCGCGATTCCCTGCGCGGCATTTTCCACGCCCTCATTCGAATTCATCATCTGCTCCTCGCGCGGGTTCGAGATGAACGCTGTCTCAAGAAGCATCGCAGGCATCGCCGTATGGCGGCAGACGTAGAATTCGCAAGGCTTCGTGCCGCGGTCGAGCGTGCCGATGCGGCGCAGGACATTGCGCTTGACGGCATCGGCAAGCCGTGTACTGTTCGCCGATCCCTTTTCATAATAGTATCCTGTCGTGCCATGCACCTCGGGAGCGGAGAAGGCGTCGAGATGTATGCTGATGAAGATGTCTGCGGCATTGCGATTCGCGATGTCGCAGCGCGCCTGCAGCTCCTCCACATCCGTCGCCTTTTCCTTTTTCGGCGAAACTTCCGTATCCGTCGTGCGCGTCATGATGACCTCGGCGCCCCTGCTCTTCCAACAGCACCTTGAGTCTTCGCCCAATGCGGAGCGCGATGCTTTTTCCGTCACGCCCGCTCGATCCGATCGCGCCCGTGTCGCTGCCGCCATGCCCGGGGTCGATGACGATGCGCTTGCCGGCGATGCCGGGCTCTGCGCTGCTCGGGCTTTTCGTCCGCGTCGGCAGGGACGATGCACCATCTTTGGAGGACTCATCCGCCGAACCCGCAGAGCCGTCCGCCTCGCCGGACGTTCCCGCACCATGACCGAAGTCGATGTTCGAACCGCCGGAGGAGGAGCTGCCTGCAGAAGAAGATGCGCCCGAAGACGAAGTCTCCCCCGCACCACCCGACAGATTGCCGAAGTCCATGACCACGCGATACGGCACAGCGCCGCCCTCCAAGGCAAACACATCGTAATTGCTGCGATCTTTGTACGTCTCCGTTTCTACGACGATGCGCACCGTGCTCGCGTCGAACTGCCCCAAGCGCACCCTCGTCGCAAAGCGGCTCTTGATTTCCTGGTTTTTCACCGCGTTCGGCGAAAGACGCGCCCCCGAGAGATCGACGACGACGCGGCCGGGCGAAGAGAGCGTCATCGCGCGATAGTCGACTTCGCCGTCCGCATCGACGACGATGCGCACCTTCGTCTTGTCCGCATGGATGCGCACATCCTTGATTTGGGCGAGCGGAGCCGCCTCTGCCGTCGAAAAGGAAGCAACGCCACCGCCGAAAGCGCCGACGAAAAAAACGAGAAGAAACAGCCAACGAAATGACACGTTCATGCGAACCCCTCCTGTCAGGCTTCAAAGCATGTTGCGCAAGAACGCCTGCGTGCGTTCTTCCTGCGGATCCTGGAAAAGAGCTGCGGGGTCTCCCTGCTCCACGATCATGCCGTCCGCCATGAACACCACCTGCTGCGACACCTCACGCGCAAAAGCCATCTCGTGCGTCACGACGACCATCGTCATGTGCTCCGCCGCCAGCTCGCGCATCGTCTTCAAGACCTCGCCCGTAAGCTCCGGGTCGAGCGCCGATGTCGGCTCATCGAACAGCATGATCTCCGGCCGCATGGCGAGGGCGCGCGCGATAGCGACGCGCTGCTGCTGTCCGCCGGAAAGGCGTGCGGGATAGGCGTCGCGCTTTTCGAAGAGCCCAACCTTCCGCAGCAGTTCCTCCGCTATCGGCACGATCTCTTCGCGCTTCATGCCCTTGACCTCGATCGGCGCTTCCAGAAGGTTCTCCAGCACCGTCATGTGCGGGAAAAAGATTGAACTGCTGGAATACCATGCCCATCTTCAAGAGGAGTGTGCGGCACTTTCCGCTCGAAGCATACGCCGTATGCCCCGCCTCATCCTCTGCGGCGAGAAAGTCGCCGTCGATCTCGATCGAGCCCTTGTCGACCTCCTCCAGGCGGTTGATGCAGCGGAGCAAGGTCGACTTGCCCGAACCCGAAGGCCCGATGATGGAAAGCGTCTCCCCGCGTTTCGCCACGAGGTCAATGCCGCAGAGCACCTCGTTCGCGCCGAAGCTCTTATGTATGCCGTGCATACGGATCGCCGGCTCATTCATCGTACTTGCCATAGTACGCCTCCAATTTCTTGAATCCCCAGGTCAGGACGAACGTCATCGCGAGATAGAAGACCGCCGCCACGAAGAAGGGGCGTCATGTCGAACTCGCGCTGCACGATCGTGCGCGCCACGCGCAGAAGATCGTTCATCGCCAAGATGTAGATGAGCGACGTGTCCTTGACGAGATTGATCGTCTCGTTGCTCACAGGCGGCAGGACATGGCGGATCATCTGCGGCACGATGATGCGCCGCATCGTCTGCGTGTACGTCATGCCAAGCGACTTCGCCGCCTCGTACTGCCCACGCCCGATCGACTGGATGCCCGCACGGAAGATCTCTGCAAAGTACGCCGCATAGTTCAGCGTGAAGGCGAGGAGCGCCGCCGCGATGTCGGGCAGGCGTATGCCGATCATTGGCAGGGCGAAATAGACGAAGAGAAGCTGGAGCATCAGCGGCGTGCCGCGCATGATCCAGATGTAGAATTCCATCAGATGACGCAAAGGGCCGAGCTTCGAGATGCGGCAAAGCGCGACGAGAAGCCCCAAGGGCAGCGACAAGAGAAGCGTCACGCTGAAGATCTCCAACGTGATCTCTGCGCCTTCGAGCATCAAGAGGGCCGTCCCCACGATTTTTTCCATAGATTTCTCTCCTCATTTTCAAGCGGCCGCATTCCTGCGCCGCTTTGACGATTGCCCCTCTATCTTATCACAAATTTTCCCTTTCGCCCATATTTTTAGGAGAAAATAGATATGCAGCATGGGAAAACGCACGAAGCGTCAGCCGTCCGCATGGGCTGTCGCAAGTATGCCCATGCTCACATTCCATGGCCAAGACATATCATCTGCGGACATATCCCAAGCCGTCGGCACAGCAATCGTCCCGCCTCTTCTTCTCTGATGGATAAAATATTTTTACAAAAGCAACATTTTCTTTTGACCTATATGCGCATAATATGTATAATATAAATAGGAGGAGGGAACACGATGAGATTCAAGGAACTTGAACGGATCATCAAAAAGGACGGTTGGTATTTCGACAGCTCCAATGGCTCGCACATGCACTACAAGCATCCAGAGAAGAAGGGAAAGATCACGATACCGAATCACCCCGGCGACCTCGACCCAAAAACCGTTAAATCTGTCTTGCGGATGACAGGCTTGCAATAACAGCCCGTTTCCGAAAGGAGGCTTCTATATGAACCCTGGTATATCCCGCCGTATTTTATCCCTGCGAAGTGAATCCCGGCTTTACCGTCGTCGTCCCCGACCTGCCCGGCTGCATAAGCGAGGGGCAGTTCTCTCCGACGCCATTGCCATGGGCGAGGATGCCGCCTCGGGATGGATTCTCGGCGAGCTTGAGGATGGCAACGAAGTGCCGCCCGCAAGCAATATCACGGACATTCATCCCGACCCCGAGATCGGAGAAGGCTTCGTCAGCCTTCTCTCGCTCGACATGGATGCCTACGCCGCCAAGTACGGCAGCAAATCCGTACGCAAAAATCTCACGATTCCCGCATGGCTCAACACCTTCGCCGAAGCCGAGCAGCTCAACATCTCCAAAGTCCTGCAGGGATGCGCTCACTGACCTGTATGAGAAGAAAACCGCCATCTGAGTGCGGCGAGGAGGGATGTCGCACATAAATCAAACGCTCGGCGTCATATCGGTCAACTCAGCAACAGCCCCTTTCTATTCCAAAAGAAGCCGCCCCGCAGGACGGCTTCTTTTTATAGGAAGTGCAGCAGCATCTTCCAACACTATCACATATAATCGACCGGCGTCTTCTTCCTTCTCTGCTTGAGCATGCCGAGCTTCGCCGAGAACCATTCGACGATGACGAAGAACACGGGGATCAGGAACACGCCGAGAATCGTCGCAAACAACATGCCGCCGACGACGGCGACGCCCATGCCGTTTCTCGCGGAAGCGCCAGCCCCCGTCGCAATGGCGAGCGGCAGGCAGCCGATGATGAACGCAAAGCTCGTCATGAGGATCGGGCGCAGGCGCAGACCCGCTGCCTCGATCGCCGCCTTGACCGGCTCCATGCCTCGGTCGACGCGCACCTTCGCGAACTCGACGATGAGGATCGCGTTCTTCGCGGCCAGACCGATGATCATGATGATGCCGATCTGCATGTAGATGCTGTCCTGCAGTCCCGAATTCATGTGGTGGAACAGGATCATGCCGCCCATGCCGAGCACATACTCGGAAAGAAGCGCCCCGAGGATGCCCGTCGGCACCGTCAGGAGGACGGCGAACGGCACGCTCCAACTCTCATAGAGAGCCGCAAGGCACAGGAAGACGAAGACGAGGCACAAGGCGAGCACGCGCAGCGTCGAGCTGCCCGCCGTCTTCTCTTCGCGGCTCTGACCCGACCACTCGATGTTGAAGCCTGCAGGCGCAACCTCGGCGACGACTTCTTCCGCCGCCCGCATCGCGTCGCCCGAGCTGTAGCCCGAAGCGGCGTTGCCCTGGATCTGCACGGCGCGTGCCGAGTTGAAGCGCGAGATGATCGGTGCGCCCGTGCCGCGCTTCGGCTTCAGGAGCGTATCGAGCGGCACCATCGTGCCCGCATTCGACCGCACGAAGATGAAGCGCGCTGCCTCGACTTCCGAACGATACGGCATATCCGCCTGCATCATGACCTTGTAGCTGCGGCCGAACTGGTTGAAATCGTTGACCTGGTAGCCGCCGAAGTTGACCTGCAGCGCCGTGAACACGTCGCTCATCTGCACGCCGAGCTGCTTGACCTTCTCGCGGTCGATCTCGAAGTCGTAAACGGGCGAATTGATGCTGTACGTCGTCCGCACGCCCTGCAATTCAGGACGCTGGTTCATCGCCCTGCACGATCTGCTTCGTGATCGTGTCCAGCTCCCTCGTCCGTATGACCCGACATATCCTGCAGCTGCATCGTCCAGCCGCCGACCATGCCGAGGCCGGGCAGCGCCGGCATGTTGAACGCGATGACCTGCGCCTCAGGCGCGACTTTTGCGCCGATGCCGAACGTCTTGCCGATGAGCATGTTGATGTTCGTTTCTATCGTCGTGCGCTCGTCCCACGACTTCAGGCCGACGAAGATCGCGCCCGCGCTCGACTTCGAGCCGAAGGACAGGATGTCGAAGCCGTTGATGCCCATGACCATGTCGACGCCCGGGAGTTCCTGCAGGGAGGCGATCATCTTGTCCATGCTTTCCTGCGTGACGTTGCTCGACGTGCCGGGCGGCAGGCTCACGGAAACGACGTAGAAGCCCTGATCTTCATCGGGCACGAAAGTAGACGGCATGTTCTTGTAGATGATCGCCGTAAGGGCGCAGACGAGCACCATGAAGAGAATGGCGAAGCGCGACTTGCGGATCATCTTGGCGACGATGCCCAAGTAGCCGCTCTTCGTCTTGTCGAACCAAGTGTTGAACCCCTGGAAGAAGCGGTCGAGGACGCCCGTCCCCGCCTCCTTCCCCTTCGCGTGAGACTTCAGGATCAAAGCGCAAAGAGCAGGCGTCAAGGACAGGGCGACAAAGGCCGAGATCGCCATGGAAATGGCGATCGTCAGGGCGAACTGCTTGTAGAGGACGCCCATCATGCCGCCCAAGAAGGCGACGGGCACGAAGACGGCGGCGAGCACGAAGGCGATCGCCACGACCGACCCCTGCACCTCGTCCATCGCCCGCTCCGTCGCGTCGACGACGCTCAGCCCCTCCTCCATGTGGTGCTCGACGTTCTCGATGACGACGATGGCGTCATCGACGACGAGACCGATGGCGAGCACCATGGCGAAGAGCGTCAGCGTGTTGATGCTGAACCCGAGCGCCAAAAAGGCGATGAACGTGCCGATCAAAGAAACCGGCACCGCCAGAAGAGGTATGATCGTCGCGCGCCAGCTCTGCAGAAAGAGGAAGATGACGAGCACGACGAGGAGAAGCGCTTCGACGAAGGTGTGGACGACCTCCGTGATGGACGCGCGGATGTAGTTCGTGCTGTCCACGATCGTCTCGCAGCGCAGCTCCGGCGGAAAGTCCGGCTGCGCCTCTTCGATGACCTTCTTTACGGCGGCGATCGTCTGCATCGCATTGGCGTCGCTCGTGAGCTGGATGCCCATGGCGAGCGCCGGGTGTCCGTTCGCCTTGGCGATGATGTTGTTCGACTTCGCGCCCGTTTCGACGCGCGCGACATCCTTGAGGCGCACGAAGCTGCCGCCCTCGGCGGCGCGCACGATGATGTCGCCGAACTGCTCGGGCGTCACGAGACGGCCATCGACCTTGCCCGTCGCCTGCTTCTCCTGCATCTCGGGCACGGGCATCGCGCCGATCGTACCCGCCGGCGCCTGCATGTTCTGCTCCTGATCGCAGCTGCGACATCGGAAACCGTCAGGCCGAGTTCCGCGAGCTTGTCGGGGTTGAGCCAGACGCGCATCGAATAATCCGCGCCGAAGATCTGGACATCGCCGACGCCCTTGACACGCTTGATCTTGTCGAGGAGATAGATCGTCGCATAGTTCTTGAGGAACGTGCGGTCGTACATGTCGCTGTCCGAATACATGGCGACCATCATCGCCATGTCGTTCGATGCCTTCTTCGTCGTGACGCCGACCGTCTTGACGTCGTCAGGCAGGCTCGCCGTCGCCACGGCGACGTTGTTCTGCACCTTGACCGCGGCCATGTCGCCGTCCGCTCCGACCTCGAACGTAACCGTCAGGGCATAGCGCCCCGAGTCGTCCGAGTTGGAGCTCATGTAGTCCATGCCCTGCGTGCCGTTGACCTGCTCCTCGATGATCTGCGCGACCGTCTGATTGACGACGCTCGCGCTCGCCCCCGTATACGCCGTGCCAACGGTGATCGTCGGCGGCGAGATCTGCGGATACTGTGCGACCGGCAGCTGAAGCCCCGCGATGACGCCGCAAATGACGATCAGGAGCGCGATGACGATGGCAAAAAATCGGCCGATGGATAAAAAAACTTGGACAAGTTCATTCCCTCCTATGCCTATTTGCCCAAAGTGCTGACGTCAGGATCGAACTCCTTCATATCGTTTTCGAGCGAGAATCCCATGTCGGCTGCCGTGACCTCCGTCGGCGAAAGCTCGACGCCCTCCTGCAAGTTCGTCAAACCCTCGACGACGACCATGTCATTCGCCGAAATGCCGTCCTTGATGATGTAGAAGCTGCCCACCTTGTCGCCGAGCGTCACGTTGCGCGCCTTGGACTTGCCGTCCTCGACGACCATCACGAAGGACTTGTCGAGGAGCTGCTGCACGGCGCGCTCCGGCACGAGGATGGCGTTCGGCACCGTCTGTCCCGTGATCTTCACACGCGCGAACATGCCGGGCAGCAAAAAGGCCGCTCGGGTTGTCGAAGAGCGCCTTGATCTTCAGCGTTCCCGTATTGTCCTTCAAGGCGCGATCCGTCTCGACGATCCTTCCGTCGATCGGATATGACGTGCCGTCCGAGAGCTTCAGCGAGACGCGCGCCGACGGAGATCCTTCGCCGCGCATGGCGGCGCCCATGAACTTCAGGTAATCCGTCTCGCTGATGCTGAACGTCGCGTAGACGGGATCGTTCGTGCCGATCGTCACGAGCGTCGTGTTTCCCGCCGTGACGAACGTGCCGACGGCGACATCGTCGACGGCGAGCTGCCCCGTCATCGGCGCATAGATCGTCGTATCGGCGAGATCCTGCTGTGCGCGGCGCAAGAGCGCTGCATTCGCCTCGGCCGCCGACTCGTAGGCGCTGACGTTTTGCACGCTGCGTCGCCACCGTCTGCTCGGGAATCGCCGCCGCCGCGTAGAGAGCCCTCATAGCGCGAGAGATCGACGCGCGCATTGCTCAAGGTCGCCTCCGTCTGCGCGAGAGCCGCCTGCGCCTGCCAGACGGCAGACTCGTACTGGCGCGAATCGATGCGGTAGAGCGCCTGCCCCGCCGTGACGAACTCGCCGCCCTTCACATACTTCTCGACAACGGCGCCCGAGACCTTCGACTGCACCTTGACCTCGTCCTTGCCGGTGATCTGACCGGCATACTCGCTCGTGATCGGCGCGTCCTGCTGCATGGCCTTCATGACCTTGACCTGCGCCGCTCCCTTCTGCATGCCCTGCTGTCCCCCGCAGCCGCTCAAGAGCAAGGACAAGGCGAGGGCAGATGATGCCAGAAGCATGGAAAGACCGCCCATTTTTCTGTAAGGAAAACAAGATTCCTCTTCCCCTTCTTCCCCTCGCCAGCTTTTTCGGCGGCTGCGGGGCGGTTGATACGATAGCTTTCGACAGGGCGAAACTGCCCTTGTACCTTCCGATTTTTATATGAACGAAATGGAAAAGTCAAGGAAACCCGATGGAAAGTATGTGTCAAGATGTTCTCGGTGGGAAATTTCAACCCTTGATGCGTCTGCCTTCGCGGCATGCCTGTTTTTTTCCTCTTTTAAGCGAAGCATTTGGACAAATGTCCAATCGCACTGCTCATCGGCGCGCTCACCGTGATCCTCCCATGTCGCACGCCTTCATGCGCGTTGCCCTTGCTTTTCTTCAACGCTTGCCTCACAGCTCCGCGGAAATCCCTGCCAGACTTCGGATTGAACAGCTCCGCTTTGGCCACTCATGGCTTCGCGCAGGTCGCCGTTCTTCAGCCCCGTGATGATCTTCACCATCGCCCTGCCGCCGTCTCCGCTCCATCGCCGCCCTTGCTTCTTCATCCGGTAGCTGTACAGCCGATGGTTGCTCTCGCATGTGCCCAGGAGCTTGCTGCATCCGCCCAGTCCCCGTTGCTCCAACGAGGCAAGGTATGACCAGTTCCGCGTCATGTAGCCTCGGAGAAGGCGCACTTGTTCGGCTTGGTGTTCGTCCCGGGCTGTGGATTCCAAGGTGTCCAGTACGAGGCCTAGACGCTCTCGGTCGTGGTTCTTCAAGGCTCTGTGCAGTTCCCGGCGCAGCTTTCTGTTCGCCCAGGAGAGGCGTTCCTTGCACTTCCTCTGCACGTGATACCAATCGCGGAAATGCTCATGCCTTCCGACTTTCCCCACGATCTCCTTGAATGCGTCGATGCTGTAGCCGGCTCCCCCGTCACTGTTGCTCAGCACCAACGTGTGCGTCAGGTCATAATGGCTGCCTATATAGTGCAGCATCCTGTCCTTGGCTTTTTCATGGCTGAAGTCTGCTATGTAGTGGGTTCCTATAAGTTCGCGTCGGTTGCCGTTCTCTCGCACGCCTTCGGCGATCTGGAAGCGATGCAGTTCCTTTTGTTTCTTCTTCTGCCCGTGCAGCATGAGGGCCGTCTCCCTCGATGTAGAGGACTTGCGGTTGACGCAGTTCTTTTTCTTCCATTGGGTCGGGCGTCGCCTGCAGGTCTTCCCATGCGCTGTAGGTTTCGCCCACTTGCTTCACTACGCGGGCGACTTGCTGATGGCTCATCGTGACCGGTGTCAGCAGGTTGACGGCATCGGCCGTGACACGGTAGACGGTCTTGGCGGCAATCTGGGCGATGGTGTATTCCAGGTAGGCGGTGTATCTCCTATAGGGGCGGATGCCCAGCTCCTTGTCCAAGGGATAGATTCCTGCCTCTCCTTCTTTGCACATCCTTCGGCGGCGTATGCGGAGCGTCCCATAGCTCGCCTGCACGGTGCGCCAGTCCAGACGTTCCACATGCCAGCCTTTATCAGCGTATCTGCCCGCCAGTTCTTTGTCGATCCGTTCGAGCGCCTCGCTGACCGCACGGCATGCGAGGTCTTCGAGATAACTGCGGATTCGCTCTTCCCGCGATATGCTGTCCTTCGCACCCTTTATTATTTCCAAGATTTCTGTTACAATGGTTTCCATAAGAGACCTTCCTTGTTTTTGTATTTGCCTCGTTAGCATACACTATAGGGTACAGGTCTCTTTGCCTTTTTGCAACCCCCCACCGAGAAATATTTTTTACACTAAGCGATGGAAAGAACGACGTTCAGCCGATCCGGCTCTCCGTCCCTGCCAAGAGGCAGAGCCAGCGAAAAAGAAAGGCAGGACGTGCCATGAACCGGCTGCCGCCCTGCTGCTTCCCAAGCCTTATTCTTCCTTGACTTTCCGCTCTTCCATCATCTTCTGCAGACGCTGCATGTCCTCCATCGTCGGCATTCCCCGGATGCCGACCTCCCCGGCGAATTCCTTGAGCACCTTCAAGGAAGGCATGCCGCCCTTCGCCATCTTCTGCATGCGCTGCATCATCTCGATCGAGGGCACGCCGTTCATGCCGACGCCGTGCATCTTTTCCTTCGCTTCGCCATGCTTCTTGTCCTGCGCTGCTATGCTCTCAACGCTCATCTCGTTCTCGCCCGTCAGCAGGTATTGGATGCACTCGACCGTCGTCTGCGCGATGTTGACCTCCCAGAACTTGCCCGCGACCGTCAGCTCGTACTGCACGCCGTTGAACGTGGCGAGTCCGCGCTCTGCCCAAAGTTCATAGAGCCAGCGCAGATCTGCAAGGCGCTCGTCCATCGCCGCGAGGCGCGAGACATCCATCCAGCCCTGCTCCAACATGCTGACGGCGCAGTTGGAAAACGGCTGGATCTCCGACTGCTTCACAAGTCCCATGATGGGCTTCTGACCGCCCGCCACGAGCATGGCATACGGCTGCAGCACGCGGTGCAGCATGACGGCGTAGCCTTCGAGGAAGCCTCCCGCACTGCTGCCGAAGGGGAACATCGGCACGCCCCTCTTCGCCAGCGCGTTGTAGAGACTGCGCTCGCGATTGCTGCACGACCAGTGGCACATGCTGAGCTGACGCCAGCCGCGCTTCTTCATATAGTCGTGCGCGAAGGCATACATCTTCGCCTGCTCCTTCGTCGTCGCCGCAGGATCGAGCTTTCCTTCAGCGATGCGCTTGTTGAGGTCGCTGCCCTCGAAGACATTGAGCTGGTAGAAATCCGCACCGTCGATGCCCGAAGCGATGAGATCGTCGAGATCTTGCTGCCAGACATCCATCGACTGACCGGGCAGGCCGTAGATGAGATCGAGCACGACCGAGCACTGTTCGTAAGACTTCAGGCGCTTGAGCCTTTCGAGGACTTCTTCCCTCGTCTCGATCCTTCCCTGCGACTGGCGCACCTTCGTATCGAAGGACTGCACGCCGAGCGAGATGCGGTTGACGCCATTCGCCAGCCACGCTTCGATCTTCTCGGGCACGAGGTCATGGATGCGGCCTTCGAGCGTAAGCTCGTAGTCGTTCGCCAGGGGAAGGACGCGGCAGAGCGTCGAGAGGACGCGCGCGGCGTTTTCCGCCGACAGCGACGTCGGCGTTCCGCCGCCGATGAAAACAGCGTGTATGAGGCCGCCCCGGAGGCGCGGCGCGTCCGCGGACGCCTCGATCTCCTCGATCAGGGCTTCCACATAATCGTCCTCCGCCGACTGCTGCGCAGCGTTCTGGAAGAAGCCGCAGTAGAGGCACTTCGTCTTGCAGAACGGGATGTGGACGTATGCCGCCTGCACCTCGCCCTTCTTCGCGGGCGTGTTCATGATGCGCATCCACGTCGCCTGCACCTCGGCGGGCGGCACGACCTCGCCGCGCACGCCCGCATGAACGACGCGCTTCCTCGGGAAGCCTTCCGTCAGCGGATCGCCCGCCGCTCTGCCGAACTGCAGTTCGCGCGCTTCCTCGGTATCGGCAGCGAACATATCTTTCAATTTATAAGCCATTCTTCACCTCATGAAATCTTTGCCATCGTCTCCTCGGCGAACTTCTTCGCCGCAGCCGCGTCCCGCCTCGTCAGGATGCGTCGCCGCCTGGGCATGGAGCGCGTCGCGCTCGGGCGACTGCCCATGGACATGCCCCTTCGGGAACTGCTTGTACATCATCTCGATGACCTTGGGATCGACAGCGCCCTGGCAGATAAATCTGGCGATCGGCATCTTCCCTTCGGGCAGGAGCGCCGCGGCCTTATCGAGACTCTCTGCGGCATGAGGCGACTTCGGATTCGCACCGAGCGTCGCGAAGAGCGCCACATGCTTGTTCGTCAGACGGGGCAGAAGTTCCGCCGTCGCCTTGTCCGCCGTGCCACGATCGACCCAGAAGCCGATGAACACGCAGTCATAGTCCGCAAGATCGGCAGGAACCTCCTTGATGGAGACGGCCTCGGTCCCGGCGGGCAGACCGCTCGCGATCGCCTCGCCGACCTTCTTCGTGTTTCCCGTGAGGGATGAATATACAACAAGGGTACGCATAGAAAATTCTCCTTTTTCTGAATCAAATTCATGAATATTTATCGTCTCATATTCATATTATACCATATAATTCAGCAAGGGGAAGGGGCGGGAAGAAAAAAACATGCACATTCATCTCCCCGCTTCCTTGCGGACGACAGCAACAGGCTTCGCCGCCGCTGAACATATATTCGAGGCGTCAGCTCAAAAAGAAATTCACGGGCGTATTCACCGTGTAGACCTTCCCTGTCGGATTCGGGAAGCTGCCGACAGCGCGTCCCGCAGCGAGCGCCGCGTCGTCAAGGATGTCGCTGCCCGAAGAGCTGCGGAGCGAGACGCTGACGATGCTGCCGCTCGTGTCGATCACGCACGTGATCATTGCCGATCCCTCCAAGTGCCGCTATACATATCTTCTAATTCACATAAAAAAGAGGCTGTGCACAGATCCGAAAAGATCTGTGCACAGCCTCTTTTTGTGCGGGGAATCTATGAGACTCTCAAATTTTCTTCATCTTGCGCAGCGCTTCACGCGCTGCCTCCTGCTCGGCTTCCTTCTTGTTGCGCCCCTTGCCCGTGCCATAGACGGCATCGTTGATGCGCACGGCGAACTCGAACGTCTTGTCGTGATCGGGACCTGTTTCTGTCAGAAGCTCGTAGGCGATCTTGCTGTCGACATGCTTTTGCACGACTTCCTGCAAGGTCGTTTTGTAGTCCTTCATGTTCTCGCCGCTGTCGATGGTCAGGAGCTCATCGTGCAGCTGTTTCAGGATGTATTCATACGCCGTCTGCCAGCCGCGGTCGAGATAGATTGCGCCGATGACGGCTTCGAAGGCATCGGCGAGCATCGACGGCCGATGACCGCCGCCCATCGACGCTTCACCGTGACCGAGCAGCAGGTACTCACCGAGCCGCAGTTCCGCCGCGCGTCTCGAAAGCGTCGCCTCGCGCACGATGGAAGCGCGCGCCTTCGTCAGCTCGCCTTCGGGACGCTTGGGGAAGCGCTCGAAGAGGTAGGTGCTCGTCGCCAATTCCAGAACCGCATCTCCCAAGAATTCCAAGCGTTCATTGTGAACGACGCCCTTGCTCTTCGACTCGTTTGCGTAGGAGGTATGCGTAAGCGCTTCATGCAGCAGCACGATGTCTTGAAACTCGATGCCGAGATGGTCGGAAAGCTCCGTCAGGGCTTCCCGGCGCGTCTTTGATAAAACCTCCGCCGCCTTTTTTTCATGACTGGAACTTCTTCAGAACGAGGGCAGGCGTTGTGTCCGCCGAAGCCGAAGGAGTTGGAAATCGCTGCGCGCACCTTTTTCTCCTTCGCCTTGTTCGGCACATAGTCAAGATCGAGCCCCTCATCCGGCTCTTCATAGTTGATCGTCGGCGGCAGGATGTCGTTCTCCACGGCGAGCGCCGTCGCAATGCATTCAACGCCGCCGGCAGCGCCGAGGAGATGACCCGTCATGGACTTGATGGAACTGACGGAGAGATCGCTGGCTGCCGCGCCGAACGTCGTCTTGATCGCCTCGGTCTCCCCCTTGTCGTTCATATGCGTCGACGTGCCGTGCGCATTCACATAGTCGATGTCGGCAGGCGCAAGACCCGCATCCTCGATGGCGCGCGTCATGCACTTCGCCTGATATTGGCCATGCGGCGCCGGACTCGTGACATGGTAGGCGTCAGCGTTCGCGCCGTAGCCGACAAGCTCGGCGTAGATGTGCGCACCGCGCTTCACGGCATGATCCAGGCTCTCCAGAACGATGAGGCCTGCGCCCTCGCCCATGACGAAGCCGCTGCGGTTCTTGTCGAACGGACGCGAAGCGTGCGCGGGATCGTCGTTGTGGTCGGTGCAAAGAGCCTTCATCGCGCAGAAGCCCGCGACAGCGGCTTCCGATATGCTCGCTTCCGTGCCGCCGGCAATGGCGACGTCCGCCTTGCCGATCTCGATGGCGCGAAACGCATGTCCGATGCAGTCCGTGCCTGTCGCACAGGCCGTCACGATGCACGCCGACGGTCCGTGCAGACCGTAGGTGATGGCGACCTGTCCCGCTGCCATGTTCGCGATCATCATCGGGATGAAGAACGGGCTGATCTTCGACGGTCCCTTGGAAAAGAGCTTCTCGTACTGCGAATGCATCGTCTCAATGCCGCCGATGCCCGCGCCGATGAACGTGCCGATGCGCTCCCTGTCCTCTTTTTCGAGGTCGAGCTTCGCATCCTCGATGGCGAGCTTTGCCGCCGCGACAGCGAACTGCGTATAGCGATCCATACGCTTCGCTTCCTTCTTGTCGATATACTCGCTGGGATCGAAGTCCTTGACCTCGCCCGCGATCTGCGCGTTGCATTCCGATGCGTCGAAATGCGTGATCTTGTCGATGCCGTTCTTTCCTGCAAGGAGCGCTTTCCAAAAGGCCTCCCTGCCAATGCCGATCGGTGTGATCGCGCCCAAACCTGTTATGACTACACGATTGCTCAAGCTATGACACCTCACTCTGTCTTTCCATGAACCTATTTCCTCTGTCCCGCCGGATTTCTTAGCCGATGGCCGCGACTTCGGCGGTCAGGCGGCGGAAGATCTCCTTGACCGGGAGGATCTCCTTGATGCGGGAGATGTACTCGCCCGTGAAGACGAGCCCCGTTTCCACATCGCCCTGCTCGGCGCGGATGAGCGCACGAATGATGCAGAAGTTGTGCGCACATTCCTTGAGACAGTTGTCGCATTGCTTGGGCGGCACATTGCCCTTCATGATGCGCTCTGCAAAGGGATTTCTGACGGCGCGTCCCGGCAGCCCCACGGGGCTGTGGATGAGAACGACGTCCTCTGGCTGCGCCTTCAAGTAGAATTCCTTCAGGGGCGGGAGCCGCATTCGACTCCTCGCTCACCGCGAAGCGCGAGCCCATCTGCACGCCGTTGGCGCCCATCTTTATGAGATCGACAATGTCACGGCCTGTGAGAACGCCGCCCGCCGCCACGACGGGGATGTCCACAGCCTTGCGGATGTCGGGGATCAGCTCGCGCACGGACGTATCCGTGCCCAGATGACCGCCGGCCTCCTTGCCTTCGACGACGATGGCCGAGGCGCCAAGACGCTGCGAAATTTTTGCAAGTTTAACAGAGGAGACGATAGGCACGATCGGCGTCCCCGATTCCTTGCCCAGCCCGAACACGTCGCGCGAAAAGCCTGCGCCTGCCACGACGAGGTCGATGCCCTCACTGATTGCCGTCTTTACAACCCGAGCGAATTCTCGCGCCGCCACCATGATGTTGATGCCGATGACGCCCTTCGTCAAAGAGCGCGCCAAGCGAATCTCATAGCGCAGTTCTTCATCGCTCAGACCCGAAGCGGCGATGAGGCCGATGCCTCCCGGACTGGCCACAGCGGCCGCCAGCTTTGCCGTCGATAGGCGAATCGCCATGCCACCTTGGATGATGGGGATCTTTGCTATCTTTTCGCCAATTTTCAGCTCTGGAAGCTTCAACTCCACTCCTCCAATCGCGGGAAGTCCTGACCTAGCGGCCTTCCCTGGATATTTCTTTCCCTTGCGGAAGCTCCGATAAATTCAGCCACCCATCTTCGCACATCTGCACTGTCCTCTCGTCGTCGACAAATCCTCGATAGAACCAGCGCCTCTGTGCCAATCCGGGCGACCTCATTTTATCATCGCTTCCTTGAGAAAATCCCGTGAAGAAACTTCACGGGACTCTCTTCAAGAAAGGCAAGACGAACACAGGGATTTATTTTCCTTCGTCTTCTTTGTGCTGGTCAATGTAAGTTACGACATCCTGAACGGTCTTGATCTTTTCCGCTGCCTCGTCCGGAATTTCGATTCCGAACTCTTCCTCGAATGCCATGATGAGCTCAACGATGTCCAGGGAATCCGCTCCCAGATCGTCAATAAAAGTGGAATCGATGGAAACCTCGTCGGCCTCAACACCAAGCTGCTCCACAACGATATCCTTCACTTTATCAAAAGTCGCCACTACAATTCACCTCCCTCCGGTGCCTCTTTTCGGGATTCAATGATGTATCATGCTTCCCTCTATATTTATATCACATGACCATGCCGCCGTCTACATTGACGACCTGTCCCGTGATATAGGACGCTTGATCCGATGCCAGGAAAAGAACGGCGTTCGCCACGTCCTCCGGCTCGCCCATCTTTCCAAGCGGAATGTCAGCGAGAGCCTTTTTCCTTGACGGTTTCCGGCAAGTCCGCAGTCATGTCCGTGCCGATGAAGCCCGGAGCAACGACGTTGACCGTGATGCCGCGCGAGGCGAGTTCCTTCGCCACGGACTTGGAAAAGCCGATGACGCCCGCCTTTGCCGCCGCATAATTCGCCTGCCCTGCATTGCCCACGAGACCGATGACGGACGCCATGTTGACGATGCGTCCCGCACGCTTCTTCATCATGAGCTTGGAGACTGCTTTCGTACAATAGAACACGCCCTTGAGGTTCGTATCCAGAACCTTCGCGAAGTCTTCATCCTTCATGCGCATGAGCAAGGTATCGCGCGTGATGCCCGCGTTGTTCACGAGGATATCGATCGTGCCGAACTCTTTCGCCACAGCGGCGACCATCGCCTCGACAGCCGCGCTGTCCGCAACGTCCGCCTGGCAGAGGATCGCCGTACCACCCGCCGCCTCGACAGCAGCCTTGACTTCTTCGGCGGCCTTGACGTTGCCCGCATAGTTGATGGCGACACGCGCGCCCGCCGCTGCAAGGGCGAGGGCGACAGCGCGTCCGATGCCGCGCGATGCGCCCGTCACGAGCGCCGTCTTGCCGTCTAAAAGCATATTAACGAACCTCCTTGAAATAGTCAAGCGTTTTTTGCAAAGTTTCCAGATTTTCGACGTTCATGCTCGTGAGCTTGCGGTCGATGCGCTTGTTGAAGCCGCAGAGCGTTTTGCCCGGACCCGCCTCGACGAAGACGTCCGCGCCGGCATTCTTCATCGTCTCGACGCAGTCCTCCCACTTCACGGGGCTTGCCGCCTGCTTGACGAGGCTTTCCTTGATGTCTGCCGCCTTCGTGAGGATCTCGGCCGAGACATTGGCGACGACGGGAATCTTCGCGTCACGGATCTCGACCTTGTCCAGCTCAACGGCGAGCTTTTCCGCCGCCGGCTGCATCAGCGTGCTGTGGAACGGCGCACTGACGGGCAGGATCACGCTCTTCTTCGCCCCTGCTTCCCCCAGAAGCGCCGCTGCCTTCTCGACGCCCGCCATCGTGCCCGCGATGACGATCTGCCCCGGGCAGTTGAAGTTGACTGCCTGCACAGCGCCGACCTCTTGCGACACCTGCGCACAGACCTCGACGATCTTCTCGCGATCGAGCCCCATGACGGCCGCCATGCCGCCCTCACCGACCGGCACAGCCTCCTGCATGAAGGAGCCGCGCTTATGGACGAGGAGGACGGCGTCGGCGAAGTCGAGCACGCCGGCGGCGACGAGAGCTGAATACTCCCCGAGGCTGTGACCGCCCGTGATCTCAGGCTCGATGCCGTGTTCCTTGAGGATCTCGCTTGCGATCACGCTGACCGTGAGAATCGCCGGCTGCGTATTCGCCGTGAGGCGCAAATCTTCTTCAGGCTCATGGAAGCACATGTCCATGATGGAGTAGCCGAGCGCCTCGTCCGCTTCGCGGAACAGCCTCTTCGCCACGTCATACTGCTCATGGAAATCCTTGCCCATGCCGACCTGCTGGGCGCCCTGTCCGGGGAATACGAATGCGAGCTTGTTCATCAAACCGACCTCTCTTTCCTCTGGCATGAATACCGCTGTTCTATTTGCAGCGTGCCTGTACGCCGTTCACGGCGTCAGACAGCCCCCACGATGTTATGGATGATGTCTGCGACGGGCAGGGATGTCGTCGAGCATACCTGAAATCTGTCCGATCATCACGGAACCGTTCTCGATGTCGCCCTTGTGCGTGGCAAGGTTGAGCTTGCCTGCGCCGAGCTTGTCAAGCTCTTCCGTCGAAGCGCCGTTCTTCTCCATCTCTTCGAACTCGCGCGTGAGCTTGTTCGCCAAGACGCGCACAGGATGACCCGTCGAACGCCCCGTGACGACCGTCGAACGGTCACGCGCCTTTAAGACGAACTTCTTGTAGTTCTCGTGCGCGATACACTCTTTCGACAGCACGAAGCGCGTGCCCATCTGCACGCCCCGGGCGCCGAGGGCGAACGCCGCCGCCATGCCGCGCGCATCGCCGATGCCGCCCGCCGCAATGACAGGCACATCGACAGCGTCGACGACCTGCGGCACGAGCGCCATCGTCGTGATTTCGCCGACGTGACCGCCCGACTCCGTCCCTTCGGCGATGAGCGCATCGACGCCCGTCCGAACGAGGCGCTTGGCAAGGGCGACGGAAGCGACAACAGGGATGACCTTGCTGCCGATCTCCTTGAGCGCCGGTATGTACTCACCGGGATTGCCCGCGCCCGTCGTGATGACAGGCACGCGCTCGTCGACGACGACCTGCATGACTTCCTTGACGAAGGGAGACATGAGCATGATGTTGACGCCGAACGGCTTTTCCGTCCAGCCCTTGCATTTTTGAATCTCCGCGCGCAGGACATCCGGCGGCATGTGGCCTGCGCCGATGATGCCAAGTCCCCCGGCGTTCGAGACGGCAGAGGCAAGCTCCGCCGTGCCGATCCAAGCCATGCCCCCCTGGAAGATTGGATACTTTATCCGCAACATCTGACAAATACGATTTTCTTCAAACATCCTTCATCCTCCTATTACCCATCTCATGATCGGACGACTTCTGCAGCAGACTCCCCTTCGTCCGCCGTCGGGATTTTCGGTCCTTCAGCCAAAGCCGCCTCGCGTGCCAGATTCTCCTTGATATGCGCAAGGACGTCGCTTTCCACATAGTCTTTGGCGACACGTATGGCGCTCGCGATGGACTTCGCGTTGGACGAACCATGCGCGATGAGACAGCAGCCGCGCACGCCGAGGAGCGGCGCTCCTCCGTATTCCGACACGTCGATCGTCTTGCCGAGCTTCTTCAGCGCCGGCACCAAGAGAAACGCGCCGACCTTCGCGAGAATGCCGCCGTTTTTTTCACCGCGTCCTTGGCGAGGCGCACGAGCGTCTTCGCAAGCCCCTCCGCAAATTTTAGCACAACATTGCCAACAAATCCATCACAAACGACGACATCAAAATTCCCCTTGGGAATGTCGCGGCCTTCTGCATTGCCGCAAAAGTTCACCGTCGTCATGGCCTTCAGGAGCGGATACGTCGCCTGTGCCTGCTCATTGCCCTTCGTCTCCTCCTCGCCGATGTTCAAGAGCCCGACACGCGGCTTCTCTATGCCGAAGACATGCTCGGCATAGAGAGCGCCCATGATGGCGCCTTGCACAAGATGCTTGGGCTTGCTGTCAACATTGGCTCCCGAATCGAGGAGAAGCGTCACGCCCTTGGGCGTCGGCATCGGCGTCGCGATCGTTGGGCGATCGGCGCCTGCAATGCGGCCGAGGATGAACTGCGCCGCCGCCACCGCGCCGCCCGTCGAGCCGGCAGAAAGCACGGCGTCGCACGAACCGTTCTTGACGAGGCGCGTTGCGACGACGACGGAAGAGTCCTTCTTCCTGCGCACGGCAGTCGCAGGATGTTCTCCCATCTCGATGACCTCGCTCGCATGAAGCACAGAAATGCCCAGATCCTGCCAGCCTTCTTCCTTGGCCAGAACCTGCATGATCTTCTTCTCATCACCGACGAGAACGATTTCGCAGCCATACTGCTTCGCAGCCCGAACCGCGCCGAAGACGATCTCCTTCGGCGCGTAATCCCCGCCCATGGCATCCACCGCAATCTTCACGAACGATCTTTCCTCCTCATGCACTCGCTTTATATTAACACACTTTCGCTGTTTTTGCGATAATTCCTTTTCTTAAACAAAATAAAAGAATGAGCAGGACATAATCGCTTATATCCTGCTCACCCAAAAATTCTCAATCTTCCGCAACAACGACCTCTCTGCCATCGTAGTAGCCACACTCGGGGCAAACGCGATGGGGCATCTTCGGCTCATGACATTGCGGGCACGAAACGAAACCAGGAGCCGTGAGCTTCCAATTTGCACGGCGCGAATCACGGCGAGCCTTCGACATCTTGCGCTTAGGTACTGCCATTCGGGAAACACCTCCTTAATATGTGCATCGAATCCTCTCACTTCTTCAAAAGCTGCTCCAATGCTGCAAGCCTCGGGTCGAGCGACCTGCGGTCACAGCCGCATTCGCCTTCGTTGAGGTTTGCGCCGCATTTCGGGCACAGCCCGAGACAATCCGGCCGACAAACATTATGGATCGGCTGGGCAGCAAGAAGCGTATCCCGAATCAGCGGCGAAATATCCACCTTGTCGTCAAGGACGGCAAGACCGCTTTCGTCGTCCGTTCGTCGGACTTCTTCATCAAACGCGCAGCTCTCCTTGGAGGAGAAATGCTCCAAGCATCGATCGCAGACCGCCTCTTTCTCGAAGCGCACGACGCCGCGAAGCCGGTAAAGATCACCCGTGTGGAGAAGCTCGCCTTCGACCTTGACAGGCCCTTTTATGCGGCAATTCTCCGGCACAGCGTCAAGCTCCGCCGCAGTCGTCTCAAACGAAAAAGAAACGCCCCTGCCCATCGCGGCGTTTGCATCAGCAAGACAAACCATCATCATTCTGCATCGACCTCAACGTATTATAGCAAGGCGAAATTTATTTGTCAAGAAAAAGGGCTGCTGCAAAAGACGGCACGTCTTTTGCAGCAGCTCCCCTATATGCGTCCTGCAGTTTGAATCCTTGCAGTTTGATGTCTTACAGCTTGAAGCCTTCCACCTCGCTCTGCAGAGCCGTCGCGACATCCGCCGAGCTTTCGCTGGCCGTCGCGATGTCGCCGAGCGCGTGCCTCTGCGCCTCCACGGATGCGCTTCCCTCTTCGCTCGTCGCCGCATTCTCCTCGGCAAGCGACGAGAGGTTCTGCACGACGCCCGAAATCGATGCGTGCTTCTCCCCCATCGTCTTGGCGGATGCGTTCAGGCGCTGGACGACCGTCCCCGCCTCCTCCACGGCCTCCGAGATGCGCGTGAAGCATTCCTCCGTATTCGCCAGGCCTTCGTGGGACTCCGAAGCAAGCTGGGTCGACACGCGCATCGTGTCCACCGCCTGCTGGCTCTTTTCCTTCAGCTCCTTGATGATGGCGCGGATGTCCTCCGTGAAGTTCGAGCTCTGCTCCGCCAGCTTGCGGATCTCCTCGGCGACGACCGCGAAGCCGCGCCCCGCATCGCCCGCACGCGCCGCCTCGATGGCGGCGTTGAGCGCCAGAAGGTTCGTCTGGTCGGCGATGCTCTGGATCATGTCGCTCGATTCCTCGATCTTGTCCGCGCCCCGGTTCGTCTCCTCGACGACCTTGGCGACTGGTCCGTCGCCTTGAACATGTCCTCGGAGTGCACGATCAAGTCGGACAGGATCTTCGTCCCCTCTTCCTTGCGCTCGTTGATCTTCTGCGTCGCCTGGTTGAGGACTTCGACGATGCGCGCGTTTTCTTCCTCCAGCTGCAGCACTTCTGCGAGATGTTCCGAAGCCTTCTGCGTATCCTGCGCCTGGCTCGTCGCTCCTTCCGCGATGTTTTGGATCGCCTGGGAAACGTCGCGCGATGCGTTCGACGTCGACTGCGCCGTCGCGGTCAGCTCCTCGCTCGTCGCCGCCACGGACTGCGACGACGTGGAGATCTTGCCGATCGTGCTGCGCAGGCTCTTTGCAAGCGCCGCAAGATCCTGCGACATGCTGCCGATTTCGTCTTCCCGGCTGACGTACTGGCGTGTACGCACATTGGCCGTATTGTCCGCGCGCAGATCCAGGCGGGCAAAATTCTGCACCACGCCCTGCAGATCCTGCATTGGCGAGGAAAGTCGCCTGCTGATGAAGGCGACGAGCCCCAGCGCCAGCAGGATGACGCCGACCACGGCGATGGCGATGAGGATGTAGATCATGTGGCTCGCCACGGCGGTGAACGTGTCATACGATGTCGCAACGCACATCCCCCACTGCGCGGGAACGCCATCAAAGGAAATCGGCGCGTACACATAGAGCGTATCCTTGCCTGACGAAGGAGACGTCTTGCGCTGCGAGAAGGGATCGTCAGACGAGCTCTTCGCGACATCTTCCGCCTTGAGTCCCGACACTTCGAAGATGTTCTTCATGACGAAGGATTCATCAAGTCCATGAGCGACCATGCTGCCCGACTGGGAGAAGAGAATGTAGAAGTCATCCGCCGAGCTGATCCCCTGCAAGTCCTTCTGGAAGCCGCCCATATTGATGTCGAAGAGCAGCGTCCCGAGGAACTTCCCATCCAGCATGATGGGACGGGAGATCGCCGCCGCCATCATCGTCTTGCCTTCGGACGACTGGAAGGTGTAAGGATCGGTCAGCATCATCTTGTGCGACTTCTCCACTTCCGTGTACCAGGCTGCAGTTTCGTAGCCGTTGAGCGGGATCACCTTGTCGCCCATCGCATACGGGATGAGGCGGCCGGATGCATCCGAGTAGGGCGTATTCGCCATTTCCGCGTCCTTGCCGTCGAACGCCCCCGGCGCAAAGCACGCGCCCGCGCCCAAGAGATCGGGATCGGCAGCCACCGCGTCGCGCAGCACCTGCACGACGGCCTCGCGGCTTCGCGCCTCCGGCGGCGCCGCCTTCAAGATCTGCTGCACCCGCAGCTCCGCAAGCGCCGATGCTTCATACGCTCTTGCATAGCGCGTCTGGACGTGTGCCGAGATCTTCCCCAACTCATTGTACTTTTCCGCCTTCGCGCGAGTCTCCAAGGTATCGTAGGTCATATAACCGACGATCCCCAAGACGATCGCCATCACCACGATGATGCTGCCCACCACGATGCAGTTGATCTGAAATCCGATCCCCCGTCCCACTGTGCGCTGCTGCGCCCCCCATTTCGTTCGGCACGATATATACCCCTCTTTCTAAAAAACCTTTCCGAAAAACAACTGCGCTGAGGACAGACGCGCATCGACCTGCCCCCACCTTCCCCAATAGACACATGCCATACGCTTCGCATGGCACACCTGTCCTATTATCGTCAGTATAACACAAAGGAAGCGATTGGAAAAGGGGGAAAGTGTCAACAAAAAATTAAGGAAGCACGGATAAATCCCGCGCCTCCTTGAGCGTTCATTCTTCCTCGATTTCGCGGCTCGTCAACAGGAACTCGACCCGGATATCCGTGCGCAGGTTGAGATCCATAAACTCACCTTCCATGGTCTGCACGACGGGGAGGGAGGTCAGACGCGATTCGTCGATGTAGATGATCTTCCCCGCCTCGCCGTTCGAGAGCCTGACCCAGTTGCCGTTCAGCGAATGACAGACGCGGCGGATGAAGCGAAAGCCGAAGTCTGTATCGAGGCGGCCATTCATAATGTCGTCCGACAAGATGTTGAACACATCAAACGGAGAGCGCTTCTTCGCATAGGAGCGATCCGAGGCCATCGCATCGTACATGTCCATGAGCGCCAGGATGCGCGCGAATTCGCCGATCTGCGCTTTCTGCAAGGCAGCGGGGTAGCCTGAGCCATCGTTCCGCTCGTGATGCTGCAAAACGGCCTCGGCGATCTCCTTGTCCGCGCCCAGATCCCCTGCCATGATGAAGGCATGGCCATGCTTTTTGGATGCTCCTGCATGATCTTGCGCTCATCCGGCGTCAGCACGCCCTCCTTGTCGAGCATCGCCTGCTCGATGCGCAGATTGCCGATGTCGATGAGAAAGCCCGCTGTAATGAGACGCAGCTGATCCTTGCGCGACATCTTGAGCCATTTGCCCATGAGTCCCGCCAAAATAGCCACATGGAGCCCATGATGAATGACGTACTCACCATTGACCGCCATGTTATGGATATGTGCAACCGCCTTCGCGCCAGCGCAAAGAGGCAGGATGTTCTGCGCGAGGATCTCCGCCGACCCCTTGTCAACAGCTTCCTGCGCCCTCGTCACTTCGAAAAGAGCCTTGAGTTCGATGAAGCAGTCGCCGTACTCCCTGACATACCCGGCGTCCAAGATCGGCTCCTTCACGGGAATCGCTTTGATCCCTGCATACTGCGGCTTTTGCGGAACGGGCGGCTCCCCTTCACCATCACCTTCCCGAATCTCCACAGAGACGATGTTCCGATCAGACAAGGAGGCGATCATCTGCTGATTGAGCACCGTGCCCTCTCCCAGGAGGACCGACATATCTTCCTTATAGACTGTCTGCCCTACGACCATGCCTTCCTTAAGCTGATCCACTGTATACTTCTTCAGCATTCGCCAGCACCCCTTCGCTTGAAAACATCATCCTTATTTTATATTCCTAATATATCATATATCCTTTTTTTAATGCTACAAGAAAAACTGCGCGATTCGAAATTCCTCTGCAGCTGCCCGCCTCCATCCGCAGTTCCCTTCGAAAAAGCACAGCACGAAAAACGATGAGAATATTTCGGGCAGCGTGACACGCTTCACTTGTCTCCTGCTGCAGAGCGCAGAAAAAGACGCCCCATAGGCGCGAAAAGCAGCGCATGGGGCGTCCTTCTGTCTGTTAAATTTATGTCTTTCGTATCTTTCGGCAAAGCCCGGGCAAGTCACCGAGACCTCGCCCGCCGCCACGCACTCATGCGTCCTCCGCTCGAAAAACGATCGACCGAGCGCCCATACGGCCGAAAAACCTTCCGTTTGCTCGGCCATATTGCAGCGCTCCCGTGCCGCTTTACAGCTTGAAGCCTTCCACCTCATGCTGCAGAGCCGTCGCGACATCCGCCAGACCTTCGCTGGCCGTCGCGATGTCGCTGAGCGCGTTCCTCTGCGCCTCCACGGATGCGCTTCCCTCTTCGCTCGTCGCCGCATTCTCCTCGGCAAGCGACGAGAGGTTCTGCACGACGCCCGAAATCGATGCGTGCTTCTCCCCCATCGTCTTGGCGGATGCGTTCAGGCGCTGGACGACCGTCCCCGCCTCCTCCACGGCCTCCGAGATGCGCGTGAAGCATTCCTCCGTATTCGCCAAGCCTTCGTGGGACTCCGAAGCAAGCTGGGTCGACACGCGCATCGTGTCCACCGCCTGCTGGCTCTTTTCCTTCAGCTCCTTGATGATGGCGCGGATGTCCTCCGTGAAGTTCGAGCTCTGCTCCGCCAGCTTGCGGATCTCCTCGGCGACGACCGCGAAGCCGCGCCCCGCATCGCCCGCACGCGCCGCCTCGATGGCGGCGTTGAGCGCCAGAAGGTTCGTCTGGTCGGCGATGCTCTGGATCATGTCGCTCGATTCCTCGATCTTGTCCGCGCCCCGGTTCGTCTCCTCGACGACCTTGGCGACCTGGTCCGTCGCCTTGAACATGTCCTCGGAGTGCACGATCAGGTCGGACAGGATCTTCGTCCCCTCTTCCTTGCGCTCGTTGATCTTCTGCGTCGCCTGGTTGAGGACTTCGACGATGCGCGCGTTTTCTTCCTCCAGCTGCAGCACTTCTGCGAGATGTTCCGAAGCCTTCTGCGTATCCTGCGCACGGCTCGTCGCTCCTTCCGCGATGTTTTTGGATCGCACGGGAAACGTCGCGCGATGCGTTCGACGTCGACTGCGCCGTCGCGGTCAGCTCCTCGCTCGTCGCCGCCACGGACTGCGACGACGTGGAGATCTTGCCGATCGTGCCGCGCAGGCTCTTTGCAAGCTCCACGAGATCCTTCGTCATGCTGCCGATTTCGTCTTCCCGACCGGCATACTGACGCGCCCGCACATTGGCCGTATTGTCCGCGCGCAGATCCAGGCGGGCAAAATTCTGCACCACGCCCTGCAGATCCTGCATTGGCGAGGAAAGTCGCCTGCTGATGAAGGCGACGAGCCCCAGCGCCAGCAGGATGACGCCGACCACGGCGACAGCGATGAGGATGTAGACCATGTGGCTCGCCACGGCGGTGAACGAGTCATACGACGTCGCAACGCACATCCCCCACTGCGCGGGAACGCCATCAAAGGAAATCGGCGCGTACACATAGAGCGTATCCTTGCCCGATGAAGGAGACGTCTTGCGCTGCGCGAAAGGATCGTCAGACGAGCTCTTCGCGACATCTTCTGCCTTGAGTCCCGACACTTCGAAAATGTTCTTCATGACGAAGGATTCATCAAGTCCATGAGCGACCATGCTGCCCGACTGGGAGAAGAGAATGTAGAAGTCATCCGCCGAGCTGATTCCCTGCAAGTCCTTCTGGAAGCCAGCCATATCGATGTCCAAGAGCACCGTCCCGAGGAACTTCCCGTCCACGACGATAGGATAGGACAGCGCCGCTGCCATATAGTCCTTGCCATCAGCCGTCCGGAATTTATACGGGTCGGTCAGCACCGGCTTGTGCGACTTCTCCGCTTCCGTATACCAATTCGCCGTCTCATAGCCGACCAGCGGTTCCACGCGGTCAGGCCACACGAAGGGAATGAGGCGTCCCGTCGCATCCGAATAGGGCGTATTCGCCATTTCTGCATCTTTGCCGTCGAAAGCATTCGGTGCGAAACACACCCCTGCTCCCAAGATTCCCGGCGTCGCCTCCACCGTATCGCGCAGCACCTGCACGACCGCCTCCCGGCTTCGCGCTTCCGGCTGCGCCTTCAAGATATCCCGAATGCGCACCTCGGTAAGCGCGGAGGCTTGATATGCCCTTTCATAGCGCATCTGAACAGCTGCGGAGAGTCTGCCAAGCTCATTGAACTTTTCCGCCTTCGCCCGCTCCTCCAACGTTTCATAAGTCATATAACCGACAATTCCTAAAACGATCGTCATCACGACGATGATGCTGCCCACCACGATGCAGTTGATCTGAAATCCGATCCCCCGCCCCATCGTGCGCTGCTGGTTTTTCATTTCCTTCAGCACGGCTTATCCTTCTTTCTCAAAGTGCTCTGGAAAACAACTGCGCTTCCGGGCAGATGCCATCGCCCTGCCCCGCGCATTCCCCGCCAGGTGCGCGCCACGTTCTCCGCACGGCACGCACACTCTGGTATTGCCAGTATAGCACAAAGGAAAAAAAGTTGGGAAAGAGGAAATCTGTCAATAAAAAAATTAAGAAATCATTCCCCCTGACTCACGGCGCTTCAGCCAGAACTCATCCGAAATCCCTGTACGCAAGCCAAATTCCACGAAATCGCCCGCCCTGCCCCGCGCGACGAAAAGGGCGCGAAGCACGCGAGGAAAGATCATCACCCCACGCGCATCCATCCACTCGCACGCTTTAACATTCCGGTCGCCATAGACAAAAAGACGCTTCACGGGCGCAGACAGCGCGTGGAGCGTCTTTTTGTCGGTTGACTCTATTTCTTTTCATGCCCTTCGGCAAAGTCCGAGCATTTGCCCAAGACTTCTCCCGTCGCCACATACTCGTATGTCGGCATCTCGAAGAGAATCGGCTTCAGCTTGCGGTAGTCGATCTTTCCTTCATCGTTCAAGATGCTCTCTTCTGCGAAGGTACTCTCGATCTTCAGGATGAAATTGTCGAAGGTTCCCGTTTCATAATTGTCCTCGACGCTGCATTCCATCGTCAGGGGCGACGCCGAAAGCAGCGGTGCGCCCGTCTTTCCCTGCGTGAAGTCAAAGGCGGCGGATTTGTCCGTCCTCTTGCCGCTGACCTTGCCGATATACGTCGCACCCGGCAGGATCTCTTCCGTCACGATGTTCACCGAAAGCACTTTGTTCTCACGGATGCCCTTGTTCGTATGATGCGCCTTGACGGCGCTCAGCAGGATGCGGTCATGCCCGATGATGCCCACATGACCGACGAGCATCCAGTTCGCCCTGCCCTCGACCATCGCGCCGACGACGACGAGCGGCGTCGGATAAAGTCCCAGTACGGCGCCGATGTCTTTCTTCATGAGATCAGCCTCCTATTCCATTCGCCATGCCTTCATAACCGTTCAATCGCTGTGCTCATGCGCGGCCGCACGAAGGTATTCGAGCCTGACTGCGTGCCTGCCCGCGGTGCGGTGCTGGATTTTGCTCAGCGGCATATAGTATTCGTCCGTGTCTTTTTCATAGCGGCACACGACGGTATGCTGCGGCTCTACCGTTATCTCGCCGGTGCGGCTGTCCCACACGACGGCAAAGGAGAGGAAGGCGAAGTCCTCGTAGTCCTCTCCCTCGCTCGTGATGCAGGCCGAGCTTACATCCGCCACCGATTTCACATGGGATCCGGAATCCCAGATGATGAAATTCGGATCGCCGTCGTAGCTGTAGATGCCGGGAGCTACATCCCCTCCGGGCACGTCCGCATGAGCTGCCGGCACGGAGATGAATGCCGCAAGGCAAAACGCAAATACAGCAGCAAGAACTTTCCCGCCAAGATTCATACAAATCCCACCTTTTCCCCGAAAAAAACCTTACAAGATAAACTGACTCAAGTCGCGATCGCGAGCGATGTCCTTGAGCTTCTTGTCAACGTAGGCGGCGTCGACGCGGACTTCCTTTTCTTCCAACTCGGGAGCCTCGAAGGAAAGATCCTCCAAGAGTTTCTCCAAGATCGTATGCAGGCGGCGCGCGCCGATGTTCTCGGTCTGGGCATTGACGTCGCAGGCCAGCTGCGCGAGACGATCGATGGCGTCGTCCGCGAATTCAAGCGAGACGCCCTCGGTCGCGAGAAGCGCCTTGTACTGCTTCAAGAGAGCATTCTTCGGCTCGGTCAGGATGCGTTGAAATCTTCCTTCTGCAGCGACTTCAGCTCGACGCGGATCGGGAAGCGGCCCTGCAGCTCGGGGATGAGGTCGGACGGCTTCGCCGTATGGAACGCGCCCGCCGCGATGAAGAGGACGTGATCGGTCCTGACCGGACCGTACTTCGTCATGACGGTCGAGCCTTCGACGATGGGCAGGGATGTCGCGCTGCACACCTTCGCGCGAGACGTCGGGGCCCTGAACCCTGCCCCTTGACGGCGACCTTGTCGATCTCATCGAGGAATACGATGCCGCTCTTTTCTGCCACGCGGATGGCGGCTTCCTTGACCTCCTCCATGTCAACGAGCTTCGCGGCCTCTTCCTGCTGGAAGAGCCTGCGCGCCTCCGCCACGGAGACCTTGCGCTTCTTCTGCTTCTTCGGCATGAGGTTCGCCATCATGTCCTGCAGATTGTCGCCCATGCTCTCAAGGCTGGAGCCTGCGAACATGCCGGCCATCGGCTTGCCCGAATCCTCGACCTCGATCTCGACAACCTCTTTTTCCAGCTCGCCCTTCGCCAGACGCTTCCTGACCCACTCGCGGCCTGCCGCATACTTCGGCTCCTTGCCTTCCTCTGCCGTCTCCTCGTCGTCTGCGCCGCCGAAGAGTTTTCCCAGAGGGTTCTGCGACTTCTTCGGCTGCGGCACGAACACGTCGAGAATGCGCTCCTCGGCAAGCTCAGCGGCGCGTTCCTGCACTTTCTCCATGCGCTCCTGGCGCACCATGCGCACGGCTGTCTCCGCGAGGTCGCGCACAATGGACTCGACATCGCGCCCCACATAGCCGACCTCCGTGAACTTCGTCGCCTCGACCTTGATGAACGGCGCCTTGACGAGTCTCGCCAGACGACGCGCGATCTCGGTCTTGCCGACGCCCGTCGAGCCGATCATCAGGATATTCTTCGGTATGACGTCGTCCTGCATCGCGGCGTCAAGCCGACGGCTGCGCCAACGATTGCGAAGCGCGATGGCGACAGCGCGCTTCGCTTCCTTCTGTCCGACGATATAGCGGTCAAGCTCCTCAACGATCTGGCGCGGCGTCTGCTCGTTCAGCAAGCTTTCCTCCCATTCGACCTTTTCCTGCAAATCAATCCAACTCCTCTACCTTGATATTGTGATTCGTGAATACGCATATATCGGCGGCGAGCGTCAAGGCTTCCTTGGCGATTTCCGCCGCTTCCAGCTCCGTGTGCTTGACGAGGGCGCGCGCCGCTGCAAGGGCGTAGAAGCCTCCCGAGCCGATCGCCGCGACGTCGCCGTCCGGCTCGATGACCTCGCCGCCGCCCGAGATCATCAGAAGCGTCTCATTGTCTGCGACGAGAAGAAGCGCTTCGAGCTTTCGGAGCACGCGGTCCGTGCGCCACTCCTTGGCAAGCTCGACCGAGGCGCGCATCAGATTGCCGTTGAACTCTTCAAGTTTCGCCTCGAACTTCTCGAAGAGCGTGAAGGCGTCGGCGACCGAGCCGGCGAAGCCCGCGACGACCTTGCCGTGGTAAAGGCGGCGCACCTTGCGCGCCGTCGATTTCATGATGGCGCTCTGTCCGAACGTGACCTGACCGTCGCCCGCAATCGCCGTCTTTCCCTTCTGGCGCACGGCGACGATGGTCGTCGCGTGAAATGTCTGTTCCATAGCTTGTCCTCCTACTCCATCTCGCCGCGAAAATCTTCAAGCGCGCAAAGCGCACGCTCGGCGAGCATTTCCTTCTTGCGCTTCTTGTCGCGGATGCGTCCTTCCAAGGGCGGCAGCAGCCCGAAGTTGACGTTCATCGGCTGGAAGTGACGCGAATCCGCCTCCGTGATGTAGGCAGCGAGTGCGCCGTGGCACGTCTCGCGCGGAAACACGAGCGGCCTCTTCCCTTTTTGCGAGCCGCGCGGCATTGATTCCTGCGACAAGACCCGAGGCCGCTGACTCGACGTAGCCCTCAACGCCCGTCATCTGTCCGGCGAAGAGAAGTTCCGCCTCCTTCTTGAGCTGATACGTCGGCGCGAGAAGGCGCGGCGAATCGATGTATGTGTTGCGGTGCATGACGCCGTAGCGCATGAACTCCGCATTTTCCAATCCCGGGATCATGCAGAAGACGCGCCGCTGCTCGCCCCATTTCAAATGCGTCTGAAAGCCCACGATGTTGTAGAGCGTGCCCGCGGCATTGTCCCGGCGAAGTTGCACGACGGCATGCGGGCGCACGCCCGTCTTCGGGTCTTCGAGGCCGACGGGCTTCAAAGGGACGAAGAGCAGCGTGCTTTCCCCGCGCGAAGCCATGACCTCGACGGGCATGCAGCCCTCGAAGAACACGGGCTTTTCAAAGCTGTGCAGCTCCGCTGTTTCCGCCGTCGTCAGCGCCTGCCAAAAGGCGCGGTACTCCTCTTCTGTCATCGGGCAGTTGATGTAGGCAGGCTCGCCCTTGCCGTAGCGCGAAGCGCGGTAGGCCTTCGTCATGTCGATGGATTCGAGCGTCACGATGGGAGCCGCCGCATCATAGAAGTAGAAGGAGGCGTCGCCCATCATCTCGCGCAGGCGGTCGGCAAGCGCCCCGTCCGTCAAGGGTCCCGTCGCCAAGATGGTCACGGCCTCCGCCTCGCGGGGAATCTCCTCGACGCGCTCGCGCACGACCTCGACGCGCGGGTGCGCCGTGAGCTTCTCAGTGATAAAGCGCGAGAATCCCTCACGATCGACGGCGAGCGCACCGCCCGCCGGCACGCGAGTCGCGTCCGCTGCTGCCATGACGAGAGAGCCGAGACGGCGCATCTCCTCCTTGAGGACGCCGACGGCGTTCTCAAGACCCGCGCCGCGCAGAGAATTGCTGCAGACGAGCTCAGCGAAATCCGCCGTCTTGTGCGCGGGACTTGAGGCGGCAGGGCGCATCTCATAGAGCGTGACCTGAGCGCCGCTCTCGGCAGCCTGCCAGGCGGCCTCGCTGCCGGAGAGTCCCGCGCCCGCGATGATGACCTTCTTCACTTCGACGCCTCCGCTTCCGCTGCTTTTTCCGCTGCCGCTGCGGCCTCCTTCGCCTTCTTCGCTTCCGGGCGCGCGCGGCTTTTTTCGATCTCCTTGTTGATCGGATGGTCGACGCGCGTCTTGCACGCCTCGTTGCTGCAATAGGGCAGAACCCTGCCGTTCTTGTAGCGATGACGCAGCATGAAGGCGCCGCATTCCGGGCACTTCTCGAGGAGCGGCTGATCCCGGGTCACATAATCACATGCGGGATAATTCTCGCAGCCGTAGAACGCCTGTCCGCGCCTCGATCGCCGCTCGACGATCCTGCCGCCGCACTTGGGGCACGGAACGCCCGTATCCTTCAAGAGCGGCTTCGTATTGCGGCACTCGGGGAAGCCCGGACATGCGAGGAACTTGCCGTAACGCCCCTGCTTGACGACCATGTTCCTGCCGCACTTCTCGCAGATGACGTCGGAAACCTCGTCCGGAATCTCGACCTCGCCGATCGCCTCGTCCGCTTCGGCGAGAGTTTTCTCGAACGGCTCATAAAACGTGCGCAGAAGATCGTTCTTGTCCACCTTGCCCTCGGCGATCTCGTCCAGCTCGTTTTCCAGCCCGGACGTGAACCGCACGTCCACGATGTCCTTGAAATATTCTTCGAGCATGTCGTTGACGAGGAAGCCGAGATCGGTCGGTTGGAACTGCTTGTCCTGGCGCACGACGTAGCCGCGCGCCAAGATCGTCTCGATGATCGGCGCGTAGGTGCTCGGGCGGCCGATGTCCTTTTCTTCAAGCGTCTTGACGAGCGAGGCCTCGTTGTAGCGCGGCGGCGGCTCCGTGAAATGCTGCTCGGGCAGAAGGCGCACGAGGGAAAGCGGCTCGCCTGCGGTCAGCTCCGGCAAGAGCACGTCCTTCTCCTTCTTGCTGTCGGCGTAGACGGCCAAAAAGCCCGGGAACTTCAGCGTCGACCCCGACGCGCGCGCGATGTAGCGCTCGCCCGCTGCCACGCTGATGCTCACCGTGTCGAAGACGGCAGGCGTCATCTGGCTCGCGACGAAGCGCTGCCAGATCAACGTGTAGAGTCGCAGCTGGTCGCGCGTCAGATATTTCTCCAAAAGGTCGGGCGCATTCTCGACGCTCGTCGGCCGAATCGCCTCGTGCGCATCCTGCGCCTTCTTGCCCGCCGCGTAGACATGGGGCTTCTCGGGCAGGTAGTCCGCACCGAACGACGCGCCAACATAGTCGCGCACTTCGGAAAGCGCCACCTCGGAAAGGCGCGTCGAATCCGTGCGCATGTAGGTGATCAAGCCGACCGGGCCGCGTCTGCCAAGCTCGACGCCCTCGTAGAGCTGCTGGGCGATCATCATCGTGCGGCGCGACGTGAAGCCGAGCTTCCTCGACGCATCCTGCTGCATGCTGCTCGTCGTAAAGGGCGCGACGGGATTGCGCCTGCGCTCACGCTTCTTGACCTCCTTGACCGAAAGACTCCGGCGTGAAAAATCCTCGACGAGGGCGTCCGTCTCCTCCTTGGAATGGAGCGCGAGCTTCTTGCCGTCGACGGCAGCGAGCTCTGCGGAAAACTGTGCGCCGCGTTCCTTCTTGAGCTTCATGCCGACCGTCCAATATTCCTCGGGCACGAATGCCCGAATCTCCTTCTCGCGATCACAGATGAGCTTGACCGTCACCGACTGCACGCGGCCGGCGGAAAGCCCCTTCTTGATCTTGCGCCAGAGGAGCAGGGCTGAGCTTGTAGCCGACGATGCGGTCGAGCATGCGGCGCGCCTGCTGTGCGTCCACGCGGTCGATGTTGATCGGGTACGGCTCCTTGACCGCCGCCTGTATGGCGGGTTTCGTGATCTCATTGAAGACGATGCGGCAGTTCTCGTTCGGATCGATTCCCAAGATATAGGCGAGATGCCAGGCGATCGCCTCGCCCTCGCGGTCGGGATCGGAGGCGAGATAGATCTTGCCCGCGTGCTTTGCATCCTTCTTCAGCGCCTTGATCAGATCGCCCTTGCCCCGGATGTTGATATACTTCGGCGCGAAGTCATGCTCGACATCGATGCCGAACTGGCTCTTGGGCAGGTCGCGCAGATGTCCCATCGACGCACGCACCATGTATTTCTTGCCGAGGTACTTCTCGATCGTCTTCGCCTTCGCGGGCGACTCGACAACGACCAAGGTCTTCGGCGCTTCCTTCTTCGTCGTTTTCGCGGCGCTCTTCTTCGCTGTCTTTTTCTTCGCCGCCGAAGCCGCGCTCTTCTTCGCTTGCACCTGGGCGGCAGATGTTTTCACCGCTGCTTTCGTCGCAGCCGCTCCCACCGTCCGTCCTTGCGCCTCCGGCTCCTTTTCCTGCGGCGTCTTTCTCTGCGCTGTCGGCAAGATCGCCCCTCCTCAACATACTCATATACTCAAACACTCTTCCCCTTGGCGCTGCGGATGTATGTGCGCATGGGCGTCTCCTCGACGAGTCCCTTGACGCGAAGCCCGAGGAGGAGGAAGGCGACATTCGCCGCCCTCCCCTGCAGACGGCAGATCAGCTCGTCCAAGGAAAGCGCCTCCTCGCGAGAAAGAAGCGCGTAGACGGCAGCCTCCTCTTCCGTCAGCTTCTCCGGCGGTGCGCCTCCCGGCTGAACGCCGCCCTCGTACTCAGCGGCTACATCTGCAGCCGAAGTGACAAGCCTGGCTCCTTGCTGGATCAAGCGGTGGCAGCCGCGGCTCGTCTCCGAGTAGATGCTGCCGGGCACGGCGAAGACGTCGCGCCCCTCGCTCAGGGCGAACTCCGCCGTGATCAAAGAGCCGCTCCGCTCCGCCGCCTCGACGACGACCGTGCCGTGCGCGACGCCGCTGATGATGCGGTTCCTCGCGGGAAAGAACGCCGCAAAAGGCGCCGTCCCTGGCGCATATTCAGAAATGACCGCACCCTTTTCGGCGATCTCTGACAGAAGGCGTGCATTCTCACGCGGATAGGCAACATCGACGCCGCAGCCAAGCACGGCGACGGTCGCTCCCGCCTTCAGCGCACCTCGGTGCGAAGCCGTGTCGATGCCGCGCGCCGCGCCGCTCACGACGACAAAACCGCGCTCGGCAAGGCCGAGCGCGATGTCCTCCGCCGCCCCCTTGCCGTAGGCGCTCGCATGGCGTGCGCCGACCATGGCAATGGCGGTACGCTGGAAACATGCGAGCGAGCCACGGCAGAAAAGCGTCTGCGGCGGATCGTAGATCTCCTTCAAGAGCGCAGGATACGCCTCGTCCGTCGGAATGAACAGCGAGATGCCGCCTCTCTCGCACGATGCCGCAATCTTCTCGGGCAAGTCCTTGTTCTTGCACAAAAACCATGCAGGGCGGCGGCGCGTTCCGCAGAAAGACCCGCCGCCCTGAGCGCACCTTCATCCGCCCGCCAAGCCTCGCACGCCGTCCCCAACGTGCGCACGAGACTCGCGGCGATGCGGCTTCCCACATGCGGTGCACGGCAAAGAGCCGCCAAGCAGAACCTCTCCACAGCGTCCCCCTCCGTTCACGCCCTCGCGCCAGAGCGCTGCCTTACGCCTTGCGCGTGACCTCTACCTCTACGCAGTCCAAGGGACCGTGGATGAGCACGGCGTGCTTGCGGATGCGCGTCGTTACCTCGACGATCTGCGGGAACTTCTTCAAGATGCGGTCGCCCGTCTTTGCCGCCAGCGTCATCAAGAGGTTCACCTTCGTCTCCTCCACCGTGTCCTCGATCAGCGGATAGACCGTCGCCGCGTCAATGGCGCCGTCCTCGATCCTGTCCGTATCGCAGGCCTTGTCGTCGCGCGTCACCATCTCCACATCGACGCTGAGCTTCGCTCCCTGCTCCTTCTCGTATTCATAAACGCCTTGGAAGCCATAAAACACCATGTTCATCATTCTGATCTTTGCCATGGAAATCCACTCCTTTTCTCTCGTTCCTAAATCCCCAAAAGCGCAAGGATGTCACGCGCCGGGACGTCCAGCCCCACGGCTGACGCACGAGCACGTCGGCGGCCGCACGGTATTGCGCGAGCGTCGCGAAAAGCAGCACGTCCGTGCGCTCCTCGCTGAGGTCGACTGCATGGCGCGATACGGCGGCATCCGCCCCCTTCGAGAGAAACGTCTGCTTGACGACGTTCGCCGCCTTCGTCGGCAGGTCATGCACGCGGATCACGCAGAAGACAGCCTTGTCGCGCATGATCGCAACGCCTGCCTCGGTGCAGCCGATCGCGAGCATCGCCTCCTCCGCCGCTTCTCTGCCCCAGGGCTCCATACGCTCAAGCGCAAAACCTTTTCGCTCCATGAACTCCCCCCCCCTTGCGTTTCAATTTCTCTCATTGTATCATAAAGAGGAAGGAAACGATACGAAAAATTTGCAAAGCAACGACAAACGAGGTGAAATCCATGAGCGACATCTTCCTGCTCTTCCTCATCTTCCTCATGCTCGCCTATACATTCTGGGACGAGCTTTCACGCGATAGTCATGCAGGACGGGTCGGCGGCGCACAACGAAGAGCGCCGCCGACCCGTCCTGCCTTTCCGCGAGGATTCGAATGCGATACATTCAAATATTCTTCAAATGGTGAAAAAGCAGCCCGCGCACTTCGATCGCCGCCGGCTGCTTTTTCATCACCGCACCTTGCCTCTCATTCCTGCACACATACGTCTTGCTGCATCACCGCCTGCAGCTGCAGCAAATATTCCATCGTGCAGCCCGTCCGCTTGGAGATTTCCGGCAGCGGCACGTTCGCGCGCAGAAGAGGGAAAATCTGCAGCATCATCTGCTGCGTTTCCGCCTTTCCTTCAAGTTTTCCTTCAAGTTTTCCTTCGAGTTTTCCTTCACGAAATCCTTCTTTGCGTTCTTCCATCATTTTCATGGCGAAAGTCATATAACTCACCCTCTCCTGTTCTTTACCATGAAGCCCCAAGAGGTCAAGCCGAAGGCGCAGACCGATTGGCTAGGCTTCCGTAAGGGCGTGAGGACATATGTACAGCGTGCCTCTCTGATGATGCCATCGCCGGAAACGGCCACAAAAGCAACTATGTCGCTTCACGTGACGGCTGAACATATGTCCTCAAAGTTTACTCTTGACTTTTTGTATCTCCTGCTCAATCTCCTGAACCAAGCTATTGTCCGAGACTACCCCATCGACATATTGCAGAAATGCTATGATCTCGGAATCCACATCGCCGATCACGCCTTTCGTGTTGAGGAAAATCTTTGTCGCGCCATCCTTCAACCTCAAATCTTTATTTTCCAAGCAAAGATTCTCAAACGTATAAACTACACGTTCTGGAAATACGTATCATCGACCTCATATGTCTTGACTTCTCTCACGCCAATACTATACTCTGCTAATTTCGAGATGAATTCTTCGCCATCAATGAGATCGATCTGCTGCTTGCCTGGGCTGAGTGCCTCGGCTTTCGCCGCCTGCGAAAATGTTCCCGTCGTGATGAATACGCCTTTCTCGATATCCGTTGTGAGGGAACCACGAAAATCACGAATTTCCGGTGCACCGACACTTCCTGCATACCTTTTGCATTGAAAAGCCACATTGAAACTCAAAATGCCGTTGATTTTAAGCTTGCCTGTGCCATCGATACCACCATCTCCGGATTTCTTTGTTACCTTCACATTTGAAAAGCCACACTCTCGCAGGAGCCGTTGAGAGAGACGCTCAAAACCATACGGATCCATATGCAATAAGACTGCAGAAAGATGGTCACGCCACGAAAGTTCTGCAGAAATTTCTGTGATATCTCCTTGCTCCTGTAATTGCATCTGCTCTGCCTTTTCTCGGAGTCTTTTATCTGCAAATCTTTTCTTCGGCTTTTTTGCATTTTTATCAAGGCTATGTACATAGCGAACAATTTCATCTGGATGGATAACGACCGTTTCTGGATGATTTTGGTATGCGGAAGCAATAGTCCAAACACCGCGTGAGCTATTTGTGATATAGCCGCGCTTCTTGAGGTAAGAACGCGTCCAACTCATGCGATATGAAAGTTCAGTCGTGCTTCCGTTTGTCCCATGCGGCATATCTATAGCCTCATTGGAGAGTCCCATCTTGTTGATAACGGCATCTTCAATTTCCTCAATGGTTCCCGATCCACCAAGCTCAATGAGTGCCTGCCATGTAGGCTGCATGTACTCTTGATACTTGGGTACTTCTATTTTTGACATCTGATTTCCTCCGTCCACATCCTTAGGCCAGCAAGTCCTCCATCTGGCAATGAAGCGCCTTGGATAGTCTGTACACCGTAGCCGAAGCCGTCTTGTTGATATCTCTTTGCCCCTGCTCAAAAAGCTGGATTTGCCGCAGCGGCACTCCGGCCTCGGCTGCCAGCTCTGCCTGGGAAAGTCCGGCATTTCCCCGGTACTCCCGCAGCCGTGTATGCGGATGAGCCGCTTTCCGCTGCCGATTCAGCTGTTCCGCGAACTTCATGACATCCATTTCATGATAGACAGGATACATCGCAATCATTTGATCCAGAGAAACGGTCTGCAGGATTTCCATGAAAGAGAGATCTTCCAGCCATTGATAGAATGCCAATGCCCATCCTGCCCAATACTCCGGCGATTTATCCAAGTACATCGCATCGGGAACGTCAGGATATGAAATCCCGGCGTCATCCAAAATCTCTCTGACCAGCTCCGGTCCATTCACCCCCGCCACATAACGAGGATTGCCTTGAGCAAACTGCTTGGCGCTTTTCGAAACGGCCAAAGCTTTTCCAAAAACATCCGGTTCTATAGATAAGGACATCACTGCAAAGTCGACGGCATGCCCCAAAATATTCTGGGCTCCGGATAAATATATTTCATCGTAAGCGCGGATCCCCATTTGAAATCCCTTCTCTCATGATATCCAACATATAAAGCTCTTCCATTCCTTCTGCTGCAGATTTCTTCCTTCGATACTCCCGACGTGCATCCCTGTCCCGAATCGCCTTTTTCTCATACCATTTTCCGGCTTCTGCAACTTCCGCATCCACGAAACGGATGTGTTGATAAGATTTTTCGCTTTTCAACACGATCTGTTCTCCGAGCTTTCCCAATCGCATAGCTTCCGAAAGCTTCCGCAACGATACCGCGCCCATTATAAAATCCTGCGCAAAGCTGAAATAGGAATCATCCGCACGGTAGCCAATAATGACATCGTATGGCTCGGGATCGATAAAGAAATGTTCCTGCAGGTAATCTTTGGCCTCTTCTGCGATGCTGCCATTCTGCCAATAACTTCTGTAACGGGCAAGAAGCGCCAGCCAATTCAAAATGTTGCATGGCGGCAAATTAAGGTTCAGTACCGAGAGGCCCTCCATATCCAATTCATAACAATTCGCATAACCGTCCGTATTCTTTGCGCAAGCCCATTCCTTGGCCAGTTCCTTGCTTTCCGTAGTATAAAAGCCATAGCCATAGTCGTTGCTCCTTTTTCCTCCATGAAAAACGGGACGCTCGACAACATGTTCTGAACCATGGTAAACAAGCATAAACCGCCCCCCCTTCTTCACTATTAGTATATCGCTACAGGGATATATCGGTCAAGTTTCCCAAGGAATCTTTGTGCCAAGGCCGAAAAAACGCAAAAACGAGCCGCTCAAAACAGCGATTTGCATGGATACGGCAAATCGCGGTTTCTTATCCACCCTCTGCCTCAGGACAATCCTTGCAGGAAATTCCGCATGAGCTTTTCGCCGTCGGGCGTCAGGATGGATTCGGGATGGAATTGGATGCCCTCGATGGCGTACTCCTTGTGGCGCACGCCCATGATCGTGCCGTCTTCCAGTTCGGCGGTGACGGCGAGGCAAGCGGGCAAAGATTCTCGCTCGATGATGAGCGAATGGTAGCGGCCGACTTCCAAGTTCTCGGGCAGCCCCGCGTAAAGCCCCTGTCCATCGTGGCGGATGGGCGACGGCTTGCCGTGCACGATCTCCTTGGCACGCACGATGCGGCCGCCGAAGACTTCGCCGATCGCCTGATGACCGAGGCAGATGCCGAGGAGCGGCACCTTGCCCTTCGCCGCTTCGATCAGCGCTTCAAGATTGCCCGCGTCCTTCGGCAGTCCAGGACCCGGCGAGAGGATCACGGCCTCGTATCCCGCCGCCAGCACATCCTCGGGCGCTGCGGCATCGTTTCGCACGACCTCGACCTCTGCGCCGAGGGATGCGAGAAGTTGGTAGATATTATAGGTAAATGAATCGTAGTTGTCAAAAAGCAACAACATCGTTTTCCACCTCCTCGACGACTTCGAAGAGCGCCCGCGCCTTCTGCAAAATTTCCCGATACTCGCTTTCGGGCACGGAATCGGCCACGATTCCCGCGCCCGCTGGATCACGGCAGTTTCATCGCTTTCAATGCGCATCGTGCGCAAGGTAATGCACATGTCCATATTGCCGCAGAAGTCCATATAGCCGACCGTGCCAGCGTAGGTGCCGCGCTTTGCCGGCTCCAGCTCGCGGATGATCTCCATGGCGCGGAGCTTCGGCGCACCGCTGACCGTGCCGGCGGGAAATGCCGCCGCTAGGACGTCCAGAGGGCGGCAGCCCTTCTTGAGCCGTCCGACGACCTCGGAAACCATGTGGAGAACATGGCTGAACTTCTCGATCTCCTCGAACTTCGTCACGCGCACGCTGCCCGCCTCGCTGATGCGTCCGATGTCGTTGCGCGCGAGGTCGACGAGCATCGCGTGCTCGGCGCACTCCTTGCCGTCCGCCTTGAGCTCGGCGGCGAGCGCTGCGTCCTCCTCGTCGTTCCTGCCGCGCCGGCGCGTGCCCGCGATCGGGTAGGTGAACACCTTGTCGCCCGCCACCTTCAGGAGCATCTCGGGCGAAGCGCCGACGAGCTTGACGCTGCCGAAGTTCAGATAGAACATGTAGGGGGATGGATTGACTGGCGCAGTCGGCGATAGAAGTGGAAGCACGGCTTCGTGATCTTCTCGCGGAACTGCCGCGACGGCACGACTTGGAAGATGTCGCCGGTGAAGATATGCTCCTTCGCCTTTTCGACCGCGGCAATGAAATCTCCCGAATCATTTTCATACTTCGCGAAAAAGTCGAGCGGCGTCCCTCGCTTCGCAGCCATTCTGGCGGCAGGCACGATAGGCGCACGCAGCTTTTCGGCGATTTCCTCCATCTTCCTCGCCGCCTCCTCGTACACAGCAGTCGCCGTTTCCGGCGCAACCCGCGCAAGATAGATGAGTCTCGCCGTATTCTTCAGGGCATCGAAGACCACCAGCTGGCGGCAGACCATGAACTGCCCCAGAAGCTCATCTTCATCGAGCGACATCGTGCGCACGCGGTCGAAGGTCGCGGCGATCTCGTAGTTCAGATAGCCGACCATGCCGCCGTTCGCCAGCGGCAGTTCCTCATCCTTCACCGCGGGGCAAAAACCTTCCATATAGTTCTTGAGCGTCTCCTGCGGCGTGCCGTCGAGGCATTTCATCAAATCGTTTTCACGGATCATCAGCCGGCTCTTGAAGACCTGCAGACGGATGAACGGCTCGGCGCCAATGAACGAATATCGTCCGAACTGCTGATGCGTCGTATCGACGGATTCGAGGATGAAGCCTTCCGCTTCGCCCACGAGCTTGCAGTAGACGGAGACCGGCGTATCGAGATCCATGGAAACTTCCGCCGTGACGGCAATGTTGTTCGTCGTCTTCGCCAATTCTTCGAAGTGCGCCAACGATGGCTGCAATTTCATCATCTTCCTGCCCCCCTCAAGCATGGTACGCCGCATCGAGGGCCTCGCGCATCGCCGCGATCAAGTCCATCGCCTCGTCCCGCCTGTCCGCGAGCAGCTGCTTGACGACGGCGCTGCCCACGATGACGGCATCGGCCTCCGCCGCCGCTTCGACAGCCGCCTCGGGCGAGCCGATGCCAAACCCGACCGCCAACGGCGTCTTCGTATAGGCACGCGCACCCTTGACGACCTTGCCGATCTGGCTGTAGTCGACCTTCTTGACGCCCGTGACGCCGTTGTTCGAGACGCAGTAGATGAATCCTGCGGCGCTCGCGCACGTCTCCTTCATGCGCTCGGACGTCGTGCCCGGCGTGATGAACTCCATCAAGGGGAAGTCGTGCGCCGCGCAGATCTCGCGCATTTCGCCCGATTCCTCGTGCGGCACATCGGGGATGATGACGCCGTCCATGCCCGCCGACTTGAAGTCCTCGACGAAGCGAGGGAAAACCGTAGCGCAGCATGTTGTTGACGTAGCCCATGCCGACGAGCGGCAGCGCGGAGAAACGGCGAATCTCCTGCACGATTTCGCGCACTTTCGCAAGCGTCATGCCGCCCTGCAAAGCAGCGACAGAAGCCATCTGGATGACGGGACCATCCGCCATCGGGTCAGAAAACGGCAAGCCCAGCTCCACGACGTCGGCGCCCGCCTCTTCTGCGCGGCGCACCGTCTCGATCGTGCCTTCCACGTCGGGCATTCCCGCCGTCAGATAGATGATGAGCCCTTTCCGACCCTTTTCTTTCAACTCATTCAATACATGATCCAAACGTGCGCTCATTCGCTTTCCCTCCCCAATGCTTTTGCCACCATCTGCACATCCTTGTCGCCGCGCCCTGAAAGGCAGACGACGACGACCTCGTCCTCCGCCGTCTTGGGCATCAGCTTCTCAAGGTACGCGAGCGTATGAGAGCTTTCCATGGCGGGCACGATGCCCTCCAGGCGACAAAGCCGCTGAAAAGCTGCAAGCGCCTCTCTGTCCGTGACCGAGACGTACTCTGCGATGCCCTGATCCTTGAAGTAGGAATGCTCGGGCCCGACGCCCGGATAGTCCAGCCCTGCCGAAATGGAATACGCCTCGACGACTTGCCCGTCCGCGTCCTGCAAGAGATAACTGTACGCACCGTGCAGGACACCCGGCTCGCCGGCGCCGCTCAAGGTACGCGCATTGTCGACAGGAGCCTCGCCGCGCCCGCCGGCCTCGACGCCGTACTTCTTGACGGAGGCCTCGTCCTTGAAATCATAGAACGTGCCGATGGCGTTGCTGCCGCCGCCGACGCAGGCGACGAGCGCATCGGGCAGGCATCCGCACGCCGTCTTGAGCTGTGTGCGGATCTCCTCGCCGATCACCTTCTGGAAGTCGCGCACCATGCTCGGGTACGGATGCGGCTCGACTGCCGAGCCGATGATGTAGTAGGTGTCCGTGATGTTCGTCGCCCAGTAGCGTATCGCCTCGCTCGTCGCGTCCTTGAGCGTGCCCGTGCCGCTCGCGACGGGAATGACCTTCGCCCCCAGAAGCTCCATGCGGAAGACGTTGAGGCTCTGGCGCCTGACGTCCTCCTCGCCCATGAACACATGGCACTCCATGCCGAAAAGCGCCGCGACCGTCGCCGAGGCGACGCCGTGCTGTCCTGCGCCCGTCTCAGCGACAATGCGCTTCTTGCCCATGCGCTTTGCGAGCAGCGCCTGGCCGAGCGCATTGTTGATCTTGTGTGCGCCCGTATGCAGGAGATCCTCGCGCTTGAGGAAGATGCGCGCCTTGCCGTAATGCTCCGTAAGCCTCTCGGCGAAGTACAATCGCGTCGGACGGCCTGCGTACTCTTGCAGATAGCGGCGGTACTCCGCCTGGAACGCTTCATCCTCCTTGCAGCTCGCATAAGCGGCTTCCAATTCCTGCAGCGCCGGCATGACGATCTCCGGCACATACTGTCCGCCGTATGCACCGAACCTCCCCTTCTTCTCCATGCAGATCCCTCGAATTTCTTCTATAGCAAAACAACATCGGTTTCTTGTTTCTCGCCCTTCTCAGGCGCTCTCCTTTGCGAGTGCGCCCGGCGCTGCCAAGCGCCGCGTCATCTCCGCAACATCATCGGCACGCACGAGTCCCTCGCCCACGAGGATGCCGCCGCAGCCTGCCTCCTGCAGCCGGCGCGCATCCTCGACGCTGAAGATGCCGCTCTCGCCGATGACCATACGCTTCTCGTCCACCAGCGGCAAAAGTTCCAACGTATTCTCGATCGAGGTCGTGAACGTCTGCAGATTGCGGTTGTTTATGCCGATGAACTCGGCAGGCGTCGCCAAGGCGGCCTCCATGTCCGCCTCATCATGCACCTCGACGAGAGCGTCAAGACCCATCTCCCACGCACGGAACACATACTCCTGCAACTGGGCAGGGCGAGAGGATGCGCGCGATCAGGAGAACGGCGTCCGCGCCGAGCGTCTGCGCTTCGACAATCTGGTACTCGTCGATGATGAAATCCTTGCGCAGAAGAGGCAGATCGACGAGCGAGCGCACGCGCACCAAGTCTTCGTTCGCACCGAGGAAATGCGGGTCGGTATGAACCGACAGCATCGAAGCGCCGTTCGCCGCATAGATGCGGGCAAGCTCCTCCACGCTATGCGTGCAGCAGAGCCTTCCTTTGGCGGGCGACTGCAGCTTGCACTCGGCAATGAGATTCCAGTCGCACGCATGAAAGCGCTTCGCCATTGAAAATCCTCCCGAGCGCTCCTTCGCCCGCTCCTTTAGCTCGGCAAACGGCAGCCGCCGCTTCGCCTCCGCCACCAAGTCCCGCTTCTTTTTCCACGATTTCAGCCAAGATATCACGCATCAGAAAGCCTCCGTTCTCTGCGGCATACGGGCGATCCCGCCCCCTCGGATCCGCGCCCCTTTGCCGCTGCCATAAATTCTCGTATCTTCTCGATGGACTTCTGCCTCTCGATTTCGAGGCTGCCCGAAACATCAACGCCATACGGACGGAAAAAGCTCGTCCGCCTCCTGCACATTGCCGCTTGCAACGCCGCCCGCGACCAGCAGGGGCTTTTCGAGACGCGCCGTCTCCGCCGCCGCCTCGCGCCAGCGAAAGCGCTCGCCCGTGCCGCCGACGGTTTCCTTGGAAAAGCTGTCGAGCAGGACGATCTCTGCCGGGTAAGCGTTCGCCTTCTCCACCGAGAAATCGTCACCCCAGCGAAACGCCTTGATGACCGGCCGGCGAACCGCGCGCGCATATTCGGGCGGTTCGTGCCCGTGAAGCTGCACGAGGTCGAGACCGCAGAACTCCGCGATGACGTTGACCTCATCGACTGCTGCATCGACGAACACGCCGACCGTCTTGGCACGATGCACATGCCTCGTCAGGTCGCGCACCGCTTCCGGCAAAACGTGGCGAGGACTCTTCCCGTAAAAGACAAAGCCCAAAAAGTCCGCCCCCGCTTCCTCTGCCGCAAACACCGCCTCTTCTGTGCGCAAACCGCAAATCTTGACCTTCATGCCACTCACTCCTTCACTTGCTTCTTCAAAAATCGCCCCTCGCAGGAACGTGATTCCTGCAAGGGGCGAAACATTTCGCGGTGCCACCCTTTTCAAGCCAAGTTCAGAAAACAAAAAAAGCCACTTCGCCGCCTCGGGACGAAATGGATTCGCTGCCACCCTGAAATTGACTTCTCGTTTCAGGCACAGGAAAAAAACCGATGCCCTAGCCCTCTAACGGAGGCAGCCGTTCCAGCCTACTCGGCGCAGCCTTTCGGTGGACTCTCACAGGACCATTCACCATGCACTTCCCGCCGATCATCACACCTCCCCGAAGGGTCATCGGCTCGCTGAAGGAAAGCTCTCAAGGCTACTATTTCCCGCTCTGCGATTTACATATAAGCTACACGATTCGAAAAATCGATGTTGCCATTATAAAACAGGCCGACATGATCTGTCAAGCACTTATCCCATGTTTTTTTCTATGAAACTCCAGAAGACAAACAGAAGGCGCCGCATGATTGGTCGACGTTGACCGCTGCTGAGCCGTCCAAGAGCCAAGTCCGAAGGACGCCGGCGATTGGGCAACGGCTCGTATGCGAAAAACGTCCCAAGAATGCAAGCGCGAAGCGCGCCGCATGATTGGCTGACGTTGACCGCTGCTGAGCCGTCCAAGAGCCAAGTCCGAAGGATGCCGGCGATTGGGCAACGGCTCGTATGCGAAAACGTCCCAAGAATGCAAGCGCGAAGCGCGCCGCATGATTGGCTGACGTTGACCGCTGCTGAGCCGTCCAAAAGCCAAGTCCGAAGGACGCAGGCGATTGGGCAACGGCTCGTATGCGAAAACGTCCCAAGAATGCAAAAATACTGCTAGGATTCTTGGCGTCTTTGTTCTATAATCATAGCATAGCAGCAACTTTGATACAAACATAAGGAAGAGGTCCTCCTTATGGCAACGAAAGATCCTGGAAAATACAAATATCTGATGGCATTCGGGCATTTCTGCTCGGACATCAACCAGGGCGCGCTCGCCGCCGTCCTGCCTTTCTTGATCGCCGTCTATCATTACGACTATGCCACAGCGGCGACGCTCGTGCTGCTGTCGAACCTCATCGGCTCCGTCGTGCAGCCGCTCTTCGGGCAGCTCGCCGATCGGCAGAACCGCCCCTGGCTGATCGCCGTCGGCCTCCTCCTCGCAGGCGGCGGCATGGCGCTCACAGGGCTCACCGCCAATTTTTACGGGCTTTGCGCGGCGGTCATGATCAGCGGCACGGGCGTAGCCATGTTTCATCCGCAGGCGGCACAGCTCGTGCATCGCGCCTCCGACGACGGCAATCGCGCAAAGAACATCAGCATCTTCTCCTTCGGCGGCAACCTCGGCTTCTCGCTCGGTCCCCTCGTCATGACCGCCGCCGTCAATCTCTTCGGCCTTGCTGGCACGCTCGTCTTTCTCATGCCCGAGCTCGTCGTCTGTCTGCTCTTCAATCACCACATCCGGGGACTCTACGCGCTGGGAGAAGTGCCGAAAAAACCGCTCTGCCGCGAAGCAGGCGCAGGGTGTCGACCAATGGAACTCCTTCTTGCGTCTGACCGTCATCGTTTTCATACGTTCCATCATCTTCTTCGGCTTCAATACGTTCCTCGCGCTCTATTGGATTCAGGAACTTGGACAGACGGAGACGGCGGGCAACACGGCACTCAGCATCTACTACGCCATCAGCGCCGTCAGCACGCTTATCGGCGGCCGCCTCGCCGATCTCTGCGGCTACCGCCGCATCATCCGCATCGGCTTCCTGCTTCTCCTGCCGAGCATCCTCCTCTTCACACAGGCGAAATCCCTCATCCTCGCTTCCCTGCTGCTCCTGCCCATCGGCTTCGCGCTGAGCCTCGTCTACAGCCCCATCGTCGTGCTCGGACAGCAATACCTTCCGAACCGCGTCGGCCTCGCCTCCGGCGTGACGCTTTAGCCTCGCCGTCAGTATCGGCGGTCTCTTCACTCCCATCCTCGGCAAGATTGCCGACGCCTCAGACCTCTCCACCGTCCTCATGACCGTCGGCGGCATCACTGTCATCCCCTGCATCGTCTCCTTCTTCCTGCCCGCCGTAAAGCGCGATAAAAAAACGCAGCAATCCCCTCCAAAAATTGATTTCGCCATACGAAAGGAAAACCTCCCCATGCAGTACACAGCACAGTACGCTTCGCCGTTCGGTTCCATCACGCTCGCCAGTGACGGCACATCGCTCGTCGGGCTTTGGTTCGACGGGCAGAAGTATTTCGCCGCCACGCTTGACGACGAGCACGAGCAGAAAAGCCTCCCCGTATTCGAGGGAGGCTCGTCGCTGGCTCGATATTTACTTCAGCGGCAAAGCGCCGGACTTCTTGCCGCCGCTCGCACCGAAAGCCACGCCGTTCCGCAAAACGGTCTGGGACGTCCTTCTCTCGATTCCCTACGGGCAAACGATGACCTACGGCGAAATCGCCAAAACGATCGCCCGCGAGCAGTCCGCTCACGCCGTCGGCGGCGCTGTCGCGCACAACCCGCTCTCCATCATCATCCCGTGCCACCGCGTCGTCGGCACGAACGGCAGCCTCACGGGTTATGCCGGCGGCATCGACAAAAAGGTGCAGCTCTTGACGCTCGAAGGCGTAGACATGACGCGGCTCTTTGCACCTTGATCCTCATGCAGCACAGCGCCGGCGCCGAGCACGAAGTTCCATCATCATGCAGTATGCGCGTGCATGACGACGGCTGTAAATTTTTCCGCAAACTTCGGAATCCACTCGAAAATCAACAGCATCCAAGGAGCGTGAAATCATGAACTTGAAGGAAGCCTTTCAGGCACAGAACAAACTCAACGATTTGATGGATTATATCACCCGCTATCTGTCCGATGAGGACAACGTGATGACTGTCACGGAAAAACACCTTCGCAGCAAGGCATTAAAGGGACAGGCGGACGAAAGCATAGATGTGAGCTGCAAGGCTGAAGAAGGCTTTGACGTGGGACGGCTTCTCGGTATCTGGGAGGAACTCATGGCGGAGAGAGAACGTCTCGGCGCGGCCATCAGCAAGGCCAAGGCGGGCATGGACTTCAACCTCGATGGCGCAGTCGACGGAAACAAGAGCCGTCGGGCATTCCTCTCCATGCTCCAAGAACTTGCCAACCGAAAAAGCACGCATGAACTGGAAAAGGGCGAAGGACGCGGCTATGTTTTTCAACAACGAAGGCAACCAGACGCCTTACTTCTACGACATCGACCGCATCATGATCATAGACTACGACCGCAACAAGGTGCGCGCCATGGTGAAGGAGCTGCAGCGCAAGTCGGATGAAGTGTCCATCCAAATCGACGAGGCTCTGCTGCAGACGCATGTGAACTACACGCCGAGATTCGATCTTGCCGGCACGAACAAGTTCCTCCCGGAAGAGATGATGACGAAATGATCTGCAGGCGGCTGGGGCGCGAGGCCGGCTTCGCGCCGCAGCCGTTTGCGCAGGGACAGACAGCGGGGGACTTCGGTTCAGGTGTGGATGAACTATGAGCCCACACAAAAAAACATCTACTCTTCTCTTGCGGAAAGAGCATCCTTCAAATCCCCGGCGTCAATACGCAGCATCCGTCGTGCTATCGTTATTCGTCCTTCGAAATGTCGCCATTTCCTGCCGACGCCAATTCACGGCTACGCTTCGCCCATGTGAAACTGCTCCCCTACGGGGAGCAAAAGAATAACGATCAGGCCAACCGCCCCTGCCTCGGCATCGGCGGGAGGAAATAGAAGAAACTTCGGTGGCTGTCTCTGCGCAAACGGCTGAACTGCTGCTGTTTGCAAGATACATCGACAAACTCCTGCAACAAGAAAACAGCAGAGTTTTTCCTGATGATAAGCTCTGCGTGAATCTCCTTATTGTGCCATGTGCCGCTCAGGCGCTCCAGATACGATGGACGGTCTCCTCTAGCTCCGCCGCCGCGCAGCTAGAGGAGCATCATGCGTGCGCCTAAGACGAGCAAGGAAAACTGTTTCATCACGCACCGCCAAAAGAGGAAAAGCATCCATGCAGAAGCTTCGCTTCATGAATGGATGCTTTTTTTCGAACATTCACGTGGGATGTTGCATCTTTTCTCAATTCAGTGAAGCAGCAGGCACGGATGCCGCCGCTATCCTCATTTTTCAATCTTCCTTCGGCAAGATCGTGTAGCTTTCCGGCGCCATGACGTCCCCGGCGACGACGGTCAGATCGAGTGCAAGCTCAACGGCAAGGTGTGCGAGCGGCTCGGCAGCTTCGATTGCGCGCGCGATGCGGCTCGCGACTTCGATCTCGTAGAAACCGGCGTGCGCCTTGCTTTCCAGGCGTCGGATGTCGCGGCAGATCTTGATGGCGATGGTCTCGGGCGATTCGATCCTTCCCCTGCCATGGCAATAAGGGCACGGGCTGTAGATGATGCTTTCGAGGTTCTGGCGCGACTTCTTGCGCGTGATCTCGATGAGGCCGAGCGCCGTGATGTCGACGACGTTGGTCTTCGTGCGGTCGAGGCGCACGCGGTCGCGCAGGAAGGAGAGGAGCCGTTCCTTCTGCTCGTCGGTGTCCATGTCGATGAAGTCGACGAGGATGATGCCGCCGATGTCTCGGAGGCGGATCTGCTTCAAGATTTCCGCCGCTGCTTCGAGATTCGTGCGGTAGACGGTGTCGCCGAGGTTCGCATTGCCGACGTAACGTCCCGTGTTCACGTCGATGGCGGTCAGCGCTTCCGTCTTGTCGATGACGATGGAGCCACCCGAGGGCAGCATGACCTCGCGCTCGCCGAGACGCTCGATCTCCTCCTCGATGGCATAGCGGCGGAAGAGCGGCTCGCGCTCTTCGTAGAGATGAACCCTTTCCTTCAGTTCGGGCGATATGGAATCGACGAGCTCCGCTACACGACGGTAGGCGTCGGCATCGTCGATGTAGAGGGCGTCGATCTCTTCCGTGAAGGAGTCGCGCACGAGGCGCACGATGAGGTCGGCGTCGCGGTAGAGAAGCGCGGGAGCCTTCGCCATCTTGTTCTTCGCCTGCAAGGTCTGCCAGAGACGCACGAGGCGATCGACGTCCTCCCGGAAGCTTTCTTCGGTCTGCCCGTGCGCCGCCGTGCGGATGATCAGCCCCATGCCCTCGGGACAGATGTGCGCAGCGATTTCCTTCAGCCGCGCACGTTCAGCCTCGCCCTCGATGCGGCGTGAAATACCGATATAGTCGGCCGTGGGCATGAGGACGACGTTCCTCCCCGGGATCGAGAGGTGCATCGTCGCGCGCGGCCCCTTCGTGCCGATGGCGTCCTTCGTGATCTGCACGGGAAGCTTCTGGCCGATGTGTATGCGCGCAGCGGGCATCGTCCCCTTCGCGCCCTCGTGCGGCACGCCGTCGCCGATGTAGAGGAAGGCGTTCTTCTCCCAGCCGATGTCGATGAAAGCCGCCTGCATGCCCGGCAGGACGTTCTGCACCTGTCCTTTGTAGATATTGCCGACGAGGTGCGACTGCGATTCGCGCTCAACCTCGACGGCCAAGAGTTCGTCGTTCGCCACGATCGCCATGCGCGTTTCCTCGGGCGCACAGTTTACAAGAATGGTTTTCATTACATCAACTCCATCATCCGGGAATCCGCTTCCCTCTCAAGGAGTCACGGATGAGTCCAGCACTTTCCTTGGCGCATCTTCTTTGCCCTGCCATTGTCAGCAAATCCTCCGTCCAGCGCTGCCATAGGTTCGGTTTGTTTTCTTGGCAGGACGGAAAATCAGCACAGATCGGACGGACTTCCCTTTATCCGTGTTTCCTCAAGTCTCGATCAGGGCGAAGAGGTCTCTGCCGCCCGACAGGAGCGCCGTGCGGTGAATCTTCGCCTCCCTCGGCTCTGCGTTCAGACCGAAGTCACGCGCCAGAAGCTCGACCGCCTCGCCGGGCTTCAAGCTGCCTGACGGCGTGACGGCGATGGCGAGGGCGAGACTCAGCTCCCCGCCTGCCTTCTCGACGCAGATCTCCTTCAGATACGCCTTCGCGTCGACCTCGCGCGTCTTTTTCGGCAGGACGCGGCGATAGACGGCCTCCGGCGCGGCGAAGAAGGCTTTGGCGGTGCGCTCTGCCTCCTCCTGCGTTCCTGCATAGGGCAGGCGCACGCGGTACTCGGCGCGGTCGACCGCCGCCATCAGCGACTTCGTCTTGCCCTCGAAAGGAACGATGCGCAGGAGACGCACACCTGCCGGCAAGGCGGCGGCAAGCTTGTCCCACGCTTCAGGCTGGGACAGGGGGCGCAAAGCTCCACATCCATGACCTCCGCCTCGCTCGTCGTGCCCACGGCGAGCGCTGAGGCGAAGGAGAACTTCATGTGCGGATTGAAGCCCTCCGAATAGGCGACGGGCAACTTGGCACGGCGGATCGCCCGCTCGATGAGAGCGGCGTAGTCGAGATGGGAGATGAAGCGGATCTCCTCCCCCTTGGTCAGAAGCGCGCGCAGCTTCATCCTTCCTCCCTCCAATCGACAACTTCGCAGGCAAGCGTCGGACAGACGCCGCAGCCCGTACACGTTTCGCGGCGACAGTCGTGCGTGAGCGCCGCTTCCTGTGCGCGCTGCCACTCGTGCCGCAAAAAGTCCTGCGATACCCACGGGCTTGTGTGCGCCCAAGGAAGAGCTTCGTCCAAGCCGCGCGTGCGCCGGCTGTAGAACGTCGGCTCGATGCCGCAGCTCTGAAAGGCTTCTTGCCAAACCTCGTCCTTGAACTGATCTGTCCAGCCGTCGAACTTCGCGCCGTTCCTCCACGCCGTCTCGATGACGGGCGCGAGCCTGCGGTCGCCGCGCGAGAGCACGCCTTCGAGGACGCTCGCGCGCGCATCGTGATAGTGGAACGATATGGCACGGTCGCGTATGCTGTCTTTCAAGAGCTGCTGCCTGCGCTCGAACTCCTCCTGCGGCACCTGCGCGAACCATTGGAACGGCGTGTACGCCTTGGGCACGAAGCACGAAACGGACACCGTGACCTTGACGCCGCGCTTCCCCTTGACCTCCTTGTAGCAATCGACGACCTTCTGCGCGAGATTCGCGATGCCGACGATATCCTCGTCGCATTCCGTCGGCAGTCCCATCATGAAGTAGAGCTTGACCGCCTTCCATCCCTGTTCGAACGCCGTGCGCACGGAGTGGAGGAGATCCTCTTCCGTCACATTCTTGTTGATGACGTCCCTGAGGCGCTGCGTTCCCGCCTCGGGCGCAAACGTCAGGCCGCTCTTCCTGACCTGCTGCAGCCGCTCGGCGATGTCGACGGAGAAGCTGTCGATGCGCAAAGAAGGCAGGGAAAAGCTCACGCGCTCGCCTTGCGTCACTGACAGAAGGCTGTCGACGAGCGGCGCAAGGCACGAATAGTCGGCGGACGAAAGCGAGGTCAGGGACATCTCGTTGTAGCCCGTCGAGTCAAAGAGGGCGCGCGCCAGCCGCTTGAGCGTCTCAGGTCTTCGCTCGCGCACAGGACGGTACGCCATGCCCGCCTGACAGAAGCGGCAGCCTCGCGTGCAGCCGCGGAAGAGTTCCAACATGAGGCGGTCGTGCACAATGCCGAGGTACGGCACGACGGGTTTCTCCAAAAAGGGAGCCGCATCGAGATCCTTGACGACGCGCCGAAAGACCGCGGGCGGCGCCGCTTCGTCGAGGACGGAAAGTCCCACGAACATGCCCTCCGCGTCGTATGCGGGCGCGTAAAAGGACGGCACATAGACGCCCGGGATTCCGGCCGCACGGCGCAGGAAACCGCGCCTGCCGCCCGGACGTCCTTCTTTCTTCCATGCGATCAAGGCGTCGCAAATATCGACGACGACCTCCTCGCCATCGCCGAGCACAAAGAAATCGAAGAAGTCGGCGATCGGTTCCGTGTTGTAGACGCAGGGCCCGCCGCCGATGACGAAGGGATGCTCCTCGGTGCGTTCCGCCGCGTGAAGCGGCAGCCCTGCGAGATCGAGCATGTTGAGCGTGTTCGTGATCAAAAGCTCGTATTGCAGTGAAAAGCCGAGGATATCGAAGGACGAAACCTCCCGGAAGGTTTCGAGCGAGAAGAGCGGCAGCCAGCGGCGGCGCATCTCCTCTTCCATGTCGATCCACGGCGCAAAAACACGTTCCGCCGCGACATCAGCGCGGCGGTTCAAAAATCTCATAGAGAATCTTCAGTCCGAGGTTCGACATGCCGACCTCATAGACGTCCGCCATCGCGAGCGCGATGCGGCAGGCGACATCCGCAGAAGCCTTCGGCTGCGCGTTCCATTCGCCGCCCGTGTAGCGTGCGGGCTTCTCTACAGCCTGAAGCATATCCTGTTCCAATCTGACCATAAATCCTCCTTGATGCCGCACGGATGAATCCGACGCAGGATTCATCCGTGCGCCTAAAACTACAAACTTCGCCTTTCTCATGTGGATGTTGAGCAAGATCGTGATCGCGAGAAGGTTCGTCGTCAACGAGCTGACGCCGTAGCTCGCGAGCGGCAGCGGGATGCCCGTGACGGGCATGATTCCCGTCGTCATGCCGACGTTGACGAGAACGTGGAAGGCGAGCATCGAGGTGATGCCGACGGCGAGAAGCTGGCCGAAGGTGTCGCTCGCCTCCTGCGCGATTTTCACGCCGCGCCAGAGCACGACGAGGTAGAGCGCGAGAAGAATCGCTGCGCCGACAAAGCCAAGCTCTTCGCCAACGACAGCGAAAAATGAAGTCCGTGTGATTTTCGGGCAGGGAAGTTCAGCTGGCTCTGCGTGCCGCCGAAAAGTCCCTTGCCAAAGATGAGTCCCGAGCCGATGGCGATCTTCGACTGGATGATGTGATACCCAGAACCCAACGGATCGACGCTCGGGTCAAGAAAGACCTTGAGCCGCATCTTCTGATAGTCCTTCAAGAAGAGCCAGAGGAGAGGCGACATCGCCACGCCCGCCGCAAAGAACGCCGTCAGTATGCGAAGGTTCACGCCCGCGACAAAGAGCATGCCGAGGAGGATCGCGATGAACACGAGCGAGGTGCCCAGATCGGGCTGCTTCAGGACGAGGAAGAACGGCAGCGCGACATAGGCGACGACAGGCAGGATGTCGTTGAGCGTGTTGAGCTTGCCCACGCGGTCTTCCAGCACGGCGGCGAGCGCGATGATCATGATGATCTTCGAGAACTCCGAAGGCTGCAGCGTAATTGGTCGAGCTGGATCCATCGCTGTGCGCCGAGCGCCGTCTGACCGATGAGCATGACGAGGAGCAGCATGACTGCGTTGAAGATATAGAGGTTCTTGCCGTAGCTTTGCAACGCCTTGTAGTCAAAGTTCATGAGGAATATAGCGAAGAGGACGTTCAAGATGACGAAAGCGCCCTGCTTCTGCACGAACCAGTAATGGTCGCCGCCTGCGGTGTTGATGTGCGTGGCGCTGCCGATGATGATCAGGCTCATGACGATGATGGCGGCTGTCGCGCCGATCAAGGTGAAATCCATGCGCTTGAGCCAACGTTTGTTCATTTTTCGCGCCTCCTAGCGCCCGCCGCTCACCTTGGCCTTCATCCTGCTCACGGGAATGTTCGCGATGAGCGCGACGGAATCCTGATCGTTAGCGAGCGAGATCTCCATGTCCTTCTGATTGATCTCCACATAATTGGAAATGACGTGGATGATGTCTGTCTTGATCTTGTCCATGACTTCGGGCGAGACGCTCAGGCGATCGTGGATCAGGACGACCTTCAGCCGATCATGGGCAATCTCGCGCGACGACTTTCCCTGTTTGCCGAAAATCTTGAGCAAAGCTTCAATCATCGCGTTTCCCCCTTCCGAGAATCATTTTCTTGAGACGCTGCAAAAAGCTCTCGTTCGGCTCCTCAAGGAACGGCACATCCTCGCCCATAATGCGCGAGACGACGTTGGCATACGCCTTTCCGGCGAGAGAAGACGCATTGTCAATGACGGGTTCGCCGCGGTTCGCCGAATCGATGACCTTTTCGTCGTCGGGCACCTGGCCGATGCACGGCAGGGAGAGAATGTCGTTGATCGCCTCCATGTCGAGCATCGTGCCATCCTTGACCATCTGCGAGCGTATGCGGTTGACGACGAGCTTGATTTCCTTGTCGTCGTTCTGCAGCCTGCCGATGATCTTGTCCGCATCGCGCACGGCAGCGATTTCCGGCATCGTGACGACGATCGCCCAATCCGCTGCAACAACCGCTGTCTGAAAGCCCTGCTCGATGCCCTGCCGGGCAATCGATGAGAATATAGTCGAACTCCGGCTTCATCTCAGCGACAAGCTCCTTCATCTGCTCAGGCTCGATCGCCGACTTGTCCGCCACCTGCGACGTCGGCATCAAGAAGAGCGTCTCATACTTCTTGTGACGCACGAGCGCCCGATTATACGTCGTGCGCTTCTGTATGACGTCGACGAGCGTGTAGACGATGCGACGCTCCAATCCCAGGAGCAAGTCGAGATTCCTTAATCCCGTATCGGTGTCGATGAGCGCGACCTTCTTGCCGCGCTTCGCGAGTCCCACGCCAATATTCGCCGTGGTCGTCGTCTTGCCGACCCCGCCTTTTCCCGAGGTGATAACGATAACTTCTGCCATCGACTGACTCCTACCTTTCTATCGGTTCAACAACGATCCGTCCATCCTGCACGCTCGCCCGTTCGGCAAGCTCAGGCTTCTCATACTGCTCGGGCGACTGGGCGATGACGTCCGCGATGCGAATCTGCACGGGCATCAAGCGGTCGGCGATGATGATGGCGCTCCTGTCGCCATAAGCTCCCGCATGAACAATGCCGCGGCAGGTGCCGCGTATGTCGATGCTGCCGCCGGCAATGACCTGCGCGCCGGGATTCACATTGCCGAGGACGAGCACCGATCCTTGGCTCTGCACCTCCTGGCCGCCGCGGAGCGTGCGGTTCACGACGAGCATCTGCACAACCTTCTTGTCCGCGTCCGGCTCCGCCTTTGCCTCAGCAGGCTTCGTCTCTTTCTCGGCGAGGGCGACGCCCAGTCTGCGGGCGGCTGCCGTCCCGCGCAGAGCGTCCGACAGATTTTTCTTCGCGCCCGCCTCTTCCTTCCTTTCGCGGAAGTACAGACCATGCTGCAGGAAGAGTTTCTTGAGGGCGAGGCTCTCTTTCGCCGTGAACGTCCCCGTGCGCCACTCGATGACCGTGCCGCGTCGGAAGAACAAGGCGCTCGTTTCCAGCTTCCTGCGAATCTCTCGCTCGACAGCGGAAAACTCGGGCTTTCCCACGAGCACGAGCAGAAGCCCCGTCTTCAGCCCTTTGAACAATACGCTTTCTTTCTCCATGATTTCCTCGCTTTTGCGTGCGCATGCGGCATCTGCCGCACAAAAGATCCAAGAAACAACCGTTGCGCATGGCACGCCGTCATTTCTCCTTGCTGCAATACACTCTATTATATCAAGATTTCTGTCGCGCCGCCACCTCTTGACGAACGGCTTTGACTTCGGGCGTATCGAGGTTGAACGCCGCGTCGAGGATCTTCTTGCCGATCGGCACGGCGGACAGCGAGCCGAAGCCTCCTTGCTCCACGATGACAGCGACGACGATCGTCGGGTTGTTGAAAGATCCCGTAAGCGACGAACCAACCGTGATCGCGTCCCTGCGAATTCTCCGCCGTTCCCGTCTTGCCCGCGATGTCGATGGGATACTTTGCACCGAATGCCGCCGCCGCTGTACCATACTTCGTGACGTCCCTGAGTCCTTGCTGGACGAGCGAGATGACCTCGGGGCGCACGTCGAGCACGCCGATGCGCTTGGGCTTTATCGTCTCGATCGTCTTGCCCTCGGGGCTTACGATCTTCTGCACGAGGTGCGGCTGATAGCGGTCGCCGTTCGCCGCGATCGCCCCCATGATCGTCGCCGCCTGCAGGGGAGTCACGAGGTCAAAGCCCTGGCCGATCGCCGCGTCGAACGTCTCGGAGAGATACCAGTCGTCCTTGTAGACCTTCTTCTTGTACTCGCGGCTCGGCACGAGTCCCTCAGACTCGTAAGGCAGGGTCTATGCCCGTTTTGGAGCCGATGCCGAACATGCGCGCATATTCGCCGAGGCGGTCGACGCCGAGGCGGTTTCCCATCTCGTAGAAGTAGACGTTGTCGGAATGGGCGAGCGCACGGATGAAGTTGATCAGGCGAGAGCTTCCCCGCCCGCATTTCCCTTTGGGGATGATCCAATGGCGTCCCGAGTCGTAGATGATCTCGTTCGGCGAGACAACATTCTCCTGCAGGGCGGCTACGCCCGTGACGATCTTGAAGGTCGATCCCGGCGGATATTCGCCCGTGATCGCCTTGTTGTCCATCGGATGATAGGGGTTGTCGTTGATGAGCTTCCAGTCCTTCGTCGATATGCCGTTGACGAAGAGATTCGGATCGAACGACGGGCGGCTCACGAGCGCGAGCACCTCGCCCGTCTGCGGATTCATGACGACGGCAGCCGCTGCATTGGCGCCGATGGCGGAAAGCTGCTGGTCGATGGCGCGCTCGGCGGCAACCTGAATCACCGCGTCGATCGTCAACACGAGATCGTTGCCCGCAATCGGTTCTTTCGTGCCGAGGTTGTCCACGGGCTTGCCCGCGACATCGACCTCGACCTGCCTTCCGCCGTCCGTGCCGCGCACCGTCTGGTCATAGACGCGCTCCAGGCCGAACTTGCCGATGATGTCGCCGGACTTGTAGCCTTCCTCCTTGCGCTTTTCCAGCTCCTCGTTGCTGATCTCGCTCACATAGCCAAAGACATGCGCTCCCCACGTCTTGTAGACGTAGTCGCGGATCGGCTGTGCCTCGATCATGACGCTCGGATACTTGTCGCGCTGCTCCTCGACGATCGTGTAGATCTCCGGCTGACATCCTGCTTGATTCGTATGGGGTCGAACCCTACATGCGCATCGATCTTCTTGTGGATCTCTTCCTTCGGCACCTGGAGAAGCACGGACAAACGCTCAATGACTTCCTCGGGAATCGTCCCGCTCAGAGGCAGGATCGACACGGTGAAGCTTGGCCGGTTCATGACGAGCGGCGCACCGTTGCGGTCGAAGAAGTTGCCGCGCGGCGCGATGCTCGGAATGATGCGGATGCGGTTGCCGTCCGCAAGACTCGCGTAGTAGTCGCCGTCGTAAATCTGGAGATAGACGAGCCGCAGGAGGAGCACGGCGATGACGGCAACGATGACGCCTCCGAGCACACGCAAGCGCCCTGCATACTCGTTTTCATTTTTCTTCCAAAGGTATATCTCCCCATTCAGACAAGAAGGCACCTCGCAAGGTGCCTTGATCCTTTTCTCGATAAGCGCCGCCTGCGGCCGTGTGCCTTTTGCAGGCTACTTTCTCTTTCCCATCCAGTCCTTCATGCAGCTCGTCGCACGATAGACGGGATAGGCAAAGAGGACGTTGCAGCAGAGCGCCGGAAAGAGCGTCTTGACGATGTACAGCAGGCTGAAGCCGTAGCCAAGAAGCAGCATGAGGATGAGCACAAAGAAGTAATGCGCCGCTGTCGCCCACATCGTCGCCATCGCAGGCAGGAACACCGGATCCTTGAACACGTTGCGCGAGAAGGCGCCCGTGGCATAACCAATGAGCGTCAGGGCAAGCACGTCCATACCGAAGAACATGCCCGTGGCGAGATCCATCAAAAGGCCCGACATGAAGCCCATGAAGGCGCCGCGGCGCGCATTGTAAAGGAGGCTCCACGAGATGGTCAGAACCAGCATGAGGTTCACCGAGACGCCGTTCCATGAAAAGATCGGAAAAAGCGACGTCTGCAGGACGAAGAGCGCGAGCACGAACGCGATCCACCAAAAGATCTTGCGGTAGCTGATCATTGCCGCGCACCTGCCTCGCGCCGTTGCCCTGCCTGTGTCTGTGCGGCAGGCTGTGCGCCCTGCTGTTCCGACGGCTTCGCTGGCTTGGGCTGCGCCGGCGCTGCGGGCTGGGAGGCGGACGGCGCGGGCTGTGCAGCGCGCTTCGCCTGCTCTGCCGCCGCCTTCTGCGCAGCCGGATCCGTCTCCGTGCCCGGCGTCTGTGCGGGCGGCGTGATCGGCGCGGGCGGCGCTTCACGCGACGCCACGATGACAGCGACATCCTCCAAGCGCTGGAAATCGACGGCCGACTCCAACACCGCGTACTTCAGCAGCCCGCCCTCATCGTTCTTCAAGGCCCTGACCGTGCCGACGAGGATGCCTTTGGGGTAGACGCCGCCATATCCCGAAGTCACGACGACGTCGCCCTCAACGACATCAGCGGATTTCGGAATGTTCTTCATGCGCGGCATCATGGGGTTCGCGGGGTCACCCTCGACGATGCCCGCGACGCGCGATTCCTGCCGCTGCACGATCGTGCCGACGGCGGCGCGCGGGTCGAGGATCAGCCGCACCTTGGAAGAATACGGCGCCGCTTCGACGACGACGCCGACGAGCCCCTTTTCCGTCACGACAGGCATATTCTCGCGCACGCCGCTCGCCGTGCCGTGATCGATGACGATGACGCCCGACCACGTCGCATAGTCACGTCCAATGACGCGCGCCGCCACGAGATCGAACTGCGTCTTTTTCCTGCTTGTAGCCGAGAAGAGCCTTGAGCCGCGCATTCTCAGCAAGCGCCTCATTCGCTTCGAGGTTCTGCACGCGCAGCTCCTCCACCTCATTCTTCAACATACGGTTTTGGTCGTAGACATAATAGACTTCCCAAAACTCCGTGCCTAAAGAATGCACCTTGTCGCCCACCCAAGCCGTCACAGACTGAAAGGGACGCAGCAGCGTCGCTGCGGCGCGGCTCAGGAACGGGGACTGAAACCTGCCGGTTCCCGCAAAAAAGACCAGGCAGAGGACGCAGACGAGCGACACGAGAAGCAGCCAGACCTTGCGGTTCGGATCCTGGTCATCTCTGCGTATGCGGCTCATTGTCTCAACTTCTTGGAAATCATCACGACGCGCTTCAAGAGCTCGATGTTTTCAAGCGACTTGCCCGTTCCCTCGCCCACGCAGGAGAGCGGATCTTCCGCGATGAGAACGGGCATGCCCGTCTCGTGGCTCAGAAGCTTGTCGAGGTTCGTCAAGAGAGCGCCGCCTCCCGTCATCATGATGCCATGATCCATGACATCTGCCGCAAGCTCCGGCGGCGTCCTTTCGAGCGTGCCCTTGACAGCGTCGACGATCTTGTAGATCGGTTCATTCAGCGCCTCCCGGACCCTCGCTCGCACGAATCGAGAGCGTCTTCGGCAGACCGCTGACGAGGTCGCGGCCACGGATGTCCATGTCACGGTCAACATCAGCCGTCACGATGGCGGAGCCAACCGTGATCTTGATCTCTTCCGCCGTGCGCTCGCCGATCATGAGGTTGTACTGGCGCTTGATGTACTGCACGATGGAAGAGTCCATCTCGTCGCCGCCGATGCGGATCGAGCGGCTCGTGACGATGCCGCCGAGCGAGATGACGGCGATCTCCGTCGTGCCGCCGCCGATGTCGACGACCATGCTTCCCGTCGCTTCTTCGACGGGAAGCCCTGCGCCGATCGCCGCCGCCATCGGCTCCTCGATGAGGTACGCCTCGCGGGCTCCCGCCTGCTGTGCCGCGTCGATGACCGCGCGCTTTTTCCACCTCGGTCACGCCCGAAGGCACGCCGACGACGACGCGCGGACGCACGAAAGATTTCGTGTTCATCGACTTCGGATGAAATACTTGAGCATCGCCTGCGTCACGTCGAAGTCGGCGATGACCCCGTCCTTCATCGGTCGGATGGCGATGATGTTGCCCGGCGTCCTGCCGATCATGCGCTTCGCGTCCTCGCCGACGGCGAGAACTTCCCCGTTCTCACTCTTTATTGCCACGACAGAAGGCTCGCGCAGAACGATGCCCCTGCCTTTCACATGCACCAATGTATTCGCGGTTCCAAGGTCGATGCCCATATCGCGGGACAAGCCACCAAAAAGACTCCACATGTTGAAATAAAACTCCCTTCTCTTCGCACATGATATATGTCCTCACGCCTGCAGAAGACCAGTCGGCCGGTCAGCGCCCTTCGGGCTCGACCTCTCGGGGCTCCATGATGAACGTGCTGCCAATCATAGATATAATGGCGTATGAAGATACGAGTTCTATTGTATCATACCTTCTTCTTTTTAGGGAAATAAATTTATCATAACCTAAGATGATGTGGTCGATCACGGGGATGCCCATGACTTCTCCCGCCTCCGCCATGCGCCGCGTCAGGGCAAGATCCTCCGCGCTCGGCGTAGGATCCCCCGACGGATGATTATGCACGAGGATGACGGCCGCCGCCGCCTGCTCGATCGCCGCCTGGAAAACCTCCCGCGGATGGGCGATCGAGGACGTGAGCGTGCCCACGGAGATCGTCTTCAAGGCGAGGATATGGTTCTTCGCGTTCAGCAGCAGGACTGCGAAATGCTCCTTGCGCTCGAAGCGAAAGCGCGGCATGGCATAATCTGCGGCATCGGCCGGGCCATGAACGACCGTCCTCTGCTCGGCCGCCTTCAGCGCGAGACGTCGGCCGAGCTCGACGGCGGCGAGAATCGTCGCCGCCTTCGCCATTCCCACGCCCTTGATGGAGGAAAGTTCTTGCGCGCTCATCTGCGTGATGGCGGAAAGTCCGCGCTCTTTATAGAGCGCGAGCACCTTTTTCGGCGACATGCAGCACCGAATCGTCCTTGACGCCCGTGCGCAGGAGGACGGCAAGCAATTCCGTGTTGGAAAGGCTCGCCGCCCCCGCCGTCAGAAGTCGCTCGCGAGGCCGTTCCTCTGCGGGCAGGTCACGCACCAGAAGCGTCATAGAGATCGACCCCCGCTTTCCTGCCAGCTCTGCCGTGTCATGAAGCGGCAGCCCGACGACATTCGAGAACGAGCCTTCGATGCGCTCGACGAAGACGGCGGCACGTCCCTGCACCGCGTAGGCGCCCGCCTTGTCCAGCGGCTCTCCCGTCTTGACGTAGCGCGCGATCGCCTCTTCCGTAAGCGGCGCAAAGAAGACCTGCGTCCTGGCAACCGTCGAGAATTCCCGCCCCTCCTTCACCCAGGCGACGCCTGTCAGAACCTCGTGCGCACGACCGGAGAGCGCGGCGAGCATAGAACACGCCTCGCGCTCATCGGCAGGCTTGCCGAAGATGCGCCCATCGAGCGCGACGACGGTATCGGCGCCGAGCACGGGAAGCCCCGTATGCGCTGCCACGGCGCGCGCCTTGGCGAGCGCGTTGGCGAGGACGAGACCGCCCGCGTCCTCCGCCGCAAAAAGTTCCTCTGCCTCGCTCACTTCCACGCAAAAGGATGCGCCGATCTGCACGAGAAGATCGCGCCGGCGCGGCGAAGCCGATGCCAAGATGAACAAAGCCTTCCCCTCCTCAATAGCGGCGATAAAGAACGAGCGCGACGATGACGCCGACGAGGCTCATGATGTTCGGCGTAAAGGAGAAACCGAAGTTCACGCTGACGACGAAGAGATCGATCGCGACGGGCGCCAGGACGAAGGCTGGATGCTTGTCGGCCAGAAGCGGCGCCACGGCAGAAAGCGCATCGACGCCGCGCAAAAAATCGCCCAGAAGACCGCCGAGCACCGCGCCCACGAAGACGAACAAGGCGCACAGACCGAAACCGCGCCCCGAAGAAAAATTTCACAAAGAATCCCTCCAAACGAGGCGCCTTGAAAAAAACGAGCGATGAAGACCGCACGGCGCCCTCTATCATTGCCTTTGACCTTTTCGATTCCTGCGGAATAAATCCTGCTCGACTAAGGTCATTTCTTTCGCGCCCCTGTCACAAAGATTCCGGTCCCTGGGCGCTCGCCCCGCACAAAAGAAAAGCCTCCCCCGCGAACGGGGGAGGCAGGAAAGGCCGTCACATCAGATAGCGCAAATAAACGTAGACCGTCGACGTGATGATCGTCAAGATCATCAGCGGGAAGCCGACCATCATGAAGCGGACGAACGTCATGGGAACGCCCCTCTCCGCCGCCATGCCCGCGACGATGACGTTCGCGGACGCGCCGATGATCGTGCCGTTGCCGCCGAGGCAGGCGCCGAGCGCGAGGCTCCACCAGACTGGTTCGAGGTTCGAGACGCCCATCGTCCCCATGTCCCGGATCAGCGGGATCATCGTGGCGACAAACGGGATGTTGTCGAGGAACGCCGAGACGATCGCGCTCATCCACAGGACGAGCATCGACGTCTTCGTCACATCGCCGCCCGTGAGGTTGACGCCCTGCACCGCGAGATCGCGGATGACGCCCGTCTCCACGAGACCGCCGACGGCGATGAAGAGACCGATGAAGAAGAAGATCGTCGGCCACTCGACGCCGTGCATCGCGTGCTCGACGAACTCTTCCTTGCCGACCGGGAGGAGCAGCAGGAACGCGCCGGCGATGGCGATGAGCGAGGACTCAAGCCCCGTGATCGAATGGAGGAAGAACATCAAGATGACGAGTCCGAGCACGAACAGGCACTTCCTGAGAAGCGGGATGTCCTTGAGCTCGTCCCACTCGTTCTCCTGCATCACGAGAGACTTGAGCTCGGGCTTCGTCTTCAGCTTCTTGCGGTAGAGCAGGGACGAAGATCGCCGTGACGAGGATGAGGTTGAGGATCGAGATGAGCGCGAGGTTATCGATGAACGCCGCGAACGTCAGCTCCTTGACGGCGCTGCCGATCATGATGTTCGGCGGGTCGCCGATGAGGGTCGCCGTACCGCCGACATTCGACGCGATGACCTGCGCCGGGGAGGTACGGCATGACGTCGACATGGAGCTTCGTCGTGATGCTGAACGTGACCGGCACCATCAGGAGGACCGTCGTCACGTTGTCAAGGAACGCCGAGCAAACGGCCGTGATCAGCGAAAGATAGACCAAGAGATTCACGGGTTCGGCTTTCGCCATCTTCGCTGCCCAGACGGCGATGAAATTGAAGAGCCCCGTCTTGCTCGTGATGGCGACGATGATCATCATGCCGATCAAGAGTCCGAGCGTGTTGAAATCGATGTGGTGGATGGCTGTCTCCTGTGTCATGATGCCCGTGACGATCATGAGGAGCGCGCCGATCATCGCGATGATCGTGCGGTGGATCTTCTCCGAGACGATCACCGCATACATCGCGACGAAGACAATGCCAGCTATTACTTCCTGTTCCATAAAAACCTCCTTGAAAACTTCCGACTGTCCACGACAGGCAGTCGCTGCACCCTGCTGCCCGCCCTCCTCCGTCAAGCTGGAGAGGCAGAAAAGGACGGGCAGCCGACCGAAAAAATAGACGAAGCCCTTGGTTGAACAGACTCCGCCTAAAAATTTCGCTTATTCAATTCTTCTTCTGTCATTATAGCAGATTACCGTGCATTTGGGAAGAGTCGCTGTCTATTTATATTATTCTCTCTCACTTTCTCTTTGTATCAATCATTTTTTGCTTCCTCATCCGCCGCCTCACGGGCAGCACGAGAAAAAAGGGGCTGTCGCATGAGTCGAATTTGACTTATGCACAGCCTCTCTTTTTATTGCGTGAATCAAATATTCATTTCGATGAAAAGACTCTCGAAAAATGCGCAGGAAAGAACGCTGTACCATGCCAGCTTTTTTCCTGCGTATTTTTATGCTGCAACGTCTACGGGGAAGAGATATTGCCCGCCGCATCCTCGTTGGATCTTTTGATGCAGTTTCCCGAAGTTATGTGCCATCGCCAGAAGCATCGTTTCCACAAGCACATTGGCATTGCCCCGACTGAGGAAGCGGCGAAAGCCCATGTCCGCCTTGATGTTGGCAAAAGCGCCTTCCGCTTGGATGCTTCGATTGACTCTCAGCCGTATTCCTTCATCCGATGTCAGTCGCGCCTTCGAGGCCGCTCGTTCCTCATGGAATGTTTTTCGCCACTTCCAAGCTCTTCGTCCGCTCTTCTAACGGCAGTTTTGATCTGCTCCGTATGCACTCAGCTTTCCTTTCACAGCCGTTGCAATCTTCTGCCGTGTAGCAGGTCTTGACGCTCGTATAGCCGGTCTTGTTTCTCACCGTCTTCGTGCCCGTAACCTTGAGTTTCCTGCCGTTGGCACAGAGATAGGCGTCTTCGTCGCTGAGATAGGTCATGTTCTCGAAACGCCCGATGTCATTCTTCCAAGCGCGGGTCTTTGCTCGCTCGTAGTTGTTCGGCTTGATGTAGGCCGCCTGCCCGTTAGCCTTGAGATAGACGTAGTTTTCTTCGCTTTCATATCCAGCGTCGGCAATGACCTTGGCATAGCGTTCCTTCACATGTGCATGGAAATCCTCTAGGAACGGGATGAGCGTTGCGGTGTCCGTCGGTTGCGGCCCCACCGTTGCCCATGTGATGAATTCTGCATCGACGCCGCATTGGATGTTGTAGGCTGGTTTCAGTTGTCCGTTCTTCATCGCATCTTCCTTCATTCGCATGAAGGTCGCATCGTGATCCGTCTTGGCAAAGCTGTTGCGCGTGCCCATGATGCGGAGCTTTTTCTGGTAGTCTTTCCAGCGAGCGATGAACTCGTCCAGTTTCTCCAACGCCTTTTGCAGCACGCTTTTTCGCCGTCCGCTCCCATGCACGAAGACGAGGCCTTGCTTTTTCTGCAGACGTTTCAGCTGCTTTCGCATTTTCTTGAGGTGGCGCAAGCGGAGATCCTTTCCATGTCGGACGGATATGGATAGCTGCTGTTCTGCTTGCTCGATGAAGACGAGCAGTTTTTTTCCAGCAGTTTCGCTTGATTTTTTTCAGGACGGTCTTCTTCCAGACGAACTTGTATTTGTTAGCGACAGACTCGATCTTGGTTCCGTCGATGAAGATGTGCTCAAGCGATATGACGCCGAGCGTTTGCAGGAGGATGTCCATTTGCGCGAACAGTTCCTTGATGCAAGATGCCAGGTGTTTTGAGCGAAAGCGTGAGATGGTTGCGTGATCGGGCGCGGGTTTTCCCTCCAAAAGATAGAGGAAGTTCACGTCGCGCCGACAAGCCGTCTCGATTCTTCGGGAGCTGAAGAGATGGTTCATGCCGGAATAGATGAGAATGGCGAGCAGTTGCCTGGGGGACGCCAGCTTTTTGTCGATACGTCCATAGGTGCGATAGAGCGCGGTCAGATTCATCCCTCCGATACATTGGCGCAGCAGGCGAACTGGGTCATTCTTGGGAATCTGCATTTCAAAATTCAGGGGCAGGCAGGGTTGATAAGTTTCGCCCCATGCGGTATAATCTGGTTGTAAAATTAGTTTGTTTTGCATAAATCTATTTTACACCTGCCTCCGCCCTTTTGCTAGGGTGGAGGCTTTTTAGTGCATGAAAAAAGCTGTCGCACATGATTTATGTGCGACAGCCCCTTTTATTTCAGCTTCTCTCACACGTCTCATTCACGAGCAACTACGCGCGGAACTTGCGCTTGCGAGCCGCCTCGGACTTCTTCTTGCGCTTGACGCTCGGTTTCTCGTAATGTTCACGTTTCCTTACTTCTGCCAATGTGCCAGCCTTCTGGCAGGTACGCTTGAATCTGCGGAGAGCACTGTCGATCGTTTCGTTTTTTCCTACTTTGACCTCATTTGCCATTGTTCTTCCCCCCCTCCACTAGATTTGGGGCGCACGGGAAGGCAGGCAAAAAATTGCCAACGCTGCATCGTGCACTTTGATATTATACATGATTTCCCGTTTCGGTGTCAACCATCAACCAGGCGGCCATTGCATCGCGCGTCCGCCGAGGAGATGAAAATGCAGATGTCCGACGGTCTGCCCGCCTTCTGCTCCCGTATTCACGACGACGCGAAAGCCGTTTTCCGCAAGTCCCAGCTCCTTCGCGAGCTGCGGCACGACATCGACATGGATGTGCGCGACGAGCGCCTTGTCCTCTTCCGTCAGGCCGAGCAAGCTTCCTATATGCTTCTTCGGAATGATGAGCACATGCACGGGCGCCTGCGGCTCCAGATCCTTGAAGGCGATGACGGCATCATCCTCGTATACCGCCGCAGCGGGAATCTCCTTCGCCGCAATGCGGCAGAAAATGCAGTCTGCCATCTCTTCCACCTCCCATCCTGCAATCGTTTGATCCACACCCTTGTTATATGCTTCGACCTTCGCTGCAAAAACCCTGCCGCATGAGGAAAATATTGTGCATCTTCATGCGTCTCCCGAAGATTCAGCCGCTCCGCCGCTCTCCCCATACGCCGTCCTGGTGCAGGCGCACGAGATGCATCTCTTCGATCTCCCCCGTCACCACTGGTGCATCCGTATAGACGCGGATGTAGTTCTCCGTCAAGCCATCCGTGACGCCCTCGCGCTCCGTCTCAAAGAGGACGGGCATCTTCTTGCCGAGAAAAGAGGCGTGGAACGCCTCGCTCTTCTTCACGGCGAGAGCCTGCATGATGCGCACGCGCTCCTTCTTCTCCTCGTCCGGCACCTGCGCGGCGAATCCGGCCGCCGGCGTGCCCTGGCGCGGCGAATAGGGGAATACGTGCATGCGCGCGAAATTCATGCGCTCGACGAAAGCGACGCTCTCTGCGAAAAGCTCCTGCGTCTCGCCCGGAAAGCCCACGATGATGTCCGTCGAGATGGCAACGCCCGGCACGGCGCGCTCGACGCGCTCGAAGAGCGCGGCAAACTTCGCCGTGTCGTAGTGGCGGTTCATCGCGCGAAGGATTTCATCCGCCCCCGCCTGCAAGGGCAGGTGGAGATGACGCGCGAACCGCGCCTCATCCGCCAAGAGCGCGAGCAGCTCATCCGACAGTTCGATCGACTCCAAAGAGCCCAGGCGCAGCCGCTTGAGCCCCGGCAAAGACAGCACTTCGCGCACGGCGTCGACGAGCGTCACGTCGCCGAGATCGCGCCCGTAGCAGCCGAGGTGGATCCCCGTCAGGACGATCTCCTTGAAGCCCATCGCGATGAGCTTCGCCGCCTCGCGGCGCACGCTCGCCGAGGAGGCGCGAGCGCACGGGGCCGCGCGCGTAAGGAATGATGCAGAACGAGCAGAAGTTCTCGCACCCCTCCTCGATCTTCAAAAAGGCGCGCGTCCTCGCAGGAGCGCCGAAGAGCGGGATGTCCTCGAACTCTTCCGCGTGCATGATGTCGCCCGTGCCATCGAAGATGCCCGCCTCACGCGCCGCGCGCTCCACATGGTCGACGATCCCGGCGCGTTCCTTCGTGCCGAGCACGACGCGCACTCCCTCGATCGCGCGGATCTCCTCCGGCGACACCTGCGCGTAGCAGCCCGTCACAGCGATGACGGCTCTCTCGTTCAAGCGGCGTGCGCGTCGGATGAGCTGGCGCGACTTCTTCTCGCCGAGGCTCGTGACCGAGCATGTATTGATGACGTAGACGTCCGCCGTCTCGTCGAAGGGGACGATGGTGTAGCCCCTCTGGCGGAAAAAGTCCTCCATCGTCTCCGTTTCAAACTGATTGACCTTGCAGCCCAAGGTCGTCAATGCTGCTTTCGGCAAAACCCAGATCTCCTTTTTCATACTGCACGAGCGCGAGCGCGACGATCGCCGCCGTATCGACGCGCAGGATGCGCCGCCCGAGCGTCACAGGCGAAAAGCCGCGTTCCGTCGCGAGCTTCGCCTCCTCTGCATCAAAGCCTCCCTCCGGCCCCACGAGCATGAAGATGCGCCGCAGGGCAGAGCCGGCGAGCGCCGTGCGCAATTCCTTCCGCTTCTCCGCCTCGTAGAAAAAAAGGCGCAAGGCCTCCTCTGCCGTCCCCTGCCCTTCGATCGCCTCGCGAAAAGACGCGATCGGCTTCACCTCGGGGATGCGCGTGCGCCCGCACTGCTTCGCCGCTTCCGCCGCGATCTTCTGCCAGCGCTCCTTCCGTGCGCGCGCCTTCTTCTCGTCGTAGCGCACGACGACGTTTTGACTCAGCACAGGGCGAATGCAGGCAACGCCCAGCTCCGTCGCCTTCTGCACGATGAAGTCCATGCGGTCGCCCTTGGGCAGGCATTGGAAAAGCTCGATCTCAGCCAGGGATTCCTGCGCCTCCTCCAAACGGCGCAAAAGGCGCAGCTGCACCTTGCCGTCCGCAAAGCCCGCGACCTCGGCCTCCGCCGAGCCGCCCGCACCGTCAGCGACGAGAAGCTTCTCGCCAACCTTGGCGCGCATGACGCGCTGCAGATGATGCGCATCCGCGCCTGCGACCTCCATCAAAGGGGCGATGCCGCCTTCCAGAAAGACGCGCCTCATCGCTCTCCTCCTTTGACGACGACGGCAGCCCATCCCTTCTCCCGCTCGACCTTCTCGACAACGAAACCATGCAGCGCAGCGGCTTCCAAGACATCGTTCAGACGATCCTCGATGATGCCCGACAGGAGCATCCTGCCGCCTGCGGCAAGGCTTCCCCCCACCTCGCCGAAAAGGCGCACGATGATGTCGGCGATGATGTTCGCAATGATGAGATCCGCCTTGCCCCCGACGTTTCGCAAGAGGTCGCTGCGCCCCGTGCGCACCGCCTCCTGCACGCCGTTCTGACGCACGTTTTTCCTCGGCGACGCGCACGGCGACGGGATCGAAATCCACGGCCTCGACACGCGCTGCGCCGAGCTTCGCCGCGACGATGGAGAGCACGCCCGAACCTGTGCCGACGTCGAACACCGTCATGCCCGGCTCGACGAGTCCTTCGAGCGTCCGGATGCAAAGAGCCGTCGTCGCGTGCTGTCCCGTGCCGAAAGCCGCGCCCGGATCAAGCTCCACGACAATCTCGCCCGCCTCGGCTTCATGCTCCTCCCATGTCGGCTTGATGACCGTGCGTCGACCGACCTTCTCCGTATGGAAGAACGCCTTCCACGTCTCCGACCAATCCTCGTCGGCCACCGCCGTCCAAGAGACCGTTCCCGCGCCCTTGTCTATGCCATGAGCCGACAGCGCCTCAAGTCGCGCGGCGAGATCTTGCAGCTTTCCTTCAAGCTCCTCGTCCAGGGCCCAATACGCCTTGACCCGCACGACTTCCGTCTCTTCGCTCTCCTTGAGATCCGTGTAGTCCCAAAGCCCCGAACGAATGTATTCGTTGAGGAGCGCCGGATCCTCGATGACCACGCCTCCGGCGCCCAGCTCCTGCAAGAGTTCCGACACGAGATCCGTCGCCTCGTGCGACGTATCCACGCTCACTTCCGCCCACTGCAAAAAGCATCGCTCCTTTCTTTTCCCGGGGAACCGCTGATCGGTGGCTGATTCACCCGCGCTTCCCTAGAACATGATACAATAACGAAGCCCTCTGCGCAAGAAAAAGCCCCCGCCCGAAGGCGAGGGCGGCGCACAAGGTTCGCAAAACGGACATCTTCACGCGCATTCACAGTCCCAATGCCGCATCGCGCGTCTCGCTTCCCTTGTACGCGAGATAGAGGCAGGCTTCGATCGCTGGCAGATCTCCCGTGCTCGTGCTGCGCGATTCCAGCGACAACAGCCGTCCGTCGCTATCATAAAGCTCCTCTTCAAGCGTCAGGCGGAAACTGCCACGCTCTTCGCGCAGCAAGCTGCCCGAAAAAAATGATCGACGAGGACGTACTTGCAGCCGGCGGCGCGTGCGGCGGCAAAAAGCGATTCCTGCGTCCTGCCCTGCGAGGAAAAGACCGTCGGCGCATAACGCACATCGAGCGCATCGTGCACGGCGCGTTCGATGTACGGCGCATCCTGCGCCAGAGCTTCCGGCAGATCGAAGGAAGGAGCTGCGACATAGAGACCGCCCGCAAGCTCCTGCGCCCTGCCCTGGAAGAGCCCATGCACGGCTTCCGTCTCGGACGCATCATAATAACGACGCAAAGCCTCGTCCAAGTAGAGCGCCATCTCGTGATTGAAGCGTTCTTCCCGCGTCCGGGGGTTCCAGTCGACCCTTTCGCCGAACTGCACGAAACGTTTGGTCACGGACTGCAAGATGGCCGCGACAGGATCCGCCTTCATGACGATGCGCTTGAGGTGAATCTTCGTTTCATAGAGACGGGCGAACTTCTCATCGCCGACAGCGGGCGCACCGAACGTGACAACCTGCAGCTGATCTCGGGAAACGCCGAGATCGGACAGGCGCGCCGCCGTCAAGAGAGCCGCCGCGCCGCCGAGACTGTGCCCCGTCAGATACAGCACCTCCGACGGATTCTCCTTGAGCTCCTCTGCCAGCGATTCGCCCGCCGTCAAGCCGTCGAACTCCGGCATCGCCTCCGTGAAGAGCGCCGCCGTGACGAAATCGTTGAATCCCCTGTGGACGCGCGGCAGGGTCCTTGTCACCGATTTTTTTCCTGCGACGGCGGCGAACTCCGCGGGACTTGCGCCGCCAAAAGGAACGGCGGAAAGGCGCAAGTCAATCTCGATGTCCTTCCTGCGCTCCGTGCCGGGGAACGAGAGCACGACGAAGCGCCTGCCATCCGCCAGCGTCTTTCGCGCCAGATAGACGCGCCCCTGCGCCGCCCGCGTCGATGTGCTGCGGCTTTTCGGAAATCCCAATCCGTTTCCTTCAGCCAGCTGCGCACGAGAAGCCCGCCGTCGCCGGAATACGAGGCAGAAGAAACGAGCGCGGCAGCCAGATCGATCTCAGGCTCCTCCTCCGCCGAAACCGACTGCGGCAGAAGCGCAAGGAAAAAGAAAAACAGCGCCAGGCCCACCGCCAACATGCGCCGTTCGACAAAGCTACTCTGTTTCATCTCGCCCTCCTCCGGGCAACATCCGCTCTTTCGGGAAAGTGTATGACAAAAACAAGGAGGAAGCGATGGAAGTCGCATGAAGAACGACTTCCATCGCTTCCTCCCTTGCAAATCCTACGGCAAAAAGCATGGATTGAGCACTCACGATGCACCCTTTTTCCGCATGTCGCTTCAACCATGCCGCCGCATACGAGCAAGAAGGATCCTCCATGACTCTTCCGCCACGCCGCTCGATTTCCGCGACGGCTCTCGCGACGAGCTTGCCCGCAACGCCCTGCCCCTGCAACGAGGCGTCCACCTCCGTATGAAAAATATCATAGGCTCCCGGCGCCGCTTCCGAAAAATCTACGCGAGCGAGCACGGCGCCGTCCGCGCTCTCGGATACGATGCTGTTCCCTTCCGCCTGAAAAATCCATGTCTGCCTCCTTATGCAGAGCCGCGCCTCAGGGCAGAGACTTCGCCTCGGCGATCGGCCAGAACACGACCATCGCCTTGCCCTTGACGAGATCGTAAGGAACGAAGCCGACATCAGCGAAGCGGCTGTCCTCCGAATTGTTGCGGTTGTCGCCCATGACGAAGATATGTCCGGCGGGCACCGTCGACAGCGGGTAGTTCGTCAGCGTCTTTTCGAGAATATAATCCTCGTTCAAGAGCTGCTGATTCAGAAACACCTTGCCGTCCTTGATCTCGATCGTGTCGCCGGGCACAGCGATCACACGCTTGATGAAATCGCGGCTCGGATCGCGCGGATAGCGGAAGACGAGGATCTCGCCGCGTTCCGGATCCCTCATGCGGTAGATGAACTTGTTGACGACGAGGCGCTCACGCGACTGCAGTGTAGGCCGCATGGACGGTCCGTCCACAACGTAGAGCTCCACGATGAACTGGCGGATGATGAAAGCGAGCACGACGGCAACGACGATCGCCACGAGCCAATCCTTGACTTCCTCTCCCAACGAACTCATAGAATACCTCCCAAAAAGGGAAAGAGGGACTGCAAAGGGAAAATGCCTCGCCGGCATTCTCCTTGGGCAGTCCCCATGATGTGCTTCAGCGCCTCTCGCGGATACGAGCCGCCTTGCCCGTAAGGTTGCGCAGGTAATAGAGCTTCGCACGACGCACGATGCCGCGGCGCATGAGCTGAATCTTGTCCAAGCGCGGCGAATGTACCGGGAAAAGTACGCTCGACGCCGACGCCATAGGAAATGCGGCGCACGGTGAACGTCTCGCGCACGCCCGTTCCCGAGCGCGCGATGACGACGCCCTCGAACGCCTGGATGCGCTCGCGCGTTCCCTCGACGACCTTGACGTGCACGCGCACCGTATCGCCGGGAGCGAACTTGGGGATGTCCGAGCGCAGCTGCTCCTGCTCCAAAGCCTGAATGATGTTCATTGTTTTTCCTCCTTAATTTCAGACGTTCGTAAGAGAGTCCATCTCCCCCAGCGGACCGCCCATATGCCTTCCCATTCTATCACAAAGGGAAAGCCATTGCAACCGTCCGGCAGGAATTTTTCGAAGGCGGTCGGCGCTGCGCCGCCCATCCTCCTGCAGCGCCGCAACGCCGCCTCAAAGAACCTTCGAGAAGAAGTTCTTCGTCCTCTCCTCCTGCGGATGCTCGAACACTTCCTTCGGCTTGCCCTGCTCGATGATCCTTCCGTCATCGACGAAGAGGAGACGGTCGCCAACCTCGCGCGCAAAGCCCATCTCGTGCGTGACGATGACCATCGTCATGCCCTCGTTTGCCAGCGAGCGCATGACATCCAGAACCTCCTTGACCATCTCGGGGTCGAGTGCGCTCGTCGGCTCATCGAAGAGCATGAGGCGCGGCTTCATGGCGAGAGCGCGGGCGATGGCGACGCGCTGCTGCTGTCCGCCCGAAAGCTGCTCAGGATAGGCCTCCGCCTTGTCCGCAAGGTCGACCTTGGCCAGGAGCATGTGCGCCTCCTTTTCCGCTTCCTCGCGCGCGATTTTCCTGACCTTGCGCGGCGCAAGCGTGATGTTGTCCAAGACCGTCATGTGCGGAAAGAGGTTGAAGCGCTGGAACACCATGCCGACCTCGGCGCGAACGCGATTGATGTCGGCGGACGAAAGCTCCTTGCCATCGATGGAAATCTTTCCCTTGGACGGCACATCGAGGTAGTTGATGGAGCGCAGGAGCGTCGACTTGCCCGAACCGGACGGCTCGATGATGACGACGACCTCCTTGTCCGCGACCTCAAGGTCGATCCCTTTCAGGACGAGGTTGTCGCCGAACGCCTTGCAGAGGCCTTTAATGCTTATCATCGGTTCTGAACCTCCGTTCGAGATAGGCTACGAGCTGCGAAATGGAAAGCGTCATCACGAGATAGATGATGGCGACGCAAGGCCAGATCTCCAATGAGCCATAGGTGCGGGCGATGATGAGCTGGCCGCTGCGCGTCAGCTCCTCGAAGCCAATGACCGAGACGAGAGACGAGTCCTTCAGGAGCGCGATGAACTCGTTGCCGATCTGCGGTATGACGCGCTTGACCGCCTGCGGCAGGATGACATACCGCATCGTCTGCATCCACGTCATGCCCAAGGAGCGGCCGGCCTCCATCTGTCCCTTGTCGATCGACTGGATGCCCGAGCGGAAGATCTCGGCAACATAGGCGCCGCTGTTGATGCTGCAGGCCGTGATCGCCGCGAAGAACGGGTCGACGCGCTGTCCCGAAACAACGGGAAGCGCGAAGTAGATCAAAAAGATCTGCACCGGGAGCGGCGTACCGCGCAGAAAGTCGATGTACGCCATCGCCAGAATGCGCAGCGGCTTGACTTGCGAAATGCGCGCCACGCCGACGACGAGACCGATGACGACGCCGAGCGCGACGGAGATCGCCGTGATCTTTATGGTCACGAGCGCACCGATGAGCAGTATGGGGAACGAGCTCACCGCCAAGTCAAAATCAAAATTCATGCCTGCACCTCACGACTGCCCTCACTCGGCCTTCTGACCGAACCACTTCTTGTAAATCTCGTCGTACTTGCCGCTTTCCTTGAGTTTCTTCAGAGCCGCGTCGACCTTCTTCTGCAGCTCCTGGTTGTCCTTCGCCATGGCGATGCCGTAGTCCTCGGAGGTCAGAAGCTCATTGACGACGCGCACATCCTGCTCGCCGCTCTTGGCGATGTAGTAGTCGTTGACCGGACGATCGTTGACGACAGCCTGCACGCCGCCCGCCTTGAGTTCAAGGAAGGTGTCCGCCGAGCTGTTGAGCTCCTTGACCTGGATGTCGGGATTCTTCTTGACTTCCTTCGCGCTCGTCGTGCCGATCTGCACGGCGACCGTCTTGCCCGAGAGATCCTTGAAGCCGTTGATGTCCTTGTTGTCCTTCTTGACGACGATCGTCAGGCCGGACTGATAGTAAGGCTCCGAGAAGAGCACGTTCTTCTTGCGTTCATCGTTGATCGTCATGCCCGAGATCGCGATGTCGATGTTCTTCGACACGAGCGCCGGAATCAGGCCGTCGAAATTGATGTTCTGGATGTCCGCCGTCATGCCCATCTCTTCCGCCACCGCACGCGCGAGATCCATGTCGAATCCCTCATACTCCTTGCCGTCCGCGCTCTGGAACTCGAACGGCGCAAAGTCCGCATTCGTGCCGACGCGCAGCGTCTTCGACGCCGAGCCCGAATCCCCGGAGCCGCCGCAGCCCGCGACGACAAAGGAAGCCGCAGCCAAGAGACCCACAGCGCCGAGCAGCATTTTCTTCATCTTCATGAATTGATCCCCTCCATAAAACATATAAAATAGCATAAAGAAGAAGCCCGGGAGGCCCCGAGCCTTCTCGCGTCGCCTATCATTATAGCATAGATTGCACTGCCTGCAAACAACTTAAGCGAAAGTCTCTTCACTCCCGCGGCATGGCGAGGCGCAGTGCCTCCGCGAGCGTCGCCGCGCCGAAGAGCTCGACGCCTTGAATGCCTTTCAAGCGATCGGCATTCTTCTTCGGCAGGGATCGCAGCGCGAAAACCCAGTTTCGCGGCTTCCTTCAAGCGCACGTCGGCCTGGCTCACGGCGCGTACCTCGCCCGAGAGGCCGACTTCACCGAAGACGATCGCCTTCGGGCGCACGAGGCGGTTGGCGAACGAAGATGCCATGGCGACGCACAGCCCGAGGTCTGCGGCAGGCTCGTCGATCTTGATGCCGCCCGCGACCTTGACGTAGACGTCGCAGGCGCCGATCGGCAGCTTGACGCGCTTTTCCAGGACAGCGAGGAGAAGCTGTATGCGCTTGACGTCGACCGAATCCGCCGTGCGCCTCGGCGGCATGTAGGGGGTCTCGGCGACGAGCGACTGGATCTCGACGAGGAGCGGCCGCGTGCCCTCGACGGTCGGCACGACGACCGTGCCGCTGTCCGGCTCGCGGTCGGACAAGAAGAGCTTCGAAAGCGTCGGGGACGTCGAGGAGTCCCGTATCGCGCATCTCGAACAGGCCAAGCTCGTTCGTGCTGCCGAAGCGGTTCTTGACGGCGCGCAGCACACGGAACTGCGCATTGCGCTCGCCCTCGAAGTAGAGCACGGTGTCGACGATGTGCTCCAGACGCGCGGCCCCGCGAGTGTGCCGTCCTTCGTGACATGGCCGACGACAAAAGTGGCGACGCCATACGTCTTCGCAAGGCGCAGAAGCTCGACGCTGCACTCGCGCACCGGCTGACGCTGCCCGGTGCGCTCGTCACGTCGAGCCGGAAAATCGTCTGGATCGAGTCGATGACGAGAAGCGCAGGCCGCAGCGTTTCGACGTGCGAAGTGATGCGCTCAAGGTTCGTCTCGCTGACGACGAAGAGATCGTCGGCGACTGCTCCGAGGCGGTCGGCCCTCATGCGCACCTGGCGCGTGCTCTCCTCGCCCGTCACATAGAGCACGCGCTTTCCTCCCCGCGCGATCTCCGCCGCCACGCGAAGCGTGAGGCTCGACTTGCCGACGCCAGGATCGCCGACGATCAAGACCATCGAGCCGGGAATCACGCCGCCGCCCAATACGCGGTCGAGCTCGCCCGAGCCGGTCAGAAAGCGCGGCATGTCCTCCACGGCGACATCGCCGACAGCGACGGGACGCGCCCCGTCGGAAAGCCCGAGGCGCAGTCCGTCGCCCGCGCTCTCCGGCGCGGCGGCCTCCTCGACGAGCGTGTTCCAAGCGCCGCAGCCTGGGCACTTGCCCATCCACTTGGGCGCATCATAGCCGCACTCCTGACAAACGAAGACCGTCTTTTTCTTCTTAGCCAATTCACTCCGCCTTTCCCGACTTCGCCGTCAAAGAGCGCCGCAGGAAGCGAAGCAGCGAGCGCAAGAGCCAAAGCGGCGCCCAGGCCATATTGACGAGCATATTCCCCAAGGAGGCGACGCCTCCCTGGGCGAGCTTATTGCGCTGCGTCCGCATGGAGCGGCTTTCCCTTCTTCGCCTTCGCCGTTTCCTTCGGCTGCTTCTTGACGAAATCCAGGCGATCGCCGACCTTCTTGACGTAGATCGTATCGCCGCGGCCGAACTCGCCCTTTAAGAGCCGTTCGGCGACTTCGTCCTCGACGAGCTTGCGAATGGCGCGTTTCAGGGACGTGCGCCATACTTGAAGTCCGTGCCGCTTTCGACAAGCTTCGCCTTCGCCGCTGGGCTGACTTCGAGCGCCATGCCCTTCTCCGCGAGACGGCCTTCGACTTCACGCAGCATGATGTCGACGATCTTCAGCAGCTCTTCCTTGCCGAGCGGCCGGAAGACGAGCATCTCGTCGACGCGGTTCAAGAACTCGGGGCGGAAGACGCGCTTGACCTCCTCGAAGACGCGCGACTTGCCCTTTTCGTATGCGTCGCCGAGCGTCGGCAGCCCCGCCGTGAAGCCGAGCGCCGTCGATTGCTTGAGATAGTCCGCGCCTGCGTTCGACGTCATGATGATGACCGTGTTCTTGCAGTCGACCGTGCGGCCTTGCGCGTCCGTCAAGCGCCCGTCGTCGAGAACCTGCAGCAGCACATTGAAAAGATCGGGGTGCGCCTTTTCCACCTCGTCGAGCAGGATGATCGAATACGGATGACGGCGCACGGCTTCCGTGAGCTGGCCGCCCTCCTCGTAGCCCACATAGCCCGGCGGCGCGCCGACGAGCTTGGAGACCGTGTGCTTTTCCATGTACTCGGACATATCGAAGCGCACGATGGCCTCCTCCGAGCCGAAGAGGGATTCCGCCAGCGCGCGCGCAAGCTCCGTCTTGCCCACGCCCGTCGAACCGAGGAAGAGGAAGGAACCGATGGGACGCTTGGGGTCCTTGAGTCCCGCGCGTGCGCGGCGCACCGCCTTGGCAACCGCCGTCACAGCCTCCTCCTGCCCCACGACATGCGCCGTGAGAATCTGCTCAAGATGCAGCAGGCGCTCCGACTCCTTCGCGGCGATTTCCTTCACCGGGATGCCCGTCCAAAGGCCGACGGCATCGGCGATGTCATCGGCCGTGACCGTGACCTCCCTCATCTCGCGCGCCTGCCAGCGATCCCGAGCGGCAGCAAGCTCCTCCTTCAAGGCGCCCTCCTCGTCGCGCAAGGCCGCTGCGCGTTCGTAATCCTGCAGCTTGATCGCCGTGTCCTTCTCCATGCCGATCTTCTTCAACCGCTCCTCCGCCCTCTTGATGGATGTGGGCAGCACGACCGTCTTCATGCGCGCCTTCGACGCTGCCTCGTCCATGAGGTCGATCGCCTTGTCGGGCAGACAGCGGTCGGGGATGTAGCGGTGCGACAAACGCACGGCCGCCTTCAGAGCCTCGTCCCGGATCTTCGCATGGTGGAACGCTTCGTACTTCGGGCGCAGCCCATGGAGGATCTTCTCCGCTTCCGCCGTCGTCGGCTCCTCGATGAGGATGCTCTGGAAGCGACGCTCAAGCGCCGAATCCTTCTCGAAATACTTTTTGTATTCCTTCAAGGTCGTCGCGCCGATGATCTGCACCTCGCCGCGCGAAAGCGGCGGCTTCAGGATGTTCGCTGCATCGAGCGATCCTTCCGCCGCGCCCGCGCCAATGAGCGTGTGCATCTCGTCAATGAAGAGGATCACATTGCCGCTCTTCAAGACCTCATCGATGACGCCCTTCATCCGCTCCTCGAACTCGCCGCGATACTTTGCGCCCGCCACCAGACCCGCCATGGGAAGGGAAATGATGCGCTTCGTCTGCAAAAGACGCGGCACAGCGCCCGTGACGATGCGCATGGCCAGCCCTTCCGCCACCGCCGTCTTGCCGACGCCCGGCTCGCCGATGAGGATCGGGTTGTTCTTCGTGCGCCTCGAAAGGATCTGCACGACGCGCTCGATCTCCTTCTCCCTGCCGATGACGGGATCGAGCTTGCCGTCCTTCGCCATCCGGTTGATGTCCCTGCCGTACTTGTCCAAGAGCGGCGTGCCCGCGCCGGCTGCTCTCTGCATATCCTCCGAGCGGCGGCGTCTCTCGGGCTGGGGAGGTTCTGGGGCCTCGTGCGTGCCGCCGAGCATGTCGATGACCGTCGCACGCACGATGTCGAGATCGGCGCCGAGCGAGATCAGGACGCGCGCCGCCACGCCGTCATTCTCGCGGATCAAGCCCAGGAGGATATGCTCCGTGCCGATGTAACTGTGCCCGAAGGAGCGCGCCTCCTCGACGGCGAGCTCCATCACGCGCTTGGCGCGCTCCGTGTAATAAGATGCGCGCCGCTCCTCCAGCTCCCAATCGCTCATCATGCCCTCGACGCGCGTGCGCACATGGCCGAGATCGAGCCCCAGCGAGCGCAGGGCGCGCGCCGCCACGCCCTCGCCTTCATGCAGGAGCCCCAGAAGAATATGCTCCGTGCCGATGAAGTTCTGCTCCAACTCCTGCGCTTCGTACTGGGCGAATTCCAGCACCTTGAGCGCACGGTTCGTAAAGCGGTTCGTCATAAAAATTCCACCTTTATATGAAAGACGCGCCCTTGACGCGCTTTTCCCGCCGATCATCCGGCGGAGCAGGAAGATTCCCGCGATTCATGCCGTGTTTTCCAAAAGACGGCGAACGACCTCCGCCCTCTTCCTATCTATTTCATTCTTCGACATGTTCTCGTTTCCTGCCAGACCGCAAAGATAATTTGCCCGGCTCGCGATCAAAAGGTCGCCGAACATGCTCGCCGACGTCCCCTCAAGGATGCCGAGATCCGCACCGAGCCGCACGCGGCTCAGGAGAGCGAGCGTCTCGGCGTCGCCCAGGGCGCGCGCATAATGCAGCACGCCGTAGGCGCGCCAAACTTCATCTTCCAGGCGATCCTTGTCGTAGAGCAAAAGCGCCTTTCGCGCCCGTCGTTCCTGCTCCACGATCTCGCCGACCGAGATGCGCAGGTTGTCGCACAGCTCGCGCTCCGTCAGCCCTGTGGACAGCTTGTTCGCCACGGCGAACACATTGCCCGCCGACTCGCCCCCTCGCCGTACATGGCGCTCATCGAAAGCCCGATCTGCGGCGATATGTTGAGAATGTTGCCGATATTTTCCGTGTAGACAAGTCCCGGAAGATGGAGCATGACCGACGCGCGAAGCCCCGTGCCGAGGTCGGTCGGACAGCTCGTCAAGTAGCCGAGACTTTCGTCAAAGGCGAAATCGAGCTTCGCTTCAAGGAGGTCGTCGACGCACGACGCCCGCTCATACGGCGTCTTGAGGTCGAATCCAGCCGCCATCGTCTGGATGCGCAGATGGTTCTCCTCGTTGACGAGGATGCTCGTGCAGCGGTCATTGCTGATATAGACGCTGCGATGGACGGGATTCTTGAGCAGCACACGGCTGACGAGATGCTTTTTCCCACAGCACGTTCTGCTCGATCGCCGTGCTCTTCGCCAAATCGACGCAATCGAACGGCTCTTCCATCGCCGCCTCCACGTCCCCGAGCACGGCAGCTGTCCGCTCCGCCACCTCGGCGAGCTGGCTCAAGTCGGCGCGGTTGGGAAAGGGATCTCCCTGCAAATTGCGCGCGAGGCAGATGCGGCTCGCAAGGACGACGTCGCTGTCCTCCCCTCTGCCGCAAGCCGGGGCGAGATGAGAGCCTGCGAAAAGCTCGCGCTCCGCCATCACGCCTCGCCTCCTTCCGCCGCAGCCTGCACGTCTGCAGGAGCGTCGCCCGTCCCGCCGCCATGCGCCTCTGCCTTTTCCCGCGCAGCAAGCTGCACGGCAAGCGCACGAACCTCATCGCGCAGCTGCGCTGCCTCCTCGTACTCCTCCTTCGCCACGGCGCGTTCCTGTCTCATGCGCAGGCGCTCGATGCGCTGCTTGAGTTCGAGCGTGCCGCCCGCCCGCTTCGGTATCTTGCCGCGATGCTTTCCTGCGCCGTGGATGCGCAAGAGAAGCGGCGCCAGCTCCTCGCGGAACGTATCGTAGCAGACGCTGCAGCCAATCTTCCCCTCGCGCGCAAAGTCGCGGTAGCTCATGGAGCAGTTCGGGCAAATGAAGGACTCCGCCTCCTCTGCCGGCTGCTTCTCCTCCTCCTTCTCATCCGCCGAAGGAGCGGGCATACGCTGGATCACGCCCCGAAGGAAATCGTTGACCGAGTATTCCCCGCTGCTCATGCCCGCCATCGCCTTGCTGTAGCGTGTCGCACATTCGCGGCAAAGATTCATCTCCGTCGTGCCGTCGTTCTTCAGAACGATGAAATGCACGCGCGCCTCATTCTTCTTGCAGTCATCACAAAGCATGAACCCGCCTCCTCACGAAAAACTTTTCCAAGGTCATCAAGAGCGACCGGATGAACGCCAGACGTTCTTTCGGCTTGAGCTTCTGTACGCCATCGTCACCGACTGCATGACGAGCGCCGCCTCGCGTGTCGAGATGATCTCGTGCTGCACGAGGTAGCGCACCATCGACTGCACGATCTCGGGCTTCGAATCCTCCGTCAATTCCTCAAGCATTTCTCGGTAGACGATATTCTGCAGCGGCACCTGCACGATGCGGATGAAGCCGCCGAGGCCACGCCGCGACTCGACAGTGAACCCCTTCTCCTGCGTGAAGCGCGTGTTGAGCACATACGAAATCTGCGACGGCGCACACGAGATCTTGTCGGCGATCTCCGTGCGCCGAAGTTCCACCTTGCCATCCTGCTGCGCCGCCAACTGCCGCAGGATATATTCCTCAATCAAATCAGCGATATTGCTGCTCATAGTATCACCCTGCCTCAATACGGATAGAAAGAACTGCCGCCCCGCCTGCATTGCCGAGAGAAGCTGACGGGTATGCACGGCGGCAGACGGTATTTGACAATTTGATTTTTCTTCATTATATTTGTCTTTTTGACCTTTGTCAATGAAAAATCAAGTAAAGAGCACCACGCTCTCTCCACCCTCGTTCACCAGAAGCTGAGCGAACAGACCGCCCCATAGCTCCTCATCGAATGCCATCCTAATAATATTATCAAGACTAGTTGACAATATCCGATTTACATCCAATTTGAAACCACTTATCAGGCGGCACAAGCAATTCCTTCAAAATATCCTTCATCAAGCCCCATTCTTCATATTTGTTGCTCTCTTTCAATAATGAAAAGAATCTCTCATCATCATATATTTCTTTTAAAATTACTCAAACTTCGCAGATAAATAATCCGCTGTAAGCCTTGAAAAATCAATCTTTCCATACAATAAAATAGCATGAGCGACATCCATTTGGTATAATTTAAGTACGCCACAAAAACATCCAATGGAGGCTCATGCCATGAATAGTATAGCACAAACCAACCAGTCTGAGAAACAGCTTTCCGAGAAAAATGCAATATTTTCTTCGACGTTACCACGTCAGTCGCATTCTTCGTTCTGCAAACGCCTACAAACTCCGCGGCTTCCCTGTTCTAAGCATCTTTATCGTCGCCTTTTCCACCGTCTTCACACAGCGTTCCTTCTTCATGCAGATCCACCTGCAACCCGGCGTTATTTCCTTTGCCAAGGACACGTTCTACCGCTTCATGAATTCCTGCCATATCCACTGGCGCAGATTTACAACAACCCTCGCTGCCACCATCATCCAATCGACCATCGCTCCCTTGACAAGTGCGGATCGAGTCAACGTCCTCATCCTCGATGACTCCGTCTATCATCGCGCCCGCTCCAAGAAGGTCGAGCTTCTGGCTCGTCTTTACGACCATGCCAAAAAGGAATTCTCCTACGGTTTTCGTATGCTCACACTCTGCTGGTCGGATGGAAACACACTCCTGCCAGTCAACCATACACTTCTTTCCACCGAGAATCCAAAGAACCGTCTTAGGGCATCCTCCAGGAACGTAGATGCCCGCACCAATGGCGCAAAACAACGGAAACTGGCACAAAGGAAAGCAACCGAGGTCATGCTGCGGCTCTTGCAGGAAGCAAAGGAGGCGGCGATTCCTGCGCGTCACGTCTTGTTCGATACGTGGTTCTGCTCTCCAGCCTCTCTTTTGTCCATCCATGCACTTGGCTACGAGGTCGTTGCGATGGCAAAGAAAACGGAAAAGATCCATTACCTCCATGAAGGCGTGATGCAGGATGTGAAAGCAATCTACCGGAAGCACAAGAAACGGCGCGGACGCTCGAAGTATCTGTTGTCGGTAGAAGCTGCTGTACGCAAGGGGAACGAATCGCTCCCCGTAAGTCTCGTTTTCGTCCGCAACCGTAACAATCGAAAGGACTGGCTTGTGCTGGTGACAACGGATATGCGCCTTACGGAGGAAGAAGTGATTCGTATCTACGGGAAGCGTTGGGGGATCGAGGTGTTCTTCAAGGTGTGCAAGAGCTATCTGCGCTTGGAGAAGGACTGCCGTGCAGTCTCGTACGATGCCATGACAGCGCATGTGTCCATTGTGTTCACACGGTACATGTTTCTGGCAGTGGAGCAACGCGAATCCAAAGATGAACGAAGCTTGGGAGAGCTGTTCTATCTGCTGATGGATGAACTTCCAGATATATGCTTGGCAGAAGCGGTACGGCTTCTTGTGTCGCTCTTTGCCGAACGATTGCAAGAGCGGACGATGCTCGATGAACAGACGGTACAGGCACAGTTGGAAGGTTTCTTATCCGAGTTGCCGTCGCTGTTGTCAAAAAAACTGCGAAAATGTGCATAACGAATCTGTTTTTTTAGCTACAATGCCGTATTTTTCAAGCCTTGACGAGTGTTTTTGATGTGCGAAGTTTGAGTAAAATTATTTGATGATATTGATTGGGAAGTTTTTTTCGATTTTTGTTTAACGTAACATACAATGCAGTCATTTTTGCATTGCCAAGTTCTTCATTGATTTTGGCAGCAACTTTTTTTCACTTCAGCAATTTGCTGATCTCGTGCCAATTCTTTTTCATGCAGCGCAATTTTATCATGCCTGGAATCCCCGATATAGGAAAATGCTTCTGCGTCAGCCTCAATGCCTAACTTATCCGTCATGTGCCACAAAGTATATAGATATTTCTTGGTTGGAGTTGCTCCGGCATCGTCTGTATTCTCGACCTTTTTTTGCACAATCTCGTTAAGAAAAAAATTCAAAAAAGAACTTACACCAGCATCTACAACTTGTTGCATTCGCTCAAACTGAGTATTTTTGTAACTTTCCACCGTTGTCTTTAACTCAACGAGGAACAAGGTATGCGTATTCTCAGCATAAGCCAAATAGTCCACTTTCGCATTTAAATTTTGGTTTTTTATATTCAATGGAATTTCTTTTGCAAGCAGTTTTACAGAACCGCAGGGATATGCAAGACCCAATGCTACGATCTCTTCAAGATATTTAGATAGCAGCATATCAAGAATAACCTCTGCCTTAATGCCTTGCGTCCGATAATCGCTGACCGTCCACTCCTTCACCATCTCATAAAACGCTTGATACTTGTCCACTTCAAATTCCCCCTCACCTAATCCCAATCCTATCGCCGTCATCCGGCAAAATAACCATCTCTTTGTACTTGTCCTCAATGGGGAGCGACTTGAAGCCCGCCGCATTTTCCGTATGTAGAGGCACAATATATTTCCTCGGAGCAACATCCTCAATAAACTTCGCCAAGGCAGCCTTATCCGCATGACCTGCCGAATGGATATATTTAACAGACGAACCAAATCGCTTGACAAAAGTTGCCAACCCCTCATCGTAAGCTGGATGTTTTGGGCTCAAATATCCTTGCCACATGGAATAAATCAAGTGCGGTTTATAATCTCTCATGTAATGGCTGTATCTGTCGTATAAGGAATAGGCATCTTCATTTTTTCGATTAAGCAAAGAGCCCAAGAGCACTATCCCCTCCTTGGGGCGATCTCGCTTCAACTCGTCTATTCCTTTGATTGGCGGAAGACCGTAAAGCCCAGTATATTTCCCTGCCATATCGGAGAAAACTTTGAGCATTTCAATGATGTAAGGATTGCCATAAACGGGGATTTTATTCGCCCTCGCTGCATTACAAAAAGAGGTTAAACTGTCAAAGTTTGTAGATGAACAAATGACAAAAATTTGTCGATGGTCACGCATGAAGTTCGTGGCCTCTTTTTTTACATCCCATTCAGTGAGAAGATGCTCAGCATCTGTGGAACGCGTCATCATCGTCCCCTCGGTGAGCAGCACATCCACTTGCTTTCCATAATTCTCATGGATAAGTCGAGGAATAATGTCAAGACTTTTTGCCATATAGCCAGTGCTACGGAAATCGCCGCTGTGAAGAACGGTATGGTTCGTTATCCTGCTTTCAAAGAGAAACATATTGGCGATATGCCGAATGATCAACTCAAACTTCGCAGATAAATAATCCGCTGTAAGCCTTGAAAAATCAATCTTTCCATACAATAAAATAGCATGAGCGACATCCATTTGGTATAATTTAAGTACGCCACAAAAACATCCAATGGAGGCTCATGCCATGAATAGTATAGCACAAACCAACCAGTCTGAGAAACAGCTTTCCGAGAAAATGCAATATTTTCTTCGACGTTACCACGTCAGTCGCATTCTTCGTTCTGCAAACGCCTACAAACTCCGCGGCTTCCCTGTTCTAAGCATCTTTATCGTCGCCTTTTCCACCGTCTTCACACAGCGTTCCTTCTTCATGCAGATCCACCTGCAACCCGGCGTTATTTCCTTTGCCAAGGACACGTTCTACCGCTTCATGAATTCCTGCCATATCCACTGGCGCAGATTTACAACAACCCTCGCCGCCACCATCATCCAATCGACCATCGCTCCCTTGACAAGTGCGGATCGAGTCAACGTCCTCATCCTCGATGACTCCGTCTATCATCGCGCCCGCTCCAAGAAGGTCGAGCTTCTGGCTCGTCTTTACGACCATGCCAAAAAGGAATTCTCCTACGGTTTTCGTATGCTCACACTCTGCTGGTCGGATGGAAACACACTCCTGCCAGTCAACCATACACTTCTTTCCACCGAGAATCCAAAGAACCGTCTTAGGGCATCCTCCAGGAACGTAGATGCCCGCACCAATGGCGCAAAACAACGGAAACTGGCACAAAGGAAAGCAACCGAGGTCATGCTGCGGCTCTTGCAGGAAGCAAAGGAGGCGGCGATTCCTGCGCGTCACGTCTTGTTCGATACGTGGTTCTGCTCTCCAGCCTCTTTTTGTCCATCCATGCACTTGGCTACGAGGTCGTTGCGATGGCAAAGAAAAACGGAAAAGATCCATTACCTCCATGAAGGCGTGATGCAGGGATGTGAAAGCAATCTACCGGAAGCACAAGAAACGGCGCGGACGCTCGAAGTATCTGTTGTCGGTAGAAGCTGCTGTACGCAAGGGGAACGAATCGCTCCCCTCGTAAGTCTCGTTTTTCGTCCGCAACCGTAACAATCGAAAGGACTGGCTTGTGCTGGTGACAACGGATATGCGCCTTACGGAGGAAGAAGTGATTCGTATCTACGGGAAGCGTTGGGGGATCGAGGTGTTCTTCAAGGTGTGCAAGAGCTATCTGCGCTTGGAGAAGGACTGCCGTGCAGTCTCGTACGATGCCATGACAGCGCATGTGTCCATTGTGTTCACACGGTACATGTTTCTGGCAGTGGAGCAACGCGAATCCAAAGATGAACGAAGCTTGGGAGAGCTGTTCTATCTGCTGATGGATGAACTTCCAGATATATGCTTGGCAGAAGCGGTACGGCTTCTTGTGTCGCTCTTTGCCGAACGATTGCAAGAGCGGACGATGCTCGATGAACAGACGGTACAGGCACAGTTGGAAGGTTTCTTATCCGAGTTGCCGTCGCTGTTGTCAAAAACTGCGAAAATGTGCATAACGAATCTGTTTTTTTAGCTACAATGCCGTATTTTTCAAGCCTTGACGAGTGTTTTTGATGTGCGAAGTTTGAGTGATCAACAAAAAAAGGAATGATGTTCATATCCCCAATGGTAAGGAGTTTCCCTGGAGTAAAGGTGCGAATACGCTCGTTGCCACTTGACAGCATTTCCTGCATGGCAATATTCCCGGTGTGTTTGTGCAACGTCCTCAAAAATCGTGAGCGTGGCAGAATCCATATAGATGGGAATATCGGTGGGAATTCTATCCATCAGTCCCACATGGTCGCCGTGGTAATGGGTAAAAAGCACACCGCTAAGGTGATGATCGGTATAGCGGCGACGATTGCAGAAAATCTTCTTGATGATATCCTCATCCCTCACCGAACCTTGACTGCCCGGAAGTTCGCTTCCGCAATCAACCAAAACAGCAGTACGCCCCATGCTAATCTCTGTAATACTGCCGCCGATTTGTTTTGCTCCACGATGAATTGTAATCAGCAGGGTATCATCGTCTGTAAAGTCTGCTGACTTTGCGGCATCTTTCAGCCAATCGTCTTTGCATGTGGAAAGATCCTTCATCGTCTCAATGTCCGTCATCACATTCTGCTCCTTGCTTAATTCCGTCTTCAAAGGATTTCCCATGTTGTGGTCAAGCGTTTTTGTAACATGAGTGTCCAATCAACTTATGCCGAATACCTCGCTTTGAATGGCGCATGATATCCGTACATATACCGGAGAATTCAGCTCCATTCAGTAAAACAAGGGCAGCCCGGCGAAGTCATTGCGGACTTCGCCGAGCTGCCCCTTCTTCATCTCTTGCAAACGGATCGCGAGCGTCGAACGCCGCTCTTCCTGTCAGAGCTCGATCTTTCCTGCATTCGCGAGCGTTTCCCGCGCTTCCTTGACGATTCCCTCAATGATCGTCTTGACCGGCTCGATCTTTTTGAGCGGCAGGAGGCTCTGACCCGCCTGCATCATGCCGTTCTCGACGTCGCCGTCGACGGCTGCGAGCTTGTTCGTTCCCGTCGCGCGCTTGATGAGCTCTTCCTTCGTCGCCTTGCCCGAGAACTCGAGCGCGACGAAATCCTCGGAGAACTTGTTCTTGATGCCGCGCACCGCGCCGCCGATCGACAGACCCGTGACGATCGTGTCCGTATCGACCGCTTCGAGGAGCTTCTCCTTCATCTTCGGATGCACATTGCACTCCTCGGCGACGAGGAAGCGCGTGCCCATCTGCACGCCGGCGGCTCCCATCAGGAGCGCTGCCGCCAGGCCGCGCCCGTCGGCGATGCCGCCCGCCATGACGACGGGGAGCCCGACCTCGGGGATGACCTGCGTCATCAGGGCCATCGTCGTCAAGACGCCGATGTGGCCGCCCGCCTCCATGCCCTCGACGACGATCGCATCGGCGCCCGCCGCCTCGATGCGCTTCGCGAGCTTCACGTTCGGCACGACGGGGACGGTCTTGACGCCCGCGCTCTTGAACTTCTCCAGGAACGGCACGGGGTTGCCTGCACCGAGCGTCACAAAAGCCGGCTTCTCGCGGCAGATGACCTCGACGATCTCATCCTTGTTCGGCGCCATGAGCATGACATTGACGCCGAAGGTCTTGTCGGTCAGCCCGCGCGCCTTCTTGATCTCCTGCTCCACCCACTCGGTCGAGCGTCCGCCCGCCGCAATGACGCCGGCGCCGCCCGCATTCGATACCGCCGCGACAAGTTCTGCGTCCGCGATCCATGCCATCGCGCCCTGAATGATCGGGTACTTGATTCCCAAGACTTCCGTGATGCTCTTTGCCATAATCGTTTCCTCCATTCAATATAGGAATCTCTGATAAAGAGATTCCGTTTCCCTCTGTTATTATATGTGGATTTCCCACATGCGTCAAACAAAAAAGCCTCCCCGAAGGAAGGCGCATGTTCAAATGGAGCTGATGATAGGGCTTGAACCTACGACCTGCTCATTACGAATGAGCTGCTCTACCAACTGAGCTACATCAGCATGTCCGCCGCAGTATCTGCGCGACTGACAAAATGTATTATACGTCTTTGACAGCTCGTTGTCAACACCTTTTTCCGATATTTTTTTGAAATCGTCGATCGCCATAGCGAAGCGAACAGCTTTCAAAAATCAGGCGGCAGAAGCATGGAGCGAGTTGTCTTCAAACAGCCCATGCGGCGTGCAGCATCTTCTTGACGAAGCAGACTCTCCATAGTACGATAGCGAAAGATCGATCCATCCCAACGAAGGAGAGCGCCATTGAACTGCAAAACTGCCGCCGAATTCCAGCTAAAAAAAGCTCGAATGCCTGAACTCCGAGCTTTTTCTAGCCGCGGCTGCTCCCCGCGCCGGCGCCTCGACCTTTCTGACACGGCTTCCGTCTGAACGTGCAGCCGATCTGTAAAAACCAACCGAAGGAGACATGACATGAGCAACGAGAAGAAGAAGCTTTCCTTCGCGTCCGACTACATGGAGGGCGCACATCCCGAGATCCTACGCCGCCTTTGGGAGACGAACATGGAGCAGACGGCGGGCTACGGGCTTGACGCCTATTCCGAATCCGCCCGCGAGAAGATTCGCGCCGCCTGCCAAGCGGACGACGCTGAAATCTTCTTCCTCATCGGCGGCACGCAGGCAAATGCCGTCGTCATCGACGCGCTGCTGTGCTCCTATCAAGGCGTCATCGCCGCCGAAACAGGACACATCAGCGTGCACGAGGCGGGCGCGATCGAGTTCGGCGGACACAAGGTGCTGACGCTCGCGCACCAGGCAGGGAAGATCACGGCAACACAGATCGAAAGCGCACTCGCCGCTTACCACGAGGATGCGAACCGCGAGCACATGGTCATGCCCGGCATGGTCTACCTCTCGCAGCCAACGGAGTACGGCGCACTCTACTCCCTCGCAGAGCTTGAAGCCATCAGCACCGTCTGCCGTGCGACGGGCATACCGCTCTACCTCGACGGCGCGCGCCTCGCCTACGCGCTCGCCTGCCCGGCAAATGACGTGACACTTGCCGACATCGCACGCCTCGCAGACGTCTTCTACATCGGCGGTACGAAATGCGGCGCACTCTTCGGCGAGGCCGTCGTCTTTCCGAAGAGAAACACCGTGCCGCACTTCTTCAGCATTGTCAAGCAACATGGCGCCCTGCTCGCCAAGAGCCGCATCGCAGGGGTGCAGTTCGATACGCTCTTCACGAACCAACTCTACGAAAAGGGCGGCGAAACAGCGCTCCTCGCCGCCGACCGCATCCGCAGCGCACTCAGGGAAAAGGACTATCCGCTCGCCTATGAGGCGCCGACGAACCAGATCTTCCTCGTGCTCGACGAGGCACAGAAGACGCGACTCTCCAAACAGATCGAGATGGGATTCTGGGAAAAACCTCGCCGACGGCAAGACCATCATGCGCATCGCCACGAGCTGGGCGACGCAGGATGAAGATGTCGACCGTCTCATCGCGCTGCTTTGAAAACTATGAAAGAGCCGTCGGAAACTCTCACCGAGAGTTTCCGACGGCTTTTCCCATTCCAGTTCACTTCCCCGCCGGCATCAGGATGATCTGCACGGGCAGATTCGACGCCCCCGGGGGCGAGAACTCGAAGCTCGGCTGAACGGAGCTGTGGTAGCTGCCGAGATCGGACAGCTCGGCTGCCACCTTCAGACGATCCTTGCCCGCGAGCCGCGCCGCTCGGTCGTCATCGCTGTCGGGCGGTATGGCGTCGCCGAAGAAGAGCCTGCCGCCGGGCGTCTCCAAGAGGCTTGCGCCGTGACCGTAGTCGACGCTCATCGCGCCCGCGTAGACGCCGCCCAAGGGTGTCAGATAATACTGTGTCGCCTCGCGTCCCGTCGTCGGAATCTGCAGGCGGTAAAGCACGCCGTAGTTTCCTACGTTCGTCACGAGGCTGCCGTCCGTCGCGTCGACGCCCGTGCGGAAGACGTCCTGGCGGTTGTCGCCAATGGGGATGTAGACGACGCCGTCCCGGTCAGGGGTTGTACGTCCGACCCTTGATCACGCGGTTCATGCCCTGGAAGGTGCCGCGCAGACGCTGCCCATCCTTCGGCAGCACATGCGCCTGTGCGATGAAGGCCACGGGATCGGCGTTCGCCGGATACATGAGCACGGAGACCTTGACGGGACCGTCGGCATGAAAATCATAGACGCCGTAGACGAGCTGCCCTGGCTCCAGAACCGTATGCTCCATCTCCGGCTCCAGGACACGCCTCGTACCGCGCTGCACATAGAGCAGCCGTTCGTTCCTCGACTGGAAGTAAGCGAGCTGCGTGCCCTTTCCCACCTCCAGATAGTCGCTGCTCGGACGGCTCGCACCGCCGCGCGTGACGCGCACGACAACGGAAGAGTCCCCGGCATTCTGCAGCACGACGGCGACCTTCTTGCGCGCGTTCGTATTGTTCAGATGATAGTAGAGGATGCGCGCATCTCCCGTGACGGTGTCTTCGTAAAGGATGCCGTCTTCCGTGACGTACTCGGGACTGTCGGAAAAGAGCAAGGTGCCGCCCGTATCCTCCGTATCGACGTCCCACTCGCGCATGGCACGCTGTGCCTCGTTGAAGCGCATGGCTCCCGGAATCCCCGTGCCGAAGTTCAGGCGCACGCTGTACGGCTCCGTCTCGTCTTTCGCGCCTCTTCTTCCCAGGAGGCGCGTGCCCTGCGGCTCATACACGGCACGCGCCTCCTCCGTCGCCGTGACGCGCGTCTTGGAGGCATCGTCCGCCCGGTAGCGCTGCGCTCCTGCCGGAGTCCCTGTCATTCCCCATCCTGCAAGCGTCGCAAAAAGACACGCCGCAAGCCTTGCCTTCCATCGTTTCATCGTATCGAAAACCCCTTTTCCCTCTAACCGCATATGAAAAATCCCTCAAAGAGACGCCGCTTTGGCGGGCGGCTCGAAAATCAACGTTCCAAGTGCTGATTGATGCCGAAGATGCTGAAAAGCTCCGCCTTCAGCAAGCGCAGGCGGAACTCCGCTAAGCCGAAGCGCGGGCGCGGAATGTTGAGCCGCTGCAGGAGCATCGGATCCGTCTGGAACGTATTGAATCCCGCATCGCCCGTGACAGCCGTCAAGTAGTTGCTCTCGCGCAGGAGCTCTGCGATTTCCGCATTGCAGCTGCCGTTCGGGTAAGAGAAGCTGAACACCGTCTTGATGCCGTTCCACTCCATGAGCAGCTTCGACAGCCGCACTTGATCCTCCTGCTCTGCGCGGGACAGCCCCACGAGCGGCACATGGTCGGCCGTATGGCAGCCGATCTCGATACCGCGCTGCTGCATGTCGCGCAGCTCATCCCACGTCAGATAACCCTTCGTGCCGATGAAGTTCGTGACCACGTAGACCTCGCCCTTCATGCCGCGCTCTTCGAGGAGCGGCAAAGCCACCGTATAATTATCCTCGTAGCCATCGTCGAAGGTGACGATCAAAGGCTTCTCAGGAAGCGTTCCCTTGCCCTTCGCCGCCTTGGAAAATTCCAGCATGGTGATCGTCTCGTAGCCTTCGGCCTGCAGATGGTCGAGCTGCGCGGCAAAATCCGCCGACGGCACGAAGTAGCGCTCCGACAAAGGATCCCCGTCGTCCACGCGGTCGGCAACGTGATGGTATTCGAGGACGAGCACGCCCTGCGCCGGATGCAGCCAGGCATAGGCGGCGAGCAGGAGGGCGGCGAGCAGGGCGATTCCCAACGTATACGAAATCATGCGTCTTGCCATTTCAAGCTCCCCCTTCCTGTCCGTCCGCCAATGCGACGAGCTTTCGCAGGCGGTGATTGACCCCCGATTTCCCTATGCCCAGAAGTTCCGCCAGCTCCGCGAGCGTCGCCATCGGGTGCTCTCTGCGCACCGCCGCCATCTCCCGGAGTCCCGCCGAAAGCCCTGCGACGGCGCCCTTCTCTTCGAGGAGGCGGATCGCCGCGAGCTGCCTGCCGGCGGCGTCAACGGACTTCTGCACGTTCGCCGTCTCGCAGTTCACGATGCGGTTGACCTGGTTCTTGACCTCTTTCAAGTTGCGCGCGACCTCGAACGCCTCCGCCGCCTTCTCCGCGCCAAGCAGGGAGAAGAAGTCGATGATGGCGTCGCTCTCCTTCAGGTAGACGACAAAACTCTCCTTGCGATCGGTAAGCCGCGCCGGGTAGTCCATCGCGCGAAGAAGCGACAGCAACAGCTCGGCGAAGGGGTAACTCTCGGTCACCAGCTCCAGATGATAGCCCGCATCGGGGCGACTGACGCTGCCGCCGCCCAAGAATGCGCCGCGAAGATACGCCTTGCGGCAACAGGCCTTTTTGAGAAGCGCACTGTCCGTGCCCATGTTGAACGCCGAGCCGTGCATGAGGCCGAGCCGCTCCATGAGGGCGGCGGCCTCGCGCGAAGGCAGGACATGCACGCGGTAGCTGTTGTTCTTCTTCAAGCGGCGCGAGCGGCTGACCGTAAGCTCCGTATGGACGCCGGCAGAGCCTTTCAGGAGCATCAAGGCCTTGCGCGCGACCGCAGCGTTTTCCGTCGTGAAGGCAAGCCCGACAGCGCGCTTCGCCCCGAGCGTCAGAACGGCGCCCATGCGCAGGAGCGCCGCAAGCTCCGCCGTGCGGCAGCAGGCCTTGCGCCCCAAGGGACGTGCGAGATCGTTCTTCACTTCAGCGGAAAACGATGGCTGCGCCATGCAACCCCCTCCTCACTTGCCGATGCCAGGATGCAGCTTGTACGCCATTTTCATCACGTTCTTCATGAGTTTTCCCGGATCGTGGTGTGCGAAGTCGTCGGAATTCACGAGATCGGCCTTGACGACGCCAATGCCGAGCGCGTTGACCGCGTCTTCATCGATCGTCACGGGATGGAGGCCTTCCTTCGCCAAAAGACGCGCCTTCTCGTGCGACAGCGGCGTCGCATTGACGAGCATGTAGTCGATCGCTCCCCTGCCCGCGTGATCCGGGATCGCCCGGGCATGCATGGAAGCCGTGTAGCCATCCGTCTCGCCCGGCTGCGTCAAGACGTTGCAGATGTAGATCTTCAGGGCACGGCTCTTTTTCAGAGCCTCCGCCACGCCGCTGACGAGGAGGTTCGGCATGATGCTCGTGTAGAGGCTGCCGGGACCCAAGATCACGACGTCCGCCTCGCGGATGGCTTCCAGAGCGGACGCCACAGGCTCGACATGCTCGGGAAAGAGCTTCACGCGCCGAATGTGCTTGTGCACCTCGGGGATGTGCGACTCGCCCTCGACGAGCGTGCCGTCCTCCATGACGGCGTCGAGCCGCACGTGCGCCGTCGACGCCGGAAGCACGCGCCCCTTGACGGCGAGAACCTTCGAAGACTGGTTCAGCGCCTCTTCCATGTCGCCCGTGACCTCCGCCATGGCAGCGATGAAGAGATTGCCGAAGCTGTGCCCCTTGAGCTCCGTGCCGCCTTGGAAGCGATACTGGAAGAGCTTCTCCATCAGGGGCTCCGTATCGGCAAGCGCGACGAGGCAGTTCCTCAGATCGCCCGGCGGAATGATTCCCAACTCTTCCCGGAGCCTGCCCGAAGAGCCGCCGTCGTCGGCGACCGTCACGACCGCCGTCACGTTGCTCGTCGCCTGCTTGATGCCGCGCAGCAGCACGGAAAGCCCGTGCCCGCCGCCGATGACCGTGACCTGCGGCGCTTGTCGAGGCGGCGCTTCTCGTAGATGATGTCGACGAGCTTCTCCGAGCTGTCGGGCAGGAGCACGCTGATGACGGAACGGATGACGTAGCGCGTCGCAAAGAGCATCAAGGCGAGTCCCAAGACGACGATGACGAGTCCGACGATCGTCGTGATCACGTAGTCGAAGCTGCCGCGCCAGAGATATACGGCACGGAAGATCGCTTCCTCGATGGCGTCGAGATATTTGTAGTTAAAGACAAGAGCCAAACCCAGGCTGACCATCATGACGCCCGCGCCGAAGACGAGCATCCAGCGCTTGAAATGCATGCCCGGATAAAGCCATTTCAATAAATGCATTCTTCTGATCGACCCTTTCCCTTAACGCGCACCGGCCTATTCCGGAAGCTCCGCAGGATGCTCGGCAGCCTCGTTCTTCATGAGGTCGCGATGCTCCAGCTCGACCTGGAAACCGCGCGCGGACAAGAAACGATAGATGTGACAGGCGATGTAGACGCTCCGGTGCATGCCGCCCGTGCAGCCGATGGCAACGACGAACTGCGGCTTTCCTTCCTTGATATACTGCGGCATGAGGAAATCGAGCAAAGAATCCAGCTTCTCCTCAAACTCCTGCGTCACCGGCCACTTGCCGATGTAGTCGGCGACCTCCTTGACGGCGCCGCTCTTTTTGCGCAGCTCTTCGATATAGAACGGATTCGGCAAGAAGCGCACATCGAACACCATGTCGGCGTCCAAGGGCATGCCGAACTTGAAGCCGAAAGACAGGATGTTGATGCTCATCTTGCGCCCCGCGTCGTTGCCGAAAAGACGCCAGATCTTTTCCTTGAGATCGACCTTCTTGAGCTGCGACGTGTCGATGATGTATGTCGCCCGATTGCGCACAGGCTCCAAGCGGCGGCGCTCCTTCTGGATGCCGTCGGAAATGCGCGCGTTCGCCGCCATGGGGTGACGGCGGCGCGTCTCCTTGTAGCGGCGGATGATCGCCTCGTCGGAGGCGTCCATGAAAATCATCTCGTAGGGAGTCCCTGTCTTGTCCATCTCATCGAGCACGTGCACGAAGGTGTCGAAGAATTCTCGTCCGCGCGTGTCCACGACGAGCACGACGCGACTCACATGCTCCGCCGAGTGGCGGCAAAGCTCAGCGAACTTCGGGATGAACACCGGCGGCAGATTGTCCACCACGAAATAGCCGAGATCTTCGAGGAAGCGGCACGCCTGCGTCTTGCCTCCACCGGAAAGTCCCGTCACGATGATGAAGTTGAAATCTCTTTCTCTCGTCATGTTGTCCACTCCTGCAAATTCCAAGTAAACGTCCCAGTCTCAGAGCACAAGCTCTTCAATCGCTCTTGCCACACCGTCCTCGTCACAACTCGGTGCGAGGTATGTCGCGAGCGCCTTCGCTTCCTCCTGACCGTTCGCCGTGACGACGCTCGTGCCCGCCAAGCGCAGCATGGAAAGATCGTTGTCCGAGTCGCCGCACGCCATGACCTCGGACGCTTCCACGCCCAGCGTGCGCATGATCACCTCGATGCCCGTCGCCTTCGATACGCCCGTCGGCACGAGGTCGAGCGTGTAGCCCTTCGACTGCTGCGGATCGACACGACCCGCGAAACGATCGCGGATGCGCGCGGCAATAGGCCCAACGCCGCCGTCGAGATCGCGGATGACAACCTGCGCGACGCCCTCGATGTACGGCGAAAAATCTTCGCCGACCTCATGCACCAAGAACCCCTGCACCGTGCGATAGGCGGTGAAATACTCGGGGCGAAAATCTTCCGCATAGATGTCGTCGCCGACGTACCATTGTGCATACCAGCCGTTCTCACGCGCAAAGATCAGAAGGTCCGCCACCGTTTCCGGCGAGAAGGGCTGCAGGAAAAGCGGCTCTGTCGCGTCGAGCGCCTGCACCAGGGCGCCGTTGCACGAAATGATCGGTGCATTCGCCTCGATGATCCTGCCGAAGTAGCTAGCCGAAAGCAGCATGCGCCCCGTCGCCAGCGTAACGGCGACGCCTTTTGCCATCGCCCGCCGAAGCACATCCCTGCTGTAATCGGACACCTTCTTTTCCGAAGTCAGGAGCGTTCCATCCAGATCCATAACGATCAGTCGAATTGCCATCCTCTATCCCTCATGCTTTCTTTCCCTCGCCCGCGAGCGCATAGATGCCGACAGCCCGCGCCACGCCGTCGGCCGCCTCGTTTTCCACGAGGAAGTCCGCCGCCGTCCTCGCTGCCCTCGTCCCCGTCGTCATGGCGACGCCGATGCCCGCTTCCCTGAGCATACCGCTGTCGTTGTCCGAGTCGCCAAGCGCCAGCACCTCCTGCATCGAGATGCCGTATCTGCCGCCGGGCGCTCGATGCTCGCCGCCTTCGACACGCCCACGGCCATCATGTCGACGTACTTCTCCTTCGAGCGCACGGCTTCGATCTTGCCCGCGAAGAGCCGCGAGAGTTCTGCCGCGCGCCCCGCCGTCTCCTCTGCACGATCGCTGATCGAAAGCAGCTTGTGGACGCGCGCCGCGAGCGCATAAAGGCCATCCCAGCCGACGGCCTCGCCCTTTACGCCCGCAGCTTCCTCGTAGGCACACGCGCGGTGGTCGCGCTGGACGAAGAGCAGTCGGTCATCCGAATAGACCTGCACATACCAGCCGCGCTCCTTCATATAGTCGAGAACCGCGCGCACCGCGTCGGGCGCGATGGGCGCGGAAAACAACTCCTCTCCCGCCGTCGTCTTGACGAGCGCACCGTTGCACGAGATGATCGGCGCGGTGACGCCGATCTCCTTCGCGTAAGGCAGCGCCGAAGCGTGCATGCGCCCCGTAGCAATCGCCACATGGACGCCTTCAGCCGCCGCCTCCGCAAGAGCCGCACGATTCGCCTCAGAGACGCGGTTCTTCGCGTCGAGCAGCGTGCCGTCCATATCCGTCACGATCATGCGGATCGCCATCAGAACCTCCCCTTCCCCCGTTCATGGAAAACGACTTTCCAAGCGCCTTCATCCTTCGTCCTTCCAAGCGCCGTCCAAGGCATCGGGTGCGGCGATATAGGCGAGATGTCCGCCGACGATCGTCGCTGCGATGTTCAGATCCTCATCAAAAATCGTGAGGTCGGCACGCTTCTCCTCCTCCAGAGACCCTGTCTCCGCATAGATGCCGAGTTCCTCGGCGGGAGTTCGCGTGACCATCTCGATGACGCGCTCCAGCGGCGCGCGTGTCGTCCTGGCAAAGTTCCTGACCGCCTCGTTCATCGCGAGCACGCTGCCCGCGAGCGTGCCGTCGGCAAGCTCCGCGCGCGCGCCCTTGACCGTGACCTTCTGGCCGCCCAGCTCGAAGGAGCCGCTGCCCATGCCGGCCGCACGCATTGAATCCGTCACGAGGACGATGTTCCTGCCATCCTTCGCATGGTAGAGGATGCGCTGCGCCGCAGGATCGACGTGGATGTTGTCGGCGATGATCTCGCAGTTGACCTTGGTATCGAGCGCTGCGCCGACGACGCCCGGACTGCGTTGATGCAGGCCGCTCATCGCGTTGAAGCAGTGCGTGATATGCGTGACGTCATGCTTCTCTATGACTTCGAGCGCCGTCTTGTAGTCGGCGCTCGAATGGCCGATGGAAACGAGGATGCCCGCCTCGCGGCAGCGATCAATGAACGCATACTTGCCGTCAAGCTCCTCGGGCGCCAGCGTCACAATGCGCACGACATCTTCAAAGGGTTCAATCCAGCCGTAGTCAGCGCGCACGATTCTCCTCCGCCTGCGCCCCTTGTACGCCTTGCTGATGAAGCGGCCCATGCATGCACGCCGAGGATGCGCGCTCCCTCGGGCGTCATGCGCATCGCACACTTCGCGCGCTCGAAAGCCTCACGCACGGCTTCCTCCCCGCGGTCATCGTCGTCGCCAGCCACGAGGCGACGCCCGTGCGCGCGAGGTAGCGGCCGATGGCGGGCAGCGCTTCGGGCGCCTCATCCATCACGTCCCAACCGCACGCGCCATGCACATGCACGTTGATGAACCCCGGCGAGACGAAGAGCCCGTGCGCATCGTGCACCTCGTCGATGCCTGCTTCCGCCTCCACTTCATCCATGTCGATGATCCGTTCGATGCGGTCTTCGTAGAGAACCGCCATATCGTCCATGATGCGGAAATCGCCCTCCATGTTCGGCAGCAAGAGCCGTCCGTTGATGATCGCCTTCATCTGACTTTTCCAGCCTCCCCCGTCAAGCCCGCATTTCGCGCCTTCGCCTCTGCATCCCTGCGGCGCTGCAAAAAGTGATAGAGCGCCCCTGATGAGTCCGGCATCGTTGCCCAACTCGGCGAAAGTGAGCCGTGTCGCCGAGCGGAAGGCGCGCGGCACCGCCTCTTCCAAATCCGCCGGGAGGCGCGGCGCAAGGTACTGCCGCTCATCCATCACGGCGCCGCCCAAGACGATGCACTCGGGATTGAGCATGTAGCAAATGTTCGAGATCCCCTCGACGAGCGGCGCGATGAGTCCCGCGATGGCGTTCACCGCATCGGCGTCGCCCGCGCGCGCCCAGGCGAACACCGTCTCGCCGTCGATCCCCTGCGCGGACAGGCCGTGCGCCTTCGCCGCACGCTGCACCATGCGGCGCACAGAAGCAAGATCGCCGAACCGGCCTTCCGTGAGCCCCATGCTGCCGACCTCGCCGGCACTGTAGTTTGCGCCGCGCCAAAGTCTGCCATTGAAGAGGATGCAGCCGCCGACGTCAGTGCCGACCGTCAAACAGACGAGCGAGCGCGAACCGCGTCCGGCGCCGAGCCAATACTCGCCAAGTCCCGCGCAGTTCACATCGTTCTCTACCGTGCACAAAAGCCCCGTCGCATCCTCGACAAGAGCCTTGAGGTTCATTCCCGTGTAATCCTTGATGCTGGGTCCTGCATAGACGATCTTGCCAGCGACAGGATCGACGATGCCGAGCGTCGAGATTGCAACGCCCGCCGCGCCTCGTCCGCGAAAAGCATCCACGATGGCAAGCACCTTCTCTGCAACGCCCTGCGCTCCCGCCGTCCTTCCTTCAGTCGGCACGGAGCCTCTTTCACGCAACCTGCCGTCTGCAGCAAGAGCATACTTGATCAATGTGCCGCCAATATCCAAGCAAATGAAATTTTCTTCCATGGACTCCCATCCTTAAAAGCATTGAATATGTTCCTAATCACTATAGCACAGGAGGAGCGTGTGCGCAATGGTAGTGACAAGGCACGTCTCATAAAAGTATAATAGGAGCAAGAAAACATTGGCCCTCGCCGCGACATCGTCACGTTGCGGGATACACGGAAGCGGCGCAGGCAAAGGAGCGATTCCCTATGAAAATCTTCCTCTATCTCGGCCTTCTCCTCATCATCTTCGGCGCTTTCGGCTTCGGCTACACCTACACGATCGACCACCGCACGGCAAAGAGCCTGTCCGCCTACTGCAAGATCGACTTCCGTGGGATCTTACGACGAGAATGGGCGCGTCGAAGGCGCGACCCTCACGATGTGGGATTACCGGTACAGCGGCGCAAAGCCAAAACCTCTCGTGACCATAAGCGCCGACGGCGACGCCTGGGACATCGACGCCATCGTCAAGCAGGAACCGCCAAGCTACGATCTCAAGGAATTCAACCCCGACACCTCGCTGAAGAACACGAATAAATTTTTTTCCTCAACGTCTCGCCCCAGCTCCTGCCTCTCCTCCGGAAGGCCGACGAAGTCCGCGTCAAGATCCGCTACGACAACGGCTACACCGTCGATCTGCCCCTGAATGAACCTGACCTCGCCTACTGGAAGGCGCAGCTCTACTGAGGAAGCGCCTCATTCAACCGCACATCCTGGACAGCCGCCCATCCAAAAAAGCCGCCCAGCCCGCTCAATAGCGGGCTGGGCGGCTTTTGCCGTTCACGCACGATTTTTCGCGTGCTCCTTGATGTACTTTTCCGCGCGCGTCAGTTCCTCGTTCGTATGAAGAAGCTGCGGCGTGTACTTGATGAGAATGGAACCCGTCGCTGTGTTCGTCTCCACCTCGCTCAGTTCCGGATAAGAGCGCAGATACGCCAGAAGCTCCTTCTCCACCTTGGCGCTGCCGATGAGCATCTTGCTGTGCAGCCGTATGCGCCCGGGGATATAGGAGGAAACCTCGACGGAGCGCAGGAAGAGGTCGAACTTGTTCGTCGGTATGCCCAACGCAGAAAAAATGCCCATCTTACGCCTGCTGCGCCTCGATCAGAGCCTCAAGCTCCGCTTTCTGCTGCAAAAGCTCTTCAAGCGGCGTCTGCGGCAATGCAGCGGACGCCTTCCTCGCCACACAGCGCTTCTGTACGCAGCGATAGCCGAGCGCCCCCACCACGATTCCCGCCGCAAGTCCTGCCCAGAAAATCGGTTTGCCAAATCCAAAATCACCCATGATATCCTACCTCCATACCTGCGGAAGCACGGATTCACGCCGCACTCCCTTGTCTTTTCTCTTCCTCAGAAAACACCGCCGTACAAAATCCACTCGTTCCACGCCACACTTCAGAAAGAGTGGCAAAAAGCAAAGCGGCACTTTCTGCATTTCGCTCATTATAAGCGGAGAATCCTCCCCTGTCAAGTCGCTCGAAGCCTTTAATTTCAAGGCTTCGAGCGATTTTCATCCTCAGTGTAAACTACACGCACAAACGTCCACTTCGTGGACATTGTGCGCCGCCCTTACCTAAAACCAGCCAATCGGTCTGCGCCTTCGGCTTGACCTCTTGGGGTTTTATGGTAAAAGGCGTCCTCCCTTCCGTTCCTGACAAACGCCTCATATTTCGCTCGGTCTTGCTGCAGGAGTTGCCGTACAGAAAGATCCGTGTCCATAGCGATACAGGCGATGCTCAAGAAGACCGCCCGCGCCATCGTAGACAAGCTTCAGCGTAAAGAACGGCGCATCCTGTGCCAAAAGCCGCAGGAAGATGCGGTCGCCTTCCCAAAGCTCCAAGTCTTCGATGCGCTCTTTCTCCACCCAGGCAAGCTCTCCCTCATTGCAGGGAATCGGCTCTCCCGTGAAGCGATCCGCCGTGAAGAGATGCATGTACTCGGTCACGCCGTCGCCCGAGACGAAGGTGACGAGCGCACGGAACTGCCAACGGACAAGCTGATAGCCCGTCTCCTCCTCGACCTCGCGCAGCAGACACTCCTCGGGCGACTCGTCCGACTCGAAATGTCCGCCGACGCCGATCCACTTGCCCCGGTTGACATCGTTCTCCTTGACCGTGCGGTGCAGCATCAGATACCTTCCCTCATGCTCGATGTAGCACAGCGTGCTCATTCTTTCCATTTCCTTTTTTCCTTCCGTTTCAAAAAGAACAGGGGGCAAGGAGCTTCTTTCCGCCCCTTGCCCCCTGCGCCACGCCTTTCATCTTGCAGCTTACAGCCGGAACTTCTGCACGCCCTGCTGCAGCTGCTCCGCCAGATGCGCGAGCGTCTGGCTTGCAGCGGCGATCTCCTCGGTCGAAGCCGCCTGTTCCTCCGATACGGCGGAGACGTCGGTCGCCTTCTGCTGCACCATGTGCGAGACCTCGTTGATCTCCTGCACGGCGCTCACCGTCTCGGCACAACTCTTCTGCACCGTTTCGCTGATCTTGACGACAGCTTCGATCTCGCTTTCGAGCTCTTCGACAAGCCCCATGATACGGCGGAATTGCTCGCCTGCATCCTGGACCTCCCGAACATTCTCGCGCACATCGTCCTGCTGGCGCTTCGTGAGCGAAAAAGACGTGCTCGATCTCCTCGGAATTCTTGCCGATGACCATGCCGATCTCCTGCGCCGCCTGCTCGCTCTGCTCGGCAAGCTTCCTGACCTCGTCGGCAACGACGGCGAAGCCCTTGCCCTGCTCGCCCGCACGAGCCGCCTCGATCGCCGCATTCAGCGCGAGGAGCTTCGTCTGGCCTGCGATGCTCGTGATAAGCTCGTTGATCTCGGCGATGTTCTTCGAACCTTCGTAAAGCTTCTCGACCGCCTCGCTCGTCTTCGTCGAACCATCGGCAAGTCCCTCGACGCCTCGGATCGCGCCCTTGAGTTTTGTCGCGCCTTCCTGCGTCGCCTCACCCGTCGAGGCGACTGCCTGCTGCGCCTTGTCGACAGCCGTCCGGATCGTCTTCATCTCATTGTTGACGTCCATGACCTTCTCGGTCGCATCCTGGACGATCGTGCTCTGACGCGCACTTTCCTCGGCGATGACGACGACGGCTTCCGCCGCCGACTGCGCCGCATCCGCCGACTGCGTGGAGCTCGCCGTCAGCTCCTCGCTCGACTCCGTCACATGGTCGGCGGCCTCCTTCGTCGTCTTGACCATCGTCTGCAGGCTCGTCATCATGTCGCGGCAGCTGTTCTGCAAGGCGCCGACCTCATCGGATCGACTGCTCTCGGGCAGATGCGTCGTGAGATCGCCGCCCGCAATCTTTTCCATCAGCGCGCAAAGGACGCCGATCGGCGTCGTCGCTGCATTGAGCAAGCCATAGGTGATGCCCAGAAGGATCACGAGAGCCGCGAGGCAGATCGCGAACACGAGCATTCCCATCTGCGTGACGGCGGCATTCGCCTCATCACGCGGCAGGGCGATGAGCATCGTCCAGCCCGTCTCCCCGACGGGAACGCCCGCATAGAACTTCTTGCCGCCCTGATAGTCGGCCTCGACCTGCTCGGGCTTGCCCGTCGTGAGCTTCGTCGCCAGCTCCTTGTAAGCGCCGCCGTCGATCGCATTGAAGCGATCCTCGATCGTATATTTCTGATGGTAGATATACTCCGTCTCCGGCCCCAAGATGACGAGCGCTCCCGTCTCGCCGATCTTGACGTTCCGCACAACATCCCCGACGGATTCGAGCGAAATGTTGATGGCAACGACAGCCTTGAGCTCTCCATTCTTCTCAACGGCGCGGCTGATCGTCAGAACGGGCTTGCCCGTGGACGCAGCCTTGTACGGCTTGGATATGATCGTCTTATGGGGCGCAGCGGCGGCTTCCTTTATACCACGGACGCACCCTCGGATCGTAACCCTCCGGGAACGATGCGCTCGTCGCCGTGCCGCCATCGGGTCTGCCGACGTAGGCGGAAAGGACGCCCGGACGCTCCGCCATGTGCGAGAGCGCCGCCTGCATCGCCTCACCCTCGGGCATTGCTTCCTGCCAGTTCACCGCTGCCGTCTCGACAGCGACGCGGTTCATCTCCACGATCTTGTCAATGGCCTGGGCATAATGCTCACCCATCTCGTACATGCCGCTCTGCTTCGACTCCGTCAGCGCCGAACTCGCCATCGTGCTGATGACGAATCCCACGATGAGGAAAACTACGATGAGAGGGACTCCGATGCCCAAGAGCATCTTCGGCTTCAGTTTCATAAAAACCTCCTTGTTTCTCCCAACTTCTTTTTTATTATAGAACAAAAATACCCTGCCCGTGGGAAGAAAGTTTTTTTCTATGAATTCAAACAAAACGAGGAAATTCCCCGACAGTTGATTCCAATATCAATTACATTGATATAAACTTCCATTAAACAAAAGATTTTCCGATATAAAAAAAGAAAACGCGAGCAATCACGCCATCACAAATAGACTTCATGGGTAATATCTAATAATATGAAAAGAACCTTTCTCCCACTCAGCTTCATCCTGCATACAAGCTGTGTGTACGAACATCCGCCTTCCAGGCATCGTGCTCCGCCCACGCAACGAAAAAGGCTGCGCACAAGTCGAACCAACCTATGCACAGCCTTCCACTTTTCTGTTACGACGACTTCACTTCCTGCCGACAAGCAGCTTGGAGGCGCTGCAGCACATGAAGCGCGCCTCTCCTTGACTCATGAACATGCCCTTGGCCGTGTCGAGAAGTTTGACCTCCTCGTAGCCCTCGTCCCTCAGCTTGGCGGCGAACGCTTCCATGTCACCGTACTTGCCGCGCTCCATGATGTCATGAATCGCGAATACGCCGCCTTTCTTCAAGACGCGCAAAGTTTCTTCGAGCATCGTCTGCCCCGAGACCTTCGGGATGTTGTGATAGACATAGTTGCTCGTCACCGCATCGAAACTCTCATCGGGGAAAAATCGAGCTTGAGGGCGTCGCCCGGGCGGAACTCCGTATTCGTCACGCCCTCAGCTGCTGCATTCTCCTCGCAGATCCGCTGGCTGAACGAGGCGTAGACGCCGCGCCAGAGATCGACGCCGAGCGCCTGGCACGCGGGATTTCCCTTCGCGCAGGCGATTGTCAGAGCGCCGCTGCCGCAGCCGACGTCGAGGATGCGTCCCGCCTGCAGGGAAGCTTGACAAATGCCGCCGTTCCCTCGACGATCTGCCGCGCCAGCTGCCGCTTGCCGTCGTAAGAAAACATGCGGTAGAGGGCGCAGAACCAGAACGTGAGGAGCGTCGAGGCGAAAGCGCTGCGAGCGCGAGGAAGGCGTCGAGGGCGAGCCACGCACCTTCATGCGACAGGAAGAGGAGCGCGAGCGCGAAGAACGCCCAGAAGAGGACGGCTGCCAAGAGCACCGCCGCAATCATGCGGCGCGGCAGCCAGTTCTTGTAGTTCGGCTTTCTGCCCGTGCTGTCTCTGGACGGTTTTCGGCATCCCCGCTTCAGGTACATCTGAATTCTCGCCAACATCCGCCATGCTAGACCATCTCCTCGGGATGGAAGACCTCGTCGAACTTTTCGGGCGCGAGGAAGCCGAGCGCGACGCAAGCCTCCTTGAGCGAAATATTTTCCTCAAACGCCTTGTGCGCCGTCTTCGCCGCCTTCTCGTAGCCGATGACGGGATTCAGCGCCGTCACGAGCATCAAGGAACGGTGCAGATTTTCGTGCATCTTGTCCTTGTTCGCCTTGATGCCCGATACGCAGCGCTCATCGAAGGAGCGCAGGGAATCCGCCAACAGGCGCACCGACTGCAGGAAGTTATAAATCGTCACCGGCATGTAGACGTTCAGCTCGAAATTGCCCTGCGACGCCGCGATGGCGACAGCCGTATCGTTCGCCATGACCTGCACCGCCACCATCGTCGCCGACTCGCACTGCGTCGGATTGACCTTGCCCGGCATGATCGAGCTTCCCGGCTCGTTCGACGGGATCGTGATTTCGCCGAGGCCGCAGCGCGGGCCGCTCGCGAGCCAGCGCACATCGTTGGCGATCTTCATGAGGTTCGTCGCCAGCCCCTTCAAGGCGCCATGCGCGAAGACCATCTCATCCTTCGCCGAGAGCGCGTGGAACTTGTTCGGCGCTGTACAAAAAAATCGAGTCCCGTGATGTCGCTGACGACGCGCGCGACCTCCTCAGCAAAAGCCCTTGGGCGCGTTGAGTCCCGTGCCGACCGCCGTCCCGCCCAAGGCAAGCTCCTTCAAGAACGGCAGCGTCGCCTCGATCTGTGCGCGCGAAGCCTTGAGCATGGCGAGCCAGCCGCTGATCTCCTGCGCGAAGGAAATGGGAACGGCATCCTGCAAATGCGTCCTGCCCGTCTTGACGATTCCTTCATTCTCCTTCATCAATCGCTCGAAGGTCGAGGCGAGCTTGTCGATCGACGGCAGGGAGCTTGTCCTCGATGGCAACGACGGCAGCAATGTGCATCGCCGTCGGGAACGTGTCGTTCGAGCTTTGCGACATATTGCAATGGTCGTTCGGATGCAGGATCTTCTCGCCCGCGATCTCGTTGCCGCGGTTCGCCAGCACCTCGTTGACGTTCATGTTTGACTGCGTGCCGCTGCCCGTCTGCCATACGGCGAGCGGGAAATGCCCGTCCAGCTCGCCCGCCGGGGATCTCGTCCGCCGCCTTCGCGATGGCATCGCGGCGCTTCTCGTCGAGCCTGCCGAGCGTCGCGTTGGCAAACGCCGCCGACTTCTTCAAGATGGCAAAGGCGCGGATGATCTCCTTCGGCATCTTCTCCGTGCCGATGGGGAAAATTCTCGAAAGCTCCTCTGCGTCTGCGCCCCCAATAGCGATCCTTCGGCACGCGAACCTCTCCGAGAGAATCATGCTCGATCTTGTACTCCATAAACGTCTCCTCCTTCATCTGCAAGCTGCACGCACAAACGTCCACTTCGTGGACAAAGGTGCGCCGCCCCTACAGAAGCCTAGCCAATCGATCTTCGTCTTCGACTTGACCTCTTGGGCTTCATGGTAACATCCCGCTGCAAGCGGAAAGAAAAGCGTCGGACAAATTCCGACGCTTTCAGTGTAACATATATGAGAATATTTTTCAATACCATTTTCCCTACGAAAATCGGCGGGATTACTGCATCGCAGCTTTCAGTTGCTGCAGATACTCCATGGTGCAGCCCGTTTTCTCCGAAATCTCCGCCAGCGGCATATTTTTGCGAAGGAGAGGAAATACCCGCAGAATCATCTGCTGCGCCTCAGCCATCCCTTTCTCCATCCCTTTCTCCATCCCTTTCTCCATGCCCTGCTGCATAGCTTCTTCCGCACGAATTTCCAATGCACGCTCTTGATCCCATACAAAATTCATCATATCAAATACCTCCTCTTTTTGCCTTTGTCTGAAATAATCCCCCAGATAATCGTTCTCCACACAATATCGGACAGCCAAACTTACAGCTTCTTCTAAACTTTTTCCATTTCTTACATAGCCGCGAAATTGAGCAACAAACACGCTGTATGCCTTCAAGGCTCGACATTTTTCAAAAATCAGCCGATGCGGCGCTTCATTGATATTGATAACCTCGGCAACAAGCTCGATATCACCTTCATTCCCGTCGAAAGCATCGGAAAGACGAAGCGACCACTGTGCAGGCATTTCCTTCTCCCATTATAGAATACATAAAACTTAGGTGCAGGCAGCAAGATGCGCGTTTGTCTGTAAATTGCATCCGCATCCACATAACGGCGATAAAGCTCTGCAATATACATGAGCAAGCGCAGAGGCATATTTTCATTGCACGTGCTCTGATGCTCCAACAAAACAATATGCTTTTCCTTGACAATAAAGCTCACATCGTTCCGTATGCCTGTGAAAAACGTCCAATCCAAAGTCGTAAGCTGTATATCATGCGGACTTATAGGGTCATTCAGCAATCCCGTATAGATTTCTGCCAAACGTTCCTCGTTGTTGAATATATCCCGAAATAAAGAATCCTTATAATTGCGGTTCACCGTCTTCACAAATGATTCCTCCCGCTTCAATTATACTATAAACAATTCGCACGAACAAGAAAAGCGCCGAGAATCTCTCGACGCTTTTCTTATATTCATCTATTTACTTTTTCCTGCCCCACACTGTGGCAGCTCGTACCGCAGCCTCCGCAGCCGCCGCTGCAGCCGCCGCCGCAGCAATCCTCCTTGCCCGCCTTCACATTGTGATAGACGTGGCGCAGGGCGAAGAAGAGCAGGACGGCGACAATCGCGCCGACAATGATGCTTGCCATGGCAAAGATCTCCTTTCAGGAGTCAGAGAAGCACGGACGGCTTTCGCCCATCGCTTCCCTAGCCGTTCATGCCGAAGGCGCAGGCTCCCCAGTAGACAAGAAGCGAGACGACCCAGGCGACGCCGAAGGTGTAGAGAGCGGCAAAGAGCATCCATCTCCACTTGCCCGTCTCCTTCTTGATCGTGCCGAGCGAAGTCATGCACGGCGTGTAGAGCTGCGAGAATACCATGAAGGCGAGCGCCGAGGCTGCCGTGAATGCCGTACCCATCGAGCCGGCGAACTGTGTCGCCGTCTCTGCTGCGTCCTCCGCCTCGGTCGAGACATCGCCGACGCCATAGAGGATACCGAGCGTCGAGACGACGGACTCCTTCGCCATGATGCCCGTGACGACGGCCGCGCCCGACTCCCAAGTCTCGAAGCCCTGTAGCGCGAAGAGATGGCTCATACCGCCGCCGATCGATGCGAGGAAGGACTCGCTCATCTCATCCGTAGCGCCGTCTGCATTGTAGTTCGACAGAAACCAGATGGCGACGCTCATCGCGAAGATGATCGTACCGGCTTTGATCAGGTAGCCCTTGCCCTTGTCCCAAGTTTCCAAGAGCACCGTTTTCATGTCCGGCATACGGTACGGCGGCAGTTCGAGGAGGAACGTCGATCCCTGATCCTTGAACGCCGTGACGCCTAAAACCTTCGCCATGATGATGGCGACGACGATGCCGACGATGTACATCGAGAAGACGACGTTCGCGGCATGTTCAGGGAAGAACATCGCAGCGAAGAGCGCCATGATCGGCAGCTTCGCCGAGCAAGTCAAAAAAAGGCGTGATGAGAATCGACGTGAGCCTGTCCTTCTCCGAATCAAGTGCACGCGCACCCATGATGGCCGGCACGCCGCAGCCAAAGCCGACAATCAGCGGCATGATGCCCTTGCCCGTGAGGCCGACGCGACGCATGATCGGATCCATGATGAAGGCGACGCGCGCCATGTAGCCCGTACCGTCGAGGAAGGACAGCATGAAGAACAAGGTGAAAATGAGCGGCACGAAGTTGATGACGTTGCCGACACCCGCGACGATACCGTCTGCAATCAAGGATTTCAGCCACTCGGCGACGCCCGCAGATTCCATCGCGTCATTGATCCAGTCGGTGAACGGTCCGCCGATCCAGTCGCCGACAGCGTCCGCGAGCGGTTGGCCGATCCACGTGAAGGCGATACAGAACATCAGGTAGAGGATGGCGAGGAGAATCGGCAGCGCCAAGACGCCGTTCGCGAGCACGCGGTCGATCTTCTCCGAAGTCGACAGCCCGACGTTTCCGACGACGACCGCCTTCTTCATGATCTTGTCGATGAGATCGTAGCGCAGCTCGATGAGCTTTTTCGTCCAGCTCTTCGGCGGAAAGGCCGCTCTTCTTGAGTTCCGTCGCCTTCGCCTTGTGCTCTTCGACCATCGCGCTCGGACGGTAGTTCGACATGACGGTCGTCGTGAAAATTTCGATGAGCTTCTCGATGCTCTTCTTGCTGCGGCCGACCGTCTGCACGACAGGCATGCCCAGAGCCTCTTCGAGCTTCTGGATGTTGATGCGGATGCCCTTTCTTTCCGCTTCGTCCTGCATGTTGAGGTCAATGAGAAGAGGGATACCCTCTTCGAGGAGCTGCACCGTGAGGAAGAGATTGCGCTCGATGTTCGACGAGTCAATGACATCGACGGCTAGGTCGGGCATCGTCGTCTTAAAGTAGTCAATGACGACCTGCTCCTCTGCCGAACGAGCATTGATGCTGTAGGTGCCGGGCAGGTCGACGACTGTGATCACGCGATCCTTGTAGTTGACGACGCCCATCTTCTTGTCAACAGTGACGCCCGGCCAGTTGCCGATCTTCTGGCGCATACCCGTCAATTCGTTGAATATGGTCGATTTTCCCGTGTTCGGGTTGCCCGTCAGGGCGACGCTCATGGTGCTCATCAGGCTCCCGCTCCTTCCTTGATTTCCGTCACTTCAATCTTCTCCGCATCAGCGCGGCGAAGCGCGAGATTGTACGAGCGAAGCCCGATCGCCATCGGATCGCCCATCGGTGCCGACGGCAGGACCTTGATGCGCGTGCCCGGAATCAGCCCCATCGTCATCAGGCGCTGCTTGAGCTCGAATCGCCCACCTTGTCGACACGAAGAGACATTCCTGTCTTTCCGTCTTTCAACGTCATACCTTTCTACCTCCATCTTGATAAATCTTAAAATGAGAACGACAATGAAACCGAATCCCGTTTATTGCCACGGCTAATGATACCTTATATCCTTCAGTGTGTCAAGCAGACGCGGCGCATTTTCCATTCTCTTTGTCGATTCATATATACTCTCACTTGCTCTTGCAAAAGAGCTGCCCGGCATCACATCCCCCTCCAGTCGCAAGCATCCCTGCCCCCGCAGCAGAGCCGGCTGCGCGAAAAGATCCGCAGAAGCGTCGGAGGCTTTTGCGGGTCTTTTCGTGATGGAAGCGAAACAAGCGTCAAGCGTACAGCCTACGCCGTATGCTCGGCGAGGACATTCTGCAGCGCCGCCATGCTCGCGGAGTGACAGAAAGCAATCTTCGCATTGCATTTCTTCGCCTCTTCCTGCGCGTGCATGGCAAGCTGATGCGACGCCGTGCTCGTAAAAAGGATGATGAGGTCAGGCGAGCCGATCTTCCTCTTGAGATCGCGGCACATTTTCGGGAAGACCTTCGCCTTGAACCCGCAGCTCCTGCACGCCTCCCGATAACGACACTCCATGCACTCGTTCCCCCCCCGAGAATCACCACACTGCTCATAATCACTCTCCCCTTCTTGACGAACATGAATATCAATCCCGCTTGATATGTTCATTATAGAAGAATTGAGAATCGTTGTCAAGTTTATTTTTCCCCATCTCTTTCAAAAGATCATGTGCCTGCTTCGAACCGGCACGCACAGTAATCTGTTTCAACAAAAAAGAAGGGAGGCCGCACATCCGATCGTGCGGTCTCCCTTTTTCTTTATCCATCTCAGCCGATGCGTTTCAGAGGCTTCTTTCCTGTCGAGAGGATGCGCGCGCTGTTCAAGACGACGGCGAGCGTCGCCGTGTTGTGGATGACAGCTGCCCACAGCGGGCTGATCATGCCGAGCGCCCCATGAGCATCGCTCCCGAGTTGACGAGGATCGTCGCGCGGAAGTTCTGATGAATCAGCCCCATCGTGCGCTTGCCGAGCTGCAGGGCTTCGACGAGGCCTTCAGGATCTTCCGAGCGGATCGTCACTGCCGACGACTCGGCAGCGATGTCCGTCTGACGGCCGCCGAGCGTCACGCCGACATCGGCGAAAGCCAAGGCGGGCGCGTCGTTGATGCCGTCGCCGACCATCATGACCCTGCCGCCACGCTCCTTGAGCTTCATGACGTAGTGCGCCTTGTCTTCGGGCAGCACCTCGGCATGATAGGAGTCGATGTCCATCTGACGCGCCACATGGTCGGCGACCTTTTCCGAATCGCCCGTGAGCATCACGATCTCATCGACGCCGCAACGACGCATCTGGTTCAGCGTCTTCTTCATCTTCGGGCGCACGGGATCAGTGATGCCGATGATGCCCAGAAGCGAGCCATTCCTCGCGATGTAGAGGAGGTTTTCTGTCGTATCCTCGACGACGAGATCGCCCGTGCCCTGCACGCCGCGCTCCTTCATGAACTTGGAGCTGCCGACGATCACATCGCCGCCCTTGAAGCCGGCGAAGTCGGGCACGACCGCCTGCATGCCGCGCGCGACGATCGTCTTCGACGAGCGGTGCTGCGGCACCTGCCAGTCATGATCCTTCACATACTTCTGGATGGCGACCGCCAGAGGATGCACGGAGTGCATTTCCGCCGACGCTGCCAGGAGGATCATCTCCTTCTCCTCCACGCCCTCAGCCGTCCGGATGGAAGAGATCTGCGGGATGCCGACCGTGATCGTTCCCGTCTTGTCGAGAACCACGGTGTCCGTCTCGGCGAGCGCTTCCATGTAGTTGCCGCCCTTGACGAGGATGCCCTTCTTCGCCGCCGCTGCGATGGAAGCGGAGATCGCCGTCGCCGTCGAAAGCTTCAAGCCGCACGAGAAGTCGATGAAGAGGAGGTTCAGCACCCGCTGCCAATCGCGCGTCGCGCCGTAGACGATCGCCGCGCCGAGGAAAGAGATCGGCACGAGCATGTTCGCCATATTATCGGCGAAACTCTGCACGGGCGCGCGTCTCGACTGCGCCTCTTCGACGAGATGGACGATGTGCGCGAGCGATGTGTCCTTGCCCGTCTTCTCAACCTCGATGACGAGCTCGCCGACCTCGATGACGGAACCCGCGTAGACCGGCGACTTCTTCCGCTTCATCGCGGGGTTCGACTCGCCCGTGATCGAAGCCTGGTTCACGGAAGCCTGTCCGCTGACGACGCGGCCATCGACACAGATCATCTCGCCCGCGTGCGCCGCGATGCGGTCGCCGACCTGCACGGATTCGACGGCGACCTTGCGCTCCACGCCGCCGTCGACGAGCCAGACAAAGCGCTGGTTCATGTTCAAAAGACCCGAGATCTGCTTCTTCGCGCGCTCTGCAGCGTAGGCCGTCAGCATTTCGGCGCCGTTCGACAGCGTGAGCAGCGTGAGGCTCGACTCGGGCTTTCCTGCGAGCACGGAGGCGATGACCGCCGTGCTCGTCAGCGTATCGGCGTTCGGTCGGCGATCCTTTCACCATGCCCACGATGCCATTCTTGAGAAAGTTGCGCGCAATCGCCAGCACGAGGAGGCTGCGGAAGATCTTCATGCCCTGCGAATGCCTCGGGCGCCAGCTTTTCGAGCGCCTTCATGCCCGCGAAGCTCACGAGCGAGAAGATCGCCTCGCGCCGATAGCCCGCCATGTCCAGCTCCGGATCATGCGTCGCGCACTCCTCCTCCATGCGCTTGACCAAGCGGCGCACGAGGGCGAGCGGCAGCGCGTCCTTGTACCAGACAGTCAGCGCCTTGTCGCCGACCGAGGCGGCGACGACGCCCTTCAAGCTGCGGACCTGGGCGCTCAGGAGAGCGCGCTTGTCCTGCGCGAGTTCCAGAGACAAGCGAATTGAGCACGTCCCATACGTCATAACATCTTCCATCCTTTCAAGATCGAGAACGCCCACCAAAGCATTTGCGGACCGGACGGCCGCTGCTCATAGAGCAGGACCTTGCGCATACCTCGCGCGATGAAACCGAGGGCGAAGACCGAAGGGAAATCGAGCCAGCCGCCGCTCTTCTCGCGCAGCCAGGAATTCGCCGCACCCACCGTGCGACGGAGGCTCGCGCCGACCTCGGCGAGCGGCTGCGCGACGCCTGCCGCAGGAAGCAAGGAAGAAAGCCCCTGCGGCAGGCTGAAGCCCGCCGTCCTCGGCTCCATGCCGAAAACGCGCTTGCCGAGATCCGTCATCAAACGGTCGATTGCCGTCTCCGTGCCCGTATAGCGGACGAGAAGGCTGCCCGTCACGCTCGACGTCTCGACGGAGTCGATGAAAGCGACGCGCACGAGGCTCTTTTCCAAAAGCTTCGCCAACTCCTCGTTGCCCTGCAGAGCCGAGGCATAGTAGCGTCTGCGGCCAGGCACGGCGCTCTTCAGCACGAAGGCCGGCTGCGCCGGCACAGGTGAATCGGCAGAGCCTGCCGTGCCCTGCTCCACGCCCCTGCGCCCTCTGCCTGCGCCTTGTCCGAACATGCCGTTCATCCCGCTTCCCATGCCCGTCGGCATCATGCCGAAGAGACCGCCCATGCCGGAACTCCTGCCCATGGCGCCCCGCCCCATGCCGGAGCCCGCGCCCATGTCCATGAAGCCCATGCCAGCGGCAGAACCGCTGGAAAGCATGCTGCCCAGCCCCCGCACGATGGCCGTGCCAAGCATCAAACCAGACATATAAGACATAAAGATTTAACTCCTCCCCTGTGCCGTCTGCACACATTCCTTGACATATTTCTCTATCTGTGAAAGCTCTTCATTCTCAGCGAAAAATTCCGGCTCATAGGTGATGAGCACGGATCCCGTAAGTGTATTGCACTCCACCGCGTCCACCTCCGCATAGTCAGCGAAGTACGTCAGGATCTGCTCCGCCAGCTGTTCGTTCTCCACGAGCGAACGGCTGTAGAGACGAATCCTGCCCGGCGTATAGGCGGCGGGGCGCATCGAGCCGATGAGAGCGCCGAGTTTTGTCGGCGGCAGCGGCAGCCTGCGCAGTCCCGCGCCGATCTTCTGCATCGCCTTCTGCTTGAGACAGACACCAACGGACGCCACCCCGAGGTCGTCTGCCAGCTTTTTCCGATACTGCCAGGCGTGAGCGAGCGAGAAGAGCGCCCATGCCGTGCCGCAGACAATATGCAGGCGCTTCGCCGGAGCAAAGAGGGTCGCGACCGTACCCGCAGCAGCTGCAGCAAGCGGCAGACCCAAGGAAACTTTCGTCATAGCGTCCTCCTTTGCAATTCGTTATCAACACTAAAACAGGAAAAGGGCTGCGCACGCAACATGCCATGAAGATACGAGCATTTGCCTGCAGCAGCCCCTCTGCTTTTTCTTACTGGTTCGCGCCGGCTTCCTGCGCAGCGATGAGATCCTCAAGCTCCTCCTTCTGGCGCTGGAGCTCGGCAAGCGGCACCTGCGCCGCAGGAGCGCCCTGCTGGATCGCCATCATCTGCTGCTCACGCTCCTGCATGAAGCGATAGCCGAAAACGCCCGCGACGGCGCCAACAGCAAGGCCAATCCAGAAATCGCTCTTGGAAAAAAATCGTACCCATGATATTTCATCCTCCTGAAATTAAAAAAATCAACTTGACGCACCGATCTCTCGGCACTTTCTCTGCGTCAATACTTCTTTTATCATAACAATTATCCTGCGATTTGTCAAGACTATTCAAGCAGCGCCCGTGATCGATCAAGACCTGAGAAAGCGCATCAGTTCCAGCTTGTTGGCTTTCGGGGGAAGCGTCGGACGGCCGAGGTCGGCGCGCGAGCCGATCGCGCAGCGCACTTCAAGGAAGCATGGCCTCGCCTCCCCCTCCATCCCTGCCAACGCAGCGGCAAGCTCCTCGCGGCTCTTTGCGCGATGCGCTCCGGTGTAGCCAAGCGCACGCGCGAGCGCCGGAAAGTCGATGGAGGAAGCCGCCGTCGGCATGCCGCCGACGCTCTCGTGCGCCTCGTTGTTCAAGACGACGTGGCAGAAGTTCGATGGCTTTGCAGCAGCGATGACGGCGGCCGCGCCCATGTGCATGAGGAAGGCGCCGTCGCCGTCGAGGCACCAGATGCGCCGTTTTGTCTCGCTGAGCGCGATGCCGAGCGCGACGGACGAGCTGTGCCCCCATCGAGCCGATCGTCAAGAAATCCCGCTCGTGCCCCTCGCCTCGCGCTTCCCGCAGTTCGAAAAGCTCACGGCTCGCCTTGCCCGTCGTCGAGACGAAGACATCGCGCTCGCCTGCCGCTTCGAGGATCGTGCGGACGGCTTCCTCACGGCGCAGGACATAGCCGTTTTCATAAGCGACTTTCCGATCGTGCACGAGCGCGCCCTTCCTGACGACAAAGGCGACCGAACGCCCCTGCTCCAACAGGGGACGGAAGCCCTCCATCGCCGCGCGCACCTCGTCTCCCGTCGTTTCCGGCGAGAGAACGAAATACTCGACCTGCATGAGATCGAGCAGCAAAAGCGTGACCTCGCCCTGATAGGCGTGCTGCGGCTCGTCCTTCACGCCCGGCTCGCCGCGCCAGCCGATGACGAAGATCAGCGGAATGCCGTATGCCTTCTCGTGCAGGAGCGAAGCGAGCGCATTGACGATATTGCCCTCGCCGCTGTTCTGCAGGTAGACGAGCGGCGTCCCCCCCGTCGCGAGATGGCGCCCCGCCGCGATGGCCGCCGCCGTTCCCTCGTTCGCCGCGACGATGTGCGGCGGACGTGAGCCGTAACGCTCCATCAGTGCGTCGCAAAGGGCGCGCAGCTGCGAGTCGGGCACGCCGACGAAAAAATCCGCGCCCGTGATGTTCAAAAACTCCGTCGCCTGCATGAAGTTCCCTCCTTCTGCCGCTCAGTCCTACGCTTTCGCCTCGCGCGAGAAGAATACGGTATAGACGAACGGCGCGTTCCAGTAACCCTCCAGCGTCAGAGAAGCGAAGGAAACGGCAAAACCGTGCTTTTTAGCGAACGCCTCGAAAAAAGCCTTGTCGTAAAAGAGCTTGTCCAAACCGCGATAATGCTCGTCGTAATCGGGATCGAGCTTCCTGCGGAAAGCGAAGAACTCCTCCTTCTTCGCCGCATCATGCACGTCGAGGATGACGATGTTGCCGCGCACCTTCTCCGCCATGCCTTCCAGAACCTTCTCCGCATACGCTTCGTCCGGGAAGTAGTGGAACACGCCGTCGGAAAAACGCCGCGTCGTACTTCTCTTCCATCGGCAGGGTCGCAGGGCCTCGCCGCGCACGATCTCGCAGAGCGCGTCTTCACGCAGGACGTCGCGCGAAATCGCCAGAAGCCCCTCCGAAAAGTCGATGCCGCCGACGCGGAAGCCGTCCTGCTGGAAGAGCCAGAGGTTCGCTCCCGCACCGCAGCCGACCTCGAATACGCTGCCGCCCTCGGGCAGCGCCAGCCCCTCCTTCGTCGCCTCATACTTTTCGAGGAAGGCTTCATACGGCACGCCCTCCTTGGTGATGTCGAAACCGTTGATGCGCTTCAGCTCCAAGAGCATCGCCCGCTTGTCCGTGCGATCGACATCCATGAGATGCGAGTTCCTCTTGTTCCATATTTCTTGCCAGTGACTCATTTTTTTCCCTCTTTCCTCTTTTTCGAGCGCTTCCTTCATGCAGCTCATGACAGCGGCGCCTCCATGCCGATCTCTGCGAACGCTTCTCTCAGCACGCAAAAAAACGCCTCGATGTCCTCCTCGTCGATTGCTCCGAGCGCACACAGGCGGAACGTGCCCTTTTCCTGCATCTTGCCCGGATAGATCGTAAAGCCGCGCCGATAGCAATAGTCGTGCACGCGGTCGAAATCCCAACGCGCATCGTCCGGGTAGAGCACGGAGACGACGAGACCCGACTGGATCTCGGGGCGGATCGCCTCGCGCAATCCGAGCGCCGAAAGCCCGCGATGAATCGCCTGCGCCACCCGCGCATGACGCGCCGCCTTCGCCGCCTCTCCTTCGGCGAAGTATTCGGCGAGCGCCTGCTTCGCCGCATAGATCGTCTGCACGGGCGGCGTGAACTGCATCTGCCCCGTCTTCTCGAAGTACGCATACTGCTGGTAGAGGTTGCAATAGTACGAACGCACGGGATATGCCTTCGATGCCTCGATGAGCGCGGTGCGCCCAATGATGAAGGAAAGCCCCGTCATCGCTTGGATGCCCTTCTGCGCCGACGCCATGCAGAAGTCGATATTCTCTTCCTCCATCGAGAAGGGCAGCATCGCATACGTCGAGGTTGTATCAACGACGAACGCGGCGCCGTGTGCATGTGCGAGCGCTCCGATCTCGCGGATGGGGTTCAGGACGCCCGTGCCCGTCTCATGATGCGTCGTGTAGACGAGCGCAATGTCCGGATCGTCCTCAAGAGCGCGTTCGACCGCCCGGAGGTCGGGCACATCCTCGGTCGAGGAGCGCAGATCGATATGCGCGAGCCCATAGGCGCGGCAGATGTCGACGGCGCGCGACGAATACGCGCCATTGTTGACGACGAGCGCCTTCTTCCCCGCCGGCAGAAGCGAGTTCAGGCACACGTCCATGTTGAGCGTGCCCGAGCCGCAGAAGAGCACGCACGAAAACTCCGCCGCATCGGCATGGACGATCTGCAGAAGCCCCGCCGCGACCTCGCGCATGACAGCGCCGAACTCTTCTTCGCGCGGGCATATATCGGGCACGATCTGCGCCATCTTCACCGTGTCCGTCGTCGTCGCGGGCCCCGGGTTCAAGAGGATCTTCCTCTCCATCAGCCATCGCCTCCATGAAAATCATAAAAAGAGTATAACACAAGACACGAAAAAGAGGAAGCGCTATCAAACGCTTCCCCCTGCCCTTCCCATGGCAGCTACTTTCCCGCTTCCATCCTTGCCTTGCGCTTCCTGCGCTTTTCCTGCATCGCGCATATGAAGGCGCGCGCTTCCTGCAAGTCCCCTTCATCGGGGTGGCCGGCAGCCCTCTGCCAGCGCGCCTGCGCCTTCTTTCCCGCGTGCGGGTCATCCTCTGCGGCAGCTTCCTTCTTGCGCTTTTCTACAATCTTCGGATTGAGCTTGCCCTGGCAGGAGAATGTGCCCAGGATATCGCAGCCGGCGCCGAGCGCATGGCCGGCGCGCGCAAACGCCGTGACGGCATGCTCGCTGCCCGGATCCGTGCCGTGCGTCTGAAAAAACACGACATCCTTGCCCTCGATCTTCGGCAGGAGCGCGAGCATCTTCGGATCGGGCGCGCCGCGCCGCAGCCAATAGCCGAGCGCCACGGCGTCATAGAGGGAAAGATCTGCGGGCGCTTCCTCCACGCGGCAGAGATCGGCGCCCACTTCCTCCGCCATCGCTTCGGCGACGAGCTTCGTATTCCCTGTCAGCGAGGAATAAATCACGCACCATTTTTCCATAAAAAAACAATCTCCTCTCGTCCTTCATGCTCATCCTTACTGCTCAAGCATAAAAAACAAGAGGAGACTGCGACATGTGTCAAGAAAGCTCTTTGCGTCTTATATGCTCTCGGAGAACCATCCCGCTGGCTTCCATCGGGGCAAAAGTGTGCAAAGCTTCCGCTTATCTGCCCCTTCTGGCAGAGAAGCAATCGCGGCAGTAGACCGGGCGGTCATCCTTCGGCTCGAACGGAACTTCCGTCTCCTTGCCACAGGCAGCGCATGTCACCTGGAACATCGTGCGCTCACCGCTGTCGCCATCGTGGCTGCGGCGTCTCTTGCCACGGCAGTCGCGACAGCGAACCGGATCATTCTCAAACCCCTTCTCCTTGTAGAATTCCTGTTCACCTGCCGTGAACGTGAACTCCTTGCCACAATCCTTGCAAACCAATGTCCTGTCCTGAAACTCCATGAAATATCTCCCTTGCTGGTAACTCGTGAAACCGTCCCCATGGACGCGTTTCGCGCCGACGGCCTGACTTCGTCAGCCCCGCGCTTGTTCCCCTATTTTAACAGATACAGATGAAAAGTGCAACTGAAATTATTTTGTTATTTTCTGGATAATTCCCTAGAAATCTGCTGGGGATCACGCTTCTTCCTACGCTTCGCATCCGCACGCAGTATGCTTTCCGCGAGCTCCTGCACGGAGAGACGCTTCTCCATGCTGTAGCGCCTCATGCGGCAAAACGCTTCGTCTTCCTTGAGCCCATGACGATCCATGAGCACGCCCTTGGCACGCTCGACCGCCTTGCGTCCGGCGAGCGCCGCCTTGAGTTCGCCGACCTCCGCTTCGAGGGCACGGCGCTCGGCGGCGCGTGCGCGCGCGATTTCGACGGCGGGGAAGAGCTGCGCCTCCTCGACGGGCTTCACGAGATAGCCGCTGACGTGCGCCGCCTCGGCGCGGCGCACGGTCGAAGCGTCGGAAAACGCCGTGAGGAGGAGCACCGTCGAAAGCCTTTCGCGCGTGATGATGTGCGCGGCGGCGATGCCGTCGATGTCGGGCATCTTCACATCGAGCAGCGCGATGTCGGGGCGCAGGTCGCGGCAAAGCCGGATGGCGTGCCTGCCATCCGCCGCCTCGCCGACAACCTCGTGCCCCATCTCCTCGATCATCTCGCGAAGATCCATGCGGATCAGAGGCTCGTCATCGGCGATGACGAAACGCACCTTCTCCTTCTGCGTCAAAGCTCTCCCTCCCACGGAATATCCACGATCACATGCGTTCCATGCGCTGCGGCGTCCTGCCGGCTCTCGATGCGCAGGATGCCGCCCAGCTCGCCCTCGACGATCGTGCGCATGATGGAGAAGCCGAGCCGCTTGCGCTCCTTCGGCGCGAAGCTCTCGTCCATGCCGCAGCCGTCGTCGTGAAAATCAAGGCGCACGAGGCCTGCCTGGCGGCTCGTCCGCAGACCGATTGCACCGCTCTTCCTGCCCTTGAAGCCATGCTCCAAGGCGTTTTGAAAGATCCCGTTCATGACGAGCGCAAGGTTTGCCGCGCGCGCCGCCGGCAGGGCGACCTCCTCGCCCTCGATCGTCTCGACGAGCGAGAATCCCTCGGCGAGAACCGTCCTGCGCACGAGCGCGAGCACATTCCTCGCCGTCGCCTGCACGGCAAAGCTCTCAGCGCCGTTCGCCGACAAGACCTCATGTGCGCCCGCGATCGCGAGGATGCGCGAGACGCTCTCCTTCAGCGCGGCTCTGACCTCGTCCGAGCCGCTCCTGCGCGCCTGCATGCGCAGGAGACTCGCAACGGTCTGCAGGCTGTTCTTCACGCGGTGATGGATCTCCTGGATGATCGCCGACTGCACGCGGATCTCGCGCTCCTTCTCGCGCAGCTCCGTCACATCCTCCACGAGGCGGATGCGGCGAACCTCGTCCCCTCCCTCGACGAGCTTCACCTCGCGCACGAGCAGCGTGCGGCCGCCCGCCTCGATCTCCTTCTCCGCAGGCTTGCCCGTGCGCACGCTCTCGCGCGTGACCTGCGCCGAGAGGCGGCGGTCGAAGAGCTGCACGCCGACGAGACCGGCGACGCCGAGCATACGGTAGAGGTGGAGCGCCGCCGCATTGGCGAAGACGATGCGGCGAAAGCGGTCGGCGACGAGGATCGCCGTGCCCGGCGCGAACGGCGGAAAGAAATCTTCCGCCAGAGGCTTCTTCGCCTGGCGGACGACATCCATCGCCGTTTCCAGCAAGTGATCGAGCGCCGTCGGCGCCAGTCCCTCGCCATCGAGCACGAGGGCGACGACGGCGAGCGGCTCCGCACCGTCCGCGACGGCGAAAGCGAACATCAGAAGGCTCTCGCCGAAGCCGACCTCGCGCTTCCCCGCTGCAGCCCCCCCAGGCAAAAAGCCGCCGCCACCAACGGCTCCTCCGCCGCAGCCACCGTGCTCGCCGCTTCCAGGAAGGTCGCCTCCTGCGAAAAAGCGGCGGTATGCGGCAGCAGGCTGGCGGCGACGACGAAGCATCCTTCGTCGAGCGCAGGCAGGTAGAGCGTCAGCTGCGCTCCGAGGATGTCGGCGCAGAAGGGAAGCGCGCGGCCGACGCGGCGCAGAAGCTCCGCCTGCACCGCCGTCAGCGGCGAGCGCTCGCGCGCCAGAGCCGCAAGCGCCCGCGCCGAAAACCCACCCTTCATGCCCCGCCCACATCGCGCAGCGAAAGTCCCGGCACTGCATTCAGATGGGCATCCGAGAAGCCGCCGGCAAGCGCCTGATAGTAGGCGCGGCAGCCGATCATCGCCGCGTTGTCCGTGCAGAGCTTCAACCCCGGATAGTGGAACTCGATGCCGTTTTCCTGCGCCGCTTGGCGAAGCCGCCCTTCGAGCGAGCTGTTCGCCGCGACGCCGCCCGCGAGAACGAGCGTCCAAAGCCCCGTCTCTCGCATCGCCGCCAGCGACTTTCGGACGAGCGTCTCGACGACCGCGCTCTGGAACGACGCCGCGACGTCAGCGGCCGAAACCGGCATTTTCTTGAGCTTCATCGAGTTCAGATAATTCAAGACGGCGGACTTCAATCCACTGAAACTAAACTCGTAATTCCCCTCTTCCTCCAAAGAGCGGGGAAGTCGATGGCAGACGGATCGCCCGACTTCGCGAGGCGGTCGATCTCGGGGCCGCCCGGGTACGGCAGCCCCAAGACCCGCGCCACCTTGTCGAAAGCCTCGCCCGCCGCATCGTCGCGCGTCTGCCCGAGCAAGGTGAAGCGGTTGTACCCCTCGACGTGGACGAGAGCCGTATGTCCGCCCGAAGCGACGAGCGCCACGAACGGCGGCGCCAGATCGGGCGAGCTGAGGAAGTTCGCGAAGATATGGCCTTCCAGATGGTTCACGCCGATGAGCGGCACGCCGAGCGAGAACGCCAGCCCCTTGGCGGCGGCGACGCCGACGAGCAGCGCACCGACAAGACCCGGCCCATAGGTGACGGCGACCTGTCCGATCTCCTCCTTTGCGACGCCCGCCGCACGAAGCGCCTCGTCGATGACGGGCACGATGTTCACGATATGGCAGCGCGAAGCGATCTCGGGCACGACGCCGCCATACTTCTGATGCACGGGAATCTGCGTCGCGATGATGTTCGACAAGACCTCGCGCCCACCGCGCAGCACGGCGGCGGACGTCTCGTCGCAGCTCGTCTCGATGGCGAGCGTCAAGATGTCCTCAGGCACGCGCCTCCTCCCTTCCCCGAAGACGCGCCGCATGAGGCAAGCGTCGCTTCGATATCCGTGTTCCAGAGGATCTCGGCATCCTCATCGTTGTCCGTATAGTAGTGCGGCCGCCTGCCGACGCTCCGAAAGCCGAACTTCTTGTAGAGGGCGAGCGCCGCCTCGTTCGACGGGCGCACCTCAAGCGTCATGCTGCGCACGCCGCGCCCACGGGCAATCTCCATGAGCGCAGCGAGGAGGGCCGCGCCCACGCCGCGCCCACGCGCCGCGGGCGCGACGGCGACGTTCGTGATGTGCCCCTCATCGCCGAGCAGCCAGACGCCGACGTAGCCGACGAGCTCTTCGCCGTCGAAGGCCAGAAGATAGTACGCCGCTTCCTGCGCCGCCTCCTCCCAGAAGGACTCGCGCGACCACGGCATGGAAAAGCACATGCGCTCCACCTTTTCGACCATCGCCGCGTCCGCAGGCGTCATCCTGCGGAACGTCAGCATGGCGCTTCCTCCTTCGCGGCGCCGTGACGCTTCTCCCAAAGCACCTCCGCCTCCGAGCGGCGGATGTAGAAAGGCTCCAACGTCATGGGATCGTCGCTCTCGCCCGCCAACAGCCGCTCCTGCCCGAGCCACGCGACGCATGATGCGCGCGCCGCCAGAAAGTGCGCGGGCGCAAGCGCGACATTTTCGGGCAGCTCGCCGAGACGCGCGCGGCGCTTCTTGACAAGCTCACCCGTCAAGACTACGGGCTTTCCTAAGGCAGCCGCCTCCGCGACCACCTCCGCGAGCGGCGCGACGCACACGGGGCGCACCTCGTGCAGAGCGCCCGCCTTCCATTCGTAAAGACCCGCGTAAGCGTTGCCCTTCTGTGCATCCATCAGCGCGAGCGTGCAGACGCCCGGCACGGGAAAGGCGAGTGCGAGCGCCGCCAAGGTCGGGACGCCGACGAGCGGGATTCCCAGTCCGTAAGCGATCGCCTTCGCCGTCGCCAGACCGATGCGAAGCCCCGTGAAGGAGCCGGGTCCGATGCTCACGGCGACGCCCGTGAGCATCGGGCGCTCGACGCCCGCAAAGGACAGCGCCCCTCGATATGCGAAAGGAGCGTCTCCGAATGTGTGCGGCCCGCCTCGACCGTCACCTCCGCCCGCAGCTTTCCCTCGCTCGCCACGGCAACGCTCGACACCGAGCTTGCCGTCTCAATCGCCAGAATCGACAACTTCCTTCATCTCCTCGAAAAAAATCCTTGAGCCTTTCACCCGCAAGGGAAAAAGCGCAGCCGGCGGCGATCCGGCGCAGCCTCTTCCCGCTCAATCAGCACGCGCACATGATCGTCGGGCATCTCCTCGGGAAACTTGTCAAACCACTCGACGACGACGACGCCCTCAGGATCGTCCGCATACTCATAGAAGCCGATGGCATCCAGCTCCTCGACACGCTCCAGGCGATAGACATCGAAATGCGTCAGGCGCATCCTTCCTTCATATACGTTCATCAAGTTGAACGTCGGACTGGTCACCTCGCTCGAAAAGCCCAAGCCACGCGCCAGCCCCTGCACGAAGAGCGTCTTTCCCGCGCCGAGATCGCCCGCCAGCGCGAAGACCGCCCCTCGCGGACAAATCGTCCCGATGCGCTCGCCAAGCGCCGCCGTTTCCTCCGGAGAAGATGTCCGCACAGTGAACATCGCTGCCACACCCTTCCTAAAAAGACGGCGCTTTTGGCAAAGGCTCGCACGAAGCCTCCCTGCAGCGCCCTCCATCGTTTCTTTGCCTATCATACCACAAGCCCGCCATTTTTGAAATTCCTCAGCGAAGATTCGCTGATATAGTTTATCAATAATAATTATCTGTTAGTATTTATTTTAAAAAAACTATGGAAAAACGGAGATATCTTGAGAAAATCTTCGATTATCAATCATATCTTGGATATTCAGCATTTTTTTGACCGTTTTTCTTTTTAGGGACGCTGCACCTATAATAAAGGCACAGCAGGCGACAAGCACACGCAGGGAAGACACCGCGTGATGAATCGCCGGCCACTGCCAAGAAAACAAGAGTCATCGACGATATTTAGGAGGAAATGCACAATGAAAAAGTTTGTTTGCACGGTTTGCGGTTATGTTCACGAAGGCGACCAGGCTCCGGCGGAGTGTCCGATCTGTCATGCGCCTGCTTCCAAGTTCAAGGAGCAGACGGGCGACATGCAGTTTGCGGACGAGCATCATGTCGGCGTTGCCAAGGGCGCGGATGAAAAAGGTCATCGAAGGCCTGCGCATGAACTTCACGGGCGAGTGCTCCGAGGTCGGCATGTACCTCGCGATGAGCCGCCAGGCGGATCGCGAAGGCTATCCCGAGATCGCCGAGGCCTTCAAGCGCTACGCTTTCGAAGAAGCCGAGCACGCAGCGAAATTCGCGGAGCTTCTCGGCGAGGTCCTGACCACGAGCACGAAGGAGAACCTCAAGATGCGTGTCGACGCCGAGCACGGCGCGTGCGCAGGCAAGAAGGAGCTGGCGACGCTCGCGAAGCAGCTGAACCTCGACGCCATCCACGACACCGTGCACGAGATGTGCAAGGACGAAGCGCGTCATGGCCGCGGCTTCAAGGGTCTCTTCGACCGCTACTTCGGCAGCAAGTAAGACTTTTCCCCTCGGGGCGGGGATCTTGAACCGTCCCTGAGAAACCTTCCCCATAAAACCTTCTCAAACCCATAACCACAGTTTCTTGGGGATTTCCCCGATCCCTCGACACTCCCGAAAAAAACGACCCTGTCCCCAAGGGTCGTTTTTTCTTTGCCGCAGCAAAACGTCTTTCACGCAAAAACCCCCGCACCTTTCGGCGCGGGGGTTTTTCAATTCCATGGTGGCGGCACAGAGATTTGAACTCCGGACACTGCGGGTATGAACCGCATGCTCTAGCCAACTGAGCTATGCCGCCGCTGGTGGGCAGGGATGGATTCGAACCATCGTAATCCGAAGATGACAGATTTACAGTCTGTTCCCTTTAACCACTCGGGCACCTACCCATGAACGCTCCTGCAAAACGAAGCATTGTCATTATAGCGGTTTTTCCAAGAGCTGTCAAGCGAAAAATCGGCACATACGCCGGACGGGCAAATCGAATAAATCGGAAGAACTTTGAGAAGAAACTGCCGTATTTTTATGACACGAAAAAATTTTTGTGCTAAAATGAGTTTGATAATCCTTTTCTCAAGGAAACATTCTGCATTGGGAGGCAATAACAATGAAAAGAAATTATTATCTGGTTCTTGGCTTGGCTGTCGGCATGATCATCTGCCTTGTGACGGGCACCTTCATGTATCTCCATGTCTTCACCGGCGGCCCCGCCAAGATCATCAACAAGAACATTCATATCTATGTCTCATATCTGCTGAGCATCGGCGTCATTTTTCACCTTGCCTGGAACTGGAAATGGCTTTCCCGCACGACAAAGGAAGTGTTCGGCAGGAAAGGTCACGAATAACCTCGGCGGATGCAAAGGAACCGGATGCGAAGCCCTGCGGCTTCGCATCCGGTTCCTTTTTATTCCTTATTTCGTTATCCTGTAAATCAGAAAGCCCAATTCACGCCTACGCTGCCCATGAAGCCTTCGCGCTTGCCCTGCCAGCCGCTGATGTTCACATCGTAGCTGACGCGGCTGTCTTTCGGCGCGAAGCGGTAGCCGAGTTCGAGCAGGACGCTCGATCCCTTGAGGGACGGACTGGGCGTCGCCATGCCCTGATAAGCGGCGCGCGCCTCCTTCGAACTCGTATTCCCGTGCGAGTCCCGCGTAGAACTTGCCCGTTCTGCCCATGTCGTGCATGTAGCGTGCGCCGAGGCGCAGGCGGTGCGAGTTGACCGCATCGAAGTCATACGTCTCGCCCGTCGAGAGCGTGGCGCTCGTGGCGTTCTGGTGCGAGAAGAAGTATTTGAGGTAGGCGTCGATCGCGTCGCCTTTCTTGAGCGCGATTTTCTTGCCCACGCCCAGATGGAGCGCATAGTAGGGGCTGGAAATATCGTAGCTCGTGACCGCGCCGGCGATGTCGCCCGTATAGTCGCTCTTGACGCGGCCAGCCCGCAGGCTGCCTTCCGTGAGGCGCCGCTCTTCATATCCTTCTTCGCGAGGACGCCGAGACCGAGGTAGTTGACCTTGCCATCGCCGCGCGTACCGTATGCGTCTTCCAAGTGGGAATCGTAGCTCGTCCTGCCGTATTCGACGAAGGGACCGAAGGTCAGCGTGCCGTCCTTCGCTTCCTGCTTGCGCGCAAAGCCCACATTCAGTGCATAGCCGTGCGTGTTGACGTAGGAGCCGGAATGGATGCGCATAGCGCCGCCGCCCTGGGCAGCCCAAATCGTGTATGCACCCGACTGCATGTTCGCCGCCGCCGCCGCTTTCGCGTCCGGCGCGATCCTTGCCGTATCCACCGGCGCGATGTATGTCCGCGTGTTGACGTTGGCAGCAGCCGCGTCGACAGCCGCCACGAGACCCGAGTCGGCAAGGAGGTTCAGGCCGCTTCCCAGCACGTCCATCGCCGCCGCTCTCGTTTCCACGAGGGATTTCGTCGCCTCGTTCATGCCGACGCTCTCGACCCTGGCGACCAGCTCGTCCGCGCCGTTCTTCTGCACGCTGAACTTGTAGGCGAGCGATACGCCCTGCCTTCCCATGATCTCGCTCTTGATCTTCTCGTCCGTCGTCAGCGAACCGCCTGCAGCGGTCTTCAGGAGGCGGAAAGCCTCATCCTTCTGCAGGTGCTTTGCCGCGCCCGAGATGTCGAGACTGACGCCGAGGCCACGGATGTCCTTGTTGTTGGTGACGTCGGTGAGCGTGAGCATCGGCGCCGTGGAGGGCGTCACGCTTTCCGGCAGGTAGAACCTGAGGTTCTGGATGCCCGTGAAGTCTTTTGATTTCCGTGCCGGCAGCGTGAATGGCGAGGACGTTGCCCCTGCCGTTCGCCGCCGTGCCGCCCGCGACCGTGCCGTCGAGCTTCGTGCCGAAGAGGTGGACGATGTTGTCATCGGTCACCGCGCCGGCGCCGCCGTAGACATCGGCATGGAGGTTGGTGGCGACGATGTTCACGCTGTTGCCCGAAGCTTCGCCATTGGCCGCATGGCCGCCGTAGATCTCTGCCGCATGGGTGTCCGCCAGAACGTCGACGATGTTCCTCGTGGCTTTTGCCCTCGGCTTTCGACAAAGCCGCCATAGGCTTTTGCCGACCGTGCCTCTGGCGAGGACGAGCCGGTTGTCCGTGACGACGCCTGCAGCGCTCCGACCGCCGTAGGCATTGCCGAGCGTGCCGCCCCTGACCTGCAGCTTGTTCCGCTGCACGGTATTGCCGATGATCGAGCGGCCGCCCCAAGCGTCGTGGTTGTTGCCCGTGTCATATACGGCGTCTTTGTTGTTCTGGAAGCGGAATCCCCTGACGACGACCTTTTCCGCCGTCGAGCCGGCGGGGGCGTTCTCCTTGGCGATCGTATACTCGTAGTCGCCGATCGTCTTCTCCTTCGCCTTGTCATACGTCGTGCCGAAATCCAGCGCCTGATCATTCGCCATGAGCGAGAAGAGTTCCTCGCGGACGGGGCTGGTGAGCGTTTGGAGGCGCTCTTCCGTCAGGTTCTTGACGTCAAGGCCGTGCCAGTCAAGCCCCACGGTTCTTGCCCCGCCGTTGAGCGTCAGGATCGTGTCTCCCGCCTGCGTCGCGCTCGTATCGAAGTGGAGCTTCTCGAAGTCCTTGATGTTGCCGGCCGTCCGCACGCCCTTGACGTCCAGTGTATTGTCCGTGACGTCCGTCGCGTTGCTGCCGCCGTAGATCGTGCCCGTGACCGTGCCGCCGTGGAACTCGACGGTGTTGCCCGTCGTCTTGCCCGTGCCTGCCGTATAGCCGCCATAGACCGTGCCGACCGTGCCGCCATGGAGCGCCACCGTGTTTTTTTCACAGCGTCGCCTGTGTTCGCAGCGTTCGTGATCGCGCCGCCGTAGACGTTCGTGACAGAGCCTGCGCCTGCGGCCGTGTTCGTGCCCTCGATCGTGACCTTGTTGTGCACGGAGCCGCCCGTCTCGCCTGCTGTCTGTCCGCCGTAGGCGGCCGCAAGAGCCGCTCCGGCCGCACCCGGCACGCCCGTCACCGTCAGTTCGTTGTCCTCGGTCGTGTGCCCGTAGGCGGAATAGCCGCCGAGCGCATCGCCCGCCGAAGTCGTCGTATAGGTCACGACGCCGTCCTTGAAGCGGTTGACATCGTAACGAACCTCCGCTGCCGTGCCCGTTCCCGAGTCCGTGTACAGGGCTGTTTCGTAGACGCCCGCATGATCGGCAAAGCGCTTGGCATAGTCGCTGAACTTCAGCGAGGGGTTTGCCGCCCGCATCGCGACGTAGGTGTTCTTTCCCTGGATCTTCGCAGCATTCTTTTCCGTCGTGATCTTCGACAGATCGGCGGCGACGTTGCCCCACTTCACCTGGACTGCGGTTCCGTCGGCGGAAACATGGCCGAAGCCGTCGGCATTCGTCAGCGTCAAGAGCGGCGCGTTCTTCGTCGTGTCATCGTGCAGCTGGAAGTTGAACTTCTCGATGTTGCGCACCTGCGCGATCGTCGCGCCGCTCTTCGCCTTGACGTTCAGCGTATTGCCCGCGATCTTTTCGCTGTCATTGGCAAAGACATTGCCGTTGTAGCTCGTGCCCCAAAGCTGTGCGTTGGAAAGGTCGGCGGTGAAGTTTCCTTTATCGTCGCCGAGGTTGATGACGTTCATCCTCGACAGGCTCGTCAAGACGCGCGAATCGCCGCCGACGACATACCCCGGGGTCGTCGCATTTACACGCGAGACCGTGCCGCCCGTGATCGTGACGGTATTGCCGGACATATTGCCCGCAGAAGCTGCTGTGCCGCCGCCGCCGATGACGCTCGTGACCGTGCCGCCCTCGATGCGCACCTCGTTCTTCTGCGCCGAGGCGTTCGCGCCCGACACCGCGCCGCCGATGACATTCGTGACCGTGCCGCCTTTGATGATGACATGGTTCGCACTCGCCGCGCCGTCCGCCTTCGCGGTAAAGCCGCCGTTGATGTTGGCGATCGAGCCGGCTCCCTGGCCTCCGGCTTTGTCCGTGCTCTCGACGATGACCCAGTTCTCCTTGAATCCGCCGCGCCGTTCGTCTTGCCGCCGTAAACGAAATTGAGGTTCGCCGCCGGGACGCCCGTCACCGTGATCTTGTTGTTGTAAGTCGTATGACCATCCCGATACGATGCGCCGCCCATGACTTCGTTTGCCGTCGCCGGGTTCGTGCCGTCATACGTCCACGCATTATCCCGGAAGATACTGTAGTTCATGATAACGGAAGTCGCTGTGTCCGTACCCGTATTCGTGCCGATGAAATACTCGGTATTCCCTGTGCTGTGGTCGCGCGTGGCATAGTTCTTGAAATGCAGCGCGTTCGGCGTCGCGCTCTTCAACAGCTCGACGCGGCGCACGCCGTGGATATTCTTGAGATAGTCGGCATCGATCGCCGAGCGGTCGACGCCGATCTTGCTCCAATCGACGCCCGCGCCCGCGAAATCTCCCGCGTCCTGGACGGTCAGCATCACGTCGTTATTCGCAAGCGTCTTATTCAGCTTGAAATCGTAACTTTCGAAGTTGTTGACGGACTTTACGGCGACATTCTTCCCGTAGACGCTGAGCGTATTGCCCGTGACATCCGTCTTGTTGCCGCCATAGATCGCGCTCGAAGAGAGCGCCGCACCTCTGAGATCGGTATGCTCCGCGTCGCCAAGGCTGACCGTGTTGCCCGTCGTCTTGCCTGTGCCAACGGCATAGCCGCCGTAAACATCGGGGGCAGTACCGGCATTCTCGAAGCGTCCGCCCGCGATGGTGACGCTGTTGTTCGTGACATTGCCCGTGCCGACGGCATAGCCGCCGTAGACAGAGCCTTCGATCTTGCCGCCTGCGATGGTGACGCTGTTGTGCGTGACATCCCCTGCGCCGCGTCCCCATGCTCGCACCGCCGAATGCACCGCCAGCGTTGTTGACTCCAGCAGATCCGACCTCACCGCCTGAGACGGTGACCGTATTATACGACACCTTGCCCGTGCCATTCGTCGCGCCGCCGATAACGAATTCCGCCCTGCCGCCCTCGATGACGGCATGATTGCCGTCGGCGGCACTGTCGCCGCCAACCACGGCGCCGCCATCCTCTGCAAAAGCTCCGTAAGCCAAGGCGACTGCGCCATCTTGTCGGATCGTGACCGTGTTGTTCTTCAGATCGCCCTTATGAACCGTCGTGCCAAGACCGCCGATCGCTCCCTGGCTGACAGAACCGCCCTCGATCGTCACCGTGTTCCCCGCGATCGCGGCCTTCTCCGTTGCGGCAGTGCCGCCGACCACCCGTCCAGTGATCTGCTGCGTGCGGTTTGCAAGGCTCACGGTGACATGGTTATCCGTCGAGTCGCCCGCGCCCGCCGCATAGCCGCCGTAGACGTTCGTCAAATGCCCTGCGGTTGGCAGCGCCGTGACCTTGAGCTTGTTGTTCGTCGTCGTATGCCCAAGGCTCGAATAGCCGCCGTAGAGGTTGTTGCCCGCAATCGCCTCGCCGTCATACGTCGCCTCGGCGTTTTGAAAGCGGTCGACATCGGCGCGGACATAGCTCAAAAGCTCAGAACCGCCCATGACTGGAGCGTGTGTGACATCGGCATACATGCGATACTCGAAATCGCCGCTCGATTCCTTACGCTCCATCTTTGCATCATGGTAGACCTTCAACGAGGATCCGGAGCTTCCCAAGAGCATCTGCACCGTATTCCTGCCATAGCGCGTCTTGTCGTCGTTCCACTTCTCCACGTTCAGCGTGATGTTCTTCCACTGAACCTGACTGTTGTTGCCGAACGCATGGCTCTCGGTCAGATTGAGCATCGTATTGGCATTGATCGCCGTCTCAGTTCTTCCAACGGTGACCCCTTTCGTCAGGTTGAAGTTGTACTTCTCGAAATTCGCTGCCGTCTTTGCCACGATGCCCGAAGCATTGACATTGAGCGTATTGCCCGTGACATCGTTCGTCTTATTGCCGCCGACAAGATTGACACTTGTCAGATTCGTTCCTGCCGCCATGGCATTTTCGCCATCGCCGAGGTTGATCGTGTTGCCTGTCGTCTTGCCCGATCCCTGCGTATAGCCGCCATGGATAAACGTATCGTTTCGCGTGAATTTTCCGCCTGAAACCGTAACCGTATTGCCCGTGACATCGGCGCTGCTTGAAGCATTGCGTATGATGCCGCCCATCGCCTCATCGCCGAAGGTTCCGCCTTTAAGCGTGACGGAGTTGCCCGTGACGGCGCCCTTGCCTGCCGTACCGCCGCCCTGCACGTCACCCTCCACAGTGCCGCCCGCGACGGTGACAGAGTTGCCCGTGACCGCCTTCGTTGCGGATGCACCGTTGAAGCCGCCATAGATGGGATCTTTCGACAGTCCGTTGTTGAAGACCACGTGGTTGCTCGTGACCGCGCCCGTGCCGCTGACGCCGCCGTAGATCATGCTCTGTTCGCTGCCATTGCTGACCTTGAGTCCATGAATGGTCAGCGTATTATTGCTGACGTCCTCTGCGGCATTCTTCTTGCCGCCGCCGGAGATCGTCCCCCACGTGCTGAACGGTCTGTCCGTCGGTCCGCCCTCTGTGCCGAGCGTGATCTTGTTGTCGTTCATCGAATGAGTCTTTTCCGTACCTTCAAGACCATTGATGTTGGTCGCCGTCTCCGCGTACACATGCTCCGCCGCATGTGCCGTCGACGCACCCCACATCATGCCGCCGTCCACCGTGGTCAGGCATCCCCCCCCAGTGGACAACGCGAGCGCTATCATGAACGCGAGCTTTCTCTGCGCTTTCCCCTTGCTACCCATAGATTGCAACTCCTCCCTGTGCATGTCCGGGGGAATCTCCCCGCCCCCAAACCTCGCGGCAAATCCTTGCCTTTTCTCAACTGCCCGAAAATTTCAGGCATTGAATACTACTATCAACCTATAAATCATACCATTCTCCTACCCTATTGTCCAGCAATTTTTCATGAAGTTCAAACGGAAGGATTCATTTCACACCCCTCGGTCATCGAGCCTGAAATTTCGCATTTTGCCTTGCCTGTCAGATAAAAACACGCTAAAATCTAAGAAAACACTCCAGCGACCTTCCGCAGGAAGGCCGCACACCCAAAGGAGGGATGGAAGATGCATCTGCCCGAACGGATCAACCGTCATCTGCACGAACTCAGCGATGCGGACAAGAGTGTCTGGCGCTTCATCGAGAGCCACAAGGAGACGGCATGCCGCGCCTCCATCCACGATCTCGCGCGTCTTTGCGCCGTTTCGAGTGCGTCCGTCGTGCGCTTCGCGCAGAAACTCGGCTTCGCAGGATTCGGCGAGATGAAGGCGATGCTCAAGATGGAACTGGAAGAGCGCACGAAGCCCGACCGCGACGTCCTCACGTCGTTGGGACGCTTCTACGACCAGTCGTGGCGCGAACTCATGGGGCGTGACTACAGCCGGGCGAGCCGCCTCATGCACGAGGCGCACCGCGTCTTTGCCTATGCTTCGGGCTATGTGCAGACGAACGTCATGCAGGAGCTCAAGCGCCTCTTCCTCTACGACAATGTCTTCATCTGCGAGATCGCCGGACGCGAGGAATTCTATTCCGTCTGTCAGACAGCGGGGCCGGACGACCTCTTCATCTTCATCTCGCTCTCCGGCGAGTCGGAGCGCGTCAAGGAGTTCGCCGAGCAGCTGAATCTCAAGGGCGTGCCGCTCCTCGCCATCACGCAGATGCAGCACAACACGCTCGCCAGCCGCTCGACGGAGAGTCTCTATGTCCTGCCCGCCGCCTTCGACCTGCCCGAGAGCGAGGATCGCCTGCCGTTCAAATCCATGCTCGCCTACTTCCTGCTGCTCGAAATCTGGTACGTCCACTATCGCCTCTACCGCAGCGAGCAGGAAGAAGCCCTTACGTAACAAGTTTCATCTTCTGTACCTCCTTGCAGCTTCTGTACATGTCTCCCGAATGGCGCAAAACGCTTGCTTTTTCAACGATTTTCCTTTATCGTAATAGACAAAGGTTTTCGATGATTCAGAGGAGGTAAGCTCATGTCACTCAGCAAGGATGTCTTCATGCAGAACATGCAGCGGTTCGGCGGCGCGATGTACACGCCCGTCATACTGTTCGCGTTCTTCGGCCTGACGGTGGCGGTTTCCATCGTCTGCAAGAACACGGGGCTTCTCGGCAGCATTGCCGCCGAAGGAACCCTTTGGTACGATTTTTGGTACATCGTCGAGCAGGGCGCGTGGACGGTGTTCGCGCAGATGCCGATTCTCTTCGCCATCGCCGTTCCCATCGGCTTCGCGAAAAAGGAGCCTGCACGCTGCGCCATGGAATCCTTCGTCATCTACATGCTCTTCAACTATTTCATCTCCGCCATCCTCACACTGCACGGCAGCGCGTTCGGCGTCGACTTCACGCAGCAAGCGGGTCCGGGCACGGGGCTTGCCATGATCGCGAATGTCAAGACGCTCGACATGGGCATGCTCGGCGCGATCTTCATCGCGTGCTGCACGGCATACCCTGCACAACCACTTCTACGACACGAACATCCCCGATTGGCTTGGCATTTTCAAAGGCCCTGCCTTCGTCGTCGCCATCGGCTTCGCCGTCATGATTCCGATGGCTCTCATCTTCTGCTGCGTCTGGCCGATGGTACAGCACGCGATCGAGCAGTTCCAGTTCTTCCTCAAGACGAGCGGCATCGTCGGCATCTGGGCGTACACGTTCTCGGAAAAGATCCTGCTGCCCGCCGGCCTCCATCACTTCATCTACCTGCCGTTCATCTACGGCCCCGCCATCGTCGACGGCGGCATCCAGGCCTACTGGCTCGGACATATCAACGACTTCATGACGAACGCGCAGTCCCTGCGCGACCTCTTCCCCGAGGGCGGCTTCGCCCTGCACGGCAGCGGCAAGGTCTTCGGCCTGCCGGGCGCGGCGCTCGCCATCTACGCCTGCGCCAAGCCCGAGAAGCGCAAGAAGACGGCGGCTCTCCTCATACCCGCGACGATCACGGCCATGCTCTGCGGCATCACGGAGCCGCTGGAATTCACCTTCCTCTTCGTCGCGCCTCTGCTCTATCTGCTGCACGCGATCCTCTCGGCGACGCTCTCGGCGACGCTCTACGCCATCGGGCTTTCGGGCAACTTCGGCGGCGGTCTCATCGACTGCTTCGTGCAGAACTGGATTCCTCTTTTCTCCTACCACTATGCGACCTACCTCACGCAGATCGGCGTCGGCCTGTGCTTCACCGCCATCTACTTCTTCGTCTTCCGCGCTGTCATCCGCTTCAAGGATTACAAGACGCCGGGCAGGACGGACGACGACGTCGAGGACAAGCTCTTCACGAAGGCGGACTACAAGGCGAAGCAGGCCGGCGCGGCTGGCGCCGCTGCAGGCGTCGCACCCGATATGAAGCTTGACGAGCGCGACGTGAAGGCGAAAGTCTTCCTCGAAGGACTCGGCGACCCCGCGAACATCAAGGACGTCACGAACTGCGCGACGCGCCTGCGCGTGACGGTCGCAGATCCCGACCTCGTGCAGCCAGTCGCCGTCTTCACGCGCGCGGGCGCACACGGCCTCGTCCGAAACGGACATGCGTTCCAGGTCATCGTCGGCCTTTCCGTGCCGCAGGTGCGCGAGCGCTTCGAGGCGCTTCTCACGGCGCCTGCGTCCGATGCGACGGAAGTCGCCGTCGGCACGGAAAAATCCCTCTCCTTCGCGGCGGTCGCTGACGGCAAAGTCATCGACATGAGCGAGGTCAAGGACGAAATGTTCTCGCAGAAGATGATGGGCGACGGCGTCGCTGTCGAGCCGACGGGAAATCTCGTCGTCGCGCCCGCCGACGCCGAGGTCACGATGGTCATGGAAGATTCGCTGCACGCCGTCGGCCTTCGCCTGGCAAACGGCGCGGAAATGCTCATCCACATCGGCGTCGACACGGTGAAGCTCGGCGGCAAGGGCTTCAAGCTTCTCGTCAAGGCGGGCGATCACGTCGCGCAGGGTGCGCCGCTCGTGGAGTTCGACCGCGCGACGATCAAGGAAGCGGGCTATCAGGACACCGTCATCATGGCGGTGACGAACTCGGGAGAATACCCGCTGATGAAAAAGCATACGGGCATGACGGCAGAAGCCGGCAAGACGGATGTCCTGACCTTCTGAAGCACGGCAAGTCTCGCATCCCCCTGCCCGCAGCAGGGGGATGAATGGAAAGGAAAAACGCATGAAAGCAACGCATTGGTGGCAGAACACCGCCGTCTACCAGATCTATCCCAAGAGCTTCAACGACACGCGCGGCAAGGGCACGGGCGACATCCGCGGCATCACGGAAAAAGCTCGACTACCTGAAGTCGCTCGGCGCGGGCGCACTGTGGCTCACGCCCGTCTATCCGTCCCCCATGATCGACAACGGCTACGACATCAGCGACTACTGCGGCATCCATCCCGACTTCGGCACGCTCGCCGACATGGAGGAGCTGATCGCCGAGGCGAAGAAGCGCGACATGCGCATCGTCATGGATCTCGTCTACAACCACAGCTCCGACCAGCATCCATGGTTCCCCGGGAATCGAAGAAGAGCCGCACGAACGCCAAGAGCGACTGGTACATCTGGCGCGCACCGAAAGAGGACGGCAGCGCACCGACGAACTGGCGCGGCATCTTCGGCGGCTCCGCCTGGACGTACTGCGAGGAGCGCGGCCAGTACTACCTGCACACCTTCGCCGAAGCGCAGCCCGACCTCAACTGGGAAAATCCCGAGGTGCGAGAAGCCCTCTTCGCCGCCGCGAACTTCTGGCTTCGAAAAGGCGTCGGCGGCTTCCGCATCGACGCCATCACCTACATCAAGAAGCCCGCTGTCTTCACCGACGGCGAGCCGGACGCACCCGACGGCATGGCGAGCATCCATGAGATGACGGCGAACACGCCGGGCATCCTCGACTTCCTGCACGAATTCCGCGCGCGCGTCTTCGACGGGCACGACATCTTCACCGTCGGCGAGGCGAACGGCGTCTCGCCCGAAGAGCTTCCCCTCTGGGTCGGCGAGAACGGCGTCTTCTCCATGCTCTTCGAGTTCAGCCACGTCCTCGTTCCCTACGAGGGCGGCGAATGCTGGCACAAGGCGCTTCCGTGGCCGCTCACGAAGCTCAAGGCGGCGCTCACGAAGAGCCAGCGCGCCACGGCGAAGGAAGGCTGGTTTCCCATCTACTTCGAGAACCACGACCGCGCACGCTCCGTCGACTACTTCTTCCCGAAGGGCGCGGACAAGAAGCTCGCGGCCAAGGCTCTCGCCGCCGTCCTCTTCACGCTGCGCGGCACGCCCTTCATCTACGAGGGCGAAGAGCTCGGCATGACGAACGTGGCCTGGGATTCCATCGACGCCTACGACGACATCTCCTCGCACGGCCAGTACGCACTCGCCTTGGAAGATGGCTTCTCCAAGGAGGAAGCGCTGGGCTTCGTCCACTTCAACAGCCGCGACAACGCACGCACGCCGATGCAGTGGACAAAAGAAAAGCACGCGGGCTTCACGACGGGTACGCCGTGGCTGCCCGTCAACGAGAACTACCGGGAGATCAACGCCGCTGCCGAGGAAGAGGACAAAGACTCCGTGCTCCACTTCTATCGCCATCTCGTCAGGCTGCGCGAGACGATGCCTGCTCTCTTGGACGGCGTATACGAGGAACTTCTTGCAGACGACGAGCAGATCTATGCATTCTCGCGCACCGAAGGAAGCTCCCGCATCAAGACGGCGGTCAATTTCAGCCTTGCGCCGGCGCCGCTTCCCGCCGGCTTCCTTCGCGGCAGGCGTCTCGCAGGAAACTATGACGACGCGCCGAAGGACGCGCTTCGCCCGTTGGAAGCCGTGATTTACGAGGAGGAAATACGATGAAAGTAGCTGCAAGCGATTACGATGGGACGCTCCTCAGGGGCGGCAAGATCGATGAAGAAACGCTGCTCGCCGTCAAAAAGTGGCGTGCAGCAGGCAACAAGTTCGGCGTCATCTCAGGGCGTGACTACGGCATGCTCGTGCCGCAGCTTCGCGCCTTCGGACTGGAATTCGACTACACGGTGTGCAACAACGGCGGCATCATCCGCGATGCGGCGGAAAACGTGCGCTTTCAGGCCGAGATCGAGCCGGCCGCACTCGCGGCGATCGCCGAGGAGCCTTTGGCCGCGAAGTCCTTCCACTTCGCCTTTTCGGCGGCGGACGTGACGTACCTGTGCCACCATTCGGAAGGCTCGTGGATCGAGCGCGAGGCGAAGGAATGGGACTTCCCCATCATCTACATCGAAGAGGCCGAGATCGGCTCGCTCACGAAGATCCAGCAATTCTCCATGGGCTTTCCGCAGCCCGCCGAGTCCGACGCCTGCGCCGCAGCGCTGAACAAGAAGCTCGGCGCGAAGATCCACGCCTACCCGAACGCCTGCAGCCTAGACATCACGCCCGCCGGCGTCGGCAAGGACCAAGGCATACGCACGCTGCTCTCCGTCATGGGCTGGGAAGGCGCAGACATCTTCGCCATCGGCGACGAAACGAACGACCTGCCGATGATCAAGGCCTTCGACGGCTATACACTGACGACAGCGCGAGAAGCGATCCAGAAGCAAGCAAAAGAAGCCTTCCCCAGCGTCGGCGCAATGCTGCAGACCTGTCTGTAAGGCAAGCCCGAAGGGCGCAGCCGCACAGCCAACAGGTCGCATGTGAAAACGTCCCGAGAACGCGAGCCGAAGGCGAAGCGCGATCGGCTGACGTTGACCACTGCAGACCTGTCTGTAAGGCAAGCCCGAAGGGCGCAGCCGCACAGTCAACAGGTCGCATGTGAAAACGTCCCGAGAACGCGAGCCGAAGGCGAAGCGCGATCGGCTGACGTTGACCACTGCAGACCTGTCTGTAAGGCAAGCCCGAAGGGCGCAGCCGCACAGTCAACAGGTCGCATGTGAAAACGTCCCGAGAACGCGAGCCGAAGGCGAAGCGCGATCGGCTGACGTTGACCACTGCAGACCTGTCTGTAAGGCAAGCCCGAAGGGCGCAGCCGCACAGTCAACAGGTCGCATGTGAAAAACGTCCCGAGAACGCGAGCCGAAGGCGAAGCGCGATCGGCTGACGTTGACCACTGCAGACCTGTCTGTAAGGCAAGCCCGAAGGGCGCAGCCGCACAGTCAACAGGTCGCATGTGAAAACGTCCCGAGAACGCGAGCCGAAGGCGAAGCGCGATCGGCTGACGTTGACCACCGGTTTCGCCCGACGGCGAAACCCTCATTTTAAAGGAGGAGCAGACATGACCATGGACAAGAAGAAATACGACGAAGCCTTGGCCGACTTCAGTATCAGCGACGAGGAACTGCAGCAAATCGCCGCTGATTTCGAAGCGGAGATGCAGGCGGGACTCTCGGGCAAGGACGCCACCCTGCGCATGCTGCGCTCCTACGCCGCCTTGCCGACGGGCAAGGAGATCGGCGACTTCCTCGCGCTCGACTTCGGCGGCACGAACGTGCGCGTCCTGCACATCCTCCTGCACGGCAACGGCAGGTACGAGGTCGTCAAGAAGACGGCGAAACCCCTGACTGAGCCGGGCGTCTACGACTATATATGCGCCGAAGCAACCGCCGAAGAGATGTTCGACTTCCTCGCCGAGCTCATCGACGAGACCATCGACAGCGTGCGCTCGACGACGTTCCTGCTCGGTCACACCTTCTCCTTCCCGTCGATGCAGACCGACCTCTATAACGCCGGGCTCATCACATGGACGAAGGAGTTCGCGACGCAGGGCGTCGAAGGCCAGGTCGTCAACGACCTGCTGAAGGAAGCCCTCGCGCGGCGCGGCGCACGGAACGTCATCCCCGTCGCCGTCATCAACGACACCGTCGCTACGCTCCTCGCCGCCGCCTACAAGAAGCCAAACGCCTACATCGGATCGATCTATGCCACGGGACAGAACACCTGCTACTTCGAAGAGTTCGCGGACGGCTCCGAGCCGCCCACGGTCATCAACATGGAGTCGGGCGGCTTCGGCAAGCTGCGTCCGACGAAGTACGACGAGCGCATCGACGAGACTTCCGAGAAGCCCGGCGCACAGCGCATGGAAAAAGATGGTCTCGGGACGCTACCTCGGCGAGATCTACGGGCACGCGCTCGCCGATATCCTGGGCAGGGACAAGCCGTTCTCCTTCACGAGCATCGACCTCTCCGCCATCGTCGCCGACGCCTACCTCGATCGCCACGAAGCCGCCGCCATCCTCGAAAAAAAGACAGGCGAGAAGTTCAACGCGCTTGAGCTGAACCTGCTGCAGAACCTCGCGGGCGTCATCATCGCGCGCTCCGCCCGCTTCGTCGCCGCGACCTTCGCGGGCATCGTGCGCCACCGCGCAAACGGCGCGGCGATCAAGGAGCAGCACATCGCCATCGACGGTTCCGTCTACGAGAAGATGCCCCTCGTCGCCGAAAACCTCAAGAAAGCTCTCGACGCCCTCCTCGGCGACGACGCAGCAAAGATCCACATCTTCCTCGAAAACACCGGCTCCGCCCTCGGCGCCGCCCTCGCTGCCGCCGTGTCGGCAGCACGCTGACGCCGCGTCGATGGAAGGGTGAGTTCCCTATAAGATACACGCACAAACGTCCACTCTGCAGACATTGTGCGCCGCCCTTACATAAAACATCCCGCGCATTTCAAAAGCGCGGGATGTTTTTTATAGGGAAGAATCATGCTATAATGTAGCAGGGAGGTGTTACCGTCTTGCCAACAAAAGCTATCTCACACGATCTTCATCAAAAATTTGAGTTTTACAGCTATGGGCACGCCCTTGCTATACTCAATCACTCCTTCTCTACAGAATGGGCGGAACTGCAGGATTGCCTCAGGAAACTGGAAATATCTGTTGATGATTTGAAGCAGCAGGGAGGCAACGAAACAAATAGGCTCCTCGCTGTTTGATATGGGTAGGAGAAAGGAACAAATGTTCTTTATGTTCGTACAGTCTTTTACCAATGGACAAATTATGGGATTTGGATGTTGAGATTCAGCTTGCCGCATCCCAGATAGATCATGGTCTTGAAATATTCATCATTTCTGAACCCTCGGGCGCGACGCTTGATGTTTTGTATGATGCTGTTCATCCCTTCCAGAATGGCGTTCGTATAGGGGTGCTCGAAATAGTGCAGGATCTCGTCCCAATGATTGCGGATCGTGCCACAAAACTTCTTCATGGGTTCCAGTCTTGCGTGCATCATCCAGCTGCAGAGCTTTTTCAAACGCTGCTCCGCCTCGTCTCGATGGACGGACTGCTCGTAGATTTCCTGCAATTCGATGCGCATGGCACAGGCACGCGCTGTCTTTAAATGCTTCTTCTGGAGCGTTTCCTTTTTCTCTCGTTGTTTTTCCGTCAGATTGGCATCATTCTTCAACCAAAGGTACTTGGAGTTCTTCAGCAAGGCATTCTCCTTGGCTTCCATCTTGCGAACCTTGTCCACGGCTTCGTTGGCATGTTTGATTACATGGAACTTGTCGATGATGATCGGCTGTTCTCGAAGGATTCCTGAATCCCCTTGCGGAAACCGAGCGACATATCGCAGGTGATGAGATCGACTCTTTCCGTATTGCCTCGATGTGCTTCAAAGTCGGCAGCGAACCGCCGGACAGTTGTAGAATCCTTGCCATCCGTCACGAAGATGACTTTGCGCTGGGATAGGTCGGCGACGACCGTGATGTAGTTATGCCCCTTCTTGCTGGTTTCATCCATGCCGATGGCGGTGACTTCGGAATAGTCCTCCAACGCGCGAGCCTTGTCCACATAATGATGGATGAACCTCCATAGTCTCGTGTCATGCTCTGCGACCATGCGAGCAATGACGGCTACGGGCAGATGCTTGGCAAGCTCTATGATCCAGCTCTCAAAGAGAAGCGTGAAACCTGATCCCTCGCGTGCCCAAGGCACCTGTACGGTCTTCACGCCATGTTTTTCGCATTGTATGCGAGGGAGATCGGCATGGATATAGGTTTTATACTGGAAGAAGTTGAGATGGCGCCAAGTTCTCGGCGTTGTGTCGTAAGCAGGAAAGCTTTTGCCGCAATGGTCTTGCGGGCAGGGAAACTTCCCTCCGCGTTGGAAGGCGATATGAATATGCAGTTCCATGGATCCATCTTCTGTGGGCTTGAATTCCACTTGAGATATGCACCAAGGGCGCGGGAGGTTCAAGGCAACGGCGAACAAGTTTCCTGTATCCATGGATAAAAACCGCCTTTCTGTGTCTGTCTTCCATGGATGTAATTCTATCGGAATGAAACGCGCTTTTCAAGCGTTACCCACAGTAAACAGCGAAAGACCAACAAATATTCCTAAAAAATTCGATGAAGTTCTCTATCCATACGGCTGGAGGGAAATACGTATAACCGGCGATCTTGTCGTAAACTACACGCACAAACGTCCACTTTGTGGACATTGTGCGCCGCCCTTACCAGAAACCTAACCAATCGGTCTGCGCCCTTTGGGCTTGACCTCTTGGGGTTTCATGGTAAAACTCTATCCGAGGCAAGCCGCACAGCGTGGTCGTTTTTCCTCCGAACCCTTTGATGAAAAAGATCATTGCCAACCATATTGACGGTCATAACATCGACTTTATCAAAGGCAAGGTTGCCTTCGACCTGGAATGGAACAGCAAGGATCAAACCTTTGATCGCGATCTTCTCGCTATGCGCACATATTTCGACTGCGGTTTGATTGACGTCGGCGTCATCGTGACACGCGCAGCAGAACTCAACGACATATTCCGCGAAATCAGCGATGAAAACGGTAAACCCTTGCTACGTAAATACGGCGCATCAACAACGTGGATGGGGAAACTTCTCCCTCGTCTCGATTCGCGCCGCAACGGAGGCTGCCCCATCCTTGCTGTCGGTATCAAAAAAGCCTGTGTGAAAGGATATACGAATGAATGATGTAGATTTCAAAAAAACTTTGGCGGATTTTTTTCTTCCTTTACGCAGGGGAAAAAATATCAGACCATCTATGCAGATCCGCCATGGCAATTTCAAAACCGCACGGGAAAAATGGCTCCGGAGCACAAGCGACTGCATCGCTATGCCACCATGAGTTTAGATGAAATCAAGCGCTTGCCCGTGCAGGATATCACCGATGAAAAAAGCTCATCTTTACCTATGGGTTCCGAATGCTCTCCTGCCCGATGGCCTTGCCGTCATGCAGGCATGGGGATTCACTTATAAGACCAATATCATCTGGGAGAAAAATTCGTCGTGACGGACAGCCGGACGGTCGCGGCGTCGGCTTTTACTTTCGTAATGTCACAGAAATCCTTCTCTTCGGCATCAAAGGGAAAAAAACAATCGAACCTTGGCGCCCGCCCGCTCACAAAGTCAACCTCCTTCGCACAAAAAGCGCGAACACTCGCGCAAGCCGGATGAGTTCGTTTCCTTGATCGAAAGCTGTTCCAGCGGTCCATACATCGAACTGTTTGCCCGCGGCGACCGTGAAGCTTGGGATATGTGGGGAAATCAGGCTTTTGCCGACTACGAGCCTGATTGGAAGACGTATGCAAATCATACGATAGCTGCCATCCGACCAAATACGAACATATCCAGGTCTGAAGTACAGAAACTATTTTCCTCATCGACATATTGACAAAGAAACAAGCGCTGCTGCATGGAACAAACACATTCCACGCAGCAGCGCCTTTTTTTCTGCACCTCTCAAAAACGGAAGTCCCTCATGCCGTCGCCAAGCTTCTTGAGATAGCGCGCCGCCTTCTCCTTGACGGCAGGGTTCGGGATCTCCTCCCATTGTGCGCGGATCACGCGCTCGCCCTTCTTCCGCGTCGTCTCTTTCGCGTAGTCCTCCAAGTATTCCTTCAGAGTCATCAGGGCGTTCGGCAGACAGCAGTTCTTGATCTCACCGCTCTTGCAGAGACTCATGAATCGGTCGCCCGTGCGGCCTGCGCGGTAGCACGCCGTGCAGAAGCTCGGCACATAGCCGAGGTTCAAGAGCCATTCGATCACTTCGTCCAGCGTGCGCGTGTCGTTGACGTCGAACTGCGCTGAATTTTCCTCGGGACTCTCCCTCTTCTCATAGCCGCCGACGCTCGTCGAGGATGCGCCCGAGATCTGCGATATGCCGAGATCGAGGACGCGCCTGCGGCTCTCCTCGGATTCCCTCGTCGAGACGATCATGCCCGTGTACGGCACGGCGATGCGAATGACGGCGACGATCTTCGCGAAGGTATCGTCGTCGATGGCGTTGGAAAACGAAGCGGGGTCGACATCGTCCGCCGGCCGGATGCGCGGCACGCTGATCGTGTGCGACCGACGCCGAAGCGTGCTTCCAAATGCTCGGCGTGCAGCAGCAGCCCGACGAAATCGTAGCGGTACATGTTCAGACCGAAGAGCACGCCGCAGCCCACATCGTCGATGCCCCCCTCCATCGCGCGGTCCATCGCCTCCGTATGCCAGGCATAGTCGTGCTTCGGTCCCGTCGGATGGAGCTTTTCATAGTTCTCCTTGTGATACGTCTCCTGGAAGAGGATGTACGTGCCGATGCCCGCTTCCTTGAGCTTTCGGTAGTCCTCGACCGTCGTCGCCGCGATGTTGACGTTCACGCGGCGGATCGCGCCGTTTTTGTGCTTGATGGAATAGATCGTCCGGATGCTTTCGAGCACATATTCGAGCGGATTATGCACGGGGTCTTCTCCCGTCTCCAGCGCGAGGCGCTTGTGCCCCATATTCTGCAGCGCGATGACCTCGCGGCGGATCTCGTCCTGCGTGAGCTTCCTGCGATGGATGTGCTTGTTCTTCGCATGGTAGGGACAGTAGACGCAGCCATTCACGCAATAGTTTGAAAGATAAAGCGGTGCGAAGAGCACGATGCGCTTGCCGTAAAGCTCCTCCTTGATCTCCTTGGCAAGCGAGAGCATACGCGCCACGAGGTCGGGCGCGTCCACGGCGAGCAGGAGCGCCGCCTCGCGGTGCGTCAAGCCCTTGCAGTCGCGCGCACGAGTGAGGAGCTTCTCCACGAGCGCGCGGTCATCTTTATTCTCTTCCGCCCAGGCGAGCGAGGCGAGGATTTCCTCATGGTTGATGAACTCCTCCGCCCGCACGGATTTCGGATCGTATCTTGTCATGCTTATCCCCCTCTGCAAGCTTCATGCGCTTCATCTCTCTGCACTGGCGTTTCTGCTAGGCCGATCCTGAAAATTTGCCATGTGGAGATTCCAGAACGGCTGCGTGTGCCTTCGCGCGATCTCCAAGAAGTACCTCGAAAGCTCCAGCGATGCGATGATGCGCGGCTCTTTCCCGCGCGTGCGAATCTGATAGGAAAACTGCGCCATATCCACCGTGCCGTCGGGCGCGGTCGGCGCTTCCGTCTCCAGGCGGAACTCATGCCCTTCTGTGCGTATGGCGAGCTTGTACGTCTGTCCGGGATAGATCGAATTCGAGATCACATACTCGCGCTTCTTGCCGCCGAAGACCTCGGGCAGGTTGCTGTCAAGCCAGGGTTCATCGGCAGAAAAGCCGCAGGTCTTCGCCATGATCTTGTAGAGGTCGAGCGAAGATGCGAGTTCTTCCACCTGTCCCAGCTGCGGCACGCCCGCGCCGCGCATCATCAGGGACGCGCCGACATGCGTATCGGCGAGCAGCCAATCATCATCGTAGACGCTGACGCCATGATCGGAATAAAGATGCACGACGTATTCCTCGGGTGCATAATTCTCCTCAAGATAATCGAAGAGGATTCCAAGCTCCCGATCGAACACGCGGACCTTCCAGCGGTTCGACTCGCGCATCATGGGAGATGGCCGGAGGAATACCGATGTCACGCCATCTTCAGCAATGAACGCTTCGGGCGGGAACTTCGGCTGCATGTTCCCTGGCAGAGCGATGTCGGAAGCACACGGGTGCGGATCGGCAAGATGGAGCAGCACGAAATTGTCCGCATCGCGAAAGGCATCGAGATGCGTCATCGTGCGCACGACGCCGACAGACGCCTGCTGCCTGACGCTGAGGTTCACGAGCAGGCGCTCGAAGCCGCGCGTCGCGCCGTTTACAACGCCTTCCCCTCCACCCATGAGGTTCACCGTGTAGTAGCCAAGCTCGCGCATCTTCTCCGAAATCGTCCGCTTCTCCTGCTCCAGGCGCATGAAGACGCTGCGCTCAAAGATCTGGGACTTGTGCAGATGAAGCCCCGTCTCGATGGAGGCAAGCGACGGATATGTGTACTCCGCTGCCGACCAGCAGTTTTCAAAGATGACGCCCTTGGAGAAGAAGCGCATGATGTTCGGTATGTTCTCATAGCCGTCGAGCCTCTGCGCCGGCCACGACAGACCGTCCGCCAGAATGTTCAGCACGAGCTTCCTGCGCTTCGGACTGTGCCCGAGCTTCACGGGACGCCCCATGAGGAACGGCTCGTTCGCGCTCAGGCGGCATGGCTTTTCCAGACGCACGAAAGACGTCTCCCCGGGAGCGAGCGTTATGCCAACCGTCTGTCCTCCTGCCCGCAGACAAACCATCTGCGGCTCGCCTTTTCCCATGAGCGGCACGATGCAGGGAAGAGACTCAGGAAGAAGCACTGCCTCTTCCTTTTCCGCTGCACGCAGGATATCGAACCAGAAGTCACTGAACCAGTAGAGAGGGTATTGCCCGATGCCTTCCCCTTTTCCAACAGAAAGAGGGCGATGGTCGCCGCAAGGCCGTGATTCCCTTCCTCGTTCAGGATTCCCGCACGATAAGGAAATCCCTGCGGCTCTTCCTCAAACGCATAGGGAAGTTTTTCCCCTAGGCGAAGCCCCTGGCCAAAGACAGCGTCTCCGTCTTTCTCCCTGAGCACTCCAACGAACGGAGCCGCATAGGGCGGCACGAAAACGGCGCGGATGATGTCCTTGCTTGCCTCCAGCTCTTCCCGCGTAAGCTCCGTCATCTTTTCCTCTCCCGTCCGCATGAGCAGGAAGCGATACTTGAGCGCCGCCTTCCTCTCGCCCAACGCCATGTGGCACATATAGAGCAATCGCCAGATCGCGCGGCTCATCCTGCGCCTGCGGCACGCATTCTCGGCAAGCGTCAGGGCATCGCGCCATTCGCCGCGGGAGGCGGCGAATGCGGCGAAGAAGAAGAATGTCTCCGCCTGCTCGGGAGCCTTTTCGTCGAGTTTCTGCAAGGCCTCTTGATAGCCCTGCCCGAAATCGCCGCGCTCCAGGGCGTCGCGCAGGATGCGCACACGCTCTTGCAGCTCGCGGCAAGCATCGAGGGCTCCTTCCTCCGTTCTGCCCTTCATCGCAAGTCCCCCTCTCCCAAGGCATTGAAGCCGTAGTCCAGAAGCGCGGCTGCCTCGGACGCTCTCGTGTTCTCGTCGCGCGAGTGCATGACGACGGCGATCAGCTCCGTGCCGCCGCGCATGGCGGACGCCGCGAGGCAGCCCCTCGCCGCCCGCGTCCAGCCCGTCTTGAGCCCCGTGCAGCCCGGATAGTCGTAGAGAAGCGCGTTCGTGTTCTCGCAGTAGGTTTTGTAGCCGACGGGCTGCAAATAGTAGATCGTGCTCGCCTTCGTGCCGACGATCTTGCGGAACTCGGGGTTTCGGAGACCGTAGGCGGCGATCAGGGCGATATCGTGCGCCGTCGAATAGTGGTTCGCATCGGGCATGCCGTTCGGGTTGACGAGAATGCGTATGGAAGGCGCCGATCGCGCGCGCCTTGGCGTTCATCATCGCCGCGAACTGCGACTCGGAGCCGCCGAGCGTCTCGGCGATGGCGAGCGCCGCGCCGTTGTCGGAGATCAGCATCATCTGGCGCGTGAGATCCTTGAGACGCGCCTGCTCGCCGGCGCGGACGCGCGTCGTCTCGACATCGGCGGCAAACGGCGTGATCGTCACGGCGAGATCGGACCTGCCGCTCTCGACCGAGAGGATGCACGTCATCATCTTCGTCATGCTCGCCGGGTACTCGCGCTTGTCGGCGTTCTTCTCGTACAGCACCTCGCCCGTCCTCGCGTCCATGAGGATCGCCGCGTCCGCCGTCATCGAGCGCACGCTCGCGGGCGGCGGCGCAAGGGAGCGCACAGCCGCAGGCGGAGGAGGTGCAGCAGCGGGAAACTGCTCCTGCACCTGCGCCTTCTCCGGCGCCCCGTGCGCCGCCGGGCGTGCGCCGAAGGCGATCGTGCGCCGCGCCGTGCCGCCGTGCTGCGACTCCGTGTGCACCTCGGTCTCTCCCACATCGTGCGCGCGCGTCCCGACCGCGACGGGCGCGTGCGCGGCAAGCGCAGGCGCAAATCCCGCGAAAGCATAGGAAAGCGCGAGCGCCAGTGCGCCCGCCCGCAGAAGCCGCCGCGCAGCCAAGCCGCCGCGCACGCCCCCCTGACCTTTCAAGAACTTCCCAATGTTCAGCAAAAGACCTTCCCCCTTACATCTCCTTGACCGGCACGGGGTCGCGCGACAGCGCGATGGCGCCCGTGCGCGCGATCTCGATGATGCCGTACTCCGACAGCACCTCGGACAAGGCGTCGATCTTGTCGCCCTCGCCCGTCAGCTCGATCACGACGTTCTCCTTGCTCACATCGACGATGCGCGCGCGGAAGATGTTGACGACGTTGATGATGTCGGCGCGCGTCTCCTTCGTCGCCCGCACCTTGATGAGCACCAACTCGCGCTTGATGGAATCCACCTCGCTGAGGGTTGACGATCTTGATCACGTCGATGAGCTTCGCGAGCTGCGTCGTGACCTGCGCCAGCTCGCGCTCGTTCTCGACGGACACGACGATGTTGATGCGCGTCACATCCGGCTCCTCCGTATAGCCTGCCGAGATGCTCTCGATGTTGAACGCGCGCCGGCTGATCAACCCCGAGATATGCGTGAGGACGCCCGGCTTGTTGTCGAGGAGCGCCGCGAGGAAAAAAATTTCTGCATCATATTGTATCCATCCCCCTTATTCGCTCTCCAAGACCATCTCATCGAGGCTCTTGCCGCCCGGCACCATCGGCAGGACGTCGACGTTGCCCGGCACGATGACGTCGATGAGCATCGGCCCCTCGCTCGTCAGCGCTGCGCCCAGGTCGTCTCTGAGCCTTGCCGGATCCTTGATGCGACAGGCCTTGACGCCCATCGCCTCGGCGAGCTTCACGAGGTCCGTGCTGCCCGGCAGGAGCGTCTGGGAATAGCGCTTGCCGTAGAACATGCGCTGCCATTGCGTGACCATGCCGAGCACGCGGTTGTGAACGACGATGATCTTCACGGCGACGTCGTTCGCCGCTGCCGTCGCGATCTCCTGACAGTTCATCATGATGCTGCCGTCTCCCGTGAAGAGGATGACCTGCTGGCCGGGACGCGCGACCTTCGCGCCGATGGCGGCGGGCAGGCCGTAGCCCATCGTGCCGAGGCCGCCCGACGTCAAAAAGCGGCGCGGCTCCTTCACGTCGCAATACTGCGCCGCCCACATCTGGTGCTGGCCGACGTCCGTCACGATGATCGCATCGTCAGCGGCAAGCTCGTTGACCATCTCGATCAACTGCTGCGGCATGATCAAGCCTTCCTGTTTCTTGTAGGAAAGCGGCTTCTCGTTGTTCATCTCGACCGTGCAGCGGCTCCACGGGGAGAAGCGCGCGCGCAGGTCGCCGTGCGCACGCAGCTTCTCCTTGAGGAGCGGCAGCGACCAGCGCAGATCGCCGAGCACGCGGCAGTCAGCGACAATGTTCTTGTCGATCTCGACGGGGTCGACCTCGAAGTGGACGATCTTCGCGCGCGGCGCGAAGCCCTCGACGCGGCTCGTCACGCGGTCATCGAAGCGCATGCCGACAGCGATGAGCAGATCGCACTCCTGGATCGCCATGTTCGCCGCGTATGTGCCGTGCATACCCGCCATGCCGAGGAAGTTCTCCCGCGCCTTCGGCACGCAGCCGATGCCCATGAGCGTCGTCGTCGCAGGGATGCCCGTAGCGTCCAAGATCTCGCGCACATCGCCCGCCGTGTCCGAAAGCGTCACGCCGCCGCCGAGGATCAGGAGCGGGCGTTTCGCCGAAGCGATCGCCTCAGCCGCCGCCTCGACCATTGCCGCATCGCCCGTGAAGTCCTCCGAATATCCCTTCAGATGCACGCCTGCGGGATAGGCGTAGTCGAGTTCCTGCGTGAAGACGTCCTTCGCGATGTCGACCGTGACCGGCCCCGGCCTTCCCGTGCGCGCGATGACGAACGCCTCCTTCAGCACCTGCGGCAGATCCTTCGCCGACTTCACGAGATAGTTGTGCTTCGTGATCGGCGTCGTGATGCCGCAGATATCCGCCTCCTGAAAGGAATCCTTGCCGATGTAGGGATTGCCGACCTGCCCCGTAATGCAGACGAGCGGAACCGAATCCATGTACGCCGTCGCGATGCCCGTCACGAGGTTCGTGCCGCCGGGAGCCGGACGTCGCGATCGCGACGCCGACCTCGCCCGTCGCGCGCGCATAGCCGTCCGCCGCATGTGCCGCGCCCTGCTCGTGGCGCACGAGGATATGGGGGAACTTCTCCTGGTAAATCGCATCGTAGAGGTCGAGCACCGCACCGCCCGGATAGCCGAAAACAACACGCACGCCTTCTTTGCGCAGGCTCTCCAAAACCGCCTGCGCTCCATTCATCTTCAAAGCAAACACCTCACGTATTCATACTTCCCTGCCGCCGAAAGCCAGCGTCCTCGGCGACGAAACGACCGATCTGCGAAAAGCTGTGCAGCGAGATCCGCGCGGCACTGCTCGGGCGTATCGCGGACATGCGCCTTGCCCGGATAAAGCGCGTACCTGCGGCGAAAATCCCCCTCCGTCACGTTCGGCATGACGACGTTCGCGCCCGAGCGCAGGGCGAGAACCCTCGCGCCGGACGCCAAGGTCTCCATCGCCGTCGTCGCGGGGATGTTCGCCTCGGGCAGGAGCAGCCGCAGGAGCGACACCATGCGCCGCGTCAGATGGATGTCGCCCGCCGCCTCCTCGCCGAGCGGCGTATCGCCGTTCGGAATGAAGGGGCCGATGCCCACCATGTCCGCGTCGATTTCCTGAAAGAACAGGATATCGCGCGCCAACGACTCGACCGACTGCCCGGGCAGCCCCACGAGAGAACCCGTGCCGACCTCGTAGCCGAGGCGGCGCAGGGAGGCGAGGCACATGCGCCGCGCCTCCCAGCTCATGTGCGGATCGAGACGCTCGTAGAGCGCCCTGTCCGTCGTCTCGATGCGAAGCAAAAAGCGGCTTGCCCCCGCTTCCTTGAACGCGCGGTACTCCTCTTCGCTGCGCTCGCCGATGGAAAGCGTGATGACAAGCCCCATAGCCCGTATTTCGCGCAGGACAGGCGCGAGCGCCGCAGCGCTCCAGAAGCCGTCCTCACCGCCTTGCAGCACGACCGTCCGATAGCCGTGTCCCTTCGCATTTCGCGCGAGGCGCACGATCTCCCCGGGAGGCAGACGGAAGCGCTCGATCTTCTCGTTCTCGCGCCGCAAGCCGCAGTAGAGACAGCTGCGCCGGCAGATGTTCGAGAACTCGATCAGCCCCCGAAGATGCACGCCGTCGCCCACATGCTTCTTCCGCACGCGGTCGGCGGCAGCGGCAAGAGGCTCTTCCGCAGCGGAAGATGACAAGAGCAGGGCGAGCTCCACCTCGTCCAGCCTATGCTCATTTTCCGCCTTCTCGATCAGCCTCTCGTGCATCGTCTCCTGGATCCTTCCTCTCTTCCTTCTCCGCCGCTGTCTCTTGTCGGTAGCGATCGCCGCGCTCGTGCTCTTCGAGCCGCCTGAGATCGTCCGGCGTCAGCGTCTTCTTCGTCTGCGCCGCGATCTCCGTGCGATGCCCGCGCTCATAAGCCAGGATCGCTTCGAGGAACTTCCGCTCCAGGCTCTTCTCCGGCAGCTCCTTGATGACCGTCACGCTCATCGGCGTCGCCGAGGAAAGAGTCGACCATGTGCTGTCGAGGTCGTCGGCGCGTTCCAGCGTCGAGATTCCCCGCCGCGAGATCGATGCGCAGATACTCCGCCTCGCCCACGAGATCGTCGTAGCCGGCGAGCGGCTCGCCGCGCCAGCGTCTCTTGGCGACGACATCGGCGATCGCCACGTCGTCATACGTCTGCAGCGTCGGCACGACGAGCACGCTCGGATCCAGCACGCCCTCGGCCGTCAGCCCATAGTGCATGACGCGCTTGTTGAAAAAATAGTTGGCCCTGGCCGAAGACTGCACCCATTCATAGACGTGCAGCGGCACATGCGGGGTCGCTTCCGCCGCTGCGGCGAGAAAAACGAAAGGCAGAACGGCTGACGCCAGCCATCGCTTCATCTTCATCTTTCCTTCCTTTCACTGCTTCTTCTGAGCCGCGCCCTGCGGCTAATCATCCGCCGCATGGTAAAGCCCATCCAGCTCATACGGCGTTTCCTGATACACATAATAGTTGAGCCAGTTCGCGAACAGGAGGTTCGCCACCGAGCGCCAGCGCACGATGGGCTTCCGCGTCGGATCGTCCGCCGGATAGTAGTTCTGCGGGATCTCGATCGGCAGCCCCGCCGCCACGTCGCGGTCGTACTCCTGCTTCAGGGAGAGAGGATCGTACTCCGCGTGACCCGTGATGAAGAACTGCCGCTTCTCCAGATTGGCGATCGCATAGACGCCTGCGCGTCCATCGCTCTCCGCGAGAATCGTCAGCTCCGGCACGCGCTCGATGTCTTCCTTCCTCATCTCCGTATGGCGCGAATGCGGCACGTAGAACTCATCGTCGAAGCCGCGAAAAAGCCGCTCGTGCTCGACGCACAGATGATGCTTGTAGACGCCGAAGACCTTCCGTCCCGTCGCCTGCTTGTCGATGCCGTAGTGGTAGTAAAGCCCCGCCTGTGCGCCCCAGCAGATGTGGAAGGACGAATAGCAGTGCTTCTTGCTCCACTCCATGATGTCGGCGACCTCGTCCCAATAAGCGACCTCCCGGAAAGGCATCTGCTCGACGGGCGCTCCCGTGATGAGGAAGCCGTCGTACTTCTTGTGGCGCACCTCGGCGAACGTGCCGTAGAACTCCGCGAGATAATCCTGTGACGTATGCTGCGGCACATACGACTCCGTATAGATGAAGTCGACCTCGACCTGCAACGGCGTGTTGCCCAGGAGCCGCAGGAGCTGCGTCTCCGTCACCGACTTGTTCGGCATGAGGTTCAAGATCAGGAGGCGCAGCGGGCGGATGTCCTGGCTGTAGGCGCGTTCCGCGTCCATGAAGAAGATGTTCTCGCTCTCCAAGACCTGCGCGGCCGGCAAGCTGTTCGGTATTTTGATCGGCACAAAGCCACCTCGCTTTCCCCGGCGGAAAACCGCCTCAATCGTGATTCAGTTTAGCATAGAACAGGGAAAGGTGTCAAATAAACACGTCCGATAAAGGCTGCAAATGGAAGGCTGCACAAGAACCCTTCCCAGATACGCTGCAAATGTATGCTTCGAATCATACATCAAACGCTTCCTTTGTTGCAAAAATCCTACCGCCATAGTATACTAAGCATTGTTTTCCTGCCCCCTGGGGCACATCGAAGAGCAAAGGAGCGCTATGCCATGATAAAAGAAGCCATTCAGAAGATCGTCAGCAAGCACGACCTCACGTATCAGGAAGCCTACTCCGTGATGAACGAGATCATGCGCGGCGAGACAAGCCCCACGGAAAACGCCGCCTACCTCGCCGCGCTCTCGACGAAGAGCGCCAAGGCGGAGACCACGGCGGAAATCGCCGGCTCTGCTGCCGCCATGCGCGAGCACGCTCTCGCCGTCGAGCATCCCGGCCTCGAAGCGCTCGAAATCGTCGGCACGGGCGGCGACCATGCAGGCAGCATCAACATCTCGACGACCGCCGCCTTCATCATCGCCGCCGCCGGCATCGCCGTCGCCAAGCACGGCAACCGCGCGGCATCGTCGAAGAGCGGCGCCGCCGACTGCCTCGAAGCGCTCGGCGTCAACATCAGCCTCGCACCCGAAAAATGCACGGAGCTTCTCCAAAAGATCGGCCTGTGCTTCATGTTCGCGCAGAAGTATCACGCCTCGATGAAATACGTCGGCGCCATCCGCCGGGAACTTGGCATCCGCACCGTCTTCAACATCCTCTACCCCTGACGAATCCCGCGCGTCCCGAGCGCATGATCCTCGGCGTCTACGACGAATACCTCGTCGAGCCGCTGACCCGCGTGCTCATCGACCTCGGCGTCCGGCGCGGCATGGTCATCTACGGGACGGACTGCCTCGACGAGATCTCCGTCAGCGCACCGACGAAAGTCTCCGAATTCAAGGACGGCTGGTACAGGACGTACACGATCGCTCCCGAGGACTTCGGCATCGAGCGCGCCGCCAAGACGTCCATCGTCGGCGGCACGGCAGAAGAGAACGCCGCTGTCACGCGCGCCATCCTCACGGGCGCCCAAGGCTGAAGACCGACATCGTGCTGCTGAACGCCGGCGCCGCCATCTACATCGGCGGCAAGGCCGACTCCATCCAAAGCGGCATAGAGAAGGCGCGCGCCCTCATCGAAAGCGGCGCGGCAGAAAAGGAAGCTGCAGGAGTTCATCGCTCAGTCGAACGCTTGAAGAAAAAGCCCCGCGCATGAGAAAAGCGCCCCGCATCTGCGGGGCGCTTTCATGTCTCCGGCGGGCGCGCAAATCATGCCGACGCCCTTGCCTTCTTCTTGATTTCCTCCTCTTCATCATCGTCGGTATGGCTGTAGCCCTTGCCGTTGTAGTAGCCTGCGCCGCTGCTCTGTCCCAGGGCGTTGGCAAGGCCGCGGTCAGCGGCGCTGTACGAGCCATCCGCGTTGGAAGCTGCGCTCTGCCTGCCGCTCGCGCCTGTGCGTGCGCCGCTCTGCGAAGAGCCGCTGCCCGCACCCATGCCCGTCGCTGCCGCGAGACCGCGGTCAACAGCGCTGCCGCCTGCGCTCGGCTGCGCGGCTGCGCCCGGCTGCGTGCCGGGGCGATAGCCGCTGCCTGCGCCCTGCTGTGCGCCTGCGCCTGCCAGACCGCCGGCGAGAGCGGCGCTGCCGCCCGCGCTCGGCTGCGCGGCTGCGCCCGGCTGCGTGCCGGGGCGATAGCTGCTGCCCGCGCCCTGCTGTGCGCCTGCGCCTGCCAGACCGCCGGCGAGAGCGGCGTTGCCGCCCGCGCTCGGCTGCGCGGCTGCGCCCGGCTGTGCGCCGGGGCGATAGCCGCTGCCCGCGCCCCTGCTGTACGACTGCGCCGGGGCTGTGCGCCCATGCCCGTCGTGCCGGTTGGCACGACAGACGCGCTGCCCGTGTTGACGCCCTGATCGCGGTAAGCGAGGGAAGCGTCCACATCGCGGCTTCTGTCGAAGGTGTTGTTCTCATCGTAACTTGCATGGATATAGGCGTCGCGATCCGGGCGGAACGTGCGATCCACGCCGTCCGTACCCACGGGGGCGACAGCGAGCGTGCCCGGAACCTCATCGAGGATGAAGTTCTTGTCGTAGATTCCGCGTGCCATTGCGCGGTTGGCGCCGCTCCCGTACCAGCCATGAATGTCATAGCGGCCGGGCGTCATGTAGTTCACCGCGCCAGCCGGAGCGTAGGAGAACGTTCCAGCGTTGAGGCCGTTGATTTCCCTCGTAATTTCCGGCGTCGTCGCGGCGCCCGGGTTCACGCCGTCTTCGATGCGGCCGGTGAAGTTTGCCTCCCCGCGGCCCGCCGTGACGAGCTTGGAGTCGGAAACGACCTTGAGATGACGGCGGTCGATCGTGCCCTTGCCCGTGACCACATTGCCGTAAACGGGCGCGGTGCCATCCGCATTCGCGAATTCGTAGTTGTTCATGACGGCGGCATTCGTGTCAAAGGTGTATTCCACCTTCTTGTTCTCGCCGGCGTCCTTGCTGTCATCATAGGCTGCCGTCGGATCCGACTTGGCGTAAGCTCCCTTCAGGGCAGCTTTGAGCGCGCTTTCGTCAGCTTCATTGACGATGTTCTTTTCTCCATCGCCGCGCTGCTTGAAGTCGAGCTTCTTCCATGCGTCCTGGACAGCCGCCGTGGCGTCGTAAGTCTTGCGGGCGTCTTTCACCGCGACGTCAACCTTGCGCTTCGTGATCTCGCCGGCATTCGTCTCGATGCTCGCCCGGTATACGCCGTCTGTGTCAGGCGATGCGCCGGCCGTCAGGTTCGCGCCTGCGAAAGTATAGTTTCCGGCCTGCCACTTGATGTCGTACTTGACGTTCTTGCCGGAGCCGGCATTCGCGTCGCTGTACTCGGCCTTCTCTACATCCCACGCCGCCGTATGGTTGATTCCATTGTATACGGCGTTCGGATCCGCCTGCTTGATATTGTCCGTGAGGAATTTGCCGTCCGCAATGGCGGCGTTGTCCTTCACGGCCTTCGTGCCGTCGTATTCCTTCGTGACGGCGTCATTTCTGAGACTGAGGTTGATCTCGCGCGGCGTGATCTTCGCCGCGTTCTTCTGCCTGTAGCCGTCCTTCGCCTCGGCGACGATGTAGTTGGCGCTTGCGTCCCCGCTCGTCGTGCCTTCGAGAGCGAAGTCCTTGTAGACGACATCCTTGTTGATGATGTTGAAGTTTTCATCGCGCTCGACATCCTTCGGGGCGTATTTGCCCGTCGCACCCGTCGGCGAAGCGAAGTGGCCTGCCACATCCGCGTTCGTCAGCTGGATCTTGCCCAGATCCGCCGCGATGACGCCCGTGTCTCCGGATGCCGCATCTTCCAAGCGGAATCTGCGCGTGAACACCGAGTTGTCGGCGCTGCTGCGGACGAAATCGTCGCCGTCGTAGATCTTGTCTTCGGGCGCCTTCGTGTCATCGACCACCACATGCACCATGCGCTTGCTGATGTCGCCTTTGCTTTCCATATCGGCGTCGAGCTTGTAGTTCGCCTTCTCGATTTCGGGATCCGCCGCCGTGCTCGTGAGAGCAAGCTTGTACTTGACCAGCTTGCCGTTCGCGGCAGCTTCGCCTTCTTCCTTCATGGCTGCCGGCTTGTCGGACGCCATGGCGTCTCTGGCGGTGACGCCGTCCTTGTCCAGGAACTGCGCACCCGTCGTGTCGACGGTGAAATCCACCCCTGCTGTCGGCGAGCATCTTTTCGACTTGTGCCTTCTTCTCTTCATCGACGACCTGTCTGCCGGAGGCGTCCGTCTTGTACTCGGTGAGGGCGATCGCGCCGCGAATCTTCGCCGCCGTCCACTCGGGCGACAAGTCTGCCGTGCCGTCGTACGTCTTGGTGATGTACGGCGCACTCTCCTTGTCCACCGTCAGCGTGCGGGGCGTGATCATCGCCGCCGTATGATCCGGCGTCTCGGAGCCTGCACCCTTCAGGCGAACCTCCGTGCCGTCGCCGAAGGCGGTGGCAAGAGCCGAGTAGTCGTAGTCGATATTCGTGTTCGGGGATTCTTCCAGAATCGTCTTGATGGACTTCAGGCGCCTGAGGGTGTAGACCATGTCCTTGTCCGTCGTATTGCCGTCGCTGTTCTTGACGTTCTTGTCGTCGTAATGCGGGCGGAGCGCGGCGGCGTCCGCCTTGTCCTCGCCGTACATCGTGTAGTCCAGCTCGACGGAACCTCCGGTGCTCAGATCGAGCATGAGTTTGAGCTTACTCTTGAAGTCGGCCGCATTGCTCGTGCCGTCCGTCTTCAGCTCGCCCATCGTCAAGCCGCCGATCTTGGCGTCCTTCGTGCCGTCGTATGTCTTGCTGAAGGACGACCCATTCCAGACCCTGCGCACATTGCCCGCCGTGACGGCAAGCGGCTCGATCTTGCCCTTGTTGTAGACTTCTCCATCCTGGACGAAGTAGTTCTTCGCCGCCGCGTTCCGAGTCTTCAGGTCGCTGAAGGCCGGCTGCAGGTTTCTGTACTGCACGTCGCGGTCGATGACCGTTCCGTCGGCGTCGCGGTTCACATGCTCATTCTGCGTGAAGACGCCGTTCTCGTTCTTCGTGCCGTAGTAGGCGCGCACGGCGCTGCTGTTGCTCGTCGTGTCGAAGGACGTCGCGTCAAACTGGACGTCCTCGCCGTTCTCCTGGCCGCTGAGGTAGAGATGATCCTTCGCCGTAGCGTCGAGGACCTTGGCGCTGGTATCATACGTCTTGTTCGCCTGCGGCGTGGTCTCGACCGTCAGCTTCTTGCGATAGATGTCGCCCTTGCCGAGCACGCGGTCCTTGTTGCCCGTGACCGCATCGACCGTGGCCAGTTCCGTGCCGTACCGATCGACGAACGTGTAGTTGTCGCTCGGGTTGTCCAGCGTCGCATCGCCCTTGAGGCGGACGGTGTAGGCGACATCCTTGACGATTTCGCGGCCGAGGTTGTCCCTGTCGCGGCTTCCGAGCGTGCGGTTCGCATCCTGTGCGTCCGCCGCACCTGCGGCGCTCTCCACATAATGCGCGTTGACGTTCGCCACGTCGAGCACTGCGCCGTCGCTTCCGACGAGACCCGTATCGTCCTTGAGCGTGCCGTCGTCGTTGCGCTCGGCCTTCTTCAGGACGAGCGTCTCCGCCAGGTCGGCGAAGACATTGGAATTCTCCGTGCCGTCGCCCTGGTAAGAGCCCTTCCTCACGGCATCCGTGCCGTCGTAGATCTTCTCCACGGGGTTGACCGTCAGGAGGACGTTGCGCTTCTTGATCTCGCCCAGAGCCTTGCCTGCGGCGTCCCGATCGTAGTCGCGCGTATAGTGGCGCGTCGTCGTGCCGTCCGCCTCGGTCTTCGACGTGACGCCGGTCAGATCCGCGAGGTCGAAGTTCTTGTCGTCCAGCGTGAAGCTGAAGGCGACGTCCTTCTCGACGCCCGCGTTCTTGCCGCTGCCGCTGCGTCCCGACACATCCTTGTAGACTGCGCCGTCGACGCCCTTCGTCATGACGACCTGCTTCGTCGCGCCGCCTTCCTCATATTCCACAACGACGGAGTTCACGAATCGAGCGGCGTCGCCCGTGACGTTCGCCGTGCCGTCATAGACCTTGGAAATCGGCGCACCGGTGAAGTTGACCTTGAGCTTGGCGTCGCCGTCGATCACGCGCTTCGTGATCCTGCCGCCGCCATGGAAGCTGTAATTGCCTGCCGCATCCGGCGTGAGGTCGTTGCCGTCGTAAGCAAGCGTATAGTTCGCGGCTCCCGTGCCCGAGAGCCTGATCCCCTTGTAGTCGACGCCCCTCTCGTTGACATTCGCATCGAGATATTCGCCGCTATAGCCTGCCGGGATGCCGATGCCGCTCGGCGCACCCGTGAGGCTGAGGATCGTCGCCAGACCCTTGACGTCCTTCGTGCCGTCATACTGCTTGTCGGCATACCCTGCATTGATCCTGAGCGCGGACTTGTCGATGACGTTCTGATACGTCGTGAGCGTCTGGACCATGCTCGTCGGACGAGCCGCGTCGTAGATGACGTAGTTGTCCTTGAACGCATGGCCGTTCCCATCGTCGCCGCCAATGGCGAGCGTGTACGTGACCTGCTTGTTCTTGCCGGCGTCGGAGTTCTGATAGGCCGCCGTGGTCTCGTTCGTGCCGTAGCCCCCGACGAGCCCCGTCGTCGCCGCTTCCGCTGCATTGCTGCTCTTGCCGAAGGTGACGTAGGCGTCTTTGTTCGTCGGCACTGCGCCGCCGATCAATACATCCGTCGTCCCGTCGTACTTCTTCGTGACGGGATCGTTGGTGACCCGGGCATAGACCTTGCGCTTTTCGATGTCGCCCGTCGCCTGCAGCGTCTTCGTGTTCGCGCCAAGAGCGTCGAAGGCATAGTTGCCCGCATCCACGCCCCCGAGCGTCGATGTGTAGATGATGTTGCGGGCGTTCTGCGAAGCGGCGCCGGGATTGATGGTCGCATTCGCATCGCTGTAGACGGCAGTCTTGCCGTAGGTGAGGCTGTCCCTCTCGAACGCGCCCGCGATCTTGAGGTTGTCCGCGTCCGCTGCCGTCGTGCCGTCGTAGACCTTGCGCAGGTTCGCCGGCTGGTCGAGCGTCGCCGTCAGAAGCTTCTTCGTGATGTCGCCCGTCGTGTAGCGGTCATACGTCTTGTCCCGCAGCATGTGGTTGCCGTCGGCGTCCGGCGTGTAGATCGCGTTGTCGAATTCGAGATTGTTCAGCATCTCGTCCGTGAACTTGACATTGAAGAGAACCTTCTTGCCTGTCCCCGCATCCTTCGCGCGGCTGCCGGCTCCGGCCTGGTACTCCGCCTTGTTCACCTTTCAATATCGTTGTTGAGGTCGAGGAGCTTCGATCCGTCCGCCTTCTTGATATAGACGTCGGAGATGTAGCTCTTCCATGTCGCGGCGTCGTCCGTGCCGCCGACCTTGGTGTTGGCGTCATACGTCTTCGTGATCGGGTTGAACGTGAAGACGAGGTTCTGGTTCGAGACCTTGAGCGGCGTGATCGCGCCCGTGCCTGTCATCGTGAAGTAGCCTGCTGCCGTATCGGCGGCAAGCGCGTTCCCATCGGCGTCGGTGAGATAGTAGTTGCCCGCGTCCGCGCCCGTGAGGGCGAGATGCGTGTATTTGACGTTGTCCTTCTTCGCGGCCTCCGTCGCCGTGACGTTCGGCGAGACATAGACGAGCTTGTACGGATCTGCAGCCGCCGTGGCAGGATAGGGATTGAGCGTCACGTCGTCCGGGTTTCCGGCCTCATTCGTCAGGCCGTTCGCCAGGAGCAGCCTGCCGTCGCCGTCCTCCACCGCCAGTCCTCCGTCGTAGCTCTTCGAGACAGGCGCGGAGGGATCTCGGCGCACGGCGAGCGCCGCCTTCTTGATGGTGTTCGTCGCCGTCGAGATGATGTAGCTGCCCGAGGTGCCGGGAGCGACGAGCGCACCCGTGCCGTCGTAGAACGCATAGTTCGGCGCGTTCGTCGGATCCATCTTCAGCGTGTATTCGACCGTCTTCGTGCCTTCTGCGGCAGTCTTGTTGAGATACTTCGCCGTCGAGACGTTCTTGCCATAGGTCGCACTGCCGATCGTGACGATGCCTGCATCCTGCATGACCGTGCCGTTCGCGAGCTTATTGCCGAGCGTCAGGAGCGAGTCGCCCGTGAGCACGGCGCCGTTCCCGTCGACGACGTCCGTCTTCGCGTTGTACGTCTTCGACACATTGCCGTTCGGGAGCGCGTAGACGGGACGCTTCGTGATCGTGCCGACGCCCTGCGTGCGCGCGATCGTGTTCGCCGTGCTGTCATACTTGTAGCCTGCAGCCTGTCCCGCCGCGCCGTTGAGGTCGGCGAAGCTGAAGTTCTTCAGGAGGCCGCTGTCGAGCTTGATCGTGTAGGTGACATCGCCCGTGCCCCGGTTCGCCGCCACATTCGGATCGGCATACGAAGCGCTGACCAAGGTGTAGCCGTTGCCTGCCGTGAAGATTTTCCTGGGAATCGTGCCGCCGAGGCCGACGGAGACATCGTTGATATAGCCGACCGCCTGTGCCGTATTGCCATTCTTCTTGACATCCTTCGTGGCGTCGTAGACCTTCGTGACGCCTGCGAAGGCGAAATTGAAATCGCCTGCGCTGACCTGGCGCTTCTTGATCTCGCCATCGCCTCTCTGGCTGTCGGCGATCGTGTAATTGCTGTTCGAGAGCGCATTCTTGATGCCCGAATACCGCACGAGACCCTTGTAGAGACCCGCGTCGCTCTGCTGCGCGCCCTGCGCGTCCGCATAGATTCCCTTGAGCGTCGTGCCCGCAGCCGTGTTGAGCGTCGGAGCATCCTGTGCAAGGATTGCCGCCGTCGTCGTCTTGTCCGTATCGCCGTTGAGCGGTGCGAGCGTGTAGCCCCAGGCAGGGTCTCGTCGTATCGAATTTGACGGCGGACGTGCCATCGTACTCCTTGACGGCGTCCTTGAACGTCACGCCGATCTCGCGCGGGTTGATGATCCCCTTGCCCGTGAGCGTCGTGATGGACGGGCCGCCCTGCGTCCCGACGAAGTAGTAGTCGTCCTTATAGGCGTCCGATACCTTCAGCGTATACGTCACGGTCTTGTTCGTGCCGACATTCCAGTCGTCGTATGCACCCGTGGACAAGTTGGAGCCGTTGCCCCCGACGAGATCCGGCATGTTGATGATTCCGCCGCCGCCAGTGGGCTGCCCCAGCTCATCGAGTACGTTCAAGGCACGGTTGTAGGTCTTCGTGACCGTCGGCTTGATGATGGTCGCCGAGATTTCCTTCGGCTTGATATAGCCGGCCTTCTTCGTGCGGGCGACGATGATGCCGTTGAATACATCGCCCGAAACCGTGTAGTCGCTGGCGCTGCCGCTGGCATCCTTGCCGACGCCGCTGAGGTCGTAGTTGCCCGTGCCGCCGCCCGAGAGCCTGATCTTGTAGGTGACATCCAGCTTGTCCTTGCCGGTGAGGAGCGTGCCCGCACGATCCGTATTGGCATGTTTGTCCGCATATTCCTTGCCCAGCGTGCTGTAGGAGTTGGGATCCGCCAGGAAGTTCACGACCGTGCCGTTTTCCAGCGTGATATTCAGGGTCGAGAGCGTTGCGCTCTGCGGCGCAGTCGTGTTCCCGTCGAAGGTCTTCGTCACATCGGCGAAGTCCATGGTGAATTTCTCGCTCGTCGGCTTGTACTGCTTGATCGTGCCCTTGCCGTCCGCCACCGCGCCGGCGATCGCGTAGTTGCCGTTGTCGAGCGTCGGCGTGAACGTGTACTTGACCGTGTACTTCTGCTGCGCGGGCGGCCTCGTGCCGTCCGGGCGGGCGTTGGCGTTCTTCGCCTCGGTCGTCTTCGTCGCGTCCGTATAGTAGGTGCCGACGACGTCGCCGTCCGCCCCGAGGGCGAGCTTCACCGTGTCGCCGGCGAGCGCGCCCGCCACCGTGTCATAGCCTGCATCCTTGAGCTGCTTGGCGTAAACCTTCGACGTCTGATCGTAGGCGCGCGTCACATCGCCGGGCGCGGCAAGCGTCAGCTGCTTCGGCGTAATCTTGCCCGTGCCCGTCATCTTGACAGAGCTGCCCGTCGTCTCCGAGCCGCCCGTCGGCGTGTAAGAAAGAACGTAGTTCGTCGCGGCATGAGCGCCCGTAAGGCCGATCGTGTACTCGACGTCCTTGCTGTTATCCTCCACTGCGCCCGTCAGGACGTTGCCCGTGCGATAGACTTCGTCATCCTGTTCCGTATGTCCGCTCTTCGTCTTGTAGACGGCAGCCGTCGCGGTGATTGCTGCGCCGTCGTCCGCCGCGCCGTCCTCCTTGACGAGCTTGTTCGCGTTCTCCGCCGCCGCACGATAGCCGAAGTTCGTGCCGAACTTCTTGTCCGCATCGAGGACATTCGCGCTCTTGTCGTACTCCTTGTCGATATCCGTCTTCTTCAAAAGGTCGACATAGACCGTGCGCGGCGTGATCTTGCCCGCGCCCTTGACCGTGTAATCGACGTTTTCCTTCAGCGTGTCGAATCCGCCGCCGGAAAGGCTCGCGATCTCGTAGTTGGCGAGGTCTTCTGCCGCCCCGTGCGCTTTGAGCGTATAGGAAAGGCCGACAGCGCCGTCCGGCGAGTTCGTGGCCTCGTAGACATCCTTCGTGCGGCTGCCATTCGCGTTGATGTAGTACGCCTTATGATCCGGCGCACTGATGGTAAACGAGATCTTGTTCTTGTCCGCCGCGACGACGTTCGTATCTGTGCCGGCGACTGCATCCGGAGCCACGACCTTCTTCGCCACGCCATTGACGACGACGTAGTCCGTGCCGTCGTAGACCTTGACCGCGCCCACGGTCAACGGTGAACGCCGTGTTGTCGATCCTGCGCTTGTTGATGTTGCCCGTGTGCCAGAGCGTGCCGCCTGCCGTCGTCGCCGCGCCGATGTAGCGCTCGTTCCCCTTGTTCTCTTCCTTCGTCATATCCGTCGGCTCGCCTGCAAGCGCGGCGCGATAGAGCTGATTGCCGGCAGCGTCGACGAGACGATAGTTGTTCGCCTTTCCGGTCGTGCCGTCGGCGAGCTTGATGTTCTTGTAGGCGATGTCGATGTTCGTGCCGGCGTTCTTGCGCGTCGTGGCGGAAGCGTCCTTGCCCGTCATGTAGTTCGCCGTGATATCGTCGTAGTTGAGCTTCAGATCTTCCGGTACCGTGCTCGTGCCGCCGCTCGGATCGGGGCGCGTGACCATGCCCGAGAGCAGCAGAACATCGTTCGTATCCTTCGGATTGACCGCGCTCTTGAGCGCCGACGTGCCATCATACGTCTTGTTGTAATCCTTCGTCGTGTCCGGCTTGACGACGACCGTCTTCTGGCGGATGTTGGCCGTCAGCCCGGAAGGAAGCGTCAAGGCGCCGGACGCTGCGTTGATATCCTCATAGTTGACGGCGTCGCTGCCCGTGAACTTCAGTATGCCGCCGACCGTCAGCGCCTTTTTATAGCCCGCATCTGCGTTGGCGGTGGTCGCGGTGAGGGTCGAGCCGCTCATGTCGATCGCTACATTGTCGCCCTCCACGAGCCCGTTCGTCGTGATGCCTGTCACAGCTTTTTTGAGCGCTGCGGCCATATCCGTCGTTCCGTCGTACTCGCGCTCCACCGGACGATCCGTGCCAAGTCCTGCCGTGACACTGCGCTTCTCGATTTCGATGTTCGCGCCCGTGATGTCGTAGCCATGCTGGCCGGCGTAGAGGACGGCGACCTTGCCCGCATTGCGGCGGCCATGGTCAGCGTCGAGCGTGATCTCCTTCGGGTCGGATGCCGCAGCAGGAGCGGTGTAGCCGATGATCTTGACGTCGGAAACGTGGCTGACCTCCGAGCCATCCGATTTCACGAGCTTGCGGAACGTGGCGTCATAGGTGCGCTTATCCAGACTCTTGCCGTTGTTCGCGACAGTCGTGTTCGCAATCTTCTCCGTATAGGTGTTGGCGGTATTGCCGCTGTGCGCGCCGCCCGCCTGATTGAACTCGGCATACGAATACTCCGCCTGCACCGTACCCTGCATGAAGGCGGTGAGAAGCGGCGTCGAATGTCCGGCGAAGACGCGCCACGTCTTGTTCGCGCCGCCCTCGTCGGAGATGTCCCATTTGTTGTACGAAGATGCCTGCTTGGCGTCTTCGTTGTTTGTGGCAGAACTCAAAGGAGTTGCTGTCACCTTGGACGCATTGACCAGCACGGCTTTGCCCGTCGATGTCGCATAGGAATCGTAAGCGCTGACTTGATTATCCGTAGGTCCCAGTTGTGTGCCTTTCGTCGTGTACGAATCCTTGATGAAGCCAGATCCGCCAAGCGCCCTGTAAATCGCGCGGGCTGTACTTGTTGCATCCCCCGTATCTCCCGTATTATAAACAGCATAGACTGCGCTTTGTCCCTGAATGAATCCTGCAATGCCTGCCGCCTGCGCTTCGACTGGCGCTGTATTGTAAGCATTGTCTAAACTGGCGGTCTTGGCCGCGCTGCCTTCCAGCCTGCCGACGATGCCGCCCGCCTCATGGTTGCCCGACTTGCCGATCTTCTTCGTGGCTGCGGGTGCATTGCCTGTCACTTCGTTGTAGACATTGAAGATATGCGTGCCCTCTCCCGCCTTGCCGACGACGGCGCCGCCATAGTCGACCGTGGAAAGGTTCGCATCGCGGATGCCGACGTTCGCGATCTCCGCGTCCTCGGTATTGCCGAAAAGGCCAGCATAGTCCGTGGCCGTGCCTGCCGCCACGGTCATGTTCTTGATCTCGTGGAACATGCCGTCGAACTTGCCCGTGAACGGCGCGGCATTCGTGCCGATCGACACATGCGTCGCATTGGCATAGTCGATGTCGTTTCGCAGCATATAGTTCTTGTCAAGGCCGCCCGAAGTCGTTATCGCGTCGAGATCCGTCTTGTTCGAAACAAGCTGATACATATTGGCCGCGGTGAGATTCTTGTACTTTCCTGTGCTGCCCGAGGTCGGATCAGCGCCCGCGACATAGCCCACATGCACATAGCCTCTGTGGGGGCGCACGGTCTGCGTGCTTCCAGCCTCTACCTTGAGCGCACTCTGGTCGGCGACGGCAGAGACATCCGGCGAATCGATCTTCGCATCGTTCAGGATGCGCACGCTCTTGCCCTCAAGGACGATCTTCGTCGCCTTGACCGAGCCGCTGCCGTCGACAAGGCTGACGATGTCTGCCTGCGCCAGGCCTGCCGAGCTTGCCGCGTCCGCATTGATCACACTGTCCTTGACACCGGGGCTCGACGGATTGCCGAGGTCGATCGCGCCGCTCGCGACCGATGCGCCGATGGCATCGGCGTCGAGCTTCCGCGTCGTCACATAGAGACTGCCGACATCGACGCTGGCGCCGTCGCCGACGATGACGCCTTGGGGATTCGCGACGTAGACGTTCTTGCCGCCCTGCATCGTGCCGTCGATGCGCGAGGTCACATTGCCCGTGACGATGTTGAGGTAGTTGTTCGTATTTGCACCGTTGTCAAACTTCACGGTCTCGCCGCTCTTGACGGAGAAATCCTTCCAGCCGATGACGTTGTTCGCCGTCGTGCTCGTGATGTTCGTCGTCGTGCCCGACGCTGTGATCGACGCGCTGCCCGCGCGCACGCCGTCATGGTGCGTGCCGCCGTCGTCATGGACAGGCGCACCGTGCGCCGTCGAGGCAATGCCGAGGAGACCTGCAAAGAGGCCGAGACTGACTCTGCAAGCCAAGGCGTCCTTCTTGCCTATTCCTCTCATCTCTCATCTTCCTTTCTATCGCAAGAGAAGCCACCACAAGATGTGGTGGCTTTTCTTTCCTTCTCGACCCTGCCGCAGCAGGGGCATAGGCGGCGGAAGCCACCTTGGACGGAATATTACTGCAGGAGGCTCAGGACGCCGCTCGACGACTGGTTCGCCTGTGCGAGCATCGCCTGCGCCGACTGCGTGAGGACGTTGCTCTTCGTGTAGTCCGTCATCGCCTTCGCCATGTCGGCGTCGCGAATCGTCGACTCGGCGTGCTGCGTGTTCTCGCTCGCCGTGATGATGTTCGCCGACGTGAATTCCAGGCGAGCCTGCGCCGCGCCGAGCACCGTCTGCTGGTCGAGGCACATGGCGATGGCGTTCTCGATGACGTTGACCGCCGCATTGGCGCGCGCGCGCGTCGTGATCTGGATCGCCTTCGAGTCGGAGCCCATCATGCCGAGCGCCTTCGCATGCATGTCGGTGAAGCCGACCTTGACCGCCTGGTTCGAGCGCGTGCCGATCTGGAAGTGCATGGCGTTGTCGGGCGTCGGATCCTGGGCGCGCACCGTCATCTGGAACTTGTCAAGCATGTTGTTCTGCGCTTTCTTGATGTTGCCGCGCGAATCCGTCAGGCAGAAGGTCACGCCGCCGATCTGCGCATTGACGCCGCCGTTCGCCGCGCGGATACATACGGCGTCCTTGCCGTCCGCCGTCTGCACGGGCAGACCGTACTGATCGACGCCGACATAGGAGAGGTCGGGACCAGCCGTGTACGCCTCGAGATCCTGTGTGCCCGGATTGGGCACGAAATTTCCTCCAGCCGTCGTGAAGCAGTCCGCCAAAGTATAGTTCCCCACCTTGAAAGTCTTCTCATACGTCTTGCCGTCCTTGACGTAGGATACGGTCATCCAGTCCGACGGCAATATGCCGAGCGTGTTGCCGTTCCTGTCCGCATATTCGGAAAGAGCCTTCGCCGTGGCGTTCGTCCCCTCCTCGAAGGCCCGGTTCGCCCACGTGGACTGTGTGCCGCCGTTATCCTGGAGCACCATATTGTTGTATGTGCCGCTCATCAGGATCTTGCCGTTGTACTGGATGTTCGCGTTGTCGTTGATCTGATCGACCATCGCATCCATTTCCTTCTGGATGATTGCGCGGTCTTCGTCCGTGTTCGTGTCGTTCGCCGCGTTGATGCACTTCTCCTTGAGCGTGCGCAGGATGTCAACGGTCGACGACACAGCGCCTTCAGCGACCTTCATCATGCTGTTGCCGTTCTGCGTGTTCTGGTTGTCCTGATCGAGCGCACGGATCTGCACGCGCATGCGCTCAGAGATCGACATGCCCGAAGGATCGTCCCCCGCGCTGTTGATCTTCATGCCGGAAGAGACTTGACCAAGGCTCTTCGCGCGGTCTTTCTCGTTCTTGTTCAGCGTGTTCAGCGTGTTCGTCGCCTGCATATTGTTCTTTACTACTAATGGCACAGCAAAAACCTCCCTGATCATATGACGTCCCAGCCAAAGAAGCACACTCCTCCCAGGCTGCAACTGTCTTCCCTGATATGCCCAAGAGGCTTCTTGCAGCCTCCCACTTACTTTACAGCAATTATATCGTCTCTTCCTCCCAATTTCTTAAGCAGGCGAAAGATTTTTCTCCAAAGCGCCGCCTCCGCTGCCCCGACAACGTCTCGCCGCGCCTCTGTTCTCACAGGAAAAAGCATCGGTGGAAGCTGCCGTCGACGCAGCCAGGACGAGCGAGCTATGCCCGCAGCAGACGTACCAGCTGCGAGGCGTGCTCCCACTGCCTCACTGCTCCAACAGCGCCTTGTACTTCGCCCGCTTTTCGAGCGGAATCAAGAGTGCGTTCATCGCCTCGTCTTCCGATAGCCTCATCGTCTGCATGATCGTCCGCAAGCTCTCCAAAAGCTTGTTCTCCGCACCGCGCTCCATGCCACGCTCCATGCCCTGTGCCATGCCGCGCTCCATGCCCTGCGCCATGCCACGCTCCATGCCACGCTCCATGCCCTGTGCCATGCCACGCTCCATGCCTTCCTGCCAGATTTCATCCATGATCTTGCACATTTTTCCCCGACCTCCCTCTTCTTCTTTGAAAAAGCTCGCCCGCTTCTTCAGTTCCTCATAGTGCATGTCCTCTGCGTCCTGGCAGAAGAAGTCGTGCATCAGCATGCCCAGGGGCGTCGCATCACGCACTTCGCCGTTGACGTAGCTGGGTCGAGGAAGCCATGTCCGCGCCAAACGCACCGGCTGCGAAGCGTGCCGCCGCCTCACTGCTCCAGCAAGGTCTTGTATTTCTGCCAACGATCCTGCGGAACGTCAAGCATCGCCATCGCATCCTCTGCCGACAGACGCATCTTCCTCATGATCGTCCGCAAGCTCTCCAGGCGATTGCGCTCCATGCCCTGCGCCATGCCACGCTCCATGCCCTGCGCCATGCCGCGCTCCATGCCCTGCGCCATGCCTTCCTGCCAGATTTCATCCATGATCTTGCACATTTTTCCCCGACCTCCCTCTTCTTCTTTGAAAAAGCTCGCCCGCTTCTTTAGTTCCTCATAGTGCATGTCCTCTGCGTCCTGGCAGAAGAAGTCGTGCATCAGCCTGCCCAAGGGCGTCGCATCACGCACTTCGCCGTTGACGTAGACGATATGCGACTGGTCGCCGAACAGTTCTCCTGTTTCCCTGATCGTCCGCTCGATATGGCAGATCGGCAGCCTCTTGCCCAGCACGTCTTTCTCCGTGATGAAAATCACATACGTTTCGGGCAGCTCCGTCACTTCCTCGCCTTTCTGCAATTCTCTCGCGTCCATCATGCTGCTGTTGAAGCGCGCTCTTTCGGGCGCCGCTCCACGGTCGTCCCGCTGTACTTCGATGTTCATGAGCCGCTTGCCCGCCCGCGCGAAGGCGTCGAAGCGCACGCCCCGGCCACGGAGGCTGCCCGCCGTCTTCTGCGTCGTGACGCGCTCGACGATGAGATCGGGCATTTCCAAGATCACGCGCAGGATGCACGCCATGCCTTCGATATACCCGTCCATGCACACGTTGAAGAACACGTCGTCCATCAGGCACAGTCGCCGGATCCGCTCCATGTCCCGCTCCCGTCGTTCCTCCCTTGCCCTATCCTCGTTCATCTGCTCTTTCTCCCTGTTTGTCCTCCGTATCGCTCCCGATGCCGTCATGCGAGATATATGTCCGCGCCAAACGCACCGGCTGCGAAGCGTGCCGCCGCCTCACTGCTCCAGCAAGGTCTTGTATTTCTGCCAACGATCCTGTGGAACATCAAGCATCGCCATCGCATCCTCTGCCGACAGACGCATCTTCCTCATGATCGTCCGCAAGCTCTCCAAGCGATCGCGCTCCATGCCCTGCGCCATGCCACGCTCCATGCCCTGCGCCATGCCGCGCTCCATGCCCTGCGCCATGCCGCGCTCCATGCCCTGCGCCATGCCGCGCTCCATGCCACGCTCCATGCCTTCCTGCCAGATTTCATCCATGATCTTGCACATTTTTCCCCGACCTCCCTCTTCTTCTTTGAAAAAGCTCGCCCGCTTCTTCAGTTCTTCATAGTGCATGTCCTCTGCGTCCTGGCAGAAGAAGTCGTGCATCAGCCTGCCCAAGGGCGTCGCATCACGCACTTCGCCGTTGACGTAGATGATGTGCGACCGATCGCCGAACAGTTCTCCTGTTTCCCTGATCGTCCGCTCGATATGGCAGATCGGCAGCCTCTTGCCCAGCACGTCTTTCTCCGTGATGAAAATCACATACGTTTCGGGCAGCTCCGTCACTTCCTCGCCTTTCTGCAATTCTCTCGCGTCCATCATGCTGCTGTTGAAGCGCGCTCTTTCGGGCGCCGCTCCACGGTCGTCCGCTGCACTTCGATGTTCATGAGCCGCTTGCCCGCCCGCGCGAAGGCGTCGAAGCGCACGCCCCGGCCACGAGGCTGCCCGCCGTCTTCTGCGTCGTGACGCGCTCGACGACGAGATCGGGCATTTCAAGATCACGCGCAGGATGCACGCCATGCCTTCGATATACCCGTCCATGCACACGTTGAAGAACACGTCGTCCATCAGGCACAGTCGCCTGATCCGCTCCATGTCCCGCTCCCGCCGCTCCTCCCTTGCCCTATGCTCGTTCATCTGCTCTTTCTCCCTGTTTGTCCTCCGTATCGCTCCCGATGCCTCACTGCTCCAACAGCGCCTTGTACTTCGCCCGCTTTTCGAGCGGAATCAAGAGCGCGTTCATCGCCTCGTCTTCCGATAGCTTCATCGTCTGCATGATCGTCCGCAAGCTCTCCAGACGATCGCGCTCCATGCCCTGCGCCATGCCACGCTCCATGCCCTGCGCCATGCCACGCTCCATGCCCTGCGCCATGCCTTCCTGCCAGATTTCATCCATGATCTTGCACATTTTTCCCCGACCTCCCTCTTCTTCTTTGAAAAAGCTCGCCCGCTTCTTTAGTTCCTCATAGTGCATGTCCTCTGCGTCCTGGCAGAAGAAGTCGTGCATCAGCCTGCCCAAGGGCGTCGCATCACGCACTTCGCCGTTGACGTAGATGATGTGCGACCGATCGCCGAACGGCTTGCCTGTTTCCTCGATCACACGATGGATATGGCAGATCGGCAGCCCTTCGCCCAGCACGTCTTTCTCCGTGATGAAGATCACATACGTTTCGGGCAGCTCCGTCACTTCCTCGCCTTTCTGCAATTCTCTCGCGTCCATCATGCTGCTGTTGAAGCGCGCTCTTTCGGGCGCCGCTCCACGGTCGTCCCGCTGCACTTCGATGTTCATGAGCCGCTTGCCCGCCCGCGCGAAGGCGTCGAAGCGCACGCCCCGGCCACGGAGGCTGCCCGCCGTCTTCTGCGTCGTGACGCGCTCGACGATGAGATCGGGCATTTCCAAGATCACGCGCAGGATGCACGCCATGCCTTCGATATACCCGTCCATGCACACGTTGAAGAACACGTCGTCCATCAGGCACAGTCGCCTGATCCGCTCCATGTCCCGCTCCCGTCGTTCCTCCCTTGCCCTATGCTCGTTCATCTGCTCTTTCTCCCTGTTTGTCCTCCGTATCGCTCCCGATGCCGTCATGCGAGATATATGTCCGCGCCAAACGCACCGGCTGCGAGGCGTGCCGCCGCCTCACTGCTCCAGCAAGGTCTTGTATTTCTGCCAACGATCCTGCGGAACATCAAGCATCGCCATCGCATCCTCTGCCGACAGACGCATCTTCCTCATGATCGTCCGCAAGCTCTCCAGACGATCGCGCTCCATGCCCTGCGCCATGCCACGCTCCATGCCTTCCTGCCAGATTTCATCCATGATCTTGCACATTTTTCCCCGACCTCCCTCTTCTTCTTTGAAAAAGCTCGCCCGCTTCTTTAGTTCCTCATAGTGCATGTCCTCTGCGTCCTGGCAGAAGAAGTCGTGCATCAGCCTGCCCAAGGGCGTCGCATCACGCACTTCGCCGTTGACGTAGATGATGTGCGACCGATCGCCGAACGGCTTGCCTGTTTCCTCGATCACACGATGGATATGGCAGATCGGCAGCCCTTCGCCCAGCACGTCTTTCTCCGTGATGAAGATCACATACGTTTCGGGCAGCTCCGTCACTTCCTCGCCTTTCTGCAATTCTCTCGCGTCCATCATGCTGCTGTTGAAGCGCGCTCTTTCGGGCGCCGCTCCACGGTCGTCCCGCTGCACTTCGATGTTCATGAGCCGCTTGCCCGCCCGCGCGAAGGCGTCGAAGCGCACGCCCCGGCCACGGAGGCTGCCCGCCGTCTTCTGCGTCGTGACGCGCTCGACGACGAGATCGGGCATTTCAAGATCACGCGCAGGATGCACGCCATGCCTTCGATATACCCGTCCATGCACACGTTGAAGAACACGTCGTCCATCAGGCACAGTCGCCTGATCCGCTCCATGTCCCGCTCCCGCCGTTCCTCCCTTGCCCTATGCTCGTTCATCTGCTCTTTCTCCCTGTTTGTCCTCCATATCGCTCCCGATGCCGTCATGCGAGATATATGCCCGCGCCAAACGCACCGGCTGCGAGGCGTGCCGCCGCCTCACTGCTCCAGCAAGGTCTTGTATTTCTGCCAACGATCCTGCGGAACATCAAGCATCGCCATCGCATCCTCTGCCGACAGACGCATCTTCCTCATGATCGTCCGCAAGCTCTCCAGACGATCGCGCTCCATGCCCTGCGCCATGCCACGCTCCATGCCTTCCTGCCAGATTTCATCCATGATCTTGCACATTTTTCCCCGACCTCCCTCTTCTTCTTTGAAAAAGCTCGCCCGCTTCTTCAGTTCTTCATAGTGCATGTCCTCTGCGTCCTGGCAGAAAAAGTCGTGCATCAGCCTGCCCAGGGGCGTCGCATCACGCACTTCGCCGTTGACGCAGCTGGGTCGAGGAAGCCATGTCCGCGCCAAACGCACCGGCTGCGAAGCGTGCCGCCGCCTCACTGCTCCAGCAAGGTCTTGTACTTCTGCCAACGATCCTGCGGAACGTCAAGCATCGCCATCGCATCCTCTGCCGACAGACGCATCTTCCTCATGATCGTCCGCAAGCTCTCCAGACGATCGCGCTCCATGCCCTGCGTCATGCCTTCCTGCCAGATTTCATCCATGATCTTGCACATTTTTCCCCGACCTCCCTCTTCTTCTTTGAAAAAGCTCGCCCGCTTCTTTAGTTCCTCATAGTGCATGTCCTCTGCGTCCTGGCAGAAGAAGTCGTGCATCAGCCTGCCCAGGGGCGTCGCATCACGCACTTCGCCGTTGACGTAGATGATGTGCGACCGATCGCCGAACGGCTTGCCTGTTTCCTCGATCACACGATGGATATGACAGATCGGCAGCCCTTCGCCCAGCACGTCTTTCTCCGTGATGAAGATCACATACGTTTCGGGCAGCTCCGTCACTTCCTCGCCTTTCTGCAATTCTCTCGCGTCCATCATGCTGCTGTTGAAGCGCGCTCTTTCGGGCGCCGCTCCACGGTCGTCCCGCTGCACTTCGATGTTCATGAGCCGCTTGCCCGCCCGCGCGAAGGCGTCGAAGCGCACGCCCCGGCCACGGAGGCTGCCCGCCGTCTTCTGCGTCGTGACGCGCTCGACGACGAGATCGGGCATTTCCAAGATCACGCGCAGGATGCACGCCATGCCTTCGATATACCCGTCCATGCACACGTTGAAGAACACGTCGTCCATCAGGCACAGTCGCCTGATCCGCTCCATGTCCCGCTCCCGTCGTTCCTCCCCTGCCCTATGCTCGTTCATCTGCTCTTTCTCCCTGTTTGTCCTCCGTATCGCTCCCGATGCCGTCATGCGAGATATATGTCCGCGCCAAACGCACCGGCTGCGAGGCGTGCCGCCGCCTCACTGCTCCAGCAAGGTCTTGTATTTCTGCCAACGATCCTGCGGAACATCAAGCATCGCCATCGCATCCTCTGCCGACAGACGCATCTTCCTCATGATCGTCCGCAAGCTCTCCAGACGATCGCGCTCCATGCCCTGCGCCATGCCGCGCTCCATGCCCTGCGCCATGCCTTCCTGCCAGATTTCATCCATGATCTTGCACATTTTTCCCCGGCCTCCCTCTTCTTCTTTGAAAAAGCTCGCCCGCTTCTTTAGTTCCTCATAGTGCATGTCCTCTGCGTCCTGGCAGAAGAAGTCGTGCATCAGCCTGCCCAAGGGCGTCGCATCACGCACTTCGCCGTTGACGTAGATGATGTGCGACCGATCGCCGAACAGTTCTCCTGTTTCCCTGATCGTCCGCTCGATATGGCAGATCGGCAGCCTCTTGCCCAGCACGTCTTTCTCCGTGATGAAAATCACATACGTTTCGGGCAGCTCCGTCACTTCCTCGCCTTTCTGCAATTCTCTCGCGTCCATCATGCTGCTGTTGAAGCGCGCTCTTTCGGGCGCCGCTCCACGGTCGTCCCGCTGCACTTCGATGTTCATGAGCCGCTTGCCCGCCCGCGCGAAGGCGTCGAAGCGCACGCCCCGGCCACGGAGGCTGCCCGCCGTCTTCTGCGTCGTGACGCGCTCGACGACGAGATCGGGCATTTCCAAGATCACGCGCAGGATGCACGCCATGCCTTCGATATACCCGTCCATGCACACGTTGAAGAACACGTCGTCCATCAGGCACAGTCGCCTGATCCGCTCCATGTCCCGCTCCCGCCGTTCCTCCCTTGCCCTATGCTCGTTCATCTGCTCTTTCTCCCTGTTTGTCCTCCGTATCGCTCCCGATGCCTCACTGCTCCAACAGCGCCTTGTACTTCGCCCGCTTTTCGAGCGGAATCAAGAGCGCGTTCATCGCCTCGTCTTCCGATAGCCTCATCGTCTGCATGATCGTCCGCAAGCTCTCCAGACGATTGCGCTCCATGCCCTGCGCCATGCCACGCTCCATGCCCTGCGCCATGCCGCGCTCCATGCCCTGCGCCATGCCACGCTCCATGCCCTGCGCCATGCCACGCTCCATGCCCTGTGCCATGCCACGCTCCATGCCTTCCTGCCAGATTTCATCCATGATCTTGCACATTTTTCCCCGACCTCCCTCTTCTTCTTTGAAAAAGCTCGCCCGCTTCTTTAGTTCCTCATAGTGCATGTCCTCTGCGTCCTGGCAGAAGAAGTCGTGCATCAGCCTGCCCAAGGGCGTCGCATCACGCACTTCGCCGTTGACGTAGATGATGTGCGACCGATCGCCGAACGGCTTGCCTGTTTCCTCGATCACACGATGGATATGGCAGATCGGCAGCCCTTCGCCCAGCACGTCTTTCTCCGTGATGAAAATCACATACGTTTCGGGCAGCTCCGTCACTTCCTCGCCTTTCTGCAATTCTCTCGCGTCCATCATGCTGCTGTTGAAGCGTGCTCTTTCGGGCGCCGCTCCACGGTCGTCCCGCTGCACTTCGATGTTCATGAGCCGCTTGCCCGCCCGCGCGAAGGCGTCGAAGCGCACGCCCCGGCCACGGAGGCTGCCCGCCGTCTTCTGCGTCGTGACGCGCTCGACGACGAGATCGGGCATTTCCAAGATCACGCGCAGGATGCACGCCATGCCTTCGATATACCCGTCCATGCACACGTTGAAGAACACGTCGTCCATCAGGCACAGTCGCCTGATCCGCTCCATGTCCCGCTCCCGCCGCTCCTCCCTTGCCCTATGCTCGTTCATCTGCTCTTTCTCCCTGTTTGTCCTCCGTATCGCTCCCGATGCCGTCATGCGAGATATATGCCCGCGCCAAACGCACCGGCTGCGAGGCGTGCCGCCGCCTCACTGCTCCAGCAAGGTCTTGTATTTCTGCCAACGATCCTGTGGAACATCAAGCATCGCCATCGCATCCTCTGCCGACAGACGCATCTTCCTCATGATCGTCCGCAAGCTCTCCAGACGATCGCGCTCCATGCCCTGCGCCATGCCACGCTCCATGCCCTGCGCCATGCCACGCTCCATGCCCTGCGCCATGCCGCGCTCCATGCCCTGCGCCATGCCACGCTCCATGCCTTCCTGCCAGATTTCATCCATGATCTTGCACATTTTTCCCCGACCTCCCTCTTCTTCTTTGAAAAAGCTCGCCCGCTTCTTTAGTTCCTCATAGTGCATGTCCTCTGCGTCCTGGCAGAAGAAGTCGTGCATCAGCCTGCCCAGGGGCGTCGCATCACGCACTTCGCCGTTGACGTAGATGATGTGCGACCGATCGCCGAACAGTTCTCCTGTTTCCCTGATCGTCCGCTCGATATGGCAGATCGGCAGCCTCTTGCCCAGCACGTCTTTCTCCGTGATGAAAATCACATACGTTTCGGGCAGCTCCGTCACTTCTTCGCCTTTCTGCAATTCTCTCGCGTCCATCATGCTGCTGTTGAAGCGCGCTCTTTCGGGCGCCGCTCCACGGTCGTCCCGCTGCACTTCGATGTTCATGAGCCGCTTGCCCGCCCGCGCGAAGGCGTCGAAGCGCACGCCCCGGCCACGGAGGCTGCCCGCCGTCTTCTGCGTCGTGACGCGCTCGACGACGAGATCGGGCATTTCCAAGATCACGCGCAGGATGCACGCCATGCCTTCGATATACCCGTCCATGCACACGTTGAAGAACACGTCGTCCATCAGGCACAGTCGCCTGATCCGCTCCATGTCCCGCTCCCGCCGCTCCTCCCTTGCCCTATGCTCGTTCATCTGCTCTTTCTCCCTGTTTGTCCTCCGTATCGCTCCCGATGCCTCACTGCTCCAACAGCGCCTTGTACTTCGCCCGCTTTTCGAGCGGAATCAAGAGCGCGTTCATCGCCTCGTCTTCCGATAGCCTCATCGTCTGCATGATCGTCCGCAAGCTCTCCAGACGATCGCGCTCCATGCCCTGCGCCATGCCACGCTCCATGCCCTGCGCCATGCCTTCCTGCCAGATTTCATCCATGATCTTGCACATTTTTCCCCGACCTCCCTCTTCTTCTTTGAAAAAGCTCGCCCGCTTCTTTAGTTCCTCATAGTGCATGTCCTCTGCGTCCTGGCAGAAGAAGTCGTGCATCAGCCTGCCCAAGGGCGTCGCATCACGCACTTCGCCGTTGACGTAGATGATGTGCGACCGATCGCCGAACAGTTCTCCTGTTTCCCTGATCGTCCGCTCGATATGGCAGATCGGCAGCCTCTTGCCCATCACGTCTTTCTCCGTGATGAAAATCACATGCGTTTCGGGCAGCTCCGTCACTTCCTCGCCTTTCTGCAATTCTCTCGCGTCCATCATGCTGCTGTTGAAGCGCGCTCTTTCGGGCGCCGCTCCACGGTCGTCCCGCTGCACTTCGATGTTCATGAGCCGCTTGCCCGCCCGCGCGAAGGCGTCGAAGCGCACGCCCCGGCCACGGAGGCTGCCCGCCGTCTTCTGCGTCGTGACGCGCTCGACGACGAGATCGGGCATTTCCAAGATCACGCGCAGGATGCACGCCATGCCTTCGATATACCCGTCCATGCACACGTTGAAGAACACGTCGTCCATCAGGCACAGTCGCCTGATCCGCTCCATGTCCCGCTCCCGTCGTTCCTCCCTTGCCCTATCCTCGTTCATCTGCTCTTTCTCCCTGTTTGCATATTCCTGCATCAAAAAAGGATTGACCGCCCCTTGATCAGAGGTCAGCGGTCAATCCTTTTAACCAAATGTCGTTTGGGGAGAGGCCGCCGTTACGGTGATCTCTTCTTTCCCCTATCATATCAAAACGGCGGAGGGCTTGCAAGCATTTTGCTGCTGCCCTCCGCCATTTTCCCAGCCATGAAACCCCGAGAAGTCAAGTCAGCGACTCAAGACCTAGCGCTTCAAACAAAGGGCGCAAGTCAGAAAAACGGACGTTGTGCGTACTGGTCACAACATGCCGATGCCGTGCGCTACGAAGTAAGCGGCTGCAGCGCCAGCGAGAGGAGCGACGACGGGAATCCAGCCGTAGGCGAAGTCACTGTCGCCCTTGCCCGCGATGGGCAGGGAGGAAGTGCGCGAGGCGAGGTCCCAAGTCGCGCGCCGGGTTCATCGCGTAGCCTGTGGGGTACGCCGAGACTCAAGCCTAGGGGCAACGATGAGGGATGCCGACGATGTACGGGTAGCTAGCCGGGCACGAAAGGCTCGTTAACCTTCGCGAAGATCGCCCAAATCATGAAGAGCAGGAAGAACGTTGCGATGAATTCGCAAAGGAAATTCTTCCACGAGCAGCGGATGGCAGGGAGCCGTGCAAAAGACGCCGCGCTTCGTAGCAGGATCTTGCGTCTTTTCCCAGTGGGGCAGATAGGGCGAGCCAAACGAGAGCGCCGCCCGCTGCGCCGCCGAGGATCTGGATGAGGGACGTCGCTACGAACTGATTGAAGTTGTAGACGCCGGCGAGCATCTTGCCCAAGGTGACGGCAGGATTGAGATCGCCCTGCGGCGCACCGAGCGAGATAGCCGTAAACACACCGAAGGTGACGGCGAAGCCCCAGCCGAACACTATGCAGATCCAGCCACCGCCCTTGCCTTTGGAGTCCTCCAGGGAGCAGGTGGCGCAAACGCCGCCGCCGAACACGATGAGCACCATCGTACCGAAAAATTCGCCAAGAAGATTGTCGTACATGGAACGTCCCTCCTATTCCTCGTCCGCAAGCCAGTTTTTCGCATGTTTCACAGCCTTGCGCCATCCCTTGTAGAGATCGTCCGCCGTCTGTCGGTCGAGCGAGGGTGCAAAAGCGCGTGTCGAGCTGCCAGCTTTTCTTGAGCTCCTCTTTCGACGCCCAGACGCCCGTGGCGAGACCCGCGAGGTAGGCAGCGCCGAGAGCCGTCGTCTCCGTAATCTGCGGGCGGTCGACAGGCACGCCCAGGAGATCGGCCTGGAACTGCATGAGGAGGTTGTTGGCAACGGCGCCGCCGTCGACCTTGAGGGCGGCGAGGCGGTTGCCCGAGTCAGCTTCCATCGCGCCGAGCACGTCGCGCGTCTGATAGGCGAGCGAATCGAGCGTGGCGCGGACGAGATGCGCCTTCTTCGTGCCGCGCGTGATGCCGATGATCATGCCGCGCGCGTTCATATCCCAGTACGGCGCACCGAGACCGACGAATGCGGGGACCATGTAGACGCCGCCCGCGTCAGGAACCTTCTTCGCGACCCATTCGGAGTCAGGTGCGGAGTCAACGAGGCGCAATCCGTCGCGCAGCCACTGGATTGCGGAGCCGCCGACAAAGATCGATCCTTCGAGCGCATATTCGACCTTGCCGTCCAGACCCCAGGCGATCGTCGTCACAAGACCGTTCTTCGACATGCAGATGTCCGTGCCCGTGTTCATGAGCAGGAAGCAGCCCGTGCCGTAGGTGTTCTTCGCCTCGCCCGGATTGAAGCAGTTCTGCCCAAAGAGTGCCGACTGCTGGTCGCCCGCCATGCCCGCTACGGGGATCGCTGCGCCAATGACCGAGGGGATGGTGTGACCGTAGACTTCGCTCGATGGACGCACCTCGGGCAGGAGGCTCTTCGGTACGGTCAGATACTTGAGCAGGGCTTCATCCCATTCGAGCGTCTTGATGTTGAACATCAGCGTGCGCGATGCGTTGGAGTAGTCCGTCTTGTGCACTTCGCCGCCCGTAAGTTTCCAAAGGAGCCAAGTGTCGATCGTGCCGAAGGCAAGCTCGCCCTTTTCGGCCTTTTCACGCGCACCCTTCACATGGTCGAGAATCCACTTGACCTTCGTGCCCGAAAAGTAGGCGTCGATGACGAGGCCCTGTCTTCTCCTGGAACTCCTTGACGAGCCCTTGGCGCTTCAGATCCTCGCAGATGTCTGCCGTCTGGCGCGACTGCCAAACGATGGCGTTGTAGATCGGCCGGCCCGTAGCCCTGTCCCAAACGACCGCCGTCTCGCGCTGATTCGTGATGCCGATGGCGGCGATGTCGCTGGCGACGAGCCCCGACTGCTCCAGAGCCTCGCGCATGACTTCATGCATGGAGCTCCAGATCTCTTCCGCATCGTGCTCGACCCAGCCCGGCTGCGGGAAATGCTGCGTGAACTCCTTCTGCGCCACGCCGATGATCTTGGAATCCACATCGAAGATGATGGCACGATTGCTCGTCGTGCCGGCATCAAGCGCCATGACGTATTTCTGTCCCATACTTCCACTCCTTTTCTTTGTTTCTCAAGACTTTTCTCCGTGCACAACATGCGATCGCTGTGCAGCCTCATTGGATGAAACTTATAGGGTGGTGCCTTCGCCTGCTTTTTAATAACCGCCTCCCTTCATCGCGGGAAATCCCGCTCGCGGCATGGCGCACCAAGCTGCAAGAGGTTCACTTGTATCCATACGCTTTCGCGAGGATTTCGATGGGATGGCACGTCGCCTTGCCCGATCCGTGGCGGATCTGCAGACGGCAGGTGCCGCAGTCGGAGGCGACCGTGTCCGCGCCGACCTCGGCGATGCGCTGGAAGACGTTTTCGCCGATCTTCATGGAGATATCGTACTTGTCGCCCTTGAAGCCATAGCTCCCCGACATGCCGCAGCAGCCTGCGGCGAGATTTTCGACGGCAATGCCGGGAATGCGCTGCAGGAAAGTGAAGGACGGCAGCCCGATGCCCTGCGCGCGCAGATGGCACGGCGCATGGTAGGAGAGTTTCTGCTGGACGGGCTGGAAGTCCACGGACAGCTCGCCACATTCTTCGAGGATGTCGAGGAATTCGAATGCGTCGTAGACGCCCGAAGACATCTCGCGCATTTCCGGATCTTCGAAGAGCTCGTGGTACTCGCTCTTGAGCATCAAGGAGCAGCTCGTGCAGCAGGCGACGACGGGAACGCCCTTCGCCTTCCACGCCAGGATGCGCTCGGCGTTCTTCTTCGCGTTGTCGTGCGCCTCATCGATGTAGCCCGAGGCGACCATCGGTGAACCACAGCAAATGAACGACTTATCCGTGATGACCTCGTAGCCGTTCTTCTGCATGACGTTGACGAAGGCGACGCCGATCGCCGGCTCATAGTCGTTGATGTAGCAGCCGGGGAAGAAGACGACCTTCTTTTCCGAAGGTTTCTGCTCCATCTTGGCGAAGAGACTGTAAAAAGAATTCGAGGCGAAGGCAGGCATGTCGCGCTCGCCCGCCATGCCGAGGCTGGAGAAGATGCCGAGCGCCTTGCCGACCTTCATGCCGATGTTGGCGCAGGTCGCGCCGAAGGGCAGGGAGCGCACGAGCTTCGCCATGCGCTCGCCGTGCGCAAGCATATCGTCCCTCTGCGAGTGCTTGTGCGTGCGATAGTATTCGCCGCGCTGCAGCATGTTGAGCGTTGCGACGCGCACGCCCGAAGGACAGGTGATCTCGCAGTTCTTGCAGTTCGAGCAATAGTCGAGGCTGCGCTCGACGTCATCCTGGGCGAACTTCATGCGGCTGTGCGCAGGTCCCGTGAGCTTCGGACCGGCAAAGGCGCGCGTCGCCTCCGTCACCGGGCAGTTCGCGACGCAGCAGGTACAGGCAATGCAGTGGTCGGCGGTGTCCGGCGTGCTTTCGTGCATCTCAAAAGGTTTTTTTCATAAATCTTCGCTCCTCTCACGCCATAGCCGCTTTGTAGGCGGACGCCAATGCCACGCCGTTGCCCGAATGTTCGCGGCAGAAATCGTAGCCGGCAAGCTCGCGGCCGATGACGTGGATGTTATCGAAGACGACGACGCCCCCTTCGTTGACGGGGCGAAGCATCTCGTCCGTGCGAATGCCGGCCTTCATGAAGGGCTGCGCGTCGAAAACGTCGTCAGCGGCCCACCTCTCCGGATCTTTCTCGCAAACGACAGGCAGATCAAAGATCGGCTCATAGACCTCGCCGGGATTGTCAGAGATGAGTCCGGCACTGTAAAAGCCGCCCGTGGCGAGGATGAACTTCTCCGCGCGATAATCTTTCTCGTGGACGCTCGTGACGCGGATGGAGCGGCAGCGCTTGCCGTCCGCCGAAAAAGCCCGTGACCTGCGCATTTTCAAAGAATTCGACGCCCATGCGACGCGCCGCCTTCATGAGCACATCGCGAAGGCGCAGGCCATTCGCTGAAGGCGGCATGGCGGTCGTCTCCAAGATCTTTCCCTTCATCGCCGCCTGCAGCTTCTTGCAGACCCGAGATCCTCGCACGCCAAGGATCTGTGGGAAGAGAAATACGCGGTTCGCGCCGTCCTCAGCGGCAAGCTGGCGAATGACGGCAGCCGTGCCGTCGTCTTCCAGCCAGCGCGCGGCATCGAGGATCGAGAGATCGCGCTCGCCGATGGAATCCGGGACGACTTCGATCGTGCGGATGCTCGCCGCTTCCTTTGACCGCATCGGCGAGGTTCTCTGCGATCATCTCCGGATAGCAGTCCTTGAGGCCCTTGACGCCGACGACGAGGATATCCTTGCCGGAAAAGTCCTGCGCCTGCATGGATGCGGGCACGAGGCAGGAGGGCTTCAAGGTGCCGACGGGCGTCACGACCGTCTGCTGTTCATGCACCGAGCCATAGTAGGAAAAACCCTTCCTCTTCCATGAGCTTGAGGAAGAAGTCCGCAGCCTCCTCGATGGACGTCTTGCCGATGGCATGATAAGGATGCTCTGCGGGAAGATCGTCGATCGCTGCCAGAGGATCCGTCACCCAGGCATGTGCCTCGTCGTAGCCAAGGATGTCAATGAGGCCGCTGTTCAAGGGGAAAGAACCCGAGCCGTAAAGAAAGACGCTCGTTTTTTTGCCGTTCTTGGCACAGGCGATGGCGGCCATGAGTCCTGCGAAGCCGCCGCCGATGATTGCTACGTCTCGTTGTTTCATGCTTTCTTGCCTCCATTGACATTAAAGGAAAGCTCGTAAAGAGCCCGCGTCATTTCCGTCTCGCGGATGTTGCGTCCCATGAGCACGGGGCGCACGCCCTTCCAGCGGCCCTGCAAGAAGCCCTTGAGCTGTCCGAGCGAATCCTTCGCACCCTCGCGGCTGCCGACGCGCCCGAAGATGCCGGCGGCTCGCAAGCTGCAGAAATTGCCCTGGCACGTCCCCATGCCGAGGCGCGTGCGGCGGCGAATGTCGTTGATGATGTGGCTGTCTGCGCTCTTGGCAATCTCCTCGATCTCAGCGAGCGTGATATTCTCGCACTCGCAGATGAGCGTGCGCGACTCCGGCTCCTCTTCGAGCCGCTTGGCGACACGTTCGAAGGCGTCAGGGCCGAGGCGCGTCGCCGCGAGGTTCGTGCCGAAGGACGGGAAGTATTTCGCCGCCTTCTTCTTCGCCTCTTCGCTGACCTCGGGCACGAGCGGCTCTTCCGCCGTGCGGCAGGGCGTCTTGACATTGAGCTTCTCGGCAATCTGGTCGCTGATGCGCTCCGCCATCAAGCGGTACGTCGTGAACTTGCCGCCGACGATCGTCATCATGCCCTTGAGGCCGTCCTTTTCGTGGTCGAGGATCACGAAGCCGCGCGATGCGCCGCGACCCGAGGCGCCCGGCTGCTTGTAGAGCGGACGCGAGCCGGCGAAGGCGCGCAGGATGCGGTAGTGGCGCAGATCCTCGAAGGTCTGCTCGCCGATCTTCATCAAGGCCTCGATCTCTTCATAGGAAGAGCTCGTGTCCTCGGGGTCGTCGATGCTCATCGACGTCGTGCCGAGGATCGTGATCGAGCCGTGCGGCACGAAGATGTCGCCGTCCGACGGCTTGTGCAGGCGGTTGACGACGTGGTTCGCAAGGCGCTGGTTGAAGGCAATCAGAGTCCCCTTGTCCGGCTGCACAGGGACGTTCAGCCCCGCAAGCTCGGCGACCTTCTCGCACCAGCCACCCGCCGCATTGACAAGGATGTCGCAGGCGATCGGATATTCCTCGCCAGAGAAGCGGTCGCGCACGCGCACACCTTTTAGCTCGCCGTTTTGCTGCTCGATGCCGACGACCTCTGCATACGTCTTGTAGCGGCCGCCGTAGCGCACGGCGGAAGCGACGTTCTGGCACGACATGCGGAAGCCGTCGATCGCTGCATCGGGCACGGCGTAGGCGGAGACGATATGACGCGACAGGCGCGGCTCCATGCGGAACGCTTCATCGAGCGTCAGAGGACGCGCTTCGATGCCGCTCGCCTTACAGCCTTCGACCCAGCTCGCCTCGAAGTCCGCATCGTCCGAATCGAGACGCACGAACATGCCGCCGATTGGCTCGACACACGACGTACCGATCTTTCGGAGAATCATGTTCTCCTCGATGCACTCCTTCGCGGCTTCCTGATCCTTGACAGCGTAGCGTCCACCGCTGTGCAGGAGGCCATGATAGCGCGAGCTTGCACCGTTGACGAGATCCTCCTTTTCGAGGAGCAGAACATCGATGCCGCGCATGGCAAGATCGCGCAGTATGCCGACACCCGTAGCTCCTCCTCCGATGACGACGACTGTTGCCTTCTCCATATCGTTCTCCTTTCCCTAATTCTGCCTAGGCGCCACGGAACGTCCTCATTCCATGACGCCCTGCGGAAAACATCTCTGTCAAGGAAACGAAATTTTTATATCCGCTTTGATGAGCAGTACGATTTTTCGTTTCCAAAAGACACAGAATCTCCTCTTCCTGTACCTCTTTATGATATCATAAATATTCAGATTTATCAACCTAAAATCACGAAAATTCTGCAGGAAAATCATGGCAGTCTCTTTCCTTCGAGCGGTCGTCCCGCACATATCCTCTGCCATGGCATATTGCCCATTTTGCTGCTGTCGTAGTATAATGGCAGGAAAGATCGAAGAAACTAGGGAAGAAATGCCAAGAACACCCCTGAATCGGGGGCGTTCTTGCGGAGGAACGGAGGGAGGGCGAAGCATGACGCGCGAGGATTACATCAGGTCCTTGATCAAGTCAAGCGGCTGCAACCTGAAGGAATTTGCGGCAAAGATCCACATGCCGTACACGACGCTGCTCTCCATCCTGAACGGCTCCATCGGCGGCGCGGCCATGGACAACGTACTGAAGATCTGCCGCGCGCTCGACATGACCGTCGAGGAGCTCGACAACGCCCTCGCCAAGCCTCTCCCCGCACACACGCCGGGAGAGGGCGGCATCGACCCGAATCTTCTCGCACTGATTCGCAAACTGCCAGCGGAAAAACAGCGCGCATTGAAGCTGCTGCTGACAGAAACGTGAAGAAAAATCGCCGATGACACGATGAAGGGGAATCCGTTGGAAAATTTAGATTGGTATGAGTTTGCTCTAGGATATCTTATGCAGGCGCACTACGATGTCGTGAAAGCAACTCTTACAATAAACATCGATGCGCCAAGAACGATTGACCACCCACGGCACCAAGAAGCAAAGTGTTTTCGAGGAAACTTTCGCCAACATCAATTTGATTTTCAAGGAAGTAAGATTTTTCAAAAACATTGTAGGCACCAATATGACATCGGATCCAAACGAAGATGCAGGAGATACAGAATACATCGTGTGCGCACCTGCATCAGAAAAGTTACTGGGAACATTGGGCTTTGAAGATTCAAGAATCCGAATGGATTATGGCGATGGTACGGATGCCAGCGTTTTTCGAAAGGAAGAACCATTGATGTATGCCAAACTTGCAACGGAAGAAGCGATTTTTTATGTAATCTTTGGTGAATTAAATGTAGTGGAGCTTTGACGAGTCAAGGGGTTTCTCGGCATATCAAGTCCAACATGGAACGAGGCTGAGGCGCAAACCCCGAACCGCCTTCGTCCTCCTTGTGTATAACCTTTCAGGGGATGGATTCCACTGCCACAGGAAATGATATGGTTTGTTTTTGATTCCAGACTTTGCTTCAATACCGTCAGAGAGCTGTACTGCGCATATGTCTCAATCGTTTGGAAGGCATAAAAAAACGCCGCGGATGCGGCGTGATTTGCGTGGCTGGGGTAGCTGGACTCGAACCAACGCATGCGGGATTCAGAATCCCGTGCCTTACCAACTTGGCGATACCCCATTGACAAGCGTTGCTGTCAACATTGACTATTATAGGAGAAAATACGTGCACTGTCAATCCCTTTTTTATAAAAATTTACGATTCGATGATTCTTTGGCTGACAGGAATATAAAAACAAGCTATAATATAACTGGAGGGAATGGCATAGAAAAGGGGGATTCTTCATGCAGACAATCGAGGATTTCTACCGTGAAGCGCTGAAAAAGGCCACAGGGCGAGAGGAGTTCGAGTACGATCCCGAGCAGCTCAATTGTCTTTTTCCATCCGACAGTGCATGAGCCGGTTTGGGGCGAGGAAAAGCTTTCGGACGAAGGGCAGAAGAAAGCGTTCACGAAGGATGCGCGTGCCGTCTTGGAAGACGTCCTTGCGGGCAAGCGGGCGGGGCGCAAGGCGTACATCCTGCTCGCACCGGCGTTCCTCGGACAGTATCACGATGTCAAGACGGGGCAGATCCGCAACGCTTTCCGCAAGATGGGGTTCGACGGTCTCGTCGAAGTCGCGCTCTTCGCCGACATCTTGACGCTCAAGGAAGCTTTGGAGTTCGACCGCAACATCCAGTCGGAGTCGGATTACATGCTCACGAGCTGCTGCTGTCCCATGTGGGTGGCGATGATCAAGAAGAGCTTTCGGCATCTCATGCCGCATGTGCCGCCGTCCGTCTCGCCGATGATCGCCGCTGGGCGCACGGTGAAGAAGCTCTATCCTGATGCCTTGACCGTGTTTTTAGGGCCGTGCATGGCGAAGAAGACGGAGGCGAAGGATCCTGACCTCGTCGGCGCCATCGACCATGTACTGACGTTCCAGGAGTGCAAGGACATCTTTGACCGCCTCGGCATTCATCCGCAGGATCAGTCGGACAAGAAGCGCGTCTACTCGTCGGAAGCGGGACGCATCTACGCCTACGCGGGCGGCGTATCACAGGCGGTGCAGATGACGCTCGACCGGCTGAGTCCCGAGCGTGCGATCAAGGTGCGCTCGCGCCACGCGAACGGCGTCGCCGAGTGCAAGCAGATGCTCAACGACCTCATGGAGGGAGAGGTCAAGGCGAACTTCTTCGAGGGCATGGGCTGCGCGGGCGGCTGCGTCGGCGGTCCAAAGAAGCTCATTCCGCAGGAAGAGGCAAAGGAGCATGTCAAGGCATACGGCAAGCGCTCACCGTACCGCACGCCGCTCGACAATCCTTACGTCCTGGAACTTCTGACGCGCCTCGGCTTTTACACGCTCGAAGGGCTGCTGTATGACGAGACGTTCTTCTCAAGGAAGCGATTTTCCTGAAGGAATGCACGCAGAAAGCGGCCGCTTCGCAAACGCCCGTGCCCCTCGTGGCTAACTTCTAAGGTTTCATAAAAAGACGGCGTCCGTGTCTGGTCGGCACAGGCGCCGTCTTTTTCACTGCCTGGAAGATTCCTCTCCCTGCAACTGTCGCACGACAAGCGACCGGCGCAGCTGCTTTCCCTGCTATACTGACATCAAGAGGTCAGGGAAGCAGGATGCGGGCAACCGCGCATCGGCAGGCGCCGCTGCCCCATCGAAGCGGCGTTTCCTCTGCTCCCCCCGCTGCTGCGGGATGACCATCGGACATGTTCGGACAGACAGAAGGAGAGGAAAAATCATGACGTATCGCAGAATCCTGGCCATCGGCGACATCCACGGTCATTTCGAAAAATTTCACTCTGCCTATGCGAAGATGCACTTCGAGCCGGCAGACGACCTCCTCGTGTTCCTCGGCGACTACATCGATCGCGGTCCTTCGGTGCGCCGCACGCTGGAATTCGTCATGAAGCTCGCCGTGGAGAAGAACGTCGTCCTTCTGCGCGGCAACCACGAGCAGATGATGCTCGACTATTTCTTCGGCGGCGCAACGGGCGAGTCCTGGCTGATGAACGGCGGCAAGGAAACGATGGCGGAACTTCTGGCACGGGAAAAGGAGTCGCCGGGCGCGGTCGCGCGCGTGCTCGCGTTCCTGCGGGGATTGCCGCTCTCGCACTCGATCGAGCAGGACGGGCAGCGCTACTCTTCGCCCATGCGGGCGTGCGCCCGGGCATTGCCCTCGAAAAGCAGAGGGCGGAGGATCTGCTCTGGATTCGTGAAGAATTCTATCGCCACTATGCCAGCGACGCCATCGTCGTCGCCGGCCATACGCCGACGCTCTTCCTCGATGCAAAAGCAAAGCCCCTCTTCATCAACAAGCGCATCATCCTCGTCGATACAGGCTCATACTTCCCCGACGGGCACATCTCCATCGTCGACGTTCTCTCACGCCGCTTCTGGCAGAACGCCGCATGAGAGACTTGCCAAACATATGTTCTATATGCTATACTGTTTTACGAACATATGTTTGGTTAGATGGGAGGAAGAAGGAATGAAACATTGGGACTTGCCCGAGGACTGGGAGCTTGAGGCGGCGCTGCCTGAGTACGTCGACGGGGAGGGAGACGTGACGCGGCTTTTTCCCCGGCAGGCGGCACGGAACGGCTCGTGCGCGTGCGTCTGCGCGCCGTGTTGGAGCGCCTGGCAAAGAAGCACTGCCGTTCCCTGCCACTGCTGCGCGCACGGGCGAAGGAACGCACGGCGCTCGCGCAGGCGGCGCCCTTGGCCATCGCGACGGAGCTGGTGCTCGTGCCCTTTCGCGTGCGCCGCCCGCTTTTCCGCGGCGATGCAGCCATGGGCGTCGTGAACGCCATGCACGCCCAGATCGCCCACACGGCGGAAGCGGCTGAGATCGAGCTTTCGTGCGGCAGGCGCATCCGAACGCTCTGGTGCGCCGCCACGCTCGCCGCGCATCTCCGCGCGGCGGACATCCTGCGCCGAGACCTTGAGGAAGAGGCGAAGGCCGCCGTGCTGCGCCGCCTCTTCTGGCAGAAGGCATGGAATCGCGCTTACGGGGAAGGAACTGGAAAGAAATGAACGAACGCGCGTAGAGCGCCGCAGCGAAACAAGCTGCGGCGCTCTTTGCTGTCTGCCCTCCCCCCTTCTTCCCACAGCTGCCGTCGAAGCAGGCCTCGCTCGACTTTTTGCGCCTTCCGGCTCTCTTCCGCTACAATAGCGGCAAGCGCTAATCTACAGAGGAACCGGTTCCTCGCCCAAGGGTGAGGAAAATGACAGTTCATGAAATGGTTTTGGAGTCGCAGAGAGGAAACGCGGAAGTCTTGGCGGAACTTTTGCGAGAAGTTCCAGGGGCTCTTCTTTCGTGCGGCGCGCCAGCGCCACCTGCGCACCGTCTTCGAAGATGCCTTGCAGACGGCGAGGGAGAGCTTCCTGCGCGCCGTGCGCGATTTCGACGCGACGCTCGGCGTGCCGTTCGAAGGCTTCGTCAAGCGCCGCATTTATGGCGATCTCCATACGTTCTTCCGGCGCGAACGCGCCTACTGGCAGCGCGAGGTACATCCAGGAGACGACGAGGACGGCCAGAGCTTCTGGGCGTCCGTGGAGGACGAGGCCGCCGGCGGCGCCCCTGCGCGATTCTTGCTGCAAGAGACGCTTGCCGCCGCGATGAATACGCTCTCCGCACGCGAAAAGGAGCTTCTCGCTCGTCTTTCTCGCAGGCTGGAGCCTCAAGCGACGCCGCAGCGAAGATCGGTCTCGGCGCCGCCTACGCCGCCGTGGTCAAGCGGCGCGCACTGCAGAAGCTGAAGAAGCTGCTGGCGTAAGAGACGCAAGAAAAGATATTCCTCATACGCCTTTTCCTTTCGCAGCAGACACAAAGCCCCCTTCCTATGGTATAATGTCGGTATGGCAGCAAACACGGAAGGGGGCTTTCTCATCGCGCAGGAGATACATCCTCGCACTTGATTCGGGCACGGTGAAAAAACCGCACGGCGATTTTTGACGAGCGGGCGAATCTCGTCGCCCTCGCGGCGAAGGAGTTGAACGTCTACCGCCCACAGCCCGGCTGGGTCGAGCAGGATGCGGACGAAATTTGGGCGGCACAACTTTGGACGGCAGAGCAGGCGATCCGGGAAGCCGGCATCAAGAAGTCGGAAATCGCGGCGATCGGCATCACGAACCAACGCGAGACGACCGTCCTCTGGAACCGCCATACGGGACGGCCGATCCATCATGCCGTCAGCTGGCAGTCGATGCAGTCGAAGGAGATCGTCGAACGCTTCCGCAAAAACGCCGATCTTTTTGAGGAGTTCCGCCAAAAACACGGCGATGGTTCTCTCGCCATATTTTTTTCCGTCAGCAAGATCTGCTGGCTCCTCGACAACGTGCCCGGTGCGCGTGCTTTGGCAGAACAAGGCGACCTCGCCTTCGGCACGATCGACAGCTGGCTCCTCTGGAAGCTCACAGGCGGCAAGGTTCATGCGACAGACGATTCGAATGCGTCGCGCACGATGCTCTACCACCTCGCGCACGGCGCGTGGGACGACACGCTGCTGCAGCAGACGCAGATTCCGCGCGCCCTTATGCCCGAGATTCATCCATCCTCCTATGAATACGGCGTGACCTCGCCCGCTGTATTCGGCACGGAGATCCCCATCAGCGGCATCCTCGGCAACCAGCAGGCCGACCTCTTCGGCCAGTGCTGCTTCCTGCCCGGCACGGCGAAGAACACCTACGGCGAAGGCTCCTTCTTCCTCCTGAACACGGGCAGCCGCTTCATGCAGTCGCACAACGGCCTCAACGCCACGGTCGCCTGGAAGCTCGACGGCAAGCTCACCTACGCGCTCGAAGGCAGCATCTTCGTCGCGGGCGTCGCGCTCGAATGGCTGCGCCGCGGCCTCAAGATCATCGACTCCCTCGACAAGACCGAGTGGATCGCCAAGCGCGTCACGGACACGGCGGGCGTCTACTTCGTTCCCGCCTTCCGCGGCCTTTCCGCGCCGTACTGGGACAGCGAGACGCGCGGCGTCATCATCGGGCTTTCGGAGGAAACGCACCGTGCGCACCTCGTGCGCGCAGCGCTCGCCGCCATGGCGTACCAAGGTGCGCGACGTCTACGAGGCGATCCGCCCGGATGCGCAGTTCCCCATCGAGGAGCTGCGCGTGTCGGGCGGCGCGAGCCGCAACAACCTGCTCATGCAGATGCAGGCGAACATCCTCGGAATTCCCGTGCGCCGCCCCGTCGAAAGCGAGACGACGGCGCTCGGCGCCGCCTACATGGCGGGACTCGCCGTGAAGCTCTGGCAGAGCACGGACGAGCTGGCCGCACTCTGGCACGAGGACGCCCTCTTCACTCCCCGGATCTCCGCCGACGAGCGCGAGCGCCTTTACGACGGCTGGCAGAACGCCGTCTCCCACGCCATGGGCTGGCATGGCTGAGCCTTCCCTTTTCTGCAAGACGAAAATATCCCCCGCGCTTTGGCGCGGGGGATATTTTTCTTCCATCAGATAATGCGAATGCTGACGGATCGTCAGATTGTAGGCGCTATGCCGAGCTGCATGGCGATAAGCATCGTGATGATGCAGATGACGTAGTATATCGCCCATGGCACGATATTCGTTCGGATCAGCTTGCCCTCGATGCCCTTGATCGTGATGACGCCGGTCGTGGCGGCAGCAGCAACGATGTTGTTGATGCAGATCATGTTGCCGATGGCGCCGCCTTGGTTCTGCAAGGCGAGGATGACCGTCGGCGGGATATTGAGGAGCTGCGCCGTCTGGAACTGCAGCGGGGAGAACATGATGTTCGACACCGTGTTCGAGCCGAACATGAAGGCGCCGACCGAGCCGATGAAGGTCGCGAAGTAGAAGTAGTTGCCGCCTGCAAGCTCTGCAACGCCCTTCGCCATCGTCAGGAGCATGGAGTCAAGGCCGAGGCCGTTGATGCTCGAATAGCGGTACATGTAGACGAGACCGAAGCCGAAGATCAGGGCGACGGTCGCACCATAGACCTGGTTTGCGGACTTCGAGAAGATTTCCTTGACCTGCGTGCCCGTGAGGCCGTAGAGAGGAATCGAGAGGAGAACGATGAGGATAAACGGCGCGATGCCCGGGTTGTTCAGGATGGCGAAGTTCCATGCCGCATCCGGGACACCGAGGATGCCCTTGACGGAGATGACGACGCTCTTGATGGGTCCTTGAGGCCGAGCTGCGGGATGCGCGTGAGGATCAGCCACAGGGAGACGAAGAGGTACGGAATCCAAGCCTTGAAGAGCGACATGTGCGGGATGTCTTCCGTCCTCTTGTCCTTCTTCTCGTCACTCTCAAAGCGCCAGATCGTCTTCGGCATGAGGAAGCCTGCCTTCGCGGCGCCGATGAGCACGAAGATCGTGATGGCGGCAGCGGTCAGCGACGTGATCTCCGAGCCGATGAACTTCGCAAGCAAGAGGAAGAAGATGTCAAAGACGACAGCGGCAAAGAGGCAGAACGGCAGGACGGGCAAAGCGTCCATAAAGGACTTGTTCTTACCGAACATGCGCGTGACGATGCCGACGACGACGAAGATGATGAGAAGCGCGCCGACGGCCATGCCGAGAGCCGAGATGAAGGAAAGACCCAACTTCCAAGTCTCGAAATCGGTGATGCCGATTGAAGGAAGCATCTCCTTGACGATGTCAGCCGCCGCGTTCGTCGGCGTGCCGGCAGCGCCGAACGGCACCGGCGTCGAGTTCAGGATGAGGCAGGAGATCGCAGCTGCCATCGGAGGAAAGCCCAAGCCGATGAGCAGAGGGGCAGCAATCGCCGCCGGCGTGCCGAAGCCCGCCGCACCCTCGATGAAGGCGCTGAACGCAAAGCCGACGATGACGAGCTGGATGCGCGCATCCTCCGTGATGCCGTTGAACATGCCCTGGATGCGGTGCATGGCGCCCGCCTTGTCCAGCATGTTCATCAGCAGGATCGCGCCGAAGATGATGATGAGCGTATCAATAGAGCCGAGGAAACCCGCCACAGAATACGCGGCGATGTCCAAAACCTTCATTTCCCAGGCAAAATAACCGATGACGACAATGACTGCCCAAGCGATCGGCAGAACCTTCTTCGCTGACATGTTGAACACAACGGTCAGCACGATGGTCAGCAGAATAGGTACTGCTGCGAGCAAAGCTAACATGAATTTCAACTCCTATCCAGTTTTCAAAGATTCGGGACAACTTGCGTCCCTAAGCTGTCGCAGTCAGTTTCGACGCTTCCCGCAGGCTGCCTGCGGGAAGCATCGAACGCTGCCAAACTGCGGTTTACATCAAGCTCATCTTCCCCTCGCCGCGATATTTTCCGCAAGGATATCGGCGACATGCTTGACCTTGATGTTCGGTGCCTGCTTGTCGAGACCGCCGCCGATCTGCATCATGCAGGCAGGGCACGCGACAGCGCAAACTTCCGCGCCCGTGTCCTTGATGTTGTTGACTTTCTTTTCGAGCAGCGGCATCGAGATCTCGACGTACTTCATGCCGAAGGCGCCCGCCATGCCGCAGCAGTGGTCGGCGTCCTTCATTTCGACGAAGTTGACGCCCGGCGTCGCTTCGAGAAGCGCGCGCGGCTCTTTGTAAATGCCGAGACCGCGGCGGATGTGGCAGGAATCGTGGTACGTGACCTTCTGCCCGCCGGCATTCGACGGCATCAAGCGGCCTTCCTTCTCGTAGAGCTCGGCGACGAGGCTCGTGAACTCGCGCACCTTGCTCGCGAAAGTCTTGACCTTGGAGAGCATCGCCGGATCACCCTCGAAGATTTCCACATACGTCTTTTCCAAGGTTTCCGTGCACGTCGGGCAAGCCGAGAAGATCACATCGGGGTTCAGCGCCAAGATCGCCTCGATGTTCTTCTTCGCGAGCTTCCTTCCCGTGTCACGGTCGCCCATGCCCATGGCAGGGCTTGCCGCAGCAGCTCTGCTCCTGCGGGAAGAAGACGGCGACGCCGGCATCCTGCAGCACGCGCACGGCGTTTTTCTGCCGAATCGGGGAAGACGAAGTCCATATTGCAGCCCGAGAAGAATACAGCCTTCATCTTCGGGTTCTGCGGATTCGCTTTCTCCAGATCTTTCGCGCGATCGCGGAACGGCTTGTCGGCAATGGCGGGCAGACTGCGGTTGTCCGTCATCTTCGCAAAGAAGAGCGGCAGATGGCGGATGAACTTGCCGCTCGTCATCGGCTTTTGCGCCTTCGCGCCAATGCGCAGAAGCGCATGGAAGACCTTGCGGTTCGTGAGGATGTTCTGGAACACCGTCTTTTCTGCGAACGGCATGCCGTTCTCCTTCACGTTCCTTGAGCGCAGCTCGTCGATGATGTCCGGGATGGGGATCTTGCCCGGGCAGATCTGCACGCACCCTGCGGCAGCCTATGCAGAGATCGCTGAACTTCGAGAAGTCCTTGAGGCCATTGTCCAGAAGACCCGTGAGAATCGCCCCGATACCGCCGGAGTAGATATGCCCGTAGACGTTGCCGCCGACGAGTGTCCAGATCGGACAGACGTTGAGGCAGGAAGCGCAGCGCACGCACTGATAGACTTCGTTGAGCTTCGGATCACGCGCAGCATCCAAACGGCCGTTGTCCAAGAGGATGACGTAGAGCTTGCGATCTTCCTCGACCCACTTGCCGTCCTTCTTGTAGATGACGGGCGTAGTACCCCGAGATGAACGTCTCGTAGCTCGTTGCCTTCTGGCACGTGCCGTTGCGCGGCAGGAGGCGCAGGATCTTCGCGATATCTTCGACCTTCGGGATGAGCTTTTTCGTAGCCGATGAGGACGACGTTGATGCGCGGCAATGTCGTCGCGATGCGCGCATTGCCTTCGTTCGTCACGAGACCGGTCGCGCCGTTCTCGGCGACGCCGAAGTTCGCGCCCGTGAAGCCGAGATCCGCCTGCAGGAACTCTTCGCGCAGCACCTGGCGCGCCGTCTGAACCATGAAGGGGATGTCGCTCGGGATATCCTTCTTCAGCTCTTTGGAGAAGAAGCTCGCGCACTGATCACGGTTCAAGTGGATGGCCGGCATGACCATGTGCGACGGGTGCTGTCCCGCAACGGAAAGCATCCATTCGCCCAAGTCCGTTTTCACGGATGTGAATGCCGTGCGCCCTCGATGTCTTCGTTGAGGCGGATTTCCTCGCTCGCCATGGACTTCGACTTAACGATGCGCTTGACGTTGTTCTCCTTGCAGATCTTGAGGAGGTAGTCCTTGACTGCCTGCCCGTCCTTCGCACGGTAGACCACGCCGCCGCGCTCGCGGACGGCTGCCTCGAACTGGTCGGCGAGCTGGTCGATATGCTGCACGGCCTCGTGCTTCATCGCGCGCAGATCCTCGCGCAGAGCCTCGATGTCGTGGCCTTCATACGACTTCAGGCGAGCGCCCGGATACTGCTCGGCGAATTTGCCAAGAGCGCCGCGAAGGATCGGATCTTCCAGCTTTTCGTTGATTTCCTTGCGCAGATCGCGTGCCATCAGCCCTCACTCCCTTCCATGTTCTCGATTGCAATGACGAAGAAGCGGCTCAGATCATGAACGCCGAGCGTCAGCACGCGCTCGATGTCCGCTGTACGCGACGGGCCAGTGATGAAGCCGACGTAGCCGCGCTTGTAGACGCGCGCGATGACCTTCAAGGCCGTCGTGAGGTTCTCCGTCATGTAGTTCGCGTTGACATAGACAGCATGTACCGGCGGCAGCATGCCCGTGACGCGCGCTTCATAAGAATAGGTGTCGACACAGACGCCGCCCGTCTCGCCAACGCCGAACTCGGCGACGGAAAGACCGAGATCTGCCGTGGGTGCGTTCTCCGCAATCTCGAACTTCTCCGTATAGATCGGCACTTCCGGCGAAGAAAGCTCCTCATAGATCTTCTTGATGCCTGCATTGTTGTCGCCGCACGTCGCAATGACCTTCTTGCAGTTGAACTCCTTGATCAGCTCTGCCGTCTTCGCCTTCGCCGCCGCGAGATCCTTCACGCGGAAGACTTCCGCCGCAGCAAGCTTGGCGTTTTTCTCAAAATCGTCCCAATATTTCGCATCGATGAGTTTCTCATCAAATGCTTCTTTGGGCCAATCCTGACAGATTTTCAGCATGGTCCATCCTCCTTGGATTAAGTTGTCATGAAAATAGATAATATATATTATTTCTTAAGAAATCCCCTTCTCTCGCGCTCGCCGCGCAAGGTCGTGCAGGGGCTACCCGCACGGAGCTTTTCGCAGCAAGGCGGGAAAAGGGGCCTTTCATAAGCTGGATTGTTCAGCGGGAAGCACGCTCGACGAGCGGCTTTCCCAGGGGATCAACGTTTCAGATTCAATGTCAGAAAAGCTTCGACGGGTTCAAGATGCCCTTCGGATCGAAGGCGTTCTTGATGCCGCGCATGAGGTCGATCTTCTCCGGCGCATAGTTTTCGCCCATATGGGACATCTTCGCGAAGCCGACGCCGTGCTCACCGGAAACGAGACCGTTGAGCTCTCGCGCCTTCCTGTACATGCGATCCATGGCCTCGTCGAGGTTCCTCTTCCATTCCTCGGGCGTCATGTCGTCGCGCAGGATGTAGATGTGGAGGTTGCCGTCGCCCGCATGGCCGAAGCTCTTGATGCGAATGCCCATGTCCTCGCGCACCTGATGCACGTATTCCACGAAGGTATTGACGCAGTCACGCGGCACAACGCAGTCGACCTCGTCCATCTCTGTCGTCGAACCCTTGATCGCTTCGAGGAACGCACCGCGCGTCTTCCAGATCGGCGTCTCGCGCTCTTCCGTATCCGCGATGAAGAGGTCGAGCGCCCCCCGGTCGAGGCAGATCTTCGCAACATCGTCGTAGTAGCCGGAGATCTCTTCCGTCGAGTTGCCGTCGAACTTCAAGAGCAGATAAGCGTCCGCCGTCTTGTCGGGGAACTTCATGCCCAAGAACTCCTCGGCGTCCATGATGACCTCGCGCTCCATGAACTCGACGGCCGTCGGAATGACCTTCGAGCGCATGATGACGGGCACCGTGTCTATCGCATGTTTCAAGGTCGGGAACGGCACGAGCAACGTGACCGTCTTCTTCGGCAGCGGGATGAGCTTCAGCGTCGCCTTCGTGACGATGCCGAGCGTGCCTTCCGAACCGATGATCATGTCCTTGATGTCGTAGCCCGTAGAATTCTTGACGACCTTGCCGCCGAGATTCATGATCGTGCCGTCTGCCATGACGACTTCCAGCGCGCGGATATAGTCGCGCGTGACGCCGTACTTGACGGCGCGCATGCCGCCGGCGTTCGTCGAGATGTTGCCGCCGATCGTCGCGGACTTTTCGCCCGGATCTGGCGGGTAGAAGAGCCCATGCGGCTCGACATACGCATAGATTTCCATGATGAGCACGCCCGGCTCGACCGTCAGCGTGAGGTTCTTGTCATCAAGCTCCAGGAAGTGGTTCATGAGCGTCGTGTCAATCATGACGCCCTTGTGCACAGCGACAGCTGCACCGACGAGCCCCGTGCCGGCGCCGCGCGGCGTCACGGGCAGGTGCTTGTCGTAGCAGTACTTCATGACCTTGGAAACTTCTTCCGTCGAGAGCACGCGCACGACGACATCGGGATAATGCGCCTCGGCGCTGAGCTCGTCATGGCTGTACTCTTCCTTGATCTCGTCCTTCCAAAGAAGACGGTCGCGGTCAACGATCTGGGCAAGAGCCTCGAAGTCTTTTTCGTCGAAAGTCTTGTAGGTATTCATGCTACAACGGCCTCCCCTTTCTTGATCTTCTCGATCAGCTGCGGAACGATCTCATAGATGTCCCCGACGATGGCATAGTTTGCCACATCGAAGATCGTAGCCTTCGGATCCGAATTGATGGCGATGATGTTTTCCGAGTTGTTCATGCCGGCGACGAACTGAATCGCACCCGATACGCCGCAGGTGATGATGAGCTTCGGACGAACCGTGCGGCCCGAAAGGCCGATCTGATGCTTGGCATCGAACCAGCCGCTCTCCATCATCGGGCGCGTGCAGGCGACCTGAGCCCCCAGATGCTCGGCAAGCTCCATGATCATGTCGAGGTCTTCCTTCTTCTTGACGCCGCGGCCTGCGACAACGAGCACTTCGGCGTTCTCGATGCTCTGCTCCTTCGGCTTGCGCGTCGTACCGTGCACCTCGACACGGTTCTTGAGCTTATCCTTGGCGACCGTGAACTCCTCGACATCGCCAGACAGCGAGTCGCTCCTTTCCGGCGCATTCATGATCTTGTAGCGCACCGTGCACATCTGCGGACGGTGGTTCGGCGTGTGGATCTCCGCCATGATGTTGCCGCCGAATGCCGGACGGATCTGGACGAGATCCGTGTTCTCCTGCATGTCGAGAATCGTGCAGTCCGCCGTGAGTCCCTGTCTTGAAACGCGCGGCGATGCGCGGGGCGAGCTGGCGACCGACCGAGGTCGCACCGACGAGGATCGCCGTCGGCTTCACCTTGTTGATGAACGCCTCGAAGGCCGATGTGTATGTCTCGATCTTGAAGTACTTGAGCTCGGGATCGTCACAGAAGAAGACCTTGTCCACGCCGTAATGACGAAGTTCGTCGACGCGGTCCTTGATGTCGCTGCCAATGAATACTGCATACACGGGATGGTTGATTTTTGCCGCGAGTTCCTTCGCCTTGCCGATCAGCTCGAACGTGACGGGATGGATCGCGCCTTCCTCATGCTCGACGTAGACGGCGATGCCCTTCCACTCGTCCTTGTTGATCGAAGGCTTCACTGCCTCCTCGACGAATTCCATGACGCCCGCAGGGCCCTTCTTCACGCACAGCTTGCAGAGCTTACAGGCCGCATTGACTTCAAGCTTGCCATCGTTGACTTCGAGCGCATTGAACGGGCAGACAGCAACGACCTCGTCCATGATCTGCTGGCTGGTAATTTTGTCTTGATGGACAACGAGTTTCCCCATTTGCATTTCCTCCAGTTCTTATTTTTCGACTCTCACAGGGCGCAGGGCGCGCCTTGTGGGCAGTATCAGGCTTTTTACGGAAGATTACGCGATGAACTTCTTCTTCTTCAACATGCCGACGATCTTGTCCGTGACCTCTTCCGCCGTGCCCGTCCAGGAGACCTGCTCCTTGTCGGACGTCGGGGGGAAGATGCGGCTGACCTGCGTCGGCGAGCCATTCAGGCCGTAGTGGTTCTTGTCCTTGTCCTCCATATCCTGGAGCGTAAACATCGGGATTTCCTTGTTTTCCGTCGCCTTCTTCTTGATGTACGAAGGAAGGCGCGGCTGCACGATGTCCTTCTGCACGGTGATGAGACAGGGGAACTGAACCTTCAGATGCTCGATATCCTGCGCCATCTCCATGTCGACCAGGAGGCCGCCGTCTTCAACCCCCTTGATCACCTTGACGTTGCAGACGCTCGGCAGATCGAGAGCTTCGGAAACCTCGGGCCCGACCTGCGCCGTATCGCCGTCCGTCGTCTGCAGGCCGCAGATGATCAGATCGAACTTGCCGAGCTTCTTTATGCCCTGAGAAAGCGTGTAGCTCGTTGCGAGAACATCCGCGCCGCCGAACGAGCGGTCGGAAATGATCGCGCCCTCGTCTGCGCCCATGGCAAACGCTTCATAGATGACAGCCTTTGCCTGCGGCGATCCCATCGTGATGACACTGACACGTCCGCCATACTTCTCCTTGAGAAGCAAGCCGCACTCGAGAGCAAACAGGTCATACGGGTTCATCTTGGAATCGGCGCCGTCGCGCTTCAAGACGCCCGTCACCGGATCGACTTCAACCTTGTTCGAACCCGGGACTTGTTTGATACATACGAGAATTTCCACAATTACCCCTCCATTTATGATAATGTCACTAAAAAGCCCTACGCCGTTTATGATACTATAAATCTACGCGATAAGCAATAAGGAATTTCCCAATTTTTTTCGAAAAGAATCTGTTTTCACTCATTTGCTCTTGCCCAAGGCACAAAAAAATAGGGCTAACCCAGCCTTGCGACTTATTGTATTCGATGGGGAGACAGAAATCCTGCTTCGAAAAAAATTATTTTCTTTTATCCCATCATAAATTTCATAAAAAGAAGACTGCTGCCCGTCGCACGCATGCAGCAGTCTTCTCCCACGCTACCATTTTTTTCCTTCCAGCCGAAAGAGGCGCGCTTGCCTTGCGCGTCGTAGATCTCGATCGGCGAGAGCGTCACCTTGCCGTCCTTCCTGCGGAACGTGTCGGCGCGCGCACGGTAACCGTCACCGAAGTCGATCTCAAGGTTGCCGAAACGCTGGTCGTGCCATGCGCTGTCGAAGGTGCCCGAAAGGCTCTCGAAGGGCACGATACAACGATACGTCCCCGCGCCCGAACGGAAGCTGCCGCTGTACACCGTTCGGCGCGTGCTGCCCGTCGAGTGAATGATGAGGTCGAGCGCCACCTTGCAGTCGAGCTGGGCGCTGGGGAAGCCCTCGGCCGCCTCCAACCCCTCGCCATGTCCGCAGAGATTCCAGTAGCATGTGTCGAGGTCGTAGTCGCCCCAGGCGCGCAGCTTGCCGCCGAAAACGTCCGCTGTGACATCGGTGAAATCGAGCTTCGCCTCCTTCATGCGCACCGCTCCCTCGACGTTTCGAAAGGCAATGCCCGGTATATGAAGCTCCTTCATGCGCACCGTGCCCGCCCCCTCCATCGTATCGAAGGGTCCCGTGAAGCGCACGGAAAGCGTCATCTTGTCGTGGATGTCCATCCCGAAGCCCAAGGAGCTCGGATCGACCTCACTGATGAGCATCGACAGATCGGCGACAGGGCGCTCCGCCTCTTTCATATCGATCGTGCCGTTGATCGTCATGCCGCTGCCCCGCATCGTGCCGCCAAGACCAACGACCGTCCCTCGGATGGCAACTTCTTCCGACGTGTTGATGTCGGCATGGATCTCCATGCCCTGCAGAAGATAGTGGCGGCGGCGATAAAACAGTTCGCCGCGGCAATTCGTGAAGTCGAGCTTCAGGCGCAGCTTCTTTCCCTCGCGGTTGAAATTCTGCAGACGCCTGCGCATCGCCTCCGCGCGCTTGGCGCGAGCCTCTTCTCCGAGCGCCTTGAGTTCGGCCTCCGTCATGTTCTCACGCCTTTTTCTTCCTTCCCGGGAGCGCTCCTTCTCCTCCCTGCTCTTTTTCTTTGAGTCTCGCTTCCTCCGCCGCATCGAGCTCCGGCGAATGACGCAGGAAGTCGAGCTGCATCTTGTCGTCCACGGCCATCGAAAGCACAGCGCCGTCCAGTGTCAGCTCCTGAATCGTCGTCGACTTCAAATTGCCCGTAACGACGTCGTAGGGACGCGCACGAAACCCGCCGCGCGGCACGAAGAGGATCGTATGCCCCTCGGGATCCTTCCACTCAAGCTTCTCGAAGCGCACCTCGCCGAGAAGATTCGCGTGCAGCTTTTCGACCGTCACCGTGCCGCGCAGCATCGTCTGATCCTCCATCGCGCGGTTGAAGATCAGGGCAGCGCTGCGGCTCAAGAAGAAAAGATCGGCAAAAACGATGATCGCGGCGAAAGAAAACGCCGCGATCATCCATCGAACTATCCTTTTTCCCATGCACCCTCGGGCGCAGCATCAGGCCAGAACCTTCTGCAAGTACGCCTTGATCTCCTCGCCATCCTCCATCTTCATGACATCGGCGAGGATCTCCTTCGCCTGCACGGAAGAGACGGCGCGCAGCTTCTCCTTGACACGCGGGATCGACGGCGCACTCATGCTCAGCTCCGTCAGCCCCATCGCCATCAGAAGCACGGCAGCGTAGGGATCGCTCGCCATCTCGCCGCACATGCCGCACCAGATGCCGTTCTCCTTCGCCGCGCGCGCCGTGCGCTCGACGAGACGCAGGACGGCGGGATTGAAGTGGTTGTACAGGTACGCGATGCTCGAATTGCCGCGATCGACCGCGAGCGTGTACTGCACGAGGTCGTTCGTGCCGATACTGAAGAAATCGACGTATTTCGCAAGTTCGGGCGTCATGATGGCAGCCGCCGGCGTCTCGACCATGATGCCGACCTGCACGTTCTCGGAGAACGCCTTGCCCTCGTGCGAAAGCTCCAGCTTCGCCTCCTCGACGAATTCCAGAACCTTCTTGAACTCCGCGACGTTGATGACCATCGGCGCCATGATCGCCGCCTTGCCGTAGACGCCCGCACGGAGGATCGCCTTGATCTGCGGCAGGAAGAGGTCGCGCCTCTGCAGGCTGATGCGCAGCGCACGGTAGCCGAGGAACGGATTGTCCTCGGGCGGGATATTGAGGTAAGGCAGCGGCTTGTCGCCGCCGATGTCCATCGTGCGGATCACGCAGATCTTGCCGCCGCACTTTTCGACGGCTTCCTTTGTACGCCTTGAACTGATCTTCTTCCGTCGGAATGTCCTGCTTGCCCATGAAGACGAACTCCGAGCGGAAGAGTCCGACGCCCTCCGCGCCATACGTCAGCGCCGCGTCGACGTCCATGTGATTGCCGATGTTGGCGCAAAGCTCGACGCGGACGCCGTCCGTCGTGACGGCCGGCAGAGGCGCAAGCTCGGCGTAGTAAGCCTTGCGCTCTTCCTGCTGCTTGATCTTCTCGCGATAGCCCGCCAAGGTCACCTCGTCGGGACGCACGAGGATGTCGCCGCGCTCGCCGTCGATGATGACGAGTGCGCCGTCAGGAATCTCCGCGAGCTTCGCCAATGCCGACGACCGTCGGAATCGCACGCGCCTTGGCGATGATGACGGCATGGCATGTCGTACTGCCCTGCCCCAAGATCACGCCCGCGATCTTGTCCGTCGGGATATTGGCGATAACGGACGGCTCGATCTCATGTCCGCAGAGAATCACGGGGTCGTCGCCGATCTCCGGCTCCTTGACGCCGAGGATGTACTTCGCGATGCGCTTGCCCACGTCGCGGATATCGGTGGCACGCTCGCGGAAATACGGATCGTCCATCTGCTCGAAGATCGCCGCCTGCTCCTTCGCCGTGTCGAGCACCGCCAGAGGAGCGCTCGCTCCTTCATCGATCTTCGTGTGCATCGTCTCTTCCATCATCGGGTCCTGGGCGAGCATACGATGCGCCTCAAGAATCGCTGCCTGCTCCGCCATTCCCTTCGACTGAAGCGTCTTGATGTTCCCCTGCAGCACAGCGACGACAGCCTTGATCGCATCCTTGACCTTCTGGTTCTCGATGTCCTTGTTGCCGGGCGCATAGCCTTTGAGATAGCCGTCGATATTCTGCCCCGCCATCATGATCCTGCCGATCGCGATGCCGGCGATGACGCCCTTGCCGCGCAAACTTTCTGCCATATATCTCTCCCCCATTCACGGATCATTCAAATCTTTCAATAATTATTCAGATATTTTTAATGCCCGCTTGTCAAAAAGGCTCCGGGGCACATACGAACATCTCCCCGGAGCCTTTTTCTTACTCCTCGCCGAACTTCGTTTCAATAAGTTCCTTGAGCGCTGCGACGGCATCCGCCTCATCGGGACCGTCCGCTTCGATCGTGATCTCCGTTCCCTTGGCAAGACTCGAGGCTCATGAGCATGAGGGATGCTCTTGGCGTCAGCCGTCTTGCCCTTCGCCTTGACCTGCACCTTGATTTGAACTTTGCAGCCGTCTGCACGAAAAACGGAAGCCGGACGCGCATGGATTCCCGTCTTGTTCTCGATCGTCAATGTTGCTTCTGTCATCTGAATCTCTCCTTACCAAAAGATAAAGCAGAACCCCATCCCCGGAGCAGCGTCATCTCCAAAAAGGTCATGCTCCGCGAATCTTACTTTTACCGTTATAGTATTCGCCATACATCTGCCATTCCCCTTTTATAAAAGAAAAATTTTATCGAAGGAATTTTCAAGAGAAAAGCTGACGGAAGCTGCACGCCTCCCTCCTCGATCGAGGAAGGAAGCCGCCGTGCACTCGCGAGGGAGCTGCGACGGCAAGAGGGCATTGCCGCGTGCGAAGATGGACGGCGGAGTGCATCCGCGCTTTCCGAAGCCTTTTGAAGCCTTTTGAAGCCTTTTTCAAAAAATGTGGCAGGAATTCAGGGAGGCGCGTCGAAATAGCTAATGTCGGGGGTTCTGCAAGCAGCCCCGCATTCCTGCAGAAGAACGACATGCAGGAAAAACTGATCGAAGCGAAGCGTGGTGATAGGTATTGACGTTTTTCCTGCTTGCTGCTGCCATCATGGCGGTGAGCATCCTCTGCTTCACCGAGCCGCCATCTTTTTGGCTGCCCCATCAAGTATAAGCCCTTGATCCTCTGTGCAGTCATGGCGTTTCTTGTGAACTTTGCGACGCTCAATATCTCACCTTTTCTAACGCCGACGCATTATGCTCTCATCCTCGCTTTCGTACTCACAGCGTCGCTGGGCGTCACGTTCTACAACACCCAACTGCTGAAAAAGAGCGCCGCGCAGCTTCGGCAAGCATACGCGGCAAACCTCCCCTAAGAAACGGCTGCCTCATCTGAAACGACAGATGAGCCGCCCGCGGATGAAGAGACGAAAACGCCTGTAAGCGAGCCGACGGCGAACGAAAAGACGGAAACGCCTTCAGCTTCCGAGACTCCTGCCGATGCGGAGGCCGATGAGCCGACGGCGGAAAAATGCTCCTGCCGACGCGGAGGCCGATGAGCCGACGGCGGAAAAATGCTCCCTGCCAACGTGGAGGCTGAAGAACCGGCGGCGGAAGAGACTCCTGCCGACGCAGAAGCTGAAGAGCCGGCGGAGGAACAGACTCCGGCCGACGCGGAGACCGATGAGCCGGCGGCGGAAAATGCTCCTGCCGACGCGGAGGCCGATGAGCCGGCGGCGGAAGAGACTCCTGCCGACGCAGAAGCTGAAGAGCCGGCGGCGGAAGAGGCTCCCCGCCGACGCGGAGGCCGATGAGCCGACGGCGGAAGAGGCTCCTGCCGACGCGGAGGCCGATGAGCCGGCGGCGGAAGAGACTCCTGCCGACGCGGAGGCTGAAGAGCCGGCGGCGGAAAAATGCTCCCTGCCGACGCGGAGGCTGAAGAGCCGGCGGCGGAAGAGACTCCCTGCCGACGCGGGAGGCCGATGAGCCGGCGGCGGAAAATGCTCCCTGCCGACGCGGGAGGCCGATGAGCCGACGGCGGAAGAGACTCCTGCCGACGCGGAGGCCGATGAGCCGGCGGCGGAAGAGACTCCCTGCCGACGCGGAGGCCGATGAGCCGGCGGCGGAAAAATGCTCCTGCCGACGCGGGAGGCCGATGAGCCGGCGGCGGAAGAGAATCCTGCCGACGCGGAGGCTGAAGAGCCGGCGGCGGAAGAGACTCCCTGCCGACGCGGAGGCTGAAGAGCCGGCGGCGGAAGAGACTCCCTGCCGACGCGGAGGCTGAAGAGCCGGCGGCGGAAGAGAATCCCTGCCGACGCAGAGGCCGAAGAGCCGGCGGCGGAAGAGAATCCTGCCGACGCGGAGGCCGATGAGCCGGCGGCGGAAGAGACTCCTGCCGACGCGGAGGCTGAAGAGCCGTCGGCGGAAGAGACTCCTGCCGACGCGGAGGCTGAAGAGCCGTCGGCGGAAGAGACTCCTGCCGACGCGGAGGCTGAAGAGCCGTCGGCGGAAGAGACTCCTTCCGATGCAGAAGCTGAAGAGCCGCTTGCCGACGACGAGGACGATGAGGATTTCGATCTCGAACCTGCGGTGCCGCCCAGCGAAGAGGAGCGAAAGCGTGCCAAGGAAGAGCTCAGGGAGCTTACCGAAGCCGTCGGCCGCCTCCACTCGATGGACGATTACCTCGACTACGCCGACCAAGAGGCGCGGGCACATCGCCCACGCCGCGCCGTCTTCGCTTACAAGCAGGCACTCAGCCTCTACTGGAACGATGGCTATGCGCCATTCATCGCCATCAACCTCAGCAACGTTTACAAGGAGATGGGCGACTATGAGGCTGCGAGCGATACGTACAAAGCGGCGCTCACGCTTCCGGCAGCACAAAAAAATGCGGCCATGCAGCAGGAGTTTTTCCGCAGCGCCGACTACCTGCGCACCGTTCATCATATTCTGGCAAGCCACGGGATTGCAGATACGCCCTTCGCACAGATTCCGCCCGAAATCTCCGCTGAGATCGAGCGCGCCGTGCAAGAGGCAGACGCTGCAAATCCGTCTTAGAGAAAGATAAACCGATCAAACACAGGGGGAAATAGCTATGAAGACAAGTGCAGAAATCTTAGGACTGCCCGTGATCAGCATCACCGAGGGCCGCGAGCTCGGCATGAGCAAGACCTTGCTCATCGACGCCAAGAACGGCGCCGTCGCCGCCATCACGATCGAGGATGACGACTGGTATCGCGGCGTCAAGCTCATCCCATTCGAAAGCGTCATCGCCGTCGGCGCCGACGCCATCACGATCACGAACAGCGAGAACATCCTGACGCTTGAGGACGCTGTCGACTTCGAGAACCTGCTCGACGAGAACGTCCGCATCATCGGCACGAAAGCGATCACGAAGGGCGGTACGATCCGGGGTTCCGTCAGCGAGATCTACATCGGCGACGACGGCAAGGTCGTGCAGTGCGAGATTTCCGATCCCAAGGGGAATTTCCTCGACAATATCTCTGCCGAGCAGATTTCCATCTTCGGCAAGCAGGTCACGGTCATCGACAGTGCCAGCGTAACGGCGCCTGCGACTCCTGCGGCGCCCGCACCGGAGATGCCCGCTCCCTCCTACGATGCCGCTCCGGCCGTGGAAGAGACGCCCGCTCCCGAGCCTGTCGCCGAACCCGCACCTGCTGAACCGTCGGCCGCGGAAGCCGCAGAGACGGAGCCGATGCCGACGGAATCCATGACGGATTCCATGAATGCGGCGCCAGCAGAACCAACGCCGGAACCTGCCGCTGAATCCGCTGAAGAACCCGCCGCGGAATCCTCCGAAGACGCCGCAGAAAAGGCAGCGGCCAAGGCGACCGAGGACAGGCATCGCCGCTTCCTGCTCAACAAGAAGGCCTCGCGCCGCATCACGACCGATACGGGCGTCGTCATCGTCGAAGCCGGCGGCGACATCACCGAAGAGGTTCTGCAGAAAGCGAAGCTCGCCAACAAAATCATCGAGCTTTCGATGAACGTGCAGTAAGAAGGCAAAGAAAATCCCCCGACACGGCAAAATGCCGCTTCGGGGGATTTCTAGTTTACCATGAAGCCCCAAGAGGTCAAGTCGTACGACCACATTCTTATAACGGCTATCGTACGCCATTCGAAGCGAGGTATTCGACATAAGTTGATTGGACACTCGTGTTACAACAACGCTTGACCACAACAGAAAGGGCGGCAGCACTTTTTGCTGTCGCCCCTTGATTACCCACCAGCAAAGACAGACGGGGCTGTCAACGGTGGGCGCAGTCCATTCACTCGCCGTTGACCAGCTCGGCTGGATTTGCTAAATCAATTTTTTCAAAAGTGTTTCTACTTCTTTTGATTTCAACACCTTTCCCATAGAAGCAACCTGCTCATTTACAACAAGAGCTGGCATACTCATTACTCCATACTGCATGATTTTTTCCATGGCTGTAACATATTCAACATCAATAGTAAGTCCCATTGAATGAACCGCTTCCTGAGTTGCTTCTAACAGTGCATGACAGCTTTTGCAACCAGAACCTAAAACCTTAATACAGCAAATTCCGTCCACTGTTTTTCCGCAACACTCTTTTTCCAGCTTGATTTCTGTTGCCTCGCTTGTCGAGCAGCCGGCATTACCAGCACACGCAGGCGTTTTTTCTTCTTTGTTTTTTCTGTTAAATAATGACATAATGAATACCTCCATTTATTTTTCGCTTTCAAAGCGTTTTTTCAAAACCTCGTAATGATTTCGATTGCTTTTATCCTCACCATTATCCGGGAACAAGCAATAAGGCAAACTATCCGTTGTACGGTGCTTTATGACGCAAGCACAACACCTCCCATGATTTTGGCACGATATTTTAGGACAAATACATTCTTTTACATTTTCGCAGTGTATTTTTCTGCCTCATTTCAAATTAGTATTGGCTGAATGGCGTTAAAGAGATAGCCAACCAGTATAATTCCGACCGTACAGATTGCGATAAAAATCCATAAAAGTTTAGGTTTTACAGCTTTACGAAGCATAATCATTGAAGGCAGGGACAAAGTGGTAACGCCCATCATAAAAGATAAAACAACGCCCAACAATGCTCCCTTTGCCAGTAGTGCTTCTGCAATCGGAATTGTTCCAAAAATATCTGCATACATGGGTACTCCGGCAATAGTTGCGATAATTACACCAAATGGGTTATTAGCTCCGAGTATCTTAACAATGATTTCTTCTGGTATCCAGTTATGAATAATAGCCCCGATACCTACACCGATCAAGACATAAGGTGCAACCTTTTTCGCAGTAGATACATCCTGTTCCCATGCAAAATGAAGTCTATCCTTAAAGTGCAATTCTTCCTGCGGAATATCAACGGATTTTCCATTTTTAATGTATTCCTCTACTTCATTTTCAAGGTGTAGTTTTTCGATTAAACTCCCTCCTGCAACAGCAATTATAAGTCCGAGCAGAACATACACGATTGCCACTTTCCAGCCAAATATGCTCATAAGGAGTACAAGAGAGCCGAGGTCTACCATAGGAGAAGAAATTAAAAAAGAAAACGTAACACCCAGCGGCAGCCCGGCACTGGTAAAACCGATAAATATTGGAATGGACGAACAAGAACAAAACGGCGTAACTGTTCCCAAAAGGGCAGCTATCATATTTGCCCCTATTCCTCGAAATCTCCCTAATATCTTTTTGGTTCTTTCCGGCGGGAAATAACTTTGAATATACGAAATTATCAAAATTAAGACGCCCAGCAATAGCATAATTTTTATGGTGTCGTAGATGAAAAACTGAACGCTTCCCCCTAACCGATTTTCAGTAGATAGACCACACGCTTCTAACAGATTGCCTATCAGTTGGTTTAGCCATTTCATACCGAGGATTTCATTCTGAAAGAAATCCCAAACACTTTTTAGTGCCTGCATATCCTAACCTCTCTTTCTTATAAATCAAAAATTTTCGATTTGATATTCCTAAAAAAAACCGTTGCCATATTGGAACGGCTTTTTAGGTGTTTGAACACTTATTACAACTCATATTTGTTTCGTCAATAGCAATCGTATCTTTCAATAAAGCCAGTACCTTTTTCACTGCCTTGCTTGCTGATTTGGTAATGTGTCCATTTACCGTCCTCACGACCTGTCACAATACCTGCTTCACATAGGATTTTTCATGTGATAGGAAAGCGAAGATTGAGGCATATTCACTTCATCGGTTAAAGTGCAAGTACACTTTTCTCCATTCTGCAAAAGTTCTAAAATGCGTAATCTACGCGCATCACTTAAAGCTTTAAAGATTTTTGCTCTTTCCTCATAAATAGTTGCCATGCTCTCACCTCAAATCCAAATTTCTTGATTTAAGTATATGCTTCAAATCGAAAAAAAGTCAATATGAAATTATAGTTTTTTTCTAAATTTTTAATAAACAGATACGGAATAATCGGGGCTGCTGTCTGCAAAATTCTTGTGTGTTACTTTTGCCGCACATGAGCATTATAGCACGGGATGTCACTATGGATTTTGTTTTTTTATTTAGCTGTTCAACTTCATTTTTACAATTAACCCTCAGATAAAAGCATCATTCTTAATAGAATATGAAAACCGAAGAATTTCGCACACCGGATATCTCTGGCAAATTTTCCCTCGGGTGAAGTTTTGAATAAGGCAACATGTCTCGAAGTGAGACACAGCAGGTTTTCATCTTATACGCAGGTCGTTCCTGCCCAACATTCAACCTCTTCCCTGCATCAACGGTACAGAGGAACCCCCTCTCCATAAATGTCGTTTTCATGTTTCCAGAATGTCGGAATTTTTAGCAACAAAAACCCGAGAGATTCCACACACTGAATGCAACCAGTGGCCTTCTCTCGGGCAAAATGTTGAGGAACAAGCGATCTTCTCTTATGCTCCTGTTGACCCTGCCAATCGTTCAACTTCTTCCTGGGGCAACTGTGTTGCTTCAGCAATCTGGGAAAGTGTGAGTTTCCCCAAAGCAATTAAAGCCGTCGCCGTTCGACGAGCCGATTCTATACGCCCCTCTTCCAATTTCTTCTCTCCGAATTTCTCCATCAATTCGCACATGGTATGTACCCCCTCTGCTTCTGCCTTAAAATAGTCGGCTCTTTCAGCCAGCTCCTTATAATTCATCTTGTTTGGATTCTCGCAGAAAAAATCCTGCATCAATCGCCCGAGCGGCGTATCATCACGATTCGCACCATTGACGTAGAGGATATGCGCCCCATCATCAAACGGTCGCTGAAGCTCCTCTATGATTCGATCCACATGGTAAAGCGGACAACCCGCTCCATAGATGTCGTTTTCTGTAATGAAGATCACCCATGTCTCTGGAAGTTCAGAGAACTCCGCTCCTTTTGCCAGTTCCCGCGAATCCATCATGCTGCTGTTGTAGCGTGCCCGACGCGGAGCGGCACCCTCGTTGGCACGCTGTACCTCGCAGTCATAGAGCTTTCCCTCGCTGTCCTCCGCCAAAACATCAAAACGCACGCCGCGACCATAGAGATTGTCCGCACTCTGCTGCGTAACGACATGCTTGACAACGAGATCCTCGCGGTCAAAGAAGATACGCAGCAGGAGCTGCATTCCCTCGACATAGTTGTCAAAACATACGTTGAAAAACGTATCGTCGATCAAGCGGAATTTTTGAATCAGCATATCATATTCCGCAGGAATGTCCTTCTTGCTTATCCTCACCGCGCCTATAGCCTCCTCACCTTATTCTACTATCATAGTATGCACTATGCCAAAGATTGTCAAGGCTGAAAAGAAACGTGCGCCGCCGGGCGCACATCCAAAAAGAGCCAGGCGAAGATGAAATCCATCTTCGCCCGGCTCTTCCTTTTTCACAGCCTATCATTCATCTAGCAGCGGCAGATACGCACCGTAGCCCTGCGCTTCCATCTCTTCTTTCGGCACGAAGCGCAGAGAAGCGCTGTTGATGCAGTAGCGGATGCCTCCCAACGCCTTGGGGCCGTCCTCAAAGACGTGCCCGAGGTGAGCGCCGCTCTTGGCTGCCGTGACCTCCGTTCGCACCATGCCGTGCGACGTATCCTCGTGCTCCGCGATGAGCGAGGCATCGATCGGACGTGAGAAAGCCGGCCAACCGCAGCCCGAATCATACTTGTGCGTCGAGACGAAGAGCGGCTCCCCCGTCGTCACATCGCAATAGATTCCCGCGCGAAACTCATGATCGTATTCATTCTGAAACGGCGCTTCCGTCGCCTTCTCCTGCGTCACCTTGTACTGCATCGCCGTCAGGCGCTCCTTGAGTTCCTCGTCCGACGGCCTCGCATAAGACTTCTCCTTCTGCCCTTCCTTCGCCGCTTCGCTCTTCCCGCGCATGTCGGACATCAAAGAAAGCGGGATATGGCAGTAGCCGTCCGGATGCTTTTCGAGATACTTCTGATGCTCCTCTTCCGCGCGGTAAAAGTTCACAATCGGCCCCGTCTCTATGGCGACAGGCTTTTTCAGCTTCTCCTCCAGGCGACGCAGCGAATCGCTGATCACAGCGACTTCCCCGTGCGCCCTGCCGCTCTTTGCCACATAGTAGATGCCCGAACGATACTGCTCGCCGACATCATTGCCTTGGCGGTTCTTCGCCGTCGGGTCGATGGACTCGTAAAACAGTTCCAACAGCTTTTCGAGCGGCAGAACCTTCGGATCGTAGACAACATGCACGGCTTCGGCATGGCCGCTGCCCGAGCATACCTCGCGATACGATGGACGCGCCGTGCGCCCGTTCGCGTAGCCGCTCTCCGCCGATATGACGCCGGGCGCAAGGCTCAGGTAACGCTCCGTGCCCCAGAAGCAGCCGCCCGCGAGGTAAATCTCCGCCTCGCCGTCTCGCGGCTCGTTCTTCTGCACGATTTCCGCAGGCATCTTGGCCATCGCTGCGGGCGCCGCCCCGCAGCCGCCCAGACAAAATGCAAGCCCCAAGGCGCAAATGATGCGTAAGGATGGAATTTTCATAGGTACCTCCCTCTAGGTCATGAAATGCACTTTCTTTTCTCCACTATACCACAGAAAACGACAGATATGATAATAAGAGAATAAAAACTATTTAAGAATAAGCCTGTTCTCTTGTGCTCTCCGTATCTTTCCTTGCATAAACAAGAAAAGGAGCGTATAATGGGGACGTGCTTTTTCAAAAAAACGCAGGCAAACACATGCGCGAAGGCAGGCAGCTGAATTTATCCGGGATTTCTTTATTATAGAGCGAGGCCGTCTTATGAACATCATCGATCGCTTGCGAAGGCTGTCGCCTTTCCGCATCATCATCTTGAGTTTCCTCGTCCTGATTCTCTGCGGCACAGGACTTCTGATGCTGCCTTGGGCGACGGCAAACGGAGAGGGCGCCTCCCTTGCGGACGCGCTCTTCACTGCCGTTTCCGCCAGCTGCGTGACAGGACTCACCGCCGTGGACACCGCTTCCTACTGGACGCTTTTCGGTCAGCTCGTCATCCTCGCCATGATTCAAGTCGGCGGCTTCGGCGTCATTACAATCGCGGTTTCTCTCGCCGCTCTTTCCGGACAGCGCATCGGGCTCATGCAGCGCAGCCTTTCCAAGGAAGCCGTTTCAGCGCCGCAGCTCGGCGGCATCGTGCCGCTCCTCTACTTCATTCTGCGCTTGACTTTCTTCATCGAATTTCTCGGCGCGCTCTTCCTCGTCCCTTCTTTTTGCCAAAAAGTCGGCCTCTTGCGCGGCATTTACTTCGCTGTCTTTCACTCCATCTCATCCTTCTGCAATGCGGGCTTCGACCTCTTCGGCAATTCCTTGATGGACTTCGCTGCCGACCCCGTCGTAAACATCACGGTCATACTCCTCATCATCGCCGGCGGCCTCGGCTTCACCACTTGGGCGGACATACGTCTGAACCGCAGAAATTTTCGCGCCTACAGCCTGCAAAGCAAGATCGCCCTCACGATGACGGCAGTCCTCATCCTTGTTCCTGCGCTTTTCTTCTTTTTCTTCGAGCTTGATCCCGGCGTTTCCACGGGCGAACACTTCCTGATCTCCCTCTTTCAATCCGTCACGACCCGCACGGCCGGCTACAATACGATCGACATCAAAGACTTCAGCGAGACGGGACGAGCCGCCCTCATCGTCCTGATGCTCATCGGCGGCTCTCCCGGCTCCACAGCGGGCGGCATCAAGACGACGACGGCTTTCACCTTGTTCGCCATCATGATCGCCACCTTTTCGGCTCAGGAGGAGCCGACCTGCTTCTCTCGCCGTCTTTCGCCCGAAACCCAGCGTCACGCCGTCACCATCCTCATGATGTATCTGCTGCTTTTTACCTCCGGCAGCGTGCTGCTCAACCTCATCGACGACATCCGCTTGATTGACAGCGCTTTTGAGACGGCTTCTGCACTGGGGACCGTCGGTCTTTCCATCGGCGTCACCGAGGATCTTAGCCCGCTTTCCAAATGCGTCATGATGCTTTTGATGTTCTTTGGACGCATCGGCGGCCTCACGGTCATCTTTGCGGCACACGCGCGCGGGCGGCAGGAATCCGGCCGCCGCCCAGAGGAACGAATCACCATCGGATAGGAGGAACATCATGAAATCCATCCTGCTCATCGGCCTCGGCCGCTTCGGCCGCTACATTGCCAAAAAGCTGCACGACATGCAGCATGACGTCCTCGCCGTCGACCACGACGAAGACCGTGTAAATCGCATACTGCCGCTCGTGACGAATGCGCTCATCGCCGACAGCACCAATGCAGACTTTCTGCAGTCTCTCGACATCCCCAGCTTCGATGTCTGCATCGTCGCCATCGGCGATGACTTTCAGAGCTCCCTCGAAACGACCTCGCTCCTCAAAGAGTTCGGCGCTCGCTATGTCGTGGCGCGCGCTTCGCGTGACACTCATGAGAAATTTCTGCTGCGAAACGGCGCGGACGAAACCGTCTACCCCGAGCGCCAGCTTGCCCTTTTGGACGGCCAACCGCTGCGGTTCCAACCACATCCTCGACTACTTCCCGCTCAGCGACGAATACGCCATCTATGAAGTGGCCGTGCCCGCAGCGTGGGAGGGAAAAAGCATCGGCGAGCTAGACGTCCGCCGCCGCCATCACTTGAACATCCTCGGCATAAAAGCAGCCGACCGCATCGACCTCAATATCTCCGCCCAAACCATCCTAGACGCCAATGCCGCCGTCCTTGTCGCAGGCAGACAGGAAGACGTCGATCGCGCACTTCGGAAAAAAATGATTGACTGTTCCGCACAGAAAAAAACCATGCCGAACATCACGCCCCGTTCCTTTGCCGCGCTTTTTAACGCTTGCATATTCGCGCTTCTTCTGCTAGAATATACACGTTGCCTGCGGTCGTAGCTCAGCTGGATAGAGCATCTGCCTCCTAAGCAGGGGGTCGCGCGTTCGAATCGCGCCGATCGCACCATGAAGATAAAAGCCTGCACCTCGTTCATGCGAGGGCAGGCTTCTTTGTCGTATATCCGATGACCCGTTGGCTCACACGAGCGCCGGCTTCCTTCTCGCCGCATCGAGAAGGTCGCGGCAGCGCGTGCCTTCCTCGGGAGAATAAGCGAGCGTAATGCGGCATGTGATGCCATACTTGCCGTATTCCACGTTTCGCGGGCGGAAGATCGCCTCGATGCTCTTCGCATTCAGCTCCAGGAGCTGCTTGTCCATCACATCGCGCACGAAGACGGAAAAGACGCCGCCGCCAAGGTGCGCGAGCACGTCGCCCGAGCGGAACTTTCCGCCGATAGAGTTGCAGAGCCGGACGAGCAGCGTTTCTGCACCGCGCCTTCCCAGGCGCTTTTCCAGCTCCTCGTATCGCTCCAGGCGCACGAGAACGAGCGCATTGACATCCTTCTTGCCGTCTCCCGCAAGGCAGCGATCCGCCTCCGCGATCAGGCCGCTCTCGTTGGCAACGCCCGTGACAGAGTCCAGCTCAGAGCGAAAGCGCACGCCTTCCTTCGCCTCATCGTGCAGACGCTCCGTGCGCCACATAGCGCCGCGCACAGCGCCCAAATGGCCGTATTCATCGTTTTCCCGCTCGATGACGAACTTGTACCACGAGTACTTGCCCGTCGGGGGATTCTTCATATCAAGCAGGAAGCTGTCGCGTTCCGTATTCTGTCCTGAAAAAAACGCGATCACTTGCTCCACGAAATCGGGATGGATCATATTGCGCCTCTCGCCGCTGAGCGTGCGGCGGAAGCCCTCGATCTCGCGCACCTGCACATTGCCGCGCGTCAAGCGAAAAGACATCGTGTCCGTCTTCAAGTCATAGTTGAACAGAATGACGCCAAGCTTCTGCATCAGGAGCTTGACGCATTGATTTTGATAGTGTGTTTCGGGAATATCCGCCTTATACTGCCACATGGACTATACCCCCTCTTGGCACTCCCTTACCAACCAAAGCAAGGCTTTCCGCAAAACATCTCCGCAGGTTTGACGAAGACCCACGTTACTTCTTATTTCGTCATTTTCCCCTCCTTTTATTAAATGATTTCCGCTTACATGACATGAAAAAGACTGCCCGCACATCCGTTGGACGCACGGGCAGTCTTCTTCTTCGTGCTATTCTTTTCCGAGCGCCGCATCGAGCGTATGCCACGAAAGCACGGCGCATTTGACACGCGCCGGCATACGCGACACGCCTTCGAGCGCGGCGGCTTCGTCAAGCTCCTCCAGCTCCTCTTCCGTAAGTTTTTTCCCCTTGATCATCGAGATGAAGAGGTCGGCTAGGTGACGCGCTTCTTCGACCGTCTTTCCCTTGACGAGGTCGATCATCATCGACGTCGAAGCCTGCGAGATGGCGCAGCCGACGCCCGTGAAAGCGGCGTCCTTGATCTTGCCGTCTTCCACGATCAGCTCCAGCGTGATCTCATCGCCGCACGAGGGATTGTGGCCGCGTTCCTTGAGCGTCGTCCCCGAAAGCTCGTGCTTGTTCTCGGTCGAGCGGCTGTGCTCAGCGATCAGCTCCGTATAGATGTCGGACAGGCTCATAAATGCATCACCTTCCTGACTTCCTTCAAGGCTTCGATCCAGCGGTCGACATCCGCCTTCGTGTTGTAGAGGTAGAAGCTCGCGCGGCAGGTGGCGTTCTGCCCGAGGTACCTCATCAGCGGTTGGGCGCAGTGATGACCGGCGCGCACGGCGACCCCGAAGGAGTCGAGGATCGTCGCGACATCGTGCGGATGGACGTCCTTGACGTTGAACGTGATGATGCCCGTCTTCAAGGCGGGATCGGCATCGCAGCCATAAAGCTCGACGAAGGGAATCTCACGCAGCTTCGGCAGCGCGTAGTTCACAAGACCCTGCTCAATGCGCCGCACTGTGTCGAAACCCGTCTTTTCGAGGTACTCGATGGCGGCCCGAAGCCCTGCCGCACCACCGACGTTCTGCGTGCCCGCTTCGAACTTCTGCGGCAATTCGGCAAACGTCGTCTCCTGTTCCGTAACGTACTCGATCATATCGCCGCCGCGCAGGAAAGGCGGCATGGCATCCAAGAGACCTGCCTTGCCGTAAAGCACGCCGATGCCCATGGGCGAAAGCAGCTTGTGGCCGGAAAACGCGAAGAAGTCGCAGTCCATATCCTGCACGTCGACTGCCATGTGCGCCGCGCTCTGCGAGCCGTCGACGAGGATGACCGCGCCGTTTTCGTGAGCGACGGCGGCGATCTCCTTGACCGGGTTGATGAGTCCCAGAACGTTCGATACTTCCGTGACGGCGACGATCTTCGTCTTCTTCGTGATCTTCTTCTTCGCTTCTTCGACAGAGAGCCTGCCGTCCTTTTCAAGATACATGTACTTCAGCGTCGCACCCTTCGCCTGGGCGACCATCTGCCACGGCACGAGATTCGAATGGTGCTCGGCGATGGACAGGACAATCTCATCGCCTGCCTCGACGTTCGTCAGGCCGTAGCTGTAAGCGACGAGGTTCAGCGCCTCCGTCGCGTTCTTCGTGAAGATGATCTCCTGCGGCAGACGCGCGTGGATGAAAGAGCGCGTCGCAGCGCGCGTATACTCGTAGATGTCCGTCGCCTTGACGGAGAGCGCATACGCCCCCCGATGCGGATTCGCGTTGCAGCCGCCGTAGTAGCCGCAAATCGCCTGAATGACCTCGTTCGGTTTCTGCGTCGTCGCACCGTTGTCGAGATAGACGAGCGGCTGATTGTTCATCTTGTGCGTGAGCAAGGGGAAGTCCTTGCGAATGTCTTCCTCATTGCGCATCTTCGATCCTCCCTTCGATGGAAGCGGCGACCTCTTCTTTCAGCGCTTCGTCCGACAGACGCGAAAGCACGGGGAAGAGGTCGGCTTCGACGACGAGCCGCCGCGCTTCGGCGAGATCGAGGCCGCGGCTCATGAGATAGAAGAGCTTCGCCTCGTCCATCTTGCCGATGCTTACGGCATGATGCCCGTCAACGTCGCCTTCGCCCGAGAGCATCAGGGGCACGGAGCGGTTGCGCACGCCGGGCGAGAGGAGGATGACGTCCTCGTTCTCGCGTCCGACCGAGCCTGCCGAGCCTGCGATGAAGTCGAGCGTGCCGCGAAAGACCTTCTGCGCCTCGTCCATCAACGCACCCTTGACGTACATGTTTGCATCCGTGTGCACGCCCCTTTGGCGCACGAGATAGTTGAAGTCGAACTTGCGGTTCTTGTCTGCGAAGTAGAAGGAAGCGATATCCGCTGCAGCATTCGCGCCTTGCAGCTCCACCGTGATCTTCGATACGAGCTCTTTCGCTCCGACCTCGATGATCGTGCAGGAGAAGGATCCGTCCTCTTCGACGTGAACCTCGATGTCGTCGGCATGGCTTTCCGTCTCGGGCACGAGCTGTACCTTGACGAGGGAAAGCGCCGCGCCCTTTTCGATATGCGCCTTGATCTCGGCGCGGCCTCCCGCGCGGTAGACGTACACGGCTTCTTTCTTCTCGCCTGCCTCCACATGAATATCAGATGTCTCGACGCCTGCAAGCCCTTCCGGAAGGACGGCGCCGTTGACGCCGAGCCAGCGCCATGTGCGCATGGGTATGGAGCTGAAAATTTCTTGATTCTGCATGTCTCTTCCTCCTTACCCCATCGTGCCTTCCAGCTCGATGTTGACGAGATTGTTCATCTCGACAGCGTACTCCAAAGGCAGCTCCTTCGCGATCGGCTCGACGAAGCCGCGCACGATCATCGCGCGCGCTTCGTCCTCGTCGATGCCCCGACTCGTCAGATAGTAGACGGCCTCATCGCTGATGCGGCCGATCTTCGCCTCATGACCGATGTCCGCCGCATCGCCCTCGATATCCATGGCCGGAAGCGTGTCGGAACGCGAGATGCTGTCGAGCATCAAGGATTCACAGTTGACCGAGCACTTGGCGAAAGGCGCATTCTTCGCAACCTTCACGCCGCTGCGGTAGATCGCCTTGCCGCCCGCCTTCGAGATCGAGCGTGTATTGATCGTCGCCGACGTGTGGGGCGCTGTATGGATGACGGTCGCGCCCGTGTCGAGCGTCTGTCCTTTCGAAGCGAAGGTCACGCCCGTGAACTCGCAGCGCGCTCTCTCGCCGTGCAGAATGCTGCACGGGTAGAGCATGGAGACGTGCGAGCCGAAGGAGCCGGAAACCCATTCGATCAGTCCGTCCTTCTCGACGAGCGCTCGCTTCGTATTGAGATTCATCATGTTGCGCGACCAGTTCTCGATCGTCGAATAGCGAAGGCGCGCGCCCTCCTTGACGAAGAGTTCGACGCAGCCCGCGTGGAGGTTCGTCACGTTGTACTTCGGCGCCGAGCAGCCCTCGATGAAGTGCAGGCTCGCCCCCTTCTCCACGATGATCAGCGTATGCTCGAACTGCCCCGCGCCCGGCGCATTGAGCCGGAAGTAGGACTGCAGGGGAATATCCACATGGACGCCTTCGGGCACGTAAACGAAAGAGCCGCCCGACCAGACGGCGCCGTGCAGCGCTGCAAACTTGTGATCTTTCGGCGGCACGAGCTTCATGAAGTACCGTTTGACGAGCTCTTCATGCTCGACGAGCGCCGTTTCCATATCGGTGTAGACGACGCCTTGCTTCACGAGGCTGTCCTGTATGCTATGGTAGACGACCTCCGAGTCGTACTGCGCACCGACGCCTGCGAGCGACGTCTTCTCCGCCTCGGGGATGCCCAGGCGATCGAACGTGTCCTTGATGTCCTCGGGGACTTCCTTCCAGTTGCCCGTCATCTTCGCATCAGGGCGCACATAGGTCACGATCTCGTCCATGTCAAGCTCCGAGAGATCCGGTCCCCACGAAGGCAGCGCCATCTTGTTGTATGTTTCCAAGGAATTCAAGCGAAAATCCAGCATCCATTCAGGATCGTGCTTCTGCTTCGCGATGTCGCGAATGATCTCCTCCGTCAGTCCTTGCTGAGCCTTGTAGACGGGAACATCATGATTCTTGATGTCGTAGAGGGTGCGCTCGATATCCTCCACGAAGGTCTTCTTCTTTGCCATCTCGCCCACCTCACTTTGCCGAAGTGTCGTCGAGGATGTGCGTGAAGCCGCGGCGGTTCACCTCGTCGATGAGCTCAGGGGCCACCCTCTTCGACGATCTTGCCGCCGATGATGACATGCACGCGGTCGACCTCAAGTTTTTCCGGGGATCTTCGAATTGTGCGTGATGATGAGACAGCTGTTGTCCGCCGTATGGTACTTCTCTATGCCCGAGGAGACGATCTGGACGGCATCGACGTCGAGACCCGAATCCGTCTCGTCGAGCAGCGCGAGCTTCGGCGCGAGCATCAAGAGCTGCAGGATCTCGTTGCGCTTCTTCTCACCGCCGGAAAAGCCGACATTCATGTAGCGCTCCGCATACGAAGGATCGATCTTGAGCTCTTCCATCGTCCTCTTGAGCTCCTTCTTGAAGGCCATGATCTTGACCTTCTCGCCCGTCACCGCCTGCTTCGCCGTCCGCAGCATGTTCTCGACCGTGATGCCTGGAATCTCCTCAGGCGTCTGGAACGAGAGGAAAAGCCCCGCACGCGCGCGCTCGAACGTCTTCTTCTCCAAGAGGCTCTCGCCCTCGAAGAAGATCTCGCCCGCCGTCACTTCGTATTTCGGGTGACCCATGATGACGTTCATGAGCGTCGACTTGCCGGAGCCGTTCGGCCCCAGATCACATGCACTTCGCCCTTGTTGATCGTCAGGTCGAGTCCCTTCAATATCTCTTTGCCCTCCACACCTGCGGAAAGCCCCTTGATGTCCAGCAATGCATCCGACATGATGATGCTCCTTTCTTTCAGCACGGAATTTTTCGGCAATTCGCCACCGCGCAACGAACCTATGCTTCATGCGTCCTTTGGAACTGTATTTTTCTTATGCCAATCGGCCTGCGCCTTCGGCTTGGCCTCTTGGGTTTTCATGGTAAACTACACGCACAAACGTCCACTTCGTGGACATTGTGCGCCGCCCTTTACATGAAAACTGCCAATCGGCCTGCGCCTTCGGCTTGGCCTCTTGGGTTTTCATGGTATTTTACTCGGGATTTGTAACTTTCATTTTAGGTGGTTTTCTTCTAATTGTCAATCCCATAAAGCAAAACTCTTTGTGGATAATAATTATCTAAAAAGACCGATGTATGCGCTTGGCATACATCGGTCAAAATGACTGCCTCTCATTCAAGCGTCATGATCTTGTGCTTCAGCACATAGATCAGCGCCTGCGTGCGGTCGTTGACGTTGAGCTTTCTGAAGATGTTCGTCAGATGGTTCTTCACCGTCTTCTCGCTGACGAAGAGCGCCTGTGCGATGTCTTGATTGCTGAAGCCCTTCGCGATGCAGGAAAGCACGTCCATCTCGCGCGACGTCAGGCGTTCGGAGCGGCTTTCGCGCCACATCGTGCGCGCCCTCTCGGCGATGTCCTCGTTTTCGGCTATACCGCCGAAGAGGCGTTCAGCGAGCGACGGATAAACGAATGCCTCGCCCTCGTTGACGACGTGGATCGCCTTGATGAGCATGGATGGCTCGACATCCTTCAGCAAGTAGCCGAGAACGCCGTTCTTCAAAAGCTCCAGCACATATTTGTCGCTGTCATGAATCGTCAGCACAATGATCTTGGTCTTGGATTTCGCCGCTTGAAGCTGACACGCCACCTCAAGACCGGAAAGTCCCGGCATGTTGAGGTCGAGGAGCAGCACGTCGGGCTGCAGGACGAGCGTCCGCGCCAGCGTCTCCTGTCCGTCCTCAGCTTCACCGACAACCTCCAAATCATCTTCAAAATTCAACACGCGCTTGACTCCCTGACGAAGCAGCGCATGGTCATCTGCGATCAAGATCTTGATTGCCATTACCAAACATCCTTTCCTTTCCGTTCTCGATTCGCCGGCCTTCGGCAAGAGGAGAAGTATCGCGCAAGATATGCGCGGTCAAAAATATCATGATTTCTGAATCAGTCTTCGTGTGCCGCACACTCTTAAAAAAAGCTCCCAGGACGGGAATATCGCCCAAGAACGGCACCTTTGCAAAAGTTCGCGATTCCTCACTGCCGATGAGTCCGCCAATGACCATGGTCTCGCCGTCTTTAAGGCGCACGGTCGTATCGGCCGAGCGCTCTTGGAACTTGTATGCCTTGAGATCATCGACGTAGACGGGCGAGCTGACCTCCGTATGGACAGTCGCCGTGATTTCATCGTTTTCATGGATGCGCGGCGTATACCGCAAGATGATTCCCGCTGGTTTATAGGTAATCGATGTCGTCACCGTCGAGTTCGTCGTCTGCGTCTCAGGCACGGGAACCGAGCCGCCGATGTTGATCACGGCCTCTCTTCCCTGCAGCGTCGTGATGTTCGGACGCGCCAAGACATTCGCCTTGCCATCCGTGACGAGCGCCGCGATCTTCGCCCGATAGTAGAATTCATAGGGCGCGCCTTCCGGCGTCCTGCCGAAGCGGATGACGCCTGGAACTTCGCCATCGATGCCCCTTCGACTCCCTTTCGCGCCGCTCTTTCCTGCGCCGTGCGGATCGACTGGGACAGGTGACCAGTCCCAGTCCACGCCGAGTGACTTTGCAGCTCCCTTTTCCGAGGGCAACGACACGCGCTTCCAGGGAAACCTGCTGCGTCGGCACATCAATAGGCGAGAGCGCCGCCTCAGCGCGCGCCTTTTCCTCTTCCGTCCCATAGAAAAAGCAGGGCGTTCGTTGCACGATCGATCAGCAGCCGTTCTCCCGTCCTGTAAAGAGTTTGTTCAGTTGTATCTTCTATCCCATTTTTCTTATTCTCGTCAATCGTGTAAATTCCTGCTTCGCCCAAAGATAATTTTACAGCGGCAAACGCTGTATGGAGATCCGCATAGCGGACGGGCAAAACATACATGCGATAGAAAGGCGCCGCCTCCTTCGCCGAACGCACGAGAAGGACTTTCCCCTCATGCTGCATGACCAGGCCTTTCGCCTTGGCGATGAGGTCGAGCGCATCTTCCGGCTCAACCTCCTTGAGGCTCAGGCTGATGCGCCCCTGCACGGAGTCGTCGAGGATGAGATTGATCCCCGCAACACGTGCGATGGAAGCCAACAGCGTCGACACGTCCGCATCAACGACCTCCATCGTCAAGGGAGCAGCTGCCGCCGGCGCGGTGGCGAACAAGAGAAAAAGAAAGGCTGAGCAAACAGCCTCGCAGCAGCAACCCCATAGCGATCCCCCCTGGAACGGCACGGCAAAGATTCCTTCCTATCGTCAGATTCCATGACACTTTTCTTCGCAGCATCCCTGCCGGCAGCTCCATGCGCACGCCATGGATTCAGCCGGGCAGCGACAATGTATATGACCTGCCGCCAACAATGACGACAGCGCTTTTTTCCGAAAGCGACTGCAGCAGAACGCCTTCCTTTTCCTCGCCTTCCGCGAGGAAAACGTCACGCCCGCTGACCGAGATCAGCAGCACGGTGCCTACACGGCTCGTCACCGTGCCGCGTACCTTGGGAACAGCAGCGCCGCCCGCTGCCCTGCCGTCATGCGTGTGGCCGGCCGTTGTTCCGGCAGTCTGGGCGCCTTTTTGTGATTCGGCGGCCCTGGCGGCTTTTTCATCCACATGTTTTTCTGCCGCATTCACTGCAGCATCACCGCGAACCGCTGCCATCGCCGCCAACGTCGCCTGTTCATCGCCATGAAGCAGCGAAAAGGGGTCGGCGAGCGCGTTGCCTTCCTGCGCTGCCTTCGCTCCCACCGCCTCCTCGCGCTGTGCTGTAGGGGACACCGTCCGCGTCGGCGGCGCAACGCTCTCCAGCTCCGGTTCCGTCTCGTCATCCAAGACCCAGAACCCCAGAGCGACCAGGAGCGCCGCGAGAAGAAGCGCACTGCGTACCTGCAGCCCCGCCTCCTCGCCGGTGCCGGCAAGTCTCTTCCGCAAGGCGGCAAACCAGCTTTCCGTCTGGCTTTCCTGCACACTTTCCCGCGCTTCCTCATAGAATTCCTTTTCATCCTTTTTCAATGTTCCCCCTCCTTTCTTTCCAGATTCCTTCCAGAAACAAAACAGCTCCGCTTCTTCCTTGCCAGAATCCGCAGAGCTGTTGTTCTCGCCTCTTGCGAGCAGAAATCATCGGTACCTTGCCGATTTTCCACTGTTTTTTGCAGCACGTTTCCTTCTATTTTTTCGTCCTATTTCTTCGTCGCCTTGAGCTCTTCGAGCTTCGGTCCCATGATGCGCTTGTACGATTCGACGCCGGGCTGGTTGAACGCATCGACATCGGCAAGCTCCCCTTCATAGGCAATGCTCAGCGCCAAAAAGATAGAGCAGTTCACCCAGATGATAGGCGTTGAGCTCGGGCAGCGAGAAGAGCGCATTGAACCGTTCGTTCGACGCGAGTGCATCAGCGTTCGACTGACGCGCGACCTCAAGCGCCTCGCCCATCGTCAAGCCGGAGATGTCCGCGAGCTTCTTGACCTCGGGGAACTCGTTCGGAATCACGAGATCGTCCGCCCACTTCTCCAAGCGAATGAACTGCACGACCTTGTTGCGCTTGCCTTCTTGATGCTGCTGCGTCTGCGCGTGCATGTCCGTCGTGCCGACGGCGACGACCGGCGTTCTGCCATAGCAGACCTCCTTGCCCTCGCGGTTGACTTCCTTGCCCAAGGATTCTGCCAAGAGCTGGATGTACCACTCGGAAACCGACTTCAGATAGTCTCCATACGGCATCATGACCTCGATGTCGCGCCCGTACTTCTCGGAGGCAACAAACTTCAACGCCGCATTGAGCATCGCCGGATTCTGCCACACATCGTCCGTCTGGCACGCCTCGTCCATCGCGCGTGCGCCGGCAAGGAACGACTTGATGTCGAAACCAATGCAGGCCGCAAGCGACAGCCCAACCTCCGAGAAGATCGAGAAGCGGCCGCCCACGCCGTCCGGCACGGCGAACGTCTGCCAGCCCTTCTCCTGGGCGAGCTTCTTGAGAAGCGTCGGCTTCTCTTCGTTCGGATCCGTCACGGCGACGACTTCGACCTCGATATTGGCATCCTCCTGCAACGCTTTGTAGACTACCGTGAAATTCGACATCGTGTCAAGCGTGCCGCCCGATTTCGAGATGACAAGGAGCATCACGCGAAGCGTACGCTTCTTGTGGCTCTTGGCGATCGCTGCCTGATTTTTGAGCGAGCGGATGAGGGTCGCCTGTCGCACGCGGATCGATGTTGTTGCCGCTGAAGTAGACCTTGGGGAAGCCGCCGCGCTCCGCCTCTGTCTTCTCATTCCAATAAGCGCCGCACTCGACATCGAAGAGCACCTTGTTGCCGAGGAAGGAGCCGCCAATGCCGAGCGAGACAACGGCATCCGTATGATTTTTGACGTGCGCGCCCAATTCGTCGAGACGCGCAAGCGATGCAGGCGAATTCAAGTGATCGTCGGCGATGTACGGCAGCTGCGAAAAGAGTACCTTTTCCGGCGTGCCGTCCTTCGACAGATGTGCGCGGATGACACCCGTCGAGCGCATGACCTTCATCGCTTCGTGCGCCTTCTTCAGGTCCTCCGCCATCGCCTCGATGTCGGCCTTCGTCACCTTTCCTTCGCCATAAAGATTATCGTAGTCAAAAAGGAATCCCGACTTCAACTTCAGTCCCATCCATCATCAACCCCCATATCAGCAACTGCTGTTGAGAAACAACCTCACACTAAACCTTAATGCTTACAGTATAGCACAAAGCCGCTCAAAGAACAATCCTATTGCGCTTCTTCCTCCACCTTTTTGCTGAAGCAGCAGGGTAGATCGTATGCACGAGATAAGCCATGAAACCGTCGCGAATCTCCGGACGCTTCAGCGCCTGCTCCACCGTCGCTTCCAGAAACCCCTCCTTGTCGCCGATGTCATAGCGTCGACCTTCGAAGCGATAGGCATAGACCTTCTCGCGGCGCGCCAGCTCACAGATGGCGTCCGTCAGCTGGATTTCCTCTCCCGCACCTGGCGCTGTATGCTCCAAGATCTCGAAGACCGCCGGCGTCAGAACATAGCGGCCTAGCACAGCGAGACGCGAGGCGCCTTATCGACCTCGGGTTTTTCCACGAGGTCGATCGCCTGCCAGACGTTCGGCTTCACCGCTTGCGGAGAAACGATGCCATAGCGCGAAACCTGATTTCGCGGCACCTGCTGGACGCCGAGCACGCTGCCGCCGCAATCCTTGTAGACGTCGATGAGCTGCGCGAGACACGGCACCTTCGCATCGACGAGGTCATCGCCCAAAAGCACGGCGAACGGCTCATCGCCGACGAACTGGCGCGCACAGAGCACGGCATGACCGAGTCCGCGCGCCTCCTTCTGACGGATGAAATGGATCTGGATGTCCGAGATCTCCTCGACCATCTTCAGCATATCATACTTGCCATGATCCTTGAGCTGCATCTCCAACTCCAGCGAGCGGTCGAAGTGATCCTCGATCGAGCGCTTGTTTCGTCCCGTGATGATCAGAAGCTCCTCGATGCCGGAAGCCATCGCCTCCTCGACGATGAACTGAATCGCCGGCTTGTCGACGATGGGCAGCATCTCCTTCGGCTGCGCCTTCGTCGCCGGCAGAAATCGCGTGCCGAGGCCTGCCGCGGGGATGATGGCTTTGCGGATCTTCTGGCGCTTCACATCTACCCCCGAATGACGGCGAGAAGCTCATCCGTCTTTTCCTTCATCAGCTTTTCGTCATGGCGCGTTTCCACGTTGAGGCGGATCACCGGCTCCGTGTTCGACATGCGCAGGTTGAAGCGCCAGTCGTCGAACTCAACCGAGAGTCCGTCCACCTTCGTGACCTTGCCCTTGGAGCCGTAAAGCTCCTCGACCTTCTTCATCACGGCATGTGCATCCGCAACCTTGCTGTTGACCTCACCCGAGATTGGATAGCGCGCCATGCGCTCCGCCATCAGCTCCGACAGGGGCTTTCCGGCAGCGCTCATGAGTTCAAGCACCAAGAGCCACGGAATCATGCCGCTGTCGCAATACGAGAAATCACGGAAATAGTGATGTGCGCTCATCTCGCCGCCGTAGACGGCATTGACCTCGCGCATCTTGTCCTTGATGAACGCATGTCCGCTCTTGCACATCACGGGCTCGCCGCCAAGCTCCTTGCAGATCTCGATCGTGTTCCAGATGAGGCGCGGATCGTAAATGATCCTCGCTCCCTTGTTCTTCTTGAGGAAGGCCTGCGCCAAGAAGCCGACCATGTAATATCCTTCGATGAAGCCGCCTTTCTCGTCGAAGAGGAAGCAGCGGTCGAAGTCGCCGTCCCAAGCAATGCCAACGGCTGCGCCAGACTCGCGCACGACCTTCGCCGTCGCTTCGCGATTCTCCGGCAGGATCGGATTCGGCACGCCATTCGGGAAGTTGCCGTCCGGCTCGTTGAACACCTTGACCATCTCAAACGGCAGGTGCTTCTCCAATGCGTTGATGATCGGTCCTGCTGCGCCGTTTCCCGTATTGACGACAATCTTGAAGGGCTTGAGCGCCTTGACGTCGACATAGGTGAGGATGTGCTTGACATACTCGTCGAGCACATCGACCTGCTCGATCTTTCCCAGCGGGCGGTCGAGCGGCTTGAAGTCACCTTCCATCACAGCCTTTTCGATGTCTTTGAGACCCGTGTCGCTCGAAATCGGACGCGACTCCTTGCGCACGAACTTCATGCCGTTGTACTCTTTCGGGTTGTGGCTCGCCGTGATCATGATGCCGCCATCGAGTCCGTAGTGCGCCGTCGCGAAATAGATCATCTCCGTGCCGCACTGCCCGATGTCCATGACGTCGGCGCCCGCCTCCGTCAGCCCCTTTGCGAGAGCGTCGCGAATCGAAGGACCCGAGAGCCGGATGTCATGACCGATCGCCACCTTCTTCGCGTGGAAGAGATCGACAAAGACGCGCCCGATGCGATAAGCCAGTTCCTCGTTGACCTCCTCCGGATAAATGCCACGGATGTCATAAGCGCCAAACCCCTTGTTGCTGATTTTCATGAGTGCCACCTCTTCTTACAAACCAAAAAATACGGCCTTATGGATTACTGAATATTATATTCTTTCGGGAAAAGACGCGAATTCCCTGCTATTCCTGCAAAAAAATTCAAAAAAAACTTATCCAAGCACGTCCGCTCCGCACTGCCGTCGACTAACATGCTGAAAAAGCATCCCCACATCCCACAAAAAAGGCATGGGCGAGAACCGCCCATGCCTTTTCGCTTTATCCTTGCACCTTGATGGCGTGCGCCTCGCGCTGCAGCTGCTCGTAGAGCGTCTTGGCGAGGCCGATGCCGCCGGCTTCCGACATCTTCTCCACCATGGCTGTATCGCGCATGGACTCCAGGATGTCGTCCGTATTGTCGTGTCCGAAGAGCGTGTCCTTCGGCACGGTCTGGCGCATCTGTCGGTACATGATGTCGAGGAACATCGCTTCGAAGCCCTTGCAGGCATCCATGAGCTTCTTGTTCGCCGCCGCTTCTTCTGCGCTCGTCGCCGCACTCTGCGCCTTCTTGGGATCGAGCGCCTTCTGCGCTTCCTTCAGCTGATCCGAGAACTGCACGCTGTCCGCGCGCTCCTTCGCCATCTCCATGGAGCTGTTCGCCGGCCCCTGGAGATGGAGCGCGTCCGCATGCAAAGCGTCAAAAATCTGCATGTCGTCTCACCTCTGTCAAATGATTTCCAGCTCCGCATGGAGCGCTCCCGAAGCCTTCATCGCCTGCAGGATGGAAATGATGTTCTGCGCCGTCGCGCCGACTGAGTTCAATGCGCCGACGACATCGCTGACGTTCGCCGTTGCCGGCAGGACGATGGAGCTTGCCTTCTGCTCCTTCGCATCGACCTTCGGGTTGTCCGCGATGACGGTCGTGCCGGGGCTGAACGGCGGCGGTTGATCGACGGTGAGATCCTTCGTGATGCTGATCGAGATGCCGCCCTGCGTGATGGCAACCTCGTCGACGGCGATGTTGCCGCCCATGACGATCGTGCCCGTGCGCTCATTGACGACGACCTTCGCGATGGTGTCCGGCGTCACGGGGAGGTCTTCAAGGCTTGCAACGAAGGCGACAACATTGCCGCGATAGTACGCGGGCACGGAGACGTCGATGCGCCCAGGGTTTGCCGCGCGCGCGATGGCGCCGTACTGCGCGTTGATCGACTGCGCGACGCGCGCCGCTGTCGTGAAGTCTGCCTTCCCCAAGGAGAGCGACAGCGTGCCGTTCGCGCCGATGTCATCGTCCTCGACACTGCGCTCCACGATGGCGCCGCCCGGCGTCGTGCCGACGGTCGGGAAGTTCTTCTGCTGCGAGCCGCCGCCCGAGCCGGAAGAAAATCCGCCCGTGGCCACAGGCCCCTGACCGACGGCGTAGACCGTGCCGTTCGCTGCGCGAAGCGGCGTCTGCAGCAGCGTGCCGCCCGCGAGACTCTTCGCGTCGCCCATCGAGGACACGGTAATGTCGATGTTGTCGCCTTCACGCACGAACGGCGGCAAGGTCGCCGTGACCATGACGGCCGCGACGTTCTTCGTCTTGAGATCCGCCTTGGAAATCGTCACGCCGTACTCGCGCAGCATATTCGCCACCGACTGCAGGGGTTTCAAGCGTCTTGTTCGAATCGCCCGTCCCGTTGAGACCGACGACGAGACCGTAGCCCATGAGCTGGTTCGAGCGCACGCCCTGCACCTTCGCGATATCCTTGATGCGCGTCGTCGCCGACTCGGCAAAAACCGTCGCACTCATCATGAGCACGAGAGAAAGCGCGGCAATGCACGCAAAAATCTTCTTCATAAAACTGCCTCCCCAAAGCCAAGGAAACCTGCGGCCGAGCCCTAGAACAGGATGTTGAATATCTGCGTGAGGATGCCTTGGCGCTGCTTCGCGTTCAGAGGGCCCTTTCCATCAAAGCGCACGGTGGCATCCGCCACCTTCGCCGACGGCACGGTATTGTCATACGCCACATCGTCGCGCCGCACGATGCCGCGCAGCGTGACCTTGTGCTCGTCCTTGTTCTGCCAGATGGAGCGCGTCCCCTCGACGACCATGTTGCCGTTCGGCTGCACCTCGACGACCGTCACCGTAATGCTGCCCGAGAAATTGCTCGTATCCTTGGCTGAGCCGTCCGCCTTCCAACTGTCCGAGCCGCCCGCCGTCGCCGCAGCGAGGAAGTTGAAGATGCCCGTGCCGGCATTGAGCGACGTCGAAGCCGACTTGCCGTTCTTGCGCGACTTCGTCTGCGTCGTCGTCGTCTTCTCGCTGATCAAGACCGTCAGCGTATCACCCACATTATGCGCCTTGCGGTCAGCAAAGACGCCATACGTCGTCCCCTCCGCTGCGTCCGCCCACAGGGACTGCGCGGAAGCTGCCGGCATGAGCAAACACGCGCCGCCGAAAACACCGGCGAGCACGCAAGACTGCCATTTCTTGCTCTTTTTCATAACGCCACCTTCTCAAGAACCAATCTCAACTGTAGAAGCATCCAGCACTGTCGCCAGCATGACCTTGCGCGAAGCTGCATTGCGCACACGAATCTTCTGTCCGGGACGTCCCCGGTTGAGGGCGATGCCAGAGACGCGCACCTCGATGCCATTGTAATGCGAGACGATCGTCACCATCGCTCCCGATTCCATCACGACCGGCTGGCGCAGGAATTCTTCGGAAAGCACCGCGCCTTCCGGAACGAGACGCGACACGACGTGTCCCAGTGCCTCTCCCTTGTCCTTCAAGCAACGACCGCGCACAAGCGAAACCTCGCGTTCCTCGAAGCGCAGGTCGGCTTCCGAAAGCTGCTGCTCGGGAAAGAGGTTGCGCGCTGCGACGAGAACCGTATCGTAAACGCGGATCGTGTAATAGCAGAGCGCTCTGCGATACGGCTTGCCGTCCACCAGCACCGAGATGTAAATCGGCGTGCGGCGGTTGTACAGAAGTCCCATCGGCGCTTCCACCGAGAACGAAACCTCGCCCGCCGGCAATTTCATGTCGCGCGGCGGCTTTTACGAGCGCCACCTCATGGCGCCGCGTCTCCCCTTGTCGCGCAGGAGCGCTGCGACCTTCTCATCCGCCATGCGCTCGAACTCAGCGGAACTGACCGTCTGAGAAAAAGCGCACCGCCTCCGCCTGGCCGGGCAATGCTAGGAAAAGGGCGACAAACACCAAGAAGAGTGCTGCCGCCGCCTTAGATTTCATTTCTTATCCCTTCATCAACGCTTGAGGGAATTCGCGATCTCAAGCATCGAATCCGATGTCGTGATCGCCTTGAGTTCGACTCGTAGGCACGCTGCGCCACGATCATATTGACCATTTCCTCGACGATCTGGATGTTCGACATCTCGACGACGCCCTGCGTCAACGTGCCGGCGCCCTCTTCGCCAGGATTGGAATCGATCGCATTGCCCGAAGCCTCCGTTTCCTGGAAGAGGTTCTTGCCGATCGCGAAGAGACCTGCCGGGTTCACGAAACGCGACAGCGTGATCTGCCCGACAGCCGTCACATTGCCGCCTGCCGGCGTGCACGAGACCTGTCCGTCGCCCGCGATGACGATGGTGTCGCTCGGCGCGTTGGCATCCAGCGTGATGCCGTCCGCCAAGGGATAGCCGTCCGTCGTCACAAGGCGGCGGTTCTGGTCGAGCTTGAACGAACTCGTCGCGCGTATAGGCGATCGTGCCGTCCGGCATCTCGATGCGGAAAAAAATCCTTCGCCCCGGATGGCGACATCGGTCGGATTGCCTGAGGACTGCAGATTGCCCTGCGTGAAGATACGCTGCGTCGCCGCCGTGCGCGTACCGAGGCCGATGGCGAGACCCGTCGGATACTGCGAGTCGGCGCCGCTCTGCGCTCCTGCGGCGCGCAGGTTCTGATAAACGAGATCCCGGACTTCGGCACGCACCTTCTTCGCGCCGAAGGTGTTGACGTTCGCGATATTGTGCGCGACGACATCCATGTTGTCCTGCTGCGCCTTCATGCCGGAGGCTGCGGACCAAAGTGCTCTCATCATAATGCAAAATCTCCCATCTGCGTTGAATTCAAAAAGTCTACAGATCCAGACTCAAGATCAGGTCGCCCTGCCGACCTCGTTGACCACCTTGTCCGTCATGGAATCCTGCGTCACCAATGCACGCGACCCCGCCTCATAGATGCGGTAGTTGTTGATGAGGCTGACCATCTCGCTCGCGATATTGACGTTGGAATTCTCAAGCATGCCCTGCTGGATGTCGCCCGTCGCTGCCTGCGGCGTCGCGCCCTCCTGCGGACGATAGAGATTGTCGCCCTGCTTCAATACAGCGCGGCGATCGTCGAACTGCACGAACTGCAAGGTGTCGATGCGCCTTGCGCCGTCCATGATCTCCCCCTTGGCGCCGATCGAGATGGTCGTGCTATTGGGCAGCATGATCGGGCGGTTCTGTGCGTTCAGCACAGCCTGTCCGCGCGCTGTCACGAGCGCTCCGTTCGCCTGGCGATAGAAGCTGCCGTCGCGCGTGTAACGCACGCCCTGCGGCGTCTGAATGGCGAAGTATCCTTCACCCGCCACCGCGAGATCGAGCATATTGCCCGTCGTCTTCATCGCCCCCTGCACATGATCGGTGGCGATCTCCGCCGTGCAGGCACCGAGCCCCAACTTGCCGACCCTCGGCGGCCCCTGCTCCAAGCGGAAGCCGCGGAATGACGTCACCTCATCATCCTGCGCATCGTTGATACGCTTCAACAGTATAGGCGCAAACTCCTCATTGATCGCTTCGTCCCTCTTGTAGCCGGACGAGGCGGCATTCGCGAGGTTGTTGGCAATCACATCCGTGCGGTTCGTCTCAGTGATCATGCCGGACGCCGCGACATACAAGCCACGCAGCATGGAAAAGCCTCCTTTATCATCATCCGTATGGTCAGATGCACTCGTATGAATTTCCCTATAAGCTTTGAGGATATTTCGCTGCCGCTTCCAGCGATGACCGCATCAAAAAGGCACGCCGTACATATATCCTCACGCCTTGCAGAAGCCTAGCCAATCGGTCTGCGCCCTTCGGGCTTGACCTCTTGGGGTTTCATGGGAAATCCTCCATAATCTTTATCGGCATTTTTCCTCAAATCATAAAGGGCGAAAGGTTTTATTTCGACAGGAACTTCACGCGCTCCGCCGTCATGCCGAGATAATCCAGAGCCTTTCCCGTACCGAAAGCCACGCAGGACAGCGGATCTTCCGCCAGGGCAGCGGCGATTCCCGTCTCTTGCCGCAGGAGTTCGTCGAGACCGTAGAGCAGCGCACCGCCGCCCGTCATGACAATGCCGCGATCCATGATATCCGCTGCAAGTTCCGGCGGCGTCTCCTCCAAAACCTTCTTCACGCACTGCACGATGCCCGTCACTGGAGTCTCAAGAGCCTCCGCCGTATTCTTCGACGTCACCGTGATCGTCTTCGGCAGCCCCGACATGAGATCGCGTCCGCGCACCTCCATCGAAGCGTCACGCGCCCCGTAGAAGGCCGCGCCGACATTGACCTTGATGTCCTCCGCCGTGCGCTCCCCGATCAGCATGTTGTACTCGCGCTTGATGTAGGCGATGATCGCCTCATCGAACGTGTCGCCCGCCAAGCGCAGGCTCGCACTGTTCACGATGCCGCCGAGGCTGATCACGGCGACATCCGTCGTACCGCCGCCGATATCGACGACCATCGAGCCGTTCGGTTCCTCGATGCTGAGTCCCGCGCCCAAGGCAGCTGCCAAAGGCTCCTCGATAAGCTGTGAGTAGCGCGCGCCCGCCTGCTCCGCCGCCTCCTGCACAGCACGCTGCTCGACGGTTGTGACGCCCGTGGGGATGCAGATCATGATGCGCGGCCGAAAAACGAAGCTCTTGCCCGTGACCTTCTCGATGAAGAAGCGGATCATGCGCTCCGTCATCTCATAGTCGGCGATGACGCCCGAGCGCAGCGGCCGGATCGCCGCAATATTGCCCGGCGTCCGCCCGATCATGCGGCGCGCCTCCTCGCCGATCGCCAAGATGCGTCCCGAGTCGCGATCCACGGCCACGACCGACGGCTCGCGCAGGACGATACCCTTGCCCTTGACGAAGACAAGCACATTCGCCGTTCCCAAATCAATTCCAATATCCATTGACATGCCAAACATATCTCAAACCCCTTCCGAGGCAGCTCCATCAAACAAAAAACACGCATACTCATCCACTTGGCGTGCACTTACATGAAGGCTCCGCCGTTCTTTGCGAAGCACACCGATACTATCATATAATATTTTTCACTGTCTGACAAGAGCCTCAAGGCAAGGGCTCGTCCATCGAGGCCTCATACTCCTCCAAATCGACGAGGAGCGTCGAAAGCGCTCTTCTCGCCACAAAGACAGGACAGGCCGGCGAGCAAACCTCGCACTTGCCGCAGCATGATTCCACAGCCTCGATTGCCTTCTTGACCTTTTCCGATTGCAGCATAGCACAGCTCCCTTCGGCAATAAAAAAGCCCAGCCTTCGCTGAGCTTTGAATCCAAATGGTGCGGTTGATGGGACTTGAACCCATACGTCTTGTGAACACTACCCCCTCAAGATAGCGCGTCTGCCAGTTCCGCCACAACCGCATGATGAGATATGAAGTTTAAAAAGAGGATATGGTGCGGTCGAGAGGACTTGAACCTCCACGATGTTGCCATCACTAGCGCCTGAAGCTAGCGCGTCTGCCATTCCGCCACGACCGCAGATCATTTTGTTTTGGCGATATGGAAATCAGATGGTGCCGAGGACCGGAATCGAACCGGTATGGTTGTCACCAACCGGGGATTTTTAAGTCCCCTGCGTCTGCCAGTTTCGCCACCCCGGCATACAAACGATAGCAAATGGAGCGGGTGATGGGAATCGAACCCACGTGATCAGCTTGGAAGGCTGGAGCTCTACCATTGAGCTACACCCGCATCTGAGCTAAGTGGAGCTGGCGAGAAGAATCGAACTCCCAACCTGCTGATTACAAGTCAGCTGCTCTACCTATTGAGCTACACCAGCAAAAGAAGTGGTGCCTCAGGACGGAATCGAACCGCCGACACGGGGATTTTCAGTCCCCTGCTCTGCCAACTGAGCTACCGAGGCATAAATGGCGACCCGAAGGGGACTTGAACCCCTGACCTCCGCCGTGACAGGGCGGCATTCTAACCAACTAAACTACCGGGCCACATGGTGGGCGATAACAGGATCGAACTGCTGACATCCTGCTTGTAAGGCAGGCGCTCTCCCAGCTGAGCTAATCGCCCGCGACAAGCCTGATCCCACAAGTGGGAAATATGAAACACCCGAAGGTGAAATCAACGAAATGGTGACCCACCGGGGACTCGAACCCCGAACCTGCTGATTAAGAGTCAGATGCTCTACCAATTGAGCTAGTGAGTCATGATATGTGGTCAAAGCCAGCAATCAGACAAGCCACGGTGGTGGCTCACCCGGGGTTCGAACCCGGGACAACCTGATTAAAAGTCAGGTGCTCTACCAACTGAGCTAGTGAACCATACTGGCTGGGGTAGCTGGACTCGAACCAACGATGCGGGAGTCAAAGTCCCGTGCCTTGACCAACTTGGCTATACCCCAATTACCCCAGGGGAAAAATGGCTCCTCGAGCAGGGATCGAACCTGCGACAACCTGATTAACAGTCAGGCGCTCTACCTACTGAGCTATCGAGGAATGAAACCAGCAGCTTTCTATCCTCCCAGGTCGTCTCCAACCAAGTACTTTCGACGTATGAGTGCTTAACGACTGTGTTCGGGATGGGAACAGGTGGATCCACTCAGCTATCGCCACTGGATTTCTTCTTGAGGTCAACTCGCGTGAGCGTGCCCTCAAAACTATACAGAAGACAAATGGAACATTTTAGTTGGCAAAACCTAGGTCAAGCCCTCGGCATATTAGTACGGGTCGGCTGCACGCCTTGCGGCGCTTCCACTCCCCGCCTATCAACCTCATCGTCTTTGAGGTGCCTTACCGGACTACTCCGTGAGAAACTTCATCTTAGGGCTGGTTTCACGCTTAGATGCTTTCAGCGTTTATCCTTTCCGGACGCAGCTACCCAGCTGCACGGCTGGCGCCATGACTGGTACACCGTTGGTCCGTCCACTCCGGTCCTCTCGTACTAGGAGCAGCCCCCTTCAGGTTTCTTCCGCCCGCGATGGATATGGACCGAACTGTCTCACGACGTTCTGAACCCAGCTCACGTACCACTTTAATGGGCGAACAGCCCAACCCTTGGGAATTCGCTTCAGCCCCGGGGATGTGATGAGCCGACATCGAGGTGCCAAACCTCCCCGTCGATATGGGACTCTTGGGAGAGATTAGCCTGTTATCCCCGTGGGTAGCTTTTTATCCGTTGAGCGATGGCAATTCCACTCTCATTCCACCGGATCACTAAGCCCTACTTTTCGTACCTGCTCGACTTGTCGGTCTCGCAGTCAAGCTCCCTTCTGCCTTTATGCTCTTCGCGCGATTTCTGTCCGCGCTGAGGGAACCTTTGGACGCCTCCGTTGCTCTTTCGGAGGCGACCGCCCCAGTCAAACTGCCCACCTGGCACTGTCCCGAGTGTCGTGACTACTCCGGTTAGATGACCAGCGGAGGAAGGGTGGTATCCCAACAGCGGCTCCGGGCGTCCTTGCGGCCGCCTTTCTCTGCCTCCCACCTATCCTGTACATCATCCGCCGGGCATCAATGCCAAGCTGCAGTAAAGCTCCATGGGGTCTTTCTGTCCAGTCGCGGGTAACCTGCATCTTCACAGGTATTTCAATTTCACCGGACCCCTCGTCGAGACAGTGCCCAAATCGTTACGCCTTTCGTGCGGGTCGGAACTTACCCGACAAGGAATTTTCGCTACCTTAGACTGTTATAGTTACGGCCGCCGTTTACTGGGGCTTCAGCTCAAGGCTTCGGGTTTCCCCTGACCTCTCCCCTTAACCTTCCAGCACCGGGCAGGCGTCAGCACCTATACGTCAGATTTCTCTTTTGCAGGCACCTGTGTTTGTGGTAAACAGTCGCTTGGGCTTCTCTTCTGTCGCCGCCCCCGGCTCCAACCGCATGAGCTCTTCACCGGGAACGGCCATCCTTTTCCCCGAAGTTACGGATGCAATTTGCAGAGTTCCTTAACGAGGGTTTTCCCGCGCACCCTTAGGATCCTCTCCCTGCCTGCCTGTGTCGGTTTCGGTACGGGCGCAGTTCGTCTCGCTAGAAGCTTTTCTCGGCAGTGTGGTCCGCTTGGCTTCGGCTCGCCCGAAGGTTCGCCTCCCTGTCACGTCTCGGCTTTTGCAAGGGGGATTTGCCTCCCTTGCAGCCTACCGGCTTCGACGCGCTCTTCCATTCGCGCGCCCAAGCTCCCTCCTGCGTCACTCCATCACTCGAACGACTCCCTGCGGTACTGGAATGTTTGCCAGTTGTCCATCGCCTATGCTTGCTGCCTCGGCTTAGGTCCCGACTGACCCTGGGACGACGAGCGTTGCCGAGGAAACCTCAGGCTTTCGGTGGGCCAGATTCTTGCTGGCCTTTTCGCTACTCATACCGGCATTCTCACTGCCATGCGCTCCACCGCTCCTTCCGGTACGGCTTCTCCGCGCATGGTACGCTCCCCTACCCCGCACACTTTCGTGTGCAGCCGCAGCTTCGGTTCTGTACTTGAGCCCCGGACATTTTCGGCGCAGGGACTCTCGACCAGTGAGCTATTACGCACTCTTTAAATGGTGGCTGCTTCTGAGCCAACATCCCGGTTGTTTTCGAATTCCTACATCCTTTTCCACTTAGTACAGCATTGGGGACCTTGGCTGGCGGTCTGGGCTGTTTCCCTCTTGCGTACGGGTCTTATCACTCGCACGCTGACTCCCGGGCTTGACATGCAGCCATTCGCAGTTTGACTGGGGTCGGTAGGCTTTACGCCCCCTTGCCCGATCAGTGCTCTACCGTCTGCATGCATCGCCCGAGGCTAGCCCTAAAAGCTATTTCTGGGGAGAACCAGCTATCTCCACGTTCGATTGGCATTTCACCCCTATGCACAGCTCATCCCAAAGTTTTTCAACACTCACGGGTTCGGCCCTCCGCTCAATTTTACCTGAGTTTCAGCCTGGCCATGCATAGATCACTGTGGTTTCGGGTCTGCCCCGTCGAACTAAGCGCCCTCTTAAGACTCGCTTTCGCTTCGGCTCCGCGTCTTCCGCTTAACCTCGCTCGACAGGACAACCTCGCCGGTTCATTCTTCAATAGGCACGCCGTCGCGCATATAAAGCGCTTCGACTGCTTGTGGACATACGGTTTCAGGTTCTATTTCACTCTGCTCCCGCGGTTCTTTTTCGCCTTTCCCTCACGGTACTTTCCTCTATCGGTCGTCAGGTAGTATTTTTGCCTTGGATGGTAGTCACCCGGCTTCCCACAGGGTTCCTCGTGTCCCGTGGTACTCTGGATCCCAGCCCGTTCTTCAGCCTTTCGTGTACGAGGGTCTCACTCTCTTCGCCCGGCCTTCCCATGCCGTTCCACTAGGCTGCTTTCCCTTTTTGCTGGTCCTCAACCCCGAAAGCCCGAAAGCTCTCGGTTTGGGCTCTTCCCTTTTCGCTCGCCGCTACTTAGGGAATCTCGTTTGATTACTTTTCCTCCGGCTACTTAGATGTTTCAGTTCACCGGGTTTGTCTCCCTTTCGGGCAGTGCGACATGACTCGCACTGGGTTGCCCCATTCGGATATCCGTGGATCGAGGCCTATTTGCGGCTCCCCACGGCTTTTCGCAGCTTATCGCGTCCTTCTTCGACTCCTGACGCCAAGGCATCCACCGTATGCCTTTCGTAGCTTGACTTTTCCACGATTTTCATCGTGTGTTTCGCCTCAAGGCATCATTTTCATTGATGCTTGGTTTGTGATCCTAAAATGTTCGGAAAATCTTTGCTGCATTTCTGCAGCCTTCGATGATTTTCTTTCATTTTGTCTTCTGTGTAGTTTTCAAGGTACATCCGCGATCACATTGACCGCAAAATGGTGGGCCTAAGTAGACTTGAACTACCGACCTCACGCTTATCAGGCGTGCGCTCTAACCAGCTGAGCTATAGACCCATATTTTATATGGTGGAGACGAGGAGAATCGAACTCCTGACCCCCTGCTTGCAAGGCAGGTGCTCTCCCAGCTGAGCTACGCCCCCATGAGGGTATTCCCTCAAAACTAGACAATGCAGAAAAGCTTATGCCAGCCCCATGCCTCGACTTAGGTTGAGAATGAAGTTCGACTTTCGCTTCGCGAAATCGAACTAAGCGATTCACTCACGTTTGCGCGTCGCTTACGCTCCTTCAAACGTGGTTCTCTGCTTACCTTAGAAAGGAGGTGATCCAGCCGCACCTTCCGATACGGCTACCTTGTTACGACTTCACCCCAGTCATCGCCCCCGCCTTAGACGGCTGCCTCCTTGCGGTTGGCCCACCGGCTTTGGGCGTGAATGACTTCCGTGGTGTGACGGGCGGTGTGTACAAGGCCCGGGAACGTATTCACCGCAGTATGCTGACCTGCGATTACTAGCGATTCCGACTTCATGCAGGCGGGTTGCAGCCTGCAATCCGAACTGGGGGATGGTTTGTGGGGTCCGCTCCGGCTCGCGCCTTCGCTTCCCTCTGTCCATCCCATTGTAGTACGTGTGTAGCCCAGACATAGGGGCATGATGACTTGACGTCATCCCCGCCTTCCTCCGCGTTCTCCGCGGCAGTCTCCTTTGAGTTCCCGCCATGACGCGCTGGCAACAAAGGACAGGGTTGCGCTCGTTGCGGGACTTAACCCAACATCTCACGACACGAGCTGACGACAGCCATGCACCACCTGTTTTCGTGTCCCCTGAAGGAGGGGGCTGTCTCCAGCCCTTTCACTCAATGTCAAGCCCTCGGTAAGGTTCTTCGCGTTGCGTCGAATTAAACCACATACTCCACCGCTTGTGCGCCCCGTCAATTCCTTTTTGAGTTTTCAGTCTTGCGACCGTACTCCCCTGTGCGGAATGCTTATTGCGTTAACTCCGGCACAGGAGGGGTCGATACCTCCCTACACCTAGCATTCATCGTTTACGGCCGTGACTACCGGGGTATCTAATCCCGTTCGCTCCCCTCGGCTTTCGAGCCTCAGCGTCAGTTACAGTCCAGAAAGCCGCCTTCGCCACTGGTGTTCCTCCCAATATCTACGCATTTCACCGCTACACTGGGAATTCCGCTTTCCTCTCCTGCACTCAAGACATACAGTTTCCATCCTCACGGGGTTGAGCCCCGCACTTTTAAGATGGACTGATATGCCCGCCTGCGCTCCCTTTACGCCCAATAATTCCGGACAACGCTCGCCACCTACGTATTACCGCGGCTGCTGGCACGTAGTTAGCCGTGGCTTCCTCGCACAGTACCGTCACCCGTGCTCAATGTTTTCAAACCCGGTTTTCGTCCCGTGCAACAGAGCTTTTACGATCCGAAGACCTTCTTCACTCACGCGGCGTTGCTCCATCAGGCTTTCGCCCATTGTGGAAGATTCCCCACTGCTGCCTCCCGTAGGAGTCTGGGCCGTGTCTCAGTCCCAATGTGGCCGTTCATCCTCTCAGACCGGCTACTGATCGTCGCTTTGGTGGCCGTTACCCCGCCAACTGGCTAATCAGACGCATACCCATCGACAGGCGATAGCATTGCAAAGAGGCCATCTTTTGAGCCGAGGTGGATGCCCTCCTCGGATTTCATTCGGTATTAGCATTCCTTTCGGAATGTTGTCCCCATCCTGTCGGCAGGTTGCCTACGTGTTACTCACCCTGTTTGCCACTCTCACCTTTACCGAAATAAAGGTTCCCGTTCGACTTGCATGTGTTAAGCACGCCGCCAGCGTTCGTCCTGAGCCGGGATCAAACTCTCCGAAAAAAACTTGGTCTTTTTGCGTTATGCTGCGTCATGGCTTTCGCCGTGTGTCCTCGACGTACACGAGTACGTCTGCGGGACGCGGCTTCGCCATTCCTTGCCTAGCACAAAAATCTCTGCGTTTTTCTCCGCTTCGGACTGCAGGACAGTCGCGGCAGAGAAAAATCACTTTGCAGTTTGCAGAGAGCCGTTGATTGGCTCTTTTTATCTTTGGATACGATTCTTTCGAACCGTATAAAGAAATTGTCGATTGCTTTTGTAGTTCACAATCGATGTTTCATCAAGATTTCTCTTGATGGACATCTGGCTTGAATCATATCGATGATTCATTTCTGCATTGTTTAGTTTTTCAAGGAACACCGCCGATCGCTCGGCTTCTTTGCCACTCTTGCGAATCAGCTTCGTTATTGTATCGCAGCTTTCCCCTTCTTGTCAAGCACTTTTTTCTGCTGCCCGTTCGCCAGAACGAGGTTTCCAGCCAGACCTTCCGTGCTCGACCATCCAGTCGTGCGCGTCGCCTTGCGGCGACCTTCACAATAATACAGGATTCCAACCTGCTTGTCAACACCTTTTTGATTTTCTTTTTTTCCCAAAATCTCGGTGTCAGAAATGGTGTCCTCGAGGGACTCGAACCCCCGACCCTTTGATTCGTAGTCAAATACTCTGATCCAACTGAGCTACCAGGACATACTGCAAATTCTTTCTTCCCACGAAGCATGGTGGGCCCACCAGGACTCGAACCTGGGACCGACCGGTTATGAGCCGGATGCTCTAACCAACTGAGCTATAGGCCTGACAAGGATTCCCTTTCCCATGGAAGAAATTCTCGCAACCTGCAAAAGCGTTGCGAGATTTTTAAAAGCAGATGGAGCGGAAAACGAGGCTCGAACTCGCGACCCCCACCTTGGCAAGGTGGTGCTCTACCACTGAGCTACTTCCGCACAATATGGAGCGGAAAACGAGGCTCGAACTCGCGACCCCCACCTTGGCAAGGTGGTGCTCTACCACTGAGCTACTTCCGCTTGATCCGTCCGCCGCACACCCGTGCGCTGACTGACAGAGTATATTTTAACGGCTCTTGCCTCGTTTGTCAACACCTTTTCTGATGTTTTTCGCATTCTCCCATTCACTGCGCATCAAAAAGCGGCAGCGCCTCCAAGAAGATCAAGTCTTTCCTCTCTGCCGCCTTGCCTTCCGCCAGCACGCAGGCCTCGCCGACGACCGTGCCGCCCGCCTTAGCCACAAGCTCCGTCAGTGCCTTCATGGATCCGCCCGTCGACACCACATCGTCGAGAAGCAGCACCTTCTTCCCTTTGATATGCGCCTTGTCCACGCCATCCAGGCAGAGTTTCTGCACGCCCTTCGTCGTAATCGAGCGATCTTCGACCCAGACAGCGTCCTCCATGTAAGCCTTGACGGACTTCCTGGCGACGACGTAGCGCTTCATGCCGAGACAGCGCGCAAGCTCCGCCGCCAGCGGGATGCCCTTCGTCTCCGCCGTCAGCAGGACTTCCATCTCCTGCGGCACTTTCTCTGCAAGCGCCCTCGCGCAGGCGTCCGTCAGCTCGACATCGCCGAGCATGATGAAGCCCGCGATCGCCAGCTTCTCCGTAACATTCAAGATCGGCAGCTCCCGTCGGACGCCTGCCACTTCCAAGGTATAAAACCGCTTCGCCATCGCCTCAGAACCTCCATCCTCGCCTTCTGTTTTCCTTATTATAATAGAATTTTCCCGCAAGTGCAAATCCTTTCATTGCCCAAGCGATTCTCCCTATGCTATAATGGTACATGACAAGAAGTCATATAAAAGGAGCGTGGAACAATGCAGTTGAAAATCCCCTACAGCAAAGGCAAGATGACGATCGATGTGCCGGACGAGAACTTCCTCGGCGTACTCGAATCCCACCCCGAGGGCAAAGAGCAACCGGGCACACAGTCGGAAATCGTCGAGCGCGCCCTCGACAATGCCATCGGCAGTCCCAAGCTCGAAGAGCTCGTCAAGGGCAAGAAGCGCATGGTCATCATCACGAGCGACCACACGCGCCCCGTGCCGAGCCGCGTGACGATGCCGATCCTCCTGCGCCGCATCCGCGAGGCGAACCCCGAGATCGACATCACGATCCTCATCGCAACAGGCTTCCATCGTGCGACGACACACGAGGAGCTCGTCGATCGCTTCGGCGAGGAGATTGTCAAGAACGAGAAGATCGTCATCCACGACTCGCAGGATGATGCGGGGATGGCCGACCTCGGTCTTCTGCCGTCGGGCGGCAAACTGCTCATCAACCGCACGGCGATCGATACCGACCTCCTCATCGCCGAGGGCTTCATCGAGTCGCACTTCTTCGCAGGCTTCTCGGGCGGCCGCAAGGCAATCCTGCCGGGCATCGCATCCGCCAAGACGGTCATGGCGAACCACTGCAGCAAGTTCATCAAGAGCGACAAGGCCCGCACGGGCATCCTCGATGGCAACCCCATCCACCGCGACATGCTCCACGCGGCGAAGGAAGCGAAGCTCGCCTTCATCCTGAACGTCGTCATCAATGCGGAGAAGGAAGTCATCGCCGCCTTTGCCGGCGACAGCCAGGAGGCGCACGTCACAGGCTGCGACTATGTGCGCACGCTCGCCGAAATCAAGCGCAATCCGTCCGACATCGTCGTATCGACGAACGGCGGCTACCCGCTCGACCAGAACATCTACCGTGCGGTCAAGGGCATGACGGCGGCCGAGGCCAACTGCAACGAGGGCGGCGTCATCATCATGGTCGCGGCCTGCAACGACGGCCATGGCGGCGAATCCTTCTACAAGACCTTGAAGGCCGCGAAAACGCCGCGCGAACTGCTCGACCAAATCGAGGCGACGCCGCAGGAAGACACGCTGCCCGACCAATGGGAGATGCAGATCCTCGCGCGCATCCTCGACCGCTTCACGGTCATCATGGTCACGGACCTCTGCGATCCGCAGATGATCCGCGACATGCACATGGAGCACGCGCTGACCTTCGACGAGGCCTTGAAGCGCGCCTTCGAGATCAAAGGCAAGGACGCGAAGGTCACCGTCATCCCCGACGGCGTCTCCGTCATCGTGCGCTGAATCCGGGCAATGAAAAAAGGCTGCTCACGCAGCCTTTTTTCATTGCCCGGATTCGTTTCCCCAAACCTCCGTCCGGACCGCTCCCATGCCGAGCGCCGTCTTGATGCCGACGCCGACGAACGGCGCGAAGGCGAAGAGCATCCCCAGGATGCGCCGCACCGCATCCGTGCCGAAGAAGCGCACGCGCATATCGCCCTGGAAGCCGCGGATCGTATGGGCTTCCACCGAGAACGGCGCAGAGCGAAGCGCGTACTGCGACAGGCAGCAGGCATCCGCCAGCTTCTCTGCCAAGGCCGGCTCCTCCAGGCGGATTCTTTCGGAAAAGCGATTCCAGCGCAAGAGGAGGCTCTGGCAGATCAGGAAGAAATCCGGCAACATCACATAGCGCCCCTCTCGCTTGAACGAGGTCGGCGCGAGGAAAGAGATCTCCGCCCCCTTCGGCGGCGCTTCCGGCAGGAAGAAGGCGTCGGCGATCTCGGAAAAATCACTCTGCTGCAGGAGGCGCAGCTCGCCCAGCCGCACGGCGCAGCCCTTCTGTCGCAGGAAGATCTCGCCCCCGCGGCGCAGAGCCGTCTCGATCGCCTCACCCGTCTCTTCCTCCACGATGCCGATGCGCCAGCGGGCAGCCCCCGCCGCCTTGTCCCAGAAGACGCCCTGACTGTACGGACGCATGTCCTGCTCGTGCAGTCTCGTCGCCAGATCCTTTGGGCAGCCGTTCCATCAGCGCCCCGTGCAGGATCGAGCCGAAGGAACTCACGGAGCGCGTGCCCTCAGGCAAGAAAAGCATCGTCTCGAAAAGACGCATCATCTCTCGACCTCCCGCATCCGGCAAAGCCCCAAGATCCACATATCGCGTCCCAGCTCCGCCATCTTCAACGTGCGCGGCGAAATCTTGCTGTCGAGAGACTTGTGCTTATGGTTCGAAAACGCATCATCCAGATACGCAGCGATCGTGCGCTGCGCCGCGCTCTCTCCTTCTTGTCCTGCCAATGCATGGATGAGCGTCTTCGCCAAGAATCCCGTGCCGCCGCCCAAAAGGCAGTCCGCCTCCGCCGCCTCCTCGAACAGCGGGGCATATTTCCTGCCCCAGACGCTTTCCTGGCGCCGCAGCCCGTCCCATACATAAGCGCGCGAAGCCTCGAAGATCTCCTCGCAAGAAGCGATCCCGACCGTCTCCAGCATGGAGAAGTCCGCCGTCAGGGAAACCGCAGCTTGCGCCCCGCCGGTATGCACTCGCGAAAGAGCGGAATCTCGCTCTCCATCCTGCCGTCCCTCTTCCGCTTCGTCGTGGCATCGAGCTTCTGCAAGATCACCGTGTCCTTCTCCGCCGCTGGGCAGACGGCATCGCTGATGCGCAATCCGCGCAAGGCACTCGTTACCGCGTCGCGCGCCTGCTGCTTTGGCAGCGAAAGCGCATGGAGCGCCTCCTGCTCGACCTTGCGGGAAACATCCGCCGCCAGCCTGCGCCAAGCGCCCTTCTTCCCGCGCGGGTTTCCCGACCGCAGGATTTCCTGCGCACCGCGCAGGAAATCCTGCCAGAATCCCCTGAAAGCGCTGCGGCTTTCTTCTTGATGATGGCGCAGAGGATTCCTGTGCGCAGCGCACCCTTGATGGCGCTGCCCGGAATGTACGGTGCGCCGTCCGCCAGCGTCGTCTGGCAGACGACGTCGTTGAGCTTCTCCTTCGCCTCGCCCTCCGCCGTCAGCTTCACCGCCTGCGCCTTGCGGATGGAAAAGAGCACGCAGCTCTCTTTCCTGCACGCCCTTCCTGAGCAGCCATTCCCAAAGATTCCTGCCGCGCGGCGACCGCTGTTCGAGAAACGCCGCGAACTCATCCATCAGTCCGCGCTTGTCCAAAAAAGAAATCCACTTCGACTCATCGAGGAAATACACCGTCTCCCCCTTGCGGTCGTACAGATACTCGAACGCACTCAGCTTTTCTCCCGAGCCGATATGCAGCGGGGAAATGCAGGAAAGCTCATATTCCTTGCAGACAAGGCCGCTCATCTTCATATCGTCACCCCCGCGTAAAGTCCCAGCCCATAGCGCCATACCGCGTGTCCGTCGCACGCGCCAAGGTCGGCGAGCGTGCCGGCTATGCGCTCGGAAAAGCACGAACCCGCATCAAGCAGATAGACGCTCGCCTTCTTCCGCGCCTCCCGCTGCGGCGCCGTGATGAAACCGCCGCTCCGCCGCAGTCGATACGCGCCCGTCTGCACGACGCCCAGCGACGCCTCGTCGGGCAGCACGGGCGAAAGCGCCATCTGCCACTGCGCCTCCTTCGCCTCCAGCATGGCATAAAGAGCCGCATCATCCGTATACACGCCCGCATCGTCAAGGAAGATGGCGTCCTCCGCCAAGCGGAACTTCCCATAGCCGCTGCTGCTTGCCGCCGATCCCGGAACGGCCGAGCCAGACAAGGAGATCCTGCACCCGGCACGCATCCTCCTCATCCGCTGCATAAAGGAGCAGATACAGCCCCGCGCCCACATGAAAAATCAAACTGACCCACATAGTACGGCAGCGGCTCCTCCCCACGGCAATTCACGCGCTGGCGCAAGGACGCCGCACCGAACTCCGCAGTCTCGACAAAAGGAGCACCGCACTTCGCCGCCTCGACATACGCCGCCATGCGACTCGCGCGGATATACCGCAGCCGCTTCTGCCTCTTCCGCTCAGCGGCCAGGCGGCAGGCATCGCCGTATCCTTCCTTCCCCGGCCGCTCGGCAGGCGTCAGTCCCAGCACGGGACGCGGCACGAAGAACTCCAGCTCCGCCGCCTCGCCCCTGCGCCATGGCAGGAGATCAGAAAAGAGGAGGCGCTGCCGTCGAACGCCTTCGACGAGTCTTTCCAGCTCCGCCTCTTCACCCGCCGCGGCAAGCTCGCTGCAAAGAGCCCCGAAAAGGACATCCGCCGGGCACTCCATGCCCACCTGCTCAAGCCTGCCGCCATATCCGGCCTGTCCGAAATGCACGGGCGTATCGAAAGCCAGGGGATAGATCACGTAGCTCACGCCGATCGTCCACCCTTCTCCAAAACCTCCTCGACACGGCGCAGCTCCGCCTCCTCGACCGCAGGCCTTCCCCCCAGCGAAAAACATTCCGCCGAAAAGCCGTGAAGCGACACGCGGCCATACCCGCGCGAACCATGCCCGCCGAGATAATCCATCTGCAGGAGCTGCAGCCCCGCCGCCAAAAGCTCCATGTCCGGCATCAACTCTTCCTGGCTCTCGATGTTGTAGACGAGACGGAAATCGAACTCCGTCCCCGCAGGCACGCGCTCGATCTGACGCGGATTCGCCCCCGCCGTCAGGCGGTCGATGGCGTTCTCCCACTTGATCTCGCCGATATACGTATCCAGCTCCATCGCACTGAACCGCGCGAAAGATTCCTCCGTCATGCGGATATCATAGAACTGCAGACGCGCCGGCCTGCCGCCCGCACTGCCCTTCGCCGCCGCGCCGAAGAGGCGGCAGATCTCCTCCGCATCATCCTCGATCTTGTTGAGAAAGTACCCTCAGCGAAACTCCTCGCCAACAGCGTGCGCACCTTCCCCTTCAGGGAGCTGCCCGGCAAGATCGGCTGCTTCGTCAGCGGATCGCGCAAAAAAGGACTGTCCACCGCCCCGATCGGCGCGAAATCCGACGAAGCCCCGATATGAAGCCCCGTCTCCACGCGGAGCAGCGCCCGCAGATCCAGCTTCCCCTTCAACGCTTTCTGATTCGTTTCCTGCTGCCCCATGTTCAGTCTCTCCCCCCGTGGAACTTATGATAAGCGACGAGCGCCTCCATGAAATGCGCGAACTCTTCGTACCGCTTCATATCCGTGCCGATCTGGTCAATGCGCTCCTTCAGCTTCGCCTTCTCGGCAAAAGCCCGGACGTTCCCCCGCGTATCCTTCGCGCTCTGATAAGCGAGCTTCACCTTCAGATACTTGACCTCCGCGGCAAGCCCCTCGCTCAAGACGGCGCCCGCACCGCTCCGTGCGCGGTGGACAGTGATCTTGTTCGTCAAAGCATTGACCGCCGCAAGAAACTTGCGGATCTGGCTCTTCGTCAGATTGATCCGCCCGTGGTCTCGCTCCTGCAGCGCCAAAATGACGGCCTCCGCCTCGCTCGCGATGTCCTTGACCGCCGTCTGCGGATTCTTTTGATTCAGCCATCTGTCCTCGCTCCCTTTTTCCCGTATACTGTAAATGATGAACTGCATCGCCGTGGAAAGCTCGCGCCTGTCCTCCGGCTCCTTGTACCACTCGTAGAACTGCCTGCGGATCTTCCGGTACGTCTCCTGCGAATCCGCCTTCGCTCCCGGATCGAGCCGCGCGAGCACATAGGCGAAACGCGCGAGCTGCACCGACCTCCCATCCGCCTCCAGCAAACCGAGCAGGCGGTACGCCGCACTCTTGCCCAAGCGCACGCGGGAGGGCGCCTTCGCATCATCGAAAGAGAAATGCTGCCGCAGGAACGCCAGCTTCGCGCCGCACACGCCGTCGATGAAATCATCCCAGCCATAGACCTGTGCGTGCACCTCGCCCTCGCTTACGCCGCGCTCCTCCGACGCCGTGCCGAAAAGCGCCACCGCATCCTTCCCCGGGCGATCCTTCGCCAGTGATTCCAGCACTCCCGCCGCACGCGCCATCTCCGCCACGGGGCACTTCTCCTTGAAGAAGCCAATCCCCGCCGAAAAATGAAGCCGCCCGCTCGTAAAGCGCCGGAACGCACGGCGCAGATCGACAGCAAGCTCGACGACATCGTCCCATGCGCCGAGCAGGAAGACATCATCGCCACCCGAATAAACGATGTGGAGATCGCGCTCCGCCTTCTTCTCCGTGCCGAAAAGAGAAAACTTCTTTATGTCTCTCTCGTTGACCCCGTTGACCTCGCCGCGGCAGAGCGCATTGATGTAGTGCTTGAAAAACAACGACAGCTGGCGCGACAAGACCGCCGTGCGCGTCAGCGTCGCATACTTTCCGGGAAATCCCGCGCGAAACGCCGCGCCGAGACTGTCCACATCGGCGCGCAGCACGCCCAGACGGCGGATGCCCGCGCTCTCCTGCGCACCGCCGCTCACAGCCGCGAGATCTGCGAACTCCATGATCCTGCCGTCCCGACGCGCCGTATGGTCGCCGAGCCAGAGATGCGTCGCCAGCCGCTCTCCCGTATACACCTTGTTCTTGATATAAAGACGCTCCGTCTCATAGGGGCAGGCTCTCGATGCTCGCCAAAGACTCCGCCGAAAGATACAGCTCGCGATCCAGTCCCGGCAAGGGCAGGGCATCGCCATGCATTTGCCGCGAAACGCAGAAGACGTCCTCCTTCAGGATGCGCTCGCCGAAAAGATAGAGATTCGCGCACATCGGACACGCATCCGCCCCCTCCTCGCCGCGATAAGCGACAAGCTCCATCGACGACGTGTGGCAAATGCTGCACTCGCGCGTCGCATCGAGCACCCGGTTGCACTCGCTCCCGGGGGCGAAGAGAGCGGCGAGCTGCGTCCGCGAATAACGCGACGCCTTCTCCTGCTCCAGCATCTCGCCCAAGCGCCGAAAGATCGCCTGCGTGCCGCCCCGCTCCCCATCCGCCTCCGACGGCTCTTCGCTCTGCGCCCAAAACGACTCGGCCGCGCAAGGCGTCCACGCCATCGCCAGATACAGGGTGCCGCCGAAATGGCGCATCATCCACGCATTGACCGCCTCATGATACCGCTCCAACACCCCCTGCACCGCTTTCGTATTCGGCAGCAAGAGATAGAAATGACCGCCGCCCGTGTAAAGAAGCGCACTGCGGCTCATCGAGCAGGCAGCGAGGATCTCGTCCACGACATTTTCCAGCAGAATCTCCAGATAGAACGATCGTCCGCGCAGACTCTTCAGCGCCCCCTTGGAAGGAATCGCATAAATGAACGGCTGGATCCCCGAAACATCCGCCGACACGAGCAGATACATCTCCTCCTTGCGCATCGCTCGCCCGCCCTCGCCCGTCGTATGCCGACGATAGTCCGTGATGCCATACGCCGCGAAATACTGGTACATCGAAGCGGCATACGCCGCCGTCAGACGCACATGATCGTAGAGGGAAATATCCGCCGCCTCGGCGCGCGCCGTGCTCGACGGCACATAGCTCAAGATGCCCTCCAGCACGCGCAGAAGCTCGTTGATCTGCATATCGCCCGGCGATCGGCGCAGGAAGTTCGCCTCCAGATGCTGATAAAGCTCCTGGTACTCGGCCACCGACGCCCGCATCCCGCCCTGCGCGTGCGGAAACTGCATCCGTCCGCCTTCCCCCGCAAGGCCGCGCAGGTAGAACGCCTCCTTCGCCCCCAGCTCCTCCGGACTGCCGAAAAGATTGAAAACACTTTCCAGGTTCGCCGTCGCTGAAAAACCGTCGCCGCCCTCCGCCAGCGTGCGGCGGTCGCTTGCCGCTGCAAGATTGTCCGCCTCGTACACGATATAGCTGATGTCGTCCACCGCCGCGCGAAGCCCTCGCAGATCATCTGCATGATGATGGCGCACCGCCCGCAGAAGGTCGGCGTCCCCCTCCGACAAGAACCGCGCGAGGAACTTCGCCCCCGCCTGCGAATGCGTCTCCTGCGCCGGATTGGCCCGCAAAACGAGCTTCCCTATATCATGCAGCAGCGCCGCCCGCTCCACGCGCTCGCACAAATCTTCCATAGCCTCATCCCCCTCTGTTCTCGAATCGCAGAATCACAGATTCATCTAAATATTCTGTTTCCATGACACGATTTCCTGCCTCCATCGAGAAAAATCGCCAACTCCGCCCGCCGCCTTCGCCCCCTCAGAAGATGATGACGTCCTCGACATGGCGATCCCCCACGCCCCACGAACGAACCGAAGTATGATCCGCCAGCAAATAGATGCGCAAAGAATCCGTGTCCAAATCAATCAAGCGGCTCGTCTCCTCGACAAGCCGCTCATATTTCTTCTTGCTCAGGAACGCCTCAAACGCCGACTTCTGCACACGGACGCCATAGCGCTCGACACACTTCACCATGCGGCTGCGGCGCTTGTTGTCCACGATATCATAGATCACCAGCACAATGTAGCGCCGCTCATCGACAGCGACGAACTCCATCTCCTCGTATTCCTGATCCATCTCCAGATCCGCCATGGCGCTCGCCTCACCGCAAGGAAACAGGCTCGTAGATCGCCTCGTTCTGCGCCATCAACGCCTGCGCGTACTGCCCTGCCTGAAAAGAAAGACTGTGGCGATACGAATGCTTGCCCGTCATATACTGATTGACCGTGCGGAGCTTCTTCTCATAAGCATGCAAGAAAATCGCACGCCCCTCGCGCGTGAGGAAGACGCCCTCGCCGCCATCGGACGGCGGCGCGAAATGCTCGAGTCGAACCTCATGATGCTGCACGAGGCAAGCACCATCGAATCGACGAGCACCGCACGCCACTCCTCCATGAGATCCGATGCCAACGCAGGATGACGGTTCTTCAACGCATGAAGGAAGCCGAAGTACGGATGCAGACCCTCGTTGCTCAAAGCCGTGTAGACGTCATACATCAAAAGCGTATAGCCAAGGCTCAGCATCGCATTGAAAGCGTCCAAGGGCGGTCGTCTGCTGCGGCGCGAAAAAGAAAACTCCGCAGGCACGAGACGCCCCAGAGCGCGGAAATATAGCTTCGCGATCACGCCTTCATAGCCCATGAGCTGCTCGCTCGTCTCGCACTGGAAGATATGCTTGCGCAAGGCGAGGATCTCCTCGATATCCGCACGAACCTGGGGAAGCTCCGCTCGACGATTGGAACGGCGCAAGAGCGTCAGCTGATTGTGCACCTTCGCCGCGACGACCTTCCTGCTCAGTGCGAGATAGAAAGACGACCCCTTGAGCAAGATCTGTTGCTCCTGGCGGAAGACATGCACATGGCGCGTCGATTCAAGGCGACCGAAAAACGCTCCCGTGCGCGACAGCCATGTGACGGGGATGCCCAAGCGCAGAAGCTCCACCATCGCCTGTGAAGAGACCTGCACGCGATCGATCAGAGTCAGCCCTTCCAAGACCTCCTCGGGAATCTCCATGATGCACTCACGGTTGCGACCGATAACGAAATTCCCCCCGCGCTTCTGAACATAAGCTCCCTCTTCCGTGATATAGACAAAACTCATGCTCACACCTCCAAGAACTACCGTCCCCTTTCGGGGTTCACGTTCTGAAATGCGGCAGCAAAAACCATTACGAATAATGACCTCGGCAAGCAATTACACGCAAGACGTCTTCAATTACATCATAAACAATACGATTCGTGTCATCAATGCGACGACTCCAATAGCCTGACAAAGAGCCGCGCAGAGGTTCTGGCTTGCCAATACCATGAAATGCATCCCTTTGCATATCTTTGACAAGTTCATTGATTCTCTTCAGTGTCTTTCGATCCTGCATCTGCCAATAGAGATAGTCTGCCCACGCACGTTCTTCCCACAGAACCTTCATGCATCTACCTCAATCAACGCGTGTTCCTGAAATTTCGCAGTTCCGTTTTTAACGTCAGTAACAATGCTCTCAAGATGAGCGATATTCGCAGAGGAATAGAACGGATCGACGGAAACCTCAAACGGGATCCGCCTTTCGCGACTCACCTTTTTAGCAAAGATCGTGAATGCGGTTGTCATATTCATTCCAAGATCGCGGCAGACAGCTTCCATATTCTGCTTTAATTCAGTGTCCATACGAATATTGACCAATGTTTGCGCCATATAGATCAACCCCTTTGCTGTCAGTTTAGCATAAGCAAAATACACTGTAAAGACAACACATAAACAACAGGCTGCGATTTCATCAATAAGAAATCATAGCCTGTTCCGCCCCTCCCGGGATTCGTGTTCTGAAATGCAGAGAAACTGTATATAAATGGTGGAAAATTATAGATGGCTTCCGTCCCCTTGCGGGGTTTGTGGTTTGAAATAAGGCACATCGCGTCGACCTCGACGCGGCGGGGGAATAGTTTCCGTCCCCTTGCGGGGTTTGTGGTTTGAAATGGGGCGGTGGACGGGCGTATATGCGCCGCACTTCGTCCAGTTTCCGTCCCCTTGCGGGGTTTGTGGTTTGAAATTTAAGATGGCAAAATATGATGTTGTTTGCAGCTGTGGAGTTTCCGTCCCCTTGCGGGGTTTGTGGTTTGAAATTTGATGGAAGGAGTCGAACACGCTGGTAAGATATTTGCGTTTCCGTCCCCTTGCGGGGTTTGTGGTTTGAAATAAAAGAGTGGCGATTATGTAGTCGGAGAAGTCGCCTAGTTTCCGTCCCCTGCGGGGTTTGTGGTTTGAAATCCTTGTTCTGGGAAGCCTGATTTCATGCGGCTTCGCGGTGCGGTTTGCGGCGCGGATTTGTTTTTTGCCCATTTTCTACGTCGCCTAGCTGGGAAAATGCCCTTCAAGCCTTGCCGTTGCTGGCGCGGCGGGGATTTCTCCTATAGTATAGCATAAAAGCGGCAGGCGCACAAGTCTTCGGCGGCTTTGTTCCAGATTTCCCTCGGCACGTCATGTCTCGCGCCAAGGACGTGCCTCCCGTCAGTCAAAGCAAAAACTGCCGCACGCGATGCGTGCGGCAGTTTCGATCACACAGCTCAGCCGACAATGACCGAGAAGCCCCCACCAATAGAGGGCGGAGGTTCAATCTCGCTCCATTCGTACAGATCAGCCGACGATGACCAGCGGATCGCCGGCCTTGACGCTCTGACCGGCGGCGACGTTGATCGCCTTGACCGTGCCGGCCTGCGTTGCAGCGATTTCGTTCTGCATCTTCATGGCTTCGAGAATCAAGAGGACATCGCCCGAGTTGACCTTCTGACCCTCGGAAACGAGGACGTTGACGATCTTGCCCGGCATCGGGGCGTTGACGGAAGCTTCGCCGGCGCCAGCGGAAACAGCTGCCTTGGCAGGAGCGGCAGGAGCAGCCGGAGCAGCGGCCTTCGGAGCGGCGGGAGCGGCAGCCTTAGGAGCCGGAGCCGCGCCTGCGACCTTCTCTTCCTCGACCTCGACTTCGTAGCTCGTGCCATTGACCTTGATGTTGAACTTTTTCATTGTAAATTCCTCCAAGTCTTCAATTTGTTTTCGCTTACGTTTTCAAGGAAGGCTGGATCTCCAGCGATTCCTCAATGGATGCTCTGGCGTCCTGCCATCGCCCATGCGTCGTTGCGCTTGATCTTGACGGCAACGACTTTATTGCCAACCATCATTTGGACGGCTGCAGCGATGACCGCAGCGACCTCAGGTTTGACGTCTTTTGCGTTTTGCATAAGTGAACCTCCCGATTACAACGGAATATTGCCGTGCTTCTTCGCCGGCTCGACTTCGCGCTTCGAGGCGAGAGCGTTCAATGCCGTGATGACATAGGGGCGCGTCTCCTTCGGCTCGATGACCATGTCGGCGTAGCCGCGTTCCGCCGCCTTGTACGGCGTAGCGAATTCCTCGACGTACTCCGCCGTCTTCTGATCCTTGTCGGGATCCTTGCGGAAGATGATGTTCGCAGCGCCCGCAGGACCCATGACGGCGATTTCAGCCGAAGGCCAAGCCATGACCTGGTCTGCACCAAGCTCGCGGCAGCACATGGCGATGTAGGAGCCGCCGTATGCCTTGCGCGTGATGACCGTGACCTTGGGAACCGTCGCCTCGCTGTAGGCGTAGAGCATCTTCGCGCCGTGGCGGATGATGCCCGTGTGCTCCTGACCGACGCCCGGCAGGAAGCCAGGAACATCGACGAGGTTGACGAGCGGGATGTTGAACGCATCGCAGAAGCGGATGAAGCGCGCGGACTTGTCGGAGGCGTTGACGTCGAGGCAGCCTGCCATGACGTTCGGCTGGTTCGCGATGATGCCGACGGAGCGTCCGTCGAAGCGCGCGAAACAGGTGATGATGTTCGTCGCGAAGTACTGATGCACTTCGTAGAACTCGCCGTTGTCGACGATGCTGCGGATGACGTCCTTCATGTCGTAAGGTGCGTTCGGGTTGTCCGGAACGACCGAGTTCAGGGACTCGTCCATGCGCGACGGGTCGTCGCCCGTCTCGACGATCGGCGCGTCGTCCATGTTGTTGCTCGGCAGGAAGGAGAGCAGGTAGCGGATCTGCTCGATGCAGTCTTCCTCGTTTTCCGCCGCGAAGTGCGCGACGCCCGAGACCGAGTTGTGCGTCATGGCGCCGCCCGAGCTTCCGCCGTGACTTCTTCCGCCGTGACAGACTTGATGACGGCAGGTCCCGTGATGAACATCTGGCTCGTGTTCTTGACCATGTAGATGAAGTCCGTGATCGCCGGGCTGTAGACAGCGCCGCCCGCGCACGGTCCCATGATGACGGAGATCTGCGGCACGACGCCCGAAGCCGCCGTGTTGCGATAGAAGATGCCCGCATAGCCCGAGAGCGCGTCCACGGCTTCCTGGATGCGTGCGCCGCCCGAGTCGTTGATGCCGATGCACGGAGCGCCCATCTTCATCGAGAGGTCCATGACCTTCCAGATCTTGTGCGCGTGCTTCTCGCCCAAGGAGCCGCCCTCGACCGTGAAGTCTTGCGCGAACGCATAGACAAGGCGGCCGTCGATCGTGCCGTAGCCCGTGATGACGCCCTCGCCCGGCAGATCCTTCTGATCCTGCCCGAAGTTCGTGCAGCGATGCTTCATGAACATGTCGAGCTCGACGAACGTGTTCTCGTCAAAGAGCTTCTCGATGCGCTCGCGAGCCGTCATCTTGCCCTGCGAATGCTGCTTGTCGATGCGCTTCTGTCCGCCGCCCTGTTGGATATGCTCCTTCTTGGCGTGCATGAGGGCGATCTTTTCCTGAACTGTAGCCATACTCTTCCTCCTCTATGTCGAATCCTTTTTGACCATGATTATATTCTACCACGAAACCCCGAGAGGTCAAGCCAAAGGCCTCGCTCCCGCCGCCTGGGTACGCACAGGCGCACGCTCAGGCAGAAAGGGTTCAGCGGTCTTCGTGCTCACAGATCTCGAGGAGGACGCCGTGCGTGGCTTTCGGATGGAGGAAGGCGATCTTCGCGCCGCCTGCACCGTAGCGAGGCTTCTCGTCGATCATCTTCACGCCTTTCGCCATGAGTCAGCGATCGCGTTCTCGATGTTGTCGACGCGAAGAGCGATGTGCTGGATGCCGCCGCGGCCGCCGTTCTTCTCGATGAACTTCGCGATCGGGCTGGTCGGGTCGGTCGCCGCGAGAAGCTCGATCTCCGAGCCATTCGGCGTCGGGTTGAAGCTCGTCTCGACCTTCTGTTCAGCGACGACTTCCTTGCCCGTGCAAGGAATGCCGATCTGCTCCGTCCAGAACTTGCCGACTTCGTCGAGATCGTTGACAGCGATGCCGATGTGGTCTACACCCAAAACTTTGAACATATGGATTACCTCCTAGAAGTAGAAAAAAATCTGCCGTCACTTGAGCATGTTCTTCGCGATGTCCTGCGTGACGGTGTAAGGATCTGTCCTGCCTGCCTTGATGTCGGCAACGAACGCATCGAGCCTGCCCGAATCAACGACCTTGCTCTTGACGTAGGAGCCGATATTGCTTTCAAGGATGTCGATCATCTCATCCTTCGTGCGCTTCGTGCGCCGCTCGGCGAGAATCCCTCTCTCCTCGATGTAGGCGCGGTGCTTGTCGACGGATGCGACAAGCTCCTTGACGCCGATTTGTTGATTTGCTATGACTTTGTCGATGGGCGGACGCCAGTCTTTCATCACGCCGTCCAAATCGAGCATCATGTTGATCTCGCGCACGAGTTTGTCCGCGCCGTCGAGATCCGCCTTGTTGATGGCGAACACGTCGCCGATCTCCGGGACGCCCGCCTTGATGGCACGGATGTCATCGCCCATGCCGGGGATCAATACGACCATCGTCGTATCAGCTGCCCGGACGATGTCGACCTCGGACTGGCCGACGCCGACGGTCTCGACAAAAATGATGTCCTTGCCAAAGGCGTCCATCGCCTTGACGGCGTCCGCCGTCTTGTGCGAGAGTCCGCCCAGACTGCCGCGCGTCCCCATGCTGCGGATGAACACGCCTTCGTCCATCGCCGGGGCTCGCCATGCGGATGCGGTCGCCGAGGATGGCGCCGCCCGAAAAAGGGGCTTGTCGGGTCGATGGCGATGACGCCTACGGTCTTGCCCTGCTTGCGGTATTCGTTCGCTAGCTTGTCCGTAAGCGTGCTCTTGCCGGCGCCCGGATACCCCGTGATGCCGAGCACATAGGCGTGACCCGTATGCGGGTAGAGCGTCTTCATGATGTCGATGGCATTCTCCGCCTCGTTCTCGATCGCCGTGATGGCTCTCGAAAGCGCGAGACGATTTCCCTGCAGGAGTTCCTTGGCTATATCCATGGAATGCACCACCTATGCCAGTGTTCCGGAAACTCTCGAAAAACACAGAATTGACCGTTGTTTCCCGAAATTTCGCGCATACTGCGGATAGAATCGGGGCTGGCGGCAGACATGCTGCTGCCAGCCCCGCAGCTCTATTGCTTCACTTCTTCACATGCTCATTGATGAAGCTGACGATGTCGCCCGTCGGCGTGCCCGGCGTGAAGACGGCGGCAATGCCCGCTTTCTTGAGGGCGGGGATGTCCGTCTCGGGAATGACGCCACCGCCGATGATCAGCGTGTCCTTCATGCCCTTGCCGCGCACGAGCTCGACAACCTTGGGGAAAAGATGCGGATGAGCGCCCGAGAGGATGCTCAGCGCGATGACATCGACGTCTTCCTGCAGAGCTGCTTCCGTGATCTGCTCCGGTGTCTGGCGAAGACCTGTGTAGATGACCTCGAATCCTGCATCGCGAAGAGCGCGCGCAACGACTTTCGCGCCGCGGTCATGACCGTCCAAGCCCGGCTTTGCTACCAATACCCTGATTTTTGCCATTTGAAATTACCTCCAAATCCAAGTATGAAAAGGAAAACTCTCTTCAGGCAGCCGCCCCAAAAAGGGGCGGCTTTCCTGAGAAGTCCTGTGTCTTACAGAGACGTATGAGCCTCGTATTCGCCGAAGACGCTGCGCATGACGCCGCAGATTTCGCCGAGCGTCGCATACGTCTTGACAGCCGTGAGAATGTGCGGCATGAGGTTTTCCTTCTCATCCTCGCACGCTTTCCTGAGGCCTCAAGCGCGGACTTGACAGCGTCGTTGTCGCGCTTCGCCTTGACCTCGGCGAGCTGCTTCTTCTGCTTCTCGCCGACAGAGGCGTCGACCTTCAGGAGATCCTTCGGCGGCTCCTCGTTTTCCTTCTGATACTTGTTGACGCCGACGATGACGCGAGCACCGGACTCGACATCCATCTGCCGAGCATAAGCGCTGTCCCGGATTTCCTTCTGGATGTAGCCCTTCTCGATGGCAGCGACAGCGCCGCCCATCTCGTCGATCTTCTTGATGTACTCCATCGCTTCCTTCTCGATCCGGTTCGTCATGGCCTCTACATAGTAGGAGCCTGCCAAGGGATCGATGACGTCGGCGAGGCCGCTCTCATGCGCAACGATGTGCTGCGTGTGCAGAGCGATGGAGACGGACTCTTCCGTCGGAAGCGCGAGCGCTTCGTCGCGGGAGTTCGTGTGGAGGGACTGCGTGCCGCCCATGACGGCTGCCGCCGTCTGCAGCGCGACGCGGACGATGTTGTTGTCCGGCTGCTGCGCGGTGAGCATGGAGCCTGCAGTCTGGGTATGGAAGCGGAGCTTCATGGACTTGTCCTTCTTCGCGCCGAAGCGGTCGCGCATGATCTTCGCCCAGATGCGGCGGGATGCACGATATTTCGCGACTTCTTCGAGCACGTTGTTGTGCGCGTTCCAGAAGAAGGAGAGACGACCCGCAAAATCGTCGACGTTGAGGCCTGCCTCGATGGCGGCATTGACGTAGGCGATGCCGTCGGAAATCGTAAACGCGATTTCCTGGGCAGCCGTGGAACCGGCTTCGCGGATATGATAGCCCGAGATGGAAATGGTGTTCCACTTCGGCACGTTCTTCGAGCAGTATGCGAAGATGTTGGTGATGAGGCGCATGGACGGGCGCGGCGGGAAGATATAGGTGCCGCGAGCCGCATACTCCTTGAGAATGTCATTCTGGATCGTGCCCGTGAGCTGGTCGGCGGGCACACCCTGCTTCTCTGCCACAGCGATGTACATCGCCAAGAGCACGGAAGCCGGGGCGTTGATCGTCATGGACGTCGAGACTTTGCCGAGATCGATCTGGTCGAAGAGCGTCTCCATGTCAGCGAGCGAATCAATCGCCACGCCGACCTTGCCGACCTCACCCTCGGAGATCGAGTCGTCGGAGTCGTAACCGATCTGCGTCGGCAGGTCGAAGGCGCACGAGAGACCCGACGCGCCCGTCGCGATCAACATGCGGTAGCGCTTGTTGGACTCTTCGGCTGTGGAGAAGCCGGCATACATGCGCATCGTCCAGAAGCGGCCGCGATACATCGTAGGCTGCACGCCGCGCGTATAGGGGAACTCGCCCGGAATGCCGAGATCCTCGACATAGTCCGCACCTTCAACGTCGAGCGGGGTGTAGAGACCCTGCTCAGGGACGTTCGGGCGCAGCGGGAATTTCGCGGTGGTCTTTTTCAGGTCAGCCTCGTACTTTTCCAACTCGGCCTGGATTTTCTCATTGCTCATATTGTTTTCCTCCTGTCAGGGAATCTCCGAAGGGGCGCACCCGCTCGTCCGCCGCGTGTCCTGCCGCAGAGGTCTGAGCGGTCTTTTGCCGCTTCCTGCTTCCCCAAATCATTTCCGATCCGTTCAAAAATGGTTCCGGCGCCTTACTTCATGGACTTCGTCTCGATGAACTTCTCATGGAAGGAAAGCGCTTCCTTGATGATGTGCGGCGTATGTGCATGCTTGGTGGCCTCTACGGCTCTGTTGTAATAGTCAAGCAGCACCGGCTTGTAGTCAGGGATGCACGCAGTTGTTGATGATCTCCAACGCGCGCTTCCTCGGTGCAAGGCCGCGAAGATCCGCGATGCCCTGCTCCGTGATGATGACGTCGACGTCGTGCTCCGTGTGGTCGATGTGCGAGCACATGGGAACGATCGACGAAATCGCGCCATTCTTCGCGATCGAGGGCGTGTAGAAGATCGTCAGGAAGGCGTTTCTCGCGAAGTCGCCCGAGCCGCCGATGCCGTTCATCATCTTCGTGCCGGTGACGTGCGTGGAGTTCACGTTGCCGTAGATATCGACTTCGAGAGCCGTGTTCATGGCGATGACGCCGAGACGATGGACGACTTCCGGGCTGTTGGAGATTTCCTGCGGACGCAGCAAGAGGTACTTCTTGTACTTCTCGACGTCCTTGTAGAAGCGCTCCATGCCTGCCGGCGAGGGCGAGAACGCCGTGCCCGAGGCGAAGTTCAGCTTGTTCGCGTCGATGAGGTCGAGCATGCCGTCTGGATGACCTCGGTGTAGACCGTGAGGTCTTCGAGGTCGGAGTCGACGAAGCCCGCCATGACGGCGTTCGCGACGTTGCCGACGCCCGACTGCAGCGGCAGCAGGTTCTTCGGCATGCGTCCCGCCTTGATCTCGGCGTTGAGGAATTCGAGCGTGAACTGCGACATCTTCTTCGAGTTCTCGTCGATCGGTGCAAGATCGCGCGTGTGATCCTTGATGTCGCACGGCACGATGAACTTGATCTTGTCCGGCGTGCAGGGGATGAACGGCGTGCCGACGCGGTCATCCGCCTGTACGATGGGAATCGGCAGACGGTTCGGCGGGTCAAGCGGCACGTAGACGTCGTGCATGCCCTCAAGCTCCAGCGGTTGCGTCGTGTTGACTTCGACGATGACGACATCGGCCTGCTGCACATAGGAGGCGGCGTTGCCGAGCGACGTCGAAGGAATGATGTTGCCCTCCTCCGTGATGGCGACGGCCTCGACGATGGCGACATCGAGCTTGCCGAGGTAGCCGACGCGCGCGAGCTGCGCGGACTCGCTCAGATGAAGGTCGAGATAGTCGACGGAGCCATCGTTGATCTCGCCCCTGAGAATGGCGTCCGTCTGGTACGGCAGACGCTTCCTTATGCCGTGGACGGCAGCAAGCGTGTCGTCAAGCTCCGGACCAGTCGAAGCGCCCGTCCAAAGGTCGATCTTGAAGGGCTCCTTCTTCATGCGCTCAGCCAGCGCAAGCGGAATCGCCTTCGGGTACGAAGAGGCCGTGAAGCCGCTCATGCCGATGCTCATGCCCGGCTTGATGTATGCCGCCACGTCCGCCGCACTCACGATCTTCGCTTGCAGGTCTTTGTTGCGTACGCGATCTGAGATGTCAATCATTCAATGCATCCTCCCTCACAAGGCCGTCCGGCCCGTGCAAATCATGCGCACAAGCATCCGCCTTGGCGATGCCGTGCGCCGACCCATGCGAAACCAGTCCGGCGGTCTCTGCCTTCAGGCCTGACCGTCCGAGGTTTCGCAGCAAACCAAGAAAACCGTCGTCCCTTTGCACCTCTTCGAAATGCGGGAAACCGGGTTTCCTGTGATGAACTGCCGCCGCAGAACCTTCGCCCGCGCTCCGTTTGCAGCTGATAGCTTCTCGCTATCAGCTGCAAGCTGGATAACTGAGGCTTATCGTACTACTATGCGACAATTATATCCTAAGCTAAAGAATACCACTTCATCGCGTTAGCGTCAAGTCAATTTTCGGACTCTTCGCCGCTATTTGAGGACGCTTCGCCGCCCTTCCTCGCCTTTTGACGCAGCTCGCGAAGCTTCTGTCGCTTCCTCGCCGCCAGCTCGTCCATGACGATGGCCTCGTCCTCCTCGTTGCCCGCAAATTCCGTGACGGCGGCGAGGGCTGCCAGAAAGCCACAGCAGCATGGACGACGGGATGTTGAACAGCACGTCGTCCGTGAGGCCGTTCAGCGCGATGGAGAAGAAGGCGAGGCTGATCGCGAGCATCAGTCCCTGGCGGAATCCCTCGCTGTCGTGTACCTTCGAGAAGAAGGCCAGCCCCATCGTGCCGAAGAAGAACCAAAGGAAGGAAATCGCGCCGACGATGCCGATTTCCGCCGCGTAGTTGAGGTACATGTTGTGCGCGTGGACGATGAGGACGGGCGCCCCTGCAAGTAGAAGTCGTATTCGGGGTAGACCATCCAGTAGGCGCCCCAGCCGATGCCGAAGAACGGGTGGTCGCCAATCATGGCGAGCGTGCTCTCCCAGAGCGCGAGGCGCATTTCCGTCGAGGTGTCGACGCGCGTGAAGACCGACGTCACGCGATCAAGGAGCGCGGCATCGACAAAGAACAGCCCGCCCGCGACGATGCAGACGCCAAGGAGCACGCGCCAGTCGCGGAACATGCCGTAGAGCGCGAAGATCAGGGCGATCACGAGGAACGCCATGCGCGCATACGTCATGGCAAGACATGCCGCCAGCAGGACGAGCGCCGCGCCGAGCGCGATGCGCCTCTTCTTGTCGCGCATCTTCACGAAGAAGGCGAAAACGAAGCACATGGCGACATCGAGATAGCCCGCGAGGATGTTGGGGTTCTCCCACGTCGAGAAGACGCGCTTTTTTTCAGCTCAGGGAAAGCGTCGCCGTCGACCCACTTCATCGTGCTCGTGTCGATGCCGAAGGCGAACTGGTAGAAGCCGTAGAGGACGACGAGCACGCACGAGAGGCCGAGCGCATAGACGATTTTCCGGATGTCCTGCGACGCCTGGACGTTTTGCCCGATCAAGAGGTATGTCAGCAGATAGACGCCGACCAGGTTGTAATAGTTGTAGAAGCTGAAGCCCCGGTCGGGGGAGACGAAGATGGAGGCCGCGCCGAGGAGCGCGAAGAGCGCGGCGGGCACATCGTAGGGCAGGCGGCGGAAGCGCCGGCATTCCTTGTCGACGACGAGACGCGCTATCCAGAAGATGACGCCGAGGAGGAGCGCCGCCGTCGCCAAGGGCGGCGAGAGCGCGATGAGGAAGGCTTCCAAGAGGATCGCATAGTAGATGCCGCCCGCCAAATACGCCGAGAGGCTGTCCTTATGCGTCATGGCTCGCCCCCCTCTCCAAGAGCAGGCGGCGCAGGCCGCCGATGAGGTACAGGGAGCCTGCCGCGCAGAGGATGCGTCCCTCGTCCGCCCAGGCGAGGGCGCGCGAGAGCGCATCCTGCACGTCGCGCACGGTTTCGACCTCCGTCGTGATCTCGCGCGCGACGCGCGCGAGATCTTCAGGATCGCCCGCGCGCGAAGATTCGGGCGCCGTGACGACGACGCGGTCGCCCGGGCGCACGAGCGTATCCAGCATCGCAGTATAGTCCTTGTCCGCGAGGATGCCCGGGAGCAGCACGCGCGCCTCATCGGGAAACGCGGCGTCCAGGCTCTCCCTGAGCGCCGCCGCACCTGCCGGATTGTGCGCACCGTCGACGACGACGGCCGTGCCTTCGAGCGCGAATCGTTCGAAGCGCCCCGGCCATGTGACGCTGCGGAGCGCAGCGGTGATGGTCTCCTCGGTGATGGAGGGGTTCGCCTTGACGAGAAGCTTCGCCGCCATGAAGGCGAGCGCGGCGTTCTGCCGCTGATAGATGCCGCCCAGGGAGAGTGCGCAGCGCACAGCGCGTATGCCCAGAAGCACGGAGCAGAAGTCCATCGTCGAAGGGCCCGCCTCGCGCTCTGCGGCGCGAACGGTGAAATCCTCGCCGAGCACGAAGAGATCCGCCCCCTCTTCCTCCGCCTTCCGGCGCAGGACATCGAGCGCCATGCCCTCCGCCCCCGTCACGACGGGAACGTCCTTCTTGATGATGCCCGCCTTGTGACTGGCGATGCCTTCGAGCGTGCCGCCGCAGCGGTCAGCATGTTCCAAGGCGACGTTCGTGATCACGGCGACTTCTGGCGTGATTACGTTCGTCGAATCCAGGAGACCGCCCAAGCCGACCTCGATGACGGCATAGTTCACCTGCTTTTCAGCGAAATGCCAAAACGCCGCCGCCGTCAGCACCTCGAACTCCGTCGGCTGTTCCTCTCCTTCGGCGAGCATCGTGTCCGCCGCCCGCCGGGCAGCGGACACCGCCGCCGCGAAGTCCTCCTCGCTCGCCTGCTCGCCGTCGATGACGAAGCGCTCCGTGTACGCTGTGAGATGCGGCGACGTATACAGCCCTGTCCGAAGGCCTGAGCGGCTGAGGATCGCCGCCGTCATGGCGCTGACGGACCCCTTGCCGTTCGTGCCCGTGACATGCACCGTGCCGTAGCGAGTTTCGGGATGGCCGAGCAGCTCGACGAGCCTTTCGATGCGCGAAAGACCGAGCTTCGAGCCAAAGACGTTGAGACTTTCCAGGTAAGAGAGGCTTTCTTTGTAGTTCATTTCCCCACCTTCCTCAAAACTTCGCCAGATCGGCGAGGCGCTCTTCGACCGCCTTCTTCTTTTCCTGCGCCGCCAGAAGCTTTTCGCGCTCCTTCTCGACGACGGCGGGCGGCGCCTTCTTGACGAAGCCCTCGTTTGCGAGCTTGCCGCCGAGACGCTTCTCCTCGCCGGTGAGGTTCGCCAATTCCTTTTCGAGACGCGCCTTCTCCTTCTCGACGTCGATGAGCCCCCTCAAGGGCAGATAGACCTCGACGCCCGCAGCGATCGCCGCCATGGCATTCTCGGGCTTTGCCGCGCCGTCTTCAAGGACGGTCAGAGGCTCCGCCTGCGCGAGCGCGGCCAGGTACGCCGCGTGCGCCGAAAAGACGGGCGCCAGCGACTTGTCGGCGAAGTACACGATGACCTCGCTCTTCTTGCCCGGCGCGGCGCCGACCTCGGCGCGCATGTTGCGGATGCGCACGATCACTTCCATGATGGTCGCCATCCGGCGCTCCGCCGCCTCGTCGACGAGGGCGGCGTCCGCCGCAGGCCACGGCGCCGTCATGATGCTCCGTCCCTCGTGCGGCACGCGCTGCCAGATCTCCTCCGTGAGGAACGGCATGAAGGGATGCAGGAGGCGCAGCGTGCGCTCCAGCACATAGGAAAGGACGTACTCTGCCGTCTTCTTCGAACGCTCGCCGCCTGCATCCTTTTCATAGAGCCGCCCTTTCGCCAGCTCGATGTACCAGTCGCAGAACTCGCTCCAGATGAACTCATAAATCATGCGCCCCGCTTCGCCCAGCTCGAACTTCTCCAAGTTCTGCGTCACGGCGTCGGCAGTCTTCTGGCAGCGCGACAAGATCCAGCGGTCGGCAAGCGTATAGTCCTCCGCCGTCGGGGTAAAGCTCTCATCGAAATCCTCCAAGTTCATCAGCATGAAGCGCGAGGCGTTCCAGAGCTTGTTCGCGAAATTCCGCGCCGATTCGACGCGCTCCCAGTAGAAGCGCATGTCGTTGCCCGGCGTGTTGCCCGTGATGAGCATGAAGCGCAGCGTGTCCGCGCCGTACTTATCGATGACCTCGACAGGATCGATGCCGTTGCCGAGCGACTTCGACATCTTGCGCCCCTCGCTGTCACGCACGAGGCCGTGGATGAAGACGTGGCGGAACGGGATGTCCTTGCCAAACTCCAAGCCCATCATGACCATGCGCGCGACCCAGAAGAAGATGATGTCGTAGCCCGTCACGAGCACGCTCGTCGGATAGAACTGCTTGAGCTCCGGCGTCTTTTCGGGCCAGCCCATCGTCTCGAACGGCCAGAGCCCCGAGCTGAACCAGGTGTCCAAGACGTCCTCGTCCTGATGAACGTGCGAACTGCCGCACTTCGGGCAAGTCTCGACATCCTCGCGCGAGACGATCGTCTCCTTGCAGTCCTCGCAATACCATGCAGGGGATGCGGTGCCCCCACCAAAAGCTGGCGCGAGATGCACCAGTCGCGGATGTTTTCGAGCCAGTTCACATAGATCTTCGTGAAGCGCTCGGGCACGAACTTGATTCTTCCAGTCTGCACCGCTTCGATCGCGGGCGCAGCCAGGCTCTCCATCTTCACGAACCACTGCTTGGAGACGAGCGGCTCGACCGTCGTATGGCAGCGCGAGCAGTGGCCGACGGCATGCTCATGCTCCTCCGTGGAGACGAGAACGCCCGCCTCTTCGAGATCTTTGACGAGCATCCTGCGGCACTCGTAGCGGTCGAGTCCCGCATACTTGCCGAGATGCGCCGACATCGTGCCGTCGTTCTCTATGACGCGCACCTGCGGCAAATCGTGGCGCAGCCCCATTTCGAAGTCGTTCGGATCATGCGCAGGCGTGACCTTGACCGCGCCCGTGCCGAAGGCGGGATCGACGTACTCGTCGGCAAAGATGGGAATCGGGCGGTTGACGATGGGCAAGATGACGTTCTTGCCCACGAGATCCTTGTAGCGTGCATCGTCGGGGTGCACGGCGACGCCCGTATCGCCGAACATCGTCTCCGGGCGCGTCGTCGCGATTTCCACGAAGCCCGAGCCGTCCTCAAGCGCATAGCGCAGATGCCAGAGGTGACCCGCTTCCGTCTCGTGCTCGACCTCGATGTCCGAGAGCGCCGTGTTGCACGACGGGCACCAGTTCGTGATGCGCGTCCCCTGATAGATCAGCCCCTTCTCGTAAAGGCTCACGAAAACTTCGCGCACGGCGCGCGAGCAGCCCTCGTCCATCGTGAAGCGCTCGCGCTCCCAGTCGCACGAAGCGCCGAGCGTCCGGAGCTGGTACATGATGCGGCTGCCGTACTCCTCCTTCCACTGCCAGACGCGCTCCACGAACTTCTCGCGCCCAAGCTCGTAGCGGTTCGTTCCCTCTGCGCGAAGCGCCGCCTCCACCTTCGCCTGCGTCGCGATGCCCGCATGGTCGCAGCCCGGCATCCAAAGAGTATTATAGCCCTGCATACGCCGCCAGCGGATCAGGATGTCCTGCAAGGTGTTGTCGAGCGCGTGCCCCATGTGGAGCTGCCCCGTCACATTGGGCGGCGGGATCACGATGGAAAACGCCTCCTTGCCCTCCTCCGGCTCGGCATGGAAGAGATGGTTCTCCTCCCAGAACTCGTACCACTTCTTCTCAAACGACTGCGGATCATAAACCTTGGGGATATTGTCCTTTTCCATGCTGAAACCTCCGTAGATCTTTTCGCTGCGAAAGACTCCTGCCGCCAAGCGCACCGCTCTCCGCAGGAATCCCGCAAAAAAATAAAGCCCTCCCGCCCGAAAGGACGGAAGAGCCTCTTCCGTGATACCACCCAACTTCCCGCAGGGAGGAACTCCGCCCCACGGCTCAAAGGCATAACGCCGCCGCCGCGCCCGCACCTACGCACAAAGCAGCGCAAAGCGCCGCACAGCTTCAGCACGAAAGCTCCGAAGCGACCTTCCGCTGCCCTGCGCAGGGATTCTCACCAGCCATCCCCTCTCTGAAGCACCCGCGGCAGCGTACTCCTCTTCCTCATCGCCTTTATCGACAAAAGGATACCATAAGAACGCGATTTTGGCAAGATGCGGCAAGTGCAAGGATGCGAGGAACTTCCCCCCTCACCCAAGCGGCTGCAAGCCCTTATATTCAATCTCTGCTGGATGCGAGCGGTACAAAATGCACTCTCCCTCGGTCGGCCTGATCGAAACCCCGGCGATATACCCCTTATGCGCCCCGATGCGCGTGTTGGAGAAATCGGCTATACTCATCGGTTTGTTGACGATAACCTGAACCCAGCACTTATTGCCACGCTTGTCTTCAAACCACAGCTGTGGCATCACATCAGGTGCATCCGTAAAGGAAAGGATCTTGTCCCCCTGCTGCCGCAAATCATCCATAACAATGGTTATCGCCCAATTCATCAGCTCCCATGCAGATATCCGATGCAGCGCATCATCGGCCTGCTTGGTAGGGACGATGCTCTCATGAGTTTTGGCATAGGGATTTTAAGTCCATTCTTTCCCGTACTTTTGACTTTATACACTTTGTCGTCCTTGGCATCAAAGGTTATGGCAAAGGTGCCCCCATACTGCCATACATCCAGCATCATGGGTTCCATCTCATTGCCTTGTTTGCAGGAAACTCTATCTGGCTCCCCATAAACACTTCGAACGTAATCTTTTGTGGCGCCAAAATAAATTCCACCGATAGCGATATCCTCTCGAGGAACGTCCTTCACTGGTGCAGCAAAACAAATTTGCACAAGCAAAAGGGCTATCGCAACAATCAAAGTCAAAATCTTATTCCTCATTTCACGCACTCCTTTTATTCAAGCACACACCTCAATCACTATATTCTAACTCACTATATTCTAACTTTTCGCAAAAAAATCCTGCATAAAACAAAAAGCCTTCGTATAAGAATTCCCCTCTGAAAACCAGCGTGACATACGTTGATCACCAAGGCATATGAAGCCGTTCCTTCTCGAAAAGGATTCTGACCGCCTTCATTCGATTTTTCTTTCAGAATGCAGAAGCCACCATGCTCGTGCGGCATGGTGGCTTTCAGCAAAATCATAAAGGATATCAACCGAACATTGCATTGAAAATCAAAAGCACAACGATGCCGGTCGCCCAAGCAATCGTACTGGCAACAGAGTAGAGGCGCAGCTGCTCCTTGCCTTCGGTGATGCCAATGGAACGATTGACAACCCAGAAGAAGCTGTCGTTGAAGTACGAATAGAAAAGCGATCCAACACACGCAGCAAGTGCTGCGAATACGGGATTCACCGATAGGTTCGCGACGATCGGCGCTGTAATCGATGCCGCCGTGATCATCGCCACAGTGCCGCTGCCTTGGATAAAGCGGATGAATGTCGCGATGAAGAACGGCAACAAGATGGCGGGGATGCTCGTCTGCAGCATGGCTTCAGCGATGACTGTGCCGACACCGCTGTCGCGGATCAACATGCCGAAAGCGCCACCGCCACCTGTGATGAGGATGATGATGCCCGCCGACTTGATGCCCGTTTCCATTTCCTCCAAGACGCGCTTCCTATCGAGGGCTACTCGTCAAACCGTAAATCGTCAGCAAAAGTCCGATGCCCACGGCAATGACCGGCGTCCCGAAAAACTGAATGATGTCAGCGACCTGCCCCTTCATGCCCACGGCAGCCGCCACCGTGCCCGCTAGAATCAAGAGAATCGGCACGACGATCGGCGCAAACGAGATGACCGCGGACGGCAGATGCGCGTCATCATAGATGCTGTTTCCGCTCCCTGAAGCGACGTACGACCTGTCACGCGTCCAGCCACCATCCGCAGTTGGAATCTGCCAGATCCGCTCGCCCGCCCACTTTGCAAAGAGCAAAGGACCGATGAGCATCGGCACAGCGAGTACGAGCCCCCAGAGAATCAAGGAGCCGACACTGACTTCGAAAATACCCGCAACCCCCACAGGGCACCGTGTCGGCGGTACCATCGTATGCGTGATGACGAGACCTGTGGCGAGTGCGACACCGATGGAAACGATCGACTTTCGCGTTTCCGTAGAAATCGCCTTTGCCAAAGGAGTCAAGATGACAAAACCAGAATCACAGAAAATCGGGATGGAAACCAAAAAACCCGTCAACGCCATGGCGATTTCTTCACGCCCTTTGCCGAAGAGTTTGAGAAAGCAAAGTGCCATGCGCTTCGCCGCTCCCGAGACTTCAAACAACTGCCCCATCATGACGCCGAAGCCGATGATGATGCCGATACTCCCCAGCGTTCCGCCAAATCCCTTCGTAATACTCGCAACAATCTGCTTAAACTCGATGCCACCGATCACACCGACGAGGACAGTTGCCAAAATCAACGCCAAGAACGTATGAATCTTGGTCTTCATGATCATAAAAATCAAGCAGACTATACCAATGCCAAGACCTATAAGGATTTGCGTTTCTGCAGCCATAAGGATTCATCTCCTTGTTCAAAAAACATTTTCTTCTGCTAATGAAACCTCAAGAAGTCACGCCGCAGTCACTGACCCATCGATTGATTTCATGCAAGGGCGGCGCACAATATCCACAAAGCGCACGTTCGAGCGTACACTTTGCGGAATCTTCTCCTCATCCTTCCTTGAAATGCGGGGCATATTTCGCTGCGAGACGGATGGCTTCCACCATGCTCACAGCACTCACGATTCCCTTGCCCGCAATGTCGAACGCCGTACCGTGATCAACTGACGTGCGCAGGAACGGCATGTCAAGCGTGACGGCAATCGTCCGTTCGAAATCATATGTCTTTGTCGCTATATGACCTTGGTCGTGATAGAGCGACAGCACCGCCTGATAGCGTCCCTGTAACGCCTGATGGAAGACGGAATCCGGTCCGATCGGACCTACGACATCATATCCTTCCTTCTGCGCCTCTTCCACCGCGGGAGCGATCTCCTTGACCTCTTCCCATCCGAAGAGTCCATGCTCACCCGAGTGCGGATTGAGTCCCGCGACCGCCATCTTGCCTTGGACGCCGAGCTGCTTCAATGCCTTCGTGCAGCGGCGGATATACTCAAGCACACGTTCCTTCGTAATGGCATCACAGGCATCTCGAAGCGACATATGGCGTGTGAGGAAGAATACGCGCATCTCGTCGACCTCGAACATCGTCAAAGGATCACGTGATCCGGACAAACCACCAAGAATTTCCGTATGTCCGATATAGTCAATCTTCGCTGCACGCAGCGACTCTTGTTGATCGGCGTCGTGGCTATCGCGTCGATCTTGTGCGCCATCGCAAGTCCCACGCATCTCTCAATGTAATCAAACGCCGCCTGTCCACACATCGCTTGAACTTCCCCCATCTTCAAGCACGTCATGTCGACATTCTTGAGATCGATGAGATTGATGACTCCCGTCTCATCAACGGCATCGACCGTGTCTTCGATTATCCGGATACTCATCTTCGCGCTGCAGACATCGACCGCCTGCTCCATCGCTCCTTTGTCTCCAACGACGACAACCTTCGCAGCATCCGTCACTTTCTTGTCAAGCAAGGACTTGACAACGATTTCTGCGCCGACTCCCGCAGGATCCCCATAGGCACTCCGATGAGCGGCTTTTCCCATCACATTCTTTTCCATACGCACAACACTCCTTTTGCAGCTTCAACCATCACCGGGCAATATCCTTGGCGATTTTATCCAAGCAAAGCCCAATCGCATCATTACCGCCAATCATTCCTCCCTTCGTCACAATGCGCAGCTTCGGCAGACGACCACCAAGGATGCGTCCATAGACAGCGAGCGGCAGTACCTCGTCGCGTACATCAATGCCGTCAGCCTCGAGCTGATTCAAAAGTGCGATCGTGATATCGCCACCTGAGCAATAAACGCCCTCGATCTTCCGACTCTTTTCCAAAACCTCGCTCGCCGCCTGCGCCAGAGTGTTGGAAAGGATGCATGACACCTCTTCCGATGTGATATCGAGTTCCTTCGCCGTCGCCTTGAGATCGAGCGATGCCTCATCGGAAAGGGGTGTCGTCGTCAACAAGAGGATATCTTCGCTGTCAACGGCGGCGCAGACCTTATCGACGACACGCCGAACCTCCATTTCTCTCCGCCCCCGCGCAAAGAATTCCTCCACATGCATGTCGGCGAAAAACACACGCCTTTTTTGCAGCAAATCAGCAATCTGTCGTTTCGTTGTCGCTGTCACGCTGCCGATGACGAGCAAGACCTTCTGCTCGCGTTTCTCCTTCACCCTGCATCTCGTAAACAATCTGCATGGTCAAAGGGCCCGGATCGACCGTCAGCACTCGGCAGCCGCTGGCGAGAACCGCTTTGGCAATCTTCTGCACATCCTCGTTGCGCACGGCGTCAAAGACGAGGATACGAGCCGCTTGCGCCGCCTCGCTGATGGCTGCCGCAAGGGAATCTATGCTCTGCGCCAAAGTCTTCAACGGAAAACAGTACACTCTGTGGCGCGTTTGCTGTTCAATAATGTCCACGACGTCATCCGATGCAACAGGCATCTTCGGGTCACGCCCGCATCAGACTCCGTCAGAAGCACACCGTTCACGAGCATCGTTCGGTTTTGCAACAATACGCCCAGAATCAGGATAAGAAGGAACGACGATCGCTGTGAAATCATCTCCCAAGGCAGCCAGTCCCCCGTCGATTTCTGCGCCAATATTGCCGCGCAGCGTCGAATCGATGCGTTTGTTAAAGAACTCACCACCTGTTTTCAGTTGCAAAAAAGCTTCCTTGACACGTTGAAACGCTTCTTCAGGAGGCAGTCCACGGCTCGCCGTCGAGTAGGCGAGCACATCAGCCTCATGCGCCGACGCGCTGTTCAAGCGAAAAAGACTACTGACACTAAGACCGAGCTTTTTGAGGAGTACACCAGAAGCATTCGCTCCCGTCAGATCATCAGCAACAATAACTCCTTTCATCACATCTCCCCCCTTTCCATCAAACCGCGATAACTCCACCGCGCGGCATCGCTCTCTTGATCTCCGTCTTAGTAAAGGGATAATCGGTAATGACGCAATCAAACTCGCTCATATGAGCCGCCTTATAGAGCTTTTTCTTGCGAAACTTCGAACGATCGACGACAAGAATCGAATTCGCACTCATCTCAAGAAGCCGGTGCTTGAATACGCACTTGCTCTCCGTCGGAACGACGAGAAAAAAGTCGTCCGTGACGGCAGACGTGCCAATGAAGGCGAGATCGATGCCATAGTGCGCAAGCTGCTCCATCGCCATGGCGCCCGCTACAGCGCCTGTTTCTGGAAGGATTGTGCCGCCCAAGAGGATAGTGCGTACCTTCGTCTGCGAATAAAGATGCACTCCGATATGCAAATCATTTGTCACTACCGTGATGTTAGCGGATGCCTCCATTTTCAAGAGCTCGGCAATTTCAAACGTTGTCGTGCCCGCATCGAGAAAAACCGTCATGCCTGCATGAATCTGCTGTAATGCTGCCTTCGCAATGCGCCGCTTGACCTCGATATCGCGCACCTTCTTTTTAGCGTACGATGTCTCCTCCACCAAATAGCCCGGCAGCATAGCGCCGCCGTGCGTGCGCACGAGCAATCCCTTCTCCTCAAGCTGCTTGAGATCACGCCCGATCGTCATCGCCGTGACACCAAGCGTTTTCACTAAGACGCTGCTCGCGACCGTTTCGTGCTGCTGCAAATAGTCGAGAATAAACTTCTTCCTGTCAATCGAAATCATAAATGCCCCTTGATGTTAACATTATTTATTTTCTGTTATCTTTCGTTATCCCTATTATAAAACTGTCGCTTTCTTCTGTCAATATCACAAAAAGACGCAAGAGGAAAATCGCGACGGCGTGTAGAATCAGCTACGAAGGATATGCGGGGAAGATCACCCTCCCCTGGGCACGGATGCTTGAGGAAGAGACTCAGAAGCAGCGAGGGATGCGATATGGCTACAGAACTACGGACGGAGCACGAGTTGGAATTCATTTTCTTCTGCATAGAGAATACGGCGAAAACGCTGGGCGTTCCTGGCGAACATCTTTACGACAAACTCAAGGAGAGCGGTCTCCTGCTCGATTATCTCGTTGCGAACTACGATGTGCTCCACACGCAGGGCAAGGAGTACATCGTAGCCGACCTGATCGACACGATGAAGGAAACGGGTGTATCCGTATGATGGTCTATCATGGCTCGCATCTCGTGGTCGAACATCCTGACGTTCTTCACTCGCGCCCTGCCGTCGATTTCGGGCGGGGCTTCTACACGACACCGCTTGCAGAACAGGCGGAGTCCTGGGCTAAAAGATTCCTGCGCCGCCACAAAGCGGCGGTTGTTTCAGCGTACCTTTTGGATGAAGCAGTATTCTTGGAAGAAGATTGCATGCGATTTGATTCGTATTCGGAAGCATGGCTCGACTTCGTTCTCGCTTGCCGGACGGAGAAAGACGATTCAGATCATGCTGTCATCCTGGGTGGCATTGCCAATGACCGCGTGTTCGACACGATAGAGCTATTCCTGCAAGGCTTGATTCAAAAGGGGGAAGCGATCCGCCGCCTGCGCTTCGAGCAGCCGAATCTCCAAATCGCGCTTCGAACACAGGAAGTCATTGACAGATATTTGCATTTTCAAGGGAGCAGATCGCTATGAAAGCAAATCCCATCTTGCTGCAGATGAAGTATGCGCGTGTCGTGGCGCGTTTTGCCGAACGCATGAAGCTTCCTCTGGCAGATGCGCTTGACTTTTTCTATCATTCGCAGACATATCTGCTCATGCGCGACGGCGTGGCGGACATGCACTGCATGAGCGACATCTACTTGGCAGAGGAGCTGGCCGAGGAGTACGGCGCCTCCCCTTCTTCCTCCTCCAAAGCCAGCAGCGCCTGCACGTAGAGCGCACATTCGAGGCGCTTCTTCTGGATTTCGCAGCCGACTTCGTAGGGCTTCCTGATGTCGCCGTGGAAGAGGTCGGCGTTGGCGTGACAGCCGCCGCTGCAGAAGAAGCGCGCCCAACAGTCGGCGCATTTCTCCTTGTTGAGGACATGCGACTCGCGAAAGTACGGCGGCCACGCTTCGTTCGTCACCCCCTCGTAGATGCTGCCGAGCTTGTATCGCTCCCTGCCGACGAACTGGTGGCACGGATAGAGATCGCCGTTTTCCGCAACGGCGAAGTACTCGTGGCCTGCACCGCAGCCCGAAAGGCGCTTGGCGACGCACGGGCCGTTCGACAGATCCATGTTAAAGTGGAAGAAGAAGAAGCCCCTGCCCGCACGGCGGCGCTCCAAATAGGCAGCGGCGAGGCGGTCATACTCCGCGCAAATGCGCGGCAGATCTTCTTCCTCCAGCGCGAGAGGGCTGTCCTTCAGCACGACAGGCTCGACCGAGAGGATGTCGAAGCCCGCATCGTGCATGGAGAGGACGTCCTTCGTGAAGTCGAGGTTGCGCTTCGTGTAGGTGCCGCGCAGATAGGTGTAGATGCCGCGATAGTCCCAATCGCCGCCCGCGCGGCTCGCCAGACAGCGCTTGAAGTTTTCCACGATCCGGTCGTATGTGCCATGCCCGCCGACATCGGGGCGCATGGCGTCGTTCGTCTCCTTGCGCCCGTCGAGCGAGAGCACGAGCGAGAAGTCGTTTTCGTTGAGCCACGCGATGTTCGCCTCGTTCAAGAGCATGCCGTTCGTCGTCAACGTGAGCTTGAATTCCTTGCCCGTCTCCTTCTCGCGCTTTCGCACATACTCGGTGACCGTCTTGATCGTCTTCATGTTCAGGAGCGGCTCGCCGCCGAAAAAGTCGATCTCGCAATGCCTGCGCGGCCCCGACCCCTCGATGAGGAAGTCCACGGCGCGGCAGCCCACCTCGGGCGTCATGACGGCGCGTTCCATGCCGTAGTTGCCGCCGTCGCCGAAGCAATACTTGCAGCGCAGATTGCAGTCCTGCGCGACCATCAGGCACAGCGACTTCACGAGCCCCTTCTCGGAAAAGGTCGGCGGCACGTCGATATCGGGGGCGAAAAGCTCGCCGCGCTCCATGAGCTCGTGCAGCTCCTCCAAGGCTTCTTCGAGTTCTGCCGCCGGATGCTTCGCGGCGAGCGCGTCCATGACCGCGCGGTCGTTCGTGCCGTCGAAGACGTCCAGGATGTCGCAGATCATCTCGTCGACGACATGGACGGCGCCGCTGTTGACGTCCAGCAGGATGAAGCTGTCCGCCTGCTTGAACTTGTGTATCTTCTCTTTCATATTTCCTCCGCTGTATGATGAAGCGTGAAGAAAAGACCTCTCCCTTACGGAAGAGGTCTTTTCTTCACGCCTGTTTCCTGCTCTCGCAGACCTGGTTGCCTACCGTGCAGGACGTCTTGCACGCCGACTGGCAAGATGCCTGGCATTCGCCGCAGCCGCCCGTCTTGAGCGTCTTCTGCATCGTCGGCTTGTTGACCGTCTTGATGTGCTTCATCTCATGACCTCCTTCTTCCTGTCTTTTTTATTCTACTATGAAAGTCCAAGAAGTCAAGCCCGAAGGGCGCTGACCGATCGGGGAACTTTCATCCAGGGCGTGGGGACATATGTGCAGCGTGCCTCCTTGATGCGGCTATCGCCAGAAACAGCGCTGACAGCAAGTCCTGCCGTTTCACGGCTGCACAGTTTCCCTGTTCTTCACGCGCTCCGGGCCGCCGTTCAGAGAGTCGTCTGCGCCTCCTGCTCCTGCAGGTGCCGCCAGACGCGCGTGAAAGCCCGCCGCCGCATCGAAGCGGCATTGCCAGCCCAGGGTGCGGAGCTTGTCGGCGGACGGGCAGTTCGCCCGGTTGAAGCTGTTCTCCAAGTACGCCGCATCGCGCGAACGCTCCTTCTTGATGACCTTGAGATCGAGCTCGGGGCGAATCTTCACCAAGGTCTGCGCCAGCTCGCTGATGCTCAAAAAATCCCTGTCGTTCGACACGTTGTACGCCTCGCCCGCCGCGCCCTCGAAGAGCACGAGGAAGAAGGCGGCGACCGCGTCGGCGACGTAGCAGAAGGGGCGTCGCGCGCTGCCGTCGCTGTGCATGACGATGTCCGCGCCATCCTTCACGCACTTCATGAAGGAGGCGAAGACACGCGGGTCTTCCTCGACGTCCATCGTCGGCGCGTAGGTGTGCGCGATGCGCACGATCTTCGCGGACACGCCGTGCTCAAGGAAGAAGAGACGGCACCACGTCTCGCCCATGCGCTTGCTGCCGCCGTAGCAGCTCTGCAGATCGAGAGGATCAGCAGAGCCGATGTCCGCCTCGTGAAGCTCCCGTGCCCCCTCGGCAACCCTGCCGTAGACGTCGCCGCTGCTGAAAAAGAGGAAGGCCGCGCCCTTTTCCTTCGCCAGCTGCAGGAGGTGATAGGTGCCGAGCACGTTCGGCGCGGCGACCTCTATGGGCATCGTCTTGTAATACTTGGGACTCGCCAGGCTCGCGGCATGGATGATGAAGTCCAGGCTTCCATCTTCCTGCCAGGGCTCGCAGAGGTCATGCTGCACGAACGAAAGATAAGTCTTTTGGGCATACGCGCCGAAGCGTGCGCGCGCTTTTCCTCGCTGCGCACATGGAGGAGCAGCCGCACGTCCATCGCATGATATTCGTTCAGATAGATGAGATAGAATGCGACGTAGGAGGCGAGCATTCCCGCCGCCCCCGTGATCAGCACGGTCTTTCCCTTGAGCTTCTGCCAATCCAACTCCCGCGCATGGATGTCTTCCATGTCCTCTTCGATGACGCTGCTATTCAGAAATGTTCTTCTCTCCATCGCCTTCCCCCCAGTAGTGGAGCTTTTCCACAGGAAAATCGTCAAATCCGCCGCTTACGCTGCCTCTCCCTCCTCGACATCGCGATGAATTCAGCGCATACGCTCCGTCGTCTCCATCTGTCCGCCGCACGCAAGAAAGCGTCCTGCTTCCTAGGCTTTTCGCCGCGCGATCAGCTCCAGCCAATTTCCCTCCGGGTCGCGGCAGAAGCAACAGAGATTGCCGTTTCCCATATCGTGCACGCGCGTCGCCAGCCTTCCGCCATGCGCGACGACCGCCGCGCACGTCGCTTCCATATCGCGCACACCGAAGGCGATGTGCAGTCCCGCCGCGATCGACTTCAGAGGCGCCTGCGCCTCTTTTTCAGGCACGGCAAGCTTCAGAAGCTCGACCATGTCGCCCGTGCCGCTCGCCTTGCCCTGCTCGGTGATGAGCTTCGTGATCTTGACCCTTGCGCCGGGCGTCCGGAAGAGGTCTTCGATCAGCGCGTCCGCCTGCTCGACATCTTCGCATATCGTGTGCATGTGGAAGACATCGCGATAAAACGACGTCATGCGCGTCAGATCCTTGACGTAAATGCCCGTATGACGCATGTTGATCATGTTTTTCCCCCGCTTCCTTCAGGCTCGACGAGCGGAATGTACATATTGGCCGCCAATTCTTCGCGCGGCAAGAAGGGCGTGAGATCCTCCGTGGGCGGGCTGGTCAGCCTCCCGTCGGGCAGGCGCTTCGTCGCCGACTTCGGCTCGAACTTCTGATCTTCCGTCACGAATACCTCGCAGAGAACGAATCCCGTCTCATCGAGCGCCTGCGCAATCTTTTCGTGCAGCTCACCATTCGAGGAAATCGCGAGGTAGGGCATCTCGAACGCCCGCGCGATTTTCTCGAACGATGGGAAGCCGAGGTCGCCGCTCTCAGCGCCTACGCCGATGAGCGCATTGCCGAAGACGTTCGTCTGCGTCTGGCGGATCTGATGGTAGCCGTTGTTGTTGATGACGAACACCTTGATGGGCAGGCAGTTCGTGACGATCGTCTGCAGTTCCTGCAAGTTCATCGTGATGCTGCCGTCGCCCTCGATGCAGACGACGCTGCCCTTGCTCGCGACGGCAGCGCCGACGGCAGCGGGCAGGCCGTAGCCCATCGACGAGATGGCGCAGTTCATGAGGAAGCGGCTGCCTTCCTTGATGAAGTACGACTGGCTGCCCACGACGCTCGCCGAGCCGTTCGTCGCGACGGTGATGCCGCCCGCTGGAAGCGCACGGCTCAAGGCGTCCATGAAGGCGTAGACGTTCACCCTGCCGCCGGCTTCCTTCTGCGCCAAGGTCACGACGGGATAGGCTTCCTTCCACTTGCGGCACTGCGCGAGCCATGCCTCGTTTTCCTTCGGCGGCTCTTCCTCTGCCGCCCGCAGGAGGGCCTGCATGAAGTCCGCTGCGTCGGCGCACACGGGATAATCAACGCGGATCGTCGGCTTCTTCAGCTCGGCGGGATCGATGTCGTTGACGACGGTGTGCGCCGCGCGCGCCCAGAGGCGCACGTCGTAGCCGACCTGGTAGATGCTCAGGCGGCTGCCGATGGAGAGCAGGAGGTCGCTGTTCTGCACGGCGAAATTGCCCGCACGGTCGCCCATCGTGCCGCCTCGGCCGCAGTAATGCGGGTTCTCGGTCGCGATGAGGTCGATGCTGTTCCAGCAGGTGACGACGGGCACAGAGAGGCGGCGCGCCAAGGGTTCGAGGAGCGAGGCCGCGCCCGCGAGGCGTATGCCGTTGCCCGCATAGAGCACGGGACGCGCGGCGCTCTTGAGCTTCTCCAGCACATGGCGTGCGGCTTGGGTGACATCCGTGCGACGCGCTTCCTCTTGCGTCGCCGCATCGAGACCGCCAAGCGCTTCCGTGTCGATGAAGCTGCCCTGCACATCGACGGGTATATCGAGCCAGCACGGGCCCGGCCTGCCGCTCTTCGCCACGCGATAGGCGTTTTTCGAGCGCTGCGGGAAGCTCCTGCGGCTCTTCGATCATCTCCGCATACTTCGTCATGTTGTCCAGTGCCGACACGATGTCGAACTCCTGCCCGCCCAGCGTGCGCAGCGGCAGACCGCTCCGGCGCACCGTCAGCGAGGACTTCATCTGCCCCGAGACGACGAGCAGCGGGATCGAGTCCTGATAAGCGCCCGCGACGCCGTTCAAGGCGTTGATCGCGCCTGGTCCGCTCGTCACGCAGAGCGCCGCCATGTCGCCGTGGACGCGCGCATACGCCTCCGCCGCCATCGCCGCCGCCTGCTCATGGTGGCAGTACGTCGACCGGAGCTTCGCGTGATGCCCGATCGAGTCGTTGAGATGCATGGCGCCGCCGCCCACGACCGTGAAGACATGCTCGATGCCCTTCTTCACGAGGAAATCCGCAACGTAGTCCGATGCCTTGACCTTCATGGAACACCTCCGTTTCTTCAGAGAGGCACCGCCGTCCACAGGCAGCGCTCCGCCTTCGGCACGCGGCATGCCCCGCGCCGCCCGCGAAGACCATCTTCTCCGCGCCCTCCGTATCACACTTGACGAAGTCGATACGGAGGACGCCCTGCTCTTTCACGAAATGATCGAGCGTATCGACAGGGCAGACGACTTCTTCCAAGTGTTCCCTGCGCTCGCCCCGCAGAAACCTCTGCCTCTGACGCACGCGCCATGCGTCATTCTTTCAATGTGTCTTTGAGCGCTTCCACCAGCTGTGTGTAGTACGGTTCCTGCCCATAGTATTCCTCGACGATTTCGAAGACTCCGTCGAGCGACAAGGAAAGATGTTCCTCTTTGATCCGCGCGCACCAAGGAAGGATTGAATGCTCCAGGACGTTCCTCTTTTCTGCCGCAAGCTGCTCTGCCGGGATCTTTGCCGACGAAGTCAGTATATCGAAGTAGTTCTTGATGAACACTTCGGCAAAGTTATAGCCGACCGGCTTGTGATCGCCGCCGCCTTCTTCAAAGAAGGCACCGCAGAACACAGCGAAATCCGGCCTTTGCTTCAGCATCTCCATCTGCAGATACACCTGCGGGATGTGCGTATCATCGTACTTGTGCGGCTCCGGAACGGCGTCATACAGCTCACGTCGCATGACGATGCAACTGATCCAGCACATGAAGTAGCTCGCCGCCTCGATGTATTTCAGGCAGCCTTTCTCCTGATACACGCGGCGCGAACGCTTTGTCTTCATTCCCCAGGAAGAAGAGCGCAGCGCCCCGATGACGGACGATGCCGCTGAGGAGCACGGGAAGTGCGCCATCGAGGAAGTAATCATCATCGCCCGCGACGAGCACGTATTCGCCCCTGCTCTCGCGCAGAGCTGCATGGAGGTTCTTCTCCGCGCCGATATTCACCTCGTTGCAGTGATAGCGAAGATTCTTGTACTTCTTCTGCATCCCTTCGACGAACGCCCGCGTATCGTCTGTCGAGGCGTTGTCCGAAACGAGGATCTCCGCCAGCGCATCGTTGCCTAGCTGCTCCAGCACGCAGGAAAGAGACCGCTTCAAGTATTTGCTGCGGTTGTATGTGATGAAAGCGATGGTGAGCAACGGCGGCGCCGTTTTCCGCTCTTCCAGCAGCTTTTCCAGCGTCGCGCCGTCTTCCGCGGGCAGCCACTTCCCCTCTTGCGGCGAGAAGACGGCAGCGACCTTGGCGGGGCTTCCCTCGACGATGCAGTAGGGGGGCACATCCTGCTGCACACGGCTTCCCGCGCGCACGATGCTGCCGCGTCCGATGCGCAGAGCGCCCTTGATCGTGACGTTCTCCTCGATCTGTACGCCGCGTTCGATCCGAATGCCCTGATCATCCGCGACGATCTCGCGGTCCCGCAGGAAAAAGCCCCAGATCCCTCTCATCATAGACATAGTCCTTGACCTGGACATTCTCCGCCAGGCTCACGCCGCTTTCCACTTCGATGCGCCGAATGGCCGTCAGCGCGCTGCCCGCACCGATCTCGCAGCGATCGCCGATGATGATGCGCGGCTTCCCGGCGAAATTCGCCGCAAAGAGGCGGCAAAGCGCCGTTTCGTGGATCTTCGTCCCGCTGCCGATCCTGATGCCTTCGGGACGGTCGAACGCCTTCCACGAGGGAACTTCGCTTCCTTCGCCGCACGCATAGAGCGTGTTCATTTCCTGCGGCTCCGCGCCATCAAGATACGGATGCCATCTCCCGAAAAACCTTTTCCTATCGGCTTCGCAAGCGTCGAAGGAAACGCCTTTCCTTCGATAAGCGCACCAAGGTTCCACCGGCGAAGATACGACGATGCGGGCGCCGGACTCCTCCATTGCGCGGCAGTGCGCCAACACAGCATAATACTGCTTTTCATAAGATTCATCCCACGAAAGATCCAGCTGCGTCGCAAAAAGCGACGGCAGCAGGAAGCGGACGTCTGCGGCTTCTCCCATCGAATCTCCGAAGCGCAGCTCGGAGAAGCCTTCCTCCGACGGCATGAGGACGACTCCTCGCTTGTAGGGCGAATCCATCACGCTGCCGCTCACGGGGAGCGAAGCGCTGCCAAGGAAGCCGATCATGCCGATGCTCTCGTCCCGGAAGATGGCCATCATTTCCCGAACCATCTGCGGATGGTCGAGGCACATCTCGTCGTTGATGTACAGCTTGTACTTGGCGTCCGTTGCCGCCAAGACTTCATTCGCCTGTTCCGCATACGGCCTGCCCGCATCGAGAGGGAAGGCCTCGACTTCGTATCCTTCCGGCCACATCATGGCGTTCAGGGATTCCAGGCAGCGCTTATACGATTCCTCCTGCGTTCTGCGAAGCAGCACGGCGATCTTCTTCTCTTTTTCCAGCAGGAAGACGGTGCGCCTGCGCCTCGTTCTTTCGCTGCAGAAAAGCACGAAGCTCCTCCGGCTTCATGCGCTTGTAGTCCGCAGGCACATGCCACTTTTCGTGGAACAAGGCGTCGTTCCGCAAATTCAGTGCACGAAGGCGCGCTTTCTTTTCGCTCGCTTCTTGCTTCGTGCAGCTTTGCAGGAAACTCGCATTGCCGAAATGATGGATGAACGTGTCGTGGCAAAGAAGGAGGTCGTAGCCCGCCTGCAGGATGCGCAGGGAGTAGTCATCGTCTTCGAAGTTGCCTGGACTGAACTGCTCGTCGAGCCAGCCGATCTTTTCAAGCACTTCCCGCTTGAAAAGATAGCAGAAGCCCACGAGCGTCGCTTTCTTCTCCCAGCGCACAGGATCGGACGCCTTGTTGTATTCCGCCGCAAAGAGCTGCATCTCCTCCGGTCGCCATAGGGGACTTGGATTTGCTGGTCGTTCGAGCAGGCATTCGTGACGCAGCCTGCGGCGCCGACCTGCGGGCTGCTGTAAAGGGCACAGCGCAGATTCTTCAGCCAATTCTTCGTGACAACCGTGTCACTGTTGAGAAGCAGCAATTCCGTCCCCGTCGCGATGGCAAGGCCTTGATTGCAGCCTTTCGGGAATCCTAGATTCTTCTCGTTGTAGATGCAGCGAAGATCGTTCTGCTCCTTGAGCCATGCGGCCGAGCCGTCCTTCGAGGCATTCTCGACGACGATGATCTCATACGTCCCCGCTTCCGTGTGCTCACGAATGCTCTCGATGCATAGCTGCAGAAGCTGCAAGGTGTTATAACTCAGGATGACGATGCTCGTCTTATATCGCATACTGCTCTCTCCTCGACAAGATCTCTTTCCGCTCCGTGCCGCAAGATGTCCGCCCCAACCTCACCAAAGCTTCCACGGGGCTCTGCCGCTCTGCCACAGCCTTTCGAGCAGAATCTTCTCGCGCAGCGTGTCCATGCACTGCCAGAAACCGCGGTGCAGGTAGCACTTGAGCTCGCTCCGCTTCGCCAGCTCCTCCAGCGGTCCTTGCTCGAACACAGTCGCATCCCCTTCGATGAAATCCAAGACGGCAGGATCGAGCACCATGTAGCCCGCGTTGATCGGCGCACTGTCCTCCATCGCCTTTTCGCGGAAAGCGTGCACGGAGTTGTCGAAGCCGATGTCCAGCACACCCTTCTGCTGCTTCTGCATGATCGCCGTCAAGGTCGCCATCTTGCCGTGCGCCTTGTGGAAGCGCACGAGCTCGCCTATGTCGACGTCCGCCACGCCGTCGCCGTAGGTCATCATGAAGGTCTCGCCCTCCAGGTACTTGCGGATGCGCCCGATGCGGCCGCCCGTCAAAGTTTCCAGTCCCGTATCGACGATCGTGACCTTCCACGGCTCCGTATGCTGGTTGTGCACGATCATGCGGTTCTCCTGCGTGAAGTCGAACGTGATGTCGGACGTATGCAGGAAGTAGTCGGCGAACCACTCCTTGATCATATGCTGCTTGTAGCCTGCGCAGATAATAAATTCGTTGAAGCCGAAATGGCTGTATCCCTTCATGATGTGCCAGAGGATCGGCATGCCGCCGATCTCCACCATGGGCTTCGGCCGCCTTTCCGACTCTTCCGTGATCCTTGTCCCCGGGCCGCCCGCCAAAAAGAACTGTCTTCAAACCCTCATCCTCCTTCTCAAAGGCTGCGTCGCCCCCCGCCTTGCGAACATCTTCACGACGGCAGCGCATAGGCGACCGTATCGACCGAAGTTTCCCCGTAGTGGCGCAGATAGATCTTGTACGAGGGATCCGCCGCCTTGAGCCAGAGGGGGATCTCCCAAAGATCCTCCGCCTTGTGGTATACGCAGACCGCCATCTTCGGGCGATGCTTTTCGATCGTCTGCCGTGCGCCTTCGAGCATCGCCATCTCCGACCCTTCGATATCCGCCGTGATGTACGTCACTTCGGGAAGCTCCAGCGAGTCCAGTCTGCAGACCTCGATCTTCTGTCCTTGCGCGCCCTCCTTCTGCAGTTCGCCGCCAGCATTCGCCCCTGGGAGAAATACGCCGGTCCATCGAAGTCTCCGACGGCCGCGCAGTGCGCCATCGTGTGCTCATAGCCTTTGCAGTTCTGCTGCAGGATGTGGAAATTGTCCGCATCCGGCTCGAAGCAGTGAAACATCTTCCACGAGGACAACTTCTCGCGGAAGAGCCGCAGACCATCGCCCAAGAAAGCGCCGCAGTCGATGATGACCTCCTCCTGCCCGAAAGGTATGAGATCCATTTCCAGATACTGCAGATGCTCGCTCTTCAGATCCGTGCAGTCATAGACGCGCGTCCTGCGCCGCTCCAAAAGCGCGTCGAAAATCCGCACGGACATTTCATCGGCCAAAATGGCGCGCGCTTCCTGCACTTTCGCACGCGCACTGTCCCACGGAACATCGCAGTGGATGCGGCACAGGGAAGTCCAGTCCACGCCCGTATACTCGCGCAGGTCATAGACGAACATCGTTTCAAACCCCAAGGATTCCAGATGTTTTTTCACCGTGACATAATAGACGTATGTCGTTATGACGAACACGGTATCCTCTGGCGAGAGGCATCGCTCATCTTCCCCATGCCGAATTCTCAGCCCCGCTGCGTCCTTTCCGCCTGCGGCGTCCACAGGCACATAGATCGGTATGCCGCAAAGCTCGCCCTCCGACAGACTCTCCTTGCTGTCGACGATCCCCTGCACAGGAAGGCTCTTCTTCAGATGCTGCAAAAAGGCGCGGCAGACATTGCCCGCCCCCCACATAAAAAGCGTTTTCATATCTTCTCCTATACGCAAACCACGGAAATCATCATCGCTTCTGCCTTTCATTTATCGTTGAAGCACTTTCCGCGCTTAAGGAAAATCTTGGCTTTCTTCATGCAACGACATTTTTTGCCAGCGAAGCAGGACTCCTCTTACTTCAGTATATCCTTCTTCCGTATGGAAACGACTTGCGCGTAGTACGGCTCATTCTCATATCGCTCACGCAGGATGTCAAAGAACCCTTCGATGGCAGAGAAGGTTCCTGCAGACCTCAAGAGTCGATCTCGTCTCAGCCGTCGAAACGTTGCCCGTCACCATATCTTTCTTATCTCGCAACATCCGCCGTCCGCAGAATCCTTCGGAGTTCTGCCACGACTTCTTCATAATACGGCTCCTCGCCATAATACTCGCGCACGATGTCGAAGATTCCATCCGAGGGAAAGGTCGCTGATGCCGCGCTTCGATCTTCTCGCATTCGAAATATATGAGCTCTTCCATCAGGCGTTTCTTTTCTTCCGACAAGACCGCCGGCGGAATCTCCCGCCGCTTCGAGAAGGTCGAAGTAATTCTTTATGAACACCTCGACGAGGTTGATGCCCGATGTCTTATGCTCACCCGACCCCAAGCGCATGAACGGCGCAGCAATGACGGCGAAATCCGGCTCCTGCTTCAATATCTCCATCTGCAGATATACCTGTGGAATGCACGTGGCATCATGCTTCTCCGGCTCCTCGATCTGCGCATACAGGTCTCTTCGCATGATGGTGCTCGTGATCCACGTCATGTGATAGCCGACCATGCGCACATAGTCCGCGATGCCGCTCCCCGTATATACCCGATGCGGCTCATGCGCCCTCTTCAGATGGAAGAGCGCCCGGCCTCTGTGCTGGAGGATCCTGCCGAGCACGGCAGGCAGCGAGCCATCGATGAAATAGTCATCGTCTCCCGCGACAAGCACATATTCACCTCGGGCGGCCTGCACAGCCCGATGGATGTTCGCTTCCGCGCCGACATTCTCCTCATTGCAGCGATAGTGCAGATTCTTGTACGCCGCCTGCCGCTCTTGGACGACGCTTCTCGTCTCATCTGTCGAAGCATTGTCCGAAACGAGGATTTCCACTAGGTCATCGTTGCCCAGCCGCTGCAGCACGCAATCCAAAGATCGCCTCAGGTATTTGCTGCGGTTGTACGTGATGATCGCGAACGTCAAGAGCGGCGCTGCCTTCTTCCGCTCCTCCATCAGACGCGCCAGCTCCTGCACATCAGCGACCGGCAGCCACGCCTTCTCCTGCAGTGAAAAGGCTCGGACGACGTGCGCGGGATTCCCTTCAGCGATGCAGTAAGCAGGAATGTCGCTCTGCACGACGCTTCCCGCCCGCACAAGACTGCCGTGGCCGATATGCACCGACCCCTTGACCAGGACATCTTCCTCGATGCGCACGCCGTGCTCAATGCAGATGCCGCCCCCCTCCGCTGAAATCATCTGCGCTTCGAGAGAAAGCCCGATCGCTGTCTCATCATAGAGATAATCCTTGATATGGACATTTTCCGCCACGGTCACGCCGTTTTCCAGCCGAATGCCGTGCATCGCCATGATCGTGCTGCCTGCGCCGATCGAGCAGCGATCCCCGAGGACGAGGCGCGGGCGACCCGCAAAATTCGGCACGACAAGGCCGCAGCTTGCCGTCCGATGCACATGTACGCCGCTTCCGACAGAGATGCCTTCGGGACGCAGGAAGTCTCTCCACGAAGGAATCTCCGCCCCCTCGCCGCACGCATACAGAGAAGCCTGTACTCCCTCCGGCTCCGCAGGGTTCAGATACGGGTGATACTTTGCAAGAAACTTCGCATGATCGGCTTCTTCGCCATCGAAAGAGACGTCCCGGGACTGATAGGCGCACCAAATATCCTGCGCCAGGGATGCCACGATCCTGCGCCCTGCGCCTTCAAACGCCGGGCACTGTGCCAGCACGGCGTAATACTGCGTTTCATAAACCTCATCCCAAGGAAGATCTGTCTGCGTTGCAAAGAACGACGGCAGGACGAAACGGACATCCGCCACCATCTCCTCCAAGGCTTCGTCGAAGCGCATCTCGGAAAGCGCCCTCGACGTCGGCACATAGACAGCGCCCCGCTTATAGTCTGAGCCAAGCACATTGGCATCCACAGGCAGCGACTGACTGCCGAGAACGCCGACCATGCCGATGCTTTCATCCGCGAAGACCTGCAGAAGCTCTGCCAGCAGGTCGGAATGCACGAGGCGCATGTCATCGTTGAGATAAATCTTGTACTTGGCATCAGAAAGCGTCAATGCCTTGTTCGCCTGCACGGCATACGGCTCTTTCGCCATCAGCGTGAAAAGCTCCGCCTCATATCCTCCAGGCAGGCGGAGCGCCTGCAGCGAGTCCAGGCAGGCTCTGTAGCGCGCTTCGTCCGACTTACGTACAAAGAATGCGAATCTCTTGCCCTTCTTCATGCGATGACATCTCCTTCTCCGCTGGCCAGTATGCGGCCGCTGTGACTTCCGCTTCCCGCAGCGTCCGCCGTCTGCAGGATCCTCCGGATCTCCGCCACGACTTCTTCATAATACGGCTCCTCGCCATAATACTCGCGCACGATGTCGAAGATCCCATCCAAGGAAAGGTCATGCTGATAGTGCACGATCTTCCACAAACAATCATAAATCAGCTCATCCATCAGGCGTTTCTTCTCATCAGACAGCAAGTAGGGCGGGATTTCGGGCGCTGTCTGCAAGAGATCGAGATAGTTCTTGATGAAGGTCTCTGCAAAATTGAAGCCCGAGGGAGTACGCTCCCCTGTCCCCTCCGTGAGAAACATGCCATAGAGTATGACAAACTCCGGATTTTTCCGCAGCACCTCCAACTGCAGATAAACCTGCGGCAAGCTCGTATAATCATACTTCTGCGGTTCCTCGATACCTGCGTACAGTTCCCGACGGAAAACGGCGCCGCCGATCCATGTCATACGATAGCCGACATAGGCAATATAAGGAACGATTCCCGCATCCTTATACACGCGGCGCGGCACATCTTCCTTCTGCAGATGGAAAAGCGCTGCCCCCCGGTACTTGCGGATGTTGTCAAGCAGGACGCGCAACGCGCCGTCCAAAAGGTAGTCGTCATCGCCGGCGACGAGGACGTACTCGCCGCGGCTCTGCCGGATCGCCTGATGGGTGTTCCCCCTCCGCGCCGATATTCTCCTCGTTGCAGTGATAGCGCAGGTTCTTGTACTGCTCCTGCTGCTTCTGCACGAGAGCCTTCGTGTCGTCCGTCGAGGCGTTGTCGCAGACGAGAACCTCGACGAGCGGATCGTTCCCGGCCTGCTGCAGCACGCTCTTGAGGGACTTCTTCAGGTATCGGCTGCGGTTGTAGGTGATGAAGGCATAGCTGAGAAGCGGTCCCGTCTTCCTGCGCTCTTCCAGCAAAGCAAGAAGCGCCGCTTCGTCGGGCGTGTCAAGCCACGTCCCCGTGCGCGGCGAGAACGCCTTGACGGCGCGCGCGGGATTCCCCTCGGCGATGCAGTAAGCCGGAAGGTCGCTCTTCACGACGCTTCCCGGCCGCACATGCGCTGCGCAGCCGATCTGCACCGCTCCTTCGATGACGACATTCGCGCCGATCTGCGCCGCACAGCCGATATGGATGCCGCGCTCCTCGCTCAGAAGCGTGCGGTCTTCGGCAGAGAGCCCGAGCTCTTCTTCCGCATAAGCATGATCCTTGATCTGAACGTTCACGCCCAGCGTCACGAGGTTTTCCAAAACGATGCGCCCGCTCGCGGTGAGCGTGGAATAGGCATCGATCGCGCAGTCATCGCCGATGACGATGCGCGGCTCGCCCGAAAAATCGTCCGCAAGCAGGCGGCACAGCGCCGTCCTATGGATCTTCGTGCGGCTGCCGACAGCGATTCCCTCGGGATGGGCGAAATCCTGCCACCCTTCGACGGATGAGCCTGAACCGCAGGCATAAAGGGCAAGCCGCGCCCTGCGCGGCGCATCGCCTGCCATATACGCATGACGCTCGGCGAAGAAGCGGCTGCGATCCTTTCAGCGGCGTCGAAGGAAATATTCCCCATCTGATAGGCGCACCAGATTTCGCGCGGCAGAGGCACGACCGTCCTCTTCCCTTGCTCTTCCATGGCGCGGCAGTGCGCGAGAACAGCATAATACTGCCCGTCGTACTCTTGCGCCCTGTGGAAGGTCGATCTGCGTCGCGAAGAAGGACGGGCAAAGGAGACGCGCATCCACCGTGAGCGCATGGTCATCTGCCTTGCCGTAGCGTATCTCCTCAAGGCCGCCCTCCATCGGCATGTGTACGCTGCCCGCAGATCGGGCGCTTCCGGATGTTGCCGCTCACGGGAAGCGAGAGGCTGCCCGGAAGCCGACCATGCCGATCTCTTCCGTCCGGAAGATTTCCAGCAGCTGTCCGACCGCCAGCGGCGAAGTCAGGCAGACCTCATCGTTGATGAAGATCTTGATCTTCGCCTCCGTGCGGGCAAGGACTTCATTGACTCGGATCGCATAGGGACGGTCGGCGGCAAGGGGGAAGATCTCCCATGCATACCCTGCCGGCAGTCTCGCGCTCTGCAAGGATTCTACGCAGAGCCTGAAGCGTGCCTCGTGCGTCCTGCGCACGAGGACGGCGATCTTCTGCACGGCAAGATCCGTCCCCGCTTCGCTCTCGCGCCGCTCCAGATAGGGCAGCAGCTCTTCCGGCGACATCGACCAGCAATCTCGCGGCACATGCCACTTTTCTTCAAACAGCTTCCCATTCCCTGTCCAGGAGCGCATTGTATCGCTTTGCCGCTTCGGCGTCGTCGCTTCCTGCAGAGAGGTCTTTCCGGAACGACGCACTGCCGAAGTGGTGGATGAACGTGTCCCGGCAAAGGAGCAGATCATAGCCTGCCTGCAGGATGCGCAGCGAATAGTCGTCGTCCTCATAATTGCCGGGACTGAAGCGCGTGTCGAGGAAGCCGATCTCCTCCAGCACCTCGCGCTTGAAAAGATAGCAGAAGCCGACGAGCGTCGTCCGCTTTTCCCAACGGGCGGGATCCGACTCGTTGTATGCGGCGGCGAAAGCCTGCATATCCTCAAGACTTCCGTAGGACACTGTGACCGCCTGATGATGCGGGCAGTGGTTCGCGACGCAGCTCACGGCGCCAACCTTCGGACTGCTGTAAAGAGCGCGGCGAAGATTCCTGAGCCAGTTCTTCGTGACGATGACATCGCTGTTCAAGAGCAGCAGTTCCGTGCCCGTCGCCACTTCCAACCCCTGATTGCAGCCCTTGGGGAAGCCCACGTTCTCCTCGTTGCAGATGCAGATGAGCCCCTTCTCTTCTTTCAGCCACTCGGCAGAACCATCCTTGGAGGCATTGTCGACGACGATGATCTCATACGTCCCCGCCTCCGTATGCTCGCGCACGCTCGCAATGCAGAGCTGCAGCAGCTCCAGCGTGTTGAAGCTCAAAATGATGATGCTCGTCTTATGGTTCATATTTCTCTCCCTGCTGTTCCATAGAAAGGCAGCGCACGATGTCCGTCCGCAGGACACTTGTACATACGATCTTCCTCATCATATCATAAAAACACGACAAAAAACAATCTTCTATTCTCCGCCACGCACCTTCCTGCGATAGCCGAGCCACAGCGCCAAGAGCCAGACAGGCAGGACGGCCACAGCGAACTGCATGTCGGGAATCTGCGTCATCAGGAGGTACATCATGACGAGGAACGCGAGGCAGATATAGTTGGCGACGGGAAAGAGCGGCGCACAGAATCGCGCCCTGCGGCCTTCCTGCTCATAGAGACGGCGGAACTTCAGATGCGTGATGATGATCGTGCCCCAGCTGATGATGACAGAGGCCATGGCGATCGAAAGAAACAGCATGAAGACTCGCCCTGGGAACAAGTAGTTCAGCAGCACCGCGAGGAGCGTCACGCCCGAGGAAATGAGGATGCCGACGACGGGCACACCCCGCTGCGACAGATTCTTGAGGCTCTTCGGCGCATCGCCGCCCACAGCCAGTCCGTAGAGCATGCGCGAATTGCTGTAGATTGCCGAATTGTAGACGGATATGGCAGCGGTCAGGACGACGAAATTCAGGATATGCGCGGCGGCAGGGATGCCGACGTTCGAGAAGATCTGCACGAAGGGGCTGGCCTCCATGCCGACCTCATCCCACGGCCAGAGCGCCATGAGCACCGCCATGGCGCCGACGTAGAAGATGAGGATGCGCCAGATGACCTGATTGATGGCGCGGGGAATCGAACGGCGGGTCGGCGGCTTCCCCGCCGTGATGCCGATGAGCTCGATGCCGCCGAAGGAAAACATGACGACGCTGATGGAGAGCATCATGCCCCACACGCCGTTGGGAAAGAAGCCGCCGTGCGCCCAAAGGCTGCTGAAATTCACCGGAAACGACCCAGGGCGTGAAAAGATGAGGTAAAGCCCCAAGGCGATCATCAAGACGATGGCGGCGACCTTGACGATCGCGAGCCAGAATTCCATCTCGCCATACGCCTTGACGGCGACGAGATTCAGCGCCGTGATGAAGGCGAGGACCACGAGCGCGGAGAGCCACTGCGGCAAATCGGGCAGCCAGTAGTTCATGTAGATGCCGATGACGGAAAGCTCCGCCATGCTGACGATGACGTAATTGAACCAGTAGTTCCAGCCCGAGAGGAAGCCCGGAAACGCGCCCCAATACTTCGCGGCGTAGTGGCTGAAGGAGCCGGACACCGGCTCTTCGACCGCCATCTCGCCGAGCATCCGCATGATGAGGAAGATGACGACGCCGCCCGTCAGATAGGCGAGCATGACGGAAGGCCCCGCGAGCTTGATCGTCGAGGCCGAGCCGTAGAAGAGCCCCGTGCCGATGGCGCCGCCGAGCGCGATCATCTGCAGGTGGCGATTCTTCAAGCCGCGCTGCATTTCTTTTTGATTTTTCATAATATGACATCACCTCGAAAAATTACTCCTACCATTATAGACCGCGCATCACGCCTTGTAAACTTTCAGGAAAATGCTATACTGAAGAAAAGGCATCAACGGAAAGCGAGGCACACATGACAGAAGAAATCCATCATGAAAACATCGACTACACGCTCTTCGAGAACATCAAGATGAAGATGCTCGGCATGATCAACAGCGCCGAAAGCCCCTACGACATCATCTACGAGATCGCCAAGGAGCTGGAAGCCGTCACGCACGAGGCGGGCTATGCCCACGAGGTGCGCCAGGGGCTGCGCTCCGTCTACGGTCTCGCCATGCACGACAAGAAGCTCCTCGCCGACGAGCTGGCTGACGTCGAGGAACGGTTGGCGCGCATCGAGAAGGCGCACGCCGAGGGCGATTTCACCGAGGAGGAGAAGACGCGCATCGAGTTCGCCATCGTGCTGCACAAGAAGAACATCGAGCGGCTCAAGGGTCTCATACAGCATGCCGAGGCCTTCCATGAAGAGCCGTACATCGATAAGATCTGACGGCGCAGAAAACCGCCGCGAAGGCGCATGGCGACATGACGACGAAAAACGAAAAGAGGACGGTCGCTTTCACAACCGTCCTCTTTTTCTATGTCGTTATTCCAAGACATACACCTTGACCCAACGGCGGCCGAATTCCATCGCCTCACCGTAGGATTCCATACACAGGTCGATGCGCTCGCCATTGATGGCGCCGCCCGTGTCCCCTGCGATGGCCACACCGTAGCCCGGGATGTAGAGGCGCGTTCCCAAAGGAATCACGTCCGTATCCACGGCTACGACGCCCCGCTCTGCGAGCATACCGGAAGCCGTGATGCCATTGCCGTCACCATCGGTCGGCAAGTACGCCGTCGCTTCCATATCGTACTCACGCACATAGCGCATAGCGCCGCGCGATGTTTCTACAGACTGGGCACGTCTCGCTGCTTCTTCTCTTTCCTTTTCTGCGACCAAATCGTGTATCTTAATGTTGAGATTCTTTTCAAGTCGTGTTGCCCCGTCAAGCTCCGCCGAAAAGCGGTCGCCGACGTATCCGTAGTCCCTGAGCACTTCGCCCACGTTGCTGCGGGTCGTATAAACCTTCTGCCTGTCGCCTTCGAATTCAATGACGACCGGCACGGCACGCTGCACAATAATTTTCTCTTCTTTTTCCGATTTCTTTAACTGAAACTCATCCTTGTGCCTAATCTCGACGCCTGCCTGATGCAAGATCAGCTCCGGGCTCGAGTATCTGGTGCTTACCTCCAAAGTCTTGCCGTCGACGTCGATGCTCACAGTGCGCATCGCGTCCGTAAAACCTGTCGTGAATACAACTCCGAGGATCAGCACCACGCAAAGTGCTAGTTTCCTTAAAGTCATTCAATCCCCCCTTAGAAATCCTAACGACAGGCATATTCTAGCACCTTTTTCCCCCCTTGTCAATATATGCTCCACTCATCTTGAATCAACCACCATATTTAGGGAACAAAGAAGCGGTGAATGCCCTTTTGTGACGGGCGTTCACCACTTCTTTGTTCCGTGCAAATCTTCATTCAAATTCCGTACAGATCGCGCGTATTTTGGCGCGTCGCCCGCGCAAAAACTTCGAGGCTCTCGCCGCGAAACTCCGCCGCCTTCTCCGCCACATGGAGCACATGGGCAGGCTCGTTGCGCTTGCCGCGAAACGGCATGGGCGAAAGGTAGGGAGAATCCGTCTCCACGAGAATCCGCTCCGCCGGCAGGCGCTGCACGATCTCGGGCAGTTTCGCGGCGTTCTTGTACGTCAAAGGGCCGTCGATGCCGAAGTACCAGTCACCCTTCAGAAGCTCCGCCGCCATCTCCCAGCTGCCCGAATAGCAGTGCAGCACGCCGCGCATCCCCCGCCCCTCCGTCTTGAGAAGCTTCAGCATGTCGCCGTGCGCCTCGCGGTCGTGGATGCAGACGGGCAGATCGAGCTGGCGCGCGAGGTCGAGCTGGCGCACGAAGATCGTGCGCTGCAGCGCGCGCTTCTCCTCGTCCTTCTCCCAGTAGTAGTCGAGGCCGATCTCGCCGATGGCGACGACCTTCTCCTGCGCTGCCCACGCGGCGAGCCGATCGTCGTCGGCAGACGTCATCGGCTGCGCTTCTTCCGGATGGATGCCGACCGCGGCGTAGACCGGCTCGAATCCTTCGGCGAGCGCGACGCTGCGCGCCGAGGAAGCGAGGTTGTCCCCCATCGTGATGATCTTCACGACGCCATTCGCGCGGGCACGCGCGATGACCTCTTCCCTGTCCGCATCAAACTTCTCGCCGTCAAGATGCGCATGCGTGTCGATCAGCTCCATCACTTCACCTTGCTCCCTGCGGGCGCAGCAGGCTCGACGAGCTGCAGCCCGCCCTCGCTCGCCGCGCAGAGCAGCATCCCATGCGAACGGATGCCGCGGATCTTGGCAGGCTTCAGGTTCGCGACGAGGACGACCTTCTTGCCGACGAGCTCCTCTGCCGCATAGAACTCGGCGATGCCGGAGACGACTTCGCGCTCCTCTTCACCGAGGCTCACCTTGAGGCGCATCAGCTTCGCCGTATCGGGCACGCGCTCGGCAGCGAGGATCTCAGCCACGCGCAGATCGACGCGGTTGAACTCGTCGATCGTGACGAGGCCATCGGCGGCTGCAGCGCCGTCCGCCTTGCCCCCCTTTTGCTTCTTCTGTGGCTCCTGGGACTTTGCGGCAGAGCCTTTCCTCCCCTGTGCTGCAGGTCTTTCCTCCTCTTCCAGTTCGATGCGCGGAAAGAGCTGCTCGGGGCTTCCTACGCACGTCCCGGCGGGGAAACCGCCCCATGTCCGCACGTCCGCGAGGCGCACGGCGGCGAAATTCTCGCCAAGACCGAGCTGGCGCCAGATCTTCTGGGCTGTCTCCGGCATGAAAGGCTCGATGAGGACGCTGATGCGGCGCAGGCTTTCGGCGAGGTTGCAGAGCGTGTTCGTCAGCTCTTGCTTCTTCGCTGCGTCCTTGGCGAGCGCCCACGGCATTGTTTCATCGATGTACTTGTTCGCGCGGCTGATGAACGCCCACGTCGTCTTGATGGCGTTCTGCAGCTTCATCTCCTCCATCTCACGCTCGTAGGCGGCGATCGTCGCCTCTGCATCGGCGAGGAAGGCGCGGTCGACCGCGCTCTCTCCCTGCGCCTTTTCCACGATGCCGTCCTGGAACTTGCCGATCATGTTCAGCGTGCGGTGCAGGAGGTTGCCGAGGTCGTTCGCGAGGTCGGCGTTGATGCGCGTGATCAGCGCGTCGCGCGAGAAATTGCCGTCCTGCCCGAGGTTGATCTCGCGCAGCAGGAAATAACGGATGGCGTCAGCGCCGAACTCGTCGATGAGCTTCACGGGATCGACGACGTTGCCCTTCGACTTCGACATCTTGTCGCCATCGACGATGAGCCAGCCGTGCCCGTAGACCATCTTGGGCAGAGGCAGGTCGAGCGCCATGAGGATGCACGGCCAGATGATCGAATGGAAGCGAACGATTTCTTTTCCGACGAGGTGGACGTCAGCAGGCCAATATTTTCTCAAACTTTTCAATATCGTCGAGGAAACCGATCGGCGTCAGATAGTTCGTCAAGGCGTCAAACCACACGTAGATGACATGGCTGGGCGCGATGGGCACGGGGATGCCCCAGTCGAACGATGTGCGAGAGATGCAGAGGTCTTCGAGTCCCTGCTTGATGAAGTTGATCATCTCATTGCGCCTCGATACGGGCTGAATGAAGTCGGGGTTCGCCTCGATGTATGCCAGCACGCGGTCCGCATAGCGCGACATCTTGAAGAAGTACGCATCCTCCTCGACCTCTGCCACGGCGCGGCCGCAGTCGGGGCACTTGCCGTCCACGAGCTGGCGCTCTGTCCAATAGCTCTCGCACGGCGTACAGTAGAGTCCCTTGTACTTGCCCTTGTAGATATCGCCCTTCTCATAGATGCGGTGGAAGATTTCCTGCACGACGCGCTCGTGCCGCTTCTCCGTCGTGCGGATGAAATCATCGTTCGAGATGTGGAGCTTCTGCCAAAGCCCCTGGAAGCCCGCAACGATCTTGTCGACATAGGCGATGGGCGTCACGCCCTCTTCTGCCGCCTTCTGCTGGATCTTCTGCCCATGCTCGTCGCTTCCCGTGAGAAAGAAGACGTCGTGACCGGTCAGACGCTTGAAGCGTGCGATCGTGTCGGCGATCGTCGTGCAGTACGCATGACCGATGTGCAGTTTCGCGCTCGGGTAGTAGATCGGCGTCGTTATGTAGAATGAGTTCCTTTTCATGAAAAATCCTCCTTGGCATCATGGTGCCGTTTCACACATGCTTTCCTTATTATAGAATAAATCCTTCCTCATGCGCAAGGGAAGCAGAGACAAAACCTTGCGGATTCCCATGCAGCAAAAAGCGTCTCCATCGGACGCGCGAGGAACGAAGTCCCTCCGCAGGAGATTTTCGTCTCCTCTTGAATTATTTCAGTTGCAACATTTTTGCAATAGTGATATACTGAAAAAAAACACTATACATACTCCATAAAGAACCTTTTCTCAAGGAATCACTCAGCCCTGCTCCTGCACGTTGGGTGAATATTTCCCCGCAGTTGGCTGACCCGCTTCCGAGGAGGAGATCGTTGTGAAGGCAACAGGAATCGTCAGAAAAGTCGACGAACTCGGCCGAGTCGTCATCCCCATCGAGCTGCGCCGCACGCTCGGCATCGCGGAACGCGACGCCCCGAAATCTACACCGATGAAGACCGCATCGTACTGCAAAAGTACGAACCGACCTGCTCATGCATCTTCTGCGGCAGTACGGACGACGTGACTTCCTTCAAGAGCCGCAACATCTGCAGGAAGTGCGTGAAAGAGCTGACGACGGAAGCGATGTGAGCGGCATACGCCGCATGAAGAAGCCCGCCCATCCCCTGAAAAAGGGTGTGGGCGGGCTTCACTCTTCCAACAGCGTCCGATACACGTCGCGGCGGCTCAAATGGAGGCGCTTCGCTGTCTCCCGCATGGCTTCCTTCTTCGGCATTCCCTCTTCCATGAGCCGCCGGACAAGCTCTTTCGGCGTTTCCTGCGGCGCACTTTCGCACGCCTCGCCCGTCGCCCCCGCGACGAGGAGGACAAATTCGCCGCGCGGCTCTTCCGCGCCATAGTGCGTCAAAAGATCGGCGAGCGTGCCGCGGCGAAACTCCTCGTAGCGTTTCGTCAGCTCGCGCGCGGCAACAGCCGGACGCGCCTCGCCAAAGGCTCCGGCCACGGCCTTGAGCGTCTCCCGCAAATGATGCGGCGCTTCGTAGAAGATGATCGTTTCCCGCCGCCCAGCAAGCTCCGCAAGAAGCTCTTCGCGCTTCGCTGACGTGCGCGGCAAAAAAAGCCGACGAAGGTGAAGCGGCGCGTATCAAGCCCCGAGCAGATGAGCGCCGAAAGCGCGGCATTCGCGCCGGGCAGAGGCGATACCCGGATGCCTGCGGCGATCGCGAGCGCGGCGAGGTGGCTGCCGGGATCGGCGATCCCCGGCAGTCCCGCGTCGCTGACGCAGATGAGATCGTTTCCTTCGAGCAGAAATTCCACGAGACGCGACCCTGCTCAAACTTGTTGTGCTCGTGGTAGCTGACGAGGCGCGTGTGGATGTCATAGCGCGCGAGGAGCTTGCGCGTGTGGCGCGTGTCTTCCGCCGCGATGAGCGGCGCTTCCTCGAAGAGCCTCCCGGCACGGAACGTCATATCCTCAAGGTTGCCGATGGGCGTCGCCGCCGGTACAGTGTTCCCTTCGCACGCGGCGCTCCCTCCTCGCACAGGTCGTCCTTCCTCTCTTTGACGCGCTCCATCTACGCCTTGTCCTCCTGCTCCACGGCGATGATGTCCTCCCACGCCGCCACAAGCGTCTTGTGCGAGTCGAGCAGGATCGTCGCCGTGCGCCGCTGCGCGTTGAGCGAGATGACCTTGCCCTCGCCTTCTGCCGATGCCACGCGGCCGCCCTGCTTCGGCGGCTTCGGGCGGCGCTTGGGGCAGCTCTTCTTGTATTCCGCGGACTCGTACTTGAGGCAGCACATGAGCCTGCCGCAGATGCCCGAAATCTTCGCGGGATTCAGCGAGAGATTCTGCTCCTTCGCCATGCGGATGGACACCGGCTCGAAGTCACCCAAGAACATCGAGCAGCAGAGCGGCCTGCCGCAGCACCCCATGCCGCCCATGAGCTTCGCCTCGTCACGCACACCGATTTGGCGCAGCTCGATGCGCGTGCGGAAAACGGCGGCGAGATCCTTGACGAGTTCGCGAAAGTCGATGCGTCCGTCTGCCGTGAAATAGAAGATGATCTTGTTCAGGTCGAACGTATACTCGACATCGACAAGCTTCATCGGCAGGCCGTGCAATCGAATCTTCTTCTCGCAGATCTTGAACGCTTCTTTTTCCTGCCGATGGTTTTCTTCGACCTTCTGCAGATCCTTCTCCGTCGCCTTGCGCTGCACCGTCTTCAAGGGCTGCGAGCCGGCTTCCTCTACCTCGCGCGGCCCCAAGACGACACGCCCGCATTCCATGCCGCGCACCGTTTCGACGATGACCTCGTCGCCGTGCGCAATCTCGTGCCGTCCAGGGCTGAAATAATAGATCTTGCCCGCTTTTTTTGAAGCGGACTCCCACAATCGTCTGCAACCCCCTGCCTCCTTCATCTATATCGAGCGCATCTTCTGCGCCTCCATCATCGTTCGCCTGCCCGCGCATCGCCGAGGCGCATCAACAGCCCTTCGAAGACAAGCCGGGCGTTCGCGTTGCTCCTCAAGCGCCGCAGCGCCTCGCGCACCTCGGCGAGCAAGGAGAAGACGCGCTCCTCGGAAAAGTCCTGCAGCGCACGAGCCAAGCCGACGCGCCTTTCCTCATGATAAAGCGCACCGCCCCCCGCATAGAGCACGAGCATGTCGCGCAGGAGTCTCGACAAGGCGAGCAGCCAGTCCTCGCCGCGCTCACGCGGCAATCTGCCCAGCTCCTCTGCTTTCTCCCAGAGGTGGAACATGTCGAGCGCCCGCAAAGAGAAGAGCGTCTGCGCCGCGTCCTCCACAAGCTGCAGCCCATCCTCCTCCAAGAGGAGCAGCGCGTGGCTGAGACTGCCGTCCGCCGCTGCGGCGAGCATCTTCGCCTGTCCTCCTTCCACGCCCTGCGCGAGGAGATGCCGCTCGATCACGGCAGGAGGAAGCGCACCGAGTGCAGGTCGCGCACGCGCGAGAGGATCGTCGGCAGGAGCGCCGCACGCTTTTCCGTCACGAGCAGAAAGAAGACTTCGCCCTGCGGCTCTTCCAGTGTCTTCAAGAGGCTGTTGGCCGCCGCCTCGTTCATCGCGTCGGCTTCATCCATGAGGACGACGAGGCGCCCCGACAAGAGCGGCTTTCGCGCGGCCTTCTTTTCGATCTCGCGCACAGCTTCGATGCGCAGGACGCGCGCGCCCTGCCACGGCTCTCGGGCGCCGCCTCGATGTAGTCGGGATGCGTTCCCGCGAGGAAGGCACGGCACGACGGACAGTCGCCGCAAGGCGCATCCGCCTTCTTGCACAGCAAGGCTGCGGCCACGAGGCGCGCGGCCTTCTTCTTGCCCACGCCTGCAACCCCTGAAAAGAGGAGCGCATGGGGCAGACGGCCTTCGCGCAGCATGGTCCGCAGCCTTTCGATGTTTCTCTCGTGCCCGAGGATGTCCTGCCAGCGGAGCGAATCCGCCATCACATGTAGAGGTCGACGAGCATCCCGCGAATGGCGTCGTGACTCGCCACGATGTCCAAAGCGTCCGTCTGTCCCATGCGGATCTTCTCCGCCAGCTCTTCGAGCTTGCGGTCGATCTTGCGCACCGTCGTGTAGACTTTCTGCCGCCCCATGCGGTCCCAGCCCGCCTGTACATGCAGCTGGTACATGCGTCCGACTGCCTCATCGACGAAATCCTTGACGAGGTCGCGATACGCTTTCAATTCATCGTAGGTCGGCGTGTTCGTAAGACGCGCCCCCTGCTCATCGATCTTCTTCAAGATCTCCTGCAGCTGACGATCGGAATACGCCGTGTGCTGATCGGCAAGCTCCGCTCCGAAGTCTGCGTCACTGCGCGAAGGTTCATGCACGGCAATGTCGCGTTCAAGAGTCTGCAGCGCAGACCGCTGCGAGCTCAAAGCATCTATCTTCATAAATTCACAAGCCACCTTCCGCCTGCACGTTTTGTATTCCTGAGGAATCGCGGATGGAACGAAGCCGCCCGGATGCGTGTCGATGGGCGGCCGGATTCATCAGTGCTTCCCTCAATTATATAGTTTTTTTCATTTTCGCGCAAGAAGGAGACTCCGGCGAGCACAGACGAATGCAGCGCTGCATTTTCTCCGCGCCTCCCTAGGACTCTTTGCGCAGGGATTTCCAGCGGTCGTGCAGCCAGAACCACTCTTCGGGATGCTCGCGGATATGCTGCTCCAAGACGCGGTTGACCGCCTGCTGGGCCGCGCGGATGTCCGCGCGCTTGTCCTTCGTGCGCGGCACCTCGATGGGTGCATGGAGGATGATCTTGTGCGTGCCGTCTTTCTTGCGCGTGATGTAGCCGGGTATGATGCCGATCCCCTGCCGAACGCGCCATCGTGGCTTACCCCGGCACGCAGTTCGTCGGCCTGCCGAGAAAATCGAGCACGATGCCGTCGTGCCGGTTCGTGTCCTGGTCGGCGAGAAGGCCGACGACCCACCCTTCCTTCATCATGCGAAACATCTCGCGCACATCGTTCTTGTAGATGATGTGCATGCCGACGAGACGGCGGTACTCGTTGATGAAACGATCCATTGCCGCATCCCGCTGGCGCATGGCGACGCCGATGATCGGAAAGCCCGCCTGCGACAGGGCGCCGCCCATGAGCTCCCAGTTTCCCGTGTGCCCCGTGGCGATGACTGCGCCCTTCCCCTGCGAAAGAACCTCCCGCAGATGCTCTGCTCCCTCGATCTCGACATAATCCGCCATGCGGCGCATGATGACGGGAAAAGCGCAGAACCTCGAAGAGCATGGGGCCGAAACGCACGGCGCTCTCCTTGGCGATCCGCTTCGATTCCTCCTCATCCGTCCCGAGGCACATGGCGACCTGCGAGACGGCAAGCTTCTTCCTGCGTGCAGGAAGGAACGGCCAGAGAGCGAGCGCCGGGGATGCGGCCGAAGGCGTCGCAGAAAACTTCCGGGCAGAAGGCAGGCGATAAAGCTCAGGAAGCGCACCAAGTGGTAAGTCATCCCTTCGCGTCCCTCTCTTCGAGCGCCCGTTCCAACTGCTTCACCTTCTTGACGAGTTCGGGCAGGCGCTTCATCGCCGCCTGCATACGCAGCCACTCCTGATGGCTCTGCACGGGGAAACCCGCGCAGAAAACGCCCTCGGGCATGTCGCTGATGATGCCGGAACGCGCGGCGTAGACGGAATTGCCGCCGATATGGATGTGCCCGACCGTGCCGACCTGCCCGCCAAAAGTGACGTTCGGTCCTGTCGTCGTCGAGCCGGAGATGCCCGTCTGTGCGACGATGAGATTTCCGAGTCAATCTTGCAGTTGTGTCCGACATGAACGAGGTTGTCGATCTTCGTGCCGCGGCCGATGACCGTCGAGCCGGTCGTCGCACGGTCGATGCCGACGTGCGACCCGATCTCGACGTCATCTTCGATGACGACATTGCCGACCTGCGGCACCTTCGTGTGCACGCCGTTCGCCGTCGTGAAGCCGAAGCCGTCGGAACCGATGACGGAATTCGCATGGAGCACGCAGCGCCTGCCGACGCGGCAGCGTTCGCGAACCGTCACGCTTGCGTAGAGGACGCTCTTCTCGCCGATCTGTGCATACTGTCCAACGTAGACATGCGGATAGAGAACCGCGTCCGCGCCGATCTTCGCATGTTCATCGACGACGGCAAAAGGCATGACCGAAGCACCCTCCGCCACCTCGGCGCCCTTCGCTACAAAAGCCAGAGGGCTCACGCCTGCCGGGATGTGCAGAGGCGGCGCGAAAAGCTCCAAGAGCTTGGCGAAAGCGGCGCGCGGCTCCTTCCACATAGATCGCGGGCAGCGGGAAGTCCTGCACATCCTCGGGCAGGAGGACGGCCGCAGCCCTCGACGATTTCGCTTCCTCGATATGCGGCGGCGCCGCAAAGGTGATCTCCGTATTGCCCGCCGCTTCGATGTTCGTCGCGCCCGTGATGACGATGCCCTCATCGCCTGCAAGGCGTCCATGCAAAAAGCGCGCAATTTCACCCAACGTCTTTTTCATTGTCCTTCCCTCACTGAAGCGCCTGGATCACGTCGTCGGTGATGTCCGTGCCACCAAGATAGACAAGTTTCTGCTCGTCGGGATTCATGAGAACGGCGTCCAACTTCTTCTTGCGCGAAATCTCGCCGACGGCCGTCTGCACCTTGACCGTCTTCTGCTGGTCATAGATGCTGCTCATCTGCTGCATCTTGCCCATCGCCTGCTGCTGCGTCTTCTGCAGCTCCTCGACCGGCGCCTTCTTCGCCTGCTTCTCCTTCAGCTCGTCCTCCGCCTGCTTCTGCACTTCTTCCATCTTCGTCTTCATTTCGGCGTCGATATTCATGATGGCCGGGCGCTTCCTTTTCGATGCGGGCCGGATCGACGTAGCCGATCTGTGCCTTGCCGCAGCCTGCGGCGAGCATCATGGCGGCGAAAAGGCCTGCGAGCATCGCCATGCGCTTCTTGTTCTGCTTCATGAGTTTCCACTTCTTTCTAAAAATATTTCCGGGCGTAAGCTCGGCAATCACTTCTTCGGTCAGATCGTGCGCGGCGGGCGCAGCGACGGGGAAGCGAAGCGAAGGCGCATCCATCTCAGTGTCTGCACGCTTCACGCTCTCGGCCTCATCCGTCTCCTTCGTGACGACGAGGGCGAGGCGATGCACGAGCGCGAGCTTCGCCACCTTGCTCTCGATGTCCTTGCGGATGTGCTCCCGGATGATGCGTATCTCCTCATCCTTCGCCGTGAGCGCCGTCTTCTTGCGGCGCAGGATCTCATCGAGCTCGATGCCCTGCATCGCCTGCATGAGCGCCTCGCTGTTGCGCCTTTCCGCCTCCGCCTTCAGGCGCGCGGCTTCCTCCTGCGCACTTTTCGCATCATGCTTGCCGCTCTTCGCATCGCGCGCGGCGAGCGAGGCGAGGTAGCTTCTCCTCGCCTCGTCGCGCGCGGCGAACAGCTCCTTCATGCGTTCACCGCGCTCCTTCCGCAAGGTCTCCAGCTCTTCGAGGAGAGCTTTCGCCTCATCGATCGTCAGTCCCATCGCCTCGCGGTTGTCGAGCTTCATCTCGAGGTTGACGATGCGAATCTGGTAGGAGTCTTCGATCGCTTTCTTTTCGGCGAGGAAAGCATCCTGCGTCTCCTCCTCCCATGCGGCGAGCGCCTTGCGCCGCTCGCGCTCCCGTTCGCCTGCCGCAAGGCGCTCCTGCTGCAGACTTTTCTGCTCCGCCGCCAGCCGAAATCGGCTCGTCGGCGAGCGCGGGAGGCTTCAGCGCCTGACGCGCGAAACTCAGGCGCCCGATATCGGCAGCGATCGCTGCGCGCTGCGTTTCAAGCTCTGCAAGCTGCGCATACGCTTCATGCGCTTTCTCCGCACGCGCCATGTCGACGATGCCGATCCCCCCTTCTTCCTGCACGATGGGCGCAGGAGGCGACGAGGGTGCAGGGCGAAAGAAAAAAAAGGCGGCGCCCAGGCACGCGAAGAGCGTGACGACAACGACGCCGCAAAGCGTCTGCCTGCGCCTCGTCCAAAAACCGCTTTTTTCTTCCATCTTTTCCTGCGCCATCAGCCCACCTCCACAAAAGCCAAAGAAGCACTGACAAATTCAGCGCTTCCTTAAAAAATACCGGGCAGGAAGCCCGCCCGGTATTTCATGCGCTCGCGCGCTCATATCCATATTTTTCTTATTTCAGTTTCTTCAGGACGTCATCCGTGATATCCTGACCGCCATAGACAACGACGTTCTTGTCGAGGACGACGGAGAGACCCTTGGCGTCAGCAACCTCTTTGACCACGACATCGATCTTCGCCTGGATGGCCGAGGTGAGAGCCTGTTCCTTCTGCTGCAGTTCCTGCTGTGCCTGCTGCATTGCCTTCGCCTTGTCCTCGTCGCTCATCTTCGCGGTATCCGCCTGGAAGCGCATCTCCGCTTCCTGGATCGCCTTCTGCATCTCGCTCGACGCTGAAGCGTAATCCGGATGGCTCTGCAGTACCTTGCGGTAGTCGACGACGCCGACGGACGAGGAGGCCGCGGAAGCCGTGCTCGTGCCGAGCTGCGAAAGCCCCATGGCGACGACCGAGCCGATGAACACGAGCGCAAGTGCCACACAGAAAATCTTGACCTGCGTCTTTTGAAGTTTTACCATTTCTTCAGTCTCCTTTTCTCTTGCGAAGAGCCTTTGCTAAAATAACTCTTCCTCATTACCCAACAACCAACATTATAGCAAACTCTTCGCGGGGATTCAAGCCCCACTGGACACAGAGCGCTTAAAAATCGCCAATCAGGCGCAGCCAGCCTTCAGAATGGTCACGCACGAGTTCCACGCGAAGGAAATCATGCAGCCGACAGCTGAGTCCCCAGCTCTCCCGTGCGGTCAGCGCGACGGTACTCCCAACGAAGCTCGACGCGCGGCGAAAAGCGTGTGCGCACCCCCGTCGTCCAAGCGTGAGCGCGCATATCATAGCGTGCGTTGGCAGAAAGTCCGGGGACGACGCGCCGCTCATAGCCGAGCGCCCAACCCCAGCCAAAGTCCTGCGGCAGCACATCTGCCTGCACGAAGAATTCATCCGCAGGCGACGTCATCGCTCCCGCATGTGCGCGAAAGCGCACGTCACCGATACCGGCAGAGTGTCTGCCGACGTCGCCCCACCCTTCGAGGCGCAGGCGATAGCGCGTCGTGTCGCTGCGGCTCATGATCGATGTCTGCTCACCCGCAGCGATCGTCGCCTTTGTCCTGAGTCCGAGCGCGCGAAACTCCCTCGACGCATCGAGCGTCTCCTCCATGCCCCGCGCGAACTCAGCCTCGTGCCGTGCCACGAAGGCGACGGGCACGCCGAGCATCTCATCCGCCTTCCGCTGCAAAGCGCTGCGCTTTTCCAACAAGGCGAAATTCGCGATCGTATCCGAGCGCATGGCAAGATCGATCGTGCGCACGACGGGCATTTTCGGATAGACAGTCAGCGCGACATGCGCCTTCTGCGCCGTCTCCACGTCGAAGTCGGCGCGGAACTCCGGCAGATGCACCGCCATATAGGCGTTCAGGCTCTCCTTCAGGACGCCGTTCGTCCAGTCCGCAGCGGCCGCCGGAAGCCCTTCGAGGCTCTGCCGGAAGACGGTCTCGACGCCCGCGAGATCGTCCCTCACCATCTTCTCGACCGCAGGCGAGACGCCCTCGACCGAAAGGGAGACTTCGACGTCCTCGACGCGATCCGCCCAAGGCACGAGCGCCACGCGCACGCACGATTCCTCGCCGGGCTCTATGGCGACGGAGGAAACGGAATAGCCGACGAGCACCTTGTCGAAGACCTCGCGGATCGTCGCCTCGTCCGCTTTCCTGCGCTCCTCATACGAAGCGAGCGGCTTCCCCTCGATCAGCTGCGCAGCGATGGCCGCGACGCTCTTTTCCATGCGCGCCTGGACGGCAGGTCGGCAAGGCGCCGTCATCCGTCGCAACCTCAGCCCGCACCGCCGCGATCGTGCCCGAAGCGAAGGCAGTGCCGCCGCCCGCCCCGAGGAGGACGAGCGCGAAAAAGCACGCCGAGCGCCCGCGCACAGAGCCTTCGCCCGAGCATCAGAAGGAGCCGCCAACGCTGAAGTGCACGCGCCCGCCGTCCGAACCGCGGCCATAGTCGAGACGCAGAGGACCGATCGGCGTCTCAAGCTGCAGCCCCAGGCCGACGCTGCCCTTGAAGGTATCGGGCCAACTGCCGCTGTTCCACGCATTGCCCCAATCGGTGAACACGGCGCCCTGCACCTTCTTCACGATGGGGAAGCGGTACTCAACCGTCGCGAGCAAAAGGCGCGTGCCGCGGAACTGATCGTCGCGATAGCCGCGCAAAGAGTCCTGCCCGCCGATCTTGTAGAGGTTCGATTCAGAAATCGAGCCGTGTCCGAAGCCGACCTGGCCGCGCACGGCGATGGTCTGCGCCCTGCCGACCTTGAAGAAGCGCTTGCCCTCCGCCGTGTACTTCTGGTAGACGAAGTCGCCGCCGAAGCCCGCGAACTCCGCCTCGACGCTCATGCGTCCGCCCGACGTCGGGTTGTAGATGTTGTCGCGCGTATCCGTCACGCGCTGCAGCGAGATGCTGCGCGTCGTGCCGAAGTTCGCATCGCGCCACCACTTCCACGCGGGCGTGCTGCGGTCGCCCAGATTGCCGTCGCTCTTATGCCTTTCGTAGGTATCCTTTCGGTTTCGCAGCGTGATGTAGTTCGTCGAATACTCGTTGACAGGGCGGCTCAATGTGACCTCGCCGCCCGAGTACTTGCGCATGTACTCTTCTTCCAAGTTGCCGTTTGTGTCATAGTCATCGTACTCGTAGGTACGGTTGTAGACGCGCAAAGAGAGCGCCGTCTCCTTGGCGTCGAGCCAAGGGTGGCGATAGGAGAAGACGAATCCGCGCGCATCCGTATCGTCGCCGCTCATCTCGTAGAGCAGGCTCACGGCGTCGCCCGTGCCGCGGAAGTTCGTATCGCCGACATTGACCATGCCGACGAGTCCGTCCGAGGAGCTGTAGCCCGCGCCGATGCCGAAAGTGCCCGTGCGTTTTTCTGCGACGTCCGCTTCGAGGATGACTGCGCCCGGCTCCTTGCCGGGATTGAGCTTCATGTTCACATCCTCGAAGAAGCCGAGGTTGTAGATGCGCTGCATACTGCGGCGCGCCTTCTTCACGTCGAAGGGCTCGCCGATCTTGAGGCGCATTTCGCGCAGGATCACGCGATCCTTCGTCTTCTTGTTGCCCTTGACGGCGAAGCCTTCCAGCTTTCCTTCGTTGATCTTGAGCGTGAGGTCGCCCGCAGAGTCGATGCTCATGTCCTCGATCTTGGCGAGGATGAAGCCGTCCGCCCTGTACTTTTCCTGCACGGCAGAAACATTCTTCTGCAGCTCGCGGCTGTTCATCACCTTGCCCTTTTCGAGCGTGATGAGCTTTTCGAGGTCTGCCGTCTGTTCCACCGTGTTCCCCTCGATCTTCACCGAATGGAGCACGGGGTTCTCCAGAACGTGATAGGTGAGAACGACGCCCTCGGGCACATGCTCCCACGACGGATAGAGGTCATAGAAGTAACCGGTATCGAAGATGGCCGCGCGGTCGCTCTGCGCCTTTTGTGCGCTGTAGACGTCGCCCGTGCGCTGCACGAGAGCCGCGCGCGCCGTCGCCATCGTGTCTTTTCCTGCACCGTCGATGACGATGTCGACGATGGTCTTGCCATCCGCCATCGTCGCTTCCTCGTCGAGCTTGCGCTCCTCGGGGCGCGAGGCTTCCCACTCTTCGACGCGCGCATCTTTCATCTGCGCCTTGGTGGCAGCCGCCTTGTTCGCATCGGTGGTCTGCGTCTCCACGCGCTGGATCTCCTCAGCGTCCGCAGCGGCGTTCTTCATCTCCTGCGCCGCCTGCACCGTGTCCACGACGGCTGCAGAGGCATCTGCTGAAAAACCGGCAAGGCCTGCAGCAAAGGCGACGGCACCGGCGAGGGCTCTCGTTCTCTTCATATCCAAGTTTCCAACCTCCCATATTCTTCGTTACCCTATCTATTCTACCATGAAACCCCGAGAGGTCAAGCCCGAAGGGCGAAGACCGATCGGCTAGGTTTCTGTAAGGGCGGCGCACAATGTCCACAAAGTGGACGTTTGTGCGTGTAGCTTACCATGAAACCCCGAGAGGTCAAGCCCGAAGTGCGTTGACCGATCGGCTAGGGAGCTCATTCGCGCAGCACGCGGCCCGCGGACAGCATGAGCTTCTGCATCTCCTCTGCCGGCGGCGCTGCAGGCTCCTTGGCTTCCTGCGCTCTTCGCCCCGCACGCTCTTCTCGTGCGGGCGGCGCTTCCTTCGTTTCCGTCGCCTCGCCTTCCGTCGGCCGTGCCAGCGCCGCCTCTTCCAAGACCGCGCCGGCGTCATGCACGGGCGCGCTCCGCGCCGGCTCCTCCAGCGGCACGGACGCTTCCGGCTCCGGAACAGGCGCGGGCGGCGCAGCGATCGTCGTCATCCGCACCGGCTCCGGATGTCCCGGCGGAAAGCTCCGCCACGGCTTCTGCCGCCCCCTTCTCGGGAGACGGCTCCCACGCGCGCCAAGCGAGGCCTGCGCCGGCCGCGAGAAGAAGGGCGAGCGCGGGTGCGAGAAACTGCACGAAACCGCTTCTTCCTCTGCGTCTCCCGCGCACGCTGCAGCTCCGCTTCGGCCAGCATCAGGCTCAATCCGCCCCTGACGTCTTCCTCCCGCTCCAGCGAGGATTCCGCACGTCCCAGCCAATCCTTCGCCGCCTTGACATGCGCGAAGAGTCTCTCTTTCCCCTACCATCGTCTTCCACCTTTCAAAAGCGCATGAAGCGCGAAAGCATGCCGCGCACGCGCCGCACGCCGCTCTTTTGCAGCCGATAGATGTGCGCCGCGCTGACATCGAGCACCTCGGCGATCTTTGCCACCGCCTCGCTTTTCAGATAGACGCCTTCCAAGACGAGCCGTTCTTTCTGCGGCAGACGCGCAAGCGCCCGATGAAGCTCCTCCGTCATCAGGCCGAGTTCCGTCTGCTCGGCAACGGAAAGCGCCGGATCGGGCAGGAGCTCCCATGGGCTCCTGCCGTCCGTGCGCGGCTCATCCATGCAGGCGATGTCGCGTCTGCCTTCCCTCTGCAGGAAGTTCAGCATCCTGCCGCGTATGCGGTGAACGGCGAAGAGGCTGAACGCCACGCCGCGCTGCCAGTCGAAGCTCTCCGCCGCCTCGATGAGGCCGACGGTTCCCTCCTGGATGATGTCCATGACGACGTCGCTCGTGCGCCAAGGAAGCGCCGTCTTGAAGACGAGCGGCTGGTATGATTCGATCAGACGCTGACGCGCCGCCCTCTCGCCGCGCTCCCTGAACGCCTGCCACAGGCGCCGCTCTTCTTCGGGCGCAAGGAGCTCGACCTTTTCCAGCTCGCGCAGATATTCTTCGAGTCTCATGACGCCCCTCCTCAGAACTTGATGCGCGCTTCGACGCCGACGACCGACTTCGCATCTTCATCACGATTCCAATAGATGCTCATGCGGTCATTGAAATCATAGCTCACGCCGAAGGCGCGCGTCTTGTTGCCAATGCCCTGCTTATAGCGCAGCATGACCCGGTCGTTGATGTACTTGCCGACCTCCAGCGTGTATCTCGATATCATGCGACATCTCGCCGGGCTTCATCGCGCCCGCGCCCGCCTCCGCCGTCGTCACATCCTCGCCCGCGATTCGGAACTCGTCCAAGCCGAGCGCATTCTTCACGTTCGCCTCGAAGTCGCCGAGGACCGTCATGGAAAGACCGAAGGTCAAAAGGGAAGTGAGCGCCTGGGAGCTCTTCAGATCCGGCGTCTGGAACGTCAACAGGCTCAAGATCTCCGTCTCGCTCATCTCAGGCATTGAGGTCAAGCGCGTCTCCATCGCGCCGATGCGTCCCTTTCGCGTGCAGGAAGATGCGCATCTTGCCGACGCGAGCCTCCGCCTCCAGCGTAAGGCTCGGCAGGAATGAGCCGACCCGGTTGAAGTACGCCTCGCCGTCGCGGATCGTGAAAGCGCGCCTTGTTGTAGGTGATCGTGCCGCGCTCGACCAAGATCGTGCCCGAAGGCTCGACCTGGCGCGTCGTTCCCCCGTAGCGGAAGGCGCCCGAAAGGCGCATATCGTAGAGCGCGGGGTCGTAGAAACGCACGCGCTCATCGAGCGTCACGCCGACATCCAAGATCATCTCGGGCAGCGTGCTCTCGGTATCGGGGAGACGGGATGGAAAGCGTCGCATGATGGATGCGGACGCCTCCCGTGAGCTTCGGCATCTTCCTGCCGTTCCTCTCCCCTTCTTCCAGATGGAATTCCGCCGTCAAAGGTCCGTCATAGAAACTGCTGACGACAGAAAGCTCGTCCGCCTGGAAATCGAGCATGTAATCGCAGAAACCGCCGTTCTTGATGGCCGTCTGCCCCTCGGACGCGGTACGTGCCCGCGCCCATCCTGCCCGTGCAGTCCTCCAGCGTGATGCTGCTGCCGAAGAAGCGCAGCCGCGCCTTCATCTCCGTCACAGGAGTCGCGACGTCCTTGAACTTCAAGGCGCCATCGGAAACGGTGACTTCGCCGGCGAACTGCGGCTTTTCGAGCGTGCCCGTCACGCGCACCTTGCCCTGCGTCGGGCCGAGCGCCCATTCGACGGCAGGCGAAAGGATCGGCAGGAGCGAGAGATCCGCATTGTCGAGCGAGACCGTGAGATCGATCTGCTCGGACGCCGCGAGGCGCTCGTCCACAGCCGCAGTCAGGCTCTTCACGGGGACTCTGCCCTTGGCGCTCGCACCGTAGCTATGCTCACCGAGCTTCTTCTTCACGAAAAGCTGCTCGATGGCGATGACGCCGTCCTTGACGTTCAAGAGTCCCTGTCATGTCGTCGAAGGTCGAGGCGCCGACGCCGCCGTTCTTCACTTCGATGGAGGCATTGGCCTTGGGATTCTCCAAGGTGCCGCCGAACTGCACGGCGAGATCGATCGTGCCGCGCACATCGGCGGAAGCGCCCGCCGCCTTCGCGACCATGCCGGCAGCGATGCCGTTCGCGGCGAACTGCGCATCCATCGCCTCGCCGTTCAGCGGGATCCTCCCCTTGGCAGCGAAGACGCCCTCGCCCTGTCTGCCGCGCAGCTCTTCGATCGTCACGACGTGATTGGAAAGCTTCACATCGAGAGCCATGTCGCGTATCGCATAGCCTGCCGCCTTGCCCTCGTTGACGACGGCGTCGAGATGCGCCTGGGGATTCTCCAAGGTGCCCGCGAGCCGGATCGTACCGTTTAACCGTCCTTCCAGAACATCGTTCTTGAGATTGCCGATGGCAAAGAGCGCATGCACATCGCCGCTTTTCCACCTGCAGTATGCCGTCAAGCGTCTGCGAGTCGAGATTCGTCGTGCATTTCATCGCGTAGACGCCGCCGTTCTGCTTGAAGCTGGTGTTCTCGATGCGCAGCACATTCTTGTCGTAGATGAGCTCGCCGTGCACCGAGTCGATCGTCTGTCCGTTGAGCTGCAGCGTCTTCGCGTCGAGCACGCCGACGAATTTCGGGATCTGGAGCGTGCCCGCGACATGGCCGGCAAAGGTGCCGTGGCCGCTGACCGGATAGGGCAGCTTGCTGCCGAAGCGGTCGAGGCTCACGTCGTGCACATCGGCATAGAGGTCGAGCGCGCCTTCCTGCGTGACCGTGCCGTTCAAATCGACGTCGACGAGCGGCGAGAAGATATGGAAGTCCTGCAGGCGCACGACGCCGTCCTCCAAAAAGTAGTCGCCGTCCATGCCCGAGAGGATATAGCCATTGTAGCTGCCGCGATAGAAGTGGATGTAGCCGACCGCCGACGGATTGTCGAGCGTGCCCGTCACGCGGATCGTGTTGTCCACGTTGCCCGTGATCGGCTGGTCGGGCGCGACGACGGCCGCGATGTCCTCCATGCGTGCGCCGATGGAATCGACGCGCAGGTCGATGCGTCTCTCGCCCGCAAGTCCGATGCTGCCCTCGGCGATCCACGTTTCCTTGCCGCCGCGCTCCGCCGAGAGGCGCTCGATGACGATACGGCGTCAGCGCTGCCATGCACAGCGCCCTTCAAGGTGTCGAAAGGCTGATGGAAGAGGCTGCCCGCCAGTCCCTCGAAGTCCGCTTCGATCTCAGGATTCGACGATGCGCCGCGCACGGAGCCTGCGATGTCGAGCGTGCCTTCGCCCTCTGCTGCGGGATGCGAACGCATCGACGAGCGAGAGCGGCAATGCCGTGCCGTAAAAGCGCAGGTCGAGCATCCCGCCGCCGCGCACATCGACATCGCCCTCGACGACGAGCGTGCCGCCCGCCGCAAACGAAGCGTTGAGATTGTCGAAATGAAGGACATCGCCCTGCTTGAAGAAGGAGGCGGAAACCTGCTCCGCCGCAACGCCGCCGAAGGAAGCGCCCTCGCCCGACAACGTCCCGTAAGCGAGAAGGGATTCGACATCCGTCCCCTTGCCGCTCAGCACGACGTCCGCGCCGTAGCTTCCCACGAGAGAAAGCCCTTCCGTCGAAAGGACGGAGGCGATCTGCTCGCCGGAAATCCCCTTCGCTTCGACGCTTGCGCTGTAGGAGCCATCCGCGGTGCGGAGCGCCCCGCGTCCCGCGGATGGCGCCGCCCAAAGAAGACGCCTCGCCGCTCGCCGTCAGGAGGCCGTCCTCGTAGTGCGCCTTCGCCTTCACTTTGGAAAGCGCCGTGCCATAGAGCGTCGCGGCCGGAGCCTCGCACTCACCGTCGATCTTCCAATCTGCCGGCGTGCCGTAGACGGAAGCGAGGATGCGCACAGAACCCTCAAAGGGACTCTGCGCCAAAATCTTCGACGGATCAAAGGCGGCGGACTCCACGACGAAGTTGAAGCGCGGCGCTTCCTCCTGCCAATCGACCTTGCCATGGGCGGACGCCTGCTGTCCTTCCGCCGAAGCGCGCAGAAAGATACGCGCTTCCTTGCCCGAGAAGATGACGAGTCCGTCCGGCGCCTCGACCTCCGTGCCGCAGACGAGCGCTTTCGCTCCCGAAAGGCGCACGTCGCCCGAAAGCGCGAGCTCATCCGCCCCGCGCACGAGCTTCAGCGCCGTCTCGTCAACGCGAAGAGCCTCAAGCTCGATCTCCTCGGGAAGCGTGCCTTCGGGCAGAAAGGCGATGTAGTCCATCGCGTCGATGTTCTCGCCCTTGATCTTCAGCTCCTGGCGCGCCGACGAAACCTCGCCTTCGACAGCGAGCGACGCGCTCTCGCACTTTCCCTCGGCCTCGACGGCGACAGCGGATGCCTGCGCAAAATCCAGCTCCGCCCGGATGTCCTGCAAAGCGACCTGCTTGCCCGAAACGGCGATGTCCGCCCTGCCCTCGCGCACGCTGACCTTGCCGCGAAAAATCACCTTCGCCCTCTTCTTCCTGCACGAGATCGGACGCATTCCAGCTGCCATCCTCGCGTTGGCGCAGGAAAAAGCGACGGCTCCTGCACCGTCACGCGGGAGACCGCGGCGGCGGGCGAAGAGAACGCCGCCGGGAGGCTCATCTCCACTTCGGCGTGGGCGGCGCGAAGGATGTCCTCGCCCGCCTTGTCCCGCACCGTGATGCCGTCGAGCGTGAGCGTATGCAGGGAATCGACGCGCACGGCGTCGATGATGACGGGAACGCCGAGCGCCTCGGACGCTCTTGCCGAAAGCGTCCTGCCCGCCTCTTCGACGTAAGCGCCGGTGCGCGCGATGTAGACCGCCGTGCCGCAGACGAGCGCAAAAAAGAAGAGCACGATGACGGCTGCAGCAAAAGCAATGCGCCTTTTCTTCATCGGCTCTTCCTCCTCATCTCTCTTCGATCGGCTGCGCGAGAGAAAAACGATCCTCTCGGCGCCTTATCTGGCTCCGGCGGCAGCCGTTTCGCTTGCCGCATCCTTCGGCGCAGTCGCCACGGGCGCCGTCTTGACGGGTACGTCCCGCTTCACAGGAACCGCAGCGTCCTCCCTCGCCGTGCGTCTCTGCCCGCTCTTTTCATCGAGCGCCTTCTGCTCGGCGGCCATCTTCTCTGCCGCCGCATCCGTATGGTAGAGCGCCGCCTGCGCCTCCTCCTTCGCTTCCTTGTAGGCCTTCATGTCCACCTTCTCCTGATAGGAAACGGCGTCGAGGTCGACGGGCAGCCCCATGGCGCGGTCGAGCGCCGCCTTGCTGATGTTGTAGCTGTAAAGCGCATCGTAGTAGTTCGTCTGCGCCGTGACGAGCTTCTCGTCGGCGTCCGTCACGTCGAGGTTCGTGCCGACGCCCGCCGAATAGCGCACCTGTGCGATCTTGAAGTCCTCGACGGCGCGCTCGACGGCGGCGCTCGTCGTCTTGATGTTCTTCTCTGCCGCCAAGAGGCTCAGATAGGCGGTATGCACGTCGAGCGCGATCTGCTCATGCGCACTCTCCGCCGCCTGCTGCAGCTTGTGCACGGCCGCGCGCTTCTCGTTCACCTGCGCCTGCGTGACGTTGTTGTCGAAAGCCGCCCAGTTCGCCTGTATGCCGATCGACCGGTGTCCGCCGAGTCCGTGTTCGAGGAGAAGAGGCTGTCGCCGCCGATCGTGCGCGCCGCCGCCGCGCTGACCTGCGGCAGGGACGCGCCGCGCGTCGCCTCCATGGCGGCGTTCGCCTGACGCACGGCGTAGTCCGCTGCGATGCCGTCCGCGCGGTGCGCGAGCGCATACTCCGTGCAGGCCTCCAGCGTCAGATCGTACTTCCTGTAAGAAAGCTCGTCCGCCAGCGAGAGCTTCGTGCCCAGCGGCAAGCCGATGAGCTTGTTCAGCTCGGCGATGGCGACGTCATAGTTGTTCGTCACGTTCACGAGGTTCTGCTCGGCGTTCGCGAGCGAAACCTGGGAGGCGAGCACATCGGAACGCGCGACCGTGCCGACGCTGTACTGCGCGTTCACGTTGTCGAGGTGGCTTTTCAGGTTGGCGACGGACATCTCGCCGACCTTGATGAGATTGCGGTACTCAAGCGCCTTGAAATACTGGCCGGTCGTCTGGTAGCGCACCGCCTGCTTCGTGCTCTCAAGCGCGAGGTCGGCATTGTTCACGCCGTAGCGCGCCGCCTCGATGCCGTGCTCGATCGTGCCGCCCGTGTAGAGCGGGAAGGCGAGCGAAGCGCTGCTCCGGTACGCATAGTCGTGGCCGTACATCTTGTACGCCTTGCCGCCGACGCGGTTGCCCTGCGTCGAGAGCGTGAGCTTCGACCGGCATTGCGGCGCGCTTCGTGGTACGCCCAGTCCGCCGCATCCACATCCGTCACCGCCGCCTTGATCGTCCGGTTGTTCTCAAGCGCGAGCTCCACGCTCTCGGCGAGGGCGAGCGAGCGTGTTTCCGCCGCCGCAGCCGGAGAGGCAAGGCTCAAGGAGAAGAGGCCGCCCGCGACGAGAGCCGCGAGCTTCTTGGAAAAAAAGGCTTGACTGCTTCACAATGATTCCTCCTAAAATGACTGGTGCAGACCGAAGTAGGCGGCACGCCGCTCGCTGCGGTTGAGATCTCTGAGCTGTCCCATCAGATACGTATCGTCGCGCAGGCGGTACAGCGCGGAAACGCGCAGGCGGAAATCGTCCGGATCGTAAGCGTCGGCAGAGAGACGCCAGCGCCTGCCGACCTCTGCGTCGATGCCGATGCCGGGATCGCCCGCGATCAATCCTGCGCGCGCGCCGAGGCTTCCCTTCGTGCGCCCGACCTCAAGGTTCAGTCCGTCCTCCCCGCCGATATCCTCGATACCGACGCGCAGGAAGCGGTCGGGCTTGCTTTCCTTGGAAATGTCGACGTTGAAATTCGTGATCCAGTCGCTTTCCTTGCCGCTGTAGAGAACCTCGACCGAAGGCTTCGCCTCGATGCTCCTGAAACCATCGAGCGTCTCGTTCGCCTTTTCCGTGACGGCGCGCGCCTGATGGATCGTCGCCTTGAGATCTTCGCGCACCGTCGGATCGCCCGTGACATCGTGCATCTCCTCAGCCACCAGGCGGATGTTCTCGCTCGCCTTGGCGACGTTCAGAAGCGTCAGACGAAGGTTGGCCGCTGTCGCGCCGTCGTCGGAGACGTCGGCCGCCATCTGGCGCACCGTCTCCGTCGTCGCGGAAAGATTCGCGAGAATCACGCGCATCTCCTGCATCATCGCGTGCATATTGCCCTCGTTCTGCAGTGCGACGCGCCCGAGCACGGCCGTCACATCGCGGATATGCGCGGTGACCTCGCGCACGTTCTCCGCCGAGCCCAGAACCGATTCCTTCATGCGCGGATTGCCCAGGATGTCGTTCAAGGAACCGAGGAGGCCATGCACATCGCGGATCGCCTCGTTCACATTGGCGAGCACGGAGTCGACGCTCGCCTCCTCCGTGGCGATGACGAAGTCGCCCTCCTTCAGATAATCCGTGCTCTTCGAGCCAGCGGGAGAAATGAGGACGAACTTGTCGCCGAGGACGCTGTTCGCTGCGAGGGAGATGCGCGCATCGCGCGGAATCTGTATTTCGGGATGGATGGAAAGCGTCACGCGGACGCCTGTGCCCTCCGGCTCTATGGCCTTGACCTTGCCCGCGAGGACGCCTGCATAGCGCACGTCAGCTTCCGGCGCGAGCCCTATGACCTGTTCGAAACCCACATATATCGTATAATTGCGGCTCGTCGAAAAAGAAAATCCCTGAAGCTGCAAAAGCACCGCCACCAAAAGCACGATGCCGAGCAGCGTGAACGCCCCCACCTTCGCTTCCGTCGTCATATTCTCGCCTCCTTTTCTTCCATCTCCACGGCGCGGAAAAACGCTCGCACGCGCGGATCTTCGAGCTTTCTGAACCTCTCGACCGTATCGAGCGCGATAAGTTCGCCGCGATCGAGCATGGCGATGCGGTCGGCGATCCGGCAGGCGCTCGCCATGTCGTGCGTCACGACGATGCTCGTCACGCAAAGCTTCCTCTGCGTCTCGATGATGAGGTCGTCGATCTTCGCCGACGTGATGGGGTCAAGCCCCGAACTGGGCTCATCGTAGAGGATGACGGCAGGGTCGATGGCAATGGCACGCGCCAGGCTCACGCGCTTCTTCATGCCGCCGGAAAGCTCTCCCGGCATCATGCGCTCGCTGCCCGCAAGACCTACGAGCTGCAGCTTCTCGCGCACGATGCGCTCGATTTCCGACTCCTTGAGCCGCCTGTGCTCGCGCAGTCGAAGGCGACGTTCTCGCCGACGGTCATGGAATCGAAGAGCGCCGAATACTGAAAGACCATGCCCATCTTGAGCCGCACCACATCCAGCTCGGCTTCCGACATCTGCGAAATCTCCGCATCGCCGATCCAGATCCTGCCCGAAGTCGGGCGGATCAGGCCGATGATGAGCCGCAGGAGCGTGCTCTTGCCCGAGCCCGAGCCGCCGATGACGGCGAGCGTCTCCCCGTCCTCGACGCAGAAGCTGACGCGATGCACCGCGTCATGGGAGGCAAACGTCTTCGTCACATCTTCCAGTCTGATCATATCTTCCCCCGGCAGCAGAAGTCAAGGAAACGCCGATTCAATACAGCAAGAACGAAAGGAACACATTCAAAAAGAAGATGCAGACGATCGCTGCGACGACGCTCCGCGTCGTCGCGCGCCCCACGCCCTCCGCCCCTCGGGTGCGTGAAGCCCGTACCATGCGCCGAGGACAGCGATGACGACGCCGAACACGGCAGCTTTTGACAAGGCCGCCCGCGACGTCATGCGGTACGACGAAGAGATCGATGGAACTCGTGAACGTGTACGAGGCGATGTCCGCATACTGCGTGGCGACGAACCAGCCGCCAAAGACGCCGATGACGTCGCCGAAGACCGTCAGAAGAGGCACCATGCACATGCACGCGATCATGCGCGGCACGACGAGGTAGCCGATGGGGCTGGTCGCCATGACGCGCAGCGCGTCGATCTGCTCCGTGACCTTCATCGTGCTGATCTCCGCCGTGATGGCGGAACCCACGCGCCCCGCGCAGACGACGCCGACGAGCACGGGGCCCAGCTCCCTGCCGATCGCGATGGCGACGACGCCGCCGATCGTCGACTGTGCGCCAAAGCGGATGAACTCATGCGCGATCTGCAGCGTCATGACCATGCCCGTGAAGAGCATCGTCAGCGCGACGATGGCGAGCGAATCGACGCCGAGATGCGACATCTGCGCGAATATGTGGCGCAGGCGCAAGGGCCGGCGCAGCTCTTTGACAGCAGCGGCGAGGAGCAAGATGACGGAGCCGACCCACTCGATCTTTTCGAGCACGAAAGAACCGACGTTCTCCAGCAGCCGCGTCATCATTTCTTGTCCTCTTCCTCGATCATCAACGAAGTGTGGATCACATTGTCTATGACATAGCCCGTCTCAACCTTTGTTTCGAGCGGATTGCCCTTCTTTTTTTCGCCTGCTGTCCCAAAAAGATCGACGCGCTTTCCCGGCTCTTTTGCTTCCCCTGCTGTGCGCTCTCTGCCTTCTTCAGCCGTTTCTTCGCCTCTTTCTTCGCCTCCGGCGAAAGGGGCAGGTTGGACGCGATGGCCGGCGCGACGATGATCTCGTTGTTCTTGCCGAGCTGCAGGAACTGCTTGACCTTGTCCGCCGTCGTCTGCGTCTTGTCCTCCTCGACGCTCGTGTCGATGCCGAGCGCGTTCTGCAGCAGAGCCGTCGTCACAGGGATGAAGCTGCCGCCGCGCACGTCGAGGCTCAGGACGCCCGGCGCCCGGCTCTCGGGCACATGGTAGGGGATCAGAGCTCTTCCTTCTCCTTGCGGAAGGGCTTGATCGTCGTGCGGAAATTCACCGTCTCGCCCGGCTTCACCGAAGGCTTCTCGGGCACGGCGGAAATCAGGGAGGCCGTCTTGCGGGCGCTTTCCATCTCGATGTCCACGTCGATCGAGGTCACGTCGGCCGCCTCATCCGTGTTCTGGCAGAGGAGAGAGACGACCTGCGCCAACTCGCCCACAGAAGCCTGCCCGACATCGGAACCCGTGTAGTACATGTTCGAACGCTCGATCCTGCCATCCTCGACCGCCGTCGTGCGGATCGTGAACTTGAGGTTCGCCGTCGCCTCGCCCACCGTGTCCGATGTCTTGCCCATCGCCGCATAGGCGATGCCCGGCACAAGGATCGGCAGGAAGTCCTCGTCATAGGCGATCTGCGCCGTAAACTTCTTGTCGTAGCCGAGCGACGTATCCTTCACGCGCACGCGCATCGGCACGCTCTCGGGGAAGGCGCCGATGATGCCGGAAACGCCTGCCTCCCGATCCTGATTGATGCGCCCGATGATGTTGCCGATGCTCGCGATCTTCATGCCTTCCGTCGGGCCGCTGATCGTGCCGATGACTTTGGCCTCCGTCATGAAGTAGTTCACATTGCCCTTGTGCAGGAAAGGGATGGCCGAAAGCGAGCACGCGCCTCTCATCGACCGCCGTCACCGTCCCCGTCGCGCCGACGGAAAAATCGCCATAGACGACAGCGACGCCGATGGCGCTGCCGGGCGAGAGAGACGCATCATAGACGACATGCGCACCGGGCGTCGGCGTGCCGAACGCGGGCATATCTCCGCCTTGAAACCAATGGAGGCAAGCTTCTCCTCCATGTAGGAAGAACCGCTGCTGCCAAAGCCCGCGAGATAAAGCGCCGATCTTGCTTCGGTCTCGTGCTTCTTCGCCGCAGGCTGCTCTGCTGCATCGGCAGCTTCCTTCGCTGCCTCGGCGGGCTTCTTCTCCGCGTCGGCTCTTCCCTGTCTCGGCAGGCTTCTTCCCGCGTCCGCGGGCTTTTTCTCTGCGTCCGCGGGCTTCTTCTCTGCGTCCGCGTGCTTCTTCTCTGCACTGGCGGGCTTCTTCCCGCGCCCGCGTGTTTCTTCGCTGCATCGGCGGGTTTCTTCTCGCATTCGCGTGTTTCTTCCCTGCATCGGCGGGCTTCTTCTCCGTTGCCGGATCCTTTGCCGCTGCCGATTCTCCCTTGCCGGATCCCTTGCCGTCCTGGGACTCCTTCACCTTTTCCGCATTCTTGTCCTTCGCCTTCTTCAGGGGCTTCTTTCCGTGATCCTGCGCCCTTTCCTCGGCAAGTTCCGGCAAGGCTTCCTTTTCCAGCTTGGCGCGGCTTTCCCCTTCTTGCTGCGGCTCGCCCTCGCCTGCCTTTTCCTCGCCCTCCGACGCGGCTTCCGCTTCCTTTTTCTTCTCGTCCTTCTTCAGATGAACCGCCTTGTAGTCGGGCATATCCCAGATCGGCAGCATCTCGTCGATCGGCGTGATGAAGAACGTATAGAGACTCATGCCCTTGATGCCCGCCGAAAGCGCGCCGACGAGCGAGCCGTCCACATAGACAGGACTGCCGCTCATGCCCTGCAGCGCGCCGCCCGTGCGCTCGACGACCGGTCCGGACGCCTTCGCCATGATGCGGTTCGTCGAGGAGCCTTCCTCGAAAGTGCCTACGATATCGACGTGGAACGGCAGGATCTCCCCCGTCTCATCGACCACGGTGTACGCCGTCCCCTCCATGCCCGGGTATACCTCGGAAAGCGGCAAGGTCGGCGGCAAGGAAGCCGCCGCTGCCATTCCCGTGGAAAGATACAGGGACAAGCCAAGGGCAAGCATCTTCTTTTTCAAATTAAGCAAGTATATCACCTCGTACAAGTGGGAGAGCTGCACACGCGGCATTCCTCCATCCTCTATTCGCCCTGCATCTTCACACGCGCGACGACGTCGCCTGCGGCAACGTCGTCGCCGACGGTCACGAGCACTTCGCCCACCGTGCAGCCACCTTCGGCACGCGCCGCCGCGACCTCGCCCGTCAGCGTCTGCACGCGCACGATCTCCGCGCCCTCCGTCAGCTCACTGCCCGGCTCTGCCGTCCATGTGACTTTTCCGGCAATGCTCGAATGCACATCCACTGCCGCCTCCGCCGTCAACGCATGAACGGCGAACATCATGACTCCCAAGAAAAGACAGACTGCGAATGCTTTTTTCATCTGCATCTCCTCCATTATAGCGGATTCTTCTATATGTGCCAATAGACTGGCGATTTTTCGGAAAGCCGCCTCAGCGCGGCAAGAGCACGAGCGCCGAGCCGACCGCACGTTCTTCCCCATCGGACGGGCTGTTTTCCAGCTCTCCTGCGACGACGAGCGCGCTCGATCCGCCGCCGTCGAAATTGATCGCCTGGACGGCGCCGAACTGCATCATGAACTCCGCCATCTCCTGCAGCGTGCAGCCAATGCTGTGCGACTGGCGGCCATCGACGACGGCGAGCAGATAGCGGCCGTCCGCCGTCACGCCGAACGCCGTGCGCGGCGCACGGCCGTGCGCGATGTCGGGCGGAAACTCCTCCTCCGCCGCCGTCACATAGACGGCGCCGTCCTTCACGAGCATGGGACCCGCGCCGATGACCGTCGGCAGATTCTCCCACGGCTCGCCGATCTCTTCCGTCACCCTCGCGGCGTCGCCGACCTTGACGGACGCAAAGTCCTCCTGAGCCTTGCCATGCACCGAGATGACAAGCCCGTCTTTCGGAATCGTGCTGTCCGCAGAGCAGATGGCGGCCACCCTGCCGCCCTTGACGACGTACTCCTGTCCGTACTCGTTCGTGCGCGTCGTCGGGCCGTAGTAACGGTTGTAGATCACGAGACTGTCCTCGCCGCGCTCCGCATCGACGCCGCCCACGGGAAGGCTCTGCCTGCCGAGCGTCACCGTGCCGCTGTAATCGATCGGCCCGAAAGACGCCCGGCCGTCGGCGGCGAACCCCACGGCGCTGCGACGGAAATAGGTCGTGCCGACGACCGTGCCGTCCATCTTCAGGAAGCCGAGGATATCGCCGCTCGGCGCGAAGTAGGACGCATTGATTGCTGCGGCGGCCTTCGTCATGTCCGCGATCGCGCTGACCGTGGCGCGTCCGGGCACCATGCCTTTCGCCAGGGCGGGCACGGCGCGATAGCGCCTGGGATCCGCCTCCAGAACCCAGCCGGTCAGACGGCCGCGAGCGTCGAGCCGCTTGAGCGTCGAAAGCTTCAAGCCGTGCGCAGGCTCTTCCTCGGAAACGGTCTCATACTCTCTCTGCACATCGACGAAGAGGCGTGCCGGATTTGCGAGTGTCTTGACTTCATAAGGCACCGGAGCCGCAAGATCCAGGACGATCTTGACGCCCTGCGGCACCGCCGAGACGCGGACGCGCTCAACCATGCTGCCCGAAATCTCGGGCTGTACGGCCTGGCTCTTCGCCCCCGCGAGGAAGAGGACGATCCTCTGCCCGTCGTTTTCCGTGCGAACCTCATAGGCGGGCAGCGTCGTCAGATCGAGCACGACGCGCTCACGCTCCTCGCTCGTGCCGAAGCGCACGCCCGTCAGCGTCTTCGCCGCCTGCTTCTCCTGCACCTGCGCCGGCCTCTGTGCCTGCACCTGCGGCGGCGCCGCAAAAACAGGCGCTGCCGTCCCCACGCAAAAGCCGCGCCAGAGCCATGCCCAGTGCCCGTTTCTTCATACGATCGCCGCCTCCTCGATTGTTCAACCAGTTGAAGATTATTATAACACGAAACCAAGGCGCACGGCGGAAAATCTTTGCTTGAAAATCCTTTAACAAACCCGCGCTCCCTGTGCAGCAAGCACATGCAAAGCAGGCGCCCTTCCGTCATCGGAAGGACGCCTGCCGTACTCTGCTGTTTTTCTTCGCGTTTTCAGTCACGCCTCTTGTTCATCCAATCAGGAATGACGAAGTCCTTGAAGACCGGCGCCTTCGGCATGGGCATGGCTGCGTCGGGCAGGGGCGCTGCGCCGGGCTTCGCAGCGGGCTTCGCGCCTTGCTGCGCGGCCGTCGCCGCGGTGCGCTGGATGCCGACCGTGTCGTTGTCGAAGCCCGTCGCGATGACGGTCACGCGCACGATGTCGCCGAGCGTCTCGTCGATGGCAGCGCCGAAGATGATGTTCGCATCGACGTTGACCGCCTCCTGGATCGTGGACGAAGCTTCGTTGACCTCGTACATGCTGAGGGTGTCTTTCGATCCCGTGATATTGAGGAGCACGCCGTGTGCACCTTCGATGCTCGTCTCAAGAAGCGGCGATTCGATCGCGAACTTGGCGGCGGCGACGGCGGCGTTCTCGCCCGTCGCCTCGCCGATGCCCATGAGCGCCGATCCCGCATTGCTCATGATGGACTTGACGTCGGCGAAGTCGAGGTTGATCAGTCCCGGCACGGCGATAAGGTCGGTGATGCCCTTGACGCCCCGGCGCAGGATGTCATCCGCGAGGCTGAAGGCGTCCGTGATCGACGTCTTCTTGTCGACGACCTGCAGCAGGCGGTCGTTCGGAATCGTGATGATCGTGTCGACGTGCTGCTGCAGCTTCGCGATGCCCGACTCCGCCTTCTTCTGGCGCATCCGTCCCTCGAACATGAAGGGGCGCGTGACGACTCCGACGGTCAATGCGCCGATCTCACGCGCACAGGCGGCGACGACAGGAGCGGCTCCCGTGCCCGTGCCGCCGCCCATGCCGGCGGTCACGAAAACCATGTCGGCGCCCTGCAGTGACTGCAGGATGTCGTCGCGGCTCTCTTCCGCCGCCTGCTCTCCGATCTCGGGACGCGCACCCGCGCCCAAGCCGCGCGTGAGCTTCTCGCCGATCTGGATGCGTTTCGGCGCCATCGCATGCAGGAGCGCCTGCGCATCCGTATTGACGGCGATGAACTCCACGCCCTGAAGCCCTGCCGCAATCATGCGGTTCACGGCGTTCCCGCCGCCGCCGCCCACGCCAATGACCTTGATCTTGGCGAACTTGTCCAACCCTGCATCATCCAATTCAAACACGATAGCAACCCCCAAAATATAGCATAGTCTGCCCTCATCCTTCAAGGGCGCACGGCAGTCATTCTCAAAAGTTTCCCTACCATTCTATCATTATTTTTAATCCATGCGCCATAAAAAAATTATGAAAAATGCTTGCTTTTTCCCCTTTTTCTCGTCTCAATGATGCTTTTTCGAAAAAAATGGCGGCGCAAGATCGCCAGATTCTGGAATACGCGCAGACCGAATGCCAAGAGCGCCACATAGTAGAGATCGATGCCAAGGCGATCGCCGATATAGACGAGGAAGGCCGCCATCAGGGCATTCATGAAAAAGCCCGAAATGAACACGGCATTGTCGAAATGGTTCTCTGAAGCCGCCCGCAGGCCGCCGAACACAGAGTCTAGAGAGGCGAGCAAGGCGACGGAGGAAAGCTTCGCGTAAGCGAGCGGCACGGTCAAGGGCGAGAGCATGCCGACGGCGACGCCGACGAAAAGTCCGAGAACGGGCAGGATCATCTTGACTCCTCCTTTTCATCCGAAAGCGCGTCAATGGCCTTCGCGTACTTGAACGATGCCGCGCCCTTGTATGCGGGCACCTCGACATTCTCTTCCTTCTTCACGTCGATCTGTATGCCCCAGACCTTCAAGCTGTCCTCGACGCCGCCGCGCATCTTGATCGACTTCTCCAGACTTTCGGGATCGCCGATGGCGTGGATCTTGTAGGGCGGCGCCGAGCGCACGTTGTTGACGGAAAGCGTCGGGCCCGCGCAGCGGATCTCCGACGTGCCCGTGAGTCTCTGCCCGTTGATGGACACGGCCTCGAGCGCCTGCGGCGCGCAGCTCGTTGATGACGCGCAGGAGATCGTCGTCGTGAATCAGGTAGAGATTCGGATTCTCGCCCGCCTTCGACGTCGCCTTGCTGTCGTCGAGCGTGACGATGACGCCCGGCCCTGCGAGCGCCGTGAAACCACCCTTCATGCGTTGGTAGTCGCTGCTCGTCCCCTGCGCCGCCACTTCCTTCGTATCTTTCAGCTCGTCCTGCAGGCGGTCGCGCTCCTTCTCCGTCTCCAACAGGCGCGTGGCCAGCTCCTCCACGCGCTGCTGCGACACGGACTGGCGCTGATCTTCCGTCGCGCGAAACTGGACGGCAAGCATGAAGCCGAGCACCATGCAGACAAAGGCGATCGACCACCGCCCCCTGCTTGAAATTGATCATAAAATGCCTCCCAAGATATCGGAATGAATCGGATGAATACGATGAAGCAACACGGCAGTCCCAGCGCAGAATCAAAAGTTCTTCTAGCGCCTTCTTCTACCGCTTGAACTTGATGAAGGGCGCCGTGTACTTGAAGTCGACGTATTCGACAGGACGCTGCTTGATTTCCTGGTCGAGGATGAAGCTGTCCGTCAGATGCGCTTTTTCTTCGAGACGGTCGAGCGCGCCCGTGCGGATCTGCACGCCGCCCGTCGTGTATGCCATGACGTCGCTCGGATTCTTGAGCGACACCTCGGAGATCCGGCTGTTCGTCTCCGGCTGCAAGGCGTAGAGATAGGTGAGCGCCGCCTTGAGGTTTTCGTCCGTCGTCTGATCGCCGATGTAGATATCCTTGAGCTTGATGCCCGTGACCATGGGAATCGCCATTTTCTTCAGCGTCTTGTAAGCGTCAATGACCGTGCCTTCGCGGTCGAGGTCGACGTAGCCGAAATCGCAGTCGACCGTGGCGACGGGGCGGCGCTCGACGACCTGGATCTCAAGGGTCGAGGGCAGGGAGCGGCGCACGGCGGCCTGCTCGACGCGAAGATCCTTCATCAGGAGCTGCGCCATCTCCGCCGTCTTCACCTCGAAGAGCGGCACACCGGGATAGACGCCGGCGACGCGGCAGATGTCCTCCTTGGGCATGTAATGGTTGCCCAGGACGCGCACGTCGCGCACGGAAAAGAGCGGCGAGTAGACGGCGACGGCGAGAAGGGCGCCGGAGACGACGAGGAAGAGAAAGCCCTTGAGGACGCGGCGCGGGCTGCGGCGTCGCACGATATATGTCTCTTCATACAGCGCGCCCGGCCCCGTGAATCCTGGATGGTCCTGTCTTCCTTCCGCCATGGCCGACGCCTCCTTTCCTGCTCTTCTTGTCTTTCCGCCTTACTCCCCGTACCCCGCCATGGCCAAAATCCTTTCGCAAAGCTCGGGGAACTCGATGCCCATGGCACGCCCTGCGTCAGGCACGAGCGACGTCTCCGTCATGCCCGGCATCGAGTTGATTTCAAGCACATAGGGCGTCATGTCTTCCGCAAGCATCATGTCAGCACGCGCCACGCCGCGGCAGCCACAGGCGCGAAAAGCCCGCACGGCGAGATCCTGCACATGCGCGGTCACATCGTCGGGTATCGGCGCGGGGATGATGTGCGCCGACGCCCCCTTCGTGTACTTCGTCGCGTAGTCGTAGCGCCCCGAAACAGTCGTGATCTCGATGATAGGGAAGGCTTCCACCCTCTGCGCGTCGCCCCAGACGGCGACGGTCAGTTCCCTGCCGCGGATGAACTCCTCGACGAGCAACGCCTCATCGTAGCGGAAGGCGTCCGCCAGCGCAGCGGCAAGCTCTTCCTCCTTCTCGACGATGGTGACGCCGATGCTCGATCCCTGCGACGAAGCCTTGATGACGACGGGCAGGGAGAACGCCTGGAGGATACGCGCGGGAAGCGCCGCATCCTGCTCGAAGCGGTGGAAGGTCTCCGCACGCGGCGTCGTCACTCCCGCCCCCAGGAAGACGCGCTTCGACATGACCTTGTCCATCGTAACGGCAGCGGCGAGCACGCCCGACCCCGTATAGGGGATGCCGAGCATGTCGAGCGTTCCCTGCAGCACGCCGTCCTCGCCGTACTTGCCGTGCAGCGCGTTGAAGACGATGGCGCAGCCGCTCGCCCGTATGGCCTCAGCGAAACGCGGCGGGTCGAGCTCCATGCCCTCGACCTCGTATCCTTTCGATTCGAGAGCGCTGACGATGGCGGCTCCCGTGCGGCGCGAAACCTCGGCCTCGCTCGACTACCCGCCCATGACGACGACGATCTTTCCCTGCTTCATGAACTTACTTCCCCTCCAAAAAGAGCGACCAATTCCTCGCCCGTCTTCCATATATCGCCCGCGCCCATCGTGAGCACGATGTCGCCGGGCTCTGCGATCGCACCGAGATGCAAGGCGACGTCCGCGCGCTCGGGAATGTACGCCGCTTCCCGCCCTGTGGCTTCCCGCACGGCGTCCAGGATCGTGCGCCCCGATATGCCTTCGATGGGCGCTTCTCCCGCCGCGTAGACATCCGTCAGGACGAGGACGTCCGCTTCGCCAAAAGCCGTGCCGAACTCCTTCGCCAGAAGCTTCGTCCGCGAGTAGCGGTGCGGCTGGAAGGCGCAGACGATGCGCCCCGGCTTCGTCTGGCGCGCCGCCAGGAGCGTCGTCGCCACCTCCGTCGGATGGTGCGCGTAGTCATCGACGACCCAGACGCCCTGCACGCGCCCCTTCGTCTGGAAGCGACGCTTCGCGCCGTGAAAGAGCGCAAGTCCCTCTGCCATCTGCTCGACGCTCAGGCCGATGGACAGCCCCGTGACAACGGTCGCGAGCGCGTCGAGCACGTTGTGCCTGCCGGGCAGATGGAGGCGCACGCGGCCGAGGTCTTCGCCGCCCCGCAGCACGGAGAAGTCGACGCCCGCGCCGTGCATCTCGATCTTGCCGGCGCGGTAGTCCGCCCTCATGGTCGATCGCGTAGGAGACGACCTTGACATCGAGCGTCTTCGCGATCTCGCGCACGTTCTCGTTGTCGAAGCACAGGACGGCGTGGCTGCCCCGGCTTGATGTTCCCCAAAAATTCGCGGAACGCCTTGCGGATGTTGTCGAGTGTGCCGTAGTGGTCGAGGTGGTCGTCCTCGATGTTCGTGACGACGGCGATGTGCGGCAGGAGCTTCAGGAACGATCCGTCGCTCTCGTCGGCTTCGGAGACGAGGTATTCGCCCTTGCCGAGCTTCGCATTGCCGCCCAGGACGTCAACCTCGCCACCGATGATGATGGTCGGCGAAATGCCCGCATGGTCGAGCGCGACGCCGAGCATCGAGGTCGTCGTCGTCTTGCCGTGCGCACCGGCGACGGCGATGCCCTTCGCCGCGTTGAGGAGCGCGGCGTTGATGTCGGAGCGATGGAAGCGGCGCAGGCCGAGGCGCGCCGCCTCGACGATCTCGGGGTTTTTCTTCCGGGATCGCCGTCGAGACGACGATGGCATCCGCCCCGCGGACGTTCTCTGCCCTGTGTCCCTGATGAATGTGGGCGCCAAGCCCCTTGAGCTGCTCGAGCAAAGGCGAGCTGCCGAGATCCGACCCCGTCACCTCATAGCCTTTTTCCAGCAAGATGCGCGCGAGTGCGCTCATGCCTGCCCCGCCGATCCCGACAAAATGAATCTTGTGGATGTCCTTCAGCACCGCTTTCCCCTCCTACAACCTCTCTATCTCCTTGCGATCTCCAGCACGAGATCGGCGATCTCATCCGCCGCCTCGGGACGGCCGAGCGCACGGCTCGCCTCCGCCATGCGCTGCAGCTTGCCGCTCTCCGACAGAAGCTCGCCGAGCAGAGCCGAAAGCGTCTTGTCCGTGAGATCGCGATCCAAGATCACGCGCGCCGCGCCCGCGCGCTCAAGTGCGCGCGCATTGTACTCCTGATGGTTCTCCGCCGCGTACGGATACGGCACGAGGATCGCGGGCACGCCGCGCGCCATCAGTTCGGCCAGTCCCGTCGCGCCCGCGCGAAAGACGGCGAGATCCGCCATCGCCATCGCCTCGGGCATATCGTAGAGATACGGCTCGACCCGGATGTGCGGCGAGGCGACGAGATCCACCTCCGCTTCCTTCAGGCGGCGCATCACATCCTCGTATTCGCCCTTGCCCGTGACGAGCAGGAACTGTACCGCGGGATAATCCTGCGCCGCTTTCAGCACGCCGACCATCGCGCGGTCGATGCTCCTCGCGCCGCGGCTGCCGCCCGAGACGAGCACCGTGCGCTTCTTCGGGTCGAAGCCGAACTTTTCGAACGCCTTCTCGCGGCTCGCCGTCATGACCTCGCGCCGGATGGGATTTCCCGTAAAGACCGCCTTCTTGCGCGGGAAGCGACACATAGCCTCTTCCGCGCCGACGGCGATCTTCGTCACGAACTTCGACAAGATCTTGTTCGTCACGCCGGGCACGACGTTCTGCTCCTGAATGAGCGTCGGCACATGCGCGAGACTCGCCGCCATGAGGATCGGCCCGCAGACGTAGCCGCCCGTGCCGATCGCGACGTCGGGACGGAAGCGGCGCACGATGGCCGCCGCCTCTGCAAGGCCGTGCATGGCGCGTCCGAGCCGCACGATGTTCGCGGGCGAGAAACTGCGCTCAAGCCCCTCGATATCGACGGTTTCAAAGGGGATGCCTTCCTTCGGTATGATGTCGGCCTCCGTGCCTTTCTGCGTGCCAACGTAGAGAAATTCCGCCGCGCTCTCCTTCTTGGCAAGAGCGCGCACGAGCGTCAGGCCGGATATATGTGGCCACCCGTGCCGCCGCCCGAAACGATGATCTTCATGCCCATTCCCCTTCGTCTTGCTTGAACCTCATGCCAGCTCGCCCGCGAGCCGCTTGAACACCTCGCCGCGCTCCTCGAAACCGTCGAACATGTCGAAGCTTGCGCACGCGGGCGACAAGAGCACGACGGCGGGCGGCTTCGCCAAACGGCGGGCGATGTATACCGCCGTCTTCATCGAGTAGGCGGCATCGTGGATGTGCTCGCCGGGAAAGCCCGCCGCGCGCGCGGCGTCAGCGAAGCGCACCGCAGCGTCGCCGACGAGGATCAGCTCCGTGCAGCGCTCCTTGACGAGGCGCATGAAGTCCGTCAGGTCGGTCATCTTGTCGTCGCCGCCCGCGATGAGGACGATGCCGTTCTCGAAGGATTCGAGCGCCTTGATCGCCGAGTCCGTGTTCGTCGCCTTGGAATCGTTGTACCAGGCGACGCCCTCGATGTCGAGGAAATGTTCGATGCGGTGCTCGACGCCCTTGAAAGCGCGCAGCACGCGGCGGATCGCCTCCGGCTCGACGCCCGCGAGATGCGCCATCGCCGCCGCTGCGAGCGCGTTCTCCACGTTGTGCGCCCCCTTGATGCCCAGTTCGTCCTGCGTCACGAGCGCAATTTCCTCGCCGCCCCGGCGCAGGACGAGCCTGCCTTCCAGCAGCACGGCGCCCTCTTCGAGCGCTTCTTTGCAGCTGAAGAAGAATACGGGGCAAGCGGCGCGCTCCTTCATCGAGCGCGTCCTCTCGTCGTCGTAGTTCAAGACGAGCCAGTCGCCCGCCGCCATCTCGCCAAAGAGCCGCTCCTTCATCGCCTGATAGACTTCCATCGAGCCGTGGCGCTTGATGTGGTCGGGCGTCACGTTCAATACGGCGGCTGCCTTCGGACGGAAATGCTCCGTCGCCTCCATCTGGTAGCTCGAAATCTCGGCGGCGACTGCACCGCCCTCTCCCGCCTCCAGCACGGCTTCCGAGAGCGGATAGCCGATGTTGCCGCCGACGCGCGTCTTCTCCTTGCCGAACCGCTCGGCAAGGAGAAGACCCAGGAGGGTCGTCGTCGTCGTCTTGCCGTTCGTCCCCGTCACCGCGAAGATTGGCGACCGCGCCGTGACGCCGCCAGCTCCACCTCGCTCGTGATGCGGATGCCGCGCCTCTTCGCCGCGCTGGCCAGCGGGATGGCGATGGGCACGGCAGGCGAGAGCAAGAGCAGGCTGCAGCCATCGAGAAGCGCCTCTTCCTGCGCACCGAAGACCAGCTCTATGCCGAGAGCGCGCAGCTTTGAAAAATCCTCCCCGATCGCGTCCTCGCTCTTCGCGTCGGAGAGCGTGACCTTCGCGCCGAGCCTCTTGAGGATCTTCGCCGCGGCAAAGCCGCTCACCCCCGCGCCGACGACGAGAACCTTTTTCCCCGGAAATCCGTATCGAGATGCAATCTTCTTCCCCTCGTTTCAAAACCTCTGTCCCGCTCTCCATGAAGCGGCTCTTTCGTCCGTCCAGTGTCGTTCATCCGCACGCCAGCGCTCCACCAAGCGCCGCGACAACCGCGCCGACAAACCAGAAGGTGTATACGACGCGCGTCTCCGTCCAGCCCTTGAGTTCGAAGTGGTGGTGAATCGGGCTCATGAGGAAGACACGCTTGCCCGTCGTCTTGAAGGAAATGACCTGGATGATGACGGAAAGCGCCTCGACGACGAAGACGAAGCCGATGACGGCGAGCAAGATCTCCGTATGCGTGAGGATGCCGAGCGCCGCGAGTGCGCCGCCGAGCGCCAGAGAGCCGGTATCGCCCATGAAGACGCGCGCCGGATGATGGTTGAAGCGCAAAAAGGCGCACGAAGCGCCCGCGACCGCCGCCGCGAAGACGGCGAGATCCGTCGCCCCTGAAGGCGAGCGCGACCGCCATGTAAGCTGCCGCCGCGACCGTGACCGTGCCCGCAGCCAACCCGTCGAGACCGTCCGTCAGGTTCACGGCGTTGCTCGTGCCGACAAGCACGAAGAGCACGAGCGGATAATAGAAAAGTCCGATGTCGAGTTCTTCACGAAGGACGGGCAGCCACACCGTCGTCGCAATGCCCAGCTCCTGCTGTGCGAAGAAGACGACGATGACGGCGATGACGATCTGCCCCAGGAGCTTCTGCCGCGCCTTGAGCCCGAGGTTGCGCTTCTTCACGACCTTGATGTAGTCGTCGAGGAAGCCGAGCGCGAAGTGCCCGAGCATGACGAAAAGCGCAAGCGCTACGGCCGCCGTAAGCGGCGCAGTGATGAGCGTCGCCAGCGTGATGGCGGCGATGATCATGACGCCGCCCATCGTCGGCGTGCCGCTCTTCGCCTGGTGGCTCTTCGGCCCTTCCTCGCGTATGCTCTGCCCGAACTTGAGCTTGTGCAGCTCGGGAATGACGAAAGGTCCTGCTGCGAGCACGAGGACGGCGGCGAGAAGCGCCGCTGCCGCAAGCACGAGCGCCGGGGTGTTCACATCCATCATCTGTCTTCCTCCAGCGCCTTCTTCAACAGCGGTATGATCTCATCCATCTTCATGCCGCGCGATCCCTTGAAGAGCACGGCATCGCCCGGCTGCAGCAGCTCCCGAAGCCTCTTCGCCGCTTGCTCGTGCGATTCCATGCGCTCGGCAAGCGGCACGCCGCCCGCCTTCGCGGCGCAGGCGGTGAAGCGGCTCTCCCTCGCCGCGCACGAGGACGGCGGCGAAACCGAGGCGCGCCGCCTCCGCGCCGACGCTCTCGTGTCCGCTCTTCGAGGCGCTGCCCAGCTCAAGCATGTCGCCCAGGACGGCGATTTTCCTGCCCGGGAACATCTCGGCAAGCGTCTTCAAGGACGCGCGGGCCGATGCGGGACTCGCATTGTAGGCATCGTTGACAAAGGTATAGGCATCGTACTTTTCGACGGCGAAGCGCATCTTCTGGGCGGGCGGCACGGCGAGTCCGCGGCGGATGTCGGCGAGCGACAAGCCAAGGACGCGGGCCGCAGCGATGGCGGCGAGCGCGTTTGATACGTTGTGCCTGCCGGGCATGGGCAAGAGCAGCGCATGGCGCTCCAAGCCGCCGTGCTCATTCCGAAACTCCAGCATGAAACGCATGCCGTCGTCCGTCTTGCCGACGGCGACAGCGCGCACGTCAGCGCCCCGGGAAAGGCCGAAGGTCACGACGCGGACGCCTGGGCGCACCTTCTCGCGCATGGCGAGGACACGCGCATCATCCGCATTCAGGATGACCGTGCCGCCCGCCTCCACGGCTTCGACAAGCTCCGCCTTCGCCTTGGCGATGTTCTCGATCGAGCCGAGAAGCTCCATGTGCACCTCGCCGACGTTCGTCACGATGGCGACGGTCGGCGCAGCCAGCGGCGCAAGCGCGGCGATCTGCCCGAGTCCCCTCATGCCGATCTCGACGACGGCCGCCTCGTGCGCGGCGCGCAGGCCGAGCAGCGTCAGCGGCAGGCCGACCTCGTTGTTGTAGTTCGCCGCCGTCTTCTGCACAAGGAGACGTGCGCCGAGCACGGCGGCGGTCAGATCCTTCGTCGTCGTCTTGCCGTTCGATCCCGTGATGGCGACGACGGGCACGGGAAACTTCCTGCGCCAAGAAGCGGCGATCTCCTGGTAGGCGCGCAGAGGATCCGACACCTTGAGCACGCAGCCCTCCTTCGGCAGCTTCGCCTCGGGCGTATCCGACGCCACGAGCACGCCCGCCGCGCCCTTCTCGACCGCCTGCACCGCGAAGTCCGCGCCATCGAACCGCTCGCCCCTGAGCGCGACGAAGAGCGAACCTGCCGAGATCTTGCGCGTGTCGAGCGCGATGTCGGAAAAGACGACGTCCGCCGCACCGCGCACGATGTCAGCGCCCGCCGCGCGCACGATGTCGGCGAGCGGGAATCTCATCTCATAGCTCTTCGTCCTCGCGGCGACGGCCTCCCGCGCGACCTCCTTGTCGTCGAAATGGATCGTCTCGTCCTTCAAGATCTGGTAGTCCTCATGCCCCTTGCCCGCGATGATGACGCTGTCCTGCTTCTCGGCAAGCAGGACGGCGCGACCGATCGCCTCGCGGCGGTCGGCGATCCTCTCATGTCGCTTGTCGCCGATCTTTTCGAGCACGCCGACCTCCACTTCAGTGAGGATGCGCTCGGGATCTTCCGAGCGCGGGTTGTCCGACGTCACGAGCACGACGTCGGAAAGCTTCGCCGCAATGCGCCCCATGATCGGGCGCTTCGTGCGGTCGCGGTCGCCGCCGCAGCCGAACACCGTGAGGATGCGTCCCGCCGTGATTTCGCGCGCTGTGCGAAGGATGTTCTCCGTGCCATCGGGCGTATGCGCATAATCGACGATGATGGAAAAATCCTGTCCCGCATCGACAAGCTCGAAGCGTCCGGGCACGCTCTTGAAAGCTTCGAGCGCCTTCTTGATCGTCTCGGGCGCCACCTTTTCCGCCAGCGCCGCACCGACGGCGCTCATGACGTTGTAGACGTTGAAAAGCCCCGTGACGCCGAGCGACAGCTCCATCTTGCCGAAATCGCCCGCCAGCGTCAGCTCCATGCCGCGTGCATGGACGCGGATGTCTGAGGCACGAAGGGCAGCCTCCGCCTTCACGGCATAGGTCAAATGCCTGCAGGCGGCGTGCGCGAGCATCGTCCCGCTCGCCGCGTCGTCGACGTTGACGACCGCCGTCTTGCCGTCTTTCGCGCCTTTCCGGCTCACAGGTCGAAAAGGCGCGCTTTCGCGCGCTTGTAGTTGTCGAGCGTCTTGATGGTAGTCGAGATGATCCTGCGTGAGGTTCGTGAACACCGCCGTATCGAACTCGATGCCCGCCACGCGGTTCTGGTCGAGCGCGTGCGACGAGACTTCCATGACGACGGCGTCCATGCCGCGCCGCGCCATATAGGCGAGCGTGCGCTCCAGGACGACGACGTCGGGCGTCGTGTTGTGAATGGGCAGGGACTCATCCTCGACGAGGATCTGGATCGTGCCGATGAGTCCGACCTTAGCGTCCCGCCGCGCGCAGGATCGCGCGCGTCATGTAGCTCGTCGTCGTCTTGCCGTTCGTGCCCGTGATGCCGATGATGCGCATCTTCTTCGACGGGTAGTCGTGAAGAACGGCACGATGCAATCGAGCGCGGAAGCGAGATGCGGCACGCGCAGGACGGCTTCGGCCCCTCCGGCAGCTCGATCGCGCGCTCCGTCAGGATCGCGCGCGCCCCTTCCTGACAGCCTGCTCGATGAAGGAATGTCCGTCGACGTGCAGTCCCTCGATGGCAACGAAAAGCGTCCCTTCCGTCACCTCGCGCGAATCGTGCACGATGTCCGCAATCTTCGCTGCAGCATTTCCCTTGATTTCAGCGCCCTCGACGAGCGCCGCCAACTCGGCAAGCGTCTTCATTGCCATCCCTCCAGAAAAATTTATCGAACCTATTCCCGCGTGCCCGTCGCAAAATATACCGTCTTCGGCGTGCTCATGCCGAGCTCTTCCGTCGCGATACGGCGCACGCGCTCGGGCGACTTCATCTGCGCGATCTCGATGCGCAGATGCTCGTTCTCCTTCTCAAGCGCTTCCGCCTGCTGCTGCACCTTCACGAGATCGTAGCCGCGGCTCGCCGTGATGCCGCTGCGGATCGTCACCGCCATCGCCATGACGCAGATCAGCGCGAGCAGCAAGAAGCAGCGGGAGCGCAGATGCGTGTTGAGCGTCGGCCGCCGCTTGGGCGCCGGCGCAGCTTTTCTCGATTCGCTGCGGCCGTGGCTGCAGCTCTTCCTCATAATACTCGAATTCCCTTTCCTGTCTTGCAAGCATCTGTCAATCCCTCCTCGATCGTGACCTCGCTGCCTCATGCAGCTCCTCTTCCTGCCGCGCGCGCCTTCATGCCGAAGGCGCCCCTCCCGGCAGCTTCTCGGCCGAGCGCAGCTTGGCGCTTTGGCGCGAGGATTCTCTCGGGCTTCCTCCGCGCTCGGCTTCTTCGCCTTGCCCAAGATCTTGATCTCGGGCGCATGACCGCAGGTGCAGACGGGAAGGCCGGGCGGGCATACGCAGCCGCGCGCCAACGCCTTGAACGCCGTCTTGACGATGCGATCCTCAAGCGAATGAAACGTGATGACGGCGATCCTGCCGCCCGGCGCGAGCGCATGAACCGCGCTCTCGATGGCGTTTCGCAGAATCTCAAGCTCCGCGTTCACCCTCGATGCGGATCGCTCGGAAGATGCGCTTCGCCGGATGTCCGCTCGCAGCGCGGCGCACGCCCTGGGCACAGCGCGGCAGATGACGTCGACGAGCTCGCCCGTCGTCTCGATGGTCTTTTCCTCGCGCGCCTCCACGATGAACGCAGCGATGCGCTTCGCCCAGCGCTCCTCGCCGTACTCCTTGAAGATGCGGCAAAGTTCCGCCTCCTCGTAGGCGTTGACGACCTCAAGGGCGGAAAGGCTGCGCGTGCGGTCCATGCGCATGTCGAGGGGCGCGTCCTGCATGTAGGAAAAGCCGCGCTCCGGCGTATCGATCTGGTGTGACGACACGCCGAGATCGAAGAGTACGCCGTCGACAGCGGTCACGCCGCAGTCTTCCAGCGCCGAGGCGAGCGCGCTGAAGTTCGAGCGGACGATATCGACGCGGCAGGAGGCATCCGCCAGCCGTTCCTTCGCTGTCCGGATCGCCGCCTCGTCCTGATCCAATCCGATGAGCCGTCCGCGGGGCGAAAGCATCCCAGCGATGCGCCGCGCGTGCCCGGCGCCGCCCAACGTGCAGTCGACATAGACGCCATCGGGTCTCACGGCGAGCGCCGCCAGCGCCTCTTCGGGCATCACGCTCGTATGATGAAAGTCCATGCACTCACCTCAAATCCCAAGATCCGTCAGCGTCTCCGCGATCTTCGTGACCATCGGATTCACTTCGTCGTTGTAGGAATCCCAAGCCGTGCGGCTCCAGATTTCAGCGCGCGTCATGACGCCGTTCAGGACGACGTCCTTCGTCAGGCCTGCATAGGTGCGCAGGTTTGCCGGCACGAGGAAGCGACCCTGCTTGTCCAGCTCAAGTCTCCGCGCCCCCGCGAAAAAGAAGCGGGCGAAGGCGCGCGCCTCGGGCTTCGACATGGGAAGTTCCCTGAGCTTTGCCGAAAGGCGCTCCCACTCTTCCTCGCCGTAGAGAAAGAGGCGGTTGTCCAGCCCTTCGTGATCACAAACGAGGCGCCAAGCTCCGGGCGAAATCCACGGGCAGGGATCACGCGCCCCTTCGCGTCGATCGTATGCATGTACTCGCCCATCAACATCTCGCTTGTCACCTCCCGCAAAAAGCTCCGCTTCACCAGTGCTCCCTATATTAAACCACATTTCCCCACTTTTCGCCACTTTTTATTGTCTAGTTTTAATTCTTCCTTCCCCGCCGTTTTCCTGCCGAATCCTTTTCATTTTTCTTCATGCCCCCAACCCGCGGGAAAAAAACAAAGAAAGCAGCCCCTCGCAAAACGCAAAGAACCGCTTTCCCGCAAATGTATTTTTTTGTTGTATTTTTTTGTGTTTTCGTCTCGAAATTCCCCTAGCGCTTCGTCCAGCCAAAGTTCTCGAAGATCGGCAGGTAGCGCACGCGCTTCTGAAACGAGCCTTCCGTATTCTCCGTGTGGAAGATCGGCACGCGGTCGATCGCGTAGAGGTTGCTCGCGCGGTCGGCGTTGCCGTAGCGCACGGTGAACGCCATCTTGTAGCCCGCTTCCTTCACGAGATTCGCGATGTGCAGATTGTATGCGCCCCCCGGATAGGCGAAGCATGTGACCGTCTTGCCGAGCTTCTCCTCGATCATGCGCTTCGAGGCGGAAAGCTCCTCCTTCACCTCGTCGTCCGTGAGTCCCGTGAGCGCACGGTGCGTCATCGTGTGACCCTCGATGGAGAAGCCGTCCTTCTCCATCTCGCGCAGCTGCTCCCAAGTCAGATAGCCCTTCTTCTTGCCCACCATCCCCGTGACGACGAGGATCGTCGCCTTGAAGCCATACTTCTTGAGAATGGGGTACGCCTTCTCGTAGTTGTCGACATAGCCGTCGTCAAAGGTGATCATCACAGGCTTCTCGGGCAGCGTGCCCGCTCCCGTCAACGCGCCGTAAAGCTCCTCCGGCGTGATCGACTGGAAGCCGTTCTTCTTGAGCCATGCCATCTGGCGATCGAAGTCCTTCGGCGCGACGGCGAGCGAATGATCCATGTTGTTGACCATGTGGTAGTTCAAGATGCGCACCTTCGCCCCCTGCTCCACCTCCTGCGCGATGCGCGCGTCGATGTCTCCCGTGCCCGCCGCCAGAAGCAGCGCAAAGGACAGCACGAAGAGCGGCAGAAACCGCCGCAAAAATTTTGTCATCTCTTTCCTCCCTCAGTCGCGAATCGCATTGGCAATCGTCGCCGCCTTGACGGCAGCCGCCTTTATGGCATCAGCATCCGCCCCCGTGACGTTGACATTCTTCGTGACCTTCGCCTCGTAGCTCTCGCCGCGCACAATGTCCGCGAGGTCGATGCCCGTCGCCGCCTTGACCGTCTGAAACGTCTTCGCCATGACGAGCGGCACATTATCCGCCATCGGCTCGACCGCAGAGGCGCTGCCGCCGCCGATGATGGATACATTGCCGATGCGCTCAAGCGGCTTTGCCACTTCCGAAGCGATCTGCGGCAGAATCTCAACGATCATCTGCGCCATAGCCGCCTTGCCATATTTCTTCAGCGCTTCCGCCTTGCGATCCATCGCAGCGGCTTCCGCCTCGCCTTTCGCCTGTATGGCGGCAGCTTCAGCCTCGCCCTGCGCCTTGATTCCTGCCGCTTCCTGCTCTGCCGCATAGCGCGAGGCCTCTGCCTCAGCCTTCTTCGCCTCCGCCTTACGCTGCGTTTCGTAGAGAGCGGCTTCCGCCTCACGCTGACGCTTGGCAAGATCGGCCGCCGCCTTCTGCTCGACGGCATACTTTTCTGCATCCGCCTGCTTCTGAATCTGCGCCGCCAGCTCCTGCTCACGCACGGACACCTGCTGCTTCTTCAGCTCCTGCTCACGCTCCGCCTTCGCAATCTGCGCGTTGACTGTAGCGGCCTGAACGGATTTCTGCTGCTCCTGCGCCTGAATTTCGTAGGCCGCATCCGCCTCCGCGCGCTTGATATCGGACGCCCGCTTAAGCTCGGCCTGTCGGATTGCAAGGTCGGTTTGCCGCTGGGCAATCTCAAGGTCCGCCTCGACCTGCGCATCGTTCGCTTCCTTCTGCGCCTGTGCCTTTGCCACGGCGACATCGCGCTCCGCCTCGGCGCGCGAGATAGCCGCGCGTTTCTTGATGCGCGCCGTGTTGTCCGCACCGAGGTCGACGATGAGACCATTGTTGTCCGTGACATTTTGAATGTTGCAGGAGATGATCTCGATGCCGAGCTTCTTCATATCCTGCGCCGCCTTGTTGACCACCTGATCAGAGAAGCTGTCGCGATCCGTATTGATGGCTTCCAGCGTCAACGTGCCGATGATCTCGCGCATGTTGCCCTCAAGGGAATCCTGCAGATCCTTCGCGATCTGTTCCCCCGTGAAGTTCAGGAAGTTCCGTGCTGCAAGCTGCACGCTCTCCTCGTCGCGTCCGACCATGACCTTGGCAACAGCATCGACATTCACATTGATGTAATCATTCGTAGGCACGGGCGTCTCCGTCTTGATGTCCACAGAAATCTGCCCGAGAAAAAGCTTGTCCATGCGCTCAAAGAAAGGAATGCGCGCTCCGCCCCGCCCGATGAGGATGCGCGGGCGCTTCTTGATGCCGGAAATAATGAGTGCCGTCGACGGCGAAGCCTTCACATAGCCGCCCACTAAAATCGCCAAGAGCACGACGACCAACACAACGGCGCCAACAATTCCTCCGATAAATAAGATTCCCATACACTTCGCGACGCATCGCACAGGCAAGGCGCCGCTTTCACCTCCTTGAAAGCAACACAAAAGGATACGGCGGGAAAGGACATCGTCCTCTCCCGCCCTTCTATTTTATTGTACCATGAACCTTCAAGAACTCAAGCCCCAAAAGATGCGGTAGGCGCATAGCACCGCAAAGCTCCCTTTCATGCACGTCGCGCGGATTGATTCCCGCATTGTTGACGATGGGACGAAGCCTTGGACAGGAGAGCGAGTATTCGACGTGCGGATACTTGCGCTGCAGGAAGCAGACGTGCAGCGCCGTCGCCAAAGCGTCGCGCCGAAAGTCGGCGAGTCCCAGAAGAGCCGAGAAGCCGACGCCCCTCATGCCGCCCAAGATGGCGCGTTCCTGCGCCTCGAAGCGATAGGGAAAGACGCGCTTTCGACCCGCAAGGTGAAGCTCCTCGTAGCGCACGGCGTCATACGTCTCCTGAAACACCGTCACATAGTCCGCGCCGCACTCGTGCAGGTAGCGATAGTCCGCCGTATTCACGGGGTAGATTTCGAGTCCGACATTGCGGAAAATGCCGCCGCGCCGTGCGGCACGCCCTCACCGATGTAGGCGATGTCGCTCATCGCAGGGCTCTCGCCCGTCAGCAGCAGGATCTCCTCGATGCCCGACGCCGCGATGATCTCCATCTCGCGCGCGATCTCCGCCTCTGTGAGCCTGCGGCGCACGATGTCGTTGTAGCGGTTGAAGCCACAGTAAATGCAGTAATTGTCGCAGTAATTCGCGATGTAAAGCGGCGTGAAGACGTAGACCGTGTTGCCGAAATGACGCCCCGTCTCTCGCTGCGCACGCCTCGCCATGAGCTCCAAAAAGGGCGCGGCGGCAGGAGAAAGGAGAGCTGCGAAGTCCTCGATGCTGCACCGCTCGTGCGCGAGAGCACGTTCGACGTCGGCGGCGCTATAGGCGGCAGGATCGTACTCTGCTGCCGCAGAAAGCACCTTTTCGCGCACATCGGAATCAATCCGCTCCATATCGCTCGCATACGCCATGACATCCGTGCGGCTCGACGGATCGTTTTCGAGCCGATGCTTCCTTTCAAGCGCCGCGCCGCTCAAGCGCGCCGAATCTATGAAGTAGCTTGCATCTTCTCTCATCTCGTCGCCTCTCCATCATGCAGAAAGCCCGTCAGCGGATCGGAAGCAGACGCGCCGCGCTCCAAGACGCGGCCAAGTCCCGCAAGATATGCCGCGCGCCCCGCCTCGATCGCCGACTTGAACGCCCCCGCCATCCGCGCCACGTCGCCCGCCGTCGCGATCGCCGTGTTCGCCATGACAGCGGCGGCGCCGAGCTCCATCGCCTCGCACGCTTCCGACGGCCTGCCGATGCCCGCATCGACGATGATCGGCACGTCGATCTCCTCGACGAGAATCTTGATGAACGCTTTCGCCTGCAATCCCTGATTCGAGCCGATGGGAGCGGCGAGCGGCATGACCGCCGCCGCTCCCGCCGCTTTTGGGGCACGCGCCGCATAGAGGTCGGGAAACATGTACGGCAGGACGGTAAAACCCTCGGCGGCAAGTAATTTCGTCGCGCGAACCGTCTCCTCGTTGTCCGGCAGAAGATACTTCGCATCGCGCATGATCTCCACCTTGATGAAGTCGCCGCAGCCAAGCTCGCGCGCCATGCGGGCGATGCGCACGGCTTCCTCTGCCGTGCGTGCGCCCGACGTGTTCGGCAGGAGCGTCACATGCGCGGGAATGTAGTCGAGGATGCTCTGTCCTTCGCGCGTATTCGTGCGCCGCACGGCGAGCGTCACCATCTCCGCGCCCGCATTCTCCACGGCGGCGCGGATGAGTTCGAGCGAATACTTGCCCGAGCCGAGGATGAAGCGCGAACGGAACATTTTGCCGCCAAGCTTCAACATGTCTTCCCCTTGCTTCTTTTCCATACGATTTCCCCCTTCGCCCTCCCTTTGGGAGAAGCCTTCCTATCATCGCCCGCGCGCCTTTGCAAAAAGGCGGCGTCCTCTGCCACATCGCCTCAGCCGCCGCCGACGAAACTCACGATCTCCACGACATCGCCCTGCCGCAAAGCCGCACCGATTCATACGTCGCCCGCGGCACGATCTCGCCGTTTTCTCTCGACGGCGATGCGTGCGGGCACATAGCCGGCTTCTCGCAGATAGTCCAAGAGCATCCTGCCGTCCGCCGCAGCGTCCTCGCCGTTGACCTTCACCATCTTCATCCCTCCCAAAAAGAAAACCGCACACGCCAAAGTGGTGTATGCGGTCAAAATCGCCCTCTATTCCCTACGTTGGCATGATCCAAATCAGGTTTCGGGTCGGAGCGAAAAGCCCCCTCTCAGCCCATTCGTGGACTCCCCTTTTGCAGTATTCATTATAGCGCAGTTGTGGAAAAATGCAAGGAAAATTCTCCCTAAGGCTAGGTTTTCCTCCCCAATAAACGAATAAATCAAGGGAAGGGGTCTAATCTTTTTTAATGAGTAGGGTCATCATGCAGATATCCAGATTTCTGATGTCGCCCGTCCTGCATCGCCGTGCCATTATAAAATCGCACAATGCAGAAAAGCCAGACGCAGTATGACAGCTCCTTTTCGCATCCTATAGATGCGCCGCGTTCCACGCAACATGACAGCAACTATTCTCAAGAATCGAAATATCCTCTAGCTATCGGCTAGGAAATATGATATAATTTAGCCAGTAGTAAGGTGTTTTTCGTATGCGGCTCTGCCGTATACTCGCCCTTACATGGAACCAATCAACCGGCTGACTTCTGTCGGCTTCTTGGGAGTTTCCCTGTAACAAAGGAGGTTTTTGTATGACCATAACGAAAGATATGGGCATCGGAGAGGTTGTCCAGAAATATCCCGCCACCGTTCCCGTATTCATGAGCGCCGGCATGGGCTGCATCGGCTGCGCCGCCTCACACTTCGAGAATATCGAGCAGGGTGCACTCGCGCACGGCATCGACATTGACGCTTTGATGAAGGGTCTGAACGAAGCTGTCGCTGCGGGCTGATTTGTACGAAAGGGGCTGTAACGAAATGAGGATTTTATCGCTATTTTGTTGCAGTCCTTGTTACACTAGATAGCATAAGGCTTCATAACTAATTTCGAAAATTTGTTATGAAGCCTTTTTTTCTATTTTAGGTGCACTTTAATAAGAGGTAGCTTTTTATAAAATTTTACCTCGGATTAGGCAGATATTTTTTCTTGAAATAGCCGAATCCCAAGACGCCCATCTATATTTCTATTATGTAGTTTTTTTATATTATACCCCATAGCTAATAGCAACATGTATTTACGTACATTTTTTGCCCCACGATGAAGCAAACGCCAGAAGCCATAATCTTGCTTTAGTATCCCAAATACACCTTCAACTTGAATTGATCTATTAATACGTAAACAGGTACCATACGGAGAACCAAATATTTCCATGTTTTTCTTAAGAAGTTCATTGTATCTAGTTGAAATATATATATGTTTGGGGTGCTTCGGAGGGTTGTCACCTTTATACTTCTGACAGTTCTTCCTAAACGGGCATCCGTCACAACAGGTAGCTGCATAGACTTTACTAGTACACACAAAACCAGATTTAGTTTTTTTCTTACGTTCGTATTGGAAGGTAAGTGGCTTCCCATTCGTGCAGATAAATGTATCCGTTTCTTGGCAATACTGCATATTCTCTGCTCTACTAATATCTTGTTTCCATTTTCGCGTTTTAGAACGCTCATGGGTAGCAGGCTTAATACAACTTATATAATTATTTCCCATGAGCCATGCGAAATTTTCCTCTCCATCATAACCTGCATCCGCCACAACATACCTAAATTTCTTTTTATGAAGAGCTTCCAACTCCTTCATAAATGGAATTAAGGTGTTTGTGTCATTTGGATTAGTAAATAATCCTATGCCAAGAAATACGTTGTACTGGGAGTTTTCGCTTGCCTTTACCGTTGACAGGTTGAAGATTTTGCTCTTTCATAAAAGTTTTAAGTCGGTCAACAAGCGATTCATCATCATAATTAGCCAAGTTTTCACCTAGTGCTTCACTTGCTTCTTGTTTACATAACTCTAATTTTTGAGGAAGTTTAGCTAAGGAATCACTGATAAATTCAGCCACCCATCTTCACACATCTGCGCTGCCCTCTCGTCGTCGACAAATCCTCGACGTAGCACCGCTACGCCTGTGGTTTGTCTCCTCGATAGATACAGCGCATCTGTGCAAATCTGGGCGACCTCATTTTATCAGCGCTTCCCTAAATATTTTTCTATAGATCCTCGCCAGACAAACGTGTAGCGATTGGCATTAGCCTCTAATTTTGTACCGTCGACAAAAACTTCATCAAACGTGATACTATCTAGTTCGGCGATCTTATCAATGATTTGACTAAATAAATCTTGTATGACCGGTAATGTTAGTCTGGCAAAGAAACGCTGAAATGCCATATGACTAGGAACAGCATACCCTTCCAGTAACCATTTATATTGCAGATTTACTTCACATTGTCGCTGTATTTGACGTGTTGAATAAATGCCTTCTGTCATAGCAAAGATATATAGTTTAAATAGAATTATCGGTGGAACAGCAGATTTTCTTCCTTTAGAAGAATACAATTGATGCAACATATTATAGTTTAGCCCTCCAGTATAGCATCAAGTAATCTCACCGGTTCATCGTCAGTAATCATCACTCCATAATCTAAAGGTAAAACCATTTGTCTTGGAGCACTTAACATGTTATAATCGATTGTAGTATAATGTTTTTTTATCATACTTTCATTATACTAGAAAAAGCACCTATTCGGGTGCTTTTTTTGTTAATTATTTAAAAAAATGAAGGTCAGGCATATGCCTAACCTCCATTTTTGCATAAGGCTATTCTGTTACAGCCCCTTGTTTATATAAATTTTATAAAGAAGTAATAAAAAGTTAAACCACCTAATATCACTCCCACTGCATTGGGAATGATGAGGATCCAGTCTTTTTAGGTTCTTTTTGTCCAACCATACATTACCCAAATTAAACAAGAAACTGATGCGAATAGTGGTTGGAATGGTTGAGCTTGTGCTCCTTGTAAGTTAGCGATAATTTGTGGAATATATGCAATAAAGACAAACACCCCAATAATAGCTCCAATAGATCCGACAAAGCGATTAATTTTTTGTTTAGCAGACATATAATACCTCCTATTATTTTATTTTCTCAAAAAGGAAAGATACTGTCAATAATTATGTGTAAACGCCCACGCCTTACGGCACCACAATGAACGAGAACCGCCATCTATGGTATAATAAGAGCAGACGTTGAAGGTCGAATAATTTTTGAGATTCGATCTCGCTGTGTAAACTGATCTGGTCTCCTTTTTTCGCACCACGCTTTGTTCAGAGCTACGCTCAAAAGGACGTATGGTAAAATGAGCCATCATCGAGGAGGCCACGTCGTACAAAGGGAGGGAATCCTCATGGATGTCACTGCACGAACGCTGTTGTGGGATTGATGTGCACAAACGCTCGATCGTCGCCTGCCTCAGATGTGGCAAGAAGCAGGAAATACGAACATTTGGCACGACAAGCAAAAGAAATCCGCGCACTCGCCAAATGGCTTTGGGATGAAAAAGTGCCAGATGGCCGCCATGGAAAAGCACGGGTTCCTACTGGAAACCCGTCTACAATCTTTTCGAGACCTCTCATCTAGGCGTCATGATCGTCAACGCCGGGGAACATGAAGAATGTTCTCGAAGGAAGACTCGATGTGAAGGATGCCGAATGGATCGCGGACTTGCTGCAGCACGGGCTGTTGAGCGCGAGCTATATTCCGAAACGGGAGCAACGCGAGTTGCGGGAAGTTTCGGTACAGAAAGAGCTTGATTGCCGAGCGTGCACGTGAACTCAACCGTCTGCAGAAGATGCTGGAAGGAGGAAATATCAAGCTGTCCAGCGTAGTTTCCAACATCAACGGCAAAAGCTCGCGCAGCCTCTTGCAGAAGCTGCTCAAGAAGGATGCGCCGCTGCAGAAGGATGAAGTGGAAGAAAGCCTTCACGGAGCATTGAGGCACAAGGGTGGAAGATGTCATGCAAGCGCTGGACGGCTTTCTCACGCCTTTTGCAGAAACAACTGATCCTGCAAGTCGTAGATCATATCGACGACATGACGAAGCGCATCGGTCAGATGGATAAGCTCGTCAAGCAGTACAGCAGCGGCTATGAAGACGCGATAGAAAAAGCTGGACGAGATACCGGGCATAGGGAGGCAGAGCGCGGAAACCATTTTGGCGGAAACAGGTTTGGATATGAGTCGCTTTGCAACGGAGAAACATCTGTCCAGCTGGGCGGGTCTGTCTCGGGGAACAACGAAAAGTGCCGGAAAGCGGCAAAGCGGCAGGACTACCAAAGGGAACGCCACACTGAAGACTACGCTGATACAATGCGCCAAGGCAGCCATCAAGAAGAAGGACTCCTTCTTGTCCGCACAATATGACAGGCTCGTCGTGCGACGGGGAGCAAAACGTGCCACAGTAGCTGTAGCGCATACCATGCTGATAGCCATTTACCACATATTGAAGCTGGGAGAGCCCTTCATCGATCTGGGAGCCGACTATTACAACAAATTCAACAAGGAGAGAAAGATCAACAGTTATCTAACGAAGCTGAAAAAACTGGGTTGGCAGCCTGAAACAGCCACATTCTCGGCGGCATCCACATAAAATTTCAGTCAAACAGAGCAATGGGGGATTTTTGCGCTTTTTCCAGCCTTAGCACAAAGGTTCTCATGGTAAACACTCAAGTAGAGTTACGAAGTTTTAATCAAATAAGCTTTCAAGTGTGTCAGAACATTGGCCAATTCCTTTATGGATTCGTTGACTTTGCTTAAAATTATAATCTTCAAACAAAGTAAATAAGTAACGTTCCAGAGCCTCCTCGTTAGGAATAAGAACCTTCTTGTTACAGCCCCTTTCTTGCGCTTTTAAGGAAGCACTGATAAATTCAGCTACCCATCTTCACACATCTACATTGTCCTGTCGTCGCCGACAAATCCTCGACGTAGCCACTTACGCCTGCGGTTTATCTCCTTGCTGAGCCGTCCAAGAGCCAAGTCCGAAGGACGCAGGCGATTGGGCAACGGCTCGTATGCGAAAACGTCCCAAGAATGCAAGCGCGAAGTGCGCCGCATGATTGGCTGACGTTGACCGCTATAGGAACAGCGTATCTGTGCAAATCTGGGCAACTTCATTTTATCAGCGTTTCCTTAAGTCCGAGGGGGATGCTCCTTAGTGTAAAATATTTCTCGGTGGGGGTTGCAAAAAGGCAAAGAGACCTGTACCCTATAGTGTATGCTAACGAGGCAAATACAAAAACAAGGAAGGTCTCTTATGGAAACCATTGTAACAGAAATCTTGGAAATAATAAAAGGGTGCGAAGGACAGCATATCGCGGGAAGAGCGAATCCGCAGTTATCTCGAAGACCTCGCATGCCGTGCGGTCAGCGAGGCGCTCGAACGGATCGACAAAGAACTGGCGGGCAGATACGCTGATAAAGGCTGGCATGTGGAACGTCTGGACTGGCGCACCGTGCAGGGCGAGCTATGGGACGCTCCGCATACGCCGCCGAAGGATGTGCAAAGAAGGAGAGGCAGGGAATCTATCCCTTGGACAAGGAGCTGGGCATCCGCCCCTATAGGGAGATACACCGCCTGCACGGAATACACCATCGCCCAGATTGCCGCCAAGACCGTCTACCGTGTCACGGCCGATGCCGTCAACCTGCTGACACCGGTCACGATGAGCCACCAGCAAGTCGCCCGCGTAGTGAAGCAAGTGGGCGAAACCTACAGCGCATGGGAAGACCTGCAGGGCGACGCCCGACCCAATGGAAGAAAAAGAACTGCGTCAACCGCAAGTCCTCTACATCGAGGAGACGGCCTCATGCTGCACGGGCAGAAGAAGAAACAAAAGGAACTGCATCGCTTCCAGATCGCCGAAGGCGTGCGAGAGAACGGCAACCGACGCGAACTTATAGGAACCCACTACATAGCAGACTTCAGCCATGAAAAAAGCCAAGGACAGGGATGCTGCACTATATAGGCAGCCATTATGACCTGACGCACACGTTGGTGCTGAGCAACAGTGACGGGGGAGCCGGCTACAGCATCGACGCATTCAAAGGAGATCGTGGGGAAAGTCGGAAGGCATGAGCATTTCCGCGATTGGTATCACGTGCAGAGGAAGTGCAAGGAACGCCTCTCCGGGCGAACAGAAAGCTGCGCCGGGAACTGCACAGAGCCTTGAAGAACCACGACCGAGAGCGTCTAGGGCCTCGTACTGGACACCTTGGAATCCACAGCCCGGGACGAACACCAAGCCGAACAAGTGCGCCTTCTCCGAGGCTACATGACGCGGAACTGGTCATACCTGCCTCGTTGGAGCAACGGGGACTGGGCGGATGCAGCAAGCTCCGGGCACATGCGAGAGCAACCATCGGCTGTACAGCTACCGGATGAAGAAGCAAGGGCGGCGATGGAGCGGAGACGGCGGCAGGGCGATGGTGAAGATCATCACGGGGCTGAAGAACGGCGACCTGCGCGAAGCCATGGTGGCCAAAGCGGAGCTGTTCAATCCGAAGTCTGGCAGGGATTTCCGCGGAGCTGTGAGGCAAGCGTTGAAGAAAAGCAAGGGCAACGCGCATGAAGGCGTGCGACATGGGAGGATCACGGTGAGCGCGCCGATGAGCAGTGCGATTGGACATTTGTCCAAATGCTTCGCTTAAAGAGGAAAAAAACAGGCATGCCGCGAAGGCAGACGCATCAAGGGTTGAAATTTCCCACCGAGAACATCTTGACACATACGGGATGCTCCAGAAAGTCGCCTTTCGGAACATCCTCCTCTTGATTCGTTTCTCAGTTGTCTGCCCAGATGGTCTTCATCGTATCGCCGAAGGTCTCATCGAGGTGCTGCAGGACGACGTCGAGGATCGTGCGCACGATGTCCGGCTCGAATCCCTCGTCGGAAGCGGGCAGGCAGGCGTCGAGGACGAGGCTGCCGTCTTCCACCGTATAGTACTTGAACACCTTGTAGCGGCTGTTCATCTCGTTGATGTATGCCGCGAGGTCGCTCTCGTTCTTCTCGTTGACGACCTTGCTGCCGACGATGACGCGCACAATACCGTAGATGGAGGCGTCAAAGATGACGATGACGGGCAGGAACTGTCCCTTGATCTCCATCGAGGAACGGTAGAGCACCGTGCCGTACTCGTCGCCGACTTCCTGCTTCTGGAACGCCTGGATGCCAAGCTCTTCGAGCATGGCGTCAAACTTCGCGGCCTTTTCGGACTTGACGGCCTCTGCTGCTTCCGCCGCCTTCGCTGCCTTCGCTGACTTCTTCGTGGCCTTTTCTTCTACTTCGAGGTTTTCTTCTTTTTCTGCCATGTGAAAATCTCCTTTTCTTTGCGGAAAAGCCGCTTTGCATCCAAGACGAAGCTGCTGCGGCAGTTCCTTTCTTTCTTCAGGGAAATCGCTTCCCCCATCGTCTAAACATCACCCGACGCCGCCCCCTCCAAGAAGCGGCGTGCGAGGATGATGGCGACAAAATCATCGACAGGCTCAGGCGGCACAAGCATGGAGACGGGCAGGAGCCTTCTCCAGCCGCACGGCGGACGCGCCTGCCAATACGCCCGCTTCGCCATGTCCGTCGTGCGGTACTCGTCGACGAGCACCACGCGCAGATCAGGCAGCATCTCTTCTATGCGCTCCTTTGCTTCCTTGCTCGTCGTGCCGTTGCCGAGCACAAGAACCCTGAACGCATACCTATCATACTTATCGTTGATTTCATGCACAAGGTTAAGCGTCTCGATCACTTTTTGAAAGAGCACCGTTCCGTGCGCATCCAGGGACGGCGAAGCCGCATTTCTCACGGCCGGGATCGACGGCGGCGAGCGTCCCGCCCGCCATCATTGAGACTCCCGCTCGATCTTGATGTCGAGCCGCAGCGGTCCGAGCGCATCGGTGTCGTCGTGCGCGTAAGCGGAGAGAACAATCGTGCCGGAAAGCGGCTCGATCTTCTCCACGATGTCGTAAATCTGCTGGGCGTCGATGACGCCGACGGTACCGCGGATGGGATCGGGCAGGATGCCATGCGCCGAAGCGGCGGCATTCACGCGCTTCAAGAAGTCCATGACGATCTCCTCCGACGCCTGCTTGCCTCCCCGGTTCTTGAGGATGTAGGATTGGGCGATGATGAACTCGCCCTTTCGATAGACGATGCTGTTCGGATGCAGGTCGAGGGCTGCGCGCACGGCTTCACCGCGCACGAGGTTGGAGGCCGCGACGATGCGCACGACCATATCGTGGGAAGCCTTGGCGATGCGCCCGACAGCATCGTCGACCTCGGGCGCATAGACCCAGATCTCGCCGTCGGGCAGATCCTTGCCGAGGTGCGCCGAGACGTTGCGGCTCGCGAGCTGCGCGAGCGCATTGATGTCGACGCGCACCTCGTTCTCGGGACGGTTGCCCTTGATGACCCCCGCCGCGATGACCTCGCCCGCGCGATAGACGATATCGCCCTCGCGGATGAGTTCGATGCCGCGCCTGAGCTCCTGCGTGCGCTTTTCCAGCGTCGCCTTGTCGTCGGCCAGCTGCGCATTGCTCGCCAGAAGCGTCTCGTTCGCCGCGTCGAGCGCGGTGTTTTCGGCGGTGAGCGATCGGTTCATCCCATCGAGCGCGGCGTTGTCACGCGCCAGCGCATCCTTCTGCTCAGCGAGCGCCCGGTTGCCCGCCGCGAGCCTTTCGGCTTCCTCCTCCATCGACCGGACGCTGTCCTTCAGCTCCGCAAGAGCCGCATCCGCCCGACTCTGCTCGGCGCGTGCCGCCGTCAGGTCCTCAGACGCCGACTTCAGCTTCTCTTCCGTCTGCTGCATCGAGCGGTTGAGCTTCTCCATGCCAAAGAGCGCCGTCCGTACATTTTCCGATGCCGCAGCGAGAATGAAGAACGTCAGCGTCGTGATCACGACGCCCGTGACGATGGTGACGATCGTCGACGTGTGGCGCGGCCTGAGGCCGAAGAGCGACAGACGCTTCTTGCCGATCTTCGTGCCCATGCGGTCGCCGATGACGGCGATGATGCCGCCCGTGATGACAAGCACGAGGATCAGGACGATTCCGTACATCGAACCATGCTCCTTTCTCTCCCCAGATCCTTCTCGTGGCATGGCGCGAAAGAGCGCCGCCTCCCTGTCAGCGCGCCGTCTGGCGCATCAGATAGGCGCCGACGAGAAGTCCAACGATATTCGGCAGCCACACGGCGTAGGCGGGATTCAAGGCGCCCGACTGGCCGAGCGCCCCCGCGAGCGTCATGAGGACGTAGTAACAGAAGAAGATCAGGAGGCTCAGGCCGATGCCGCGCGAAGAGCTGCTGCGGTTCGGCTGCATGCCGAGCGGCACGCCGATGATGGCGAAGACGAGGCTCGCCATGGGAATCGTAATGCGCTGGTAAAGCTCCGTCTCCAGCTTCCTCGTGTCGACGAACTGCGTGCGCATGATCTCGATCTGCTGGCGCAGCTCCCGCATCGTCAGCTCCTCGGGGCGCTTCTGCTCGCGCACGATGCGCCCAGGGCTCGCGTTGATAGGAAGCACCTGCTTGTCGAAGCGCATCGTGTGCTCCGACTTGCCGCCCGATATCTGATAAATGACGCCTTGGTACATCGTCCACTGCGTGCCCTCCCACTTCGCATAGGCGGCGTCCTGCACATAGCTCGTCTCGCCGTTTTCAAACGACTGCAGCGTCACGCCCTCAAGCGTCTCCGTCGAAGCGTCGTAGCGCCGCGCGTACATGAGCCGCTGCATCTCGCCGTCCTTGATCTCCTTGATGACGATGTGATCCTGCGACTTTGGCGCGGCGTTGCCTTTGATCTCGTAGGCGATGACGTTCTCATAGGCGTTGTTCGCGCGCGGCACGACGTGCTCCGTGAAGAGGATGGAGAAGATGCTGACGAGGACGCCGAGCGCGACGACAGGCGCAGCGATGCGGTAAAAGCTCACGCCGCACGATTTCATCGCCGTGATCTCGCTCGCGCTCGAAAGCCTGCCGATGGTCAGGAGAGCCGCGAGCAGCATCGACATGGGAAACGTGTAGATGGCGATGGCGGGCAGGCTGAAGATGAACATCTTGACGACGGAGCCGAACGATGCGCCGTACTCCGTGATGTACTGCGCAATGCGAAAGAGCGTGCCCGAGCCGACGAAGACAGCGGACGTGCCGCATATGCCGAAGAAGAAGGCGAGGCAGACCTCACGGAAGATGTACTTGTCCAAAAGTCGTATTTGCATAAAGGCGCTCCTATAACGTGAAGTTGTCGCCAAGGTAAAACTTGCGCGCGAGCTCGCTCGCCGCGATGGTCGCGCTGTCCCCTTCGAGGAGGATCTTGCCGTCGTTCAGGATATAGGCGCGGTCGACGATCTGCAATGTTTCGCGCACATTGTGGTCGGTGATCAGGATGCCGATGCCGCGCTGACGAAGGTAGGAGATGATTTCCTGTATGTCGGCGACGGCGATGGGGTCGACGCCGGCGAAAGGCTCGTCAAGCAGGATGAACTGCGGCTCGATGGCGAGGCAGCGCGCGATCTCGACGCGGCGGCGCTCGCCGCCCGACAGCTCCGTGCCGAGGCGGTCGCGCACATGGCTGACGTGGAACTCCGCGAGAAGCTGCTCCATCTTCGTCCGCTGTTCCGAACGAGGCAATCTCGTCATCTCAAGAATCGCGAGGAGGTTCTCCTCGACGGTCATCTTGCGGAAGATCGAGGCTTCCTGCGCGAGGTAGCCGATGCCAAGCCGCGCGCGCTCGTACATCGGCATCTCCGTGATGCGCACGTCGGAAACGAAGACGTCGCCCGCCGTCGGCTGCTCAAGCCCCGTGATCATGTAGAACGTCGTCGTCTTGCCCGCGCCGTTGGGACCCAGCAACCCGACGATCTCGCCCTTGTCGACGCGCAGGGAGACATGGTCGACGACGCTGCGCCGCTTGAATGTCTTGACCAAGTCCTTCGCTTCCAGATACAAAGTCCGTCACCTCTCTTCCTCCTCAAGCCGCAAGCCTCAAGTCCCTCTATTCTACAGCAAGAGTTCCCGTGTTGGCAAGGTAAACCGTCAGATGATGGCTCTTGAGCATGTTATTGCCCTGATACGCCCAGGCGTTGCCGTCGAGGACGCACTTCCCCCTTGCCATCCTCGGCCTTGGCGAAGTAGTCGACCGTATCGCCGCCGCCCTCGAAGCTGCGCGGCGGACTCACGACATGCACGCTGCCCTCGCCATGGTAGCGCTCTTCCGCGAGCCAGCCTTCCATGCGATTGGCAGAGAACGTGCCGTCCGCCGCCGTCACGGTGCCGCCGCTTGCGGCGAGCAGATAATTCGTCGACTGCGTGAATTCAGCGCGCGCGCCCGTGAAGGTCTTGTCCGCCTTCACGGCGTGAACGTTTCCTTCCGCGACGCAGCGATCCTGATCGAATACGGAAAGCTTTTCCGCTGTCAGGCGCAAGTCGTCCTTCGTGATTTCCGCTCCGCCCGTCGCGTGGATGGCGGCGGCAGATTCGAGCGTTACGGTCTGTGCCGTCAGGCGCATCGCATCGTGCACGGCAACGACGCCGCCCGTGATCTCGCCCTGCTGCGTCTTCGTGTTGTAGTTCGCCACGGCGCCCGTGATGGTCGTCGTGCCGCTCTTCAACGTGATGCCGCCCTCCGCCGTGATCTCGCCCGTCGCCATGTCGTAGCTCACGCTGTCGCCTTCCAAAGACGACGCCTCGTCCGCCGCCTGCAGCGTCCCTGCGTTCAAGATCGCAGCCAAGACGGCGGCTGCGAGCGCCGCCCGTCCTTTCATCTTCATCATTTCGCTCCACTCCCTTTTTCCACTCGCGCCTTCTTGCCGTCCTTGCCGCTCGCCGTGAACTTCTGGAAGCCGTCTGCGCTCTCGATGCGCTCCGCTGTCACGCGGAGTTTTTTCTCGTCCTGCGTCAACTCGGCGTCGCCGACAGCGGCGAGCGTCTCCTTCGCCGCCGTCCAGACGATTGCGCGGCTCGTCAGGCGTATGCCGTCCGACGTCTGGACGGTCACGCCGCCGTCGATCGCAAGATCCTTCGACGTCATGTCGATAATGGGCGTGCGGCGCCGTGATCTTCAGCTCGCGGCCGCCGTCCTCATAGAATACCCCCTCGATATTCTGCACCTCTGCCGTCTTGCCGTCGGCGTCCGCCTCGATCGAGTCCGCTGTCAACTTCCAGACGGTGCGCCCATCCTTTTCCAAGCTCAAGGTATTTCCTTCGTAGCGCAAGGTGCGCGAAGGCGTATCCATGGAAGGAACCTCGGGCACGGAGAGGATCGACCACGCGAAGGCGGCGATGAAAAGAGCCGCGGCAAGGGCGATCAGAAGCGTCTTCTTATGCTTCATTTTTCCCTCCCTGCAGCCTCGCACCGTGATGCTTCTCCTTCTTCATTTCGGGCGGCGTATTCCATCGCTTCTGGAACCACAGCCACTGTGTCGGATTCTCGCGGATGACCTCTTCCAAGAGGCGCGTCATGCGCACAGTCAGATCGTAGAGATCCTTTTCCACATCGCCCGTATCGACATACTCCATGCGTTCATAGACGCGAACCGTGTGCCTGCCGTCGGGGCGGCGCAGGATGAAGGCCGGCACGACGGGCGCATGAAACTTGCGCGAGAAGACGGCGGGGCCCAGGGGCGTCGCCGCCATCTGGCCGAGGAAGTCGATGAATGCGCCCCCGGGGCCTGCATCCTGGTCAGCGAGGAAGCCGAGGATCTTCCCCTTCTTCAAGGCGCGTCCCGCCGCCAGCAGTTCGCTCGTGCCGCGCGAGAAGATCTCCGCACCGATCGTCGCGCGCAGATCGTCGAGAACGCGCGAATACTCCGCATTCGGCTGTGTCTTGGCGATCGCCGTGACGGGCAGTCCCGAAAGCGAGAAGGCAGCGGACAGCCACTCCCATGTGCCGATGTGACCCGTGAGAACCACGACGCCGTGCCCCTCGGCAAGCGCATCCTTGAGACGCTCCAAATGCTCGATCTCGATGTACTCATGCAGATTCTTCTCGTTGAGATTCGGCATGTAGAGGATTTCCAACATATTTTTGCGCGAGGGTTCACGAAGGAGGCGCGCACGATCTTCCGCGCTTCCTCCTCCGAGATGGAAAGCCCCCGCATCATCTGGCGCACGGCAAGCTCGCGCTGCTTCTTGATGCATCGGTAGTAGAGCCTGCCGAGTCCCGCGCCGAAAAAGAGCAGCGCACCGTGCGGCAGGAAGCGCAGCGCACGGCTGAGCGCCATCAACGATTTGTAGAGCATGAACCTTCACCTGCTGTCTTCAGATATACGAAAGCTGAACGCACAGCCTCCGCTTCCGGGCGCTGTGCGCTGCCCCTGGCATGAAAGGGCGTCATTGCGAGACGTTCGTGACCTTCTCGGGCGCAGTGAAGCGCGCGACGACGTTCGCCCAGCGCCCCTGCGCCTTCAAGATGAATTCGATGATCTCGCGCACCGCCCCCCTGCCGCCTTCCTTTCCGGCGACGAGACAAGAAAGCGCGCGCACTTCGTCCACGGCGTCCGCAGGCGCGGCGGGAAAGCCGACCTGCTGCATGATGGCAAGGTCGATGAGATCGTCGCCGACATAGGCGACCTCCTCATCTTGAAGGCCATGACGCGCCTTGATATCGTCATAGGCGCTGCGCTTGTCGAGATGCCCGAGGTAGACATCCTCGATCTTCAGCTCCGCAGCTCGCTGAGAAACGATGGCGCTCGCGCGTCCCGTGATGATCGCCGTACCGAATCCCTCGTTCTGGCACTGACGGATCCCGAGGCCGTCACGCACGTTGAAAGGCTTCATGAATTCGCCTGACTCGCCCGTGTAGATGCCGCCATCCGTCAGGACACCGTCGACGTCAAAGATGATGAAGCGCACGCGGCGCGCACGCTCCGTCGCATCAGCAGAAAAAATCATTCAGACCAGCTTCCCCTTCACTACATCATAGATTGCCAGCACATCCTTCAAAAGTTCTTCGAGCTTGTCGAGGTAGAGACTGTTCGGACCGTCGCAAAGCGCCTCCTCAGGATTGTCGTGCACCTCCATGAAGAGCCCGTCGACGCCGGCGGCGACGGCGGCGCGCGCCAACGGCTCGACGAACTCGCGGTTGCCGCCCGACGACGTGCCCGCGCCGCCCGGCAGCTGCACGCTGTGCGTCGCATCGAAGATGACCGGCGCACCGAACGAGCGCATGATCGGGAAGCTGCGCATGTCGACGACGAGGTTGTTGTAGCCGAACGATGCGCCGCGCTCCGTCAAGAGGATGTCGGAGCAGCCGCCCTCGTGCAGCTTGTCAACGACGTTGCCCATGTCGCGCGGCGCGAGGAACTGCCCCTTCTTGACGTTGACGACGCAGCCCGATTTCGCCGCCGCATAGAGAAGATCGGTCTGGCGGCAGAGAAAGGCCGGGATCTGCAGCACATCGACGACCTTCGCCGCCGGCGCGATCTGCGACTCCTTGTGGATGTCGGTCACGACGGGCACATCGAGTTCGTCCTTGATCGCCCGGAGCATTTCCAGCCCCTTCTTGAGTCCGGGGCCGCGGAAGCTGTTGAAGGACGAGCGGTTCGCCTTGTCGAACGACGCCTTGAAGATGTAGGGGATGCCGAGCCTTGCCGTGATCTCCTTGATCGTGCGTCCGATCAGGAGGCAGCGATCCATCTCCTCAAGGACGCACGGCCCTGCGAGGAGCACGAGCGGGCTGCCCCCGCCGATCGTGAAATCTCTGACCTTCACCTTGTTCATCATCATATTACCGCCTTTCTCTCCGGGAAGCACGGACAAATTCAGCCGCCCAACTTCAGGCAGCCAAGCAGCTTTATTTTATCAGTCTTTCCTTAAAAACAGCTAAAGAGCAGCCACCGTCGCCGGGGGAGCTATGCCAACCCCTGCTCTCGATAGAGTCGGTTGACGAGCGCCAGATCCTCCGGCGTATCGACGCCGATGAAACGGCTGGCCGTTTCCAGCACGCGGATGCCGTAGCCATTTTCGAGCGCCCGAAGCTGCTCCAGAGACTCCGCCTTCTCCAAAGGCGTCGGCGCAAGACGTGCGTAGTGCAGCAGGAAGTCGCGCCGATAGGCGTAGATGCCGATGTGCTTGTACACGGGCGCAGCTGCCGCGCGCGGATAGGGGAGGAGCGAACGCGAGAAATAGAGCGCGTAGCCGAGCTTGTCCACGACGACCTTGACGTTGTTCGGATTCTTCTGCTCCTCCTCATCTTCCATGCGCGTCATGACGGTCGCCATCTGCAGGTTCTCGTCCGCCTCGAAAAGCGCGATGAGCTCGTCGATCACGGACGGTTCTATGAGCGGCTCGTCGCCCTGCACGTTGACGATGAGATCGACCGCCGCATGCGCCTGTGCGACCTCGGCGAGGCGGTGCGTGCCCGTCGGATGATCGGCGCGCGTGAGCATGGCTTCGCCGCCGTCCTTGCGCACAGCGTCATAGATGCGCTGATCGTCCGTCGCCACGATCACCCTCTCCGGCTTTTCGGCGCGTCTCGCACGCTCCCAAACGCGGCAGATCATCGGCTTGCCGCAGATGTCGGCGAGCGGCTTGCCCGGCAGGCGCGTCGACGCATAGCGCGCCGGAATCACGCAGAGTGTCCTCATCTCTCTTCTCCTCCCTTTCGCAAAGCAGCGATCTTTTCCTGCAGATCGGCAGAGAGCATGGCCTGAAACGGCTCCGCCCCCTCTTGGAACGTGACCTCGACACAGATGACGAACATGGGGATCGGCGCCTTCGCCTCAATGATCGTCAAAGGGATCTTCACGGCGTCCTTCTCCGTGAAGACGATGGCTTCCGCCCCCAAGGAGACTGCCTGATCCAAGACGTCCTGCAGCTCCTTCGTCGTGTATTCGTGGTGGTCGGGAAAACGCAGGCTCTCAGCGATCCTGGCGCCGATGTCGCAGAGCGTCTGCTCGAACGACATGGGGTTGCCGATGGCGGAGACCGCCATGACCCGCTTTCCCGCCAACGCCTTGATGTCGACGCCTTCGCCCGCGATGTCGCGATGCCAGTCCTTCAGCTCGACGAAGCGGCGCGGCCGATGGATGCTCTCCACAATCAGCGCCTTCTCGTTGTACTTCCTTATCGTGTTCTTGATGTGCTCGCGCGAGACGCCCACCGCCTGATCGACCTTCGTCAGGAGACAGACGCCGGCGCGCTCGATGTGGGAGACAGGCTCCCTGAGCGTGCCGCGCGGCAGCATGTAGCCGTTGCCGAAGACGTTGACCGCATCGATGAGCAGGATGTCCATGTCGCGCGCAAGCTGCCAGTGCTGGTAGCCATCGTCCAAGATCGCGACCTCGGCGCCGAAGTGCTCGATGGCGTACTGTCCGGTAAGCGCGCGCTCTGCACCGATGAGCACGGGCACCTCGGGCAGATGCTTGGCGAGCATGAAAGCCTCGTCCCCCGCTTCAGTCGCGTCCATGTAGAGCTTCTGCCCATCGGAAACGATGCCGACATCGCCGCGCCATTTCGCGCGGTAGCCGCGGTTCAAGATGACGACGCGGCGCCCCATGTCGCGGATCGTTGCGGCCAGGTACTGCGCCGTCGGCGTCTTTCCCGTGCCGCCGACCGTGATGTTGCCGAGGCTGATGACGTAGCAGCCGAGGCGCTTGCGCTTGAATATCCCCGTCTCGTAACCCCAGAGCTTCAAGTTCACGAGCTGGCGGTAGACGAGGGAGAAGCTGTGGAGAAGCCCCATGACGATGCGCAGCCCCAAGCCCTCGGCATGGCGGCGGCGCATGAGGTCGGTGACGTATGTGCGGAAGTTCTCGACACGTTCCGTCGTGCGCACCTTGCCCGCATTCTCTCCCTGCTCGAACTCCTCCAGGAACTCGCGCAGGATCTTTGCGGTCTTTCGTGACGCGCCCTTGTTCTCGCTCACGATGGCGAGTGTCTCGCGCTCCATGCGCCGCCTTTCCCCTTCGTCTTCAAAGAGGCGGGTGACGGCGCCGCAAAGTTCGGCCTCGTCGTGCACGGTGATGCAGGCATTGCGCTTCGTGAAAAGCACATGCGTGTCCTTGAAGTTGAACATGTTGTGCCCAACGATGATCGCCTTGCCGTGCGCCGCAGGCTCCAGGATGTTGTGCCCGCCGTGCGAGATGAGGCTGCCGCCGACGTAGATGACGTCGCCGATGCTGTACACCCTGCCGAGCTCGCCGATGGTGTCCAAGATCACGATGTCGTGATCCGCCCTAGGCTCTTCGAGAAGCTCCGTGCGGCGCGCGACGGAAAATCCCTTGTGCCTGCAGAGCGCCACGATCTCCGTCGTGCGCAGCAGCTCCCGCGGCGCGATGATGAGCTTCGCCTCGGGGAACTTCTTCCTGAGCGCGGCGAACGCCTCGAGGACAGGCGTCTCCTCGCCGCGATGCGTACTGCCCGCGAGGAAGATGCCGCCGTTCTTCACCAACCCCATCTCGGAGATGAGCTTCTTCTTCTCCGCGAGGCTCACGTCCGTATACGTCTGGTCAAACTTCGTGTTTCCCGTGACGGTCACAAGCTCGGGCGGCGCACCGAGCCGCATGATATATTCAGCGTCGATGGGCGACTGCATGGCAAACTTCCTGACCGTGCTGATCATGTCGTCGAGGACGCTGTGCAGATGCTTGTAGCGATTGACGCTCTTGTCGCTGATGCGCCCGTTGACCATCATGACGGGAATCTTGAGCTTCTTCGCGTTCTTCAGGAAGTTCGGCCAAAGCTCCGTTTCCACGGGCATGAAGACGCGCGGATGAATGCGGCGCAGGATGCTGCCGGCGCGCCAAGGCAAGTCGAGCGGAAAGTAGATGATGCTGTCTGCATCCTTGATGATGCGGTTCGCCATCTCGTAGCCCGACGTCGTGACGACGGAGACGAGGATCGGGCTCTTCGGAAATTCCTTGCGGAACTCGCGGATCAGCGGACTGGCGGCGACGATCTCGCCGACGGACGCCGCATGACCCAAATGCAGTTCTTCTTCGCCACCTTGTCGAGCGCGTGCTCAGGGAAAAAGCCAAGGCTCTGGCGCACGCGCTCGACGAAGCCGCGCTCGCGCATGGCGCGCACCAAGAACACGGGTATGATGAGGACGACGGCGAGAATCGCCGCGAGATTATACAGTAACCGCATATTTCCTCCCCTTTATATCGTTCACGTCCCCGCAGGCTGCAAGGCTTCTCTGCCTTTTTTCCCGCCTTCTCCCTCGCCCCGGAACTGTATGCTGTAGAGCGTGCTGTAGAGTCCGCCTTTCGCCAGCAGCTCCTCGTGCGTGCCCTGCTCGACGATGCAGCCGCCGTCGAGCACGCAGATGCAGTCGGCGCCGAAAATCGTCGAGAGGCGATGCGCGATGGCGAACGAAGTGCGTCCCACCATGAGTTTGTCGAGCGCCGCCTGCACGACCTTCTCGCTCTCTGTATCGAGCGCCGACGTCGCCTCATCAAGAATCAGGATGCGCGGATTCTTCAAGATGGCGCGCGCGATCGAAATGCGTTGGCGCTGCCCGCCCGAAAGGTTCAGGCCGCGCTCGCCGATCTTCGTCGCGTAGCCCTCGGGAAGCTGCAGGATGAACTCTTCGGCGTTCGCCGCCCGCGCGGCCTCCTCGACCTCCGCATCCGTCGCATCGAGCCTGCCGTAGCGGATGTTCTCGCGCACGCTGCTCGAAAAGAGCATCGTCTCCTGCGGCACGATGCCGATCTGCTCGCGCAGGGAGTCGAGCGTCACGTCGCGCACATCGTGGCCGTCGATCTCGATCGCCCCCTCGCTTACCTCGTAGAAGCGCGGGATGAGGTTCGCGATCGTCGACTTGCCCGCGCCCGAAGGGCCGACGAAGGCGATGAGCTGGCCGGGGCTCGCTTCCAAAGACACATGGGAAAGCGCCGGCACGCCCTCCTTGTAGGAAAAGGATACGTCCTTGACGGCGACGCGCCCTTCGATCTCGGGCAGGGGGACTGCGCCCTCCTTGTCGCGAATCGTCTCCTCCATGTCGAGAACCTCGAACACGCGGTCGGCCGCCGCCATCGCGCGCTGCACAACGCCGTAGATGCGGCTGATGCGCTTGACGGGGTTCGCGAGATTCACGGCATACGTCAGGAAGGCGACGAGAGCGCCCGCCGTCAGGTCGCCCTGCACGACCTCATAGCCGCCGATCCACAAGATGAAGGTGACGGTGATCGCGGCGAGAAATTCGACGGTCGGCGTCAAGAGGCTCGTGAGCTGCACGTTCTTCATCTCGGCCCGGAAATTCAGCTCGTTCTGCCTGTGGAAGCGCCCGATCTCGTAGCGCTCGCGCACGAAGGACTTGACGACGCGCACCGCCGCGATGTTCTCCTGCAGGAGCGAGTTGATGTCGGCGAGCCTTTCCTGGATGACGGTGCCCGACTTCTTGAGCTTCCTGCCGAAGATCTTCATCGCCTGTCCGACGAGAGGCACGGTGAACAGCGTGATCAGCGTGAGTTTCCAGTCGAGGTAGAACATGAGAACGATCGAGCCGATGAGGACGGAGGCCTCCGTCACGAACTCGATGAGCTTGTCGACGAGCGCGTTCTGCAGCGCCTGCACGTCGTTCGTCACATAGCTCATGACCGCGCCTGTCTGCTGGCGGTCGAAATAGGCGAGCGGCATGCGCTGGAACTTCTCGAAGAGCGCTTCGCGGATGTCGATGACGACGCGCTGCCCGACGAAGGAGACGAGATAGCTCTGCCCGTAGTAGAATATGCCGCGAAAGAAGAAGACGACGACGATGCCGACGGCGATGAGGTTCAGCATCGCCATGTCGCGATCCATGAGCACCTTGTCGATCATGTCCTTGATGATCCACGGCACATAGAGATTCGCCCCGGCCGCGAGCACGATGCACACGACGGCGACCCCCAGCTGCTTCATATAGGGGCGTATGTACTTCAGCAAACGGGCGTAGTTCTTCATGCTTCCCTCTCGTTCCCTTGACCGCCCGCCGCCGCGAGCACATGCGCTGCGACGCGCACGGCGGCTCCCGGCGGGCCGAGCTGCAGGACGGCAACCCGCAGCCGCGCCATGACAGAATCACGATGCGCTTCGCCCCGGTAGAGCTTCGCCGCCTCCTCAGCGATGCGCTCGGGCGTCACCGCATCCTGCAAAAGCTCCGGCTCTGCCTCTTCCCCGAGGATGATGTTCGGCAGGCTGAAGTGCTCGATCTTCACGAGCATCTTGCCGATAGCGTAGTTGAGCCGTCCCATGCGGTAGCAGACGACGGCGGGCAGGTTCATCAACGCCGCCTCCATGACGACCGTGCCCGAGGTCGCGATGGCGAAGTCGGCGATGCCCATGAGGTCGTAGGTGTGCTCCTGCGTGAGCTCGACGGGCGCTCCTTCCTTCTCAACATAGCGTTCAAGCTCCTGCCGCTCGATTCCGGGCGCGACGGGCAGGAAGAAGCGCGTCTCCGGACGCTGCTCCTTCAAGAGCTTCGCCGCCTTGAGCATGTCGGGCAGGAGGAGCGAGATTTCCTGTCTGCGGCTGCCGGGCAGGAGGAGCGCACAGCGCTCGCCGTCCGCCAGACCGAAGAAAAGCGCGCCGCCTCGGGCTCCATGTCGGCGCGCACAGCGTCGACGAGGGGATTGCCGAGGAAGGCGACGTTCGCTCCCGCTGAAACGTAGGGAATGATCTCGTGGTGGAAGATCGTGACGATCTCCTTGGCGATGGCCGCGCACTTCTTCGCGCGTCCCTTGCGCCAAGCCCACGCCGACGGCGGGATATAGGAAAAGACAGGGGATGCCGAGCGCCTTCGCCTTCGCCGCGAGCCGCCAGTTGAAGTCTGGGTAGTCGATGATCAGGAGGAGGTCGGGCTTTTCCTCGCGCATCGCTTTGACGAGCGTCTTTTCGAGCTGCAGGAGACGGCCGAGGCCGGGACGACCTCCCATACGCCCATGAGGCTGTAGTCGCGGCAGTCACGCACGAGGCGCACGCCCGCCTCCGCCATCTTGGCGCCGCCGAAGCCGAAGAGCTTCACCTCCGGCTCCATCTCAAGCATCTCCCGGGCGAGGCGCGCGCCGTGCAAATCGCCTGACGCTTCGCCCGCCGACATCATGATCTTCATCTTGCCCCTCCTCTTTATAAGCCGAAAAAGCGCGAGGATGCGGACTCCGCATCCACCGCGCAAATCGTCAAATCGCTGCGATCGCTATGCCGTTTTCTTCCGCAAGAGCCAAGACGCGCGCCCGGTCGACGACGAGCACCCTGCCCGCCTCGATGGCGAGGCCTTCGCGCCTGCGGCGATCATCGACTCGATGGTCGCCGTGCCGACAGCCGGCACATCGAAGCGCATGTCCTGCTGGGGCTTCGCCGCCTTGCCGACGACCGCGCCGCCGCCCGACAGCTCGCCGCCGCGCCGTATGCAGGCGTCCGTGCCCTCGATCGCTTCCAGCGCCATGACCGCCTTCCCTTTGACGACGGCCGTCTGGCCGATGTCGAGCCTGCCGATCTCCTTCGCCATGTCGAGCGCCATCTCCATGTCGGCGCGCTCTTCTGCCGTCGGCTCGCGCTTCGTCAGCGTGCCCGCCGCAGGCATCAGCGCCTTGAGGAGCGCCGTCTGGTCGAATGCCTGCAGCCCTTCCTTCGCCAGCTCCTGGACGAAGGCGAGCATGATCGTATCGTCCTTCTTGTCAGGCAGCGACATCAGGAGCTGCATCATGCGCATGTCGGGCTGCTCGTGGCTGCCGGCGAAGAGAAGCTCCTTCGTGACCTTGCCGAGAAGCGTCACCTTCGTCACGCCGCGCTCCTTGAGGTAGTCGATGATCGCGCCGAGCTGCGCGACGTTGATCGCCCGATGATCGGCCGCCACTTCTGCAAGCTCCGCATCCGTGTCCGGCAGGAGCGAGACGGCGCTGACCTCGATGCCGAGCGCCTTCGCCGCCTGTGCGCAAACGACAGGCAGACGTCCGACGCCGGCCAAAAAGACCGATTTTTCTCCAAAAGTTCCTCCTCCGATTCCTTGAACTCCTATTCGTTCTCGCGGCGCTCGCGGCAGATGCCGCGATCCACATTGCGCAAAAAGCGCAGGAAATGCTCGACCTCTTCAGACGTGTCGACCTCCTGCTCGATGACGGCGATCGCCTGCGCGAGGCTCAGCCCTGACCGAAAGAGGATCTTATAGGCTCGCTTGATGCTTCGCCGCGCCTCGACCGCGATGCCCGCGCGCGCGATGCCGACGCTGTTGAGTCCGACGACGCGCGCCGGATGCCCGTCGACGATCGTATAGGGCACGCAGTCCTGCACGACCTTCGACATGCCGCCGATCATGACATTCCTGCCGATCTTCACGAACTGATGAATGCCGCACATGCCGCCCAGAACCGCGCGGTCTTCGATGATGGCGTGGCCGGCGATCATCGCCGCATTCGACATGATGACGTGGTTGCCGACAACGCAGTTGTGGGCGACATGCGTGCACGCCATGAGGAGGCTGTCGCTCCCGATGCGCGTTTCCTCGCCCTCGCCCGTCGCGCGGTGGATGCTCGAATACTCGCGGATCGTCGTGCGGTCGCCGATGATCGTATAGCTTTTCTCGCCCTTGAACTTCAAGTCCTGCGGCTCCGCGCCGACCGAGGCGAACTGAAAGACATGACTGTCCTTGCCGATGCTCGTCCAGCTGTTGATGACGGCATGCGGCTCTATGCGCGTTCCCGCGCCGATGGAGACGTTTGCGGCAATGACGGCGTGCGCACCGACCTTGACATTCTCGCCAAGCGTCACATGATCTTCAATCACAGCATAAGGGCCGATCTCCACACCCTTTTTCCACATGCGCGCGAGGACTCACGACCGCCGTTTCGTGGATATATGCCACCACTTTGCTGTCTATCATTTTTCCCACCCCTTATTCCACTCGAAAAGAGCGCTGACAGGATTTCCAATGAATGTCTTCTTTATGAATAAAGCGCCATATTGTTATAATCCTGCAAATCCTGTCGATCTCTGCCTTTCATATTTCGGCAAAATCGGCAATTTTCGGGCTTGATAAAAGACTGGCACTCATTTTCTTGGCAAATCCGCCCCTTAAGAGAGACTTTCCGCTTTTTGCAAAGCGAAGGTGAAGTCCGCCTTGGCGACGAGCACGCCGTCAACGTAGCCGTCGGCATGAAGCTTGCCGAAGTCGCCGTGCACCTTCGTGATCTTCGCCTTCGTCACGAGCTGGTCGCCGGGCACGACGGGCTTCTTGAACTTCACGCCCTCCATGCCGCCGAAGAGCGCGAGCTTGCCGCGGTTCTCCTCGGGATAAAGCATCGTGATGCCGCCGACCTGCGCCATGGCCTCCAAGATCAGGACGCCGGGCATGATCGGCGCACCGGGGAAGTGTCCGCGGAAAAAGTCCTCCATCATCGTCACGCACTTGATCCCCGTTGCCGACTCAAAGGGCACAAGCTCGATGATGCGATCGACGAGGAGCATCGGCGGGCGATGCGGCAGGATCTTCTGAATCTCATTGATGTCCAAAATCATAGGGTTTCGCTCCTTCTTTCTTTCTGTCCTTACAGTCCCTGTCCATCGCTCTGCCTTTGCGCGGCGTAGAGCGCTTTCGCAAGCTGCGCATTCAGCGCGTGCCCCGATTTCACGGCGAGGATGTGTCCCCGCACGAAACCCGCGAGGCGGAGGTCGCCGATGAGGTCGAGGATCTTGTGGCGCACGAGCTCATCGGGAAAGCGCAGCTCGTTGAGCCATCGTTCGTCATTGTAAACGATGACGTTTTCCAGCGTGCCGCCAAGACCCAGCCCCGCCTTCTTCAGCGCCTCGACCTCTCCCTCATAGGCGATCGTGCGCGCAGGAGATATTTCCTTCTCATAAACGTCCTCGCTCAGCAGGCAATCGCGATACTGCGTACCGACGAGCGCATGTTCGTTGAGCGACGTGAAACTCACGCGCAGTCCCCCGTCCCAAGGAACAGCGACGAGGAAGCGCTCGCCGTCATCGATGCGGCAGACGCGGTCGATGACGATTTCCCGACGCTCCTTGCCCTGCTCCTTCTTTCCCGCCTCTTTCAAGAGAGAGAAAAAGACGAGCGAGGAGCCGTCCGCGACGGGCGGCTCCTCGGCGTCAAGCTCGACGAAGCAGTTGTCGATGCCGAACGCCGCCAGTGCGCTCATGAGATGCTCGACCGTAAAGACGCGCGCGCCGTCCGCTTCGAGCGTCGTCGCGCGCACCGTCGACGTCACATAGGGCGCCGCCGCCGGAATGTGCGGCTCGCCCGCGAGATCCTTTCGCACGAAGACAAGTCCCGTATCGACCGGCGCCGGCAGGAGCGAGAGATGCACGAGGACGCCGGAATGAAAGCCCCACGCCGTCATAATCAACGCGCCGGGCGATCGTCGTCTGCATTGGCAATAAAACTCCTCCTCGCTGAAAAATGCAATTATCCGTCTGAATGTCCTTTTATTTTATATATGAAAGTCCAAGAAGTCAAGCCCAACGGGCGCAGACCGATTGGCTTCTTTTATATGGTGCTTCCGCAAAGCGCCTTGCATTCTATCGTATTCATCATTGACGTACTGAAACGCCTACTTTATAATGAGCATAAACATAAAAGGAGGCTTCCCCATGACTGCCATCAACGCCACAACGACACGCAAGAATTTGTACCAGCTGATCGAAGATGTAAACGACAGCCGTATGCCGGTCACGATCACAAACGCACGCGGCAAGAATGCAGTCCTGCTTTCCGAAGATGACTGGCGCGCGATTGAAGAAACCCTGTATCTGAACGCCGTCGAGGATTTGTCGACGACGAGAGGACAGCGCAGATGCGTAAAGATGGGTAGCTGAATTTATCAGTGGTTCCTATACACCGTTCTGCCAAACACCGCAGGATATACGGAGCCTTCAGGCGCTACGTTGGACGGCATCGTCCTCGTCAAGCGCCTGTGGACACATTATGAATAGTGCGAAGAAAGCTCATATTTTCGCAGATTGCCGATGCGACGCAGCTTTCCCACGAAGAAGTCGAGCGACTGTCCGGGGCAGCGGCGCATGATGCACCCGCAGCCGTGCGGACATGAAGAAACAAGAATATAGCCGATCAGACAACCCCGACGCGCAGAGGTCAGCGTCGGGGCTTTTTGTCGTCCGGAAGGCTGCTTCGGAGTGCCGAAAAGAAGCGAAAAAATATATATGAATTTATTTCATTTTTTCCTTGACCCCCCAAAAATATATTATCATTATCACTGGACAGACCGCAAGCGAGGATGTTCCTGAGGGAACGTGGATACTCAGAAGCTCTCCCTCGATGGTCTGACTGCAGTCGATTTCCGTCTATTTCAAAGGAGGAGTTTCACATGAAGAAGTCTCTCACAGCCGCACTGACGACAGCGCTCGTCGTCGGCGCCGCCTCGACGACGTTCGCAGCGGCGAACCCGTTCAGCGATGTGCCTGCCGATCATTGGGCATACGACGCTGTCGCACAGCTCGCCGACGACGGCATCATCGAGGGCTACGGCGACGGCACTTACCGCGGCCAGAACGAGATCACGCGCTACGAGATGGCGCAGATGGTCGCCAAGGCGATGGCGAAGGAGGATCAGGCGAACGCCCAGCAGAAGGCGATGATCGACCGCCTCGCCGCTGAGTTCAGCGAGGAGCTCAACAACCTCGGCGTGCGCGTCGCCAATCTCGAAGACCGCATCGACAACGTCAAATGGACGGGCGAACTGCGCTATACCTACGAGCGCACGAGCGGAGATTACCTCGACAAGTATGAGGGCGGTACCAAGACGAATAACGAACTGCTCTTCCGCCTGGAGCCGGAAGCCACGGTCAACGATCACTGGAAGGTCAAGGCACGCCTCGATGCCGCCTGGAATCCTTCCACGGATTCGTCGGATGAGGATCACGACAGCAAGGTATCCCTCAAGCGCGCCTATGCCGAGGGCACCTACGGCACGACGATCATCGACGCCGGCAAGCTGCCCGTCTTCACGGAGCAGGGCGTCCTCATCGATGACGACCTCTCCGGCGCCGCCGTGACCTTCGGAGCAGGGCAGCCGTTCTCGGGCACGATCTTCGCCGGCCGCTACAACCTCGAACATTCCGCCTTGGGCGACGAAGTGAAGGAAGCAGGGATAGGGGCTTCACCGGCAGAACAAACGCGGATCTGCAGATGGTGAACCTCAACTGGAATCCTTCGGAGAAATTCCACGTCGGCGCGGACTATGTGCGCCTGAAGAACAAGGATTTCATGCATGGCGCAGCAGGTCTGGATGAAGTGTGCAACTTCTGGGGACTCGGCGTGACCTGGATGCCTGAGAGCACAGTCGCTCTGTCGGGCGGCTATTGGAAGAACACGAGTGACACACCCCCTGCCGGCATCGTGGGCGAGCATATGAAAGCGTACAATATCGAGCTCGCCTACAAGGGCGCCGAGCCGGAGAATCCGCGCACGTTCGGCCTCCATGTGGCATACCGCTACCTCGGCGGCGCCGCTGTCCTCGCCCCGACCTTCGACGGCGCGATGTGGAACACGAAGGGCTGGGAACTCGGCGGCGAGTACACCTTCGCCAAGAACATCGTCGGCACGCTCATCTTCTTCAAGGGCGACACGATCTACTCGGCAGAGCCGGAAGGCAAGACTGAGAACGACAAGCTCTTCGCCCGTCTCGAATACTTCTTCTAAGGCGACATACGGTCAGCGCCCCATACGGGCATGCTGGCAATAAAAATCCCTCCTGCTGCAGGACGTTGCAGCAGGAGGGATTTTTATTGCCGACATTTCGTACTCGTGCAGGGGTACGCCCGGCAGCGGCTGCTCGCCTCCCTGCTCTTTCAGCAGAGCTTCCCTTTTCAGCGCGCGTAGATCACCATGCCCCAGTCGCCGGGGATGCGCGCGGCGAGTCCTGCATCCGGGAGCTGTGCTTTCTCGCGTGCGCCGAGCCACTGTGCCTCGCTCTCGTAGTGACGGAAGGCGAGCTCGTAGTCGGGGCGCAGCGCCTTGAGGCGCGCGGCGATCTGCCAGAGATGCTCCGTGCGATGGCTCACGGCAATCGCGAGCAGCAGCTTGTCGCGCCGAATGACGCCCGCCGCGCCGTCGAGCGCCGCGAGCTCTGCGCCCTCGATGTTGAGCTTGATATAGCCGACGCGCGCGATTCCCTGTTCCTTTGCATAGGCATCGAGCGTCGTGAAGCGCGCGCTTTCGCCGCCGCCCGCGGAGGCGTGACTCGCGGCGCCTGCCACCAGATAGCGCATCTCGCAGGGGCTTCGACCAGAGGCCGCAGGGCACGGCGCGAAAACCATGGCGGTGCGCCGCTTCCTGCAAACGCGCGAAGTTCTGCGCCGCCATCTCGAAGGCGTGCACCCGTGCGCCGCGCGCGGCGAAGAGGCTCGCCGTGCCGCCGTCACAGGCGCCGCCGTCGAAGACGACCGCGCCCGCCGCCGGCAAAAAGCCGTCCAGCATATACATCGCCTCGTCGGCGAAGCGATAATGCGCGAGCCGCGCCGTAGCGTAGCCTAGGAGCGCCGCGCGAAAGGCACGACGCGAAGCTGCGCGGGCGGCCTGCCGACGACAGCCTGCAAGGTCACGAGGCACACGACGCGAAGCCCGGCGCTTTCCAACTGCTTCACGGCGCCGAGCGCTTCGCTTTCCTTCTCCCCCGCGTAGAAATAGGCGCAGCGCCGCCCCTGCCGCACGATTTTCGCCAGGGCGGCGAGATAATGGCACGCACAGAGGCGGCGCTGCATCTCATAGAAGCTCATGGCGCTTTTGTGCCGTGCATCGCCGGGCGCTTCATGCTTCGTCCTCCCCCTTCTCGTATGTATCCTCACGCAGGAGGTAGTCGCGGTACTGCGTGCCGACGAGCGCGTGCTCGCTGAGCGAGGTGAATCTCAAGCGCAATCCCTCGTCATAAGGGACGGCGACGAGGAAGCGCTCGCCGTCATCGATGCGGTAGACGCGATCGATGACGAGCTCACGACGCTCCTTCTCCTGCGAGACTCTTCCCGCCTGCTTCAACAGCGAGATCGCAGCACACAAAAACGACACCCGTATCGACCGGCGCCGGCAGGAGCGAGAGATGCACCAACCCGCCGGAATCAAGCCCCACGCTGTCATAACCGACGCGCTGGGCAATCGTCGTCTGCATTGGCAATAAAACTCCTCCTCGCTGAAAATGCTGACTTTCGTCTGAATGTATATCTTTTCGTTTTACATAAAAATCACAGCTTTAGCAAGTCTGTAAATCTGAAAGCGACCTATTGACATCTGAAACAAAAAGCCGTATAATGCAAAATAAGAGTACAAAACATTACTACGACCTTTAGCAATACTACAATTCAACAAAAATACCAACATACACAATATAGGGAGGCAGCGATGCCTCCTTTTTTATTGGTTCTATAATAAATGTTGTGGTTCTCCCCTTGCCGCGGGGAATTGCAAGATTTGCACTAAGCCCCTAGGCGTGGCGGTTTACACAGACTATTATACACTCCCCACCGTAAGGCTGCAATACGACAATTAAGACGTCAAGCGGTTGGCGTACGGGTTTCGCAACTTTGAAAACTGCAAGCGCAAGATTCTGTCTCTTTTGAATAATCCAGAGCGGATAAAGCAACGAACGAAGAGACAAAGAAGCGGTACGATGGCATAGAAATACCCCCGATCAGATACATCCAATCGAGGGCAACCACAACATTTGACAACGAGCTTTTTTACTTCTTTCTCAAGACATCACTGTCTCAAATTTGTCAAAATCTACATCTGCATCTTCAATGATTTTCGCCCATTCCTCATCGGGTCGAACAATCAGACGAGAGTTCATATATGCCCACTCCACCGGCAAGACAGTGATTGCCAGATAATAAGGATCCCTCTGCCCACCTTTCACCTTATCCAACACCAATGCCAAACGAACAGGTGCCCCAGGGAAATAGAGCGGAATCAAGAGTTGGATCTTACGCTCGTCTGTTTCCGTATTATGGTAATAAAATGGTAACGCCAGCTTGAAATTCCGCCTCAATTTCTTTTCGACCTTATCCATTGCGGCCTTCAACAAAGCATGAATCACTTCTGGCTCGGAATATCCTGCTTGTTGGAATCGCAATAGATTATCATCAATGATATGGTTCGTATTCATATCTATCCGCAAATTCCTATTGAAGATAACTTCATTAACATCATCAAAATAATCGGCCATTTCAGGAACCTCTGTAAAACGCTCCTTGAAAAAAACCTATCCGTATCTCGGTAAAAACCAATAAGATACCATGGCAGAAACCTTGGTTGCTCGCTTCGTGAAAATATTGCCATGATTTCTTGATCATATTGCGTCAAAAGCCCTGTATTGATACAAGAATACTTTCCATCAGGTGACACCATGATCTTTCCCTCTTCTTCTAGTCGATCATAGGTATAATGGAAATAGTTGCGCAAAATACGATAGGGATCTTTCCTTCAATATTTTTTTAAACGTCCATGGTTCTTCCTGCGCTAACCCTGCCAAATATTTTAATTTTTTTTATTATAGTCTTCCCTATTACCCAGAAAAAAACTTTTTTTCCTTTATCATTTGTACTCCTCCATTTCCAGTGAAAAAATCTTTTTTGCAAGCATCCTTCGATAACGACGCGAAGATGCATGGACGGCTTCCGTAAAACATCATGCAAGGTCGCGATGCACACGACACAAAGGTCGATTTTTCCAGCTTTACAGCGACGAGGTAATGGCACGCACAGAGGCGGCGCTGCATCTCATAGAAGCTCATGGCGCTTTTTGTGCCGTGCATCGCCGGGCGCTTCATGCTTCGTCCTCCCCTTCGGCAGAGCGAAATCTACGGGCAGAGCCTCAAGATCCGTCTCAAGACGGCGGCAGCGGACGCCGGCGGCAGCGAACATGCGCTTCGATGCGAGCGTGCTGTCAGATGCCGCGTACTTGTCCGAGAGGTAGACGACCTCCTTGATGCCGCATTGGATGATCGCCTTGCAGCACTCGTTGCACGGGAAGAGCGAGGTGTAGATACGGCAGCCCGCCAGCGACGTGCTCGCGTTCAGAATGGCGTTGAGCTCGGCATGCACGACGTAGGCGTACTTCTTCTCGCCGAACTCGCCCGTGCTTCCCGTGGGAATTCCGCATCGGAGCAGCCGTTGGGCATGCCGTTGTAGCCGACGCCGACGATGTGCTTGTCCCCGTTGACAATGCAGGCGCCGACCTGCGTGTGCGGATCCTTGCTGCGGTACTTGGAAAAGAGGGCGACGCCCATGAAATATTCGTCCCAAGAGATGATCACTTCTTCTCCTCCTCGCGCTCTTCCGCGGCTTGCCCAGCATCATCCGCATCGGCGACGTCATCCGCATCGGCTGCGTCATCGTCAGCGGCTGCGTCCGCCTCCTGCGTCCCTGCCGCTGCTTCGACCATCGGCAGAGCCGTGCCGAGAAGGACGCGCAGACCGTCGGCAGCGGCGCGCAGCTCGGCGATCTTCGCCTCTTCGCCGTCCTTGATGGCCAGAAGCTTCTGCGCATCCTCCGCCATCTGCTCGTGCAGCGCGCGCACCTCATCGAGCATCGGCTGCAGATCATCCCGACTGTTCCCGCATCGTTCCACGCGCCTTGCCGACTCCTCCAGCTGCATCGCCGTATCGGCGAGTGCGCGAAAGCGCCGCGCGGCTTTCCTCTGCACCCGCGCCGCCCGCCTCGATCGCCTCGGCGGCCTTGGCGACGTCGCCCGCAAGCGCCGTCAAAAGCTCCGCCGCGTTCGACGAGAGCTTTCCTGCATCCTCCGACAGACGGCGCACCTGATCGGCAACGGCGGCGAAGCGCCTGCCCGCCTCGCCCGCGCGCGCCGCCTCGACTGCCGCATTGAAGGCGAGGATATTCGTCTGGCTCGCAAGCTCTGCAACCTCGACGAGCGTCTCGCCGATCGCCGCCGCGCGCTTTCCCAGACCATTCGCCATCTCGTTCGCCGCTGCCAGCTCCTTCGCGAGCGCATCTGTGCGCTCCGCCGCCGCATCCGCCGCCGCGCGGTCTCGCCGAGGCGGCGGCACGTCTCCTCGGCTGCCCGCTGCGCTTCCTGCGTCTCGTCGCCATCCCCATCGACTTTTGCCGCAGAGAGCAGCGACGCCGCCTTCTCCGCCTGTTCCTTCCGGGCGCCGACCTGCGCGAGCGCCGACTCCATCGCCTGCGCCTGCGCCTCCGTGCCCGCGAGGAGCGTCGTGCAGAAGGCGCCCATGCGCGAGAGCGCCTCGGCGGGCACCGCCTCGAACGCCGCGCCCGCCAAGGGCGGCATCTGCTGCACCTCGACCGCTTCCGCCCGCGGCACATCCGAAACGTCGGGCACCTGCGCCGCCGTTTCCTCCCCCGCCTTCTTCAAGTGCAGAGCGATCCGCCCCGTGTAGGCAAGCAGCAGCCCCAATCCCGTGAGCACAAGCAAGAGCAGCGCAAGTCCCGCGAGCGCCAAAGAGTTCGTCAGCGTGCCGAGCGATCGTTCCTCGGAAGCCTCGGGCACGCCGACGAAGATCATGCCGACCGCCCTCGCCCTCTTCGTCGAAGAGCGTGCGGTACGAGCCGATGGGGCGCAGGCCACCGAGATCGGAGCGGCCAAGATACGGCGTGCAGCCCGTGAGCACGATCTTCGTGACAGCGGCGTCCGCCTTCTGTCCTGCGAGTCTCTTGCCGCCCACATCATACGTCGAGGACGCGACGGCATCGCCGACGAAGAGCGCAACCTCCGAGCCTGTGACCTCCTTCAAGTGATCGACGAAGCTGCCGTTGTCGTTGAGCAGCCTGCCGCCCTTGTAGATGCGGCCATCCTGCACGGCCCAATCGCCTGGATTCGTCGAATCGATGAGCAGGAGGATGCCGCGCATGTCGGCGTCGACCTTCTCCTTCCAGATCGTCGCATTCGACGTGCGCGCGCTGTCGTAGGCGTGATACCCGAGGCCGAGGAAGGCCGCGAGAAAAAAAGACCGCAAAAAGGACGACGCCGCGCCTCAGCCTCGCTGCGTCATCCTTGCTGAAAAAGAGTCGGGAAAGGGGAGCTGTCTTCTTGTTGTTTTCCTGCATATCAACGAACCACCATGACTGGGCAGTGAACGTGCTGCAGCACATACTGGCTGACGCTGCCCATCAAGAATCCTTCCCATCGGCCGAGACCGCGGCTGCCCATGACGATGAGATCATATCCTTCATCGTCCGCCGTCTCCACGATGACCTCGGCGGGCGAGCCGATCTCCACCATGCTGTTCACGCGGATGCCTTCAGGTATCTCGTGCAGGATCTTCGTCAGTTCCCTGTAGGCGCCCTCCTTGAGGGTCTGCGGGCACATAGTCGCCCATGCTCACGCGCTCGAAAGCAGCCTCCGCATTGAGATCGACAACCGCGAGCAGCATGAGCGCCGCGCCCTGCATACGTGCGATGTGCGCCGCCTGCGAAACAGCCTGCTGCGCCTGCTCCGAGCCGTCGTAGGGGACGAGGATGCGCTTGATCTCGCTGTCCTTGAAATCCATCATCTTGTTTTCCTCCCGGAATCTCCCAAACTCCCATGAATGGTTTTTACTTCGCCAACGAAGGGGGAAATTCCTCTTTTTCCATCGCGCCCCGTGCCGATTTCGTCTGCTCTTCATGAAAAAAAGATGCCGTCATCCATCGGAGGGATCCGCGACCTGAAACGCTGCCGCCTGCGTCCCGCCCAACGGCAAAAAAGCCCCTTCGGGCGCCACTCCCGGCGGGGCTTTGTCATAGATCGCCATCGAGCAGCTTGAGCAGGTGATCCTCGGGCAAGCGATGCGCGATCTCTTCCGCCAAGGCGTCGATGAATCCTTCGAAGTGGTTCGTGCGCACGGCGAGCCACTGGACGGCAGCGAGGAGGCTTCGCCGAAACCGCTCCTCCTGTCCCGCATCCCGGGCGCCGCGCGGGGCGGCTTTCGCTGTCTCTTTCGGCGCTGCTCCTTCGTCATCGAGCGCCTCGCCCGCAAGCAGCAGGAATTCCAACATCTTGTAGAGCACCACGAAGACTTCGTAATTCGCCAGGAGACTCGTGCCGCCCGTCAAAGGATAGCGGCCGAGCAGGAACTCGTTGAGGAGCCAGTGTTCCAGGACGCTTCCGTGCTTTGCAAGAATCCGCTCCGCATAGCGCCTGCGCCGCTGCAGGAAAGCGGCCACGTCCGTCCGCCCGTTCGCCGCATCGCCGAAGACCTCGCCGATCCGCCGCAAGAGCGCCGCCGTCTCAGGCAGGTCGTCCGCCGTCTTCTCCGCCAACGCCGGGAAGAGTCGCACGAAGAAGTCCATATACTGCGCCGCGCCGAAGGGGTTCGTCGAAAGAAGCGTCGCCGCCTCTTTCGCAGCGGCCTCGGCGATGGCAGCGACATCCTTCGCCAGCGCTTCCGCCGCGTCTTCCTCGACATACGATTCAGCGCGTGCCAAGAGCAGCCCGAGCGCCGCGAGGCGCGTGTCCAAGGAGAGGCTTCGTTCCGACAAAAGAGCCAGACCTGCGAGCTGCAGGCGCGGAAGGCGCCGGCCGACAGAGGCGCACCGAGCGGCGCACGATCGACGTAGGCGGGGCGCGGCGCGGCAAACTCCACCCACTCAAACGCCGGCGGCTCTTCGGCGAACAGGACTTCTTCTGCTGCCACGGGACAGCTCAGGCAGAGCGCGAGGTCGAGCGTATCGCCGATCTCGTGCATCTTGCGCGGGTACTCGGCGCAGACATCGGAAATCGCGCCGATGCCGAAGCGCCGCTGCAGGGAGCAAAGCCCATCCTCGCACAAAAAGACGCAGCGTCCGTTCTCGTGGCGCATGATCCAGCCGCCCGTCTCCTCGCTTTTTTCCAACCCGTTCTGCAGCTCCTGCAAGAGCTTAGGCCTCGCTTCATAACGCGCCAGAGTCTCCGCATCGAAGGCGACGCCCCACTTCGCACAGCAGCACAAAGAGCCGCACCGACTGCCATCGCAGACGAAGCGGCGCATGTAAACGGGCTGCAGGCACATGCGCTTCGCCTCTTCGGGCAAAGCGATGGAAAGATCGTCCTGCCTGTCTGAAGAGACCGTCTTCGCCGTGCGGCTTCCTGCGCCGTCGTCTCCCATCTTCACGCCCCTTCCTCCTCGAAATAAGCGGCGACCTGCGCCGCCATGATTTTCTCGACGTCCTCGCCCGCCTGCCATGCCTTCGCCCATGCGACGGTATGCACGACCGCCTCCTCGATGCACCAGCGCGGCCGCCAGCCAAGACGCGCCTTGATGCGCGAGGAATCGAGCTTCAGGAAGCCCGCCTCATGCGGTGCGCCGCCTTCCGCCTCAGCGCGCCACGATGCGCCCTCGCCCCAAGCGCGGCAGAAGAGCGCGGCAAGCTCGCCCGTCGTCACGCAGTCGGAGTCTTCTGGCTCGATGTTGTAGCTGCCGGAGAACGCCGCCTCGTGCCACTGCGCCCGCGCGATGCGAAGGTAGGCGGAAAGAGGCTCCAAGACGTGCTGGTACGGGCGCGTCGATGTAGGATTCCTGAGGACGACGGCGCGTCCTTCGCTCGCAGCGCGTATGCAGTCGGGCACGATGCGCTCGGGCGAGAAGTCGCCGCCGCCGATGACGTTGCCCGCGCGCGCTGTCGAAAGACGCACGCCGCCGTCCGGGAAGAAACTCTGGCGGTAGCTCGCCGTCACCAGCTCGGCGCAGCTCTTGCTGTTCGAATACGGGTCGAATCCCATCAGCCGCTCATCCTCGCGGTAGCCCCACTCCCATTCCTTGTTCTCGTAGACCTTGTCCGTCGTCACGTTGAGAAAGGAGCGCACGGCGTCGCTCTTTCGCACACACTCCAGGATGTTCGCTGTGCCCATGACGTTCACGGCATACGTCTCGACAGGCGCACGGTAGCTCTCGCGCACGAGGGGCTGCGCCGCAAGGTGCAGGACGATCTCGGGGCGCGCCTCCAGGAACGCGGCCTCAAGCGCTGCGAGATCGCGCACGTCGCCCTCGATCGAGTGCATCTCCTCCTTGAGCCTGAGCCGTGCAAAGAGACTCGCTCCCTCCGCCGTCGGCGAGGGGAGCGAGAAACCCGTGAGATGCGCTCCCGCATCCAAGAGAAGCTTCGCGAGCCAGATGCCCTTGAAGCCCGTATGCCCCGTGATGAAGACGCGCCTGCCACGATAAAAGGCAAGGTCGTCCTTCCGCGTCATTTTTTCCATACAGCGCTCCTCCTCAATCTTGAGCCAGTTCTTTGCCGCACTCGGCAAGAAAGACCTGCTGCGCCGCCTCCCATGCATCATCGAGCCACTTGCATCCCGTCTCATGGATGCACGGCGGCTTCTCGAAATGCGGAATCATGAGTCGCATACCGCGCCGCCGATGTTCCATCGCCGCCGACATGTCGTAGAAATGCCAGCCCGTAAAGACATCTTCGCGCCACGGCACGTCCGCCTGCGTCGCCAGAAACATGCCGTCGAGCGCTTCCACTTCGATGCCCTGCTCCGGTACGGGACGGTATTCCACACGCTCCATCAACTCGGGATAGCGAACTTGCCAGACCGTGCCATAGCATTCGCGCGCATTCCACCATACGCCGTCGACGGGCAGGCGACGGCAGCCCGCGAAGCCGACGACGCCGATCCCCGGATCTTTCCGGAAGATTTCCAGCAGACGCGCGACAATGTTCCTTTCCGTCAGCAGGACGTCCTGATGCAGATAGACCTTGCATCGCGCCGAGGAGGCGCGGCGCGCCGCCTCGTAGCCCGCCGCCATCGACGGCGCGCCGCGCACGGGCACAAGCTCCGCCGAAACGCCCTGCGGAATCTCGAGATGCCGCAGGTAGCGCACACATTCGGCGTACATCTCTTCATCGTTCACGCACGAAATGAAGGCGATCTTCTTCGTGTCGTTCATGCAAGCATCCCCTCCCTACGTAGAATTTCACGCATGAGGGCGGCATCCGCCGCCGTATTCGCGACAAATTCTTCGAGATAGCCGCCGTCGACGCCGCTCTCGGCAAGCAGACGACGCAAAGCCCCGACGGTCTCTGCCCCCTCGACGCCGTTCTCCAGGCGGTGCAGAAGACGTGCCAACCTGCTGCGCACCTCATCTGTGTACCGCGCCTTGAGATATGACACGCGCTTCGGGATGACCGTCCAGCGCGTCACCCACCACGACGTTTCCAACTGCCGCCGCTCATTTTCCGCTCCGAGAGCCTCGAGCTGCCGGATCGTCTCCGCGTCGCCCTCCTCCATGATCACAATTCCCTCGATTTCCTCATAATGCGCCGACTTTGCGAGGTTTTGAATCTCTGGAAAGGAAAAGAGGCGTCCACTTCCTTGCAGCAGGGGATTCCTGCCGCAACGCATCTCCCCCGCGAGCCACGAGCGGAAGACGCTCCAGTTCGTGGCATTGCGAAACGGCAGGAGCAGGGAGCCGCAGGGCACGAGGAACTCCTGCAGCCCTTCCAGAAAGCCTGCCGGTGCGGACAATTCCTCGATGCCGGGCGGCATTACGATCAGGGAGAAGCGACTGCGCCACGCTTCCGGGGAGCTCCTCCTGCCGGAAGCCGAATGAAAGACGACGTCGGCAAAATCCTGCCGGAAGCGTGCCTCCCATACCCCGTCCATGCCGAGGAGCAGCACCTCCCCCGGCATCCTGTCAGCAAAGAATCTCACCATTTCCGCATACGGTATCTCATCGAAAGGCATCGCCAACATCGTATCGCCTCCTCCTCGCTTCGGACTGCCTCTTCCCATGACACATCGATCCCTACAGAACGGGCGGCTCCTCCTCGTATCCTGCACCATCCTGCCGCACCTCTTCGCAGACGAAGAGCGGCGACTTCTTTCCTGCTGCCGCCTGCCGCAGCAAAATACGATACGCTTCGAGCACCGTCTGCGGTTCGATCGAGGCGATGCAGTGCGCTTCCCACATGCGCTTGCAGCCATAGGCGTCGCGCGGCTCCTCGGCGCATTCCGCCAAAGCCCGCGCAGGCTGCACGATGACGGAGGCCGTGCGGTAGGGGTAATGCTGCATGGGAATCGCCCTTTCATCAAGCGGCAGGTCGGCGCCGTAGCAGCAGATTTCCAGCACGGGCAGGCCGATGACCGCCGCCATGTGCAGGAGGCTCGTATCGTTGCCGAGGTAGAAAGAGCAGAGCGTCATGGCAGAGGCCGTCTCCCGGAAGTCGAGCGCACCTGCAAGCTGAAGCGCCAGCTTCGCGCCGAGCGCACGCGCGATCATCGCCGCTTCCTCCGCATCATCCCTGCCGCCCATGAGCAGGAAGAACGCCTGCGGCTCCTCCTGCAAAAGCAGCTGCAAGAATGCCGCGTAAGCCTCGGACGGCCAATGCTTGCGCCGCGTGCTGCCGCCCGAGCCGATGGCGAAAAAGCCTGCGTCCGACAAGAGGGACGCCGAGGTGCGCGAGCTTTTCGCGCACGCCCGCGACGTCCGCCTCCCTCAGCCAAAGCTCCAGCGAGCGATCCGCCACGGGGAGCGCGAGGAGCTGGTCAAGCACGTCGAAGCAGAGGTCGGCCATGTGCAAGGGGCGCGACGGCTCCGCCAAAGGGCGCGTCAGGAGCGCCGCGCAATCCTCGCGCGAAAGGCCGCCTTCCGCGAAATCGCCGGCATGGCCGATGCGCTCCTTCGCACCCGTCATGTAAGCGAGCAGATAGGCGCTCGCATAGTGTCCGAAGACGAGCGCAAGATCGAAGCGCTGCGCCAAAAGATGCTCCGCCGCATACTCGGCGTGCGCCGGAAAAAAAGCTCCGACACATGACGCAGCACGGGCAGATGCTCATTGCCGATCAAAAAGTCGATGTAGGGGCACTCTTCGGCGAGCTTGAAGCCGGGCGGAAAGATCACGAGCGTGATCGCCGCCTGCGGATAGAGGCGACGGATCCGCGCAGAGCGCCCGAAAAAGCAGATGAAGTCGCCGACGCCTGCATCCATGATGACGAGCAGCTGCGTCCTCTCACCGGCCTCGCGCGGCGCACGGTACCCCTCTGCCGCGAAGACAGGGCTCCATGACGCGCACGAAGTCCTGCACTGGAAACGGTTCGTTCGGCGAGAGGCGCTCGCCGAACGCATGAAAAAGCCGCAAGTATTTTCTCCATAAAGCCCCCTGCCTGCCGAAGATGCGAAACACTAGCCCTTGAGGGCGCTTTGCAAAACCTCCGCCATATAGTCGATCTGCGCCTCCGTCATGCCCGGATAGACGCCGAGCCAGAAGGTATCGTTCATGATGCGGTCGGTCGCCGAAAGCTCCCCGACGACGCGGTAGCCGCGCCCTTCCTTGCGTAGCAAGTCGAAGCATGGATGCTTGACGAGGTTGCCCGCGAACAGCATGCGCGTCTGTATGCCGTGCGCTTCCAGGGCGCGCACGATCGGCTCGCGCTTCACGCCGTCGCGGCAGGTCAGGAGGAAGCCGAACCAGCTCGGCTCGCTGTGCGGACACGGCTCGGGCAGGATGAGCCTGTCTTCTGCCCCCGCGAGCGCCGCCCTGAGCCGCGCGAAGTTCTGCCGACGCTTCTCAATGAAGGAAGGCAGCTTCTTGAGCTGTGCGCAGCCGACTGCCGCCTGCATGTCCGTGACCTTCAGATTGTAGCCGAAATGCGAGTAGACATACTTGTGGTCATACCCCTTCGGCAGTTCTCCGTACTGCCCGTCGAAGCGGTGGCCGCAGAAGCCGTCCTCGCCTGGCGGGCAGATGCAGTCGCGCCCCCAGTCGCGCAGCGAGCGTAGGATGCGAAAGAGCAAGGCGTCCTTCGTGTAGACGGCGCCGCCCTCGCCCATCGTCATGTGGTGCGGCGGATAGAAGCTCGATGTGCCGATGTCGCCGATCGTGCCCGTATAGCGCTGTTCGCCGCCGAATTCGTAGCGCGAGCCGAGCGCGTCGCAGTTGTCCTCGACGAGCCACAATCCATGCGTGTCGCAGAAATCCTTGACCGCCCGAAGATCGAACGGATTGCCGAGCGTGTGCGCGAGCATGACGGCGCGCGTTTTCGCGGACAGAGCCTCTTCGAGACGACGGACGTCGATATTGTACTGCGGGATCGTCACATCGACGAAGACGGGCACGGCGCCGTACTGGATGATGGGCGCGACCGTCGTAGGGAAGCCCGCCGCGACCGTGATGACCTCGTCGCCCGGACGCACGGCGCGTTCGCCGAGAAGAGGCGAGGTCAGCGCCATGAAGGCGAGAAGGTTCGCCGAAGAGCCGGAATTGACGGCGAGCGCATGGCGCGTGCCGAGGAAGGCGGCGAACTCCTTCTCGAATTTCTCGGCATAGCGGCCTGCCGTCAGCCAGAATTCCAGGGAGCTGTCAACGAGCGCCTCCACCTCCTCATGGTCATAGACGCGCCCCGCATAGGGGATGCGGCCGCCGCGCTTCCAAGGGGTCGGACGGTGGCATTCTTCGGCATACTCGCGCACGAGCGCGAGGATCTTGTCGTGAAGCTCCTGCTTCTTCGTTTCTCTTTCCATCACTTTCATCTCCCTCGCGCACGCAGCATCATCTCGATGAGATCCGCCTGCTCGAACATCTTCTTGCGCCGCATGCCGCTCTCGCGCTCCGCGCGCTCGCGTAGGAGCCTCGCCCATGCACGCGCGCCTTCGATCTGAGCTGCGGGCTCTGCGCCCGCCTGTCCCTCATGCTTGCGAAAGTAGCTGAGCGGATCGACGATGTAGAGGAGGTCGCCCTCCTCCAAGAGCCGCAGCCAGCACTCGACATCGGGCAGCACGGTTCGAGGCTCCCGCTGCAGGATCTCGCGCACGATTTCCTCCGCACGGCGCGGCAGCAGCACGGTCGTGTACTCGCCGATGAAGTTCGCCTGCTTGTCCAACAGCCCGTAGATCGCCAATTCGCCTGGAATGCGCGACGTCTCCGCGACGGGAGGAGGTCCGACAACAGGGTCGTCCAAGATGTTTCCTTCCGCATCGATGGCTCGGCGATACGACGTGACGAAGGCGATGCCATCCTCCATGCTCAGGGCATCCGCCATGCGCTCGATCTTCTCAGGCGCATAGAGATCGTCGTCGAAGAGATACGCGAAGTACTCGCCGCGCGCCCTGTCGAGCGCTGCACGCCAGTTCTGCAGCGCCGAAAGAGCCGGGTCATGCGTGTAATGTATGCGCCCATCCGCCGCATACGCCTTCATCAGCTCTTCCGTGCGGTCATCCTCGCTGTTGTCGCTGACGATAATCTCGATGTGGCGGTACGTCTGCGCAAGCGCGCTTTCGAGCGCGAGCTTGAAGAATTCCGGTCTCTCGTGCGTCGGCATGAGGATGCTCACGAGCGGCAGCGCCTCCGTCGCATACTCAGCGAGGAAGGCGCGTCTCCCCGCCTCGTCGGCAGGGAAGCTTTCGCCGAGAAACTCGACGAGCGGCTCTTCCTGCCCGAGCACCGCCGAACGCAGCCCGCGGCGACGGAACTCCAAGCACTGCGCCGCATCGAAGAATGCCGCCCCGTGGAAGAGATCCTCGCGCCATGGCAGATCGACCTGCGTCGCCATGAGGAAACCGTCGACGGCGAGCACATCCTCTACCTCGCCGAGCACACGTCCCGAGGACACTGTGCGCGCCTCCTCGGCGAGCCGCAGCGAACCGATGCGCCGCGTAGAGTGGAAAGCGATACCGTCAGGCGACAGGATCTTCGTGCCGGAGATGCCGACGAGCCCCAAATCGGCGCGCTTTTCAAAAAGGCGGACGATGCGCGCGAAGAGGCCTGGATCCAAGATGCGCACGCGCTCATCGATGTAAATCTTGTACTTCGCAGTACTCGCTTCCATCGCCTGTCCGTATGCCGCCGCCAGACCTGCCCTGCCCTCGACCTCGACGAGCTCCATCGTGAAGCCCGTCGGCTGCTCCATGAGGCGCAGCGACATCAAGAACTCCGAAGGCAGGGCTTCTCCTTGGCGCGCGACGATGACGGCGATCTTCTTGTCTGCCCGTTGTTCCTCCTGCTGCGTCTCCTGCTGTTCTTCCTCCAGCATCCGCGTGCCCTGTTCCTCCATCTCCGCGTCCCTCTTTTCCTTATTCATCCATGCACGCTCCATCCTCTCGTTCGGTATCAATAATCCTCTTCCCACTTCTCATGAAACGACGCCGTATGCTCTCGCGCAATGCGCAGGAACTCGGCGTGAAGAACCTCGTCGAACACCTCTTCATGCACTGCGTCGCGCGTATAGATATGGCTCGCGAAGCGGCTCATGTCCACCGTGCCGTCATGGTGCGTCGGACGCTTCGTTTCCAGGCGGAACTCATGTTCCGCCGTGCGTATGCTGAGTTTGTAGGTCTGTTCAGGATAGATGGAGTTGCTGATGCAATAACGCCTCCCCTCGCCACCCAAAGCGCGCGGCAAGACGCCGTCGAGCTGCCCCGGCGGCGCAGAAAGCCCACGGTCTTTTCCATGATCGGATAGATGTCGAGGCAGCTCGTGAGCTCCTCGACCAGCCCCAAGCGCGGCACCCCAGCGCCGCGCACCATGAGCGCCGCGCTTCCCTGCATCTCCGAAAAGTACCACGCATCTTTCGAATAGACGACGCTGCCGTGGTCGGAATAGGCGCAGACGATGTATTCATCGGACGCATAGTGCGCTTCAAGGTAATCGAAGAGCCTGCCCAGCTCTCGATCCATCGTTTCGATGCGGTGCGGATTGTCGTATAGATAGATGTCGTTATACGGCAGACTCACGGAAACTTCAGCCGCCTCGGAGAGCGGAACGCTCGTATGCTGCCACGAAATATGCGTCTGCGTCTTCAAAGTCAAGGGAGCGCTCGTCGCCGGCGTCGCGTGCGGATCGCTCACATGGAGGAATACATAGTTGTCACACTCCTCGAAAGCTTCCAAGTGGGCGATTGTGCGCGCGACGCCCTCGCACGTCGGCTGCGACAGATAAGGATTGACAACGAGACGGTCAAAACCGCGCGTCACGCCGTCGCAGATGCCGCGCCCGTCTCCCATCACGTTGACGCAGTAGTAGCCAAGAGCCTTCATCTGCTCGGAAAGCGTCTTGACCTCCTTTTCGATCCGAAACATCGGACAATCCCAAATGACCTGTGAGCGATGCGGCAGCATGCCCGTCTCGATTGTGCCGAGAGAGACAAAGGTGTATTCCGTCACGCAGTAGTTGTTGTTGAAGATGACGCCGTCGGAGAAGAAACGCATGAGATTCGGCATATGACAAAAGTCGCGCGCGCGCATCGCCTGCCACGAAAGACCGTCCAAGAGGAGATTCAAGACGAGCTTTCTGCGCCCCGGGACATGCCCTGTACGGATCGGCGCACCGACGACGAAAGGTTCTGCCGAGGAAATCTTCGTGCGCCCTTCAAGGCGCAGAAAGCGGAATTCCTCACGTCCGCCGCGAATTCCTCCCCCTCGCCTGCGCACTCTCCAATTCGAGCGTCTGCCCCTCGCACGTCGGTGCGGCTGGAAGGATGCACGCTTCTTCGATTTCGACGGCGCCTTCGATGCGGTGCGCCTTCATGACATCGAACACCATGCCGCAGTAGTCGTCGATCGTACGCGCTCCGCCGCGCTTCACGAGATCAAGCCGACTCGCCTGCGTATCGAAGAAGTCCCATTCATTGTAGGCGGCGCAATAGTATCGAGCGGACGATGCGTCGCCGTCCTCGCTCAAGAGGAACTGTCCAAGAGCAGGCTGAAAGAGTCGCGTCAGACTGCCGTCCGGGCACGCCGCGAAGTCGAAACGAAAAGGGGATGCCTGCACACTGAGCAGACCGCGAAAGAAGGCGTCCTGCAGGCGCGTATCGGAAAAGAGCGGCATCGGCGCATCAAGATCCATGTTCTGCTGGCAAAGCGCCTTGAAGAAGACCGCCTCCTCGTCAAGCCCGAGCGCGTTGCCGATCTCAAAGAGAAGCTGCCAGACCTTGTGGCTGAGTTTTCTTCGTGCATAAGCCTCGTGCGCGAGGCGGTGCGCTTCTTCCAGCTCACCGAGAGAGAAAGCGAGACGCGCCGCGAAGTAAAAGACGGCGGCCTTGTTCTTCGTCAACTTGTCATAGGCTTCAAGTCTCGTGCAGTATTCTTCCGTATAAGCAGCGCTGCGCACCGCCTCCCTCAGATAAAGAAGGAGCGCATCTTCTTCGTCTGTGCCCCAAGTCGTCATTTCCATCTCCTGCATCAGTCTCCCCTTCCTTCCGCCTTCATCTGCAAAAGGCTCATCCTCAGCTATGTCAAACATCGTCGATCAGGCGGATGATCTCCTTGAACGACATGAGATCCGCATCCGCTTCCAAGGCGCGATGATGCTTCAAAATGGACATCGCCGTGCGTTCCATCGCGGGAAAGGCGCTGCGCGTCAGCTGATTCGCGTAGATGACGATGTTCACGCCGTGCGCCGCAAGCTCCGCCTCCGTCACCGCGCTGTAGGAGGTCGGCACGGCGACGAGCGGCACGTGCGCGTGCTCCTTGCGGAAGGCATCCGAGAAGGCGAAGACCTCGTCCGGCGTCTTCCTGCGCGAGTGGATCATGATGCCATCTGCCCCCGCCGCTACGTAGGCAGAAGCACGCTCCAAGGCATCCGGCAGCCCTTTTTCCAAGATGAGGCTCTCGATGCGCGCGATGATCATGAAATCGTCCGTGCGCTGCGCCTCCTTGCCCGCGCGGATCTTCTCGGAAAAGTGCTCGATCGTGTCCTGCTGCTGCTCGACCTCCGTGCCGAAGAGCGAGTTCCTCTTCAGCCCGATCTTGTCCTCCAAGATTACCGCGGAGACGCCCATGCGCTCCAACGTATGCACATGGTAGACGAAGTGCTCGATGAGCCCGCCCGTATCGGCATCGAGGATGATCGGCTTCGTGGTCACGTCCATGACGTCATCGATCGTGCGGATGCGCGACGACATATCGACGAGTTCGATGTCAGGCTTGCCTTTCGCCGTCGAGTCGCAGAGGCTCGAAATCCAGAGCGCGTCGAACTGGTCGAGGCCGCCTTCGTGCTCAACGACGGTCTTTTTCCGCCAGAAGCCCCGTGAGTCCATCATGCACCTCGATCGTCTTGACGATGGGCACGATCTCCAAGAGACGGCGCAGGCGGCGGCGACGAAACTCGGGCATGACGAGCCGCTCCTTCATGCGCTCATCGCTCTTCTTGACGGCTGGATTCCATGTATAGGGGAATCTCGATGAGTTCGCCGCCCGTCTTCTTGAGATTCTTCAGCACATTCTCGCGGATCGACGACATGGGGGCGCCGCGCCAGTTGTCGCCGTGCACGACGAAATCGGGTTTCAACGAGGATATGACTGCGTCGTACATGATGGCATCCTGCACGATGACGCGATCGACCTCCGGCTCGGCTTCCAAGAGCGCGATGCGCTCTGCAAGCGAGACGACGGGAAAGCGATTGTAGCGCACCATCTCGCGGTCGGAGAGGACTCCTGCGACGACCGTGCCGCGTTTCTTCGCCTCGCGCAGGATATTCCGATGCCCCTCATGGATCACATCGGTACAAAAACAGGCGTAAACGATCTTTTCTTTCATGCTGTCCTATTCCTCCGATCAGCGCTTCCCCAAATTCCGGCGCAGCGCTTCCAGCTCCGCCAAGGTGTCGATCTCCTGCACGTCTTCTGCCGTGCAGGCTCGCACTATGCACAGTGAAGTCCCCGATGTCAGCAGAGAGCGCCGCCTCGTCCCAATAGCGTGCGTGCCCGCCCGGCATACGATAGAGCCGCTTGAGCGACTCCCGGAGCTTCCTGCCGTCCTCCCGCGTCCAATACGATATGCCGACCATCTTCCAGCAATCCTTGCCGCCGACCGCCATGCGGCGGATGATTCCGGCTTCGTCAGGAAAGAAGCACCAGTCGTCCGTCTCTTCGACGGGAATCGCCAGATAGTTCGTCTCTCTCTGCTCGCGGCAAAGGAGCGCGGGGTTCTGCAGGTAGAGATCGCCTTCGACGATCATGGCATTCTCGACGAGATCGTCCGCGGCGAGCAGCGAAGAGATGTTGTTCGCCTCGTTCCAGTGCGGGTTGTCGATGAAGCGAATCATCGGATACTGGTCCTTGAGCGCTTCGAGCTTCTCGCCCAAGTAGCCGCGCACGACGAAGATCTCGGGGTAGCCCGCCGCCACGATCGCCGTGAGCAGCGTGTCGATGATGCGTCGCCCGTCGACTTGCGCCATGGGTTTCGGCATCGTGTCGGTCAAGGGGCGCATCCTCTCGCCGCGCCCCGCCGCGAGGACGATGGCACGCTCTGCCATATACGGCGCTTTTCGCATGATCTCAACCTTCTTCCTGTCGAAAGCAGCCTTCATTCAGGAAGCTGCGAAAAAATCTCCTCGAACACCTTGCGCGCGCATGCAAAATCCTGCGCACGGCAAGCCTCCTCGCGTCGGAAGATGTCTTGCGCACGCTCTGCCAAGGACGCCCGCGCCTTTTGGAAAACTTCCGGCTCCAATTCCTCGCCGCACGAAAGGAGCAGCGCCGCCCACTCGGCCGGATGCCATGGCAATTCAGCCGCATCCTGCACCTCATGCGTGAGCAGAGGAATCTCAAAGACGCCGACACGGAAGTCTCCTCGCGTCTGAAAGAGCAGCACGAAAGCCGCCAACGGGAAAAAGTGTGCACGAAAGAACGCCGTTTCCAGCCAAGCGCAAGCGTCGAGCACACTGCGGCGCAGCAGCGCACCCGAAAGCCCCCCCTCGGGCGATGCCCCGGCAGAGAGCACGAATTTGCGATGCCACGCGCCTGCGGCGACGACGCAGTGCGGCTGCTTCATGCGAAAGACGAACTGCGGCAGGGGCATCATCCGCCGCTCCCCCAGCATCGGCGATCACGAAGTCAAGCTCGTCATCAAGTTCCAGCGTCGTCGCCATCTGCACGATCTTCTCGGGAAACAGCCGATCGCCGGGCAGCAGCCATTGGATGTATGTGCCATGCGCCGCACGCGAAAGCGCCGCGCCCCAGCCGCCGGACAGGGCGGGAACGACGACATGCGGCACGGAAAGCGCTACGAGAGCTTCACGCAGCCCAGATGCATCGCCGACGAAAATCGAGCGCGACAACCTCCATATACGGATAGGTCTGCGAAGCGACGCTTTCCAGCGCGCGCCGCCAAAGCGAAAGATCGCCAAGGTACGGCACGACGACGCTCACGAGCTTTCGGCGCACGAGCACGCGCTCCTCGGCAAAATCCTGCGCCAGCTGCTCGGAGAGACGCATCAGGCTCTGCAGCGGGGAGAATGCCGCGTCCTTCGTATAGCGAAGCTCGATCCGCCCCTGCGGCAAAACCAAGTTCTGCACCTTCTCGCTCTCCTCGGGAGAAAGCGAGACGGGCGGCTCTCCGCCCTCGAAAACCGTCTCGAAATGTTCCTTCCAGTAATAGCAGCGCGCCGTGTGCACGGAATACTTCGCCGCGTTGCCGATCCAGCCGTTCAGAACCTTGACCGCCGTATGCAGGGCGCCGCGCCATTGGAAGTGCGCGAAGTGCAGGAAACTGATGGGGAGCGCCGGCGCCGGCACGCGCTCCTCCCCTTCCATGCGGTAGAGGTAATGCGTTCCCTGTGCCAGCAAAGGATACAAGCGTGCAGCCTCGCGTCCGATGATCGCCTTCTGCACCGCCTCGTGCTGCTTCTTCCGACGCAAGGGACGCGCGAGCAGGAACTCGCCTGCATCTTCCTCCGGCGCTTCCAGCTCGTACATCCAATGCCACGCATAGAAGGTCACGTCCGTGCGCAAACGCAAGAGGACGGCGCGGCAAGGTTTCGCGGCATCCTCCGTGACGAGGAACTCGTCAGCGTCGACGGGCACGACGATGTCGGCACTGTGCTCGCCAAAGGCCCTGTGCATGAGCGCCGTCATGATCTCGTCGTGACGAAGCTCCGCCCCATCGTAGCGCTCGACGCGGACGGGCAGCCCCTCTTCCTGCAGCGAGCACAAGATGTCCCCCGTGCCGTCACTCGCCGCGTGATCTACCACGAGCATCTCATCCGCATACGTCAAGGTGTGACGCACGAAGCTCTCGACGATATCGGCACTGTCCGCGATCAGGGATACGGCGATGATCTTGTTCATGTACGCCCCTATCTCTTGATGAAAAATACAGCTTGAGAGCATCGTCGCCACCAGCTCCGTCGCCATGCCGGCCGCCGTGATTTCCTCAGCAAAAGGACCGTCCGTGCAAGGGATTCGGCTTGCCGCCACGCGCGCGATGCGTTCTGCCACCGTGTAGGCGTCGATCGGCGCGTCACCATGATCGGGAAACAGACGCGACTGAAACGATGTTTCCAGATCCTCAAGGATATAGACGCCGCCGCTCGGCAAGGAAGGAAAGAGCGCGAAGAGCGCCTTGATCTGATGGCTCCAGATATGCGAGGCATCGTCAACGATGACGTGCGGGCGAATCTCCTTGAGGCTTTCAAGCGTCTCCTCCCGCGAGAGATCGTCGATGCGGATCTCGATGCGCTCCTCCGCATGGGCGCGGCAGCTCTCGTCGATGTCCACGCCATAGATTTCCGCCTGCGGAAAATACCGCTTCCACATGCGCTCGCTGCCGCCCTTGAAGACGCCGAGCTCCAAGAGGCGCAGCGGCTTTTCCTTCCAGTCGCGCAGGAAGAACTCGTACTTCTGCAAATAGTTGTGGCGGTAGCGGCACTTGTCCGTAAGCTCTTCCACGCCGAGTCGTTCCAGCTCGTGAAACTCGCGGAAGAAGCCCGCCTGCAAACCTTTTCTCTCGCTGACGTGCCGCTTCAGGCGCAGGCTGTACGCCGTCGGGCGCAAGGGCCTTTCCTCGCTTCGCTTCTCAAGTCTTGCTGCAAGCAGGAAAGAAGGACTCATGCGCATGTGGGAAAGCAGGGCGAAGCCCGGAAAAAGGCTCGCGATGTCCTGCAAGTCATACGCCCACGAAGCTTCCAGAAAACGTTCGACATCGAGTGCCTCATCCGCAGCGTCCGGCGTCTGCACGAGGAGCAGCAGCTTGCCGCCGAGGCGGCAGCAAGCTGCCAGCGCTTCTGCGCTTCGGACGAAATGCGGCTCTTTCTCCAATCCTTCGAGCAAAACTACGATGTCGTACTTCTTTCCCCCCACATTTTCTTCCAACTGCGCCAAGGACGACGACACGCCGATATGCTCATTGAACAGCGGCGCGTAATCGACCTTGGCCTCTGCAGCAAAAAACGGCTGCTGCAGGACGCTGACCAGCGCCGATCCGAAGCAAGAGAGTCCGACGAGGAGGACATCCTTGCCGCACATTTCATCCGCCGTTAAAAAAACTTTTTCCGACCACAGCGCCTTCATCATCTTCGTATAACACTGCAAGCTCATGCTCGTCTCTCCCTTCTATTGCAGCCATGTCCGCCATGCTGCTTCGTAAAGTCCCTCGACCTCGTGCGCATAGCCCGCGCCGTCCATCAGGGGCGACGCCTCCATGCGTCTGCGCAGGCTCTCTTGCAGCGCGGACAGAAGTTCCGGCTCGCGGGCGAGCGCCACCGCCCGCTCCACATACGCAGCGGGCGTCGCTGCAGCAAGCTCCGAAAGGCCTACGGCAGACAAGAGGCTCAGGCCGAAGCGCGAGCCGAAGCGCCTGCCGCAGCGCGTGACGACGGGTGCGCCCATGTAGAGCGCGTCACATGTCGTGCCGCCGCCAGTGTACGGATATGTATCGAGCGCGATGTCAATGTCCATGTACTGCGCGAGGTAATCGCTCGTCGCCTGCCGGAACTCGACCGCGCCTTCGGCAAAGCCCGCGCGCGCCGCCATGCGGCGAAGGCGGCGCTCCTGCGCCTCGCTCTCCGCCGTATTCTTGAGAATGAGGTGCGCGCCGGGCACGCGCTCCAAGATCTCGCGCCAAAGAAGAAGCTGCTCGTGCGTGATCTTGTAAAAGTTGTTGAAACAGCCGAATACCGGGGTCGCACGGCGCGCGCGCTCTTTTTTCACATGGCGCACGGAAGACGGCGGCGTGTAGCAAAGCAGAGGATGCTCCTGCAGACGAAGCGGCGTTTCGAGGAAAAAGATCCTCGTTTTCCTCCGTCGCGGCAAGACGGTCGGCAAGCACATAGTCGATCGCGGGCAAGCCCGTCGTATCGAACCAGCCGATCGCCGTCATCTGCACGGGCGCCGGGCGATGCGCGGCAACAGCGAGCGTCCTGCCGCCCGCCGCATGACCCGAAAGATCGACGAGGATGTCGATTTCATCCGCATGGACGCAGGCCGCCGTCTCCTCCGCCGTCAAAGCCGACACATCGCGCCAAGCGTCCGCCAGAGAACGCATCTGCTCCGCCACGCTGCCGCCCGCACCGCGCGTATCGTAGCAATAGACATCGAAGCGTTCCCTCGTGCGGTGGGCAAGCAGCGGCAAGATGAAGAACGCATTGATCTGCATGGCGAAATCCGGCGACAGATAGCCGATGCGCAGTCTCGTGACGATGGTGCGCCAACTCGTGCGCATATTGCCCAACGCCTGCAAAGAGGCGCGCAAAGCCGCAGTGCTCACGAAAAAGCCGGGCATCTTCCACGCCCGGCAAATAGTGAAGCGCAAAGAGATAGTTGCTGTACGCCATTCTGTGCTCCTCGGGAAGAGCGCCGCCCGACGAACATGCCGCACGATACGCCTCGACAACCCCGCGCACATCGCCCGGGGCGGAACAGGCTGAAGCCATGGCAGCCGCCAGCTCGAAGGCGGCGCGGGGCGAAAGGGGACGCCGCGCCAAGCGCTTCATTTCCTCAAGGGCGAACCTTTCCCTGCCTTCGCCGAGAAGCGTCTGACAACGCGCCATCGTTTCGGCAAAGGAGCGCTCCTCAGCCACGAAGTGCAGCCAACAGCCCGAAGTCGGGCGCCGTCATCCTCGCGGCAAGCTCGGTCGCTGCATCGCGCTCGCCGAGGGCGGCGAGCGTATAGCCCAGGTTGCGCAAGGTCATGTCATCGTGCGCGTCAAGGGAGATCGCCTGCTTCAGAAGGCTCTTCGCCGCCGCAAACGATCCCGCGAGGAAGAAGCCTGCCGCGAACGAGTTCAACAGGCGCACCTTGTCCAAGAGCGCGACGTCCTTCTGCAAGATCTCCTGCGCCAGGCGAAGGGCTTCCGCCTCATCATTCGCAGGCTTTTGCTCCATGGGCTGCGCGGGCCGCACCTGCTGCAGCGGCTGCGCCTCGATGCGCTGCACCTGCTGCGCCAACGGCTGGAACGCCGTCGAAGAAACTTCCGGCGCCGCGCCCTTCAGCTGCAGGAAATGCGCGATGGCGGGATAGCCCGAGCGGATCTCCTCTTCCTCCGCCGTGCCGTAATAGCCGAGAACCTCTCGGATGTCCTCCCGGTCTTCCGCCGAAAGAGCCGCCGCATAGTTCTTGAGCACGAACTCGAAGATCGCCAATCCGTCCGCCGAGCGCCCCTCCAAAAGGCAGACGCGCGCGAGCAGGATCCTCGCCTCGACATGCTGCGGCGCGAGGCGCAGCGTGATTGTCCAGCCACTCCGTCGCGCGCTCGTAGTCGCCGCTCATGAAATAGCTGTACGCCGCATCGTAGAAGGCTTCGGCATCCTTGACGCCCTTCTCGATCATCGACGCGACCGTGCCGAGCGCCGCGCCGTATTCCTCGTTCTCCATCTGCGCAGCAAGCTTGCGCTTCAGTTCAGAAGCTCCCTGCTGCTCTTTTTCCTTCTTATTCCACTTTGACAAGATCTGTTCCTCCTAAATTCGCTGTGTCAACTGCATAACTACATTACACGTCTTTATATCGAAAAAGCACGAAGAAGGCTTAAGGAGGCGCCGATAAATTCAGCCCCGCCTCAGAAACTTGGAAGAATCGCCGACCAACGTGCCATCCATGGAGTCTCTTCTTCTCCCGCCTATTTTCGCTGCTCCAGCCATGCCTGCCAGATTTCCTCGTACATCGCCTCGACCTCGCGCACATAGCTTCTGCCGTCCATCACAGGGGATCGCTGCATCATGGGGCGCAGGTTCTTGTGCAACGCAGCGAGAAGCGCGCGGTCAGCGGCGAGCGCCGCAGCCTTTTCCGCATATTCTTCCGGACTCTTCGCCGCAAGCTCGCCGAGGCCGACGTTTTCGAGGAGCGACAGGCCGAAGCGCGTGCCGTGGCGCGTGCCGCAGAGCGAGACGACAGGCACGCCCATGTAGAGCGCCTCGCATGTCGTGCCGCCGCCCGTATACGGGAAGGTGTCGAGCGCGATGTCCATGTCCATGTACTCGTGAATGTAGTCGAGCGTCATGGGGCGCACCTCGATCTCTTCCGGGAGGTAGCCGAGGGAAAGCGCCCTCTTCTGCAGGCGTTCGGGATTCCACGCCTTGAGCAGCAGCGAAGAATCCGGCACGCGCCTCAAGAGCGTCAGCCAAAGGCGCAGCATCTCGTCGGAAATCTTCGCGGAGTTGTTGAAGCAGCCGAACACCGTCCGCCCGCGCGGCTGCCGCTCGACCGTGCTCTTGAAGATCTCCTCGAACGGCGTGTAGCAGAAATGCGAATGCGAAAGGCGCAGGAGCTTTTCGGAGAAATATTCGTCGCCGTGTCCTCTCGGGTCGAGGAAGACATCCGACAGATAATAGTCGACCGCCTTGAGTCCCGACGTGCTCATGTAGCCGATCCCCGTGATCTGCACGGGCGCCGGCCGGTAGCCGAGCGTCGCCAGGCCATGCCCGCCGTCCGTATGGCCGCTGAGATCGAAGAGGATATCGATCTCGTCGGCGGCGATCGCCTGCGCGCGTTCCTTCGCCACGGACAAGTCGATGTTGCGCCAGATGTTGCCGAAGGATTTCATCTGCTCGGCCGCCGCATCGTCGAAGCCGCCGAGATCGTAGCAGTAGACCTCGAAGCGGCTGCGGTCGGCGATGGCGAGGAGCTGCATCATGAAGCAGCTCATGACATGCTTCTTGAAGTTCGACGACAGGTAGCCGATGCGGATCTTCTCATGGCGGCGATGAAGCTCGCGCGCATGGCCGATCTCCTCTCCAGGCCGGAAAAGCTGGTTATAAACAAAGTGCTCCCCCGCCAGCTCTTCGTCGCTGACATGCGGCAGATAGTGGCAGACCATGAGATAGTCGCTGTAGAGCTTCCTCTGCTGCGCGAGGTATGGCGCGAGCGCGACTGCCTCGCGGTAAGCACCGGCGGCCTCTTCAATGCGGCCGACGAAGTGCAGGAAGTAGCCGTACCTGCCGCAGAGGAAACTCTTCTCGCCCGGGTCAAGCTCCGCTGCGCAATGTTTCAGCAGGTGTTCCGTGCGCTCGATTCCTTCCTCCCATCGCCCTTCGTTCTGCAGAACGGCCAGCTCTTCCGTAATTTTTGGGAAATCTTTCATCCTTTTCCCTGTGCCTCCTTCTTCTGCTCCACCGCCAGGCAGTAGAACCGCTCAATCTCTTCCATGTATCTCGCCGCCTGCATGACGGGCGAGGCGGCGAGACGCACCCTGAGCGTCCTGTGCAGTTCATCCAGCAGCGCCTCGTCGCGCGCGAGCGCCACCGCCTTTTCGATGTACGCCCTGCCGTCGGCGGCGGCAAGCTCCGCAAGGCCGATGTTCTTCAGGAGCGACAGTCCGAAGCGCGTGCCGCGTCGCCTGCCGAAGCGCGTGACGACAGGCACGCCCATGTAGAAACGCGTCGCACGTCGTGCCGCCGCCTGGGTACGGATAGCTGTCCAGCGCGATGTCGACCGCGAGGAAGCGTTCCATGTAATCGCTCGTCGCCGGCTCCAGATCGACACGCGCGACGTCAAGATGCGCCTTTCGCAGGCGGCGCAGCGCTTCGATCTTCATCTCGGGCGCGAAAAGCTCCTGACACTTGATGAGCAGACGACTTTTCGGCACGCGCTCCATGATCTCGCGCCAGCAGAAAAAGCATCTCGTCCGTGATCTTGTACCAGTGATGAAACGCGCCGAAGACGATATGTCCGCTCTTTCTGCACGGTGCGCTGAGAGGCGCCGGCACATCGCTCTTCGCCGTGTAGAGGAACTGGCTCGTCAGGCAAACAGGCTCTTCCACGAAGAAGGCGTCGTGCTTTCCCGGCGGATCGACGACGTCATCCGTGAGGAAGTAATCGACGGCGGACATCCCCGTCGTGTTGACGTAACCAAGCCCCGAGACCTGCACGGGCGCGGGGCGATAGGCGAGCACAGGCAATGCGCCGCCTGCGCTGTGCCCCGCGAGATCGACGAGGACGTCGATCTCGTCAGCGCGAATCCTTTCCGCAATCTCTGCACAGGAAAGTCCCCCGACTTCGCGCCAAACCGCCGCCTGCTCGCGCAGCGCTTGAGTGAAGCCGTCCTCCTCGTTGAGCGCATAGGCAAAGACCTCGAATCGTTCGCGGTCGCAGCGCACAAAAAGCCCGTAGATGAAGGAAAACATGACGTGCCGGCGAAAATCGGGCGACAGATAGCCGACGCGGATCTTTTTCCCGCGCCCTCAAGGTGCGCGGAGCAAGCGGCTCGATGCCTGCCAGGAGCTTCTCGAAGCCTCGATGCGCAGCGAAAAGCTCCTCCTGCCCGATCATCGTGTTGTGCAGGGCGAGCAGATGCGAGCTGTAGTCCGCTGCGCGCTCTCGAAGCTCGCCCGCCAGATCCGCCGCCTCGCGGTAGGTCGCTGCCGCCTCTTCAGCGCGTCCCAGCATGTAGGACGCATGGGCGCGGGCAAGCGTCAGGCGATGGCGGAAAGGGCGCGTCTCCTCGGTCGTCTCGGTCAGCGACATCGCTTCGGAAGAGCTCGCGAGAGCCGCCGCATGATCGCCCGCCAGCTTCTGCGCTTCGGCAAGAAGCTGCAGGACCTCGGGCCTTTCCGACTGCGCTCTTTCCAGCGCCCATTCCAGAGAGCAGCGCGCCCGCGCCGCCTCGTTCCGCTGCAGCCACATAAAGCCCATGCTCAAAAAGAGCCGCGCCGAAGCGGCGCCGAGCGCGACAAGCCGCGCACCGGCCGCGAGGAGGCGCCGAGCGTCGCGCGCGGCGCAGGCCTCGTCCGCCTCCTTCTGCAGCTGCGGCACAAGCGCCTTGCGCACCTCCCCCTCATCTTCGCCGAGTGCATGTGCCCAGATCGTTTCATACGCCTCTTCCAGATGCGTCATGTAGCGCGCGGCGTCCATGAGCGGCGAGGCCTCCATGCGCGCACGCAGCGTGCGGCGCAGGAAGGCGAGAGATTCCTGGTCGGCGGCGAGGGCGACCGCCTTTTCCACATATTCATCATCCGTATGCGCACAGCAGACGTCAGCAAGGCCGACGTTCGCCAAAAGGCTCGCGCCGAAGCGCGATCCGTGGCGCGTGCCGAAGCGCGTGACGACGGGCACGCCCATGTAGAGCGCGTCGCACGTCGTGCCGCCGCCCGGGTACGGATATGTGTCGAGCGCGATATCGACCTTGCCGTAGGCGGCAAGATACTCCGCCGTATGGCCTTCGGTCATGACGCGCTGCGTATCTATCCCCGCCGCAAACAAGCGGCGAAGCGCCTCCTCCCTGCCATCCGCCGTGTCGAAGACCGCCGTCTTGAGGAAGAGGCGCGAGTGCGGCACAGCGGCGAGGATCTTCGCCCAGAGGCGCATCATGCGATCCGTGACCTTCGCGAAATTGTTGAAGCTGCCGAAGGTGATGAACCCCTTTTCCCGCGCGGGAAGCGGCGCGACAAAAGAGCGCTCTCCCGCGCGGCTCGCACGGTAGCAGAGATGGCTTTCGGGCAGGCGCAGGAGCTTTTCCGCAAAGCGATCGTCGTTCTCTCCCGGAGGATCGATGTGCACGTCCGTGAGGAAGTAGTCGACTGCAGAAAGCCCCGTCGTGTCGAAGTAGCCGATGCCTGAAATCTGCACGGGCGCAGGACGAAGCGCGAGCACGGGCAGGGCGTTGTTCGCACTGTGCCCGGAAAGGTCGAAGAGGATATCGATCGCGTCCTCTTCGATCTTCGCGGCGATCTGCGCAGCGCTCATGCCGCCCACATAGCGCCAGATGTCAGCCGACGCGGCAAGCTCCGTCGCCATCGCGTTCTCGCCGGCAAGCGAATAGCCGCAGACCTCGAAGCGGTCGCGGTCGAAGTGCGTGAAGAAAGCGAAGCTGAAGAGCGCGACGATGTGGAAGGTGAAGTCGGGCGAGATGTAGCCGACGCGGATCTTCTCGCGCCGCCTGGCACGTCGGACGCGCGGCGGCGCGGGAAAGAGCGTGCCGTAGCGCCGCGCCGCATCGAGCATGAAACGCGGCTCGCGCTCGACGTAGTGCAGGGCGAAGAGGTAGTTGCTCCAGGACGCCGCCTTGTCCTCCGGCGTCTCAGCGGCAGCAAATGCCGCTTCCTCCGCCCGCAGCGATTCCTCGACATCGCCCGGGCTGCGGCAGATGCGTGCGCGAAGATTGTGCGCGAGCACCTGCTCGCTCCTCGAAAGCGTGCCGCTATCGAGTGCGCGCTGCGCATCTTCGAGCGCATCACGCCAACGGCCGAGCAGGAATACGGCGCGCGCGCGCAGAAGGAAGGCGAAGCCGTCCTCCTTTGCCGCAAGGAAGAGCTGCGCTGCACGCGCGGCGTTCTCCCCTCTGCGGCGTCGATGTAGAGCATCGCCGCCAGCCGCCAGATTTCCGGCGCCGCCCTGCCTGCGGCAAGGAGCGCGTCGGCGGCGGCAAGCGCCCGGCGAAAGTCCCCGGCGGCAAAAAAACGCTTGAGTGCGAGGGCGAGTCGTGCGCCGTCCTCGGGCGAAAGCACAGGCCTTGCCGCATCGCGGGCAGCGAGCGCAGACCGATAGCCGGATTCGAGCGCAGCCATATACGAAGCGCCGTCCAGCAAGGGCGACTTTTCCATCATGGAACGCAGATTCTTGTGCAGGGGCGGCGAGAGCTCCCGATCGTTGGCAAGAGCCGCCGCCTTTTTCACATAGCCTGCCACGTCCTCCGCCGCGAGGTCTTCCAAGCCGAGGTTCGCGAGAATGCTCCAGCCAAAGCGCGCACCGTGCGAATCCCCGCGAAGCGTGACGACGGGCACGCCCATATAGAGCGCATCGAACGTCGTGCCGCCGCCCGGATAGGGGAAGGTGTCGAGCGCGATGTCCACGTCATGATACGCATGGAGATATTCGCGCGTATCGGGGCGCAGCTCGACGCGGTCAGTGTCAATGCCCGCCGCACACAGTCGCTCGTGCGCGGCGCTTCGCCCCTCTTCGCTGGCGAAGGCGGCGGACTTCAGGAGCAGGCGCGAGCCGGGGACCGCCTCGATGATCTTTGCCCACGCCTGCAGCGCCTCGTCCGATGCCTTGGCAAAGGCGTTGAAGCTGCCAAAGGTCACGAAACCGTTCGCAAGGCACGGCGAAGCGCCAGGCCTTGGGGCGTCCGCTGCGGGCGTGCAGCAAAGGTGCGTCGCGGGCAGGACGAGCAGCTTTTCCGTGAAGAACGGCGCTTCCTTGATTCCCGCCGGCGCACCGTCGAGCCATACGTCGCCGATGGCGTAGTCGACCGCGAGAAGCCCCGTCGTCGCGAAGTAGCCGATGCCCGTCATCTGCACGGGCGCGGGACGGTAGGCGCGGGACGGGAAGCGCCGTGCCGCGCGTATGTCCGGCGAGATCCACGAGGATGTCCACGCCGTCCTCGTAGATGCGCCTCGCCGCCTCCTGCGGCGAGAGCGGCGAGATGTTCCGCCAGGCGTCAACGAGCTGCATGATGCGGCGGCTCTCCTCATCCTCGGGGCCGTTCTGGTAGCAGAAGACCTCGAAGTGCTCCGCATCATACTGCGTGAAAAGCGCCTCGGCAAAGCGCAGGACGACATGGCGGCGCAGATCGGGCGAGATGTAGCCGATGCGGATCTTGCGCCGCTTCTGCAGGGTGCGGTGGAGGAACGGCTGCACATCGCGAAAAAGCTCTCCGTAGGCGAGGTGTGCGCGGTACGCTTCTTCCTGCGGCACGCGCAAAAAGTGCAGCGCGAAGAGGACGTTGCTCCATGCCGCAGGGAGAAGGCCGGGCGAGGCGGCGGCCGCCGCTTTCTCGTAAGCGTCCGCCGCCTCCTTCGCCAGCCCGGGTGCGCGCCGTCTGTCCGAGCAGGTTGCAAACCTTCTCGGCGTAGACGGGCGCAAGCGTCTTCTCGCGCTCCAAAAAGAGCCGTGAGCGCCTCCCGCGCGGAGAGGAACTTCCCCTCGGCAAAGAGAATTCTCGCCCGGAGGAACGCGCCGTAGACCGACTGCGGTTCCTTTTGCAAGAGCGCCTCGACCAGGGGCGCCGCTCCCTCTGCATCGCCCGCCTCGATGTGGATGCTCGCAGCGGCGCCGAGCGCTTCCGCTTCCGCCGCCTTGTCCTTCGCCAGCTCGCGCACGGCGTCGAGCGCACCGTCAAAGTCCCGCACGGCGAGACGCGCACCGATCCTTTCGCGCAGCCTATCCTTTTCCTTCTCGCTTGCCATGCGTCCGCTCCTTCTTCTTCATCTTCTCCAAGATGCGCCGCACAGAGCGCATCGCCTCTTCATACTTCGGCCAATATTCCCCCGCCGCCTTGCGGTCGAAGCGGTCGCGCTCCGAAAGGTACTCGCCGTAGAGGAGTTCCAGCGGCTTTTCGTACTCCTCCTCCGTCTCGATGTATATGCGGCGCTCGTAATAGTGCTGGATGAGCCGGAGCCACTCCAAGCGGCTCAGGAGGATGACGGGCGCCTGCTGCCCTTCCTGCTCCTCATGGCGGCGATAGCAGCTCAAGGGCTTCTGGAAGAAGATGCAGTCGCCCTTCTCCAACAGTTCCAGCCACATCGCCACATCGGAAATCGCCTTGTAGCCGCGGCTCTCGGCGCGCCAATAGTGGTTCGCAAGATCCGCACGGCGGAAAAGGACGGCGGACGGCTCACCCAGGAAGTTGCGCCAACCGAGCAGCGTCTCCTTGCCGACGATGGCGCCCTCGAAGACGGAATACTCCGCCTCGCTCTCGGGCACACCCGCCGTATAGGGATTCGGCAGCAGCCTTCCCTCGCCGTCGATCAAGGCGCGCCTGGAGGTCGCCAAACGAGCTTCGGGGTTCTCGCGAAACGCCTGCATCATCTTCTCGATCTTGCCGTCGAGCAGGATGTCGTCGTCCATCAGCCATTGCAGGGTACTCGCCCTTCGCAAGCCGCTCGAACGGCGCGAAGTTCTCCTCCTTTGTCACGGCGTCCCTGTTCCTGTGGTATTGCAGCCTTGGATCGCCCAGATACCTTTCAATCAGAGTTTCCGTCGCATCGTCCGTGCTGTTGTCGCAGACGATGATCTCCAGATTCCCGTAAGTCTGGCGCAGAGCGCTTTCGAGCGCGAGCCCGAAGAGCTGCGGACGGTTGTACGTCGGAATCATGATGCTCACGAGCGGCAGCGCCTTCGTGCGCCAGCGCTCCTTGTAGGCGTCGGTGAGCAGGAGCGCGGCGCCGTCCGTCTCGGGCAGGACGCGCATCCGTCCCTTCGCCTCAGCGAGAAGGGCGGAATAGCTCCCCAGACGCGCAGAAAGCTCCACCGCTGCCGCATCCATGCGCCCTGCCGCCTGATAGAGCAGGGCTTCATCGCGTTTCTCGGGCGGCAAGAAGCGCGCATAGTAGAGCAGGACAGGCGTTGCCGCGCGCGCACGGAGAGCTTCCACGAGGAACGGCGCATCCTGCTCCTTGTCGTAGAGCGTATCGAGAAGAGCGATGATGTCCGCCGGTTCCTGTCCCGCCAGCGCATCGTAAAGCGCGAGGAACAATCCCTGGTCGTAAGGATATTCCTTGACGGCGCGCAGGAAATAGTCGAAGGCTTCCGTCGGCCGTTTCTTCATCGCCTCGATCTTGCCGAGCGAGGCACAGACGAAGGAAACATCTGCAAGGAATTGTCCGCGCGCAGCGAGGCGGGCGCTTTTTCCTTGCACTCCAGGGCGCGGCGGAACATCCGTTCCGCAAGCAGATAGTCGCGCTCTTCCCACGCGAGAAGCCCATGCTCCATCGGGAACTCCGCCAGGTCCGGATACTTCTCCATCGCCTCTTTTAGGATGGGCAGGACTTCTTCCCTCGGCCTCTTTTGGGCGAGCAGGGCGCGCACGAGTCCCCAGTATTCGGCGCCCTCGCGCCCCGGGTAGATGATCTTGCTCGCGATCGCCTTGCGTGCGTATTCCTCCGCCTTTGCGAAATCCCCCAAGCCAAAATGGCAGTCCATATAGTGCAGGGCATCGTCGAGAGACTCGCCCTCGGCCTCTTCCTTCTGACGCAGAAAGTCGAGGTTTCGCTCAAGCTTCTTGCGCACGAGGTGAAGCGAGTAGCCCGTATGGAAGATCACAAGCTCGGGCGTCGCGAACATCTCGTGCTCCGCCTTGCGCTTGTCGACGATGCGCTCATGAATCTTTCCCTCGTAGCGAAGGTCGGGACTGTTCTTGAAGATGCGCAGCTGGAAGATCGCGCCCGTGAAGCGATTTCCCTGATCCTTGTCGATGTTGATGAGGCGGCAGATCACGCCGACGATGGGCTTCTTGCTCTTTTCCACCTGCGCCAGCATCGGGCGCACCCGCTGGATCGTCTGCGGGCTGAAATACTCATCGGCATCGAGGAAGAGGATCCAGTCGCCCTGCGCCTTTTCCAGCGCGCAGTTCTTCGCAGCGGCGAAGTCGTTCTGCCACGCATGGTGGAATACGTGCGCGCCAGCGGCTTTCGCCATCTCGACCGTGCGGTCGGTCGAGCCAGTATCGACGACGATCATCTCGTCGGCGAGCTTCTTCATCGAAGCGAGCCACGTGCCGATATTCTCTTCTTCATTCTTTGCGATCACGCAGGCAGAAAGCTTCATGCTCCGACCTCCTTCATCCATGCTTCATAGGCGGCGATGTCCTTTTCTGCCGCTCCCATCTCCCGCGCACGGGAAAAGCTCTCTCGTGCGGAGGCGAAGTCGCCCAGCTGATAGAAGACGACGCCCACCTCGCGCCAGAAAGCGGCATCAGCGGCAGCGGAATCCGCTGGAATCGCCGCGAATAGCAGGAGCGCCGCCTGCCACTTCTCCGCCGCCAAGAGGACGTCTGCCGCCTCCCGCTTCTTCTCCGGCGCCACGTCGAGGAGGAGGCGCACATAGCGCAGCAAAGCCTCCGGCGCCAGCTTCTGCGCGAGAGCGGGCAAAAACGCCTGATACTGCTCGAAAAGCATCTCAGTCAGCGGCTCCTCTGCCGCATAGCAGCGCACGATCTCCTGCAGCTCGGGCAGGAGCGGCTTCATCTCCGCCGCAAGATCCGCCAACGAGTCTCCTGCGGCCGCCGTCTGCAGCAGCACGAGGAAAAGCTCCTGCATCGCGCCGACGGCTTCCTTCGCCGCCTCGCCCGCCAGCTTCTGCCAATCCTCCGCTCGCCACGCGGCAAGGCAGTCCGTCTCGGGCAGAACCACGTCGAAAAGCGACGCAAGTTCCGCCGTCGCATCAGTCGCGAGCTTCACCTCGCCCGCCTCGATCGCCCAGCGCACCAAGAAGCGCAGACTCTCGGCGTCATGCGCGAAGAACTCGCCGAGCGTCGCGCCGCAAGGCGCACCGACGAGCCTCTGCCAAGCCCAAAGCGTTTCCTCGCTGAAAGGGTTGAGGCGCAGGGAAGAGGCGAGCTTCCCGCGCCCGCCTCTCTCGCCGAGCGCCAGACGGATCTCTCCCAGTCGACGCCGGGGCGACGGGCGCCTCGGCGACGAAGCGCGATGCCTCGCACGAAGAGCCGCCCTCGCACGAAAAGAGATCGAGGGCGTGCTCGAACGAGACTGCGGCCTCCCTGAGCCGTCCCATCGAAGAAAAGAATCCTGCCCTTCTCTGCATAAAAAAATCGGGCAGTTTGGGAAAAAGATTCCACCGCCCTTTGCGCCAAGGCCAACGTATCCTCTGCCGTCATTCTGCATTCTCGCATCGCCTGCAGAGCCGTCCTGTACATATCGCTGTCGCTGCCGACGGCCGATGCAGGGGAATCAAGCGCCGAGAGCGCATAGTAGAGCGCTTTCTTCCAGTCGTGAAAGGCAGCATAGCAGTCCGCCAAATAGCGGTAGTGCGTGGGGTTTTCGCCGTTCTCCCGGATATCTTCCTGCAAGAGCGAGAAATTGCGCTCGATCTTCTTCATGACGCGCCCCGCAGAATAGCCGAGGTGGTTGACCAAGGAGACTCCTTCTTTCCATCTTGATCTCCAGTCGGTCGTCCTGCTTGCAAACGGTTTCGTGGATGCGCCCCGCAAACGCGATGTCATCCTGGCGTCGAAAAAGACGCATGGCTGGAAACCGTTGGATCTCCCTGAAGCGGTCATCCTCATCAAGATTCGCGATCGTCAGCATGACCGCCTCGATCCGAGGCTGCTCGACGGAAAGCGCCGCGAGGTACGGGCGCACCGCCTGCGGCACGGCGAAATACTCGTCGGCATCGAGAAAAGCGATCCACTCGCCCGTCGCATGGGAAAGCGCCTCGTTCTTCGCCGCCGCAAAGTCGTCGCGCCACGCATAGTCGTAGACATGTGCACCCGCCGCCTCGGCAAGCGCTTTCGTATCGTCCTTCGATCCCGTGTCGACGACGATGCGCTCATCGCTGTAGACAGCGGCATTTTCCAGCCAGCGCGGCATATCGCGCGCCTCATCGCGCACGATGACGCACGCGGAGATCTTCAGCGCTTTCCTTCTGCACGATTCTCTGCCAAACGGCGCAGCGCTCCTTCGCCACGGCCAGCATCGCATCGTCGAACTCCATCGCCTCGCCGTCCTCTTCATGCTCCGCATAAGCACGGAAAGCATCTTCCATCGCCGCGATTGCTTCGGCGAACTGCAGCTCCCGCGCAAGATGCTCGGCATACTCGGCATGAAACTCGGGCAGGCGCGGGAAGTCGCGCCGCGCCTTTTCCAGCACGCGGGTGCGCTCCTCGCCCTCGGGCAGGGTGTAGAGCATCATGCGGTAGCAGCGACTGGCGAAGAGCACGGGGCGCGAACGCCGGCAATATCGAGACGCGCATAGTGCATGGCCTGCGCCGTATCGCCGGCGCCCTCATAAGCCTCCGCCAGATAGCGATAAAGCTCCTGCGGTTTCTCCGTCTGCTCAAGCTCCCGCAAAAGAAGCCTCAGATTGCGCTCCGCCTTCTTTTCAGTACGGCTGGCTGTATAGCCTGTGTGGAGCAGCACGAGCGTCTTCTCCGGAACGAATCCCAAGCGGAGCTCTTCGCCCCTGCGCTCGATCTGCTCGTGAATCCGCCCGACGTAGCGGATTTCGGGGAGACGCCGGAAGGCACGAACCACATAGGTATGATCGAGGCATTTCGTCTCAGCCCCGTCGATGTCCAAGTTCAGGATCTTCACGGCAAGCGCGTCATGGTCCTCGCACCTCTCGATCACAGGGCGCAGGTTTTCCTGCGTTTCCTCAGAAAAGCGCTCATCCGCATCAAGGGAAGACGACCCAATCGCCCGTCGCATGGGAGAGAGCCTCGTTGCGCGCCGCAGCGAAATCATCACGCCATTCGCCGTGAAAAAGCCTGGCTCCGGGAAATGCCTGCACGATGCGGCACGTATCGTCCACAGAGCCTGTATCAAGGACGACGATTTCATCCACGCTTTTCGCAACGCTTGCCATCGATGCTTCTATATTTTCCGCTTCATTTCGCGTGATCCAGCACGCCGATATCCTCATCATCCACCTCGTTTTTTCAGCACAGCTTCATACGACTTCCACATTTCCCGCATAGGCTCAGGCAGCAGGGCGATCAGCTCCTTCGCCTGCGGCCTGCAGGCGGCAGCGGCGAAAAGCAGAACGCCCGCGCCCATCTGTACAGGCGCGGCCAGCTTCATCCCCCCGCCCTGCGGCAAGTGCGGCTTGCGCAGGGAAGAAAGCACGGTGGCGCTGTTTTCTTCAGCGAGGAGTCGCGCACGGATTCCAAGCGCCCGGCACTGCTCCATCAGAAGATCCTCGGCTTCCTCCGAGAGAACACCGGAAAAACAAGCGCTCTTCAAGAAATGCAGCATCGCCAGATCGCAGCGCCCCCTCATGCGGTAAATTTGCGCAAGGCGCTCATAGGCCACCCCCCCGCCCACGTAAAAATAAGGAAACAGCTCCTCCTTCGGGGAAGACTCAAAAAGAAGAGCCGCTTTCTCCAGATTTTCGACCGCCTGCTCCAGTTCTCCCATGCACGAAAGAACGATTCCCTTCTCCGCGTAAAATTCGGGCAGAAAAGGGAATTCCGCCTGTGCGCAATCCATGAACTCGCACATCAATTCCAAGGGAAGGTCAAGGCTCCTCATGCTTTCCAATGCGACATGATAAAGCCCCATGCGTGTTTCCTCCGGATACGTCTGCACTTCCAGCCCCCGGAAAGCAAATTCCAGACATTCCTTGTGCAGTCCCAGATAGTAGCAGCAATCGACAAGTCCGGAATAAAATCTCTCCGGATGGCCATTCTCTTCGATATCCTGCAGCATCAAGCGCAGATTTCGCTCGATTTTTGTCGCGATGATGGCGCCGCGATAGCCATCGTGATAGAGGCGAAGTCCCTCGGGATAAGAAATGCGCAGCCGGCCTCGGCTGCTGTATACATTTTCATGGATCTTCCCATGATAGCGCAGCCATGGCGCATTGCGGAAGATGCGCAGGCTCCTGTCGCGGGAAATCTCTCTTTCCTGATCGTCAAGATTCAGGCGCAGGAGCAGCATCGCATCCAGGTCCGGGCTGCAGCGTACTTCTTCTTCGATCGTATTTCGCAGGACTTGCGGCTCAACGAACCATTCATCTGCATCAAGAAAGATGATCCAGTCCCCCTGTGCTTCTTGAATCGCAAGATTTCGCGGAGCGGAGAAATCATCCTCCCAAGCAAAATCCAGCACGCGGGCTCCCAATCCTGCGGCAGCTTCCTTCGTCCTGTCCGTCGATCCCGTATCGACCACGATGATTTCATCCACGCTGTCCAACAGGCTTTGCAGCGAGCGGACGATATTCCTCTCTTCATTCTTCGTGATATAGCAGGCAGATATCTTCATAATGACCTCCCGATCTATTCATGCTTTGTTATCGTGATAACGCGCATAGAACTTAATCTGCCTCCCCCATCGTCCTCTGCAGGACAATCCAAGCAAAAAAGAACCTCCCCCAAAGGGGAGGTTCTTTTTTGCTTGGATTGTAATTCTGACGAAATTACTGGAGCAAGCTGAGGACGCCAGAGCTGGACTGGTTCGCCTGAGCGAGCATAGCCTGCGCAGCCTGCATGAGAACGTTGTTCTTCGTGTAGTTCGTCATCGCCTTTGCCATGTCGGCATCGCGGATGGTGGACTCGGAAGCCTGGACGTTCTCGCTCGCCGTCGTCAGGTTCTGGCTCGTGTAGTTCAAGCGGCTCTGGACAGCGCCGATCGTCGTCTGCTGGTCGAGAGCCTTGCTGATCGCGTTGTCAAGAACGTTGATGGCAGCGTTCGCCTTGTCGCGCGTGCTGATGTTCAGCGTAGCGCCGTCGGAACCCTGGAGGCCGAGAGCCTGAGCGCGCATATCCGTCATGCCGACGCGGATCGCCTGGTTGGCGCGCGTGCCGATCTGGAAGTTCATCGAGTTGTCCTGCGAGTTGTCCTGCGCACGAATCATCTCGGAGAAAGCATCGAGGACGGCGTTCGCGGACTTGTTGATGTTGCCCTGCGTATCCGTGATGCTGAACGTGATGCCGCCGAGCGACTTGCCGACGCCCGTGCCCGAAGCATAAATCGTGATGGCGCTCTCGCCGGAAGCCGTGTAGACCGTATCGCCAGCGACGTTCGTGCCGATGATGGAGGAAGCGCCGACAGCCGAGTTCGTGCCATTGACGCCAGTCGTGCTCACACCCGAGATCTTGCCGATGATGTTTGCGAACGTGCAGGTGCTGACCTTGAAGGACGTCGTCTCGGTCTTGCCCTGGTTGACGTAGGAAACCGTGATCGTATCCTGCGTGTGGATGTTCAGGTTGCGGCCCGTGCGGTCGAGCAGAGCCGTCAGCGCCGAACCGCCGTCCGTCGCCGTGCTCATCGACTGGTTCGTGAACGTCGTCGTCGTAGCCGTGACCTTCTGGTTGTGCGTGCCGTCGACGAGGTACTTGCCGTTGAACGTGATGTTCGCGTTGTCGTTGATCTGGTCGATGCTCTGGTTGAGCTCCTTCTGGATCGTCAGACGATCGTCGTCCGTGTTCGTGTCGTTCGCAGCGTTGATGACCTTCTCCTTGAGGGTCTTCAGGATGTCGACCGTGCTCGAAACAGCGCCTTCAGCAACCTTCATCATGCTGTTGCCGTTCTGCGTGTTCTGGTTGTCCTGGTCGAGCGAACGGATCTGGACGCGCATGCGCTCGGAAATCGCATAGCCCGAAGCGTCATCGACAGCGCCGTTGATCTTCATGCCGGACGAAACCTGCTTGAGGTTCGTTGCGAGCGCGCTCTGATTCTTGTTCAACGTGTTCAGCGTGTTGACCGCCATCATGTTGTTCTTAACTACCAATGCCATTTTTCTTTTCCTCCCTGGTTTTTACCATTTTCTCTTCTGTCGGGCATCCTTGTCCGACCTTCAAGCGACTTTCGTCGCCCCGCGCCTCTCGGCGCAAATAAGCAAAACAGGCGTTTCCGTCTTTGCTGCACGATGCCGCTAGCTAGCCCCATGCAGCGAACCGGCGGAGAACCGCCTGACTGCTGACCTTTTGGTGAGCGGCAAGCCTTCTTGCCTTTGCTCAATTAGTTTATCGGCGGGATGCTCTTTTTTCTTAAGCGTTTTTTGAAACTTTTTTCCCGTCGAGGCATTTTTCTTTTCACATCTCGCGATTGACGAGGTGTCCGCTGGGGTTGAAGCCCCTGACCTCGTAGTCGCGCACGGTCTCGTGCTGCGTGCGCGACTTGTTCAGCCAGACCTTCGTATTGTAGATGAGCTGCATCTCTATGGGTTTCAGCTGCTCCAGGAGCACGCGCCCCTCCTGCGTCACCTTGAATGCGTCGATGCTGCACGCTTCCATCCGTCGGAAGACGGCGGCTCTCTGCTCGTCGAGGTCGAGGAAGCGGTCGGTGTCGTCCTCCTTGAGAAACTTCAGCATCTCGCGCGAAAGTTCCAGATACAGACGCCAAAGCTCTTCCGGCGCCTGCGCCTCCAGCTCCATCACGCGCCCTCCCCGGGCGGCGTCGTGGAGATCTCGGGCATGGGCGGCACAGCCTCGGCTCCCTCGCCCATCTTCTCTGCACGCGCCTTCTTCATCGCCTGCGCCCAGGCATCGCGCAGCTCGCGGATGATGCCCGCAGCCTCGTCGATCTTGGCCGTGTCGCTGTCCAGGTTGCCCTCGCACGAGGCAGTCGTAGACGTAGTTGTACAGCGGCAGGAGCTGATGCGAAATCTCATAGTCGAAATCGAGCGTCACGCGAAATTCCGTGATGATCTTCTCCGCCTTGATGATCGAGTTGTTCGCCGACTCGTAGTCCTTCTTCTCCAGCGCCTCCTTGCCTTCCGACATGAAGCGCAGCGCACCGTTGTAGAGCATGAGCGTCAGGGCTTCGGGCGTCGCCGTCATGATCTGCTGCCTCTTATACGCTTCCGCTGCTGCGTTTACCATTCATCGTCCCCCCTGCTGCTCCCGTCACTTCCCACCGAACAGAGATGCGTACATGCTGTTCATGCGCTGCAGTGACTCTTCCATCGCATCGTATTTCTTGTAGAGCTGATCCTGGAAGTCGTCCAAGAGACTCTTGAAGTCCTTCATCTTCTTCTTCTGCTGGCGGATCAGGTTGCCAAGCGCACTCGAATCGTCCCAATCGGACTTCGTGCCCGCTTCCGCACGGATCTCCTTGAGGCTGTCCAGGGAGACCTTGGAGAGGCGCATCGAGATGCCGGACTTTTTGAAGTCGTCGTTGTCGTCCATCGAGCCGAACACGCGGTAGACGGCGTCAGGGTCTTCCGCCAGCGCCTTCTTGAGCTTGTCCTCGTTGAGCGTCAGATGTCCATAGTTGTTGCCGACCTGCGTCGTGATGCCGAGCGTCGAGGCCGAATTGTACTTCGAGTCGACTGCCGAAACCGGCGTCGATACGGCTTCCCTCATCTTGTTGATGAGCCTGCCGAGCTGCGTGTTGTGGTAGAGCAGTCCGCCCTTCGCCTTCTCGTTCCAGCGCTTGATCTGGTCTTCCGACATGGACTTTTCCTGCTCCTTCGTCAGCGGGTCATAGTCCTTGTCGTGCTGCGTGTTGTACTCTTTCTGCAGTTCATCGAGGGTCTTGTTGTAGCTCTCGACGAACTTCTTGACCTTGTCGACAACGGCATCGACGTTCTGCGAGACGGAGACCGTGACGGAGTCGCCCGCCTGCGTCTTGTTGAGGAAATTGTAGGTGACGCCGCCCGCGACGAGACGGTTCTCGTCGACGACGTAAACCCTGCCGTCGACCGTCACCTGCCCGGCCGTGCCGCCGAACTTCTGCTCGGTTCCCTGCACGAAGCCCGCGAGATTCGACAGGCTGTTCGTCGACTGGTCAAACTTCGCGAGATGCAGGTTGTTCATGAGCTGCGTCGAGCCCTTGTCCAGCGTCTCGATGCCGATGACATTGTCGGCGCCGCCCTTCTTGTTGTAGATGCTGAACGATCCTGTCGCCGCGTCGTAGCTCGCATTGAAGTTCGCCTTCTGCGCCACCGGCGCGAAGGCCGTTCGACGCGATCGAGGCGTTCTGTATGCTGCTCGCGAGATCGTTCAGGGTCTTCTTGTTGTCCCACGAGATCCTTTGAACGTGTACTCGATGCTGTAGACCTCGTCCGCCGCCGCAGCGTTCTTGTCCTTCAGCTTTCAGGCTGATCGCCGTGTCGCTCTCGTCGACGGTCGCATCCGTGCCGTCGGCATAGTAGACGTGGTAGAGCTTCGAGCCGCCGGGACTCGTGCCCGCAGCCTCGATGCGCTTGAAGGCGATGTCGGCAAGCTCGATCGACTTCGACTTGTCGGGCGGCGTCGGATTCGACGGATCCGGCACGTAGGAGCGCGTGATCGGCGCGTTCGATACGAAGTATGCGTTCGACGCGAGGCTCTGCACAGTGACCGTGTGGCTCATGACGGCCGCCGCGCCGTTCGCGTTGACCGTGACCGTCTTCTCGTCCGAACTGGACGCGCTCTTCGCCGCCATGTCGGACTGCTTCTTGTAGTTCGTCAGTTCGGAAAGGTTGTACGTGTTGACCTTGTTGTAGAGTTCGTTGAGCGCGGTCTTCTTGTACTCGTTCGTCATCTCGCGCTTATACATCTTGTCGTATTGGTTCTGCTTGCCCTTCATGCCCATCTTGACGAGCGATTCGACGTCAAGACCCGAGCCTGAGAGACCGTAAATTCCGTTTACACCCATGATATTTCCTCCTTATGCCGGCTGATCCAGGAACGTGCCCAGCCATTCGCGTGTCTTTTTCCATGCCCTTGATCATGTACTCGGGCGGCATCTCCTTGATGAGCTTGCCCGTCTTCTTCTCCAACATGCGCACGCTCATGACGTCGACATCCTTGTGATACTCGAAGGCGATGTTGCAGTTCATGCGGCTCATGATGCGGTTGATCTCCTTCATGAGATACGTCATCTGCGACTCGTCGACCGGCTTGTCCCTGCCGGCGAGCTCCTTGCGCTCCGCCTCCGCGGCTTCGCTCTTCGCTTTCGCCGTCTCGCTGATCTCCCGCGCCTGCATCTGCGTGCTCAGGTGTTCGTCCACCACAGCGGCGGGCGAATCTCGGGCAGCCGGGCTTCCTGCCGCGGGCGTGCTCACGTTCGGCGCCCCTGTCTGCCATCCGCTGCCTGCGGGTGCAGCAGGGGTCGAGACCGAGCCTCCCCCTACGGCAAGATCGGCCATCTGCATGACGGCCGCGGCGCCGAGCGCGTCCTGAATCTTGCTTATCATGATTTCTCCCTCCATAGATTTAATATATATGCAATCCCTTGTCTGCCAGCGCATCCTGCGCATGGAACCGCAGGGGCTTCCTGTCCCTGCAAGGATCTGCTTCCTATATGTTTCGCCGCCCGGCCCTTCACTCCGGCTGTGGCAGCGCCCCGCGAAGGTCGATGTTGGCGGGCGTCGCCGCCCGCTTGTTCTCGTCCTGTATGGCGTGGTAGATTTCGCCGCGGTAGATCTTGACCTCGCGCGGCGCTTCGATGGCGATGCGGACGTTGTCCCCCTGCACCTCCACGACATGAACGACGACATCGTCGCCGATCATGATCTGTTGGCGCGGCTTGCGCGTCAATACCAGCATTCAGTCCGCCCCCCGCCCGCTTTTCTTCCTTCTCGCTTCCTTCCGCCTTCTTCGCGAACAGCTTGTGCTTCGTGCAGTAGCTGCTCTTGTCGAGGACGACCTGACGCCCTTCGTTCGTTCGGCTGTTGATGACGATCGGCGCGAGAAGGTTCGCCGTCATCTCGCGGATGTCGCTTCCCGGAATCGTCAGGAGCGTGTAGAGCAGGAGATCCTCCTGGCTTTCAAGAGCGAGGCTCTTGAGCACATCGTCCTCGAGACGGAACTCGTAGTCGGGGAAGAAGATGAAGGGAATCGTCATCAGGAAGGCGAGGTCAGGCGTCGTCGCCGACTGCAGGAAAACATACGGGCTTTCCTCGTCGTAGGGAACGATGATGAACTCATGCTCGTCCTCGAAGGCGGGCAGACCCGCGGCAAAGCGGACGATCTTTCCCTCGTCTTCCTCGATTTCTCCAAAGCGTGTCGTCTTGATCTTTCTCATGCTCTTCTCCCTTATGCGTATGTATCATAACGGCCGATGGAAGTCCACATGTGGATGGAGCCTTCCACCTTCATGTTGTACTCGATGCTTCCAGGCTCATAATCGTAGGTGGCGAAAGGCTCCGAGCGTATGTCGATCGAGTGCTCGCCCACGTCGGGCGTGCCCTTGAGCTCCGCCGGATACACCGTGATCTTCGGACGCGGGATGGGCTTGAGCTCGATTTCCTTCTGCTCCTTGATCTCAGCCGTGATCTTGCTCTTCGCCTGCCGCTGGAAGAAATCCGCATTCGGCTTCGCCGCGCCGTCGATCGCCTGCCACGCCTCGCTTGAGCGGCGGCTCGTGCCCTGCTTGACCCCCGCGAGACCCGCGTTCTTGAAGTCCGCGCAGAGATCGGCGTCCTTGCGGAAAGCCGTATGCCTTGCGGCTCTCGTAGCTGTCGATGTCGATGCGCACCTGCGTCGCGCCGCGATTCGCGCTCGCCTCGCGCCGCGTGCCATGCATCTCGGGCTGCGTCATGCTCGTCTTGAGCGTAAAGGAGCGCGCCTGCCAGCCGAGCATGGGCAGCGTGTGCCGCACGTTGAGATACATCATATTCGAAAGCATCGCGCACATCCTCTCCTCTCATTGTCAAAAATCTGGTCAAAAACTTGCTTTCGCGCAAGGCGCGCGGAATATATGCAGCGTGACAGCTGAACCCACGCCCGAAAGCCTTACGACAGATAGTCCGTCAAGGTCGGCGGCAGAATGCGCGCGCCGACGGAAAGCGACATATTGTAGATCGCCGAGGCCTGCATCAGCTGGACGGCGAGCTTTCGCGACGTCCGTGCTGTTCGTGTCGGAGATATCCTGCTTGATGGAGACTTCGTAATCGTCGAGGATCTCCGCCACGCCCTTGTAAACATTGTGGCGTGCCGCGATGTGATCCTGCGAGATGACGATGTTGTTGTGCGACTCGTCCGCGAGCGTCACGCCGTCAGAGATCAGCCAGTTGACATCCGAGGCGTCGACCTTCGCCGCCACGGTCAGCATATCGTTGATCGCCGCCGTGCCCGACTGCGTGTTGCCTGAGTTTTCGTCATCGAAGATGTCCGTGCCGAAGATGTCGCCCGCCGTCGCGTTGACGGTGTCGGCGGTCGGCTCGACGGCGCCGTTCTTCTTGACCATGGAAATCTGCTTGAAGTCGCCCTGATATTTGACGACCTGCTGGTCGATGGTCTTGAGCGTGAGGTTGACCGTCTGTCCGTTGACCGTGACGCTCTGCGTCCAGCCCGTGCCCATGCCGAGCGCCTGCCGGCGGAGTCGTCGTCGCGTCCTTGATCTGCCCCGTGTTGAGAAAGTTATCCGAAACATTGAACGCGCCGCCCGTGGTTCCCACACGGTCTGCCGCCGGATCGACCGTCGTCTGCCCTGCCGCTACCTTCTTCTTGTAGCCGTCCTTCATGAAGTCGTAGGAGTAGATGTCTCCCGTCTTCGTATCGAGATAATACTCGTTCTCGTCATCGCCCCTGAGGGTGATCATCTGCTTCATGCGGCTCGAGACGTTCGTATCCGCGAAGAACTTCGACTGATGGTCGTCGAGCGTCTTCGGCACGCCGCGCGCGACCGTCTTCTCCGTGAGGAGGAACGGCTGCGTGAGGTCAGACTGCCCCGAGAAGATGTAACGGTCTCCCTGCTGCGAATTGCCCAGGGAGACGATCTCATGCAGCTTCGCCGTCATGTCCTTGGCGATCGCATCCATGTCCGTATCCTGATGCGGCGACTGCGCCGCCTGGATCGTCTTTTCCTTCAGCGTCTTGAAGATGTCCGCCATGCCCGAGACAGCGCCATCCGTGCGCTGCATCCAAGACTGGCCCGCGTCGACGTTCTTCTGGTACTGCTGGTTCTCGTTTTGCTCCGTGCTGTAGCGCATCCAGTTCGAGTAGCGCACAGGATCGTCCGACGGACGGTGCAGCGACTGACCGTCCGACTGCTCCATGAGCTTTGCTCGGTCTTCCGCCGCAGTGTTCAGCTGTTTCTGATAGCGCGAGACCATCTGCAAACTGCCAATCCTCATCTAGATCACCTTACCTTCCCACCAAGCCCGTATTGTTCACGAGCCGGTCGAGCATCTCGTCCATCGTCGTCAGGCAACGTGCGCTCGCACTGTAGCCTTGCTGGAACTTGATCATATTGGAAAGCTCCTCGTTCCAGTTGACGCCGGAAATCGACGTGCGCCATGCCTCGATCTGCGTCATGACGTCCTCCCCGGAACTTGACTTTCGTATCCATCGCATTCGCGTCGATGCCGAGCGCACTCGTCACCGAGTTGTAGTAGTTGTTGAGGGAAACCGTGCCGGTCGGGCGCGTCTCCGTCGGGCTGCCCGCCGTCGGGTTCTTGTAGATGGTCAGGCCTGTGTCCTTCTGCTCCATGTTGAAGATGTTCGTCAGAAGGACGGCGTTGCTGCCGTCCGCCGTGCCGTTCAAATCGCTCGTCGTATGGACGACGGTGCCCGCACCCGTGATATTCGGCGGGATCGTCGTATTGCTGTAGCTGATGTTCTGCACGTAGGAATTCTTCGCGTCGCTGTTGTCGCCGAAGCCGCGCGCCGCGACTTTCAGCTCGCCGTTCTGCGCGACGAGCTCGGCGCTGACCTTCATCGCCTTGATGATTTCCATGCCTTCGAGCTCTTCCGTGTCGCCCGCCGTCGTGGAAAGCGTCGTCGTATGCGTCGTCACGGGCGGCGTGCCCGTCGTCGTCGTCGTCGTGCCCGTCACCTTGGCGGCAAGAAGCGACTGACGCTCCTTGTCCCAGATGTAATACTTGTCCTGCACGCCGAAGAAGTTGAGGTTCGACGTCGTATCCTTGTCGATGCCGGCGCTACCGGTGCTGGTCGTTGAACTGCGTCATGAACGTCGCCGCGATGTTGGCGAGCTTGTCCATGTACTCCTTGTCCTCCTTGATGGAGTCGACGGCAGCCTGCAGCGTGCCGTTGCCCGGCACGAAGAGCGTGTTCGTATCCTTGAAAATCAAGGAATAGTCATTGACGCCGTAGCGCTTGTTCTCAACGGGGCCGTCCATCTTGATCTCCAGGCGGGAAACGCCGTTGACGATCGACGCGCCGCCGGAGACAATCTGGTACATGCCGTTGTCCGTCTCGTAGACATGCAGGCTCATGTAGCCCGAGAGACTGTCGACGAGAAGATCGCGCTTGTCCCTGAGGTCGTTCGCCATGGCGCCGTTCGCCTCGGCAAGCGAGATATTCCTGTTCAAGTCAACGATCTTGCGCGTGATCTCGTTGACGTTCTGAACCTGCGTATCCATCTCGCGATAGACGAGTTCGAGCTGCTTCTGCACGCTCTGCGCCGCCTCTTCGAGTCGGTCGGCGAACTGCTTGCCCGCCTCAACGACGGAAACACGCTTCGCCGGATCGCTCGCATAGACGCTGAGGTCGTTCCAAGCGCTGTAGAACTTGTGCATCTCGTTCTGCACGCCCTTGCTCTTGGAATCGTCGAAGACCACTTCAACCTTGTCATAATTCTTCTGACGGTATTTCGCATAGGATTCCGTCGCTTCTTCCTGCCAGTACTGCTTATCCGCGAAAAAAATCGCGGGCTCTCGTCAGCGACTCCGAATCGACGCCGGTGCCGACGAAAAGTCCGCCAAACAAGCCGCTGTGTTCGAGCGGTTTCGTGGCCGCAGGATTCACACGCTGGCGTGAATACCCTCCACGTTCGCGTTCGTGATATTGTGCCCGACCGTATCGAGTGAGAGCTGATTATTGTAGATGCCGCGCACCATCGTGTTCAATCCCGAAAATGTCGATCGCATTTCTTCACCCTTTTCCTTCGGAGGCGACGCCTCGCTCTGCGAATCCGTGCTTCCTCAATATATGTTCCTTCAGACGCTCGCATCAAACATCTTCGTGTCCGCTCCCGTCTGCTTCCTTCCCTTCTGCGTTTCCTTCGCCGGCTTGTACGTCGCCTCCGCAGGTGTCCCCGCCATCACATTGATGTTGAAGAGGATGAACTGCATGTGGCGGTCGAGCAGCGCGCCGTTCATGGCGACAGCCTCCTGCACCTCGCGCATGAGCGCGTCCGCTTCCTGCAGCAAACGCTTCGCGGCAGTCCGTTCCTCGGAAAGTGCCGTGCGCGAGAGCAGTTCCGTCATGTCGCGCGTCGCCGTGCCCTTGAGGAGCAGCGCCTGGCGCTTCTCGATATGCCGCAGCTCGACGAGCAATACTTCGATCGCCTTCGTCTCCTTGCTCATCGCCTCGCCGGAACCTTCGCAAAGACCCTGCCGCTGGCGGCTCACTGCAGCGAGGAGGCGGCGGCAGATGTCGATCTGCTGCTTGAGCAGCTTGATGATCTCTCCCATGGCCTCACGCCTTGAAGTCAAAGCGCTGCCGGCGCGTCACGCTTTCCTTGCCGCCCGCCCCATAGGACGCGCCCGCTGTCGTGCCGCCGATGCGGTTGAGGTTTGCCGTCACAGCCGCCAGCGCGCTTTCAGCAAGCAGCGCGTTGTTCTCGCTCAGTCGCCGGACGTCATTCATGCGCTGCTCAAGCTCCTCGGCAAGGCACTCCAGCCTTTCGGCGAGAGACCTGTCCGGGCAGAGCCGGCAGAGGTCGCGCAGCTTCATCGTCGGCTCTATGCTCGCCCTGCTCTCGGCGAGGGCGCGAAGAACCTCTTTGCGGCGCGTCTCAAGACGCTCGATCTCCGCCGCGAATCTTTCTTCTTCCTTCACGACGCGCTCGATCGCCTTGAGATCCATCGTCGCCAACGCCTTGTGCTTCGCCTCGCTGACCTTCACGAGCTCCGCGTAGCACGAAGAGAGCGCGCCCATGACATCCTTCATCTCACGCCACATAACCATCCTCCTCGTGACGACACGGCAGCCTCATCCGCTTTCAGATGCGCGGATCGATCATCCTCGCGGCTATATCGTGCGCCGCAACATGGTAATCGCCCGCGGCGATGCGCTCAGCATAGAGATCGACCTTGTCCTTCCGGACCTTATCGTTGTCCGCTTTCAAGCGGTTGAGAATCTCGCCGAACGTCCTGCCTTCCTCGGAAAGCACGACATCGTCCTTGCGCGGAGCTTTCGCTTGGCGGCTGTCCTGCACCTGCACGGCAGAAAAGGCTTCACTCGCCGCATAGACGTTGTAAAGAGCCTGCACGCGGCTCTGCACCTGTATGGACATCGCGTCTCACCACCTTTCTTTTCATGGACAGAGGGGCGTATCCTCACGCCTCCACCCGTCTTTCATGAGTAGTATCGGAAAAAATTTCTTTCAGCTTAAGTTCCCCTCCATGAGAAGTTTCTGCGAAAGGGCGGGACGAAAGCACCCCGCCTCCCTGCACGAAGGACACCTCGGCCTTCTTCAGCCGATGCGTTCCGTCCCCGCCTTGAAGTCGCGCATGCAGCCCGCGCAGTAGCGCCCGCGCGTGATGAGCGTGCCGCAGCTCTCGCACGGATAGCTGATCTCCCTGTCCGCCTGCAGGAAACGCGACTCGTGGATCATGCGCAGGATCTCCTTCGGCGGAGCCCCCGTGCCTTCGACGATCGCATCGAGCGTCGAGGCCTCCGGATGCGTGTTCACATAGCGAATGATGCTCTCTTCCTCTTCGCGCTGCTTCTCGAAGCAGTCCGTGCAGAGCTTCTGCTTCGGCTGTGCCAGAAAGAGCTTGCCGCACGACGGGCAGTTTTTCAGATTTCCGTTCATTTCGTTTCCTCTCCTCTCTTGCGCCGAGAGCCCGGGCGTCTGTCAGGAAATCTGCAGCCCCCCGGCAGTCCCGTGCGCAATCGTCTCATATTCATTCAGTCTATCGTTCAGAATGGCTTTCAGCCCTAAGCGAGTTTGCGATATTTTGCACAAAATCACGGAAGAATACATGGAAAAAGACCCTTCCCTCTCGGTCAAGCAGCACGACACAGCAGCAAAAACGCCCCCGCCCGCGTCACCGGGAGGGGCGTTTCGACGCCGCGCCTATTCAAATACCTGAAGGATGTTGAAGTTGCAGTCGCATGCCGCGGGGATGCGTCCGGCCTCCTTGACGATGCGGATGATGTGATCCTCCGTCAGCGCGCGCGGACTCTTCGCGCCCGCATCGTGCAGGATCGTCTCCTTGTGCACCGTGCCGTCGATGTCGTTCGCGCCGAAGCCGAGCGCGACCTGGGCGACGGGAACGGTCAGCATGACCCAGTACGCCTTGATGTTCGTGAAATTGTCGAGCATGAGCCGCGAAATCGCCATCGTGCGCAGATCGTCCCACATGGATGTCTGCCCGATGCCTCTCTCGGCGGCGAGCGCCGTGTTCTTCGGCAGGAACGGGAAGCAGATGAAGGTCTGAAAGCCCCCCGTCTCGTCCTGCAGCGAGCGCAGCGCCAGCAAGTGATCGACGCGCTCGGCGAGCGTTTCGATGTGCCCGTAGAGCATCGAGGCGTTCGACCGTATGCCCAGCTCGTGCGCCGTGCGCGCAGCAAGGAGCCACTCCTTCGCCGTCGCCTTGTTCGGACACAGCTCTTCTCGGATGTGCTCGGAGAGGATCTCCGCACCGCCGCCCGCGATCGCATCGAGACCCGCCACCTTGAGCCTTTGCAGCACCTCGCGCACGGAAAGCCCCGAGATCTTGGAGAAATGCGTGATCTCGACGCCCGTGAAGCCCTTGAGGTAGAGCTTGGGAAACCGCTCATGCAACGCGGCCAGGCGCACGAGGTAATCGTCGAAGCTCCATGCAGGATGCAGTCCCGAGACGACGTGCAGTCCCGCGAGGTGCGGATCCTTCATGGCATCCTCGACGACGGCGACGGCGTCGTCCGCCGTCATCGCATAAGCGCCCTTGTCCTCGGCATCGCGTCCGAAGGCGCAGAACTTGCAGTGCGCGCGGCAGATGTTCGTGAGATTCACATGGCAGTTCACATTGTAATAGACGAGGTCGCCGCATTTCTCGCGCCGCACATGGTCGGCGAGCGCACCGAGCCAGGCGACATCCTTGCAGTCAAAGAGGCGCAAGCCGTCCTCGCGCGTCAGGCGCTCGTTCGCCAGCACCTTCTTTTCGATATCTTCATAGCCCTTGGGAGCGAGCAAATCCGTCACTTCTTTCTTGAAATCATGTCATCATGGCAGCCCCGTAGCCGCGAAGAAGCCGCCGGGAAAAACCTTCCTCACGCATCGCCGCTCTCGATCAGGTCGACCTTGCCGGTCCGCGGGTGCAGCATGAGACCGTGGATCTTGAGATCCTTCGGCAGAAGCGGGTTGTCGCGCAGCTTCCCGACGACTTCCCGCACATTCTCCGCCGGATGACTGAAGCTGTCCGCCCAGTGCACAAGCTCCTCGCGCAGAGGCGCGATCGCCGCATCGTCGACGCCGCGCGCATGCATCGCCTCGATGAGGCTCTTCGCCGTCGTCTTCGCCATGCCGCATTCGTCGTGCCCGACGACGAAGATCTCCTCGATGCCCAACTCGTATGTCGCGACCATGAGGCTTCGCACAACGCCGTCGAAGCGCTGACGAGCGTGTTGCCGACCGTCTTGACGAACTTCGCATCGCCGCGCTTTAGCCCCAAGGCAGGCTCCAAAAGCTCTACAAGGCGCGTGTCCATGCAGGTGAACACGGCGATCTTCTTCTTCGGCAGCTTGCTCTCGTGCGCATCCTCTCCCGTGTAGTCAACGGGCGGGTTCTTGCAGTACGCCTCATTCGCCTGCAACATCTCTTCCAATCGTGTCATGGAATCCACCTTTCCAGGGAAGCACGGATAAATTCAGCGACTCCCCATCATTATTTTTCGTTCATCATTGTAGTGGAAAAAGCGCGATATTGCAAGAGATTTGACGGCAAGACGGAAGAAATCGCACGCCTTCCCGCTTTTTCCGAGGAAAAAGATGTGATATAATGGCGAAAGAGCTCCATCAAAAAAAGATTGCGAGGGATAAACATGAATGCAATAGAGATTACAAAAGAAAACTTCAAGAGCGAGGTCACGGACGCCAAGGGCGCCGTGCTGCTCGACTTCTGGGCGCCCCGGTGCGACTTTCGCCGCATGCTCGCGCCCATCCTCGATGAGGTGGCGGCGGCGCGCCCCGACCTCAAGGTCGGCAAAGTCAACATCGACGAGCAGCCCGAGCTCGCCGCCCAGTTCGGCGTGCAGTCGATTCCGACGCTCATCGCGTTCAAGGACGGGCAGAAGACAAAGGAATCCGTCGGCCTCGTGCCGCACGAGATGGTCGAACGCCTGCTCGACTGAGACGAGAGAAAGAGCCGCCATGGCTGCAAGGTCATGGCGGCTCTTTCTTATTTGAAAAACGAACTGCACGAGCAGCATGTAGAAGCCCGTGCCGCCTGCGATCGAGAGGAGGAACTGCCTGAGCCACAGATGCAGCGCAGCCGTCGCCGCCATCCCCAGAAGTTCGGGCAAGCCATACGGCGCCGCGAGCCACGCGACGTCCTTGAGGCAATAGACAACGAGCATCGCGAAAAATCGCGGCGGGCAAGGCGTCGCCCAGATAGCGCACATAGGGGCGGCGTTGGCTTCCCTGCCCGAAAAAGACGAGGAACGGCACGGCGCGCGTGAGGATCGTCGCCAACGCGCAAAGGGCGATCGTCACGGCTTCTTCAAAGCTCATCGAAACCCTCCCTTCCGCGCGATGGGCCGGCGCAGCAGCGTCAGAAAGAGCAGAATCAGCGCCATCGTCGGCAGCAAGAAGCCCTCGGCGCCGAAGAGCATGAGGGCTCACGCTCGCGGCAATGAAGCCGACAGCGGCGCTGATATGCTGCTTTTCATGCAGGAACTGCTCCAGGAAGATGACGACGAACATCGCTGTCATGACGAAGCCAAGACCTGCAGTATCGAAGGAGAGAAATCCTCCTGCGAGACCGCCGAGCGCCGCGCCTGCAACCCAGTAGACATGGTCGAGCAGCGTAACGAAGAAATAGAACCAGCCGCGATCCACACCCTCCGGCAGCTTCGTCGCATAGGCGATGGAAAACGTCTCATCGCAAAGCCCGTAGATGAGGTAAGCGCGCTTCCAGCCAAGCCCTTTGTACTTTTCGAGCATGGAAAGCCCATAGAAAAGATGCCGCGCCTGGATCATCAGCGCGATGAAAAACGTCTGCACAGGTGCGAAAGGCGCGAGAAGAAGCGTTCCTGCGACGAATTCCAGAGAACCGCCGAAGATGACGGCAGCCATGACCACGGGATACCAGAAAGAGAACCCGAGCACATGCATGTAGACGCCGTATGCCATGCCGAGGAACAGGAATCCCGCGAGAATCGGCACGGTGCGCGGGAACGCCGCGCGCAGCGCCCGCATTTCCCCCCCCGTTCACTTACGCGCCACGCTCGATGTTGCGAATCAAGGCGTTGATCGTTTCCATGCGCACTTCTGCCGCATCGCTGACCTTTTTCCGTGTCGCTGACCGACTGCGCCGACTGCGCGATGTGCGCGAGGCTCTCTTCGAGCGTCCGCTGCAGCGCCGTCACCTGCTCGTTGAACTGCGAATCAAAGGCGTGGATCTTTCCGCCCATCTCCTCGTTCGCCGCCATGATGGCGTCGATCTCCCGCACCTCGCGCAGAAGCTCCTTCACCGCATCGTCAGATGCCGTGAGATTCTCCTGCGTCGTGCCCGAGAGCTTGCCGACCTCCTGCGCGACGACGGCGAAGCCGCGCCCCGCCTCGCCCGCGCGCGCCGCCTCGATGGTCGCGTTCAGGGCGAGCAGGTTGATCTGCGAAGCGATGCCCGCGATCAAGCCGATGACCTCGTCGATGCGCTTCGTCCCCTTCGCCAGATTTTCCAGCGTAGGCGCTATTTCCTCGCCCTGGCGCACGATCTGCTCGAAGAGCTTCTTCTGATCAGCCGAACCGTCCGAAAGGTTCTTCAGCGCTCCTCGGATCGCGCGCACCTCCTCGGAGATGCGCGTGAAGGAGGCGATGATCTCGGGGATCTTCTGCTGGTAGTCATGGAACATGCCGACAAGATCGTCCTTGAGCCTTCCCACATGCGCCTGCCGGTCGATCGTGCGGCGGAAGAAGAAGGCGTCGCAGTCGGCGTATATGCTCGCGAAATTGTCGATGTAGTCATCGGGGAAGCTCACGCCGGACGGCACATGGTAGAAGAAGAGCGCCGTCAGCGTCTCGTTGACGTGCAGCCCCGCGATCTCGCCGAAGCTCGAAAAGCCCGCGACGGGCACATCGCGGAACTGGTCGATGCGCCCCGTCTCCGACGCATAGCAGAGGCGGCGCAGGATGCAATCGTTCAAGATGCCGCCGAGCGGCTCCGGCTTGCCGCGCTGGAAGTCCGCCAGACCCTTGGCAAGCGTCTCTGCGAGCGAGGTGCGCTTCATCAGGTGAAGCCTCTCGCCCGTCACGATGTCGCAGTAGAGATTCAGCCGGCCGCGCTCATGGTCGAGCGCACTGACCGAACGGATGAAGAAGTCGCCGTTGATCTCGGAGGCAAAGGTGTACTGCTGCATTGCCGCATCGAGGTCGGCGTCGCTCCTCGCCCCGACCGTGCGCTTCAGCGCCTCCAGCGCGGGCAGCGTCTCGCCCGACGACAACTCCAGCGTCTCGACGGAGCGCAGTGCCGTCGCCGCCTTGTCGATGATGAACGACGTGCCCGTGTCCTCCACCGCCTGCGTCTTGAAGATGCCGTAGCGATAGCCGCGCCTGAGGCGCACGAGCGTGATGACGGCATGACCTTCGAGGCTCTCCCTGCCGTCGTAAACGCAGGTGCGCCCATGCACGTCGGGAGCGCCCGAGCCGCCGATGTAGGGGCACGGGAACTTGCGCGAATCGTAGAGCGCCTGCATGAGGAAGGTTTCCGAGAGCGACGCCCCGTCGACGTAGATGAGCGCGAACGTGTGGTAGAGGCTGATGCGGAACGGCGGCTTCTTCCTCCATTCACGTCCGAGCGCCTGCAGACGCTCGTCGAGGCTCATATCGATGCGACCCGCCTTCAGATCCTCCGAGTGCAGCGGCACGCTCATCGTGAAGACGTCTTCGATCATGCGGCGCGAATAACCTTGCAGCAGCACGCGCGCGCGCCCGTCCGGAGCGTCTCGGTAGAGCGTCGTGCTGCCCTTCGGACGGCAGAGCTCGCCCGCATCCGTCACGAGCACGACGCGCACGTCCTTGCCAATCGCCTGGCGCACGGCGGCGCCGACATCCGCCAGATCGAGATCCGGCGAGACGAAGCCGAGGATGAGCGCCACGCCGTCGGGCAGGGAGGCGATGGGCGAAAGGCTCTCCCGCGAGATCTCGCTCCTGTGCAGGTAGCAGACGGCGATGTCGCCGCCCTGCAGCGCACCGTTCGCCGCCCTCGCCTTTGCCGCACGCTTCTCTACCTGCGGCAAAGGCTTCGCATCCACACGGTCGCGCAGCGAAGAACGCTCATCTCCGTCCTCTTTTTCTCTTCAAAAAAATCAAACAATCTTGACCCTCCTGACAAAAAGATTGCCGGACACATAGCGCGTCTGGCTGCTGTACACATCTTAACTATGATACCACAAAAAGCCATCCTCTGCCATGCGGCGAAAGACACGCCCACAGGGCAGAGGACGACCTCCATGTTCCTCAGAGGCGGCGCACGATGTCCAAAGACGGGCGCTGTGCGCGGCAAACGTCTCTCACGCGCCGTCCATCTTGGCGCGCAAGAACCTCAGAGCCGAAAGCCCCGCGACCGCGCCCTCATGCACGGCCTTCGCGACTTGCAAAAAGGCCGCCCGTCGCATCGCCCGCCGCGAAGGCGCCGGGCACGTTCGTCGCCATCTTCTCGTCCACCTTCAGGTAGGCGCCATCAAGCAGGATGCCGAGCTCTTGGCGATCGCCGTGCTGCCCGCCGTGCCGACGGCGACGAAGACGCCGCTGACGGGGAGGCTCGTGCCATCGGCGAAGGCGACGCGCTCGACGCTGCCTTCGCCCTCGACGGCAGCGAGCGCCCCCGTATGCACGAGGACTTCCGACGGCGCACGCGCGGGCGCGGCCTCGCCGTTCGTCAGAAGATGCACCTTCGCCGCGTGCGGCAAAAGCGCCGCCGCTTCCGCCAACGCATAGTCGCCCGCACCGAGGACGGCGACCTCCTTGCCGCGGTAGAAGAAGGCGTCGCAGATCGCGCAGTAGCTCACGCCGTGCCCTTCCAGCTCCCTGAGTCCTGAAAGCGGCGGCGCGAGGCGCGAAGCGCCCATGGCGAGCACGACCGCATCGGCCTCCAGCGTCCCCTGCACCAGCTCGGCGACGAAGCCATCCATCGTGTCCTTGAAGCGCAGGCCGACGAGCTCGCCATGGACAAACTCCACGCCGAGACGCTTCGCGCCCTCGACGCCCTGCGCGGCCAAATCCCTGCCCGTCAGCGGCTTGCCGAAGCCATAGTAGTTCTCGATCCGCTCCGCCTTTTCGAGCGCACCGACGCCGTTTGCGACCACCGTGACCGCCATCCCGCCACGCTTCGCATAGATCGCCGCCGAAATGCCCGCAGGCCCCTGTCCGATGACAAGAAGATGCTTCATGCCTGTATCTCCTTTCCGTCTTAAAAGAAGCGCGAGTAAGCTCAGCCGCCCATCCTCGCACATCAAGCAACTCCCTTTCAGCCGCGCTTCCACTGTTCTTCCGTTACTATACTACGTAAATTCTCCGTGCTTTGTCAATCACCACTTGCAATTCTGCCCCATTTCTTCTATAGTCATAACAGGCAATGTCAATGAGAGAGAAAGGATGTTGTTCATGGACAAGCAAACCCTCATCGAAAAAGTCAAGGAAATCGTCAATGCCCCGACCTGCTACGAAGGACTCCGAAAGCTCGGCGAAGACTGGCTCGCCGCCGTCGGCACGGACGCGGAAAAAGAAGCTCTCAGAAAAAGCTCATCGCCGCCCTCAAGGAAGACGTCTCCAGCATCGACGGAACCATCGCCTTCTTCCATTCCGACAAGGCAAGAAGCCTCTTCGGCGCGGAAGAAGCCGCAAACCTCGCCAAAAAAGCCGAAGATTTCAAAGCTGCCGGCAACACGATCTGCTTCTGCCCCGCCTGCCGGGCAGGCGAAGCCGTGCTCGAAAAATGCGGGCGTGCTGCTCAAGTAATGCACAGAATCAAGCAGACCGCCAAAGCCGGATGCAGGAAAAATTGCATCCGGCTTTTCCTGCATCGAGAAGCGCGAATGCTTGCCAATGGGACGGATTTTTTATAAAATATGAGGTAAGCGAAGCCTCGTTGCAAAGGAGCGGCACATGACGATTTTCAACACGCCGGAGCGACAAAAAAATCTATCGTGACATCATCAAGAAACTGCGTTTGATTGACGACGCTTTTTTCAACAGCTGTTTTGACGGCGACATCGCCTGTATGGAACTTTTGCTGCAAATCATCTTCGGCAATCCACAACTGCGCGTCAAAGAAGTATTGACGCAAAGATCTGTCCCCAACCTCTTCGGACGCGGTGTGCGCTTCGATGCAATTGCCACTGACGGTAAACGCATCTTCGATGTCGAAGTGCAGCGCGATGACGAGGGCGCAGATCCTAGACGAGCGCGCTACAATAGCTGCATGATGGACGCACGCGAGCTCGACAAGGGAAAAGACTTCAGCGAACTGCCCGAAACCTACGTCATCTTTATTACGGAACACGATGTATGGAAAGGCAATCGACCACTCTATCATGTGCAGAAGTCCTTCGCTGAAACAGGAGTCGCCTTCGACGACGGCGCACATATTATCTACGTCAATGCCGCATATCAAGACGACACGCCGCTCGGTCGCCTGATGCATGATTTCTTCTGCGAGAACCCCGACGACATGCATTACAGCGTCTTAGCAAATCGAGCGCGATTTTTTTCAAGGAAAAACGAAAGGGGAGCCTCCGCCATGTGCAAATTGATTGAAGACCTCGTCAAAAGTGACCTCGAACACATTCTCAAAGCCGAAGTAGCCGAAAGCCGAGGTTCGCGGCGAAGCCAGAGGCGAAGCTCGCGGCGAAGCCAGAGGCGAAGCTCGCGGCGAAGCCAGAGGCGAAGCCCGCGGCGAAGCCAGAGGCAAAGCACATGGCGAAGAAAGCGCCTTTCTCAGCAGCATCCGCAATCTGATGAAGAATGCGGGCGTATCGGCAGAGAAAGCCATGGATCTGCTCGGCATTGACGCCATGGCTCGCAGCAAGTATATGTCGTTGCTATGAAATGCACCCCCAGCAAGGAACCAATCATGATGAAAAATCGCGCGAACCGCAAAACCTCCCTCACTCCTCTCTTCCTCTGCCTGGCCATCTTCTGCGTCAGCCTGCTCCTCGCGGGCTGCCTTGCACGCTCTGACGAGGCCGCCTCGAAAGATTCCGCGGCGAGCCATACGCAAAAAAGCCTCTCGCCCGATGAAAAAGCGGCCGCCATCGTGCAGAAGATGAGCGACGCCGAGAAGGTCGGGCAGCTCCTCATGATCGGCATCCAGGGAACGGAGCTTGACGCAGACAGCCGCTTCATGCTTTCGGAATACCACATCGGCGGCGTCATCCTCTTCGACCGCAACATGAAGAGTCAAGAGCAGGTGCGTGCACTGAACGCCGCCCCTGCAGAAAAAAATGCCGCCGACGCAGGACTGCCGCTTTTTCTCGCCATCGACGAAGAGGGGCGGCGCCGTCGCTCGCATGAAAGAGGCGTTCCCGCCGCCGCCCGCCGCCACCCAGATCGGACGCACGGGCGACCCTCAGGCGGCATACCGCTATGCTGCCGACACGGCGCACGGACTCAAGGCGATGGGCTTCAACCTGAACTTCGCGCCCGTCGCCGACCTCGGAGCGGCCGACGGGCGCTCCTATGCCGACGATGCCGCCACCGTGACGAAGTTCGTCGCCGCCGCCCTCGAAGGTCACTCCGACGCAGGCCTCCTTGCGACGATCAAGCACTTCCCCGGTCTCGGACGCGGCGAGAGCGACACGCATGAGGACACAGTCACCGTGCACGCCGACCGCGCCACGCTCGAAGCGAGTGACCTCGTGCCGTTTCGCGAGATGATCGCCAAGAGGAACGCCGCGAAGAATGCGAAAGGGGCGAACGGCTGGTTCGTCATGGCGACGCACACGATGTACCCAGCGCTCGACGCCAAGAATCCTGCCAGCCTTTCGCCCGCCATCCTGCAGGGTCTTCTCCGCGAAGAGCTCGCCTACGACGGCGTCATCGTGACCGACGACCTTGAAATGGGCGCGATCTCGCGCCACTATGGCTTCGACCGCGCGGGCGTCGAAGCGATCCTGGCGGGCGCCGACCTCGTGCTCGTCTGCCACGACTACGCGCATGAAACGGCCGTCTACAACGGCCTCCTGAAAGCCGTGAAGAGCGGCGAGATCTCCAAAGACCGCCTCGATGCCTCCGTCCAGCGCATCGTCAAGGCAAAGATCGAATATCTCGAATAGGTGCTCGCAATCATAGCCGAGAAGATTGACAGCAACGTACAAAAAATCTATAATTACAAAAGAAGAGTGACTGGCGGGTGGTAGCGTCGGTTTCTCCTTCGGAAATTTTTAGTTTCATTGGAAAGAGGAGCCGCCGCAACCGCAGAGCGGTTCTTTTTTCTACTTAGAATCTAAGCAGATGAAAAGTGATGTCTACTGCAAGCGCAAGCGCTGCAATGAGAAGTGAGAGCTTTTCATAAAGCGTCACACACATCACCTCCTCGCATGGAGGAGAACCGACTGAAGCCAGTCACTACGGCGATTATAGCATAGGAATTGCCGCAAGGAAAGCGCAATCCTCCGCTATAACGAAAACTAGGTTCTGGGAATCTTATCGCAGCAATTTTGAAGGCCCGCCGTCATGGCAAGCTGATATAGCAAGCAGCCTCCTGTTTCGCCAAGCGAAGTGCAGGAGGCTGTTTGCGTTCATGCAGCGCCTTCGTAACTCTATCTACAGCCCCAAACACTCCTCGATCAAAACCAGTTCCATCGGGCGATAACTCATCTTCTTGTAGTGGATCGTCAGCGCGTTGCAGATGCGCTCGGGACTCGTGCAGTCATGGCACCTGTCGCCCTTCACCGCGCACGGCGTGCGCTTCTTCTTCCTCGCTGCATTTTGCGGCGCGGCGATGGCGTGGATGCGCTCGATTGCCGCCCCCACATCCTGACGAGCTTGTTCACGCCGCAGACGAAATACGTCTTCTCGTGACCGAAGAGCGATCCCGCGATGCGGTTGCCCGCGCCGTCCATATTGACGATCTGCCCCTCCTCCGTGATGGCGTTCGCCGAGAGCACGAAGACATCGGTCAGCAGCGCCTCCCGGCCCGCCGCTAGAAAAGCCTCCAAGCCGCCAGCCTGGGCGCACCTTGCGGGATCGATGACCTCGTTCTTCGCGCTGAGCCGCTCGTAGAGAGCGAGCGCACGCAGCGTCTCCGAGTCGCCGAAACCCACGCGCTTTCCTGCGATCTCCCGCGCAAGATAGTCCGCCGCTTCCTCCCTCGTCTGAAACAACGATACGTCGTAGCGATTGCGGCGAAACGCCGCGAGCGTCCTCTCGATGCGTTCTTTTTCCACGCTTTCTTCCCTCTGGTTCATGGCTTTCCTCCCCTTCCGTCAAACAACAAGCGGCAAGGCCGCCTTTCCTCCATGGCAAAAGCACAGCGCCGACCCTGCCGTTTCCTCCGAAGGAAGCCGGATCGATCCGGCGATTCCAAAGAAAATTTTCGGCAAAAACCGCCGCTTTCCTGCCTTAGTGTAAACGCCCACGCCTTACGGCACCACAATGAACGAGAACCGCCATCTATGGTATAATAAGAGCAGACGTTGAAGGTCGAATAATTTTTGAGATTCGATCTCGCTGTGTAAACTGATCTGGTCTCCTTTTTTTCGCACCACGCTTTGTTCAGAGCTACGCTCAAAAGGACGTATGGTAAAATGAGCCATCATCGAGGAGGCCACGTCGTACAAAGGGAGGGAATCCTCATGGATGTCACGCACGAACGCTGTTGTGGGATTGATGTGCACAAACGCTCGATCGTCGCCTGCCTCAGATGTGGCAAGAAGCAGGAAATACGAACATTTGGCACGACAAGCAAAGAAATCCGCGCACTCGCCAAATGGCTTTTGGGATGAAAAAGTGCCAGATGGCCGCTATGGAAAGCACGGGTTCCTACTGGAAACCCGTCTACAATCTTTTCGAGACCTCTCATCTAGGCGTCATGATCGTCAACGCCGGGAACATGAAGAATGTTCCCGGAAGGAAGACCGATGTGAAGGATGCCGAATGGATCGCGGACTTGCTGCAGCACGGGCTGTTGAGCGCGAGCTATATTCCGAAACGGGAGCAACGCGAGTTGCGGGAAGTTTCCGTGCACAGAAAGAGCTTGATTGCCGAGCGTGCACGTGAACTCAACCGTCTGCAGAAGATGCTGGAAGGAGGAAATATCAAGCTGTCCAGCGTAGTTTCCAACATCAACGGCAAAAGCTCGCGCAGCCTCTTGCAGAAGCTGCTCAAGAAGCGATGCGCCGCTGCAGAAGGATGAAGTGGAAGAAAGCCTTCACGGAGCATTGAGGCACAAGGTGGAAGATGTCATGCAAGCGCTGGACGGCTTTCTCACGCCTTTGCAGAAACAACTGATCCTGCAAGTCGTAGATCATATCGACGACATGACGAAGCGCATCGGTCAGATGGATAAGCTCGTCAAGCAGTACAGCAGCGGCTATGAAGACGCGATAGAAAAAGCTGGACGAGATACCGGGCATAGGGAGGCAGAGCGCGGAAACCATTTTGGCGGAAACAGGTTTGGATATGAGTCGCTTTGCAACGGAGAAACATCTGTCCAGCTGGGCGGGTCTGTCTCCGTGGAACAACGAAAGTGCCGGAAAGCGGCAAAGCGGCAGGACTACCAAAGGGAACGCCACACTGAAGACTACGCTGATACAATGCGCCAAGGCAGCCATCAAGAAGAAGGACTCCTTCTTGTCCGCACAATATGACAGGCTCGTCGCACGACGGGGAGCAAAACGTGCCACAGTAGCTGTAGCGCATACCATGCTGATAGCCATTTACCACATATTGAAGCTGGGAGAGCCCTTCATCGATCTGGGAGCCGACTATTACAACAAATTCAACAAGGAGAGAAAGATCAACAGTTATCTAACGAAGCTGAAAAAAACTGGGTTGGCAGCCTGAAACAGCCACATTCTCGGCGGCATCCACATAAAAATTTCAGTCAAACAGAGCAATGGGGGATTTTTGCGCTTTTTTTCCAGCCTTAGCACAAAGGTTCTCATGGTAAATATTTCTCGGTGGGGGTTGCAAAAAGGCAAAGAGACCTGTACCCTATAGTGTATGCTAACGAGGCAAATACAAAACAAGGAAGGTCTCTTATGGAAACCATTGTAACAGAAATCTTGGAAATAATAAAGGGTGCGAAGGACAGCATATCGCGGGAAGAGCGAATCCGCAGTTATCTCGAAGACCTCGCATGCCGTGCGGTCAGCGAGGCGCTCGAACGGATCGACAAAGAACTGGCGGGCAGATACGCTGATAAAGGCTGGCATGTGGAACGTCTGGACTGGCGCACCGTGCAGGCGAGCTACGGGACGCTCCGCATACGCCGCCGAAGGATGTGCAAAGAAGGAGAGGCAGGAATCTATCCCTTGGACAAGGAGCTGGGCATCCGCCCCTATAGGAGATACACCGCCTACCTGGAATACACCATCGCCCAGATTGCCGCCAAGACCGTCTACCGTGTCACGGCCGATGCCGTCAACCTGCTGACGCCGGTCACGATGAGCCACCAGCAAGTCGCCCGCGTAGTGAAACAAGTGGGCGAAACCTACAGCGCATGGGAAGACCTGCAGGCGACGCCCGACCCAATGGAAAAAAAGAACTGCGTCAACCGCAAGTCCTCTACATCGAGGGAGACGGCCTCATGCTGCACGGGCAGAAGAAGAAACAAAAGGAACTGCATCGCTTCCAGATCGCCGAAGGCGTGCGAGAGAACGGCAACCGACGCGAACTTATAGGAACCCACTACATAGCAGACTTCAGCCATGAAAAAGCCAAGGACAGGATGCTGCACTATAGGCAGCCATTATGACCTGACGCACACGTTGGTGCTGAGCAACAGTGACGGGGGAGCCGGCTACAGCATCGACGCATTCAAGGAGATCGTGGGGAAAGTCGGAAGGCACGAGCATTTCCGCGATTGGTATCACGTGCAGAGGAAGTGCAAGGAACGCCTCTCCCGGGCGAACAGAAAGCTGCGCCGGGAACTGCACAGAGCCTTGAAGAACCACGACCGAGAGCGTCTAGGGCCTCGTACTGGACACCTTGGAATCCACAGCCCGGGACGAACACCAAAGCCGAACAAGTGCGCCTTCTCCGAGGCTACATGACGCGGAACTGGTCATACCTTTGCCTCGTTGGAGCAACGGGGACTGGGCGGATGCAGCAAGCTCCCCGGGCACATGCGAGAGCAACCATCGGCTGTACAGCTACCGGATGAAGAAGCAAGGGAGGCGATGGAGCGGAGACGGCGGCAAGGCGATGGTGAAGATCATCACGGGGCTGAAGAACGGCGACCTGCGCGAAGCCATGGTGGCCAAAGCGGAGCTGTTCAATCCGAAGTCTGGCAGGGATTTCCGCGGAGCTGTGAGGCAAGCGTTGAAGAAAAGCAAGGGCAACGCGCATGAAGGCGTGCGACATGGGAGGATCACGGTGAGCGCGCCGATGAGCAGTGCGATTGGACATTTGTCCAAATGCTTCGCTTAAAGAGGAAAAAAACAGGCATGCCGCGAAGGCAGACGCATCAAGGGTTGAAATTTCCCACCGAGAACATCTTGACACATACGCTTTCCTGCCGCCCCTTGCCCTTCGGACAAAAAGGACGTAGAATAGGAATTGCATTCCTTTTCAAGGAAGCATGAATGAAACGGATTCCAGCCAACGAATTCCTACAGGAACACACCCCACGATCTACGAAAAAGAGGGAGAGCCATGAGCCTATACGATAATATCCGCCGCGTCACCCCCTACGTCCCCGGCGAGCAGCCGCAGGGAAACGTCATCAAGCTGAACACGAACGAATGTCCCTACGCGCCCTCGCCGCGCGTTGCCGCCGCGATCGCCGCCTGCGCCGCCGACCGCCTGCGCCTCTACCCGGAGCCTGACTGCCACACCTTGAAGGAAGCGCTTGCCGCGCATTACGGCGTCAAGCCGGGCGAAGTCTTCGTCGGCGTCGGCTCCGACGACGTGCTCGCGCTCGCCTTCCTTACGTTCTTCGCAGGGCGAAAGCCCATCCTTTTCCCCGACATCACCTATTCCTTCTACGATGTCTGGGCCAAACTTTACGCCATCCCTTACGAGACCGTGCCGCTCGGGGCGGACTTCACGCTCCGCCCCGAAGACTACGCACGCGCAAACGGCGGCATCGTCTTCGCAAACCCCAATGCGCCGACGGGACTCGCGCTGCCCATCGCAGGCGTTGAAGAGATCCTCGCGGCAAATCCCGATTCCGTCGTCATCGTCGACGAAGCCTACGTCGACTTCGGCGCAGAAACAGCGCTCGCGCTCCGCAAGGAGCACGAGAACCTCGTCGTCGTGCGCACGATGTCGAAGTCGCGCGCCCTCGCCGGCATGCGCATCGGCTATGCCTTCGCATCAAAGCGTCTCATCGACGCCATGGAGGACGTCAAGGCCTCGATCAACTCCTACACGATGACGACGCTCTCGCTCGCCGCCGGCAAGGCTGCCATCGAAGACGACGCATACTTTCGGAATACGATCGAAAAGATCATCCGGACGCGCGAAGAAACGAAGGCGGCTCTTCGCCGGCTCGGCTTCCTCGTCACGGATGCAAAGACGAACTTCCTCTTCGCCAAGAAGCCTGGCGTCTCAGCGCAAAAGCTTTTCGAAGAGCTGCGCGAGCGCGGCGTCTATGTACGCTACTTCAAGAAACCGCGCATCGACGAACATCTGCGCATCACCATCGGCACGGACGAGGAGATGAAACGCCTGCTCGAAGAACTCGAACGCCTCTGCTGAAAAAAAGCGCATACGGAAAGGATGATTCATCTTGCAAAAGAATACGAAAAGCACGACGAAGGAAAGCGCTGACGGCAAGAGCATCCTGGAGAGCCGCCACGCGAAAATGTTCGTGCTCATCGCCTGCCTGATGCTCGTCTGCATCGCAGGCTGGCGCATCGCCTGGAGCGAACTCCACATGGACGAAGCCAATGATCCAGCGGGCGTGCAGACGACGAGCGAGGAGAAGCAGGGATAAAGCGGCATCCCCTGCGAAGAAGACGCCGCCGAGCGGCAGCTATGTCGCCGTCAGCGACGACTTCAGCAACCTGCAGATCACCGACGCCCGGACGCCTGTCTACGACATCTACACGCTCGCTGAACGCCGCGAAAAGGGTCTTCCCACAGAGATGCCCGACCTCGTTCCCTACACGATGCCGAACATCGCCTATCTGACCTTCGACGACGGTCCCGACGCGAAGAACACGCCCGCCATCCTCGACATTCTGAAAGCGCGCGGCATACACGCCACCTTCTACGTCGTCGGCAGCATGGCAGAAAAAAACATCCGGACATCTTGAAGCGCATCTTCGCCGAGGTCACGCCATCGGCAACCACAGCTACAGCCACAACTACTCCATACTCTACCCGAACAAGGAAAACTTCCTCGAAGAGATCGTCCACACCGACCAGGTCATCTACAACATCCTCGGCGTGCGCCCGCTCATCGTGCGCGCCCCGGGCGGCGCTGCCAGCATGTTCAAGCCCGGCTACAACGCCATGCTCAAGGAAAACGGCTACGTGAACCACGATTGGAACGTCAGCAGCGAAGACGCGACGGGCAACAACGTCAGCGTGCAGAAGATCACGGGCTCCATCAGCTACACCTGCGCCAACCGCCCCAAGGATCGCGGCGCCATCGTCCTCATGCACAGCAAGGACGGCAAGGAAACGACGGTCGAGGCATTGCCCGCCATCATCGACATGCTCGAAGGCGCGGGCTTCTCGTTCGGCGTCATGACGCCGAGGACGGCGCAGCCGTGGTGAAGAAGCGAAAAAAAAGAGCGAGGCGCAGCAACGGGCGCGATGAGCTGCAAAAAGCCCTGGACCAGCGCCTCGCAGACGAACAGGCGCAAAAGGAAAAGCGTCATTCCCCCAGCCTGAAAAAGACGGCGCTCGTCGCATGTCTCCTCATCGTGGTGCAAACTGCGCTCTGCCTCGGCATCGCCGAATACTGGTGGCAGAAGGAATATCCGGGCAAGACTTCCCCCATCCTCGTCGCACTGCGCGAAGGAAGCCTCCATGTGCAGAAAGAACTCGCCTCGCATTGGCAGGCTCTGACGAGCGCCGTGCGCGCCAAGCAGAAAGGCGGCGAGGCGGAAGCCGCCGCGCACCACGCACCGAAGGAGCCGCCGCCCGCGCCGGCGCCGAAGATCGCCGAGCGCGGCAGCGACCAGGAGGAACTGCGCGCCAGTCTCGCCACCATCCTCGCCCAGAAGGGCCCCGACTGCGCGGTGTTCCTGCTGCGCCCGCGCAAAGAGCGCGAACCTCTGCTCTATCAATCGCGCGCCATGCAGCCAGCGAGCATGATCAAGCTCTTCGTCCTCGCCTACGCCATGCAGCAGGCAAAGGACGGGACACTTTCCCTTTCCGAGCCACTCTACATCAACGAGCCGAACATCGTCGGCGGCGCGGGGCAGCTCACCTGGCACGACACGGGCAAGCGGCTCACCATAGAGCAGTTCCTGGAGCGCATGATCACGGACAGCGACAACACCGCGACGAACATCCTCATCGACCGCCTCGGCATGGAAAAACATCGACGGCTACATCCGGCAAAAAGGCTACAACGACACGCGCCTGCAGCACAAGATGATGCTCTCCAACCGAGGGCTGCCGAACCTCTCCAGCGTCAAGGACATCGGCACGCTTCTTGCCCGCATCTACCGCGGCGAGTGCGTCGACAAAGAATACGACCGAAAGATGCTGCAGATCCTCGCACGCCAGAAGGACAAGGACTGTCTTCCCTCGGCGCTCCCCACGTTCCTCGTCGCCAACAAGACGGGAGAGATCACCGGCGTCTATGCCGACGGCGGCATCGCGCAAAGTGACGCAGGCGACATGATCCTCGTCGTCATGGACGACAACTGCCTCGACCGCCAAGAGACCATCGCGCTCTTCCAGCAAGTGGCCAGGAAAGCCGCCGCCTCGCTCTAGCCACGTCTTGTCGCATGAATGTCTCTATAGTATAATATAGGCAAGAGGTGACGACTTCATGCGGACGACGAAGCACAATTACAAAGACTCGCTTTTCCGCGATATTTTCAATAATGCAGAACGTCTTCCGGAACTCTGCGAAGCTCTCCTTGGGCTCAAGACCATGTCCAGCAGCATCGCGCTCGCCACAATCAATGAAACGCTCTTCACCGGCCTGAAGAATGATGTAAGCTTCATCGTTGAAAATCAGCATGTGCTCCTCGTAGAGCACCAAAGCACGGTCAATGCGAACATGCCTCTACGATTCTTCATGTACCTTGCGGAAATCTATCGACGCTATGTAGAGGAAGAAGCCATGTACAAGAAACGGCTGATACCTCTGCCCACACCAAAATTCTATGTGTTCTATAACGGCATCGAAGAGATGCCTGACACTTGGACATTGCGCCTGTCCGATGCCTTCGGCGGAAAAAAAGACGCTATGGAACTCGTGGTCGAAGTCCTCAACATCAACGACAAGCCAAATCGCCGAATTCTGGAAAAATGCCATGCACTCAAGGGCTACAGCGTATTCATTGCCCAAGTACGCGAACATATCAAGAACGGCGGTTCACTCGAAACAGCAGTAGGCGACGCTGTACGCTACTGTATCGCAAATGACTATTTGAAGGAATATTTTCGTCAAAAGCACAAAGAGGAGGTCTTCGATATGCTGAATTTCGCTTGGAATCAAGAGCTCGCCCTGAAAGTTCGAGCCGACGAAGCACGCGAGGAGGGTCTGTCGCAAGGCTTGGAGAACGGCTTGGTGCTTTCCATCCGCAGCATGATGGAGAAGCTGAATCTTTCCATGGAAAAAGCCATGGACGTGCTGCAGATTCCTGCAGCGGAACGCGCGAAGTATGCGGCGCTGATCAAAGGCTGACGGCAGAATCGGCTGCGCTTTCACGGTCATGGACGACAACTGCCTCGACCGCCAAGAGACGATTGCGCTCTTTCAGCAAGTGGCCAGGAAGGCCGCCGCCTCGCTCTGACACGGGGCGAACCTATACATTGCCACTCGTGCCATTTTCTGCTATACTGAAAGAGCAGAGATTTGCAAAGTGTTTTTCATCAAACTAGGAGGTTCTTACCATGGCAGAAGATACCGCTCCGCTCGTAACGAGCAACGAAGGACTCGGCTCCATCCGCGTCGCTGATGAAGTCGTCAGCGTCATTGCCGGACTCGCGACGATGGACGTCGACGGAGTCGCCGGCATGAGCGGCGGCCTGATCGGCGGCATCGCCGAAAATGCTCGGCCGCAAGAATTTCTCGAAGGGCGTCAAGGTCGAAGTCGGCGAGAAGGAAGCCGCTGTCGATATCTCCCTCGTCGTGACTTACGGCGTCGACATCCGTCATGTAGCGACCGAGGTGCAGAAGAACGTGCGCCGCGCCATCGAATCCATGACGGGACTCAAAGTCGTCGAAACGAACGTGCAGGTACAAGGCGTCGTCTTCCCCGAGGAAGAGCCGGAAGAGCCGGCCGCGCGCGTGCATTGAAGAAAGAAGCTCCATGAGACGGCACGTCTCATGGAGCTTCCCTTGTGAAAGAGACATTTTAGGGAACTTTAAGATTCAGCAAAGGGGGTTTTCATGCAGATTCAAAAACGCGACATCGCGCTCTCCATCGTCTTGACCATCTTCACCTGCGGTCTGTACAACCTCTATTGGATGTACAAGCTGACCAACGAGGTTCACGCGCTCTCGGACAAACCGCGCACCCCGGACGGCGGCACCGTCGTGCTTTACACGGTTCTGACCTGCTATACTTACTTCTACTACTGGCTTTACAAGATCGGCGGCGAACTCATCGATTTGCGCCGCAAAAACGGCCTCCCGCCCGATTCGGTCAGCAACAAGACGTACATGATCGTCACCGTCATCGTGTCCGTCCTCTATGTCGTCGTCACGATGCTCAACTACACCTTCCAGTTCCTCATATCCGCCACGGCAGACGCGGCACCCAGACATGCCCAGCTGCATGACGAAAAGCTTGCCTTCGGCATCATCGTGCTCATGGTCGTCGTCGGATTCATCATCGTCGCGATTGTCCATTCCGTCATTGCCGGCATCGTCCTCTGGTCAGTCTACAAGCGCAAGGATGACAGTCCGATACTCGTCTACATGCTCATGGCACTCCTGCGCACCCACGGCCTCACCATCGGCTTCCTGCAGCATTCACTCAACGATTTCCTGCAGCGGCGAGATTCCGGCGCTCTCCAACCGTCTCCTTCGAGCGAAGCGCCTGCCGCCGGGCGCATATCTCTGCAAAAGCCTCTCTCCGAAGAAGGCGCCGAGCAATCCGGCAATTCTTAGACATTTATGAAATTCACAAGAGGGTCGGCCAACGCCTCCCCTCGTAGCAGAAAGGAAAATTCTCATGACACAGAAAAGCATCCCTCTCGCCGTTATTCTCTCCCTCGTCACCTGCGGTCTTTACGGCATTTATTGGATTTACACGCTCACCGAGGATGCCCATGCGGCAGCGGGCGAACGCACGACGGCCTCGGGCGGCATGACCATCCTCTTCATCTTCATCAGCTGCGGCATCTACGGTCTCTATTGGCTTTACAAGATGGGTGAGACCATTGTCATGGCGAAGCAGAAACGCGGCATGGCGGCGGACTCGAACCTCCCCATCATCTATCTCGTCCTCGCTCTCTTCGGCTGCGCTATCGTCAGCTACGCCTTGATCCAGAGCTCCCTCAACCAGATCATCGAACACGATGGCGGCACAGTCCAGAACTTCTGAATCATGAACGACAAGAAACGAAAGGAGTCGTCCTCTTCCGGACGACTCCTTTTTACCGCCAAAAGCAAGGGCAGTGATCCGAAAAAGTGCCCCGCCCCACAGAACTCCGACAGAAAAGCGCGTGCCGAAACGGTCGCCAAACGCTACGCCCTGCTCCTCGCCGTCGGCGTCGCCTACCTCATCTTCTGCCGCACGACGGGACTCAGCCTGCCCTGCCCCTTCCATGCCGCGACGGGACTCGACTGCCCGGGCTGCGGCATCACGCGCTTGATGCTCGCGCTCTCCGAAGGCGACTTCGCTGCCGCGTTCCATGCGAATGAAGCCATATTCATCCCGGGGACCCTATCCTGTGCATCTTTCTCCTGCGCGACGATCTCCATTGGGTTCTGCACGGCGAAAGAAAAGAGCCGCCTCGCCCCTTCGTTTTCTTCCTCCTCATCGCCTTCGCAGCTTTTACGATCTGGCGCAATTTCCTGCGGTGACACTGCCCACCCCTGTGCAATCGTCGAGATTCCCTGCCTTCCGTGCTCGTCAAAAAGTAGGCGTCGCTGACGAGCACGCGGCGGATGCGGCAGCGCTTGAGGCCTTCCTGCGTCTTTTTCCCAGCAGCCGCTCGAGGAATGGATGACATACGTCTTGCCGTCGACCGAGCCGAGCGTGAGCATCACATGGCCGGGGCGAAAGAGGAGGCTCGCGGGCGGCACGGCGAGAAGCGCTTCGGTTCGCTCTGCGGGCGCGAGATCGTCGAGCGGCGTGAAAAAGATGCTAGGCGCGGCATCTTCCGTGCCGCGCCGACGCACCCCGAATGCCGCAGCCTTTCCCCGCGCACCGTGCGCCGCATTCTGTGCATCGCCCAGATGGGCGCTCGCCCGCAGAAACGCCTCTTCCTGCTCATCGGCGTCGCGCGGCAGCTCGATGCCGACCGTGCGATAGATGTCGGCGACGAACGAGGAGCAGTCGACGCTCTCATCCTGCCCGCCCCAGCCATAGACGTCGCCGAGACACGCGAAAGCCGCGCGGCGCAGATTGTTCGCCGTATAGGGCAAGCTGCCGCGATGGAGCGCAGCTTCCATGCCGCCCGCGTCCTCAGCAGCAAGGCTCGCGCTCTCGCTGTACGGAAGCGGCAAAAGCACTTCTTGGAGACTGCCGTCCGCCGCACGCTGCGGCAGACGCGCGAGATGCGCTCCGCCCTGCGCTGCGAGCGGAATGCGGCTGCCGAGTTGATAGACCTGCCCGCCCGCCTCCTCGGGCGCTTCGTAGCGATTTTGCGTCACGACGAGGAAATCTTCGGGCTTCACATAGGCGAGCCACGTCTCGCGCGTTGTCAAGGCGACCGCCTCCCTCGCCAGCCAGCCGCGATAATAGCGCATGGAAACGAAGAGGAACTTGCCGTCCGCGCTCTCGCTCCAAACGGCAAGTGGCTCAGCGGGATCGACGGCGGTCGCCTGCAAGATATCGTAATGCACATCGTCGGGCGCGTCGAGCCAAGTGTCCTCGGTCGGCAGGCAGCGCAGGTCGGCGCGGCGCACCGTCACGCCATAGCGCAGAGGATTGCGGAGCGGCAGCTTGTCCGCCGCGCAGTTTTCGACAGTCGCCTGATACGCCTCATCCGCAAGCGGCTCTGTCGGCGCGTACCAATCTTCACGCTCGGGCGCGGCCTCTTCCATCCAGCGCCGGAGCTGCCGCCTCGATACGGCACGCGGCAATTCCGCCAGAGAAACGAGACTCGGCTGATTCGCGTGCAGCTCCTCGTTGAGACGCGCCACGTCCTCTGCCGTGCCAAGGAGGCGGTCGCCTGCTGCATCGCACCAGAAGCTAACGTCATCATAGGGAGCGCCGAGCGCCACGCCATAGTCGGGCGATCCATCTTCCTCCGTCTGCGCCCGCACATCATCCGCCAGCTCCGCCTTCGATGCAGACTGGACGGAAACTGCCGCCGCATCTGTCACGGACAACACCGCCGCATCAGGCGTTCCCGCTTCCGCAGCAGCCAAATCCGCCCCGCCAAGAAACACGCCGACCGCAGCCAAAAAAAGCACGCAGCATGCTTTCCGATATTTCTCGAAACTTTCATTTTCGCACACATACCTCTCAACGCTCTAAAATCACAGCGCCCGCTGCCTTTTCCTCGCGAAAGGAACGCGCCGCCCCCCAAAGCTGGCGGAAGGAAAGCAGTACGGCGGCCGCATCTGCCGCTGGCACGGCGAGCCATGCGCCGTCAAGGCCGAAAAAGTGCGGCAGAAGCAGCAGGAACACCACGATGCCGACGAGATTGCGCACAAAGGACAGGATTGCCGACATCCTGCCGTCCGACAACGCCGTGAAAAAAAGGTCGAGGAGAAAAGGTTGAAACCGCAGAGCAAAAAGCTCCACGAAAAACAGCCCGAAGCCGCCGAGAGCCAGCGCATAGGCACCTCCTCCATCCGGCAGGAACAGCGTCATCAGCGGTACGGCAAATATATTTGCCGCCGCAAAGGACAGAATTCCGAAGAGAAAGATAATGCCAAGCGACAGCCGCAGAAGGCGCAGAAGCTCGGCATACCCCTTCGCGCCGAATTGGTAGGAAAAATACAGGTGCGACGCCATTGGCAAACCCCATGAGCAACGCCGTCAGGAGCATCTCCGCATAGAGTATGACACTGATCGCCGCGACGCCGTCCGCCCCTGCATAGGGAGAATGTCACGAGGTTGAAGAGGTATGTCGTGATGCCGACGGAAAGCTGCGTGACCATCTCGGAAGAGCCGTTGCAGAGCGCCTGGAAAAGCGGGCGCACGACGAAGGAAAACCGCGCGAAAGCGAGCGTGCGGCTGTAGCGCGAAAAGTAAACGAGTCCCAAGACCGCCGCGACGACATCCGACAGCCCCGTCGCAAGGCCCGCACCGAAGATGCCCATGCCGAAGTGCGCGAGAAACACATAGTCGAGCCCCGCATTGACAAGTCCCGCTGTCAACGATACGAGAAATCCCCTGCACGGGGCGGCCATCCGCGATATAAAAAGCGTTGAATATGATCATCAGAACGACAAAGGGCGCGAAGAACATATTCGCCGAGAGATACGCGCGGCAGTCGGCATAAAGCTCGGGCGAAGCGCCGAGAAGCGCCAAAATAGGCTCCATGAAAAGGAACACCGTGCCTGCGAACAATATGCCGAGCACTGCGCCGACAACGGCGAGCAGCGTGAAGCGGCCTCTCTCGCCAATGCCGCATCGCCCTCGCCCAGCGTCTTGGCAACGAGCGCCGAGCCGCCCGAAGAAAGCATGATGGAAAGCCCAAATACGAGATTCAGCGCGGGATAGACGATGTTCGACGCTGCGAGCGCGAGGCTTCCCGCATAACGTCCGATGAAGATGCCATCCGTCACCGTATAGATAGAAATGACGAGCATCATGCCGACGGCGGGCGCAGCGAAGCGCAAAAGTCCGCCGAGACTGAAATGCTTTGCCAATGTGTTCATGAAATTCTCCTTTTGCAGCTTGACCAGAAAGAGCCAATCAGCCATCGCCCTTCGGGCTTGACTTCTTGGACTTTCATTGTAAGCTTAACGCACAAACGTCCACTTCGTGGACATGGTGCGCACGCCCTTACATGAAAGAGCCAATCAGCCTGCGCCCTTCGGGCTTGACTTCTTGGACTTTCATTGTAATCTATATAGTAGGGGTGTTGTCAAGTTTTGGGCGAGAATGAAGCGCCTTAGCCCCCTGACCAAGTTCGCATGAAACAAGGCTGCACAAGGAAGCACGGCTTTTCTCCAGGCTTCCTCAAAAGGAGACGATTGCCATGTTCAGAGAAATGCGTCGCAAGAATCAACAGATGAGCGATGAAGAAGCCCGCGACATCCTCGCGGGGGCAACCTCGGGCGTGCTCGCGCTCGCGGGCGAAAACGGCTATCCCTACGCCGTGCCCATGAGCTTCTTCTTCGACGAGGAGGAGCGCCGCCTGCTCTTTCACACGGCGCGCGTCGGGCACAAGATGACGGCGATCGAGCGATGCGACAAGGCCTCGTTTTGCGTCATCGCCGAGGATGCGGTCGTGCCGAGCCGCTTCACGACATACTATCGCAGCGTCATCGTCTTCGGCAGGCTGCGCGTCCTCACGAGCGACGAAGAAAAAGCGGCGGACGGCGGAGCTTCTCGGCGAAGCCTACTATCCCGAGCATCCCGAAGCATGTGACGCAGAAATCAAGAAGTATTGGCCGGCCTTCAACATGGTCGAGCTGAAGATCGAGCACATGACCGGCAAGAAGGCGAAGGAGCTCGTGGAATAACCCACACGAAAGACAACATCGCGCCGTGCTGTCACAAGGTTGACATAGGCACGAATTCCGACAAGGGAGGAACTCCATGGCGAAAATGATGACAGAGGATGAAGTGCGCGACAAGGCGCGTGAAATCCTCGATTTCAAGGAACAAGACGGCATACGAGCAAACGTGGGACAGCTGACGACATTCAACCAGCTGGGATTTTCCGGCGTGGCAGACAAGCCCGACGGCTGGTATCTGCCCAAAAATCCCACGGACACGGCGCTAGTTCTGGAAACAAAGGCCTCCTACCTTGCCTTGAACAAAAAGCATGTGAGCGAGCTGCAAAAGAACGTCAAAATCCTTCGGGAAAAATATGAGCATGTCGTCGGCATCCTCTATAACGGCAACGAAACGCGCGTTTTTCAAAGGAGCGGAGGAGTACTTGGGCGAAGGCGCAAACACGCTGCAAAACGCCTCCTACTACACCGCCCTGTTCCAAGTGGAACACATCGACAAAGAACATATTTACGGACTCACGGCAAAAATCAACAACTGCCTGCATTCCGAATTCGGCATAAAGAATCTCTACCATCGCATGATCTTCACCGCCTGCGCTCTCGTGGCGAGACGCTATGGCGCCCTGATGGTCAAGGGGATGGGCTATTCCATGTTTACGAACGCCATTCAATCTTCCATCAACAAAGCTTTGATTCGTGAAAAAAAGCAAAACCAAAAACTCGAACTGCTCCTTGAAGTTTTTTCCGGAATTCGCATGAACCTCAATGTAAACAGCGAAGATGAAAAAGAACAGGATCACGTCAAGGAACTCATCGGGCAATTCATCGGCTGGGTTGCGGAAATTTCCGACTGCCTGAATTCCGATGCTTGGCGCGGCGAAGACGTCATGGGCATCTTCTTCAACGAATTCAACCGCTACAAGAAAAAGTCCGAAGCAGGACAGATATTTACGCCGGAACATATCACCGACTTCATGTACAGACTCCTCGAAGTGACAAAAGACGATCATGTGCTCGATGCGACATGCGGCTCTGGAGGCTTCCTTGTCAAGGCGATGGCGAACATGATCCAAGAAGCCGGCGGCCTCAAGACCAGCAAGGCGAAGATCATCAAACAGTCGCAGCTCTACGGCATAGAGTTTGACCGCGAAATCTACGCGCTCGCCTGTGCCAACATGCTGATCCACAAAGATGGAAAGACAAAACCTCGAACAAATGGACGCCCGCTCCGAAAGAGCGGGCGAATGGATACGCAAGCAGAAGATCACGAAAGTCCTGATGAATCCGCCATACGAAAACAAGTACGGCTGCATGAAAATCGTCGAGAATGTCCTGGACAATGTTCCCCCGCATACGCAATGCGCCTTCATCCTGCCGGACAAAAAACTGGAGAAGGCGTCCAAAGCCCAGATGAAGCGTCTGCTGGAGCACCATCGCCTGCGCAAAGTGATCAAACTGCCGGAAGACCTCTTCTTCAATATCGGCGTGACGACCAGCATCTTCATCTTTGAAGCCGGCGTCCCACAAGACGGCAAAGACATCTTTTCCTGCTATATGGAATCCGACGGTCTGGCCACCGTCAAGAATAAAGGAAGGCACGACGTCTACGGAAAAATGGGCAGCCATCGAAGCGCACTGGCTGGAAATCATAGAGAAACAAGCGGGTGACGACAGCTGTCAGTGGGTCAATCCCGCAGAACACCTCTCCTATCAAATGCCGCAAAAACCCTTCGAAATCTTCGAGGAGGATTTTCGCAAGACGGCCATGGATTACTTGATGTTCCAACAAGGCATAGACGCCAAAATGTTCGGGGAAAAGCTGTTGGAAACCGTGATGTATTCGAGCAAAGTGGATGCCGACGAAAACAACGTTTTGATCACCTTGCAGAAAGATGGTGCAGCGAATGGCGAAGATTGATACAAGCCAATGGCGGGAGTTTGCCATCGGCGACTTGTTCGATGTCATAAAAGGCACTCGACTGACAAAAGCAAACATGAAACTGGGCGAGATGCGTTTTATTGGCTCTTCTGCAATGAACAACGGGGTTACGGCAAGCATTTCCAACGCAGAAAGAATCCATCCAGCCAATACGTTGACCGTTTGTTACAATGGCAGCGTTGGTGAAACATTCTATCAAGATGAACCTTTCAGCGCTTCCGATGACGTCAATGTTCTATACCCAAAATTTCCCATGACAAAAACCGATCGGACTTTTTTTCTTGCTCCCTTGATCCGCTCCGTCGGAAAAAAGTACGCATTCGTCGACAAATGGAAGCAGGAATCCATGAAACTTGATACGATCAAGCTTCCCATGAAAAGTGACGGATTTCCCGACTGGAACTATATGGATTCCTTCATGCAGAATGTCATGAAGGAATCTAAGGCGAGCCTTAAAAATCTAAGGCGAGCCGAAGGCTGGAAAAATTTTTTCGATACAAGCCAATGGCGGGAGTTCGTCATCGGCGACTTGTTCCCGCGCATCGTCAAGCCGCCTGTCCTTCATTCGCGGCAAGTCATTGCCGACGAAACCGGCATTCCCTACGTCGTGCGCACGAAATTCGGCAACGGCGTCAAATACCGTGTGGAAGAGACTGCCGGCATGACGCCCAGCCCTGCCGGCGTCATTTCCTTCGGCGCGGAAAACGCCGCCTTCTTTTATCGGGACGAACCTTTTGTTTCCGGACGTGATATCTATTACATAGATACGAGGATTCTATCCAAAGCTGCATGTCATTTCCTGATCACCTGCCTTCAACCCGTTGCCAAGAAATATTCCTACAACAACGGCCTTTTCCCCGTCCTGCTGAAAAGGGAAAAAGTAAAACTCCCTTCCACGGAAAAACGACGTTCCGGATTGGACTGCATGGAAACGTTCATGCGGCAGATCACAGAAAGAGCAAAGGAAACTTTGCAAAACTTTTCAATAGGCTCCGCAGTCTTTTCCAACATCACAGTCCAAGAGAAAAAGACGAAACGTATCCCCGCTTCCCTTATATGAAGAGGTTCGTATCCGACTTTTCCGCTGCCGCCGGAGCTTACGCCCTCGATCAGCCCCTTCTTCACCTCTGCCCCCTCGGGGCGGCGCAGGGCGTTCATCCCCCAGCCCCCAGAAGGCAAAGAACATCGTGACCTTGCTGCCCATGGCGAGTGCGCCGTTCGCTATGACGAAGGCCGCGAGCACCTATTTGCCAAGAAGCATGACCAAACTTTTTCGCTTCATCAAAAACAGGCAATCGGTCTGCATCTTCAGCTTGCCCTCTTGGAATTTTATGTTGAATTATTCGTGCACATCATTGTTTTTTTCGTGCAAAAACAGTATAATATATATAAGGAGTTGATATTTATGTCCACGGCTACAACGAACATCAGCATACGCATGGATGCAGCACTAAAGGCGCAGGCCGACATCTTCTTCGCCGAGCTCGGCATGAACCTCTCGACCGCTTTTCAAATTTTTGTTCGCCAATCCCTGCGCGAAGGACGCATACCTTTTGACATCGCTTTGGAGAAGCCGAACAAAGAGACTATAGCTGCCTTGCTTGAAGCCGAACGAATCACGAATGACCCGAACGTAAAGGGCTACGATGACCTCGACGAACTTTTTGCGGACTTAAGAAGATGAAAAGCACCTATATTGTCAAAACAACGACACAATTTCGCAAGGATTACAAAGCAGCAGAAAAAAGCGGCAAAAATATGAAGCTCTTAGAAGACGTGATCACAAAGCTGGCTCTCGGCATTCCCTTGCCGGAAAAGAACCGCGACCACGCTCTCAGCGGCACATGGAGCAGTTACCGCGAATGTCATATCTCACCCGACTGGCTGCTGATCTATAAGCAACAAAACGATATACTGATCCTTACGCTTGCTCGCATAGGTACACACAGTAAACTTTTCGGCAGATGAACAACAAAAAGAGATGGCGGATGCCATCTCTTTTTGCTGTATTCACCGACCCTTGCCATGGTTCGCACCCTTATGCAAAGCAGCTATTCCCAAGGGATTTCGTCATGAGATATGGTTTCTCCACGATCGTATTCCTGCATGGCAAGGCGATGCACTTCTCTGTCATCTTCCGCAACAAACTCATCTGCGTCTTTCGGCAAGAATCTTCTCACGACTTCCAAGAGAATCGGCAATTCACGGTCGGGAATAAAAATCTATCATTTCCACGATCTGGGCTTTTATCGTCATAGCAGGAAACCTCCCTTGTAAACATCACCTCGTGGCGCGATTTTTTCGGCCTTTCGCTGTTTACTGTGGGTAACGCTTGAAAAGCGCGTTTCATTCCGATAGAATTATATCCATGGAAGATAGACACAGAAAGGCGGTTTTTATTCATGGATACAGGAAGCTTGTTCGCCGTTGCTTTGAACCTCCCGCGCCCTTGGTGCATATCTCAAGTGGAATTCAAGCCCACAGAAGATGGATCCATGGAACTGCATATCCATATCGCCTTCCAACGCGGAGGGAAGTTTCCCTGCCCGCAAGACCATTGCGACAAAAGCTTTCCTGCTTACGACACAAAGCCGAGAACTTGGCGTCATCTCAACTTCTTCCAGTATAAAACCTATATCCATGCCGATCTCCCTCGCATACAATGCGAAAAACATGGCGTGAAGACCGTACAGGTGCCTTGGGCACGCGAGGGATCCGGCTTCACGCTTCTCTTTGAGAGCTGGATCATAGAGCTTGCCAAGCATCTGCCCGTAGCCGTCATTGCTCGCATGGTCGCAGAGCATGACACGAGACTATGGAGGTTCATCCATCATTATGTGGACAAGGCTCGCGCGTTGGAGGACTATTCCGAAGTCACCGCCATCGGCATGGATGAAACCAGCAAGAAGGGGCATAACTACATCACGGTCGTCGCCGACCTTTCCCAGCGCAAAAGTCATCTTCGTGACGGATGGCAAGGATTCTACAACTGTCCGGCGGTTCGCTGCCGACTTTGAAGCCCACCGAGGCAATACGGAAAGAGTCGATCTCATCACCTGCGATATGTCGCTCGGTTTCCGCAAGGGGATTCAGGAATCCTTCGAGAACAGCCGGACCATCATCGACAAGTTCCATGTAATCAAACATGCCAACGAAGCCGTGGACAAGGTTCGCAAGATGGAAGCCAAGGAGAATGTCTTGCTGAAGAACTCCAAGTACCTTTGGTTGAAGAATGATGCCAATCTGACGGAAAAACAACGAGAGAAAAAGGAAACGCTCCAGAAGAAGCATTTAAAGACAGCGCGTGCCTGTGCCATGCGCATCGAATTGCAGGAAATCTACGAGCAGTCCGTCCATCGAGACGAGGCGGAGCAGCGTTTGAAAAAAAGCTCTGCAGCTGGATGATGCACGCAAGACTGGAACCCATGAAGAAGTTTTGTGGCACGATCCGCAATCATTGGGACGAGATCCTGCACTATTTCGAGCACCCCTATACGAATGCCATTCTGGAAGGGGTGAACAGCATCATACAAAACATCAAGCGTCGCGCCCGAGGGTTCAGAAATGATGAATATTTCAAGACCATGATCTATCTGGGATGCGGCAAGCTGAATCTCAACATCCAAATCCCATAATTTGTCCATTGGTAAAAGACTGTACGAACATAAAGAACATTCGTTCCTTTCACTTACCCATATCAAACAGCGAAGAGCCATTTTTTCAATCAAGATCGTTCCTTTCGCAGGATATGAGAATACGATCCTCCAGCCGCCAACACGCAGCCGATAAAGTTCACCGCTGCCTTTGAGTCGTTTCACGTCACCTTGCGGCAATCCCTCGATCGCCTCCTTCATGCGGTGTTTTGTCGGTCGATCCATCGCTTCAATGACTTTCACAGCCATTCTTGCATATCGTATTTCCATAAGGCATTTTCCTCTTCAGCAAACACAGCGGCGTCGCCCCTTGATGCAATGACCGCCGTCCTCTGTCAAATAAATTATAGCAAAAAGAGATGGCCTGCGCCATCTCTTTCGTTCCTTCCATTCACCGACCCTTGCCATGATCCTTCAAAGCGCGCTCGATGTCGCGCTTGGCGGCCTTTTCCGCGAGGTCGCGACGCTTGTCGTAATTGTGCTTGCCGCTCGCGAGCGCGAGTTCGAGCTTCGCCCTGCCCTTCGAGAAGTAGAGCTTCAGCGGCACGAGAGTGAAGCCCTTCTCGCGCGTCTTGGAGAAGAGCTTCACGATCTCCGCTTTGTGCATGAGGAGCTTCCTCTTTCGGAGAGGATCGTGGTTGAAGATGTTGCCCTGCTCGTAGGGGCTGATGTGCATGTTCTCCACGAAGATCTCGCCGTTCTTGATGGAAGCGAAGCTGTCCTTGAGATTCACGCGGCCCGCGCGCAGGGATTTGACCTCGGTGCCCTGCAGGACGAGCCCCGTCTCAAAGGTTTCGTGTATGAAATAATCGTGGCGTGCCTTGCGGTTTTCCGCGACGATCTTCATGCCGTCGTTTTTTTGCGTCCCATCGCTTCCCCCTGTTCCTTCTTCAAGATCGCCGCTTCCTGCGACGTCTTCGCCTCAATCGCTGTTCGCTGTCGCGCGCTGCGTCTTGTTGTGCGGGCGACGCTTCTTCTCGGGCGCGGATGCACTCTTCTTGCTCTTATTGCGCAGATCCTTCGGCGGCGGCATCCAGAACGCCTTGGGACGGCTGCTGCTCGACTCGTCGGCGAGAGCGCTCTGCCTCTCCAGCCGGAATCGTTCCGCCTTCTTCGCGCCGCGTCCTTCGTCCTGTGCCTTCCGGCTCTTCTGCGGCTTGCCGCGCTTCTTCCCGTGCGCCGCGCCGCGCTCGGCCTCCTTCGGCGCCGCCTTCTTTTCCTGGGCTCTGTCGGTCACATCAGCGATGATCTCCGCCGTGCGCTTTTCCCTCGCGCCTTTTCCGCCCTTGCCCTTTTTCGCATGTCCATTCTTTTTCGCTCCGCTGCCCTTCTTCGTCAGGGGCGCCTCGCTTCGCGCCGCCTTCCTCGGGCTTCTTCGCAGCGACGAAGACGCCGTTGTCTTCCAGGATGAAGTCGAGGTTGCGCTCGGCGATATTGGCACGCACGAGCACGACGCGCACAGGCTCGCCGAGGCGGTAGGAGACGTGCGTCGCGCCGCCGACGAGCGCGTAGAGGTCTTCGCGGTACTCGTAGTAGTCGTTGACCATGCTCGATACGTGCACGAGTCCTTCGACGCCGTTTTCCAACTCGCAGAAGATGCCGAACGCCGTGACGCCGCTGATGACGGCATCGAAAGCGTCGCCGACGAACTGCGCCATGTACTCGATCTTCTTCATGTCCTGCGTCTCGCGCTCCGCCTCGATGGCGATGCGCTCACGCGCCGAGGTGTGCTCAGCGATCTCGGGCAGGAGGCTCCTCAGGCGTTCCTGCCGCTCAGACGCGATCGTGCCCGTCGCAAACGTCTCGCGCAGCAGACGATGCACGATGAGGTCGGGATAGCGGCGGATCGGCGACGTGAAGTGCGTGTAGTGACGCGCAGCGAGTCCGTAGTGACCGAGCGGCGCGTCAGCATAACGCGCCTGCTGCATCGAGCGCAGCGAGACGGCGCTGACGATGCGCTCCTCGGGTCTTCCCTTGACCTTCTCCAAGACTTGCTGCACGTCCTTCGGCGCGACCTCGCCCGCCTCGTTCGGCACGAGGTGCAGCGAGAAGGTCGCCAGAAGGTTGTTGAGACGCTCGATCTTCTCGTCCGACGGCTGCTCGTGCACGCGGTAGAGGAACGGCTGCTCTTTCTTCTCCATATGTTCAGCGACAGTTTCGTTCGCCGCGAGCATGCACTGCTCGATCATCGACTCGGCGAGAGATCCCGTGCGCTTGACGAGAGCGACGGGCTTGCCGCTCTCGTCGAGCTTCACCTTGATTTCGGGCACGTCGAAGCCGATGGAGCCGCGCTCATGCCGCGCCTTCTTCATCGCATCGTGCACCTCGCGAAGAGGTGCAAGAAGCGGCAGGAGGTCGGCGTTCTCCGTCTTCGCCGCATCGGAATCCTCGGCGAAGATCTCGTTCACGAGCGTATACGTCAGGCGGCGATAGACGTGGATGACGGCGGGCAGGGATCTCGTAGCTCTTGACGAGTCCGTCCGCGCCGATCTCCATCTCGCACGCCATCGCGAGGCGATCTTCTCCCGCGTTCAGGCTGCATATACCGTTCGACAGCTTCTTCGGCAGCATGGGAATCACGCGATCGACGAGGTAGACGCTCGTGCCGCGTGCGCGCGCCTCGCGGTCGAGCGGCGAATTCTCGCGCACATACCAGCTGACGTCGGCGATGTAGACGCCGAGGAAGAAGCTGCCGTCCGCGCGACGCTCGGCGTAAACGCCGTCGTCCAAGTCCTTCGCATCCTCGCCGTCGATCGTCACGATGCGAAAACCGCGGCGATCGCGTCTGCCGTTGAACTCTTCGGGCGCGACGACATCTTCGATTGACGCCGCTTCCTCCGCCACATCGGCGGGAAACTCCTCCGAAAGCCCGTACTGGCTCATGACGGAGAGCACATCGACGCCGGGATCTCCCGCACGGCCGAGGATTTCCTCCACCTCGCCCTCGGCGTTCCTCCTGCCCGCCGGCCACTTCGTGATGCGCACGACGACCTTCATGCCCGCCTTCGCGCCATGCACGGCGCCCTTGGGGATGAAGATGTCCTGCCCGATCTTCTTGTCATCGGGCGTCACAAAGCCGAAGTGACGGCTCTCCTCGAACGTGCCGACAATCTGCTCGTTGGCTCGCTCGACGATGCGGATGATCTCGCCCTCGCGCGAGCGTCCGGCAATCTCCGACGGCGAAATCCTCGCGACGACGCGGTCGCCGTTCATCGCGCCGCCGAGGCTCACGCCCGGCACGAAGATGTCGCTGTCCGTCTCCTTCTCGCGCACCTCCGGGATGATGAAGCCGAAGCCCTTCGCCGACATGGAAAGCCTGCCGACGACGAGGTTCATGCGCTCGGGCACGCCGAAGCGTTCGTGGCGCGTCTTGATGACGGCTGCCGTCTTTTCCAGCTCTTCCAGAGCCGGCCAGAAGAGCGCAAGACCCTCTTCCGTGAGATTCATGGCGGCAGCGAGATCATCCGCCGTCAGCGGCTTGTACGCCGCCGTGCGCATGTAGTTCACGATGCTTTCTTTCAATTCATTCTGTTCCATTCATTTCTCCTACAAGCGCCATCTTCGCCGTCGCCTCTGCCAAGAGCGTGCCGTCAGCGAGCGACAGCTTCGCGCGCATGTTCACGAATCCCCTGCGGCGGCTCTCCTCCCAGCCCTCGATCAAAAGCTCCTCGCCGATGGGCGCCGGATTGCGGTAGCGCACGGCGAGACGCGCCGTCACCGCCCGCTCGCCCAGCCCGTTGTAGAGGTAGCCGCCCATCGCCTCATCGAGCAGCGTCGTGACGATGCCGCCGTGCACGATGCCGCTGTAGCCCTGATACTCGGGCGCCAGCGTCTTTCGCGCATGGAACTTGCCGTCCGTCAGCTGAAAGTCCAGATGAAGTCCGATGGGGTTCTTCGGACCACAGGCGAAGCAGTATTCCTCGCCTGCGCCGCTTCCTTCATGTTGCATAAATCGTTTCCTTCCCTATTTTCCCTATTTTCCTTCCAAAAAAAGCGGAGCGTGCGCCGAAAGAGCGTGCCCCGCTCGGCGTCGAGCATCACGAGATGACCCGAGCGCACGAGCCACAAGACTTCCTTGTGCGCCGCGCCCACATGGTCATAAATGTATCTGAGACTTCTCCGATGCGCCGTGTGGTCGTGCAGCGAGTGGACGAGCAGGATTGGCGCGCCGACGCGCGGCAGGAGCGCCTTGACGCGCTCGATGAAATCGACGAGTTCGTGGACGGCGACGAGCGGCATCTTGTCGTAGGTCACGTTGCAAAGCTCCGGCACATCGCGCAGATGACTGCGCATCTTCGGATGAAACTTGCCGACGCACTCGCAGCGCGGCGGCAGGTGCTTCATGCCGCGCCCCTCGTCGATGAAGACCGGCGCGGCGAGCGTCACGACCCTCTCGATGTTCTTCTCCGCAGCGAGCCGAAGCGCGAGAAGCGCCCCCATCGAATGTCCGATGACGGAGATGCGCGACGCCAATCCTCTGAGAAGCGCATAGCCGTCGAGCGCCGAATCGTACCAATTCTCTGCGTCCGTATGCGCCAGATCCTCAGGACTCGTGCCGTGCCCGGCAAGGCGCGGGCAAAGCACCGTGTGCCCCGCGCCCTGCAGCGCCTCCGCGAGAAGTCGCAGCTCCGTCGGCATGCCCGTGAAGCCGTGCAGGAGCAGCACGCCGTGCGAACCGCCCGGCAGGAGAAAAGACTCCGCCCCCTCGATGATCATCGCCGCACCCCCTTCCAAGAGCAGCGATGCAGCAAAGCCCCTGCACCGCGCCCGCATATAGAAAGAAACGCCCGGCCTTCTGCCGAGCGTCTGCCGCAAACAGCCGCCAAGAAAAGCGCAGACACCCCCCGCGCTACATGGCCGCCCTACATCGTCATCTTGGCAATCACGAGCGTGATCGTGCCGAAGAGCACCGCCAAGACGACCGTCACGCGCGCCAAGAGCGCGTCCAAGCCACGCGCCTTCGCGCTGAACACCGTATCGCCGCCGCCCCCATCGAAGCCGCCCATGCCCGCAGACTTAGGGCTCCCTGCCCCAAGACGGCAGCGATCAAGAGTATGGCAACGAGCGCATCAAGCACCATCAAAACCGTAAGCAAAAGTGAACCTCCTCCAGCCCGAAAGCCTCCCAATTCCTCTTTTTATTGTACCATGAAGCCCCGAGAAGTCAAGCTCATAGGCGCAGACGGATCGGCCAGCCTTCTGTAAGGGCGGCGCACAATGTCCACGAAGTGGACGTTTGTGCGTGTAGCTTACTATGAAAGTCCAAGAAGTCAAGCCCAAAGGGCGCAGACGGATTGGCGAACTTTCATTAAGGCGGGCGGACATATGTACAGCGTGCCTCCTTGATGACGCTATCGTCAAAAGCGGCAGTGAGAGCAAATCCTGCCGCACCGCTTCGCGGCTGAACATATGTCCGGCAAGTTTACCATGAAGCCCCGAGAAGTCAAGCCATAGGCGCAGACGGATCGGCGAGCTTCTGAGGGCGGCGCACAATGTCCACGAAGTGGACGTTTGTGCGTGTAGCTACCAGCCGCCCGATGCGCCGCCGCCGGAAGAGCCGCCGCCGTAGCCGCCGCGCGAGGAACTGCCACTGGAAGAGCCGCTGGAGGAGCCGCCGCCGTAATCGCCGCTCGAGGAGCCGCCGCCGGGGCCGAGCGCTTGGTTGAGGATGCCGAGAAGCCAGTTCAGGATGACGCCGAGCAGGATCATGCCAATGATGGCGAGGAAGAAGATGAAGACATTCATCAGGATGCTCGGTTCCTCTTCTTCAAGCGTCTCGCTCATATCAGCGCCCGGTGTGACTCCTGCAGCATGGTAGGCGTAGGCGGCGAGCTTCTGATAGGCATTGAGCACGCCCTCGAGTACTTCTCATCGCGAAAGTACGGCTTCATTTTGTCGAGGATCTCGCCCGCTCTGCCGTCCGTGATTTCGCCTTCAAGGCCGTAGCCGACTTCGATGCGGAACTTGCGATCGTCCTTGGCGATGAGCAGAAGGACTCCGTTGCTTTGCTTCGCGTCGCCGATGCCCCAGCTGCGGAAGAGTTCGTTTGCGTACGATTCGATGTCTGTGCCGTCCAAGGTGGTGACGGTCACGACGACGATTTCCGCCTTCGTCTTTTCGCGCAGCTCTTCGCCGATCTTCTCGATTTGTGCGTGATCCTCTGCTGAGACGATGCCTGCCGTGTCGACGATGTATTCGCGCTGCGAGGGTTTAGGAAGCACGGCGGCGTCGGCGGATGGGCCGGCAAGTGCGAGGAGGCTGACGATGATGAAAAGGAGGGCGCACAGCTGTTGGTGCGTGCGGGGTGTGTTCATTCGCTTCACATCCTTTCGTAATGCCTGGTGGGAGCAGGAAGAAAGAGAAAAATGGTATGAACGATATGCGATAATTTTTGCTTATTATAGCATACGGGAAAACGGTCGTATAGCAGACAGAGTTCTTAATGTAGCCATGGTTTGAAGTGAATTCCTTGCCAATATTCTGTTTTTCGACCCCAATAAAATCCTATCACATTTTAGTTGAAGAGAAGAATTTGATCGTGCCGATATCCTTGTGTTGACAAAACAGCCCGCCAAGACTTTGCGCCTTGGCGGGCTGTTTGCGATTCATGAAGGTCAGCGCGTGATCATGCGTCCGAGACGCGTGCCGAAGAGGTAGTTGAAGAACCATTTGAATGTGACGGAAACGTTGGCATGGAAGCCCGCCTTCGTCAGAAGGTGAATCCAAAGCCATGCCGACCATGCGAGGAAGCCCCTGCCGACGAGAGGGCCGGCGGACATGACGGCCTCGCTGTTGCCGATGATCGCCATGACGCCCTTGCTCTTGTAGTCGAGATGCTCAAGCGGCTCGCCCTTGAGTTTGTGCAGGATGTTGGCGGCGGCGACGTCGCCTTCGGCGAGCGCGACGGGCGCGAGCGTCGGCAGCGGGCGCTCGTCTTCGGGCGGCGTGAAGCTTGAGCAGTCGCCGGCGGCGTAGACGTTCTCGAAGCCTATGGCGTGCATCGTGTCATCGACGATGATGCGGCGGCCGCGGTCTTTTTGCACGTCAAGTCCGTCGAGGCAGTCGACGGGGCGCACGCCCGCCGCCCAGACGACGGTGCGCGTCTTGATTTCCTGCAGCGGCGCGTCCTTGGGGAGCGCTGAAGGGCTTGTAGCGAAGCGTTTCGCCGTCGTAGTCCGTGACCATCATCGAGCACTGCACGGCGACCTTTTTCTTTTCGAGCACGCGCACGGTCTCGTCGCGCAGTTTCTCCGGCATCATCATGAGGACGCCGGGGTCTGCGCCGATGAGATGGATTTCGACCTCGCTGAAGTCGATCGTATGGTACTCCTTTTGAAAGACGTCGTAGATGAGCTCTGAGAGGCCGCCCGAGCCTTCGACGCCGATGGGGCCCGCGCCGACGAAGACGAAGGTCAGAAGAGCCTTGCGCTTTGCCGCATCCGTTTCACGCGAGGCTTCTTCGAAGACCTTGAGGACGTGGCTGCGAATCTCGATGGAGTCGACGAGCGTCTTCAAGGGCAGGGAGTTTTCCTCGATGCTCTTCGAGCCGAAGAAGTTTGGCGTCGAGCCGAGCGCGATGATGAGGTGGTCGTAGCCGATATCACCCTGATCGGTGCGCACGGTCTGCGCCGCTGCGTCGATTCCCTCGATTTCGGCGAGCAGGAAGTTGACGTTCGAAGCGCTGCGGAAGAAGCCGCGGATCGGGTAGATGACCTCGTCCGCCGAGAGCATCGAGGTTGCCACCTGATAGAGCAGCGGCTGAAAGACCTGATAGTTGTTGTGGTCGATGATGAGTACGTCGACCGGCTCGTTCGCGAGCTTTCGCGCCGCGCGTATGCCTGCAATGCCGCCGCCCAAGATGACGACGCGTGGTTTCGCTGCCTTTTCCGTCATGATTCATACCGCCTTTCCAGAAAATCTTGTGGGGAATATTGTGAATCTCATGTATTCTTTATTATATACCGTTTTTATGAAAAATGTAACATATCAATAATTTATATTGATATAAATAACAGCGGGAAAGGCGTGAAGAAGCCCCCCAAGACTGTGGCTTGGGGGGCCGTCCTCAGGCATTCGACTGTTTGATGAACTCCTGCAGTTTCTTCTCCGCCGCGCCGCTTTCGATGAGCGCGCGGGCTTTTTCGACGCCTTCCTTGATGGAGTCGGCCTTGCCGCCGATGTAGATGGCGGCGCCGGCATTCAAAAGTACGATGTCGGTCTTCGCGCCTTGCGCTCCCGTGAGAATGGCACGCGTCACGGCGGCGTTTTCTTTCGCCATGCCGCCGACGATCGCCGTCTTCTCGGCACGCTCAAAACCAAAGTCTTCTGGAGCGATCGTGTACGTCTTGTACCAGCCGTCCTTGAACTCGGAGACCTTCGTCGGGGCGCTGATGGAGATCCTCATCGAGACAGTCCGTGCCGTAGATGACCATGCCGCGCTGAACGCCGAGGTCGATGAGCACGCGGGTCAGCGGCTCCAGCAGATATTCATCGTAGACGCCGAGGATCATGCGCTCGGGACGCGCGGGATTCGTCAAGGGACCGAGGATGTTGAATACGGTGCGGATGCCGAGTTCCTTGCGGATAGCACCGACGTATTTCATCGAAGTGTGATACTTCTGTGCGAACATGAAGCACAGGCCGATGCTCTTGAGAAGTTTTGTGCATGTTTCGGGCGCGAGGTCGATGTTGACGCCGAGGGCTTCGAGGCAGTCGGCAGCACCGCTTTTCGATGACGCCGCGCGGTTGCCGTGCTTGGCGACGGCGATGCCGGCGGCGGCGATGATGAAGGAGGCCGTCGTCGATATATTGATGCTGCCCGCATGATCGCCGCCCGTACCGACGATTTCAAGCACTTCGATGCCGGGATGCTCGACGGCGAGCGCATGCTCGCGCATGGCGGCGGCAGAGCCGGCGATTTCCGCTGTCGTCTCGGCTTTGGCGCTCTTCGTCGAGAGTGCGGCGAGGTAGGCGGCGTTCTCGGTCGGACTCGTCTTGCCGCTCATGATTTCGTTCATTACGCAGTAAGCTTCTTCATAGGTCAGATCGTGCTTGCTGACGATCTTTTGGATGGCTTCTTTTATCATGGCATAGCGCTCCTTTGCTGTCGGATATGTCCCTGCGATTTAGCACGGCAGGGTTGAATGTCATTTAGTATACTATGACGGTAGGTTTCTTGCAACAAAGGGCGATGCGTAACCCTTCGCTCCGAAAAATGGGAATAGAAAAGGGGCTGTCGCACATAAATCATGTGCGACAGCTTTTTCATGCACAAAAAGCCTCCACCCTAGCAAAAGGGCGGAGGCAGGTGTAAAAATAGATTTATGCAAAAACTAATTTTACAACCAGATTATACCGCATGGGGCGAAACTTATCAACCCTGCCTGCCCCTGAATTTTGAAATGCAGATTCCCAAGAATGACCCAGTTCGCCTGCTGCGCCAATGTATCGGAGGGATGAATCTGACCGCGCTCTATCGCACCTATGGACGTATCGACAAAAAGCTGGCGTCCCCGAGGCAACTGCTCGCCATTCTCATCTATTCCGGCATGAACCATCTCTTCAGCTCCCGAAGAATCGAGACGGCTTGTCGGCGCGACGTGAACTTCCTCTATCTTTTGGAGGGAAAACCCGCGCCCGATCACGCAACCATCTCACGCTTTCGCTCAAAACACCTGGCATCTTGCATCAAGGAACTGTTCGCGCAAATGGACATCCTCCTGCAAACGCTCGGCGTCATATCGCTTGAGCACATCTTCATCGACGGAACCAAGATCGAGTCTGTCGCCAACAAATACAAGTTCGTCTGGAAGAAGACCGTCCTGAAAAAAATCAAGCGAAACTGCTGGAAAAAAACTGCTCGTCTTCATCGAGCAAGCAGAACAGCAGCTATCCATATCCGTCCGACATGGAAAGGATCTCCGCTTGCGCCACCTCAAGAAAATGCGAAAGCAGCTGAAACGTCTGCAGAAAAAGCAAGGCCTCGTCTTCGTGCATGGGAGCGGACGGCGAAAAAGCGTGCTGCAAAAGGCGTTGGAGAAACTGGACGAGTTCATCGCTCGCTGGAAAGACTACCAGAAAAAGCTCCGCATCATGGGCACGCGCAACAGCTTTGCCAAGACGGATCACGATGCGACCTTCATGCGAATGAAGGAAGATGCGATGAAGAACGGACAACTGAAACCAGCCTACAACATCCAATGCGGCGTCGATGCAGAATTCATCACATGGGCAACGGCGGGGCCGCAACCGACGGACACCACAACGCTCATCCCGTTCCTAGAGGATTTCCATGCACATGTGAAGGAACGCTATGCCAAGGTCATTGCCGACGCTGGATATGAAAGCGAAGAAAACTACGTCTATCTCAAGGCTAACGGGCAAGCGGCCTACATCAAGCCGAACAACTACGAGCGAGCAAAGACCCGCGCTTGGAAGAATGACATCGGGCGTTTCGAGAACATGACCTATCTCAGCGACGAAGACGCCTATCTCTGTGCCAACGGCAGGAAACTCAAGGTTACGGGCACGAAGACGGTGAGAAACAAGACCGGCTATACGAGCGTCAAGACCTGCTACACGGCAGAAGATTGCAACGGCTGTGAAAGGAAAGCTGAGTGCATACGGAGCAGATCAAAACTGCCGTTAGAAGAGCGGACGAAGAGCTTGGAAGTGGCGAAAACATTCCATGAGGAACGAGCGGCCTCGAAGGCGCGACTGACATCGGATGAAGGAATACGGCTGAGAGTCAATCGAAGCATCCAAGCGGAAGGCGCTTTTGCCAACATCAAGGCGGACATGGGCTTTCGCCGCTTCCTCAGTCGGGGCAATGCCAATGTGCTTGTGGAAACGATGCTTCTGGCGATGGCACATAACTTCGGGAAACTGCATCAAAAAGATCCAACGAGGATGCGGCGGGCAATATCTCTTCCCAGTAGACGTTGCAGCATAAAAATACGCAGGAAAAAAGCTGGCATGGTACAGCGTTCTTTCCTGCGCATTTTTTCGAGAGTCTTTTCATCGAAATGAATATTTGATTCACGCAATAAAAGAGAGGCTGTGCATAAGTCAAATTCGACTCATGCGACAGCCCTTTTCTCCTTCATTTCAGCTTGAATTTCCCGACCTCGGACATCAGTTCCTCCGCCAGCTTGGCGAGGGCACGGCTTGCAGCGGCGATCTCTTCGACCGACGCGGACTGCTCTTCGGTCGAGGCGGAAATCGACTGCGTTTCATCCGCACTCTTTTCCGATACGCGCCGCACGGTCGCGACGCTCTCGCTCATGCTGTCGGTGCCCGCCGTCACTTCACGGATATTGTCGGCGATCCTCTTGATGCCTGCAGAAAGCGTCTCGATGGAGCGCAAGATCTCGCTGAACACGGCGTCCGCGTCCTCGACAGCCTGCTTGCCGTCCGCGACGCTCGTCGTGCTCGTGTCGCCCGCCTGCACGGCATTCTTCATGCCCGTCTCGATCTCGCGCACGAGGTCGGCGATCTGGCGGCTCGAATTTTTCTGATTCCTCGGCGAGCTTGCGCACTTCTTCGGCGACGACGGCGAAGCTTCGACCCGCCTCGCCGGCGCGCGCCGCCTCGATGGCGGCATTGAGCGCCAAAAAGATTCGTCTGTCCGGCGATGTTCGAAATCATCTCGACGATGTGAGAGATCTCCTGCGAATTCTTGGCGAGCGCTTCGATCGATGCGTGCACGACCGCAGTGCCGCGCTCGATCTCCGTCATGTGTCCGACGATCTTCTGCACCGAAGAGTGTCCGCGCTCGACGCAGTCAACGGTCGTCTGCGTCGTGCCGGCGATCTCGTCCGCCAGGTGCGCCGCCTGCGCCGTGCCGCCCGCGATCTTTTTCGCCGTCTCATCCGCGCGCGCCGTGTCTTCCGTCTGCTGCGCCGCGCCGTTGGCGATTTCCGTGACGGAGGTTGCCACGGAATTCGCCGCCTCCGCCGATCGATGCGCGGCCTCCGTCAGCTCCTCGGAAGAGCGTGCAAGGCTCTTGGCATTCTCCTGAATCTTCGTGAGCAGGACGCGCATCGTCTGCTTCATCTGGTTGAATCCCTGCGCGAGCTGTCCGATCTCATCGCCGGACTCCACGGGGATGTCCGCCCCCGAGAGGTTGCCGCCGTTGATGGTGCGGCACGCCTCGCTCAGGTGCACGAGCGGCGCTGCCGTGCGGCGGGCGAAGAGCACGATGGCGGCGCCGGCCAGCAGCATGGCAGCGATCATGACCGCTGCGAGACTCGCAAGCAGAGAGTCCGCCTGCGCGTTGATCTCCTCGACCGGCGCACAGACGACCGCCACCCAGGTGCGGTTCTGCAGCTGCATCGGCAGGAATTGCGCACGGATGTCCTTGCCCGCCGTGCTTCGATACTGCACCGTATGCTCCTCGCCGCTCGTCACCGTCTCTTTGAATCCCTGCACGAGGTTCGCGTCGAGGATTCTGCCCTCTCCCTGGTCTTCCTTGGAGAGGTCGAGCTTTCCCACATCCTCGGGACGATCGTGGCGCACGACGACGATGCCGGTCTCATCCGCGACGTAGGCATAGCCCGTCTCAAGGAACTTGACGGCGCCGACGATCTCCATCAAGGAGTCGAGCTTGATCGTGCCGTAGACGATGCCGGTCAGCTCCCCGCCGTCCAGCACGGGATAGGCCATCACGCAGATGAGCTTCCCCGTCGTGCCCGAGATGGAGGGCGCCGCAAAATACGGTTTCTTCGTCTCGCGCACCTTCTTGATATAGTCGCGCGAGGAGCGGTCCATATCCTGTCCCTGATCGCTGTATGCCTGCCCTTCCGGCGTCGAGAAGGCGACCATCGCAAAACTCTCCATCTGCGACTTCGTCGCCTGCAAGGCCGCCATGCGCTCCTCGCGCGTGCCGTGCAGGATGAGCGGGTTGCGCGACAGCCCGTCCAAGAGATCCGCCTTGCGCTCCACGTCGTTTGCCAGTTTCAAGACGGTATTCCGGCCGATGAGTTCCGCATTCTCTCCCGCATCCTCCAGCAGGAGGCCGCGCGCCGTGAAGTAACTGATGCCTGAAAGAGCCAGGAAGCTCCCGAGGAACAGCGGCAGCAGCACCACCAGGAATTTCGTCGCTATACGGTTGAATTGCATGAAGATCCTCTTTTCTTTCAAAAAACATTAGTCCCACAGAAAATCCCGCCAGATCTCTCCACCGACTGCTGGAAAGATGGCGGCTTTCATCGAGCGCGAAGTCTCGCGAAAAGCCCCGGCAGATCTCTCCACCGGGGCGCATCATCAAACGCTCGTATGTGCAGATGACGACGACCTTCGCAGCCGTCGAAAATCCGGCATATAACATACCGCTCGCTTCAGTATTTTCTTTCCTGAATCGCCATCGGGGCGATCTCCGCAGGATACACGCTGTCCTTGACGAAGACCGTGCGCTCGACCGGATCGCCGGCCACGACCTTCTTCGCCATCTCCATGAGGAGCGGTCCCTGCAGCGGATTGCCCTCGACCGTACAGTTGCTCTTGCCCTCGATCATCGCCTGGAAGATCGCGCGCGTGCCGTCGCACGAGACGATCACGATATCCTGGCCGGGCTTGAGGCCCGCCGCCTCGATCGCCTCGATCGCGCCGAGCGCCATGTCGTCGTTCTGGGCGAAGAGGATGTCGATCTTGTCCTTGTAAGTCTTGAGCATCTCCGTCATGACCTGCTTGCCGCCGTCCTTCTGGAACGTCGAATTCTGCGCGACGATGATCTCATAGCGATCCTTGTTCGGCGAAGCGACCATCTCATCGCGGAAGCCCATATCGCGGCGCTCGACGACGGAAGATCCCGTCGGGCCCTTGATTTCCGCGATGTTGAACTTCGTCCCGCCGTCGCGCGGCTTCTTGCCCTTTTCCTGCATGTAGCCGTCGAGCCAGCGGAACGCTTCGCGCCCCTCGCGCACAGAGTCCGTACCGATGCGCATGACGTAGAGACTGTCGTCGTTCGTCTGAAGGTCACGGTCGACGACGATCACGGGGATCTTCGCCGCCTTCGCTTCCTTCAGCACCTCGTCCCAGCCCGTCGCCACGATGGGCGAGAAGGCGATGATGTCGACCTTCTGCGCGATGAACGAGCGGATCGCCCGAATCTGGTTCTCCTGCTTGAGTTCCGCGTTGGAGAACTGCAGTTCGATGCCCGCATCCTCCGCCGCCTGCTTGATCGACGCCGTATGCGCCGCGCGCCATGTGGACTGTGCGCCGATCTGCGAGTAGCCCATCGTGATCTTGCGGTTCCCCGCGCTCGGCTCGGCGCTTCCGACCTTGCTCTTGTCCTGGGCCGCCCGCGCCGCAGCCTGCCGCTGCAATCGCAAACATCGCCGCGAGCAGCAAGGCAAAGATTTTTCTCATATCGCTCTCCCCTTCTTCCGCCTCCTTGGACCAGCCTGCGCCTTCGCTCCCGGCGTCTTCATCCTGCGCTGCAGACACGGCTGACCAAGACATGACTTAATGCTAACTTAAATTTAGCATTGAAGCCGCTTTTTGTCAATGCGTGCAATGGAATTTCAGTTGACTTATAGTCCTTCAGGCCTTAAAATTCAGCTATGAGCAATGTTTTTTCTTTGAAATGAAGGATGTGTTCCATGTTACTGCATGAAATCTTGCAAAACGGGCGCGGCGAGGACATCGCCGTCATCGACCGCGGTCGCCGCATCACCTACGACGATCTGCGCGAAGCCCTGCGCGCCTCGCGCGACCGCTTCTACGCCGCCGGGATCCGTGCGCACGACCACGTCGCGCTCTTTTCCCACAACCGCGTGGAGCTGCTCGTCGCCTACCTCGCACTGAACTCGCTCGGCGCCGTCGCTGTCCCGCTCAACTATCAGCTCAGCGTGCGTGAAGTCGCCTACATCATCAAGGACGCCGGCGCGCGCCACCTCGTGACGGAAAAGGAGCTGCCGCTCGAATCCCATCTCGGCCAGCAAGGCTATGGCGGCGAGCTCATGCAGCTGCCTCTCCTCGACGTCATGAAGCCGGCGAGCGCCATGCCGGCGCCGAAGCTCTCGAACGTCTTCTCGCCGGAAAACCCCTGCGTCATCATCTACACCTCGGGCACGACGGGCGCCCCAAGGGCGCCGTGCTCAGCCACGTGAACCAGCGCACCAACGCATACCAGGTCATGGAGCATCATTCCATCACGCAGAGCGACCGGGTGCTCTGCGTCCTGCCGATGTACCACTGCTTCGCTTGGACGTGCTCCGTCCTCGCGACGCTCGCCGCCGGCGGCACGATCGTCATCGTCAACGGCTTCATGCCCAAGGAGACGATCCGCGCCATCCGCGACGAGAAGGTCACCATCATGTATGCCGTGCCTTCCGTCTGCGCCATCCTCACGCGCCAGGCAGCGGCGGAAGACCTCAAGAGTCTCCGCCTGACAGGCATCGGCGGCACGGCGCTGCCGCAGGAGATCGCAAAAGCCTACCGCGAAAAATTCGGCCTGACGATCTACGAAGTCTACGGCCTCTCCGAGGCGTCGCCCGTCGTCACGATGGACTCGCCGCGCCACTACCGCCCCGGCTCCATCGGCGTTCCCCTGCGGGGGCTCGAAGTCATCATCGCCAACACGGACGGCAAGGAACTGCCGCGCGGCATGGCAGGCGAACTGCTCGTCAAGGGGCCTACCGTCATGAAGGGCTACTGGCATCAGACGGAGGCGACGGCGAGAGCGATCAAGAACGGCTGGCTGCACACGGGCGACATCGCGCGCATGGACGAGGACGGCTTCGTCTACATCGTCGACCGCATCAAAGATATGATCATCAGCATGGGCGAGAACGTCTATCCGCGCGAGATCGAGGAGCTCATCTATGCCTTCCCCGGCATCGAGGACGCTGCCGTCATCGCCATCCCCGACCCCCTGCGCGGACAGGCGGGCGGCTGCTACTACACCGTGAAGAAGGGCGAGGACGTCGACGTGCGCACCTTGAAGAAGTTCCTGCAGAAGAACCTCGCCGTCTACAAGGTGCCGCGCGAGTTCTGCCAGATTCCCGAAATGCCGCGCACCTCGACGGGCAAGATCGCCAAGCGCGAGATCGCGCGTCTCTACCGCAAGGACACATAAGGCCGCGCAAGGCGGCCGGGACAGGAAGGGCGGGTTCTCGCCCTTCTTCCTTTTTCCGAAGCCGTGCAGGCAAAAAAAAGAGCGCCGCAGGGCGCGGCGCAAATGACGGGATGAGGTCTTGACTGGACGCCCCCCCTCCACGGGTACCAAGAACGGCTTGATCCGCATCGTGTGCATCGTGCGCCCCCTGCAAGGAAGGCGCGGGCTGCTGAAAGCCATCGACTTGTACGAACGTACCGCACGCTGTGCAAGATCAGTTCCGATCCTCAGCTCCACCTGAGTATTGTCCCCAATGGCGGAGGGCGTCCTTCGGCATCCGCCCTGTCCCGTCATCGGAAGTTGGGCGAAGCCTCTTTCTGTCTTTAATTATACTCTAGGACAATGGTTCCGTCAATAGATAAAATAAAAAAATCTCCATCTTTTTTAAAAATAATAGGATATACACGAAACCCCTTGTCTTTCCTGCCTGTTTATGGAAAAATCCCCAAGAAAGAAGTGTGCTGTATGACGATGACGAACCGTGGCCGTGCGATCTTGATCGCTTTTCTAGGTATAATGTCGGCTATGGCACCGCTGGCGACCGACATGTACCTGCCTGCTCTGCCCGAGCTTTCAGCGGAGTTTTCCGCCTCGACCTCGGCGACGCAGCTGACCTTGACGATGACGCTGCTCGGCATGGCCATCGGGCAGATCTTCCTCGGCCCCTTGAGCGATATGTACGGGCGCAGGCGGCCGCTCTTCTTCGGCATGATTGCCTTCGCTCTCGTCTCCACGGGCTGCTTCTTCGCCGGCTCCATCGAGCCGTTCCTCGCGTTCCGCTTCCTGCAGGGATTCGCTGGGGCCAGCGGCATCGTCATCGCGCGCGCCATCGCCCGCGACGTCGCCGAGGGCGTCGAGCTCACGCGCTTCTTGTCCGTCCTCATGCTCGTGAACGGCCTTGCGCCGATTGTCTTCTATAGCCACATCAAGAACGGCTAGGATCGTCTTCGAAAGACCCGTGTCCGTGCCGCGAATCTGCCGTGCAGCCATGCGTCCACGGTCACGGCGAAGTCGCCCGAACATCATCCGGCTGCCCGGAATCCAATGGATTCATTCTCCCCTATATGGTATAATGAAAAAAACGCAAGGAGGTTCTTTCATGAAGCAAATCGTTTCCGCCCTCACGAAAACAGTTTTCTGCGCCGCTCTCTGCTGCGGCCTCTTCCTCGCAGCGGCCGGCCAGACCGCCCATGCGGCGCGCTATGACCTTGAAAAGGCCGACGTGTCCTACGAAAGCGACGGCAAGAGTTACACGCTGTCGCTCTACGACCCTGAGAGTTTCAGCCAGGTGCATCCGCGCGGCGAATACTGGATCGAAGATGAGTCGCAGTCGGCTTTGGGACGCATACTTCGACTACGACGAGACGAACGACGTTTTCACGATCTACAACAACGCAGGGCCGTATCAGCGCCTGACGTTCCTCGACTTCGACGAGATCCTGGCCGACGAGCTGGTCGATGGGCGCGTCAGTGACCGCACGCTCTACAAAAAGGGATCGGACGGCATATACAGCGCCTACGTCGCAGACATCGGCGGCACATGGACGCTCGACCGCTACATCACCGACGCGCTGGAAATCTTCGACGACGAAGGAGGCGATGCGATCGCAGCATCCCCCGTCCGCTACACGTCGAGCGTCGCGGGCGACGGCGCCCCGCGCGAATTCACGCTTCGAAAGACGCCGAAGGCCGCCTCCGCTCCCCGCGGCAAGCGCTACATGATCGCCAACGACTATGACGAAAACGAATGCGTCACCTTCTCCTACGATCCATCGACGGGGATCTTCGCCATGTACGATCAAGAGGACAGCGATGAGCCGTATGCCTATCGGAAGTTTTCTTCCGATTACAGCCGCATGGAAAAATCAGGGAACGAGCAGCCGGAACACCAGCGGCATATTCTACCGCAGCGCTTCCGGCGTCTACCGCAGCGATACGGTGGAGATCTACCGATACATCACGGACGGTCTGCTCCTCTTCCTGAAGGATGTCGAAAAATAAAAGCTTCTCCGATGCGCCCGACTCTCCTGCATGAGCGGGAGGGTCGGGCATATTCTCTCTTTCCGGCGCCGGACTGCCGCACACGACCGTGCGGCAGTCTTCTTTTTTCTATAAAAATCCCGCTGCCGGAAAATCTCTTCTCCTCCTTTCCGCAAGGCGGAAGGCTTCGATTCCGCTTGCATTTTCAGCCACCTGTGGGTATACTGAAAATGCGATAGTCTGTGTCAGTTTGGATTGAGGTGAAGGCTATGATTTACACCGTGACATTCAACCCATCGCTCGACTACATCCTGCGGCTCGACGCGCTCGAAAAGGGCGCGATCAACCGCGTGACGTACGAGCACATCCTGCCCGGCGGCAAGGGACTCAACGTCTCGATGGTCCTGAAGAACCTCGGCCACGCAAGCCGTGCGCTCGGCTTCGTGGCGGGCTTCACGGGAGAGGCGGTCGAGAAGCAGTTCGAAAGCTTCGGCTGCGAGGCGGATTTCGTGCATCTCGCCGAAGGATTCTCGCGCATCAACGTGAAGATCAAGGCGAAGGAGGAGACGGAGATCAACGGGCAGGGGCCCTTGATCACGGAAGCGGCGCAGAAGGAGCTTTTCCAAAAGCTGGAGAAGCTCCAGGAAGGCGACACGCTCGTGCTTGCCGGCAGCATACCGAACACGCTGCCTGACGACATCTACGAGCGCATCATGGAGCATCGGAAAGAGCGCGGCATACGCATCATCGTCGACGCGACGAAGGGGCTGCTCCTCAAGGTCTTGAAGTACGGGCCCTCGGCTCATCAAGCCGAACAACCACGAGCTTGGCGAGATGTTCGATACGGAACTCAAGACAGAAGAGGAACTGATTGCGCACGCAAAGAAGCTGCAAGAGATGGGCGCAAAGAACGTCCTGATCTCGATGGCGGGCGAAGGCGCACTCTTCCTGACGGAGACGGGCGAATCCTTCAAGAGCCCCGCGCCCAAGGGCACGCTCGTGAACTCCGTCGGTGCGGGCGACTCGATGGTCGCCGGCTTCCTCGCGGGCTTCGAGGAATCGGGCGGCTCCTGGGAACGCGCCTTTTTCATGGGCGTCGCGACAGGATCGGCTTCGGCGTTTTCCGAAAATCTCGCGACGCGCCCCGAAGTCGAGGCGCTGCTCAAAACCATCGGCTGAGCAGCAGAAGCAAGAAAGGAACGATCGATATGCGCATCACTGACTTATTGAAGAGCGAGAGCATCGCCCTCGGCACGCAGCCCAAGGACAAGAACGACGCCATCGCCATCTTGACGGACTCTCATGGAAAAGGGGCGGCAACCTCGCCGACCGCGCCCAGTACGAAAAGGACGTGCTCACGCGCGAGGCTTCGGGCACGACGGGACTCGGCGACGGCATCGCGACGCCGCACGCGAAGAGCGCGGGCGTCAAGGCGCCTGGACTCTCGGCGATGACGGTGCCGGCGGGCATGGACTTCGAGGCGATGGACGGCAACCCCTCGCGCCTCTTCTTCGAGATCGCCGCGCCCGCGACAGGAGCCGACGTGCATCTCGAAGTCTTGAGCAAGCTCGCGACGATGATCGTGGATCCCGATTTCGCGAAGCGCTGATCGCGGCGCAGTCGAAGGAAGAATTCTCTCGCTCATCGACGCGAAGGAGGACGGCACATTCGAAGCGAAGAAAGAGGCGGCGTCCGCGCAGGCTGACGCCGCGCCCAGCTCTGCGGCGGTCACGAAGAAGATCCTCGCCGTCACGGCCTGCCCGACAGGCATCGCGCACACCTTCATGGCGGCGGAGAGCCCGGAGCAGCACGCGAAGAAGCGCGGCATCCCCATCAAGGTGGAGACGAACGGCTCGGGCGGCGCGAAAAACATCCTGACGGCGGCGGAGATCGCCGAAGCCGCATGCATCATCGTCGCGGCGGACAAGAACGTGGAGATGGCGCGTTTTGACGGCAAGCCCGTCATTCAGACGAAGGTCGCGAACGGCATCAACAAGGCGGACGCGCTCTTGGACGAGGCGCTCTCCGGCACGGCGCCGATCTACCGTCATGCAGGCGGCGCGGCAGCGGCGGCGGAAAGCACGGCGGAGGACGAGAGCATCACGCGCCAGATATACAAGCATCTGATGAACGGCGTCTCGCACATGCTGCCGTTCGTCATCGGCGGCGGCATACTCATCGCCCTCGCCTTCCTCCTCGACACCTTCGACCCGGCCAATCCCGGCAACTTCGGCTCGAACCTGTGGTACGCCAAGACCTTCATGGACATCGGCGGCATCTCCTTCGGCTTCATGCTGCCCGTGCTCGCGGGCTTCATCTCCATGAGCATCGCCGACAGGCTTTCAGGCCTCGCCGTCGGCTTCGTGGGCGGCGCGCTCGCCGCTTCGAGCGGCGCGGGCTTTTTGGGCGCCCTCATCGCCGGCTTCGTCGCAGGCTACATCGTCAACGCGCTCAAGAAAGTCTTCGCCGATCTGCCGCACTCGCTCGAGGGCATCAAACCCGTGCTGCTCTATCCGCTCCTCGGCGTGTTCCTCATCGGCATCATCATGATCTTCGTGATCAACCCGCCCGTCGCCGGCATCAACAACTGGATGATCGAGACCTTGAAGGGCATGGACACGTCGAGCCGCATCTTCATCGGCCTCCTCATGGGCGGCATGATGGCGGTCGACATGGGCTACCCCGTGAACAAAGCGGCCTACGTCGTCGGCACGGGCATGCTCGCCTCGGGCGAGTACAGCATCATGGCGGCGGTCATGGCGGGCGGCATGGTGCCGCCGATCGCCATCGCGCTCGCGACGACGCTCTTCAAGAGCCGCTTCACCGAGCAGCAGAGGAAGTCGGGCATCGTCAACTACATCATGGGGCTTTCGTTCATCACGGAGGGCGCGATCCCGTTCGCAGCGGCCGATCCCCTGCGCGTGATCCCGTCCTGCGTCATCGGCTCGGCGACAGCCGGCGCCCTGTCGATGTTCTTCGACTGCACGCTTCGCGCACCGCATGGCGGCATCTTCGTCGTGCCGACGATCGGCAATCCGCTGCTCTATCTCGTCGCGATCTTCGCCGGCGCCGTCCTCAGCGCTCTCTGCCTCGGCGTCGTCAAGAAGAAAGTCTCCGAATGAACGCGCCGAGGAAAGGACGCGGCGCACTCTTTCTCGCGCTCGCGGGCAAGGTGCGCGTCGCGGCTTGCTCCCCCGACAGCACGATCCGCTTCGCCGACGCCTTCCTCGGCGTTGCGAACTGAGTCAGGAATCCTTTGGAAGGGATGGGAGACACATGCAGGATTCCCCCGTGCGCCTGCCGCACGATCACGGCCACCCAGCCGTGCTGCCGCACATGCCGGACACGGAAACGCTCGCCACGGTATCGGCGGCGATGAAGCAGCTCGGCGACGCGACGAGGCTGCACATCTTCTGGCTCCTGTGCCACTACGAGGAGTGCGTGATCAACATCGCCGCCTACATGCAGATGTCCAGCCCGGCGGTATCGCACCACCTGCGTCTCTTGAAGGCGAGCGGACTCATCACCTCGCGGCGCGAGGGCAAGGAGATGTACTATCGCGCAGCCGCGACGCCCCTCGCCGAAGAGCTTCATCACACGATTGAAAAAAGTCGGGCGCATCTCGTGCCCGCGATGAGGGAGGAACAGGCGCAAGGCACTGCCTTGCGCCTGTTTTCTATCACAGAAGACAAAGGAGAACGATATGTCATATACGAACTTCCAGATCGGGGAAAAGTTTCCGCTGCCCATCCGCCAGCAAGGCGAAGGCGGGCTTTTCCAAGCCGACGTAAACGGCGCGATGTTCATCCTGCAGCTCGCCAAGAGCGACATCATCGCCATCGAAGCCTTCCGCACGGGCGAGATGGAACTTGCAGCTCTGCGAGGAAGACGACATCCTCTTCCTGCTCTACCGGATCCCCGGCATATTCAAGGAGGGCTGGGGCGACGCGCCGCTTTCCTTCGGCAGCCTCGCCGCCGAGCAGCGGCCAGCGGAAAAGTCGCTCGCAGACGGCCGCCTGCACCTCTGCCTCGTCGATGCACGCCTCTCGATCCTGCTCGCCCAGAGGGAGGCGACGATGCCCGCCCCTTCGCTGCGCAGCTTCGCCGCCATGTGCGAGAGGCCGCCAAAACACCGCTTTCGCCCGCTTCCTTTGCCGCGCGCGTGCAGGCTGTCTGGCAGCGCATGAGCCCCGCCGCCATGCGGGAAAAAGCCGCCGCCGTCTGGGAAATCCCGCTTGCGCTCAAGGGCGCGCCGCTCCACTGAGGAGGTGCAGACGATGAAGCCGAAGATCTCCGTATTGACGACAGGCGGCACAATCGCGGGCGCAGCGGCAAGGAGCGAGATGATCACAGGCTACCGCGCGGGCGTTCTCGGGGCGGACACGATCTTTGCCGCCTGTCCCGCGCTTTCGGACGTCGCCGCCATCGACAGCGCGGAAGTCGCCGCCATCGACAGCAAGGACATGACGGAAGCGATCTGGCTGCGCCTCGCCGCACAGATTGAGGAAGCCTTCGCGTCAGGCGCAGCCGGCGTCGTCATCACGCACGGCACGGACACGCTCGAAGAGACGGCGTACTTCCTGCATCTCACGATGAAGACCGACAAGCCCATCGTCCTGACGGGCGCGATGCGCCCCGCGACGGCCCTCTCTGCCGACGGCCCCTTGAACCTCCTCGACGCCGTGCGCCTTGCCGCAAGCCCTGAAGCGCACGGGCAAGGCGTCCTCGCCGTGCTGAACGGCGAGATCCACAGCGCGCGCGACATCCAGAAGGTGCATACGACGGCGGTGCAGGCCTTCGCCTCGCCCGACGTCGGCGCACTCGGACGCATGGAGCAGGGCGCGCCGCGCTTTCGTCGCCGCGTGCTCACCCGCCACACGGCAAGGAGCGAGTTCCGCTTCGAAAGCGCAGCTGCCCTTCCCTATGTGCCGATCCTCTACGGCCATGCGGGCGCGGACAGCCGTCTGGCCGCCGCTGCCGTCGAAGGCGGCGCGGCCGGCATCGTCTATGCAGGCACGGGAGACGGCAGCATCCACGAAGCCGTCCGGAAACCTCTCCTCTCTGCCGCGGAAAAAGGCGTCGTCGTCGTGCGTGCGAGCCGCACAGGCGCGGGCGCAGTGCTCTCCGACGAGAGCGGCTGCCCGGAGGCGTACTTCATCGAGGCCGACACGCTGCCCCCCGCCAAGGCGCGCATTCTCCTTGCGCTCGCGCTCTCGGAGACGAAGGAGCGCGCGAAGATCCGGCGCATGTTCCACGAATACTAAGAAACGCCCGTGCGTCCGGCGCGATCCGACGGACTTCATCCCATCCGCGCTTCCTGCCCCCTCCCCTGACGCGCACGAAGAAGTCTCCTCCACCCACTGGAATAACTTCGCACAATGGAGTATAATAGAGAGAGTATATTCGGGATCGTGTGCCGTCTGAAGGGAGAGTTTCATGAAGGCCTATGAGTTTGAAATCGTTTTGCGCGGACAGTCGCCGAAAGTCTGGCGGCGCGTCCTGGTGCCCGCGGAGCTGACGTTCTCGCAGCTCGCGCTCGTCTTCAATCTTGCGATGGGCTGGGAGAAGGGCGCGGACTTCTCCTTCCTGCTGCCGCACAAGAAGATGGTCATCGCCGAGCTGCCGTCGGAGGAGCTGGCCAGCGAGCGCCTGCGGGAAGCTTCCTGCAGGCAGATTGCCTCATTGCTGGAACATGCAGGCGCCTTCCTCTACCTCTATGCAAACCGACGCGAGATGCGCCATGACGTGCTGCTGAAAAAAAATCGTTGATCCGTGGAGCGGCAGGGCGCCGCAGGTGCTCGAAGGGAGCGGCGCACGCACGACGAAGTCGGTGCTCGACGGCGCGGACGAGGCGGAGGACGCACCTCCCTTCGATCTGGTCGCCGTGAACGAGAAACTCGCCCTTTGGTGCCGTATCGACCGACGCCGTTACGAAAACCGCCGGCTGGCAGATATGTACCATGACATGGACGAGGGAAAATACGGCCTCCCCCGCCTACAGCCAAAGGAGACGGAGAGGCCCGGAGGATGCCGCCGTCCTGGAAGAGAGCGCGTCATTTTATACCGCGCTCTTGCACAAAGGTCTGCAGGAAGCGGCGGACGAAGAGCGCTTGCCGCCGACGCTTCACGCCATGTTCGCCGGCTTCCCCAAGGAAGAGCTCCTCTCGATCGCCGAGCAGAAGGGGCTGGATGTGCGCCACGGCATGAGGAAGGCGGATGTCATCGCTTGGCTGACGAAGACGATGCTCGATCCGCACATCATGGAGAACTATTTCCTCTGCCTGAGCGACGAGGAAGTCTCGTCCCTGCAGCAGCTCCTCATCAGCCCGGACGAATTCGAGGAAGAGCCTTCCCACAACTTCGAAGCGCTTTCGACAGGGGCCTATATCGCTGAGACGCCCGAATGCGACCTCGTCATCTCGCGCGACGTGGCCGAAGGATTCATCCCGCTCCTCGCGGACAAGGGCGCCGAGCTGGCCGAAAGGCGCCAGAAGCGCACATGGCTCATCGATACGGTCCTCACGGCGAACGTCCTCTACAGCGTGACGCCGATCGATATCCTGTGCCGCCTCTACAACCGTGGCGGCATCGGCACGATGAAGCCCGACGAGCTGAAAAAGGAAATGAAGAAGGTTCCGCCCGAGTTCATCGCAGGCTGCTGGCGGCGCGGCGACATCTTCATTTCCGATGGACTTGACGAGGAAGAGATCCAGGTCATCCTGGAGTCACAGGGAGACGGCGACTTCTACATCCCGGCTCCGGAGGAAATCCCGCTTTTCGCGCAAGGTCTCGCGCTCTCCGACCACGACGACCGGCAGGCGCTGGCGCGCTTCTTCCACGAGACGCTCGCCTATGACGAAGATGAGACGGTGGAGATCATCCGCCACATCCATTGGAGCTTCCTCGCGGGAGCGCCCGTCTCCTTCGTGCGCGACATGCTCAAGGATGACGGCTACTTCGCAGCCCTGACGAAGGAGCAGGACGTCGCGCTGCGCCGCCTGCTGAACCAGGTGCACGACAACACGCGCTCCGTCACGAACCGCGGCTTCACGCCGAACGAGATCAAGGCACAGCAGCAGGAAGCGCGCGCCAAGAAGGCGGCACGCAAGAAGGCGCCGCGCTCGAAAGTCGTTTTTTTGAAGGACAGGAACAAGGAGAAATCACATTGAGCAATCTGGACGTAGGTATCGTAGGTCTGCCGAACGTCGGCAAAAGCACGCTTTTCAACGCAATCACGAAGGCGGGCGCCGAGGCGGCGAATTATCCCTTCTGCACGATCGAGCCGAACGTCGGCGTCGTCGACGTCCCCGACGCGCGCCTCGACGTGCTGCACGAGATGTACCAGTCGAAGAAGACGACGCCCGCCTCCGTGCGCTTCGTCGACATCGCCGGCCTCGTCGCCGGCGCCTCGAAAGGCGAGGGGCTTGGAAACAAGTTCCTCGAACACATCCGCCGGTCGATGCCATCGCCCACGTTGTGCGCTGCTTCGAGGGATGCAAACATCACGCACGTCGCAGCGACGATCGATCCCGTGCGCGACATCGAAACGATCTTGACGGAACTGTGCCTCGCCGATCTCGAAGTCCTCGAAAAGCGCATCATGAAGCTCGCCAAGCTTGCCAAGAGCGGCAGCAAGGAGGCGAAGGCGGAGGACGAAGTGCTGCGCCGCATCAAGGCGGTACTGGAAGAGGGCAAGTCGGCGCACAGCCTCGATCTCACCGAAGAGGAGCTTTCCCTCATCAAGGAGATGAACTTCCTGACCCTGAAGCCGATGCTCTACGTCGCCAACGTCGCTGAGGACGAGGCGGCGAAAGACGGCGCCGGCAATCCGCACGTCGCCCGCGTGCGCGACTACGCGGCGAAGGAAGGCTCGAAGTCGTCGTCGTGTCGGCGCGCGTGGAATCGGAAATCGCCGAGCTTGACGCGGCGGACGCCAAAGCCTTCCTCGAAGAGCTGGGACTCGCGGAGAGCGGTCTCGACCGTCTCATCAAGGCGGCGTTCGAGCTTCTCGGACTCTTGACGTTCCTGACGGCAGGTCCCGACGAGTGCCGCGCATGGACGATCACCGCCGGCACGACGGCGCCCAAGGCGGCCGGCAAGATCCACTCCGACATCGAGCGCGGCTTCATCCGCGCGGAGATCGTCAACTACGACGACCTCGTCGCCGCCGGCAGCACCGCTGCGGCGCGAGAAAAAGGTCAGGTGCGCTTGGAGGGCAAGGACTATGTGATGCAGGACGGCGACGTGACGTATTTCAGGTTCAACGTATAAAGGAGGCGACCCCATGACGGCGCAGAGGCGGATTTTCACGGCGGTCTTGCTCACGTCCTTCATGCGGGACCGTTTCTCGGCAGCTGCATCAACATCGCCATTCCGGCGATCGCCACGGAATTCGACTGTCCTGCGACGGAACTTTCTCGGCTTGCAACCGCTTTCCTCCTCGGCGCCGTCGCCTTCCTCCCTGCCGTTCGGCCGCCTGTCGGACATCCTCGGCCGATGCCGCATCTACGGCATCGGCACGGCCGCCATGGCCGTCGTCTCCTTCGTCGCGGCGTTTTCCCCTTCCGTCTCCTTCCTCGTCGCCATGCGCGCTCTGCAGGGACTTTCCCTGGGACTCGTCTTTTCGAGCGGCATGGCGCTCCTCGTGGCGGCGCATCCGGCACAGGGACGCGGGCGCGCCATCGGCTACTCCGCCGCCGCCACCTACATCGGACTCTCCTTGGGGCCTGTGATCGGCGGCGTCATCACGCAGCACTTCGACTGGCGGCTCATCTTCTTCTTCGTGGCAGCGGTCATCCTCACGAGCAGCCTGCTCGTGCTCTCCATCAAGGAAGACTGGTACGGCCAGCGAGAAGGCGGCTTCGATCTGCTCGGCGCCCTCTTCTACACGGCGGCGAGCACGCTGACGCTCTACGGACTTTCCTCGCTCGCCCACGCGCCCTGGATGCGCTTCGTGATGCTCGCGGGACTCGTCTTCCTCGCTCTCTTCCTCTGGCAGGAGAGGAGGGCTGCGACGCCGCTCCTCCACCTCTCGCTCTTCAAGAACACAGTCTTCGCCATGAGCAACCTCGCCTCGTTCTTGAACTACAGCGCGACATACGCGATCAGCTTCCTGCTCTCGCTCTATCTGCAGCTCGTGCGCGGCCTCGACCCCTCGACAGCGGGACTCCTGCTCTTCCTGCAGCCCTTGACGATGGCGATCCTCTCGCCCATCGCCGGCTCTCTCTCCGACAAGTACGATCCGCGCCTCGTCGCGAGCTTCGGCATGGCGCTGACGACCGTGGGCGTCGCCGGCTATTCGCTGCTCGATGCAGATACATCCATGCCGCTCGTCGCAGCCAACTGCATACTCGTCGGCGTGGGCTTCGGCTTCTTCTCGCCGGCGAACAACAACGCCATCATGGGCGCCGTCTCCAAGTATCTCTACGGCGTGGCGTCCTCCATGGTCTCCGTCATGCGCCTCTCGGGCCAAGCCGTGAGCATGGCCGTCGTCACCGTCCTGCTCGCGCAGGCTGCGCTCCCCGCAGACATCGATCAGCCATCTCATCTCGCAGCGGCGATCCGGCTGATCTTCTCGTGCCTGGCCGTCTCCTGCGCCGCCGGCGTCATCGCGTCGCTCGCGCGCGGCAAGCGGAAGGCGCCCGAAGAAGAGTGAAGAAAGGAGTGCGCCATGCAGCTCTATGAAACAGGCGACATCGTGCGCATGAAGAAGGCTCACCCGTGCGGCAGCGACCTTTGGCGAATCCTGCGCACGGGCACGGACTTCGGCCTCAAATGCGAAGGCTGCGGCCGCTTCGTGCAGATCGGACGCGAAAAAAATTCCTGCGCCTCGTGCGCGAAATCAAGAAAAAAAGCAGACACACAACCGCACAACGAATGAAAGCCACAGAAAAAGGAGGCGACCCGGCATGGAAAAACGACAAAAAGACGCTGCGGATGTTCCTTCCGCCCCCATGCCCCCGGCTTCGGCGAAATCGAAGCAGCTGATCGCCATCGGCGCCTCGACGGGCGGCACGGAGGCCATCGCCACCATCTTGAAGGACCTCGCGCCGCCGCTCCCTCCCATCGTCATCGTGCAGCACATACCGCCCGTGTTCAGCAACCACTTCGCGCACAGGCTCAACGCCATATCGAAGCTCCACGTCAAAGAAGCCGAGGACGGCGAGGCGATCAAGGCATCGACCGCCTACGTCGCGCCCGGCGGTCAGCACATGAAGCTCGAACGCCGCTCGAGCCAGCTCGTCGTCGCCTGCGTGAAGAGCGATCCCGTGAACTGGGTGCGCCCGTCCGCCGACGTCCTCTTCTTCTCCGTCGCCGAGCTCGTCGGCAGCGCGGCGCTCGGCATCATCCTCACGGGCATGGGCGCGGACGGCGCGAAGGGACTCTTCGCGATGCGGCGCGCAGGCGCCATGACGCTCGGCCGGGACGAGGGCCTCGTGCGTCGTCTACGGCATGCCGCACGCCGCCTTCGAGCTGGGATCCGTCGAACGGCAGCTGCCGCTCGCGATGATGGCGAGCGCGATCACGCAGGCCGTGCACGGACGCCATCCATAAAGAAAAGCAAAAAAGGGGCTGTCGCACATAAATCATGTGCGACAGCTTTTTCATGCACAAAAAGCCTCCACCCTAGCAAAAGGGCGGAGGCAGGTGTAAAATAGATTTATGCAAAACAAACTAATTTTACAACCAGATTATACCGCATGGGGCGAAACTTATCAACCCTGCCTGCCCCTGAATTTTGAAATGCAGATTCCCAAGAATGACCCAGTTCGCCTGCTGCGCCAATGTATCGGAGGGATGAATCTGACCGCGCTCTATCGCACCTATGGACGTATCGACAAAAAAAGCTGGCGTCCCCCGTGCAACTGCTCGCCATTCTCATCTATTCCGGCATGAACCATCTCTTCAGCTCCCGAAGAATCGAGACGGCTTGTCGGCGCGACGTGAACTTCCTCTATCTTTTGGAGGGAAAAACCCGCGCCCGATCACGCAACCATCTCACGCTTTCGCTCAAAAACACCGGCATCTTGCATCAAGGAACTGTTCGCGCAAATGGACATCCTCCTGCAAACGCTCGGCGTCATATCGCTTGAGCACATCTTCATCGACGGAACCAAGATCGAGTCTGTCGCTAACAAATACAAGTTCGTCTGGAAGAAGACCGTCCTGAAAAAAATCAAGCGAAACTGCTGGAAAAAAACTGCTCGTCTTCATCGAGCAAGCAGAACAGCAGCTATCCATATCCGTCCGACATGGAAAGGATCTCCGCTTGCGCCACCTCAAGAAAAATGCGAAAGCAGCTGAAACGTCTGCAGAAAAAAAGCAAGGCCTCGTCTTCGTGCATGGGAGCGGACGGCGAAAAAGCGTGCTGCAAAAAGGCGTTGGAGAAACTGGACGAGTTCATCGCTCGCTGGAAAGACTACCAGAAAAAGCTCCGCATCATGGGCACGCGCAACAGCTTTGCCAAGACGGATCACGATGCGACCTTCATGCGAATGAAGGAAGATGCGATGAAGAACGGACAACTGAAACCAGCCTACAACATCCAATGCGGCGTCGATGCAGAATTCATCACATGGGCAACGGTGAGGGCTGCAACCGACGGACACCGCAACGCTCATCCCGTTCCTAGAGGATTTCCATGCACATGTGAAGGAACGCTATGCCAAGGTCATTGCCGACGCTGGATATGAAAGCGAAGAAAACTACGTCTATCTCAAGGCTAACGGGCAGGCGGCCTACATCAAGCCGAACAACTACGAGCGAGCAAAGACCCGCGCTTGGAAGAATGACATCGGGCGTTTCGAGAACATGACCTATCTCAGCGACGAAGACGCCTATCTCTGTGCCAACGGCAGGAAACTCAAGGTTACGGGCACGAAGACGGTGAGAAACAAGACCGGCTATACGAGCGTCAAGACCTGCTACACGGCAGAAGATTGCAACGGCTGTGAAAGGAAAGCTGAGTGCATACGGAGCAGATCAAAACTGCCGTTAGAAGAGCGGACGAAGAGCTTGGAAGTGGCGAAAACATTCCATGAGGAACGAGCGGCCTCGAAGGCGCGACTGACATCGGATGAAGGAATACGGCTGAGAGTCAATCGAAGCATCCAAGCGGAAGGCGCTTTTGCCAACATCAAGGCGGACATGGGCTTTCGCCGCTTCCTCAGTCGGGGCAATGCCAATGTGCTTGTGGAAACGATGCTTCTGGCGATGGCACATAACTTCGGGAAACTGCATCAAAAGATCCAACGAGGATGCGGCGGGCAATATCTCTTCCCCGTAGACGTTGCAGCATAAAAATACGCAGGAAAAAAGCTGGCATGGTACAGCGTTCTTTCCTGCGCATTTTTTTCGAGAGTCTTTTCATCGAAATGAATATTTGATTCACGCAATAAAAAGAGAGGCTGTGCATAAGTCAAATTCGACTCATGCGACAGCCCCTTTTTTTCGTCTTCAGTTTTCCGTGCGGCGGATGTCCGCGCCGAGTCCCACGAGCTTTTCCACGAGCTTGTCATAGCCGCGGTCGATGTGGTGGATGTAGCCGACCTGCGTCTCGCCTTCGGAGACGAGCCCCGCGAGTACCATGGCGGCGCCGGCGCGGAGATCGGTCGCCTTGACCTGGCAGCCTGTCAGATGCTCGACGCCCTCGACGACGGACGTGCGGCCGTCGATTTTGATCGACGCCCCCATGCGCTTGAGTTCATCGACGTGCATGAAGCGGTTCTCGAAGACCGTCTCCGTCACGAGTCCCGCGCCGTTGGCGACGGCGAGGAGCGCCATGAACTGCGCCTGCATGTCCGTCGGAAAGCCTGGATACGGCATCGTCTTGATATCGACCGCCTTCGGACGACGATCGCAGGTCACGCGGATGCCCTCGACCGCCTCATCGATCGTGACGCCCGCCTCTTTGAGCTTCGCGATGACGGGCTTCAGATGCTCGGAAATAGCGTTCTCGATATAGACGTCGCCCTGCGTCATGGCGGCGGCGACCATGTAGGTGCCCGCCTCGATGCGGTCGGGAATGATCGTGTAGTTGTGCCCCGTGAGCTTCTTCACGCCCTCGATCTTGATGACGTTCGTGCCCGCGCCGCGCACCTTCGCGCCCATGACGTTCAGGAAATTCGCGAGATCGACGATCTCCGGCTCCTGCGCAGGATTTTTCGAGCACGGTCTGCCCCTCTGCCATCGAAGCCGCCATGAGGATGTTCTCCGTCGCGCCGACGCTCGGAAAATCGAGGTAGATGCGCGCCCCCTTGAGTCCCTGCTCGGCGCGCGCCTCGATGTAGCCATGGCCGATCTCGATCTTCGCACCGAGAGCCTCGAAGCCCTTGAGATGCAGGTCGATGGGGCGCGTGCCGATGGCGCAGCCGCCCGGCAGCGAAATCTTCGCGTGTCCCAGACGCGCAAGCAAGGGACCCATGATGAGAAACGAGGCGCGCATCTTGCGCACGAGCTCGTAGGGCGCTTCCGTTCGCCCGATCTCGCGGCTGTCCACCGTCAGCGCATTCGCTTCCTTGTCGAATTCCGCATGAACGCCGAGCGACTGCAGCACCTCCGTGATCGTGTGCACATCATCGAGAGAAGGAACCTCCTCCAGACGGCTCGGGGCATCCTGCCCGAGAAGCGTCGCGGCGATGATGGGCAGCACGGCATTCTTCGCGCCGCTGATCTTCACGCGCCCTTGAAGACGACAGCCACCCTTTATAATCAACTTTTCCATGAAAGCTCTGTTTCCTCCCCCGCACCCTGCAAGTTCCTTCAATCAAATATATCTGACATAGCACTCTCTAGTTTACCATGAAACCCCGAGAAGTCAAGCCCGAAGGGCGCTGACTGATCGGCTAGGTTTCTGTAAGGCGGGTGGACATATGTACAGCGTGCCTCCTTGATGATGCCATCGCTGGAAGCGGCGAGGAAAGCAACTCCTGCTGCACCGCATCACGGCTGAACATATGTCCAACAAGTTTACCATGAAACCCCGAGAAGTCAAGCCCGAAGGGCGCTGACTGATCGGCTAGGTTTCTGTAAGGGCGCAAAAAACGTCCGCATGAGCAAGACGGCTGCGTGCATGCCGTCGCGCTCGTGCGGACGCTTCGAACGTCGCTCGGACGATATATCGCTATATGCCCAGAAGCGCATCGAGCTTCGCCTTGTCGAAGCTCACGACGAAATCCTTGCCATTGACGGTCGTCACCGGCACGATGAGGTCGCCCGAGATCGCCTCGCACTCCTTGCGCGCCGCTTCGTCCTCCTCGATATTGTGCTCTTCGTAATCGACGCCCTTCGACTTCAGATACTTCTTGACCTTGTCGCACCAAGGGCACTGCGTGATGGAATAAACCTTTACCATGCTATTTCCCTCCCAGGATATGCTCTTCTCTTCTTCAGCGGAAAAAGGGCCGCCGCATCCGGCAAGACGAACGTCTTGACACCTCCCGCCTTTCATGCTACCATGATACCATAGTTATCGACATATGTCGATAATAAATCCATAAAAATCATGAGGAGGCGAGACCATGCCGAGACCGACGCGGGGGCGAAGGATCTGCGTGCATCCCGCCTACGAACGCTTCACGCCCGCAGGCTTCCCCGGCGGCGAGTCCGTCGTGCTGCTCGTCGAAGAATACGAGTGCATCCGCAGCATCGACCACGACGGACTCAAGCAGGAAGAGTGCGCGAGGCGCATGGCGATCTCGCGCACGACGGTCGCCGAGATCTACGCCGCAGCGCGCAGGAAGATCGCCGAGAGCCTCGTGCACGGCAGACCGCTCGTCATCAAGGGCGGCTGCTACCAGCTCTGCGACATGTCCGCGCCCTGCGGCAAGTGCTGCCCGCGTGCAGAAGCGCAGCAGGACTATCGCTTTTCGCCCCCGAGAGAGAAAGGAACAGATACGATGAGAATCGCCATCCCCTATGAAACCGAGACCGGCACGGTCTACCAGCACTTCGGCCATGCGAAGGCCTTCAAGCTCTATGACGTCCGGGACGGCGCCGTCGAGAAGTCGGAAGAAATCAGCGCACAGGGCAGCGGCCACGGCGCACTCGCCGATCTCCTGAAGGAAAACCATGTCGACGCGCTCATCTGCGGCGGCATCGGCGCCGGTGCCATCGAAGCGCTCAAGAATGCCGCGATCCTCGTCTGCGCCGGCGTCAAGGGCGCCGCAGACGAGGCAGTCGCCCAGCACCTCGCGGGCACGCTCGACTACACGACACAAGCCAACTGCTCGCACCACGGCGCCGGCCACGCCGAGGGCGGTCACCGCTGTTCCCACGCACATGGCCACGGCGAAGACGCCCCGCGCTGCTCCCATGCCCATGCGCACAGCCACGGCCATGGCCGTGGCGGCGAGGGCGGCCACCGCTGCCCCCACGCGCACGGCGGAAGCGAGGAGCAGCAGAAATGACGCCTTGCGTCCCGCCACATTGTCCGTACAGAAAAAGCGTCGGCAGGCTTACGCTTGCCGGCGCTTTTTGGCGTGCAGACTCACATCTTCAGCGCTGCTCCTTGACCGCGGCAAACGCCTTTTCTGCTGCGGCGATTGTACGATCGATGTCTTCATCCGTGTGGGCAAGCGACAAGAAAAGCGATTCGAACTGCGAGGGAGCGAGGTATATGCCCTGCTCCAGCATGACGCGGAACCAAACCTTGAAGGCTTCCCGGTCGGCAGCGGCGGAGCTGTCGTAGTCCTTGACCTCGCCCTCGCTGAAGAAGAAACTGAACATCGAGCCTGCCCGGTGCGCACGGATCTTGACCCCCGCCTCTCGCGCGGCGGCCTCGATGCCCGGGACGAGCTTCTTCGTCTTCAGCGTGAGCGCCCGACTCGCATCGGCCTCGCCCGGCTCCGGCTCCTTCAAGATGAACTTCAGGGTTTCGATGCCCGCCGTCATGGCGAGCGGGTTGCCCGAAAGCGTGCCCGCCTGGTAGACGGGACCTGCGGGCGCGATCCGCTCCATGATGTCGCGCCTGCCGCCGTAGGCGGCGCACGGCAGGCCGCCGCCGATGATCTTGCCGAGGCAGGTGAGGTCGGGCGTGATGCCATAGGCTGCCTGTGCGCCGCCCAAGGAAGCGCGGAAACCGCACATGACTTCATCGAAGACGAGGAGTGCGCCGTGCTTCTCGGTCAGGGTGCGCAGGGTGTCGAGATAGCCGTTTTCGGGCAGGATGCAGCCCATGTTGCCCGCGATCGGCTCGACGATGATGCAGGCGATGTCCTCGCCGTATTCATCCATGACGCGCGTGATGGCGTCCGAGTCGTTGAAGGGCACGGTGATCGTGTCCTTCGCGACGCCCTCGGTCACGCCGGGACTCGAAGGCACGCCGAAGGTCGCAAGCCCGGAACCTGCGTCGACGAGCAGGCTGTCGCTGTGCCCGTGGTAGCAGCCGATGAACTTGACGATCTTCGCGCGCCCCGTGAAGCCGCGTGCAAGGCGCAGGGCGCTCATCGTCGCCTCCGTGCCCGAGTTGACCATGCGCACGAGCTGCATCGACGGATATGCCTTCTGCACGAGGCGCACGAGGTCGGATTCGAGCGTCGTCGGCGCACCGTAGCTCGTGCCGCGTGCGGCGGCGTCAGCCAGTGCGCTGACGACGGCGGGATGCGCGTGTCCGGCGACGAGCGGCTCACGACAGCACATAGTCAACGTACTCGTTGCCGTCGATGTCGAAGATGTGCGCGCCTTCACCGCGTGCGATAAAGGGCGGATTGCAGTCGACGTTTCTGTAAGAGCGCACGGGACTGTTGACGCCGCCCGGCATGAGGGTTTTTGCTTCATTGAAGGCAGCAAGGGATTTTTCGAGATTCATGTCTAAACACACCTCATTTGCTTTTGAATCCAAGATACGACGAAAAACCTAGCATATAAAGCGCTAAAAGAAGCGTTCCATTCGAGGTTTTTGCCGAAGTTCGCAATTCATCGAGCACGGAATCCTTCGGCAGAGAAATCTCCTCTGAATGGGCAAGCGCTTGCTCGATGCATTCTGGCAGAGCCATGCAGAGTTGGTAGAAGGCATCCGTCTCGCCCGTGACGAGTTCGTAGAATACGTCCATGCTGACGCGGCGAATCCTGCGATGTTTCTGCTTCGCTTTGTCGAGCGTGACTTCCCAAGTGATATTTTGGGATTTCTTCGCGATTGCTTCCACGAGCAAGCACGCGCAGTCATCATCGCGCAGAAGCTGTCCCTGCATTTTCATGTACGTTTTTGCGCTTGAAGCGGAGTTCATCGTATTGTGCTTGTTCTTCATTTCGACGTAGATGCGATGAACCGTTCCGCATTCGGGCAGAGTTTTCTCGCCATCCAAGATAACGTCCCATCCCGCCTGTGGAACGGTACAGCCTTCCATGTATTTGAAGATGTACTGATGGAAATAGCCGATGGCGTTGTTGTTCGCCTTGTCGCGCTGGCGGAAGATTTCGTTTTGAATCAGTTCTTCCCATGTGTAGCCGTAGACGGACTTGTCAAAGGCAAGTTTGATGGGATCAATGATGTTGCCGTTGAATCTCTTGAGATCAAAGGGAGTCAGCGCCTCGCCATAGTGGCGAATCGTTTCCCTGCACATGGTGCATAAGGTTCTGTTTTGTAATGAAGCGAAGTTCTTTCATGCAGCGCCTCCAAGCCTTTGGCGATTTCGTGTGTGATTTCATAAGCGAGATTCACGGGAACGGCATTGCCGACTTGCTTGTACTGGCTTGAAACCGTCCCGCAAAAAATCCAATCGTCGGGAAACGACTGGATGCGCGCGTTTTCCCGCACGTTCATAGGTCGCGCTTCGGCAGGATGGCATCGCTCGGTCTGCTTCTGCGCAGGAGAGGTCAGAACCGTCAGCGATGGCTCATCGTAGCTGAGACGTCGCAGAATTCCCGTGCGTCCGCCGCCCATGTTCCAACAGCTTTTCATGTAGGCTTTTGCGAGCTCCTCTGGAATGTCCCGCCAATATCCCCCTGGCGGCACAAGCCCGAACAACTTCTTCTTCTCCTCGGAATATTGCGTGCCGACGCTTGGCGGAACGTCCTGCAAGATTTCCCGCAAGACAGGCTTGTGCGCATGCTTTTTCGGAAACGAAACGGCAAGGCGCGGCAGAAGGTCACGCCGCACGCCAAGCGTGATCAGCCTCTCGCGCTTCTGCGCCACGCCGTAGTCCCATGCGTTCAGCACCTTCTTCTTGATTTCGTAGCCGCATTCGGCAAACACGTCCAAAAATCGTGCGATACGTCCGCCCTTTGTCATGCGTCAGAAGACCGCGGACGTTCTCGAAAAGGAACGTCTTTGGCTTCAGTTGTTTCAAAAAGAGCGCGTAGTGGTAGAAGAGCGTCCCTCGCGCGTCCTCCAAAGCCAAGCCGATTTCCGGCATAGGAAAAAGGACTGGCAGGGGGCGCCGCCCGACAAGAGGTCGAGTTCTCCTTCTTTCAAGTGGAATGTCTCCAAGAGGTCGAGCGAGGAAAGAGCGGCGATGTCCTCGTTGAGCACGTTCCACTGCGGGCGGTTTGCGCGAAGGGTCGCGGCGGCGTCTTTATCGATCTCCACCAAGGCGACGGGCGAGAATCCCGCCCGTTCAGCCCCGAGTGCAAGCCCGCCCGCGCCCGCAAAGAGTTCCGTGCTTTTTCTTGCCATCTGCGTATGCCGTCCTCCTGTCTGACAGTGTTCCCTTGATCACTTCCCCAGCCATTTCGCCGCATCGATCGCGTGGTAGGTGATGATGATGTCCGCTCCCGCGCGCTTCATGCCCGTGAGTGTTTCCAGCACGATGCGCTCCTCGTCGATCCAGCCGTTCGCCGCCGCCGCCTTGACCATCGCGTATTCGCCGCTGACATTGTAGACGGCCACGGGGCGGTCGATCGCCTCGCGCACGCGGCGCACGACGTCGAGGTAGGCGAGCGCGGGCTTGACCATGATGATGTCCGCTCCCTCGGCGAGGTCGAGCGCGACTTCCTTCATCGCCTCGCGCACATTGGCGGGATCCATCTGATAGGCACGGCGATCGCCGAAGGAGGGTGCGGAGTCTGCCGCGTCGCGGAAAGGGCCGTAGTAGCCGGAAGCGTACTTGACGGCATAGCTCATGATGGATACCTGGGAGAAGCCGTTCTCGTCCAGGGCTTCGCGCAGGGCGGCGATGCGCCCGTCCATCATGTCGGACGGCGCGACGATGTCGGCGCCGGCTTCCGCTTGGCTGACTGCCGTCCTCGCAAGGAGCGGCAGCGTCGCGTCGTTTTCGACCTCATGCCCCGAGAGCTTGCCGCAATGGCCGTGCGAAGTATATTGGCAGAGACAGACGTCGCCGACGACGATGAGCGCAGGCTCTGCCTTCTTGATGGCGGCGATTGCACGCTGCACGGGACTTGTCGCGTCCCAGGCCGACGAGCCAATCTCGTCCTTGTACTCGGGCAGGCCGAAGACCTCGACGGAGGGGATGCCGAGCGCAGAGAGTTCCTTCGCCTGCTCGACCGCGCGGTCGACGGAAAGGTGGAAGCAGCCCGGCATACTGGGGATTTCCTCCTTGATGTTCTCGCCGGGCACGACGAAGATAGGATAGACGAAATCCTTGACGGAAAGCTCCGTCTCGCGCACCATGGCGCGGATGTTCTCGCTCCTGCGCAGACGGCGCGGGCGCAGCGTTTGCTTCAACATGATGTCATCTCCCTGATGGTTTCGATGAGTCCTTCGATCGTATATTCCTCAGCGACTGTCGCGAGCTTTACGCCGAGCGCCTCGCACGTCTTCGCCGTGATGGGGCCGATAGCGACGCAGCGCGCGTGCCGCAGGGGTTCTGCGCTGCCGAGGATGGCGCAGAGGTTCTTCACCGTCGACGAGCTCGTGAAGGTCACGATATCGATCTCGCCGTCCGCGAGCTTTCGAGCGAGCGCCGCGCCGTCGGCTTCTGCCTGCCTTGTGCAGTAGGCGGCGACGACGTCGACCTCTGCGCCGAGCGCCTTGAGGGCTTTCAGGCAGCACCTCGCGCGCTTCTTCGGCGCGTGCGAGGAGGACGCGCGTGCCGCTTCGCACATCGCCCTTGAGCGCGTCGACGACGGCTTCCGCGCGGTATTCGGCGGGCACGCGGTCGGCGCGGATGCCGCAGGCGGCGAGACGTGCAGCCGTCGCGGGACCGATGGCTGCGACCTTGGCGCGGGCGAGAGCCCGCGCATCCCTGCCTGCGGCGTCAAGGGCGCGGAAGAAACGATCGACCCCGTTCGCGCTCGTGAAGATCAGCCAGTCGTAGTCAGCGAGCCTTCCGATGGCGGCGTCGAGCGCCGCGCCGCCGTCGGAAGGCTCCTCGATGCAGATCGCCGGCACTTCCAGGCACGCGGCGCCGAGCGCTTCAAGACCTTCGGTGAGCTTCGAGGCTTGAGCGCGCGCGCGCGTCACGAGCACGCGCTTGCCGAAGAGCGGGCGCGTGTCGGGCGCGTCGAACCAGCGCAGCTTCTCGCGACAGCGCACGACCTCGCCGACGAGGAAGATGGCGGGCGGCTTCAGCTGCGCCTTCGCCACATCGTCCGCGGCTCTCTCGACCGTCGTGATGAGCGTCTCCTGCTCGGGGCGCGTGCCCCAGCGGATGACGGCGGCGGGCGTATCGCCCGCACGGCCGTGACGCATGAGTTCGGCTGTGATTGCCGGCAGGTTGCCCACGCCCATGAGGAAGACGAGCGTGTCGACGCCCGTCGCCAGTTTCTGCCAGTCAAGACCTGACGCATCCTTCGTCGGGTCTTCGTGACCCGTGACGACGGCGAACGACACGGCGACGCCGCGATGCGTGACGGGGATGCCCGCATAGGCGGGCACGGCGATGGCGGACGTGACGCCCGGCACGATCTCGAACGGCAGGCCGTTCTCCGCCAGAAGAAGCGCTTCCTCGCCGCCGCGTCCGAAGACGAAGGGATCGCCGCCCTTGAGGCGCACGACGCACTTGCCCTCCTGCGCGAGGTTGACGAGGAGCTTCGATATGTCCTCCCTGCTTCATCGCGTGGTTGCCTGCGCTCTTGCCGACGTAGATGCGCTCGGTGCTCTCGGGCACGAGCGCGAGGATGCGGCTGTCCGCGAGATAGTCGTAGACGACTGCATCGGCCTTTTCCAGACATGCGCGCGCCTTGACCGTCAATAGCCCCGGATCTCCGGGGCCGGCTCCGACAAGATATACCATGGTTCCTCCTTGCCTCTTACTTCTGCAGCAGTCCCAATTCCTGCAAGATCCGTTCGCCGCCCATGTCGAGCAGATCTTCGGCGAGTGCGCGGCCGATCTTCTCAGCCTCTGCGGCGCTTCCCGCCCTCTTCTTGCGATAGAGACGTTCACCGTCGATGGAAGCGATGACCGCTTCGATCTCCAGCGCCGCCCCCGCAGCCTCGGCATAGACGCCGACCGGCACCTGGCAGCCGCCCTCGACACGCGCGAGGAAGGCGCGTTCCGCCCGCGTCGCCGTGCGCGTCGCCTCGTCATCGAGGAAGGCGATCTTCTCCAGCGCCGCCGCGTCGTCCGCACGTGCCTCGATGGCGAGCGCTCCCTGACCGACCGCGGGCAGGCAGATCTCGCGCGGCAGAATCTCCGTGATGCGATCGCCGAAGCCGAGCCGCCTGAGCCCTGCGACAGCGAGGATGATGGCATCGAAATCCTCTTCTGCAAGCTTCCGAAGGCGCGTGTTCACGTTGCCGCGCAGACTGACGATCTCCGTGTCAGGCCGCTCGGCGAGGAGCTGGGCGCGGCGGCGAAGGCTCGATGTGCCGACCTTCGCGCCCTGCGGCAGCGATGCAAGCTTTCGGTAGCGCGGACTCACGACAGCGTCGCCGGGATCGAAGCGCTCGGTGACAGCGGCGAGCACGAGTCCTGCGGGCAGCTCCGTCGGCATGTCCTTCAAGCTGTGCACGGCGATGTCGATCTCTCCTTCGAGCATCGCCTGCTCAAGCTCCTTCGTGAAAAGTCCCTTGCCGCCGATCTTCGCCAAGGGCGCGTCGAGCACACGGTCGCCCTTCGTCGTCATGCGCTTCTGTACGACATGAAGCTCCGGGCATCTCTCCCGGAGCTTCGCCTCTACATGGTCTGCCTGCCAAAGCGCGAGCTTACTGCTGCGCGTACCTATAACGATGGTGTCTTTCTTCACAAGTTCCCGTCTCCCCTATCGTATCGAGTTTGAAGAGGCTCCGCATCGCCTCGATGTAGAACGCTTCATCCGCCGTTCCCGCCGAAGCGTTGAGCTTCATCATCGGCGTGCGCAGAATCTTCCGCACGATCATGCGCGTCATGTGGTCGACGGCGCGCTGCTGCTCCTCGGACATCTCCGGCAGCTTCGTGCGCGCGCGCTGCATTTCGCGACATCGTATGCGCTCGCAGCGCTCGGAAAGGAGCGCCATCAGCGGGCGGCACGAGAGGTACTGGAAGCGCTTCTCGATGGAGACGATTTCCTCCTCGACAATGCGCGAAGCCTCGACAGCCTCCTGCCTGCGCTCCTCCATATGATCGTCGACGACGGCCTCCAAGGCGTCGATGTTGAAGAGCTTCACGCCCTTGATCTCTTCGACCTCGGGATCGACGTCGCGCGGCACGGCGATGTCGATGAAGACGAGCGGCCGCCCCTTCCTCTGCGTCATGAGGTGGCGCGTCTCCCAAGCCTTGACGACGTAGTGGGGCGCGCCCGTCGAAGTCACGACGACGTCGACCTCCTCGGCCTTCTCCATCGCGCGTTCGAAAGGTACGGCCTCGCCGCCGAAACGCGCGGCAAATTCCTCCGCCTTCTCCATGTGGCGGTTCGCGATGTAGAGCTTTCCCGCGCCGTGCGAGACGAGGTGCTCCGCCGTCAGCTCCGCCATCTTGCCCGCGCCGAAGATCAAGACGCTCGACTGGTTGAGCGTGCCGAAGATGTCCTTGGCAAGCTCGACCGCCGCGTAGCTGACCGAGACGGCGCTCCAAGCGATGCGCGTCTCCGTGCGCACGCGCTTTCCCGTCGCGATCGCACGATGGAACAGCGTGTTCAGCACCGTGCTCGTCGCGTGTCCTTCGAGCGCGAGCGCATACGCTTGCTTCACCTGTGAAAGGATCTGCCCTTCGCCGAGGACGAGCGAATCGAGGCTCGCCGCCACGCGGAACAGGTGGCGGATGCAGTCTTCGTCCTCGTGCGCATAAAGATACTCCTCGATCTCCTCGTCGTTGCCCGTGAGATCGAAGAAGAAGCGCCGCACGGCTTCGCCTGCATGTGCGTCGTCCGCCGTCACCGCATAGATCTCGCTGCGGTTGCACGTCGAGAGCACAACCGCCTCCAGGAGATCGGCATACTCCGCCAGATGCTGGAATCCCTTGCGGATGGCGTCCTTCGATATGGAAAACCGCTCGCGCACAGCCACGGGCGCCGTCTTATGATTCAGTCCCAAAACGATCAAGTGCATGGTTCAACTCTGCCTCCGCCTCATCCAATCTGCCGTCTTCAACAAGATCCAAAACATGCTCCGAAAGAGCCATGCGCCAGAAATCCTCGCGCCCTCGGCTTCCCTCGATGCGCCCTCTCGCCTCCCGGCGCAGGCGCGAAAGCCTTTCAAGCCAGTCGCCCCAACCCGCCCCCAAGTGCGCGGCAAGCCGCCTCTTCAGTGCGCGGGAAAGCGCAGGCGAGGCGCCGCCCGTCGACACCGTGACGAGCAGATCGCCGTCTCGAAGCGCCGCGGGCAGAAAGAAGTCGCAAAGCTCGGGCGACGTCGCATCGTTGACGAGCGCGCCCGCCTCCCGCGCCGCCTTGCCGAACGCGGCGTTCGCCGTGCGGTCGTCGGTCGCGCAGAAGACGAGGAGCGGACGAGGAAGCGCGGCAAAGACCGCTTCCGTCGCCGGCTGCTCCAGCCAGGCGATGCTCTTCTCTGCCGCAAGCTGCGCAAGCGGCGGCGAAAGCTCCGGCGCGACGACCGTCACAGCCGCCCTCGCCGCAAGAAGCCCGCGCACCTTGCGATGCGCCACCGCCCCGCCGCCCGCAACGAGCACAGCCCGTCCTGCGAGACACAACTGAATCGGATACATGTCCAAAACTTGAGATTCCTCCCAAATTGCGAATCTGGTTCACTTTTTTTCTTTTTCTTCTTCATTATATCGTAAAAGGCCTGAAAAGCCCTGCACGAAAGTTTTGCGAGGCTGGTGGGCGTTGGTTTTTAGCAAGGGGAAAGTGGTTAAAACAATTCCGAATGGCTGCCTATACGATAGAGCATCAAAACGAGTGCCCTTGTGCGACGGCTGACACATGCCCTAGAAACTTACAGGCGGAACTCCTCTTGCCGCATCATATCGAACAAAGAGATGCACGGTACCTGAAAATGGCGTGCGATGTCTGGAATCTTGGGATTCTTGGATTTAGTGGTTATGATGCCCGCGGATTGCTCGAAGGTCAGTATCGTATAGCCGTATGCCTTGGCGGCAGCAATCAGCCACGGATCGGCGATGTCAAATTGCGACCAAAGGCGCAGGGCAGCATCGTTATAACATTTGCTCTGCTGGATATATGTCAGAATCTCTGTATATACCATGGTGATTTGTCCGTCGTTTGTTGGCATGACGCATGAATCCGGCAAGTTTCGTACCCATTCTGCAAGGTCATCTGTACCTTTCAGCAGTTCAGCATGAACTTTATCTAAAATGGCAATCTTATCCAAGGCGATTTTCGGATGTAGCTACCGCCAAAACGATGGAGCAAAGTCAAAAGGATAATAAGCGCGCGCAGGCCGTATGAGACTGTTGGCGTCAATGAGACATTTTTCACCCAATTTACGCACCTCCCATCTTTGCTATTGCCGTCGTGTACGTTTTTCGATTCAGTCCTGTCAATCGATAGGCATCCGTATCCTGTGTAGTTCCGCGCAAGAGGCTTCGATGGAGTGCAATCAGAAAACGGCGATCCATATTCGAGAGTAATGTATTATAGAAATCTCCACCGGAGCGTTTCTTTTTTTCATTCATTTTCTGATACCGTGCTTTCTGCATGGACATCATACGAAGGTATTCATCTCGCGTAATTTTTCCAGCATCGTATACGCGCCGCAGTATTACGGCTTCACTGCAACGGAAATGGCGAGCAGCCGCTTCCATCATTTCCGCGAGAGGTAAGGATGGATTCCATATAGGCTGAAACTCTTCTTCCGGCACGAGGATTTCCGAGGCGACGGCGTTGCATTTTTGCTCAAGTAAATTTACCGTATGGCTCGACCATTCAGCGTGGTTGAACAAGCTGTTTTTTCCGAAGAAAATATGTGCAGTCTCATGCAGAAGCGAAAAAAGACGTCCGTTTGGCGCATCCGCCGTATTGATGAAGATGAGCGGCGCATGGGCGTCGACTAGCGTAAAGGCGCGAAATTCGTTGATATTGAGACACCTTCGCGTGTTGCAGCCTACCTTTCCGCCGCTAAAGACCAATATGCCGCATCGTGTCAGTTGATTTCTGAGTTTATTGAAATTCTCTTCTGCAGTTTTTCCTTCCTTGTACCAGTGGATATTGAGATGCAAATGACGGCGGATTTTTTGCACCGTTTGGTTTATGGAGTCATGAATATGGGCAATTCCAACAAATGGCAATGGATTCGTGCCATCCGATTGGAGTTCATCTCGCATCCAATCCTGAATCGCCGTCATCTGATCGAGGACATCTATAAGATTGCGGCTTGGCTTCTCTCTTTTAGCGCTTCCTACCGTGCGATATTCAACGAGAGGAACGTTTTCCTGTGGAGGCGTTTGCAGGAAAAAATAGCCGAATGGTATATGTGTTTTCCTGCTCATTTCTTCCAGTTGGTTCAGAGTGGGCGTCTTTTCGCCACTTTTCCAGGCATTGAGCCGTTCCATCACTTCGGATGCTGGTTGCTCTTCGTGGATATTTTGCAAAACCCAATCGATAATTGCCGAATGTACGGGAATCGTAATGCTTGCCATGGAAACCGCCTCCTCTCATTAGTTTTTCTTTATGGTATCACACTTTGTGAAGTATCGCCATAAGATATGTTCGGCAGACTCGATTTATTTCCACAACGAGGGAAAATGACGAAATCGAGCAGGAGAAAGACCATATGATATCACTTGAGCAAGAGACTGTGAAATTACTGGCCAAAGAGCATCTGCTCGATCAAGATCATTATCTCGTCAAAGTATCATCCCATTCGTGATCCCAAATATTTTCGCAATCGTGATTTTATCGGGAAGGATTGGAATCGCAAGTTCATTCGTGCCGTTCAGGCTGTGCTGAATGCTACAAAGGGCAAGATTGGACGGGGGAAATCCTTCTTTGAAGAAGCTTTCGGAAAGGATGAGAATGGCTACTTCGATATCCTCTGGATGCCTGAAACTTTCATAATCGAGAGGATGAAACATAAGGAAAACCTGACGCGCGAATGGCACGATGCGTTTCATGCGCTGACAGGAGAAGCGGAGGCGGAAGCGCGCATGATCATTGCCAGGAATGATTTTTCGGAAGCTGTCGTGGGAGCCGCAAAGCATGGCGAAGTGCGCGAGGTTCTGCAGTATTATATGCTGCCGAAGGTGCGATGAAACGATTGGCGAGTGTGTTGGATAAAAATAGAAACGTTTTATTGCTTATTTTTAATGGTTAGTTCATATTGAGAAAATACATTTTGTGCCAATATGTCCTTTTTTTGCAGATATGCAAGGGAGTTTCTTATATCTTCGGATGTAATTAGAAGTTGCACCATAAAAATACGCAGGAAAAAAAGCCGGCATGGCACAGCGTTCTTTCCTGTGCATTTTTTTCAAGAGTCTTTTTCATAGAGATGAATATTTGATTCATGCGATAAAAAGAGGCTGTGCATAGGTCGAATTCGACTCATGCAACAGCCCTTTTTTTTATCTGCGGCGGTTCATGGACAGTTCTTGCTATCTATCGAAAAACATACAACCATAATAAAAAAATTTAGCAGTAAGCTATATAAAATTTTTTTATCGATATATCTAAATTTTTTTATTGATTATTTTTAGATACAACTGATATAATGAGCGTGCAAGAGAGAATTCCGAAAAAACAGAATAGAAGCAAAAGCAAAGAACGGCCTTTTGGCCGCAGCCATTCAAAGACAATTTGGAGGGATTGCAATGGCAGAAATCACGCTTGGTTTTGCTCCGACGCGGCGCAGTATTTTCAGTGCGCCAGATGCCGTCAAGTACCGCGAACTTACGAGAAAGCGTTTGGAGGAACTCGGCATTTCTTTTTGTCGATATCGATGATATCAACGCAGAAGGACTGCTCTATGATGAAAAACGACAGGCTGAAAAATTGTCGAAAAGTTCAAACGAGAGAAGATTGACGGGCTTTTTCCCTGCCGCACTGCAACTTCGGCACGGAGTATGAGTGCGCACGGCTCGCGAAGGATATGGGCGTGCCCGTGCTGCTTTGGGGGCCGTTGGACGAGCGCCCCGACGAGAACGGCGTGCGGCTTCGCGACACGCAGTGCGGGCTGTTCGCGACGGGCAAGGTGCTTAGGCGTTTTCGCGTGTCCTTCACTTACATGACAAACTGTCGGCTCGAAGATCCCGTGTTTGAGCGCGGCGTGCGTGATTTCTCGCGATCTGCAATGTCGTCAAGACGTTCCGCCGCATCCGCATCCTGCAGATCGAGCGCGCCCTTCGATTTCTGGTCGACGATGTGCAACGAGGGCGAGCTTTTTGGAGCGTTTCAACGTGCAGCTCGCGCCGATTCCCATGCCCGAGATGATTGCCGAGGTGAAGCGTGCTCTGGCGGAGAAGACGGAGGTCTCCGAGACCATCGCCTACATCCGTGAGCGCATGATCGTCGACATTAAGGACGATGAGGTCGAGAAGGTCGCCGCGCTGAAGGTCGCAATGCGGCATCTGATCGACAAGTACCAGTGTAATGCAGGAGCGATTCAGTGTTGGAACGCGCTGCAGGACGAGCTGGGCATCATGCCGTGCGCGGCAAACGCACTCCTGAACGACGAGGGAGTTCCCGTTGTCTGTGAGACGGACATCCATGGCGCGATCACGGCGCTCATGGTGGAAGCCGCCGGCATGGGCGAGAGTCGCTCCTTCTTCGCCGATTGGACGATCCGCCATCCCGACATCGAGAACGGCGAGCTTCTGCAGCATTGCGGTCCGTGGCCCATCTCGCTCGCACGCGAGAAGGCGCATCTGACGTATCCTCTCGCCTTCGACTTCCCAGGCAGTCTGACAGCGGAGGCGCGCCACGGCGATCTCACGCTCTGTCGCTTCGATGGAGACAACGGCGAGTATTCGCTGCTTTTGGGACGCGCCAAGGGCGTTGAAGGGGCCGAAGGGAATGGGAACCTACCTTTGGGTTGAGGTGGAGAACATCAAGCGTCTAGAAGCGAAGATCGTCGAAGGTCCGTACATCCACCACTGTGTGGGCATTCATAAAGACGTCGTGCCCGTTCTTTACGAGGCATGCAAATATATCGGCGTAAAGCCTGATCTTTACGACCCGATCGAAGAAGAAGTCAAGGCGTATCTCAGGGGGGAATGACATGGATCTCAAGAAGAAAGCCATCGACATCCGCAAGGACGTCGTCAAGATGATCCATCATGCAGGAACAGGCCACATCGGCGGCGACCTCAGTGTGACGGACATCCTCGTGGCGCTTTACTACGACGCGATGAACGTCGCGCCCAACAAGCTCGACGATCCGGAACGCGACCGCTTCGTCATGAGCAAGGGGCACTCCGTCGAGGCACTCTACGCCGTGCTCGCTGATCGCGGCTTTTTCTCGAAGGAGGAGCTGGAAAGCTACTCCGCCTACGGTTCGAGGTTCATCGGCCATCCGAACAACAAGATTCCGGGCATTGAGATGAACACCGGCTCCTTGGGGCACGGCCTTTCCATTGGCGTGGGCATGGCGCTCGCCGCGCGCATGGATAATCGCAGCTACCACGTCTATGTCGTCTTGGGCGACGGCGAATGTGATGAGGGATCCGTCTGGGAGGCAGCGATGGCGGCAAGCCATTACAAGCTCGACGGCCTGACGGCGTTCGTCGACCGCAACCGTCTGCAGATTTCCGGCTCGACGGAAGAGGTCATGCACCAGGACAGCGCCGAGGAGCGTTGGGCGGCTTTCGGCTGGAACGTGCTCTCGATTCCAGGCAACGACATCGAGGCGATTCTCGCTGCTGTCGAGCTTGCCAAGCGCACGAAGGGAAAACCGACTGCCATCATCGCCAATACGACGAAGGGCGCGGGCGTTTCCTTCATTGAGAACAAGGCGGGCTGGCATCACAAGGTGCCGTCGGATGCGGAACTTGCCGAGGCGTTGAAGGAACTGGACGAAAGGAGGAGTCGGCTATGAGTGAGGCATGCAAGAAGGTCATCGCGGATTTCCTCATCGATGCCTCGAAAAAGGACAGAACATTGTCGTACTCTGCAGCGATTCGCGCGGTTCGGCCTCTCTCGGTCCCTATGCGGCAGAGCGCAAGGAACAGTTCATCGAGGTGGGCATCGCCGAGCAGAATCTCGTCGGCATCAGTGCAGGTCTTGCCGCTTGCGGCAAGCGTCCCTTCGCTGTGTCGCCCGCGTCGTTCTTGTCGACGCGCAGCATGGAGCAGGCGAAGGTCGATGTCGCCTATTCGCACACGAACGTCAAGCTCGTCGGCATCTCGGGAGGTGTGAGCTACGGTGCGCTCGGCATGACGCATCACTCGGCAAATGATGTCGCGACGATGGGGTCGATCCCGGGGCTGCGCGTCTATTTGCCGAGCGACCAATACCTGACGCGCGCCCTCATGAAGGAGCTGGTCGCCGATACCGATCCCGCCTACATCCGCATCGGCCGGAACGCCGTCGAGGATGTCTACGAAGGCGAGCTGACGGACTTCACGCTGGGCAAGGCCGTGACGGTGACGGACGGTATGGACTGCACGATCATCGCCTGCGGTGAACTTGTCGTTGAGGCGAAGAAGGCGGCAGCATCGCTTGCGGCGTCGGGCATCTTTGTGCGCGTGCTCGACATGTACAGCTTGAAGCCGCTCGACGAAGACGCCGTGCTCACTGCCGCAAAGGAAACGAAGGCCATCGTGACCGTAGAGGAGCATGCGCGTCAAGGCGGACTCGGATCGCTTGTCGCGCAGGTTCTCGCCGAGAAGCAGCCGACGCGGCTCAAGAGCCTCACGCTGCCCGATGCGCCCGTCGTCACGGGCAAGTCCGCCGACATCTTCCGTCACTATGGACTCGATGCGGCGGGCATCGAAAAAGCCGTGCGGGAGCTTATTTGAGATGGCGGACTTCATTCTCGCCGTCGATCAGAGCACGCAGGGAACGAAGCTGCTCTTGCTGCGTTTTGACGGTTCCATTGCCGCGCGGCTCGACCGCGCACACGCGCAGATCGTCGATGAGCGCGGCTGGGTCGAGCACGATCCAGAAGAAATTTGGCAAAACCTCAAGTCACTTGTCCGAGAAATGCTCGAAAAGGAGCATCTGACGGGCGAAGAAATCGCTGCCATCGGCATCAGCAACCAGCGCGAGACGGCGCTCGCTCGGCATCGCACGACGGGCGCTCCCGTAGGAAACGCCATCGTCTGGCAGTGCGCACGCGGCCGCGCTATATGCGAGCGGCTGGCAAAGGATCACGCCGCGCACATCCAACAGGTGACAGGCTTGCCGCTCTCGCCGTACTTCTCGGCAGCGAAGCTTGCGTGGCTTCTTGAAAACGTCGAGGAGGTGCGCGAGCTGGCCAAGAGCGGCGACCTCGCGCTCGGCACGATGGACAGCTACATCATCCATCGCCTGACGAATGGCGAAGTCTATGCGACGGACGCATCGAACGCCTCGCGCACGCAGCTCTTCGACATTGAAAAGCTCGTGTGGTCGTCAAAGATCAGTGCCCTCTTCGGCATAGCCGCACGTGCCTTGCCTGAGGTGCGTGCCTCGGACGCCCTCATTCGGCATGACGGACGTCGATGGGATTCTCAAGCGGAAGGTGCCGATCCACGCTTGTCTCGGCGACTCGCACGCCGCTCTCTTCGGACAGGGATGTCTCTCGCCTGGACAGGCGAAGGCGACCTACGGCACGGGTTCTTCCGTCATGATGCAGACGGGCGCACGCCTCGTGCGAAGCCAAAAGGGGCTTGCGACCTCTCTCGCGTGGCTCATGGAGGGCGAGGCGCGCTACGTCCTTGAAGGAAACATCCATTACACGGGCGCTGCTGTCACATGGCTGAAGGACAGTCTCGGACTCGTCGCGAGCGCCGCTGAGACGGAAGCGCTCGCGAGGCGCGCGAATCCTGCCGATGAGAGCGTCTTCGTGCCCGCCTTCACGGGACTCGGTGCGCCTTATTGGCAGAGCGAGGCGCGCGGCATCTTCACGGGCCTTTCGCGCACGACGGGCCGCGCCGAAATGGTGCGTGCTGTGCTCGATGCCATCGCCTTCCAGATTGTCGACATCGCATCTCTCATGCAGGAAGAATCAGGCGAGTCTCTGCCCGTGCTTCGCGTCGACGGCGGGCCGACGAAGAACGCCTGCCTCATGCAGATGCAAGCCGATCTCCTCGACTGCCCCGTGGAGGCGTCCGAAGCGGAAGAGCTTTCGGCGCTCGGCGCCGGCTTCGCTGCCGGAATCGCCGTCGGTTTTTATCATAAAGAAGAAATCTTCGCCCAAGTCAAACGCCGAGCCTTTTCCCCTGCGATGGAGACAGAAAGGCGCGGGAAGCTGCTTGCCAGCTGGAAAAAGGCCGTCGCGCAGGTGCTTTGGGCAGCAACGCACTAAAGGAAAGAAACTGAGAAGGATGCTCCCGCCAATCCATCGTCGAAAAGGCGCGGAGCACGAACAAACAAGAGGAGGAAAAAGCAATGCAAAAGCTCAAGAAGATCCTGCTCACCGTCGCCTCGTTGTGCCTCATGGCGGCGATGCTCGCCGGCTGCGGTGCACAGGGGCACGAAATCCGCTTCCAATGCCAAGTCGGGCGAGCCTTTGAAGGGCGGCGGCTCGAAGATCATCTACATCATCACGCCCTCGCACTCCAACCCGTTCTTCAAAACAGAAGCGGAAGCCGCTTCCGCCAAGGCGAAGGCGCTCGGTTACGAGGTCAAGACCGTGTCGCATGACGACGATGCAACGAAGCAGTCCGAACTCTTCGACAACGCGATCTCCGACAAGGCCGCCGCCATCATCTGCGACAATGCAGGCGCCGACGCTACGGTCGCCGCTGTGCAGAAGGCGCGTGATGCGGGCATTCCCACCTTCCTCATCGACCGCGAAATCAATTCGAGCGGCATCGCCATCAGCCAGATCGTCGCGAACAACTACCGGGGCGCGAAGGGCATCGCCGAGAAGTTCGTCGAGCAGATGGGCGAGAAGGGCGAGTATGCGGAACTCCTCGGCAAGGAATCCGACACGAACGCGGGCGTTCGCTCGGGCGCGTTCCATGAGGTCATCGACCAGTACCCCGACATGAAGATGGTCGCGCAGCAGACGGCGAACTGGGAACAGACGGAAGCGAACCAAAAGGTCGAGACGATCCTCCAGTCCAACCCGAACATCAAGGGCATCATCTGCGGCAATGACACGATGGCGATGGGCGCGATTGCCGCGATCAAGAATGCGGGACTTGCCGGCAAGATCGCCGTCATCGGCGTCGACGGCTCGGACGAGGCGGCCGCAGCGATTCGCGACGGCGCGATGACGGGCACGGCGCTCCAGCAGGCGGCGCTCATCTCCGAGATGGCGGTCGAGCAGGCGGACAAGTATCTCAAGAGCGGCTCGACGGGACTCGATGAGAAGCAGCTCGTCGACTGCGTCATCATTACGAAGGACAACGTCGCGAAGCTCAAGGCGTTCGTTTACAAGGAATAGCATCAGAAACAAGGGAGAGAAGCGCCCCGGGGCACGTGCCTTGGGGGCGCTTTTTGTCGGGAGGGAAAATGAGATGAAGAAACCATGGATCGTTGTGCTCGCTCTCATCGTCGCCGCCTTTTCCTTCGGCGGCTGCGTCAAAGTGGTCGAGATCGGTCACGAAGGCGAGCTTACGGGAGAGAAAACATTCAACGCCGCAGAGGATGTCGAAGCGATCTGGGCGAGCAAAGCGGTGCCTGAACTCAAGGAAAATGCCGTTGACTTGAAGACGCTGCTCGCTGAAGCAGGCGGCGATCTCAAGGCGCCGGCAGCCAAGTACGGCCGCTATTCGATGGGGGACAAGGGTGAACTCAGCTACATCGTCAAGGGCGAGGGTACGGTTACGGAGGTGAATCGTGAGAAGAAGGCGGGATTCATGACGCTGAAGCTTGCGGGCTACGACTAGCCCCATCGCCGTGCGACTGCAAATAGGCCCTGTTTACAAGGGTTCTGCCGCTCGTGACACTTTGAGCTTCATCAAGTACGAGGATTATAAGAATCAGGTCGACTGGGCGAAGGTGTCGCAGGCGATTCATGCGGCAGTCGACAAGGAAGTCATCGAAAAACTCGACATGCAGACGATTGTGGGCAAGAACATTTCTTTTTACGGGCTGCTTCAGCGTCGCGGGCGACAAGGAGATTCTCGTGACTCCCGTCGAGATTGAAGTGAAGTGAGGAGGGAGCGAGATGACAGCGGAAAAAAAGAGGCTATGGAGCGCATCCATACGGACGTTCCCGTCGTGCTTCATGCGGAAAAGGTTGACAAGATCTATCCGGGCACGAAGGCGCTCGACGGTGTTTCCTTCGACGTCTACAAGGGCAAGGTCAACGTGCTCATCGGCGAGAACGGTGCGGGAAAATCGACGCTGATGAAACTCATCGCGGGCATTGAGCAGCCGTCGGCAGGCGAGATGACGATGGGCGGCGAGAGCGTCCGCTTCCCTGATGTATCGGCGGCACGTGCGCACGGCATCGGCATCATTCACCAAGAGCTTTCCCTCTTTCCGAATCTCAGCGTGTACCAGAATATCTTCATGGCGCGAGAGATTACGAAGAGCAAGATCGGACTCGACAATGCAGCGCATGTGCGCCGCACGAAGGAAATCCTCGCGAAGCTTGAGCATCCCATCGACCCGCATGTGATCGTCGGCGACCTTCGCGTGGGACAGCAGCAAATGATCGAGATCGCACGCAATCTCGCTACAGGACGACCTCAAGATCCTCATCATGGACGAGCCGACTTCCTCGCTTTCGGCGCAGGAAGTGCAGGTTCTTTTCAAGATCATGCGCGAGCTGACGACGGAAGGCATCTCCATCGTCTACATCTCGCACCGCCTCGAAGAAATCATGCAAATCGGCGACTTCGTGACGATCCTTCGGGATGGCAAGCTCGTTGCGAGCGCCGCCGTCGCTGACATCGATGTGCCGTGGATCGTCAAGAAGATGGTCGGCACGAAGAAGTCGTATCCGAAGCGCAAGGAAGGGATTGACTGGCAGAAGCGCAAGGTTGTGCTCGAAGTCAAGGATCTCTCGCTGCCAAAGAAGGGTGGCGGCTGGCTTCTCGATCGCCTGAGCTTCGACCTCAAGGAAGGCGAGATTCTCGGCATCTACGGGCTCATGGGCGCAGGACGCACGGAAATCTTCGAGTGCATCATGGGGCTGCACCCTGAGCATACGGGCGAGATTCGGCTCGCAGGCGAGAAAATCGCGATTCGGAACGTTACGGAGCAGATCGCGCGCGGCTTCGCCATGGTGCCTGAAGACCGCCAGCGTGAAGGGCTTGTGCAGACGATGAACATCAAGAAGAACATCTCACTTTCAAGTCTCAAGAACTACGCCAAGGGCATCTTTCTCAGCGATAAAAAGGAGGATGCTGCCGTCGATGCCGAGATCAAGAACATCCATATCAAGGTCGTGGACAAGCGGCTGCCCATTCTCTCGCTCTCGGGCGGCAACCAGCAGAAGGTCGTCATCGGCAAGGGTCTCCTGACGAAGCCGAAGATTCTGCTGCTCGATGAGCCGAGCCGAGGCATCGATATCGGTGCGAAGACGGAGGTCTTCGAGATCATCAACCACTACGCCGACGAAGGGCTTTCCATCATCGTCATCTCCTCCGAACTGGAAGAGATCGAAGCGATTGCCGACCGCATCGTCGTACTGTCGAACGGCATCAAAACAGCACAATTCGTGCGTGAAGAAGTGACGCAGGACAAGCTCGTCCTCGCTTCCTACCAAGGACATGCTACGGGCAGAGCATCTTGATATCATGAAAGAAAAAGGTGGGAGAATCATGAGCCTCAATCGTATCAATAACAACAACTCCTTGGCGATGACGCTTCTCAAGGGACGCACGCTCATCGTGCTCGCCGTGCTCGTCGTCTTCTTCAGTCTTGCGACGCCGAACTTCCTCACGGCGAACACCATGCTGCTGCTCGCCAAGCACGTCGCACTCTACGGCATCCTTGCCATCGGCATGACCTACGTCATCATCACGGGCGGCATCGACCTCTCCGTTGGTGCTGTCGTTGGTCTCGCGGGCATGATCGCGGGCGGCATGATCCAGAACGGCGTCACGCTTCAGACCTTCGGCGTCACGCTCTATTTCGACGTGCCGCTTGTCGTCGCCATCACAGTTCTTGCGGGTGCGCTTATCGGTCTGCTGAACGGCACGATCATCACACGCTTCGGCGTCGCCCCCTTCATCGCCACGCTCGGCACGATGTACATCGCGCGCGGCTTCGCCATGCTCCACTCGGGCGGTGCGACGTATTCGAGCATCCTCGGCAAGGCAGCGCTCGGCAACACGGGATTCGACTTCTTCGGCAGCCGCATCGCGGGCGTTCCCGTCGGAGCGCTGATCCTCGCCGTCATCGCTGTCATCGCTGCCGCGCTCCTCATGAAGACGACGTTTGGCTGGCATATCTTCGCCATCGGCGGCAACAGCAAGGCGGCGAAACTCTCGGGTGTCAAAGTCAACAAGGTGACGATCCTTGTCTACGTATTTTCCGGCATCTGCGCCGCCATCGTTGGCATCATCACGGCTTCGCAGCTTGAAGCCTCGCATCCGGCTTCAGGCGAGACGTGGGAGATGAACGCCATCGCCGCCGCCGTCCTCGGTGGCACGAGCATGATGGGCGGCGTCGGCACGATCGGCGGCACGATCATCGGCGCTTTCGTCATCGGCGTCATATCCGACGGCATGGTCATGTGCGGCGTCTCCGAATTCTGGCAGATGATCATCAAGGGCCTCGTCATCATCCTCGCCGTCATCATCGACCAATTCCAGCGCAATATGGAAGCAAAGATGGCGTTGCAGGCGAGAAACGAGTCGAAGCAGGCTTGAGCGCACACCGCCCTGCAAAGCGATATTTTTCAAAAGATTTGCAGACGACGGCAATTCCTGATAAGATGATGAGAGGACTCAGGCAGGGCCGGAAAAGGCCACGGTTGCAGCGAGGGGGACATGTCATGAAAGGCAGCGGCAAGAAGATCAACATTAAGAAACTCAGCGAACTCTCAGGATTTTCTCCCGCTACCGTATCGAACGCTTTGAACAAGAAGCGTGGCGTCAACCCGGCGACAGCCGAACAGATCGTGCGCCTAGCACAGGAAAACGGCTACATCTCTCAAAGCAAGGTCAAGAGCATCCGCGTCGTAACATATCGCGACAGCGGAGAGGTCTTCTCTGATTCTCCATTCTTCTCCATCCTCTTGGAGAGCGTGGAAAACGAGAGTCGAAAGTGCGGCTACGAGACGTCCATCATCAATCTTTACCGCCGCCATGCCGACTATGAAGAGCGCATCAAGTCCATCCTCAACGACACGAGTTCAGGTGTGCTCCTAGTAGGAACCGAACTTACAGAGGAGACAGCACGCCCCTTCCAGGAAGCGTCATTGCCGCTCGTTCTGCTCGATGCCTGGCTGCCGCACCTCGCCTTCAATGCCGTGCTCATGGATAACGAGGGCGGCGCAGCGGCCGCAGTCGAACATCTCATCGCTCATGGACACTCGCGCATCGGCTACCTCTCGGGCGGTCTGCGCATCCAGAACTTTCAAGCGCGCGAACGCGGCTTTCGCCGCACGATGGAAGAGCACCGTCTTCCTGTCGAAGAGCGCTTCTTCCTTGAAGTGCCGCCTTCCATCCAAGGTGCGCACGAACGTCTTCTGCAGATTCTCAGTGAAAAGCGAGAGATGCCCACGGCCTTCTTCGCCGACAACGATATGATCGCCCTCGGCGCCATGCAGGCATTCCAAGCAAACGGCTGGCATCTGCCCGAAGACATTTCCATCGTCGGTTTCGACGACATCAGCTTCGGTGAAGTCTTTTCGCCAGGCCTGACGACCATCCGTGTACACAAGAAAGAGCTTGGCCGCCTTGCCGTCAAGAGACTCATCGAGCTCATAAAGAAACCGCAAACCGTAAAGACACGCATCGAAACCGTCAACGACCTCATCGTGCGGGGCAGCGTCACGGCTCCCAGCGATAGGTAGCATCGAAAAAGCTTTTACGACCCGCTCGGATGCTTTTGCGTTGTCATGCCGTGCGGCAAAAATCCCCCTTGGGGGAACATGAGGAGGAAATGCGCATGAAACTGGCAGTCATCGGTTCCAATATGGTAGACCTCACAGCTTACATCCATCACATGCCCGCGCCGGGAGACTCTGGAAGCGCCGGATTTCTCTATCAGCTGTGGCGGCAAGGGGCGCAAATCAAGCGGTTGCCGCCGCTCTCTGCGGTGCAGAAGCGATGATGGTATCGAAAGTCGGCAGCGACCTCTTCGCGGACAATACGATCGAGAATCTCAAGACGTTCGGCATTGATACGCGCTATGTCACGAAAGCGTCCGATGCGTCGAGCGGCATTGCGTCAATCTTCGTCGATGAGAGCGGCCAGAACAGGATCTTGATCGTCAAGGGAGCAAACGATTCGCTCGCACCGACGGACATCGATGCGGCAGAGACGGAGCTCAAGGCGTGTGCCATGATCATCCTTCAGCTCGAAGTGCCGCTTGCAACCGTTTACCATGCCATCGATTTTGGAAGAACGCACGGCGTTCCCGTGCTGCTCAATCCGGCGCCTGCGACGAAGGCGCTCGACATCACGAAGGTCTGCGCCTGCGACTTCTTCGTTCCGAACGAGACGGAACTTTCTATCCTCACAGGTCTGCCTATGGAAACGCTGGAAGACGTGGAAGAAGCGGCGAAAAGCCTCTTGGTGCGCGGTCTCAAGAACATCATCGTCACCCTTGGCGGGCGCGGCGCCTTGTGGATGACGCAGAAGGAAAAGCAGTACGTCGCGCCCTACAAGGTCACTGCCGTCGATACCACAGGCGCGGGCGACGCCTTCATCGGCTGCTTTGCGAGCGAGTATGCGAAAGGCGGCGACGTGCTCGCCGCCATGAAGAAAGCGAGCGCGTTTGCCGCCTTGAGCGTCACGCATAAAGGCACGCAGTTGTCGTATCCGACACAGGAAGAGCTGGCGATATTCCTGCAGAAAAAAGCTGCAGAATAAACGTGGGGGGAAGAATCATGTTGAAGGGAATACCAAAATGCATCAGCCCGGATCTCTTGAAGGCCCTTGCCGAAATGGGACACGGAGATCTCGTCGTCGTCGCCGATGACTTCTATCCGGCCGTGTCGATGGCGCGTGAGGGAATCACGATCAACGCCGACGGCATCGGCGCTGCTGAGATGATTGACGGCATCCTGCAGCTCATGCCGCTCGATACCGAGTACGAGAAGCATCCCGTGCTCATCATGGACGTGATGGAAGAGATGCGCGAAAAGATCGGCCGCCCCAAGGTTTGGGACGATTTCATCGCCGCCGTCGAGAAGCATGTGCCGCAGGGCAGGAAGAGCATCGGCTTCATCGATCGCTTCAGCTTCTACGACAAGGCGAAGACGGCCTTCGTGACGATTTCCACAGGCGAGCGTCAGCCTTACGGCTGCGTGATCCTGCAGAAGGGCGTCATGTAACCTGCACGGCAGGAAAATGCAGCAATGACAAAGGGGCTGCGCAGAGTCAAATCGACTCCGCGCAGCCCCTTCATCATTGTTCGATCATTTATACGATTGACCGATCAGCTGCACCTGTTGTGGCACTTCTTTCTCAGACCAACCCCTGGGCGATCATCGTGTCCGCCACATGGAGGAAGGCCGTGATGTTGGCGCCGGCGATGAGGTTGCCCTTCATGCCGTACTTCTCCGCGTTCTTCTTGGAATTCTGGTAGATGTTCTTCATGATGCCCTTGAGGCGATTGTCGACTTCCTCGAACGTCCAGTGCAGGCGCTCGGAGTTCTGGCTCATCTCCAGCGCGGAGACGGCGACGCCGCCGGCGTTTGCCGCCTTTGCAGGTCCGAAGAGCACGCCCTTTTCCAAGAGGTATTCCGTAGCGTCGAGCGTCGTCGGCATGTTCGCGCCTTCACCGACCGCCATGACGCCGTTTTGGACGAGCGCCTTCACGCCGTCGAGGTCGAGTTCGCTCTGCGTCGCGCACGGCAGGGCGATGTCGCACTTGACCGTCCAGACGCCCTTGCAGCCCTCGTGGTACTGGGCGTTCGGGCGCTTCTCGACATACTCCTTGATGCGGCCGCGGCGCACTTCCTTTGATCTCCTTGACGAGCGCGAGGTCGATGCCCTCGGGATCGTAGACGTAGCCGTTCGAATCGGAGCACGTCACAGCTTCGCGCCGAACTCGATCGCCTTCTCGATCGCATACGTCGCGACGTTGCCCGAGCCGGAGACGACGACCGTCTTGCCTTGGAGGCTCTTGCCGTTGTCTTCAAGCATCTCCTTCATGAAGTAGAGGAGACCATAGCCCGTGGCTTCCGTGCGCGCGAGGCTGCCGCCGTAGCCGAGCCCCTTGCCCGTCAGGACGGCGGAATCGAAGGAGTTGACGATGCGCTTGTACTGGCCGTAGAGGTAGCCGATCTCACGTCCGCCGACGCCGATGTCGCCCGCCGGCGTATCGACCATCGAGCCGATATGGCGGTAGAGCTCCGTCATGAAGCTCTGGCAGAAACGCATGACTTCGTTGTCGCTCTTGCCCTTCGGATCGAAATCCGAGCCGCCCTTGGCGCCGCCGATCGGCAGTCCCGTCAAGGAGTTCTTGAACGTCTGCTCGAAGGCAAGGAACTTCAAGATGGAGAGCGTCACGCTCGGATGGAAACGCAGACCGCCCTTGTAGGTGCCGACGGCGCTGTTCGCCTGCACGCGGTAGCCGCGGTTGACCTGCACCTCGCCCTTGTCGTTCTCCCACGGCACGCGGAACATCACGACGCGCTCCGGCTCGACCATGCGCTCCAGGATCTTGTGCTTTTTGTACTCGGGATGCTGCTCCAAGACCGGCACGATCGAGGTCAGGACTTCCTTGACCACGTTATGATATTCCTTCTCCTGCGGATCCTTCTTTTCGACATACGCAAGAATGTCCTCTACATACTGCTGCATTTCCGTCATGCGTGATTACCCCTTTGCTTTGAAACTCTATAAGAAAAATCTATCGTGTGCCGAAGCACTCATATATCATAGCGCAGATGGAGCAAAAAGTACACTGTTTTGCTAAGGTATTATGTATACATAGTTACAGTCGATTTGTGAAAATTTCGCAAGCGCAGGAATCAAAACGATAAAAACACGATGCAAAATTCCGCCTTGACACCACATACCCCTATGTGTATAATAAAGCTACCAATAGGGGTATGTGCAGAAGGAGGAAATCATGGATATGTTGAAAAAGATGCTGCAAGAGAGCGGCACGCTGAGGGACGGAATCCTTCTCGCGCTGTCGGCGGCTGCCTTGCTGGCGAGTTTTGCGGGGGCGGAGCCTTTCGGCTTCGATATGGCCTGGGTCGCCGTCCTCTTCTCGGGTGCACCGATCGTCTGCGGCGCTTTCTCGCACTCGTGCGCGAGCACGACATTCGCGCCGACTTGCTCGTGTCACTCGCACTCATCGCCTCGCTCGCCATCGGCGAGATCTTCGCGGCGGGCGAGATCGCCTTCATCATGCAGCTCGGCGCCTTTCTCGAAGAGTACACCGTGGGGCGCGCCCGCGCCGGCATCGAACGCCTCGTCGCGCTTGCGCCGCAGATGGCGTGGCGCGTCAGGGAGGGAAAAGCCGAGGAGGTGCGCGCGGACGAGGTGGCTGTCGGCGACCGTCTGCGCGTCCTTGCCGGCGAGAAGATTCCTGCGGACGGACGCATCGTGACGGGGCGCACGGCTGTCGATGAAGCCGTGCTCACGGGAGAGTCGATGCCCGTCGACAAGAATCCCGGCGACGAGGTCAAAAAGCGGCACGCTGAACCAGTTTGGAACGTTCGAGATGATCGCGGAGAAGGTCGGCGAAGATATGGCGCTCACGCGGCTCATCCGTCTCGTTCAGGAAGCGGATGCCGGCAAGGCAAAGATCGTTCGTCTCGCCGACCGCTGGGCGACATGGATCGTCGTCTTCGCCCTCGCCGCCTCGCTGCTCGCGCAGTACATCACGGGCGATGTGCTGCGCGCCGTGACCGTGCTCGTCGTCTTCTGCCCATGCGCCCTCGTGCTTGCGACGCCGACGGCGGTCATGGCGGCGATCGGCAACGCGGCGCGCCGCGGCTTCCTCGTCAAGGAAGGCGACGCCTTGGAGCGTCTTTCTTCCGTCACCGCCGTCGCCTTCGACAAGACGGGCACGCTGACGAACGGGACGCCGCGCGTGCAGACGATCACGCCGCTCGCCGACGGCTGGAGCGACGGGCGCGTGCTCGCCGCAGCCGCCGCCCTCGAAAGCCATTCGGAGCATCCGTTGGGCAAGGCGATCGTCGCCTGCCATGCAGAGAAAAGCGCGGCGGCGGGCATCGGCAGGGAACGATCCGACATGGATGAGCTTCTCGCTGCAGCATCGCCCACCGTCGACGTCCTGCCTGGCGAGGGAATCGTGGCGCGGTCGAAAGGCGCCGTCTGTCTCGCCGCCGGCAACGCGCGCCTTCTCCGCCGCCTCGGCATACGTCTTGCGGAGCGCGCCGAAGAAGCATCGCTTCGCTGTCTCGACGAGGGGGCAGCGATCGTCTACCTCGTCGAGGGGGATGCCGTCGTCGGGCTCATCGCCCTCGCCGATGCCGTGCGCACGGGCGCGAAACGCATGGTGCGCCGCCTGCAGGAGGAGGGGCTTCGTCCTGTACTTCTCACGGGCGACAACGAGCGTGCGGCCGCGGCGGTCGCGCAAAGCCTCGCCATCGAGGAAGTGCACGCCCACCTGCTGCCCGAGGACAAGCTCGCCGCCATCGAGAAGCTTGCAAAAGACGGCAGCCCGACGGCAATGATCGGTGACGGCATCAACGACGCCCCTGCCCTGAAGAGGGCTTTCGTAGGGATAGCCATGGGCAGATCGGGCGACGGCATCGCAGCGGAAGCAGCGGACATCGCCATCACGCAGGGAAGCGTCGAGGAACTCTCGCACCTCTTCGCGCTCTCGCGCCATCTGATGAAGACGATCCGCCGAAACATCGCCTTCTCTCTCGCGCTGAATTTCCTGGCCATCGCGCTCGCTGTCACGGGCGAGATCGGCCCCGTCCTCGGCGCTCTCATCCACAACACAGGCTCGATCCTCGTCATCATCAGCTCGGCGCTCCTGCTCCATTGGAAGAGCGGGAAAGACGAGGCGCCGCTCCCTTCCCCCTCGCCCGTGCAGGAAGAAAAAGGCTTGGCAAAGCGCTCGTTCTTCGCTACAATGAAGGAAAACTGCGCGGCGACAGATGCGCGTGTGCTGAAAGAGTGCTCCACGAAGGACAAGTCTCTCGGCGCTTCCTTCTGGTCGTTCCTCGCAAAACACTCTTGGGGGTAAGCATTATGGCATTTTCCTTTACCAAATGGCAGGGATGCGGCAACGACTTCGTGCTGGTGAACGGCTTTTCCGAACGGCTCGACGAAGAAGATCTCGCTGCGCTCGCGCAGAAGATCTGCGACCGGCACTACGGCATCGGCGCGGACGGACTGATCCTCGTGCTGCCATCGAAAGCGGCGGATTTCAGGATGCGCATCCTGAACGCGGACGGCAGCGAAGCGGAGATGTGCGGCAACGGCATTCGCTGCTTCGCGGGCGTCGTCCATGACGAAGGCTTGAGCGACAAGGAAGAATTCACCGTCGAGACGGGCGCGGGCATCCTCGTGCCGCGCCTGCAGCTTGCGGACGGCAAGCTCCAAGGCGTGCGCGTCGATATGGGCGAGCCGACCCTCGCGGGCGACCGCATCCCCGTCCTCGGCTTCGGTGCGGCGCATGTCGTCGAACAGCCCATCGAGGCGGGCGGCGAAACGCTCTCCATGACCTGCGTTTCCATGGGCAACCCGCATTGCGTGATCTTCGTCGAAGATGCAGAAGCGGTGCCGATCGAGAAGCTCGGCCCCCTGCTTGAGCGGCACGAGGCGTTTCCCAAGAAGACGAACGTGGAGTTCGCCGCCGTCCTGGATGCGTCCCACATCCGTATGCGCGTCTGGGAGCGCGGCGCCGCCGTGACGCTCGCCTGCGGCACCGGCTCCTGCGCGACCCTCGTTGCCGCCGCGCTCACGGGGCGCACAGAAAGAGCCGCCGAGGTGCAGCTCGACGGCGGCCGGCTGCAGATCGAATGGGCAGAGGACAACCACGTTTACATGACGGGGCCTGCCGAGAAAGTCTTTGCCGGAAGGCGTGAATGAATCGACGCAAAAAGAGGGGCTGTCGCACATAAATCATGTGCGACAGCTTTTTTCATGCACAAAAAAAGCCTCCACCCTAGCAAAAGGGCGGAGGCAGGTGTAAAAATAGATTTATGCAAAAAAACTAATTTTACAACCAGATTATACCGCATGGGGCGAAACTTATCAACCCTGCCTGCCCCTGAATTTTTGAAAATGCAGATTCCCAAGAATGACCCAGTTCGCCTGCTGCGCCAATGTATCGGAGGGATGAATCTGACCGCGCTCTATCGCACCTATGGACGTATCGACAAAAAAAGCTGGCGTCCCCCGTGCAACTGCTCGCCATTCTCATCTATTCCGGCATGAACCATCTCTTCAGCTCCCGAAGAATCGAGACGGCTTGTCGGCGCGACGTGAACTTCCTCTATCTTTTGGAGGGAAAAACCCGCGCCCGATCACGCAACCATCTCGCGCTTTCGCTCAAAACACCGGCATCTTGCATCAAGGAACTGTTCGCGCAAATGGACATCCTCCTGCAAACGCTCGGCGTCATATCGCTTGAGCACATCTTCATCGACGGAACCAAGATCGAGTCTGTCGCTAACAAATACAAGTTCGTCTGGAAGAAGACTGTCCTGAAAAAAATCAAGCGAAACTGCTGGAAAAAAACTGCTCGTCTTCATCGAGCAAGCAGAACAGCAGCTATCCATATCCGTCCGACATGGAAAGGATCTCGCTTGCGCCACCTCAAGAAAATGCGAAAGCAGCTGAAACGTCTGCAGAAAAAAAGCAAGGCCTCGTCTTCGTGCATGGGAGCGGACGGCGAAAAAGCGTGCTGCAAAAGGCGTTGGAGAAACTGGACGAGTTCATCGCTCGCTGGAAAGACTACCAGAAAAAGCTCCGCATCATGGGCACGCGCAACAGCTTTGCCAAGACGGATCACGATGCGACCTTCATGCGAATGAAGGAAGATGCGATGAAGAACGGACAACTGAAACCAGCCTACAACATCCAATGCGGCGTCGATGCAGAATTCATCACATGGGCAACGGCGGGGCCGCAACCGACGGACACCACAACGCTCATCCCGTTCCCCGGAGGATTTCCATGCACATGTGAAGGAACGCTATGCCAAGGTCATTGCCGACGCTGGATATGAAAGCGAAGAAAAACTACGTCTATCTCAAGGGCTAACGGGCAGGGCGGCCTACATCAAGCCGAACAACTACGAGCGAGCAAAGACCCGCGCTTGGAAGAATGACATCGGGCGTTTCGAGAACATGACCTATCTCAGCGACGAAGACGCCTATCTCTGTGCCAACGGCAGGAAACTCAAGGTTACGGGCACGAAGACGGTGAGAAACAAGACCGGCTATACGAGCGTCAAGACCTGCTACACGGCAGAAGATTGCAACGGCTGTGAAAGGAAAGCTGAGTGCATGCGGAGCAGATCAAAACTGCCGTTAGAAGAGCGGACGAAGAGCTTGGAAGTGGCGAAAACATTCCATGAGGAACGAGCGGCCTCGAAGGCGCGACTGATATCGGATGAAGGAATACGGCTGAGAGTCAATCGAAGCATCCAAGCGGAAGGCGCTTTTGCCAACATCAAGGCGGACATGGGCTTTCGCCGCTTCCTCAGCCGGGGCAATGCCAATGTGCTTGTGGAAACGATGCTTCTGGCGATGGCACATAACTTCGGGAAACTGCATCAAAAGATCCAACGAGGATGCGGCGGGCAACATCTCTTTCCAGTAGACGTTGCAGCATAAAAATACGCAGGAAAAAAGCTGGCATGGTACAGCGTTCTTTCCTGCGCATTTTTTTCGAGAGTCTTTTCATCGAAATGAATATTTGATTCACGCAATAAAAAGAGAGGCTGTGCATAAGTCAAATTCGACTCATGCGACAGCCCCTTTTTCTGATGCAGATGCCTTAGAGCCAGGCGTACTTCAAGATGAAGAGCACGGTCAGGATGTACATGAGCCATGTCACATCGCGGAACTTGCCCGCGGCGATATGCAAGATCGTGTAGGAAATGATGCCGAACGCGATGCCCTCCGCGATGGAATAGGCGAACGGCATGATGGCGATGCAGATGAAGGCGGGAATCGCCTCGATGATTTCCGACCAAGGGATCTTCACGACCTGCTGCATCATGAGGAAGCCCACGATGACGAGCGCCGGCGCCGTCGCAAAGCCCGGCACAGCCAAAAAGAGCGGCGAGAAGAAGAGCGCGACGAGGAAGAGAACCGCCGTCGTCACTGCCGTCAGCCCCGTGCGCCCGCCCTCGACGATTCCCGCCGAAGACTCGACGTAAGTCGAAATCGTCGATGTGCCGAGACAGGCGCCGATCGCCGTGCCGCAAGCGTCGGCGAGGAGCGCGCCCTTGACGCGCGGCAGCCTCCCCTTCTCGTCGAGCATGTCCGCGCGCGAGGCGCAGCCGATCAGCGTGCCGAGCGTATCGAAGAGGTCGACGAAGAGGAAGGCGAAGATGATGACGATGAAATCGAGCGAAAGGATCGCATGGAAGTCGAACTGCATGAGGGTCGGCGCGAGCGACACGGGCGGCGCGACGATGCCCGCCGGCATGAGGCTGAAATAACCGTGCGCGGGATCGGGAATGTAGACGCCGAGAATCTCCGGGGACGATGCCAAGGCCCCAAGTGGCGAAGATGCCGATGAGGATGTGCCCCTTGACGTTCTTCATGACGAGGACAGCCGTCAGGAGGATGCCGAAGAGCGCCAGGAGAACGGTGACGCCTTCCGAAGGGAAGGATCCTTCCGCCAACGCCTTGGGGAAGGAGAAGAGCGCGACGAGCTTCGACCCCTGCGACGACGACGTGCGCGTTCTGCAGGCCGATGAACGTGATAAAGAATCCGATGCCGACGGTGACAGCGCTCTTCAAGGTCATAGGAATCGCATTGAAAAGCGCCTCGCGCACGTTCGTCACGGAGAGCGCGATGAAGATCAGACCCTCGATGAGAACCGCCGTCAGCGCAAGCTGCCATGAGTACCCCATCTGCCCGACAACCGTGTAGGCGAAGAAAGCGTTGAGCCCCATCGCGGACGAGAGCGCAAACGGCAGGTTCGCGAACGACGCCATCAAGACGCACGCCAGCCCCGAAGCGAGAGCCGTCGCCGTGAACACGGCGCCCGTATCCATGCCGGTGGAGCCGAGAATCAACGGATTCACGGCGAGGATGTAGGCCATCGTCATGAACGTCGTGAGTCCCGCCAACACCTCGGTCTGGATCGTCGTGCCGTTTTCCTTCAAGTGAAACACGTTTTCCAACATTTTTTCCATGGAAGTATCTCCTTTTACTTCTGAAAAGTTGATGAACGACACTCCTATTTTAGCGGAAAGCACGGACAGTGGCAAGGTGAAAGGCAGGGACTTTCTTCGCATAAAGAGAGAGGGGGGGGAGGCTGCGTCCTTCGGGCTTGGCTCTCGGACAAGCCAGTAGCGGTCAACGTCGGCCAATCATGCGACGCGCTTCGCGCTTGCATTCTTGGGACGTTTTCGCATACGGCTTGTTTCCCGATCGCCTGCGTCCTTCGGACTTGGCTCTCGGACAAGCCAGTAAAGGGCTGAAGCGGTTGGCTTCAGCCCTGAATATCCTTGGTGACTCCTATGGGATTCGAACCCATGAACCCGCCGTGAGAGGGCGGTGTCTTAACCACTTGACGAAGGAGCCGTTGAACATGGATTATTATATTACATATTTTGCAGTTTGGCAATACTTTTTTTCAGGCGGTCGAGAGAATTTTTTTTGCCGAGCAGGAAGAGCACTTCCGTCACGCCGCCCGGCGTGACTTTCTGGCCGGAGACGGCGATGCGCAGCGGCCACATGATGGCGCCTTTCTTTTCGCCGCGCTTTTCCACGAAGGCGTCGAGCGCCTCGTTGATGGCGTCAGGCGTCCACGGCTCGATGGCTTCGAGCATGGGGAGCGTTTCGGGCAGCAGCTCGCGCGCCTTTTCTGGATTCGTCTTGTTGCGCTTGTTCGTATAGCAGTCGATGTCGTAGTCGGGCATTTCGACGAGGAAGCGGATCTGCTCCTCTATCTCGTTCAAGCGGCTGAGTCGCGGGCGCAGGACTTCGGCGATGTAGTCCCACTTCTCCGAAAGCTCCGTCGGCAGCTCGCCTGCAAAGGGACGCGCAAGCCTGGCGAAGGCAGCCGGCTCCATGGCCTTGAAGTATTCGCCGTTCATCCAGTCGAGCTTCTTGTAGTCGAAGATGGCGGGCGATTTGCAGATGCCGTCGAGGGAGAACGCTCCGATCAGCTCCTCCATCGTGAAGATCTCTCGGTTCGTGTCCTTCGGCGACCAGCCGAGGAGCGCGACGTAGTTCGTGACGGCTTCGGCGAGGTAGCCTTCATCGATGAGCTGCCCGAAGCTCGCGGCGCCATGCCGCTTCGAGAGCTTCGACACCGTGCCGTCCTCGCTCTTTCCCATGACGGGCGGCAGATGGATGAACTCGGGCAGCTGCCAGCCGAAAAACTCGTAGAGCAGCACATGCTTGGGCGTCGAAGTGATGTATTCATTGCCGCGGATGACGTGCGTGATCTCCATGAGGGTGATCGTCGACGACGTTCGCGAAATTGTACGTCGGCATGCCGTCGCTCTTCAAGAGGATCTGGTCTTCGAGCTCGCTGTTTTCAATCGTGATGCTGCCGAGGATCAGATCGCGGTACGTCGTCGAACCGACGAGAGGCATTTTTCTGGCGGATGACGTAGGGCGTGCCCGCCGCAAGATGCTTCTCGACCTCCTCGGGCGAGAGGTCGCGGCAGTGGCGGTCATAGCCGCCGAACTTGTCGCCCGCGGCTTCCTGCGCATGATCCTTCGCCGCGCAGAAGCAGCGGTAGGCGTGTCCTGAGGCGACGAGCTTCTCGGCATATTCCCTGTAGATCGCCTTGCGCTCGCTCTGCACATAGGGACCGAACGCGCCGCCCTTCTCGGGACTTTCATCGGCGACGATGTGCGCGGCGGCCAGGCTCTCGTTGATGACCTCGCGCGCGCCTTCGACGAAGCGCTCCTGATCCGTGTCCTCGATGCGCAGGATGAAGTCACCGCCCTGGGACTTCGCGAAAAGATAGCCGTAAAGCGCCGTGCGCAGGTTGCCGATGTGCATGTAGCCCGTGGGGCTGGGCGCGAAGCGCGTGCGTATATGGTTGGCCAAGATGATTCCTCCTAGTGCTCTGCTGTCTTTTTCCTCTAGTATATCAGCAATGGAGGCGATGTGCAAACGAGGGGTGAGAGAGTTCTAACTCGCATTTTCAAGGGGGCATGATATAATGAAGATACCATCATGGAGCGAAGGAGCGCCGAAAAATCTTCCGCGCACCTTCCTGGCAAAAGAAAAAGGAGCGATCAAGATGAACCATCTGACATTCTTCCTCTTCGCCCTCGCGGCGGGGCTCTTCCTCTTCTCGCCGCAGGCGGCTGCGGCGGCGGCGGCGCCGTCCGAGCCGCCCATCCTCATGGTCGATGGCACGGGCAGAGTGGAGACGGCGCCCGACTGCGCGACGATATCGATCGGCGTAGTCACGCAGGCAGCGGACGCGAAGACGGCGCAGGAGGGAAATGCGCGCAAGGCGTCGGCCGTGCAGAAAGCCCTCGTCGCCGCAGGCGTCCCCGAGGCGAACATCCAGACGCGCGACTACTACTTCCAGCCGCTTTACGAGCGTCAGGACAAAGCCACCAAAGACGAGATCACGGGCTACCAGGCGGAGAACACCGTGACGGTGCGCATCGACGACCTCGCAGACGTCAGCCGCATCATCGACCTCGCGCTCAAGAGCGGCGCGAACAGCATATCCTCGCTGAATTTCGGCGTGAAGAACGCGGAAAAAGCTGCGCAAGACGGCCTTGACCGCTGCAGTCAACGACGCGCGCAAGAAAAGCCGATGACCTTGCCGCCGCCTTGGGCAGGCGCGTCGTCGGACTGAAATCCGTTTCGAGAGCACCTACCCGTTCGCCGATCGTGCAGCAAGCACGAAGATGCTCGCCGCTTACGAGAATGCGCCTTCGACGCCGATCGCGCCGGGCACGTTGGAGATGAGCGCCGAAGTACACATCGAGTATTACCTGAGCGAGTGAAGGCAGGCCGAAGGACGGACGATCGTCATCCGCCTCGCCGCACCTAGAGATGACCGTGCATAATCCAGCGTACAAAAACAGGGGGCTATCGTCTCCCCTATTTTTTTGCGCCATCATCATCGGAAAATACGCCCAAGAGCCCCGGTCATTCTCACCATGTGTGGAAGAATCTTGAGACAACAGGAGAGTATACGTCCTAAAAATAAAAAACGCAAGATTTTTTCGCTTGAGAATCCTTCGTCTTTATGGTATACTGTCATGGCAAATAGAGACAAAGACCTAGCAGCATGGATAAAGATGCGCAAAAAACTCCAAGAATGTCATTTTCTTCCATGCCTCTATCCAGCAGCAGAAATAATCATTATTAAAAAACACAAGGAGAAAATGCCGACATGATAGCAGAACGCTCTTTCTTTCGAACGTATGGCGCGCGCGCAAGTCTCCTCGCCCCTGCCCTCCTCGGCCTTCTGCCAGGGACGGGATGCGCGGCTCAAGCCGTGCCGGACTGGGCCTATGAAGCTGTGGAGCAGCTTGAAGCAGCGGGCTACGTCGATCTTGCGGGCAAGACGCCGCAGGAGTATTCGCGAAAGGATCTCGTGGATCTCGTAGCGCGCGGCCTCCATGAAATCGACCGCGTGCAGCAGGGCACAGCCGCCGACGAGTACGGCAGGCTCGTGAGCCTCGCCATGCGCGACGAGGTGCGCGTCAAGCTGTACCGCGAGCAGGAGCGCCAGCTGAGGCGCTCGTTTGCCGACGCAGAAGCCGCGGCGAAACATGCGGAAGAGCGTCTCGCGCGCGAATCCCTGCGCGGCACGAACCGTTTGGAGATCATGAAGCCGCTGGCAGAGAGGGCGTCCGAAGCGCGTCAGCGACTGCAGTTCACAGCGCGCGACTACGCACTCACCAAGATGCGGCTCGAAAAGCGCGAGCTTGCGCTCGCCAACTTGAAAGAACGCAAGCGGGAGGTTCTCGCCCACCTGACCGGAGGAGAGAACCTGCAGCCGACGGGGACGGCCGCAGCCGCCCCCGTCTCTGCCGCGCCGGTGGCCGTTGCCGAGACTCCTGCGGACGCTTACGCCGAACCGCTCGTCGCACAGGACGCCATGGACGCCGCGACGCGCCTGCGCGCCCTTTTCATCGAAGATCTCGCGCGCATTGGCTACACGGATGAAGAGAACGGCGATCAGCAGCTCTATGCTCCCGTGCTCCTCCCGGAAAAAAATCCGAGCCCGGGCTCAAGATCGACGCCGAGGTGCGCGCCGACACCTCACGCTCGACGGGCGTCGAGAGGCTACCCAACCTCACGCGGCTGCGCCTCCGCGTCTACCCCGACTACGACATCGACGGCAACTGGCATGCCCCGGGCATGTTCGAGTACACGAAGTTCCTGAACGGCGGCAGCAACGACGGCAAGCTTCGTTTTGACCGCTACTATCTGACGGGCAAGATCGGCCCGGTGGAGACGGGGATCGGCATCTTCGGCACGGCCTTCGCCGAGGGCAATATCTACGACAGCAAGTTCAAGGGTGTGCGCCTCTCGATCGGCAGTCCCGTCCGCTACACGCTGTACCACGGCACGATCGACAAGGCGGATGACGTGACGGCGCTGCATGCCAGCTACGACACGCCTGCCTACGGCATAGACGCCGGCATGTATCGCTTCGACAAGATCAACGACGCGGCGCGCAACATCTACATGGGGAATTTCCGCATACCTTTGGACAAGTTCGACTTCGGCGCAATGCTGCTTCACGGCAGGGATCATGCGGCGGGCAACGGCACGGGATATGTGCTGACGCTCGCGACGAGCGGCTCCACCTGGCGGCCGGGATCGCTCGCCTACTGGTTCAAGTACTACCGTCAGCCGAGCGCGACCTACGTCAGCCATACGATGCACGGCATGGCAGACTACATGAGCTACGATTCGACGTCCATCGGCCCAAGGCGCGGCGGCTTCCAAGGCTGGGGCACCGGCCTCAGCTACACGGTGCAAAAAGACCTCATGTTCGCCCTTGAGTATTACGACATCCGCGATCTCGATACATCGAGGCGCTCGCGAACCGTTTGGGCGGCGCTCACGGGCTATTTCAGAAACTATGAGATTTGATTTGGATAAAGCACAAGAAAGAGGAGATTGAATCTATGTTGAATTCCTTGCGGGACGGCAAGACAAAGATCGCCGTCGTAGGTCTCGGCTATGTCGGCTTGCCGCTCGCCGTGGCGTTTTCGAAACATTTCAGCGTCATCGGCTACGACAGCGACGAGAAGAAGGTCGCGGACCTTCGCTGCGGCAAAGACCCGATGGGCGAACTTGCCGCGGCGAAGGACGCACATACAAACATCGACTTCACGGCCGATGCGGCGCGCCTGCGCACGGCGTCCTTCATCGTCATCGCCGTGCCGACCCCGATCAAGGGAGACAAGACGCCCGATCTCCATCCGCTGAAGAATGCGACGCGCGTCGTCGGAAAGAATCTGCAGCCGAGCAGCATCGTCGTCTACGAATCGACCGTCTATCCGGGCGTGACCGAGGACATCTGCTGCACCATCCCGGAAGAGGAGTCGGGCATGCATCGCGGCGAGTTCAAGATCGGCTATTCCCCGGAACGCATCAACCCCGGCGACAAGGTGCATCGACTGGAGAACATCGTCAAGATCGTCTCGGGCATGGATGAAGAGACGCTCGACACGATCGCCGCCGTCTACGGCACCGTCATCGAAACCCTGCACCGTGCGTCGTCCATCCGCGTGGCGGAAGCGGCGAAGGTCGCAGAGAACGCACAGCGCGACATCAACATCGCCTTCATGAACGAGCTGGCCATGGTCTTCCACCGCATGGACATCGACACCGCCTCCGTGGCAGCAGCGATGGACACGAAATGGAACGCCCTAGGCTTTCGCCCGGGACTTGTCGGCGGCCATTGCATCGGCGTCGATCCCTATTATTTCATCTACCAGGCGCAGAACCTCGGCTACCATTCGCCGCTCATCTCCACGGGACGGCGCATCAACGACGGCATGAGCGGCTTCGTCGCCCACGCCGTCGTGCGCGAGCTCGTGCGTGCGAAGATCGACCTCGCCCATGCGAACGTCCATCTTCTCGGCATGACGTTCAAGGAAAACTGCCCCGACGTGCGCAATTCACGCGCCGCCGAGGTCTACCGCATATTGCAGGAATACGACCTTTCGCTGCACGCCGTCGATCCCGAGGCCGACGCGGCGGAATTCCGTGCAGAATACGGCTTCGCCCTGGAGCCGTTCGCCGAAATCCGCGAGGCGGACTGCCTCGTATTTCTCGTGGCGCATGAGATGTTCACCCAGCTTTCCTGGGCCGATCTGCGCCGGATGTACCGCGCGGATGGGCCGCGCCTTCTCATCGACGTGAAGGGGATGTTCTCCCGCGAAGAGGCGGAGCGCGAAGGCTTCCGCTACTGGCGTCTCTGATCGTGGCGCCCTTGTCTATGATGAACGCTTTTGAAAAAGGGTGCGGGTCATGAGCTTGAGAAAAATGGGGCTTTTGGCGGTTCTCGGCATCCTGCTCTGCGCCGGCGTCCTCATGTTCTTCCGCGACCATGTGATCAGCACGACGGGTGCGCAGGACGAGATCACCGATCTCAGCAGCCTTTATGAAGCGCAGGAGGAAATTGCAGCGGCGAAGGAGCAGCTGCAAAAAGGCGCAGAGCCTGCAGAAATCTTGACGAAGGACGCCGGCTCGCACGTCGCCATCGTCATCGACGGACTGCCCGATCGCACCACGACGGCGCGCCTGCTCGACGTCCTCAAGAAGCATGGCGCAAGCGCCGTATTCTTCGTCGAAGGACAGAATGCGGCGAATCAGCCGGAGACAATCCAGCTCATACGCGAAGCCGGACAGGAGATCGGCAATTATACCTTCGTAGGGATCGCTGCGGCGCAGGGCTTGCCGCAGGATCGCCTGCTCGCCGAGATCTGCCGCACGCAGAAGGTCGTCGAGGTGCTCACCGCGACGAAGCCGCGTCTCTTCCGTGCGCCGCGAACCGCCTACAACGAGGAGCTTCTGCGCGCCCTGCATGCGGCGGGCATCGACTATGCCGTGAAAGAAACCGCGCATTACGCGCCGGGCCACCTCAAGGACGCAGCGGGAGCCATCGCCTATGCGGCGACGGTGTCTCCCGGAAGCATCATCGCGATCGACATCGCCAAGCCCGTCGAGGCCGCGGCGAAGGATGCTCCCGTCGAGGATCTGCGTCCCGCCGTGGACAAACAGCCGACCTTGGAGGACAAATCCGAGGAAGAACCGAAAAAGACTCCCGTCGATGCAGCCAGCGAGCTGGATTGGCTGCTGACGGCTTTGAAAAACACGGGCAAAAAGCCCGCCAGCATCTACGATTTCCGCAAGATCCGTTATGTACCCGCCGCCCCGGCGGCAACAGTGAAAGAAAGTCGGTGAAGTTATGGAGCAGCAGGAATACGCGCCCGCAGATGACGCCAGCAAAAGCACGGACGCCGCAGAGCGCGGCGCAAGCTTGAACCAGGCATCCGGCACCGCGCAGGCGGAAGACATCCTCTACACGATGAAAGGGGATCGCCGCCTGCTTTCGCATGTTCCGGACGCCGGCGGACACCGCAGCAACCGCAGCCGGCGCGGCGCATCCGCCGACATGGAATCCGAAGACTATACGCTCTACGAGCAGGATGCGAAAAAAACGGACAGCGCTACCTTGTCGATTATCCGGTGAAGATCGACAGCTCCGCGGGAACGCTTGCAGCGCGCGCCGTGGACATCTCGACGACGGGCATCCTCGTGCGCCTGGAGGGTGACGCGCATGCGGCGGAGCTTTCGGGCGACGTCAAGCTGACCTTCGAGATCACGGCCGGCACGATGCCCGAGGGCTACGAGATGAAGGTGAAGAAGCTGCCCGCTACCGTCATACGAGCCTTCGGGCAGGCGGAGGAAAAAGCTCTACGGCATCGAGTTCAAGAAGACCCTCGCTCAGTACGCCGCCGCGCGCAGGCAGGGCTACATGTTCGCTGCAGCGACCTTCTTCCTCGCCGTGATCACGCTCATCATCCTGCTCATGCGCGCCGAATCGGTCATCTATTTCAAGTTCAATCGCTGGCTCTATCTCTACAGCATCATCGCCGCGACCTTCTTGCTCACGCGCTATCTGTTCGCCATGTTCTACCGCCCCGTGCCCATCGATCCCGACTATACGCCGGGCGTGACGATCGTCGTACCATGCTTCGACGAGGAAGAGTGGATCCAGCGCACGATTCACAGCTGCATCAATCAGGACTATCCCGTGGACAAGCTCGAAGTGATCGTCGTCGACGACTGCTCGAACGACCGCTCCGCCGAGCGCGTGCAGCAAATGATCGCCGAACTCAAGGCGGCGGATACGAGCGACCACGCCTACCGCGTATCTGAGCGCATACGCTTCCTGCAGCAGCCGACGAACATGGGCAAGCGCGACGCCATGGCGCGCGGCGCGAAGGAAGCGAAGCACGATCTTCTCGTCTTCGTGGACTCGGACAGCTTCCTCGACCCCTTCGCCATCCGCAACATCGTGCAGCCCTTCAAGGACAAGGAGATGGGCGGCGTCTCAGGGCGCACCGATGTCGCGAACACCTACACGAACGCCTTGACGAAGATGCAGGCGGTGCGCTACTCCATCGCCTTCCGCGTCATGAAGGCGGCAGAAGGCTTCTTCGATGCGGCGACGTGCCTTTCCGGCCCCTTGTCGTGCTACCGCAAGGATCTCGTCCTCAAGTACATGGATGCGTGGCTCAACCAGCGTTTCCTCGGACAGAAGGCGACCTTCGGCGACGACCGCAGCATGACGAACTTCATCCTGCGCCACAACCGCACGACGTATCAGGATTCCGCCGTCTGCATGACGATCGTGCCGCGCTCCTACCAAGTCTTCCTGCGCCAGCAGATGCGTTGGAAGCGCTCGTGGCTGCGCGAGTCGCTGATCGCGAGCCGCTTCATGTGGAAGAAAGAGCCGTTCATGTCGCTCGGCTTCTACATGGGCGTCCTCGTGCCGATCGCCGCGCCCATCATCGTCCTCTACAATCTCTTCTATGTGCCGATCATGTACCGCGTCTATCCCACGAGCTTCCTCATCGGCATGCTCATGATGGCGCTCCTGATGAGCATGGCGCAGCTTCTCATACGGCGCAGCACGACGTGGCTCTACGCCATGTGGTTCTGCATATACTATGAAGCCGTGCTCCTCTGGCAGATGCCCGTCGCCTGGGTCACCTTCTGGAAGACGACCTGGGGCACGCGCATGACGCTCGCCGACATCGCCGAACGCAACAAGAAGAAACAGAAGGAGCAAGGAAAGAACGCCTCCTCGGACAAAAACAGGAGCGGAGGCGGCATGAAAAAGAAACGTGTACTCGTGCGCTTGAAACAAGGCTTGGAAAAGGCGCGGGAAGAGGCGCAGGCGCAAAAGCAGGCGCAGCAGGCGCAGCAGGCGGCGGAGACGACCGCGCCAAACGCACAGGCAGCGCCTTCTGCAGCGCAGGAAGCCCCCACGGATGTGCAGCCGGCGCCGCAAAAGACGAAGCGCCCCCCTCTCGGGAACGAGAATTTCACGCGCAGCAAGAATCGCCGCAAGAAGATGCGCGTCGTCCTGCAGTTCACGATCCTCGCCGTCTCGCTTTTCATGCTTCTGCAGCTTTTCTTCACGTTCAAGACCCTACGACGCTTCCGAAGCCGCAGCGACGAGCGAAGAGGACAAAGGCTTCATCGCTCTCTCCTACTTCGGCGTCGACCGTCATGGCGACACCTCTTCGCTCATCGGCAAGGAGGAGCTGCGCCGCCATCTCGCGGAGCTGAAGCGCCAAGGCTATGTGACCATTTCGCAGAAAGACATCCTCAACTATTACCAAAACGGAGCCCCCCTGCCGCCCCGCTCGCTCTTCCTCATGTTCGAAGACGGCAGGCGCGACACGGCGATCTTCGCGCAGGAAATCATGGAAGACTTGAACTTCAAGGCGACGATGATGACCTACCCGGAAAAATTCGTCAAGGAGGACACGAAGTTCCTTCACCCGAAGGATCTGCACGAGATGGAAGACTCGACGTTCTGGGAGATGGGAACGAACGGCTACCGGCTCGCCTACATCAACGTCTTCGACCGTTACGACGACTTTCTCGGCGAGCTGGACCTGCTGCGCTTCGATATGGTGCGCAGCTACCTCGGCCGCCGCTACAACCACTACCTGATGGATTACATCCGCGACAAGGACGGCATCCCCGTCGAGAGCGAACGTCAGATGGAGCGGCGCGTCACCTACGACTACACGCGCTTGCGCGAAGTGTACGAAAAAGAGCTCGGCTATGTGCCACAGGCACATGTGCTCATGCACGCGAACACGGGGCGCTTCGGCAACAACCCGCGCGTCAGCGCAGTCAACGAGCGCGAGATCCGCAGCACCTTCCCGATGAACTTCAATCGCGAGGGTTTCGTGCTCAACAAGCGCACCAGCAGTCTCTACGACCTCACGCGCATGCAGCCGCAGCCCTATTGGCCGATCAACCATCTTCTCATGCGCATCAACTACGATACGGACGGCAGCCTCGCCTACATCGATGGGCGAACCGAAGGCCGCCGCGCATGGGAGCTCAGGGAAGGCGCCCTCGAATGCCGCGACGAGACGCTGATCTTGACGACGCTGCCCGAAGGCAATGCGGCCGCACGTCTCGCCGAAACCGAAAAAGCTCAAGGATCTCCGTCTGGAAGTGGAGCTTGAAGGCAACGCCTTCGGCTCGCAGCAGATCTTCCTGCGCAGCTCCGGCGACCTTTCGGACGCGGTCGCCGTCACGCTCGTCAACGATCACCTCGTCGTGGAAGAAATCACGGGCGGCGCGAAAAAAAGAGCTTTACAAAGAAAAAGCTGCCCGTGATCCTCGGCGAGAAGATCCTTTCCGTCGAAGAGGCGCGAAGGGAAGCGAAGGTCGGCGAAAACGAAGCCTTCGCACGCTATGCGTCCTCCCCGCTGCGGCCAAGGAGTATCTGGGACGCGCGAATGAAGCGCGCGAGACATACGCCCCTGCCGTCGAGGATGGCGCCGCCCCTTACGAGGGACGCGAGAGCTTCCATCGCCGCAGCAAGTGCCAGCTGGTGATCCATCTCTCGGGCGATCGCCTGAGCGTGGAAGTCGACGGCCACATGGGGCCGGAGAACATCGCGCTGCACCGCTTGGAGCGGGGCGACGTCTTCATCGGCGCCTCCTGGCGCGGCGAAGCATGGAGCCAACGAAATCTCGCCGACGATGTTTACGACGGCGTGTTCAAGAAAGTGCGCATCCTGACCGAGACCGGGCAAGCGGACAGCGAGGAGCGTCTCCTTTACACGAGCGAGTATAAAGGATGGGACAAGGTGAAGTACAGAGCCGGAGAAATCTGGGACGCTGTCTTGCGCTGGTTCCTCGAAAATGTATGATGAAAAGAGGGCGCGGGGGCGAAAAGTCTGCGCGCCCTCTCTTTGCAGGGAACAGGAGGTATGTTCATGCGATGGTTGATGTTGGGGATGTTTCTTGCCGCCGGACTCTCCCTCGGGGGATGCGTCCAGGCAGAGCCTTTGAAGAGCGCCGAGCAGCACGCGCCCGTGGAGCTTTCTTCATGGCACGCCTACTGGGATGTCGCAGGCGGCGAGAGCGACTATCGCAAGATGCGCGAAAAGCTCGCGAAGGTTGCCATCTTCGCCGTCTGCTACGACGACAAGGACGAGCTTTTCATCCCGGAGGAAGTGAAGACCCTCGTGAACTCCTACCGCATCCGGAAGGTCGAACGCTACCTGACCTTCACGAATGACATCGTGGGAACGACGCGCATCGAAAAAGATCCGGAGCTTCTGCGCCGCCTCCTCACGACGGATGAGCAGATGGAAAAAGAAGCGAAGGCCATGGCCGACCTCGCCGAAAAATTCGGCATGGAGGGCGTGGAACTCGACTATGAGAACTTCCGCAAGGACGAAGAGATCCTGGATCGCTACGTCGTCTTCGCGAACAAACTCGCTGCGATCACGAAAGCGCGCGGCTTGAAACTCCGCATCGTGCTTGAGCCTTCGATGCCGTATGATGTGGGTCTTCCCGAGGGGCCGGAATACGTCGTGATGTTCTACAACCTGCACGGCAAGCACAGCGGCCCGGGCGCGAAGGCGGATCGCGCCTTCATCGAGAAAACCTTGAAGAAGATGGACGCCCTGCCCGGCAAGAAGGCCGCTGCCTTCGCGACGGGCGGCTGTCTGTGGCAGGGATTACGGCTTCTTCGGCTTGAAGAAGGGCGACATTCGCTTCCTCACGGAGGCAGAAGCCACAGCCCTGGCGAAGAAGCACGACAAGAAGCCGGAACGCGATGCCGAGAGCGCGGCGCTTCACTTCACGTTCTCGGCGGATGGACACGACGGGGAAGTCTGGTATGCGGACGAAGAGACGCTCAATGCGTGGATCACGCTCGCAGCGGAGAACGGCGTCGACGCCGTGAGCCTCTGGCGGCTCGGCGGCAACAACACCCTCCCCGATGTGCGGTGCGAATAGAGAAAGGAAGGGACGAGAACAGTCATGCGCAAGAGAAAAACGAGAACAGGACTAGGGAAAAAGAGCGCTCTGTGCGCCGTTGGTTTCCTGCTCGCTGCTCTTTGCAGCGGCACGGCAGCCGCAGCGGTCGCCGAGGGGCCGGCGGAGACGGCAGCAGCCCTCGAATCGTCGAGACTCGCGGCGCTCGCCGGACTTGAGGTCGCGAGACCGGAGGAGGAGCATCCAAAAGACGAGCTCCTTGACGATGCAAAAGAGGCGCCGTCCGCAAAGCAGCAGGACTGGCAGACAGCTGCAGGCGGCGCCTATGCCGCGCTGCGCCGGGAGAACCAAGGACGCATCGCCGAGAAGCAGCGCATCATGCGCACCACGAAACCCGCCGTCGTCTTCACGTTTGGCGGCCTGTCGAAGGAAGAGCCTCTGCGTGAAATCCTGGAGGAAATGAAGGCGCAGGGCATGCACGGCACCTTTTTTGTCACGGAGCGCGAACTCGCAAGAAACAAGAAGAACATCGAGCTCATCCGCGCTTACGGGCAGGAGCTGGGCATCGGAATTCACCCCGAGGAAGGCGCAGGCTTCGACGGCTACTGTGCGCAGATCGAGCGCGTCCGCGAAGGGCTTCGCGCCTATGGGCAGGAGACGAACGTCGTGCGCCAGATGTCGGGCGCGGACGAAAAGACGTTCGGCGAAGCGGTGTCGGCGATGGGCTGCGTCCTCATCGGACAAGGCTTCAACGCCGTGCAGTCGAGGCACAAGAATGCGCAGTCGGCGGAAGAGATCATGCCCGACCTCTTCGGCCGCTGGACGACCTCGTTCAATCGCGGCGAGATCATCTACCTGCGCACGGACTACTACGCGCGTCCCTCGCTCGCCGTCGAGCTTATGCGCCTGCTGAAAGCCAAGAAGCTCGACAACATCACCTACACGACGCACTCCCTGCCCGGAAAGGAACCGAGGGGTCGGTTGGCGCCGGGCTACACCATCGTCTCCGTCCTCGACGTCCTGAACGACAAAGACGCGCTTTTCACCTACCCCGTCGACCTCTCCTCCCTGCCCGAGGAAATCCGCCCGCGCGCGCGGGAAAAGAGGCTCAAGGGACACGAATTGACGCAGGAATTCTACAAGCGCTATATCGGCGCCCCCGAAGTGGGCAAGACGGACCGCATGTTGGGCTTTTCGCGCATCGAAATGCGCAGCGCCGACAAGACGGGCGTCGTCAAGACCGTCGCGGACAACACCATATTCCTCACCTTCGACGATTGGGGCAGCGACGATTCCATCAACCATCTGCTCGTCGTCCTCGACAAGCATCACGTGAACGGCACGTTCTTCATCATCACGAAGAACGTCCACAACAATCCCGGCCTCCTGCGTGCCATCGCGGCGGCAGGCAACGAGATCGGCAGCCATACGGATCTGCACACGCCGATGTGCGTGCCGGGCGAGAACGGCAAGAACAAAGCCGTCCTGAGCGAAGAAGCCTACGAGCGTGAGGTGTACACCTCCTACGAGAAGCTTGCGCTGACCGTGGGCGACATGACGCTGCCGTCCGGCCGCCACGCACTGACGCGCCTCCTGCGCCCGCCGACGCTCGCCATGAGCCGCTCGGGCGTCGCGGGCATCCTGAACAGCGGCTTTGACTACGTCGTCAACGGCAGCGGCAGCACAGGAGACTACAATGCCGTCTCGCTGGAATCGCTCGTCGGCATCCTGCACCGCCTGACGCATGAAGACGACGGCTCCGTGAAGCGCGGCGCCATCCTCATCATGCACATGAGCGCGACCGCCATGCGCACGGCGCCCGCCCTCGACATGCTGTTGACGGCGAACGAGCTCCCTGCCCGACGATCACCCGGGAAAAATTCAAGGTCGGTCTTCTGGGCGACTATCTGACGGGCGACTACGACCAGCGGATGAAGCAAGTCCCGCCCGTGGAGCAAAAAGACGATCCATCCGTTTTTGACAAAAAGACGCACAGCCATCTTGCCGGCTGTGCGTCTTTTTTGTCCGGTCGATGATTTTTTTCGAAGCGGCCGGACATGCGGTCGCCCGCCCGGCCTGTCAACAGTTCCCCTCATGCACATGGCGAAGATGCTTCCCGGCAACTGCGGCAAGGCGGCGGATCGTCTCGACGGGCGTCGCGGGAGCCTTTTCCTTCCATCGGGGAAGTAGCGGCTGATGTGAAGCGGCAGTTCGGGGTCGAGCGAGGAAAGCCAGCGCGCTTCCTCCATGTCGATCTCGCTGTCGTTCTGCCCCGGAAGGATGAGCGTCGTGACCTCGACGTGGCAGGAGGTGACGGCGCGGGCGATCGTATGCTTCACCGCAGCGAGATCGCCGCCGATCCTGCGGTAGAAGTCGCTCTGCCAGCCCTTGAGGTCGATGTTCATGGCATCGACATGCGGCAGGAGCGTCTCCAAAGGCGCGGGCGCTATCATGCCGTTCGTCACGAGGGCGACGAAAAGGCCGCGCTCATGCAGCAGCGGCGCCGTATCGAGGATGAACTCATAGCTCAGAAGCGGCTCGTTGTAGGTGAAGGCGACGCCGATATTGCCGTGCGGCCGCCGGCTGAGGTCAGAGGCGAGCGCGGCGAGCTCTTCGGGCGTGACGTCCTGCGTCTCGCTGCACTCGTCCGCCATGGAGATCGCATGGTTCTGGCAGAAGGGACAGGCGAGATTGCAGCCGAAACTGCCGACGGAGAGGATGAAGCTTCCGGGGTGGAAGTGACAGAGCGGCTTCTTCTCGATGGGATCGAGCGCGATGGAGGTGAGCCGGCCATAGTTCCTGCAGCGGATCTTGCCGCCCTCGTTCGCCCGTACGCGGCAAAGGCCGCGCCTGCCATCCGCGAGCCGGCAATGATGCGGACAGAGGGAGCAGACGACACATGCGTCTGCTCCCTCTGTCCTGCTGCACGATCCGCCGCGCTCAATGGTGGCGCTCCACTTCGAAGCGCCAGATGCGCACGTCGTCGTCCTCGGCGATGCCGCCCTTCTTGCGCGCGATCTTGAGCTGCTCTTCGACCGTGTCGACGCCTTCGAGATCGGGAAGAAGCAGCCCCTTCCTGCCGCGCGCTTCGACGATCACGCCGTAGCGCTTCACATCGAGCTCTTTCGCTGCATCACCGATCAACTCCGGCTCCGTGAGCACGTCCACGCTGTACACGATGTCGGGCAGCTCCTCCTCCTTGAGCGGCGAGAAGCGCGGATCGTTGATGGCGGCGGCGACAGCGTTGTAGAGGATCTCTTCGGCGATATCCTTCTGCGTCGGATGGAACGTGCCGATACAGCCTCTGAGTTCGCCGTCTTTCTTGAGCGATACGAAGACGCCCGCGCGTCCCTGCATCTCTTCGGGCAGATCTGCGGGAAGGGAGGCATACTGCCCGGTCACGACGAACTTCTCGACGCTCTCGCGCGCGATCTTCACATAGGCGTCTTCCGCCGCCTTGATGTCGTCGAGAGCGCGACGCTGGGCGATCTCGTAACGCATACCGAAGTTGCGCTTCAAGTCCTCGCGCTTGACGACGAAGGAAAGAAGCCCGTAGCCGACGCCGAAAGTCCCCTGATAGGAAAGCTTCTTGATCTTCAGCGCCTGGCAGTCGAGCGCGCCCGTCATGATCCAGAAGGAGCGCAAGCCGCACTCCGCCGCTTTCTTGGCAAGAGCCGGATCCATCTGCAAAAGCTTCAAGAACGTCCCTTCCTCAAGGTATTTCATGCACGCCTTGTCGAAGCGCGGCCCCTCAGGCGCAAAGCCATACGGGCCATCGGGCGTGAGCTTGTGCGAGAGGTCGCCGCTCGCGATGAAGACGGTCTTGCGGTCAAGCTCTTCGGCGGTGCGTGCGATGCACATGCCGAAGCGATAGTGATCGAGCGGCGTGAGCCCGGAAAGCCCGACGCGCACGACGCGGAAATCCCCCCCCTGCGCCTGTAGGAAGCGCAGCGGAACCATCGTGCCGTGATCGAGCGCCGCATTGCGCCCGCCCAAAGGACCCGCGTCGATTCCCGCCTCTCCTGCGACGGTGGCAAGCGTCTTGGCAAACGCCGTATCGTACTCGGCATGCACTTCGACCTCGGGTGCGCCGAACTGCGCAAAGCTTCCCGCGCCCTCGTCCCCCGGCGAGATGTGGAAATAGTCCGCGTACATGACGGCGTGCGGACTCGCGATGACGACCGTATCCGGCTCGAAGGAAGCCGCCTCCTTCATCGCCCGCTCATACGCATTGATCGTGAGCTGAATCTTGCGTTCCTCGCCCTTTCCGATTTCCGGCAAAATGACCGGCGGATGCGGCACGGCATAAGCAGCTAGAATTGCCATAAGAAGACCTCCTCGAAGTGCGATATCCATTACCTATGTATTCGATACGAGGAGAGAAAAGCCTTCTGTTTGCAGAAAATTTTCGCAAGGCAGGTCTCCTGCGGCGCAAAAAAGCAGCCGGCGCAATCACCTCGCCGGCAAATTTCATGAGTATGGAAGAGTATACCTTGTGTTCTGTCTAGCGCCATCAAGGAAAGCGCATCTTCTACCATGAAATCTTGAAAGCGCCTCCGGCTGACCTGCATCGGTCGATTTTGGCGATCGTCCCAAGAATCAAGCTCGCGGCACCGCGCATCGATGCACGGATGGATGCGACGGAGGGAATGACCGACATTTCCAAAACCTGCATGAAAAAATCCCTCGCCATGCGCCTGCAGACGTATTTCCACACGCCCTGCAGAATCCCGGTCGATCATCAAAAATCTTAGTGTAAAATATTTCTCGGTGGGGGTTGCAAAAAGGCAAAGAGACCTGTACCCTATAGTGTATGCTAACGAGGCAAATACAAAACAAGGAAGGTCTCTTATGGAAACCATTGTAACAGAAATCTTGGAAATAATAAAGGGTGCGAAGGACAGCATATCGCGGGAAGAGCGAATCCGCAGTTATCTCGAAGACCTCGCATGCCGTGCGGTCAGCGAGGCGCTCGAACGGATCGACAAAGAACTGGCGGGCAGATACGCTGATAAAGGCTGGCATGTGGAACGTCTGGACTGGCGCACCGTGCAGGCGAGCTACGGGACGCTCCGCATACGCCGCCGAAGGATGTGCAAAGAAGGAGAGGCAGGAATCTATCCCTTGGACAAGGAGCTGGGCATCCGCCCCTATAGGAGATACACCGCCTACCTGGAATACACCATCGCCCAGATTGCCGCCAAGACCGTCTACCGTGTCACGGCCGATGCCGTCAACCTGCTGACGCCGGTCACGATGAGCCACCAGCAAGTCGCCCGCGTAGTGAAGCAAGTGGGCGAAACCTACAGCGCATGGGAAGACCTGCAGGCGACGCCCGACCCAATGGAAAAAAAGAACTGCGTCAACCGCAAGTCCTCTACATCGAGGGAGACGGCCTCATGCTGCACGGGCAGAAGAAGAAACAAAAGGAACTGCATCGCTTCCAGATCGCCGAAGGCGTGCGAGAGAACGGCAACCGACGCGAACTTATAGGAACCCACTACATAGCAGACTTCAGCCATGAAAAAGCCAAGGACAGGATGCTGCACTATATAGGCAGCCATTATGACCTGACGCACACGTTGGTGCTGAGCAACAGTGACGGAGGAGCCGGCTACAGCATCGACGCATTCAAGGAGATCGTGGGGAAAAGTCGGAAGGCACGAGCATTTCCGCGATTGGTATCACGTGCAGAGGAAGTGCAAGGAACGCCTCTCCCGGGCGAACAGAAAGCTGCGCCGGGAACTGCACAGAGCCTTGAAGAACCACGACCGAGAGCGTCTAGGGCCTCGTACTGGACACCTTGGAATCCACAGCCCGGGACGAACACCAAAGCCGAACAAGTGCGCCTTCTCCGAGGCTACATGACGCGGAACTGGTCATACCTTGCCTCGTTGGAGCAACGGGGACTGGGCGGATGCAGCAAGCTCCTGGGCACATGCGAGAGCAACCATCGGCTGTACAGCTACCGGATGAAGAAGCAAGGGAGGCGATGGAGCGGAGACGGCGGCAAGGCGATGGCGAAGATCATCACGGGGCTGAAGAACGGCGACCTGCGCGAGGCCATGGTGGCCAAAGCGGAGCTGTTCAATCCGAAGTCTGGCAGGGATTTCCGCGGAGCTGTGAGGCAAGCGTTGAAGAAAAGCAAGGGCAACGCGCATGAAGGCGTGCGACATGGGAGGATCACGGTGAGCGCGCCGATGAGCAGTGCGATTGGACATTTGTCCAAATGCTTCGCTTAAAGAGGAAAAAAACAGGCATGCCGCGAAGGCAGACGCATCAAGGGTTGAAATTTCCCACCGAGAACATCTTGACACATACATCAAAAATCGCGTTCATTGACAGCATCCCGCTCCGTTGTTATAATGGCAGAGAATCGTTGCCGCCGCCGAGGCGGCTTTTTGCCCCGACCCAAAAGATGCGCGTGGACGCAGTTTCATGCAGGGGCGGCGCACAACGTGTGCGCAGGTCACTCCGCAGGAGGAATCTTCATGACAGAAAAAAACTCCCCGTAAGCCCCGAACGGCTTGAGGAAATCATCGAACAATATCCGACGCCCTTCCACATCTACGACGAGAAGGCCATCCGCGAAAACTTCCGCCGCTTCAAGCGCGCCTTCGCGTGGGCGCCGCGCTTCACCGAGCACTTCGCCGTCAAGGCGACGCCGAATCCGCGTCTCCTGCAGATCCTGCACGAAGAGGGCGCCGGCACGGACTGCAGCTCCATCGCCGAACTGCTCCTCTCCGAAGCCGCCGGCGTCAAGGGCGAGGAGATCATGCTGACCTCGAACGACACGCCCGCCGAAGAATTCCAAAAGGCGCGCGAACTCGGCGCGATCATCAACCTCGACGACATCAGCCACATCGACTACCCGGAAAAGCACGCGGGATTCCCCGCCTGCCTCTCCTTCCGCTACAACCCCGGTCCGCTCATCGAGGGCAACGACATCATCGGCAAGCCGACGGAAGCGAAATACGGCCTTACGCACCACCAGATCTTCGATGCCTACAAGATCGCACGCGAGAAGGGCGTCGAGCGCTTCGGCCTGCACACCATGGTCATATCGAGCGAGCTGAGGAATGAAGCCTTCCTCTTCACGGCGGAACTCATGTTCAACCTCGCCGTCGAAATCAAGAAGCGTCTCGGCATCTCGCTCGAATTCGTCAACCTCGGCGGCGGCTTCGGCATCCCCTACCGCCCGGAGGAAACCGCCATCGATGTCGAGCGCGTCGGCAGCGGCATCGAAACGCTCTACAAGAAGATCATCGAGCCTGCGGGGCTCACAGGCCTCGCCATCAAGGCGGAATCCGGCCGCTACATCACCGGCCTTACGCCCGGCTCGTCACGACGGCGCTGCACGAGAAGAAGACGTACAAGGACTACATCGGGCTTGACGCCTGCATGGCGAATCTCATGCGCCCCGCGCTCTACGGCGCCTATCACCACATCACCGTCGTCGGCAAGGAAGATGCCTTCTGCGACCACATCTACGACGTCACCGGCTCGCTCTGCGAAAACAACGACAAGTTCGCCATCGACCGCAAGCTGCCCAAGATCGAAATCGGCGACCGCATCGTCATCCACGACACCGGCGCCCACGGCCACGCCATGGGCTTCAACTACAACGGCAAGCTGAGAAGCGCGGAGCTGCTTCTGCGAGAAGACGGCAGCATAGAGCTCATCCGCCGTGCCGAAACCCCGGACGACTACTTCGCCACCCTCGACATCCCCGGCGGCCTGATGAAGCCCTCCGCTTGACAGGAACTTGCGAAAAATCTATAATGAAAAAAGAAGAGTGACTGGCGTTTGGTCGCGTCGGTCTCTCCCTTGAATTTTTAGTTCTTGAAAGAGGAGCCGCCGTAACCGCGCTGCGGTTCTTTTTTCTACTTGCATATCAAGCAGATGAAAAGTGATGTCGACTGCAAGCGCAAGCGCTGCAATCAGGAGTGACAGCTTTTCATAAAGTGTCACGCGCATCACCTCCTCGCATGGAGGAGAACCGACTGTCGCCAGTCACTGGGGCGATTATAGCATGTGACGCCACGCAGCGCAAGAAGAAGGGCGCCGTCCGCCGACGGCGTCCTTCTTCTTATATTCCCTGCAGCTCTTCATGCCCCGAACTGCTGCTTCCATGCGTCAAGACGCATACACAGCTGTTCGTCGAGCGTCTCCTTCTGCGCGGCGAGCGAGCGGTAGAATTGCACGCGCTCTTCATAATGCGCCGAAAGCAAGCGATTCTCCTTAACATAGTCATACGCGGCTGCTGCGATGCGGCGACGCAGCGATCGATCCTCAATGAGACGGGCGAGTTTTTCCCCGAATTCTTCCCCATTGTGAAAAATCATGCCTGTCCTGCCGTCCTCAACCGTATCGGCATAAACGACGGGCGAAGCGAGCGCGACGACGCCATTTCCCGCGCACTCCAAGAATTTGAGATCGGATTTCCTGCGATGGAACGGCGTATCGTCGAGCGGCAGGAGCGCGATGTCCGCCGTGCGAAGTTCCCTTTCGTAAACCTCGTAAGGAACGATGCCGTCCACATCGGCGCCCTCGACAATCAGATCCTTGGCATTCGTCGCGAGACGGGCGAAAAACGCCGCATCGGCAGCGACCTTGACGCGGATACTTCCCGCATATCGGCGCAGAACCTCGTTCAGCGCGGGAAGTATCTTTGCGGCGTCCGCACTGCGGTTCAATGCGCCAAAAAGATGGTCACGGGCGCATGATCGTCGTAGGTGCGCGGTTTGGGCAAACGCACAAGCTGATTTTTTTATGACGAATACATGCGGGTTGTACGGCCGCACATCCGCCGCCAAGGCCTCCGTCGAAACCTGCACCGCATGTGCTCCCGCAAAGAGCAGAGCCCGCTCCGCCTCGTCCATGCCAAAGACGCGCGGATCGTCGTCCCATTCCGCGACGAGCAGAGACCCGGCATCCAAAGAAAAGCGTGCCAGCTGTTCCCACGCTGCATTCCCCAGGCGAAGACGCTGGCACAGCAGCACGGAGATCTCCCCCTGCGGCGCAGCAGCCAGCTCGATGTTGGACTCCTGCCGCGCGAAAAAGCCCGGCAAAGTCCGGCAAAAAGCGTCGGGATCAAGGACGCGGCATTTCGCGCTCGTCCCTGCCGTCCCTGCCCCGTGATCGTGCACACGAGAAGACGCTCGGGCGGCGGCGCCGCATAGGCATATACGACAAAGAAGCGACTCCGAACCCATATATCGTCAAACTCCTCCGTCGCACAGCCAGCCAAGGCAGCCGCCGCAGATAAGATCTGCCGCATCTCTTCACCCGAAAAGAGAGCATCGTCCTCCTCATCTTCCACGGGAAGAACGCTCTTTACGAAAAGCCCCGCCTCCTTAAGTTGTTCCACGGCTTTTCCCGCCGTCCAAGAGGCAGGAGGAAGATCCATGCCTCGCCAAAGCGAAAGCACACGTCGAAAGTATGCAGGGTTCTCCGCAAAGAATACAACTGCCCCCCCGTAGGAAACATGCACGGCATGTTCTCTCAGCATTCTTTGGCTCTCCGAAGAGGACAAGAACCCGCTATGATATACGAGACAGTCGACCTCGTCGCCCTTCTCGAAGGAAACAGCAGCCGCATTCGCCGTTACCACTTCGTCGAGATGCGCCCTCGCCGCTTGGGCAAGCGCCGCATTCTTTTCCACGCCGATATAACGACAAAAAGGGGCAATCCTTTTGAAAGAACGCCCCATCTCGCCGCTGCCGCAGCCAAACTCCACAAGGCTCTTCGCCTTGGGCGGCAGATATATGGAAAGATCCATCACCTTTCCCTTTCCCTCACAACATCTTCGCCCGAAGCTCCTCTGCCGAGAACGGCGAGAGGTAGGCGGGGGCGATGTCAAGGACGGTCTTGCAGCCCGATGCGCCTTCCTGCGCCAGGCGGTATGCAGCCCTCGCGTAGGCCAGGAGGACGTTCGTCGTGAATTCAGGGTTCGAGTCGAGCTTCAGGCTGTATTCGACGACGTGATGATGCTCGCCGTCGAAGCCCGTCCTGCCCGTGCGGATGACGCAGCCGCCGTGTGCGAGGCCGCTGTGGTTTTCCTTCAGCTCGGTCTCCGTGATGAAATGCACGGTCGTGTCGTAGTCGGCGAAGTAGTTCGGCATCGTCTTGATCTCCTGCTCGACCTTCGCGGCGTCCGCGCCTTCCTCCAAGACGACGAAGCATTCGCGCGTGTGCTTGTCTCGCGTCGAAAGCTCGGGATCTTCTCCACGCCGCACGGCGGCGAGAGCCTTGAGGACGGGCAGGGTGTACTGCTTCGCATCCTTCACGCCCGCGACGCGGCGGATGGCATCGGAATGCCCCTGGCTTACGCCGCGCCCCCAGAAGGTGTAGTCCCTGCCGCTCGGCAGGACGGAATTCGCGTAGACGCGCGCCAGCGAGAACAGCCCCGGATCCCAGCCGACAGAAATGACGGCGACGCGGTTCGCCGCCTTCGCCGCTTCATCGACGGCGGCGAAATGCGCGGGAATCTTTGCGTGCGTATCGAAGCTGTCGACGACGTGGAAGAGCCCGGCATACTTCGGCGTCTGCGCAGGCAGGTCTTTCGCGCTGCCGCCGCAGAGGATCAGCACGTCGACCTTTCCCTGCCAGGCCTCGATTTCCTCGACGCTGACGACGGGCACGCCCGCCGTCCTTATCTTCACGTCTTTTTGGATTGCGCCGCGTAAAGACGGCGACCAGCTCCATGTCGCTGTTTTCCCGCACGGCACACTCCACGCCGCGCCCGAGATTTCCATAACCAAGAATGGCGATCTTCATTGTTTCCTCGTCCTTCCCCTTCCGACGATCAAGCGAGCACGCGCGCGAGGCGCACGATCTCGGGATCCAGTGTCTTGCGGTTCGTCACGGCGTCGTGCAGGTTGATGCTCACGACCTTGCCCATGTCGAAGCCGAAGACGATGTTGCTCGCGCCCGAAATCAGCGCGAGAGCCGCGCGCTCGCCGAGAAGCGATGCCTTCATGCGATCCTCGACGGTCGGGGCGCCGCCGCGCTGGATATAGCCCAGGACGGACACGCGCGTATCGATCTTCGTCGTATCGCCGATGAACTTGCCCATCTCGACGGCGGAGCCTGCGCCCTGCGCCACGACGATGATGCTGTACTTCTTGCCCGCCTCGTAAGCATCCATAATTTCCGTGCAAATCTCGTCGAGGTCGTACTTGACCTCGGGCACGAGCACATATTCCGCGCCGCCCGCTACGCCCGCCGTCATCGCAAGCCAGCCAGACTTTTTGCCCATGACCTCGATGAGGATGATGCGCCGGTGCGCCGACGCCGTGTCGCGCAGCTTGTTGATCGCCTCCAAGACCGTGTTCGCCGCCGTATCGGCGCCGATCGTGTAGTCCGTGCCCCAGACATCGTTCTCGATCGTCGCCGGCAGGCCGACGATCGGCATGCCGTAGCGCGAAAGATGCGACGCGCCCGTGAGGCTGCCGTCGCCGCCGATGACGACGAGACCTTCGATATCGTGCTCCCGGAGCTTCTCCATCGCCGTCTTGCGCCCTTCATCCGTATGGAACCTCTTGGAGCGCCCCGTGCCGAGGAACGTGCCGCCTCGCTGGATGAGGTCGCTGACGCTGCGCGTCGAAAGCTCCTTGATGTCTCCATCCAAAAGTCCCGTATAGCCGCCATAAATGCCGAAAATCCTCACGCCTTCGGATACCGCCGTGCGCACGACGGCGCGTGCCGCCGCATTCATGCCCGGGCTGTCGCCGCCGGAAGTCACAACACCAATCGTACTGATCATGTATCTCTCTCCTATCCTTTGTTCTTGCGCTTCAGTTGTTGACCATGCTCATGTGGAAGAGCCGCACGCCCTTCTGCCCCACGCCCTCCGCCTTCTCCATCAGGGTGCGGATGTCCGATCCCTCGTCCATCATCTGCGTGTTCGCCAGATCGACGAGCATCGGCAAGTTCGCGCCCGTGACGATGCCGTACCTCTCGTTGTTGATGACGATGCGGCAGGCAGCATTGTACGGCGTGCCGCCGAAGATGTCGATGAGGAAGAGGACGCCGCCCGACGTGTCGAGCTTGTCCAGAGCCGCCTCGTACTTCGCCGCGATGTCCGCCGCCCCTCTCCCGGCAGGAACGTGACCGCCGCCGTGTTCTGCATCTCGCCGAAAAATCATATCGACAGAAGACAGAAGCTCCTCGGATAATCTGCCATGTGTGCCAATGATGATTGCAAACATATCCATACTCTCCCAGCTGGGCTTCGCCCAAGTATCACATTCGGCGCTTATCGTTCTTATTATAGCAAATTTTTTTCCTATATGTCCCGAGAAAAAGGCTGCCCGCGCTTCATTTTAGCGCGGGCAGCCTTTTTCTGATAAATTTCTCTTCGTTCAGAGCACCTTGTCCATCGCCTGCTTCATGCGGCAGATCGCGGTTTCCAACTCTTCCTTCTCGATGTTCAGCGGCGGGTTGAAATAGAGGACATCGCCCAACGGACGCAGCAGGAGTCCGCAGCGCAAAGCTTCGCGGTAGATGGCGTAGCCGAGGCGGCGGCGCGGGTCGAACGGCCGCTTTGCCGCCTTGTCCTCGACGAGCTCCGCGGCATGGATCAAGCCGATGCGACGGATCTCGCCGACGTTCTTGTGCGCGCCGAAGACCTCGTCCATGCGCGCGCCCAGCCAGAGGGACGTCTCTTCCGCCCGCTCCAGGATGTTCTCCTCGTCGAGGATGTCGAGGACGGCGAGAGCCGCCGCGCAGCCGAGCGGATTGCCCGCGTAGGTGTGGCTGTGCATGAACGCCTTTCCCTCGCTCCAGTCTGCGTAAAAGGCATCGTAGATCTTCTCCTTGACGACGGTGATGGACATCGGCATGTAGCCGCCGGTCAGTCCTTTGAGAGGCACATGATGTCGGGCGTGATGTGAGCCCTTTCCGTTGCGAAGAGCCTGCCCGTCCTGCCGAAGCCCGTCGCGATCTCGTCAGCGATCAGGAGCACGTCATGCGCGTCGCAAAGGGCGCGAAGTTTCTGCAGATAAAGCTCAGGATAGATTCTCATGCCCGCGCTGCCTTGCAGAAGAGGCTCGACGATCATCGCCGCACATTCCTGCGCATGGGCGCTGAACGCCTCCTCCGCATGGCAGAAACATTCGCACGCGCACGTCTCGCGCGTCTTGGCGAACGGACATCGGTAGCAGTCGGGCGCTTCGATGTGGATGTTGTCCATCATCATCGGCTTGTACATCTCGGCGAAGAGATCCATCGAGCCGACGGAGAGCGCACCGATCGTCTCGCCATGGTAGCCTTCGGAAAGGCACATGAAGCGCGTCTTCTTCGTTCGTCCCGTCTGCTGGCAGTATTGAAACGCCATCTTGAGCGCTGCTTCGACGGCGGACGAACCGTTGTCGTTGAAATGGAACTTCGTCAGCCCGTCCGGCACGAGCAGGGCGAGGCGCTCCGCCAGCTCGATGGCCGGACGGTGCGAGAAGTTCGCGAAGATGACGTGCTCCAGCCGATCGAGCTGCGCCTTGATGCGCTCGTTGATCTTCTCGTTCGCATGACCGAGAAGATTCGCCCACCACGAGCTGACGATGTCGAGATACGCCTTGCCGTGCACGTCGTAGAGCCACACGCCCTTCGCCCGATCGATGATCATGGGCAAAAGCTCCTCGTAGTCCTTCATCTGGGCGCACGGATGCCAGATGCGGCGAAGATCGCGTTCTTCAATCGTTGGCATGGATATTTCCTCCTCTGTACCGCTTTTCTGCCGCCCGCTCAATCGTACAGCGCGGCGAGCGCGTCAGCGGCGAGCGGCAGACTTGCCGCATCACGCTCGACGCACGCGAGGACGGGCGCACCCGTCATTTCCTCAACCATCTTCTTGTTGTCCTCCTGCATGACGTCGCCCGCCTGCCAGTTGTTGAAGATGAAGCCCCGCAAAGGGATGGAGCGCATCTTCAGATGCTCGGCGGTCAGGACTGCGGCGTTGATCGTGCCGAGTCCCGCATCAGCGACGACGAGCGCGCAAAGGCCGAGGCGCACGACGAGGTCATCGAGCACGACGTGCTCCTTCTCATCCCAGCGCAGCGGGCAGATGATGCCGCCGCTCCCTTCGACCGTCAGATAGTCGAAGCGCTCCTTCGCCGCGCAAAAATCACGCTCGACCTTGCCGAAGTCGATCGGACGGTTTTCGATTCTCGCGGCGAGATGCGGCGATACGGCATCCCGATAGATGTAAGAAACGATTGCCTCGTCTTCTGCCAGAGCCGCCGTGCGTGCGACATGAAGCGCATCGCCGGGCAGGAGCGAGCCGTCCGCGCCCAGCTCGGCGCCCGACAGCGCCGCCTTGTAGTAGCCCGCACAAAGTCCCGCTTCCTTCAGGCGCTTGACGATCAGGCCCGTCACATACGTCTTGCCGATGTCCGTTCCCGTTCCCGTGATGAACAATGCTTTTCCCATGAAAAAGTTCTCCTTTGTCGCAAAATCCCGAGCAGACGGCGGCTCAGAGCCAAAGCCCCGCCTTGCGGCAGCGCACGCCAATGAAAGCGGCCGCGAGGCACAGCAGGAAATCCGGCACGACCTGCAGGATGCCGCAGTACCAGAGCGCGAGCCACAGCGTGATGGGCGCATCGACGATGTAGTTCGAGGCGATGTAGAAGTAGGAAATGCCAAGCAGATAGACGATCGCCATGCCCACGAGACATGCGCCGAGCACGCGCCTGAAGGTCGGCTCGCCCGCGCCCGCACGCGCGACCGCGCCCGTAAGATACGCCTGGCAGACGAAGCCGACGAGATAGCCGAACGTCGGCTGCAGGATGTAGCTCGGTCCGCCGCCCGAAGCAAAGACGGGGATGCCGACAAGACCCATGAGCACATAGACGCCGACCGCCACGGCGCCGAGACGTGCGCCGAGCAGCAGCCCTGCGAGCAGAGTGAAGAGGAACTGCAAGGTGTAGACATCCGTACCGACGGGGATGCGGATGAAGGCGCCGACCGCGACGAGCGCGATGAAGAGCGCGCAGAGAACCATCTCCCTCAGTTTCATAAAAATTTGAACCCTCCTCCGATATGGTTTCATAAATCTTTCTTATCATACGCCCCGGCGCATCTATTGTCAACCAGATATTTTCTTTAAGTTCACAATGGAGCCCCAAGAAGTCAATCCGCAGGCGCAGGCCGATCGGCGCAAACCGACAGCGTTGTCTGCAGAAAATCATGCAAAAAAAGCCGATGCGCGGGAACTCTCGTTCCGCGCATCGGCTTCTCTTTCCCTGCTTCTCGTTCAAAGCTTGAACTTCGCGACGCCCTCCTGCAGCTTCTGCGCCAGCTCGGCAAGCGTGTGGCTCGCCGCCGCGATTTCCTCGGCGGACGCCGCCTGCTCCTCGGCGACAGCCGAAACGTCCGTCGCCTTCTGCTGTACGACGCTCGACAGCCCACTGACCTGCTTCACTCGCTCGACCGTGCTCTTGCAGTCCTTTTCGAGCGCCCCCGTGATCTCCGTGACCTTGCCGACCTGGTCGATCAGGCTGCGGATCGACTCGGCGATGCTCGCGAATTTCTCGTCGGCGGCGCCGACTTCCTCCACGCTTTCCTTGACTTCCTGGTCCTGTGCCTTCATCAGCGTGAAGGTGTCCTCGATCTGCGCGGCGTTCTTGCCGATGACCGTGCTGATCTCCTGCGCCGCCTGCTCGCTCTGCTCGGCGAGCTTCCTGACCTCGTCGGCAACGACGGCGAAGCCTTTGCCCTGCTCGCCCGCGCGCGCCGCCTCGATCGCCGCGTTCAGCGCGAGGAGCTTCGTCTGCCCCGCGATGCTCGTGATCAGCTCGTTGATCTCCGCGATGCTCTTCGAGCCGTCGTAGAGTTTCTGCACGGCGTCGCCGACCTGGCGGGAGTTCGCCGCAAGGCTGTCGACGCCCGTGACCGCCTGCTTCAGCACCTCGCGCCCTCCGCGCGTCGCCTCCGACGTCGTCTCGGCGACCTCCGTAGAGGAAGCGACCGCCTGGGCGATCTCCTCCGCCTGCCTGCCCATGTTCTGCGCGACCTCGTTCGTCGCTTCCACGATGTCATGCTGCTGCGAAGCGCGCTCGGCGATGTCGACGACAGCCTCCGCCGCCGACTGCGACGCATGTGCCGTCTGGTTGGCGCTCGCCGTCAGTTCCTCGGACGCGGCGGACACCTGCTCGGCCGCATCCGACGTATCCTTGACCATCTTCCGGAGCGTCGTCATCATCTTGCTGCAGCTGTCCTGCAGGGAAGCCGATCTCATCGGCACGGTCGTTCGTGGGCAGCTTGTGCGTGAGGTCGCCGTTCGCGATCAGCCCGACTGCCGCCGAAAGGAACTCCAGCGGCGTGATCATCGACGTCAGGAAAGTAATAGGTGATGCGCACCCAAAAGAACGAGCGCAGCGAGGCAGATGCCCGAGATAGCATACGCATGTGCGTCGCTGCGGCAAACGCCTCCGCGTGCGGCACCTCGACGACGACGTGCCAGCCCGTCGAAGGGATCGGCACCGTCTGATAGAACTTCTTTACGCCATCGAACTCGTGCTCGAACATCGTCGCCTTGTCGGACAAGAGCCTCTCGGCAAGCTCTCTCTGCGATCCGCCGTCCATCTCGCTGAGCGGCGGATCGGAGAGCTTGAACTTCTTGTGGTAAATGAACTCGCCCTTGGGTCCTAAGACGCAGATCGAACCGTGCTCGCCGACCTTTACATTCTGCAGGGCTTCCGTCATATCGCTGACAGAGATATCGACGGCAAGGACGCCGGCGAGCGCACCGTCCTTGTAGATTGCCTGGCTGAACGTCACGACATTCTCATGCGTGTTGGGTTCTTCATAGACGTCCGAGATATGCAGCCCGTCGGAAGAACTCGCCTCCTTGTACCAAGGGCGCGTGCGCGGATCCCAGCCGGCAGGGAGGGGGATGCTCGCCACATAGCTGCCGTCGGGTCGTCCGAACGCTGCCGTGCGCACGCCGTGCCGCGCGGCGATATGGTCGATCGCCTGCGCGAGAGCCTCCTCCCCTGGCATGACTTCCGACCAGTTCATCACGATGGTCTGCATCATGGTGATCTCTTCGCGGAGATTGCCGTCGAGGCGCGTCGCATAATGGCTGCCGCGCTCCTCCATGGAGACATCCACGCCGTCGCGCAAAGCGGATCCCGCCATCATATAGATGATGATCCCCATGACGATGAACACGATGATCAACGGAATCCCGATGCCCATGAGCATCTTTTTGGGTTTCAGTTTCATTTCTTCCCGCCTCCTGCACGTTTCTGTGCTTTGTTCTCTTTTCGTGACAGCGGAAGAGGGAGCATTTTCCCATGCTCCCTTCCGCCTCGCCTCTATACGCTTTTATCGAAGTTTTTCCATCAGTCCCTATAACGGGCAAATAGTCTTATCTATATCACGCATTGGGCAATAAGTATTATAATCTAAATCTCGCAACACCATCCTGCAGCTTCTGCGCCAGTTCGGCGAGCGTATGGCTCGCCGCCGCGATTTCCTCGGCGGACGCCGCCTGCTCCTCGGCGACAGCCGAAACGTCCGTCGCCTTCTGCTGCACGCTCTGCGAAAGCTCGCTGACCTGCTGCACCTTCTCGACCGTGTTCTTGCAGTCCTTTTCGAGCGCCCCCGTGATCTCCGTGACCTTGCCGACCTGGTCGATCAGGCTGCGGATCGACTCGGCGATGCTCGCGAACTTCTCGTCGGCGGCGCCGACTTCCTCCACGCTTCCCTTGACTTCCTGATCCTGTGCCTTCATCAGCGTGAAGGTGTCCTCGATCTGCGTGGCGTTCTTGCCGATGACCGTGCTGATCTCCTGCGCCGCCTGCTCGCTCTGCTCGGCGAGCTTCCTGACCTCGTCGGCGACGACGGCGAAGCCCTTGCCCTGCTCGCCCGCGCGCGCCGCCTCGATCGCCGCGTTCAGCGCGAGGAGCTTCGTCTGCCCCGCGATGCTCGTGATCAGCTCGTTGATCTCCGCGATGCTCTTCGAGCCGTCGTAGAGTTTCTGCACGGCGTCGCCGACCTGGCGGGAGTTCGCCGCGAGGCTGTCGACGCCCGCGACCGCCTTCTTCAGCACCTCGCGGCCTTCGCGCGTGACCTCGGCCGTCTGCTCGGCGACCTCCGTCGACGTGCCGACCGCCGCGGCGATCTCCTCGGTCTGCCTGCCCATGTTCTGCGCGACCTCGTTCGTCACTTCCACGATGTCGTTCTGCTGCGAGGCGCGCTCGGCGATGTCGACGACGGCCTCCGCCGCCGACTGCGAGGCGTTCGCCGTCTGGTTCGCGCTCGCCGTCAGCTCCTGGGACGCGGCGGACACCTGCTCGGCCGCCTGCGACGTGTCCTCGACCATCTTCCGGAGAGAGTCGACCATCTCGCCCGAGCTCTTCTGCAGGACGCCGATCTCATCGACGCGGTCGCTCGCCGGCACCTTGTGCGTGAGGTCGCCCTTGGCGATGAAGCTCAGGGTCTCGGAAAGGAACTCGACCGGCGTGATCATCGACGTCAGGAAGTAGTAGACGATCGCGCCCAAGAGAGCCAAGGCTGCGAGGCAGATGACGACGATCGCATAGAGCATGTGCGTCGCTGCGGCAAACGCCTCCGACTCCGGCACCTCGATGACGACGTGCCAGCCCGTCGCGGGAATCGGCACCGTCTCGTAGAACTTGTGGACGCCATGGAACTCATATTCGAAACATCTTGGGCTTTTCCGACAAGAACTTTCTCGGCGAGCTCCTCTGTGACTTGCCGCCGTCCATCTCAGTGAGCGGCGGATCTGTCGACCGTAAACTTCTTGTGATAGATGAAACTCGCTCTTGGAGCCCGGGACGAAGATCGAGCCGTGCTCGCCGACCTTCACGTCCTTGAGCATGCCCGTCAAGATATCCAGCGTGATGTCCGCGCCGATGACGGCAAGAAGCTCGCCGTCCTTGCGCACCGCCTTGCTCACCGTCACGATGACCGCGCCGTCCGCCGCGTTCTTGTAGACTTCGGAGAAGACCACGCCGTCGGAGACAGCCGCCTTCTTGTACCAGTCGCGCGTGCGCGGATCCCAAGTCGGCGGATACTCTTGGCTCGTCGCACGCGAGCCGTCGGGACGTGCGACGAGGAAAGCCATAGATGCCGTTGCGGCGACCCAAGCTCATCGACTTCCGCCTGCAGCTGCTCGCCCTCCGGCATGCCTTCCGACCAACCGATGCTGAGAGCTTCCAAGAGTCCCGCATCCTCGCTGATATTGCCGTCGATCACCTCGGCGTAGCGGCTGGCGCGCTGCTCCATGCCGACTTCCGTCGCCTCCCTGAGTCCCGCGCTCGCCATCCTAGGTAGATGATGATGCCCATGATGATGAACACGATGAGCAGCGGGATGCCGATGCCCAGGAGCATCTTCGGTTTGAGTTTCATGATCCTTCCCCTCCGTACTGACTTTGGAAATTTCTTTCGCACATCTCTGCACGACAGAAAATGAGATGCGTACTTACGGGCATCTCATTTTCCCACATATCTCTATGCTTTTATCGTGATTTTTAGCATTTTCCCTAAGCGGAAGAATCATTTCGGGACTAAATGTCCATCGGTTCGATTTTCTCATCCTGCATGAACTTCGCCAGCTTCTTGACGCCGCGCATGACCTCGTAGTAACTCTCGGGGGTCAGCGACTGCGTGCCGTCCGAAAGCGCCTTCGCCGGGTTCGGGTGCATCTCCATGATCAGCCCGTCGGCGCCGGCAGCGATCGAGGCGAACGCCATGGGGCGCACGAAGCGCCACTTGCCCGTACCGTGGCTCGGATCGGCGATGATCGGCAGGTGCGACAGGTGCTTGATGGCGGCGACGGCGCTGAGATCGAGCGTGTTGCGCGTATACGTCTCGTAGGTGCGGATGCCGCGCTCGCAAAAGATCACGTTCGGGTTTCCCTCGTTCATGATGTACTCGGCGGCGTTGAGCCACTCGTCGATCGTCGCTGCGAGACCGCGCTTGAGCATGACGGGCTTCTGCCCGCGCCCGACTTCCTTCAGCAGTCGGAAGTTCTGCATGTTGCGCGCACCGATCTGCAAGACATCGGCGTACTCGGAAACGAGCGCGACGTTCTCGACCTCCGTGACCTCGGTGACGACCTTGAGCCCCGTCTTCTCGCGCGCCTCGGCGAGGAGCTTCAGCCCCTCCTCTTCGAGACCCTGGAAAGCATAGGGGCGACGTGCGCGGCTTGTACGCGCCGCCGCGCAGGAACTCCGCGCCGCCCTTCTTGACGATCTCGGCGGCCTCCATCAGCTGCTCGCGCGACTCGACGGCGCACGGCCCCGCCATGACGACGGGCGTGCCCGCGCCGATCTTGATGCCGCCGACGTCGATGACCGTCGACATCGGATGGAACTCGCGGCTCGCGAGCTTGTAGCTCTTCGAGATGGAGACGCTCTCTGCGACGCCCGCCATCGCATCGATCGCCAAGGAGCCCATGCGCCGCTTGTCGCCGATGACGCCGACGATCTTCTGCTGTGCGCCCTCCATGATCTTCGCCTCAAGACCCACGCCATGGATCGCCTGAATGACGTCCTTGATATTTTCCGCTGTCGCGTCCGGATTCATAATGATGACCATAAAGATGCTCCTTTCAGATTGGCAGCCGTCAGCACGGGAAACGTGCCGAGGGTGCGCAGCCAGATGCTCTTCTCGCGCACCGCTTCGACCGAAGCGGCGAGCGGCTCGGCGGCATCGGCCTCCAACTCGAAGAAAAAATGTGTAGGCGCCGAGCTCTGTGCGCGCGGGGCGCGACTCGATGCGCAGCATATTCACGCCGCGCACGGCGAACTCCTGCAAGACTTCGCACAAGCTGCCCGCACGCTTGCCGTCGATCTGCGAGATCACCAAGAGCTTCTCGGGCGCCGGCTCTCCGGCAAAGCGGAGCGCCGGCGCGTTTCTTCCCGCACGCTCGACGAGGAAGAAGCGCGTGCAGTTCGCCATCGTGTCCTGGATGTCCTGCGCCAAGGCATAAAGGCCGTACAGCTCGCCCGCGCGCGCCGTGCAGATGGCGGCGCAGCCATCTTCGGGACGGCTCTCGGCGACGAGACGCGCCGCCTCCGCCGTCGAGGAGACGGCGACGAGATCCGCTGTCGCATGGTGCGCCTTCAAATAGTCGCGGCACTGCGAGAGCGGCTGGGCGTGGGAGATGATGCGGCGCACCCGCTCTTTCGGGTACTTCATCATCAGTTCGTTGCGCACGCCCCAGATCAGTTCCAGCGTCACGGTGAGCGCGTCGCCTGCGCTCAAGGCGTCGAGCGTGATGTTGACCGAGCCTTCGAGCGAATTCTCCACCGGCACAAGCGCCCCGTCCGCCTGCCCTTCCTCCACGGCAAGAAGCGCCTGGAAGATGGTCGGATAGGCGCAAAGCTCGCGCGGCTCATCCAAAAGTCCGTTCAGATGGAGCGCCGCCGCCTCGCTGTGCGTGCCCAAGGGGCCGAGAAAGCCCAACGTGTCCATCGCTCGCCCCCTTTCTACGAAAAAGCCCCCCAAGCAAGAACGCCAAGGGGGCAGGCTGCTGAAACGCTTCTATCTTACCATAGAAACGCTTGGTTTGCAAGGTTACAATCGAAGGGGAGCTGCACGCACAAACGTCCTCTTCGTGGACAAAAGTGCGCCGCCCTTGCAGGAAAGAGCCGATCCGTCTGCGCCCTTCGGGGCTGACTTCCCGGCCTTTCACAGCAAGACGCCTGTTCAATCGCTGAAAAGCTCCGTCGAGAGATAGCGGTCGCCCGCATCGGGCAGAAGCGCGACGATCGTCTTGCCCTTCGCCTCGGGGCGGCGCGCGATCTCGACGGCGGCGGCGAGCGCAGCGCCCGACGAGATGCCGACCAGCGCGCCCTCCGTGCGTGCGAACTGCCTGCCGTAAAGGAAAGCGTCCTCGTTCGACACCGCAATGACTTCGTCATACACGTTTACATCGAGCGTATCGGGCACGAAGCCCGCGCCGATGCCCTGGATCTTGTGCGGGCCGGCCTTGCCCGCGCTCAGGACGGGCGAGTCGGCCGGCTCCAGTGCAACGACCTTCACCAGAGGATTCTTGCTCTTCAGGTACTCGCCAACGCCCGTCACCGTGCCGCCCGTACCGACGCCCGCGATGAAGTAGTCGACCTTGCCGCCGGTCGCCTCCCAGATCCTCAGCGTCTGTCGTCCTCTTGTGCGCCTCGGGATTGGCAGGATTCGTGAACTGCGACGGAATGTAGGCATTCGGCGTCTCCTTCGCGAGCTCTTCCGCCTTCTCAATCGCGCCCTTCATGCCCTTCGCGCCGTCCGTCAGGACGATCTGGGCGCCGTATGCCTTCAGGAGATTGCGCCGCTCGACGCTCATCGTCTCGGGCATTGTCAAGATCGCGCGGTAGCCGCGCGCCGCCGCGACACCTCGCTAGCCCGATGCCCGTGTTGCCGCTCGTCGGCCTCGATGATGACCGAGCCGCTCTTCAAGATGCCGCGTTTCTCCGCATCCTCGATCATCGCCTGCGCGATGCGATCCTTCACGCTGCCGGCGGGATTGAAATACTCCAGCTTCGCGAGAATCTCCGCCTCAACATTGTTCTTCGCGCGGAAGTTCCGCGCACGAAGGAGCGGCGTGCCGCCGATGAGATCTGCAACGCTTTCATATATCTTTGCCATGGTATGTCCTCCTCATGTTCAATCTCTTGATTTCATATCTGTTTGATATGTTATAGCATACACCCTTTTTCCTAGCATGTCAATAGGCATTCAAAAAAACTACGTCACGTCAAGAACTGCAAAAAGGTGCCGCCGCAAGGGAGAGACCTCGCCCCGCCACCTGCCCTTACAGAAACCTAGCCGATCAGTCTGCGCCTTCGGCTTGACTTCTCGGGGTTTCATGGTAAACTTGTCGGACATATGTTCAGCCGTGGCGCGGTGCGTTGTGGATCGCCTTCACCGCCGTTCCCTAGCGACGGCATCATCAAGGAAGCACGCTGTACATATGTCCACCCGCCCTTACAGAAACCTCAGCCGATCAGTCTGCGCCTTCGGCTTGACTTCTCGGGGTTTCATGGTAAACTACACGCACAAACGTCCACTTCGTGGACATTGTGCGCCGCCCTACAGAAACCTAGCCGATCAGTCTGCGCCTTCGGCTTGACTTCTCGGGGTTTCATGGTAAACTAAATGCATAGATAAGCTGTATGAAAAGAGGTATATCCCCATGAAAATTTCCGCCAAAGGGCGCTACGGGCTGGCCGCCATGGCGTTTCTCGCACGTTTCTGCCAGGCGAACAGTCCGACGACGATCCTCACCATTTCCGAGAACCTCGGCATATCCAAGATCTATCTGGAGCAGGTGTTCTCCCTTTTGAAGCACGCCCGCCTCGTGAACTCAAGCAAAGGCTCGCAGGGCGGCTACCAGCTCTCGCGTGCGCCGCAGGAGATCACGGCGTGGGACGTGCTCTCCGCCATCGAACTGCCGCTGACGGAAAGAACCGGCTCTGCGACAGGAGACGCGCAGGAAGATCTGGAAAAGGCGCTGACATCCTCCGTCTACGAGCCGCTCGACACGGCGATACGCACGACGCTCCAGAGCGTGAGCCTCCGCACCATTATCGAGGAAGAAGACCGACGAAAGTCCAAAGACAACATCATGTACTTCATCTGACGGAAGCCTCTTCCTTGCAAGGATTTTCATCTGTTCCAAATTTTCCCAGCCTCCTTGCCCAACATATATAGGCCTTTTGATTGCACTAGGAAAACCCCTTGCAATTTTCGTCCGATGCTGTATAATGGGCAATGGATTCGAGAGAACCACGATCGCTCTCTCGCTTTTGTTTCGAGGGAATCCTGCAGCATCGAGGATTCTCGGCACGGTTGCAATACCGCTGGAAGGATTTTCATGACGATCGACAATGTCACCGTCATCATCGAGAGCGGCGCTCTTTCTGCAAGAGAGGCAGAGCGCTACATCCGTAAAATCCAAAGGCACTCGAAAGGTCGCACGCTCAAACGTGTTTCATTCAGGCTGGCTGATGGATATTTGGATTTGCGCTATTCCTTCGAAGGACTCCCCTTCGAGCGCATCCGCCGCATCTCGCATGATGCGACAGGAGAACGCAAAGCTGTCTGACCATCGCGATCCGCATGAACGGCGGACATCGCGCATACGAAAAACCGCCGCCGGCAGACCCGGCAGCGGTTTTTTCATGTTCCAGAAAGGCGATGCAGGCGCTCAGCCGTTCATGCCGATTGAGCGCCCGCGCAGACCTTCTCAGAGAAGGGCGGTAAGCGCGGTGGTCAGACCGAAGACGATTCCTGGAGAGTTGGCAATGACGATCGGCCAATCGCGCTGCTGCTTGAAAAAGCCATACGTCACCCAGATCGTGCAGTTGATGAACGCGACAAGCGGCTGAATCCAATCGCCCGGATGGCCGGACAAGTTCCCAAGGATCTGCGGGATATAGGAGACATACATGCACACGGAAAGAATCGATCCGATCGTTCCGACGAGCTTCATCTTGTCCTGCGAGACCATTTTCTTCTTCATTGCTTCTACCTCGACTTTCATTTCCGGCAATCTTCCATAGCGGTCGACTTCTTCCAAGGAACAGAAGCGATCGCTTGCGGTTCATGTTAAAAGAAGCCCGCCAAATGTCAAGAGGCCATCGCGATTTTTTTCTCTGCGACGAAAGAGCCGGGGCAGCGGCACGATGGGCACGCTCCTCCCGGCTCTTTTTCCAAAGGCAGCAGCGTTCAGCCGAAAACGACCACATTCAGGTCGATCTCTTCGATCACCCCGTCGCCATCCACAACGAAGCTCATGCTCTTCGCTTCATCGAACCAATATGTATGCTTCAAGCTGTCGCCATACGACACATCTCCCTCGCCGTACATCTGCCGGACATCCTCGTAGGAGTCCCCGACGCGAAACCCGGACGGCGTATGAAACCACGGCGACCTGCATTCGACGAAGACCACGGGGAACTCACCCGACGGGCGCTCGTCGCTGCTCTGCGCCACAGCGCCGAACGTGACATTCCCGTACTTGCAGCGCACAATCCGGAGGGATCCGATCTCCTTCTCTTCCTTTTCGAAATCGCTGCCCAGGACATCCTCGGCTTTCTGCAGGCGCATGCCGCATCCGAACTCGACCCGGACGTCCATATTCCCCTGCGCGCGCGGATAGATCAGCGCCGCCTCGGAATCCGGCATCGCATGTGCGCTCGCGGCGCTGCCGAAGGCGACGCCGATGAGCAGCACGGCACTGCAGAAAAACATGCGGAACAGATTCTTCATTTCCTTCATCTCCTTCCTTTCACAAACGCTCCGAGCAACGTCGTCTCGCTCGTTTCCCTACCATTTTATTATACGGGAGGAATGTGTCTTTGTCACCTGTGCGCTGTGCGCCGCCGATTGAAGTCGATTCCTGCTATTTTGGTCGGGCAAGTTTTTCTGCTCGTCGAGGAGGCGTCCATCCAATTCGACAAGCTTGGCCTGGACATCAAACCCGCATTCGCCCGCATGGCAAAGTCCGTACAGCATACCCGATGTTAAACTTTCCCCTTTCGCCGTTCCCATAAGCAAGAATTTCCGCCGGACAAACGATCACGCAAAAGGGGCTATGCCATTCATGGCATAGCCCCTCGAACGTCATACTTCTTTTTCAGTCCGTATAATACACGCGAATCGAACCGCCCTTTACCGTTGAGTAAGGCGCTCCTTCCATCATAAAACGCTCCTTTTAGACAGATACATCTATCGTTGCACCTACATTCGGCACAATAGCGGGGGACGCTTCAGCCTGCATATCCCTGTGAATTTTATCAAGCGATATATGTCCGGCTGCAGAATCGCCATACTTGTCATACAAACGATGTATCTCATCAAAGTACGCTGCATCTAAATCCTTTGACCGATCGATTTCCGTTTGATTCCAAATCGCCGAATACGTCCCATAGTCGTATTCATACGAAAGCGTCTTGTTGCCATCGTGATCCCAAAACATACTGGATGCGGGCATCTTTCCGCCCGTCTTTGCCATGACCTCGTCATAGATCGCCTTTCGGTCTGGCGAGACGCTCGACACATAACCGCGATAAATCGCCCTAGATTCATCCTCATACATATCTCCCGTCGCAAAGCATTTGCGCGCGAGTTCCTTGATTTGGTCGATGTAATAATCATCTGGGTGCGTCGGCTCACGCTTCGTAACGATCTTATCCCAGTTCGGTTCGGAGAACGTAAGGTTTGACGGCGTATAGCGCAGGGAGAAATCGCCGTACTTCACGCCCTGCAGCTCGTAAGCCGAGAAATTCATCGTCTGCGGCTTGCCTATGGACAGCGAAGAGCCCGCCCTCTTATGCCCGCCGACCATCTTGTTGAGCAGCCCTTGGTACATATCGTACTTCGTTGTGATTTGCATGGGAATACCTCCGTGCAAAACTTGCAGAAAAACATCCTTATTTCGCTAAGTGTATCATATTTTTCAGGAAGCAGCAAGATATTCTTATGGTTTCCAAAGCGCAAACGCCGCAGAATCAAAACGAACGTCCTTCCACGAAGAATCTTCCCTTGACTATCGTTGTAACATCGCATATAATAGGAAGCGTTATTGTGCCTTGCACATATTCACAAGGAACACTGGGGGAAGGCCTCGTGCTTTCCAAGGGATGCGCTGCATCCGGCAGCTGCTCCCAAGATTTTTGGAGGGGGATTTTTTCATGATTTTCAGCAAGAAGAGCCTGCGGCTCGCCTGCGCTGTCCTCGGAGCTGCGCTCCTGGGCACTGCCTTTGCAGGCTGCGGCTCCAAGGAGTCGGGCGATACCATCAAGGTCGGCGCGAACTTCGAGCTTACGGGCAACGTCGCGAACTACGGCAGCGCCACGTTCGAGGGCCTGCAGCTCGCGATCGACGAGGCGAACGAGGCGGGCGGCGTGAACGGCAAGAAGATCGAGCTGGTTTCCGTTGACGACAAGTCGGAAGCAGCGGAATCGATCAATGCGGCGACGAAGCTCATCTCCGACGACAACGTCAAGGTCATCGTCAGACCTGCGACGACGGGTCTCGTGCTCGCCGAGACGCAGACGGCGACGGACGCGAAGGTGCCGATCATCGCACCGTGCGCGACAAGCCCCGAGGCAACGGTGGAGAACGGCAAGGTCAAGCCCTACGTCTTCCGCAGCTGCTTCATCGACCCGCAGCAGGGCGCAGTGATGGCAACCTTCGCCGCGCAGGAACTCAAGGCGAAGACGGCGGTCATCTACGTCGACAACAGCTCCGACTACTCGAAGAACCTCGGCAAGGTGTTCAAGGAGAAGTTCGAGGCGGCCGGCGGCAAGGTCGTCATGGAGGAAGCGTTCCTGCAAAAGGATCAGGATTTCAAGGCGACGCTCACGAAGCTCAAGACGGCGAACGCCGATGTCATGTTCGTCCCCGCTTACTACGAGGAGGTCGGCAAGATCGTCAAGCAGGCGCGCGAGATGGGCATCAGCTCTGCGATCCTCGGCACGGACGGCTGGGATGACGCCAAGGTCGTCGACATCGCCGGTGCGGACGCGCTGAACAACACTTTCTTCAGCACGCACTACTCGGAGAAGGACGCCGAAGTGCAGGGCTTCATCGAGGCCTACAAGAAGAAGTACAACCGTGCGCCGAACGTCTTCGCGGCTCTCGGCTACGACGCGGGCAAGATGCTCGTCGACGCCTTGAAGCGCGCGGGCAGCGACGATACGGAGAAGATCCGCGAGGCGCTCGAAGCGACGAAGGATCTCAAGGTCGGCACGGGAACCATCTCCATGGACACGAACCACAATCCGATCAAGACGGCGGTCATCCTTGAGATGAAGAACGGCGAAAAGGAACTCAAGGCAAAGATCACGCCGTAAGGGAACTGACCCGCTTCCAAGGATGAAGGAAAAGACCGCAGCAATGCGGTCTTTTTCCATCTTCCCATCCATACAGACATCAACGTTTCAAGAAAAGAAAGGAGCAATCATGGAGCTTTCAGAGCAGATCGCCCAGCAGTTTATCAACGGCGTGTCGCTTGGCAGCATCTACGCCTTGATCGCGCTCGGCTACACCATGGTCTACGGCATCATCAAGCTCATCAACTTCGCGCACGGCGACATCTACATGGTCGGCGCATACCTCGGCTTCTTCGCCGTGACGAACCTCGGACTTCCCATCGTGCCCGCGCTCATCCTCGCGATGGTCGTCACGGGCCTCTTGGGCATCGTCATCGAGAAGCTCGCGTACAAGCCGCTGCGCCATGCGCCGCGCATCTCGGCGCTGATCTCGGCGATCGGCGTCTCGCTCTTTTTGGAGTACGCGATGATGTACTTCGTGTCGCCGACGCCGCGCACCTTCCCGCCGCTCTTTCAAGATGTGGCCTTCAGCGTCGGCTCTCTCGTCATCAACGGGCAGCAGATGCTCATCTTGGGCATCACCTGCTTCCTCATGGTCGTCCTGACCTACATCGTGCAGTACACGAAGATCGGCAAGGCAATGCGCGCCGCGTCCTACGACACCGAGACGGCGCAGCTCATGGGCATCAATGCCGACCGCGTGATCTCCTTCACGTTCTGGATCGGCTCGTCGCTCGCGGCGGTCGCGGGCGTGCTCGTCGGCGTCTACTACAACTCGATCGACCCCCCTCATGGGCATCATGCCCGGCATCAAGGCGTTCGTCGCGGCGGTGCTCGGCGGCATCGGCATCCTGCCGGGCGCCGTCGCGGGCGGCCTCATCCTCGGCATCGTCGAGGCGTTCGTCTCGGGCTTCGTCTCCTCGACGTTCCGCGACGCGGCGGCCTTCGCCATCTTGATCTTGGTTCTCCTCTTCAAACCTGCGGGGCTTTTCGGCAAGAACACCCGCGAGAAAGTGTAGGTGCGCCATGAGTCTACGCAAGCAAGACCTCATCTTCTTCCTCTTCGGGCTCGTCCTCTTCGGCGTCCTGCAGGGGCTGATCTCTGGGCGCGTCATCGGCTCCTTCTGGCAGCTGAACCTCCTCTTCCTCGGCATCAACATCATCCTGACGGCGAGCCTCAACCTCATCAACGGCTATACGGGGGCAGTTCTCCTCGGTCACGCTGGCTTCATGGCGGTCGGCGCCTACGTCGCCGCCATCCTGACGACGAACTTCCACGTGCCGTTTCCCGTCGCGCTCCTCGCAGGTGCCATCGCTGCGGCTCTCCTCGGCGTCCTCATCGGCCTGCCGACGCTGCGCCTTCGCGGCGACTACCTCGCCATCGCGACCTTGGGCCTTGGCGAGATCATCCGCGTCGTGCTCATCAACATCGACTACGTCGGCGGCGCGGCGGGCTTCAAGGGCATCGCCCGCGACACCAACTTTGCTCGGGTCTTCTTCGCCGTCTTCTTCACGCTGTTCTTCATCAAGAACTTCGTGAACTCCACGCACGGCCGCGCCTGCATCGCGATCCGCGAGGACGAGATCGCCGCCGAGGCCATGGGCATCCCGACGACGCGCTACAAGGTCATAGCGTTCGCCATCGGCGCAGGATTCGCGGGGCTCGGCGGCGGACTGTTCGCGCACACGCTGACCTACCTGAATCCGACGTCGTTCACGTTCATGCAGTCGTTTTTTTCTTCCTCATCATGGTCGTCTTGGGCGGCATGGGCTCCCTGACCGGCTCCATCGTCGGCGCCTTCTTCGTCACGATCCTGCAGGCGGCGCTCGCAGACTGGCCGGAATTCCGCATGATCATCTTCGCGGTCGCCCTGATCCTCTTCATGCTCTACCGCCCCGGGGGAATCTTCGGCTATGTCGAGCTGACGGCGTTCGCCCCTTGAAGCGCATCTTCGGCAAAGGAGGTCAGGCGAATGGCTGAACTATTGAAAGCGGAAGGCCTCGCGCAAGTCTTCGGCGGCCTGCGCGCCGTCTCGAACTTCAACATGGTCATCGAGAAGGGCGAGTTGATCGGGCTGATCGGGCCAAACGGCGCCGGAAAGACGACGGCGTTCAACATGATCACGGGCGTCTACCGCCCGACCGAAGGCGAGCTTACCTTCAACGGCAAGAGCATCGTCGGCAAGAAGCCCAGCGAGATCACGGCGCGCGGCATCGCACGCACCTTCCAAAACATCCGCCTCTTCTCCGAACTCAGCGTCCTCGAAAACGTCAAGATCGCCTACCATACGCGCGCGAAGTACACGGTCGCGGAAGCTGTCCTGCGCCTTGGCAGGTATTTCAAGGAAGAGCGCGAAATAGAAGAGAAGGCGATGAAGCTGCTCGCCATCTTCCACCTCGAAAAGCAGGCGCATGAACTCGCGAAGAACCTGCCCTACGGCGCACAGCGGCGCCTCGAAATCGCGCGGGCGCTGGCCGCGAAGCCCAAGCTCCTCCTCCTGGACGAGCCGGCGGCGGGCATGAACCCGCAGGAGACGCAGGAACTCATGGAAATGATCCGCTGGATCAAGAAGGAATTCGGCCTGACGATCCTCCTGATCGAGCACGACATGAGCCTCGTCATGGGCATCTGCGAGCGCATCTACGTCCTCGAATACGGCGAAATCATCGCCGAGGGCACACCGAAAGAAATCAAGGAAAATCCCGAAGTCATTCGGGCCTATCTCGGCGGGGAGGCGTAAAGATGGCAGAAACTATGCTGAAAATCGACAACATCCACGTCTACTACGGCGCGATCCACGCGCTCAAAGGCGTGAGCCTCGAAGTCCGAAAAGGGCGAGATCGTCACGCTCATCGGCGCGAACGGCGCGGGAAAGTCCACGACGCTGCGCACGGTGTCCGGGCTGCTCGCGCCCAAGAGCGGCGCCATCACCTTCCTCGGCGAGAACATCGCCGGCACGCCCGCGCACGAGATCGTCAAGCACGGCATCTCGCAAGTGCCCGAAGGACGTCGCATCTTCGCCGAGATGAGCGTGCAGGAAAACCTTGAGCTGGGCGCTTTCACGCGCAAGGACAAGGCGGGCGTGGCGAAGGACTTCGATCTCGTCTACCGCCGCTTCCCGCGCCTTGAAGAGCGCCGCAAGCAGCAGGCGGGTACGCTCTCCGGCGGCGAGCAGCAGATGCTCGCAATGGGACGCGCCCTCATGAGCCGCCCGAAGCTCCTCCTCTTGGACGAGCCGTCGATGGGGCTTGCGCCGCTCCTCATCAAGGAGATCTTTTCCATCATCGAGGACATCAACCGCGAGGGCACGACCGTCCTCCTCGTCGAGCAGAACGCCAACATGGCGCTCTCCATTGCGCACCGCGCCTATGTGATGGAAACGGGCAGGATCACGCTCCAAGGCGCGGCAAAAGATCTCGCCGCAAGCGAGGATGTACGAAAAAGCCTATTTGGGCGGCTGATGAAGCAGACCTGCCCCGAACCGTGCTTCCCAGAGAAAGGATGCTGACAATGTTTGTTGCAAACCGCATGGCAAAGAACCCTTCACCGTCACGCCGGACACGAAGGTATCGGCTGCGAAGGACCTGATGAAGAAGCACCACTTCCGCCGCCTGCCCGTCGTCGATGACGACGGCAAGCTCGTCGGCTTCTTGAGCGACCGCGACATCATGCGCGTCTCGCCGTCGCCCGCAACGACGCTCTCGCGCTACGAAATCACCTCGCTCTTGGCGAAGATGTGCATCGGCGACATCATGCAGAAGGACGTCATCTCCGTCAAGGACGACGCGACCATCGAGGAAGCCGCGCTCATCATGTACAACCACAAAATCGGCGGCCTGCCCGTCGTGTCGAGCGTCGGCGCCGTCGTCGGCGTCATCACGGAAACCGACATCTTCAAGACCTTCGTCGACGTCATGGGGCTGACGCACGGCAAGACGCGCTTCACCATCGCCGACGTCGGCGACAAAGTCGGCGTCGTGCGCGACCTCGGCGGCATCATCGCCGACTGCGGCTGCAACATCGACAGCCTCGTCACCTGCCAGCAGGAAGACGGCAGCTACGAAATCGTCGTGCGCTTCGACACGACCGACAGCGAAGCCGTGAAGAAGAAGCTCGAAGAAAACGGCTTCCACGTCTCCCACGTCGTGAAGATCGGCTGCTGAGCCGTCCAAGAAGCAAGCCCACCGGGCGTAGCTGATTGGGCAACGGCTCGTATGCGAAAACGTCCCAAGAACGCGAGCCAACGGCGAAGCGCGATTGACGACGTTGACCGCTGCTGAGCCGTCCAAGAGCCAAGTCCGAAGGACGCAGGCGATTGGGCAACGGCTCGTATGCGAAAAACGTCCCAAGAACGCGAGCCAACGGCGAAGCGCGATTGGACGACGTTGACCGCTGCTGACTTAACTTCTACTCGAAAAATTTGACGAGTTTCCGACTGTATTGTATAATAAGCATGGAAAAGGTGCTGTCGGTAAGCTTTCAGGACATATGTTCAGCCGTCACGCAAAGCGGTTTATCATGCTTTTGTACCCGTTGTCTGCGAGGGTGTCATCGTAGCATCACGCTGTACATATGTCCTCACGCCCTTACAGAAGCCTAGCCAATCGGTCTGCGCCTTCGGCTTGACCTCTTGGGGCTTCATGGTAAACGGTCAGCCCCTAAACGTTAGTGGAAGAATACCCCGCCTAAGTTGGAGACTGCAGGTGGGGTATTCTTATTTTGCCTTTAGCGCAACGACGCAAATCGTCACGCAGAAAACGAACGACAAAAAATCGTACAGTTCCATAGGAGAAAGCTGCATTTTTTCTTGCCACAAAATAACTTTTAAGGCATAATAAAGAAGGGAGGCGCATCTATGTATCCACTATATTTTTTTACCGCGACAGGCACGGAACCTGCCCCGTTGAAGAATACCTGAACGCACTCTTTGCACGGAACGACAAGGACAGCCGTATCAAGCTGAAGAAGATTCAAGACTACATGAACATTTTACAACAGTATGGCATGTCAGCAGGCGAACCATATATGAAACACTTGGAAGGAAGTATATGGGAACTGCGCCCCTTGCGTGACCGTATACTTTTCGCGACGTGGTATAAAAACAGCTTCATATTGCTCCATCACTTTATGAAAAAAAGACTCAAAAGACTCCTCGCAGTGAAATAGAAAAAGCTCAACGTGAACTGAAAGACCTCATCGAAAGGAGCGATTTATCATGATGAACTCTGCTATTGCAGGCACTTGGGAAGAATGGGAAAAATCCCACTTTACCCCCGAAGAAATCGCCGAGAGCAATCTGCGCGTCGCCTTGATCGGCGAACTCATCAAGGCGAGGAATGAGCGCGGCGTCACCCAGAAGCAGCTCGAAGAGATGAGCGGCGTCAGCCAACCCGTCATCGCGCGCTTGGAACGCGGCACGACGAGTCCGAACATCTCGACCGTCATGAAGCTTCTCGCGCCCTTGGGCAAGAAACTTGCCATCGTTCCCTTGGAAAGCTAGAAAACACTGATACATTCGGTCGCCCATCTTCACACATCTGCGCTGCCCTAAAAAACCGCCCGCTGCAGAAACAAAAGCTCCTGCAGCGGGCGGTTTTTCTCTTATTTTCATTCCTGCCCCATCGCATCAAGCAGCCACTGCCGCAGTACGAGGACATGATTTTCCACGGCGTTCTTGTTGGCATAGACGAGCGTCACGGGGATTCCTGCAGCCAACCCCGGCACTTCGCGGCGAAGTCGGCGGCTTCGGGGCTTTTTCAACTCTTCGAGATATGCCTTTCCAAAGAGATCAAAGTTCATCTCGCCGCTGTGATAGAGCTTTCGCAGCTCAGGCGACGGCGTGACCTCCTTCGCCCATGCGCTCAGGGCGGCACGCTCCTTCTTCATGCCGCGCGGCCACAGGCGGTCGACGAGGACGCGCCTGCCATCCGTCGGCGCAGGTTCTTCGTATATGCGCTTCATTTGCAGTTCGTATGCCATGAAAAATTCCCCTTTCCGTAACGAAAGCGCCGCTGCCCGGTGCTTCGCAAAGTCCCGCAGACGCCTCCGATGCCTCCTGCACCGCTCCCCTTCCTGCAAAAAAGAGAGCCTCTCGGCTCTCTTTCCCTTACTCCGCAGTGAACGGCAGGAGTGCGATATTGCGCGCGCGCTTGATCGCGAGCGTCACCTGGCGCTGATGCTTCGCGCAGTTGCCCGAAATGCGGCGCGGCAGGATCTTGCCGCGCTCCGTGATGAAACGGCGCAGCTTCGCGACATCCTTGTAGTCGATGACATCCACCTTGTCCACGCAGAACGTGCAAACCTTGCGGCGCGAACGTCTGCCTCTGTCACGTCTGATCAAATCAATTCCCTCCCCTTGGTTAGAATGGGATTTCCTCATCGGGTATGGAAGGGCCGAAGGACTCCTGGCCGGCAGGCGGCTGGTGACTCGGTGCGCTGCCCTGCGTCGGTGCGCCCGGCGCTCCCGCGCCCTGCGGACGCGAGCCGGCGAACTCGATGTCGCTTGCGACGACTTCCGTCACATAGCGCTTCGAGCCATCCTGTGCGTCGTAGCTTCTCGCCTGCAGACGACCCTCGACGAGGATGCGGCTGCCTTTCGTCAGATAGTTGCCGCAGAATTCCGCGAGCTTCTCCCATGCGACGATGGAAATGAAGTCCGCCGACGGCTGCTGTCCATCGTTCGATTTCCCGAAGCGTCGGTTCACGGCGAGCGAGAACGACGCGACCGCCTTGCCGCTCTGCGTGTAGCGCACTTCGGGATCGCGGGCGAGATTTCCGGTCAAAAGCACCTTGTTCATGGCATTTCCTCTCCCTCAAGCTTACTCCGCTTCTTCAGCCTTCGGCTCTGCCGCAGCCTTCTCTCCGGCCGCGATGAGCTCTTCCGCGCGCACGATCATGTGCTTCAAAAGATCGTCGGTGATCTTCATGACGCGGTCGCATTCCTTCATGCAGGCAGGTTCAGCCGTGACATTGAGCAAGCAGTAGTAGCCGTCCGTGTAGTCCTTGATCTCATACGCCAGACGCTTCTTGCCCCAACGGTCTTCCTTGTCGATCGTGCCGCCGTTCGTCTGGATCAGCTTGACGAACTTCGCAATGACAGCGTTCGTCGCTTCCTCCTCCATCGGCTTCACGATAAAGATAACCTCGTATTTTCTCACAAAAACACCTCCTCTATGGTCTGTGGCTCCCTTCGGGAGCAGGGAAGGCTCAAACTAAAACATTCAGAACCAACTGTCCTGTGACTGAATGATTATATCACAAGAACAGTCGAGGAGCAAGGAGAAATTCCCATTTGACAAAGCATGACGCCTCCTCAATGACGAGCCTGTACACATACATGTCTGTAAAGACGTGCCAACACCAAACGCCACAAAAATTTGGATTCCGCCAACGGGCAATCCGATCATCGCGCATAATCATGGCAACATTCCGACGAAAGATTTGAATCGCCTACGCAAAGGCGTCGCTGCAAACAAAGAAAGCATTGTCTGTAGCCGGCGTCACTTTTTTTCGCTTGTGAGCTATCCCGAGGCTAAAGAAATCCCTCCCATCTTTCGATATATCCAATGAAACGAGGTATTCGCTCGTGCAGAATCCATTGCAGCCTTGCATTCCTGAAAGGAGTCGGCCATCATGCCAACGATATATTCCATGACACAGGCAAACTACAGTATGTACCGCTTCGCGCAAAGAGCGGCTTCTCGCTCTTCGGCGGAACGAACGCTGCCGGGCAGGGGACGGGTGCGCTGTTCGGCGCACAGTCTTCCCGCGCCTCCAAGGGACTCTCCTCCCTGCTGACCTCGCAGAACTTCGGCTCAAACGCCTACGCCTTGATGAACCTCAAGGAGAACACGCGCGCCGTCCTGAAATCCTACCACGAAGCCTCCGACGGCTTCTACAAGACGTTCGACGCAGCGATGAGCAGCCTTTCCAAAAGCTCCGCTGCACTCAAGAGCACGGACTTCAACGTCAAGGGCGCGACCGACGCCGACACGCAGAAAAACACGGAAGCCGCACTCAAGAACGTCAAAGACTTCGTTTCGAGCTACAATGACACGGTCAAGATGTTCGGCGACTACTCCGAAGTCTCGACCCGCGCTTCGGGCATGGAGAAGCTCTTCGGCGACGCCAAGTACAAGGCGGATACCCTGGGCCAGGTCGGCATCACGGTGAACTCGGCCTCGGGGACGCTCTCCGTCAACGACACCGCCCTCACGAAGGCGCTCAAGGAAGAGCCGAACCGCGTCGAGAACATCCTCGGCAAGAACGGTCTCGCAGGCGCAACGGAAAAGAAGGTCGACTTCGCCAAGACGCAGCGCGAAAAGATCTTCCCCTCGGCGCAGCAGATGCTCGGTCCCAACTATAGGCGCGCGCTCGCCTATACATCGGCAGGCTCCTTGACGAGCATGAATTCCTATGCCAACGTCGGGTCGCTGCTCTCGATGTTTTTCTGAATCGCCTCGGAGGCTTCCCGTGAACGAGCACCCGTTCCACCTGTCGTGCAAGGCGAAACACTTCGCTTTTGCTCCCGCCGCCTCCGATAACGTCCTCAGCGCATGGCGCTGTACATATTGAAACGCAGATAGCAAAGAGTCCGCCATGCAAAGCAAAAGGCTCGCCAGGAAGAACCGCCCTTCTTCCCAGCGAGCCTTTTCTTTGCATGAAGCCCCAAGAGGTCAAGCCCAAAAGGCGCAGACCGATTGGCTAGGCTTCTGCAAAGCGTGAGGACATATCAACGCGATACAGGCAAGGCCAGCAAGGTTAGAAAAAATTTTCCCATACTAGCAGGTACCCAAGTTCGTTGAAGTCCATAATAGACACATTCCACCACGATGGTCTTTTTCCCCCGCGGCTTTGCATGTTCCAAGCGATCGATCACCTCAGCCACAAACATCCCCAAGACCTCTTTCTTGGACGCTCCCGGAGGAATCCGCTTGCGTGCCTCCAAAAGTTCGTTGCGGGGGAACGGGTCAATCGTTTCGACAGTAATCTCCACCTGCGCCTTGGATCCTTCCTGACGCAGGGTTCTCGTTTGAATATCGACACGTCCCATGGCTTTCAGGGTTGCCTCGCTGAGCATTCGCGCCTGCCCGTCCGACAATCCTCCGCCAAATCCTCGCTTGTACATCTCCGCGAAAGACTTCGCCGCAATTCCATGAAGGTTCACTTCCTCCGTCCCCATGAGATCTCCCCAGCTCGCTTTTCTCACGCCCTCCCAATCTTGCCGGAGCCATGCGGCAGAAAGCCTCTTCATGCTTTCTGCCGGATCGCTCTCGATGAGGCTGCCGGTCGCAAAGTTAAAAAGATTCATGAGGAATTCACCCGGATTTTCCGGCACCCATACGCCTTTTTCGCTGTCGTATACGCAATTCACTTGGAAATGCCTCAGTTCACTCGGTTCAAGTTCTCTCAGCGCTTTTTCAAAACGCTTGATGAAATCCTCCCTTGTCTTTCTCTCCTTGAATCGAGTGTCGCCGCTTTTTATAACATCTCCAACGACCTCTCGCGCATCTATTTTCCTGCAATCAATCGCCTTAAAAGAAATTTCGACCGTCGCCCTGCCGTCCTCCTTCGACAAAAGCTTTCCCTGGGGTTCGCACTTCCCCGCAGCCGCGTAGAAGGTCTCCTCCAGGGAATGAATTAAATCTTCCGTGAACGATGCGCCACCGATGGCCGCAACCTCAAATGACCTTGCAAAATCCTCCCGTTTTTTACGCTGCAGCTTCTCTCTGTCGTAGCCAAATTTCTTCATCCCTGCCGCATCGTCATGCAAAAGAGCCCGCGACAGCTCTTCCATATCCCTTGCCGCCTCGTCCTGCGGCGCGAAGCCTGCAAGCATGAGCACGGCGAAGAGAAGCGTCATGCTCGCGGCGATGCGGCATACGGCGTTCTTCACTTCTGTTTTCTCCTTCCTATGAAATCAACGGGAGTTGGCGCCGCTGTACAAACCTCTGAAGAATTCCTTGAGGTTATACGGCTGCCAGACTTCCAGAAACGGATTTATAGGCACAATCCAATCGGCAAGCAGCTCCGCCCCATCGCACTTTCTCATGCGACGCCTACTTCAGGGGAGAGATCAGAAGCACATGGATGAACTTCGACGGCTCGACCGGCGCCCATACGCCCCAAAAACTGTAAAAGAAGCATTTCACCTGAAACGTCTTCGTGCCGCTCGACTGCTTCTGCTCCAGACGGCGCACCATCTCATCGACGAAAAACCTTTTTCGCCTCGTGCAAAGACGCACCGGGCGGCAGGAGTTTACGCACCGCGTCCCTTTCCTCCGGCGAGAACGGCTCGATCACGCTGACGCTCATCTCCACATCGGCCCAGCTGCCTTCCTTGTGCAGCGTCCTCGCATGAACCTCGGTATGTTGGATCGCCTGCATCAGCGCCTCTGCGAGACGATGCCTCTGCTCCTGCTTCAGCTCCTTGTATTCGCCCTTTGCCCACGTTTCCTGCAGGCCGTCCACGATCCTCTTGTGAAGCTTCTCCACGGCGGCAGCGCTGATTCCTATCTTTTCCAAATAGCTTGGATCCTGCCCGAGATACGCGCGGGCAAGACTCTCGATATCCTTTGCGGGGTCCCCCTTCGTGACCCCGCCCGAGGCCAGCTCCAACAGGTCGCCGATGAACACGGACGGCTCTGCGGGCATCCAGACGCCCTTTTCCTCGTCATAGACGCAGAGAACTTCCAGTCGTTTCTCATCGCTCGGTTCGAGTGCCGTGATTGCAGCGCTCATGCGGCTCACATAATCCTCCATCGTCTCCCGCCGCTTGAATTGAGAATCGCCGCTCCGTTTTGCTCCTTCCAGCACTTTCTCCATATCGATCTTCCCATGGTCGACCGCCATGAAGGAGATCTCCACCGTCGCCTTGCCTGCGTCAGCCTTCAACACCTTCGCACTCGGCTCACATTTCCCGGCCGCTTCGAAAACAGCATCCTCCAAACGCAGGATCAAGTCTTCCGGAAACGACCGCTTCGCCGCCTCAAACTCCCTCTGCAAGCACTTCGCTTCCGTCCGGCGAACCTCTTCCTTGTCAAAACCGAACTTGCCGAGTCCCTCCACATCCTCCTTGACGATCGCCCGCGACAGCTCTTCCATATCCCTTGCCGCCTCGTCCTGCGGCGCGAAGCCTGCAAGCATGAGCACGGCGAAGAGAAGCGTCATGCTCGCGGCGATGCGACATACGGCGTTCTTCATGCCAATTCCTCCAATCTGCAAAACAAGGCCGGAAAGCTTCGCTCGCCGGTCTTGTTCCCACGCAATCATTTCGCCATATCGCCCGCCGCGGCCTCAAGGATCTTCTCCGCCGTACCTGCCGGATCGTTCGGCATCCAGACGCTCTGGGCTGTGCTGTACGTGCATTCCACTTGGATCGTCTTCGTGCCTTTTGGCTTGAACTCGCCGATCGCCTTGACGAAATTCTTCGTGAAGGCGTCGACGAGCGCATCCGGAGAGGCATCTGCCCCGAGGGAAGCCGCCGTCTCGCCAGCGACCGCATCCGAATCAAGCGAGCTCACATCGAGCGTGTCGATCGTCAGCTCGACCGTCGCCTTGTCGCCCTCTACCTGCAGCGTCTTTGCCTTGGCATTGCACTTCTTCAGTGTATCGAAGCACGCATCGCCGATCTGCTGCGCTTGTTCTTTCGAGAAAAAGCCCGGCCGTGGAAGCGTTGAAGGCTACGACGAAGGCAGTCGTGAAGTTCTTGCGAATCTCGCCTTCCCGGAGCTTGAAGCGATCCATGTCGGTCTTGTTTTCCCTGCAGCACGGCTCTGGCGAATGATTCCATGCTGACTTCGGGCTTTTTCCTTCTGCCCGCAGCCTGCGGCGAGGAGGGTGATGAGGAGGACGCCGAGCAGCGCGGCAAAGGACTTTCCTACGGATCTTTTCATGTCTTTTCGTTCCCCTTTCCTGAAACACATAAAAACAGCGGGGAAAAAGCTGCTGCCTTCCCCCGCTCTCAAACAGAGATCACTTCATCTCTATCAGGGGCTTGCCCGTCATCTCGGGCGGGATCGCAAGTCCTGCGAGCGTCAGGAGCGTCGGCGCGACGTCGCAGAGAGCCCCGTCGTGCGCCGCCTTCACTCGTTCGGACACGCAGATGAACGGCACGGGGTTCGTCGTGTGCGCCGTGAACGGCTGTCCCGTCGCGTGATCGACCATGCGGTCGGCATTGCCGTGGTCAGCGATGATGCAGACCTCGCCGCCCATCTTCTGCGCCGCCTCGACGAACCTGCCGACGCAAGCGTCGACTGTCTCGACCGCCTTGACGGCGGCGTCCATGACGCCCGTGTGCCCGACCATGTCGCCGTTCGCATAGTTCAGGATGATGAAGTCGTACTTGCCCGACTCGATGGCGGCGACGACCTTGTCCGTGACTTCGATCGCGCTCATCTCAGGCTGCAGGTCATACGTCGCGACCTTCGGCGAAGGAACGAGGATGCGATCCTCGCCCTTGTACGGCTCTTCCACGCCGCCGTTGAAGAAGAAGGTGACGTGCGCGTACTTTTCCGTCTCGGCGATGCGGAGCTGCGTCATGCCATGCTGCTCGATGATCGAGCCGAGCGTGTTCTTGATGCTCTCGGGCGGATAGGCGACTTCGACGTTCATGCCTTCCTCGTACTGCGTCATCGTCGTGAACGCGAGGTCGAGTCCCTCGACGCGCTTGAAACCGTCGAACTTCTTGTCGGTGAAGGCGTGCGTGAGCTCTCTCGCGCGATCGGGACGGAAGTTGAAGAAGATGACGCCGTCGCCCTTCTTCATGCCCGCATAGCTGCCGATGACGGCGGGGATGACGAACTCATCCGTCACATCTTCCGCATACGAGGCCTCGATGGCCGCCTTCGCCGTCGCCCGCTTCACGCCCTCGCCCTTGGCGATGGCGTCATACGCCTTCTCGACGCGCTCCCAGCGCTTGTCGCGATCCATGGCGTAGTAGCGTCCCGAGATCGTCGCGATCTCGCCGACGCCGATCTCGCGGCACTTCTCTTCGAGTTCGGCAAGATAGCCTGCCGCGCTCGACGGCGGCACATCGCGTCCGTCGAGGAAGGCGTGCACATAGACCGTCTTGAGACCGTTGCGCTTCGCCATTTCCAACAGCCCGTAGAGGTGCTTTTCGTGACTGTGCACGCCGCCGGGCGAGACGAGGCCGAAGAGATGGAGCGCGCCGCCCGCGCTCTTGGCGCTGTTGATGGCATGGAGAAGCGCCTTGTTCTCGAAGAACGTGCCCTCGGCGATCGCCTTCGTGATGCGCGTGAGCTCCTGATAGATGATGCGCCCTGCGCCGATGTTTGTATGCCCGACTTCGGAGTTGCCCATCTGTCCGTCGGGCAGGCCGACGGATTCGCCCGACGCCCTGCAGCTTGGCATTCGGATACTTCGCCACAAGACCGTCCAGAACGGGCGTCTTTCCGACGGCGATGGCGTTCGTCGGATCTTTCGGATCGCCGATTCCCCAGCCGTCCATGATGATGAGCGCGACAGGCGCGTTTTTCAAAGTTGCCATAGATCTGCCCCTTTCCTATGGAGTCTGCAATGCCTATGAAGGGAAGGGCGGCGTTCCGCTCCTTCCCAAGGGAGCGGCGCTGCAGATGCAGCGCCGCCCAAATATCCTGTCGTCAGAACTTCACAATCTCGCTGAAATCCTTCGCCTTGAGCGACGCGCCGCCCACGAGAGCGCCATCGACGTTCGGCTTCTCCATGAGGCCGGCGATCGTGGAAGGCTTGACGCTGCCGCCGTACTGGATGCGGATGCCGTCCGCCGCCTCCTTGTTGAACACCTCGGCGACCGTCGCGCGGATGGCGGCGCAGACTTCCTCCGCCTGCTCGAACGTCGCCGTCTTGCCCGTGCCGATCGCCCAGATCGGCTCGTAGGCGATGACGAGATGCGCGACCTCTTCGGCGGAGAAGCCGTCGAGCGCCGCCTTGATCTGCTTCGTCACGAAGTCGATGTAGGTGTTCGCCTCGCGGATCTCCAGCGGCTCGCCGCAGCAGATGATCGGCGTGATGCCCGCAGCATACGCCGCCTTGGCGCGCTTGTTGACGCCCTCATCCGTCTCGCCGAAGTACTCGCGGCGCTCGGAATGGCCGAGCACGCAGTAATCTACGCCGATCTCCTTGAGCATGGCCGTCGAGATCTCTCCCGTATAGGCGCCGCTCTTCTCCCAATGCACGTTCTGCGCGCCGATGTGGATGTTCGATCCCTTGACCGCTTCTGCCACAGCAGCGAGCGCCGTAGCCGTCGGGCAAGCGACGACATCGACATCCTTTGCGTCCTTCACGAGCGGCATGAGCTCCTTGACGAGCGCCACGCCCTCGGCGATCGTGTTGTTCATCTTCCAGTTGCCTGCAATGATGGGTCTTCTTGCCATGAAATCGTCCTCCTCGATGATATGCGGGGCAGCCGCCAAAAAGACCGCCCCGCCCTGACTTCGATCCGTCGGAACGCCGCCTGTCCGGCAAGCGGGCGTTCCTGCTCCCTGAGCGGCGCCTGCCGTCCGGCCTGCGCTTCCGCTCAGTCTCCTGCGAGCCGCCTCAGTTCTCGGCGATCGCCGCGATGCCTGGCAGAACCTTTCCTTCAAGGAACTCCAACGTCGCGCCGCCGCCCGTGGAGATGTGCGAGATCTTGTCCGACAGCCCCGTCTTCTTCAATGCCGCGATGGAATCGCCGCCGCCGACGATGCTCGTCGCGCCCGCCTCCGTCGCGTCGGCGACAGCTTTTCGCGACCGCGAGCGTGCCCTTGGCGAACTCGTCGCATTCGAAGACGCCCATCAGTCGTTCCAGATGATCGTCTTCGCCCCTTCAGCGCCTCGACATAAGCCTCCGAAGTCTTCGGGCCGCTGTCGAGCGCCTGCCAGCCGTCCTCGACCTTGTCGACGTCGACGACCTTCGTCTTGCCTTCCGCAGCGAACTTCGCCTCGTCTGCGAGCGGGAACATGTTCGCGACGGCGACGTCGAGCGGCAGGATGACCTTGACGCCCTTCTCCTCCGCCTTCTTCAGCAGCTCTTTGGCAAGCTCCATCTTGTCCGGCTCGCAGAGCGAATCGCCAATCGCAAGCCCCTTGGCAGCGTCGAACGTATGCGCCATGCCGCCGCCGATGATGATCGTGTCGACCTTCTCAATCATGTTGCTGATGACGCCGATCTTGTCCGAGACCTTCGCGCCGCCGATGATGGCGACGAAAGGATGCGCCGGCGCTTCGAGCGTCTTGCCGATGTAGTTGATCTCCTTCTCCATGAGGAAGCCCGCGACCGTCTCAAGATCGGCGGCGATGCCGACATTCGAAGCATGGGCGCGATGCGCAACGCCGAAGGCGTCGTCGACAGCGATGTCCGCAAGAGACGCAAGCTGCTTCGCGAAGCCCGGATCGTTCTTCTTCTCTTCCTTGTGGTAGCGCAGGTTTTCGAGGAGCAGAACCTCGCCGGGCTGCAGGCCGGCAGCTGCCTTCTCCGCCTCGGGACCCACGCAGTCGGACGCCCACTTCACATCCTTCTTCAGGAGCTCCGACAAGTGCTTCACGAGATGCTTCGTCGAGAACTTGTCCTCCTTCGCCTCCGTCGGACGGCCGATGTGGCACGCGAGGATCAGGGCCGCGCCGTGATCCAAGAGGTAGTTGAGCGTCGGCAGCGTGCGCACCATGCGCGTGTCGTTCGTGATATTCATCTTGTCATCGAACGGCACGTTGTAGTCGACGCGCACGAAGACCTTCTTGCCCTTGACGTCGATATCCTTGATCGTCTTTTTGTTCATAAAACGGAATCCTCCCTTGAAAACTCCCGAAAATCACATCGAAAGCCGCGCAAGAGCCTGCGCAAAACGCCGCTCTTGCAAAACTCCCGCGACAACAAACAGAGGTCCGGCCCAAACGCGGCCGGGACCTCTTGATCTGCTCAGCTGAATCTCTTCAGAAAGGCGTGCTAGCCTCGCCCTTCCTTCGTTTCACCGACCGCTCTCAGGGATCACGGATAAAACGAAATCCGTCAGATCGGCACAAGAGCCGCACACCGACATCCGCTTCTCAGACATCGCGCAGCGCCCTTGCAGAAATCCGGTCAATCGCTCTGCAATCCCTTACTTCAGCTCAGCGAAATACTTGATGGTGCGAACCATCTGGCTCGTGTAGCTGTTCTCGTTGTCGTACCACGAAACAACCTGCACCTGCGTATTGCCGTCGCCGACGGGGCTGACCATCGTCTGCGTCGCGTCGAAGAGCGAGCCGTAGCGCATGCCGACGATGTCGCTCGATACGATCTCGTCTTCGTTGTAGCCGTAGGACTCCGTCGCTTCCTTCTTCATCTGCGCATTGATCTCATCCACCGTGACTTCGCCCTTGACGACAGCGAAGAGGAGCGTCGTCGAGCCCGTCGGGGTCGGGACGCGCTGCGCGGCGCCGATGAGCTTGCCCTTGAGCTCGGGGATGACGAGGCCGATCGCCTTCGCCGCGCCCGTCGAGTTCGGGACGATGTTGACGGCGGCGGCGCGGCTGCGGCGCAAATCGCCCTTGCGCTGCGGGCCGTCCAAGGTCATCTGGTCGCCCGTGTAGGCGTGGATCGTTGCCATGATGCCGCTCTGGATCGGAGCGAGGTCGTTGAGCCCTTTCGCCATCGGAGCGAGGCAGTTCGTCGTGCAAGACGCCGCCGAGATGACCTTGTCCTCAGGCTTCAGGATCTTGTGGTTGACGTTGAAGACGATCGTCGGCAGATCGTTGCCCGCAGGCGCCGAGATGACGACCTTCTTCGCGCCGGCGGCGAGATGCGCCGAAGCCTTCTCCTTCGACGTGTAGAAGCCCGTGCATTCGAGGACGACGTCGACGTCATGCTTGCCCCAAGGAATCTTCGAAGCGTCAGCTTCCTTGTAGATGTTGATCTTCTTGCCCTTGACCGTGATGAAATCCGAGCCGGCTTCCACCTGGTCGGCATATTCGTACTTGCCCTGCGTCGAATCGTACTTCAAGAGGTGCGCGAGCATCTTGGGGTCCGTGAGATCGTTGATTGCCACGACTTCATAGCCCTCTGCATCAAACATCTGACGAAACGCGAGGCGGCCGATACGTCCGAAACCATTGATCGCTACTTTTACTGCCATTTGTAAAATACCCCCTAGTCCTTCTCCCCCGGATCTTTCCGGCGGCGATACAGACGAAGCGGAAGCAAGAAGCATGCCTCTGCCTCGAAAACTTTCGGCAAGGAAGAATCCCCGCCAATCCTGCTTTAATCATACAATAATCGGGAGGAATTGTCAATAATATTCTACATTAGAACGGAAATCTCCCGCCGCAGCCAAAGCTGTGCGGCGGCACTCTCAAAATGCGCGGATTCATCTGGAAAATATCCGCGAACGCATTGAATGACAGGAAAATATTTGCTATAATATAGGGAGGAAAAACCTATTTCGAATGAAGTATCAGAAAGACCCGGCAGGGAAGCAGGGAGGAAAGAACGATGAGCATCTCTTCAGTATCCGTCAACCCCTACGGCGGCGCGACGTTCCAGAACATCAACCAGAACCTCGCGGAAGTAGGCCGCCAGAAAGCCGCCACAGGCTGGCACGCAGCAAAGGAAGTCTATAAGTCTTCGCCCTTCGGCAACGACACGAAGCTCGGCACGTCGAAGTTCCAGCAGTCGAACAAGGAAGCGGAACAGCTCGCCAACCGCTCGATCGCGCAGTCCGCGCGCGCGGCAAAAGAGATCTCACATGTCCTCGCCCTTCGGCAACGACACGAAGGTCGGCTCGTCGAAATTCCAGCAGTCGAACAGGAGGCCGTCGCTCTCGCCGACCGCTCGATCGCAACCTCTGCCCGCGCCGCCAAGGCGTACTACATGGGCTCGATACTGGGCAACGACACGAAGCTCGGCACGTCGAAGTTCCAGCAGTCGAACAAGGAGGCCGTGCAGCTCGCCAGCCGCTCCATCGCGAAGTCGGTGCGCGAGACGCGCGACGTCTACGATGGCTTCACCCTTCGGCAACGACACGAAGGTCGGCTCGTCCAAGTTCCAGAAATCGAACGAAGAGGCGGTGCAGCTCGCCAGCCGTTCCATCGCGAACTCGGCGCGCGAGGCGAAATCCGTCTACATGGCTTCGCCCTTCGGCAACGACACGAAGGTCGGCTCGTCCAAGTTCCAGAAGGCCAACGAGGAGGCGTTCGTCCTCGCGCAGCGCTCCGCTTCTCGCGCTTCACGCGCCGCGAACTCAGTCTCCAAGTCCTCGCCCTTCGGCAACGACACGAAGGTCGGCACGTCCGCCTTCCAGCAGGCGAACAAGCGCATCGTCCAGACGGCGCAGCAGCATACGCCGTCCGTCCTGCAGCAGGCGAAGGCCGCCTACATACGCCGGTGCAGAACGCCGCCGAAGCCGCCAAGAACCCCACGCGCAACACGAAGATCGATGTCGGCGCATGAAGCGCACCGACGAAAATACAGCAAAAAGCCTGCCGCACGATGCCGTGCGGCAGGCTTTTTTTGGAACATGCGACAAAGAAGCAGGAGGCCTCCCCATGAAAAATCATCTCGCAACATATCCCTGCGCGCCGCACGCCCAGACGATGCGGCGCAGCCCCTGGCGGGGCTTCTTGTGAAATGCTCTGCGGCGGCAAACCTCCTGCCGCAATCGTCGCCCTCGCGATGAAGCGCCGCGCACGACATGCGGCTTCGCCTTTTCGAAGGGACGGGACTGCCGACAGACGGCTCCTCGACCCTAGCTTCGGTCGCTCGCCAGCACCAGCACCTGCACGGAGGCGACGCCCGCCTGCCGCAGCACGGCGGCGCAGGAAAGGAGCGTTTCCCCCGTCGTCATGATGTCGTCGAGCAGCAGGATGCGCTTTCCCAGAAGCTCTCCCGCGCCGCCTTCCCCTGCCTCGCGCAGGAAGAACGCGCCGCGCATGTTCCGGCGGCGCTCTTTCTCGCCCAGGCCGTACTGCGGCAAAGTCGCGCGCCTTCGTTCGAGCGGCTTCTGCACGACGATGCCCTGTGCCTTGAGCCAGTCGGCGAAGATCAGCTCCACTTGGTTGAAGCCGCGCTCCTTCCGTCGCGCTTCATGAAGCGGCACGCAGACGGCGAGATCGATGGCAAGAAGCGCCTCCGGCAGCTTCGCCGCCGAAAGCGCCGCGCGGATATAGGGTATGGCGGCGCGTCTGCCGCGATACTTTAGGTCGCGGATGAGCGCCCCGAGAGCGCCGCCGTAGAAGCCGACCGCCCACGCATCGTCGATCGCGGCCAGCGCTTCTCTGGAAAGCGCCAGACGGTGCGGGCGCACCGTGCGCGAAAGGCACGGCGCACACCAACTGCCCGGCGTCTCGACGCTGCTGGCGCAGACGGGGCAGTGCGCGGAAAAGAGGAGCGATGCCGCCGCCTCGCGCAGGCCGGCGAGCCATGCGGGGCCTCTCAAGGAAGGAGCGGGCTTTCGCCGCCCGCGCCCGCAAGCCGCTCGGCGAGCAAGGTGTAGCGCCGCCGCGTCCTGTCGTTCGACACCGCCGTGAAGACCGCCGCTTTCGAGCCAAGCAGCACGACCTTTCGGCGCGCGCGCGTCACCGCCGTATAGAGGAGATTTCTCTGCAGCATGATGTGGTGCGCGGCGACGAGGGGCAGGACGATCACCGGGTACTCGCTTCCCCGGCTCTTGTGCACGCTCATGGCGTAGGCGAGCGTGAGCATCATCAGCTCGTTCGGCTCGTAGGAAGCCGTCAGCTCTTCGGAATAGCGCACACGGACGCCGTCTGCCGACACCTCGCGGATGAAGCCGATATCGCCGTTGAAGACGCCCTTCGTGTAGTCGTTCTTCGTCTGCATGACCTTGTCGCCGACGCGGAACGTGAGCGTGCTGCCCCGAAACTCCGCCTTTTCCGGCGCGGGAGGGTTGAGCGCCGCCTGCAGGAGGCGGTTCAGGTTGTCGACGCCGCACGGCGTGCGGTGCATGGGCGAGAGAACCTGCACGTCTTCCAGCGCGGAAAACCCTTCGCGCGGCAGATCGTCGCGGCAGAGCGCGACGATGCGCCGCGCCGCCTCTTCCTCGTCGGGAATTTCGAGGAACTCGAAGTCTCCTCCTGCGGTGAACTGCGGCATACGGCCTCGATTGATCGCATGTGCATTCAGGACGATCGTGCCCTCGCCGCTCTGCCGGAATACCTCCTTGAGACGCACGCTCGGCACGGCATTCGAGCGCAGGATGTCCTTGAGGACGGAGCCAGGGCCGACGGCAGGCAGCTGGTCGACGTCGCCGACGAGGATGATGCGCGCACCCTCGGGCACGGCTTCGAGGAAGTGCTCCATCAGCACGATGTCCATCATCGACACCTCGTCCAGGATGATGGCGTCGGCATCCAAAGGATCGTCCGCATCCTTCTCGAAGACGGGCGAGCCGTCGGCGGCGACGCCGCCCTGTGCGCCCAGCAGGCGATGCACCGTCTCCGCCTTGCGCCCCGTCGTCTCCGCGAGACGTTTCGCCGCGCGTCCCGTCGGTGCGCCGAGGAGCACGGAGAGTCCCTGGCTCTCAAGGACCGCGATCATGCCGCGAACGACCGTCGTCTTGCCCGTGCCGGGCCCTCCCGTCAGCACGAACACCGCATGGTCGAGCACGGCGGCGACCGCCTCGCGCTGCTCCTTGGCGAGCGTGATCGTCGCCTTCTTCTCCCAGTCGGCGACGATGGCCTCTGCCGCCCCGGCGGGCAGGACGGCAGCCTTCTCCTGCAGGAAGAAGAGAAATCTCCGCCGTGCGCCTTTCTGCGCGGTAGAGCCACGGCGGATAGATGAGCGTCTCCGCGCCGACCTCCTCGACGGCGAGCTTCTCCGCGGCCAGCTCTTCCTTCAAGACCTCGCGCACCTCTTGCGCCGCCGTGCCGAGGAGCTTCGCCGCACGCTCCGTCAGCGCAGCTGCGGGAATGCAGCAATGCCCCTGCTGCGCGACGGAAAAGAGCGCGTGGTCGATCCCCGCCTCGATGCGCTCCCTTGCTGCCCTCGGCGACGCCCGCACTCTTGGCGATCGCGTCCGCCGTCAAAAAGCCGATGCCCGCGACCTCACGCGCCAGCCGGTACGGGTGTTTCTCCATGACCTCGACGGCGAAGGAGCTGTAGCGCTCGAAGATGCGTGCGGCATACGCGCCCGACACGCCGTGCATTTCGAGCCACAGCATGATCTCGCGCAGCTCCTCCTTCTCCATGTAGGAGGCGTGGATCTTCTCTGCCGTCTTCTTGCCGATGCCCGCGACCTCCGTCAGGCGCGAGGGCTTCTTCTCGATGATCTCCAGCGTCTCCTTGCCGAACATCTGCACGAGACGATGCGCCATCGCCTCGCCCACGCCCGCGATCGCGCCCGATGCGAGAAAGCGCTCGATGCCGGCGAGGCTCGTCGGCGCAGAGACGCGGACGGTCGCCGCCTTGAACTGCTCGCCGAAGCGCGGGTGGCGCACCCACGCGCCCGAAAGCATCAGCTCCTGCCCCACGAGCGGCGCGGGCGCGTTCGCCGTCACCGTCACCAGGCCGCGCCGCCCCGCAGGGCGCAGGCGAAAGACCGAGAAGCCTCCCTCGGGCGCGGCGAAGATGACGTTCTCTGCCGTCCCTTCGAGCGTTTCCATGCTGCACCTCCTGCCGTCTCCGGCCTCCTCGTCTCGCCACAGCGCCTCAAGAAGAGGACTCCTGCTCGGCGAGCGCTTCCCAGCGTTCGTAGCGCTCGGCGATCTCCTCTTCCTTCGCCGCATAGCGCTCGGCAATCTCCGCGCTCTTTTGCGGATCGCCCTGCACCTCGGGCTGGTTCATCTCGAATTCCAGCCCCTTCAGCTCCGCCTCCGCCATGGCGATCTCCGCCTCGGCGCGCGCGAGCATCTCGGCACGCTTGGCGTCGGAAAGAGACGCGAGGCGTCGCTGCTCCTGCGCCTTTTTGGCGGCGGCTCCTTCCTCGTCCGCCCTTGCTGCGCCAGAAGCGATCCGCGCCTTCGCGGCGCCCTCTTCGCCCGCTGCGCCTTTCGCGTTCTTCGCCGCTTCCTTCTTCGGCGCGTCGCCCGCCGTCCCCTTGCCGTCCGTCCGCTCCTCGGCGGCCTCCTTTTCGGCAAGCTCCTTCCTCATGCGATAGTAACTGTAGTTGCCCCTCGTACTCGACGAGAGCGCCGTCCGCAAGCTCCGCCGTCGTATTCGCCACCTTGTCCAGGAAATAGCGGTCGTGCGAGACGACGATGAACGTGCCGGGAAACGCCATCAGGGCTTCCTCGACCGCTTCCCTTGCGGGGATGTCGAGATGGTTCGTCGGCTCATCGAGCACGAGGAAGTTCGCGCCCGTGAGCATGAGCTTCAAGAAAGCCAGACGCGCCTGCTCGCCACCCGACAGGTCGCCGATGCGGCGGAACACCTCGTCGCCATGGAAGAGGAAGGCGCCGAGATACTTGCGCGCCTCCTCCTCCGCGATACCGAACTCGTAGTTCAGCTCGCCGACCAGGGTGTTCTCCGGGTTGAGACCCTCGTGCTGCTGCGAGAAATAGCCGATCTTCACGCGGCTGCCGATCTTCACGCGCCCCGCCTGCGCCGTCAGCTCGCCCAGGAGCACGCGCAGGAGCGTCGTCTTGCCCGCGCCGTTCGGCCCGACGATGGCGATGCCGTCGCCCTTGCGCACGAGGAGCGACAGATGCGAGAACACCGCGCGCGCGCCAAAGGCGAAGGTCACATCCTCCAGCTCCGCCACGCGCTCGGCGCACTCGGCGGGCGGATGGAAAGCGAAGTAGCTGAAACTCGCCTTCTCCGCCGGCACGACGATGCGCTCCAAGCGGCGCAGCTGGCTCTCACGCCCGCGCGCCTGCTTCGCCTTGACTCCTGCGCGATAGCGGCGGATATACTCCTCCGTGCGCCGGATATGCTCCTGCTGCTTCTCATAGGCGGCGAGGAGCGACTTTCGCCGCTCGTCGTGCACCTTCTGGAAATACGTGTAATTGCCCGCATACGCCGTGACCGTTCCCCCTGCCAGATCGAGGATGTGCGTCGCCACGCGGTCGAGGAAGAAACGGTCGTGCGAGATGATGAGGACGCCTCCCGCATACTCTGCGAGGAAGCCTTTCCAACCACTCGATCATCTTGATGTCGAGATGGTTCGTCGGCTCGTCGAGAAAGAGGAAGTCCGGCTCGCGCAGAAGCGCCTTCGCCAGACAGATGCGCGTCCTCTGCCCGCCCGAAAAGTGACGCACGTCCTTCGAGAACTCCTCCTCCGTGAAGCCAAGTCCGAAGGCGACGCGGCGGATGCGGCTTTCGAACGAATAGCCGCCCAGATGCTCGAACTCGTCGACGACGCGCCCATAGAGCGCCAGCCGCTCCTCGTCGGCAGAAGCGGCGATCTCCTGTTCGAGAGCGCGCTTCTTCTCGCCAAGGTCGATGACGTCCTGGAACGCGCGGCGAAACTCCTCGTAGAGCGTGCCTTCGCCGAACGCCGCCTGCTGCTCGACATAGCCGATCGCCGCGCCGTCGTCGAGCTGCACCGTGCCCGCGTCCGCCTCCTCCTCGCCCGTGAGGCAGCGCATCAAGGTCGTCTTGCCCGCGCCGTTCGCGCCGACAAGACCCGCGCGCTCGCCACGGCGCACCTCGAACGTCACATCATGAAAAATCTCGTTCACGCCAAACGCCTTGGCAAGTCCGATTACCTTCAAATTGGAACTCCCTTTTCTAAGAACAGCGATGCTTCACCGCTTCACATAATCCCTGCCGATATTCACGAGCGCCTCGTTCTTCGCGCCGCCCTCCATGAGGATGCACGGGAACGGCATCCCGTAGAAGAGGTCGACGCTCCTCCCGCCCGCCGTGATCGTCGTCTCCCCGGCGGTCGCTGTGCCTGCCCGTCTCCACGCTTCGGATGACGAAGCCCTTCGCCTTCAAGATCGCGGCGACCTCCGCGCCCGCGCCCGTGATGCCGCTCGAATTGACGATCGTGACGGAAACCGCGCCGGGCGCAGGCGGCTTGGCAGGCTCCGCCTTCGCTTTCGCCGCGCTCTCGCCTGCCTCTTTCGCCTTCGCCGAAGCCGTCTCCGTCTCCTGTTGAGCGGCGTCGTCGAAGCGGAAGCCCTCGGGCATCTCCTCCTTGTACTTCGCGGCATAGCTGTCGGCACGCTCTTCCACATCGCCCGCGAACGGCACGCCCGCCGCGCGAGCCGCCATGCGGCGGATCTCCACGATGTCGGGAATCCAATAGCTGACCCCCTTGTACCAAGCGGGATTGCCCGGCGCCATCTCCACCGTCAGTCCCTGCTCCTGCACCTTCTTCATGAGCTGCAGGAAGCGCAGCATATCGCCCGCGCCGAGATCGGTCCGGACGCTTTTCGCGATCTCGCCCACGATCTCCGGGAGCTTCGAGAAAACCTCGGGCGACGTCGCCTTCTGCAAGACCGCGCGCACGAACCGCTGCTGGCGGCGGATGCGCCCGATATCGCCCTCCGTGTCGCGGTAGCGCACGTACTGGATCGCCTTCTCTCCCGTCATGTGCTGCATACCCGGGTAGATGTCGATGACCAGTCCGCCGTCATCATCCCAGGGATCCTCGTAGTACATGCGCTTCTCCACATCGATGTCGATGCCGTCCAACGCATCGATGATGCGCTCGAAGGCGCGAACGTCGATGAGGATATAATAGTCCATCGGCACATCGAGCAGCTGCTCGACCGTCTTCTTCGTCAAGGCATAGCCGCCGTAGGCGTATGCCGCATTGATCTTGTCGTAGCCGTTTCCCTCGATGGCGACGCGCGTATCGCGCGGTATGGACATGAGCGACGCCGTCTCCCTGTCGGGATCGACCGTCGCGACCATCAGCGTGTCGCTGCGTCCCACATCGTCCTTGCGTTCATCGATGCCCAGGATCATCACATGGATCTCCGAGCGCCCCGCGATCATGCCGTCCGCCGCCGTGCGGCGCACAAGACCGCCGCTGAAGAAATGCGCGGCCGCCGCCGTGAAAACGACGACGAGCAGGACGGCGGCAAGAATCACGACGCGCCGATAACTGCGCTTCTGCTGCAAATTCTTCCCTCTTTCCCGGCCGCGGGGAAGAGGACGCCGCCGTCTGCCCCGTGGCCATGCAATCTTTCTACATAACTATACAGCAGTATAGCAAAAAAAGCGTGCAGCCGCAATAAAAAGAAGCCGCTCTGCGCACACTTCCCGCCATTGACAAAGACGATCTTTTTGCTCTATCCTAGGGCACGAAAGACACCCTGATGAGATGAATTGTCATGCGACAGAAACAACGCGAGATCACCGACGAAGACGAGCTGCTCGAAATCATGCAGAAGTGCGACGTCTGCCGCCTCGCCTTCAACCACGAAGACGGCTATCCCTACATCCTGCCCGTCAACTTCGGCATCGGCAGGCGGGCGGGCAAGCTCTGCCTCTACCTCCACAGCGCCTTGGAAGGCGAGAAGGTCGCCGTCATGAAAAAGGACAGCCGCGTCTCCTTCGAGATGGATCGCGAGCATCGCCTGCAGTACTTTCCCGAGCAGGGCTACTGCACGATGTCCTATGAAAGCGTGATCGGCAGAGGGCGTATCCAGATCCTCGCCGACGAGGAAAAGGAAGCGGCGCTGGAAAGGCTCATGGCACACTACCATCCGGGAAAACACGCCTATTTCAACCCGGCCGCCGTACCGCGCACCCTCGTCTACGCGCTCACCGTCGAGGAAATGACGGGCAAACGCAAAAGCATTAAGAAATTCTCTCCCATTTCACAGATTTCCTGCATTGACAACGCAGCCATAACGGTGTTAATATGTGCATGTATTGTTTTGGAGAATGGAATCATATATGATATTTATGATTTATTCTCTGAAACATCAACGGCATGATCCGTTGACTTCTATCATGATGAAGAGGTGTTCATTTTGAAAAAAACAAAAATCCTTTCCGCGCTTATCGGCGCCGCCATGCTCACCACTGCCGTCCCCGCCGCCGCCCATGGCGTCTGGTTCGCGCCGCGTCTGGACCAGACCCAGCTCGTCCTCGGCGAAGGCTACAAGGACAATGCCTATGACCCGAAGGATGTCACGATGGTCATCGGCTTCGACAAAAACTATAAGAGGGTTCCTCTCGACATCATCGACGGCGGCAATCACATCACGATCAATCCGTCGGAAAATGTTTCCGCTGCTGTCGTCTATTTTGACTACGGCTATTGGTCGAAAGCGCCGGACGGCAAATACGTCAACAAGCCGATGAATCAGGTGCCCGGCTCGACCATAGGCACGCATGCCATCAAGTACAGCGTCAATTATCTGAAGGGCGTCAACAAAGTGGCTCCCCTGCCGGATCTGCCGTACCAGATCGTTCCCCTGAAGGATCCCACCAAGCTCAACGTCGGCGATTATCTGCCCATACAGGTGCTCCACAACGGCAAGCCGCTGCCGTATGCCGAAATCATTCCCGATGTCGTCAACCACCACACCGTGATGATGAAGACGGACAAAGACGGCAAGGCTAACGTTCTCGTCGCCAACGGCAGCATCAACGTCATCGGTCTCGAGCTCGCAGAGGACTATCCGCAGTCCGACGGCAAGGCGACGCGCGACAAGATCTTCAGCAGCTTGAGCTTCATGGTTTACCCGCCGGAAGAAGATTGATCCGCTGCAGACACTGTTCGCCGCACTTTTGCTGATCGGAGCTGCCTTTTGAAAAGCACACCTCCGCTCTGATGCGATGCACGGCATGAACGCAGGATTTCACGAACCGAAGCCCGTTCGTTCCCTTGAATATCGGCCATCCCCGCTTCACTCGAAGAGGGATTTCGGCCGCAGGGGAACGGGCGGGCTTTTTCGTCTGTCCGAAAAGGAGCCTTGGGCATCGCCGCCTGCCAGGCTGCAAAAGATGCTGCGGCTTCCTTTCCTTCCGGTCGATGAGTTCCGCTAAAAACGAAAAACATCAAGATATGGCTTAAAAAAACAGAAGTGCAACGACTATATATGGTTATTTTGCCGAAAATCGACGATTTCCTTGTTTGCCTAGCCGATACTTTTTATTTTATAATATGCGCTAGTGTTTTGATAAAAAATATACATCCCCTGCATTTAGGAGGCACGACTTTGGAAAAATGGTATGACACAGAAATCGGCAGGAACATCCTGCAGGCAAAATATTATCATGCGGGAGAGACGGAGCCGCACGAATTCATCGAGCGCGTGGCGGGCATCTTCTCGCCCGAGGTGCGCGAGAAGATGCGCACCCTACCTCGAAGACGGCGCACCTCGCCCGCGGGACGCACGCTCTACGCGGCGGGCGCGAAGGGCAAGTTCAAGAGCAGCCTGTCGAACTGCTACATCATGCCGTCGCCGACGGACGACATCGAGTCCATCTTCACGATCAACCAGCAGATCGCCAAGATCTTCTCCTACGGCGGCGGCATCGGCGTCAACATCAGCGGCCTGCGCCCCAAGGACAGCCGCGTGAACAACGTCGCACGAAGCTCGACGGGCGCCGTCTCCTTCCTCAAGATCTTCAACACGACGGGCGAAGTCATCAGCCAGAACGGCAGGCGCGGCGCGATGCTCGTCGCGCTCGACTCGGAGCATCCCGACATCTACGAGTTCCTGCACATGAAGCAAGAGAACGAGAAACTCGCCTCGATGAACCTCTCGATCCTCTTCTCTGACGCCTTCATGCAGGCCGTCGTCGACGACGCCGAATACGAGCTGACCTTCGACGTCGAGGCGACGGGCGAGAAGATCCGCAAGACGATCCGCGCCGCCGAATTCTTCGACGAATACTGTCAGACGCAGTGGGATTGGGGCGATCCCGGCGCCCTCTTCAAGGACAGGCTCAACGACTACACGCTGCTCTCGGGCTACGACGAATACAAGATCGAGGTCACGAACCCCTGCGGCGAGTTCGGCGGCAACGCCTACAACTCATGCAACCTCATGAGCCTCAACCTCTATTCCTTCATCGAGGACAAGTTCGGCGATGCGCCGCATCTCGCCGAAGAGGATTTCCGCGCCGCCGTCCGGACGGCGGTGCGCGCACTCGACGAAGTGCTCGACTACGGCTTCGACACGCAGCCTTTGGAAGAGAACCGCCAGTGCATCCGCGACTGGCGCAGCGTCGGCCTGGGGCTCTTCGGCGTCGCCGACGCCTTCGTCGCCATGAAGCTCGCCTACGGCAGCCGCGAGAGCTGCGACTTCATCCAAGGCGTGCTGCGCCTCATGTTCACGGAAGCCCTGCGCACCTCCGCCGCGCTCGCCGAAGAGAAGGGAACCTTCGGCAAGTTCGATTGGGAAAAGACGAAGAAATCGCCGCTCATCCAACGTCTCGCCGAGGAAGCGCCCGACGTCTGCGCTGCGATCGAGCAGCATGGCCTGCGAAACGGCACGCTGCTTTCCATCGCGCCGACGGGCACGATCTCGCTCCTCATGGGCGTCTTCTCGGGCGGCTGCGAGCCGCTCTACCAGATCAGCTACGAGCGCACGACGCACAAGATGGAGGAAAAAGCGGCTCCTTCCGCGTCTACGCGCACTCCGTCAGCGACCTGCTCGACTATCACAAGCTGCCGCACGACCTCACGAACGAGGAGATCAAGAAGCGCTTCCCGTGGATCATCGAGAGCCACGACGTCCCTTACCTGCACCGCGTCGAGCTGCAGGCCGCCATGCAGAAATACGTCGACAACTCCATCTCCTCGACGGTGAACTTGAAGCACGCGGCGACGCCCGCCGACATCAAGAACATCTACCTCGCGGCATGGAAGTCGCGCTGCAAGGGCATCACGGTCTTCCGCGACGGCTGCAGGCGCGGCAACATCCTCGGCGTCAAGGAAGCCGCCGAGCAGGAAATCGCCTACGACACCGTGCGCCCGCGCCGCCGCGACAACATCGCGCGGCTCGAAGGCGTGACGCTCCTTCGTCATACGTCGTGCGTTGACAAGATGTACATCACGGTCAACAAGACGGGCGACGGCGACGTCTTCGAGCTCTTCACGAACACCTCGGGCGGCTGCCAGTCGAACATCGCGACGATCACGCGCCTGACCTCCCTTGCCCTGCGCTCGGGCGTGCGCGTCAAGGACATCATCAAGCAGCTGACCGTCAGCCGCTGTTCCGCCTGCCAGGCCATGATCCGCAGCGGCCGCAAAGACATCTCTCTCGTGCGGCAGCGCCATCGGCACGGCACTCGCCGAGATCTACAACGAGTGCCAGAAAGACGATTCCGCGAAGTACAAGGACAAGAGCGACGACAAGGCGATCAACAAGGAATGCCCCGAATGCAAGCGCCACACCCTGCGCCCCGAAGGCAACTGCGTGACCTGCACCTACTGCGGCTGGTCGAAATGTGAATAAGAAAAGAGGACTGTTCTCCTTGGAACAGTCCTCTTTTCTTATCGCGCAAACCCTTACGCCTTCGGCTCGATCACGCCGTTCTGGTACGCGACGAGCAAGTTGTAGAGGTCGGTGATCTCCTCCTGGATGTCCTTGCCTTCGTCCGTGTCGCCGAGCGTCGTGAGCTTCGTCTGCAGTTCGACCGTCTCGGAGACGGATTCGATGTCCTTGTTCTCCTTCAGCGCCTGCCGCACGTCGGCGACCTGCTGGTGCATGAGGAGGCGGAAGCCGCGCGAATTGGAGATGAGCGTGAATCCCGAAATGCCCGTCTTCTTGTGGTATGCCTGGCAGAAGCCGCCGTCGATGATGATGGCCTTGCCGTGCGCCTTGACGGGCGTCTCGCCCTTCCTGACCTTCACGGGCACATGGCCGTTGATGATGTGCCCGCTCTCGGGCAGCCCGAATTCGACGAGGATGGAGCGGCAGAAGTCCTCGTCATCCAGCAGCTTGTAGTAGGGATCGGCCGGCTCCTTCCATGTGCTCTCGTCCTCCAGAAGGGAGCGCTCGAAGGTCTTGACCTCGCGCCCCGAGCATGGCGACGTCCTGCCGCACCACAGGAACCACATGAAGTCGAGATCCTCCTGCGCACGGAAGAGGTAGGCGCGGCGCGCGCGGCGGTCGGCGTAATCGAAGTAGGCGCGTCCCTTGTAAGCCTTGCCGTCGAAGATGACGTCGCGAAGCGAGCCGTCCTCGTTGACGGGAACGCAGCCGTGGTAAAGAAGGTTGCCGTTGCAGCACTTGTAGAGACTGCCCTTCTTGTAGAGGAAGTCGACGTGCTTCTGCAGCATCTCGCTCTCCGTGAAGTACGACTTGAGGTCGGCGATGATGCGTTCTTCCTCCTCCGAGAGCGCGTAGGGATCTTTGGGGTCGATCGTCGGGAAGTAGGCGCTCTCCAGCTCGTAGCGGCGATCGCCGAGCATGACGTAGGAGGAGTTGTAGTTGATCTTGTCGAGGAGACGGCGACTCTCCATCTCGAAGTCGGGATTCCTTGCGATGAGCTGGCCTTCGAGCTTCAGCATGATCATCGTGATCGCCTTCTCCGAGGCGCGGATGGCATTGGAATCGGGATAGATGCGCGTCGAAAAGAGCGATAGGGGACGCAGGCTGATGCCGTAGCCGCGCTCCAAGACGTCGGTGTTGTGGTAGCGCAGGCTGTTCCGCACGACGCCCGCGATGCAGACCTCGCTTCCCGCCGCCGCGCCCATCCACATGACGTCGTGGTTGCCCCACTCGACGTCGATGTCGTGATAGTCGAGGAGCATGTTGAGGATCGCGTCGGGACGGCTGCCGCGATCGAAGAAGTCGCCGACGATGTGCAGGCGGTCGACGGCGAGCCGCTTGACGAGCACGCAGAACGCCTCGATGAAGCCCGCGCCGCTGTCGATCTGCACGATCGTCGCGAGGAGGCGGCGATGGTACTGCGCCTGCGCCGTGTCCTCCTCGGGGCGCGTGTAAAGAAGCTCGACGATGACGGACTCATAGCGCTTGGGGATGAAGCCGCGCACCTTGCTCGCCGGATACTTGTAGCTCATGAGCTTCGACAGTTCCAGAAGCCGCGCGAGATTCTCCCGATACCGTGCGGGCGTGTCCTTGCGCTCGGCGTGCATGCGCTCGATTTTTCTCCTTCGGGTAGTAGATGAGCGTGCAGAACTCCCCCTTCTCCTCGTCTGTCATGCGGTTGGCGAAGACATACTCGACCTTTTCGCGGATGACCCCCGAGCAGTTGTTCAATATATGGAAAAACGATTCATACTCGCCATGCAGATCGCTCATGAAATGCTCGATGCCCTTGGGCAGGCCGAGCTGCGCCTGCAGGGAGATGAGCCTTTCGTAGACGGATTCAAGCGTCGGATACTTCTCAGCGAGCAGCCCCAGGAGCTTGTTCTTCTTCTGCGTGCCTTGTTCCATCGTGATCTCCTCCAATATGACCTCTTCTCCTATCCTGTAGAACTTCCCCGCCAAGGCGCCACTTTCCTTCTTGCTTTCGGCGGCGAAAGGATAAATTTATCGGATAAATGCCGCGCCTTGCCATAGGAACAAACGCCCAAAGGCATAGATGGCGAGAACGAGGATGAGCGCGACGATATACTCGCCGAAAGAGCCGACGCGAAAGAGACGCACGCCGACCTTCCTCGCCGGATGAAGGAGAGGCACCTTGCCCGCGAGCGCATCCTCGGCGATGTGCAAGAGCGCACCGACGGCGATGAAGCGCCCCACTCGGGCGAGGTCGGCGGCCTCTCCTGTCTCATCTCCCCAGACGCCCAGCGCCAGGAAGACGAGGACGTAGAGAAGCAGCCAATGCGACCAGCCGCGATGGGCGAGCCATCCCGCCCACGGCAGGCGCATTCCGCCGCCCTTGCCTTCGATCCAATCGGGCAGGACGGCTCCCGCCATGGCGCACACCGTCAGCACCGGCTCCCCCGTCATCGTGTAGACCGCCATGCCCGTGACGATCTCATGGCTGACCCATTTCATGCTCCCGCCTCCTGAAAACACCTGCAAAAATGCGACCTGAATCCGTTGACAAATATGCTATAATGGTATGGTCATGGGGGACACGGATCATGGGAATCCTGCGGCTGCAGCAAATCCGCAGCCGCGCGGCGTTCCGTTCCCCGACGCTTTCCCAAAGGAGAACTCACATGGACGACTACACTTGGCGGCTGCAGATGCGTGCCAGGAAGATCAGCTCATACAACCGCACGTTCACGATGCTCGTCATCGTGTTCTTCGCGCTCGCCATCGGCTCTGTACTCTGGTACTTCTTCATCCATGCGAGAAGCCCGGAATACGCGCTCAAGGAAATCCAGGCGGCGGTGGACGAGCACGATATGGATAAGTTCGAGCGCTACGTCAATGTCAGCCTGAGCATGGGCAGGGTCTACGACGATCTCACGCGCAGTCTCTTCGCTGCCGACACCGGCCTGACGAACGACCAGCGCACCGAAGCCGTACACTTCTACCAGCTCATCAAGCCGCAGGTCACGGCAGGAATGCGCACGGCGCTCGCCGGCCGCATCGAGTCGGACGAGTGGCAGAAGCCCGGCGGGCTTCTGCAGGGCAGACAGCTGCGCATCGACTTCGAGAACCTATTGGAGCGAAGCCTGCTCAAGAACATCACGATCGTCGGACTCGAATCCATCGACCGCGACGGCGCGACGGCGACCGCGCACATCAAGGCGAAGGACGAGCTGACAGGAACGGACCTCATGTTGCTCCTTGCCATGGAGCAGGCGGCCGACGGCCATTGGCAGGGTCGCCTATATCAAGAACTACCGCGACTGCCTCGACCGGCTCACGCCTCTCATCCGGAAAGACGTCGCCTCCTACTTGGAGGAGTCGGCGCCCATCGTCGAGCAGTACAACAAGCGCTTCGCCCAAGAGAAGCAGCGCTTCCATCAGCTGACCGACATGCCGTGGGACGGCACGGGACTTCTTTCAGACACGCAGAAGGCGGGGCTCAAGAAGCTCATCCGCACGGACATCGTCCCGACCTTGAAGGAGCGCCAGCAAAAACTCTCGGCGCTCTCCGTACCGCCCGGCGCGCGCTACCTGAGCCAGCTGCGCGCCGAATCGACCGAGCTTTCCATCACGGCTTGGGAGCACTTCCTGAAGGCGCTCGAAACGGACAACCTCGATGAATTCGATACGGCGGCAACCGTGCACAAAGAGGCGCTCGACGTCGAAATGCGCCCGGACGACGCCCCTGCATCGGACGGCCATATGCAGTCAGCCGCCCGAGATGCCATAACTGCACCGAAAACATGCGCCCCGAAGAAAACTTCGGGGCGCATGTCTTTTGGGTGCGCCGAGACGCCGGCATCCGACGCCCGCAGCAGCTAGACTTCCGTCAGGAGAAACGCGCCCTCGCCGCGCAGCATGTAGTCGCCGAAATCCGCTGGAATGAAGCACGAGTCGCCCTTCTCCAAGATTTCCTCGCCGCCCGACCACGAAAGTTCCATGATCCCGTCCAGCGCGACGAGCGACTGGAAGCTCTTGCGCCCTGCCTGCAGATGGCAGCGGCCGTGCAGCGCGAAGTGGCAGACGGAAAACAGCTCCGTGCGCACCACCAGCGTCAGATCGTACTCGGCGAAGATGGAGAACCTGTCGCCGCGATTCACAGAATACGACGGCGGCGCAAAAGAGAGCACGTCAAGCGCCTTGTCGATATGCAGGTCGCGCAGCTTGCCGTCCGCACCGCGCCGCGCATAGTCGTAGACGCGGTACGTCGTATCGGAATTCTGCTGAATCTCCGCGAGGAAGATGCCGCGCCCGATGGCGTGGAGCGTGCCCGCGGGGATCACGACGACGTCGCCCGGCTGCACCTTGACGCGCTGCGCGACGTCGAGGAGCGTATTCTCTTCGATGCAGCGACGGCATTTCTCCCGCGTGATCTTCTCCTTGAAGCCGTAAACGATTTCCGCTCCCGGCTCTGCATCGAGGATGTACCACGCCTCCATCTTGCCGTACTCGCCCTCGTGCTCAAAGGCATAGCTGTCATCCGGATGCACCTGCACCGACAGGTCGTCGTGCGCATCAATGAGCTTGATCAGGAGCGGGAAGTACGGATGGCGCGAGCCGTGCGAGCCGAGCGCGACATGCGCTCCCTCGCGCGCGATATACGCCTCCAGCGTCATTCCCGCGTCCTCGCCGTTCACGATGACGCTCTGATCCTCGCCGTGACACGCGAGCTCCCAGCTCTCCGCGACCTTGGCGAGAGCCGTCTCCTTGCCGTACTCCGTCTTGAGCCGCGTGCCGCCCCACATGTAGTCCTTGAGCGGCGCTCGAAGCTTCATCGGGTATATCATTCGATCCATCCTTTCTCCTGCGCTTGTATTCTTTCCGCGCCCATGTTACGATACATGCACGACATCCGATCCGTGCCGCCGCGCCCGCTCCCGACGCACGCAAATTCCAGCAAGAGAGGAATCCTCATGGACGAAAAAATCTTCCGCATTCTCTATGTGTTCACCGACCTCATCGCACCGCTGGCCGCAGGCTACATCGCCTACCAGCGCGGCCATATCTCCGACGCAGCGTGCAACGCGATCATCCGCTTCAACATCATCGTCATGGCGACGCTCCTCGCACTCTTGAGCTTCTGGGTCATGCCGCTGTCGCTGCATCTCCTCTGGCTGCCGCTCTTCAGTGCGCTCTTCATGCTCGTGCCCGGCGTCATCGCCGCGCTGACCTTCGCGCGCCGCCACCGGGATCCGCTTTCGCGCGGCGCCTACTACATGAGCGCCATGCTCACGAACATCGGCACGATCGCCGGCCTGTCCGCCTTCATCCTCTACGATGAGACGGGCTTCGCCTATGTGCAGATCGTCTCCTCGTTCCAAGTCGGCCTCCTGGTGCTCGTGTGCTTCCCCCTCGCCGCCATGTTCCACGAGCAGGGAACGGCGACGAAGCACCACCATCGCCTGACGATCCGCGAGCTGTTCCTCACGCCGAACCAGGTGCCCGTGCTCGGCCTCATCGCAGGGCTCGCGCTCAACGTCCTCGGCGTCGAGCGTCCCGCCGTGTTCGGCGCTGCCTTCCAATCGCTCGTGCACATCGGCGCATGGTCGGCGCTCTTCCCCGTCGGCTGTCTCGTCGACTTCTCCCGCGCGCGCCCTTACATCAAGGCGACCGCCGACCTCATCCCCCTGCGCTTCCTCCTCACGCCGCTGATCTTCTTCGGACTGTGCCGCCTTCTCTTCGACGACCCCGTGCTCATCGGCAGCGTGCTTCTCATCGCCGCCGCGCCGACGGCGATCAACGCGGTGCTGACGGCGCGGCTCTACAAGCTCAACGTCGATCTCACCGTCGCGAGCTTCCTCGTCACGACCGTCCTCTATCTCCTGATCTTCTACCCGCTCTTCTTCCTCTATGTGCATCGCGGCGGCACGTTCTAGGGGACCGCAGCCTGCGGCGGCCTCGTTTCTGCCTTTCAAAAATGGACGTGGATCACTCCACGTCCATATTCGCTTTCTGCTGGCGGCTGCGGCGATAGCGCAGGTAGAAACCAGCAGCGATGATGCAGCTGACGACGACGAAGGCGATGCTCACCTCATGGCCGACCTTGAGCATGATCTGCCAGCTCTCGCCGAGCGCCATGCCGACGGCGAGGATCAACGCTGTCCACGGCAGCGAGCCGAGGAACGTATAGGCGAGGAACTTCTTGAAATCCACATGCGCGAAGCCCGCCGGCAAAGAGATGAACGTGCGCACGACGGGAAGCATGCGGCTGAAGAACACCGCCTTGACGCCGTATTTGTCAAACCAGCGCTGCGCGATGTCGACATGCGACTTCTTCACGAAGAAATACTTGCCGTACTTGTCGACGAAGGAGCGTCCGCCATAGCGTCCGATGAGATAGGCGAAGATCGATCCCGCCATGCCGCCGATCATGCCGGCGATCATCGCTCCGACGAACCCCATGCGCTCGGCGAAGATCAGATAGCCCGCAAAGCCCAAGATCAGCTCGCTCGGAATCGGTATGCAGGCATTTTCGAGCGCCATCAGGACGGCGACCGCCACATAGCCCCAAGCATCAATGAACTCCAAAAACATCTGCGTGAATTGCTCCATACGCCCTGCCTTTCCTCAAGAGAAACAATCATACACCTTCATTATACACCATCGCCAACGGAATTTCCATAGCGATTCCCATGAATCTCCGCCAGATCCGGCCAAAGACGCCGACCGATCGGCTAGAGGTCTGCAACCTCCTGCCAGAAGCTTTGTCCCTTCGTCTGCAGCTCCACGCCGAAGATCTCGGCGATGGTCGCGCCGACGTCGGCGAAGCTCCTTCTCGTGGAGAGGTCGCGTCCCGCCCTGCACAGCGCTGCCATAGACCGGGAGCGGCACATATTCGCGCGTGTGGTCGGTGCCGGGCGCACCGGGATCGCAGCCGTGATCGGCCGTGATCATGAGCACGTCCGTCTCCTTCATCGCCGCGAGAAAAATCGCCGAGCCATGCGTCGAACTCCATGACGGCGCGCGCATATCCCGACACATCGCGGCGGTGTCCGTAAATCATGTCGAAGTCGACGAGGTTGACGAAGGCGAGCCCGGTAAAGTCCTCGCCCAAGAGCGACCTCGTCTTTTTCATGCCGTCATCGTTGTCCCTCGTTCGTGCCGAGGCTCTTCGTGAGGCCTTTCCCTGCAAAGATGTCATGGATCTTGCCGACGCCGATGGAGGAAAGCCCCGCCGCCTTCAAGGCGTCGAGCACGGTCGGCGGCGGTTCCAGCGAGAAGTCGTGCCGTCCCGCCGTGCGCTCGTAGTTTGATACTCGCCGATGAAGGGACGCGCGATGACCCTGCCGACGCCGTGCTTGCCGCACATGATGGCGCGCGCCCCTGCGGCACGCCTCGTAAAGCTCCTCGCGCGGCACGACGCCCTCGTGCGCCGCGAGCTGCAGCACGCTGTCCGCCGACGTGTAGACGATGAGCGCCCCCGTCTCGACATGCTCGCGTCCGTAGTCATGAATGACCTGCGTGCCCGAATACGGCTTGTTGCAGATCAGCTTCCTGCCGATGCTCGCCTCAAGCGCGGCGATGATCGCGGGCGGAAGCCTTCGGGATACGTCGGCATCGGGTGCTCGCCCACGATGCCCGCCAGCTCCCAATGCCCCGTCGTCGTGTCCTTGCCGCGCGAGCTTTCCTGCAGCCGCGCAAACGCGCCGCGCGGCGCAGTCACGCGAAGCGCATCTGCCTCCGCCGCGTCCTTGATGCCGTCGACGGAGAAGAGTCCGAGCGAGGCGAGGTGCGGCGCAGAAAAGCCTTCCGAACGCACGAGGCTCAGGAGCGTGTTGCACGCGCCGTCGCCGAAGTCCGCCGCATCGGGCGCAGCGCCGACGCCGAGACTGTCGAGCACGATGAGGAACACGCGCTTGATCTTTTTCAAAGCTCTTCGCCCCTTTCCTTGCGTGCGAAGTACTCGCGGTCGAGGATGCCGAGGATCACGAGGTTTTCATAGACGCCGTCCGTCAGGATCGTCTCGCGGATCAGCCCCTCGCGCACGAGGCCTTCCGACTCGTAGACATGCAGCGCGCGCGCGTTGTAGTCCTTGCAGTCGAGCCAGGCGCGGTGGAACTTGAGGTCGTCGAACGCCCACGACTTCAGAAGCTTGAGCGTTTCGTGCCCATAGCCCTCGCCCTTCTTGTCGAGGACGATGCGCGTCCACTCGATCTCCTTCGACGGATTGTTGAGCCCTGCGATCATCAGAAAGCCGACCGGATCCAAAGTGTCTATGCGCTCGATGACGAGATGAATCGCGCCCTCGGTATTGAGCGTCTGGCTATGCACCTCGCGCTCCCACGGAATGACGAATTTGCCGTTCGCGGGGCGAAATTCCGCCTCGAGGATGTAGTCGAGATCCTTTTCCTCCGCCTGCCGAAATTGCAGGCGCGGCCCTTTCTTCACAATGCCCTGCATACGATGCTCCTTTCTATCGTGTCAAAGCAGACTGTGCATGCGGCCAAGCTCCTGAATGCGCTCCACCGACATTTTCGACACCCGCGCGATGGTTTCCAGCGGCAGTTTCTCTTTCAGCATGCCGAGAATAAAGGCCGATTTTTCTTCCTCACGACCTTTCGCGCGGCCTTCCTCGCGGACAGCCTCTTCAAAATCTTTTTGATTCCACTCGAAATTGACCATGTCGATGACCTCGCTTTCGTGCTCTTGCAAAAACTCCTTCATGACGTCATGCTCCATGCAATATCGCATGGCTTCGCGAATCGCCCGCACGCGCTCCATGCCTCCTGCGATATTGGTTTTAATGCAATTTAGGAAAAAGCTGTAATCGTGAAGCGGCCGGCTCATGCGCAGCAACATCTTTTCACTTCCATAGGCAATGTTGTGGAAAGCGACCTTGAGTTCCAAATGGATGTCTCCTTCACCTTCCATATAGGCATCGGACAATCTCATTTGCTCCGTTTCCAACGTATCCTTGCTGCCTGTGTAGAACACATGGAACTCCGGCCTTGGCAAGGGAATCTGCTTGTTTTGATACAAGCTTTTGGCCGGAATATACTGGCGAAGCTGTTCGCAGAGATAGTAGAGGCAACGCAACGGCATATTCTGATTCAGCGTGCTCTGATGCTCCATAAATACCAAATGACGGCCTGCTAGCAGAAAGGATATATCATTTTTCATTTGTGACAGAAATGTTCCGTCGAGCGTCACAATTCTCACGCGCTCGACAGAGGCGTATCTCCTTCCATGAAGAGCCCCTGCGACATCTCTCAGACGGTCGACGTCATTCATATATGCGCGGAACACCGTGTCTTGATATTGTCGGCCTTTTGCCATGCGTGCGCTCCTTTCGCTACATTTCCTTTATTATACCACAAGAAGCCGCTTCTATCCGTCAAGCTCGCGCAAGATCTCGCCGAGCAGCCATTCGGCGAATACGCCTTCGCCTGTGTGCCGTCGGATGTGCGCGGCATCCTCCATCGCGAGCGTCTTGGCGGCGAAGGCGCGGTCGGCTGCGGCGAGGAGCGGCGCGTCAATCGCCGTGTCGCCCGCGGCGTAAACCTTGCGCGGCGAGAAGCGGCGGCAGAGCTCACGGAGCGCCGCCGCCTTCGTGAGCCTCTGCGGAAAGAAGTAGATCTTCCTGCCCGACGGCTCGACGCGAAGGCTCGTCTCTCTTCGGCATTCTTCCGCCATCGCCCGCGCATCTACGCCGTCGGCGCAATAAACGAAGAGATAAGCGTCATCGACGATGCGGCAGCGGATGAACGCGGGATCGCCCAGATAGAGCGCGTGACAGCGCACGATTTCCTCTCGTGCCGGGGCGATCAAAGCGTCATGCGCCTCGCGCCACGCCGCGTCGACCTCGCCGCCGTGCAGGGAGCATTGCGCCGTTCGTCGTCACGGCGTATTCGGGCGTGAGTCCCGCCGGCCACTCGATGCGCTTGTATTGCTCGATCGAGCGCGTCGTGACGGGGATCAGGCAGAGCCTCCTCACGACTTCGCGCAGACGCTCGACGGTGAGCGGCGTCATGAAGCCGTGCGCCCTGCCCTCGATATGCTCGACGCAAATATCGCCCTCGCGCTTGTGACTGCGCGAGTAGAGCAGCGTGTTGTCGAGGTCGGAAGCAAATACGATGTCTTTCATTTCAGTTGTCGGCCAGAGAGCGTATCAGCCCGCACGCGAGATAATTCTCCAGCGGGTACTCCACGACCTCGACGCCTTTCTCCTTTGCCAGTTGATAGAGATGACCAAGCCGCGCTTCGTCCGCGCAGCTATGCACCAGGAGCTTCCACGGCAGCCGGCGCAGGAGGACGCGCGTCGCCTCGCCGATGCCGGGTTTCACCAGATTGATGTCGGCGATGGCGAAGTCCGCCGCGATGCGCTCGGCCTCGGCCAGTCCCGTGCGCCTCGCCCTGCGCTCCTCCTGCACGGGCGGCGCTTCCTGCGGAAAATGCGCCTCCACCGTCTCGATGAAGTCATACGTCAGATCCTTTTCGCGCAGCTCCTCGTAGAACGCCGCGCCGTGGAAATCGTCCCTGTCGATGACGTCGCCGCGCAGGACCGTGCGGCTCAGAAGCCCCGACACCGTGGAGTTCAGGCACGAGCTGGCGATGAGGAAGTCTTCGTGCGTGCCGCACTTCTGCGCCACATAGGCGGGATCGGAGAGGACGGCCAGCCCCGCGCTCACGCCGCGAAACTCCGCCACATCCTTGGCCAGCTCGCCTGCGATCGCCCCCTTGCCCGTCCAGCCATCGACGAACTGCACATCCTCGCTTTGATGACGCGCGAGGATGTGCGCCATGGCGTTCTTGTCGATGCCCCTGCCGCGGATGATGGAGATCGTGTAGTGCGCGACGTCCGCGCCGAAACGCTTCTTGATGTAGTGCTTGAGCAGGATGCCGATGGGCGTTCCCGCGCGAGCGAGCGAGACGAGCGCGGCATCCGCGCCCTTTTCCGCAAAGATCCGCTCGGCGAGGATCGCCGTCGCGCGCGCCGTGATCTCGGCATAGCGCGAGAGCGCGTCGAAGTAAGCCTGCAGGTACTTCTCCGACGGCTCGTATTCGAGCGGCAGCATTTCCGAATAATGCTTGCCCGACTGGATGAGCTTCTCCCGCTCCGCCGTCGGCAGCGGCTCGATCTTTCCTGTGATGTCCTTCAAGAGGATCGTCACGTCGTCCTTGCGGTATGTGCTGAACATCGCCCGCTCCTTCCTCTCCGTCATGACTCGCGGCTCATCAGATAAAGCACGTCCTTGCAGCCTGCTTCGCGCAGGACGCGCAGGAGGCTTTCCAGCGCCTCGCGAGCCTCGTGCGCGGTGTCCGAGACGACGACGACGTGACGATAGGGGCGCAGGTTGTAGATATACGTCCGCCGCGCGTCGCCGTAGAAGCTTTTGACCTGCCGGCCCGCTGCGATCGGATAGCCCGACGCCTCCGAAATGCCGATGGGGCTTCGCGTCGTCGCGTGGAAGGCGACGCTCTCCCAGCCCTCGTCCTCCAAGACCTTGCCGATCAGAAGCCCCGGCAGCATACATTCCTCCGTGCCGAGCACGAGGATGGATTCGTCCTTCGCCCAGTCGATCTCTGCGGCGAAGGACTCTCCTGCCGCCCGCCAGAACGCCATGTAGTCGCCGATGGGAAGCCCCATGCGCGGCGTCGCCCGCCGCGAGAGCGCGACCGTGCGGCAGGAAGCGCCAGGAGAAAGAGCCTCCGTCCCTGCCGCTCCCTGCGTCGGGAAGGCCGCTGCCTGCGCCTCGTAGTCGCCTTGCGCAAGCCCCACGAGAAAGACGCACTCGACGCCCGCCGCGAAGAGACGCTCGCGCCTCTTCGCCGTCAGACGGTTGATGACCGAGGCTGCGATGATCTTCTTCCCGGCGAGGGCGGGAAGCTCCGCCTTCAGCTGATCGATGATGTTGAGAAGCGTCCTGCCCGTCGAAAGCTCGTCGTCGACGAAGACGACCGCCTCCGTCTCGGCGAGATGCGCTTCGAGCGCCGCCGCGGCGATCCGCTGCTCGGGTGCATGGCTGTGCTCTTCCATGAACTCGATCGCGTGTGCAGCGGCGGGAAGCGTCTCGCGCGTCGTCTGCACATAAAGGCACGAATCTGCCAGCGATTTCGCGACGACCGCGCCGATGGCGGTCGCCGTCTCCGCAAAGCCGATGACGAGCCCGGCGTGCGGCACAGCTTTCGCGACCTTCGCGCCGAGCGCCTGCATCATGTCGAGCGCCAAGCTTGGCGATACGGGCATGTGCTTTCCCTGCAGGGGGTTGACGAGGAGATAGCTTCGCTTCTCGTTGTTGTGCCGCCGCGCCACGCGCAGCACATCGTCCGCCGTATACTCCATGTGCGCCTCCTAGCCTTTGAGCCGCTTCGGCGTCTCAAGGTTCGCCACGCGGCAGATCTTGCTGCGGTCGGGCTGCTGCCACGGCCTCTCCTCGCCGATGAGCTGATGGAGGGCGATGTCGGGCACGTTGATGCCCGTCGCGAGGCACGAGAGCTGCAAGCCGCCCGACATGCGCGGGTTGATCTCCAGCAGGCAGTATTTCTCCCCGTCGCCCTTGAACTGGATGTTGATCGGCACCTCGATCTGCAAGATCTCCATCATGCGCCGGCACTTCTCCACGATCTCCTCGTCGAAGCGGATCTCCGAATAGCGGTGGTTCGTCTTGAAGCGCGGGATGATGATCGGCCTTGCGGCGTCGCGAGGCAGTCGACGCTGATCTCCTGTCCTTCGAGGTACGGCATGACCATGAACGGCACGGAAAAGTCGTAGCCTCGGACGATCGTGCGCATCATGTCCCAGGTGAGCTTCATGCCGGGCTTGCGCCGCACGCTGCCCGCTGCAAGCAGCGTGTCGTCGATGACGCGGAAAGTCTCCGCTCCCTCGTCCTTCGTCAGCTTGCAGCAGACTCGCGCACAGTGAGGGCGCAAGGTCTCGTAGGCGGCGAGAAACTCCTCGTAGGTGCCGGCGATGAGGTGCGCGGGCACCAGGGACTCGTCATGCGCCTCGAAGAAGGCGTATGTTGCCGCCTTGTCGTCCAGGAGCCGCATGATCCTGAAGTCCTTGCCGACGGCGAGCTTCGTTCCCGCTGCCAGGAATTCTTCGCGGTAGCGCGAGAGCAAGGTCAATCCCCGGCGCGGGAAGAATACATCGATCTTCTGCGCCTTGCAAAACTCCAGGCAATACTCCGCATACGCCTCGGAAACAGGAATCGGCGGCTCCGTGTGCCACTCGTCGGAAACGAGCCGATAGAGCGCGTCCGGATTCGCGCTCGACCCGACGAAGGTGAAGCGTCCGGGCGACCCGGCACGCATCAGCTCGATCAGATGGTACGCCGTGCTGAACCATTGGTTGAACCATATACGCATGAAGATCCCCCCTACCTCTTTCCCCGAGCGGCGCCGGCCGCCCCGTCTTCCTTGACGCCGTAGATCTCGGCCAGCGTCAGCACGCGCTTCGCCCACTTGGCATGGGTCTTGACCTCGTTCATGCGCGTGCCGTCCCAGCTCTTCTTCACGCCCGCCTTCTCGTCCTGCCAGTCACAGATCATCTTCGCATCCTCGAAATCCGCGCGCTCCGCCTTCAGGCTGTCGAAGATGAAGGGAAGCTGCGCCGGGTGGATCGCCGTCTTGCCGATGAAGCCGTTCAGGCGGTCAAGCTCCAGCTCCTTCTTCAGCCCCTGCGCCCACGCGCCCTCCGCCGCATCGCCGAAGTAGTTCCAGACCGGGCCGGATACGACGTAGTCACGCGCGAAGATGTTCAAGATGTCGACGAGGATGTCGCGTACAATGCCGACCGAGTAGATCGTATGCGCGATCGAGCGGCGCACGCCGTAGAGATTGCTGAAATCGTTGCCGCCGACGCGGACGTTGAGGACGCATTCCTCATGCTCGTCGAAGATCGACTTCAGCTCGCCCAGCACGGCCGCACGGCTCTTGATGTCAGCGATGGAGGGGCTTTCGAGGACGGGCATGATGTAGCGCCGCTTCGCCGCCCCCTCGTTCAGCGTGCGCATCAGCTCCATGTAGGCTTCGACGTTGCCGAGATTCACCTTCGGCAGCACGTAACCCGCCAGGACGTCGCCCGCCTCGCCCACGAAATCGAGGAAATGCTCCATGTGGTCGGCCGTGCGCACGCGCACGAAGAGCAGCGGCAATTCGCCCCCCTCGGCGCGGGCCTCCTTCAGCGCACGCAGATTCCCGCGCAAGGCTCGCTCGGCGTCCGCGACCGCAGCATCGTGGATCGCGTCTTCCAGGCAGAAGCAAATGGAGGTCAGATGCGCATGTTCCTGCCGGCGAATCTTCTCCACGATATTCTCCTGGTAGGCGGGCATGTAGAGAAGCCCGCCCACCTTGTACTGCAAGAGTTCCCTGTCTTCCATCCGCAACAAAACCTCCATCTTCTTCGGAATCACTCCACGCTCAGGCCATACGCCTCACAGAGTCTCGCCAGACCCGCCGCGAAGCCGGCGCCGACGAGCCGGAGCTTCCAGCGCCCCTGATAGCGGTAGACCTCGCAGACGTTCACCGTCTTCTCGCAGCGCAGCGCGTCGAGCGGGAAAGCGTACTTCGGCGCACCGTCTTCCCAGAGGATCACGCGCGGATCGCGCACATGCGAGAAGTCCTTTCCCGCGCCATCCTCGTAGACGGAGAGACAGACGGCGACGCGCTCGACCGAGGCGGCGAGCTTCGCGACCTCGATACGCGCGCCGATCTTCCCGGCCGACTTCTCCACGCGGATGCTGCCGTCATCGGCCGTCTCGTTGCCGAAGAAGACCAGATCCCCGTCGCCGCGCACGCGAGCGCCTTCGTGAAGCCGAAACACATAGGCGTCGATGTCGATGTCCGCCGCGCGTCCTGCATCCTCATAGAAGAATTCCAGCGTCTCGCTCCCCGAAAGCGTCAGCCGCTCGCCGCGCAGAAGCTGCGGCAGCGGCGGCAGCGGGCTTTTTCTCGCGCCTCTGTGGCTCGCCCGCCTGCGCCTCGCCCGCGACGTAAATGCGCCGCTCCTCGTGCGCCGAGCGCAGGACGAGCGCCCCGTAGACGACCGTGCCCTCGCGCATCTCAGGCAGCGTCAGTACGAAACCGCCGCTGCCCGCCGGCAAGATCGAAGGCGCAAGCCTCGCGCCTTCGATCTCTGCCGTCACGCGCGTCTCTTCCGCAGACGCGGCGGCGATGGCGAAGGAATTCTCGCACGCAGGCGCGAAGCGCCCGAGGTCGAGGAGCTTCGGCAGTGCCGTCGAAGAGACGGCTGCGCCGCCTCCGTTTCTTGCCTGTTCTCTTTCCATCCCATGCCTCTTCCTCGTCGATGCCTGCAGCTCACCGGAAAAACGGGAGGCGCACGGCCTCCCGTTTTCTCGGTGCTTGCTCAGACATTCACGCCGTAGGCGCGGCACAAGGCTTCCAGACCGCCCTGATAGCCGGCGCCGACCGCGTTGAACTTCCATTCGCCGCCCTTGCGGTAGATCTCGCAGACGACGAGCGCCGTCTCGACGGAGAACTCCTCCATCAGATCGAAGCGCAGGACTTCCGTCCCCTGCATATCCTGCGCGTTCGCCATGCGCGCGACACGCACATAAGCGTTCGACACCTGCCCGAAATTCTGCTTGCGCACCTGCGCCTCGTAGATCGTCACGGTGATGGCGATCTTGTCGACGTCGGGCGGCACCTTCGAGAAATCGATGATCAGAACCTCGTCGTCTCCTTCGCCCTCGCCCGTCAGATTGTCGCCCGTATGATGCACCGAGCCATCTTGGCTGTCGAGATTGCCGTAGAAAATGAAATCCTCGTCCTTTCGCACCTTGCCGTTCGCGCCGAGCATGAACGCCGAAGCATCGAGATCGAAGTCCGTGCCGCCGTCGTACTGGTTGACGTCCCAGCCGAGACCGACCAGCGCCATCGTCATGCCCTTGTCGAGACTCACGCGCTGCCCCTTGGAAAGATTCACCGCCATGTCATTTTCCTCCCTTTCTCACGATACCTTGGATCCACGATTCGAAGCCCTCAGGATTCCTCGTCTGGATCAGCACGGGACCCGGCCCGCGGAAGCGGCACACGAGGCATTCGCCTGACATGACGCTCGAAATCCAGCCGTTCGACGCCCTCTCGATCTTGTAGTTCATGTAATCAGGGCGGGGCGACGAGATGACCATTGTCCACGATGACCTCCTCGCCCGCTTCGAGATTCAGCACGTGAATGACGCCGTAGCTGCTCAAGAACGCGATCCCCGTCCCCGTGAGCTTCAAGAGGAAGAAGCCCTCCTTCGAGAAGAATCCCTGCATCAGGCTCTGCATCTTCGAATCGACTTGGATGCCCTCCTCCGCCGCGAGGAAGCCGCCCTTCTGCACGATCATGCCGTAAGAGCCGTCCGGGGCGACGTCCATGATGCCGCCGGGCAGCGGATGGCCGAAAAGCACCTTGCCCGCGCCGCGCGACGCGACGAGACGCTGCAGGAAGAAGCTCTCGCCCGTGAATACGCGCCGCACGATGCCGCCGAGCACGCCGCCCTCCATCTTGCCTTCGACGTCGACGGTCGCATCCATCGCGATCATCGCATCGGACTCCGCCTTGATCGCCTCGCCGTGACGCAGCGAGCACTCGACCACGGGGAAAGCCTCCGGGTATAAAATACGATATTCCATTCTGGCGCTCCTTTCGATGGGAAAGGGGCTGCGCCGAGACCCGAGCGGCCTTCGCGCAGCCCTCCTTCCGTTACGCCCTGTGGGCGGTGTTCCTCAAAAAGTGTGCCGTCAGACGTTCACGCCATACGCCTTGCCGAGCGCGCCGAGACCGCCGCTGTAGCCCGAGCCGATCGCGTTGAACTTCCACTCCGACCCCCGGCGGTAGAGCCTGCCGACGACGACCGCCGTCTCGATGGAGAAGTCCTCGCCGAGATCGAAGCGGATCAGCTCCTCGCCCGTCGCCTCGTTGACGACGCGAATGAAGGCGTTCGACACCGGCCGAAGTTCTGCTTGCGCTCGTCAGCCTCGTAGATCGTGACCGTGAAATCGATCTTGTCGATGGACGCCGGCACCTTCGAGAGATCGACCTTGATCTGCTCGTCGTCGCCCCTCGCCCTCGCCCGTCAGGTTGTCTCCTGTATGCTCGACGCCGCCCGAAGCGTGCTTGAGATTGCCATAAAATACGAAGTCGGCGTCGCTCGTGACCTTTTCGTTCGCGCCGAGAAGGAATGCCGAGGCGTCAAGGTCGAAATCGGAGCCGCCGTCGTACTTGTTCGTGTCCCAGCCGAGACCGATCAAGAGCTTCGAAAGTCCCGGATTGCCCTTCGTCAAATCAACCTTCTGTCCCTTTTTTTCAAACTGATTGCCATGAAGATTCCTCCTTCTTCTGCTCTGCGAAAGACGCCGCCTGACGCCGCGCCCTTCCCAACTCAAGGCACATCTGTGCCGCTTTCGGGAAAAGCCCAATGGCTTCCCCTATGTCAAGCCCGGAGGCCTGATGACGCACAAGCGGGAAGCGCCGCCAACCGGCGCGAGCGCGTCCCGTGCCGCAGCGTGCGGCTTCCTACTGATAGCGCTTCGCCAATCCTTGAAGACCCGTGTCCTTCGTTCCCTGCCCGATGGCATTGAACTTCCACTCGCCGTTATGGCGGTAGATCTCGCCGAAAATCATCGCCGTCATGCCCGCGTAGCTCTCCGAGAGGTTGTAGCGGCAGAACTCCGCCCCCGTCCTCTCATCGCAGATGCGGATGAAGGCATTCTGGATCATGCCGAAATCCTGCTTCCTCGATTCGCAATCGTAGATGTTGACGACGAAGACGAGCTTGTCGTAGGCTTCGGGCACGGCGGTCAGATCGACCTTGATCTGCTCGTCGTCGCCCTCGCCCTCGCCCGTCAAGTTGTCGCCCGTATGGACGATCGCGCCCGACGAATGCTTGAGGTTGCCGAAGTAGACGACGTCCTCACGCGCCTTCAAGTGGCCGCCACGGCAGACGATCACGCTCGCATCGCAGTCGATGTCGGGCGCAGAGCCGCCGAAGAACGAGCCGAACAGCCCTCCCGACTTCTTCTGCTCGACGGGATCCCAGCCAAGCCCGACGCGGATGCGCGAGAGCGCCTCGCCATCGGACTTCTTCAAGTTTACCTTCTGACCCTTTTGCAAATTCACGCTCATGCTTCTTCCTCCTCAAGTCTCCCGAACGACGGAACGGCGTTTTCCCAATACTTTCCTGCTTCTGCTGTCTCACACTTGCTCCTTAAGTCAATTCGCCCCGCCTGCGCCTTTTCCCTTCTCCCGGCTGAATTTTTTTCGGCAGGGGAGGCGAAGACCCCGCGTTTCGCGCGAAAGGAAGCGAAGGGCGCTCCTCCCGCCGGGACGCCGACGGCGAAAAGCCCCCGTCTTCGCCCGGAACGCCACATCCTCAGTCCTTGCTGCCGGGCTGCCAGCGCAGCCCCCAATGGTACGCCGCATCCAGGCTCTTGTGTCCGCTGAAGAAGCGCACGAGCTTTTCGACGCTGAACGTGTCGTTGATGTTTTCCAGCAGGGCGATCGCGCACATGGCCTTCGACGAGCCGTACTCGTCCATGCGCACGATGATGTCGGGGCTGCCCGGGCACTTGACGGTCACGATGCCGTCCGCCTGCTGCCAGTTGGCGACGCCCTCGTAGATGAAGGTGTAGACGAGGATGCGCTTGATCTTCGACGCCATCTTGCCGTTGACGCGCAGCGTCTCGCCCGCCGCGTTGCTGCCCGTGCGGTCGTCGCCGTCGAGCGCGATGTACGGCGGGTGCGAGAGACTGCCGAAATCGTTGCCCAGAGCCTGCACGCAGCCAATCTCGCCGTCCTTCATCTCGTAGAGGCAGCCGAGATCGAGGTCGATGCCGCCTTCGCCGCCCCCACCGCCGAAGATGGAAGCGAGGAATCCCTGCTTCTTCGCCTGCGGCTGCTGATGCCAGTTGAGGTTGATGGAGATCTCGCCGAGTCCGCCGCCGCCTTTGACGAGGCTGACCTTCTGCCCCTTCTTCAGCTCGACCTTCTTCGGCGCAGACGGCGCAGAAGGCGGCGCGGCAGGAGCAGGCGCGCCGCCCGGCCGGCCGAGATTCAGCGGCGAATGCGGCGGCGCGGCAGGCACAGGCGGCGCTGCCCCCTGACCCTCGCTGACCTCGATGCCGAAATTCCGGCAAAGCGCCTCCAGGCCGCCGCTGAAGCCTGCGCCGACGGCGCTGAACTTCCACTCGCCCTTGTAGCGATAAAGCTCGCCGACGACGATCGCCGTCTCCACGGAGAAATTCGTGCCGAGATCGTAGCGCAGCAGCTCCGCGCCTGAGACCGCATCGATCACACGGATGTACGCGCCCCGAACCTGCCCGAAATTCTGCCGCCTCGCGTCCGCGTCATAGATGGTCGCCGTGACGGCGATCTTCTCGATGGCGGCGGGAACGGCCGCGAGATCGACGCGCACCTGCTGCATGTCGCCGCCTGTGGGCGAGGCGCTGTGCTCGACCGCGCCCGACGCATGGCGGGGATTGCCGTAGAACACGAAGTCCGCGTCCCCTGCTGCCTTGCCGCCCGCGCCGAGCAGGAACGCCGCCGTGTCGAGGTCGATGCCCGCACCCGCCTGCCAGCCCATGGCGACGAGCACGCTCCGAAGTCCCGCGTTGTTCTTCGTCAAGTCCGCTTTCTGTCCCTTGCTGAGGCTCATGCCCATATAGATCCCTCCTGTTGTCATTCCTTGCCTGAAGAAAAGCCGAGCGAATCGATCCTGCCCAGAAAAAAACAGCGGCGCCGATGCTTCTCCATCGGCGCCGCCTTGCCGCCGGGAAAGGGCGCCGCCCGGCAGTCTCCTCCTTATTCCTTGCCCACAATCATCTTGCGCAGCAGGTCGACGGGGATGATCGTCGCCGCCATGACGAGGACGAAGACCCACTCCGCCGGCGTCAAGCCGTAGCAGCGGAGGATCACATCGCCGAGGTACGTCATGGCGACCTGCACGACGACGATGACCGCCATGACTTCCAAGAATCCCTTGTTCTGCGTGATATTGGCAAAAAGGTTCTTCTCATCCGTGCGCGCGTTGAATGCGTTGAACACCGCCATGAAGATGAAGAACGCGAAGTACCCGGTCATCAGGTAGCGATCCGCCGCGTCGGGGCGGAAGTAGCCGTGCGCGAAGCCGCTCAAGAGGAAGAGCATGCTGAGCGCGAAGCACCACAGAGCGCCCGTGCCAATCGCACTCGCCATGTACTTGCTGATGATATTCTCGTCGCGCTTCTTGGGCTTCTCGTCCATGTAGCGGCGCAGCGCCGGCTCCCCGCCGAAAGCGAGAGCCGCGAGCGTGTCCATGACGAGGTTGATCCAGAGGATCTGCGTGATGGACAGCGGATTCTCGATGCCAACGAGCGGCGCGACGAAAGAGATCAGGACGGCGCCAACGTTGATCGTCAGCTGGAAGATGATGAACTTCCTTATGCTGTTGTAAATCGTGCGGCCATAGAGGATGGCGCGGCCGAGCGACTTGAAGTTGTCGTCGAGGATGACGATGTCGCTCGCCTCCTTCGCGACCTCCGTGCCGCCGCCCATGGCGAAGCCGACGTCCGCCTTCTTCAAGGCAGGCGAATCGTTGACGCCGTCGCCCGTCATGCCGACGACGAGGTTCATCTCCTGCGCGAGACGCACGAGGCGGCTCTTGTCCGTCGGCAGCGCACGCGCCACGACGCGAAGGCGCGGCAGAATCGCCTTGACGGCATCATCGTCGAGCGCGGCAAGCTCGTCGCTCGTCATGGCGACATCGTCATCGCGCGAGAGAAGTCCCGCCTCCCTAGCGATCGCGCTCGCCGTGTCCCGGCGGTCGCCCGTGATCATGACGACCTGCACGCCCGCGCTTTGCACGCGGCGAATCGCCTCGACCGACTCAGGGCGCACCTCGTCGCGGATGCCGACGGCGCCGACGAAGACGAGGCCGCTCGCGGGCAGCGTGCCGTCCGCGGGGATCGCCCCTCGTAGACGGCGAGCGCCAGAACGCGGATCGCCCGCGCCGCCGGGGGCGTCGATGCAATCCGTGATCGCCGCCGCGCTCGTCAGCGGCTTCTTCGCGCCGCTCTCATCATAATACGAATCGCAGAGCGCGAGGATCTTCTCAGGTGCGCCCTTCGCCGTGGTCACGCTGAACTCGCCCTCGACCTCCGACAGAGAATACTTGTTCTTGCTGTTGAACGGCACGGCGTTCTTGACCTTCTCGTTCATCTCCGCGCTGTCTTGAGCGACGAAGCCGAAGATCGCCCGCTCCGTCGCGTTGCCGCCGACGACCTCCGTGCCGTTGATGACGGCGCTCGTATTGTAACGCACGCTGAGATTCACGAGCTTCTTGAGCCCCGCGCCCAGCTCCTTGTAGGCGCCATACTGCTTGCCCGCGCCATCGACGAAAGCGACGGCTTCGAGCTGTCCTTTCGTGATCGTGCCCGTCTTGTCGCTGAAGAGAAGGTTCAAGCTGCCCGCCGTCTCGATGCCCGAAATCTTGCGGACGAGCACGTTGTCCTTGAGCATCTTGCCCATGTTCTGCGCCGAGACGATCGCGATCATCAAGGGCAGACCCTCGGGCACCGCCATGACGATGATGATGACGGCGAGCATCACGGCCTCGACGAGGTCGTTGACGACCGTCATCCAGTTCGAACAGTACGCCATGATGCGCGCCATCTCAAACCCGTTGTGAATGACGATGCGCTGGAGCATGAAGGCGACGGCGATCGCCACGCCGCCGATGTAGCCGAACTTGCTGATCTGGTCGGCGAGCGCCGAGAGCTTGAGCTTCAGCGGCGTATCGCGATCCTCGTCCGCCTGCAGCTCGCCCGCGATCTTTCCGTAGAGCGTCTTGTCGCCGAGCATCGTCGTGCGCATCACGGCGTTGCCGCCGCAGACAACAGCGCCGCGGAACACCTTGTGCGGATGGAGGAAATCCGAGCTTTTCTCCGCTTCCGTATCGCCCTCTGCCGCCGGCGTCTTCGTCGCTTCCTTCGCCTCGCCGTTCAAGACCGACTGATCGACCTGAATCGAGCCGTCGCAGATGACGCCGTCCGCAGGGATCTTGTCGCCCGTCTGCAGAAGCACGAAATCGCCCATGACGATCTCGTCGATGGGGATCTCCGTCAACACCCCGTTGCGGTAAACCTTGCACTTGATGAGCGACGCTTCCTCCTGCAATTTCTGGAATGCGTTCTCGTTCTGATACTCCGAATACGTCGCGACCGTCGTCGCAAGGATCACGGCAAGCGCGATGCCCACCGACTCATACCACTCGACCTGCCCCAAGAAGGCAAAGACGACGTTGATGGCGAGCGCAAAACACAGGATCTTGATGATCGGGTCATCGAAATTCCCCTTCAGCTTCTCCCAGAAACCCTCGCCCTTCTGCTCCGTGATGCCGTTCGTACCGTGCCGCTCGCGCGATGCACGCACCTCTTCATCTGTCAAACCGTGAATCTTCATATAATCTCTCCTCGTCAAAATAAAGACAGCCGATATTATTGTACTATGAAAGCCCAAGAAGTCAAGCCCAAAGGGCGTAGACTGATTGGCTGCTTTCATGTAAGGGCGGCGCACATGAAAAACAGGCTCACAGTCGATTTTCGACTGCGAGCCTGTTCGAGATTTTAGCGTGAAACCCCAAGAGGTCAAGCCCAAAGGGCGCAGACCGATTGGCTAGGTTTCTGGTAAGGGCGGCGCACAATGTCCACAAAGTGGACGTTTGTGCGTGTAGTTTGTAAAGATCATTCCATCAAAGCCAGTCTCTCACCCTTTGACGAGCGCCGCATACTTCGCCCGCTCCGCCGCCGGAATCTGCAGCACATCCATCGCCTTGTCGAGCGAAACGCCCATGTTTTTCATCATGTTGCCGAGAGAAAGCGCCAAGCCCTTTTCCACGCCCTGCGACAAGCCTTGCGACAAGCCTTGCGACAAGCCTTGCGACAAGCCTTGCGACAAGCCTTGCGACAAGCCTTGCGACAGTCCTTGCGACAAGCCCTCTTGTCTGCCCAAGCGCAAGCCCTTTTCCAGAGCCTCCTCGGCTCGTACTTCCAAGGCACGTTCTTGATCCCATACGAAATTCAGCATGTCGAAGACCTCCCTCTCCTGTTTTTGACGGAAATATTCCTCAAGATAGTCATTCACAATACAATAGCTTACAGCATCTCCTACAGCTGCTTCGAGCGTGCTGCCGTTCTTGACTTGTTCTCGTACCTTGGCAACGAAGACGCTGTAGCTTTTGAGTGCATGGCTTTTCTCCAGAATCTGGCGATTCGGCTTGTCATTGATGTTGATTACTTCGACGGCAAGTTCTATATCGCCCTTGCGCTGATCAAAAGCATCGGACAGACGTAGCGTCCAAGCATCAGGCATTTCTGTTTCCCCGTTGTAAAATACATAAAACTTTGGGACGGGAAGCGGAATCAATTCTTTCTTATAGACCGAATTCGCATCCACATAGCAACGATAAACTTCCGCAAGATATATCAGCATTCTCAAGGGCATGTTCGCATTCACGGTGCTTTGATGCTCGGTCAGAAGCACATAGTCGTCGCGTACAAAGAATCCCACATCGTTCTTGACGCCCGTGAACAACGTTTCATCAATCGTAGCGAGCGTGATGTCCTCGGGCGCAGCCTTGTCTCCCAAAAGCGCCTCGTAGATTTCCGGCAGACGCTTCTCGTTGTTGAAGATGTCGCGGAAAAGGGAATCCTTGTAGTTGTGCTTCGTCGTCCTCATGGAGTTGTCGCCTCCCTTGCCTATATTATACTACATCCTGCCGTCCAACGGCAAGAATCACGGCGACAGGCGACCAACTTCATCCGAGAGCGGCATACATGAAAACAGACTCGCAGTCGATGTTCGACTACGAGTCTATCAGATTTTACGATAGATGATTTCAGCGATGCTAATGCATTTCGCTCCTTTGGGATCGAAGTTACGCGACCGCGCGGTTTCCTCGGCATCTTTCATCCATGGATCATCCGAAGGGCGGTCAACGTCGACCAATCGTGCCGCGCGCTTCACGCTTGCACTCTTGGGTCGTTTTCGCATACGACCTGTTTCCCAATCACGCTACGCCGCTGGCTTGCGCTCTTGGACAGGTCAGCAACGAGACAATGTCCCTCGGCATCATGTTTGCAGTTTGCATAAGCTATTTTATATAGCTTGTCTCGATTTTCTTCCATAAATTTCTTGAAATCACGCATGGATTCCACCTCCCACCTGTTTCCATTATAGCAAAAAACGCACGAAAAAAGAACCCCCGCGAATGCGGGGGTTCTCTCATCACCGCGCCGAAGCACGATGCGTTTCGACTTCTTTAGAAGAAGTACTCGAGGCTGCCGTAGTAGGTATGAGCCTTGGCGTCGCCCTTGATGGTTCTGCCGTTGAAGTACTTGAGCGTGCCGACGACGTTCTTCGCGAACGTGTAGTCACCGCCGAGCTCCCAGCCCTTCTGTCCGCCATCGATCGCATCGAAGGTCGGGATAAGGGCGGTATTTGCGCCAAGGCGACGATAGGCAACGAAGAGTCCGAAGCTGTGCATGTTCTCCGGCTCAGCGCCACGATAGGCAAGCTCGACATTCCAAGCCTTGTTCGTAGCGCCATCGCTGTCCGACGTGTTCCTCCAATAGCCACCGCTCAGAGCAGCCGTCTTGGCAAAGGCATACTTCGCGCCAACGCCCCAGACATGGTCATAGTCCTTGTCGGATACACGGGACACACGATAGTACTCTGCAGCGGCATGGAACTCCTCGGTAGGATCCACATTGAGCTTCAGACCCTGCATGTTGTGAAGTTCTCCTTCACCGTCGCTCTTATGACCAGCGAGTGCCGTCCCCGAGAACTTATGACCTGCGCCAACCGTGACGGCTGCGCCCGAAAGATTGTCGTCGAACACAACGCCCTGCTCAGAGATGTAAGGCAGCAAGCCAACATTGATGTCCGTGATGCCGTAGTGGCCAGCCGCATAGGCACGCTTGAGCTTGACATTGCCGTCATTGCCCTTATCCCTTTCAGGATTCCAGTTCGCATCAAGACGAGCCTTGACCTTCCAGTGATCGTTGACCGTAGCCGTCGGCTCAAGACGGAACTTGAGGTTGTTCGTGGCCGTCTTTCCCTCGTCGCCTTCTTTCTGGTACTTGTACTCGTACTGGAGCTTGCCCGTCCACTTGACGTTGTCGATGCGGCTCTCGAGGTTCGAGACGCGGACGCCGAGGTTGTTGAGCTCTTCGCTGAACTCAGCGGCGAGACGGTCGATCATGGCCTTCTGCTGTGCATTGACCTGATCTTCCTTCGCCATGGCCTTCGCGACCATCTGTGCCATCTCGTAGCGCGTGATCTCGTTCTGGCCGCGGTACGTGCCGTCGCCATAGCCTTCGATGACGCCATCGTCAGCAAGCTGGGCTACTGCATCGTATGCCCAATGATCGGCAGGAACATCGCTGAACGGGTTCGCCGCAGCGAACGTCGTCGAGGCTGCACCGACGACAAGAGCCGTCGTGAGCGCTGCTGTGAGAGTCTTCTTCATGAGAAACTCCTCCTTTGAATATAGAATAGAAATTTGGCTTCGAACCAAAGTTCCAAGGAGGCTTCTGCTGAGTGTCCATGTTTCCTCAAACTCGACCTCGCTCGCTCTTCAGTTCGTGAACTTAGAATAGCACACCTCGAAACAAAACGCAAATGAGAAAAGCATGAGAGGACGTTCATCCCAAGAAGCGATCCGCAGGTGACTTTCCTCCCCAAAACACGCGGCGGCCGCCTCGATACGCCGAGGCAGGCGCCGCGTGCCCTTCCCTGCTCGATGTCCTCCCCGCAAATCGCGTCTTCGAAGTCCTGCCTCACCATCTCGACGACCTCCAGAATCACCCCTTGACCAGCTGCGCATACTTCGCGCGTTCCGTCAGCGGGATTTGCAATACATCCATCGCCTTCTCCATCGGCACGCCCAGATTGCTCATCACGTGCCGTATGGAGGATGCCAGTCCCTCTGCCCGTCCCTCATCACGACCCTCTGCACGCCCCTCTGCACGACCCTCTGCTCGACCCTCATCACGGCCGCGCTCCAAGCCTCGTGCCAAGCCGCGTGCCAAGCCGCGTGCCATTCCCTGCTCGATGCCATCCTCGCGGATCGCTTCTTCAAAATCCTTTTGGTTCCACTCGAAATCCACCATGTCGACGACCTCCCTCTCGTGTGTTTGCAGGAATTCTTTCATGACGTCATGCTCCATGCAGTATCGCATCGCTTCGCGGATCGCCTGCCCGCGCTCCATGCCTCCGGCGATGTTCCCTTGGATGCGGTTCATGAAGAAGCTGTAGTCGTGCAGCGACCGGCTCTTCTGCAGCAGTCTCTTCTCGCTTCCGTAGGCGATGTTGTGGACGATGACTTCCAGCTCCAGCCGGATGTCTCCTTCCTCCTGCATATACCCCTCGGACAGCTTCATCTCCTCGGTTTCCGGCGCGTCTTCGCTTCCCGTGTAGAATACATGGAATTCCGGCCGGGGAAGCAGGATGCGCTTGTTCTGGTACAGCTGCTTGGCTGGAATGTAGCGGCGAAGTTGTTCGCAGATGTAGTACAGGCAGCGCAAGGCCATGTTCTGGTTCTTCGTGCTCTGGTGCTCGATGAAGACCAGTTGACGACTCGCCAGCAGGGAAGGAGATGTCGTTCTTCAGCTGCGACAGGAACGTTCCTTCCAGCGTCACGATCTCCAATGGCTCCGCCGCTCCATACGACCTTCCATGCAGCGCTCCCGCGAGTTCCTTTAATCGCGGCGCATCATTGAAGTACATGCGGAACACCGTGTCTTGATACTGGCGCCCTTTCTTTTCCGTGTCCATGACTCATCCCCGTTCCATGCGTTTCTTTTTCCGAGCTGCGTTGCGGACGGTCATCCCTCGACCAGCTGCGCATACTTCGCGCGTTCCGTCAGCGGGATCTGCAATACATCCATCGCCTTCTCCATCGGCACGCCCAGATTGCTCATCACGTGCCGTATGGAGGATGTCAGCCCCTCTGCCCGTCCCTCATCACGACCGCGTGCCATTCCCTGCTCGATGCCATCCTCGCGGATCGCTTCTTCGAGGTCCTTTTGGTTCCACTCGAAATCCACCATGTCGACGACCTCCCTCTCGTGTGTTTGCAGGAATTCTTTCATGACGTCATGCTCCATGCAGTATCGCATCGCTTCGCGGATCGCCTGCCCGCGTTCCATGCCTCCGGCGATGTTCCCTTGGATGCGGTTCATGAAGAAGCTGTAGTCGTGCAGCGACCGGCTCTTCTGCAGCAGTCTCTTCTCGCTTCCGTAGGCGATGTTGTGGACGATGACTTCCAGCTCCAGCCGGATGTCTCCTTCCTCCTGCATATACCCCTCGGACAGCTTCATCTCCTCGGTTTCCGGCGCGTCTTCGCTTCCCGTGTAGAATACATGGAATTCCGGCCGGGGAAGCAGGATGCGCTTGTTCTGGTACAGCACAACACAGTGCTCCCGCGAGTTCCTTTAATCGCGGCGCATCATTGAAGTACATGCGGAACACCGTGTCTTGATACTGGCGCCCTTTCTTTTCCGTGTCCATGACTCATCCCCGTTCCATGCGTTTCTTTTCCGAGCTGCGTTGCGGACGGTCATCCCTTGACCAGCTGCGCATACTTCGCGCGTTCCGTCAGCGGGATCTGCAATACATCCATCGCCTTCTCCATCGGCACGCCCAGATTGCTCATCACGTGCCGTATGGAGGATGTCAGCCCCTCTGCCCGACCTCGTGCCATTCCCTGCTCGATGCCATCCTCGCGGATCGCTTCTTCAAAGTCCTTTTGGTTCCACTCGAAATCCACCATGTCGACGACCTCCCTCTCGTGTGTTTGCAGGAATTCTTTCATGACGTCATGCTCCATGCAGTATCGCATCGCTTCGCGGATCGCCTGCCCGCGTTCCATGCCTCCGGCGATGTTCCCTTGGATGCGGTTCATGAAGAAGCTGTAGTCGTGCAGCGACCGGCTCTTCTGCAGCAGTCTCTTCTCGCTTCCGTAGGCGATGTTGTGGACGATGACTTCCAGCTCCAGCCGGATGTCTCCTTCCTCCTGCATATACCCCTCGGACAGCTTCATCTCCTCGGTTTTCCGGCGCGTCTTCGCTTCCCGTGTAGAATACATGGAATTCCGGCCGGGGAGCAGGATGCGCTTGTTCTGGTACAGCTGCTTGGCTGGAATGTAGCGGCGAAGTTGTTCGCAGATGTAGTACAGGCAGCGCAAGGCCATGTTCTGGTTCTTCGTGCTCTGGTGCTCGATGAAGACCAGTTGACGACTCGCCAGCAGGAAGGAGATGTCGTTCTTCAGCTGCGACAGGAACGTTCCTTCCAGCGTCACGATCTCCAATGGCTCCGCCGCTCCATACGACCTTCCATGCAGTGCTCCCGCGAGTTCCTTTAATCGCGGCGCATCATTGAAGTACATGCGGAACACCGTGTCTTGATACTGGCGCCCTTTCTTTTCCGTGTCCATGACTCATCCCCGTTCCATGCGTTTCTTTTCCAAGCTGCGTTGCGAACGGTCACCCCTTGACCAGCTGCGCATACTTCGCGCGTTCCGTCAGCGGGATCTGCAATACATCCATCGCCTTCTCCATCGGCACGCCCAGATTGCTCATCACGTGCCGGATGGAGGATGTCAGCCCCTCTGCCCGTCCCTCATCACGCCCCTCTGCACGCCCCTCTTCTCGACCCTCATCACGACCGCGTGCCAAGCCGCGTGCCATTCCCTGCTCGATGCCATCCTCGCGGATCGCTTCTTCGAAGTCCTTTTGGTTCCACTCGAAATCCACCATGTCGACGACCTCCCTCTCGTGTGTTTGCAGGAATTCTTTCATGACGTCATGCTCCATGCAGTATCGCATCGCTTCGCGGATCGCCTGCCCGCGTTCCATGCCTCCGGCGATGTTCCCTTGGATGCGGTTCATGAAGAAGCTGTAGTCGTGCAGCGACCGGCTCTTCTGCAGCAGTCTCTTCTCGCTTCCGTAGGCGATGTTGTGGACGATGACTTCCAGCTCCAGCCGGATGTCTCCTTCCTCCTGCATATACCCCTCGGACAGCTTCATCTCCTCGGTTTCCGGCGCGTCTTCGCTTCCCGTGTAGAATACATGGAATTCCGGCCGGGGGAGCAGGATGCGCTTGTTCTGGTACAGCTGCTTGGCTGGAATGTAGCGGCGAAGTTGTTCGCAGATGTAGTACAGGCAGCGCAAGGCCATGTTCTGGTTCTTCGTGCTCTGGTGCTCGATGAAGACCAGTTGACGACTCGCCAGCAGGAAGGAGATGTCGTTCTTCAGCTGCGACAGGAACGTTCCTTCCAGCGTCACGATCTCCAATGGCTCCGCCGCTCCATACGACCTTCCATGCAGCGCTCCCGCGAGTTCCTTTAATCGCGGCGCATCATTGAAGTACATGCGGAACACCGTGTCTTGATACTGGCGCCCTTTCTTTTCCGTGTCCATGACTCATCCCCGTTCCATGCGTTTCTTTTCCAAGCTGCGTTGCGGACGGTCACCCCTTGACCAGCTGCGCATACTTCGCGCGTTCCGTCAGCGGGATCTGCAATACATCCATCGCCTTCTCCATCGGCACGCCCAGATTGCTCATCACGTGCCGGATGGAGGATGTCAGCCCCTCTGCTCGCCCCTCATCACGACCTTCTGCACGACCCTCATCACGGCCTTCTGCACGACCCTCTGCACGACCCTCTGCACGACCGCGTGCCAAGCCTCGTGCCATTCCCTGCTCGATGCCATCCTCGCGGATCGCTTCTTCGAAGTCCTTTTGGTTCCACTCGAAATCCACCATGTCGACGACCTCCCTCTCGTGTGTTTGCAGGAATTCTTTCATGACGTCATGCTCCATGCAGTATCGCATCGCTTCGCGGATCGCCTGCCCGCGTTCCATGCCTCCGGCGATGTTCCCTTGGATGCGGTTCATGAAGAAGCTGTAGTCGTGCAGCGACCGGCTCTTCTGCAGCAGTCTCTTCTCGCTTCCGTAGGCGATGTTGTGGACGATGACTTCCAGCTCCAGCCGGATGTCTCCTTCCTCCTGCATATACCCCTCGGACAGCTTCATCTCCTCGGTTTCCGGCGCGTCTTCGCTTCCCGTGTAGAATACATGGAATTCCGGCCGGGGGAGCAGGATGCGCTTGTTCTGGTACAGCTGCTTGGCTGGAATGTAGCGGCGAAGTTGTTCGCAGATGTAGTACAGGCAGCGCAAGGCCATGTTCTGGTTCTTCGTGCTCTGGTGCTCGATGAAGACCAGTTGACGACTCGCCAGCAGGAAGGAGATGTCGTTCTTCAGCTGCGACAGGAACGTTCCTTCCAGCGTCACGATCTCCAATGGCTCCGCCGCTCCATACGACCTTCCATGCAGTGCTCCCGCGAGTTCCTTTAATCGCGGCGCATCATTGAAGTACATGCGGAACACCGTGTCTTGATACTGGCGCCCTTTCTTTTCCGTGTCCATGACTCATCCCCGTTCCATGCGTTTCTTTTCCGAGCTGCGTTGCGGACGGTCATCCCTTGACCAGCTGCGCATACTTCGCGCGTTCCGTCAGCGGGATCTGCAATACATCCATCGCCTTCTCCATCGGCACGCCCAGATTGCTCATCACGTGCCGGATGGAGGATGTCAGCCCCTCTGCTCGCCCCTCATCACGCCCCTCTGCTCGGCCGCGTGCCATTCCCTGCTCGATGCCATCCTCGCGGATCGCTTCTTCGAAGTCCTTTTGGTTCCACTCGAAATCCACCATGTCGACGACCTCCCTCTCGTGTGTTTTGCAGGAATTCTTTCATGACGTCATGCTCCATGCAGTATCGCATCGCTTCGCGGATCGCCTGCCCGCGTTCCATGCCTCCGGCGATGTTCCCTTGGATGCGGTTCATGAAGAAGCTGTAGTCGTGCAGCGACCGGCTCTTCTGCAGCAGTCTCTTCTCGCTTCCGTAGGCGATGTTGTGGACGATGACTTCCAGCTCCAGCCGGATGTCTCCTTCCTCCTGCATATACCCCTCGGACAGCTTCATCTCCTCGGTTTCCGGCGCGTCTTCGCTTCCCGTGTAGAATACATGGAATTCCGGCCGGGGGAGCAGGATGCGCTTGTTCTGGTACAGCTGCTTGGCTGGAATGTAGCGGCGAAGTTGTTCGCAGATGTAGTACAGGCAGCGCAAGGCCATGTTCTGGTTCTTCGTGCTCTGGTGCTCGATGAAGACCAGTTGACGACTCGCCAGCAGGAAGGAGATGTCGTTCTTCAGCTGCGACAGGAACGTTCCTTCCAGCGTCACGATCTCCAATGGCTCCGCCGCTCCATACGACCTTCCATGCAGCGCTCCCGCGAGTTCCTTTAATCGCGGCGCATCATTGAAGTACATGCGGAACACCGTGTCTTGATACTGGCGCCCTTTCTTTTCCGTGTCCATGACTCATCCCCATTCCATGCGTTTCTTTCTTCTATTATACCATAAAACAGCACGACAGAAGCATCGCTTCAACTACATGTATATCAAGACAGTGCAGGCCAAAGCCTCTCCCCTTGAAGTCTCTGCCATGCGCCATCACCCTTTCTGCTTTTGCGGCAGAAGTTCCGTCGCATAGAAAAGAGCCCCTTGCGGGGCTCTTTTCTATGCCTTGCGGCTGCTTTCTTGTAAAGGCGCTGCACGACGTCCACGGCGTGAACCTTTTGTGCGTGCCATTTACTCTGCGCCTTCCATGATCTTCTTGAAGATGTAGACGGCGCGAATTTCTACAGGAGTTACACCGAGATCCTCAATCGCAGTCAAAAGACCGGACGCGAGAACGGCACGTTCAGCTTTCTTGTCCTTTCCAGTGACAATGGCAAGCGCCGGATCATCCTTCGGATAGAGCGTCACGATACCATTGCCGAACGTGACTTCATAGACGCCATTATGCGTCTCGTAGAGGAAGCTCAGAGCCTTCTCTCCATCATTTCTAATCTCCTTGGGATCGGGGATTTTCGACCTTCTTCGAGGCAGGCTTGATTGCGAGCTTGGCTCCACCGTAATTGATCGAATAGATGCCGTCAAGGTCACGCGATGCGCCGTCCGTGAAGAGGACGGGAATGGCTTCAGACGTGCCGCCGGGGATTTCATCGCGACCACCATAGCTGCCGCGCTTCTTTCCGAGGTTGAGACCGAAAGAGCCGTCCGATCCATCATAGAAATCATGGGTTTCCGGCGCACCGTCACCAACCATGACGACGACGCTGTTCTTTCCATTCGCCGAGACAAGATCTTTCGATGTGGTGATGGAACCGCCATCCTTGCCATTCGATTTCTCGGAGGCAGACCCGCCGTTCTTGCTAGAGCTGGAACTGCCTGTGCTGCTGCCTGTGCTGTTGCCTGTGCTGCTGCCCGTGCTGCTGCCTGTGCTGCTGCCCGTGCTGCCACCAGTCGTGCCGCCAGTGCTGCCGCTCGTCAGGCCGCCGGTGCTGCCGCCAGTCGTGCCGCCAGTGCTGCCGCTCGTCAGGCCGCTGGTGCTGCCGCCCGTCGTGCCTCCCGTGCTGCCGCCCGTAAGGCCGCCAGTGCTGCCGCCAGTCAAACCTCCCGTTCTGCCGCTGGTCAAGCCGCCGGTGCTGCCGCCAGTCGTACTGCCCGTGCTGCCACCAGTCGTGCCGCCAGTGCTGCCGCCCGTCAAGCCACCGGTGCTGCCACCAGTCAAGCCTCCCGTGCTGCCACCGCCGATACCGCCAGTGCCGCCACCGATGCCACCCGTGCTGCCGCCCGGCGTGCTGCCGATGCTGCCACCGATGCCGCCAGTGCTGCCACCCGGCGTAGTGCCGATGCCGCCTGTCAGTCCGCCCGTGCTGCCGCCCGTCAAGCCGCCAGTGCTGTCGCCCGGCGTGCTGCCGATGCTGCCACCGATGCCGCCTGTGCTGCCGCCCGGCGTAGTGCCGATGCCACCAGTCAAACCTCCCGTGCTGCCGCCCGGCGTGCTGCCGATGCTGCCACCGATGCCGCCCGTGCTGCCGCCCGGCGTAGTGCCGATGCCGCCTGTCAGTCCGCCAGTGCTACCACCCGGCGTGGTGCCGATGCCGCCAGTCAAGCCGCCTGTCAGGCCACCCGTCAGACCGCCAGTAAGACCACCTGTCAGACCACCCGTCAGACCGCCAGTAAGACCACCTGTCAGACCGCCTGTCAAGCCACCCGTAAGGCCACCTGTCAGACCACCCGTCAGACCGCCAGTAAGGCCACCTGTCAAGCCACCCGTAAGGCCTCCCGTGCTGCCACCGATGCCGCCCGTGCTGCCGCCCGTCAGGCCGCCAGTGCTGCCACCAGTCGTGCTGCCCGTGCTGCCGCCCGTCAGGCCGCCGGTGCTGCCACCAGTCGTGCCTCCCGTGCTGCCGCCCGTCGTGCCTCCCGTGCTGCCGCCCGTCAGGCCGCCAGTGCTGCCGCCCGTCAGGGCGCCAGTGCTGCCGCCAGTCGTACTGCCCGTGCTGCCACCCGTCAGGCCGCCGGTGCTGCCACCAGTCGTACTGCCCGTGCTGCCGCCGGTCAAGCCGCCGGTGCTTCCACCAGTCAAACCTCCCGTACTGCCGCCCGGCGTGCTGCCGATGCTGCCACCACCGATGCCGCCCGTGCTGCCGCCCGGCGTAGTGCCAATGCTGCCACCGATGCCGCCCGTGCTGCCGCCCGGCGTAGTGCCAATGCTGCCACCGATGCCGCCTGTCAGTCCGCCCGTGCTGCCGCCCGGCGTAGTGCCGATGCCGCCTGTCAGTCCGCCAGTGCTGCCACCCGGCGTGGTGCCGATGCCGCCAGTCAAGCCGCCTGTCAGGCCACCCGTCAAGCCGCCCGTGCTGCCACCTGTAAGGCCGCCAGTCAGGCCACCCGTCAAGCCGCCTGTCGTGCCACCTGTCAGGCCACCCGTAAGGCCACCTGTCAGGCCGCCTGTCAAGCCGCCCGTAAGGCCACCTGTCAGACCACCCGTCAGACCGCCAGTAAGGCCACCTGTCAGACCGCCTGTCAAGCCACCCGTAAGGCCTCCCGTGCTGCCGCCCGTCAAGCCGCCGGTGCTGCCACCAGTCGTGCCGCCCGTGCTGCCGCCTGTCAGTCCGCCAGTGCTGCCACCAGTCAAACCGCCAGTGCTGCCGCCCGGCGTGCCTCCCGTACTGCCGCCCGTAAGGCCGCCAGTGCTGCCGCCAGTCGTGCTGCCCGTGCTGCCGCTCGTCAAGCCGCCGGTGCTGCCGCCAGTCGTGCCGCCAGTGCTGCCGCCAGTCAAGCCGCCGGTGCTGCCACCAGTCGTGCCGCCCGTGCTTCCGCCTGTCAGTCCGCCAGTGCTGCCGCCAGTCAAGCCTCCCGTGCTGCCACCGCCGATACCGCCAGTGCTGCCACCGATGCCTCCCGTGCTTCCGCCTGTCAGTCCGCCAGTGCTGCCACCAGTCAAACCACCCGTGCTGCCACCCGGCGTAGTGCCGATGCCGCCCGTCAAGCCGCCCGTGCTGCCACCTGTAAGGCCGCCCGTCAGGCCACCCGTCAGGCCACCCGTCAAGCCGCCTGTCGTGCCACCTGTCAGGCCACCAGTCAGGCCACCTGTCAGACCGCCTGTCAAGCCGCCCGTAAGGCCACCTGTCAGACCACCCGTCAGACCGCCAGTAATCCCACCTGTCAGACCGCCAGTGCTGCCACCAGTCAAACCTCCCGTGCTGCCGCCCGTCAGGCCGCCAGTGCTGCCACCAGTCGTGCCTCCCGTGCTGCCGCCCGTCAAGCCGCCAGTGCTGCCACCAGTCGTGCCTCCCGTGCTGCCGCCCGTCGTGCCTCCCGTGCTGCCGCCCGTCAGGCCGCCGGTGCTGCCACCAGTCGTGCCTCCCGTGCTGCCGCCCGTCAGGCCGCCGGTGCTGCCACCAGTCGTACCTCCCGTGCTGCCGCCGGTCAAGCCGCCGGTGCTGCCACCAGTCGTGCCTCCCGTGCTGCCGCCCGTCAAGCCGCCGGTGCTGCCACCAGTCAAACCTCCCGTGCTGCCGCCCGGCGTGGTGCCGATGCCGCCAGTCAAGCCGCCTGTCAGGCCACCCGTCAAGCCGCCCGTGCTGCCGCCCGGCGTAGTGCCGATGCCGCCCGTCAGGCCGCCTGTCAGAGCGCCCGTCAAGCCGCCCGTCAGGCCGCCCGTCGTGCCCGGCGTGCCCGGCGTTGTACCCGGCGTCGTGCCCGGGATCGCACCCGGCACACTGCCCGGAACCGTGCCCGGGATGCCGCCCGGCACGCTGCCGCCGCCGCCACCGCCACCGATGCCGCCGCCACCGCCGCCGCCGACGCCGCCACCGCCACCGCCGCCGCCGAGCATACCGCCCACCGTCTGCGAAATGGTCGTGCCGACCGTGCCGACAGCCGTGCCGATCGGCGAACTCATATCAAGGCCGCGCATGTTGATCTTCAATGCGCCAGGCGCGTAGCGGAAACGGTAGTTGCTGACCAGTGTCGCGCCCGCATAGCCGGCGTTGACAGAGGCTGCGTTGATGCGGATGGCGTCTGCATGAGTCCCCGCCGCCGTCGTCGCCGTGATGGAGGGGCTGTAGTAGGTCGTGACGCCCGACAGATTGTCGCCTGCCAGAAGGCCGCTCGACGTCAGATTGGTGCCGCGCTCGACGGTGTATGCCGTCACGACAGGATTCGGCTGCCCGTAGTCGCGCTCGGCATTGCCCGCTGTCACGAGCACCTCGCGCGGCGTGATGGCGAAATTGCCATCCGTATAATGGATATTGTAGTTCGCATCCGTGCCCACGCCGAAGGTCGCGCCCGAGACCGTCGTCTTGAGTCCCGTCGTGCCCGCAGCCGTCGTGAGCGTTGCCGCCGGGTCGACCGTCTCCGTGATGGAGGCGATCGTGTCGCCATTGGCGAGACCCGTCGTCGCATCCTTCGCGCGCACGTTGATGCGGCTCGTGCCGTTCACATACGAGGCGAGCGAATTGTCCGCACCATAGGCGCGGCTCTTGTCTCCCGCCTTGATAAAGAGGTCGCGCTTCGTGATGTCGAAGCCGCCGTCGACGTAGTTGATGTTGTAGTTCGACGCCTTGCCCACGCCGAAGGTCGCGCCCGCGATCTTCGTCTTGAGACCCGTCGTGCCCGCGTTCGTCGTGATGAGGGCGTTCGTCGACTCCGTGACGTCGGCGATCGTGTCGCCGTTCACGAGACCCGTCGTCCCCGTCGCGGCGTCGGCGCGGAACTTCGACGTGCCGCCCGTATAGGTCGCCGTGCTGTTCTCCGCACCGTAGACGCGCGTCTTGTCGCCCGCATGGAGCGTCAGATCACGCTTCGTGATGGCAAAGCTGCCGTCGTCGTAGCTGATGTCGTAGTTCGACGCCAGTCCCGTGCCGAAGACGGCGCCCGCAATCTTCGTCTTGAGACCTGCCGTGCCCGCATCCGTCGTGGCGGTCGCGTTCGAGTCGATCGTCTCCGTGACGGAGGAAATCGCATCGCCGTTGACGAGGCTGCCCGTCTTGACGCGGAAGGAGCTCGTGCCGTTCACATAGGTCGCCGTATTGTTCGCCGCACCATAGACGCGGCTCTTGTCGCCTGCAGCGAGCGTCAGCGCACGCTTCGTGATGCTGAACGTGCCGGGGGCGTAGGTGATCGTGTAGTTGCCCGCCGAACCTCTGGAGAAGTGGGCGCCCCTGACTTCCGTCTTGAGCCCCGTCGTGCCCGCGTTCGTCGTGACGAGCGCATTCGAGTCGATCGTCTCCGTGACGTTGTCGATGGTATCGCCGTTGACGAGCCCCGACGTCGCTGTCGTCGCACCGACGTTGATCTTGCCCGTGCCGTTCACGTAGCCTGCCGTCGAGTTGGCGTCGCCGTAGACGCGGCTCTTGTCGCCCGCCGTGATCGTGAGGGCGCGCGGCTTGATCGTCAGAGTGCCGGCGGCCGCCGTGATCTTGTAGTCCGAATCAAGGCTGTGGCTTCCTTCTGCCAGCTTCGCTCCCTGCAGCGTCATCGTGTAGTGATTGCCGACGCCCGTGCGCTCCGTGACGGCATTGGCGCCGTCCTTCGCCACGATCGTGTACTTGGCAAAGCTGTCGCCCGTCACGAGCGAGCCGGTGTACGTCGTCGAGGAGCCCATGACGACCGTGTCGTTCGACGCGCCGTAGATGCGCTCGCCGTTCGGCGCCGTGAAGTGGATCTCGCGCGGCTTGATCGTCAGCTTGCCCGTTTCGTATTTGAAGTTGTAATTGGACGCCTTGAGCGTGCTGCTCGATACGTCCGTCACGTACTCGCCCGCATGGAACGCCCCCTGCGCGAAGCCCGACGTGTTCTTCGCGTCCGCAATCGAGGTATAGGAAACAGACCCCGTCGTCCCGGAGTTCGCGATCGTCTGATTGTTTGCGAAGTTCTCGAACGTGACGCCGTTGTTGCCCGTATAGTTTTGTGCATTACCGTCGTAGGTCTTCGTCTCCGTCTTGCCGCGAACCGTGACCGTGCGCGGCACGATGCGGTAGTCGACCTCGATCTTGTAGTTGAGTTCGTTGTGACCCTTGTAGGTGATCTTCTCATTGGCGATCGTCGAGTCCGAGCCGTAGGTGTGCGCACCCGTGCGCATTCTGACGTCGGTCATCGCGTTCTTCACCGTGCCGTCCGCCGATATGATGTCGGCGTTGACGTTCGTCAACTTCGTCGTGCCGAAGTTGTGCGTTCCCGAGTCCTTCACATGGGCGCGGATGTAGTCGACCTCATCCTTGTCGAGCGCACGACGCGCCGCGTTGCCGTCGTCCTCGATGTGGAATCCTGCGGTCGATGCGTTGAAGAACGTGTTGTTGTCGTCGCCGTAGGTGCGCACTGCGTAGAACTTGAGCGTCGGCTGGTACTTGTAGTACATCGCGTTCTGCCCCGCCGGCGGCTGCGGCTTATGCGGATCATCGAAGTCCACGCCGTATTTGCGGAACTGGAAGACGAGACCGTTGATCTCGTTGTTCACCGAGTCTTCCGTATGGACGACGTACTTGTGGCCGGGCGCCGTCTTGATGGCGTCCGCACCCGCCTTGTTCTTGAACGATCCGCCCCTCGCCTCGATGACGACGTCGGACGTGCCCGAACCGATGATCTGTCCGCCCGAAGCGATGGTCACATCGCCGCCGCCCGAGTTCTTGATGCTGATGGGCGTCGTCTCGCCCGTGACCTTGCCCGAGATCGTCGTGCCCTTCGCCGTCTCGATGTTGACGCCATGCTTAGACGTGACATTGCCGATCTTCTTGATCTCGTTCGCGCCCGTGAGGTTCACGTTGTTCGCCGTGACATCGAGGACGGGGACGCTCTTCATGACGCCCGTCGAAGTCACGTCGCCCCCCCGTCTTGATCTCAAGGCCGTCCGTGAGCGTATCGGGAATATCGACATTGCCGACGCTGATGTTGCCTGCATTGTCGCCGCCGACGCGGATCTTCTTGAACTTCGCGCCGTCCGTGTTCTTCAAAAGGCCGTTCGGGCCGAAGACATCGTTGCCCAGCACGAGGCCGGACGGCGCACCGCCAGCCCCCGGCGTACCGAAGGAGATGCTCTTGCCCGGCGTATAGGGTGTCGAAGGAGACTTCGCCGTGCCCCGAGATGCTGCTGCCGTTCGTCACATTGAGCGTATCCGCCCGGATGGAGACATTGCCGTCATGATTCCGATCTGCGCCGTCCGCATTGATATGCGTATCGTCGAGATTGACCTCACGACTGCCGATGGTGAAGTCCCGCCCATGCGTATTGATATTGCCCGCAAGATTGACGCTGCCCGAGCTGCTGTTGACCGCCTGCTGGATGTTCACGCGGAACGGCATATCGATCGAGCCGCTCTGCCATAACCTTCCACCGCCTGCGCGGTCGCCGATGTTGATGATCTCGTAGCCCCAGAACTGGCGGTTGTTGCCGCTGAAATACTTGTCGAGCAGGGAGAGCTTACCCGGGTCATTCACATTGCCGCCCATCTTGAGGTCGCGATTGGGCGTCGCCGGAAGGATGTTCAAGGCTTTGCTGCCCGTCATCTTGCCGTTGAGGTCAACGGCGTCCGCCTTGAGCGTGAGAGCGCCCGTGCCCGTGTTGACCTCGCTGCCCTCCGCCGTGTTCAGTTTGTTCCCTTCCAGATTCAGCGCATTCCCGTTCGTATTGATCTTCGTCGAAGCGTCGAGGTCGACCGTGCCCGCGTCGGGCTTGGTGCGGATCGTCGTCGCATCGACGAAGTTCAGGGTGCCGCCGACATTGACTTTGCCGGAGACGTCCTCTCTGCCGAGGTAGACGTGCTCGAAGCCGTCCTTGATCTTGTTGCCGCCGAAGAGATCCGCGCCGAGCGTCAGCCCCGTGCCGGACTTGCCGATGTTGATGTCGGTCCCCGCCGTCGCCTGCTCAAGCTCCAGCGCGCCCTTGCCGGAGACTGCTGCATTGAAGGTCATCTCGTCCGCCGCGAGCTTGATGTTGCCGTTGTTCGTCGTCCCGCCCGAGGTGACAGACCCCGCCTTGACGCCCGAAATGGTACGCGAAGGAACCGGCGCCCCCGCGGGCGTCGTGATCGTGCCGATCGTCAGCTTGTTCGATTTCACGTTGACCGCATAGGCGTCCGCCGCAAGCGTGCCGATCTCGTTGTCCTTGTCGAGGGTGATGCTGCCGGCTGCGGCAGCCACCGTGTTGTCGCGGTTCAGGCTGGAGGAGATCACGGCGAGATTGTCCGTCTTGATCTTGCCCGCCGTCTGTCTGGCGTCCTGCAATGCGTTCACGGTCAGGATCTTGCCCGAGGCAAGCGTCATGTCGCCCGTGAAGTTGATGTGCTTCGCCTGCAGGGTCGTGTTCTGCCCGAGCGAAGAGCCTGCCACGTTGATCGTATCCTGCGTGGTCGCCCCGCCCTTCGGATCGACGTTGCCGATGCTGTAATGCGAGAAGTTCGGGCCGAACACGTTCGTCATCTTGTCGTTCGTCAGCTTCAGGTCGCCCGCCGCGCCGTCGCCGACGCCGATGGACTTCGCCCCGCTGTAGGTGCCGATGCCGAGCGTGCCCGCGCCGGTGACGGAGGGCCCGACGCACCCGCGACGAGGTTCGCTATATTGTTCGTGTAGAGGTTCAGCGCGCTGCCCGTGGCGATCTCCATCTTGCCCGCGCCGCCCGTGTTCTCGATCGCGCCCGTCGTGAGCGTGACCTTGTAGTTCTTGCCCGAGCCGTCCGTGCCGACCTTGAGTCCGCCCGCGCCGATGACCGCCTTGCCCGACTCCGCCGTCTTGACGACGACGCGGTTGTTCGCCTCAAGGCCGTCGATCGTGACGGTGTCGCTCTTCTCGTTGCCGAGGACAAGCTCCGAGAACTCGTTGCCGAAGAGCTTGCCGTTGAGCTGCTCGCTCGTGATGTGGAGTCCCGCGCCTGCTGCATTGTTGTTGAGCGTCAGGTCGCCCTGCGTCTTTCGCGTGATGACGAGGCCGCTCTTGCCGACGATGTTCGTCGTATTGTCGTCCGCCGTCGGCGTGATGATCTTGTCCGTATGCACGCGAAGAGCGCCGACCGTGTCCGTGCCGGAGTCGAGCTGCGCCCTTGCGTCAAGCTGCACGTTGTTCCCAGTAACATCGACCCAGACAGGCGTAGAGCCATCAACAACCTTTACCTTGGCGTCCTCATTCAGAACGACATTGCCGCCGCGCGAGTTGATCGTCGCCTGTGCGTAGTTGCCTTCGACCTTGAGTGCAGCCCCCTGCTCCAGGTGAATATCGCCGTCCGTCTGGATGTTGATCTCCGCGCCGTTGTCCTTCGATGTGCCGCCACTGCCCTTGACGTGGACGGTCTTTCCCTGTTCCACGGTGAAGCCGCCCGTGATGACCGTATCCGGATCGTAGCCCGCCTTCGACGTGTCCGCGCCGATCTTGAGCTTCGTCCCCTGCCCCACGATGGAGACATTATCCTTTACCACGACGCCGAGCCTGCCCGCCGCGTTAATGGACTTCTTGACGGTGCCGCCGTAGAAATAGAGGTGCTGATTGCCCGCGACGTCGAAGCCGCTGAAGCCGTCGAGCGTCTCGTTGATCGTGCGGTAGGAGATGCGGAACTCCCCGTGCGATGCGTCCGCAGCATTGTCGCTGATGACGATGTCCTGCGAGTTCGACGCGCCCTTCGTCTTGATCTTGCCGCCCTCGGCGCCCTTGACCTTGCCGAGGCCGAGGTCGATGCCGCCCGAGAGGTCGAGGTCGAGGTTCTTGACGGCGAGCGTATCGCCCGCATTCGGCAGCTCCGCCGTCTGCGCCTTGATCTTCATGTCGGACTTGCCGTCCGCGCCCGCCTTGTTCGTTCCTTCGAGCTTGACATGACCCGTCGTCTCGATGTCCGACGGATTCTTGAAGGTCGTGTCCTTGACCTTGATGTCGCCGCTCTGGCCGTTGCCGCCGATCTTGATATTGCCGTACTGGGCGTTGTTGACGTTCCAGTCGTTCGGGCCCGTGCCGACGCTGACCGCCTTCGTCTTGTCGCTCTTTTCGAGCGCGAGGGTCTTGCCGACGTTGATCTTGTTGCCGAGGTTCATGTCGTCGGCTTCGAGCTTTTGCATCGTCCTTCGTCTTGATCTTCTCTTCGACGTTGAGCTTCTTGCCCGCGTCGAGCTTGATATGCGTGGACTTCGCCTCGATGCCCTCGACGTCCTTCTTGGGATCGACGTTGCGGTTCTCGATCTTGGTGACCCTCATATCGGTCTTGTTGGTCAGCGTGAGCGTTCCCGTGTCCGTGAGGTCGGCGGCGATGTCCCCGATCTTGTTGTGCTGCGAGTCGATCACCATGTCGCCCTTGCCGAGGAGCAGGAGCTTGCCGACCTCGAAGCCCGCCGCCGCTGTCTGCGTCAGGCCGACGCCGTGCACGGCGAGCGTGTCCGTCGCCGCGCCATGCACCGTGCCGGTGAAGGCGAGGGCGCCGTTCGTCAGGATGCTCGTATACTTCGGCAGAGCCGTGATCTCGCCGATCGTCGCCGTGCCCGCGTTGTCCTTCGAGCCGATGGCGACGTTGTAGAAGTTGCCTGCCGCCAGCTTGCCGATGGCCGCATCCGAGAGGAAGGCGCTCGTGCCGCCGACCGCGAAGTTGCCCGCCGTCTTTTTCTGCACGGCAAAGACGCCCGTTCCGGAGAACGTGCCATCCAGATTCACGGCATCGGCGGTGATCTTCGTCTTGCCCGCTCCTGCGGCAAGGGACGATCCCGCATCGAAGTTCACGGTGCTTCCCGTGAACGCCATGTCCTTGTTGTTCGTGTTCGTGACCGCGCCCGTGACCTTGACCGTGTCGCGGGAGATGACGGCGAGCGGCGCCTTTACGGCGGTCGTGCCGATCTCGATGTTGCCCGTCTGGGCATTGCCGATCTGCACCGTGCCCGTGCCCGAGTCGATGAAGGAGAGGTCCGCCATGGCGATATCCGCCGCAGGCGACGCCGCCGGCGCATTGACCGACATCGTCTTGCCCGCCGTCCGCGTCTCGATCGTGACCGCCCCGTTCGCACTCGAAAGGACGCCGGTCTCTCCCGCTGGGAGAGACAGCGCATCCGTCTTGACATTGATCGTTCCGCCGGCAGTCTTGACCTTCGCCCCCGTGCCGAGGGAGACGCTGTTCGCCTCGAAGGCGGTCTGAGCCGCGCCGGTCGAGGCGATCTGGGCGCCGTCTTCTACGGCGAGCGTGCCCGACGCCTTGAGCTTCAGTGCGCCCGCGCCGTTCTTGAGCGCCGCCGCGCCGCCCGCCAGAGGCGTCGTGCCGCCGACCGTGAGATTGCCCGCGATGTCGATATCCGCGCCGCCCGCGCCCGTCACGAGACCCGTCTCAGCGCCGACCGCAAGGTTGCCGCTGTTCTTGAGGGTGAGCTTCTTCGCCTTGCCGTCGACGTTCTTGACCGCGTTCGCGCCCGTGAGGCTGACCTCGGCATCCGCCGCGTCGAGCCGCAGCGCATCGGTCGTGATTTTGCCCGTGCCCGCGACCCTGTCCCTTCGAGGCGAGCGTCAGCGCATGGCCAGAAGCGACGTCCACCGTACCGCTGACCGCCATCGTGCCCGCGCCCGTGTTCAGTTCGAGGTCGCTGTCCGACGTGACGCCGCCGACGGTGATGTTCGCCTTCTGGCTTGCATCGCCGACGATGTTCTTGTAGAAGTTCGTGATCTTGCCCGAGCCGGAGAACGTATTGCCCGCGAGGTCGAGTCCGCCCGTGCCCGTGCCGAAGTTGATCGCGCGTCCGTCCGAGAGCGTCCAGACCTTCGCATAGCCCGCGGGATCGTTGTCGCCCGTGATCTGTCCCGCGAGGTCGATGGTGTCCGTGCGCAGCTCGACCGTGCGCGTCGTGATGCTCGATCCGCCGTCGATCTTGATGCCCTTGGCGACCGCTGCATTGCTGCCCGTAGACTTGCCGATGAGCGTGACCTTGCCCGTGCCCGTCCGGATCGTCGAGCCGGCGAGCAAAACGCCCGCCGCATCCGCCGTCGTGCTGCCCGCCATCTCGACGTTGCCGCCCGCCGTGCCCGGCGCGCCCGCAGGATCGACCCGGGTATCGATCGTGACGCCGTTCAGCGTGATGCCCGCTTCGCCCGCGCTCTGGGAGTTGGCGAAGCCGACGCCGTTATCCACGAGGCCGCCGCCGATCTTCACGCTGCCGCCGAGCGTCTTGATGCTCGTCCCGCTCGCCACGCTGACGCTGCCGCCCGCCGTCTTGTTCGTGTCGGACGTGACCTCAAGGCTCAGCTTTCCCGTCGGCGTCGCCGCCGATGCGAGCGTCTCCGACGTGATGTCGGCATTGATGTTGATGGCGCCCGTCGCCTTGAGGCGCAGAGCCACGTCGCCGCCCGACGTCTTTCGGATGGCGTCCGTGATGGTGATGGAGTTGTCGTTCGATCCCGTGAGGTTGTCCGTCTGGATGTTCACGGAGGTCCCGTTGTTCAGCGTGTCGGTGACCTTCGCCACGTCCGCCATCGAGTTGCCCTGCAGGGGGTCGCCCGCCAGGCGCGTCTTGACCTCGATGTCGCCCGGGTCGATCAGCCATTCGCCCGCCTTGCCGCGCTCGGAGGAGGCGCGCACGTCGCCCGTGATCCAGACCTTCGCTCCCGACGTCTCGACCATGCCGCCCGCGCCCTCGCCCTTGCCGTGCGCCGTGATCTCGCCCGCGAAGCGCGTCTCGCCGTCCGACCAGACGGCGACGGTGCCGCCTGCACCGCCGTCCGCCGTCGCGTCGGCGCGCACCGCCGCGCCCTCGTCGATCGTGACGTTCTGCGCGTGCGCGAGGTCGCCCGTGCCCTGCCAGCCGCCGCCGATCTCGACCGTGCCGCCCGCCGCGCCGCTCGCATCCGTCACGCTGCCCGCCGCCAGATGCACGTCGTTCGCCGTCATGCGGATGCTGCCCGCCTTGCCGTCAAGGCTGCCCGCACGCACGATGCCTTCCTGGTTGACCGCCGACGCCGTGAGCGCGTCGCCCGTCGCAGCCGACATGAAGACGAGGCCTCCGTCCGCTTCGACGAGACCTTTGTTCGTGACTGCCTGCTCCATCGCCGCCCTCGAAGGCACGACCGCGACTTTGCCATCGCCCGTGAAGTCGAAGGAGACAGCCTCCCCTGCCGCAAGCACCGCCGCGCCCTTCCCCGGCGACGATGACGCCCTCGTTCGCGACGTCCTTGCCGAGCAGGGCGACCGCGCCCTCTTCCCCGGGCGCGCAGCTCGCCGCGGTTGATCACCTTGCCGTCGTTCGACCGCCGACGAAGGCATACCTGCCCGCCATGAAGTCGGCGTTCTGGATGTTCATCGTGGAAGCGAAGATCGCCGCCGCGTCCACCTGCGCGCCGGGCGCGAAGAGCACGCCCGCGGGGTTGACAAGGAAGACGCGCCCATTCGCCGTGAGTGCGCCGAAGATCTCGGAGGGGTTGTTGCCGAGCACGCGGTTGAGGAGCGCCGCCTGTGCGTTCGGCTGCAGGATGCTGACGCGCTCGCCCGCCGCGATGTTGAAGCTCTGCCAGTTGATGACGGCGTTCTGCGTCGTCTGGTTGATCGCCATCTCCGCCCCGGCTCTGCGCGATCTCAGCCGCGCCTGCGGCGACCTCGCCGCCCTGCGGCAGAGCATAAGCCGGAGTCCCCGTGCCGACGAGAGCCGCGCCCGCCGTCACGATACCGAGGCCGCTCAGGAGTGCGCGGCGCACATTCTCCTGCAGACGGCTCATGAAAGGATTGTTCGAGCCGCGTTCCCTCTGCGCGCGGCGCTGTTTTTTCATAAAGCGCATGATGTTTCTCCCTTTCCACATGTGAAACTCTATCGGAACGGCCGGGGACGTCATGACGAACGCCCGGCTCCTTGCTGTCGGAAATCACTTTCCACGAAACTTGATAAAGCAGTAAGCCCGCCCAGAAAAAAACTCTCTTCAGAAAAACTTGTACAGTTGAAACCAAAATCTGCCGCTGCGGTCGGTGTCGGAGACCGCCTCTTCATTGCCGATCTTCCATGCGTAGCACAGATGCGCTACCCAGTTCGCCTGGTTGCTCCAGTTCACGCCGACGCCCGCGCCGTAGAGACTGCGGCCGTCCTTTCCCGTGTAGCCCGGCCAGCCATCGTGGTAGAGCTTCACATGGCCGCCGTCGACGAAGGCGATGATCTGCCAGACGTTTTCGTCGCCCTCGCGCGTCGGCAAGTTCCAGCGCAGCTCCGTCGTCCAGCGCCAGCCGTCGTCGCCCGACGCCTCGCCGACCGGGATAGGCGCGCACGCCGTAGCACCCGCCGAGCGAGAACTTCTCCGAAGAGTCGAGGTTCTTCGTCGCCCATTGCCGGTTGTAGGACAGGTGGAGCGCGAGGCGGTCGCTCAGATGCTGCAGGCGCGTCAGGTTCAGACTCCACTTGCCGAAATGACCTCCGCCGTCCGCGCGGTGGCGGCATCGTACCGTCGCTGCACTTCATCGTCGATGCGACAGATCGCCGATCGTGTAGTTGAGCGAGAAGGTGTTGCGCCCGCCCGTCCAGATGTGGTCGAGGTTGTCGCCGTTGATGCCGATCGTCCAGTTCCTCGCGCTCTTGGCGTTCTTGTAGTTCATGCCCTTCGCCTCGTCGGAGAGAGCCTTCTGATCGAAGCGAATCGTACTGTAGAGGTTGAAGTCGCGGCTGCGCCGGAAGTTGTGCTGCCACCAGATCCCCACGCTCTCCGACGTGCCTCCGAAGCCCATCGCCGAGAAGGCGCCGCCCAGCGTGTAGTGCGAGCGCGAGTAGCTGACGCCGAGGCGCTCGCCCTGCTTGATGATCGGCGTCGTGTAGGAGGCGGAGCCTGACCACATGCCGCCGTTCGTCACGACGCCGCCGATGGTGAAGAGGTCGCCCTGGCGGAAGGGGCTGGCGTAGTTGACGTAGGCGCTGTACTGGTAGCGCCCCGTGTAGCGGTAGCCGCCATTGTCGAGACTGACGTAGCCCCACATGCGGTTTCCCTTGTTCTTCACGTCGACGACGAGGTTCGACGTGCCGGGGAGGCTGCCCGCCTCGATCTGCGTGCGCGCCTCGACGCGCGACAGATCGTTCGTCAGCCAGACGCCCCGGTCGAGAGAGCTCTTCTTGATGAGCTCTTTCATGAGCAGCCCCATCTCGCGCCGAATCGCGTGCTCCGTCAGATACGAGCGGTTGTTGATGATGATCTTGTCGTATCGTCCGGGCACGATCGTGATGTCGACGACGCCGCCTTGGAAGCTCTGCGGCGGCAGGTAGGCGAAGGCGACGAAGTAGCCCTTCGATCGCAGGTACTTCGTGACCTCCGCCGCCTGCGCCTCAAGGTCGGCGAGCTGCGCGTACTTGAATCGGCGCGTCTGGAGCAGTGCGCGAAGCTCCTCGTCCGTCACGGGGTTCTCGCCGGAGAACTTGTAGCGGCGCACGAAGATCGAGCGCTCCGCCGCCGGCCGCTCTGCCTTCCGTGATGCAGGGGCCTCCTCGCCCTTCTGCGTCGCGTTCTGCGTCGCGGCTTCTTCCGCCACCCTGGCGGCAAACGCATCCCCGGCGCCCAGCCCCAGCATCGTCGTCCCGCCGCCCAGCGTCGTCCCGCCGCCCGATGCGGCGCGCAGCATGGCACGCTGCGCCTCCCCCGGATCCGGGGCCATGCCCGCTTCGATGCCGGAGGGAAAGAGCATCGCGCCGAGCAAGGCGAGCCCGACGGCAAGGGTCAGCCGCCTGCTTTTCCTTGCCGTTGAATACCTGCGCTGCACTTCCTGTGCATCCTGCCTCTTCATCTCTTGATTTCCTCCAAATAAAACATGCCGCATATCGTCCTGTCTCTAAACCTTCTGCAAAACACGAGAGCCGGAATAAGCGGCAATCTTCTCCTGCCTACATTCTACCATGAACCCGCCTTTTTTCCTAGCGAATCTTTGCTCTTTCAGAGATAATTGAGACTTTCCTACCAGTAAATCATTCTTTCGCGTCTTGCCGGCGACTGTGTGGACAGCACGCCTTCCCTTTCCCACAAAAAGGAAAACAAGACCCCCTCGCCGCTGAATCTCGATCGGGCGAGGGGGTCTCTCCGTCCTGCTTTGGCAAAAGCTCCGCTTTTTATCCATACCATTTTCCTATGCGCCGTGACGCATGGCCGATTCGCCTGCCTGCTCCTGCAGGCAGGCGGCGAAGACGACCTGATTCATCAGCACCGTCGGATTCGTCGTGTTGATCGCGGCGGCATCGCGCGAAGGCTCGCCACGCTTCCTCGTACCTCTTTTCGCGCACGAGGGCGACGCCGATGTTGCTCTGGGCGTTCGCCGACTGCGGCACGAGGGCGAGGACGCGCTCGAAGTCGCGGACGGCGGCGGCGTTCCTGCCCGCCCTGAGGTTCTGCACGCCGAGGTTGTACCAGCCGTAGGCGAAGTCGGGATGCGCCTTGACGAGCGCTTCGAGGTCGTGCTGCGCACGCTCCTCGTCGCCCTGCGCCGCGAAGAGGAGCGCACGGTCGTAGAGCGCCGCCGCGTTCTTCGGCGAAAGGGTGAGCGCCTTGTCCAAGTCGGCTGCCGCCTTCTCGTGCTCGCCGCGCTTCCCGTGGACGATGGCGCGATAGACGTAGGCGGCGGCGTCCGCCCTCGCGCGGAGCTTCTTCTCGGCGAAGGCGAGGGAGGCGTCGGAGGCGTCGGGCGACGTCGCCTCGCGGAAAAGCAGCAGGATGTCCTGCCCATAGGATGTGCCGGGCACCGCCCAGACGCCGTTCAGCCCCGTCCAATGCGCGATCTTGCCGTAGATGTCGGGGCGGTAGATGCGCACGAGGTCGTAGCGCGGATCGACGAGCGGCGCTGCCGGGCGCCGCGTCGTCGCATACGCCATGAGATGCTGGATATGGGCGCGCACGCCTTCGCGCGGCGTGGGGAAGTGGGCGCCCTTGACCTTGTTGCCCGTCGCGCCCAAGCCGCAGTAGTTGTTCTGCCCGGGCAGGACGTCGCCGCCGTAGCCGAAGAATCCCGTCTCCTTCAGCGCTTGGCAGAGGGCGATGTCGGCACGCACGCCTTCCGCCCCCGCTTCCTCGTAGTAGAGGCGCACGATCTCCTCGACGGAGCAGGCGAGCTTCGGCTGCGGGTTGCGCCGCCGGATGAAGGCCGCCATCTGCTCCTCGCTCGCTTCCGCCGCGCCCAGGACGGGGACGCTCTCGGGCGGCGCCTCCTCGGCGACGATCGGCTCGCCCAGAGGATCGGCGACGACGAAGCGCACCTCGGCCGCCGCCCGCTCGTTGACCGCGGCGGGAAGCTCGGCGGCAAAGCTCGGACGCGCGACGAAGACGGGCGCGGCCGGCGTCTGCCCAGCCGCGCCCGTCTTCGTCGCTGCCGCTGCGGATGATGCGGCAGCAGTCGGAAGCGGCGTTCCCGCGCCGACGGCGAGGGCGGCGGCGAAAGCCGCTCCGGCAAAGAGCCGCCGCCAATCCTTCCTCATTTTCCCTCCGTGCATAATATGCCTCCGTCCTTTTTCGCGTCATAGACCTTCCAGCCGTTCCTTCCCGCGCGCTTCACGTCGTAGAGCGCGGCATCCGCCGCCATGAAGACGTCATCGTATGCCGTGCCGTGCATGGGCACGAGCGCCACGCCGATGCTCACGGAGAGCAGCGAGCGGTCGTCGCGCACCTCCAGCTCCTGCGCCGCCGACATCAGGCGGCGCGCATGATGCTCGACGGCGGCGAGCGTCGTCACGTTCGGCATCAGCGCGGTGAACTCATCGCCGCCGAAGCGTCCGATGTGATCCGACTGGCGGAAGATGGAGCGGATGTCGTCTGCGAAGCGGCGCAGGACGTCGTCGCCCGCCTGATGCCCGTAGGTGTCGTTCATTTCCTTGAAGTGGTCGAGATCCATGATGAAGAACGCATGGAAGGCGCCGTCCTTCAAAGGGGCTGCGACCATCTCCTCGTAGACGGCGCGGATCGCCTTCTTGTTCAGAAGCCCCGTCAGGGGATCGATCTCCGCCTCCTGCTTGTAGATGTCGCGGGCACGCATCAGCTTCTTCTGCTCCTCGACCGCCTGCTCAAGCTCCTCGTTCTTCCTGCGCAGGATCTCCGTCTGCCGCCGCTCTATGCGCGAGCGGGAGACGTGGAAGAGCGCGAGGAAGAGCGCGAGCAGCACGACGCAGGCGAGCGCCACCGTCTGCACGGGATAGCGCATGATGGCGGTCGTCAGCGTCAGGCGGCTCGTCATGTGCTCGTTGACGATCTCCCGTGCGCGGCGCGAATCCAGCTTCAGCAGCCCCTTCGTCAGGACGGACTGCAGGACGCGCGGCTGGTCGCCGGAAATCGCGATGCTCACGGGCAGTTCCGCCGAATAGCTCGCGAGCACGGTGAGTCCAGGGTGCGTCGCCAGGATGCCGCTCTGCTGCAAAAAGAGCGACGGCAAAAAAGCGTAGTCGCAGCCGCCATCTTCGAGCAGGCGCAGACAGTCGGCAGGCTCCGCGACGGGCACGATCTGCCAGTCCGGATGCTGCTCGTTGAGATATGTGCGCGCGCCGACGAACCAACTCGACAAGGCGACGCGCACAGGTCCCGGCGGGATCTCGCTCGTGCCGCGGCGCACGACATAGGAAAAGTCCTCCGTGGCAAAGGTCGACGTGAAGTAAAGGTCGCGCACCGACGAGGCATTGTTGTACACGCAGAAGAAGAGATCCGCCTCGCCCGTGCGCAGCATCTTCAAGGCGCGATCGTTGTCCTCGGCTGGCACAAAGTTAAAGTGCAAGCCGATCGTTTCGCCGAGCATCCGCAGGACGCTCGGATAGATGCCGTCGGGCACGTCGCCCGCATTCGGCTCGTCGAAAAACGGCGCATGGCTGCTCACATAGGCGACGCGCAGCACGGGCGCAGAAGCCAGATAGGCTTCCTCCGTCGCGGTGAAGCGCACGAGCTGCGCCTGCGCCCGGTCGAGAAACATCTTGCTCAGCTGCGTCTCGAAGCTCGGGTTGACCCGCCTCGTGTACAGGATGACGTCGCTGAGGTTCTTCAACAGCCCCTCCCGCTTCTTCGACGCGATGAACCTCGCCGGCAGGAGCGCCACGCGCAGGAGCAGCTTCTCGTCGTCCCGCCTGCAGCTCGCGCGGTCTATGATGGCGTCGACCTCCCCCAGAAAAAGCGCCTGGTGAAGCTCATCGGACGTCTCGTACACCACGGGGTCGGCACGAACGCCCTGCTCGCGTCCGAGAGACGTGAGCGCGTAGGCGTGCAGCTCGGTGTCCAGCACGCCGATCTTCTTGTTGTTGAGCGCGGCAGGCTCGTTCGCCGCGAGCGCAGAATCCTCCATCGCGTAGACGCTGAGGATCGAATACGCAGCGCCCTCCGTGCTCAAGGAAAACTCCGACTCGTCGGTCCCCATCTGCTGCGCGGGAAAGTACATGTCAATGCTTCCCTGCCTGAGCATCTCGCGCGCCGTCCGCTCGTTCATCGGCATATATTGGTACTGCCAGCCCGTACTGCGCGAGATCTCGTCGAGGTAGTGCCTCGTATAGCTGACCAGCAGCCGCTCAGGCGCGTCGTCGGGAAAGTCGGAGACGTCGAGACAGCCGATGCGCAGCAGGGGCGCCGGCTCCTCCGCAAACAGCGGACGGCTCGTCACAAGCAGCATGAGCACAACAAAAAGAACGCTGCAGCAGCGCGCGAGCAGACTCATTCCCAACACCTCTCCTGCGATCCTCCGGACGAATCGCCTAACGTACAAATGAACTCTGAGCATAGTATAGCAGATTCCCTCCGATTTTTCACTACAAAAATCATTCTCTGCTATAATGGACGGTGAAGGAGTGACTGTCATGAAAATTTTCCAAAACGACTGGGGCGAGCTGCTTGCCGACGAGATGAAAAAGCCCTACTATCAGGAGCTGCGCCGTTTCCTCATCGACGAGTACCGCACGCGGCGCGTCTTTCCCGACATGTATGCGATTTTCAACGCGCTCCACTGCACGTCGTTCGCCGAGACGAAGGTCGTCATCCTGGGGCAGGATCCCTACCACGGCGAAGGGCAGGCGCACGGGCTTTCCTTCTCCGTGCAGCCGGGCGTCGAGCCGCCGCCGTCGCTCAAGAACATCTTCCAGGAGCTTTCGAGCGACCTCGGCTGCCGGACGCCGAAGAGCGGCTGTCTCGCGCCCTGGGCGAAGCAGGGCGTGCTGCTTTTGAACACCGTGCTGACCGTGCGCGCCCACGCCGCCGCCTCGCACCACGGGCATGGCTGGGAGATCTTCACGGACAAGATCATCGCGCTCCTCAGCGCCCGCAAGAAGCCCCTCGTCTTCATCCTCTGGGGCGCTCCTGCGCGACGCAAGAAGGCGATGATCGCCTCCCCGCCGCACGCCGTCATCGAGTCGGCGCATCCCAGCCCCTTTCCGCCTTCCGCGGCTTCTTCGGCAGCCGCCCTTCTCCCGCGCCAACGCCTTCCTCGAAAGCACGGGGCAATCGCCGATCGACTGGCAGCTGCCCGATGTTTGAAAAGTGCGTGCAGTTTGTCAGCGTTTCCTTGAAAAAAATTCTCCATAAAAATAGTATCATATTATGGACTAGGGAATCTTCATATCATGAATCTTCCCCCCGGAGCGGGGCTGCCTGTCCCGTTTATTTCGTTTTGGAGGGCATTTCGATGGGCAAGAGCATATTTTCGCGGGCAGGGCTGATCACCGCGGAGGACAAGAAGGACCTGGAAAAACGGCTCGAAGAGCTTGAGCAGGCGATCGACGGCATCCACGATTCGCGCCGTCAGCAGGAGCGCGACTCTGCGCGGCGCGAACGCGCGGTCTTGAACCGCATCGACGAGGTGGAGCGTGCGATCTCCGACCGTCTGGACGCTCTGGCGGCAGGGCTGTCGCGCGAGATCGCGTCCCTTTCGCGCAGCCTCCCCGCGACATCTCCGCCTTCCGCAGCGTCCCCGGCGTCGACATGAGCGCGCTCGGCACGATGATGCAGAAGGAAATCGCGCGGCAGATGGCCGCGCTGCACGCCGCACAGGAAAAGGGCGCACAGGATCTCAAGGATTCACTCGCGCTCACCTTGCAGTATGTGGCGAGCGCACAGGAGCAGGGATTCACCGACCTCCTGAAGCGCCATGCCGCCATCGAGATCGGCCTCGTGGAAACGGCGGGGCAGATCGCCGAGGACATCGAGCGCGAGCACGAGGCGCTTTCCGGGCGCATCGCCTCCCTCGACACGGCGCAGCGCGACAACGGCGAGGCGGCGAAGATGCGCGAGCGCAAGCAGGACGAGCAGACGCATCAGCTGCAGAAGTTCCTGCAGCACGCGGCGACCGCTTTGGAAACACTCGCGCAGAAACAGGACATCGACCTCATGGAAAATCTCCTGCGCCTGCAGGAAGCGAACCAGAGGCAGCAGGGCATGATCGAGCCTGCCAAGGAAGAGGAAGCCGCAGAGCCGTCCTCGCTCCTCGCGGAGAAGAAGTCCGCCTCCTTCCTCATCCTGCCGAACGGGGTGAAGCGCCCTTGAGCGGCGCCATGACGAGCAGCGCCTTTCGCCGTGCCGCCGAAGCCTCGGCGGCGCGTGCAGAAGCGATGGAGCGCCGCCCCGCGCCGAAGAGGGCGGCGAAGAGCGCACGGCGCGGCCTGCGCGTCGCCGTGCTCGCGAGCGGCAGCAAGGGCAACGCGACGTATGTCGAGCTTGACGGCACGCGCCTGCTCATCGACGCCGGCATCAGCGCGCGCCGCATCACGCGCCTGCTCGGGGAGTTCGGCGTCGATCCTGCCGACCTCGACGGCGTATTCATCACGCACGAGCACAGCGACCACATCAAGGGGCTGCCGACGCTCTCGAAGCAGTATCATCTGCCGCTCTTCGCGCGTCCCGCGACGCTCGCCGCCATCCGGGCAAGCCTGCCCGTGCCGGAAGACGTGCTCACCCCGATCGTGGGGGACGTCATGCTCGGCGAGGTCGCCGTCAAGAGCTTTTCGACCCTGCACGATGCGGCTTCGCCCGTCGGCTACGCTGTCTGCGGCAGCGAGAAGTGCGCCCTTGCGACCGACCTCGGCTTCTTGACGAACGACGTCATGAAGGCCATCGAAGGAGCGGACGCGCTGATCCTGGAGACCAACCACGACCGCGAGCTGCTGCAGCAAGGCTCCTACCCCTGGCATCTGAAACAGCGCATCCTCTCGAACCGCGGCCACCTTTCGAACAGCGCGGCGGCGTGGGCGCTCGTGCGCCTCAAGAAGCGCCCGCGCGCCGTCTTCCTCGCGCACATGAGCCAGGAGAACAACCGCCCCGCGCTCGTCGAGGAAACCGTGCGCACGATCCTCCGACAGCAAAATATCCGGCAGGACGATCTCCTGCTCACGGCGCAGGACACGCCGACCTCCCCGGGGCTTCGGCGAAGGCCACCCTGCGCAATAAAAGCCGGCGCACGCGAAAGGGGCTGCTGCAGAAACCTGCAGCAGCCCCTTTTGCGTGCGCAAAACGAGGCGCAAGAAACCGAAAGATCAATACGACCCCTTCCAGACCATGCCATCGACAGCAGCTTTCACGTCCGCGACCGTGCGGCGGTTCAGCCTCTGCCGCACGGCGCACTCCGCGACGGCGACCGCGACGGCGGCGGAGAACTCCGCGAGACGGGAGACGGGCGGAATGACGGCGGCGCCCTTCTCCTCGGGCGTGAGGAACGCGCCAAGAGCGTGGGCGGCGGCGGAAATCATCTCATCCGTCACAAGGCGCGCGTCGACCGCCATGCTGCCCAGCCCCAACCCCGGATAGATCAGCGCATTGTTCGCCTGTCCGATCTCGTATGTCGTCCCGCGATACTTCACGGGATCGCGCGGAACACCCGTCGCGACCATCGCGCGCCCGTCCGACCAGCGGATCAGATCCTCCGCCGTCGCCTCGGCAAGCTCCGTCGGATTGCTCAGCGGGAAGATGATCGGATGCTCGCACCACGACGCCATCGCACGCACGATGGTCTCCGTGAACGCTCCCGGCATCGTCGATGTGCCGACGAGGATGGTCGGTTTCACCGCCATCACGGCAGCGGTGAGGCCGGTGAGCGAATCTGCGTGATCGAACTCGTCGCGCTTGCGCGCGAACGGCTTCTGCTCGGGCGTCAAGTCGCCCATATCGTCGAAGAGCAGCCCCTGCTTGTCCACGAGATAGAAACGCGCACGCGCCTCCTCCTCGCTCAGTCCCTGCTCGACCATCTCGCGCCAGATGCGGCTCGCGATCCCTGCGCCCGCCGTCCCTGCGCCGAAGCACATGTACCTCTGCTCCGCGAGCTTTCTCCCCGTGATCTTCATCGCGCCGAGAAGCCCCGCGAGCGTGATGATGCCCGTCCCTTGGCAGTCGTCGTTGAAGACGGGGTATGTATTTTGGTAGCGGCGCAGGACGGGTGCGGCGTTCGGCCGGCCGAAGTCCTCGAAATGGAGGTAGAGCTGCGGGAAAAGACGCTCCGCCGTCTGCACGAAGGCGTCGATGAAATCATCGTAAGCCTTGCCGCGCACACGCGCATGACGATTGCCGAGGTAGAGCGGATCGCGGATGAGGCTCTCGCGATTCGTGCCGCAATCGAGCATGACGGGCAGCACCGATCTCGGATCAACGCCGGCTGCGGCGGTGTAGACCATCAGTTTCCCCACCGCGATATCCGCCCCGTTCGTCCCCCAGTCGCCGATGCCGAGGATGCCTTCCGCATCCGTCGCGACGATCAAGCGGATCTCGCGGCCGGCCGCCGCCTGACGCAGCGTCGTCTCGATCTCGTCGGGGCGGTCGATGGAGAGATATGCCGTCTCCTGCGGGTTGATGAACTCCTCGCTGTACTGCTCGATGCTCTCGGCGATCACGGGATCGTAGACGATCGGCATCAGCTCCACGATATGCCGACGAAACACATAGTAGAAGAGGCGGCGGTTGCGATTGAACACATCCATGAGGAAGCGCCTCTTCTCAATCCCCGACCCCTTCTTCTCCATCATTTGATAGATGCGCTGCGCCTGCTCCTCGATCGTGTCCACATGCGGCGGCAAAAGCCCCGTGAGGCCGAACTTCGCGCGTTCCTCTTCGCTGAACGCCGTCCCCTTGTTGAGAAACGGATCGTTCAGCAGGTCATAGCCTTTCTTGTCCATGTTTTCTCCTTTCTAAAAATTCTCTGTCCTCCTGCTCCTTCTTCGCGAAAAGCTCTCGATTTCCTGCAAGCGCACTGCGCTTCCTCGAAAAAAGTCAGAGGAATCCCCCGGCACTTCCGGCGGGATTCCTCCGTTGTCTCGAACCTCTTCCGGCGCAAGCCGACTTCGCTTCACTTCACATCGACCTGGCACATCTTCATCGCGCGCAGCGCCTCCGCGTGGCTCGCGGGCGTCACGCCCGCGCAGCACGAAGCATCGACCGAAATCTTCTTTTCGGGATAGAACGCCTTGAGCACGAGCGCGTTGGAAATGACGCAGATATCCGTGCAGAGTCCGACAAGCTCGATCTCGTCGCAGTCTTCGAGCAGGGCGGGAAGCTCCGTCGAGCCGAAGGCGGGCTTTTCCACGACAGCCGCCGCCGCGCGGACGAACGGCTGCAAGGAAGCGGCGATCTCCCATCCCTCCGTGCCGCGGATGCAGTGCGGCACGGGAAGGCGCCGTCCCTCCTGCGTCGCGAGATAATCCTCGCCATGCGTATCCATGGTGAAGACGAGCTTCGTCCCCGCCGCTTGCGCCGCCGAAAGCTTCGCTTCCATGCGGGGCAGCATTTCCTGCGCCTCTTTCGTTCCCAGTGCGCCGTCGATGAAATCCTTCTGCATATCGACGACGACGATCGCTTTTTCATAGATCAACCGCCCGCTTTCTCCTGACCGCCCATAAACTTCACAAACATACACTTCTCCTGCCCTTATTCGCGAAAAGATTTCAACTTCCTGCCCGTGCGCTGCATCAGCGGCGCTGTTTTTTGCGCGGCATGGTATGCAATATGGTATAATGAAAAAGACACGATGTATTTGGAGGAGGCAGCCACGTCTCCTTCCCTCTTTTTCGAAAGGCACGACAGGAGGCTTTTCCTTGCATTTCCAACGAATCTTTTCCCTCTGCGCACTCTTCTTCCTGCTCGTCGCAGCGAGAGCCGGCGCAGCGGAAAACATACAGCTCACGGCGTCCTCGGCGATCCTCATCGAGGCTTCGACGGGGCGCGTAATCTACGAGAAGGAGGCGGATGTGCCGCGCTTCCCTGCGAGCACGACGAAGATGATGACATGCGTGCTCGCCATCGAGGAGGGCGATCTCTCGTCCATCGTCACCGTGAGCCGCACGGCGGCCGAGACGGAAGACACGGAAATCGGCGCAGGCGACCGCTTCGTCCTGGCGGAGCTGGTCGCCGAGATGATGCTGCGTTCGGACAACGGCGCTTCCGTCGCCATCGCCGAAGACCTCGCCGGCTCTTCTGCCGGCTTCGCCGCGCACATGAACGAGAAGGCGAAGGCCATCGGCGCGAAGGACACGCATTTCGTGAATCCGAACGGCCTGCCGAATCCTGCGCACATCTCGACGGCGCACGACATCGCTCGCATCGCTGCCTACGGCATGAAGAATCCGAAGTTCCGCTCCTTCGTCGGCGCGAAGGAACGTGAGATCACCTGGGTCACCCCCGAGAGGAAGCGCGTCCTGATGGCGAACACGAACCGCCTCCTCGGCACATACGAGGGCGCGACGGGCATCAAGACGGGCTATACGAATGCGGCGGGCGGCTGCCTCGCCGCCTCGGCGCGGCGCGGCGGCGTCGAGCTGATCGCCGTCGTCCTCGGCGCAGCGGACGAGAACGCACGCTTCACCGAGGCGGCGAAGCTCCTCGACATGGGCTTTCGCCGCGTGAAGGCGGCGCCCGCCTATACGAAGATCGACCTCATGAAGAAAGTCTGGGTCAAGGGCGGCAGGGAAGGCCGTCTCGCCGTCTATCCGGCAGAGGAGCTTCGCCTGCCGCTCGTCGACGGCGAGACGGAGGAAAGCTACCGCCTCACCTACGAGCTGCCGCGCGTCATCACACGCCGGCGTCAAGGGAGGGCGAGCGCATCGGCTATCTCGTCGTCTCCCACGGCGGCAAGGAGCTTGCCCGCATCCCCATGCTCGCCGAAAAGAGCGACGGCAGGGGCTGAGCCTCGCCGGGCTATGGGCGTATGTCATCGGGCTGTTTGCGTAAGCTACAATACGGGCGTGGCTCTTGCCAAGGATTTCAAGATGCTCTTCTTCTCCTCGCGCGGCAGCCCGGACAGGCGCTCCATGCCGTCCTTCCACTTCCTCGCCAATATGCGCATCGTCTCCGGCATTTCCTCTTCGGGCAGAAGACTCACAGAGGCGCGAAGCTCCTTGGCGTCCCTGTCCCAGTTCTTGCCATCGATGAAGGTCAGGCGGTCTGCCGCGGCGGCAAGCCCCATGAAGTAAAGCGTGAAGTCCTTCTCCTTTTTCAGCATGTCGCGGATCGCTGCCAAAAACGGCGTATCCCTATGCTTTCCCTGCCGCGCTTCCACAGCGGCGACGTCCCAGTGGATCACGCAGCCCGGATATTCTTCACCGCGGATATGATCGCCATCCCGCTCGTTCAGCCAATCCTCCACGCCGGTCTCCTGCCAGGCGCGGAGCATCTCGCCTGCATATTCATAGCCGTCACGAAAAGCCAGCCGCATCCATTTCGCATAGTGCATCAAGCCGAAGAGGTTCGGGCTTTCCCCCGTCATCCTCTGCAGGATGGAAGAGAACGGCGCCCCTTCGGGAAGATCGACAGATCTGGCGAGGAAGTGCCGCGCCTCATCGTGGTCGCCGCCCCAGTATTCCAAGGCGGCACGGCTCTGCGCATGACGCTTCTTGTCCCATTCCTGAGAAAAATACAGGAAAGCATTCTGCGACGCCGTCCTTCCCTCTTCCGAGCAGTCTCTCTCCTCGCTGCATCATCAAGCTGTACACTTGAACCTTCGAGGACAGGACCTTGCCCAGAAGATCGGATTTCAACTCCTCTTCCGATGCTCCCAGCGGATGAACGATGGGCAGAATCGACAAGGTGTCCAGCAGCCCTTTTTCCAGGACTTGCAGCTTCTCCCAAGCCTCCTCATACGCATAGATATTCTTCAGATGCTCGATCTCGCGAATCCGATAATCGGTGCAGAACCAAGCAGATTCAAGCGTCAAGGGCATCTGGTCGAGGATCTTGTTGCAAAGCTCGATCTCGCGCTGCGAGGCTGCTGTATCGCCTTGATGCGTATGACGTGTCAAATCGTAGAAATGCTTGTTGAAGCAGAACTTCTGAGACGAGCAGCCGATCTCCTGCAAAAACGGGAAAAAGTCCTCTTCCAAACGCGCCGAAAGGCGCTGCGCCTGCACAAACTGACGCGAGTTGATCAGCGTGCCCATGGCGTCCATCAGCATATCGTACTGCAGCTCACGGCTTTTCGCATTCATCCCCCGCAAGTTTGCCGCGAGCAGGTCGTGGAACTTCTTGCTGTCCGCCTCGCTGCGTCCTTCCTCATGGATCAGATACCATGAAAAGACGGCGTCGGCGATCCGGTTCTCGATGAAGAGCCGCCGCATCTGCTCCATGGCGCCGTCCTCAAGGACGAGGATGCTGTTCTTCTGCTCGGCCAGATAAGCGCGCGTGGCTGCATCCAGCTTCTGTCGTCCGCCGCGCAGGCCTGTGCAGACGAGGTCGGCGAGCATCAGGCGATGCAGCTTCCTTGCGCTGCCTTCCTCGGTCTCGATGCGCTTCAGGCGCTTCCTGCTCGCCTGCGAGAGCTGGCTCTTGCCCAGCTCGATGCGCTCTCCTATGCGGCGCTCATATTCCTTCTTGTCGATCATCTGCTGCTGGTTTCCCAGAACATTGCCCGACATCTCCTTGCGCCATGCGTAGAGGACATGCAGCCGAATCTCATCATCCGTCTGCGCCAGAAGCTCCATGGCGAGCTTCACGACGCCGTCGGCAAGGATGTTCAGATACGTGCGGTCGCTGTTGACGATGTAATGATGGCGCCCCTCGCCGAAGACGACGATCTTCATGCCGCGCTCGACCATCGCCCGCAGCGCATCTCCGAGGAACTCGCCGAATGCAGGATGACGTATTTCCATGCCATGAAAGCGATTTATGTCGATCCGCGCATACTTCGCATCGCTTTCCTGCACTTCGCGAAACAAGGAAAAGGCCTCCGATTCGCTCATCGTCTTCTCCGTCAGATAGCCGGCGACGATCGAAGCCCTTCCCGAGTTCGGCGTTCCCTGCGGCTCGAAACTGCCGCTTTCATCAAGATAAAGATAATAGTCTTTCATCGTTGCTCCCCCGATTCCATGGTTTCGACAGGCTTCATATTTCTAATGCGCTCAAGGCAGTCGCGAATCCAACGATCCATCTCCCTGCGGTCTGCAGACGACTCCTTCTTTTTTATATTCCCCGCATGATTGATCCTGTTGCGCATCCGACGAATCTTGCGGTAGTCGGCAACGAGCGCCAGGACGTCCTCCCGCTTGTACTCCGTCCGCAATATGCCTTCGTCCAACAACACTTCGAACTCTGCCGCACGCTCCTCCGGCGTATCGCTCTTTTTAGGAAAGTCGTCTTTAGACAAGAGCTCGCCCAAGCCATGAAAGCGGCACTGGCCTTCAGCGGCCATATTCTTCAGAGCCTCGCATGTCCTTCCCCAGCCGGCTGTTTCCTGCAGGAGCACGGCAAAATCCTGCGTCCGTTCCTGGTCTTTCGGATATTCCTGAATCATTTCGTAAAGCGCCTTGAGTCTCGGGAACTTCCCGATATACTGCTCTTTATCTCCTTCGTCACGCATCTTCTCGATGATTTCGCGATTTTCCAAGAGAAATTCCAGCTCTTCCCGTCCCTTCGCAAAGAATTCTGGGAAGGCTTCCCGTGCCAAGTCTCCCAGAGGATCGCCATCCTTCGGGTTCGTCATGCGTCCGATCGCTGTTCGAAACTTTTTCAGGCAATATGTCTGACGTGCAAGCGCATAGGATTCCTTCGAACAAAAATCCAAAACCGTTTTCTGCCAGGAAGGATTTTGACCATCCGCCATATGCTTTTCCATGATCTCGCGCCAAGCGGGATAAAACACCCGCTTCTCTTCCAGATAAACGGGCATCCATTCCACATAGAGCGTCATTGCCTGTTGCGTGAAGCCGTTCTTCAGGGCACCAGCGGATCATTTCGTAGTAAAGTGCCGCCTCTTCGTCCTCTGCATACTTCAAGATATCCTCGTAGGCTTTTTTTGATCGTGTCGAGCATCAACGAGAACGCCTTTTCCTTCAGGCTGTCCGCTGCAATGTTGTGCTGCGAAAATTCATCGAGCGCATGCTTCAAATCCTCAAGGACGGATTTTATCGCATCGACCTGGCAAATCTGCATGACATCGGAGTAGCGGTGCATGGCATGCAGCAGTTTCTTGAGAGGCTCGGAAAGCTCGTATGCCCCGCTCGCATTGTTTTCATAATCGTAGTCAAAATACTCTTCCAGTGTGAGCGAGCTTCCATATTTGACGAAGGCATCGGCTCCGGCGATGAGCTGTGACAAGGATGTCAGTGCTGTGATATTGAACAGGCGGCTCGGTATGTTCTCAGCTTTTTGATAATCGGAATAGAGAATTTTTTCCACCGTCATCCCATCGTGCTGCAAAAGCTGCACAATCTGGCTCAGGATCATGCCCGCTGAACGTATGCCCCCCGTCACATCGACGTATAGTCGGCAATCCGACCAACAATGTCCCGCGTCTTTCAGCTCCTTCTTGATTCGTTCCGCCGCATGAATCGCCTGCCTGACGCATTCCCGATCAAGCTCCTCCGTCGGATATTCAAAATCGATAAAACGAAAGACTGTCTTTTGCAAGGCAGGGCAGCGCTCCGTCATAAAACTCTGGAAAAAAATCAACTTGATCCTTATACGGCGGACGCTTTTCCGCTTCTCCAAAAACTTTGACTTCAAAATGCGGTGTCCGCTCGTCGTTTGTCGAAAAGCCGTAAATGTAGTCAATCTTTTCTCCCTTCTCCTGCAGCATCTTTGCCATGCTGTAGACAGGTGCCTCATTGGTAAGACTGCCCGTGACATAGCCCTTTTCAATTTTTCCATCCATGCAATAAGCGTATGCCTGCGATGCTGGTACATCCCCATATATCACGCTAAAGAATGTGATAAAGATATTGACGCTCTTCCCCATGGTCATTCTCCCTTCTATTCATCTTAAATTATAGGTTAATTATACTCTCCTCATCTTACGTTTTCCAGAGCTTCGTTATATAATGTGAAAGTATACTTTCGTCTGCACTAGCAGCCGCTGACATCCAGGAGACCTCACCATGAAAATCCAGCCGCAGCCGCGCCGTCTGGGCGCATTCCTCACCCTTTGCTTCTGCCTCGCCCTCGCCCTCTACGGGCTTTTCCATCTGCCGGGCGGCGAGAGGGACGATCCGCCGACGTACAAGGCGAGCATCCTCGCTGTCGAAGAGAGTGCGAACGATATGGAGAAGTTCGCGCCGGGCAGCGAGAAGTATTATGTGACGCTCCGCCTCGAATCCGGACCCGACGAGGGCGAGGAAGTGCGCATCGTGCATCGGACGCTCAACAATCCCGCGTTCGACATCCATCCGAAGGAGGGCGAGAGCATCCTCGTGCGCGAGGAACACGGCTCCTACGCCATCGTCGACTACGACCGTCTGCCGGGCGTGCTCTGGCTGCTCCTGGGCTTCGCGCTCGCGCTCATCCTCTTCGGCGGCTGGACGGGGCTGAAGTCGCTCTTCGTCCTCCTCTTCGCCGTCCTGCTCATCGCCAAGGGGCTGATCTCGCTGATCCTCTTCTCGCCGACGCACATCCTCTTGTGGACGTTCCTCATCGGCTCTCTCATCACGCTCAGCACCCAGCTCGTGGTCAACGGCTGCAACATGAAGTCGGCGGGCGCGATCGTCGGCACGATCGGCGGCATCTTCGTCGCGGGGCTGCTCGCGCTTCTGGCCATTCACGCGACCTACCTGACGGGCATCGCCGAAGAGCACGCAGGAATGCTCAAGGTATTGTACCTGAAGGACGTCGATTTTCGCGAGCTGCTCTTTGCGGGCATCGTCCTCGGCGCGCTCGGCGCCGTCATGGACGTCGCCGTCTCCATCGCGTCCGCGCAGTGCGAGATGAAGAACCTCGCGCCCAAGACCTCGTTCCGGACGCTCGTCGCCTCGGGGCTTGCCGTCGGGCGCGACGTCATGGGCACGATGGCGAACACGCTCGTACTCGCCCTACATCGGCGGCGCACTTCCGCTAATGCTGCTGCTCTTCTCGCAGCCGAACCTCTCCTTCACGCATGTCGCGAACCTCGACATGATCGCGACGGAGATCGTGCGCTCGCTCATCGGCAGCATCGGCCTGCTCTTCGCCATTCCCATCACGGCGTATGCGACAGCGTTCCTCGTGACGCGGCCTGCGCCAAACGCCCGCCGCCCCGGACGCGGCGGACAGGAAACCACGGAAAGATAAGGAGGCAGCCCATGGACTTTCCCCTGACGCAGCGACAGCAGGAGATCATCCGCTTCTACCACCTCAATCCCTTCATCGAATATCTGCACGCGAGCGTCGTGCCGAAGCCGGACGGCACGGTCGAGCTGCGACTGGCGATCGAGCCGGAGCATACGAACCTCTACAACATCGTGCACGGCGGCGTGCTCATGACGCTCGCCGACACGGCGATGGGCGCAGCGGCGCTCGCGCGCAACAAGAAGGTCGTGACGATGTCGCTCTCGATGGACTTCATGCACGCCGTGCCGCTCGCCAAGACGATCATCGCGACGGGCGTCTGTCTGCACGACGGCAAGCACGCGATGACCTTGGAAAGCGAGATCAAGGACGAGGACGGCAAGCTCTACGCCAAGGGGCACGGCACCTTCTATGTGCTCGGCAAGTTCCTCGAAGATGAGAATTAAGAAAGCCCCTTCAGAACTCACGCACATTTCCCGATAACAAGGATGAAGGATTGTGTGCCCAAGGAGGCAGAGAAGATACCCAAGGAGGGGCAGATCATGTTCGAATGGATTGGCAGGATCAATGACTACGCGGCGACGTGGCAGCTGAAAAAGGAAGCGAACTGGCGCATCAAGACGGGAGAGGCGATCTCTCTTTCGGACAGCAAGAAGCAGATGGCGCAGGAAGTGCGCCAAAACTTTCCGAAGAACACGGGCGCGGCGGCGAAGGTCACGGACTCGACGCGGCTTTCCATCATCTCGCAGAAGGCGCGCAGCGGCAAGAAGCTCACGCCCGAAGAGCTTCGTCTGCTGAAGGAAAAACGACGAGGCCCTGTACCAGAAGGCGAAGAAAGCAGACGATACGCGCGAGGAGCTGAAGGCTGCCTTGAAACGCGCCAAGACGAAGGAGGCGGCACGCCGCATCCTCATGGAGGCGCAGCTCAAGGTCGCGATCGAGGCGTTGTCGGGAGGCGGCGACAGCGCCGCCATGCCGAGCGGCGCCAGCGGCGCGGGCAGCACGGGCAATGCCGCGAGCGCGGGCGAAGCTGCCGCGAAGGATGGCGGGGCAGCCGCAAACGGCGCGGCAGCTCCCGAAGGAGGAGCCACGAGCTTCAGCGAGGGGGCGCCGGCCGCTCTTGCAGGCACGGGCGAGGCTGCACCGGGGCGCAGGGCATGAAGCGCAGGCGGGCGCAGCGGGCACACCGTGCGCAGGGCATGAAGCGCAGGCGGGCGTAGCGGGCGCACAGGCTGAAGCGGACGGCACCGTGGCCAAGGGCGCGGGCAAGGAGCATGACGCCATCGGCGAGAAGAAGCCGTCGTTTCTCGAAGAGCGCGTCGCCCAGCTCAAGGAAAGCTACGCCCGCGCAATGGCCGAGCTGGAAAATGCGAAGGACGCAAAACCCAACTTCGACGACACCTATCTCATCGTCTTTCGCGCACTCGCCGACGAATGGCGCGAATTCACCTCGTCCAAGGCATGGGAGAAGCTCCCTGAAAACGAGCGCGAGGCGAAACTGCGCGGCAAGCACGGCGGCTCAAACAACTATGGCAGACAGGGCGCGGACGCCCTCCTCGCGATGGCGGACTCCTACAAGGTCGCGGGCAAGGAGGAAATGCCGCAGCTCGTCGACCTCTTCGCCCATGCGAACGGCGCGGCCGACGCAAGCTTTTCCGCCGCCGGAAGGAAGATCGGCGGCATAGACACGAAACTTTGACCAAGAAGCAGGGATCGCTCTACAGAAGCGATCCCTGTGTTTTTCCGACGGTGGAGAACGACCGACTGCCGCTCCTGCGGCATCAAAAAAGAAAGGACGATCTCGATGGCACAGTTTGAATCGCGCAACATCACGATGATGATGGATCTCTACGAGCTGACGATGGCCTACGGCTATTTCCGCGAGGGCGAGGAGGCCTGCCGAACACGCGCCTCCTTCGACGTGTTTTTCCGCCGCCACCCCGACGGCGGCGGCTTCTCCATCTTCGCAGGACTTGAACAGATCATCGAATACATCGAGAACATGCACTTTTCCGCCGAAGACATCGACTATCTGCGCTCGCTCGCGCTCTTCGGCGAGGACTTCCTCGACTACCTCGCGCACTACCGCTTCACGGGCGACATCCGCGCCTTCCGCGAGGGCACGATCATGTACCCCGAAGAGCCGATCCTCACCGTGACCGCGCCCATCATCGACGCGCAGCTCGCCGAGACGGCGATCCTCGCCGAGATCAATCACCAGTCGCTCATCGCCACGAAGACGCGCCGCATCGTGCGCGCTGCAGCCGGCCGCGTCGTCTCCGACTTCGGCGCACGCCGTGCGCACAACGTCGATGCCGCCGTCTACGGCGCACGCGCCGCCTACATCGGCGGCGCGTCCTCGACGGCGACAGTGCTCGCGGGGCAGCTCTTCGGCATCCCCGTCAGCGGCACGATGGCGCACAGCTGGGTCATGTACTATGACGACGAATACATGGCCTTCAAGAAGTATGCCCAGACGTACCCCGACAACGCCGTCTTCCTCGTCGATACCTACGACGTCATGCACTCCGGCGTCCCGAACGCCATCCGCGTGGCGAAAGACGTGCTCGAACCGCTGGGAAAAACGGCTCAAGGGCGTGCGCATCGACTCGGGCGACCTCGCCTATCTCTCCAAGCGCGTGCGCACCATGCTCGACGCGGCAGGCCTTTCCGACTGCAAGATCATCGCCTCGAACAGTCTCGACGAGTACACGATCTCCTCGATCCTCAACGCGCAGGGCGGCAAGATCGACGCCTTCGGCGTCGGCGAGAGGCTCATCACGTCGAAGAGCGAGCCTGTCTTCGGCGCGGTCTACAAGCTCGCCGCCGTGGAAAAGGGCGGCAAGGCGCTCGCGAAGATCAAGGTCTCCGAGACGGTCGAGAAGATCACGAACCCCGGCAGGAAGAAAGTCTACCGCATCTACGACGACGAGGCCATGCGATCGCCGACCTCCTGACGCTCGCCGACGAGACGCCCGACATGACGAAGCCGTATCGCTACATCGACCCCAAGAAGCCGTGGAAGCGGCGCTTCTTCACGAACTGCACGGCACGAGAGCTGCAGGAAGACGTCATCAAAGGCGGCAAATGCGTCGCGAAGAAGCCCTCGCTCGAAGAGATTCGCCGCTACGTCAAGGAACAGCTCGACGGCGAAATCTGGCAGGAGGAACAGCGCTTCGAGAATCCGCACACCCACTACCTCGACATGAGCCCCGCCTACTACGAGATGAAGCTCGCCCTCTTGAACGAGCTGCAGCAGTATTGAAGGAAGCGCTGATAAAATGAGGTCGCCCAGATTTGCACAGATGCGCTGTATCTATCGAGGAGACAAACCACAGACGTAGCGGTGCTACGTCGAGGATTTGTCGACGACGAGAGGACAGCGCAGATGTGTGAAGATGGGTGGCTGAATTTATCAGTGATTCCTTAAGGGGCAGCTTCCCTCGGGCAGCGAGAACAGCCGACCACGACACATCAAATCAAGTTCAGATAATCCCTTCGTCCATCTACGATGGCATAAACCATGACCATCCGGCGCTCCTTGTCGACCTTGTAAAACACGAGATGCTTCTCGGCAATCAGCACGCGATACCCTCTCGCGCGAAGAGCGCCATAGCGGGACAAGGAGCCGCTTTCCGGGAAATCCGCCAGACGGCCGATCTGCTGCTGCAAGCGATCGAGAAACTCCATGGCAGCCTCGACGCTTCCCGCAACCTCCGCGCGGTAGAGAACGATGTCCCGCAGCTGTTCGTCAGCCTTTGCCGTGCGCACAATCTGATATGCCATCGCTATTCCCTCGAAAGGAGTTCCGCGCGAAGCGAATCAAAGCTCTCCTGCATGGGGGCGACCCGTCCGTTTCGGACATCTTCTTCCGCTTCCCCGAGGAGTTCAAGAAGCTCGATCTGCGCTTTCATCTGCTGGTACTGCTCATATCCGAGAGACACCGTGTCTCCGCGCCCGTTCACCGTGATGATCACGGCCTTGCGGTCTTCCCGGCACTGCCGCGAAATCTCGCTGTATCTGCCGCGCAGGTCTGCCGAAGGGCGAATCGTTTCCGCTAAGGACGACATAAAAATCCCTCCTATTGATATAGTCATATTATATCTGAATTTGACTATTGTCAAGAAGGCAGCTTCGGAGTGAAAAGATGGAATCTGACGATGGATGTGATACGCTTGCCGCCATCTCTTGACAATAGCCGAAAGCAATGATATTCTTCATCTTGGAAGCCATCATCACGGCAAACAGCATATCGATGAATCAGGTGTCGCAAGACTCAATAGAGAAGCCGGAAAAGAGCCGGCGCGGTCCCGCCACTGTGTCAGCGAGCGAATCTGCAGGAGACGTCACTGGGGAAACCTGGGAAGGCGCAGAGGAGCGATGAACTGGAGCCAGGAGAACTGCCTGATCGACGATCACCGTCTGACCTGCGAGCGACGGGGAGGGGATCTGCGTCTTGCGCCGAATCGGTCCGCATCTTTGCGGCGTCGTTTCGGCTGCGGTTTCATGCGCTTCGACGCTGCACACGGCAAGGCAAGGATATTTTGCAGCCTCTTTTTCTCATTTGCAGGAAGAGGCTGCTTTTTCTTTTGCGAACCATCCAAGGCGCAAAGCCGCACCTCTTCGCGCAGACCGCAGACGTATGCGCTGCAGTCTTCAGCAGCTTCCATGAGCGCCGCAGGAAAATGCTTCCGACAAAACGGGAACTGCGGCGAAAGGCTCTTATCTTTAATGGGGTGAAAACATGAACACGAAGAGAAGAAACGCTCTCATCACGATCGGCACCGGACTCGTCCTGTGGTTCCTGCCGGTTCCTGACGGAGTCACGCCGCTCGCCTGGCATTTGCTCGCGGTCTTTATCGCGACGGTGCTGGGCTTCATCCTGCATCCGCTGCCGATCGGCGCGGTGGCCTTCATCGCCATTTCCTTCTCCGTCTGGGCAGGGACTTCTGAAGACGTCCGATGCCCTTGCGGGCTACGGCAACAGCACGATCTGGCTGATCGTCTGCGCCTTCCTCTATTCGCGCGGCTTTATCAAGAGCGGACTCGGCAAGCGCATCGCCTTCCGCATCATCGAGGCGATCGGTAAGAGTGCGCTGTCGCTCGGCTACGCCATCGCCCTGAGCGAACTTGTGATCTCGCCCGCGACACCCTCGGCCACGGCGCGCGGCGGCGGCATCCTCTATCCGATCGTGCGCTCCTTAGCAGAAGCTCTCGGCTCGAAGCCCGGCGAGAGTGCGCGGCGCATCGGCACTTATCTCATGCAGGTAGGCTACCATACGGACGCCGTGACCTGCACGATGTTCGTGACCTCGATGGCAGGCAACCCGCTCTGCGTGGCGCTCGCCGAAAAGACGCTGGGCGTCCAGGTCACATGGATGGGCTGGGCGAGCGCTGCCATCGTGCCGGGACTCATCGCGCTCCTGCTCGTTCCCTATGTCATGATGAAGCTTGCTCCGCCCGAACTCGTGCATATTCCCGACGCCAAGGGGCTGGCACAGCGCGAGCTTTCCGAAATGGGCCCGATGAGCCTTGCGGAAAAGGGGCTTTCCGTCATCTTCGTCGTCTCTCTCGCACTCTGGGCAAGCTCCGGCCTCACGAACATCGACGCGACGCCCGTCGCCATGGGCGCGGTCTGCCTCATGCTCATGCTCGACATCATCAACTGGCAGGACGTCATCCAGGAAAAAGGCGCGTGGGACGCGATGTTCTGGATGGGCTCTTTGATGACGCTCGCCTCGGCTCTCGCAAAGTCGGGCATCATCACCTGGATAGCCAACGGCGCCGGCGCGGCGATTTCCTCGCTCGGTTTTGGCTGGGTCATCTCCTGCCTCATCATCCTGCTCTTCTACACCTACATTCACTATGCGTTTGCCAGCGTCACGGCACGCATCAGCGCGCTCTATGCGGCGTTCATCGCCGTCAGCGTCACCGTCGGCGCACCGCCTCTTTTGGTCGCCATCGTCTTCGGCATTTTCGCCGATGTGCCGATCTCCCTCACGCATTACGGCAACGGCTGCGCCCCGATCTACTTCGGTGGAGGCTATGTCTCGCAAAGCGAATGGTGGAAGAACGGCTTCATCATGACGACCATCACGACGCTGATTTACCTGACGATCGGCGCAGCTTGGTGGAAAGTCTTGGGGCTTTGGTGAACTGCGGCAAACGGATTCTCAACGGGGAGGGAAGCCCGTGAAAGACCAGGCTTCCCTTCTATGGTCTTTCAGCCCGAGCCCACATGAGGCCAGCCGACGCAGGACCGCTTTGCAAGAAAGGACTCTTTTTCATGTTGCTTCTCTATCGTCTGCACCGCTGGATCAGCGCTATCTGTGCAGTATTTTTCCTCCTGCTTTGCCTCACGGGGCTGCCTCTTCTCTTCAAGGAGGAGATCACGCAATGGAACCGCGTCGAGCCTCTGCCCCATGCGGGAGCCTCCTCCTACCATGCGCTCTGGCAGGGAACTTCTGCCGGACTCGACAAGGTTCTGGGAGAGAATCCCGACAAGAAGGTGCAGGCCATCTCCGCCATGCCCGAGCATGGTCTTCTGCTCTACCGCATCGCTGACAAGGACAGTCACGGGCGCACGGGGCGCATGAGCATGGGCGGCACGCAGATCGCCTATTCGCCCATGACGGATCAGGCCGTTCCGTGGCGCAGCGGCGCGGTGAAGTCGCCTGCCGTCGCGAGCCTCATGCACACGCTGCACATCCTGCATCTGCGGCTCGCCATGGGGCAGGGCGGCATGATCTTCCTCGGCATTATGTGTTTCCTCAGCTTTCTCTCCATTCTCGGCGGCCTGCTGCTCTATCCGACCTTCATGCGCCGCCGCCTTTTCGGCGGCACGCGCGGCGGCGTCTCGGCAGGCAGCTCCTTCGACTGGCACAACTTCCTCGGCGTCGTCACGGCGGTCTGGGCGGGGCTTCTGACCTTGAGCGGCGTCGCCATCGTCATCTTCTCCGTGGGCTACGGCGCTTATCTCGCGGACGTCGACGCCCACGCACCGCAGGGGGATGCTGCGAGCGTCCACTACGAGGATATGCTCGCCTATGCGAAAGAAGCCTTCCCCGAGCAGGATGTCCTGAGCATGGAGGCCGCGACGGGCAAGCTCCCCGCGACGCTCTACCTGACGGATGCAGCGCATCCCGCGATGTTCATGGGGCAGAAGGTACTATTCTCCCGCACGGCAGACGGCGAACTCTTGCACTTCACAGAGCCGCTGCCGCGCTACTTGGCCGTCTGCGCCTCGCTGCTCGACCTCCACGTCCACAACCATTCGACGATTCTCTTGAAGCTCTTTTGGGCGCTGCTCGACATTTTGACAATCACCGTCATCGTCACGGGCTTCCTCGGCTGGTGGCGCCGCTGCCACAAGCAGAAGGAGCGCCGCCCTGTCTTTGCCGACGGAGGAGGCCGCTCCCTCATGGCATCGGTCTGGAAGCTGCCGGCGCTCCTCGCGGGGCTTTCCCTCATCGGCATGACGGCGCCGCTCTCGGACACCTTCCTCGGCAACACGAGCGGCGCCCTTGCCCGCTTCTTGTCCTCGCCGTAAGCCTTGCTGCCCGGCTTTTCGCCAAGCGTCCCTAAGGCAGCGCAATCGAACAGAAAGGAAAGATCTATGGCACGAATCCTCCTGCGTCGTCTCTTGATGATGCTCGTCATCCTCTTTTTGCTCTCGGTCATCACCTTCCTCCTCATGCACACGTCGGACTCCGATCCCGTGAAGCTCTACATGATCCGCTCGGGGATCATCCCGACGCCCGAACTGATCGCCGATGTGCGTGCGCGCTACGGACTCGACGAGCCGATCTGGGTGCAGTACTTCGTATGGCTGCGCGACCTCCTCTCGGGCGATCTCGGCTACTCGCTGCTCTTCTCCATGCCCGTGGCGACGCTTCTTGCGGACGCGATACCAAACACGATTCTTCTGGCGGTTTCGGCGATGGGGCTTTCGATCCTCATCTCCGTGCCGCTCGCAGTTCTCGCATTTCGCTTTTATGCGCGGCCGCTCGATCTCGTCATCCGCTTCGGCTCGTTCTTCGGCATCACGATACCAACGATATGGCTGTCCTTGATCTTCATCTACATCTTCTCGGTCAAGCTGTCCCTGATCCCGATCCATACGACGGGGGCGCAGGGGCTGATCCTGCCGTCCCTCGTGCTCTCCGTCTACTACATGGGGCTTTATGTGCGCCGCCTGCGCGGTGCGCTCCTCGAAGAGCACAGGAAGAACTACGTGACGGGCGCACGCGCCCTCGGCCTGTCGGATTCGCGCATCCTCTGGCGCTACATCATGCCGAACGCGCTGCCGAACATCATCACGATGTTCGGGCTGTCCTTCGGCAGCCTCCTCGGCGGCACGGTCATCATCGAGGCGATCTTCGGCTGGCGCGGCATGGGCTTTTTGATGGTCGAGGCCATAAAGAACAACGACTTCACGCTCATGCAGGCCTACGTCCTATGGGGCGCAGGCATCTTCATCCTCGTCAACCTCGCGGCGGACATCCTCTGTCTGTGGCTGAATCCCGAAGTGCGCGAACAGGAGGTGGGCTGACATGGGGCTCTTCTTCTCGCGCATGAGGCGCGACCCGCTCTTCTGCGTGCTCGCAGCGCTGCTCTTCCTCTGGATCGCCGCGATGTTCGTCGTGCCGCCTTTCCTCCCCTACGACGCCTATACGAACGACATGGGCGCACGCCTCCTGCCGCCGTCGACGGAGCACCTCCTCGGCACGTGACCAGCTCGGGCGCGACCTTCTCTCGCGCGTCCTCGTCGGCGGTCAGGCAAGCCTTTCGGCATCGATCGCGAGCGGCGTCCTCTCGGCGGTCTTCGGCATCGGCGTCGGCGCGGCGATGGCGCTGACGCGCGGACGGCTGCAGCTCATCTCGACGGGGATCGTCGACTTCTTCCTCGCTTTCCCGAGCCGCGTCTTCCTCGTCGCGCTCCTCGGCTTCTTGGGGCCGAACGTCGGCAACGTCATCCTCGCCGTCTTCATCACGACGTGGGCGGAGTATGCACGCATCACGCGCACGATCGTGCGCACGGAGCGCGAGAAGTGGTATGTGCGCTACGCCGACGTGTCGGGCATTCCGTTTTTGCGGCGGCTCTTTCGCTATGTGCTGCCGAACGTCGTGCCGCAGATGTTCGTCTTCTTCTTCCAACATCTGAGCGACATCGTTCTCGTCGTCGCCGGCCTGTCGCTCATCGGCATCGGCATCCAGCCGCCGACGCCCGAATGGGGAATGCTCCTCATGGGCTCGAAAGACTACATGCAGACAGCGCCCCGGCTCTTGATGTTCCCGGGCTCGCCATCTTCATCACGGTCATCCTCTTCAGTCTCATGGGCGACGAGCTGCGCGACATCTTCGAACCGCGCTGGGAAAGGAGGGGGGAGAGATCATGAGCGAAAACGAAAAGACACCGCAGAGAGCGGACGCTTCGCCTGCGGCGCATCTGCCCTTCCTCGCCGTCGAGCATCTTTCCATCGATGTGGCGGGAAAGCGCGTCCTCGACGACGTGTCGCTCGCCCTCGAAACGGGCGAGGCTCTCGCCATCATCGGCGCGAGCGGCTCGGGCAAGTCGACGCTGCTCTCCGCCATCTTGGGTCTCCTGCCGCACGAAGGCAGGGTCGTCGACGGCGACGTCCTGTACCACGGCACGCCGCTCCTCCGAAACACCGCGCTGCAGAAGAAGCTGGCAGGACGCGACTTCGCCATGGTCTTCCAGAATCCCGGCAACTACCTGAACCCTGCCTTGCGCGTGCGCCGCCAATACGAGGACTTCCTGCGCACGCACGGCGTCCCCGAGAAAGAGCGCCAGCCCTTGATGGAAGACCGTCTCCGAGCTGTCGGCTTCAGCGAGCCGCTGCGCGTGCTCAGCGCCTACCCGTTCCAGCTGTCGGGCGGCGAGCGCCAGCGCACGGCGACGGCGATCACGCTCTCGCTCTCGCCGAAGCTCCTCCTGCTCGACGAGCCGACGAGCGCGCTCGACCCCATCGCCTCGCTCGAATTCCTCGACCGCATGAAGGCGCATCGCTCACGCGGCGCATCCCTCATCTTCGTCACGCACAACATCCGCGCGGGCGCCTACCTTGGCGACCGCCTGCTGATCTTGCAGGGCGGGCGCGTCGTGGAAGCCGGGCCGACGCAGGAGGTCATGAAGGCGCCGCAGGAAGCCTACACGAAGGAACTCTTGGCGGCGATCTTGGAGGTGAAGTCATGACGACGGAAAAAGCGGGCAGGCGAAACGCCCGCCTTGCACGAAGATATGCCCGCGCTCCTTGCGGTCATGGACGTAAAGAAGTCCTTCGATACCCAGCGCGGCAGGCAAGAAGTCTTGCGCGGCGTATCGCTTCGCCTCGCGCCCGGCGAGGTCTGCGGCATCGTCGGGGCAAGCGGCTCGGGCAAGTCTACGCTCTTTCGCATCATCGCGGGGCTGGAAGAGCCCGACGAAGGCACGGTGCAAAAAACGGCGTCGTGCGCATGGTCTTTCAGGAGCCGCGCGAAGCCTTTTTTCGCCGCGCATGCAAATGCGCGAGTTCTTCCGCACGGCGCTTTCCCGCGAGGGCGAGACGAAGGACGCGCTCGAAAGCCGCATCCTCGCCATGCTCGCCGAAGTGCATCTTGCGCCCGGCATCCTCGAAGCTCTGCCGCACCAGATGTCGGGCGGCGAGCTGCAGCGCGTCATCATCGCGCGAACGCTGCTGCAAGAACCCGACATCGTGCTCTTCGACGAGCCGACGAGCGCCTTGGACGTCATCACGCAGAAAGAAATCCTCGACCTCATCGCCGCCCTTCGCCGCCGCTTCGGCTTCGCCGGGCTCTTCGTCGGGCATGAGCTCGGCGCCGTGCAGCATGTGGCGGAGCGCATCTTCGTCCTCGCGGACGGGATCTTCGTCGAGACGCTCGCGGCCAAAGACCTCGCGCACGCCAGGCACGAGGCGACGCGCGCGCTGCTCCGCGCAGGCGAGCTGCTGGGATAGCCGGCGTCGGTTGCCGAAGTCTGCCAAGCGGCTCGACCCGCTTGTATTCATAGATCGCAGGGGTTCTGCAGGATCACGGGAAGCATCGCAGCCGACCGCAAGGGGGCTTGCATTCGGACTCGCCCACGCCTGTTCGTCCCTGCCGCACGATGGATGCGCAGCATCCGAATCCGGGGAATCGCCGACGATTCGGCGTTTCCGCAATTTTCTCAAGGAGGTTTATCATGAAACGCATCTCTATCGCGCTCTTCCTCATCTGCTCCCTCCTCGCCTTCACGGGCTGCGGCGGGGGCGGCATGAAGAGCAAGGCGGGGCATCTCAATCTCGCCCTTTGGTGGTTCGGCGAGACGCTCGACCCCGCGCACGCCTGGGACGGCTGGACGCTGACGCGCATCGGCGCGGGCGAGACGCTCGTCGCCGTCGACGAGCACATGGAATTCGTGCCGCAGCTCGCCGACAAGTGGGAGCACATCGACGCCACGACATGGCGCTTCCACATCCGCCCGAACGTAAAGTTCCAGGACGGCACAGCGATGACGCCCGAGCTGGTCAAGGCGTCGCTCGAACGCACGATGCAGGAAAACGACCGTGCGAAGAAAGCTCTGCACGCGAAAGAAATCCGCGTAGACGGGGAAAGCCTCGTCATCGAGACGGAAGCGCCCAACGCCTCCTTGATCTCGGCGCTTTCCGACCCGCTCTTCATCATCGTCAACACGCAGGCGGACATGTCGAAGGTCGCTTCCACGCCCGTTCTCACAGGTCCCTATGCCATCACGGAGTGGAAGAAAGGCTCCGAGATCCAGATGAAGCGCAACGAATACTATTGGGACGGCAAGCCCGGCCTCGACACGGTCACGGTCAAGCTCTTCGAGGACGACAGCTCCCGCGCCATGGCGCTGCAGTCGGGCGAAATCGACCTCATGCAGCGCATGACGGAAGCAAACCGCAGCCTCTTCGCAGACAAGCCCGATTATGCCATCTACGAGACGACGGGCGTGCGCGTCTTCATGGTCACGCCATACCAAGGCGACGGCATTTTCACGGACAAGAACCTCAGGAAGGCGCTCGCCTACATGCTCGACAACGATGCCCTCGCCAAGTCCTACGGCAACTCCGTGGCAGCCGGCGAGCCGTTCCCGCCGAGCGTCCCCTACGGGCACACGGGGCAGAAGGTCACCTACGATCCGGCAAAGTCCGAGGCGCTCTTTGCGGCGGCAGGCTGGAAGAAGAACGCGCAGGGCATGTATGAAAAGGACGGCAAGCCCCTCACGCTCCGCTTCGCAACCTGGGGCACGAAGACGACGCTCTACGAAGCCATCGAATCGCAGCTTCGCGCCGGCGGCATCGACGTGAAGATGGTTCATGTGCAAGAGCCGGACAAGGTGGATGAAGTCGGCGGCTTCGACCTGCTCGAAGAAGATTGGTCGGTCGCGACGACGAACGACCCGTACCCGTGGCTGCGCGGCATGCTCTACTCGAAGAGCGGCAAGAACACGAACCACAGCCGATACGCCAGCCCTCGCCTTCGACGCCATCATCGACGAGATGGCACAGGCGCTCGACCCCGCGCAGAAAGACGCGCTCATCATGAAGGCGGCGCAGCAAATCATGGAGGATCAGCCCTCGATCTTCCTCATCGTGCCGACGACGACCGTCGTGGGCAAGTCGAACGTCAAGAACGTCAAGATCTTCCCGCTCGACTACTACCTGCTGACGAAGGACATCACGGTGGAATGACCCGGAAGCAAAAAGAAAATGAAAGGTTGTCGTTCATGAAAAAAATATATGCGGGGCGGCTCTCAGCGCCGCCCTCCTCACCTCCTCCGCCCTCGCCTCTGCGGCGGCGAATCCCTTCAGCGACGTGCCTGCCGATCACTGGGCGTATGACGCTGTCGCCCAGCTTGCCGACGACGGCGTCATCGAAGGGTACGGCGACGGCACCTACCGCGGCCAGAACGAAATCACGCGCTACGAGATGGCGCAGATGGTCGCCAAAGCCATGGCGAAGGAAGATCAAGTCAATGCACAGCAGAAGGCCATGATCAACCGCCTCGCGGCGGAATTTGCGGAAGAGCTGGGCAACCTCGGCGTTCGCGTCGAAAATCTTGAGCAAAAGGTGGACAACGTGAAGTGGGAAGGCGAGCTTCGCTACGTCCACCTCTCGCACCGCGACGAAAATGCCGCAGGCGCGACCGACAAGCATTCAGTCAACACGCTGCAGCTGCGCCTCCTGCCTGTCGCCACCGTCAACGATCACTGGAAAGTGCGCGCGCGTCTGACCGGATCGGTGAAGCTCTCAGAAGATCAGGCGAGCAACGTCGCCCTGAGCTACCTCTACGCCGACGGCAACTACGGCAATCTGCGCATCCAGGCGGGCAAGATGTCGCACTTCTGGTCGTACTCCGACGACGGCCTCGTCGCCGACTCGTGGTTCTCGGGCGCGATCTTGACCTACGGCACAAAGACGAAGATCATGGTCGAAGGCGGTCGCTGGAACATGGGGAACGCCGCCCTCAGCATCTCTGGCAAGGACAAGCTCGGCGGCCGCACGGCCTCGGACTACACGGCGAAGCACTACGGCATCGGCATCGACCATGCGACGGGCAAGCTGCAGGCGGGCGTCGCCTACCGCCACTATGAGTCGGACGTGTTCCAGTTCCTGCCCGCCTATCGCGACGGTGCCGTGACGGACAAGGCAGGCATCCTCTCCGTCGGCGGCAAGTACAGCTTCACGAAGGACGTCGCCCTCGCTGCACGCTACGCGAGGAATCTCGAAGCGGACAACTACAACCAGTCGGCGAACATCCAGCTCAACTACAAAGGCTCGAACGTCGTGAGCCCCGGCTCATGGGGCATGTACCTCGCCTATCGCCACCTCGGCGGCTACAGCACGCTCATGCCGACCTTCGAGCTGCACCGCCAGACCTACAAGATCCCCGTGGCGGGCGGTGAGTACGGCACGAAAGGCTGGGTCGTCGGCGCAAGCTACGCCCCGATGAAGAACACGAACATCGACATGGCCTACTTCCACGGAAAATCCCTCGGAAGCGGCCGCAGCGCGAAGACCTTCTACACGCGCATGCAGATGTTCTGGTAAGGTCTGGGAAATCGCATAAATAAAAACAGGACACCGCAGGAGGGGAATTTTCCTGCGGTGTCCTGTTTTTATATGAACAGCCGCCTTTTTATCTCCATCAACTACAATATTATCTCCATCATTCAACAATAAAATGATGGAGATAAAAAAAGAACCGATCCTATGCTATAATAGAACGAAAGAAAGGAGGCAGCGCGTCCATGAAGAAGCAACGTTTCACCTACGGCGTCGTGCATATCGGCTCCGTGCATACGAGCCTCATCATCGTATCGTTCGCCGCACTCGACGAGGTCGAAGTCATCGAGCGCGTGCGCAAGGAAACGGAGTTCGGCGAGGAGGTGTTCCGCCACGGGAGACTCTCGTTCGGGTCGATCCGCGAGCTTTGCCGCATCCTTGCGGGATTCCGGCAGCTCTTGAACGACTACGGCATAGAGAAAGTCTTCGCCATCGGCACATCGGTCCTTCGAGAGGCCGAAAACCGTCTCGGCATCCTCGACCAGATCCGCATCCGCACGGGCTTTGCCGTCGAGGTCGCCGACATGACGCAGGAAATCTACTACAAGTTCTTCGCGCTGAGCCACGAGCTTCTGGAGAACGCGGAGAACTTCGGCGAGAAGCCCGTGCTGCTCATGGACATCACGTCGAGCGGACTCGGCCTCACGGGCTGGCAGGCAGGCAAGCTGCTCTTCCAGCAGAACGTCGCGAGCGGCAGCCTGAGCATCCTGGAGCATTTCAGCGAGAAGGAACGCGAAAGCCTGACGTTCCCCTCCGCCGTGCGCGACTACATCCACGCGACGCTCTCACCGCTCTGGCCGAGCATCGAGCAGCACGCGATCCGCCACCTCGTGCTCTCGGGGCTTGAGGCGCGCACCGTCGCCTCGCTCCTCGCGCCCGGCTCGACGGAACCGCACACGTTCGTCCACGGCGAAGACTTCCTGCGCTTCCTCGACTCCTTCGCAGGACTCACGCCGCAGAAGCTCATGAAGCGGTGCGCCGTCACCGAGAGCCGCGCCAACTTGCTGATGCCGACGCTCCTCCTCTACGGCGAGGTCGTGCGCACGACGCGCGTCAAGGGCATGTTCCTCATGAGCACGACCTTCCTGAAGAGCTACAGCATCTATCGCGGCGCACAGATGGCAGGCCTTCCCTGCCTCGCCGAGCAGGAGGAACGCACGGTGCAGCTCGCGCGCACGACGGCGGAGAAATACGGCTCGACGCAGGATCACTGCGCACGTGTCGAGCAGGCGGCCGCGCTGCTCTTCCATGCCTTGGGCAACGCACACGGGCTTTCGCCGCGCGCGCTCCTCCTGCTGCGCCTCGGCGCGATCCTGCACGAGACGGGCAAGTTCATCAACCTGCGCCATTACAGCCGCTACTCGCATCAGATCATCCGCGGCACCGATTTCTTCGGCGTCTCCGACGCGGAAAAGGAGATCGTCGCGAGCATCGCCTACTACTACAACCGCGAGAATCCCGGCAGCAAGGACGAGCACTACGCGCGTCTTTCGCACGAGCAGCGAATCACGATGCTCAAGCTCTGCGCCATCCTGCGCCTCGCGGACGCGCTCGACCAAGGGCACAGCGGCAAGATCTCGCATCTCTCTGCCGAGTTGTCGAAGGAGGAGCTGTGCGTCCGCTTCGAGGCCGAACACGACGTTTCTCTGATCCGCTGGACATTCGCCCGCGCGGCCGCGCTTTTCCGCGAAGTCTTCGGCATCGAGCCTGTCCTGCGCAAATCATGAGGAGGAATCATCCATGGACATGTTGAAACGAGCCTATTTCCTGAACCGCGAATGCTCGTGGCTAAGCTTCAACCAGCGCGTCCTCAAGGAATCGACGCGCGAGGAGAATCCCCTGCTCGAACGGCTGCGCTTCATCGCCATCACCTGCTCGAACCTAGACGAGTTCTTCATGATCCGCGTCGCAGGGAATCAAGCACCTCGTCGAGAGCGGCATCGAGCATCGAGACATCGCGGGGCTTTCCCCCGAGGAGCAGATGCACGCCATCTCGCGCCAGGCGCACCGCCAGTACCGCGCGGTCTATCGCTGCCTCGCGCTCGTCCTCAAGGAGCTTCGCGCCCACGGCATACGCTTCGTGCAGCCCGAGGAGCTGGCGGGCGAACGCGCCCTCTGGCTCGCCGACCTCTTCGAGCGCGAGATCTATCCCGTCGTCACGCCCATGGCGCTCGACCCCGCGCACCCCTTCCCCTTCCTCGCCAGTCGCAGCCTGAACCTCGCCGTGAAGCTCCGCCACACGGGCGAGGACGCGGAAAAGCTCGCGATCGTGCCCGTGCCCGCGCCCGTGCTCGACCGCCTCTGGAAGCTGCCGGGCGAGACGACCTTCCTCTTCCTCGAAGACATCCTGCGTTTCTTCGCCGCACGCTTCTTCACGGGCTGGGAGATCGTGCAGGCGGGAGCTTTCCGCCTCACGCGCGACGCCGACCTCGACATCCGCGATGATGTGGAAGACCTCTTGGCGGAAGTCGAGAAATCGCTCGAAAAAAGGCGCAAGGGCGCTGCCGTGCGCCTTGAAGTCGCCGCCGATTTCCCCGCCGACCTCTCGGACTTCCTCAAGGAGCAGCTCGCCATTGAGGACATGGACATCTACCGAGCCAAGGGGCCGCTCGGCGCCGCCTTCTTCACCGCCTTCGCCAACCTCGCGGGCTTCGACCGGCTGCGCTACCCGCGCTTTCTGCCGCATCCTGCGGAAAAGACGCTCGCGCATGGCGATCTCTGGGCAGCGCTTGCCGAAGGCGACATCCTCGTGCACCATCCGTTCGACTCCTTCGCCATCGTGGAAAAATTCATCGCCCGCGCCGCCGTCGACGAGCGCGTGCTCGCCATCAAGCAGACACTCTACCGCGTCGCCGGCGACTCGCCCATCATCGCCGCGCTCGAAGCAGCCGCGAAGAACGGCAAGCAGGTCACCGTGCTCATGGAGGTCAAGGCACGCTTCGACGAGGAGAACAACATCCTGATGGCGCGTCGCCTGGAAGAAGCCGGCTGCCACGTCATCTACGGCATTCTGGGACTGAAGACGCACTCGAAGATCACGATGGTCATCCGTCGCGAGGATGCAGGGCTGCGCCGCTACTGCCATATCGCGACGGGCAACTACAACGGTTCGACGGCGAAGATCTACACCGACATCGGGCTCTTCACCGCCGACACCTTGACGGGCGTCGACGCCTCGGCGTTCTTCAACTTCCTCTCGGGCTTCTCCGATCCTCCCGTCTGGAACCGCCTCGCCGTCGCGCCTCTGACGCTGCGCGAGCGCATCACCGAGGGCATCGAGCAGGAGATCGCGCACGCCAAGAGCGGCAAGCGCGGGCGCATCGTGGCGAAGATGAACTCCCTTCTCGATCGCTTCATCATCGCCAAGCTCTACGAAGCCTCCGCCGCCGGCGTCGAGATCGACCTCATCGTGCGCGGCATCTGCGTGCTGCGCCCAGGACTCAAAGACGTCAGCGAGAACATCCGCGTGCGCAGCATCGTCGGACGCTTCCCCGGAGCACAGCCGCATCTTCACCTTCTACAACGACGGCAAGGAAGACGTCTTCATCTCGTCCGCCGACTGGATGCCGAGAAACCTCAACAACCGCATCGAGCTCATGGCGCCCGTGCGCCAGAAGGCGCACAAGAAGCGTCTCCTGGCGCTCCTTGCGACCTACCTCGCCGACAACACGCGCGCCTACCTCATGCGCTCCGACGGCAGCTACCGCCGCGTGCACACCCCCAAGGGCGAGAGGCCCCGCGCCGCGCAGGAAGAACTGATGCAGGCGGTCGTCAGCACGATTTCGCGAGACTGAATGCAATTCCATCCTTCTTCCCCTTTACAAGCGGCAGGAGATGTGGTAAACTAGCGAAGTACCTTTGAGGAGAGGTGTCCGAGTGGTCGAAGGTGCTTGACTCGAAATCAAGTGTGCAGCAATGTACCGTGGGTTCGAATCCCACCCTCTCCGCCAGACATTTCAAGGCTTCCGAGCATTTTGCCCGGAAGCCTTTTTTCTTTGCTTATGATCGACTCCTCGCTGTTTGCTACGGGCAGGCAAAAGAAGCAAATGTTTTCATGTCCGTACAGTCGATAAAAACCGCCTTTCTGTGCCTGCCTTCCATGGATATAATTCTATCGGAAGGGACCGCGCTTTTCAGGCGTTACCCACAGCAACCAGCGAAAGGCCTTTTTCTTCCATTGGGTCGGGTGTTGCCTGCAGGTCTTCCCATGCGCTGTAGGTTTCGCCCACTTGCTTCACTTCCAGACGTTCCACATGCCACTCGTCTTGTCTCTGCCGCAAAGATCTCTCGCGGCGGCTGGCTTCTTCTCTATCACCCTTGCTCTTGCGCCGCATGGAGCAGCTCCTTGTAGGAAGGCCGCTCCGCCACAGGGATGCCGATCAGGTCGAGCGCCTGCTCGACTGGGATCTGCGATTGCGTGACCAGGCGGCGAAGGATCGCCACACGTTCGTCCTGCTGTCCTTTGCGCTGTCCCCGCCGAAGTCCCTCACGGAGTCCCTCGCGATGCCCCTCGCGACGTCCCTCCTTGCGCTCTTCCATCATCTTCATCTCGAATGTCATGTAGTTCACCCTCTCTCCTTCCTTGCGCTTGACCTTTTGGATCTCCTCTTCGATCTCCTGCACGAAGCCGTTGTCCGTGACTATGCCGTCGACGTATTGCAGGAACGCGCGGATCGTATCATCGATATCGCCGACTTCGCCCTTCGCGTTGAGGAAGATCTTCGTCGCGCCATCCGACAGGCGAAGATCCCTGTTCTCCAGACAGAGGTTCTCGAACGTGTATCGGCAGCGTCCTTCGCCGAAGGGGTCGAAGGGGCAGATGAAGATGATGATCGTCTTGTTCAGCTCGTCATAGTCCGCTCCCGCCGCGAGCAGGTCGGCGTCCATCATGGACTGGTAGTAGCGCGTCCTCTTGAAAAGCGCATCGCCTTCGAGGCGGCGGATCTGCATCTCGATGTTGTAGACGGTATCCTTCTCGTCCCGGACGTAGACGTCCAGCCGCACGCCCTTGCTTCGGTAGGGCGCCGCTATGGATCGTTCCGTTTCCAGATAGCGGAGCTTCCGGATCTTTATGCCAAGCGTGCTCGAGCAATCTCTTGCAGATGCGCTGGCTGTTCATGATGAGCTTGAACATGTAGTCGTCGCGAATCGTCAGCTCTTCCCAAGGCTTGATCCTGTATCCGTCCATGGTATCACCTCTTTCCTCCATTGTACGGACTTTTTGCGGAACAAAGCAAGAAGAATCCGAAAAACTTTCCCCTGCTTTTTCGGATTTATGGCTGCTCGTCGTCCGACGAAAAATCCAGCAGGAACGCGCTCGGCGGCGTTCCTGCTGGATTTTCTCGTCTTGTCTCTGCCGCAAAGATCTCTCGCGGCGGGCTTCTTCTCTATCACCCTTGCTCTTGCGCCGCATGGAGCAGTTCCTTGTAGGAAGGCCGCTCCGCCACAGGGATGCCGATCCGATCGAGCGCCTCGCTGACCGCACGTCATGCGAGGTCTTCGGGAGAACTGCGGATTCGCTCTTCCCGCGATATGCTGTCCTTCGCACCCTTTATTATTTCCAAAATTTCTGTTACAATGGTTTCCATAAGAGACCTTCCTTGCTTTGTATTTGCCTCGTTAGCATACACTATAGGGTACAGGTCTCTTTGCCTTTTTGCAACCCCCACCGGGAAATATTACCATGAAACCCCGAGAAGTCAAGCCCGAAGGGCGCTGACTGATCGGCTAGGTTTCTGTAAGGGCGGCGCACAATGTCCACAAAGTGGACGTTTGTGCGTGTAGTTTACCATGAAGCCCCAAGAGGTCAAGCCGAAGACGCAGACCGATTGGCTAGGCTTCTGCAAGGGCGTGAGGACATATGTACAGCGTGCCTCTCTGATGATTCCATCGCAGGAAACGGTCACAAAAGCAACTATGTCGCTTCACGTGACGGCTGAACATATGTCCTCAAAGTTTACCATGAGAACCTTTGTGCTAAGGCTGGAAAAAGCGCAAAAAAATCCCCCATTGCTCTGTTTGACTGAAATTTTATGTGGATGCCGCCGAGAATGTGGCTGTTTCAGGCTGCCAACCCAGTTTTTTCAGCTTCGTTAGATAACTGTTGATCTTTCTCTCCTTGTTGAATTTGTTGTAATAGTCGGCTCCCAGATCGATGAAGGGCTCTCCCAGCTTCAATATGTGGTAAATGGCTATCAGCATGGTATGCGCTACAGCTACTGTGGCACGTTTTTGCTCCCCGTCGCACGACGAGCCTGTCATATTGTGCGGACAAGAAGGAGTCCTTCTTCTTGATGGCTGCCTTGGCGCATTGTATCAGCGTAGTCTTCAGTGTGGCGTTCCCTTTGGTAGTCCTGCCGCTTTGCCGCTTTCCGGCACTTTCGTTGTTCCCTCGGAGACAGACCCGCCCAGCTGGACAGATGTTTCTCCGTTGCAAAGCGACTCATATCCAAACCTGTTTCCGCCAAAATGGTTTCCGCGCTCTGCCTCCCTATGCCCGGTATCTCGTCCAGCTTTTCTATCGCGTCTTCATAGCCGCTGCTGTACTGCTTGACGAGCTTATCCATCTGACCGATGCGCTTCGTCATGTCGTCGATATGATCTACGACTTGCAGGATCAGTTGTTTCTGCAAAGGCGTGAGAAAGCCGTCCAGCGCTTGCATGACATCTTCCACCTTGTGCCTCAATGCTCCGTGAAGGCTTTCTTCCACTTCATCCTTCTGCAGCGGCGCATCCTTCTTGAGCAGCTTCTGCAAGAGGCTGCGCGAGCTTTTTGCCGTTGATGTTGGAAACTACGCTGGACAGCTTGATATTTCCTCCTTCCAGCATCTTCTGCAGACGGTTGAGTTCACGTGCACGCTCGGCAATCAAGCTCTTTCTGTACCGGAAACTTCCCGCAACTCGCGTTGCTCCCTGTTTCGGAACATAGCTCGCGCTCAACAGCCCGTGCTGCAGCAAGTCCGCGATCCATTCGGCATCCTTCACATCGAGTCTTCCTTCCGGGAACATTCTTCATGTTCCCCGGCGTTGACGATCATGACGCCTAGATGAGAGGTCTCGAAAAGATTGTAGACGGGTTTCCAGTAGGAACCCGTGCTTTCCATGGCGGCCATCTGGCACTTTTCATCCCAAAGCCATTTGGCGAGTGCGCGGATTTCTTTGCTTGTCGTGCCAAATGTTCGTATTTCCTGCTTCTTGCCACATCTGAGGCAGGCGACGATCGAGCGTTTGTGCACATCAATCCCACAACAGCGTTCGTACGTGACATCCATGAGGATTCCCTCCCTTTGTACGACGTGGCCTCCTCGATGATGGCTCATTTTACCATACGTCCTTTTGAGCGTAGCTCTGAACAAAGCGTGGTGCGAAAAAAGGAGACCAGATCAGTTTACACAGCGAGATCGAATCTCAAAAATTATTCGACCTTCAACGTCTGCTCTTATTATACCATAGATGGCGGTTCTCGTTCATTGTGGTGCCGTAAGGCGTGGGCGTTTACACTAAGCACAGTAAACAGCGAAAGGCCAAAAAGAAAAGCCCCTGCTCGGGGCGGGAGCCAGGCTCAGTCGTAATGACCTTTGCAAGCGGCGATATAGATGTTGTTGTCATCGCAGCGGTAGATGAGACGGTCTTTCTCGGTGATGCGTCGGCTCCAATATCCGGCGAAGTCGTGGCGCAGGGCTTCGGGCTTGCCGATTCCTTCGTGACCGTTCCGCTCGATGTCGGAGAGGAGCGCGTCCACCTTGCAGGCGAGCTTGCGGTCTTCTTTGACTCATTCCATGAAGTCATTCCATGCGGTGCGCGAGAAGATTCTATTCATGGAGCAGCTTTCCCATCTCCGCAGAAGATTTTGTGACGGTGGCAGCTGTTTCCAATTCATGAATTCCATTCAAGATGTGCTGACGATTGGCAGCGTTTTTCATGAGAAAGAGGTTTTCCATGAGATTGTTGTAAGTGTCCATGCCCATCATGACGAGGTTCTTCTCATTCTTGCGCGTGATGATGATGGTTTCGGCATCGTCTGTCGCCCGATCGCAGTAAGTTTTCAACTTGCTGCGCAGAGTGGAGTAGTTCACGGCTACCATGCTGTCACGTCCTTTCAAGCGAATTGTACCATATATTGTACGGAGAGGAAAGTGAAATTTATGTGTGCTTCGCCCGTTTTTAGATTTTGTTGTCCAGTTTTTTTATGGACAAGTGTGTCTCAAAACGACTGCTGCCCCCAAAAAACCTGAAGCGGTGCAGCAGGGAAAAACACAGGATCTCCGGCAATCCTCCAAGCTCCTATAGGACGAAACTGCTGCGCGTATCAAAAATGGAGGGCTGTAGATGCAGAACTTTGAATTTATATCCAGCATACTAAAAGAGACGAGCTGCTATGAGGTTGGAAGAGGAGGCTCCACCCTGTGGATAGGATTCGGGAAGAAAGTCAAAAGAAACGAACGGGAAAAACGAATGTATTATCTTGTGGTCCAAACGCCGTGGAGATTTTTGCAAAGCAAAAAAATCATTTTAGCTTCCGGAGATATGTATGTCCCCTATGACAGCAGCAAATCATTGGAGGTCGGAAATGATGATACCAGCCTATATGATGCAAAGGTAAAAGATTTGAACGCAGCGCTGTCTTGCGGCATCCAAGTAGCAGACGCCGCTTTTTCTCCTGCAGGCGACATGGTATTATCTCTCGAAAATCATCTTTTGTTTCAAACATTTGTAGATGAGTCAACCCGAAACGAATTTTGGCGCTTTATTTCAAATGAACAAGAAGAATCTATGCATACCGTTTTTTTGGGATATATGAACGTTTGCCATGAAGCATCGAGCCTGCATTCCCTATGCTCGATGCGGGTCAACTCTCGGCTGCACAGGATATGTTGGACAGACAGGATCGCACTCTGAAAAATACATCGCAAATGCTCCCGGCTTTTCTCCTTCCTCTCTCACCAGCGCCGTTTGTGCAGCTGGTCGATTCCTGCGCGGAGCAGGATCAGGAAGGAGAAGATTTCGAGCCTGCCCAGGATCATCAAGAAACCCGCGAAGACTTTGACCCAGCCAGGCAGCAGCAGGAAGTCCTTGCCGCCGTAAAGCAGCGTCACGATCGTGCCCGTGCCTGAGAGGCAGCCGACGGCGAAGCCCATGGCGGGCAGCGTGTCGATATGCGCGAGCGCGAGGCCGAGCGTCGCGAGAATCAGCACGACGACATAGAGGAAGAAGAAGGCCAAGATCCCTGCCGTGGAGCTTGTGCGGCACCGACATGCCGTCGATCTTGATGTTGACGATCATGCGCGGGTGGATCGTGCGCCGGATCTCCGCTTTCGCCATCTTGATGAGCACGAGGAGGCGCATCGCCTTGAAGCCGCCGCCGACGGCGCCGATGGAAGAGCCGAGCGCCGCCAAAAGGAGCAGCACGGCATGAGGGAAGGTCGGCCAGGCGGCGAGCGGCGCGACGTAAAAGCCCGTCGTCGTCGCGAAGGAAACGGCGTGGAAGAAACCCATGCGCAGGCTCTTCTCGACATCGTAGACGCCGACGGCGGCGAGATAGACGGCGAGCGCCAGAGTTCCAAAGAGGACGACGGCGAGGAAGAAGCGCAGCTCCGCGTCAGCGAAAAGCGTGCGCAGGTCGCGCCTCTCCGCCACGCGCTGCCAGAGGAGGAAGTTCACGCCGGCAAACAGCATCGACGCGCACGCGGCAAGCTCCGTCGGCAGGCCTGTCTCGCCGAGAACCATGCCGCGCGGGTCGAGTCCCGAGGTCGATATGGAGGTCAGCGCGAGCACGACGCCCGACAGGAAGGTTTCTCCCGCGAGCCGGTAGAAGATGAAGGAGAGCAGCGTCAAGAAGGCATAGAGGAGCGCCATCTTGTACGCCGCCGCGTTCATGCGCCGAAGCAGCGGGCTGAAGTTCGTGCTCTGGCGCGCCGAGAGCGTCATGCCAGCAGCCGCCGACCTGCGGCATGACGGTGACCAGAAGGCACAGGAAGTGCAGCCCGCCGATCCATCCCTGGAAGATCTGCCAGAAGCCGAGAGAGCTTTCGAGTCCCGTCGGCGTGAAGAGGAGCGCCGTCGTCGTGAAGGCCGCGACGCTCGCGAAGAAGGCGTCGGCAGCGGAAAGCTCTCCCGTGAGGAAGAAGGGCAGCGCGCCCAGAAACGAGTTCAAGAGCCAAGCGGCGAAGAGGTAGACGGCGCCGTCCGTGACGCCGATCACGTGGCGATGCCCCTTGCCGTAATGCGAGAAGACGCGCCAGAGGACGAGCGAGAGAGCGGCCGGCAGCCCGAAGGCGAGCGGCCGCGCGTCCTCCCACAAGAAAGTGAGCACGAAGGCGAGAAGGAGCGCCGCGCCTTCCAGCAGCGCCATGCGCCCGAGCAGGAAGAAGATGATGCGTGCGTCCATGTCAGTCCTTGCCCTTGAAATACTTCATGACCTTCTGCGCGAATCCCGTCCGGATGAAGAGAATGGTTCGGTCTCCGGGCAGCAGCACGGAAGCGCCGTTTGGTATCACGGCTTCCTCGCCCCGCACATAGGCGCAGACGAGACATTCGCGCGGCAGACGCGCATCCATGAGGCGCACGCCCGCGACGGGCGCGCCCTCCTGGACGATGACCTCGACCGCCTCCGCCTTCGCGCCCTCCAAGAGCGATACCGAGACGACGCCGCCGCGCCGCGCGAACGCGAGCACTTCCGACGCGGACAGGAGGCGCGTCGAAAGAACGATGTCGACGCCGACCTTTTCCATCAGCTCGATGTATTCGCCCCTGGCGACGCGCACGATCGTCTTCTTCGCGCCCAGATGCTTCGCCAAGAGCGCGAGCATGAGGTTCAGCTTGTCGTCTTCCGTCAGGCAGACGACGGCGTCGGCGCTGGCGACGCCCTCCTCCGTCAAGAGGTCGATGTCCGTGCCGTCGCCGCAGATGGCGAGACCGTTTTCGAGGACTTCCGCCGCCAAGCGGCTGCGCTCGCGATCGATATCGAAGATCTTCACGGCGACGTCCGCCTCGTCGAGCATCTTGCCGAGGAAGCGGCCGTGCGCCCCGCGCCGATGATCATGACGTGCTCCAGCCGCCTCGCATCGCGATGCACGAACGTCTGGCTGAACTTCTGGATCTCGACGGGATCGCCGATGAAATAGGCGTTGTCGTGCGGCATCAGGCAGTCGTCGCCGTGCGGGATGATCATGCGCTGGTCGCGGAAGATCATGCCTGCGAGAACCGCCTTGGGCATTTCGAGATCCTTGAGCGGGATGTTCGCCAAGGGCGAATGGCGCGTCACCTTCGTCTCGAAGAGACGCACCTTGCCGCTCGCAAAATCCTCGACGTCGAGCGCAGCGGGCGTCGTGAGGATGCGATAGATCTCGCGCGCCGTGATCAGTTCGGGGTTCAGCATGAGGTCGATGTCGAAGTTCTGCTTCAGGTATTCCTTCGCTTCCGACAGGAACTGCATGTCGCGGATGCGCGCGACCGTGTGCGTGATGCCGTGCTTCTTCGCGAGGATGCACGCGATCATGTTGACCTCGTCGCCCGCCGTCACGGCGATGAGGATATCCGCCTCGCGGATATCGGGATCGTTCATCGTGATGGGACTGGCGCCGTTCGCCGCGATCGTGAGCACGTCGAGCGTATTCCGCGCCGCTTCGAGTCGCGTCTCATCCTGATCGACGAGCACGACGTCGAACTCCTCGTTCGCGAGAAGCTCGGCGATGCTGTAGCCGAACTTTCCCGCACCGACTATGACAATGCGCAAGGCGATTCCTCCTTCTGCATGTGCATGAATAAAAAAGCCAAGGGCGCCGCCGTGCCGCTGCACGGGCTTCCCTTGGCTTTTCTGCACCCTGCCCCTATTTTAGCGCATCTGGCGCGGCGGTGCAAATCATTTCAGCGTGACCAGCTCATAGTCGCGCGTCCCCAAGCCGATCTTCTCGCCATGCACGAGCGTTTCCTCCCAGCAGACGTTGGGATTCGAGTCGCGGAAGTGGTCGTGGTGATGCTTCCAGTCGGGCTGCGCGAGGTGGTCGCCGAGCTTGCTGTTTCGGATCGGCTGCGCCTTCAGCGCCATGTCGACGCACGCCTGGTCGAGCGCGATGGGATCGAACGAAGCGAACATGCCGATGTCGGGCAGGATCGGCGCGTCGTTCTCGCCATGGCAGTCGCAGTTCGGCGAGATCTCGCGCGCGATGCTGATGTGAAAGCACGGCCTGTCCTGACAGACCGCCTGCGCGTATTCCGCCATGCGGCGGTCGAGGATGTCAGCGGCGTCCCAAACCTCGTTGTAAAGCGCATCGAAGGTACAGGAGCCGATGCAGCGGCCGCAGCCCTTGCAAAGCTCCTTGTCGATGACCGCCTTGCTGCCTTCGTAGGAAATCGCGTCCGAGCCGCACTCCTTCGCGCAGCGACGGCAGCCGCGGCAGAGATCCGTGTGGACGCCGACCTTGCCCGACGAATGCTGCTCCATCTTGCCCGCGCGGCTGCCGCAGCCCATGCCGATGTTCTTGATCGCACCGCCGAAGCCCGTCTGCTCATGCCCCTTGAAGTGCGTGAGGCTGATGAACACGTCGGCGTCCATGATGGCGCGGCCGATCTTCGCCGTCTTCAAGACGCAGCCGTTCTTGATCGGCACTTCCAGCTCGTCCGTGCCGCGCAGGCCGTCGCCGATGATGACCTGACAGCCCGTCGTCGTCGGATTGAAGCCGTTGATCTCGGCGCAGTCGAGATGTTCGAGCGCATTGCGGCGGCTGCCCGGATAGAGCGTGTTGCAGTCCGTCAGGAAGGGGAGCCCCTTTGTCCTCCTTCACGAGATCGGCGACCGCCTTCGCGTACTGCGGGCGCAAAAACGCGAGGTTGCCGAGTTCGCCGAAGTGCATCTTGATCGCGACGAAGCGCCCTTCCATCTCGATCCTCCGAAGACCCGCCGCAAGACACAGCTTCTGCAGCTTCTTCGTCAGGCTCGTGCCTACGTCGGTACGGAAATCGGTGAAATAAACTTTTGCTTTCTCTGCCATATTGTGCGCTCCTTTTCTGTCGCCGCCCGAGAAAAAAACCGCGGTGCGCGTCTCGCCACCGCCTGGGCCTGTCCCCGGACTTTTCGTAAAGAAGAATCTTCTCCGCCCATTGTACCATAAAGATAGATGAGAAGTACATGAAAACTTCTATTCTCATCTCCTTCGCCTTGACCTAGAGAACTTTACTCCGTAAAAATAATGGAAGAAAAAGATATCAGGGAAACCGACCGAGAGGAGGGTGCGAGAAAAATACAAACATAGGGACTACAGCTCTAAACCCATCCAGCAGAGGAGGATTTCATCGTGAAAGCAAAAAAGAACGACGCAGGGATTGGTCGGCACATTTCTGGCGCTCCTGCTCCTGACCGGCTGCGGTTCGCAGGCGCAAGATTCCGGCAAAGCGCCGAGAGCGGAGGCAAGGGCGGAGCAGCCGGCGGACGCCGAGGGCGCGAGCAAGACGGCGCCGCCCTTCAAGGCGACCGCGCTCGACGGCTCGGATGTTGCGATCAACGCCGCGATCGACAAGAAGCTCTACGTCATCAACTTCTGGGCGACATGGTGCCCGCCGTGCCGCGCCGAGATGCCTGAGCTCGAAGAGTTCGCCAAGAAGCACGAGGGCGATGTCACGTTCTACGCCGTCAACCTGCAGGAGCCGAAAGAGACGGTCGACAAGTTCCTCAAGGACAACGGCTTCACGATGCCCGTCCTGCTCGACCTCAAGGGAGATGCGGCGGACGCCTACCAGATCCGCGCCATCCCGACGACGTATGTCATCGACAAGGACGGCACGATCCTGCTGAAGAAGATCGGCTCCACGACGGCGGCGGAGCTGGAGACGGCGCTCAAGCGCGCGGCGAAGTAGGAGGTTTTCTTCGTGGAAGCGATCTCCTTCGGTGCGGCATTTCTCGCCGGCGCCGCTTCCTTCGTCTCGCCGTGCGTGCTGCCGATGCTGCCGACCTTCCTGCTGATCCTCGCCGGCTCTTCCGGCGCGGCGGCAGGCGCAGGCGGCGCGGCAGCTTCGCTCGCACCTGCGGGGCGCACGCTCTTTCGCAACGTCGCGGCCTTCCTCCTGGGATTCGCCGTCGTCTTCCTCGCGCTCGGCGCGACAGCAACCGTGCTCGGGCAGTTCCTCATGGGACATCTCGCGATCCCGGAAAAAGCGGGCGCGATCCTGCTCGCGCTCCTCGGGCTGTTCCTCTCGGGAATCATCCATCCGCGCTTCCTCTACGGCGAATGGAGGCCGTTCCTGCATCGCCCGTCGGGAGGCGCCGCCGGCTCCTTCCTCCTCGGCATGTCGTTCACCGTCGGCTGGACGCCTTGCACGGGACCGATCCTCGCGGCCATCTTCATCTATGCGGGAAGCCGCGCGACCGTCGTCGAAGGGCTTTGGCTGCTCGGCTTCTATGTGCTCGGCTTCGCCCTGCCCTTTTTCGCGCTCGCGCTCCTCTGGCGCCGCCTCGAAGCGCGCGTGCGGACGCTCTATCGCTATCTGCCCCTCGTGCAGAAAGTCGCCGGCGTCGCGCTCGTCGCGCTCGGCGTCATGATGTTCTTCGGCTGGACAATGCGCTTTTTGGGCTGGCTGTCCGCCTTCGCACCGTTCTCTTTATGATAGGGGGAAGATGATTCCATGCGCATGTACGATCTGATCACGAAGAAAAAGCGCGGCGAGCCGCTCGCAGCGGAAGAAATCCGCGCCATGGTCGAGGGATTCACGAAAGGCGAGATCCCCGACTACCAGATGGCGGCGATGCTCATGGCGATCTGCTTCCGCTCCATGACGGAAGAGGAGATGCGCGACCTGACGCTCGCCATGGCGGCCTCGGGCGACGAAGTCGATCTCTCGGCGCTCGGAAGCGCCACGGTCGACAAGCACTCGACGGGAGGCGTCGGCGACAAGACGACGCTCATCACCTGCCCCATCGTCGCCGCAGCGGGCGGACGCATCGCCAAGATGAGCGGACGCGGGCTAGGCCACACGGGCGGCACCGTCGACAAGCTCGAATCCATCCCGGGCTTATCGACGACGCTCTCGCGCGAGGACTTCTTCGCCGTCGTGGAAAAGACCGGCCTCTCCCTCATCGGCCAGTCGGGCGAGCTTGCGCCCGCCGACAAGAAGCTCTACGCGCTGCGCGACGTCACGGCGACCGTCGACTCCATCCCGCTCATCGCCGCCTCCATCATGAGCAAGAAGCTCGCGGCGGGCAGCGCGGCGATCCTGCTCGACGTCAAGACGGGCAGCGGCGCCTTCATGAAGACGCTGGCGGACGCCATGGAGCTTGCGCGCGCCATGGTCGCCATCGGCGAGGGCGCGGGCAGGAAGACCGCCGCCATCATCACGGATATGGACGTGCCCTTGGGCGCTGCCGTCGGCAACGCGCTCGAAGTCGCCGAAGCCATGGATGTGCTGCAGGGGAAAGGCCCCTGCCGACCTCAGGGAAGTCAGCCTCGCGCTCGCCGCCGACATGCTGCGCCTCATCGGGCGCGGCGACTTCGCCGAATGCCAGAGACTCGCGGCAGAGACGATCGAGAACGGCAGCGCCTTTCGCGCCTTCGCCGCCATGGTCGAAGCGCAGGGCGGCGACGCCGCCGCGCTCGCCGACCCCACGAAGCTGCCGCAAGCGGCGTTCTGCCGGAAAGTCCGCGCCGAAAGAGACGGTTTCATCGCGCACATGGATGCCGAACGAATCGGCCGGGGCCGCCTGCCTCCTCGGCGCAGGGCGCGAGACGAAGGAAAGCGTCATCGACCATGCGGCGGGCATCCGCCTCGTGAAAAAGACGGGCGACGCCGTGAAGGCGGGCGAGGCGATCGCCGAGCTTCATGCCAACGACGAAAGCCTTCTCGCTCCCGCTGCCTCGCGCTATCTCTCGGCTCTCGCCATCGAGGATGCGCCGTGCGAAAAAGCGGCCGTTGATCTTCGCGCGCGTCACGAAGGAGAGCTTCCCCAAGACCAGTGCAGCGCAGGGCAGAAGGCCGGTCATGAGCGGCGCCCTCCTCGAAGAAGTCCGCGCTGCCATGGCGCAGGGCGCGAAGGAAGGAGGCAGCGACGATGGACGATAAGGCTCTCGTCGAGCTCGCAAAAAAAGCGCGTGCCAACGCCTACGCGCCCTACTCGGGCTTTTTCCGTCGGCGCGGCGGTGCTCGCCGCCGACGGGCGCGTCTTCTCGGGCTGCAACATCGAAAAACGCCTCCTACGGCCTGACGAACTGCGCCGAGCGCACCGCCATCTTCAGCGCCGTCGCCGCAGGAGCAAGGGAGCTTGCCGCCCTCGCCGTCGTCGCCGACGGCGAGCTGCCGTGCTCGCCATGCGGCGCCTGCCGCCGGTCATCGCCGAGTTCGCCGTCGGGCGCATCATCCTCGCCAACCTCGCGGGCAAGATGCAAATCGTGACAAAGGAAGAGCTGTTGCCCTTCGCCTTTACGCTTGCAGAAAAACCCCTGCCGTCCGATTGACGGCAGGGGTTTTTCATCGCGATCTGCAGCCGCCCCTGCAAGACTCCGCACATGCGGCGCTTCCCTGCAGCGGGATGCGATCATCCAGCGCATGGACTTCAGCGGAACGAACCGCTTCGTCGAACGATCCGCCCAAATGCAAAACGGGGCGGCTGCACGAAACGAACGTGCAGCCGCCCCGTCTTCTTTTGGCAAGACGCGCCGACTCAATAATTCTTCTTGAGCTGCTCGAAATACGCCTGCGGATGGGCGCAGACGGGACAGACCTGCGGCGCCTGCGGCGATTCGCAGACGTAGCCGCAGTTGCGGCACTGCCAGATGATCTTCTCGTCCTTCTTGAAGACCTTCTCGTCCTTGACGTTCGCAAGCAAGAGGCGATAGCGCTCCTCGTGCTCCTTCTCGATCTTCGCCACCGCCTCGAAGAGACGGGCGATCTTCGTGAAACCCTCTTCCTCCGCGACCTTGGCGAAGCCAGGGTACATCGATGTCCACTCCTCGTGCTCGCCGTCCGCGGCAGCTTCGAGATTCTCCGCCGTCGTGCCGATGCCCGCGACGAGCTTGAACCAGATCTTCGCGTGCTCCCTCTCGTTGCCCGAAGTCTCCGTGAAAAGCGCCGAAATCTGCTCGAAGCCGTCCTTCTTCGCACGCGACGCATAGTAGCCGTACTTCGTATAAGCCTGCGACTCACCGGCAAATGCCGCCCAAAGATTCTTTTCGGTCTGTGAACCCTTCAATTCCATAGTGCTTCCTCCTCGAATAGATGTTGCCCTTCCCGTATCATAACACCAGCGACGAAGTCCGTCAATCCCTATTTGTTTAATATGAATGATTCTCGTTCGCCTTATACTGTTGATTTAAGGCAAAGTCCCAAGATGGCAAGCCGAAGATGCAGACAGATGGGGCAGCTTTCATCAAGGGCGGCGCACAGTATCCACGAAGCGGACGTTTGTGCGCGCATTTCACAAGCATGGAAACGCTCCTGATTCATCCATAAAAAAAGCTGCACCGAAGAATTTCTTCGATGCAGCTCCCTTTTATCGTTCGTGTGAGACTCCCGCGTCAGTGGATCTCGATCTGCTTGCGCGAAGAGGCGCCCACCGCCTTCGGCAGCTTCACCTGCAGCACGCCGTCCTTGAACTCCGCGTGAATGTTCGCCTCGTCGATGCCGTCGATGTAGAACGAACGGCTGACCTCGCCCGTGTGGCGCTCGCGGCGGATGTAGCTGCCCGCCTCATCCTTCTCATCCTTCGACTCGCTGTGCGAGGCAGCCACGGTCAGATAGCCGTTTTCATAGTGCAGTGCGACGTCTTCTTTCTTCATGCCCGGCAGATCGGCGGTCAGCTCATAGTGATCGTCCATCTCCTTGACGTCCACCTTGAAGGCGGAAGCGCCCCAGTTCGCAGCGGGGAACCCGTCACGGAAGAAGGAATCACGCATCGCATCAAAAACGGCAAACGGATCCGCGCTGCTGCGCTCGGCGAGATCGCGGCGTCCGGCAAAAGGTACCAATCCAAACATAACAATCAACTCCTTGAAATTCATGCGGCGGTACGGCTCTGCGCACCGTCGTTCATTGTTTTCCTTGCCGAAGGTGTTCTTTGCTCACCTTCTGGTTCTTATTATACGCATAAAAGTCAAAAAGTCAATAGGTCAAAAAGAAAAAAATTATCTTTTTTTCCGTTCTTTCGGGGTACACGCCGATCTCCACGAGGTTGCCGTCCGGATCGCGCAGATAGATGCTGTCGATGCGCCCTTCTGCGCCCGTCCGCTCGACGATGCCAAGCTCGACGGGCATCCCTTCGCCTCAAGCTCCCGCCGGACGCCCTCGATCGTGCCCTCGACGATCAGGCAGAGATCGAGACTGCCGTAGGTCGGATATCTTGCTGCAGGCTGAAACTCGCCCTTCACCGTATGGATGTTGAACTTCGTCCTGCCAAAATGCAGCGCATGGCGTCCATTCATTTCGCGGTGTTCCATGCCGAGCACGCCCTCGTAGAAGGCGAGACATTTCGCGAGATCCTGTGTCGTGATGACGACGTGGTCGATACGCTGGATATTCATTCCAGATTCCTCCTTCAAGAAGCCACCTCTCCATCCCTAACATGGAGCGGGCACAGAAACCACCCCTCCGACCAACACCTTGCAAATTTTCTGCCCGACCTGTCATCTGCGACAGTTTACATGCGCCTGCTTTCATGCTATCCGACAGGCGTACCAAATAGGCAATGGCCATCCCTTGCATCCTGGACAAGGCAGAGCTTCTGCCCGTGAAATGAAAAGGCTGCACACGAGCCAAATCCGGCTCGTGTGCAGCCTTTGCCGCTTTTGGCGATCATCCGCGATCGACGATGTTCTGAATCTGCTTCAGCGTGATCGAGATCGTACCGTCCTCGCCGCGGCGGAACTCGACGAACTCCGTGTTGTCGAAATAATCCGTCGGGATCACAAGCTCAATGCCCGTGTCCGTCTTGAGCTTGTGGTTTCGCATCTTCTTCAGGATCGACTCCTTGTCCATCTCCACGGGCGCGGCGAAGCCGGCTTCCTTGATCGCCTGCTCGTAATCCGCCTGCATCGCGGGATTCTCCCGGAAGACCTCGCGCCCCGCCTCGAAGGGGTTCACCGCGTCCTTCTCGGCAAGCTCGTTCGCGACGAAGGACTTGACGGCAGCCGCCGTCTCGATCGCATCGCCGCCGTAGGCCTCCGCCACCTTCTTCGCCGTCTCCCTCGCCTTCTTGAGCGCCTCGCGCGCCGACGGCGCCTGCCCACACTCCAGAACAAGCTCGGGCAACACGAAGATCGCGTTGCCATCGACGGTGTAGCGCTTGGCGCGCACATGGACGGCGAACGTCGCAAGATCGACGAAGGCGAACTCGTCCATCGTCGCCGACACGCTCGGCAGAAGCGAGGCGCACGCCGAAAGCTCCGCCGAAAGCCCGCCCTCCGTATCGATGACGGCGGGCGAGAAGCCCGCATGGCTGCGGCACAGGAAAAACAATGAGCTCGCGCCGCTCGTCTTCGTGCGCTTCGAGCACGAAGAGCATCATGGGAGCCACATCCGCCGCATGGGAGAGCGCACGCAGGAAGCTCTCCGCCAGCGTGCGCGAAAACGCGAGAAACTCCACCTCGCCGGCCAGATAAGCGGCGAGCTCCTTCCTGCACGCGCTGTCGTCGTAAAACGTCCCCGCCTTCTTGTCGGGACTCTTGCGGCTCTTCTCGATATGCGCGAGGAGATACTCGCCTGCCTCGCCCGCAAGCGGCAGCTCCGCCGCGGAAAGAAGCGAAGAGCCCGCCGCATCGAGAATATGAAGCGCCGCCTTGTCGATGATGGTCATGTCGCACCGCCTGTTCTATGAAGAAGCAAGAGCCGCCCCCGGCGACGCACTTGCTTGAAAAAAACGTCGAATATTGACGTCCATCGTTCTTTGTCTTAAAAATACACACGAGGATGCTTTCCTAGAAGTATACCATGTTTCAACTCGGTTGAGAAAGGCTCAAAATGCGTATCGTGGATTTATTTGCAGGGTGTGGCGGATTGTCGAAGGGATTCGAAGATGCTGGATTCCAGATCGTTGCCGCTTTCGAATTCTGGGACAAAGCCGCCGAATGCTATGCGCTGAATTTCTCTCACCCTGTCTTTACAACAGATCTTTCTGACACGACGACAGCTGTGGCTGAAATCCAAAAATTCCATCCGGACATCATCATCGGCGGGACCTCCCTGCCAAGACTTTTCCCATGCCGGAAAGCGCATAGAGGGGAGTCGTGCAGGATTGACGGAGGCATATGCCGAAATCATCCGCGCGGTGCGTCCGAAGTATTTCGTCATGGAAAACGTCGATCGCGCAAGGAACAGCCATGCATTTCGAGAGGCGCACGCCGTTTTCAAGAAACTCGAATACGGACTGACCATGATGGTCTTGGATGCGTCGCGCTGCGGCGTGCCGCAGAAAAGAAAACGCTTCTTCTGCATCGGCGAACTGGGAGGAGCGGATGACTTTCTGCGCGAGCGACTTCTTGCCGGGCAGACAACCACGGACATGACGCTCCGCGATTACTTCGGCGCAGCTTTGGATTTCGAGTTCTACTATCGTCATCCGCGCAATTATTGCAGAAGAGCCGTGTACTCCATCGACGAACTGGCGCCGACCATGCGCGGCGTCAACCGCCTGGTGCCGAAGGGATATCCGGGGCACCCCAACGACGCTTGTCCGATCGACGAGAACGTGCGGGCGTTGACGACACTCGAACGTTCGTTGATCCAGACGTTCCCTGCCGATTACCATTGGTGCGGCTCGAAAACCGACATGGAACAGATGGTTGGGAACGCCGTCCCCGTCAAGCTGGGCGAGTACGTCGCCCGCGCATTGAAGGAGCATATCGAGCAAAAAAAGATCCTTTACGAGCGCCCCGTCGAGCTGGCTTTCCATTTCGCGGAGACAGGCTTTCGGCAAGATTTTTCCGAGTGGCTGGTGGAAAGAAAATGCTACGCGCGCCGCACGGCCGGCGACATGGCATCGCGCGTCAAGCGCGCACATTCCATCCGCCTGATGGACGCCGGAGAGGAAACCGTCCTCTATCTGCACCATTTGTCGCAATGCCCGCAGTTTCAAGAGTTGTCGTCCTCCATCCGCTCGCAGCTGAAACGCGCCGTCGCGCTTTACGGGGAATATCTGCGTGCGACATCCTATGACTGCACAGAAGAATCGCCGCGCTGCAGCGCACATCCTTCATAAGCATGGACAATATTTCCAAGGAAAAAAACGTCGAAAGATCATGCAGCGGGTCAAAAGCCACGACACGAAGCCTGAAATCCTGCTTCGCAAGGCGCTTTGGCACAGGGGGATGCGCTATCGGAAAAACTGGCGGGCGCTTCCAGGAACCCCCGACATCGCCTTGACGCGCCGCAAGATCGCCATCTTTGTGGATGGCGATTTTTGGCATGCGCGAGGGCACGAGGACAACCCCGGAGAACAGATCGCATCGAGACAGGCATATTGGAAAAAGAAACTCACCCGCAACGTCGAGCGCGACAAGGATGTAAATGAAGCCTTGACGCAGCTCGGTTGGCTTGTGCTGCGCTTCTGGGAATCCGACATAAACAGCGACCTTGAAGCCTGCGTCAGACACGTCCTCCGATATTGTTGAAACGACGATCTCCTCTCTTCGCCTTGCCCACAGGAATGGTCTCAGAATCGCGCTGAACGGATCGGCGATTCCTGGGAAACCTCTGCCCCCGAAAGCGTCGTTCTTCTTCGATCATTCTGCATGTTTTTCTCGGACTTTTTCAACCAAAAATCGAAAAGTTCTTGAGTTTTTTTGCTTTCCATAAAGGATTTCCCATGCTCGACGGGGAATTATAGCAGAAGGGTTTTTCGGCGCAATCTGCTTTTGCGTCGAGCGAACGGTTGAGGGATTCATCCCGGATACGGGAAATCGGTTCCAAGGAACGGGAGAGATTATGCCATGGAGAAGGAGCATGTGACAACAGGCAGGAAGGTCTACCTGGGCAATCATTCCATTGAATATGAGGCATTCATCGCCGAGCCGCGCCTGATCGAGGTCGATCCGATGGAGTGGCAGAAGTATATGTCGGAGCAGGCGAAGCGGCGCTTGAAGAAGGCGGAGGAGAAGGCGCGCCGGAAGGCTGCCGCGGAAGAGGCGGCGCGTGCACAAGAAGAAGCGGCGCGCGCACAGGAAGCGGAGACAGCGGCAAAAGCGACGGCACAGGCAGCCGCCCCTGCCGAGGAGTCGCCCGAGGCCATCGCCGCGCGCATTGCGGGCGACAGGACGCAGTCGCAGGCGGACATCCTGGAGATCGCCAAGCATACGGTCGAGGAGCCGCAGGCGGAAGACATCGTCTCCCGCATCGAGCGCGAGCGACGCGAACGCCAAGCGGCGCTCCTCGATCTGGCGAAGCAGCAGCAGCAGCTGGAGGAGAAGCGCGCCGAGAAACGCTGATGGCGTGCAGCCTTGCGAAGCTGCACGCACGATGGTCGTCCGTGGGCATCGTGCGCCGCCCTCATCGGGAATCAGGCAGCCTGCCATGACCGCGGAGATGATTCTCGCCTCAAAATATCAGAAAATCTTGACAAATCAAGGCGCTCGTTATACAATAGAGACAAGCAAGAGGGGAAGAAGAAGCCGGCGGATGAAGTGCCCGGCATCTGCAGCTCACGGAAGCGGCAGAAAAAAATCTCTGCGGAAAGGAGGAGAATCCGATGGGACTCTAAGTCTCAAAAAGATCGGATAACGCCGAATGAGAAAAGAATCGTGCCTGAACGAATGACCGCCGCGCGAAAGCGCGGCGGTCATTCGTTTCTTTCTTCTATGCGAGCAGTTCGCCGAGATTCTTCATGATCTTCACATGCGGCAGAGCTTCGAAGGCAGCGCGTTCCGTCGTGCCCGTGAGCACGGCGGCGAAGTCGACGCCGGCGGCCTGCGCCGCTTCGGCGTCCACCGTGTTGTCGCCCGTATATATGACCTCCGACGTTTCTGCGCCGAAGCGACGGCAGGCAGCGAGGATGCCTTCGGGCGAGGGCTTGAGGGTTTCGACGTCCTCGCAGCCGATGACGAAGTCGATGAGGTGCGCCGCATCGTCGGCAAGGAACTTCTCCATGATGCGATGGCGCGTCTTCGTCGAGATGACGGCGACCCCGGCGCCGAGGGAGCGCAGTTTTTTTCAAGCAGCGGCACCGTCTCGGGATAGAAGTGCGTGTTCGGCGTCATCTTCTCGTCGGCTTCCCGGCGATAGTTGACGAGGAAGCGCTCGCATTCCGCTGCCGTCTCGATGCCCGCAATGCGGCGGATCGCCTCCTCCATGGGAAGGCCGATCGTCCGCCGGATCGACTCGTCGGGCACGTCCTCATAGCCGAGCTTCCTGAGCGTCGTGTGGAAGCAGCCCACGATGCCTTTCTCCGAGTCGGCGAGCGTGTAGTCGAAATCAAACAGATAGCAGCGGTACTTCATCGGTTCATCCTTCCCGCTCAGATGGATTTCAGCTGATCCAAGGCGTCGAGGACTTCCTTGGATGTGGACTCGATCTCGGGCAGCAGGGTGTGCACCCTGTGCTCCTCGTGCCCGGCATAGGCGTCGATGGCTTCCGCGCACAGCCGGTGGAAGCGTTCGTGCGATGCGTCGAGCTTCTCGAAGACGGGCGTGCCGCCGTACTTCGCCTTTCCTTCTCCCGCGTACCAGTTGCCGAGACGGCAGGCGCGGTGGTTGATGACGTCGCTGGACGAAAGCTGCATGTTGCCCAGGAGCATCTGGTTGATGCGGGCGAACCACAGCAGATGATCCGTCTTGGCGAGGTCGAGGATCTCGTTCGAGCTCAGCGAAAGGCCGATCTTGAGGAAGTCCGCGCGCACGGCGCTCGATTCCATGAACACATGGAAGAGGCCCGTATTGCACTCCTTCGACTCGTTCTTCGCCGTGCCCATGTTATCGACCGCCTGGCTCAAGGAGGCCGTCATTTCCTCGAAGGAAGCGGACTGCTGCTCGGCAAAGGGCGCGAGCTTGTCCATCGCCGCGCGGATATCCGCGAAGGTGCCGTGGATCGCCTCTGCATGTTTCTCCGTCGCCTCGATGTTCTCCGAGTTCTTGCCGAACGTCTCATCCACGGAATCGAACTGGCCGCCGAGAACCTTGACCTCGCTCTGGATCGACGTGAGTTGCGTGCGGATCTCTTCGACCGACTCTTTCGACTGCACCGCGAGCTTCCTGACCTCTTCGGCGACGACGGAGAAGCCGCGTCCCTGCTCGCCTGCGCGCGCCGCCTCGATGGAAGCGTTCAGGGCGAGGAGGTTCGTCTGCTCGGAAATGCCGTTGACCGTTGCCACGAGCTTGTTGATGTTCGCCGTCGAGCTGGTCAGGGCGCTCATGCGCTCCATCATGTGGCTGATGCTGTCGCCGACGACCTTGTTGCCCGCCGCCACGTCCTTGATCGTCTCGCCCGTCGCGTTCATCGCTGTCTGTCCCGCGTCCGTCTGCGCACGGATGTCCGTCGCCGTGGAAGCCATGTCGTTGATCGAGTCCGCGAGGCCGCGGATGACGTCCATGACTTCCTGCACGCCGCTCACGATGTCCGCCAAGTTGAAGAACAGCTTGTTGAGCAGGATGGAGGCCTGTACCTGCTTCGCCAGACTGTCGTTCAGCGTCATGACGATGTCGTGCGCCTGCTTCGCCTGCTGGGCGACGAAAGCCTGCAGAGCACCCGCCAGTGGCTGCAGGGAGGCATCTTGCACCTGCGGCGGGGGCGCGTCGAGCTTGTTCGCGGCGAGCGCCTTCAGATAGCGCTCCAGTTTCTGAATGTCGTCTGTCCTATTGGACGAGGTGGCAGGCACTCCGGCCATTGCTTTTTGAAAGAGACTCATGCTGGACTCCGTTCCGCCGTTGCCGCCAACGGCACAAGATGAAAACAAAGGTGCGGCACTCCTCTGTCGGCATGGCGTTCATGCAGGGACGCGGCCGTGCAGATTGCGACGTTCCGAACGCTCTCGCTTATCCCTATTATATCCTTAAAAAACCCCTGTTTGAACAGCTCTTTGAAAAAAATTTTTTCGCTGAAGCTACGCGAAGGATCTCCCGGCAGCGACACAAGCGGGGAATGCGCCGCCGATGCAGTTCCGAGGATATGCTTTCCTTCCCTGCCGCATGTATGGAAGCGAACGACACGGGACGCTCCCGCCAAAGGGAGCGTCCGAGAAGCAACCAACAGGGAAAAGGAGTGGGAACGATGCGTGTATTCTTGAATCCCGGGCACGATCCTCTGTACGACAGCGGCGCGGTCAATGATGCGCTCGGCCTCAGGGAGTGCGACGTCGCAGCCGACATCGGCGAGCGCGTGAAGCTCTATCTCGAACTGGTCGGCCTGGAAGTCTTCCTCATGCAGAGCGACAATCTCGCATGGGAGAGCCGCCACCTCGAACGCTGGAACGCCGCCGTGACGGACGAGGCGAACCGCTGGCACGCCGACATCTTCGTCAGCCTGCACTGCAATGCAGCGGACGGCGAGGCGCACGGCACGGAGTCGCTCATCTACGCGCGCGGCGGCAGGGCGGAAAGGCTCGCGCGCGCGATCACCGGCAGATCACGACGTCGCTCGACACGACGGATCGCGGCATCAAGGAGCGTCCCGAGCTCATCGTCCTCCACGCGACCACGATGCCCGCCGTCCTCGTCGAGATGGCGTTCATCGACCATCTGCCCGAGGCGAAGCTGCTCACGGAAAAAGCCGACGTCTTCGCGCGCGCCATCGCGCGGGGCATCACGGACTACGAGAGCGAGCTTTCGGCGGGCGTTGCCGCATCTGCCGAAGCATGGACGGCACGACCTATCGAATGAAGCACGAAAGAAGCCGCAGGCAGCGCATTTTCGCGTTGCCTGCGGCTTCTTCTGCCCTTCCGACCTCTTGGCGGCCAAGCTCAGAACACGTACTTTCGCTTCTGCTGCTTCAGCTCGCCATAGCGCAGGCGATCGAGGTCCCAGATCGATCCCATGACTTTTTCCATCGGCGCGTCGGCTTCAAGCACGAGGACGGGCGGCACGTCCTCTTCGGGGAAGACGAGGAAGGATGCGACCTCCTCGCCGTTCTGGAAGAAGATCTCGATGGCGGTGCGGTCGATGAAGATGTTCATGACGAGCGAGCGGTAGGTGTAGAGCTTGAAGGTGCGCACGCCGCGCCCGCCGAGCTTCATGCCCTCGCGGCTGATCTCCACGATGTCCGTCTCGCGACTGTAGCTGATCTTGACCTTCTCCCTGCCATAGCGAAGCTCGACCTTGATGTTCTGCGCGACGCCCATGACGATGTTCGCGAGGGATCTCCGCGCAGTAGGCGAGCTCCGTCTTCAGGGACGGCACGGCGAGGCCGGAAAGCTCTCGCGCGCTCCGCTCTACGCGCAGCGCCTTCAGCTCGGGCAGAGGGCGCGAGTAGATCTTGCCCTGCTTCAACGAGAGGACGCGCGGCAGCGTCAGGGTGTGCATCCAGCCGTGCTCGCCCGTCGGATAGTCCTCGTCCTTGTGCGGCATGCTCATCCAGCCGAAGAGGATGGCGCGTCCCTCGTGCACGCCCACATGCGGCACGAAGAAGTCGAAGCCGCGGTCGAGCTCCTGGAACTTACCGTGCAGCATCTCGCGTCCCGAAAGCGAGAGATGACCCACGATGTAGCCCGATTGGAAGAGGTTCTGCCAGTCGAACTCGCGTCCTTCCAAGCCGCGCGGCGAGAAGAAGAGCACATCGTGCTTGCCGAAGGAGAGGAGCGCCGGGCATTCCCAGACCTTGCCGAAGAAGCCGAGCTGCGTCCGCAGCTCTCCCGCGAAGCGAAAGAGCCCCTTCTCCTCGCGATAGAGGAGGAGACATCCCCGCGCATCGTCCGCAGGCGCCGCCTGTGCGCCCAGAAGCGCGTAGGCGTGACTGTCCCGCACGAAGAAATGCGGTCCTTGGAAGAGGTCGGTATACCCTTCGGGCTGCTCCTTGATGAGAAGCATGTCCTTCTGGATGACGCCTTCCTTCGTCAAGGTGCCGAGGATCTGGCGATTCGCACGCCTGCCCTCTTCCTCTCGCCGTCCCGTGTAGAGGACGCGCAGCATGCCGCCGTTGATGAAGGCGGAGCCGGAGCCGCAGCCGTCCTTGTCGTCGTCATCCGTCGGCCACAGGACGAGCTTGGGATCGGTCCAATAGACGAAGTCGCGCGTCTTGAAGAGGACCCAGCCCTTGTTCTTGTCCTCGGTCGAAAAGGGATTCCACTGGCAGAAGAGATGGTACTCGCCCCGAAAGAAAACGAGCCCCTTCACACTGCCCGTGAAGCCGAACGGCAGCTCCAAATGAAAGCGGTTGCGCCAGCGGTGACCCGCATGATGCAGCTCATCTTTCAAGCGAGAGTCAAGTTCCTTCTTGTCGTATTCCATCGTTGCCTCCTACTTTCATTGCATGCGTGAGAGATTGCCGAACTTCGTGAACTGCTTGAGGAACGTGAGATCCACCGTGTCGACGGGGCCGTTCCTGTGCTTGGCGATGATGACTTCCGTGATGTTCTTGTTCTCCGTCTCGGGGTCGTAGTAGTCCTCGCGGTAGAGGAACATGACGATATCGGCGTCCTGTTCCAAGGAGCCGGACTCCCTGAGGTCGGAGAGCATGGGTCGCTTGATCTGGCGCGATTCGACGCTCCGGGAAAGCTGCGAGAGGGCGATGACGGGCACATTCAGCTCACGCGCGAGCGCCTTCAAGGAGCGCGAGATCTCCGAGATCTCCTGCTGGCGGTTGTCGCCATTCTTGCTCGCGCGTCCCTGCATGAGCTGCAGGTAGTCGATGACGATGAGCGAAAGCCCGTGCTCCGCCTTCAGGCGGCGCGCCTTCGAGCGCAGTTCCATGACGGTGATCGAGGGCGTGTCGTCGATGTAGAGCGGCGCAGCGGACAGGCGGTTCGCCGTATCGATGAGGTCGCCCCACTCCTTTTCCTCCAGCTCGCCGACGCGCAGGCGCTGCGAGTCGATGCGCCCTTCCGAGCAGAGGAGGCGCTGCACGAGCTGCTCCTTGCTCATTTCCAGGGAAAAGAAGGCGACCGGCTCGCGTGCGCGAAGCACGACGTGCGCCGCGATGTTCAGGGTGAACGCCGTCTTGCCCATCGAAGGACGCGCGGCGACGAGGATGAGGTCGGACTTCTGCAGTCCCGCCGTCAGGTGGTCGAGTTCCGTGAAGCCCGTGGGAAGCCCCGTGATGCTGCCCTTGTTGTTGTAGCGCGCATCGATCTGCTCCAAGGTGTCCAGGAGGATTTCCTGCAGCGGCACGAAGTCCTTGCTGCGCTTGCCCGACGAGACGGCGAGGATGCGCTTTTCCGCGTTGTCCATGATGTCCTCGACCTCGTCGGCGCTCTCGTAGGCTGCGCCCGCGATCTCCGTCGCAGCCGAGATCAGCGAGCGCAGCTGCGCCTTCTCGTGCACGATGCGTGCATGGTAATGCACGTTCGCTGCCGTCGGCACGGAGTTCGCGATCAGAGACAGCGCGGGGATGCCGCCGATCTTCGCGAGCTTGTCCGCCTTCTTGAGCTGCTCGGTCAAGGTCACGAGATCGACCGGCTCGGTACGATCCTTGAGTTCCATCATGGCCTCGTAGATCAGGCGGTGCGTCTCGCGATAGAAATCGTCCGCCGACAGCTCTTCCGCAGCGGTCGTCACGGCTTCCGGCTTCAAGAGCATGGCGCCGAGGACAGCCTGCTCGGCTTCGACGCTCGCGGGCGGCATACGCTCCATTCAGACGGCCTCCTTTGACTTTTCGAGGGATACGGACGGGGCGTCCTCCTTGGCGGGAGCTTCGCCGCGGCCGTCATCTTCCGCCTTTTCCGCCGGCTTTTTCCAGCGCGAGGCGCACAGGAGTTCCGTCTTCTTCGGGGAGCGAACAGCACGGCGAAGGCTTCCTCCGCCGTCTCGACGGCGTGTATGTCAAGCCCCAGATGACCCTCGGGGATGTCCTTGTCGTTCTCCTTCGGGATGACGAGCGTCTTGATGCCCGCCTGCTTCGCGCCATACGCCTTTTCGAAGACGCCGCCGACGGGGCGCACGCGCCCGGCCAGCGCGATCTCGCCCGTGACGGCGACATCCTGGCGCAGCGGCTTTCCCGTCACGGCGCTGACGAGCGCCGCAAGGATCGCCATGCCCGCGCTCGGGCCGTCGATATTGCCGCCGCCGATGACGTTGATGTGCACGTCGTAGTCGTGGATGCTCTTGCCCGTGAGGCGGCGCAGCACGGACGCCGCGTTGAACACGGAATCCTTCGCCATGCTGCCCGCCGTCTCGTTGAAACGCACCTGTCCCTTGCCCTTTTCCTCGGCGGGAAGACGACCGCCTCGATCTCGATCACCGACCCCAAAAAGCCCGAGACGCCCAGCCCGAAGACGTGCCCCGTCTCGGGCTTTTTCGATGCTTTCTTCGTCACGAACTGATAGAGGCGGCTCACCTGCGCGACTTCGTAGATGTCGCTCTTGGCGATCTTGACGCTCTCGCCTTCCTCCGTGCGCGAGAGCGCGAGGCTGTAAGCGTCGGCGAGGATGTTGATCGCCTTGCGTCCTTCCGTCGTGTACTCGCTGATCAGGCGCACGACTTCGTCGTCCACCTCGACCGCGAGCTTCTTCGCGGCATTTCGCACGATCTCCTCGATGTGCTTGGGCGTCAGCGGCTCGAAATAGATCTCCGCGCAGCGCGAGCGAAGCGCGGGATTGACGTGCGATGCGTCGCGCGTCGTCGCGCCGATGAGCACGAAGTCGGCGGGCGCACCCTCCTCGAACAGCTTCCGTATGTAGGGCGGCACCTTCTCGTCCGTGTGGTCGTAATATGCCGACTCGAAGAAGGCGCGCTTGTCTTCCAGCACCTTCAGGAGCTTGTTCTGCAGCATTTCGTCCATCTCGCCGATCTCGTCGATGAAGAGGATGCCGCCGTGCGCCTCCGTCACCATGCCGGGCTTCGGCTCGGGGATGCCGCTGTCGGCAGGTCGCGCCGCGCCCCTTGGTAGATGGGATCGTGCACCGAGCCCAAGAGCGGGTTCGTCATGTCGCGCGAATCCCAGCGCAGCGTCGTGCCGTCCGTCTCGACGAAGGGCGCCGACTCGAAAAACGGCGAATGCGCCTCCTTCTTGACGGCTTCGAGGACGATGCGCGCCGCCGTCGTCTTGCCGACGCCCGGCGGGACGTAGAGCAGGAGGTGCTGCGGGTACGGCGAGGAGAGCTTCGACGCGAGCGCCTTGACGGCGCGTTCCTGGCCGACGACTTCTTCGAGCGTCTTGGGGCGCAGAAGCTCCATGACGGACTGCGTGAGGTGGATCTTTTCGAGCGCTTCGAGCTCCTCGCGCTTCTTCGCCGCCTGCGGCGATTCAAGGCCGCTCTTCTCGTCCTTCAAGACCTGCATACGGATGTCCTGCACATAATCCTGGTGATTCTCTTCGAGCTTCTCCTGGATCTTCTGCTCGATCTTGTCCTCCATGCTGCGCCGCGCCATGATGTCGGCGATGCGCTCAGAAAGCTCGACGAGGATCGCGGGGATCTCCGCTTCCGTCGGCACGCGCTCGATCGTCGGGTTCTCGTAGACGATGCGCTCAAGGGCGAGGACGCGCTCAGCACGGACAGGAGAGCGCATGAGACGCATGGCGTCCATCTTGCCCGCCTTGATGACGAGCCTGTCCGAGCCGGCCTCTTCGGCGAGGATCGAATAGAGCGCGTCGATCTCGCGGTCGATGCGCTCCGCCCCCTCGTCCAGCGGGACATGGGGAGCGGGCGCAGCGTGACCGGAGAAAAGACGCTTGAAAAAGTTCAGCATGATACCTCTTTCCTGCTCATTCGGCGACGACGACCACGCCGATCGTGCTCTGGATCTCCGGATGCACCTTGATCACGGCCTCGTATTCGCCTGTGCCCGTGACTTCGCCCTTCAAGGCGATCTTGCGGCGATCCACCTCGATGCCGTGCTCCGCGAGGAGTGCGTCGGCGACGTCCTTGCCCGTGACCGAGCCGAAGAGCTTGCCGCCTTCGCCGATGCGCACGGCGACCTTGACGCTGACCTTCTCCAGCTGGGCGGCCAGAAGCCGCGCTTCGTCCGTCGCCTGCTGCTTCTTCCTCGCGGCGGAATTCGCCTTCTGCTTCGCCGTCTCAAGGTTCGCCGCCGTGGCCTCGACGGCGAGCTTCTTCGGCAGCAGGAAGTTCCTGCCGTAGCCCTCCGAAACCTCTACGATGTCACCCTTGCTTCCTACCTTCTTTATGTCCTGCTGCAATATCACTTTCATCTTTGTCCATCTCCTCGATATGTTTCTGACTGATGGCGATGGCGCGTTCCTCGATCGAGGCGAGCGATTCGCCCTTGACCTGTGCGCCTGCGACGTTCTGATGACCGCCGCCGCCAAAACTTTCCATGATGACCTGCATGTTCAGATCTCCCGTCGAGCGTGCACTGATGCCGACCCTCTCCGCGTCGAGCTGGAAGAAGACGAGACTCATGCGCACGCCTTCGATGCGCAGCAGCGAGTCGGCGACCTGCCCTGCGATCGCCTGCACGTTCGGAATGACCGTCGGGAAGCGCGCCGTGATGAGGCCGCCGCTGTAGAGACGCGCCCCCGCCTTCCCTTGGGAAAGCGCCCTTTCCGTATCGAAGTCGGCACGGAAAAGGTGGCGCACGACGACGGGATCTGCGCCGCCGCGCCTGAGGAAGGCCGCCGCCTCGAAGGTGCGGATGCCCGTCTGCACGGTGAAATTCTTCGTATCGACGACGATGCCCGAGTAGAGCGCCGTCGCCGCGAGGCGCGAGAGCACGAGGTCATCGCTGAAGTACATCAAAAGCTCCGTGACAAGCTCGCTCGTCGAGCTGGACGCCGGCTCGATGTACACGAGCAGCGGCGACTTGATGAAGCTGTCGCCCGAACGTCGGTGGTGATCGATGACGATGACCTGCGCGATGCGCTCCAAGAGCACGGGCGCGGCGACGAGGTGCGGGATGTGCGTATCGACGACGAAAAGCACGGGATTCAAGGAATCGATGCTCTCCATATCCTCGGCGTGAATGAGCATTCCCTCGTACTCGGGCGCGTCCTGCAGAACCTCGATGAGCTTGTCGATGCCGTCGTTCATATCGCTCAGGACGATGTGCACGGGCTTCTTGAGGTCGAGCGCCATCTTCGCCATGCCGATCGCCGCACCGAAGCAGTCGAAGTCCTCGTTGTGGTGACCCATGATGAAGACCTCGTCCGCGTTCTCGATGATCTCGCGCACGGCGTGGGCGACGACACGCGCCTTGACGCGCGTATGCTTCTCGACCGCCTTCGCCTTGCCGCCGAAGAACTGGTTCTTGCCGCCCATGCGCACGGCGACCGGTCGCCGCCGCGCCCGAGCGCGAGGTCAAGTCCTGCCTGCGCCTCCCTGCCAAGCTCCTCCATCGACTGCTCCTCCGCGACGGCAAGCCCCATGGACAGCGTCAGCGGCAGGCGGTTCGTGCTCTGCAGGGCGCGCACGCGATCGAGGATGTCGAAATGCTCCCCGATCGCACGATCGAGAGACTTCCGCTCGATCACGGCGACGTAGAGATCGTCGCTCACGCGGCGCATGAAGCCGCCGAGACCCTTGAGCCATTCGTCGAGACGGCGGTTCGCCTCGAAGAGCAGCGCAGTGCGCTCCGCCTCCGAAAGCCCCTGCATGACCTCGTCGAAATTGTCGATCTGGATGTAGGGCGAGAACGGCGCGGCTGTTCTTGAAAAAGAGCCGCAGCTCCTCGTATTCCGTCCAATCCTCGACGTAGAGCGCCATGAGCCCCTCGGATGTCGTCCGACGTCACGATCGGGCGATAGCGGACCTTGTAATAGTGCGCGTCATGGGCGAAGACATACTCGCCGGAAGCCCCCCCAGATCGGCTCCGGGGATGATCCCCGGCCAGAAATCCTGAGAGAAAGGCTCGGCTCGGGCGTCTCCCCAGATAATCCTTCACGGCGCCGTTCGTCCACGCGATGCGCCCTTCGGGATTGACGATGACGACCGCCTGCGGCAAGCGCTCGATCGCGAAATTCGTCACCTCGCTCACGTTGCGCACGACATCGCGACAGTAAGTCTCGAACGCGCGATGACGCGCCAAGCAGCGCTCACGCGCGAAGAGCGCGACGAGCAGCCAGACGACGAAAGCGATGGACGCAACGTAGGCATTGTAGTAGGACAGCACCAAGACGAGCGCCAGCAAAACGGCGAGATGAACGCAGGCGTCCAGCCACGCCGACAGATTTCGAGGCAAGAAAGCCACCTCCTGTAAAATTCCCGGAAAACCGCCCGAGCGGTTTCCCTATCGCCGACGACTGAAGCGGCGGCGGTAGTCGAAATACATATCGAAAAGCCCGGTGAAGGCGATGAGCTGCATCATGAAGGCGCTCAAGACAGCAAACGCGACGAGCACCCAGCGCCAGAAACGGCCGATCCGCCAGTGATCCGCCACATACCAGAGGGCGAAAAGCCCTGGATGAGCCCGGCGAACGTGGCGATGATGTCGCCGTTGAGCGACGCTTCGTAGAGAAGCTCGATGTGGCGCGTGCCTCCCCAATAAAGCCCCACGAGAGAGAAGCCGAAAAGGAAGAGGAAGTAGACGGAAAAGCGCCATTCGCGAAAAGGCGGCAAAGCCGGCATCCGCTCGCCGATGCGCGAAAGCAGAAGCCCCACGGCGAAGAAGTTCAACAGGGACGGCGAGCGCCGCTTCCACGATGAAGATCGTCGGCGCGAGCAAGAAACCATCTCGATGAGTGACGCGATCTGTTTTTCCACCGCCTGCACCTTGGCCCGGCGAGATTGCCCTCCGACTGCACGGCAGAACCAAAACTCTGGTACGACTCGCGCACGGCATCGAGAAACGGCGCCAGAGGATCGATGCCAAAAGATGAGCGCCACCAAGGAAAGCGCGACGATCGTGCCCAAAAGTGACACCGCCAAGCCCCCCTTGACGAGGCGCACCGCCGTCCACTGGCGGCGCAGGCCGAAGCCCAGGAAAAACGCCAGCGGCACAGCGAGAAAGAGCGTGTGCAGCGCCCCTGCTGCGCCGAGCACGGCATAGTAGAAGCCGCCCGCCGCGAGGACGCCCGGCAAGGCGTAGCCGTAGCCGTGACGCAAGATCAAGACGACCAAGGGCGCCGTCCATGCCAGCAGCAAGACCACGCCCAAAACCGGCAGGAACGGTGCGGCAAGCGCAAAGAGAAACGCCATGATGAGGAGCGCCCAACGCTCCTGCCCCGGCGAAATCTGTCGCATCGTCATGTTTCATCCTCTCCAGACCAAGACGCACCCCCGAAAGGCGCACATCTATTTTTTTGTCGCGATACCCTATTATAACAGAAAAAGACGACGATTGTTAACTTCCACGGGAAAATGATTGTTCCGGGCAGCGCTCTTTGCTATAATGTTCGCAGTTGTACGACAGGCGGCAGCGCGGATGGCTCCTGCCGACGAGACTGGGAAGAGGGGAGAGGCGGCCACATGACAACAGAGGAAAAGCGCAGGGCGGAAATGCAGACGGTCAAGAAGATGCTCGAAATCTACTGCCGAGCGCACCACGGCAGACGCCTGGAGCTTTGCGAGGACTGCGAAGCGCTGCTCCGCTATGCCCGCGCCCGCGTCGAGCGCTGCCCGCACATGGAGGAAAAAACATTCTGCAGCGCGTGTCCGACGCACTGCTACGCGCCCGCGATGCGCGAAAAAATCCGCGAAGCCATGCGCTACAGCGGCCCGCGCATGATGCTCCACGCGCCCGTCATGGCGCTTCGGCACATGTGGATCGAGTGGCGCGAAAAACGCCGCTAGAGAACGCGCCGCCCTCTTCGGCAGGCGCACTCCGCACAGATGTGGTATAATAAAAAGGAGTACAGACGAGGAAGGGGCGACGCGATAGAGATGTCACTGGAAGAGCGCAAGCGAGCATACGATGCGGTCTGCAAGAACGTGCTCGCCGATCGATATATCTTGGCCAACATTCTCAAGGGATGCGTCGAGGAGTTCCAAGATGAAACGATTGACGATATAGCTGCGAAATGTATTCAAGATGCACCCGAGATCAGCACGATTCCCCTGCGAGCCGATGAGGAAGAGCTGCTGAAGCTCGACGGGCTCAACACAGAAAGCAGTTCCCTGACGGAAGGGGTCGTCTATTACGACATCCGCTTCCGCGCTGTTCTGCCGCGCAGCGAGAAGAAGATCAAGCTCATCATCAACGTGGAGGCGCAAGACAACTTCACGCCTGGCTATTCGCTCCTGAAGCGAGCGATGTATTACTGCTGCCGCATGATCTCGTCACAGTATGGCACGGTGTTCTCCCACGCCGACTACGACTCGATCGAGAAGGTCTACTCGATCTGGATCTGCACGCATCCGAGCAAGGCGTGGGAATATACGATCACGAAGTATGCCATGCAGGAGACGAACCTTCAAGGCAGGGCGCGGGCGGCGAGAGAAGACTACGATCTGATCGTGCCCATCATGGTCTGCCTTGGGAAAACGCATTACAAGAAGCTGCAGGGGCTCTTGCGCCTTCTGCATATCGTTCTGCTCCATAAAAGCGGGGATCAGCGGGACGAGGTGGAAAAGGAGCTGCAGGAGAAGTTCCACGTGAAGGCGATGCCTGATATCGAGAAAGGAGTGGCAGAAATGTGCAACTTGAGCGAAGGAATATACAGGGACGGCCTGGAAGCCGGCATGGCGCAGGGCATGGCGCAGGGCATGGCGCAGGGCATGGCGCAGGGCAAGGAGGACAGCGCGAAGGATATGGCGCTGTCCCTGCTCGACGAGAACATGCCGCTCGATTTCATCCTGCGCGTGACGAAGCTTTCCGCAGAGCGCGTGCGCGAGATCGGCGCGGCGCACGGGCATGTGATCTGACGAGGGTGAAAAGCGAGGCCGGATGTCGAAAGAACCGGCCGTCGGAAGGTTGAGGAGGCCATACGGAATGAAGAGGCTTGTTGTTTTGACTATATTGGCAGCGTTGGCGCTTTTTGCGGTCGGCTGCGGGGGCGACGGAAAGGCGGCGGGAGCGCCGCGGCAGGCATCGGCGGCGGAGGCGCAGAAGATGATGGCGTCGGAGAAGAACTATATCATCCTCGACGTGCGCACGAAGAGCGAGTACGGCATGGGACACATTCCCAAGGCGATCAACATCGCAAATGAAAGCATCGGCTCCCAGCCGCCTGCAGAACTTCCAGACAAGGATCAGCTGATCCTCGTCTATTGCCGCAGCGGAAAGCGCAGCCACGATGCGGCGCAGAAGCTCGCTGCTATGGGATATGGAAACGTCGTCGACTTCGGCGGCATTATGGACTGGCCCGGCGAAGTGGTGCAGGATTGAACGGTTCGATCATTCGAAAGGATGCGTGATGTGATGAAGGAAGGTCTTTTCCTTTGCTATCCGCGCTGCAGCACCTGCCAGAGGGCGCAGCGCTGGCTGCAAGAGCATGGCGTCGAAGCGAGGACGCGCGACATCAAGGAGGAGAAGCCGACGGCAGACGAGCTGCGCGCCTGGCACGAGCGCAGCGCCCTGCCGCTGAAGCGCTTCTTCAACACCAGCGGTCTCAAGTACAAGGAACTGCATCTCAAGGACAAGCTGCCCGCGATGAGCGAGGATGAGCAATACGAGCTTCTCGCTTCCGACGGGATGCTCGTCAAACGCCCTCTTTTCATCGGCGAGGAGTTCGTCCTTGTCGGCTTCCGGGAAAAGGAGTGGCAGGAGCGTCTCGGCTGATGCGTGACGAGGCTGCCGGCAAAAAAGATGCGCAAAAGCGGCGCACCGTTTGGCTATGTGATTCGAGGAGAGCTAGGATACGATGACGATATTGGAGACTGCCCGCGAAAAGGCAGCGAGGGGAGAGAGGCTCAGCCTGGCTGACGCCTTGGCGCTGTACGAGGACAACGATCTTCTTTTTCTCGCAGACGCGGCGCGGCGCGCGAAGAAGCGAGCGAGCGGAGCGAGCGTTTTTCAATGTGAACCGCCATATCAATCTGACGAACATCTGCACATCGGGCTGTCCCCTGTGCGCCTTCCAGGTGCCGGACGGGGACAGCCGCGGCTATGTGATGGAAGAGGCGGACGTCGCGCGCGTCCTGGCGGAGGCGAAGGAGGTCAGGCGGCTCGGCGAGATCCATATCGTCTCGGCGCTTCATCCGACGAAGCCTTTCGACTACTATCTCGGCATCGTGCGCCAAGTCAAGGCGGCGCTGCCCGATGCCGACATCAAGGCGTTCACGCCCGTCGAGATCGTGCATTTCGCCGAAATGACGGGCAAGAGCGTCAAGGAAGTGCTCGCCGCCCTGCAGGAGGCGGGACTTTCTTCTCTCCCGGGCGGCGGGGCGGAGATCCTCTCGGATCGCGTGCGAAAGATCATCTGCCCGAAGAAGGCGACGGCCGCCCAGTGGATCGAGACGATGAAGGCGGCGCACTCGCTCGGCATACGCACGAACGCGACCATGCTCTACGGTCATGTGGAGACGATCGAGGAGCGCCTGCAGCACCTCGTCACATTGCGCGAGCTGCAAGACGAGACGGGCGGCTTCCAGGCGTTCGTTTCCTTCCCCTTCCACCCGGCGAATACGCAGCTGGCGAAGGAGTACGGCATCGAGCGCGTCGGCTCGTGGGAGGACATGAAGATGATGGCGCTCTCGCGCCTCATCCTCGACAACATCCGCCACATCAAGGCGTTCTGGATCATGCTGACCATGCCCGTGGCGCAGCTCGCCCTGGGCTTCGGCGCGGACGACCTCGACGGCACGATCGGCGAGGAGAAGATCATCCACGCGGCGGGCGCGAAGACAGGCACGGGCATCACGCGCGAAAGGCTCTGCCGCATCATCCGCGAAGCGGGCTACGAGCCCGTGGAGCGCGATACGTTCTATCATGCGCTGGCTGACGGAGAGGGGGAGGCGTAATGCGCCTGACGGAAAAAGAGGGCGAGGCTCTCCTCCTCGCACAAGATCCGATCGCGCTCGGCAGGGAAGCCGACGCCGTCCGGCGCGCGCGCTTCGGCAACTGCACGACGTTCATCGTCGACCGCAATATCAACTATACGAACATCTGCCGCAACGAATGCAGCTTCTGCGCCTTCTACCGCAGGGCTGACGCGGCGGACGCCTACCTGCTTTCCTACGAGGAAATCCTCGACAAGGCGCGCGAGACGGTCGAGGCGGGCGGCACGCAGCTGATGATCCAAGGCGGCCTGCATCCGGAGCTCGGCCTTGACTACTACGAGGAAATGCTGCACCGCTTGAAGCGCGAGTTTCCCATGCTGACGATCCACTCCTTCACGGCGACGGAGATCCTCTACTTCGCGGAAAAGGCAGGGCTTTCCGTCGAGGAGACCTTGAGGCGGCTGCAGGCGGCGGGACTCGACAGCCTGCCGGGCGGCGGCGCGGAGATCCTCGTCGACCGCATCCGCCGGAAGATCGCGCCGAAGAAGATCGTGACCGACGATTGGCTGCGCATCATGAAGACGGCGCATACGATCGGCGTGGAGAGCACGGCGACGATGGTCATCGGCTTCGGCGAGACGATGGCGACCGCATCGAGCACATGGAGAAGATCCGCCGCCTGCAGGACGAGACAGGAGGCTTCCGCGCCTTCATCACATGGACGTTCCAGCCCGGCCATACGGAGCTGGGCGGCGAGAAGGCAAGCTCCTGGGACTACCTGACGACGCTGGCTTTGACGCGCCTCTACCTCGACAACATCGCGCACATCCAAGGCTCATGGGTCACGCAGGGCGAGCGCATCGGACAGCTGACCCTAGGCTTCGGCGCGGACGACCTCGGCAGCATCATGCTCGAAGAGAACGTCGTCAAGGCGGCGGGCACGCGCTACGAGATGTCGATCCAGAAGATGGTACGCCTGATCGAAGGCGCAGGCAGAGAAGCCGCGCAGCGCGATACGGAGTACCGTGTGCTGAAGAAGTACAGATAAATTCAGCACAGCCACCTTGAGGCATCTTTTCCGCCCCATCGGCGTCGGCAAATCCTCCGCATAGCCCTGCTATGCGTCCGGTTTGTCTCCTTGATTGGACGAAAAATCTGCATCAATCTGGCAGACTTCATTTTATCAGTAATTCTTAAAACCTTCAGCGAAAGGAGCGAATAAATGGCACAGCAAGAAATTCCCGCCGCATCGTTCGGCATCGTCGGCGGCTCGGGCACGCTTTCGAGCGATTTTCCCGCGCGTCTTCCCGCAGAAGACGTCGAAATCCTCGCCGACAACCTCATCTTCGATACGCCCTACGGCAAGAGTCCCGCGTTTCGCCTGTTCGCGGTCGGCGAGGTGCGCGCGCTCGTGCCGCATGCACGGCTGGCGTTCGGGCGTGACGCGAGCCGACGCTTCGCGCCAGGTGTTCTGGATCTTCCGCGAGGCCGGCGTCGTGCGCGTCCTCTCCGAGGGCGGCGTCGGCACGGCGAATCATTTGCTCGACCCGCGCGACTTTCTGATTCCCGACGACTATCTCGACCTCTCGAACCGCAAGGACGTCATGCTCGACGGCAGGTATCTGCTCATCATGCGCGACGCCCTCTGCCCCGAGCTTCGCGCATCGCTTCTGGCGGCGACGAAGAAACGCTTCTCGGGGCGCATCTTCGACCGCGGCATCTACGCCTGCACGGACGGGCGCCACTTCGAAAGCTCCGCCGAGGTCGCCATGCTCAAGGGACATGCCGACATCATCGGGCAGAGCATCTGCCCCGAAGTCTACCTCGCGCGGGAGATCGGCGCGTGCTATGCGGGGCTTTACTACGTCGTGAACTACGGCGAGGGCATCCGCCCGAAGTGGTCTTACGGCACGATGAAGGACATCTTCTACGACGACGCGCCGATGATCGGCGAAGTCCTCCTGGAAACGATCCGCCGGACGTCGGTCGAGGAGCGTCACTGCGAGTGCCTCGCGCTGCGCAAGGAAACCCTCTTGAAGGACGTCTACAACGAGGCTTCGGACAAGGGCTGAGAGCCCAAACGAACAAGGAAAGGGAGTGCATCTCCTTTGGACATCAGGGTTGTGGCGTACTTCCTCGGACGCATCGCGCAGGCCGAAGGGATGATCTTCCTCGTGCCGCTCGCCATCTCCTTGTGGTACGGCGAGACCTCCATGCTGGCGCTCTTCGCCACCGCCGCCCTGAGCGTGGCGGCAGGCACGGCGCTTCGCCGCGCAGGAAACGAGCCGGGCGACCGCCTGACGCTGCGCGAGGGCATCGCCATCACGGGCGTCGGCTGGCTCTTGGCAACCTTCCTCGGCATGTTGCCGTACCTTCTGGGCGGCTATCTCGGCTACCTCGACGGCATCTTCGAAAGCATCTCGGGCTTCACGGGCACGGGCGCCACCGTCATCGAAGACATCGAGGCCATGCCGCAGGGCGTGCTTCTCTGGCGAAGCCTCACGCATTGGCTCGGCGGCCTCGGCATCATCGTCATCTTCATCGCGCTCCTGCCAGCCACCGGGCAGGGCGCGATCACCATGTACAACGCCGAGTCGAGCGCCCAAGGGTCGGAGCGCGTCCTGCCGCGCCTCAGGACCTGACCGCCGTGCTCTTTCGCATCTACGTCGTCTTGACGGGCGCGGCGTTCCTCGCCTCTTCCTCTGCGGCATGAACGCGCTCGACGCCGTCAATCACGCGATGTCGACGATCGGCACGGGCGGCTTCTCCACCCTACAACGCGAGCGCCGCGCACTTCGAGAGTCCCGCCATCGAGCTTTGGATGTCGCTCTTCATGTTCATCTCGGGCGGCAGCTTCGGGCTTTACTACCGCATGTACAAGAAGCGGGCCGCAGATCCTCTGGCGCAACTCCGAGTTCAAGGTGTATCTCGGCATCGTCGGCGGCGCGGTGCTGCTCATCGCGGCGAACCTCTTCTACCGCGGGCTTTACAACGTGCCCGACGCCCTGCGCTTCGCGCTCTTCCAGGCGACGTCTCTCTCGACGACAGGCTTCGTCTCCGCCGACTACGAGCTTTGGCCGGGATTTTCCAAGGGCATCCTGCTGCTCCTGATGCTCACGGGCGGCTGCGTCGGCTCGACGGCGGCGGGGCTGAAGATCGCGCGCATCCTCCTGCTCTTCCGCATGGTGCGCACGATCGTCTTGGAAAAGCTCCACCCGCGCGTCACGACGCCCGTGCGCATGAACGGCGCGAGCGTCGATGAGGCGACGCTGCACCGCACGGCGATATTCTTCTTCCTCTACGTCCTCTCCATCGCCTTTTTCGCCGTGCTCATGACGGCGGACAACATCAAGACCTTCGACGCCATCGGCATCAGCGTAACGACCGTCGGCTGCATCGGCCCCGCCTTCGGCGTCGCGGGCGCGACAGAGAACTACGCGGGACTTTCCGACTTCACGAAGGGGATCCTGTGCTTCGCCATGCTGCTCGGCCGACTGGAGATCTTCACGCTGCTCGTCATGCTCTGCCCGTCGTTCTGGCGCTCGAAGAAGAACTGGTGACAGCAAAGCGCATACGCCTCGCCCACATACGTCCGACCCGAGCAGCGGATGTGTATTTTTGTACATCCGCTGTGTTATACTGTTTGCAAAAGGAGGAGAACCGAGATGTATGCATGCGGGGGGAAGAAGATGCTCAATATGATGATTCTGGAAATTCTGCGCAAGCACTCGGATGAACAGCATCGACTGACGCAGAAGGAAATCATCCGCCATCTGAAGAGCATCTACGGTATTACATGCGACCGCCGTTCGGTGCGCAGCAATGTTGAGGCGCTGCAGGAGATGGGCTACGACATTGAGACACGTCCCGGCTATGCGCTCATCTCAAGGACGTTCGACGACGCGGAATTGCGCATGCTGATCGACAGCGTGCTCTTTGCCCGCGGCCTGTCGGCAGCACAGGCAGAGCGCTTGGTCGGGAAGCTCAAAGCACTCGGCAGCGACTACTTCCAGCCGAAGGTTTCCCATGTGGTGCATCTGCCAAAGCTGCACCATGCAGAGAATGCGCAAGTCATGATTTCCCTCGACGTGCTGAACGACGCCATCGAAGCGAAGCGCAAGGTGCGGTTCATCTACAATCGCTGCGGTACGGACTTCCGCCTGCACCCGCGGCGCGAGGAACCGTATGTGGTGAATCCCTATCAGCTGGTCGCACAGAACGGCTGGTACTACCTCATCGGCAACTACGATGCATACGACAATATCTCACATTACCGCATCGACCGTATCACCGGCATCGAGATGCTCTCTGAGGCAAGGAAGCCGAAGAGCGCCATTCGCGAACTTGCGCGAGGCTTCAGTCTGCCGCGTCACATGGCAGAGCACATCTACATGTTCAGCGGCAAGAGCGCCACGGTGCGGCTGCGGACCGATACCTATATGATGGATTCCCTTACGGACTGGTTCGGCAGGGATTTTCATATCCGCCACGAGGGAGACGGTCGCATGATCGTGACGCTGCGCTGCAACGAAGAGGCGATGAAGTACTGGGCGCTTCAGTTCGGCGCATACGTCGAGATCATCGAGCCCGAGCATCTGCGCGAGGCTCTGAAGGATGTGCTGCTGCACATGTGCAGGACCTACGGACTTTGAGCAGATTCCCAGATAGCGGCTTGCTCCATTTGTTCCTTGACAACTTCATAGAGGAATCATCGACAGGAAAAGTTTTAAAACAAAGGAGTGAGAACGATGCTGTTTATGAATTTCAGGTAAAATGCAATCTGACAAAGGAGATGCAGGCCGCTTCAAGCGAAGACTCCCGTGATTCGAACAAAGATCTTTCCATCTTTAACTCACAACGCAAGCGGGAAAGTTGGCTCTCCAACCTGAATGATGCGCTCAGGGAAGTGTGCACGGACGCAATGGTTCTGCTCTTCATCGACCGCATCCTTCCGAACGGCTTTCATATGTGCACCGCCTTGAATCAGATGAAAGCGGTGACCGCAGGACGGCTCGGGAAGAAACTCGCTCCCCTGCTCGCCGAAACGTGCGATGTGCAGGAAATCGCCATCCACGGTCTGCGCGAGGTTACACGCGAACAGTTTGTGCATCGCTTCGAAGGCTGTGACAAAAAGAATTATATCAATACCTACAATCCCTTTTTATGAGATGAACCTCGACTATGCGGACAATTCGACCTTCCAACTGACGGAGGAAATCCTTCGTAGCAGGCCGCGCCTCTCGCATGCACAGGCGAACCTTGAAGCGGAAGGTCTGCTGGCGGACAGCAGTTTTTTGGCAGAACTGGCGCGAATCTATGCCGCGCAGAACGAGCGCAGGATGTTTTACGGACATCCCGTGCATTACCATATCACAGCGGGAAATTCGGAGGCGGCGATGGCGATGACGCGCCTTCTCGCGCGTGCGCTCCATGCCAACAAGCGCCTTGTGGGGCAAAGAATCAACCGCATTCATAGGATTAAGGAAACCTGTTTCGACGAGGAAGATCTCGAACATCTGCTGCACCATGCGAAGGGAGGCGCTGTCGTCATTGAAATGTGCGGCTGCAGCGAAGAGGAAGAAAACTATGCAGGAAGCTACGAGCGGGTTATGGAATATTTCGGAAAGATCATCCGCAAATATCAGCGCGACACGCTCTTCATCCTTGTAGAGTTCCATACGCAGACGAGAGCGTTGAAAAAACTTCTGGCCTACCTGCAGGAAGACATCTCTTTCGTACACATCGAAGAGGGCGCGGGCAGCCGTGCGCAGGCAGCGGCGTATCTGCAAAAACTTGACACTCAGTCGTCGATGCCCCACTACAGCGTGCGCGAATTGGAGCAGGCGCTCGGCGGGCGGCATACCTTCCGCGTTTCGGATATTCACCAGATTCATGAGAAATTGTATCGGGATGCACTGAAGACCAAGGCTTACCGTGCGTATCAGGACATCGAGTTCTATAAAGAGACGATAGCCAAGAAGTCGGAGCAGGATGCAAAGGCCGCGCTGCAGGAGATGATCGGACTGAAAAGGCAGAAGGAGCTCGTGCGGCAGATCGTCGCTTCGTTCGCCGTGCAGAAACGGCGCACCGAGCTCGACATGGACGCGCAGCGCCCGTCCATGCACATGTGCTTCACGGGCAATCCGGGCAGCGCGAAGACGACGGTCGCCCGCCTGCTCGCCGACATCCTGAGCAAGGAGAACATCCTTGCGACGGGGCACTTCGTCGAGTGCGGACGCGCCGACCTCGTGGGCAGGTACGTCGGCTGGACGGCGGTGCAGGTCAAGGAGAAGTTCCGGGCAGCGCGCGGCGGCATCCTCTTCATCGACGAGGCGTATTCGCTCGTCGACGATCGTTCCGGCAGCTACGGGGACGAAGCGATCAACACCATCGTACAGGAGATGGAGAACCATCGGGAGGACGTGATCGTCATCTTCGCGGGCTATCCGAAGAAGATGGAAAAGTTCCTGGGCCAACAACGAGGGCCTGCGCAGCCGCATCGCGTTCCACGTGGACTTTCCCGACTACACGCCGGACGAGCTTGCAGAGATCCTGCGCCTGATGGCAAAGCGAAGCGGCTGCACGCTCACGGAAGAGATCGTCGCGCATTGCCGCACGAAGTTCGCCGCTGTCTGCCGACAGGAAGACTTCGGCAACGGCCGCTTCGTGCGCAACGTCTTCGAACAGGCGCTCATGCGGCAGGCGCAGCGGCTCTGTGCGCTTCACGAGGGACAGCCGCTCACGAAGGAAGAGCTGCTGCAGCTCACCGCCGCCGATTTCGACGTCGCCGCCCTGCAGCCTGCCTCATCAAGCCGTGCCCCCGTGGGCTTTTCCATCTCGTAGGCGTCTTCCTTCCCCGGACAATCGGAAGGAAAAGACGTACAATAGGTATATCTGATGTACTCAAACTTCGCACATTAAAAACATTCTACATACCTTGAAAACACTGACTTTATGCCAATGAAAACACTCTCCTTATGCACATTTTCGTAGTTTTTGCGACAACAGTACAGGAAGCTCTTCAAGAAGCCTTGCAGCTGTTCATGGATCTTCCCTTCATCCAGCATGGGCTTCTCTTGGAGTCGTTCAACAAACAGCAGCAAAAGGAGGCGCATGGCTTCCACGAAGCACACATCCGGCAACTCATCCACGGATAGATAGAACAGCTCTCCCAGACTTCGTGCATCTTTGCACTCGCGCTGCTCCACTGCCAGGAACATGTACCGCGTGAACACGATGGAGACATGCGCTGTCATCGCGTCATACGAAAGAGAGCGGCAATCCTTCTCTAAGCGCAGGAAACTCTTGCACACCTTGAAGAACACCTCGATGCCCCAGCGCTTGCCGTAAATGCGGATGACTTCCTCCGCCGTGAGGCTCATGTCCGTCGTCACCAATACCAGCCAGTCCTTCCGATGGTTGCGATTGCGGACAAAGACAAGGCGCACAGGGAGGGATTCTTCGCCCTTGACGACAGCGGCTTCCACACTCAGCAGATACTTCGAGCGGCCACGCCGCTTTCGGTGTTGCTTGTAGATCGCCTTCACATCCTGCAGGCATCCTTGATGGAGGTAGTGTATCTTTTCCGTCTTCTTTGCCATGGCGACCACATCGTAGCCAAGACCGTGAATCTTCAGGAGCGATGCCGGGGAGCAGAACCATGTGTCGAACAGGACGTGGCGCGCTGGGATATCGGCAGCCTTCGCTTCCTGCAGGAGCTGAAGCATCACCTCGGTTGCCTTCTGCTGGGCAAGTTTTCGCTGCTTGCCGCCATTGGAACGAGCGTCCACTTTCCGTGACGCCTCACGGAGGCGATTCTTCGTATTCTCGGTAGAGAGCAGCGTATGGCTGACAGGCAGAAGCGTATTGCCATCCGACCAGCAGAGCGTGAGCATGCGAAAAGCCATAGGAGAACTCCTTCTTGGCGTGGTCGTAGAGGCGGGCGAGAAGCTCCACCTTCTTGGAGCGGGCGCGATGGTAGATGGAATCGTCGAGAATGAGCACGTTGATGCGATCCGCCTGAGTCAGGGGAGCGAGCGTGGCATGAATGATGGCGGCGGCAAGCTCGGTCGTGAACCTGCGCCAGTGGATTCGGCAAGAGTTCATGAAGCGATAGAACGTATCCTTGCCGAAAAGGCATGGCGGCGCTTTTTGGAGATGCATTTGCGTGTAGACGGAACGTTGCTGGAACACCATGCGGAAAACCAGCAGGAAGATGCTGAGGACAGGGATGCCGCGAAGCTTGTACGCATTTGCCACACGGAGGATGCGACTGACTTGATAGCGACGGAAAAAGACCTGCATTTTCTTAGAAAGCAGTTCCTCGTCTTGGTGGTTTTGTGTTATACTGTTCATAGCATGAGCCTCCATTGGATGTTTTTTGTTTGACACTTAAGATTATACCAAATGGATGTTGCTCATGCTATTTTATTTGCCAAGGCGATAGATATTTCAAGGGTTACAGCAGATTATTCATCTGCGAAGTTTGAGTGATGTATCTATTGCACAGAAATCAACGCTCCGGCGAAAAGGAGAGATCGTCCATGGAAAGCAAGATCGCCAAGCTCATCCATCTGAAAAGCCACCCCGTAGCCGTGCTTCATGCAGAGGCGGCGCCTGCGGACGCCATGCAGTTCAAGGAAGGCGTCTGGGGATGCACCGTCGCCCTGCTGGCCGCAGCGAGCAAGGGAAAGACGACCGCGTTCACGGAAAAGACGACCGTCTGTCTCGGCGCGAAGACGGGGATGGGATTTCAAGACTACCCGCGCGGCTGGATCGAACACTTCCTCTCGACGGGCGGCGAGAACATCGGCAGAGAAGGCGAATTCTACAAGAAGTCGCCTGCCTTGGCGCAAGACTTCATCGAGAACATCCGGCGACACGACGGCGGCCCCTGTGTCGTCTGCAAGCCCTTGCGCGATGTCCTGCCCGAAGAACGGCCGCTCGCGGTGATCTTCCTCGTGAATGCCGACCAGCTCTCCGCCCTTTCCACCCTCGCGAACTACGACAAGAGCACGCAGGACAACGTCAAGCTGCTCTTCGGCGCCGGCTGTGCGCAGGCGGTGCTCTACCCTGTGACGGAGGAGCAGGACGGCGGCGCGAGCTGCTTCATCGGCCTGACCGACCCTTCGGCAAGAAAGTGCATACCGAAGGAGATGCTTTCCTTCGCCATGCCGTACAGCCGCTTCCTGGAGCTGGAGCGCGAAGCGGAGGGCAGCTTCCTCACGAAGGAGACATGGCAGAAGCTCTCGGCGCGCTTGCAGGAGGCATGAGGACTTTTGCCCGAACGAGTTTTTCCAGCTCTTTCGGCTCAACATCCAGCAGATACATCCATCGCCCTGCAGCCCGCGCCTCGGCGACGGCCGCCTCGACTTCTTCGTAGTAGGCTTTCACCTCCCTGTAATAGTCGAGCCGGGCATCTTCCATATCCTTTTCGTCAAAGATGTGCCACCTGCACCAGCCGGCAAGCTCGGGACGCCGCTCAGCGATCAGCGCGAAGCACGCCTGATTGTCCTTGATGACCTGCTCCTGCCAACGACGATCGCCGCTCGTCGATATGCCGCTGCCGTATTCGTACCAGATGAGGTTGTGATTCCAAAAGTCTATGTCGATACCATCGGCGACCATAAGCGTATAGGCGCGGTCTTCCAGATGAACGACCCTGCCCAACATGTACTCCGTGTACTGCATGAGGATTTCCCGACGCGCCATGAAGGCCGCGCCTATGGCATAGTCCTGGCATAAGAGATGCGCTTTCCTGGCGGCTGCGAAGTCGCCTCTTTCATACGGCTGCATGCTGCGCGGGTGCATTTCATCCAGAACCTTGTAGCGCCCGCCCTCCTCCTGGTAATAGCACGCACGTCCGAAAGCGGCGAGACGGCCGCCCGCTTCCATGAACCGAACCATGTCGGCCAATACATGGTCGCTGTAGAGACAATCGCCGGGCGAGATGTTCTTGATGTACTTTCCCTGCGCATGGGAAAAGGCGCGGTATACATTGCGCACGACGCCTTGATTCTCCGGGGCTTGGAGGATCTTGTACGACGTGAATCCCACGGAGGCGAAAAAAGCCTCGATCTCGCTTCTCGCGAAATCCTCTGTTCCGTCATCGGCAACGATGACCTCGAACGAACATCCCATCTGACGGAGGACGGAGACAAGCGTCCTGCGCAGTTTCAAAGGATCGGAGCGATATGTGATCACGCAGACGGATACCTCGAAACGATCCCTTCCCCGACGTTCTTCGCTGCGGGCGAAGAGCGCTGCGTCTTTGCCGTACAGGATTCGCGGCTGCTTCTCCAGGCGGTTGAGCAGCTGCAGGCAGCGCTCTTCCCGCGTCAAGATCAGGATATCCGCCAATCGGAGCACGGCAAGGGAGAGCGGCTCCTCTCCCGCGAAGGTCAGCACCAAAGGCGCGTCTTCGCCGAGCGCGTCGAGCGCGTCTTTGAGTCGGGCGAGCGGCTCGGCGCCGCCCTCTGCCGCCGACAAGTCGAGCAGCAGCGCCACCCGATCCGCTGCGCAAAACCTCCTCGTGTACTGCTCGAACACGGTGCGCCAGACGGCGTCGGTCGCTCCGAAATCCGGCCGGAAGCAATAGAGGCGCACGCCTTCTTCTTTCAGCTTCTGAAGAGTTCCTATCATTTCGATTCCTTTCAACATAGATGCACCGCCCATGCAAGAATTCTTCTTTGCCTCCCATCGTAATCCATACAACGGAAGAATGCAAGAGCATACGGGACAGGACTTTCGCAAGAACCTTGTTTTTGCGGCAGTCCTGTTTTTTATGCGCCATTCATGATATGATAAGAAGAGTGAAAAAAGATGCGGGGAAGCGTTTCTGCATGAGCAGTTTTTCCCAGGGGAGGAAGTATGCGAGAGGACAACGTCATCTTGAAGAGCCGCTTGCTGCGGCTCTGCGATTATTTTGCAGGCGCAGGGGACGCCGCGAGCGAGCGCAAGGTGCGCCAGCTTGCCGAAAAGCTCGTGCGCGGCGAATTCGGCGTCGCTTTCTGCGGCCATTTCTCGGCGGGCAAGTCGCGCATGATCAACCGCCTCCTCGGCGCGATGCTGCTGCCGTCGAGTCCCATACCGACGAGCGCGAACCTCGTCTATGTGCGGCACGGCGAGGAGTATGCCGAAGCATCGTTTCCGAGAGGGAAAGCCGCGCCGCTACCTCGCGCCCTACGACTACGACCTCGTGAAGTCGTTCTGCCGCGACGGCACAGCGATCGAGAGCATCGAGATCTCGACGGCGGCGGCGGCGCTCCCTGCCGGCGTCGTGCTCATGGACACGCCGGGCATCGACTCGACCGACGCTGCGCACCGTCTGGCGACGGAGGAGGCGATCCACCTCGCCGATCTCATCTTCTACGTCATGGACTACAACCATGTGCAGTCGGAGGAAAGCTTCCTCTTCACGAAGTCGCTGACGGAAGCGGGAAAGCGCGTCGCGCTCGTCATCAACCAAATCGACAAGCACCGTGAGGAGGAGCTGTCCTTCGCTTCCTTCGCGGCGGGCGTCAGAGATGCGTTCGCCGCCTGGGGCGTGCAGCCGGAGGCGATCTTCTTCACCTCGATGAAGGACGAGGCGCACGAACACAACGAATTCAAGGCGATGCAGGCCTTCCTGCGCGATGCGCTGGAAAACCGTGCGGCGGCGCTCGAAGAATCCGTCGCACGCTCCTTGGAGAAGATCTCTGCCGACGCCGTGATGCGCGCGGAAAAGGCGGAAGAAAAGAACCTTGCCGCCTCCCTCGCCGTGCTTGAGCCGCTGTCCTTGGCGGAGCGCGACGCGCTCTGGGCGGGCAGCCGCGCCCTGGAGCAGGAAGCGCAAAGTCTGCGCGAGGACGGACGCGCCGCCTTCAACGCGGGAATCGAGAAGATCCTCGCCAACGCCTACATGATGCCCTACGAGGTGCGCGAACTTGCGCGGCTCTACCTCGAAGCCTGTGCGCCCGACTTCAAGGTCGGCTTCTTCGGACGCGGCAAGAAGACGGCGGCGGAGCGCGCCGCGCGGCGCGAACGCCTGTGGCAGGCGCTTGCCGAGAAGGTGCGTCTGCAAGTCGATTGGCACGTCGCGACGTATCTGAAGGATTTCGCGCGCGACCGCCACATCGAGGGCGAGGCGGCCGCCGCCTTCGCCGAGAGCTTCACGGCTCTGCCCACAGACGATGTCTTGGAGGAGAACCAGAAGGAAGGCGCGAGCACGAGCTACGACGGCAGCTATGTCCTGAACTACACCGCCGCGCTCGAAAAGGCGGTCAAGGAGTGCGCCCGTTCGCGCCTCGCCGCCGTCGGCGACGACCTTTTGACGCGCGTGGAGAAGCGAAACGGCGTGCGCCTCGCCGCCATCGAGGCGGAGCTTTCGGGCATGGCGGAAGAAGTCGCCGTCTCTTCGCCGTGCGGCAGGCGAAGAAGCGCGTCAAGGCGAAGGAAGAAGCGCTGCGAAACCTCTTGAAAGCACGGAGGTCGCCGATCTGGAAAACGCGGAGATTTTTCCATCCCGAGGAGGCGGAAGTCGAGATCGTGCAGGGCGACGGCACGCCGAGCGCGACAGCGCAGGATGCGGCGGCAGCGGCGCAGGATGCGCCGGCGATGGACGCAGAGACGCCCGCAGAGACGCTGCAGAGCAGCGCGAAAAGATGCGCGCGGCGAAGACGCGCCGTCCGACCTCGCGGCCTGGGTGCCGCGCCTTCGCCGCGCGGGCGCTCTCGTCGCGGGCGTTCCGGGACTGGCACGCCTCGCCGAAGAGCTGTCGGCACGCGCCGACCGACTGGAAGGCAAGGGATATCTCGTGACGCTCTTCGGCGCGTTCAGCGCGGGCAAGTCGTCTTTCGCCAACGCGCTCCTGGGCGAGAACCTCCTGCCCGTCTCGCCGAACCCGACGACCGCCGTCATACAGAAGATCCTGCCCGTGACGATGGAGAGGCCGCACGGCACGGTGCGCGTCCGCCTGAAGGACGAAGCCATGCTGCTCGCCGATCTGAACCGCGCCCCGGCGCCCTTCGACCGCGAGGCGACAAGCCTCATGGACGCGCCTGCGCTCGTCGGCGAAGCGCTGACGCTCGCGAGCGACCTCCGCCAGCAGCAGGCCTTCCTGCGCGCCTACGAAAAGGGGCGCGCGGCTTTCGCGGGCAAGGCGGGCACGTGGATCGACTGCACGCTCGAAGACTTCGCCGCCTACGCCGTCGACGAGGACAAGGCGTGCTTCGTCGAAGAGATCGAGATCTATACGGACTGCGAGCTTACGAAAAGGGGCGTGACGCTCGTCGACACGCCGGGCGCCGACTCCATCAACGCGCGTCACACCGACCTCTCCTTCCGCTTCATCCGCCAGTCCGACGCGATCCTCTTCGTCACCTACTACAACCATGCCTTCTCCCATGCCGACAGCGAATTCCTCGTGCAGCTCGGGCGCGTCAAGGACGCCTTCGAGATGGACAAGATGTTCTTCATCGTCAACGCCATCGACCTCGCCGAGAGCGAGGAGGACGCCGACGACGTCCTCGCCTATGTGCGGCAGAACCTCGCGCGCTTCGGCATCCGCCAGCCGCGCCTGCACGCCGTGTCGAGCCTTGCGATCCTCAAGGAAAAAGCTCGCGGGAGAGCATCGCGGCACGCAGTTCGAGAGCGCCTTCCATCACTTCATCTTCAACGACCTCGCAGGCCTCGCCGCGCGTGCGGCAGAGGGCGACTATCTGCGCACGCAGTCCCTCTTGGACAGTCTCATCGAAGAGAGCGAGGAAAGCGCGGAAAAGAAGGCCGAGCGACGCGACGCGCTGGAAAAGAGCGCACAGAGAGCCGCGCATCTCCTCGCGTCGCAGAGCAGCGACGACATCAAAAAGCGCGCCGCGCAGGAGCAGGAGGAGCTTCTCCACTACGTCGCCGAGCGTGTCTTCCTGCGCTACGAGAACATGTTCCGCCTGAGCTTCAACGCCGCGACGCTCGGCAAGGAGCACGGCAAGGCGAGCCTGCGAAAAGCGATGCGCGAGCTGCTCGAAAGTCTCGGCTTCGATCTCGCGCAGGAGATGCGCGCGACCGCCGTGCGCCTCGAACGCTTCCTCGCCCGGCAGGGCAAGACGCTGCAGCAGAAGCTCGCCAAAGAGCTTTCCGAGGGAGAGCGCGACTTTGGCTTCGGCCCCGAGGCGGCGGAATGCGATCTGGGGCTATCTTTTGCAGCGGCCTTCGCCGACGTCGAGCCGGAGGCCTTCGCCAAGGAACTCGCGCTCTTCAAAAGCCCCGCGCAATTCTTCGAAAAGGGCGGCAGCAAGGTCATGGCGCAGGCGCTCAAGGAAAAGCTTCGCCCCTTGGTGCTGTCGCATCTCGACAAGGAGGGCGCACGCCTCAAAGAGAGCGTCGCCCTCGCTGGCCGCGCCGTCTTCGACGCGGCGCTCGCCCATGTCAAGAAGGAAGTCGAGAGCTACTACGAGGGCCACCGCGCCGCCTTGGCGGGCGGGCTTTCGGCGGCGAAGCTGCGCGAGATCCGCGCAGAACTTTGACCATGCAGCGACGGAGGAGGGACGCGGATATGGCCGGCACGCTTATGGACAAGGAGCGGGGCGGCAGGGAAAAAGCGCCGCTTCTTGCTGCCAAGAAGCAGAAGAGCGCTGCCCGCCTCTTGCTGCTCCTCCTCGCCGCCCTCAGCCTCCTTCTCGCCGGCTGCACCGAGGAGAAGGGCTACATCGACTTCACGCGGCGCGCGGCGACGCCGGAAGAGCCGGCGTCCGAAAGGCCGCTCGTCATCGCCTTCGCGCCCGTCACGAGCCCCGAGGCGACGCGCCAGCCCTACGAGCGCATGGTCTCCTACATCGCGGAGAAAGCTCGACCGCCCCGTGACCATGGTGCAGAAGCGCGGCGCGGCGGAGCTCGATCAGCTCGTCGCGGCAGGAGAAGCCGACGTCGCCTTCCTCTCGACGGGAGCTTACACGGCGTACCGCGGGCAGGAGCCGATCGAGCTGCTCGCGATGGTCGAGACGAACGGCACGATCCTCTACCGCACCTTCATCATCGTCGCCGCCGACAGCAAGATCGAGGACTTCGCCTCGCTCAAGGGGAGCGTCTTCGCCTTCGTCGATCCCCTGAGCCATTCGGGCAGGCTCGCCGTCGATTACCGCCTGCTCGAAGAAGGCCTGACGCCCGAGCAATACTTCGGGCGCATCTTCTACACCCATCACCACGACAAATCGATCTGGGCGGTCGCCAACCACCTCGCCGACGGCGCGAGCATCGACAACCAGATCTACGAGCATCTCCTGCAGACGAACCCGCAGCTTGCCGCGAAAGTGCGCATCATCGACGAGCTTGCCGTCGCGCCGACCGGCCCCGTCGTCGTGCGCCGGAACCTCGCGCCCGAAGAGAAGGAAAAGCTGCGCCGCATCTTCTACGAAATGGCGGACGATGAAGCCATGCGCCCCGTGCTGCGGTCGGCGGTCATCGACCGCTTCGTGCCGCCCGAGGGCGAGCTTTACGAGCCTCTCCGCCAGAAGTTCCTGGCGCACGAGCGTCTTTCGGGGAATGATATGGAAAAGCAACTGACCGTCCGCTTCAACATCCTCCTCGTCGGCAGCGTGCTGCTCTGCGACCTCCTGCTCAGCGCGTTCTTCCTCGTCTCGCTTCGCGCGACCCTGATCGACGGGCTGAACCGCTCGGGGCGCGAGATCGCCTCGGCGCTCGGCGCGGTCATCGCGAGCGACATCCTCCTCGACGACCGCTTCACGATCTCCGACCAGTTGGAGCGCACGATGGAAAAGAATCCCGAGGTGCGCTACATCCTCGTGACCTACCCCGACGGGCGCATCCTCTCCAGCACCTTCGCGGACGGGCTGCCCGAAGGGCTGCTGGCGCTGCGCGAAAAGGACGATACAGAGCCGCACATATACAGGAGCAGCGACGGGCCGATCCGCGAGATCCTCTACCCCATCGACGACGGCATCACAGGCTATCTGCGCATCGGGCTGACCGAGCGCGAGGCTCGCGCCCTCGTCGAGCGGCGCGGGCGCGAGCTGTTCTTCGTGCTGCTCCTGCTCATGCTCCTCGCGACCTTCCTCGCCACGCGCTATGCGAAGCTCCTCGGCGCACTGCAGCAGAAGGAACGTCTGCGGATCCGGCTCATCGGCCAGCTCTTCTCGGCGCGCGAAAAAGAGCGGCGGCGCATCTCGCGCGAGCTGCACGACGAAACGAGCCAGTCGATGGTCTCGATCCTCGCCTACCTGCGCATCCTGCACGGCAAGCTCGTGACGCCCGAGCAGAGGGAGCTGCTGCAGGAGGCGCGCGAGCTGACGAGCGAGACCTTGCAGGGGACTCAAGCGTCTCGCCGCCGACCTGCATCCGCCGCTCCTCGAAGACCTCGGGCTGCTCGTCGCCATCGAGAAGTACATCGATGCCCTGCAGCGCACGCACGAAGAGCTGACCCTGGAATGGAAGACGCAGGGCGACTTCGCCGGGCTCGACCGCACGCTTGCCCTCGTCGCCTATCGCTCCGTGCAGGAAGGGCTGACGAACATCGTGCGCCACGCCAAGGCGAGCCATGCGCAGGTCCGGCTCTTCGCCACGGACGAGGAACTTCGCATAGAAATCGCCGACGACGGCGTCGGCTTCGAAAAAGAAGCGGCGGAAAAAGGCACGTCTCGACCGCCACTTTGGGACTCGTGAGCATGGCAGAACGCGCCGAGCTTCTTGACGGGAGCTTCACGATCGATAGTGCGCCCGGCGCGGGTACGCGGCTCTTCCTCTGCCTGCCGCGCAAGAAGGAAAGGAAAACGTGATGGGAAAACAAGAAAGAGCCTCTGCGCATCCTGCTCGCCGACGATCATCGCGTGCTGCGCAAAGGGCTTTCACTGCTCCTCTCGTCCGAGGAGGATTTCACCGTCGTCGCCGAAGCATCCGACGGCGAGGAGGCACTCGAAAAGGCGGCAAAAACTGCGGTCGACATCGCGCTTCTCGATCTCTCCATGCCGCACATGGGCGGCATGGAGTGCCTGCACCGCCTCAAGGAAATGCAGCCCGACATCCGCGTCCTCATCCTCACCATGCACAGCGAGCGCCAGTACGTCTGCGAATGCCTGCGTGCGGGCGCGAACGGCTACCTCTGCAAGGACTCGCTCGACGCTGAGCTTTTCCGTGCGCTGCGCACCGTCGCCGCAGGAGGACGCTACCTCGGCGAACGCGAGGCGGACCTCCTGATCGACGGCGCGATCGAGACCCCCGCCGCGCCCGTCGCGCTTTCCGCCAGAGAGCGCGAAGTGCTGGAACTCATCGTGCACGGCTACTCGCTCTCGACCATCGCCGACAAGCTCTACCTCTCGATCAAGACCGTCTCCACCTACAAGACGCGCCTCTTGCAGAAGCTCGACTGCACGCAGAACTCCGAGCTTGTCGACTACGCGCTCAGGCACAACATCCTCGGCAGGAGATGAAAACAGAAAAGAAGGCTGCAAGAGGCGATCCCGTCTCTCGCAGCCTTCTTTTTCGTTTCTCGTTCCTCACATCTTCTCGATCAGGTCCAGAAGCTGCGATATGCTCTTCTTGCCGAAGTGCATATCCCTGTCGTCGTTGATGAAGAAGCACGGCACGCTCATGATGTTGTACTTCGCCTTGATCTCGGGGAAGAGCGCCAGATCGTAGATGTCCGTCCGGACGTTCGGATTGAGCGTCGCGATGCGCTCGGCGCTCGTGACAAGCTCGGGGCACATCGTACACGAGAGACTGACCAGGATGGTGATATGGAAGATCTCGTCGATCGCTCGATGCGCTTGCGATCCTCTTCATTGACCTTCTGCCCCGCGCTCGACGCATTGTAAAGCCCAAGCACGAAGCTCGTGAACTCGTGCCCGCCGGGGATGCCGTGGAAGGCGATTCCCGCCCGAGAGCCGTCCGCATTGCAAAGACGCACGTTCGGCACGCCCGTGCCGCCCGTGATCTCGACGGACAGCTTGCCCGTCATCTTCGCGAGCTGCGTCATGAAGTCGAGCAGCTCGCTCGACCGCGGATCGTCGCTCAGCGCGACTTCCAGGCGCAGCGGGCGTTCCATGCGCTCGAAGACCGTCGCGAGCTGCTTCTTCATTTCCAGCGTGAAAGGCCCGCTCGCCGAAGGCATCGGCTCGCCCTTGCCCGTATCCTTCACCCTATGGCACGCAGAGCATCGCACGTTGCTCTTCGCCTTGCGCCCTGTCCTCTTCGCGATCTTCTCGGCGTACTTCTCCATCTCCGTCGCGGCGACAGCGCCGTCGCCCGTCGCCGTCACGACCTGGCGCAGCGGCTTGATGCAGACGTCTCCCGCCGCGTACAATCCTTCCACCGTCGTCTGCTGATGACGATCGGTGACGATATAGCCATGCTCGTCAAGCTCGGCGATTCCCTTGACGAGAGACGTCGAAGGCTCGTATCCCGCAAACACGAACACCCCGAAGGAATCTCCTCCTTCGGGCGTGAATGCCGTCCGCTCGCCCGTGGCGAGGTTCTTCCATGTGATCTTGCGCGGCAGCACGTCGCCCTCGACCGACTCGACCTCCGTCTGAAAGAGGATCGAGATCTTCTCGTGCTCTTTCGCGGGCTGCGCCGTCACGGGCGCACAGGTGAAGTCCTCCTCGCGCACGAGGATCGTCACATGCTTCGCATACTTCGTGAGGAAGACGCTCTCCTCCGCCGCCGCGAAGCCGCCGCCGATGACGAAGACATCCTTGCCCGTGAAGAACTCGCCGTCGCACGTCGCGCAGTAGGCGACGCCATGGCCGCGAAACTCCTGCTCGCCCGGAAAGCCGAGCTGGCGCGGATGGGCGCCCGTCGCGAGCAGCACGGTGAACGCTTCGCAGTCGCCGCGGCTCGTATGCACATGCCATGTCTCGCCCTTCTTTTCCAGCGAATCGACCTCGGCGAGCAGGAACTCCGCGCCGAACCGTTCCGCCTGGCGGTGCATCTTCGCCGTGAGGTCAGCGCCGCTCGTCGGGTCGCTGCCCGGGTAGTTGACGACTTCCGCCGTCAGGGCGATCTGGCCGCCGAACGTTTCCTTTTCCACAACGAGCACGCGGCAGCAGGCTCTTGCCAAGTAAATGGCGGCGGTCAGCCCCGCAGAGCCGCCGCCAATCACTACTGCATCGTAAAGCTCGTTCAGCTCCGCCGCCATCTCAGAGCGCTCCCACGAGGTCGAGGGTCGGCTTCAGCGTCTCGCCGCCGGGCTGCCACTTCGCGGGGCAAACCTCGTCGCCATGCTCCGCGACGAAACTTGCAGGCCAAAAGCTTTCTCAGAAGCTCATCGGCGTTGCGCCCGACGTTGCCCGCGTTCACCTCGTAGGCGACGATCCTGCCCTCGGGGTTCACGATGAACGTGCCGCGCTCGGAAAGGCCTGCCTCTTCGATGAGAACGTCGAAATCGCGCGCGAGGACGTGCGTCGGGTCGGCGAGCATCGGGTAGGTGATCTTCTTGATGCGTTCCGAGTGGTCGTGCCATGCCTTGTGCACGAAGTGCGTGTCGCACGAGACGGAATAGATCTCGCAGCCCGCTTCCTTGAACTTCGCGTAGCTGTTTTCCAGATCCTCAAGCTCCGTCGGGCAAACGAAAGTGAAGTCCGCCGGATAGAAGAAGAACACGCTCCACTTGCCGAGCACGTCCGCTTTCGTCACCGTGCGGAACGCTTCGTTCTGGTACGCCTGCACAGCAAAATCTCCAATTTCCTTGTTAATCAACGACATGATGATTCACTCCTATCGAATAATTATTATTGTTTAGCTGATGGATAAAGAATATCATGAATCTCGGAGAGTGTCAAGTCTTTTTGAAATAAATTTTCATTCTTAATAGACTCCTTCATCCAGAAGCATATCCATCGACTCTTTCCATTAAGATTCGATAAGGTCAGCAATATTCCTTCCTGCGGGCAAAAAGTCACGGCGCGAAGGCGCAGGCTCTCCGCCATCGCACGCGCCGCAGCGAAGGAGAAGCCGATGGCGTCCGTGCGATGCGCGTCCGAGCCGAGCGTGACGTCGCGCCCGCCAAGCTCGCGATAGCGGCGGAAGATCGGCACGAGCGACGCCCGGGCGCAAGGCGCATCGAAACGGCGCGTGTTGAGTTCGAGCACGGTGTCCGTCTCGATGAGCGCCTTGAGCACCTCGTCGATCGCCTCGCCGTAGACGTCATACGAGAGTTCCGGATCGCTGTAGACGGCATAGCGGGCGATATAGTCGATATGCGCGAGGATGTCGATGAAATCGCCGTGCGAGCGCACGCACTTCGCCATCGTTTCGAGGTAGAGGAGATACGCCTCGTCCTTCGTGCGCTCCTTGTAAAGACCGTCGTAGAAGAGGTCGTAGCCGCAGAGCGTATGGATCGAGCCGATGACCTGGTCGAAGGGCGCGCGCAGGACGAAGGCGCGGTTCTTCTCGGCAAGCCCTTCCTGCATGCCCAGCTCGACGCCGAGCCGCAGCGACGCGCCTTTGCCGCGCAGCGCCTCGTACTTCTTCCAGTAGTCTTCGGGGCGGAAGGTGAAGTCCTTCTCCCCCGGAAAGTCCATGTCCTCGTGCTCGGTGAAGACGACGCCCAAGCCGAGGCTCGCCGCCCTTTCGAGCGCATCTTCCGCCTTCATCTGAGAATCGGCGGATACTTCCGTGTGCATATGGCTGTCAAAGATCATGCGTTTCCCTCCTGTCGTCCTTGGCGTTTCCGGCGGAAAAGGCGTCAGAGAGACGCGCGAACTCCGCGAGACTCAGCGTCTCGCCGCGCCTTTTCGCGTCGATGCCCGCCGCCTCCAGCGCGCACCGCACGGCCTCCTTCGAAACGCCGACGCCCAAAAGCGCGTTGGCGAGCGTCTTGCGCCTCTGCCCGAAGGAGGCGCGCACGACGCGGAAGAACATGCGCTCGTCGCTCGTCTCGACGGGCGGTGCGCTCCGCTTCCGGCAGGCGATGACGGCAGACGCGACCTCGGGCGCGGGGATGAAGGAGCGCGGCGCGACCTCGCGCACGATGCGCGGTTCTGTGTGGTACTGCACGGCGACGGAGAGTGCGCCGTAGATCTTCGAGCCGGGCTCTGCGATCATGCGCTCCGCCACCTCCTTCTGCACCATGGTCACGATGTGCGTGATGGGAAGGCGCTGTTCCAGGAGCGCCAGAAGGATCGGCGTCGTGATGTAGTAGGGCAGGTTCGCCGCGACCTTGAACGGCGCATTTCTCCATGAGCGCACGGATGTCGGTCTTCAGGATGTCGCCCCTGACGACGCGCACGTTGTCATAGGCGCCGAGCGTCTCGGCGAGGACGGCGGGCAGCTTCTTGTCCAGCTCGACGGCGGTCACCCTCGCCCCCGACTCGGCGAGTCCCCTGCGTCAGCGTGCCGATGCCGGGGCCGATCTCCAGGACGGCGTCGCCTTCGGCAATCTCCGCCGCCGCCACGATGTCCTTGACGACGGAAGCGTCGATGAGGAAGTTCTGCCCGAGACGCTTCGAGGCGCGCAGTCCGAAGGACTTCAAGATGTGGCGCGTGACGTCGGGGCTTGCAATATCCGGGGCGATCATGGCGAACCTCCTTCTCTTCCTGCAAGCGGATCGGCCGCGGCGCCGTCGTCCTGCACCGCACCCGCCTCCAGCTCCGAAAGCGCGGCGGCGAATTCCTCGCGCGTCACGCCGTAGCTGTTCAGCCGCTTGCAGAACGTGCGCGCGTTCGCCCAGCCGAGGCCGAGGATCGCGCCGAGGCGCGCGCGGCGGAGGCAGCGTCCGCCCCTCCCGCAAGACCCGCGAGGATGAGGTCTTTGCTCGTGAACTCTTCGTGCGGCGTCATCGTGCAGGTGCGAACCTTGGCGAGGGCGCGGCGGATCGATTCGGGCGACGCCTGCTCGACGCCGATGTCGCCTGCGGCTGTCGCTTCCTCGCGCGGGATGAAGGCGTGCGCCGCCTCGGGGAAACCGCTGCGCGAGGAAGCGACGTATGCGCTCGCCTGCCGAATCGGGATCGGTGAGGATGATGATGCCGCGCCGCTTGTACGCCGCCTCGATGTCCGTGAGCGTGCGCTTCCCCAGCGAGAAACCGCCCGTCACGATGCAGTCGGCTTCGAGCGCCTTCCGGATGGCAGCGACGTCCATCTTCCCTTCCACAACAAGAACTTCTTTCAGCATATCTTTCCCTTTCTGCAAAGGGGCTGTGCATAGTCTCATCTGACCCATGCACAGCCCCGCCCTGCCATCTGCTTCTATATCGCTCCCCGCAGGGAAGCCTTGCTCCAGCCTTCTTCAGAGGATCTTCTTCACCGCTTCGTAGACCTTCTCATGCACCGTCTCGCGCGAAAGCGGCTCGCCCGCTTCGCTGCAGCGGATGCGCTGCCAGCCGCAGCGCTCGGAAAGCGCGAGAGACGCCCGATAGCAGCGCGCGAGATATTCCTCGTCGCGCTCGTGGATGTCCTTTTCCGCAAGGCTTGCCGCCGCGCGCCTCTCGATGAGGCGGCGGCTCACGTCCGGCTCCATGTCGAGGAAGATGACGAGGTCGGGACGCGGGAGGGCGAGCTTCTCGTACTCGAAGTCTTCGAGCCACGAGAGGAACGCTTCGCGCTCTTTTGCGTCCTCGATCTTCACTGCCTGGTGCACCATGTTCGCCGTCGTGTAGCGGTCGGCGAGGACGATCGCCCCCGCCTCCAGCTCCTTGCGCCACTTCATTTGATAGGATGCGTAGCGGTCGACGGCGAAGAAGGCGGACGCCGCGTAGGCGTTGACCGACGAAGCCCGCTCGCCGAAGTCGCCGTCGAGGTACATGCGCACGAGCGCCGAGGACGGCGAGCCGTAGTCGGGGAACTCGACCGGCCGCACGCGCCTGCCCTCCGTGATGAGTCTCTCTTCGAGCAGTTTCGTCTGTGTCGCCTTGCCCGAGCCGTCGCCCGCCTCCAAGATGACCAGTCTTCCCTTCGGCTGCAAGATTTTCTCCTCCCCGCTCTTTCGCGTCTCACCCGCGCACGGCACATGGAAGATGAACGTCGTTCCCTTGCCGAGGTCGCTCACCAGCTCGATGCCGATGCCGTGTCGCTCGGCGATCCAGCGCGCGATCGAAAGCCCCAGCCCCGTGCCGCCCGGCGCTTCCTTGCCGCGCGCGCGCGACGAGTCGATGCGATAGAAGCGCTCGAAGACCTTTTCCTGATGCTCCTTCGCGATGCCGATGCCGTTGTCGGCGAGGGAGAGAAGCATCTCGCCCGCGCCGCGGCACAGATCCACCGTGATGCGTCCGCCCGCCGGCGTGTACTTCATGCTGTTTTCGAGGATGATGCGCATCATCTGCTTCATGAGCAGGGGATCGACGTAGACCGTGCCATGATCGTTCGTCCGAAGCTCGATCTCGTGGTGCGTCGCGATGAGCGCCATCTTCTTCGTGACGTCATCGACCAAGGGCGCGAGGTCGATTCTCTCCTTGTGCATGGGGAGGCGCTGCTGATCGGCGCGCGCGAGGAAGAGGAGCTTCTCGATGAGGCTCTGCATGTCCTCGGCTTCCGACCGTATGGCGACGAGACCTTCTTCCAGCGTCTCGGGATCGCTCGCACCCCAACGGCTCAGCATGTCCGAATAGCCGCGGATGACCGTCACGGGCGTCCGCAGCTCGTGAGAGGCGTCCGACACGAAGCGCCGCTGCTGCTCGAACCCCGTCTGGATGCGGTCGAGCATGTGGTTGAACGTCTCGGCAAGCTCGGCAAGCTCGTCCTTGACGGGCGGCACGGCGATGCGCCGGCTGAGGTCGGTGACTTCGAGCGCCCGCGCCGCCTGCGTCATCGTGCGGATGGGGCGCAGGATGCGGCAGCTGATGAAGTAGCCCGCCGCGAGAGCCAGGAGGACGCCCGCGAGGTTCGTGATCGTCAGCACCTTCTGCAGCGTCGCGAGAAAGTGGCGCTCCGCCGTGATCGTGCGGAAGAAATGAAGCACATAGGTGCGCCCCTTCTGATTGACGATGACCTTGTGGTAGTAGATGTGCGTGTTGCCGATCGTCGAGACGTACATCGACGAGTTCGCCCAGAGGGGCGGATGCTTGTCGATATGCCCCTCGACGAGGCTGATCGACGGATAGTGCGTGTCCGATTCGTAGACGACGGGACCGTCCGCGCCCTCCGTCACGCGCAGCACGACGCCGGGCATCAGGAGATCTTCCTCGTAGATGGCGAAGACGAGCGGATAGCGCCGGCGCATGTCGGGCCCCGTCTCGTTGAAGATCTCCGTGCCGCGGTCGATCGCTGCCAGCACATGTTCCTGCGAGCGCATGAGATCCGTTTCCGCCTGATGGTAGAGAGAGTAGTAGATGCCGATGGCGGAAACGATGCTCGTGAAGACGAGGACGAAGACGAGAACCGCCGCATAGACGAGCGTCAGCCACGTCGATATGTGCATGTGGCGCGAGGAGCGCAGGCGGAAAAGGGATCGCCAGAGCCTCCTAGCCCTTGACCGCATAGCCGACGCCCCGCACCGTGTAGATGTACTTGTCGTCGAAACGCTCGTCAATCTTCGCGCGCAGGTAGCGGATGTAGACGTCGACCACGTTCGTGTCGCCTACATAGTCATAGCCCCAGACTTCCTGCAGGATCTGGTCGCGCGTCAGGACGTTGGGCTTGTTGCGCAGCATGTATTCGAGGAGCGAATACTCCTTCTTCGTCAATTCCACCAGTTCGCCCTTCACGCGCACCTCGTAGCAGCCGGGTAGAGCACGAGATCCTTGACCGCGAGCACGCGCTCGTCGCGGTCGCCCATCTCGTTCGCCTTGTGTATGCGGATCGCCGCGCGCACGCGCGCCAGAAGCTCCTGTATGGCGAAAGGCTTCGTGATGTAGTCGTCGGCGCCGATGTCAAGGCCGCTGACCTTGTCCTCGATGTCGTCCTTCGCCGTCAGCATGATGATCGGCACATCGCTGATTTCGCGCACGCGGCGGCAGACTTCCAGTCCGTCCATGTCGGGCAGCATGATGTCGAGAAGCACGAGGTCATACTGCTCCTGCACGATGCGCTCATAGGCGCGCCGTCCGTTTTCCTCGGACTCCGTCTCGAAGCCTTCGTGCTCAAGCTCCATCTGCAGGAAGCGCGCGATGCGCTTCTCATCTTCGACGATCATGATCTTCTTCGGGGCTTCCGCCGTCGCTGCCGCCTCCGGCGCACCCTTGGCTGCCTTTGCTGCTTTCGTCATGCTGTATCCTCCTGTCTTTCCTCATGCCCCCGCGCCTTGCGTGCGGGAGCTTCCCTGCCGCTCCCGCACGGCTCACAAGAGCCGCTCGCGAAGGAGCGCCAAAAAGCTGGAAGCCGCCGCCGAGAGCGGTCGGTCGCGCTTCCACGCGATCACGGTATGCGTCAAGATCTCCGGCTCGACGATCCTCTTGGAGATCATCGCATCGTCCGTCAAGAGACTCTTCGCCGACTGCGGCAGGATCGCCGCGCCAAGCCCCGCCTTCGCCGTCAGGACATCCTGCACGATGCTGTCGCTCAGGCACAGGATGCGCGGTTCGAAGCCCTGCTTGCGGCAGGCGGCAAGGAACACGCCCTGCCAGCGAAGCGGAATGATGATGGCCTGCTCCTTGAGTTCTTCCAGCCGCACGCAGTCCTCTGCCGCACCGCAGCAAGAGGCGCGGTTCATCATCGCGGCGAGAGGCTCGTTGGCGAGCACGATGGATTCATAGCTCTCGCGCTCGACCTCCGTGCGCGTGATGGCGATCTCGATGAAGCGATTGTCGAGCATATCGAGAACGCGCGCGCCCTCCGCTTCGAAGATCTGGAAGGTCACGCGCGGGTGCGTCTCGTGGAACGCCGCCAGAAGCCCCGGCACGAGGCTCGCGCCCGAGCTGGTGATCGTGCCGATGCGCACCTCGCCCGCAGAGCCTTCGCCCACATCCTGGATCTCGCGCACCGTGCCGTCGACAAGGCCCCAAGATCTGCTCGACGCGCTCCTCGAGGACGCGCCCCGCCTCCGTCAGACGGATGCGGCGGCTGCCGCGCTCGAAGAGCTTCACGCCGAGCATCGTCTCCAGCCGCTTCATCTGGCGGGAGAGCGCGGGCTGCGCCACGGCGAGACGGCTCGCGGCATGGCTGATGTTGCCCTCCTCCACGATCGCATAGAAAGCGCGCATGTCCTTGATGTCCATTCTTCCGTCTCCCCTTCAGCGGGCATTCGGGCGCCGCACCTTTGAACTCCTCTTTATTATACGGTCGCGCTTCCCGCAAGGCAAGTGCTTTTCCGATAAAAGTCCGCGGCGCGCGCCCGATCGAGGGCGCTGCAGCAAGAAGCGACGGACGGCGCCCCCGCAAAGAAAAGCTCCTGCGGAAACGCCGTCACCATCTGCCGCGCCGTCTCTCAGCGAGAATCGTCGCGGCGCAGCATGAGCCTGCCGTCAAGGAAGAGATAGTCGCTCTCGTCGCCCAGGATGCGCCAGTCGAGCTGCATCATGCGCTCTCCTTCCTCTTCGAGGATCCAGAAGACCGTCGTGCCCATGGTCGAGCGATCGACGAGATCTTCGTACTTCGTGACCTCGCAGCCGTTGATCTTCTGTCCGCGAATCTCCAGGATGAGCGTCCCCCTGGGGCTGAGCCAGTCCCCTGCGAGGAGCTTCAGCCGCCCTTCCAGAGTGGCCGGCTGCGACGCCGCAGAAGGAGGCGCGGCAGAAGGCGCAGGCGCAGCCTCAGGCGGCGCGGCCTTGGCCGGCGCTCCTTGAAGAAGCAGCAAGGCGCAAGCGATGAGCAAGAATATCTTCCGCATGATACGTCCCTCCCCATACCGTCTTTTCCAATAGAATTCCCTACCCTTTAATTTCTCTGAAAAAACGGTTTTCCCTGCCGCGAAAATAAATCTTCCGAAAGTTTCCACACATCTTTGCCGGCTCTCGCGCCGAGCGCACGGCAGAAGCAAAAACCGCCGTGCAGCGGGCGAACTCCTCGCTGCACGGCGGTCATCTTCCATCTTCTGTTTTCCATCCGCCATCCGCCGGCTTCCCTGACGAGGACGCCGGGGAGGTCATGCCTTCCGCGGCGTCCTTTCGCGTCTCGCCGAAAGGCGGCGCACGATGTCCGGCGCGGGATCGCGGCTTATTTGAAATACTGCCAGGCGTCCATGACGTCGAGGAAGGCGCCGTCAAAGCCGGCGGCGATGATCTGGTCGAGATAGGCGTCCTTGCTGCCGAAGAGGATCTCTTCCCATTCCTTCATCCAGTAGCGCGTCTTGTAGTTGTTCTGCCATTCGGGATTCGAGCCGGCGATCCAGCGCGGGCGGTGATCCGTCCACTCGTCCTTCCAATACGGACGATAGGTCTCCGTCTCGCCGATGCTCATGTAGGAGAGCAGCAAGCGGCGGCCGCCGTTCGCCTTTTTCTTGAGCCGCGCGGTCTCTTCGGGCGTGAGCGGAATGTCGTTGTAGTAGAGGTCGACGATCAGAAGGTCGTAATTCGTCGCGGCGAGCGCATCGATGTAGGCTTTGCGCGAGGGAAAGCGCTCGGGATTGAGCAGCACGAGGAAGTTCTTCGCCTGCTTCAGGGATGTGACGTCCTCCGCGTTTTCCTCCTGCGGCCTTCTTGCCGGGATCTCGCTCAAGTCGCGGACGGCGCGCTCGGTCAGATAGCCCGCTGCGCTTCCGCGCCGCACCACCTCGGGGGTCTTGTCGTCCTTCACGTATTCGATCGTGAGCACGCGCTTGCCCGCGAGCAGGGGTTTTCGCAGCATGGAGGCGAGGAACTCCTCCGTTTCGTCGTCGCGCCGCTCGACCTCGTTCCCGTTTTCTTCGTAGCCGTCATAGAAGACGGATTCCATGAGAACGCCGTCCAGCGCCTGCACGAGACGCACGACATTTTCCTCGGGATTGTCCCGCGTCACCTCCAGAAGCCCCACAGGGCCGTTGCCGACGAGCAGGAAGCCCGGATCGCGCTTCCTCGCATAGCAGCCGAGCTTTTCCGCAAGCTCGACCATCGACGTTTCCGGCGAGACAGCGGCGTGCGCCGAGGCGTCCTTCGGCGCAGTGTCGGCGATGTCCGCCGCCTGCTGCATCCCGAAGAATCCCGCCGCTCCGAGAAGGAGCGCGGCAATGCCCTTCTTGATTTTCCCCATAAATCCTCCTTGCGATCAAAATGTATTCTGATACCAAAACGTAGATCCCCAGCCGTTGTATCCCGCGCCGCCGTCGTCGCTTCTCACGTAGCGTTCCAGCTGCAGCGTGAGATTCCTGCGCTCATTTGGCCGCCATTCAAGGCCGGCGATCAGCGAAACGCGCCGGAAGCCGCCGCCCGTGTTGAGCGAGGTGCGCAGGGGATCGTAGGTCGTGCTCACCCTCTGGTAGTGCGCCATGACCTGCCACATCATCTTGTCGGATACGCGGTGGCGCAGTCCCAGCCCGTAGTATTGGCGGCCGACCGACGGCGAGTCGATGCCCTTCGCCGCCCCGTTCAGCGTCTGGATGGTGTAGAAGCGCAGCGCGTTCTTCGGGGAAAGCTCCCAGTGGTAGAAGAAGCGCAGCTCCCAGTCGTCGCCGTCACGGTAGTTCGACCTTCCCGTGATCGTGCGGCTGTCCGTGTCCACATCGTCCTGCGCAGCGCTGCCCGTCGAATTGTGGTAGAGCTGCACCATGTACAGCCGCTTCTCTCCGGCATGGAGGTATTCGATCTCCTGCGAGAAGACGTCGCCGGGCGAGACGTGTGCGCCCGGCACTTCTTTCGAATAGTCGTAGCCGCCGCGAAGGGCATAGCTGAAGCGGCCTGTCAGACGGTCGCGCTCGGCGAGGCGATGCACGATCTCGACGCTCGGCGTGAGCTGCCAGCCCGAGCCGAAGTCGGTGAAGCGAGCCAGCCCTTCCGGCACGACGCCGTAGCGCGAAAGGCGGCTCTGCCCCGTCGGCACATTGAGGCCGAATCCATAGTGGACGCTCGTCACGGGTTTTTCATTGTGAATGGTAACACTGAACTGTGTATCCGTCAAGCCTGAGACGCTGCCGCCCGCAAAGCCCGTATGGGACTTGACGTAGCCCGTGGAGACGCCGTAGCTGAACTTCGTCTCTCCCCGATGCGTGCGCGAAAAATACGAAAGCGGCAGATAGAGCTGATGCCCCGCACGCTCGCCGCGCCATGTGTAGTATTCGATCCCCGCCTGTGCGCCCGCGCCCTCGCCGAAATAGCGAAGCTCGCGCTCGCTGCGGGCGACCTCGCGCTCGGCGGCCTTCACGTCGCCCGCCGCTTCCAGCGCCCACGTCCTTGCCTCTTCGACGTACTTTTCCGCCTCTTCACGGTCTTTCCAGCTCTGTACGAGGTCGGCTTCGCTTGCCTGCAGCTCTTCGCGATAATCATCGACAAGCTCGCGCGCCTCGCGCTCCGCGTCCTCGGCTTCTTCGCGCGCCGCCGTCAATGTATCGAAATACGCCTCCGCGGCATCGAGCGACGCCTGTGCCGCATCGATCTCGGCGGACAGCCGGGCGAGCCTTTCGTCAACGCCGCTGGCGCCGCTGCTGTCGCTGCTGCCCGACGCCGCGCCGCTCTTGGCGGCGAGGGCTTCGTCCACCATGCGCTGCGCGTCAGAGAGACGGTTCTGCCCGTAGTCGACTTCGGCAAGGACGCGAGCGACGACTTTCGCACGCTCCGCGTCCGCCGCGCTCTCCGTGCCCGGCGCACTCGACGCACTCGACGCATCCGCTGCGCTTGAAAGAGCGTCCGATTCCCGGTAGAGCGATTCGAGCGCCGCGCGCTTTGCGTCGAGCGTGGAGGCGTAGCCGTCCTCCGCCTGCTGCGCTGCGAGCGCTTCCTGCGTGCGCGCTGCGCTCGTCTCTTCGGCAGACGCGAGCGCGGCCTTCGTGGCGGCGAGATGCTCTTCTGCCGCCGCGAGCGCCTCGCCGACGCGCACGAGGTTGGCGGCGGAATCCTCCTGCGCCGCCTGCGCGTCGGCGAGGTTCTTGCGTGCAGTTTCGAGATCCGCCTTCGCGGCGGCGAGAGCGTCCTGCGCCGCGCGATAGGAGCGGATTTCGTCGCGGACGTTCATCATGTAGGAGAAGTAGTCGTAGACGTCGTGCAGGGCATCGTGGCTGTCCGCCGAGACGCTGCTCGCCGTCGAGCCGAGAAGGAGCGCCAAGGCGCATGTCCCGCCCATGAGCGCGAGAGTCTTGCGGCGTTTTATCTGCCGGATCATGCTCATGCTTTTTTTCCATCCTTTCGAGATCGGGAAGATCCTTCCCGTAGAGCCAGTGCGCGATCGTCCAGAAGATTCCCGCGTCCGCCTGATAGAAGACGGGCTGCGCACAGAAAACGTAGTAGTTGATTCCCCTGGCAAAGCGCATCAGCACCCAGATGCTGTAGGCGAGCGCCATGAGCGACGCGAGGAAGAAGCCGAAGCCATAGCTCTTTTCCCCGAGGTAGAGGGAGAGAATCCCGAGCACGAGATTCCCGAGAGCCGCGATCGCGCCGAGACGCCAGACGCCGCTCTGGAAGTCGAAGTACTCCAGCATGATCATGAGCACCTGCAAGGCGCCCACGAAGAAGGACGCGAAGAGCATGACATTGAACATGTTGACCGAGTTGTAGTCGAGCCCCGCGAACGACAGCACATAGTTGCCGAAGGCCAGGAAGACGAGCGTGAAGACGAACTGGAACTCGAACGCCTGGCGCAGCTCGAACCACATGACGTAGAGCAGATCCTTCCTCGCGTCCTCGATCATCTGGAGGTTGCCGCCGCGCGTGATCGCGGTGAAATACTGCGCGTAGCGCTCGTAGAAATGCGTCTCCACCTTGACGACGAACATCGTCGAGAGCGGCAGGATCGAGAGGAGCGCATAGAAGACGACGACATCGTAGCGCGGCGCGTAGAGAAACGTGCCCTCGATGAGCACGCCCCACGGGCCCTGCCAGATGATGATGTTCGGCAAAAAGAGTCCGAGCGTGTAGCCGAATGCGCCGATGAAGAGCCGCCCGTGCCGCCCGAGATAGGGCAGGAAGGCGAAGAGCATGCCGTCCTTCGGCAGGCCGAAGCGGCTCGTGATGTAGAGGAAGAAGAAGAGGGCGAGCACGCCCATGCCGACGTCCATGGCGAAGAGCGCCGACGCTGCGGGCGAAAGCCATGCCGCATCGAGGAGGAGCGCCGAGAGCGCGACGCTCAGGACGACGCCCGCCAAGTAGCCGAGGATCAGATACTTGAAGCGCTTCACCGCCGTCAGGTAGGCGCTCGCCGTCCAGATGAGCAGAAGTTCCGAGAAGAAGATGTAGGCGAGCAGCTTCAGGCCGAAGGCGAGCGGCTTGCCCCAGAAGAAGAGCGTCGCGGCGACAGCGCCGAGCACGAGCAGGATCGCGCTCATGCCGAAGAGCGACGGCGTCACGTCGCGGTAGTGCTGCACGGTGATGCAGTCCGCGAGGTAGCGCGTCAAGACGATCGTGAAGCCGCTCGAAAGAAGCTGCGAAAACACAAAGGAATAGACGACAGCGCCCAGAAAGACCGCCGACTCGTCGTCCCCTATGCCGTGGAGGTGGAAGAGGACGCCGATGACGAGCACCATGCTCGTCAGGAGGACAAACGGCCCCGTCGTGACGATGGCGGAATACGAGTACGCCTTGAGATGTCCCGTCGCCGTGCGCGCCCGAAAGAGGCGCTTGAGTTCAAATCCGACGCCCGCCATGCGCTCCCTCCTTCCCTATGTCCGCATAAGCCTCGTGGTACGACTCGATGAACTGCTCGTATGTATAGCGCGATTTCGCGCGTTCGTAGCCGATTTCTGCCATCGAGCGGCGCAGCTCGTAGTCTTTTGCCAGCCGTATGATCTCATACGCCATCGCCTCGTAGTCAAGCGGCGCGACGACCGCGCCGGCCGTGCCGAGGTCGTCGCTGCTGTCGCCGAAGATCAGCTCGCGACAGCAGCCGACGTCCGTGGTCACGTAGGGGCGGTGCGCCGAGAAGCCTTCGAGCACGGCGAGGGGCTGCCCCTCGCTGATGCTCGACAGGACGAGGATGTCCATCTTCGGCAGATATTCCGCCACGGGGACGGATCCGGTGAAGGTCACGTCCTCAAGGCCGAGCATCCGCACCGTGCGGTGGCAGACCGCGACGTAGTCGGGATCTTCCTCAAGGCCGCCCATGACGACGAGCCGCGCATCCGGCAGCTCGCGCTTGACGATGGCGAAGGAGCGCAGGAGCGTCAGGATGTCCTTGATGGGCACGACGCGCACGACCGCGCCGATCGTGATCGGGCCTCCGTGGTCGGAAAGCTCGGGAGACGCAGCGAAGCGCTCCATGTGGACGCCGTTCGGCACGATCTTGATCTTCTCGGGTGCGCAGCCGAGATCGACGGCGATTTTCCCGTTGTGCTCGAAGAGCGTGTAGAGACGATCGGCGGCATGGTAGGAAAGCCGCGCGAGGTAGTAGAAATAGCGGATCCAGATGCCCTTGAAGTCCGTCTTCACCCAATCGCTCTTGAGGATCTCCGCCTCGCGCTCGCGCGAGTAGACGCCGTGTTCCGTGATCATGTAGGGCTTTTTGTAGCGCGTCGCCGCCATGCCGCCGATCACGCCGCAGTAGCCCGTCGCGACACTGTGGTAGATGTCCGCCTCGGGCAGCTTCTGCTGCAGGAGGTAGAAGAGCGGCAGGAGCATCGAGCGCATCGTCCAGAAGAAATCCGTAAACGGCAGTTCTCATACCGCTCGCGATAGACGCGCACGATCACGTCGAAGAAGTCGCTCGACATGAAGACGGCGAGCGGCGACTTCCAGCGCCCGTAGGCGAACACCTGCAGAAGCTCCTTGAGCGTGATGTCGCGTTCGCCGCGCACAAGCTCATAGAGCGTCCGGCGATCGTCGTGCGCCAGAATGTCTTCGAGCATCTCCGACGAGCGAAGCGACAAGATCTCATCGAGGAACATCTCCTCGACGCCGACGCAGTTCTCGGGCAGCTTGTACTTGAAATTGCCGCGCTCCTTCGCCTCCGCGCCCACCGAATAGATGATGAACTCGTGCTCAGGAAGCCCCTGCATGAGCATCTGGATCCAGGAGGATACGCCGCCCACGACGTAGGGATAGGAACCTTCCGCCAACAGACAAATGCGCATCATCGATCTCCTTTCCAATAGATGTAGGCGCAGGAATCGCTCGTGCGGATCAGATAAACGCCGTCATCGGCCGTCTCCGCCGTGCAGCCTTCCGTGCGCTCGATCTCTTTGTCCGAGCGCAGCAAGAAGCGCAGCTCGCCGGCCGCGCCCCACGAGTAAAGCTCCAGGCGTTCATCCGTGCGGCGCACGCGGTAGTCCATATCGAAGTAGTCCGAGAAGATCGGCAGGCTGTCGGAGATCGTTTCCGCCGTCAGCCACGGATAGCGCACGCTGATCTTGTGCACGAAGCTCTTCAGTCCCGTCGCCATCTCGTTCCATGTGGTGTTCGCGCTCTCATCGTAAAAAAGCTCGTCGGGATGAATGAAATGCGAGAACACGCCGACGTAGTTGAGCGCGCTGACCTCCTGCCAGAACATGAGGTCGTCGTCCTCGTGGCCGGAGCTGATGCGCGGCAGCTCGAAGACGCCGTCCTTGCGCTCGAAATACTGATAGTAGGCGTGCTCGCTCGTAGGCCCGTCAAACAGGGAGCCGAAGGCGATGACCTCCGGAAACACCTTGCGGATCGCCGCCTTGCCCTCGGGGCTGAGGATGTTGGACGGCGGCACATAGAAGCGGAACTCGTAGTCGGGATAGACGGACTTGATGTAGTTCTTCAGCTCGCGCAGCGCGTCCTCCATGTCGGCAGGACTCTCCCATGCCGTATAGCCAAGCTGCGCCTGCCCGTAGCCCTCGGGCGCGAGCGGCTGATGGTTGTATCCGTGCAGGCCCAGCTCGCCGCCCATATTCAGCAGCTCGCGGCCGTAGATGATCAGCCCGTCGCGCGCCGAACGGCCGCCGAGCGAGCGAAAAGGCCTCTTGACCTGTGCGCCATACGTCTCGATGATGGCGCCCGTGTAGCGAAGATCCTCATCCTCTGCCAGCTGTCGGACGAAAGGCCACCAGATCTTGCGATAGAACGTCTCCGTATCGACGCCCAACTCGTCGTAGATGCGCGGAAAGTCGCCTTCCGGCACGGGCGCGGGGAAGTCGTCGAGGACGAAGAGCTTCACGCCGACGACCGGATAGATCGTATCTGTGCCGCAGTGCGCCACCATCGCAGTATAAATGCCGAGGTTCGTCTTGTCGTCGCGCTCGATGCCGTTGAAGGCGCAGACGCGCCCCTCGCCCAGCGGCTTCTCCCAGAGAAGCGGCGTCTCGTTCGCGCTCTCGATATGTAAAGCGGCGTCCTCGGTCAGCTCGACCGCGTTCGCCTGCGTCGTGAACGGCGCATCTTCGTCAATGACGAAATCCTTGGCGCCGACGAGGAAATTCGTACAGAAATTCATGCCGGGGAGGTCGGCGACCGCGCCCATCGCTGCGATGCCGAGATCCCGAAGGACGTCATCCGGCACAGGGCTGTCCTCCGCCTGCTCGACCTTCTGCAGCACGAGCAGCGTGCCGCCCGCGCGCACATAGTCAAGCACCGCAGGCAGCATTGCCACCGCGTTCAGGCGACCCGTAGCCAGCGCGACCCCTTGACAGGAGCCGTCCAGAGGACGCACCTCGTAAAAGGGGATGCTCTCATAGTCCTTGCGCTTTTCCGTGAAGATCCGCTCCATATTGTGCCGCGCGTACATGCTCGCGACATCGGTGGGATCGTAGATGAGGAGGAACTTCTCCCGCGCCAGATCCTCGCTCTCGGGCGGCGCAGCGCGCCCGACGCGCTCCGTCAGCGCGAGGTTCTTCGGGGATTCGATATGCAAAAAGCCGTCGAGACGGCTGTATTGGAAAAAGCAGCCGAGGAGGAAGGCGATGAAGATCAGGATGCAGAGACTGCGCTTATTCATGGGCGGCACCTCCATCCCAGTAGCGGATCGCACGCATCGCTTCGTTCGTCAGGCGCACCGGCAGGCGCTTGAGCGCCTCGACCGTCTCCTGCACCTTCTCGCGCTCGTGCGCCGCCTGATACAGCCGGAGCATCAGAAGAAGCGGCAGCTCATCGTCCGGGCGCCTTGCGCGAAAGGCGGCGCAGGCTTCCTGCGCCTCCTGCAGACGCCCCTCGCGAATGAGGCCGCGGATGCGCTCGGCATGGTAGGCAGGATGATCGGGGTGGCGCTCGGACAGGAGGCGCAGCATCTCCATGTAGCGCAGGCGCTGCTGCTCGCGCGTCACGGAGTCGCCGTAGCGGCGCAGCAGGAACTCGCGCACCTTCTCCACATACTCGTCGAGGAGCGCGTCGTCTTCCGTGCCGTGCTTGATCGCTTCCTCCAGCGCATAGATCTCCTCGCTGAGCTGCTCCATGTGCGCGGTCATCATGGACACCGCATAGTAGGCGATCTCGCGGTCGCTGTCATGCACGGCCTCGTCCAGGATCGACTGCCGCTCCACGACGTTCTGCTTGATCGCGTCGGTGAAGAACTTGCGCTTGAGCTTCGGATCTTCCACCAGGAACATGTCGCGCAGCGGCACGATATCCGCGTCGTATGCACGCTCGCCGAAGGAAAGACTGAGGTCTTCTTCCTCCTCTTCCTTTCCCGTCCGCCCCATGAGGGTCGAGAACATGGCCAAAAAAACTCGTAGAGGACGAGAAGAAGCAGTCCCGCGGCCGGCAGCGCGACGGCGAAGACGCCCTTGGCCACGGCCGAGATCTTGCCGCGGCGCTTCGCTTCGACCGCCATGTAAAGAAGGGTCAAAGCGAGATATGCGGGGAGCCAGGGCCCCGTTTCTGCAAAGAAATCGCTCATCATAGCGAAAGACTCTCCCCTGTTTCGATGCCCGCCTTCAAGAGACGCTCGCGCACCATGTCGAGCGTCTTTCCCGCGACATCAGGCAGAAGGAGCGCGATACCTTCCGCCGTCGCACCGATGAAGTCCTCGGCGCGGATGCTGTTCGCGATCTTGTGGTCAAGCTCTCTGTAGTTCTCCCCCTGAATCGGACGGGAAGCAGCGTGACATGGTAATCCGGCTGCATGCGCCGGCGCTCGCGGAACTCCTCGATGACCTTCTGGAACTCCTCGACGCGCAGGATGCGCGTCCCCTCGATGTACTTGCGCCCCGCCGTCTCCTGCTCCCGGGGCATGAGCGCGCCCGAGCGAGCTGGAAACGAGGCGCACGGGTGATCGAGAGAAGGTTCTGCTCGTAGAGACTCCACTGCTCGAAGTCGAGATGGTAGACCTGCAGGACGGCGATCACGCGCCCCCCGTAAGAAATCGGCGCGGCGAGATCGGGCAGCCCCTTGATGAGGCTGCGGTTGACGAAAAATCTTCTTCTCCTTGAGCATTTCCTGCAGATACGGATAGTCCTCGACGCGCAAGGAACGCGGCATCCGGCTGGTCTCGCTGCCCAGGCGCACCTTCTGGCGCAGATAGTAGCCGCCCTCGCCGACGACGTAGACGACGACGTCCTTGACGTCGAGGATGTCCGCCGTGACGGACGTCGCCTGCGTGAAGAGGTTCTCCGTCTCGACGGAATCGAGACGCGAGACGATGCGGTAAAGACGGCCGATGCTGTCGTCCGAGTTCACGATCTGGCGATAGAGCCTGTCTTTCACCGCGACGTTTTCCTTGAAGATGTTCTCCAAAAACGAATAGCGATGCTGCAGACGGCGCTTGACGCGCGTATCCGCGAGCTGCCGGTAGCTCGCGCGGTCGGCGAAGTAGCCCGTCAGGACAGCGGCGAAAAAGTACGAGACGAAGTGCAGGAAGTCGCGCGGATTGTAAATCATGGCGACAAGGTCGCCGCCCGCGCCAATCAGGCTGTGGATGAGCAGGATGAGCGAGAAGACAGCCGCGATGAGCGCCTGCTGCTTGCCGTAGAGAAGTCCCATGCAGCCGATGTAGAGGAAGGCGACGTCGAACGCCGTCACGGAATTCACCGTCGTGCCGCCCTGCAGGAGGCCGACGCCCCAGGTCACCGCCGCGCCCGCGAGATTTTCCACGTAGGGAACGATGCGCTGCCTGAGACGCTCCATCTGCGCCCTGCGTGCCATGGCGCGGACGTCATCGACGCGCTCGGCGTGCATCTTGCGCATCGCCTGCCGGGTCTCTTCGAGTCCGGCTGCGAGAGGGCGCACAGGACGCCAGCCCAGCTCCTCCTCCGCGATCGTGCTCTTCAGCAGGGCGCGTCCCTTCGTCTCGCGCACCGTCGCGCTCTCCTCCATCTTCGGCAGAAACTTTCCGCAGATCGCGTAAAGCTCCTCCATCGTCGTCCCCTCGGACGAGGCGATGTGCAAAAAAAGGGCCGGAGAAATCACGCGCCGCCGCCTGATAGATCGCATAGGCGGCGTCGCGCGCATCGAGAAAGCCGCAGCGGACATCGCCGGGATCGGCATAGCGCGGCAGCGGCCGTCCCATCAGCGCCGCGCCGAAGAAGAATCCGATGAAGCCGTCGCTCGTCGTCTGCCCCGGGGCGTAAAGCTCGGAAAGGCGCACGATGGAGACAGAAAGTCCCTGTGCGCGGAACGAAAGCCCCAGCGCTTCCAGACGCGCGAAAAGAGCCCCCGTCTCGCTTTGCGGCAGGGGCTCGGCGTCTTCTGTCGGCTCCGTATGCGGCGCGAACACCTCGTCGCTCGAAAGCAGGAACACGCGCTGCACCTTCGCGGCAGCCGCCATGCGCAGGACAGCGTCGAGACGCTGCGCCCCGATGGCCGGATCGCGCTCCAAGCGATAGATGAGCAGGTCGATGTTCTCCACGGCGAGCGCCATGCCTGCTTCCCGGCTCTCCCAGGTGCATTCATACGTCTTGATGTTCGCCGGCGGACGCTCTTCTTCACGCGCAGGAATCCGCGACACGTCCCATGCCTCCTTGCGAAAGCACGCGGCAAGCAGCTGCTCCAGATAGCGCGGCAGCCCCGAGAACATCACCTTTTTCGTCCATGTAGCCATATCTTCTTACGACTCCGTTCGTTTGAGTTTTCCGCACCATCCTCCTTAGCCGGCCGTTCCTTGATTCGCATGGGGGGGAAGCCATCCCTGGCGCTGAGATGGTGAAGATGTCATTTTCTGCCAATTTCCCGCATTATGTCTTGCCGTACTAGTATATACGACTCATTCTTCCGTCATATTCTATCGTCATATTCCGCATATTCTTAAATGATTCTTTCCTTAAGACAGCGCGGCCAAAATGAAATTCGAAAACTGCATGCAAAGGCAAAAACCGTATTTGCAAAGCGGCTCTTTCATTGTATACTAAGGGGAGCAAGCATGTTTCGAAGCGATTGCCGCTGTCTTGGAAAGGATGGGATCTCATGCGTCTGCGTCGTTTGTGCAAGGTCTTTCTTGCGTTCGGATTCGCCGCCTTCCTGGCGGCAGGCACGGCTTCCGCCGCGCCGATTCTTGCGGAAAACTCCCACGGGCACGATGTCTTCAAGCTGCAGAAGGAGCTCAAGCGCACGGGCTACCTCGCCGACGAGCCGGACGGCGTCTTCGGCAGCCGCACGAAGAGCGCCGTCCTTGCGTTCCAACGCGCCCAGAGCCTCAAGGAAACGGGCGTCGTCGATCGCGAGACGTGGAGCCGCCTGCAGGAGCAGCCTGCACGAGACGCCTCCCCGCCCCTCTCCCGCCCGCCGCAAAGCCCGCGCAAGGCGGCTCTATCGCCTTTCCCGGCGCGAAGCCTGCCGACAATACGGCAGCGGAAGCGCCGGGCAAAGAGAACGTCCCCTCGCTCGAACCGCGCGTAAAAAAAGCGCCCGAGAGCGCCCCGTTCCTGCAGCGAGCCAAGGTGGCGTCCGTCATAGCGACGGCGAAGAAGTACATCGGCACGCCGTACAAATTCGGCGGCACGACGCCGAAGGCGTTCGACTGCTCGGGCTACCTGCAGTACGTCTTCCAAGAGAACGGCATGACGCTGCCGCGCACGGCGGACGAACAGTTCAAGCTCGGAAAGAGCGCGAAGACGGCGGAGCTTGAAGCGGGCGACCTCGTCTTCTTCGAGACGTATGAAAAAGGCGCGTCGCACTGCGGCATCTATCTCGGCGGCGGCAAGTTCATCCACGCCTCGACGAGCAAGGGCGTGCGCATCGACGAACTTTCGGGCGACTACTGGAATACGCATTTCTACGGCGGCAAACACATCGTGCTTTGAACGAAAACGAAAGACGGCTGCATGAAGCTGGAAGCTTCATGCAGCCGTCTTTTTACTGCGTCTTTTGCGTATCTGCGCCAGGGACGGGGGCAGGCGCGGCGGGCGCGGCGTCCTGCGTCTTCGCTGCGGGAGCGCTAGGCTCCGAGCGCGTGCGCGAATCGTCCGCGTCCTCTGCAGAGCCCTTTCGCTCCGACGAGGACGACGAAGAAGACGACGAGCGCTCCTTGCCGGAGGAGCTTTTCGTATCCTTGTCGGTGTTTTCCCGGCTCGTGGAGCTCTTCGAGGAGCCTGCGCTCCCGCCGGAACGATCGCGCGTCTTCACGCGGCCGATCGACGTGTCGCTTTCGGGCACCTCGGTCGCGCCTGCAGGAATCGAGTTTTCATACTCGTGGCTCTCGCGCTCCATCGCGGCGCGCATGGAAGCGTTGAGGTCGATGTCCAGCGTGCCGGCAACCGTCTGGCGGAGCTTCAGGATGTCGGGAATCCAATAGCTGATCCCCGAGATGTAGAGCGGCCTTCCCGGCACCATGTCGGTCTTCAGTCCGTTCTTCTGCGCGTTCTTCAGCGTCCCGGCAAACTCCAGCAGCTGGCGGAAGGAGAGATCCGTCTCGATGGAGTCCATGACCTCCTTGATGACGGCGGGCAGCCGCGTGACGACGGCGGGGGACGTGAGCTTCTCCACGACCGCCTTCATGAACTTCTGCTGGCGGTCGATGCGCCCGATGTCGCCCTCCTCGTCGCGGTAGCGCACATAGGTCACGGCCGTCTTGCCGTCCATGTGCTGCTTGCCGGGCTGGAGGTCGATGAGGAGGCCGCCGTCGTCATCCCACGGATCTTCGTAGTACATGCGCTTCTCCACGTTGATGTCGATGCCGCCCAGGGCGTCGATGATCCGTTGGAAGGAATGCGTGTTGATGATGATGTAATGGTCGATGCGCACGCCCAGGAGGCCCTCGACCGTGCTCTCGCTGAGCTTATGCCCGCCATAGGCATAGGCGGCGTTGATCTTGTCGTAGCCGTGCCCCTTGATCTTCACGCGCGTATCGCGCGGCACGGAAAGGAGCGCCGCCTTGTTCTTCTTGGGATCGATCATCGTGACCATCAAGGTGTCGGAGCGCCCGACATCGTCCGCTCTTTGGTCGACGCCCATGATCATGATCGTCGCCTTGTCCTTCGCGGTCAGCAGATGCTCCTCCTCCGCCTTCGGATCCTCCTTGTCCAAGAGGCTCGTCGAGGCGAAGAGTGCGCCCGCCGCAGCGGCGACGAAGAAAAGGAATACGATGGCGACATAGGGCCAAATGCGCCGCTTCTTTTTCGGCACGGCAGGGGGCGGAGAGTTTTTCTGCAAGATCATACCTTCTTTTCAAGCATTTTCCATGAAACCCAGAGTTCGAGCCGAAGGCGCAGACCGTATCGGCTCTTTCCTGCAAGGGCGGCGCACATGCCCCGCCGGGGGCGCGTGCATCGTTTCCAGCCGCTTCCCAAAGTCGCGGCACGGCAGCGCGGATGAGACACACCCGCACGATACTCCCTATTATAAAAGCTCTTCTTTCTTTACGCAAACGATATTTTTCCATTTCGAGCGGTTTTAAAGGATTTTAGCGTGAAAGCCCGAAAGCCAAGCCAAAGGCGCAGACGATCGGCTGCTTTTATGGAAGGGCGGCGCACGGAGGCCTTTCGTTTTCTGACAATTATTTCTTCTTGACGACGCTCTTTCCTATTGTAAAATCGCGTGGTTTATATTATCATAAATGATGGAATGAAAGCAGAGCGCTATACGGGGATAGTCTCTGGTTTCGGAACGGGTGCTCCATGCCGTTCTCGCAAACAGTAATGGAGGTGTTAGTAATGAGTACGGAAACAAAAAGCCAAAGCGACAAGATCCACGAGGCCGAGCTGGCGTTTGACCGGAAAAGGCGTACCTTCGGCATGATCTGCGGGCCGATCTGCGCCATCCTCGTCATGATCACGCCGATTCCCGACCTGCCGCTCCCCGCGCACAAGCTCTTGGCGATCATGACGCTGATCGCGCTTTGGTGGATCACGGAGCCGATCCCGATTCCGGTGACGTCGCTCCTCGGTCCGACGCTCGCCGTCATCTGCGGCGTCGTGGGGGCGAAGGACGCCTATGCCGCGTTCGCGAACCCCATGATCTTCCTCTTCATGGGCGGCTTCATCATCGCCAAGGGCATGATGATGCACGGCCTCGACCGAAAGTTTGCCTTCGCTCTCCTGTCGATGTCCTGGGTCGGATCGAACCCGAGGCGCATCTTCCTCGCCGTCGGTCTCGCCTGCGCGCTTTGCTCGGGCTGGGTCAGCAACACGGCGACGGCGGCGATGATGTTCCCGATCGCGCTCGGTCTTCTGGAAGCGATCAAGGAAATGTTCGCCGCGAACGGCAAGAAGATCGAGCTGCACGAGTACAAGTACGCCACAGGCCCTCATGCTCATGACGGCGTATGCCTGCTCCATCGGCGGCGTCCTGACCCCGATCGGCACGCCCCCGAACATCATCATGCTCGGCTTCCTCGACCAGATGGCAGGCATCCACATCTCCTTCTTCGAATGGATGATCTGGGGCTTCACCGCCATGGTCATCTACTTCATCATCGCTTATCTGATCCTCGTCAACATGTTCCCGGCCGACGTCAAGCGCATCGACGGCGCCGAGGCGTTCATCGCCGAGAAGCGCCGCGCGCTCGGCGGCTGGACGCGCGCGCAGAAGAACACGCTCGTCGGCTTCGTCATCGCCGTCATCCTCTGGGTGACGCCCGGCATCTTGAACATCATCCTCGGCCCCGACTCGCCGATCCTCAAGATGTACGGCAAGCTCTTCCCCGAGGCGATCGCCGCCATGACGGGCGCCTTGATCCTCTTCTTCCTGCCCGTCAACTGGAAGGAGCGCGAGTTCACGCTGAACTGGAAGGACGCTGCCGCCGGCATCGAGTGGGGCACGCTGATCCTCTTCGGCGGCGGTCTCGCGATGGGCGGCATGATGTACAAGACGGGGCTTTCGACGTGGGTCGGCGACTGCATCGTCGGCTGGATGGGCGGCGAACCGTCGCTCTTCATGATGGTCGCGATCTTCTCCGTCATGGCGCTCCTCTTGTCGGAGCTTTCGTCGCACACGGCGGCGACCAACATGATCGATCCATTGGGCGTCACGGCCGCCATGGCGGCGGGCTTCAGCCCGATCCCCGTCGCGGTCGGCATCGCGCTCTCCTCGTCGCTCGGCTTCATGCTGCCGGTGTCGACACCGCCGAACGCCATCGTCTACGCATCGGGCTATGTGCCGATCACGAAGATGATCAAGACGGGCGTCTACATCGACTTCATCGGCATCTTCTGCGTGACGATCCCGATCGTGCTCTACCTCGTCGAGTTCATCGTCGGCGCACGCTGAGAGCGCTGGATTCCCCGCTTCAGCGCAGCCGTCGCCGGATGCGGATCCGGCTTTTCTGTACCAGAAGCAATGCTGCATGAGTCCTCGGACTTCATGCAGCATCTTTTCATGAGGAGGCAATATGGCAAAGGAAATCGAGCGCAAGTTCCTCGTCAAGAAGGAGCTGTGGCAGCCGCAGGACGAAGGCGTGGAAATCGCGCAGGGCTATCTCGCGGCGAGCGCCGAGCGCGCCGTGCGCGTGCGCCTCGCCGGCAGCCGCGCCTATCTGACCGTCAAGGGCTGACGAAGGGCGTCGAGCGGCTGGAATTCGAATACGAGATCCCCGCAAGCGACGCGCGCGCCATGCTCGCCCTCTGCGAGCGTCCGTGGATCGAAAAGCGCCGCCACCTTGAGCGCTGCGGTGCGCACACTTGGGAAATCGACTGCTTCTCGGGCGACAACGAAGGCCTCATCGTCGCCGAGATCGAGCTCTCTTCGCCGGACGAAGCCTTCGAAGCGCCGCCCTGGCTCGGCGAAGAAGTCTCCGCAGACAGCCGCTACCTGAACGCAAGCCTCATGCGCCTGCCCTTCTCGCGCTGGCGGAATTGACAGCGAAGCCGCTGAAATGCTATGATAGACGAGGAAAATCAGCGTGCGGCAAAGGCTTGCCACGCTCGTATGACAGGAGGAATCGCATCCATGATAGAACGCTATACGAATCCTGAGATGGGAAACATCTGGACGCTGCAGCATGAGTTCGAAACCATGCTCGATGTCGAGATCGCAGCCTGCGAGGCCATGGCGGAACTCGGGGAGATCCCGCAGGAAGCCGCGGCGAACATCCGCGCCAAGGCACGGTTCGACCTGCCGCGCGTCAAGGAGATCGAGAAGGTCACGAACCATGACATCATCGCTTTCCTCACGAACGTCGCGGAATACGTCGGCGAAGACTCGAAATACATCCACAAGGGACTGACGTCGAGCGACGTCAAGGACACGGCGCTCGGCATCATGATGAAGAAATCCGCCGACATCATCATCGAAGACCTCAAGAAGCTCCTCGAAGTGCTGCGCCGCCGCGCCGTCGAGTTCAAGCATACGCCGTGCATCGGCAGGACGCACGGCATCCACGCCGAGCCGATGACCTTCGGCTTGAAGCTGCTCCTGTGGAGCGCTGAAGTCGAGCGCAACATCGAGCGCGTCGAGCACGCACGGAAGGTCGTCGCCGTCGGCAAGCTCTCGGGCGCCGTCGGCACCTATTCGAACATCGATCCGCGCATCGAGGAGATCACCTGCAAGAAGCTCGGCATCACGCCCGTGCGCCTCGCCACGCAGGTCATCCAGCGCGACCGCCACGCCGAATACATGACGACGCTCGCCATCGTCGCCAGCTCGCTGGAGAAATTCGCGACGGAGATCCGCAACCTGCAGCGCACGGACATCCGCGAAGCCGAAGAATACTTCGCGCCCGGCCAGAAAGGCTCGTCCGCCATGCCGCACAAAAGGAATCCCATCACCTGCGAACGCATCTCGGGCATGGCGCGTCTCGTGCGCGGCAACGCCGTCGCGGCCATGGAAGACGTCACGCTCTGGCATGAACGCGACATCTCGCATTCGTCCGTCGAGCGCGTGATCCTGCCCGACAGCACGATCAACGTCGACTACTGCACGAAGAAGTTCACGTCGATCATCGACAAGCTCCTCGTCTACCCCGAAGCCATGCTCGCCAACATGGAAAAGACGGGCGGCCTCATCTACAGCCAGCGCCTCATGCTCGCCATCGTCGACAAGGGCGTGCTCAGGGAAGACGCCTACAAGTGGGTGCAGCGGAACGCCATGAAGCGCTGGATGGAAGGCGAAGACTTCCGCACGAACGTCGAGAAGGACGAGGACATCTTGAAGCATCTGACGAAGGAAGAGATCGGCGCCTGCTTCGATCATCAGTACTTCCTGCGCCACATCGACAAGATCTTCGAGCGCTTCGGGCTTTGAGTTTCTGCCGCGCCCCTCTGGGACGGCGGCATGTATAGAGAAGGAGAAAGATCGCTATGGCAGCAGTAGTAGTCACAGGTACGCAATGGGGCGACGAGGGCAAGGGCAAGATCGTCGACTACCTTGCCGAACAGGCCGATATCGTCGTCCGCTATCAAGGCGGCAGCAACGCCGGGCACACCGTCAGCGTCAAGGGGCGAGGAATTCAAGCTTCGTCTCCTGCCCTCGGGCATCCTCTACCACGACAAGATGAACGTCGTCGGCAACGGCGTCATCTTCGATCCCGAAGTCGCGCTCGAAGAGATGAACGCCATGGAAAAGCGCGGCATCGACACCTCGGGCATCCGCATCTCGAACCGTGCGCACGTCGTCCTGCCGTATCACCGCATCATGGACGGCCTCTCCGAAGAAGCGCGCGGCGAGGGCAAGATCGGCACGACGAAACGCGGCATCGACCTTGCACCATGGACAAGATGAACCGCATCGGCATCCGCATGTGCGACCTCATCGAGCCGGAAGAGTTCAAAAAGCGCCTGAAGGAAAAATCTCGCCATCAAGAACAAGGAACTGGAACAGATCTATGGTCATGCGCCGCTCTCCTATGAGCATATCCTCGAAGAGTACGAAATCTATGCATCCCTTCTGAAGCCCCATGTCTGCGACACCATCGCCCTGCTGAACGAAGAGCTCGACGCGGGCAAGAACGTGCTCTTCGAAGGCGCACAGGCGACCATGCTCGACATCGACTACGGCACATATCCTTATGTCACGGCCTCCCACCCCGTATCGGGCGGCATCGGCGTCGGTGCAGGCATCGCGCCGAAGCGCCTCGACAAGATCGTCGGCGTCGTCAAGGCCTACTGCACGCGCGTCGGCGAAGGCCCGTTCCCGACCGAGCAGCTCAACGCCATCGGCGACAAGATCCGCGAAGCCGGCCACGAATTCGGCACCGTCACGGGCAGGCCGCGCCGCACGGGTTGGCTCGACGCCTGCGTCGTTCGCTATGCGGGACAGCTCTCGGGACTCGACTACATGGCCATCACGCGCCTCGACATCCTCGACGGCTTCGACGAGATCAAGATGTGCACAGGCTACAAGCTCGACGGCAAACTGCTGAACGAGATTCCCGCAAGCCTCAACGTGCTCGCCAAGGTCGAGCCAGTCTACGAGACATTCGAAGGCTGGAAGGAAGACATCTCCGGCTGCCGCGACTACAGCAAGCTGCCCGAAAAAGCGAAGAAATACCTCGAACGCCTCTCCGCCGTCACAGGCATCGCCATCGGCATCGTCTCCGTCGACCGAACCGCGACCAGACGATCATCTGCGCGAAAGACATCTTCTGAATCAGCAAGAAAAAAACGCACGAGGAGCGATGAACCGCCCCTCGTGCGTTTTTTGCTGCCCGACGGCGGCAAGCCTTCTGGCAAGATATTCGTCATAAATCCGCGAAGCGGGGAAAGTTTTCGGATTCTTCTTGCTTTGTTCCGCAAAAGTCCGTACAATGGAGGAAAGAGGTGATACCATGGACGGATACAGGATCAAGCCTTGGGAAGAGCTGACGATTCGCGACGACTACATGTTCAAGCTCATCATGAACAGCCAGCGCATCTGCAAGAGATTGCTCGAAAGCACGCTTGGCATAAAGATCCGGAAGCTCCGCTATCTGGAAACGGAACGATCCATAGCGGCGCCCTACCGGAGCAAGGGCGTGCGGCTGGACGTCTACGTCCGGGACGAGAAGGACACCGTCTACAACATCGAGATGCAGATCCGCCGCCTCGAAGGCGATGCGCTTTTCAAGAGGACGCGCTACTACCAGTCCATGATGGACGCCGACCTGCTCGCGGCGGGAGCGGACTATGACGAGCTGAACAAGACGATCATCATCTTCATCTGCCCCTTCGACCCCTTCGGCGAAGGACGCTGCCGATACACGTTCGAGAACCTCTGTCTGGAGAACAGGGATCTTCGCCTGTCGGATGGTGCGACGAAGATCTTCCTCAACGCGAAGGGCGAAGTCGGCGATATCGATGATACGATCCGCGCGTTCCTGCAATACGTCGACGGCATAGTCACGGACAACGGCTTCGTGCAGGAGATCGAAGAGGAGATTCAAAAGGTCAAGCGCAAGGAAGGAGAGCGGGTGAACTACATGACATTCGAGATGAAGATGATGGAAGAGCGCAAGGAAGGACGTCGCGAGGGGCATCGCGAGGGACTCCGTGAGGGACTTCGACGGGGACATCATGAGGGTCTCCGCGAGGGACAGCGCAAAGGGCAGATTGAAGGACAGCGCAAAGGACAGCAGGATGAACGTGTGGCGATCCTTCGCCGCCTAGTCACGCAATCGCAGATCCCGGTCGAGCAGGCGCTCGACCTGATCGGCATCCCTGTGGCGGAGCGACCTTCCTACAAGGAGCTGCTCCATGCGGCGCAAGAGCAAGGGTGATAGAGAAGAAGCCAGCCGCCGCGAGAGATCTTTGCGGCAGAGACAAGACGAGAAAATCCAGCAGGAACGCCGCCGAGCGCGTTCCTGCTGGATTTTTCGTTGGGCGGGGGCAGCCATAAATCCGCGAAGCGGGGAAAGTTTTCGGATTCTTCTTGCTTTGTTCCGCAAAAGTCCGTACAATGGAGGAAAGAGGTGATACCATGGACGGATACAGGATCAAGCCTTGGGAAGAGCTGACGATCCGCGACGACTACATGTTCAAGCTTATCATGAACAGCCAGCGCATCTGCAAGAGATTGCTCGAAAGCACGCTTGGCATAAAGATCCGGAAGCTCCGCTATCTGGAAACGGAACGATCCATAGCGGCGCCCTACCGAAGCAAGGGCGTGCGGCTGGACGTCTACGTCCGGGACGAGAAGGACACCGTCTACAACATCGAGATGCAGATCCGCCGCCTCGAAGGCGATGCGCTTTTCAAGAGGACGCGCTACTACCAGTCCATGATGGACGCCGACCTGCTCGCGGCGGGAGCGGACTATGACGAGCTGAACAAGACGATCATCATCTTCATCTGCCCCTTCGACCCCTTCGGCGAGGGACGCTGCCGATACACGTTCGAGAACCTCTGCCCGGAGAACAGGGATCTTCGCCTGTCGGATGGCGCGACGAAGATCTTCCTCAACGCGAAGGGCGAAGTCGGCGATATCGATGATACGATCCGCGCGTTCCTGCAATACGTCGACGGCATAGTCACGGACAACGGCTTCGTGCAGGAGATCGAAGAGGAGATCCAAAAGGTCAAGCGCAAGGAAGGAGAGCGGGTGAACTACATGACATTCGAGATGAAGATGATGGAAGAGCGCAAAGAAGGGCATCGCGAGGGACTCCGTGAGGGACTTCGACGGGGACATCATGAAGGTCTCCGCGAGGGACTTCAACGGGGACATCATGAGGGTCTCCGCGAGGGACAGCGCAAAGGGCAGATTGAAGGACAGCGCAAAGGACGGCAGGACGAACGTGTGGCGATCCTTCGCCGCCTGGTCACGCAATCGCAGATCCCGGTCGAGCAGGCGCTCGACCTGATCGGCATCCCTGTGGCGGAGCGGCCTTCCTACAAGGAGCTGCTCCATGCGGCGCAAGAGCAAGGTTGATAGAGAGAAGCCAGCCGCCGCGAGAGATCTTTGCGGCAGAGACAAGACGAGAAAATCCAGCAGGAACGCTGCCGAGCGCGTTCCCGCTGGATTTTTCGTTGGACGGCGAGCAGCCATAAATCCGCGAAGCGAGGAAAGTTTTCGGATTCTTCTTGCTTTGTTCCGCAAAAGTCCGTACAATGGAGGAAAGAGGTGATACCATGGACGGATACAGGATCAAGCCTTGGGAAGAGCTGACGATTCGCGACGACTACATGTTCAAGCTCATCATGAACAGCCAGCGCATCTGCAAGAGATTGCTCGAAAGCACGCTTGGCATAAAGATCCGGAAGCTCCGCTATCTGGAAACGGAACGATCCATAGCGGCGCCCTACCGGAGCAAGGGCGTGCGGCTGGACGTCTACGTCCGGGACGAGAAGGACACCGTCTACAACATCGAGATGCAGATCCGCCGCCTCGAAGGCGATGCGCTTTTCAAGAGGACGCGCTACTACCAGTCCATGATGGACGCCGACCTGCTCGCGGCGGGGAGCGGACTATGACGAGCTGAACAAGACGATCATCATCTTCATCTGCCCCTTCGACCCCTTCGGCGAGGGACGCTGCCGATACACGTTCGAGAACCTCTGTCTGGAGAACAGGGATCTTCGCCTGTCGGATGGCGCGACGAAGATCTTCCTCAACGCGAAGGGCGAAGTCGGCGATATCGATGATACGATCCGCGCGTTCCTGCAATACGTCGACGGCATAGTCACGGACAACGGCTTCGTGCAGGAGATCGAAGAGAGATCCAAAAGGTCAAGCGCAAGGAAGGAGAGAGGGTGAACTACATGACATTCGAGATGAAAAATGATGGAAGAGCGCAAGGAGGGGCATCGCGAGGGTCTTCGTGAGGGACTTCGACGGGGACATCATGAAGGTCTCCGCGAAGGACTTCAGCGGGGACATCATGAAGGTCTCCGCGAAGGACTTCAGCGGGGACATCATGAAGGTCTCCGCGAGGGACAGCTTGAAGGACAGCGCAAAGGACAGCAGGACGAACGTGTGGCGATCCTTCGCCGCCTGGTCACGCAATCGCAGATCCCGGTCGAGCAGGCGCTCGACCTGATCGGCATCCCTGTGGCGGAGCGGCCTTCCTACAAGGAGCTGCTGAAAGATGTATATGGGACTGGGTCAGCATAGCTGCAATTCAGCTGCGGTCAAAGGCTGCGTCGCGTCGAATCCGACGTGCGCGGCCTTTTCTATGCACGCTCTTCCTCGACAGCGCCACGCTGCAGGGCATCGAGCTGGAAGCGCGGCAGGCGCTCGGAGGCGGCTTCTCCCTGCGCGGCCTCTATACCTATCTCGATGCGCGGGACGACAGGACGGGTCTGCGCCTCAAAGATCGTCCGTATCACAAGGCGAGCCTGCAGCTCAGCTACGACGATCGGAAGAACGGCTGGAACGCGACGCTGTGGAACGATTGGACTGCGGGCTATCGGCATGAAGAAATCGTTGGCAGGAGAACGACCTATAAGGACGTTTCCCTGAGCATCTTAAACTTCGTCGTGAGCAAGAAGATCAACGACCACTTCAGCGCCTACCTCGGCATCGACAACATCTTCGACAAGGAGAGCACCGCCCTCGCCTACGATGGCAGAATCTGGCGCGGCGGCGTGCGCATGACCTTCTGAGACGGCGTCGTTTTTGCCGTCCTTCGAGAACCTTTGCGATCCGCCGACGAAAGCGCCGGAAAGCCCCCCAAGCATCCGCTTGCGGGGCTTTTCTGCACCCGTGGCCTGCCCCGGGATTCATCGCCGCTCGCGCAGCAGGCCGGCTGCATATTGACGCTGCACCATAAGAAAACGTATAATGAGAAGAGCGACAGGATGACCAAGGGGGGAGACGCATGAATGTTCCGAAGGATGCGCGGCTGGCGATCGCGATCGGCCTTGCCGCGGCTGTACTCTTCACAGTCTTGGGCGTTTACGGGATATATTATTTCTTCACAGGCGGCTGCGACGAAGACAGCGAGCCGTACACGGCGTATGAGGTGCGCGAAAAAAATCGAAAAGGAATACGGCTTTCCCATCGAACTTGAATATCTGGGCGAGACGGTGACGCGGGACAAGCCCTGGAAGCGTGTCGACTACGCCTTCCGCGACAAGGAGCGCGACTTCACGTTCACCGCACATGCGAAGGTCGCGCCCATCAATGCGTCGATCCCCTTCATCATCCTCCCGGGCGGGCGCTCCTACTACACCGACTATCCCGCGCGCTGCCTCGACCGTCTCAACGACGAGGTGCAGAAATGCGCGAAAAAAAGCGCGGCCTGCGCTTTGCCACGCCCGAGGAGAAGGAAGCGCATCTCTCCTATGGCGGCGGCCTCGACACCGTTTTCCTGGCGGATGAGAAGCAGCTGGCGGATGCGGCGGAACTCTTCCTCGATATCGCACGAATCTACAACGTGGCGCGTTTCGGCGAACACGGCGCCCAGCGCGACATCGCCTTCTGCTATCTGCCGCCGAGCGAGACGGACCTGAAGAAGGCGCAGCTCATCTGCATGATGTATCTGCGCGGCAAGAGAGACATCTATGACGCGAACGGCATTGCAGAGTATAACGCCGCAACGAGGGCGAACGATGCCGAGCCGTTCCTGCGCCGCTTGAAGAGCGGCTGGCAGGATAAGTCATGGCGTGCCAAAAGAAGGCCGCCGAATCCGGCGGCATCGGCATGAGCCCTGGCGACCGGGACGAGCCGAGCGCTCCCGGCTCGCTCAATGACCGAATGCCTTGGGACGACTGGGGCGACACGGACGGCTGGGATGGCTGGGACAACTGGGACAACTGGGGCGACGCGGACGGCGGGGACGACCGGGACGACCGGGACGACTGGGACGACTGGGACGACCGGGGCGATGAGAGAAGCGACCGCCCGGAATTCCTCACGCCGCCTTCCTCTCCTCCGCGTCGAGATCCGAGCTGGATTTGAGGCAGCGCGGATTGCGCCGGCGAGAGCAAGGGCGTGCATTTTTGTCGATGACCTGCACCATGCAGGGATTTTTGCAGCTTTGAAGATGGGGAGGTACGGAATATGCAGGAGTTTTCTTTTCATTGTCCGACGGAGATCGTATTCGGGCGCGGCGCCGAGGAGCGCACAGCCGAGCTTCTTCGAAAGTACGGCGCACGCCGCGTCTTCATCGTCTACGGCGGCGGCAGCGTCATCCGAAGCGGACTGCTCGCACGCATCGAGTGCATCATGACAGCGGAGGGGCTGGCCTTCTCCGTCAAGGGCGGCGTGCGCCCGAATCCGCGCCTCGCCTTCGTGCGCGAGGCGGTGCGCGAAGCGCTTGACTTCGGGTCGGACTTCATCCTCGCCGTCGGCGGCGGCAGCGTCATCGACACGGCGAAGGCTCTCGCGCACGGCACGGCGAATCCGGAGACCGACGTCTGGGATTTCTGGACGGGCAAGGCGCAGCTGACGAAGAGCCTGCCCGTCGGCGTCGTCCTGACGCTGCCCGCAGCGGGCAGCGAGACGAGCGATTCCGCCGTCCTGACCAGCGAGGAAGCCGGCGAGAAGATGGGGCTTCCCTCGCCCTTCAACCGTCCGGCCTTCGCCGTGCTGAACCCCGAGCTGGCCTTCTCCCTCTCCTCGCCGCAGCTCGCGGCGGGCATCGCCGACATCATCATGCACACGCTGGAACGCTACATGACGCACACAGAAGGCAACGAGTTCACCGACCTCCTCGCCGAAGCGCTGTTGAAGAACGTCGTGAAACATGCGCCCATCGTCCTCGCGCACCACAAGGACTACGACGCGATGAGCGAGATCATGTGGTGCGGCACCGTCTCGCACTGCGGCCTCACGGGACTCGGCAGAGAGAAGGACTTCTCCGTGCACAAGCTCGGCCACGCACTCTCCGCGCACTACGACACGAACCACGGAGAATCCCTGACGGCGCTCTGGGGCGCGTGGGCGCGCGCCGTCTACGAAGACCGCCCCGAGCGGTTCGCCCGCTACGCTGAAAAAGTCTGGGGCGTAGACGCAGGCTCGCCCGAAGAGCGGGCGCGCGCAGGCATCCGCAAGACGGAAGAGTTCTTCCGCTCGCTGAAGCTGCCGACCTCGCTCGGCGACCTGCCCACGGGCGTCCTCGATCACAGAGCCTTGGAGGCGCTCGCCGACAACGTGACGGCGGGCGGCACGAGGAGCGTCGGCGCCTTCCACCCCATCGACCGCGCCTTCGCCCTGAAAATCTACGAGGCGGCGAACCACGGATGAGCGTGAAAACTTCATCTTCTGCTCATTCCGCTCTTACCGTCCTCTTGCCTGTCTGAGGTATACTGGAAACGAAACCACATTCCAAAAAGAAGCCAAGAGAGGAGACGATAACGATGAACAAATGGTGGATTGCAGCCCCCGTGGCGGGCATTTTGGCGATCGGCGCACTCGGTGCGCTCGGCGTGGGAATCTTCGAGGGGCAGACATCGCTCCATGCCTCCAGGCAGCAGGATTCTGCAGCCAGCGCACCGCTTGCCGAGCCGACAGAAACGTCCCCGCTTTTTTCCGTAGCTGAAGCGGCGGCCGCCGATTTCGTGAGCTACGACGCGATCAAGGAGAAGGCGCTCGCCGAATCGGGACTCAAGGAGCGCGAGCTGACAAACTACGAAATCAAGTTCGACGGGCGCGGCTACATGCCGACCTACCGCGTGGAGCTGGAGACGAACGCGGGCGGCAAGGACATCGACTTCGACGCCAAGACGGGCGAGATCATCGATGTGCGGGAAAAGACATGGAAGCACACGCGCACGAAACTCGTCATCAGCGACTACACGGTCATCGGCGATGACCGGGCGATAGCCCTCGCGCTCAAGGACGCCGGCCTCTCCCTGGACGACCTCGACCGCTACGAACTTGAGCTGCACACGAAGAGAAGCGAGCTCGTCTACTCGATCGAGCTCAAGCGCGGAAAAGAAGACTACGAATACGACCTGCGCGCCACCGACGGCGTCATTCTCAAGAAAGAGGCTGAGCTCGACTGACACAGATCCCACGACATCAGAATCCCCCGCAGCAGATCGCCTGCCGCGGGGAATGTTCTTTGTGCGCCCGTTTCTTGTACAAACGCAGTGAATACGGTATAATTTCATCAGCATATTGCCATCTTTGGAAAAGGAGCGCCTTTCATGAGACAAAAACTTGCTTTTGCACTTGAGCCGATCCAATCGTTCTTCCGCCATGAAGCATCGAGCGGCATCCTGCTTCTCTTCTTTGCCGCGCTCGCCATGGCGCTCGCCAACAGCGCCTGGGCAGAGAGCTACGAGACGGCGCTCGCCATGAAGCCGATCGCAGGCCCCGCCGAATACCATCTCGACCTCAGCGTGCTGCACTGGGTCAACGACGGACCTCATGGCGATCTTCTTCTTCGTCATCGGTCTGGAAATCAAGCGCGAATTCTTCTTCGGCGAGCTGCAGTCGCTGTCGGCGACGATGCTTCCCATCTGCGCCGCCCTGGGCGGTATGATCGTGCCCGCGCTCCTTTACGCCGCCGTCAACGCCGGAGGGCCGCCCGAGGCGATGGCGGGCTGGGGCATACCGATGGCGACGGACATCGCCTTCTCTCTCGGCATCCTCGCCATCGCGGCGCAGGGCGCGCCCATCGCCATCGTCATCTTCCTCACGGCTCTCGCCATCGTCGACGATCTCGGCGCCATCATCGTCATCGCGCTCTTCTATACGACGGATTTCTCGGCGGCGGCGCTCTTCGGCGGGCTTGCCGCTCTTGGCTGTGCATTTCTCGTCGGCCGCAGGGGCGTGAAGAGCATCGTGCCGTATCTCATCTTCGGACTCATCGCATGGCTCTTCTTCCTCAACGCAGGACTGCATCCGACGATCGCGGGGGTCGTGCTCGCCTTCACCATTCCCGTCGACCGCCGTCATCCGGAAAACTCCATGCTCTACAAGGTCGAGCACGCGCTTGAACCATGGTCGGCATACGTCATCATGCCGATTTTCGCGCTCGCCAATGCAGGCGTGCGCCTGCCCGAGGACTTCTCGGCGCTCCTCGATCCCATCGCGCTCGGCATCGTTCTCGGCCTCTCCGTCGGCAAGCCGCTCGGCGTATGCGGCGCTGTCTTTTTGCTGAGCCGTTTTCTGCGCCTCCCTCTTCCCGCCGCCCTGGGCAAGGGACACTTCCTCGGCGCAGGCTGTCTCGCCGGCATCGGCTTCACCATGTCGCTCTTCATCGCCTCCCCGGCCTTCCCCGACCCCGCGCTTCTGGCAACGGCAAAGCTCGGCATCATCGCCGCCTCGCTTCTTTCGGGCGCACTCGGCGCCGTCATCTTCCTGCTGGCGAAGAAGAAGCGCGCGGAGGCGTAGGCACGCGCAGATCTGTTCAGGCGCTCTGATGCCAAGCCCGCATCGGTTTTCTGCCCAAAATTTCACCTGCCTGTCATATATGACAGTACGCTCTCAAAGGAATATCGAGTATAATGAAGCAAGGAAATCCATCTTACCAAAGGAGGGTCTTATGATGTGGAAGAAATGGATGGGCGCATTCCTCACGCTTGCACTCTGTGTTTTTCTGGGCACGGCCTCGTCTGCCGAAGCGGCGGCAAAGAAGGCAAAAGAGAAGCCCGCGCGCGTGGAGCTCGTGATGGTGCTCGACAAGAGCGGCTCGATGGCAGGGCTTGAATCGGACACGATCGGCGGCTTCAACGCCATGATCGAGAAGGAGAAGAAGCTCGATGCGAAGGTCAATGTCACGACGGTACTCTTCAGCGACGTGCTTGATACCATTTACGACCGGGAAGACATCCGGCGCATCAAGCCGCTGACGGACAAGGAGTACGAGGTCGGCGGCACGACGGCGCTCCTCGACGCCGTAGGATCGACGATCCTCAAGGTGTCGCGCACGGAGGGCGTCCAGGATAAGGGCACGAAGGTCGTCTTCGTCATCATCACGGACGGCTTGGAGAACGCCAGCGAGGAGTTCACGAAGGAGAAGGTCAAGAAGATGATCTCCGACAAGCAGGAAAAAGCAGGCTGGGATTTCATCTACCTCGGCGCGAACATCGATGCGGCGAAAGAGGCGGACAGCATCGGCGTCAACAAGAAGAACGCCGTGACCTACCGCAATACAGGCTCGGGCGTCCGCCGGAACTTCGAGGCGGTCGGCGCCTATGTGGCGGAAGCCGTGGAATCTTCGGATTCCGAGCGCGGCAGCTGGAAAGAGCATGTAGAGCAGGACGACACGCAAAAATGACGTCCGCCGCACGGACGGCGAAAGGAACGCTCCCCAAGGAAGAGCCTTGGGGAGCGTTCCTGCTTTTCAAAAAGGCGCGGCCGCCTTCCTTGTCTCGTCGGCGTATAGTATAATATATGCGAGAGGTGCAAGGAGGGCAGAACGCTGGAAGCCGCCGTGGGCGACGCTGTGCGTTATTGCATCGAAAGCGACTATGTGAAAGAATATTTTCGGCAAAAACACAAGGGACGCAGGGAAGGACGCCGATCGCGGGCACGAAGGAGGCCGTCATGAAAGACAGAAAGATCCAAGGCGAGATCCAGAATCTCAAGCCGCATATCAAGCAGGAGCTGGAGAGTCTCTACGATCTCAGCGTGCCTGTCGGGCAGCTTTCGACGAAGGAGCTCAATGAGAGGCTCGTCGCCGTCACAGAGGCGATCGGCCGCGAGGTGGCCGCCTACGTCGACCGCAAGGGCGCGTCATCGAGGTCTCCGTCGGCAGCAGCTGGACGGTCGACCTGCCCCCGTCGAGGCGCGTTCGGAAGTGCGTCTCTCGGGCGTGCGCTGCATCCATACGCACCCGAGCGGCGACACGGAACTAAGCGACCCCGACATCTCGTCGCTCCGCCGCCTGCGCTTCGATGCCATGGCCGCCATCGGGCGACGCTCCGGCGAGATCGTCGGCTGTCTCGGCTTTTTCACGGGCGAGACGACCGAGGACGGCGTCCTCGACGTGCAGCTTTTCGACCCCGTTCGCGCCGACCATCTGAACCGCATCCGCCTGACGCCGCTCATCCAGAGCATCAACAAGCGTCTCTCGAAGGAGCGCACGCAGGCGACCGACGACGAGGAGGAGCGCGCCGTGCTCGCGGGGCTTGACGCCGCCTCGGTCGGCACGGCCTGGACGACGGAAGACTCCCTCGCCGAGCTTGCCGAGCTTGCACGCACGGCGGGCGCGACCGTCGTCGGCACGTTCATCCAGAAGAAGGCGAAGCCCGACACATCGCTCTTCCTGGGACGCGGCAAGATCGAAGAGATGGCGATGTTCATCCAGAACGAGCGCGCGACGCTCGTCATCTTCGACGATGAACTCACGCCATCGCAGCAGAGGAATCTGGAACTGGCGCTCGGCGTGAAGATCCTCGACCGCACGGCGCTGATCCTCGACATCTTCGCGCAGCGCGCGCGCACGGCGGCGGGCAAACTGCAAGTCGAGCTCGCGCAGATGAAGTACAGCCTGCCGCGCATCCTCGGCCAAGGCCTCGTGCTCTCGCGCCTCGGCGGCGGCATCGGCACGAGGGGGCCGGGCGAGACGAAGCTCGAAGTCGACCGCCGGCGCATCCGCCGCCGCATCCACGACATCGAAGGCGAGATCGAGCGCCTGCGCAAAGAGCGCAGCCTGCACCGCGCACGCCGCCGCGCCGCACGCATCCCCGTCGCCGCCCTCGTCGGCTATACGAACGCCGGCAAATCGACGCTGCTGAACGCGCTGGCGGGCGCCGACGTCTTCGCCGAAAACAAGCTCTTCGCCACCCTCGACCCGACGACGCGCGCGCTGAAGCTCACGGACGGGCGCGAAATCCTCGTGACGGACACCGTGGGCTTCATCCAGAAACTGCCGCATACGCTCGTGCAGGCGTTCCACGCGACGCTCGAAGAAGTCGCCGAAGCCGACCTCCTGCTGCACGTCGTCGATGCGTCGAACGAAGCCGCCGAGTTCCAGATCGAGGCCGTCACCGAAGTCCTCAAGGAGATCGGCGTCGCCGAAAAGCCCATGCTCTATGTGCTGAACAAGCTCGATCGCCTGACGGAAGGCACGGGCGAAGCCGATGCAGCGGCGCATGTCGATACGCCAGACGATGCGAGACACGAAGCAGCAGGAGGCGATGCGGCGGGCGGTTTTTCCGGAGGCGAGATCCCGTCACGGGAAGAAGCGCCTCTGCCGCCCGCCATCCATCGTCTCCTGCGCGGCCGCGAAGGCTGCGCGATCGCCGCCGCGACAGGCGCGGGACTTGCCGGCTTGCAGGAAAAAGCTCGCCGCCTTCTTCCGCTCGGGCGAAGTCGAGCTGCATCTTCACATCCCTTCACGGAGAACGCCGTCGTCACGCGCCCTGCACGAAACGGGGAAGATCGTGCAGACGGACTACGACGAGCATGGAACGCTCGTCACCGTCCGCCTGCCCGAAGAAGAAGCCGCGCGCTTTCGCCGCTATGAAAGGTGAGCGGATAGCCGATCCACGAAGGGCGAAGTCGGCGATATCGATGATACGATCCGCGCGTTCCTGCCATACGTCGATGGCATAGCCACGGACAACGGCTTCGTGCAGGAGCTCGAAGAGGAGATCCAAAAGGTCAAGCGCAAAGAAGGGGCGAGGGTGAACTACACGGAAAGAGCGTCTGCCGTGACGCGAAGCGGCAGACGCTCCTTTTCTCGCCGCTTCCCGCGATGGCATCGTCCACTTCGTGGACGAAAGTGCGCCGCCCTTGCCTAAAACCAGCCAATCGGTCTGCGCCTTCGGCTTGACCTCTTGGGGTTTTATGGTAAACGCCCACGCCTTACGGCACCACAATGAACGAGAACCGCCATCTATGGTATAATAAGAGCAGACGTTGAAGGTCGAATAATTTTTTTGAGATTCGATCTCGCTGTGTAAACTGATCTGGTCTCCTTTTTTTCGCACCACGCTTTTGTTCAGAGCTACGCTCAAAAGGACGTATGGTAAAAATGAGCCATCATCGAGGAGGCCACGTCGTACAAAGGGAGGGAATCCTCATGGATGTCACGTACGAACGCTGTTGTGGGATTGATGTGCACAAACGCTCGATCGTCGCCTGCCTCAGATGTGGCAAGAAGCAGGAAATACGAACATTTGGCACGACAAGCAAAGAAATCCGCGCACTCGCCAAATGGCTTTTGGGATGAAAAAGTGCCAGATGGCCGCCATGGAAAGCACGGGTTCCTACTGAAACCCGTCTACAATCTTTTTCGAGACCTCTCATCTAGGCGTCATGATCGTCAACGCCGGGAACATGAAGAATGTTCCTGGAAGGAAGACCGATGTGAAGGATGCCGAATGGATCGCGGACTTGCTGCAGCACGGGCTGTTGAGCGCGAGCTATATTCCGAAACGGGAGCAACGCGAGTTGCGGGAAGTTTCCAGGTACAGAAAGAGCTTGATTGCCGAGCGTGCACGTGAACTCAACCGTCTGCAGAAGATGCTGGAAGGAGGAAATATCAAGCTGTCCAGCGTAGTTTCCAACATCAACGGCAAAGCTCGCGCAGCCTCTTGCAGAAGCTGCTCAAGAAGCGATGCGCCGCTGCAGAAGGATGAAGTGGAAGAAAGCCTTCACGGAGCATTGAGGCACAAGGTGGAAGATGTCATGCAAGCGCTGGACGGCTTTCTCACGCCTTTGCAGAAACAACTGATCCCTGCAAGTCGTAGATCATATCGACGACATGACGAAGCGCATCGGTCAGATGGATAAGCTCGTCAAGCAGTACAGCAGCGGCTATGAAGACGCGATAGAAAAAGCTGGACGAGATACCGGGCATAGGGAGGCAGAGCGCGGAAACCATTTTGGCGGAAACAGGTTTGGATATGAGTCGCTTTGCAACGGAGAAACATCTGTCCAGCTGGGCGGGTCTGTCTCCAGGGAACAACGAAAGTGCCGGAAAGCGGCAAAGCGGCAGGACTACCAAAGGGAACGCCACACTGAAGACTACGCTGATACAATGCGCCAAGGCAGCCATCAAGAAGAAGGACTCCTTCTTGTCCGCACAATATGACAGGCTCGTCGTACGACGGGGAGCAAAACGTGCCACAGTAGCTGTAGCGCATACCATGCTGATAGCCATTTACCACATATTGAAGCTGGGAGAGCCCTTCATCGATCTGGGAGCCGACTATTACAACAAATTCAACAAGGAGAGAAAGATCAACAGTTATCTAACGAAGCTGAAAAAACTGGGTTGGCAGCCTGAAACAGCCACATTCTCGGCGGCATCCACATAAAATTTCAGTCAAACAGAGCAATGGGGGATTTTTGCGCTTTTTCCAGCCTTAGCACAAAGGTTCTCATGGTAAACTACACGCACAAACGTCCACTTCGTGGACATTGTGCGCCGCCCTTACCTAAAACCAGCCAATCGGTCTGCGCCTTCGGCTTGACCTCTTGGGGTTTTATGGTAAACTGAAGGGAGGTTTTGTTTTCCGAATCATGCGGCGATTTTCTAAAGGAGATGTTTTTTCATCATGAAACGTGAGTATCTGCGGGGCATCGCGTATGCCTTGCTCTTCGCTGTTCCCGCCTACATCCTCGGGAAGTTCTTCCCGATCGTCGGCGGGCCTGTCTTTGGCATCATCCTCGGCATGTGCTTCGCACGGCTTGCCCGACCGAAGAGTTTCGAGGCGGGCATCAGCTTCACGGGCAAGAAGATCCTCCAGTACGCCATCATCCTCTTGGGCTTCGAGATGAACCTCTACCATGTTCTGTCGGTCGGCTCGCAGTCGCTTGCCGTCATGGCCTCGACGCTCGCGACGGCTTTCCTCGTCGCTTGGGGCGCGGGCAGGCTTTTGGGCGTCGAGGGCGATGCGCGGACGCTCATCGGCGCGGGCACGGCGATCTGCGGCGGCTCCGCCATTGCAGCGGTCGCGCCCGTCATCGGCGCGAAGGACAAGGACATCGTCTTTTCCATCTCGACGATCTTCCTCTTCAACGTGATCGCCGTCTTCATCTTCCCCTTCCTCGGGCACTTCATGGGCATGAGCGACCTCGGCTTCGGCATGTGGGCGGGCACGGCGATCAACGACACCTCGTCCGTCGTCGCCGCCGGCTATTCCTACAGCCACGAGGCAGGAAGCTACGCGACGATCGTCAAGCTCACCCGCGCTTTGTGCATCGTGCCCGTGTGCCTCGCCTTCGCGCTCTTCGCGGCACGCGATTCCAAGGCGGAGGGCAAGGGATTCAGCCTCAAGCGCATCTTCCCCATGTTCATCCTGTGGTTCGTCGTCGCTTCCATCGTCAACACGACGGGCATCCTGCCCGAAGCGCTCGCGCACTTCCTCGGCGAAGCGGGCAAGTTCGCCATCGTGCTCGCGATGAGCGCGATCGGGCTGAACACCGATTTCGCCGCGCTCCTCAAGAACGGCGTGCGCCCCATCACGCTCGGGCTTTGCTGCTGGATCGCCGTCGCCGTCGTCTCGCTCATCGTGCAGCATTTCATCGGTATCATCTGAGGAGCGGCGCCGATCTTTCGGCTTCATGCCCTTCCTCTGTGTCGCCCTGAACTATCCACACTGTCCACAAGGCTGTGGATAAGTTCTGCACAGAGCAGCGCACCTTTGATTTTTCTTGGAAACTCGGGGACTTTTCCACAGGATTTATGCACAAGGTGGACAAATCTGGGGATAAGTCGGAAAAACAGGTACGAGAAAGGAGGCACTATGGTATCCGAATGGGAAATGCTCCTGCGACTGACGCTTTCGTGCATCCTCGGCGGCATCATCGGCTACGAGCGGCAGTCGCGCCGCAAGTCGGCAGGGCTGCGAACGAACATGCTCGTATGTCTCGGCTCGTGTCTCGTCATGCTCATCTCGACGGCGATCTATCAGGGCGTCGAGGGCAGAACGAACGCCGATCCCGCGCGGCTTGCGGCGCAGGTCGTCTCGGGCATCGGCTTCTTGGGCGCGGGCGCGATCATGAAGGAGGGGCTGTCGGTCACGGGGCTGACGACGGCCGCCTGCCTCTGGGTCGTCGCAGGCGTCGGACTCGCCACGGGCGGCGGCTACTATACGGCGGCGCTGCTCACGACGGGACTCGTGTTCGTGACGCTCGGCGCGCTGTCGCGCATCGACGAGTGGGTGCTGCACGACAACCACATCCTTCTGACGGTATTCACGCGCGACCTGCCCGGCCAGATCGTGCATATCAACGAGTGCCTGGAGGACATGCGCCTCACCGTGCACACCGTCAAGACCATGCGCTCGCCGGACGGCGAATCCCCCCTCGTCCTTGAGTTCGAGCTTTTCAACCATGAGAAGATCAAGGGCGTCGCGCTCGCCGAAGCCATCGGGCGCATCGAAGGCGTCACGAGGATCAGCATCTCCTGAGTGCGCGCCGAAGCGAAGTCTTGGCCGCGCACCGCTGGAGCTTCTCCCTTCGCGGCCGCTCCCAGGGCGAAGGGCTGCCGCTCCCGCGCTCGAAAGACCGTGGCGATCATCCCCGGAGATGGATTCTCCTGTTTTTTCCAGTCAAGTTAGACGTGCGCGGGGGAATTTGCTATAATGAAACGGATGCGCTGCTCCACGATTGCGCGAGAAGCCATGCTTCTTGCAGGAATCGCTCGCAAGCCATTTTTCAAGATAAGCCAAGAGGCCGCGCCCTGGGCACGAGTCGCTTGGCGGATGTTCATTCCATACTGCGCACCATGTCCGCAGCAGGATATGGGTGCGCGGAATCTCAGGAAAGGGTGTGGAAACCTTGAATCTTTCTGTTCGCATCTTCATCGCTCTCATCCTCGCAGTCGTCGTCGGACTCGCCGTGGGAGAAGAGTACATCGGCTTCATCAACTGGTGGATCGCGCCGATCGGCACGATCTTCATCAACCTCATCAAGATGATGATCGTGCCCGTCGTATTCTCGTCGCTGATCGTCGGCGTCACGAGCCTCGGCGACACGAAGACGCTCGGGCGCATCAGCGCCAAGACGGTCGGCATCTACCTCTTTACGACAGCGATCGCCATCATCATCGGCTTTGCCGTGGCAGGCGTCATTCATCCGGGCGTAGGCCTTGAGATGAGCGGCACGGCGCCCGAGGTGAAGCAGGCGCCGTCCATCATGCAGGTCTTCGTGAACATGATCCCGACGAATCCCGTCGCGTCGATGGCGAAGGGCGATATCCTGCCCGTCATCATCTTCGCGCTCTTCGTCGGCGTCTCGATCACGCAGGTCGGCGGCGAACGCGGCGAGAAGCTCATCCACTTCTTCGATGCCTGCGCCGAGGTCTGCTACAAGGCGATCGGCATGATCATGTCGTTCGCGCCCTACGGCGTCTTCGCGCTCCTCTTGCCCGTCGTCGCCAAGAACGGCTCGAAGGTGCTGCTGCCGCTCCTCTCCGTCATCGTCTGCTCGTTCATCGGCAGTGTCATCCATGCGGTTCTCGTCTACTCGACGATGGCTTCCGTCTTCGGCAAGATGAGCCCCGTGAAGTTCTTCCGCGGCATGTCCGAAGCGATGATGCTCGCCTTCACGACCTGCTCCAGCTCCGGCACGCTGCCGGTCAACATGAAGAACTGCGAGGAGAAGCTCGGCGTCTCGCGCAAGATCTCGTCCTTCGTGCTGCCTTTGGGCGCGACGATCAACATGGACGGCACGGCGCTCTACATGGGCGTCTGCTCGCTCTTCATCGCGAACGTCTTCGGCATCGATCTCACGTTCCAGCAGATGGCGATGATCGTCCTCACGGGCACGCTCGCCTCGATCGGCACGGCGGGCGTGCCGGGCGCGGGACTCATCATGCTCGCGATGGTTCTGCAGGCGGCGCAGCTGCCCTTCGAAGGTCTCGCGCTCGTCGCCGGCATCGACCGCATCCTTGACATGATCCGCACCTGCCTCAACGTCACGGGCGACGGCGCGGTCGCCGTCGTCGTCGCGGCCTCCGAGGGAGAACATTCCTCGTCGAAGAATTGAGGAAGCGCCATGCGGCATAGTCTCCTCAGGATCTTGATGCTCTTCTTCGTCCCCGCGCTCCTTGCGGCGCTCCTCGCGCTGCCTGCAGGGGCGGCGGCGAGCGTGAAGGCAAAAAGCGCGACGGCGACTCCCGCCGTCATGGAACGTGCGCCGAAAGGCGCGGCAGAAGAAACCGCCGCTGCCAAAGGTGCGGCTATCAAAGATGCTGCTGCCAAAGGTACAGCTATCAAAGATGCTGCTGCCAAAGGTACAGCTATCAAAGATGCTGCTGCCAAGGGTGCGGCTGCGGAAGACGCGGCAGCGGAGAAAGGCGCATCGCCCGTTTCGTCCGCGCCGCCCGGCCAGCGCCATATCGTGCTGCTGCAGCCCGTCGTGCCGCGCTCGATGCCCTCCGATGTCGTCGAAGAGATGACGGCGCGTCTTGCGCGCGACTTCCACGTGCCGCTCAACGGCACGCTGCGTGCCGTGACCTATGCCGGAGAGGACGAAGTCCAGCGGGCAATGAAGCTCATCTACGAAGGCAAGGGGTCGCTCTCGGAACGCATACGCGCGACGGCGGAAGCGACAGACGCCGACTACATCGCCGGCTTCCTCGTCACGAACTACGATGAATCGTCCTATTACAACTGGAAGAGCGATCTCGTCCTGCACAGCTACGTCAGTCTGCAGCTCATCGGCTACGACCGCGAGCGCGGTCTCGTCCTCGACCTGCCCGCTTCGCGCAGCTACAACGGCGAGTATACGAGGAGCGGCACAGCCCGCATCCTCGCGCTCTTCGAATTCGATCGCCTGATGGAGAAGGCGGACTTCCGCTCGACCCTCTTCCCCGTCGCGGATTGGCTCGACCAGCCGCGGGAAAACCGCAGGGACACCCGCGGCCGCCAACGGATCGGACGGACGAAAGGCAGACAACGCATAGGGAAAAAAAGCCCCGGTGGATATTCCATCGGGGCTTTTTTTCCTATGGGATCTTCTTTACTGCTTGGCGCCGAACTGCTTGAGCGCTTCGGAGAAATCCTCGACCAGCTCGACCGCGCCCGTGTATTCGCCGTCCTCGTCATAGACGGCAAGATAACGGACACCGACGGGCTTACCCTTGATGTAGCGATAGATCTCCATGCGGTCGCGCTTCTTCGCCTTGAAATCGGCGACGAGCTGCTCGATGATCGGCACGATGTTCACGGGGTGGCAGTTGTAGACCTTGCTGCCGAGCGCGAGGCGCGGCCGCGCGAAGACCTGCCCCGGATTCGAGAAGAAACGCAGCATCTCGTCCTTGTCGATGTAGGGTGATGTCGACGGGCAGGAGGTTCAAGAGCGCTTCCAGCTCCCTGCAGCCGATCTCGCCCGTCGAGAGACGCACCCGGCCGGAAGCGATCATCGCACGCTCCTTCGCCTCCGCCTCGGCAACATAGACGTCGCCTGCCGGCCACTTCGGCGCACCCTCGATGAACGCGACGCCAAACTCCGGCATGTCGCGGTAGATCATGAGCCAATCCTGCGCGGAGAAGAATCGCAGCGTCAACGGGAAGAGGATCTGCTCCTCCTTGTAGATCATGTCGCGGATACGCTGGAAGAAGGCAGAAAAACGCTCCTCCTGCCCAGCGATTCCGTCGGCAAGCGACTTCGTGAGGGCGCGAAGCTCCTGCTTGATCTCGTCGTCCACGCCCCACATGACGCCCGAAGGCCCCGTCACGCCGTAGCGGTAGAGGAGCGTCATGAGCAGCGACTCCTTCTTGCCGTAGTGCGAATAGAGGCCGTTCAGCTCGCCGAGACCTCGGCCGAGCGCCGCCGCATCGCCCGACTCGACGGCAGCCGTCAGGCGGTCGAGGAGATTCGTCAGCCCCTGGTTTTCCCTGTTCAGCACCGTCAGCGGATGACCTTCGGCGAGCTCTTGAACCTCCGGCGCGGCATCGGTCGGCGCCGTGCCGCCGATATGCCCGTGAAAGAGCGCGGAATGTACGTCGCAGAGCTTCTGCACCTCGTGGATCGGCGTGCCGCCCTCGATCAGCTGCTGCTCGGCAGCGGAAATCTCCTCCGCCGAAACGCTCGCGAAATCCTTGATGAAATCCTTGCGCACCTCGTCCAAGGACTCGCCTGCCGAAAGACGCTGCAAGAAGCCCTTGAGCGCGGCCGCACGCTCCCTGCGACGCAGCATCCAAAGGCGCGTCCGCCGCAGGGGACACATGCGCGCAGCCGCAGCCGTTATGCGCCTCTGCCCCGCCACCGCCGCAAGCCTCTGCCGGCGCGTCCACCCCTTTGACCGAAAAACCCCGCGCTTCAAGCTCGCGCACGACGTCTTCGAGCTTCAGCCCCTGACCGCCACGCCCGCAGGCAAGGTCATGACGCGCCCCATGACGTTCAGCGCCACAGGGTTCATGATCTCCTTGAAGCCGATCTCGGCCATCGCCTGCCGAAATTCCGGAAACTCCTCGACAAGCTCCGCCACCGTCTTCTTCAAGTCCAATTCCTTTTTCATATCTATCGCTCCTATCGCAAAGATGAATGTCCTTCTCATTGCAATCATTATAGCAGATATTTTTTTCGCGTGTTGTCATATTTGTTACCGCTTCGCACGAAAACTCCGTGAAACCCTGTGCCGTCTGGATTCGCGGCTATTGCAGCGCGCAAGGAAACATGCCATCCCAACGCCGCCTTCCCGAAGGCGATCCGCAAAAGCTCCCGCTCCGCTCGCGCAGATATTGACAATACCCTTGGCGCATGGTATTCTTTCCTAGAATGTTTATGAAGCAATAAAAAAATTCATATTTCAGATCAGGTGTCGAAAGACAAGGAATCGCTGAACCGATCAGCGATTCCCCAATAGGGAAAGCCGGTAAAAAGCCGGCACGATTCCCGCCACTGTAACGGGGAGCAGGCTGCAAAATGCCACTGAGGGAACTCGGGAAGGCGCAGTCATTGCGATGAACCGAAGTCAGGAGACCTGCCTGATCGTCGATCACCGTTTGAACCTGCGAGCGATGGGGAGGAGATCTTGGCGCCGGCAAGCCGTGGCTTCTGCCAGCGTCAAAACGCTGCGTGCGATCACGAACGAACGCCGTTGCACAGCCCCTTTTTCACGCACGAGAGGAGGGGCTTTTTATTTCATAACGTCGCGGTAAAAGTTCATTGAGAAAGGAAGTCCTGCAAAAAATGAATCCGAGGATGGCTACTCGTCCATAGGATCCCTGCGCAAGTCTTACGACGCGCGGCGTTTTTCCGCCTGGAGTCCCAAGGTGGCGCTAAGCTACGAGCCACAGAAGGATCTGCTCGTCTTTGCGAGCTTCGGCAAGTCCTTCAATCCCCCATCCATTTACAAGCTCTACCGCCGCGCCGGCAATCTGATGTCGAACGTGCAGGCAAATCCCTTGCTTACGCCCGAAACTTCGACGACATACGAGCTGGGCGTAAAGCAGAAGGTGGACAAGAATACGTCCTACAGCGTCACGCTCTTCCGCATTGACACGAAGGACAAGATCGACCTTGCAACCATCGGCGGCGTCAAAGCCTACTACAACGTGAACTCCGCCATGGCAAAGGGCATGGAGTTCGAGGTCAAGCGCCGCCTGAACCGCGATTGGCGGACATATCTCAACTACACCTTCGAGTCCGGAGAAATGACAAGCAAGGGCATCACCAGAAGAAATTGGGACATTCCCAAGCATATGCTGCGTTTCGGCGTCGAATATACGCGCGGCAACTTCAACGGCGTCCTCGATGCGCAGTATGTAAGCGCGCGCCAGAGCGTCGATTCGCTCACGGGCGAGTACGGCTCGGAGGACAGCTTCTTCCTGACGAATCTCTGCCTCAACTACAAGGTCGATGAACATCTAAAGCTTCAGTTCGCCATCCGCAACCTCTTCGACCGCCGCTTCTATGCGGACGAGGCTGCATACGGACGGACGTGCACGCTCGGCGCGACGTATTCCTTCTAAACGAGAAAGGGACATGCACATGAAGCTCCTCTACCGCCTGCATCGCCAGATCAGCGTCGTCTGCGCCGCGTTCTTCCTGCTGCTCGTCCTGACGGGACTGCCGCTGCTCTTCAACGGCGACCTCGCGCGTTGGAATGCGCTCGAAGAGAGGCCTTCGTTCGGCGGGACATCCGCCTCCGCGCTCTGGGCGGGGGCGCTCCGGGGACTGGAAAGGGTCGAGCGCGAGCATCCCGGGCGAAGCGTGCAGTCGATCGCCGCCAATCCGGAGCGCGGAATCCTCGTCTATCGCATGGCGCGCGCAAAAAGCCCGCGCGGCAAAGATAGCGTCGAAGCGCTCGCCTACGCGCCGCAGCAGGAGGCGCTCGTGCCCTGGCAGCAGAGCGGCGTGAAGTCGCCCGCGCTCGCCGCCTTCATGGGCTGGATGCACCAGCTGCACATCCGCCTCGCCATGGGGCGGGGCGGCATGATCTTCCTGCTTGCAAAGAAGCGGCAGTCCTGCACAAGGCGGAACTGCCGCCTTCTTCTTCCTGCGGCAAAACGCTCGAATCCTGCGCGATACCCGGGCTTTTTGCGGCAAAGTTTTTCTCGAACTTCTCTTGACAAAGTTTTTCATCTTGGCTATAATGGCTATAACGATTAAACAACTACTTAATCAACAGGGAGGAACTTAAAATGAAAAAGAGCTACAAGATCGAAGTCGAGTGCGCGAACTGCGCTCAGATGATGGAAGACGCAACGAAGAAGATCGAGGGCGTAAAGGACGCGACGGTGAACTTCATGGCGCTGAAGATGAAGGTCGAATTCGCCGACGGCAGCGAGCCGGCTGAAGTCATGCCGCGCGTCTTAGAGGCCTGCCGCAAGATCGAAAGCGACTGCAATATTGAATTCTGAGCCGTCCAAGAGGCAAGTCCGAAGGACGCAGACGATTGGGAAACGGCTCGAATGCGAAAACGTCCCAAGAACGCGAGCTGCAAGCGAAGCGCGATTGGCTGACGTTGACCGCTCCTGAGCCGTCCAAGAGGCAAGTCCGAAGGACGCAGGCGATTGGGAAACGGCTCGAATGCGAAAACGTCCCAAGAACGCGAGCTGCAAGCGAAGCGCGATTGGCTGACGTTGACCGCTCCTGAGCCGTCCAAGAGGCAAGTCCGAAGGACGCAGACGATTGGGAAACGGCTCGAATGCGAAAACGTCCCAAGAACGCGAGCTGCAAGCGAAGCGCGATTAGCTGACGTTGACCGCTCCTGAGCCGTCCAAGAGGCAAGTCCGAAGGACGCAGACGATTGGGAAACAGCTCGAATGCGAAAACGTCCCAAGAACGCGAGCTGCAAGCGAAGCGCGATTAGCTGACGTTGACCGCTCCTGAGCCGTCCAAGAGGCAAGTCCGAAGGACGCAGACGATTGGGAAACGGCTCGAATGCGAAAACGTCCCAAGAACGCGAGCTGCAAGCGAAGCGTGATTGGTTGACGTTGACCGCCCAGAGTAGGATTCAACATCACGTCGCCAGAAAGCAGGTATTTTCGTGAACAAGAAACAAAAAAGAAATCTCATCCGCATCCTTCTGGCGGCCGCCTTGATGATCGTCTTGAGCCAGCTGCCCGTGGCGGGTCTGCCGCGCTTCTTCCTCTACGTCGTGCCGTACCTCATCGTCGGCTATGACATCATCATCAAAGGCAGCGAAGGGCGTATGGAATCGTCGTCCGCTCGACGAGAATCTCCTGATGTCTATCGCGACCATCGGCGCGATGGGGCTTGCCGTCTACGAGGATGGCGACTATGTGGAAGGCATCGCCGTCATGCTCTTCTACCAGGTCGGCGAATGGTTTCAAAGCTATGCCGTCGGAAGAAGTCGCAGAAACATTGGCGAGCTCATGGACATCCGCCCCGACTACGCGAATGTGGAAGAGGATGGAAAGCTTATACGCCGTGACCCCGACGAAATCGAAATCGGCACGGAGATCGTCGTGCAGCCGGGCGAGAAGATCCCCATCGACGGCATCATCACGGATGGCGCATCGACGCTCAATACGAGCGCACTGACGGGCGAGAGCCTGCCGCGCGACGTAGAGAAGGGGCACGCCGTCTTCAGCGGCTGCATCAATCTCACGGGCGTCCTGAAGATTCGTACGACGAAGGAGTTCGACGAATCGACCGCCTCGAAGATTTTGGAACTTGTCGAGGATGCCAGCGCGCGCAAGTCGCGCTCGGAGACGTTCATCGCACGTTTTGCGCGCGTCTATACGCCGATCGTCGTCGCGGCCGCCATCCTCCTCGCCATCGTGCCGCCCGTCGTGCGCCTCGCCGCGCTCGATGCCGCGCCCGACTGGGGTACATGGATTTACCGCGCCCTGATCTTCCTCGTCATGAGCTGCCCATGCGCACTCGTCGTCAGCGTTCCCTTGAGCTTCTTCGCGGGCATCGGCGGTGCGAGCCGCGAGGGCGTGCTCGTCAAGGGCGCGAACTACCTCGAAATGCTCGCCGAGGTCGACACCGTCGTCTTCGACAAAACGGGTACTTTGACCCGTGGCGTCTTCGAGGTCAACGCCGTGCATCACGGCACGATGGATGACAAAAAGCTTCTGGAGCTTGCCGCGCTCGCCGAGAGCGCTTCGTCGCATCCCATCAGCCGCAGCCTGCAGCAGGCTTACGGCACGGAGATCGATCGCTCGCGCGTCACGGACATCGCGGAGATCGGCGGTCTCGGCGTGACGGCGAAGGTCGACGGTATCGAAGTGGCCGCTGGCAATGGCAAGCTCATGGAGCGTCTCGGAATTGAGTACCGCCCGTGTCACCACCCGGGCACAATCGTGCAGATGGCGGTCGCAGGCAAGTACGCCGGACACATCGTCATTTCCGATGCGCTCAAACCGACGTCGGAGGCGGCGATCAAAAGTCTGCATGAAGCGGGCGTGAAGCGCGCCGTCATGCTCACAGGCGACGCGCATGCCGCCGCTGAGAAGGTCGCGGCGGAACTCGGCATAGACGAGGTCAAGAGCGAACTTCTGCCTGCCGACAAGGTGCAGGAGGTCGAGCGCCTGCTCGCGGGGAAAACGGCGAAGAAGCTCGCCTTCGTCGGCGACGGCATCAACGACGCGCCCGTCCTCAGCCGCGCGGACATCGGCATCGCCATGGGGGCGATGGGCTCCGACGCCGCCATCGAGGCCGCCGACGTCGTGCTGATGGACGACGATCCGCTGAAGCTGCCGAAGGCGATCCGCATCGCGAGAAAGTGCATGGCGATCGTGCATCAGAACATCGTCTTTGCCATCGGCGTGAAGCTCCTGTGCCTCGTGCTCGGCGCCGTCGGCATTGCCAACATGTGGTTCGCCATCTTCGCCGACGTCGGCGTCACTAGTCCTCGCTGTCCTGAACGCGCTGCGCATCCTCTTCGTGCGCAAGCTGTAGAACGCTGCACTTCACTCCTCCGGGCGGATCATCTTGCCTGCACTCTTTGCTGCCTTTGCCCGTGCCATACGGAAGGCGGCAGATGCGGGCAAAGCAAAGCACGAGGGAATAGAAACGCCCCCAAGGCGTCACCTTGGGGGCGTTTCTATTCCCTCGTGCCAGACGTGCACTTTTTCAAAAGAAAAAGCCGGCGGCAGGCAGAAAGACAGGATATGGGTTGCGGTCTGTGCTATAATGAAAGGAACAGTTGAACGATAAAAAGGAGGCAGCGATGAAGATTCTGATCACCATGGGGGTAAAAAGAGCAGCATGAAGAGGAGCTGAAGAAAAGCGCGGCAGGGGCGGAGCTTCTCTTCGTGCCTGCGGATAAAGTGCGACTGGATGAGCTCGCCGATGCCGACGTCATCATCGGAAACATCCCGCTGGAGCTTCTGCCTGCCGCGACGAATCTGCGCTGGCTGCAGCTCAATACGGCAGGGGCGGACGCCTACTGCAAAAAGGGCGTGCTCAAGGACGACGTCCTCCTGACGAATGCGACGGGCGCTTACGGCCTCGCCCTGTCCGAGCATCTGCTCGCGCAGCTCCTCGCGATGATGAAGAAACTCTATCCCTACTACGACAACCAGAAGAAGGCGATCTGGCACGATGAGGGACAGGTCACTTCCATCGAGAACGCGACCGTGCTGATCCTCGGCATCGGCGACATCGGGCGCGCCTTCGCCCGCCGCGTCAAGGCGCTCGGCGCCTACGTCATCGGCGTCCGCCGCCGCACGGGATCGAAGCCCGTCGGCATCGACGAGCTTGGCACACTGAAGAATCTCGATTCGCTTCTGGCGCGCGCCGATGTCGTCGTGTCGGTCCTGCCGGCGACGGCAGCGACAACCGGACTCTTCGACAAGGGGCGCTTCGCCGCGATGAAGAAAGGCGCGTACTTCCTGAACATCGGGCGCGGCAATGCCGTCGTCACCAACGATCTCATCGAGGCAATGCGGGTCGGCCATCTCGCGGGCGCAGCGCTCGACGTCACCGATCCCGAGCCATTGCCCGAAAGTCATCCGCTCTGGCAGACGCCGGGGGTCTACATCACGCCGCACATCTCGGGCGACGACCACCTGCCCGCGACGCAGGACAGGATCGTGCAGATCGCGGCAAGAAACCTCGTCGCCTTCTTGAAGGGCGAGCCGTTGGAAAACCTCGTCAATCGCGAGACGGGCTACAAGAACTGAGGTGAAAGAACATGCGTCAATGTATGGACACAGCGAACCTGCACCGCCGGCTCCGGAAGATTCGCGGACAGGTCGAGGCTCTCGACCGCATGGTGGAAGAGGACATTCCCTGCGAAGACCTGCTCTCGCAGATCAATGCGGCGAAGGCAGCGCTGCACAAGTGCGGCCAAATCGTACTCGAAGGTCACATCCAGCACTGCGTCAAGGACGGCATCGCTCACGGCGACGCGGAAAAGACCGTCGAGAGCTTCACCAAGGCAGTCGAACGCTTCGCCAATATGGGCTAGGCGTGCAAGGCGTGATCTCTGTGCGGGACTGTCGCTCACGCATCTCGATGTTCATCGTCCGGCACAGCTCTCGTTCGCAAAGTGAAGGCGTCTTCTTCCCTGAAGACGAGGGCAAGAGGCATATTATCCACAGAAAAAACACGTGTTTTCCACAGTTATCCACAGATTTTTGGGGATAAGCCTTGCACAGCTTGTTCTGTCGGGGCGTTTTCCGCCCGCTTTATCCACAGACAAAGGAGGCGCTGTTTTGTCCTTTCTAACCCGACTTCAAGAGCTGACCCTGCATGAAATGACCGATCTCCTGCTCCTGCCCGCCTGCATCATGCTCGCGGCGCTGACGATCGGCATATTCCTCAACAAGCTCATCGACCGCCAGATCCGCGAGCGGATCAATGTCGGCGAGGATACGGCCTGGTCGATCTTCATCCATGCCCTGCGCGGCGTGCCCGTTTCCTGGTGCATGGGCGTCGGCGTCTACTGGGCGATCAAGACCATCGACTTCTTCCCCACGATCGCGCAGTTCCTCTCCTACGTCCTCTTCGGCATCATCGTCTTCACGGTGACGCGCGTCGCTGCACGAACGATCACGGGATTCATCGAGATGAAGACGAAGACGAGCGGAGCGGCGCTGCCGAAGACGACGCTCCTCTCTTCCATCCTCTCCGGCATCATCTACGCCATGGGTGTGCTCGTCGTCCTGCAGTATGCGGGCATCTCCGTCGCGCCGATCCTCACGGCGATGGGCGTCGGCGGCGCGGCGCTCGCCCTCGGTATGCAGGAGACGCTGTCGAACATCTTCTCGGGGCTGCAGCTCATCCTCTCGCGCCAGATCCGCATCGGCGACTATGTGCGCATTTCGGCAGACGAGGAAGGCCAGGTCGCCGACATCAACTTTCGCTTCACGACCGTGCAGACCCTGGGCGGCAACACGATCATCGTGCCGAACCAGAAGCTCGCCTCCTCCATCCTCACGAACTACAACATGCCCGCGCAGGAGATCGCCGTCTCCATCCCTGTCGGCGTCAGCTACGCGAGCGACCTCGACCATGTGGAGCGCGTGACATTGGAGGTCGCGTCCGAAGTCATGGAGGCTTTCGAACACGATGTGGCGAGCGATCCTGCCGTGCGCTTCCACACCTTCGGCGATTCCGCGATCGAGTTCAACGTCGTGCTGCGCACGAGCAGCTTCGTCAACCAGTTCCTCTTGAAGCATGAGTTCATCAAGGCCCTGACGCGCCGCTACCGCGAAGAGGGCATCGACATCCCCTTCCCCATGCGCACGATCGTACAGGCGAAAGAGTAGCCGCCGCCTGTGCATAACTTTTTTTGAAAGAATCTTTCTCCGCGTCCAAACGCCTTGAAAATCTTGCGAAAGCACCCTTTTCCCGCCTGTGGATAAAGGGTGCTTTTCTTGTGGATAAACCACAATATGTAGTTTCGTCCCTTGACTGTCTTTCCTACATCTTGTATAATCGAATCTGCAAAGAATGCGGAGTGTTCCGCTCTGATATCATCCTTTGACGAAAGTTCAGCGTTTCGCTTCTTGCGCTGTGATACATCGTCAACCACAATATGTAGAGGAAGGATTCCTGTCATGACAATCAAGCACATTCAGAAACGCACGGGTCAGGTCGTGCCGTTCGATGCCGAGAAGATCACCGACGCCATCCGCAAGGCGAACCTCGAATCCATCGACGAGACATTTTCCCAACATCAGCTCGAAAAGCTCACGAAGAGCGTCATCCACCGCATCGAGGAAGAGGAGACTCCCGCCGTCGAGTTCATCCAAGACGCCGTGGAAAAGGTGCTCATCAAGAACAACTTCGCTTCGACAGCGAAGGCGTACATCCTCTACCGCGCGGAACACGCGAAGATCCGCGAGGCCGAAGGCGACCTCATGGACATCTACAACGAGCTGACCTTCAAGCGCGCCAAGGATGCCGACATCAAGCGCGAGAATGCGAACATCGATGCCGACACGGCGATGGGCACGATGCTCAAATACGGCTCGGAAGGCTCGAAGTACTTCATCGACCATCATATCCTGCCCAAGGATATCGCGGCAGCGCACATCGACGGCGACATCCACATCCACGACAAGGATTTCTACATGCTGACGGAGACGTGCTGCCAGATCGACCTCCTGAAGCTTTTCAAGGACGGCTTCTCGACGGGGCACGGCTACCTGCGCGAACCAAACGACATCCGCTCCTATGCCGCTCTCGGCTGCATCGCCATCCAGGCGAACCAAAACGAGATGCACGGCGGACAGGCGATACCGAACTTCGACTATTCCATGGCGCCGGGCGTACGGAAGACGTTCCGCAAGCTCTACTTCAAGGAGCTCGCGAACTTCTTCGCCATCACGCTGGGCATGAAGCAGGACGATGCGAAACTCTTGGCCAAGGAGATCCGCCGCGCGCTCCTTCCTCTTGGCATCACGATGGGCGATGCGGACGTCTACAAGGCGGCGCTCGTCGATTTCCTTCCCGCGCACCAAAAATCGCAGGGCTTCGAGGAGATCTCGCCAAAGCTCGCCGCAAGGGCGCACGACTACGCCTACGGGGCGGCGCTCGACGCGACGGACAACGCGACCTTCCGGGCGATGGAAGCTCTCATCCACAACCTCAACACGATGAATTCGCGCGCGGGCGCACAGGTGCCGTTCAGCTCGATCAACTACGGCACGGACACCTCGCCCGAGGGGCGCATGGTCATGAAGAACCTCCTGCTCGCGACGCAGGAAGGTCTCGGCAACGGCGAGACGCCGATCTTCCCCGTGCAGATCTTCAAGGTCAAGGAGGGCGTGAACTACAACGCGGGCGAGCCGAACTACGACCTGTTCCGTCTCGCGATGGAGACCTCGGCGAAGCGTCTCTTCCCGAACTTCAGCTTCCTCGACGCGCCGTTCAACCTGCAGTACTACAAGCCGGGCGATTACAACACGGAGGTCGCCTACATGGGCTGCCGCACGCGCGTCATGGGCAATGTGCACGACCCCGAGCGCGAGGTCACCTGCGGGCGCGGCAACCTTTCGTTCACGAGCATCAACCTGCCGCGCCTCGCCATCCTCGCCAAGGGCGATCTCGATGCCTTCTACCGCGAGCTGGACAGCCTGACGGAACTCGTCATCCGCCAGCTGCTGCATCGCTTCAAGATCCAGTGCGCGAAGAAGGGCAGGAATTATCCGTTCCTCATGGGGCAGCGCGTATGGATCGACTCGGAGAAGATCGGTCCCGATGACGAGATTGCCGAAGTCTTGAAGCATGGCACGCTCTCGATGGGCTTCATCGGTCTCGCCGAGTGCCTGCAGGCGCTCATCGGCAAGCATCACGGCGAGTCGGAGGAGGCGCAGGCTCTGGGGCTGGCCATCGTCGGCCACATGCGCCGTCGCATGGACGAGGAAGCGAAGCGCACGGGGCTGAACTTCTCCTCCTCGCGACCCCCGCCGAAGGGCTTTCCGGCCGCTTCGTGCGCCTCGACCGCAAGCGTTTCGGCGAGCTTCCCGGCATCACGGATCGCGACTACTACACGAACAGCTTCCATGTCCCCGTCTACTGCCCGATCACGGCGGCGAAGAAGATCCGCTTGGAAGCGCCGTACCACGCACTGACGAACGCCGGGCACATCAGCTACATCGAGATGGACGGCGATCCGTCGAAGAACGTCCAGGCCTTCGAAGCGATCGTGCGCTACATGCACGACGCGGGCATAGGCTACGGCTCGGTCAATCATCCCGTCGACCGCGACCCCGTCTGCGGCTACAATGGTATCATCGACAACATCTGCCCGCGCTGCGGCAGAAAGGAGAACGGCCGTCCCTTTCGAGCGCATCCGCCGCATCACGGGCTATCTCGTCGGCACGATCGACCGCTGGAACAACGCGAAGCGCGCCGAAGAGCACGACCGGGTCAAGCATGGCCTCGGTTAAGCTCGCAGGAACGGTATCGGATTCCATCGTCGACGGGGCAGGGAATCCGCTATACCATCTTCACGCAGGGCTGCCCGCACCGCTGCCTCGGCTGCCATAATCCCAAGACGCACGATTTCGCGGGCGGACGGGAAGCGGACACGCACACGCTCCTCCGCGAGGTATTGGAAAATCCCCTGCTGACGGGCGTGACGCTCTCGGGCGGCGAGCCGTTCTGCCGAGCCGCGCCGCTGGCGCACTTCGCGCACGAGGTGCACGCGCACGGCATGGACGTCTGGGCGTACACGGGCTATACGCTGGAGTCCTTGCAGGAAAGGCACGAGGCGGCCGTCGATGCGCTCTTGGACGAGGTCGATGTCCTCGTCGACGGCGCGTATGACGAGGCACAGCGCGACCTCACGCTCGCCTTCTGCGGCAGCCGCAACCAGCGCGTGATCGACATGAAGAAGACGCGCCAGCAGCAGGCGGTCGTCCTCTGGAGCGAAGCATAGAACGGTATCAGCAACAAAAAAGAGAGCCATCGCGGCTCTTTTTTTGTTGCTGATACCAAATGACCGAAAGAGTTTCCTTCGCGAACGTCACTCGCGCTCTGCGACATAGAGGACGCCGTCCGCCTTCTCCCATGTGCCAAATGGTTCGCCCGGACGAAGGGTCATCGCCTTGCCCATGGGCAGGAGATCGCCCTCGGGCGTGCGCAAGGCGTCAAGGCCACTGTTCACGAGATGCCACGCGCCGTTCTGCCGCGTGATGTAGGCTTTGACCGTGCGGTCTTGCGCCTTTTCATCGGGAAAGGCGTTTTTCCGGAAGTGCCACAAAAAGAGCGGCAGACCGTCGTAGATGTTCAAGAGTCCCGCCTTCAGCCACTGTCCCTCCTTGCCGCGCACGCGCCGCAGACGCTTGAGGTGCAGCACGCGGCGCTCGGGCACGGCGGCGCCGCAGCAGGGGCAGCGCGGCGCCGTCCTGTCGTGCAGGATGAAGAATTTCCCGGGGCAGTGTGGATTCGCGCACGGCTGCAGGAGATCCCACGTCTTGACGAGAGCCTTTTCCCATTCCAGCGCCGACGGACGTGCCTGCGGGTCGTGCAGGCCATCGACGAAGGCGCGCAGGAAGAGATTTTCAAGATACGGCCCGAGATCATGAATCGTGACCTTCAGATCCTGCGGGCGGTTGGAATGATCCGTCGGATGCTCGGCGAAGAGCGCCTTTTCCCCGTAGATCAGAAAGTCGGCCTCTTCGGCGGACATCGCGTAGTTCTTCGGGCCTTCGAGCGGATGACGCTTGAGCAGATATTGATAGAGGAGCACGGGCAATGCGAAAAAGGTCGGTCAGAAGGCTCGGGGCTACGCGGCGCGCGTCGCCCGGAGGAAGCTCCATCGAGGCGAGCACCTCGGGCGCGATGTATCCTTTCGTTCCTGCGACCTCAGGCGGATAAAGCCCCGGCACGACGAGCGAGTCGATGTCGATGACGACGCAGCTGCCACTCTTGGGATCGACGAGGACGTTGTTGCACGAGAGATCGGAGTGCGCCAATCCTGCTCGGTGCATACGGCGCACGGCGCGCGCGAGTGCGATGGAGAGACGCAGCATCGTCTGGAAGTTGCCCAGCTCGGCCTTTTCGAGATATTTGCGCACGCGGTTCGTGAACCAGCTGCCCTTCTTGTCCTTGCCCGCAAGGTCGAGCTGACGCGAAGCGTCCTTGCCGAAAAAGAAGTTCTTCGGATAGGCGGGGCAGACGATGCCAAACTCGGGCTCCACGACGATCGCTGTCGGCCAGCAGAAGAGGTCGGCGAAGTACTCGGCCGCCGCCGGCGTATTGCCTCGCGCGCCGCCCTTCGTCTCCGCCAGTGTCGGATTGTAGCGTCCGATGATCGCCTCCAGACGATCGACGAGAGCCTCGTCGACCGCGTCGGGATCGAGGAAGAACTGCACGACGTAGGACTTGTCGGGTGCGAAGTAGGTGTATTTCATGCCGCCCTGCGGCGGGTTTTCCGTGATGATGTAGGGGATCTTCCTGCCGTCGGCGAGGACGGCTTGCGCCGGCCTAGACATGCGTCACATCCCCCCAGGAGAGCAACGCGAGCGTGCGGTCGTCGAAAGATCCGCGCGCCATGTAGTTGTCCAGCCAGACTTCCAGCCTGCGGGCGCGCGATTCGATGTCCTTGAGGCTCGTGTCCTCGACGGCGAGCGAGAGCACATGCGCGTTCTGCCAGAGCGTTTCCTGCGTCGTGGGAAGATCGCGGCAGAGACGCTCCGTGCATTGCAGCGCAATGCGCTTCTCCTTGTCGTTGATCCAAGGGAAGGCCGGGGGCTTTGGCAGGCTGCGCAGAAGCTCCACCTCGGCGCGCGTGAAGGTGGCGTCTTCCTGCACCGTCGGCACAATGCCGTTCGCCGCGAGATCGAGATATAGACGGTGCAGCTCCTTCTCGTTGAAATAGTCGTCCGCCACGCCGTCCGTCATCGTGAGGACGAGATCGTAAGCGCCGCGCGTGACGAGCGTCCTGCGCTGCAGGTTGGCGAGCTCTGCCATGGCTTCGCTCGTCAGGAAGTCCGTCTCGCCCGAGAAGTCGCCGCTGTCGGGCTTGCCGAGGGAGCTTGACGGCGCTGCCGTAGGGCGCGTGCGTATCGATCGCGCAGGTCATGCCATCGCCAACCCTGGCACGAGAGCACGAGTCGCTCGCCTCGCTCGGGAACAGGCACGGCGATGGTCACGAGGAGCGTCGCCGCGAAGTCCGAGAGGACGAGATCGCGTGCGAGGAGCTTCGTATAGGCCTGCCTGCCGCATCGCTCGTGAAATGCTGCGAGGACGGCACGACGCGCATCGAGCACGCCCGCATGAAGCAGCGCGCCGAGCTTGGCGCACGCCTCGCCGAACGCCGCATCCTCCATGGGAAGCGCGAAGGCGGCGCGCTTTTCGGCGCTCGCTGCATCGCTTTGGTGCAGCTGCTCGTAGATCGAGCCGACGGCGGCCTCCGACGCCGCACGCGCACCGACGCGCGAGAAGCGCTTCGAGCCTGCGCCGTCGGAGACGGCGACGATGGCGATGTCGCCGACCGCTGCCGAAGCGAACCAATCGTCGCAGTTCGTCGCATCGTGCTTGTGCTTCTTGCCGCGCACACGCGCCGCGACGAAGTCCGCCGCGCCGATCTTCTTCTCCTCGGTCATGTACTCGGGCGCGGCGTCCGGCTCGTCCTCAGGCACGGGATGGTACTGCCAGAGCGCCGCCGTGTGCAGGAGCAACTCCTCCTCGCTCAGGGCAGGCGGCGCGTCATCTGGTTCGGGCGAGCTGCCCGTCGGTTCGGGCGCGGCGGCCTTCGCCGGCGGGCTGCCCGTCGGTTCGGGCGCGGCGATCTTCGCCGGCGGACTGCCCGTCGGTTCGGGCGCGACGGCCTTCGCCGGCGGGCTGCCCGTCGGTTCGGGCGCGACGGCCTTCGCCGGCGGGCTGCCCGTCGGTTCGGGCGCGACGGGCGCACTCTTTTCGAGGCGAACCTTTCCCAGGGTTCTCGCTGCAAGCTCTTCTCTTTCCGTCAAGACGCACGCACCTCTTTCCTCCATCGCGAACCCTCCCTACAAGAAAACACGCCCGCCCTCAGGGGACGACCGTGAAGCCCTTCGGCGGCGGCGGTAGCTCGATCGCGGCGCCGGGCTTCGCGTCGAGGCTCTTCGACGACATCTTGATCGAGCCGGACACCCGGGCGAAGAACTTCGCCATATCGCCTGCCGACAGGCTGTTCATCATCAGCACGTTGTCCGTGAGCTTCTTCAAGTAGCTCGTATCGGCGTCCGCCCCTGCGGCACACGCGATGATGTTGCCGATCTTCAGGGACTTGATCTCCGCCGCCGCCTGTTCGAAGTCCTCCAAGTCGGTCGGGCAGCCGTCCGTCAGCAAGAAGACGAGCGGCCGCCAGTCGCCCTTCTGCGTCTCGGTATTCTTGCGTACCTCCGTGCGCACGCACTCGGCCAAGAGCTTCAAGGCGCCGCCCATGAGCGTGCAGCCCTCCGCTTCGAGACGAGGCTCCTTGAAGAGCATGAGCTCCGTGAGCTTCGTCGTCTGCCGCACCTGGCTCGCGAACGTGATCACCGAAAGATACGCCGTTTCGAGCGCCTGCGGATCGCCGCGCAGCTCCGACAAGAGCGCCTTGATCCCCTGCCTCACCGCCTCGATCGGCTCGCCCATCATCGATCCCGAACAATCCAAGAGCAAATACACCGGCAGCCTGCGTCCAACATCCGCCATGAAAAGCACCTCCCAGAATCCTCCCGCCCGCAAAAAGCGCCGACGGAAACCATAACCCAGGCCGTGCGCCCGAAAGCGTCACCGCCCCACATCATATATTCTTATTCTACCATGAAGCCCCGAGAGGTCAAGCCCGAAGGGCGTAGGCCGATCGGCTAGGCTTCTGTAAGGGCGGCGCACAATGTCCACAAAGTGGACGTTTGTGCGTATAGTTTAGCGTGAAGCCCCGAGAGGTCAAGCTCGAAGGGCGTAGGCCGATCGGCTAGGCTTCTGTAAGGCGGGTGGACATATGTACAGCGTGCTTCCTTGATGATGCCATCGCCAGAAACGGCGGTGAAAGCGAACCATGCCGCGCTGCTTCACGGCTGGCCTCCTCGCCGAATACCGCAGCGAGTTCCTGTTGTTCCTCGACAGTCTTCTTGTCAAAGATACGTCCAAGCTCGTTCAAAGAGTTTGCGGTATCGCGGCTGAGGGCAGAGATGCCCTGCGCAGGATTTTCACGGATGTCGATCGTTCCCAGTGCAACGGCGGACTTCGTCGCACTCGCGGCATCGCCCTTGGCGGGCATGGTTTCGCTCCATTTAACGATTCTATAGAAGTTTACTATGGAATTACCTGTTTAACTAGATGTCAGCTTATTACAAAACCAATCATCTATCGGCCTTAAATATATGCCACAATATTTTCCTTGATACAGCGAAATAGTTATCTCCATTCTATCTTTCCTATATACAACGGATTTTGATTGTTTTTCTGGTGATAATTCCATTGCTCCATGATTTTTTTTGACACTTTGCCCCATCCATTTTTCAACAAATAAAATTCATAAAAATTCCATACTTTTTCTTCATCATTTGTTTCTTTGTCAGTCACATATGTTATTTCATACCCAATATGAAATCCCTTTCTGTAATATCTCGTAGCGTATTTCTCATATCCTGGGGGCTGAGGCAACATCGAATAAGCAGAGTTCATTTTTTCTTTCTGCTCCAGTACAGCAGGTAAAAATCCAAGTAAATAATGCCCTCCAATAATCAATAGGATTATACTTATCCCAAAGAAATACAAACATTTTCTCTTGTTTTTATATTGTTTGAACATAATTTAGGCTCCTCGCTGTTCGATATGGGTAGGAGAAAGGAACAAATGTTCTTTATGTTCTTTATGTTCGTACAGTCTTTTACCAATGGACAAATTATGGAATTTGGATGTTGAGATTCAGCTTGCCGCATCCCAGATAGATCATGGTCTTGAAATATTCATCATTTCTGAACCCTCGGGCGCGACGCTTGATGTTTTGTATAATGCTGTTCACCCCTTCCAGAATGGCATTCGTATAGGGGTGCTCGAAATAGTGCAGGATCTCGTCCCAATGATTGCGGATCGTGCCACAAAACTTCTTCATGGGTTCTAGTCTTGCGTGCATCATCCAGCTGCAGAGCTTTTTCAAACGCTGCTCCGCCTCGTCTCGATGGACGGACTGCTCGTAGATTTCCTGCAATTCGATGCGCATGGCACAGGCACGCGCTGTCTTTTGCGGGCAGGGAACCTTCCCTCCGCGTTGGAAGGCGATATGAATATGCAGTTCCATGGATCCATCTTCTGTGGGCTTGAATTCCACTTGAGATATGCACCAAGGGCGCGGGAGGTTCAAGGCAACGGCGAACAAGCTTCCTGTATCCATGAATAAAAACCGCCTTTCTGTGTCTATCTTCCATGGATATAATTCTATCGGAAGGAAACGCGCTTTTCAAGCGTTACCCACAGTAAACAGCGAAAGGCCGAAAGTCATAGAGCAGAGAAGAAATCTGGAATATTAAAATTAAGAAAAACAGCTCCATGCTTTTTTTATCTATATTCTCATTTAATAGAATGCATGGAATCTATAATTTTTTTGCAATCTCTATATACTTTTTCTTGACTATAATATCGATCAGTAGAATCACATAGATCTCCAATGAACTCAGCAAACTTTTCTATACTATTTTTCTTCCTGTAATGAAAAGTTGCTTTCTAACTCTTTACAAATGCAATTAATTTCTCCTTCATATTCATCAGGTGGAGCTACAGGAAAGAACCTCATTGGATCCCAAGCATCTATAATTTCTTTCACTACACTATAAATTTGAGCATTCATTTTACACTCTGCCTTCCTAATGTTTAACTCTTAAATTTTAACTTATGGAAAGAAGCTAATTGTATCAAAAAGTATTTCCCAAAGTTCGATACCCCCCATGTAATACGTACCATTCCTGTTGATTTTTCAACAACAGCTGCACCCTCTTGACCAATAAACAGCAATCTTTCCCCATTCCATTGTGACAAGGTGACAATAGGAGATTCTACAATGTTTTTTATCATTGCTTCAGATAGTCCCCTTTCTGTCATTCTAGCAACTGCATGTGAATCAAATCCCGTAATTTCTATAGACACTTTTTCGATAACTTTGCCCTCACCTGGGTAAAATTTCCCCATGTTTGCTATAGTGCCCCTAGTAGTATTATATTCAGCGATTATTTTAGGAACTAAAGCTTCAGCAGCAATAAAGGTTTCCTCAGAATAAATTTCTGCCTTTTCTAATACTGCTTTTCCTATTGCTGTTGAACGTAAAAAATTATATGCAATTGATGCTACATAACGCGCAGCTGAAGCCCAAAAATTATACTTCGTCCCGCTCGTCGCCGAATTCGCACCAGCGCCAGCATTCTCGCCGACCGCCTTGGCTGCCGCAGCCCCTACAATCGCGCTGACGATCTGTGCGGTGCCGGGATCCTTGATCTTCTTGATCTCGCCGATCACAGCCTCGTTGACTCCTGCGCCGATGGCGCCAGAAGCAAACCCCGCGCCTGTGATCTGGCTCATGATGCCGCCGATGATGGCGTGGACGGCGATTTTTCGGCCGCTGCCATCGTCGGGGAGGTTATGGGCGAGGCGGAAGGCTTCTTCGCCGAAGACCTTGGCAAGTTCCTGTTGCTCTTCAATTTTTTGCTTGTCAAAGATGCGCCCAAGCTCGTTCAAAGCGTTGTTCGTATCACGACTGAGGGCAGAGATGTCCTGCGCGGGATTCTTGCGAATGTCGATCGTTCCCGGTGCTACGGCAGAAGTTGTCGTGCTGTTCGCATCGCCCTTGGCAGGCATGGAGAGGCTGGGGGTGAGGCCTATGGTGTTGTAGACCTTGTTCTTCTCTTGTCGGCTCATCTTGTCATAGCTGCCGTAGTGGTTGTAAATGCTAATATAAAAGTGAGCCATTTACGGCCATAATGATCACGAAAAAGTGAGCCACTTCGACCCCGCTCTCCCCTATAATTGAGATAGCAATCTATCGCACGAAGGGAAGACAAGCAAGGTGGTAATCACGATGCAAGACTATGGACACATTCGACGCATGTATTTGGTCGATGGCTTGAGCCAACGGCAGATCGCCGAGAAGCTCGGCATTTCCCGCAATACGGTGGCCAAATATTGCGAAGGCAACACCTATCCGGGACTCCGAGCGAGCTACTGTCGTGCGGCGAGCGTCATGACGCCGGACATTCTCCGGTTCATCGAGCAATGCCTGCACGAGGATCGCTTGGAACCGAACCAAAAGCAACACCATACAGCCAAGCGCATCTATGAACGCCTCGTGGAAGAGAAAAGCTTCACTGGCGCCCAAAGCACCGTGCGGCGCATTGTCGCCAAATTGCGCGGACATCCTCGCGAAGCGTTCGTTCCCCTCGCATTCACCCCGGGAGATGCCATGCAGATCGACTGGGGCGAAGCCGTCATCTACTTGGCAGGCGAACGCACGAAAGTGCAGATGTTTTGCGCCCGCCTTGCCTACAGCTGCGCTCCGTTCACCGTGTGCTTCCGCAGGCAGCAAGAAGAGCGCCAAGCGCTCCTGCCGCTGCCGGGGCGTCCCTACGACGTTCGCCGTACCGAGGTCTGCCGCATATCCTTGCAGGCAACCGTCCGCTTCCAAGGCAATGCGTATTCCGTACCTGTACAATATGCGGGACAGGAAGCGGCCTTGAAGGCGGGAGCAGAGGACATCTGCATCTATGTGGACGGGAAGGCAGTCGCCGAGCATGTCCGCGCCTACGGGCACGGGACGGAGGTTTTGGAACTGGCGCATTACCTGCCGCTTCTGGAAAGGAAACCGCGCAGCATATTGCAGGCAAGACCCGTACAGCAGGCGCTGAGTCCGAGACTCCTGCATCTGCTGCAAACCCATGCGTTTTCTGCCAAGGATCTCATGGACATCCTGCGCCTCTGCGTCGAAAAAAGCGAATCCTGCTTTTGGCGAAAAGAGGCGCAGTTCCTGGCGCGTCCCTTGCATAAGGACGCGATCAAGGATGCCGTGGTCGTGAAGGCTGTGGATCTGGCTGCATACGACCGCTTCCTGGAAGGAGGCGAAGAACCATGCCGGATGCAGGCGTGAAGGAAGCGGTTCGCTTCTATGCAAAACAGCTGAAGCTGCCAACGTTCGCCAACGTGGAGGAAGCCGCAGGAAGATTCCGCACAGGCGACAGCCTCGAATCCTTCGTCCTCGCGCTGATGAAGAGGGAATACGATGCCAGACAGGAAAAAGACACGGCAACGCCGATTGAAGAGGGCACACTTTCCCCTGCACAAGACGCTGGAAGAATTCGATCTGTCGCGGCTGCAGCACATCCAACCGGAATTCGTCAAGCAGCTGGCCAGCTGCACCTACATTGACCGGCACGAGAACCTCGTGCTGATGGGCAATCCCGGCACAGGCAAGACGCACCTGATGACGGCGCTCGGCATAAAGGCCTGCCTGCTCGGCTACAAGGTGCAGTTTACCAATGCAGCGACGTTGGCAAGCGAGCTGAAAGAAGCTCGCGACGGCTACCAGCTGCGCCGCTTGGAAAAAGGCATTGCGGCGAACGATCTGCTGCTTATAGACGAGCTCAGCTATGCGCGGTTCAACCAAGAAGAATCCGAACTGCTCTTCAAGGTGATCTCCGAACGCTCGGAGAGATCGAGCACGATCATCACGACGAATCTTGTGTTTTCCAAATGGACGGAGATGTTTGCAAGCGATACGCTTGTGGCGGCATTGGTAGATCGGTTGACCTACCGTTCACAGGTACTCAACATGAATGGTGAATCTTACCGTTTGTCGAGCGGGCAGAACCATCAGAATCGTTCTCGGATGGCTCAATGATTCATGATCACATGGCTCACTTTTTTTCATGATCAAAAGCGGCTCAAAATTTCGTGATCAACTGGCTCACTTTTTTTCATTGACATTCACAATCCTTCTGAGAGATTCTGCTCGGGGATGACGACGCGGCTTGTCGAAAAACCGCGCTGCATAAGCTCGTGATTCATCTTGCCGACGGCTTCATTGATCTCCTTGAGAGAAAGCTCGCGTCCTTCATAGTCACGGGCGATGTGACGAAGGAAATAGAACCTCCCCGATTCATTTTCAAGCACGATCTTGGCGATGGGAAACGAATCGTTTCATCGGCAGGAAGATTTGAGGAGGGAGGGGTCGCAATCGTCTCCACGCTCCTCGCCAAGCCGCTCCTGCCGTGCCGCCTCCTGTGCCCGCGACTGGTCGAGCTGCTCCTGTTGTGCAGGGGCGGCGACAGCTGTGCCGACAGAGAGGGAGAGGAGGGATATGAGGAGGAGTGATAAAGAGGGGCGTTTGAGTTGTATCAAGTGACATCACCGTATACTTTCAAAAAAACTCAGCTGTCATGTCTTCGCACATTTGAAATGCTATTGTGAGAATTCCTCGGAGGTCTTCATAGTTGCGGAAATTTGGCAGGTGGTTTCTATTTTCCGGATTCAGCAAATCATATTCTAAATTTGGGAAAGAACCTCCAGCATAATATTTATTATTTTTCATAGCATACCACATCAATTCAGCAATACCATACTTTTATACGTATATGATATCTAAATTCATATAGGTTGATCTTTTTGCTTGAAAGAAATTCTCTTTTCTCCAATATTTTACAGATGCATAACCTATCTCTCGAAGCATCGCCAAAAACATACGAATTATCATAGGTTGCAAAGCTCTCTTTTGAATCAAAAGAATATTGTGTGCGTAGAGCTTGATATCTCTCTGCAAAGTGAATATTGTTTAATACTTCCACCATCTGTTTGTCCATGAGCTATTCCTCCCTAAAATATAATAGAATAAAGGTAGTCATTTCCATTTTTACGGATAAAATGGGGAGTGTATAATAGTTTGTGTAAAAGCCAAATTCGTTGATACGGTTCGAGCCCGCTCCGGGCATCCCATAGGAGGGTTTATTCCAACATGGCAAAACGCAAAATGATCCCCACTCCCGCAGACAATATCGCCAAGCAGATCATGGAAACCTACCAACCCCAAGACGCACAGGAAATCCAGGATGTCGTCAAACGTATCTTCGCGCCCATCTTCGAGGCGGCGCTCAAAGGGGAGATGCAAAACCATCTCGGCTATGCCGACCATGAACATACGGTGTCGGGAGGCAATGCCCGCAACGGCTACTCCGAAAAAACGCTCAAGACGACCTTGGGAGAAGTCCCCATCCACGTGCCCCGTGATCGCCAAGGCACATTCGAGCCGCAGATCGTCAAGAAGCACCAGCGTGATGTCTCTTCCATTGAAGGCAAGGTTCTCGCCCTGTACGGGCGCGGCATGAGACCAGCGCGACATCGCCGCCACTGTCGAGGACATCTATGGTTTCAAGATGTCGCATGAACAGATTTCCCATATCACGGACTGCATCATGGAGCAAGTGAAGGAATGGAGAAACCGTCCGTTGAAACCATTCTATCCGTTCGTGTTCGTCGATTGCCTGTACGTCTCGCTGCGCACGGAACGCGGCATCCAACAAACGGCGGTGCACGTCGTCCTGGCTTACGATATGGATGGGTGCAAGGATGTGCTCGGGCTTTGGATCAACGAAGTCGAGAGCAAGCATGCATGGATGCAGATTTTTGACGAACTCAAGTCGCGCGGCTTGGAAGCCATCGGCTTTCTCTCCATGGATGGCGTGACGGGTCTGGAAGACGGTGCGCGAGCGATCTTCCCACAGGTGGTCGTGCAGCGATGCATCGTACATCTGGTTCGCAACTCCATCCGGTATATTCCCCGCAAAGATTGGAGTCGTTTCACGAAGGATCTCAAAGCTATATACGGCGCGGTGAATGCTCGTCAGGCACGCGAGCGATTCGAACAGTTCCAGAAAGATTGGGCGAGCTATCCCGGGGCTGTCGCCGTATGGCAGAACAACTTCACGCATGTCGAGCAACTGTTTTTCTTACGGCAGCGCCGTGCGCAAAGGTCATGTATACGACGAACGCGATCGAGAGCGTGAACTCCAGCTTCCGCAAAGTCACGAAGAAGGGTTCTTTCCCGAACGAGGATGCTGTGTTCAAGCTGCTGTACTTACGGGTGCAGGAGCTTTACCAGAAATGGTCAGGGCGCAGGATACCAAACTGGGCGCTCGTTCGCAACCAACTGTTGATGGATGAGCGTATGGCGAAACTCATGGAACACTATGATACGACATACTGAAAAGTGATTTACCATGAGAACCTTTGTGCTAAGGCTGGAAAAAGCGCAAAAATCCCCCATTGCTCTGTTTGACTGAAATTTTTATGTGGATGCCGCCGAGAATGTGGCTGTTTCAGGCTGCCAACCCAGTTTTTTTCAGCTTCGTTAGATAACTGTTGATCTTTCTCTCCTTGTTGAATTTGTTGTAATAGTCGGCTCCCCAGATCGATGAAGGGCTCTCCCAGCTTCAATATGTGGTAAATGGCTATCAGCATGGTATGCGCTACAGCTACTGTGGCACGTTTTGCTCCCCGTCGTACGACGAGCCTGTCATATTGTGCGGACAAGAAGGAGTCCTTCTTCTTGATGGCTGCCTTGGCGCATTGTATCAGCGTAGTCTTCAGTGTGGCGTTCCCTTTCGGTAGTCCTGCCGCTTTGCCGCTTTCCGGCACTTTCGTTGTTCCCGGAGACAGACCCGCCCAGCTGGACAGATGTTTCTCCGTTGCAAAGCGACTCATATCCAAACCTGTTTCCGCCAAAATGGTTTCCGCGCTCTGCCTCCCTATGCCCGGTATCTCGTCCAGCTTTTCTATCGCGTCTTCATAGCCGCTGCTGTACTGCTTGACGAGCTTATCCATCTGACCGATGCGCTTCGTCATGTCGTCGATATGATCTACGACTTGCAGGATCAGTTGTTTTCTGCAAAGGCGTGAGAAAGCCGTCCAGCGCTTGCATGACATCTTCCACCTTGTGCCTCAATGCTCCGTGAAGGCTTTCTTCCACTTCATCCTTCTGCAGCGGCGCATCCTTCTTGAGCAGCTTCTGCAAGAGGCTGCGCGAGCTTTTGCCGTTGATGTTGGAAACTACGCTGGACAGCTTGATATTTCCTCCTTCCAGCATCTTCTGCAGACGGTTGAGTTCACGTGCACGCTCGGCAATCAAGCTCTTTCTGTACCGAAACTTCCCGCAACTCGCGTTGCTCCCTGTTTCGGAATATAGCTCGCGCTCAACAGCCCGTGCTGCAGCAAGTCCGCGATCCATTCGGCATCCTTCACATCGGTCTTCCTTCCGGGAACATTCTTCATGTTCCCCGGCGTTGACGATCATGACGCCTAGATGAGAGGTCTCGAAAAGATTGTAGACGGGTTTCCAGTAGGAACCCGTGCTTTCCATGGCGGCCATCTGGCACTTTTCATCCCAAAGCCATTTGGCGAGTGCGCGGATTTCTTTGCTTGTCGTGCCAAATGTTCGTATTTCCTGCTTCTTGCCACATCTGAGGCAGGCGACGATCGAGCGTTTGTGCACATCAATCCCACAACAGCGTTCGTACGTGACATCCATGAGGATTCCCTCCCTTTGTACGACGTGGCCTCCTCGATGATGGCTCATTTTACCATACGTCCTTTTGAGCGTAGCTCTGAACAAAGCGTGGTGCGAAAAAAGGAGACCAGATCAGTTTACACAGCGAGATCGAATCTCAAAAATTATTCGACCTTCAACGTCTGCTCTTATTATACCATAGATGGCGGTTCTCGTTCATTGTGGTGCCGTAAGGCGTGGGCGTTTACACAAAACTCTTGACACACCCATAAAATGCTGAATATAGGATATGGCTTTTTCTTTTGCGGCATCTATATTCTCTTGGTGGGTTCTGTTCTCTGTAGGTATATAGTACCAGCTGTCATATGTAAGTTTTATTCTCTGTTCAGATATTAGATAAACATCACCGCCTAATATTAGTTTGCCTTTATTTGACAAATGTTCAATTGCTTTAATGGCGTCTTTTCCATACCAAGCAAGTTCATTAAATCCTATGCTCTTTAACGAAATTGATTTCTCTAACATCTCCATTGGTACAATTGCTTTACTGTCCATGTGTTCTCCTATTTCTCGGGTACTCTAAAGAATCGATGGTTACATATTATGCCATCATTTTCAATAATATTGCGCTGCAGATAGAGACGCTCGGCAAAGCCGATCTCCATGGATGTCTGGTGCATCGCTTGAATCGGAATCTCCACATCGTTGATAAAGCTGTGTGAATTGCGCTTCCGAAGACGAATATCCAAGCTCGTTTTCATAGAAGCAGAGCGGTGCAGTGCATAATCCCAGGAAAACGTCGAGATATTCGTATCGCCCGCGCTGATGAAATCGTAGGGACGGCTCTCCACCGTCTGATGATATTTCGAGCGCTGGTAAGAGAATGTAAACGTATGCGCCCCGTAGGGGATCGTGTAGCTGACATTATGCCCGCGCGTGCCCTTCGCATAGCCGTCCTGTGCGCCGTCGAGATTCATGCCGACGCGCAGAATATCGTTCCGCTGAAATATCTGGTCGACGCCGACATTGCCATAAAGCTGCAGCTTTCCCGTATCCTTGAGACCGGAATCATCGAGGGAGATTGTACCGTAGACATTCTTGCCGCGTGTCACCGTGAGCAGGACATCCGTCATTTGCGGCTCCTGTGCAGGTAAGAGCTTCACGGTAATATCCTGTGAAGGCAAGCGCTTCGCCTGCTCAAGCCCCTGCTCGATATCGCGCACATTCAAGACATCGCCTGCACGAAACGGGAAAAGGTTGTAGGTATAGAGCGTATCACTGCCCTCGGCAAAGCGCACGGAATGAATGCGTCCGATCTGCAAAACGAGGTGCAGCTCTCCCGAAGAAAGATTTTGTTCAGGGATAACGACACGGCTCGTGGAAAAGCCACGTTCCATAAGCTCTCGATTCATCTTGCTGACGGTTTCATTGATCTCCTTGAGAGAAAGCTCGCGTCCTTCATAGTCACGGGAGATGTGGCGCAGGAAATAAAACTTCCCAGATGCATTCTCAAGGATGATTTTGGAGATGGGGAAGCGGACGTTCGCATCGGCAGGAAGAGATGAAGAAGGAAGAGCGGGCGTATCAACCTCCGTGCGTTCTTGATGCATCCTCTCTTGTCGTGCCGCCTCCTGCGCCCGCGACTGGTCAAGCTGCTCTTGCTGTGAAAGTGGAGCAGCTTGGGTGGGAGAGACGGATAGGGGGAGGATGGCTGCTGCGAGTAGGAGGGCAGATGGGAGTTTGTTTGAAATCAAATGGATTCACCTCGAACTTCCTCGGGAATATTGATTGGAATCAATAACCAAAGAATAGAAAATACGACAACGAATAAAAAAGGAATGATATTTAGTATTTCATTCGCGGTTCAAATAGTCCCTCGTTTCCACCAACCAATCATATAGTCAACAGGTTGAAAAAAGAATCCATAGGGATCTGCAGCTCTTGGTTGAGGACAAACAACAACGCCGTCGCCTTCTTTTCGTTCTAATTCGCCATAAACTCGGGTGTGTCAAGAGTTTTGTGTAAATCATTTTTCAGCATGTCATGTCATAGTGTTCCATGAGTTTCGCCATACGCTCATCCATCAACAGTTGGTTGCGAACGAGCGCCCAGTTTGGTATCCTGCGCCCTGACCATTTCTGGTAAAGCTCCTGCACCCGTAAGTACAGCAGCTTGAACACAGCATCCTCGTTCGGGAAAGAACCCTTCTTCGTGACTTTGCGGAAGCTGGAGTTCACGCTCTCGATCGCGTTCGTCGTATACATGACCTTGCGCACGGCGCTGCCGTAAGAAAAACAGCTGCTCGACATGCGTGAAGTTGTTCTGCCATACGGCGACAGCCCCGGGATAGCTCGCCCAATCTTTCTGGAACTGTTCGAATCGCTCGCGTGCCTGACGAGCATTCACCGCGCCGTATATAGCTTTTGAGATCCTTCGTGAAACGACTCCAATCTTTGCGGGGAATATACCGGATGGAGTTGCGAACCAGATGTACGATGCATCGCTGCACGACCACCTGTGGGAAGATCGCTCGCGCACCGTCTTCCAGACCCGTCACGCCATCCATGGAGAGAAAGCCGATGGCTTCCAAGCCGCGCGACTTGAGTTCGTCAAAAAAATCTGCATCCATGCATGCTTGCTCTCGACTTCGTTGATCCAAAGCCCGAGCACATCCTTGCACCCATCCATATCGTAAGCCAGGACGACGTGCACCGCCGTTTGTTGGATGCCGCGTTCCGTGCGCAGTGAGACGTACAGGCAATCGACGAACACGAACGGATAGAATGGCTTCAACGGACGGTTTCTCCATTCCTTCACTTGCTCCATGATGCAGTCCGTGATATGGGAAATCTGTTCATGCGACATCTTGAAACCATAGATGTCCTCGACAGTGGCGGCGATGTCGCGCTGGCTCATGCCGCGCCCGTACAGGGCGAGAACCTTGCCTTCAATGGAAGAGACATCACGCTGGTGCTTCTTGACGATCTGCGGCTCGAATGTACCTTGGCGATCACGGGGCACGTGGATGGGGACTTCTCCCAAGGTCGTCTTGAGCGTTTTTTCGGAGTAGCCGTTGCGGGCATTGCCTCCCGACACCGTATGTTCATGGTCGGCATAGCCGAGATGGTTTTGCATCTCCCCTTTGAGCGCCGCCTCGAAGATGGGCGCGAAGATACGTTTGACGATATCTTGGATTTCCTGTGCGTCTTGGGGTTGGTAGGTTTCCATGATCTGCTTGGCGATATTGTCTGCGGGAGTGGGAATCATTTTGCGTTTTGCCATGTTGGAATAAACCCTCCTATGGGATGCCCAGAGCGGACTCGAACCGTATCAACGAATTTGGCTTTTACACAAACTATTATACACTCCCATAAACTCTCTGCGCATCTTCTGATAACTCCTCAATATGATTGACAATGGTTAAACGATCCTCATACCATCGCTTTTTATGGCGCATCACAAGATAAATATCATTTTTATCTTTTGGTTCTTTCAAATCAGTGTCAAACCCCTTTTCTTTTACTATTAACGGCTGTACTGTCTGTAGTTCCTGAATATCCTCATTCGTTAGTGTTGAATTAAACATCTTTATATTATCCGTTACACAATCCAACGTCCAAAATCCATAATTATCAATGAAGTACAGTATGCCATCTTCTTCTTTGAACACTTGGAGCGACCTGGTGATTCTTCCAGTCGCATATATTTCACAATCTTTTGCGTACACATAATAATCCCCCGGCAAAAAAAGCCACGCCACCAAATAATATGTATATCCGACAATATAATATGCGACGATTGCACTGGGCAAAGTTAATATTACAATACAAGCACATCTTATATACTTAGGCAGCTTCTTAAAGTTACTCATGAATCGTCGCATGTATATTCGCCTTCCATGTATAGGGGCGAACCTCGCCCTTCTTTTGTAGATCATAGGCAATATTATTTCCTATTTCTACAATTTTCTTCCACCCGTCTAGTGTTAAATGCTCGAAGTTATACAAATCTTCAGCTACTCCTTCCACCGTATATGTATTATCCATATTATGTGTTATAGTTATTGCTAACTTAATAGTACCAAATGTTAACCACTGGTCAATGCCACCTGACGCATTCATTTTGACGCTCATGAAACGGGTTTCACTACTCCCAAGCGGAATATCCCGCCCCCTCGTTCTAATTTCTTCTATAAAGTCTTGACTATGTACGATCTCATATGACACCACGGAGTCCTCTGAAAAGTTTAAACTTTCTCCTTCGCCATAACGAGCATAAAGGTATGCTGAAGGTGTCAAGGGTAAACCGTAGGAAAGCACCTTCGCAGCAACTAAGTCCGTAGCTATCCCTACAGCTTTAGCATCCGCAGATGATTCTTCTGTAGCATAATTCGTCTTAGGGATCTCACTATTCATTTTAATTTCTGCTGCTCTTTCTGCGACACGATAATCGTTAGATGGTATAACGCCTTCGGCGTACCCATTAACTTCCAGATCATGTCTCTTTTGATTGGCTAATGCGAATAATGCAGGATCCATACAGACAATATTATTTAATGTATAGTTCAATCCTCCGTCTAACCAATATCTCTTATCCTCTGGGATTAAACATTCCAACAATGGATAAAGAGAAGCCGTTATTCTTTGGTCATCTCCCTCTCCGGTCATTCCATGTTGGTCATAGTAATTACTTAGCGCGTAATATTTAGCCAATACTTCATTGATTTTTTCTTGATCTTGGCTTTCCAATGCCTCACTCAGTTCTTCGACAAAAGTTTCCTGCTCTTTTCCTAGCCAATTATTCTTCGTCCCACTAGAAGCCGCAGTCGCACCAGCACCTGCATTCCAACCAGTCGCCTTAGCCGCTGCAGCCCCTACAATCGCGCTGACGATCTGTGCGGTGCCGGGATCCTTGATCTTCTTGATCTCGCCGATCACAGCCTCATTGATGCCTGCACCGATCGCACCCGAGGCAAATCCCGTTCCTGTGATCTGGCTCATGATGCCGCCGATGATGGCATGGACGGCGACTTTTCTGCCGCTGCCGTCGTCGGGGAGGTTATGGGCAAGGCGGAAGGCTTCTTCACCGAAAGGCTTTCGGCAAGTTCCTGTTGCTCTTCAATTTTTTTGCTTGTCAAAGATGCGTCCAAGCTCATTCAGCGAGTTCGCCGTATCGCGGCTCAAGGCAGAGATGTCCTGCGTGGGATTCTCGCGAATGTCGATGGTTCCCGGTGCAACGGCAGAAGTTGTCGTGCTGCTTGCCTCTCCCTTGGCCGGCATGGAAAGGCTGGGGAGAGGCCTATGGTGTTGTAGACCTTGTTCTTCTCCTGTCGGCTCATCTTGTCATAGCTGCCGTAGTGGTGATACTCGACGCCGATGCTCTTTGCGCTGTAGTCCGCTTCGTTTTTAAGGTCGCTGAAAGAGAACGCCCCCGTGCTGAGGCGGTTCTTCTCCTTATCCGCTTTGCTTGCAATGACCGCGCCCTTGAGGCTGGTGTTCTTTTCGACGTAGATGTCGAAGCCGCCTTTTCCAGCGAAGATGCCGGACTGGCCTCTCGCACTGCGGTAGTGGGAGAAGATATTCCCCTTGCTTATGCTCGCACCGATGGTCGGCTTGCTGTACTTCTGCGCGCCCTTGATACGACTCACGTCCCACGAGAGATCGAAGCCTGCCGATGCGTTCTTCTCCTCGTAGGTTTCTTTTTCCTGCAAGGTCTCGATATGGAGATTGCCGCCGATCTTTGCCGTGACCTTGTCGCCCCTGCACTGTGCTGCCGAGGATGTTCGTATCCTTGCCGCTTTCGATCTGCAGGGCGTCTTTCGCGGCGATCTCCGTCGGGGTGTAGGTCGAGGCATTTTCCTTGCTGTTTCCCTGTGCCTTGCTTGCACTTAGGCTGAGTCCCGAGAGGCCTTGCGGGGAGAAGGAGACGCCAATGCTTGCGGCGCTTGCTTCGTTCTCGCTCGTCGTGACGCTGGTGTTTTCTCCGACTTCGAGGCGCACGTTCCCCTTGGCCTTGAGGGAGACGTCCTTTCCTGCAACTTGGGAGCCTTTGACAGAAAGGTCATGCTCTGCTGCTTCGAGGCTTGCTGTGCCGCCTGCGCGGATTGTGCTGCCCACGTATTCCTTGCTTGTGCTCTCGGTGCGGCTGTAGGCTTTGCTCGTGCCAAGGCTGAGGTTCAAGGAAAAGCCTGCGGCACCCTTCAGCGGGTTCTGCCCCTTGCCGAAGGCCTCATGGATGAGGCGGCCAGTCTTCCAGGCGTAGACGGCTTTCAAGCGGCCGTCCTTCACTTCGCCCATGCGCATGAGCGGTGCGGCGATTTCCTGCCCGAGGCTCAAGAGGCCGTGGCCTAGGCTGACGGTCAGTCCCGTCGTCTTGCTTTCCTGCGTGATGCTCTCGCGATAGATGTTGTCCTTGCCGTCGAGGATGGTTTCCTTCGCTGCGATAGTCGCATCTTTGGCCGCGAGGATATTGCTCGATGAGATATGCGCGTTCTCTCCTGCAGCGATGGAGACGTTTCCACCAAGTGCCGCGATATTCGTTCCCTGCTGGGTAATGGCATCGCTGTCCTGTGTGGTCTTTGTCTGCTGCGTGCCGATGGTGAAGCCGAGTCCACCCGAGGAGAAGATGCCGGACTTCTTGACCTCCTTGAAATTCTCCGTATGCGAATAGTTCTCTGCCGAGACCGCAGAGAAATTTCGTCCTGCGGCGATGTTTACATCGCTGTCTGCCGCGATATCCGCCGCCGCAAAGGAAATGTCGCGGTTTGCCGCGATGCTGACATTCTGCCCCGTGACTTTGCTCGTGATCGCGGCGTCTGCCTCCGCATTCATGCGGACGGTGGTCGTTGTCGAGGAGAGAAGACCGCTCGACTTGTACCGGATGCCGTAGTGGTCTTCCGCCGTCTCCCGTCCTTCTGTGAGGGAGATGTCGTTTCCTGCGGCGAGGGAAGCCGTGCCGCTCTTGCTTTCGATGGTCGCGGCTCTTGCCGTGAGATCGTTTCCGGCAGTCATGGAAATGTTTCCGTCCGCACGGATCTCCGTGCCAAGTTCCGTGCTGCGCTTTGTACGGAGATAGTTCTCCGCATTCGCCGTCATGTCCTTCTCGCTTTGGAGCTTTTTGGTGGCAAGCGCGATGTTCTCGCCCGCCGAGAGGAGCACGCTGCCGTTCTTGCCGAGCGCTGTAAGTGCCGCTCCTGCAAGAGCGATGTTCTTTCCTGCGCTCACGACAAGAACGCCTTCATCGCCCTTGACGGCGATCCCGGTGGTCGTATTCAGTACATCCTGATGGGCGAGCTTCTCCGTCGTGCTTTCCACGGTAATGTTGTTCTTTGCTTCAAGGACAACTTTCTTGTCGCCGACGAGAGAGCCTTGCACGTGGATGTCGCTCTCGGATTTCAGCCCGATGCTTTTCGCACGCATCCGTCCCGTGTTTTCTATAGCTCCCGCCTGCACGAGGATGTTTTCCCCGTAGAGCGTGCCGGTGTTCTTCAGCGCGTCCTTGGTCTCGACGATGATGTTCCGCGCTGAGATGAGACTGCCGCCTTTCGTGAGGCGGAGTCCCTGTGTGTTCTTTGTGTAGAGGACGGGATAGACGGCACGTTCCTTCTTGCCGTTCACATAGACCTCACGCTCTTCGAGCCAGATCATGTCCGAGGTGAGGGAAGCGACCTGCTCCTTGGAAAGCGCGACGCCAGGGGCGAGGTTCATCTCTTGGGCATAGGAAATGCCCGCATCCATCAGAGCCCGGAATGCGGTTTCGTCGTCGGTATAGCCGTCAAGATGGCGTTTTCCTGTTTGTTTCAGGATTTGGTCGGCAAGGAGCTGCTGCTCGTAGAAGCCGTCGCCGATGCGCTTGGGGATTCTGTCGGGATCCCATTTGAGCCGCTGATACATATAGTCCGAGGAGAGGAACTTCTTCCGGTCGGTGAAGGCAGGATCGGTCTCGACGAGATACTTCGCCGTGCTTTCGGGATGCACATGGTAGAGCGCGCTGAGGGAAAGGTGCTCCGCGCCGCTCGCGCCTGTTCCTGCCGTTTGCGCAGCGGAGGCAAGCCCGAAGGGGGAGAGCGTCCGGGCAACGCGATTGCGCTGCGCGTCCGAGACGGACTCCGCTGCGGCATTTTCCTCGATTACATGGACGCCGATGGGTGCGGGATTCGCACGCACGACTTCGGGGGTCATGTAGACACGGGCATTTGTGCGACGTACCTTTGCCTTATGTGGCCATGAGAGGCGCTTTGTGTAGCTTCCCCGCGTCGTCCCGAGCGTGACGGCCTGCTCCTGCTGCATATGCGCGTTTTCGGTGAGCGCGCCGTCCATGCGAAGCGTCCCGCCTGCGCTGATGGCGCTGTCCGTGTTTTCCGTGTCGCCGTGCAGCGTGATGCTGTCTCCGGCTCGAATCGCGGCGTCCGCCTCAAGGCGTATGGCCGTTCAAGCGATCGGGATATTCGACACCGCGCGTCTTCTTGTAGACGATCTTAAACATATAGTAAGGATAGGCGTGGTAGTGTTCGATGTATTCCATATAGCCATGCTGTTCCATATAGCGCGATATTTCGTTGTAATCGAATGCAGGCATGGAGATCCATCGCCCCTGGGCGGAATAGAACTGGGGATTCGAGCCGCCGTCCTTCGACTGGCGGTACTGCCGGATCCTGTACTCGCGGAAGCTGCCGTCGGCATCGCGATAATAAGCGACGTAGCCCGTTGCATAGGTGTAGTAATCTGGATCGTCGGCGCTGAATGTGCACGAGCTGAGATCCACATATTCACGGTAATTGGCGTGATAATACGAGACAGGATAGTTGGGATCGTCATCGAGGTACTGCAGAGAAGCAGATGCCGTGTGCGGCTGGCCGAGGAAGAACAGCGCGAAAGCCGCTGCAATGAGGAATGTCGGGAACAATCGTTTCATGATAGATGCCTCCTTGGTATATGGTTGTGGCTTTGCGTCCTCGTGTCAATCTGTCGAATGTTTGCCGAAATGCTTCTCGACGAGTTCCAGCAGTTTGCCTTCTTTCGCGGCGGCTGCCGTGTCCGCCATGACGAAGTTGCGGCGGGAGATTCGTTGCTTCGTTCGGTCAAAGCCGAAGATGTATGCCATCGCGATGTCGTAGATGATCCGGCTCGGCGCGAAGCCGAAGACCTGCCGCTCCAAAATATGCTTGAGTCGCTCATCCTCATCGGGGTGGGCGGCTTTCAGTTTTTCGCTGCGATAAAGCCGCTTGACGATCTCCGTGATGTAAAGCCCTGATTTCATATAGAAATCGACGAAGGTCTTTTCAGGAGCGTCGAAAACATCGGGGTTCTCTTCCTCAAGGGAGGCGACCATGCGCTTGACGATGGTGCGCGGCGTGAAGATCTGGTTTGTCTTCTGCGGTGGGATGTAGTCGAAGATGTCCTCGGCATGGTTTTTCATCAAAAATAGTCGCTCAAGCATTCCTTCTTCCGGAGGAAATTCTTGATCGCATCGTCGAAGACGATTTCGTTGAACAAATGTCCGTCGAAATGCTTTGCCTCGCCCGTTGCCTCATCCGTATAGTCGCCGCCGTCGCGCAGGAAGCGGAACTCCTCCCGCGTGATGCCCGTGACCTCGTGGAATACTTCGGCAGGCGTGTAGTCGTCGAAGTTCGCCAGCCGCAGATCGCCGCCGCCGCCCGGCGCATTCTCGCTGTACGCCATGATGAAGCTCGGAATCGTGCGCGCGAAGCCGCGAAGATGGGCGCGCACCCTGTCCTCGACGCCTTTCTTCCTCTCCTCGGCCTTTCTTGTTTCCAGCGTCTCGATGGTCTTTTGCTTCTGTTCTTCCAGCGTGCTCTTCGCCTTTTCCAACAGATGATGCTTGAATTCCTCCGTGGAGCGAGCGATGCGCTCTTCCAGCTCTTTTTGAACGCGCTCGATCTCGTCCTAGGAAGAGGCCTTTTCCAGAGCTTCTTCGGCTTCGGCGCGGGCGATCTTCTGCTCTTGGGCGTGTTCGGCGGCGAGCCGTTGGAAATCTTCCTGCACGAACTTTTCCATACTGTCCGAAAGGCGGTCGGCCTGCGTCTTTGTCAAGCCGTATGCCGCGAGCGCCTCGTTCTTGATGTGCTCCTTGAGCGGTGCGGCGACCTGGCTTGCGATGGCTTCGGCGGTCTTTGCGGCGTGCGTCTCTGCCTCCTTGGAGAACTCCGCCGCGCTCGACGACGTGTCCGCTGGCGTCGCCTCATGGCTTTCCGCGACTTTCAGGATCTCGCTCTTCACTTCTTCGTAGACGGCTTTGCCGAAGACGGCGTCCGTCTGGCTGACGACGATTCCTCCATCCAGCTTCACATTGCCGCTTTCATCCGTCTCGATGTCATTGGCGTCTTCGAGCACCGCGCCGTTCTTTCGGTCGCCTTGATTTTTCCTCGGGCGCGATTTTTTTCCAGGATTTCCCGCGCGGCGGCGGGCGCGGCGAAGATCGCGCCGATGTTCTGGAAGAGGAAGTTGCTCATAAAGCCGCGATGCACGACTTCTTCCGCCTTGATGGAGCGCGGGATCGTCAGCACCTTCTGCGCGTCCAGCTCGACCATCTCGCCGTCCTCGTCCTCGCCGTAGATGGGGAAGAGGTTCAACATGCGGCGGATGTTCGTCTCGTACTCCGCTTTCGTGCCGGAGCCGTTCGCCGTCTCGGCACTCAGGTCGTTCGCGAATTTTTTTCGTATGTGATCAAGGTGCGCTCGGGAGCGAAATCGAAGAGGTAGGCATTTTCCTTGCGGTAGAGCTTGCCGTCTGCCGCGATGTATTCCCAAGGATTCTGAGCGCGGAAAGCCGCCTGCATGTATTCGCTCGGACTCTTCATGTTCGAGAGCATGAGGACAGCTGTCCAAGGCTTCACCGTCACGCCTGTCGTCAGCTGGCCGACGGAGAGCGTGATCGTCTTCGCGTGGGTCTTCGTCGCCTCCATCACGCGGTCAAAGCTCTTCTTCGTTTCTGCGTCTTCATCCTCGCCGAGCCGCCCGTCGCCTGCGGCGAGCACGACTTCGTACTCGCTGAACACGGGATGCGCGGCAAGGAGTTTCGCCATGGCGCGGCAGCTGTCGACGCGATCCAGAAGCCAGAAGGTGTGCGCCAGCTCGGCGCGAAGCTCGGGCGTGGAAAAGGGGAACTTCTTCTGCTGCGTCAGGGCGTCGAGGAATCTCTGCACTTCGCGTTCATGCTGAAATTTCCCGCGCTCATTCGTGCTGAAAAATGCATGGAGATTAAACGCATATTCTGCGTCTTCGCCCTCGGTGAGGTCGAGTCCCTTCCTCGTCTCATCGGCAATCATCTTCGACAGCCGGTACGTCATCATGTGGAGCTTCGGAAGCGCGGCGTAAGGGTTCGCTGTCTCGCCCGAAAAGCTCCTCTTCGCTTCCTGCTCGTCGGCATACGACCAGTGGAAGATCTGCCTCGCGCGGAAGCGCCCTTGTGCAATCGCCTTGAACGGCGTGCCCGAAAGATGGAGTGTGAAGTCCCTCCGAATTCCCTCGAACGCCTTGTCCGTCCGGTACGTGTCGACGCCCTCGTGCGCCTCGTCGATGATGAGCAGATCCCAATGGAGATTTTTGATCCATTCGAGCTTCCGATGCTCGCCGCCGAAATAGACGGAGCCTTTCAGCCCCTGCAGGCTCTCGAAGGCGATCATCCGCGCCTTTTCCTCTCCCGCTTCGCCGAGCGTGTTCAGGTAGTCCGAATACATCGCGCGCGACCATACGGCGCGCTCCTTCAGGGCATCCGTATCGCTGACGAACTTGTAGTCCGTCTGTCCGCCGATGAACTTGTCGAAATCATCGAACCACGAATTGGCAATGCTCGGCCGATTCGTCACGATCAGGACGTGCCTGGCGTCCAAGCGGCGCACGAAATCGTAGGCGGCGAGCGTCTTGCCGAAGCGCGGCTTCGCATTCCAGAGAAATTCGCGCGGCTCTTCGCCGCTGGTGACATAGGCGAGCGTCATATCCACGGCTTTCTTTTGTTCGTCGCGCAGGATGTAGTCTCTCTGCTGTGCATCCTTTTTTTGCAGGTCGCCGTAGTCCTTCGCCGCGAAGCGGTAGAAGAAATCTCGTGAGGCAGCACCGTCGATGCGAAACCACTCCGTTTTCGGCTGGCGCTCAATGCCTTTGCAGCGCGTGAGGTAGTCGTGGAAATCGTGGTCGGTGAAATACTCTTCTGAGCCGTCCGTATAGCGGGCTTCCTGCTTCCATTCGAGATGCGTGCGTATGTCCGCCGTATGCGTCTGCTGTTTGATGCGCTCCTCGACGGACTGCCTGTCCGTATAGCCGATCTTCGTCCAGCCGTCATGCGGCGCGTAATCGGGCGTCGTATAGGCGTAAATCATCGGACGGATGCGGCGGCACGGTTCAATCCGAGGTATCGTCACAGCAGTCCATCTCCCTTACATTTTGTTCTATGAAGCTGATTTCTGTTTCATCAAGACCATATTTTTTGTAAAGCTGACGGTCGATTTCAGGAACGGGTTTTGACCAGTCAATATCCGAACTATCGGTAAAATCCTGCATGGGGACTTTGAGCCACTTATCGCTAGCTTTTCGTTTTTCCTGCTGATTTGGCAGATGTGATATAATAAGAATAGGAATCGAGAGACGAAGAGGCGAGGCTATGAAACAGTCGGCCGAAGAGCGAAAGCGGGCATACGACGCCGTCTGTAAGAATGTGCTTGCAGACCGATATATTTTGGCCAATATCCTCAAGGAATGCGTCGAGGAATTTCAAGCGGAAACAATCGACTATATCGCCGCACAGTGCATCCAGGGCACGCCGGAAATCAGCACAACTCCTCTGCGAGCGGATGAGGAAGAGTTGCTGAAGCTCGATGGGCTCAATACGGAAAGCAGTTCCTTGACGGAAGGGATTGTCTATTACGACATCCGTTTCCGCGCCGTTCTGCCGCGCAGCGAGAAGAAGATCAAGCTCATCATCAACGTGGAGGCACAGGATAATTTCACGCCTGGCTATTCGCTCTTGAAGCGAGCGATGTATTACTGTTGCCGCATGATCTCGTCGCAGTACGGCACGGTGTTTTCCCATGCCGACTACAACTCGATCGAGAAGGTTTACTCGATCTGGATCTGTACGCATCCGAGCAAAGCGTGGGAATATACAATCACGAAGTATGCGATGCAGGAGACGAATCTCCAAGGCAAGGTGCAGGCGGCAAAAGAGGAGTACGATCTGATTGTGCCCGTCATGGTCTGCCTTGGAAAGCAGCATTACAAGAAACTGCAGGGACTTTTGCGGCTCTTGAATATCGTTCTGCTCCATACGAGTGGGGAGCATAGGGATGAAGTGGAAAAGGAGTTGCGGGAGCAGTTCCATGTGAAGGCAATGCCGAATATCGGGAAAGGAGTGGCGGAAATGTGCAATTTGAGCGAAGGGATCTACAGGGATGGTGTCGAGGACGGCATGGAACAAGGTAAGGAAGAGAGTGCAAAGGATATGGTGCTGTCTCTGCTCAATGAAAATATGCCGCTTGACTTCATTATGCGCGTGACGAAGTTGCCGGCAGAACGGGTGCGCGAGATCGCCGCGCCGCATGGGTATGCGATTTGAGGCGAACTGGGATACGATGATGCTATTGGAGACTGTGCGCTGGAAACGGTTGCTCTGACACTTTACCATGAAGCCCCAAGAGGTCAAGCCAAAGGCGCAGAGCGATTGGCTAGGCTTCTGTAAGGGCGTGAGGACCGTGAGGACATATGTACAGCGTGCCGCTTTGATGAAACTGTCGCGAGAAACGGGCACAAAAGCAACTCATGTCGCTTTGCGTGACGGCTGAACATATGTCCTGAAAGCTTACAAGTTAACACATTACAAGTTGACACATGAGGCAAAGCGTGCTATATTATCCTTCGTACCTATTCATTCATCTTTAAGGAAAGAAGGATTCATCATGAACGCACTGATGCTGGTCGGCTGCGCCATCGTCGTCTTCCTCGCCGCCTACGCCCTCTACGGGCGCTGGCTTGTAAAGACGTGGGGCATCGACGAAACAGCCGAGACGCCGGCGAGGCGCTTCGAGGACGGGCAGGACTACGTTCCCGCTTCGCGCTTCACCGTCTTCGCCCATCAATTTTCTTCCATCACAGGCGCAGGCCCCATCACGGGGCCCATCATCGCCGCCATGTTCGGCTGGCTCCCGGCCTTCCTCTGGCTGCTCGTCGGCGGCGTCTTCTTCGGCGCTGTGCAGGATTTCAGCGCGCTCTATGCGTCGGTGCGCAACGAGGGGCCGCTCGATGGGGATGCTCATCGAACAGTACATCGGCAAGACGGGGCGGCGTCTCTTCCTGCTGTTTTGCTGGCTCTTCACGCTCCTCGTCATCGCCGCTTTCGCCGACATCGTCGCGAACACGTTCAACGGCTTCGCCAAGGACGGCAGTCTCGCCGTGCCGAACGCGGCGGCCGCCTCGATTTCGATGCTCTACATCTTCGTGGCGATGGGCTTCGGTCTCTTCATCCGCCGCATGAATCCCTCGGGCGGCGTGAAGTTCCTCGTCGCCGTCTTGCTCATCATCGCCATGCTCGCCGTCGGCATCACCTATCCGCTCTACTTCGACGCGACGGTCTGGCGCTACGTCGTCTTCGCCTATTGCTTCATCGCCGCCGTCCTGCCCATGTGGTTCTTGATGCAGCCGCGCGACTATCTGAGCGTCTTCCTGCTCCTCGGCATGGTCGCGGGCGCCGTCCTCGGCGTTCTCCTCGCCAACCCTGTCATCGAGATGCCCGCCTTCGTCGCCTTCGAGGTCAAGGGACAGTCGCTCTTCCCCATCCTCTTCATCACGATCGCCTGCGGCGCTGTCTCGGGCTTCCACAGCCTCGTCTCCTCGGGCACAAGCTCGAAGTCCATCACGAATGAGCGCGATATGCTGCCCGTCGGCTACGGCTCGATGCTCGTCGAATCGCTGCTCGGCGTCGTCGCCCTCGTCATCGTCTGCTCGGCGGCGACGGGAGGCAAGCTGCCGGACGGCACGCCCTTCCAGATCTTCGCGGGCGCTGTCTCGGGCTTCTTCGTGGAGTTCGGCCTGCCGCAGCACGTCGCTGCCTGCATCATGACGATGTGCGTCTCCGCGCTCGCCATGACGACGATCGACTCCGTGGCACGCATCGGGCGCATGTCCTTCCAGGAGCTTCTCGCACCATCGGAAGGCGAGACGGAAGGCGCGGTCTCGAAGATCCTGCGCAACAAGTACGTCTCGACGGTGATCACGCTCGCGCTCGGCTATCTCCTCTGCCTCGCAGGCTACATGAGCATCTGGCCGCTCTTCGGCGCGGCGAACCAGCTGCTCGCCTCCCTCGTCCTCATCTCCATCGCCGTCTTCCTGCGCACGACGGAGCGCAAGGGCTGGATGCTCTATCTTCCCATGACCTTCATGTTCCTCGTCACCATGTCGGCGCTCGGGCTCAGCATCTACGGCATCTACGGCAAGCTCATGAACGGCGGCTTCGTCTTCATGGTCGATGGGCTGCAGCTCATCCTAGCGCTCGCCCTCATGACGCTCGCGCTGCTCGTCGTCAAGCACTGCACTGCCGAGCTGGTCACGGGCAAGGCAGAGCATGAGGCGCGCGTCGATCTCTAAGAGGGCGTCCTCCTTGACGAGAGATTCTTAAGGAAAAACCGCTTGCCAGAACATCACTCTTCCGATATAATAGTCCCATGGCATCCGCCGGCGGGCTGAGACTCCAGCTCTCCGACAGGTGCATGGTACGCGGCATATATTTGCAGGCGAGGCCTTGTCCCGTGTCTTCGGGGTGGGGTCTTTTTCCTATATTTGCATAGGAGGTTTTCTTATGAACATGATAAAAACGACGATGCTGATGGCGCTCATGATGATCCTCCTCGTCGTTCTGGGCGGCGTGGTCGGCGGCAAGGGCGGCGCCCTGCTGATGTTCGTCATCTCCCTGGCGATGAACTTCTTCTCCTATTGGTTCAGCGACAGCATCGTGCTCAAGATGTACGGCGCACGACCGCTGACGGAAAGCGATGCGCCCGAGCTGTACCGCCTCGTAGCGGATCTCGCGGCGCGCGCATCGCTCCCGATGCCGAAGGTCTGCCTCATCGAATCCCAGCCGCCGAACGCTTTCGCGACAGGACGCGATCCTTCGCACGCCGCCGTCGCCGTCACGCGCGGCATCGTCGGCGTCCTGAGCCGTGAAGAGCTCTCGGGCGTGCTCGCGCATGAGCTTTCGCACATCAAGCACCGCGACACGCTGATCTCCACGATCGCCGCCGCGATGGGCAGCGCGATCTCCATGCTCGCCTACATGGCGCAGTGGAGCGCGATCTTCGGCCGCTCGGACGATGACGAGGGCGCAGGCGGTATCGTCGGCACGCTTCTCGCCGTCCTCGTCGCGCCGCTCGCGGCGACAATCATCCAGCTCGCCATCTCTCGATCGAGGGAGTACGACGCCGACAAGGCGGGCGGCGAAATCTGCGGCAACCCGCGCTACTTGGCGCGGGCACTCGAAAAGATCTCTTCCGCCGCCCAAGCCCTGCCGCCGATGCGAGAAGCCGAGGCGCGTCCCGCGACGAGCAATCTCTTCATCATCAATCCGCTCGCCGGCTCGCGCCAAGCCTTCATGAGCCTCTTCTCCACGCACCCGCCAACTGCCGAGCGCATCCAACGGCTCGAAGAACAGGCGCGCCTCACGGGGCGGTGAAGCGGGCGAAAGGGCTGCACGCGCTCTCATGCAAGCGCACACCTTGCATGAGAGCGCCGTCATGCGGCAAGCGGCAAGATCCTGCGACGGATCGATGGCAGGAAAATCCCCAAGGCACGAGCCTTGGGGATTTCCTTTGCAGATGGTGCGCCATGACGCAAGAACAGGGAATCGGCGGGGATCGTGTCGGAAAAATTCCTACAAAAAATCAGACTTTTTCCGCTACTTCTTCTGCACTCTATATGGAATAATAGGAAGCGAGAAAATTTCACTATAGGAAAGGAGTATTTTGTATGCTTGGTTTTATCAACAAACTGTTCCTCACGGCTCCGGATGCACCGCCCATGCAGGATGCGGAGAAGGCGAAAAGCATCTTCTACAGCCTGCGCTGGCGCGTCTTCGCCTCCATCACGATCGGCTATGCCTTCTACTACATCATCCGGCAGAGCTATTCGGTCATCAAGAAGCCGCTCCTGGCTTCGGGCGCCGTCGATCCCACGCAGGTCGGCATCATCGGCTCGATCTTCTTCGTGACATACGGCCTCGGCAAGTTCACGAACAGCTTCCTCGCCGACCGCATGAACAACAAGCGCTTCTTCGCCTTCGGTCTCTTCATGTCGTCCGTGACGATGGCGGCGATGGGTCTCGTGAACTCCTTCATACCGCTCGCCGTGCTCTGGGGCATCAACGGCTGGTTCCAGTCCTACGGTGCAGGCCCGTCCATCGTTTCCCTGAACCAATGGTTCAGCAATCGTATGCGCGGCACGCTCTACGGCGTCTGGTTCACGAGCCACAACCTCGGCTCGTCGTTCGCCTACTTCGCGATCGCGGCCATCGTCAGCGCTTACAGCTGGTCGATGGGCTTCATCGCAGCAGGTCTGATCTCGCTCGTCGGCACGGTCTTCATCTACCTCGGCATGAGCGACCGCCCGGAGACGCGCGGCCTGCCGAACGGCGCCGTCCTCTACGGGGAGAAGACGCAGGAGCAGGTCGATGAAGAAAAGACGCGCTCCGTCGGCTCGATGCAGTGGAACGCCGTCGTCAAGAACCCCGCCGTCTGGATCCTCGGCCTCTCGTCGCTGTGCGTCTACATCGCACGCTACGCCGTCGAGAGCTGGGGCGTCGTCTACCTGACGAGCCACAAGGGCTACGACATCATGGGCGCGGCAGGCGTCATGGCCTACATGCAGGTCGCGGGCATCTTCGGCGCACTCCTCTGCGGCTGGATCTCCGACCGCTTCTTCAACTCGAAGCGCAACATGCCGGCGCTCATCTACGGTCTTCTCTACACGGGTTCGATCGCCGGCTTCGTCTGGGCGCCGCAGTCGTTTTACATGGATCTCTTCTGCATGACCTTCTACGGCTTCACGATGGGTGCGCTCGTCTGCTACATGGGCGGCCTCATGGCGGTCGACATCGTGCCGAAGCGCGTCACGGGCGCAGCGATGGGCATGATCGGTCTCCTTTCCTACGCCGGTGCAGCGATCCAGGAGTTCGTCACGGGCAAGCTCATGACGATCACGACCGTCGGCGGCGAGAAGATCTACGACTTCGGCTACGCCACGGAATTCTGGGTCGGCGCAGCGCTTCTCTCGACGCTCCTCGCGCTCCTCGTCTGGAACGCGAAGCCGGACGATGCGTGACCTTTCGCTTCATGAATCATCTACCAACAAAGAAGAGCCTCGATGAAACGGGGCTCTTCTTTCCTTTGCCGGCATCTCCAGGCTCGTCCGCTTGATCTTAGGAAATGCACTCGTTCTCTCGTGCAAAAGCAAAAGAAAAAGGGAACCAGCTTGCTGCCGATCCCTTTGCTTGTCGAAATGGTGGAGACGAAGGGGATTGAACCCTCGACCTCTCGGATGCGAACCGAACGCTCTCCCAGCTGAGCTACGTCCCCATGTCGTACTAGACAAGTATACTGCATGTCGCCGGAAAATGCAAGCAGGAAAAATACATTTTTCCCAATAGACCCAGAAAACCATCGCCAACATCGGCGATGACGTGCAGAAAGGACGGACGATGCTCGAAAACCCATCCGATCGGCATAGAAAAAAAGACTGCCGCGCGTTTTTGCACGGCAGTCTTTCTTGCGTGAGGAGACGCTGCGAAATCACCGATGGTCTTGGCTCAGGCCGACAGGATTTCTCAGAGCGCCTTGGCGAGCGCTTCGCCGAGCGCTTCGCATGCCTTGACGCCGTCATCGTCCGGTGCGTTCTCGACGATCACGCCTTCCGAGACGAGCTTCGCGCCCGCCGCGCGCGTGCGCTCCGCCCAAGATTCCATCCGAGCGCCCGAGCCCCAACCGTAAGAGCCGAAGAGGCCGACGGGAACGCCCGAGAGATTCTTCTCCGCTTCCGTGAAGAACGGCTCGAACTCGTCTTCTTCCAAGACCTCGTCTCCCATCGCGGGGCAGCCAAAGAGGAAGCCGTTGTAACCTGCCATCTTGTCGGCGCCGAAATCGCTGACCGTGAAGAGCTCCGCATCCGCGCCGCCCTTCTTCGCGCCCTCAAGGACAGCTTTCGCCATCTCTTCCGTATTGCCGGTGCCGCTCCAATAAACAACCGCTACTTTTCCCATTGCAAAGACCTCCTAATGATTTTTTGCAGAAGAACCGCCGCTCCAGCTGCGCCTAGACCGCTTCCAGAAGCTCCGCCATCGGCGTGCCGCGGCCAAGACGTGCGCAGAGGCGCTCCGTGCAGTCTGTATATCGCTGGAAGAGAGCGCGCGTCTCTTCTTCGTTTGCGTAGACCTTCCAATAGCCCGCGCACGCGAAGCCGCGCCCCTTGTTCTCGATGAAGCCTTCCACATCTTCCGCCGGATAGCCGAGGAAGAGGCCGACTTCATGCGGGAAGCTTTTCTGTAGCCGGATTCGCATGGAAAGATACTCCAAATGCGATTCGAGCGCATCGCCTGCACGATAGCCAAAGCGCGTCAGGAGCGCGAGCACCGCCGGCTGCTCCATAATACGCTGCAGGAGCTTCCTGCGATAGAAGAGCATGAGGACATACTCCTCGCCCTCCGTCAAGCGAACGGGCGTGATCCCCTTGCACTCGAAACATGACGCATACGATTCGAGAAGCGCATCGAAGTCCTCGAAGCGACTCTTCTGAAAGGAAACAAGACTCGCAGGCTTGATCCCTGCAAACGTCGGCGCACAGTGGAAGCAGAGCATACGCTCGAAACCATCCTTGCCCAAAATCATCACCTCCAGCATATGGCTATAGCATAGCATATATGGTAATGATTTTCAATATATAATAAAAATTTTTTTCATCTGTTTGGCGAAGCGACGTCATCTGCTTCCTCTCGCCACTTCGTGGAAAAAAGTGCGCCGCCCTTGCATGAAAGAGCCGATCGGTCGGCGCCCTTCGGGCTTGACTTCTCGGACTTTCATAGTAAACTTGCTGGACATATGTTCAGCCGTGATGCAGCGCGGCATAGTTTGTTTTCACTTCCGTCTTCTGCGATCAATCATCAAGGCGGCACGCTGCACATAGGTCCACCCGCCTTACATGAAAGAGCCGATCGGTCGGCGCCCTTCGGGCTTGACTTCTCGGACTTTCATAGTAAACTACGCGCACAAACGTCCACTTCGTGGACATGGTGCGCCGCCCTTACATGAAAGAGCCGATCAGTCGGCGCCCTTCGGGCTTGACTTCTCGGACTTTCATAGTACAATAAAAACAGGGGTTTATGGAAAATTTCAACGTGGGAGCTTCGGTCGCATGACCTGCAAGGTGTTCCGTTCATGCGGTGCGAGTTCCCCAAGCCAAAGGAGGAATCGTCCATGACAGTTCGTGAAGGAGACGCCGCCATCGTGGAGGAGTTCGTCAATCTCTACAGGAAGACCCTGAACGATGCAAACCTTCCGCTCGCAGAAAGCATCTGGCAGCCAGGGCCTAAGACGAGCATGGTGCATCCGCGCGGCGAAGACGTCGGCTGGGAGAACATCCGCCAGCACTTCTACATCGATCGTCTGCAGAATCTCTACACCGAGCGCAACTTCGAGTTTCACGACACGGATATCGAGGTCTATCGCGACACGGCGATCGCCATGTACACGTGGGAATTCCATGGCAAACTGCGCTCCGACGGCACGGAAATCGAGCAGAAGGGACGCACGAGCCAGACGTACCGCCGCATGTCACAGGAGGGCTGGAAGATTCTGCACGCCCACATCTCGGGCATGCCGATCACGAACGAACGCCAGCTGATCTGACAGCGTGAAAGAGGGGCTGCTGCACGAAGGTAAATTTATCTTTGTGCAGCGCCCATCTTTTCGTATAGGGACAGATCGGCGAAACGACGGCAACGAAAACTTACGCCTCGACCGAAATAGGGTACACGAATAAGGACGCTTGCAATGTTCGTTAGGCGTTTTTCGTATGGCAGGAGGATACCATGAAAAAGAGACTTTTATGGATTGCTTGCATCGTTGCATTGGCGTCTGCGTTTTTCTTGCCGTCCGCCCAGAGCTCGACGGAAAAGCCAGATTTTATACGGGAAGCGCTCGCGAAAGATGATGGATTTGCCGCAGAGGGCAGCGGGACAACCGGCGGGGCTGCTGCCGTAGAGGGCAATGTTTTTCGCGTGACCAATAGGCAGGAGTTTATTGCCGCATTGGGGAATCGCAAAAATACGGAACCTAGGATTCTGATGATTTACGGTACGATCGACTTCGATGCGGATGCGGATGGCAAGCACCTGACGATGGAAGATTATATGGCGGAGGGCTATGATTTTCAGCAGTATTTGGAATCGCATGCGCCGCATAGTACAGCGCCGAAAAGCCAAAAAGAAGAGCAGGAGGAAAAAAGGAAACAATCTCAAAAGAATCAGGCAAAAAACATCATGGTTCATGTCCCTGCCAATACGAGCATCATTGGGATTGAAGATGCGAAATTAAAGGGCGTGAATTTAGTCCTTGATGCGGATAATATTATCATCCGAAATATCATGTTTGAGTCCCCTTATGACTATTTCCCGTCGTGGGATCCAAACGATGGGCCGGAAGGCAACTGGAATTCCCAGTATGACAGTATTACGATCCGCGGCGGCACGCATATTTGGATCGATCATTGTCATTTCGGGGATGGGCAGCAGCCGACGGAAACGTATTTTCATCGGGAATACGAGCATCGGGACGGCTTGGTCGATATCACGAACCAGGCAGACCATATCACGATGTCCTATAATGTTTTTGAGCGTCACAATAAAGCGATTTTGATCGGGAGCAGCGATGCAAAAACGGCGGACGATGGCAAACTGAATGTGACGCTGCATCATAATTACTTTCATAATCTGGTTCAGCGCGCACCGCGAGTGAGATTTGGAAAAGTTCACGTGTACAATAATTACTACCAAGCGGACGATGAAAACGGCGAATACCGTTATGCGTATTCGTTGGGCGTTGGGAAAAACTCGAAAATATATGCCGAAAATAATGTCGCGGATATCGACGGCAGGACGTATCAAGATTTTGTCAAGGTATTTGGCGGCACGGAGTTTACCGCAGTCAATACTATCTTTAATGGCGAGAAGATCGATACATTCAACGAGCATTTGTCACCGGTCGAATGGACGCCCGAGCGATCGATGAACATGGATGATGTGCATGAGGTGAAAGAAAAAGTTTTACAGCAGGCAGGCGTGTTTAAGGAAACGATCCTTCCATAAAAATCATCAAAAAAGGGCTGCTGCACGAAAAAACGTGCAGCAGCCCCCTCTTTTTTCATGGAATTTCCAGAAGGAAAGCCCGAAGGCTCATCCTTTGATATCGTCGTACATGCGGCAGCGATTCGGGCCGAACTTGCGCGCCGACAGCATGGCCTCATCCGCTTCCTTCACCATATGCTCGAAGCTCTGCTTCGTCGACCCCGTGACCGATATGCCCATGCTGAAGGACACCGGCTCGTGATCCTGCGGCTGCACGCGCAGGAAGAGATCGAGGATGCGCTGTGCGCGCTTCTCGATGATGTCGATGGAAACGCGCCCTGAGATGAAGATCACGACCTCGTCCCTGTTGAGACGTCCGAAGACATCGACGCCGCGGAAATCCGTGCGCACGGAGTTCGAAAGCGCAGCGATGTAGCTGTTGCAAGCTGCCTCGCCCAAGGTTCGGCAAAGCTCTTCGTAGTCGTCAATGCTCACGATGAAGAGCACGCCTTTCTCGCCATGCGAAAGTTCCATGAGCTGATGGTTGACGAGAAGCTCCAGCCCGTCACGGTCAAAGAGCCGCGTCTTGGGATCGCGCTTCAGACGCGCCTCCTGCTGCTCCATCCTGCGTGCTGCATCGTGTATGTTTTCCATGAAGCCGACGATTGCATAGACTTCGCCGTTCTCCATCGCCAGACTGCGATACGAGGTGCGTCGCCAAAGAGGACTGCCGTCGCTCGTCTTCACGCAGTACTCAACGGTATCATCACGAACCCTGCGACAGGCGTCCTCCAGATGCTCGATCACATCCTCCTGCCGACTGGCGTCGGCAAGCACTTCCTCAATGAAATACGTGCGGAAGTTCTGATGATGCACTTCCTTCATCTCTTCGTCGGGGGCAGCCTGCCAGAGCGTCGTTTCGTCCTTTGCCACATCGTAGCGGTATGCCACCATATCCGTCTTTTCCAGGATCATGCGCAAAAGGGCGTCCTTGTACACGATATCCCTTTCTTTTTCATTCTGCAACGACGTTTCCAACATCGCTGTACGCACGTCCAACGCTTCCGGCTGGGCTCCGCTGACCTTGAGCGAGGGTCTTTTCTTCATGTCGGTGCTTTTCATCGGTAAGACTCCTATCCTGACCCACATACTTTACACCGGTGGGATTCTTCTTGCCACACACACCTTCTTTTTTCCTATTATAAAACAAACGCTGGATTTTTTCAAAGAAAATCCTTTCTCCGTATATAAGAAATAAGACCCACAGAAGCTCTGTGGGGCTTACAAAAGTAGGAGCTATTTGACCACGAGCACCGGGCATTTCGCCTGCTCAACGATGTACTGGCTCACGCTTCCCAGGAGAACTCCCTTGACGACGCCAAGACCGCGGCTGCCCATGACGATGATATCCGCGCCGTTGTTTTCCGCGAAGTCAAGAATCGCGACTGCCGGCGAACCCGTCTCCGCGAACGCTTCCTTCTTGATGCCCGACGGCACCATCTGCATGGCACGGTCGAGGATGACATTGCCCGCTTTCGTGACCGCCTCAAGCACCACGTCAGACAGGCAGGCGTTGATTGCGAGCTGATTGATGTTCGCGATGTAGAGGAAGTTCAGCTTCCCTTCGCAGACCTCTGCAAGCTTGATCGCCTCCGCTACGGCGCGATCCGAGCCTTCCGAGCCATCTACAGGGACGAGAATATTCTTCAACATGATTTTACCCTCCTTCTACTGGAAGCCCCACCAAGGTGCATCATGCGACGCCCCTTGACTCATTTGGCAACGAGGACGGCGCACTTCGCCTCCTCCATGACCTCCTGGCTCACACTGCCCAGCAGGAAGCCTGTGACGGGAGAAAGCCCCCGTCCGCCCATGACGATGAGATCGTGCTTGTTCGCCTCGGCAAACTCCACGATCTTGCGGGACGGCATGCCGACTACCACATGACTTTCGGCGTCAATGCCGTCGGGCAGCTCCGCCCGTGCCTCTTCCAAGACTTCCTCGGCGGAAGAGACGCCCTTCGCCATCACGCTCAAGGGCAGCCACGACGGATGATCGGGATCGCCGTCGGTCTCCCGCTCGAAATAGGATACGAAGAGGATGTCGATATGCGCTCCGATCGGCTTCGCAAGCTTCACCGCCATCTCCAGCGCCTTTTTCGAATGCAGCGAGCCGTCCACTGGCACGAGAAATTTCATCGCAGCCTTCATCTTGGCACCTCCTTCCACCATGAACCGTCTTTCTACTTGTATATTTTCGTGAAGGAGGTGAAAAAAATCCTCTCCCTTAAGAAATTTTTTTCACTGTTTTTTTCTGAGCGCACGAAAGGAAAAAAAGTCCCCACTGCCGACTTTGAACATGGTATAATGGAAAAAGTAAAATGATGCGTCGAACGACAAGAGAAAAATTGGCAGGGAGCGCCATGTCTCGCGCGCTTTTTGCTGCGCTTCGGCGTGAATCGAGGAGGAATCCCATGAAGAAGAAATCACCGCTGGACGATATCGCTGCCATCCTGCAGGAAACGACCATCGCCGGCGTATACGAGGCGGCGCGCGCCCTCGACGGCGTGACGAAGAAGACGCAGCTCCCGGAAAGCCCTTTCTTTTCCAGTCTGAGCCAGAACGAAGTCTACCTGAAGCCGGAGAATCTCCAGAACACCGGCTCTTTCAAGCTGCGCGGCGCCTACAACAAGATCGCGCACCTGACGGAGGAGGAGCGTGCCAAGGGCGTCATCACTTCGTCCGCCGGCAACCACGCGCAGGGCGTCGCCTTCGCCGCCAAGCGTCTCGGCGTCAACGCCGTCATCTGCATGCCCGCAACGACCCCTCTCCTGAAGGTCGAGGCGACGCGCTCCCTACGGCGCAGAGGTCGTGCTCGCGGGCGATACCTTTGACGATGCCTACAAACGCTCGCTTGAGCTGCAGGCGGAGAAGGGATACGTCTACGTTCACCCGTTCAACGATCGCGACGTCCTCTTGGGACAGGGGCACGACGGCGCTCGAAATCATCGACGAGCTGAAGGACGTCGACGCCATCCTCGTGCCCATCGGCGGCGGCGGCTTCGCTTCCGGCGTGGCTTTCGCGACGAAGTCCGTGCGCCCCGAGGTCAAGGTCATCGGCGTCGAGCCGATGGGCGCCGCCTGCATGACGGACTCCTTCGCCAAGGGTCATGTGACGACGCTGCCGGGCGTCGAGACGGTCGCCGACGGCTGTGCCGTGAAGACGCCCGGAGAGCTCACCTTCGCCTTCTGCCGCAAGTACCTCGACGACATCATCACCGTTTCCGAGATGGAGATCATGAGCGCGCTCCTCTTCCTCATCGAGAAGCACAAGCTCATCGCCGAGGGCGCGGGCGTCCTGTCGCTCGCAGCTCTCACGCGCCTTCCCTTCAAGGGCAAAAAGGTCGTATCCATCCTCTCGGGCGGCAACATCGACATCTCGACCATCTCGGCTCTCATCAGCAAATCGCTCATCGCGCGCGGCCGCATCTTCTGCTTCGCCGTGCAGCTGCCCGACAAGCCCGGCCAGCTCCTCAAGGTGGCGGAGATTGTTGCGAGAGAACATGCGAACGTCATCAAGCTCGTCCACAATCAGGCGAGCGTGACCGACAGTTTCCAGCAGGTGCAGCTCGAAGTCACCGTCGAGACGCACAACCGCGAGCACATCGAGCGCCTGACCGCCGCCCTGGAGCGCGAGGGGCTTCCCGTCACGAAGATCTATTGACGGCCTTTTTCGAAAAAGCCCCACATTTATCCAGACATGCGGACAGGAAGAGCTGTTTCCTGTCCGCGTCTTCATGAAGGAGGTTCACCTCTCATGGAAAAATTATCTCACAGCGCTGGCGAGCCATGCGGGAATCCCTTTGCTCGCCATCTTCTTCGCCGCCTTCCCTGCAGTCGATCACGGGCTTCGGGCTCGTCATCGTGGCAGCGCCCCTCCTGATGTTCTTCTACGATCCGAAGATCGTCGTGCCCGTCATGCTCCTCCTTGCGTGCTCGGGCAATACGGTGCAGGCCTATGTGATGCGCAGAAAAGCGAACTTCCCTCTCGTCGGGCATCTCGCCATCGGCGTCTTGCTCGGCGTGCCCATCGGCTTCCTCGTCTTCGACTACGTGTCAAGCGACACGCTGAAGGTCTGGATCAGCACCGTCGTCTTCCTCTCGCTCCTCATCATGCAGATCTCCCACCGCCACATTCCCGAGTCGCGGCGCAACACGATCATCACGGGCATGTGCTCGGGATTTTCCTCCATGACGACGGGCATGGCGGGGACGCCCTTCCTCATCTACCTCGCCTATACGAAGATGAGCGCCGAGGCCTTCCGCGCCACTTGCTTCGTCTTCTTCCTGTGCTGCAACTCGGTCTCCCTCATCGGCTACCTCGTCGGCGGGCATCCGCTCACGGACGCCTTCCATGAGTTCATCTACCTCCTGCCCGCCCTCGTCGCAGGGCTCTCCCTCGGTCACGCGCTCGCACGCTTCATCCCCACGAGCTTCCTGCGCCGCTTGATCTTCTTCGTCCTCTACGCCACCTGTCTCTACACAATCTGGAGCGTCGTCTCCAAAGGATAGGGCATACGACAAAAGAGCCGAGTCTTTGACTCGGCTCTTTTGTCGTATGCGATGCCTCAGATCGTCGCCTTCCAGAGGCCGTGCAGATTGCAATACTCGTAGACAGCCACAGGCTCGTCGCCCTCCGCGAGGAAGAATACAGCCTCGGGCTTGTCCTCGGGCGTCAGATGACAGATCTGTGCGCCCTTCTTCGTCTCAAGGTGAATCCACGAGATCAGATGTTCAGGCGTCATCGGATGCGCGACAGAGCCAACCACGACCGTCACCTTGTGCGCCGCCTTGTCATACGTTGCCACCGGCACATGCTTCTCCTGCGCCGCATCCGTCGTGTTCGCCTTCAGTTCCTTCAGATCCTCGCCGCAGCAAGACAGCTTGCCGCCGCCGTCATGAATCAGACCGACGATGTCTCCCGACTCCTTACAGATGAAAAACCTCTTTGCCATAATATCTTCTCCTTCAAGATAAAAAATCCTGTTTATATTGTAGCATATCTCATCTTCTACGGCTATATTTTTCTTGCATTCACAATTCCTTGTATCCAGGCGGCACTGGTGCGACGATGCTCACGAAGATAAAATCTTCCGTTCCTGTATTGCGCAGACCGTGACACGTCCCCTTGCCCGTGATGATGAGGTCGCCTTTCTCGACGGGAACCTCCTTGCCAAGCTCTGGAAAGAATATACCCTTCCCCCGGATACAGACCCAGAAGTCATCACCGGCCGGATGCTCATGCGCCTTGACCTCCTGTCCAGGCTTCACGAGCCAGACCGAACCGCTCGTCGAATCCGTTGTGTAGAAGACCGTCTTTGTCGCCTTGTCGCCTGCCTTCGCCACCTCGTGAATCTTCCAATGGCGCGTAGAAAAATCCTTGGTTACTTCCATCCTTTCCGACCCTCCTCTTTCTGCTTAAATAATCCTTCTATGTTTGGTATCGCTACAGATATAAACTATCTTGATACCAAAACGAATACGCTCACTGCAATACCTTTTACAGGTACGGCGCTGGATTCACAGGCTCACCATAGATGCGAACTTCATAATGCAGATGCGGTCCTGTGGAGAACCCCGTGCTTCCCATATAGGCGATGATCTGGCCGCGCCGTACATGTTGACCTGCACGAACAACGACGGACTGTGCATGTCCATAGCGCGTCATGATACCATTTCCATGATCGATGTCAACCTTGTTGCCGTAGCCGCCTGCATTCCAGCCGGCCTCCGTCACCACGCCATCGGCTGTCGCTACGATCGGTGTGCCAAAATCGTTGGCGATGTCAATTCTCGGATGAAAATCCGAACCATTCCAACGCAAACCGAACGGCGAACTGACTTCACCGCGTGTCGGCCACATGGAGGGAACCGCAGCAGAACTTCCTGACAAGGCATACGGCGCGCTATAGGGAAGGAACGCCGCAAACTCTTTTTGCTGTTCCTCCAGGATCTGCTTGAGCTGCTGCAGGCTTGCACGGCGAACGGCAACGCGCTTTTCGAGGTCATCGAGCGATGCGCCGACATTCTTCGTATCAAGTTTGACGTAGGGTCCGCCCTGTCCATCGCCTGCAGATCCTGCCTCACCCGCACCATCTGCAGGAGGGTCTGCTGCATCGGGGCAGCGACCGTGCCCGACATGCGGCGCAGATCGTTTTCCATCTGCGTCAGCCGATCCAATTCCTGCTGCAGGCCATCCGCCTTTTTCGAAAGCTGCAAAAGCTGCTCCTGCTGCATGTTGCTGATCTGGCGCATCTCTTCCACTTGCGTCTCATCTGTCTTGACAAAGAACGTCATATACAGCGAATAGACAAGCATCATACCAAAAAGCAGAAGCATGATACCAAAAGAGGCGATTGCAATCTTCGCCATCTTTGCAGAAAGATGAATCGTATGAATGGTATCAGAAATATCTGGCACAATCTTGATGGTGAAACCATTTCCCTTAAGCAAAAACCCATCTCCAAACTTCAAGGAAGAGACTTTCCCAGAACAAAAGTGAAATCATCTATGCCTACGATGCCTAGGGTCGCACACTCATCGCCTTTTCCAGTGCTTCCGCCTCCTCCTGCGTAAGCTTGTAAGAGGAGTGCCCTCCCTCGATGGGCTTTACGTAGCTGCGTGAATCCTCACGAGCGAAGATGCTTGAGAAGATGACGCCGTTGTTGTGCGAGTCAAGCATGGCAACAGCATAGCTGAGATCGCTGCCCATATCGGCAAAAGCACTGAATCGCACGACGCCAATGCGCGTCGTTGCCGTTTGCAAAAGCGCATCCAGGCGCTTATTCTCCTCCTTGAGCTCGTGACTCTCCTCGGAGACCCGCTTCATCTCCTGAATATGCGCCAGCAGCATACTTTCAAGATTCGCGCCATCCACTCCCGTCATCAGCTCTCGATAACGGCTCTTCATGCGAGATACGCTATAGCTCTGATAAACGACCAAAAGGAATAGTACGATGACCAAAACCAAAAGAAAGACTACAAAAAATGCCTCGTTGTTCACCAAGGCTTCTATCAGGTATTTCATATTCATTCCATCATTTCTCCTCTATTTGCAAGGGTGAAGCATAAGACCCTTCAAGAGTTTTGCCAAAGATCCATCATAGAGAACAGCGATCCGATGTTTCACGTGAAACATCAAACGGTGAATCGCTCTCCTGCAGAGAATTGCCGCAAGGCAGCCTTCTTATCCTCCAACACCCTGCTTTTTCTTTTTCCAGCAAAGAATCGAGGATTCGATTCAAATCTTCTTCGGACGAAAAAAATCTATCTCAATGCGATTTTTTTCTTTCCCTGTGCGCGGATGCGCACTTGTGTACCAAAAAACATCTTGAGTTTATCTTCCGCCTCCTGCAAAAAGATCCGCTCTGTCGAGGGCTTTTTCTTTTTCACCCTCCTGCGCTTCCTCTGCGCTTTTCTGCAGGCGCTTCACAAGTTCTTCGGCCTGACGCGCCGAGCATTCACGAGCCATGATGAGATCTGCGGCTTCCCGCTGCAGATCGGCATCCGTCAGGACGACGAGCGGCCTTGCCTGCCCCATGCTCAAGCTGCCATTTGCCAAATACTCCTGCACACGTGCATCGAGCTTCAAGAGACGCATCATGTTCGTGATATGCGAGCGACTTCTTCCCACGCGCTCTGCCAAAGCTTCCTGCGTGAGTCCGAAATTCTGCAAAAGGTTCTGATAGGCTCTAGCTTCTTCAATCGCGTTGAGATCTTCCCTTTGCAGATTTTTCAATCAAGGCGATTTCTGTGCTCGCGGCATCGCTCAAGGGGCGCACAAGCGCCGGAACGGTATCAAATCCTGCCAATTTCGCTGCACGGAAGCGGCGCTCCCCTGCGATGAGTTCATACCCCTTCCCGGCAGGAAGCTGCCGAACCAAGATCGGCTGCAGAACGCCATGCTGAACGATGGATTCTTTAAGCTCTTCCAAAGCACTCTCATCAAATTCCTGGCGCGGCTGATAGCGATTGGCTTGTATATCCGCCACAGGAATCTGCTGCACAACGATACCATTCTCTATTTCCTTTGGTATCAAATTATCTTTTGCATCACTTTTTGCAGGGTTTTGCAAACTCTTCTTTCGCTCTTCCGTTTTCTGTTTTTCTGCACCTTCTTTTTTTCATCGGTTGAGATTCCACAACTTCACGTGCTTCTTTATCGGTATCAGAATCCTGCAGAGTTTCTTCCTGCGGTGTTTCTGCTATTTTCATTTCTGCGGGAAAGAGCGCACCCAGCCCCTTGCCCAGTGCTTGATGCTTCCTAGCTGTCACGCGCTGCGACCTCCTTTGCCAATTCCATATAGACAATGGCGCCCTTGCAATTCTTGTCATAGGCGACGATCGGCTGTCCATACGACGGTGCCTCGCTCAAGCGCACGGTGCGCGGTATGACAGTACGATATACCTTGCTGCCAAAATGCGTGCGTACCTCTTCTGCGACTTGCACCGAAAGATTGGTTCGTGAATCGAACATTGTCAAAAGCACGCCCTCGACTTCCAAAGCGGGATTCAAATTGTTCTGCACAAGCGTCATCGTATTCATCAGCTGCGCCAATCCTTCGAGAGCATAAAACTCACATTGAATCGGCATCAAAACGGTATCCGCCGCCGTCAGGGCGTTGAGCGTCAAGAGACCCAAGGATGGCGGGCAGTCGATCAAAATGAAATCATACGGATCGCGCACAGCATCAACCGCCTTTTTCAAGCGATTCTCGCGCGATATGGCAGCAACAAGCTCGATCTCTGCCCCAGCCAACTCTATATTGGCAGGCAGGACATCGACCTTGTAGCCTGTATGAAGAACCGCCTTTTCCACGGCAAGATTCTCGATCAAAACTTGATATATGGTTATCGTCAGATCTGATTTATTGATACCAAATCCGCTCGTCGCGTTCCCCTGCGGATCGGAGTCGATGAGCAATACACGTTTGCCGAGCACGGCAAGACCGGCGCTCAAGTTTACCGATGTCGTCGTCTTTCCTACGCCGCCCTTTTGGTTGGCGACTGCTATAATTTTCGCCACATTCTTTTCCTCCATACGCTTTTCTTTTTCTATTATAGCATGATATACTGATGGGGGAAAGTATTCCACCGATATGAATGACTTCAATGTTTCACGTGAAACATCTCTCCAAAATGAAAGAAGGAATGTTATGCCCGTTTATAATACGGTTCTTCTCGATATTGACGTGAAGGAAACACGTCGCTATGCAGGCTTGAACAAGGCGAAGGATTTCGATGAAACTCATCGAAGAAGCTTGCACGGAAGCGCGCCTCCTTGCCGAGCCGCGCGGCATCTGGCAGATGTATGACTATGAGGCAGCCACGCAGACTGTGCTCGCCGATCCTCCCTTCCCCATACAGGGAAAAAGTCATCGGCAAGCATCTTGCCCAGGCAAAAAAAGTCATCATTCTCTCGGCGAGTGTCGGCGATGCCATTGAAGAGCATGTGACACGATACTTCTCCGATGGACGCTATGCCTACTCCGTCCTCCTCGATGCCGCTGCCACGGCAGCAGTCGAGCAGGTCGCCGATGCGATGGAGAAAGCGATCGAACCAAAGGTAGCGAAGGAAGGATATACGATGCGCTGGCGCTTCAGCCCGGGGTATGGCGACTGGCCGCTCGACCAGCAGCCTGAAATGGTTCGCCTCGCACAAAGCGAGAAGATCGGCGTCCATCTCAGTGATGCCTCCATGCTCGTGCCGCGCAAATCCATCACGGCCATCATCGGACTCGTACCGCAGCAAGAGAAGAAAGAAGTCCATACACCCAACGGCTGTGCTGCCTGTGACAAGGTCGACTGCCCTTCGAGGAAAGTGTCTGATACCAAATAGTCCTGAACCAAACTACAAGTGAACCTAAAATTGTGATACCAAAGCAAGGAGAATATGCATGATCCATATTTTTGACGGCGCCATGGGAACGATGCTGCAAGAAGGAGGACTGAAGGCAGGCGGCTGCCCCGAACTCATGAATATCGAGCAGCCCGAAGTCGTGCGCAAGATCCACGAAGCTTATATCGAAGCCGGCGCCACGATGATCGAGACAAATACCTTCGGCGCCTCCTCCTGAAGCTCGATCACTATGGCCTGGAAGACCGCGTAGCAGAGCTCAATCAAGCAGCTGTCCGAATCGCACAAGAAGCCTCCAGAGGACGCGCCAAGATCGTCGGCTCGCTAGGTCCCACCGGGCGTTTCATCACCCCACTGGGCGATCTGGATTTCGAAGAAGCCTACCAATCCTTTTATGAACAGGCAAAAGCCCTCGCAGATGCAGGCGCCGACTATCTGATCTTCGAGACGTGCATCGACATACAGGAAATGCGTGCAGGTCTTCTTGCGGCCAAGGATGCGACGAAGCTGCCGATCATCTGCCAGCTTTCCTACAGCGAGGATGGACGCTCCGTCACAGGGACGGATCCACAGACGGCCGCTGTCACCCTGGAAGCGCTCGGCGCCGACATCATCGGCGTGAACTGCTCACTCGGCCCGCAGGAACTCGTCCCCATCGTCCAAACGCTTGCCGACAACTGCTCGGTGCCCATCAGCGTCCTCCCAAACGCCGGAATGCCGCGCTTGGAAAACGGCAAGACGGTCTTCCCCATGCAGCCCGACGAGTTCGCTTCCTGGGGAACGAAGCTCGTCGCCGCCGGCGCCACATATCTCGGCGGCTGCTGCGGCACAACCCCCGCACATATCAAAGCGCTCGCCGCCGCTGTCCAAGACCTCTCTCCAGCCGAGCGGAAGCCTGCCGACAAGCGCCTTCGTCTCACGAGCCGCAGCAAGACCATCATCATCGACAAGGATCTGCCGACCACATTGATCGGCGAGCGCATCAACCCGACAGGACGCAAGAAACTCGCCGAGGAGATAAAGAATGGTTCACTCTTCTCCGTCAAGCGCGAGGCCATCGACCAAGTGCGCGCAGGCGCTCGTCTCCTCGATGTCAACATGGGCGTCGGCGGCATCGATCAAGCGAAGGCGATGCATGATGCCATTCGAGAAGTAGCACAGATCACCGATTCCCCTCTCGCGATTGATACCAGTGATACCAAAACGCTTGAAGCAGGGACTCAGAGCTTATCCTGGACGAGCCCTCATCAATTCTGTCAGCGCCGAGAAGGAACGTATCGAAGAATTTCTCCCTCTGGCAAAGAAGTACGGCGCAGCGATTCTCTGCCTGCCGATCACCGAGGACGGCGTGCCGAAGACAGCAGAAGATCGCGTCGACGTCATCCGCGACATCATCAAGGAAGCGAAAAAGAATGGTCTCACGGACGGCGACTTCCTTCTCGATGCCCTCGTCATGACCATATCTGCCGACCAGAATGCCTGCCTCGAAGTATTGAATACGCTGCGGCTCTACCGCACGAACTTTGGCTATCCGTCAACCATGGGTCTTTCAAACATCTCTTTCGGCCTGCCGAACCGCCCTCTGATCAACAGCACCTTCTTTTCCATGTGCCTTGCAGCCGGACTCGATGCACCGATCATGAACCCTTACGACGAAAAGATGCAGGAAGCCTTGATGGCGAGCGCAGCGCTCTTGGGCAAAGACCCGCGCGGCATCGACTTCAGCCGCAGCGAAGTGAATCTCAAGATGCCGAAAAAAGCGGCGACGGCAAAGCCCATCGAAGGCGATGTCCTCGCAGCGATCAAGCAGGCGGTCATCGACGGTGCTTCCGAGAGCATCGCTCTCTTGACGGAGCGAGCCATACGCGAAGGACATTCCTCGAACGAGATCACGGAAAAAGCGTTGACGGCAGCCATGAACGACATCGGCGTTGACTTCGGTGCAGGTCGTGTCTTCCTGCCGCAGGTCCTCCTCTCCGCAGAAGCGATGCGCGCCGCCTTCGAGAAGATCAAAGAGCTGCTTCCTGCCCAACAGGAAGCCGACAAAGGAACGGTCGTCATGGCGACGGTCAAAGGCGACGTGCACGACCTCGGCAAGAACATCGTCTCCGCACTCCTCTCGAACAGCGGCTTCGACCTCATCGATCTCGGCAAGGACGTCGATGCTGATACCATTGTGCGCACGGCACTTGAAAAAGAAGCCGACATCGTTGGTCTCAGCGCCTTGATGACGACGACCATGACCCAGATTGACAAGGTGATCAAGAAGCTGCGCGAGGCAGGCTCTGAAGCAAAAGTCATCGTCGGCGGCGCCGCCGTGACAGAGGACTATGCCACGAGCGCGGGCGCGGACGCCTATGCCAATGACGGCGTGAGTGCTGTCAAAAATCGCCAAGGATTTCGTTGGAGAATGACTCGATGTTTCACGTGAAACATCGAACTCGAACCATTCCCCATGTTTCACGTGAAACACCATCGGCAAAGAAGAAGGGGCTGCCTTGCGGCAGCCCTTCTTCTTTGTTCTCTTTATGCCAAGACCTTGGCGAGACGCATGTATTCCGGATCGAGCTTCTTCTTGTTCGTCACAGCGTCATGCAGATCGATGGCGACGACATTGCCTTTATGAAAGCCGAAGACGAGATTGGAAAGCCCCGAGAGAATCGCGAGAGCCGCCTTCTCGCCAAGCTGACTCGCCTTCACGCGGTCGATGACGGACGGCGTGCCGCCGCGCTGGATATGACCGAGAACCGAAACGCGCGTTTCGATCTCCGTATGCTCGGCGATGAATTCGCCGACTTCGATGGCGCTTCCAGCGCCTTCCGCTACAACGACAAGGATGTAGCGCTTGCCCTTCTTGTACGCCTCCTTGATCTCGTTGCTGATCTCTTCGAGGTCGAAATCCTCTTCCGGCACGAGGATATACTCAGCGCCGCCGGAAATGCCGCTCATCAGCGCGAGCCAGCCGCAATGCCTGCCCATGACTTCCAGGACGACGACGCGCCGATGCGCCGAAGCCGTATCGCGCAGCTTGTTGATCGCATCGATGATCGTATTCGCCGCCGTATCGCTGCCGATCGTATAGTCCGTTCCCCAAACATCGTTGTCGATCGTCCCAGGCAGCCCCACGATGGGAATGCCATGCTCCTCGCTCAGGAGCGAAGCACCGCGCAGACTGCCGTCACCGCCGATGATGACGAGCCCTTCGATGCCCTTTTCCTTGAGCTTTTCGTAAGCCTCCGCACGTCCTTCCGGCGTCATGAACCGATGGCAGCGCGCTGTACCGAGGAAAGTGCCGCCGCGCTGGATGATATCGCCAACATCCTTCCTTTCCATCTTGAACATCTCGCCATCCAGAATACCGCGATACCCGTTATGGATGCCCCACACTTCTGCCCCTTCAAAGAGCGCCGTGCGCACGACGGCACGTGTCGTCGCATTCATACCCGGACTGTCGCCGCCACTCGTCAAGACACCGATACAATTCAACATCGTGAAATCCCTCCCATACGCATTGATGGAGAACTCTCTTCCCCTATCCAAAGGAAACCTCTCCTACATCATACCACATAAGCGCGGGGAAATAAACGTACTTGACAAAAAAGAAAGGGAATGATACATTGAAAGTGGAGCTGCATAACTGACGGAAGTGGATCACCACAAGGGAGTGCAGCAGGAAAAGCCGACCGTCTGGGCAGCCTGAAAGATCGATTGTTTCGGTGCGCCCAAGGTCGTTTTTTTTATTTTCCCCAAGAAGCCCCGAATGCGTCCCCCGATGGTAAGCCCATCGGTCAAACGTCGATCAGGACAGCGCACAAGATCGAAACAGCAGAGAATTGTGCGCGTACTTCACGTAAAAAGGAGAGAATCCCATGAAAGAACTCGAATTAAAATATGGCTGCAACCCGAACCAAAAACCTGCACGGGTCTATATGAAAAACGGCGACCTCCCCTTCGAAGTTTTGAACGGCAAACCTGGCTACATCAATCTCCTCGACGCCATGAACAGCTGGCAGCTCGTCCAAGAGCTCAAGCAGGCGACAAATCTTCCTGCAGCTGCCTCCTTCAAGCACGTCAGTCCCGCAGGCGCCGCCGTCGCTGTTCCCCTTTCCGATCCGTTGAAGCAGGCGTACTTCGTCGAAGGCATCGACCTGTCGCCCGTCGCAACCGCCTACATCCGTGCGCGCGGCGCTGACCGCATGTCGTCCTACGGCGATTTCGTCGCCCTCTCCGATCCCTGCGACGCCCAGACGGCCTCCTTCCTGCAGCGCGAAGTCTCCGACGGTATCATCGCGCCCGGCTATTCGGAAGCGGCCCTTGAAATTCTCAAGACAAAGCGCAAGGGAGGCTATCTCGTCATTCAGATGGATCCTTCCTACATCCCCGCGGAAAAGGAAACGAAGAGCGTCTTCGGCGTGACCTTCGAGCAAAAAGCGCAACGATGTCACCATCACAGAAGACTGCCTCAAGGACGTCGCGACGAAGAACAAGGAACTGCCGGAAGGCGCCAAGCGCGATCTCCTGCTCTCCTCATCACATTGAAGTACACCCAGTCCAATTCTGTCTGCTATGCCAAGGACGGGCAGGCGATCGGTATCGGTGCAGGGCAGCAGTCGCGCGTACACTGCACGCGCTTGGCGGGAAACAAAGCGGATGTCTGGTACCTTCGCCAAAGCCCACAGGCTCTCTCGCTCCCCTTCCGAAGCGATGTGCGCCGCCCCGACCGCGACAATGCCATCGACGTCTATCTATCCGATGAATGCATGAACCTTCTGGGCACAAACGAATGGAAGAGGATCTTCACGGAAAAACCTCCTGCCTTCCTGCCCGAAGAGAAAGCGGCCTGGATCAAGACAGCGACAGGGCGTCTCCCTCGGTTCTGACGCCTTCTTCCCCTTCGGCGACAATATCGAGCGCGCCCACAAGAGCGGCGTCTCCTATGTCGCCCAAAGCGGCGGATCCATCCGCGATGACAACGTCATTGAAACAGCGGACAAGTACGGCATGTTCATGGCAATGACGCATATCCGTCTCTTCCATCACTGATACCGAATCCGCTGTGATTCCAAAAAGAAAAGACTGCTGCAATCCATGCAGCAGTCTTTTTTGTTCATACATCTACGAAACCAATGGTTCACGCAGAATCTCGTACCGATCCGGGGAAGTTCCCCTCCCGGCAAGCTCTCTCGATTCCCAAGACTTATCCACAATTCTATCCACATATGAACCAATCTACGCTGGATTCTGTGGATAAGTCCACGCTTCATGCACAGGTGTCACGAAGATTTGCAAAGCAATCACTCGTATGTGCAGCTCCGGCACAACATCAAAGTCCGATGTTCAGCGCATCAAGGATGTCGGAAGCCGAGGGAATTGGTATACCGCCAATGCTCGAAGAGTTTTTCACTCGCTTCACGACGGCATGATATATATCATCCTCGACACTGCCCGGCACGAGATTTTCCCAATTCTGCGAGCTGTACGGACGCTCCTTGATCGCGTTCGACGGTCTTCCTGTGACTTCAAGCTCGCAGAGGAACTGGATCTGTTTATTTTTCGGATAGATATAGTAATGCTCCAGATAGTACTTCCCTTTCTGGTCGTCCGCTTCCGCAGAATCACCGTTCGGCTTGAGCTTCACCCAGACGTCGATCATGCTATCCTGGCGGTTCGGCATGGGGATATACCGTGCGCTCCGCGTATCCATATAGTAGACGAAGGACTCGTCGCGCAGGATTTCCTGGAAACGATCCTTTTGTGCCTTCTTCTTCGTCTTTTTGGATGTATTGCTTCCCTGATGCGATTCCTCCGTCTGCTCTTCCTTCACAGCAGGCTTCGGCTCTTCCGCCTTTTTCTGCATAGGCGGCTTCGACACTTTCGTCAGCTCGTCCAGAGCTTTCTTTGCATCGTCGTTCGCTTCCCTGTTTGTTCGGCCTTTCGGTATACGCATCCGCATCCGTCTTCTTTTGCTGCGGAGGTTTTACATTCGACTTTTTCGCAGGCTTTGTCTCCTGCTGCGCCTCTTTATGCTCCTTGGCCTTTTCCACTTTGCTTTCCTGCTTCTTTTCGGCACCGGCTGCTTGATTCTGTGCAGCAAGATCCTCCATGCCGACATTGATGATATATGCCGAAGCTGTCGGGGTAAAAGTCAAGCCGCCTGCAAAAAAAGCCATGCTCAAAGCAACCGCCATCTTCTTCTTCCACACCTTAGAGCACCGTCCTTTCAAAATCCGTCTTTTCTTATATCGTCTTTTTTCCACGCTTATTTAAGGAAACGCGAATAAATTCCGCCGCCACCTTCATAAATCTCCCCTGCGCCGTCCGTCAAAGAAGCGGTTCCTTTGCCGGTGTGCCGGCCTTGCGCGGATAAATTTTCGGCGTAGCCCGCTCCTTCTTCATGACGAGGACCGCACGTCTATCGGAAAGGCCGGGCAAAGAGACGGGAATCGTCTCGATCAGAGCGCCGCCAAGAATCTCTGCGGCGCGTCTCGCCTCTTTCGCCTCCTCGTCTGAGTGCAGACCCTTGAGAGCGATCGCCCTGCCGCCTACACGCACGAAGGGCAAGAGATACTCCGCAAGTACGGGCAGCCGTGCCACAGCGCGGGAAACAGCGACATCGAAGCGCTCACGCAGCCCCTTTTCCCGCGCCGCTTCTTCCGCTCGCCCATGAAGACATGCAGCGCCCTTGAATCCCAGCGTCTCGACGACCGTTTCCAGAAAGCGCACGCGCTTCTTCAAGGAATCCAGCAAGAGCAAGTCCATATCCGGTCGGACGATCTTCAGCGGAATGCCGGGAAATCCCGCACCCGTGCCGACGTCGATGAGGCGCAGGGACTCCCCATCCTCGATTCCCCGAAGAGCCGTCAAGGAATCAACCATGTGCTTGACGGCGACTTTCCTTCGGCTCGGTGATCGCTGTGAGGTTCATCTTTTCATTCCATTCGATGAGCAGCCTGCAGTAGATGGCGAATTTCTCGATCTGCCCTCTGTCGAGCGGCAAGCCGTAAAGAGCAGACGCCTTCTCCAACTCTTCCTCAAACATTCTCTTCTCTCCCCTTGCGGCGTTCCTGTTCCAGCCAGATCAGCAGGACGGATACATCGGCAGGCGATACGCCCGATATGCGGCTCGCCTGCCCCACGGAAAAGCGGGCGAATGGCAGCGAGCTTCTCCCGCGCCTCATCCCGCAGGCTCGGCACGACGCTGTAATCGAGATCGGCAGGCAGGGCGGCGCGCTTCCAGATGCTCCAAACGCTCCACCTGCTCCTTCTGCTTCTTGATATATCCCTCATAGCGGATGATGATTTCGACCTGCTCCGCGATCGCGGGCGCAATCTGCTCCAAAGAAAATACGGCAGCAAGTTTCTCATAGTTCATCTCCGGTCGGCGCAGAAGCTCGGCAAGCGTCGTCGAAGTGCGGATCGGAGAAAAAGCCTGCCCTTTCCAAACGCGCGAGATTTTTCCGCAGAAGGGTGGATGACTGCCTCATCCAAGCGTCTTCTCGCCTCCATGATACCATTCTTCTTCGTCAGGAACTTCTGCCAGCGCACATCGTCCACAAGACCGACCGCGCGTCCCTTTTCCGTCAGGCGCAGATCGGCGTTGTCCTGGCGAAGCAGCAGGCGGTACTCAGCACGCGAGGTCATCATGCGATACGGCTCTTTCGTCCCCTTCGTCACAAGATCGTCGATGAGGACGCCGATATAGGCTTCCCCTCGGCTCAAGATGAAGGGACTCTCGCCGCGAACGTGGCGCACGGCATTGATGCCCGCCATCAGCCCTTGAGCCGCCGCTTCCTCGTAGCCCGATGTGCCGTTCGACTGTCCCGCGGAGAAGAAGCCGCGGATCTGTTTGAACATGAGCGTCGGCAAAAGCTGCAAGGGATCGATGCAGTCATATTCGATGGCGTAGCCCGGGCGCATGATGCGCGCCCTCTCCAAGCCCGGGATCGTATGCAGGAAAGCTTCCTGCACATCGATGGGAAGGCTCGTCGACAATCCCTGCACATAGACTTCCTGCGTGTGCCAGCCCTCAGGCTCCAAAAAGATCTGGTGGCGACCCTTGTCGGGGAAGCGCAGAACCTTCGATTCGATGGACGGGCAGTAGCGTGGACCGATGCCTTCGATGATACCATTCGCCATCGGCGCTCGGTCGATATTCGCGCGGATGATCTCATGCGTCGCCTCGTTCGTATACGTCAGATAGCACGGCAGCTGCTCCCGTGTCTTCTCCTCCGTCAAGAAGGAGAAAGCTTCGCGCTTCCTCGTCCCCCGGCTGCACCTGCATCTTGTCATAGTCGAGCGAACGAGCATCAAGACGCGCAGGCGTCCCCGTCTTGAACCGCATAAGTTTGATACCATTCTCCATAAGAGAGCGCGAAAGCTTCTTTGCGGCACGCTGCCCATTCGGCCCGCCGCTGTGCGTATGCTCGCCGATGACGATGCGCCCCTTGAGGTATGTCCCCGTCGCGAGAACGACAGCAGGCGCAAGATACGCCTCTCCCGTCTCCGCCAAGATGCCGCGCACCGCAGCATCCTCGATGATGATCTTCTCTGCAAGAAGCTGCTTGACTTCGAGCATTTCCTGTCTCTCACAGCGCTCCTTCATCAAGAACTGATACATCTTCTTGTCCTCTTGCGCGCGCAGCGCATGGACAGCAGGCCCTTTTCCCGTATTCAAGAGGCGGTACTGCAGCGCCGCTTCATCGGCGTTGAGCGCCATGGCGCCGCCCAGGGCGTCGATCTCCCGCACAAGGTGGCTCTTCGCAGGGCCGCCGACGGAAGGATTGCAAGGCATGAGCGCGATGTTGTCCAGGGAAAGCGTCGCCAAAAAGCGTGCGGCAGCCAAGCTTCGACGCCGCGAGCGCCGCTTCGACGCCCGCGTGCCCGGCGCCGAGGACGATGATATCATACTTGCCAGCGATAAACAAAAACGCTCACCTCACTTGCCGACGCAAAAGCGTGAAAATATCTCATGGAGAACATCCTCTCCCACCGTCTCGCCTGTGATCTCTCCGAGCTTTTCCAGCGCGGAACGCAGGTCGATCGAGACGAAGTCCAACCCCGGTTCCTGATCCATCGTGCAGATCGCAGCGGACAAATGCTCTGCCGTCTTTTCCAGGATATCTTTCGTTCGAAGATCGGCGACGAAGGCTCCTTCTCCTGACCTTTCTCCACCGTCATAGACCTTTTCCACAATCGCATCGACGAGAGGAGAAAGCCCTCCTCTTCCTTCGTCGTAATTTCAAGAAGCGGCAGATCCCTCCCGCGTTTTAATTGATTGGTATCAAGTGCACGCGGCAGATCGCTCTTCGTCACGACGAGGAACGCATCCTTTCCCACAAGCAGAGAAAGGATCTCTTCATCCTCCGCATTCAAGGGGCGCGATCCATCGAAAAGAGCGAGCACGAGCGCGGCGCTCTCCACATGCGCGCGCGCCTTCTCCACGCCGATGCGCTCCACGGCGTCCTCCGTGGCCCGTATGCCGGCCGTGTCGATGATCTTCAGCGGCACACCGCCGATGTCCGCATACTCCTCAATGGTATCACGTGTCGTTCCCCGGAATGTCGGTGACAATGGCACGTTCCTCGCGCAGAAGGGCATTCAGAAGACTCGATTTCCCTACATTCGGCTTTCCTATAATCGCCGTCTCCAAGCCATCCCGCAAAATGCGCCCCGTATGCGCTGTCTCGATCATGCGGCGCAGGGCAGCATGGATCTTTTCCAGCTTCTCCCGCACATCTTCCATGACGACATCATCGACGTCTTCTTCCGGAAAGTCGATGACAGCTTCCATATGCGCCAACAGAGCCAATATATCTTCACGCAGCGCGCGTATGCGCGAAGAAAAATGACCGGCTAAGTGTCCCGCCGCCATTTCCAGTCCCTTTTCCGTCTTCGCCTGCACCACGTCCATGACGGCCTGCGCCTCAGCGAGGTCGAGCCTGCCATGCAAGAAGGCGCGTTTCGTGAACTCCCCGCGCTCCGCCGCACGCGCACCCGAACGATAGCTCAAAGCCAGGACTTCGCGCAAGGAAAGCGCCCCTCCATGGCATTGCAGTTCCACAACATCTTCCTTCGTATACGAATGCGGCGCACGCATCACGAGGCAGATCGCCTCGTCGATGAGGCTCCCATCCTCACGCACGATCGTACCGTAAAGAAGACCGCGCTCTCCCGCATCAGAAAGCTTCCTGCCGCCTGCGGCACGAAACATGCGCGATGCCGTCTCCATGGCAGACGCACCCGAAAGGCGCACGACGCCGATTCCACCTTCTCCTGCTGCCGTAGCAATGGCGCTGATCGTATCTGCCTGCTGCAATTCGTTCACCCTCCACAAGGAAAGAAAAAGGCTGTCGCTCGCTGCAACAGCCTGATTCAGATAAATGCTCAATAATCCTCTTCACTCATGTTTCCATCCATGCGCGAAACACGGCGCTTCGGCTCAATGACGACCTTGCGGAAAGGCTCATCCCCCGCACTGTACGTCAATACGCGGTGATTCTCCTGCAAGGCAAGATGAATGATCTTCCGCTCATGACGATTCATCGGCTCCAAGACGACGCGCTGGTTTGTGCGGCAGCAACGCTCCGCCAGACGCGCAGCCAAGCGATACAGCGTCTCCTCGCGTCGCTCGCGATAGTCTTCGATATCCAAGATGATGCGGATGCGCTCTTCCGTCAACCCTTGATTTGCCGCGAGATTGACAAGATACTGCAGGGCGTCGAGCGTCTGTCCATGCTTGCCGATGAGTATGCCGAGATTGTGCCCCGACAGATTCAGCTCGACCGCATTCGGCCGCTCCCTTCTCTCCATCGCGACATCAAGCTCCATCGCCTGAAAAATTTGCTGAAGAAAAACCTTCCGCTTTCTTGATCGCGGCCTCGGCATCTGCAGGAGAAAGAGGCTTTCGCACTCTCTCTGGGCGCGAATAGCCGTCGGCCGCATCCGCAGCATACGATCGCTTTCCTGACGAAAAACGCTCGCGGCGCGGCTCAGAAAAGGAGCGGCTTTCCCGCGGAGGCGTATAGGAAAAACCGCGGTCGACGATCTCTTCCCCGCTGCTCTTGACTCCTTCACGAGAATCGACAGGCGCGCTCGGCATGGAAACAGCCTCTTCGTTCTTCTCCTCTTTGTGCACTTCTTCCGCAGGCGCGGCAGGAGCTTCCTCCTCTTTTTGCTTCTTCTCGTTGCGGCAGGGATTTCTCCTGCTGCGGCGGCAAGGGCTCCTCCTTCGCCGTCACGCGCACTTTTGCATCACGCTTGCCGATCAGACCCAAAAAACCATTCGACGGCTCTTCAAGGATCTCCACCGTGCAGCGATCCTTCGGGAGATGCAAAGCAAAAAGTGCAGCTTCAATCGCTTCTTCCACCGTCTTTCCGGTCTTTTCCACGAAGTTCGCCATATCAGGCAACCCCTTTCTTTCCCGCGCTGTCCTCATTGCGGTACATCCACCACTGCTGCACGATCTGCACGAGGTTCATCGTCACCCAATAGAGAACAAGACCCGAAGCAAAGTTCAAGCTGATCCAACCGATGAAAATCGGCATGACGATCATCATGATCTTCATTTGCTGATTCGTTTCCGATGAAGTCTGCTTTTGCACAAACCACGTCGAAAGCGCGGAAAGCACCGGCAACACATAGTGGGGATCCGGCTCAGAGAGCGATGCCAGCCACAGGAAGGACGGCGTTCCCGAATATGCGTAGCCCTGCAGCGCATAGAACATTCCCATGAGAATCGGCATCTGAATGAGAAGAGGCAAACATCCCGCCAAAGGATTCACGCCGGCCTCCTTGTACAGCTCGCCGATCTTCTGCTGCATCATCTGCGGGTTGTCCTTATACTTTTCCTGCAGCTTTTTCATCTTTGGCTGCAGTTCCTGCATCCCCTTCATCGAGCGAACCTGCTTGACCGTCAGCGGATAGAGGCAGACCTTGATGATGATCGTCAAAAGGATGATGGCGATCCCATAATTTTCAAAACCGAGCAGACCTGTAAACGCATACAAATTTTCCAACATGAACTGGATCACCGTGATGAAAGGGTGAAACAGCGATGACAAAAATTCCAAATCACCACATCCTAATCTTTATGGCACAGGGTCATAGCCACCCTCATGAAAAGGGTGGCAGCGAAGGATCCTCTTTATAGCAAGAAGGCTTCCCTTTGCCGCCCCATATTTTTCAACAGCAATCATGGCATATTCCGAACACGTCGGAACATACCGGCACGAAGGAGGCTTCAACGGCGAAAGGAACACGCGATAAAACCGAATGAGAAGAAGCAAAATGACCTTCATCTGCTGCGCCTTCTCTCCCCTGAATCAAAACTCTTCCTTCCTGCCATGATACCGGCTTTCCTGCCCAAAGCGAGGAAAGCCTTTTCCAACTCTTGGCATTTGACCGCAAGAGCCGCTTTTCTGCCTACCAACAAGAGGGAAACGCCCTCTTCGATTTCACTTTGATGCATACGATAAGACTCGCGAAGCAATCTCTTGATCCGGTTGCGCTTTACAGCATTGCTAAGCTTCTTGCCTGCGGCAAAAACCGACCTTCCCCTGAAATCCGTTCGAACGAAAGACATAAAGCACGAGAAATCTGTTTGCATACGATTTTCCACGGGAATAAACAGCCTGAAAATCCTTCTTCTTCTTCAAGATTCGGCTTCTAGGCAAACCCAACATGCAAGAACTCCTTTATCAAAATGCTTTGTCATTTCATGAAAAAAGGTCACCGGAGTGACCTAGTGAGTGCCGCAGGACAAGCTAAGTTTACGCCGACAATTTCTTTCTGCCCTTTGCGCGCCTTCTCTTCAGGACGAGACGGCCACCTTTCGTCTTCATGCGCTCACGGAAACCATGCGTCTTCTTGCGCCAATGGTTGTTCGGCTGATACGTCATCTTCACAAAAATCCACCTCCCCAAAAGTTTTTAGGAACCGCTGACTTCAGCAGCGCCCCGGTCAGTCAAAATGCAAAAGAACAAAAATGCTCCCACTATCGCTTTTTAACTACGCTAAATTATAGCCCAGAGACAAACGAGTGTCAAGGATTTTCCACGATCCAGGCGGAAAGCGCAGAGCTTTCTCATCTTTTTCTGTGGACAAAATGCGCTTTTTTCCCCATTTCGAAACGAAATGCCTGTTGATAACTCTTTTGCATTCTGCTAAGATATTCATATCCCATATGGGAATTATACACAGAGATATACACATTATCCACAGGCAAAGGATATATTTCCACAGCTTTCATGATCATTTTTCTTCATTATATAAGGGAAACTTTTTCTTCGCCCGATCTCTTGCCATTCCTGCCGTTTTTCTTTCCCGCGCTTTTCTTCATCTTTCCTCTTTTATCCACAGCGTGTGAATAAAAATGTGGATAAAGTTATGCACTTGTACATAAAATATGTTGACAAGAAAGGACCTCACCCATGGAACAATCAGAACTGCAAGCGGTTTGGGAGCAAATCCTGCAGAAAGTCCTCGATCAGCGCTCGTTGACCGAACTCGCGCTCAATGACTGGCTGCGTCCCGTGAAGCCTCTGTCGCTTTCCGACACCACTCTCGCCCTCGGCGCCCCTACCTCTCTCGCAAGAGAATGGATCGTGAAACGCTATATTCCCTTTTTGGAAGACGCCGTGTTCGACATTGCAAAGAAAAAACTCAAGATTGAAGTCAAAAATCTCAACATCGAGCCGACTCCCGCAACCGATCCTCCCGTGCAGGAGACGCTCCTGACGGAAAGCGGCGCTGCGCCTCCCAGCACGAATGAAGAAGTCCATGAACATGTGGATTCCTTTCCGTCACCTGCCGCACAGCCCAAAAAAGAAGACAACGGCCGCTCCTATGAAGCGCCCGGCATGATCGCTCCCGGCGACGCTTCCTCCTTGAACTCGCACTACACCTTCGATACATTCGTCACGGGCAATTCCAACCGCTTCGCTCATGCAGCCGCGCTCGCCGTCGCCGAATCGCCCGGAAGAGTCTACAACCCCTTCTTCATGTATGGCGGCGTAGGCCTTGGAAAGACGCATCTCATGCACGCCATCGGGCACAAGATCCCGGAAAAAAATTCCCCCAAATGCGCGTCCTTTACATTTCGAGCGAAAAATTTACGAATGAACTCATCAATTCCATCCGAGACGGCAATCCCGAATCTTTCCGCCAAAAATACCGCAACATCGACGTCCTGCTCGTCGACGATATCCAGTTTCTCTCCAAAAAGGAGCACACGCAGGAAGAATTCTTTCATACGTTCAACACGCTGCACGATGCAAACAAACACATCATCTTGTCGAGCGACCGCCATCCGCGCGAGATCCAGACACTTGAAGACCGCCTGCGCTCTCGTTTCGAATGGGGACTCATCACGGACATCCAGGCGCCGGACCTCGAAACGCGCATAGCGATCCTCCGGAAGAAAGCCGCCCTCGAACATCTCGATGTGCCGAACGACGTGATGTTCTCCATCGCCAACCGCATCGACAACAACATCCGTGAGCTGGAAGGCGCACTGACGAGAGTCGTCGCCTATGCTTCCCTGACGAAACAGCCTGTCACGACGACCCTGACCAATGAAGCGCTCGCCAACATCTTCCCAACCGACAAGACGCGCGAGGTCACGATGGAACTCATCCAGGAAGTCGTCGCTTCCTACTTCAAGCTGCGCCTGGACGATCTCCACGGCAAAAAACGCACGCGGAACCTTGCCATGCCGCGCCAGATCGCCATGTATCTATGCCGCGAGCTGACCAACAACTCCCTGCCGCAGATCGGCAATTCTTTCGGCGGCCGCGACCACACGACGGTCATCCATGCCTACGAGAAGATCAGCAAGGAACGGCAGGAAGACGCCAAGCTGGACCGCACGATCGAGCAGCTGATGCAGCGCATTGAAAGTTTATAGACGACGATCTTCGACGAGCTGGATCGACCGTGCATAACTCTGTGGAAAAGCACCGTGCAATCCTGTGTCCAATCTGTGGACAACTGCCGTTTCCGTTTTTTCCTGTGCATATGTGGATATCGCAAGCAAACTTATCCACACGATATGCACACGCCTCTCTCATTGGTATCAAAAACATCCAATGCCTTTTCCACATTTCCACAGCCCCTACTACTATTACGGCTATGTTTTTATATATTCTTGTCCTATAAGTCAATCAGAGGCCCATCGAATTTCCCCTGACCCAATAAAAGGAGACACACCATGAAATTCACCTGCCAGAAAAACGAACTCGTCCAAGCGATCCAGCTTGTTTCCAAGGCCATTGCCAACAAACCCCAGACACCGATCCTTTCCGGCATATATTTCGAAACAAAAAGACAACCAAGTGGAACTTCATGCAACAGACAACGAGATGGGCATCATCGCCATAATCCCTTCGGAAATCGCACAGGAAGGAAAAATCGTCCTCTCCGGGCGCTACATGCAGGAAGTCATTCGCCGTCTGCCCGGGGAAACCGTCACGATCTCTCAGGAATTCGGTGAAAACACCAGCAAGATTCAATCGGCAGCTTCCAACTTCACCTTTCTTTCCATGCCCGCCAATGATTTTCCTACCGTGAAGCCCATGACAGACGGCGTTCGCTTCAAGATCCAAGACAACGTCCTGCGCGACATCATCAAGAAGACGGTTTTCGCCTGCTCGACAGATGAAGCACGCCCCGTCTTCACCGGATGCCAGCTCGAAATCAACGGAGAAACGCTGAAGATGGCAGCAACGAACACGCATCGTCTTTCCGTGAAGAAAGAAGTCGTCGCGAACCTTTCCGGCGATCTCCACATCATCATTCCCGCGAAGCTTCTCCATGAACTTCTGCGCGCCTTGAACTCCGACATGCCGCTGGAAGTCGATGTCTGCTGCTCGTCAAATCAGGCGATCTTTCGCTTTGAAAACGTCCTCTTCATGTCACGTCTCATCGAAGGACAGTTCCCGAACTATGAAAGCGTGATACCAAAGAGCTTCGCGACGACTGTCACGCTCGACACTCAAGCTTTCCTCGACGCCGTCGACCGCGTTTCCCTGATCTCGCGCGCTGCCGACTACAACATCATTCGTCTGAACTTCGCGAACGACCGGGTTCATATATCCTCGAACAGTCCCGACATAGGAAATGCCGATGAGATCGTCGCTGCCTCCATCGAAGGATACCCGACGTCAATATCGCCTTCAATGCGAAATACGTCACCGATGTCCTGAAAAATCTGGACAGCAATACCTTCCGCTTCCTGCTCAATCAGAGCCTGCAAGCGGCAGCGGTACGCGAGGAAGACAATCCGACCTTCGTCTATATCGTGACGCCTGTGCGCACGCAGAATTAATCCACGATGAAAGCGAAGAGCCTCCGACTGAAAAATTTTCGCAACTATAAGGAACTTGATCTCAGCCTGTCTCCCAATATCAATGTCTTTCTCGGCGAAAACGCGCAGGGAAAGACGAATATTGCGGAGGCTCTTTACTATGCGGCGATGGGGCGTTCGCATCGGACGAGCACGGATACCGACCTCATCTCCTGGGATGCTACGGCAGCACGGATCGAGCTTCTCTTCGAACGGCTGGACGTGGAAAATACGCTGGAATTCCAGTTCCAGCGCGGCAAGCGCCGCTCCATAAAGAAGAACGGCGATCTGCTCAAGACAAAGGAACTCTTCGGCACGTTCAATGCCGTGCTGTTTTCTCCTGAGGATCTCTTCCTCATCAAAGGTGCGCCGGCAGAAAGGCGCCGTTTCCTTGACGGCGAACTTTCGCAGGCGAGCCCTGCCTATGGACATGAGCTTCTGCAGTATACGCGCCTCCTCATGCAGAGAAACAATCTCTTGAAGAAGATCAAGGAGCGCCGTGCAAGCAAGGATATGCTCTCCCTTTGGGACGGCCAACTGGCGATGAGCGCGGCGCGTATCGTCGAGAAGCGCTTTCTCGCCGTCAAGAAGCTCAACATGCTGGCCAATCTCATGCAAAGGCGCATCTCCGCAGGAAAGGAGAATCTTTCCCTTTCCTACGAGCTGTCCGGCTGCGAGGAAGAAGCGCCCCGCGTGACAGCAGACTTGGTTCCATGGTATAATAAGAAGTTGGAGGAGTCGATCGAACTCGACATATTGCGCGGCTCGACGAGCGTCGGCCCGCAGCGGGACGACATCCTCCTCGAAGTGAATGGGATCAATCTTCGTTCTTTCGGCTCGCAAGGGCAGCAGCGGACAGGCGTCCTCGCTCTGAAGCTTTCCGAGCTGGAATTCCTGCGCTCAGAAACGGGAGAATATCCCGTCCTCCTCCTCGACGACGTCATGAGCGAGCTTGATGGCACGCGCAGGGAGAAGCTCATGGATTTCATCGGCAAGGAGCATATACAGACCTTGCTCACGGCGACGGACGCTGCGTATCTGCCGCCGAAGATCATCGGCAAGGTCTTCCATGTGGCAGCGGGAAGAGTTTTCTTGTGATACTATATGGAAATAACTTACAAAAAGGAACGATCCAGCGGGCTTATTGAGAGAAAGGCATGGCATGAAACGCTCTTATCGCCGCAATCCCGGCATGGAAAAAATCAATCTGGTGATACCGAAGAGCATTCATGCTCTGGGTAAGAAGATCGAGCGCATCTATCAGGAGCATTTTGCTCTTGCGCATTGGAAAGAAATCGTAGGCGAGGGCATCGCGGCGCACGTCCTGCCGATCGGCATCGAGGGCGAGAAACTCATGCTGTATGCGTCTGCGCCCGCCTGGCGCAACGAGATCATGCTCATGCAGCTGGCGATCCTCGCACGCTTCAATACGTTCGCCGGCTTCGAGATGGTGAAGGAGCTTGCCTTTTCATGGAAAAAAGGCGAGGCGTATTCTTTCGATCTGAAGAGCGGCGCGGGAGAGCCGAAAGAAGATGGGCAGGAAGAGTACAGAAAAGCCCTTGAGAAAGCAGCACTGACGGAAGAGGAGCAGGACTCATGCAGGAAATGCGTCTCTTTTGTGCGCGATGAAAGACTGCGCAAGACGTTCCTCGGCCTTGCCGAGAAGCGCAGGAAGCGGGAGAAGGCGAAAAGCGCATTGGGAGAGAAGCCGTGTCCAAAGTGCGGCAGATTCTTTGACGGCACGGACATCTGCCCTTTTTGTCAAAGAAGCGAAAGAGCAGAGAGGAGGCGTTTGATTCGCCGCTATATGCTCGACCTCCCGTGGGCGCGCTATGCACAGATCAAGGAGACAGTCCCCTGCACGCCTGCGATGGTCGCTTCCGAGCGCTCGCGTCTCGTGCAGGAACTTGGCAGGCGCATCGAGTTCGGCGATTGGGAGAGCCTGGAGGCGAAGACGCTCGTCATGCTCTACCGCTCGCTTCGACCGGAACAGCTCAGCGAGGAAATCGTGCGCCGGACGCTTTACGATCTCCGGCGCGATTTGGCAAAAGGTGCGGTGTTCCGTCCTTTCCCCAAGCGCGCGGAAGTCATGGCGAAGGAAAAAGGCGGAAGACGGCGCGGGGAGGGAGATCATGTATCTGCATCTCGGCGATGATTGCTGCGTTGCCGCTGCCGACATCCTGGTGATCTTGGACAGCGGAATCTATCCGGAGGGGCAAAGAGATCTCCCTGCAGGGGAGGAGCATGAAGAAGGCGTGCGGACGAGGAGAGAGCCGCGTTCCGTCGTCGTTACGGAGCGGGCGATCTATCGCTCGGTGATTTCCGCACAATCTTTGAAAAAAAGCGGATGGAGACATCTGCCTATAGAGATTTTTTTGCATGATTTCAAAGTGGAATCGAAGGTTTGCAAGGTTTGCATAGAAGATGGAGGGATGGCAGCAGATGGCGAAGGGGAAGGAAAATAAGAAGGACGCGCTCCATGAGGCGCTCGACCGTGCCATGACGGACGCGGCTGAGGAAAAGCTGCGCGAAGAAGAGGCGGCGAGGTTTGCTGAAGAGCTGCGCGATGACGATCTCGATCTTGAGAACATCGAGATTCACACCGATCTGGATACGGCTGATGTCACGGCGGTCGACGGCGACTATGGCGCCAATCAGATTCAGATATTGGAAGGCCTGGAGGCCGTTCGCAAGCGTCCGGGCATGTATATCGGCAGCACGTCGGAACGCGGTCTGCACCATCTCGTCTACGAGGTGGTCGACAACTCGATCGACGAGGCCTGGCCGGATACTGCGACCATATCGACGTGACGATCGAGGAGGACAACAGCATCACCGTCGTCGACAATGGGCGCGGCATCCCCGTCGACATGCACGAGAGCGGCAAGCCCGCGGTCGAGGTCGTCCTGACCGTCTTGCACGCCGGCGGCAAGTTCGGCGGCGAGGGCTACAAGGTGTCAGGCGGCCTGCACGGCGTCGGCGTCTCCGTCGTCAATGCGCTTTCCACCTCGATGGATGTCGAGGTCAAGCGCGACGGCAAGATCCACAACATACGCTTCGAGCGCGGCGTGACGGTCTCTTCCTTGGCGGTCGTCGGCGAGACGGAAGAGACGGGAACGAAGGTGCACTTCGTGCCCGATCCTGAGATCTTTACGGTGACGCAGTACAGCTTCGATACGTTGAAGCACCGCCTGCGCGAGCTTGCCTTCCTGAATCAGGGCATCACGATTCGGCTCATGGACAAGCGCGGCGAAGGTCGCGAGGAGACGTATTTCTATGAGGGCGGCATCCGCTCCTTCGTCGAGCATCTGAACCGCAAGAAGGAAATCATCAATCCGACGCCGATCTATTTCAATGGGATCAAGGATGATACCGTTGTGGAAATCGCCATGCAGTACAACGACAGCTACGATGGAAAAATATCTACAGTTTTGTCAACAATATCAACACCGAGGAAGGCGGCACGCATCTTGCGGGCTTCAAGATTGCCCTGACGCGCGCAGCGAACGATTTTGCGCGCAAGCAGGGCGTATTGAAGGACAAGGACGGCAATCTGTCGGGCGAGGACGTGCGCGAGGGATTGACCTGTGTCATCAGTCTCAAGATCCATGAGCCGCAGTTCGAGGGACAGACGAAGACGAAGCTGGGCAATTCCGAGGTGCGCGGCATCGTTGATTCCATCGTGACCGAAGGTTTGACCGAGTTTTTCGAGGAAAATCCGGCGGTGGCGAAGAAGATCATCGAAAAGGCGATCATGGCGTCGCGCGCGAGGGAAGCCGCGCGAAAGGCGCGCGAGCTGACGCGCCGCAAGAACGCGCTGGAAGTGTCGAGCCTGCCGGGAAAACTCGCCGACTGCTCGGTGAAAGATCCCGAACAGGCGGAAATCTATCTCGTCGAGGGCGACAGTGCCGGCGGCTCGGCGAAGCAGGGACGCGACCGACGCTTCCAGGCGATTCTGCCCCTGCGCGGCAAGATCTTGAACGTCGAGAGGCACGTCTCGACAAGATCTTCGCCAATGCGGAGATCCGCACGATGATCACGGCGTTCGGCACGGGCATCAGCGACGATTTCGACATCGCGAAGCGCCGCTACGGCAAGATCATCATCATGACCGATGCCGATGTCGATGGCTCGCATATCCGCACGCTTCTCCTGACCTTCTTCTATCGCTACATGAAACCCCTCATCGAACGAGGCCACGTCTACATCGCGCAGCCTCCCTCTACCAGATCCGCAAGGGCAAGAAGCATTGGTACACCTACAGCGACGATGAGCTGGCGCAGAAGCTCAACGAAGTCGGCAGGGGACAACGCGACCGTGCAGCGCTACAAAGGTCTCGGCGAGATGAATCCCGAGCAGCTTTGGGGAGACGACGATGGATCCCGAAGGGAGGACGATGCTCAAGTGCGCATGGAGGACGCGGAAGAAGCCGACGAGCTGTTCACGATCCTCATGGGCGACAAGGTAGAACCGCGCCGCCAATTCATCGAAGAGCACGCCAAACACGTCCGCAATCTCGACATCTAAAAAAACGGAATTCATTCCTCTGAAATCATGATATAATGATCGAAAAGGAATGGATTCCGTTTTTATGTAATGCGGGAGGAAAAATCATGAAGCTGATCGAGCGAGCGTCATATATGGATTTCTTGCAGCGCAATCGCGAGCGTCCTATCATCAAGGTGGTATCAGGCGTGCGCCGCTGCGGCAAATCCACGTTGTTTTCCCTCTATCACCGATATCTGCTGCAGGATGGCGTGAAGGAAGAGCAGATTCATGTCATCAATTTCGAAGATCTGGCCTTCGAGGAACTGCAGGAGTATCATGCCCTGTACCGCTATGTATGCGATCGTCTCGTGCCCGACCAGTGGAATTACGTATTTCTCGATGAGATACAGCATGTGCCGCAGTTTGAAAAAGCCGTGGACAGTCTCTTCATCAAGGAAAATGTGGATATATATCTGACGGGATCGAACGCCTATTTCATGTCAAGCGACCTTGCGACCTTGCTTTCCGGCCGCTATGTGGAGCTTCGCATGCTGCCCTTGTCTTTCCGGGAATTCTGCAGCCGCGAGACACTGCGGGAAAAATTCAGTCGGAAAGAGCTTTACGAAAAGTATACAAAGGAGAGTTCCTTTCCCTATGCGATGCAGCTGGATGGACAGGAGAAGGACATCAACGAGTACCTGCAGGGCATATACAGCACGATCCTCTTGAAGGATGTCGTGGCTCGTATGCGCATTGCCGACGCCGATATGCTCGAAAGCGTCACGAAGTATCTCTTCCTTCATGTGGGAAGCCTTCTTTCTCCCAAAAAGATTGCCGATTCCATGACGAGCGCGGGGAGAAAGATCGATGGGAAGACAGTGGAACGATACTTGCAGGGATTGCAGGACGGGCTGCTCGTCTATCGGGCAGATCGCTTCAATCTTGTCGGCAAAGACGTCCTCCGCATCAATCCGAAATACTATGTGGTCGATGCCGCCATGCGCTTCTTCCTCATCGGCAGAAAGGGGCAGGATACGGACCATGTGTTGGAAAACATCGTTTATCTTGAGCTTCTGCGGCGCGGTTTTCATATCTGCGTCGGCGCACTGCCAAGCGGCGAAGTTGATTTCGTAGCACGGGACGAGAATGGGCAGATTTATATCCGAGTTGCAGAATCGACACAGCAGCCGGAAGTTCTGGAACGAGAGCTGAAATCGTTGCGGGCGATCAAGGATAACTACCCGAAACTTCTTCTGACCTTGGACGAGGTGGGAGCGACGGCGGATTATGATGGAATTCAGAAGAAAAATGTTCTTCGCTGGCTTTTGGGCGAGGAATGAAAAAGGCTGTGCATTCGTCGTTGAGACTTATGCACAGCCTTTTCCTTATGCGTCGATCTTCTTCATATCTCGCGCCTGCTGCATCTTTTCCTGCAGCTCTTCGAGCGCGGTGCCTGCGGTCGCTTCGACGGAGGCCAGGACGACGCCTTCGACAAGGGGGGCGTCGATGAGCTTCAGACGGTGGTCTTCCATGCCTTCCAAGACCATTTCCGCCGTCATGACGGCGCTGCCCATGTCCATGAAGATGGCGCATCCATCTTTTGTGTACGCTTTTTTTCGATGGCGGCGGCGATCTTCTCGTAGCTCGTGCCGAGGCCGCCGTCATCCGTGCCGCCGGCAGCGACGATCGTCACGTCGTGCGCCATCATCTTGGCGATTTCGACGACGCCTGCGGCAAGTTTTTCGCTGTGGGAAACGACGATGATGCTGAACATGCTCTCCCTCCTCAGATGGCGTCCGCCATGGCGCGGAGCATGAAGGCGGAGGAAACGGCGCCCGGATCTCTGTGGCCAATGCTGCGCTCGCCGAGGTAGCTCGCGCGTCCCTTGGTGGCGAGGATGTTCGTCGTTTCTTCCGCGCCCTTCTCGGCGGCGGCTGCTGCTGCCTGGAGGATCTCTTTCGGGCTTTTCTTCGCCTCGATGGCTTCTCTCATGGCGCTTTCTGCAGGGGCAGAGGGCGTCGAGCATGGTCTTTTTCGCCTGTGGTCGATTTGCCGCGCATCTTTATCCCCTGCGATGGCGGCGGAAAAGGCAGCGAGAAAAATCTTCGGCGGAAGGCTCTTCCTTGCCCTTGAGTGCATCGCCTGCCTTCATGAACGCCGTGCCGTAGAGCGGGCCGGATGCGCCGCCGACGCTCGACACGATCGCCATGCCGATGCCTTTCAATAGGGCGCCGGTATCCTTTTCGATGAGCGATGGGAGTTTCTCCATGACGGCTTTCGCGCCGCGCGCCATGTTGATGCCGTGGTCGCCGTCGCCGATGGCGCTGTCAAGCTCAGTCAGGAGATCCTTTTCGGCTTTCGATCTTTTCGGAAACCGCACGGACGATTTCCTCCCGTTTGTTCTTGTCCATATATCGCTGCTCCTTCCTTCTTCCATTCAATCGTTGAAGAGACGCCTGCGCCTTACTTCTTCCAAGCAAGCGTATCGGCTTTGGCATCGTAGAGGCGCTTCATTTCGTCGTCGAGACGCAGGAGCGTCAGGGAGAAGCCCGCCATTTCGATGGAAGTCATGTAGTTTCCTACCATCGTGTCGTAGACGGTGACGCCTTTTTCCTTCAAGTAGTCCTGCACGAAATTGTTGATGATGTAGAGTTCCATCAAGGGCGTCGCTCCCATGCCGTTGACCAGGACGACGACTTCCTTCCCGCCGTAGTCGAGGTCGGCGAGTATGGAATCGAGCAGCCTCTTCGCTGCTTCGTTGGCGGAAAGGATCTTCTCGCGGCTCGTGCCCGGCTCTCCATGGATGCCGATGCCGATTTCCACCTCGTCGTCTGCGAGCGTGAAGCCGGGCTTGCCGGCGGCGGGAACCGTGCAGGGGGAGATCGCCATGCCCATGGAGCGGACGTTCTCTATGACATGCTCGGCGCATGACTTGACCTCGGCGAGAGCGGCGCCCTCTTCTGCGCGCGCGCCGGCGATCTTGTGCACGAAGATCGTGCCGGCGACGCCGCGCCTTCCCGTCGTGTAGAGGCTGTCCTTGACGGCGACGTCGTCGTTCACGACGACATAGTCGGCGTTGACGCCCTCATCCTTCGCCATATCGATCGCCATTTCGAAGTTCAGGATATCGCCCGTATAATTCTTCACGACCGCAAGGACGCCGCGATCGGTGGCGACGGCCTTGATTCCTTCATAGATCTGGTCGGTGTCGGCGATGTGAACACGGCGCCCGCCACGGCACAATCGAGCATGCCGCTGCCGACGTAGCCGGCGTGCGCCGGCTCGTGTCCGCTGCCGCCGCCGGAGACGAGAGCGACCTTGCCTTCTTTTTTTCGTCTTGCGCACGATGATGTTGCCTTCCGGGAGCTTTCGGAGCTTGTCCGGCGCTTCCTTGGCGATGCCTTCAATCATCTCGCGTTCGACATCTTCCACCTTGTTGATCAGTTTCTTCATACAGATCCACCTTTCTTATGATTGATTCAAAAAAAGCGCTGCAATCCAGCGCTGCGAAACCTGGAGAAGGCTCTTGACCGTTTCGGCGATGCGATGTGCGCCGCCTGTTTCGCGGCTCTCGATGTTCAGCGGCATATTCGGATCGTGCAGGGACATGCGCAGGAGCGCCCAGCCATGGGGGAAGACGAGACGGACGCCCTCATAGGACGGCTCGGCGATCTCGACGCCCTTTTCCTTCGCACGCTGCGAGAAGGCGCGTAGCACTTCCTCGGCATAGCTTCCGGCATCCTCGACGCCCTTGATCTTCAGGCGGTATTCGCGGCTTTCCACGGGGTGACCGAGCTTCTCGATGAGCGAGTGGAGCGTGCGCCCCTCCCGCTTCGCTTTTGCCGCAGCGATGAGGAGTTTCACGGCGAGATAGGCGCCGTCGTCGAGATAGTAGTTTTCAGACAGCGCACCATGGCCGGATGTCTCGATGGCGAGCGGTGATACCGTTCCTTCTTCGTTCAGACGGATGCACTCGTTGATGACGTTCTTGTAGCCGCGCTTGAAGCGATGGTGCTTCAGATGAAGCTCGTTTTGCAGGAATTCCGTCAATTCGTCGGAGGTGACAGAGTCCGTGACGATCGTCGAACCCGGATAGTCTGGCGCAAGGATCGCAGCCATCATGGCGATGAGCGCGTTGCGGTTGATTTCCTCTCCCGTCGGCAGGGACGGCGCTCATGCGATCGACATCGGTATCGAAGATCAGGCCGAGGTCGGCATGGTTTTCAAGAACGGCTTCCTTGATGGCCGCCATCGCTTCCTCGTTTTCCGGATTCGGGATATGGTTCGGAAACATGCCGTCGGGATCTCAGATAGCGACTGCCCGTCGTGTCGGCGCCGAGCGGTTCGAGCACCTTCGTGGCGAAGAAACCGCCGCTGCCGTTCCCGGCATCGACTGCGATGCGCATTCCGGCCAGAGGCTTCCCCTCGGGTGCGGCAGAAAGGCCTGCGCAGATCTTCTTCTGCAGGTGGGAGGTGTAGAGACCGATGAGGTCGAACGTCTGTGCTTCTCTTCCTTCGGCGTCAAGTACGGGATTTTTCGAGGCATAGGAGAGCACCTTCTTGATGTCGGCAGACTCCAAGCCGCCTTTTTCCGTGAAGAACTTCATGCCGTTGCGGTTGTAGGGAAGATGACTCGCCGTGATCATGATGGAGCCGTCCGCCTTCACCTCGTCGAAGAGGATGGACATGAACATCGCGGGCGTGGAAGAAAGGCCGCAGTCCAGCGCCTTGGCGCCGCGCGAGAGGATGGCGGAGAGTATGGCGCGTTTCAATTCGGGAGCGGAGATGCGCGAGTCGTGCCCGACGGCGATCTTCAGCTCCGCCGCCTTTCTGCCGCTCTTTTCCTCAAGGAAGTCCAAAAAAAGCCGCCGGCGATGCGGCTTACGGCTTCTTCCGTGAGATTGACAGGCTCATCGGCGACGCCTGCGACGGCGACGCCGCGCACGTCGCTGCCGTTTTGCAATTTCATCCATTGATTTTCTGCGATCATGGCAATCCTCCTCTGACGATCGTCTTCATTCTACGGCCTGCCCTTCCTGGGAAGGGCAGGATTCATCCGCGATTTTTTGCGCATCGCTGCCGAAAAACTCCTCTTCCGCCGCGATGCAGAGCGCATGGTAGATGGGCAGATGAAGCTCCTGTATGCGGTACGTCTCCTTGTCGGGGACGGCGAGGAGGATATCGGCGAGGGCGCGCAGCCTTCCTCCTCCCATGCCCGTCAGCGCTATGACGGAGATGCCGAAGGTGCGTGCGACTTGTGCGGCATAGAGGACATTCGCGGAATTGCCCGATGTGCTGATGGCGAGGAGGACGTCGCCTTCTTTGCCCAGACCGAACACCTGCTGCGCGAATACGAGGTCGGGCGATTGATCGTTGGCGAAAGCCGTGCCGAGGGCGATCTGGTTGACGAGGGAGATCGCGGGCAGAGCCTCCTGCAGGTTCTCGATGAGGTATTCGGCATCTTCGGGACAGGCTTCCATGAGCTTCTGCCTTTTCTCCTCGCCCAAGCGGCGCGGGAGCAGAAATCCCTTCATCAGCTCGCCCGTGATGTGCTCGGCGTCCGCCGCGCTGCCGCCGTTGCCGCAGACGAGCAGCTTGCCGCCGTTCCTGTAGCGTTCGATGATCGTCTCTGCAGCTGCCCATAGCGGCTCCTTCATGGCGCGCAGTACGGGATAGCGCTCGATCAGATGGTCGATGGCGTCGAGCGCCTTCTTCTTTGCCATAAGATTCCCTCTTTCTCAGCTCGCACTCTTCTTGGCGAAACGCTTCCAACTGATTCGCACGAGGGAAACGGCGGCGACGAGGAGAGCGATCCTCCAGCCTGCCTTGAAAATGTTGTCGGCAGGGCTTTCCTGCTCCTCTTCCATCGTGGAATCGCTGCCCTTTTTTGCTTCTTCCTGGTAGCGCCTCGTCGGTGTAGGGCACGATGCTGCCTGCGCGACGGAAGCGATGGAAAGGGAAAAGCCCCGGTGTGTTCTGCCCGGAATGAAAGATAGGAGCCATGCCGCCGGCAATAGCTCCCTATCATGAGGGCAGCGATGAATTTTTTTCGGCAAGGAATGAACTTCATAATCCTCTCTCCTTTTCGGAATGCTGCAAGAGCCTTGAATCGCTCAGGATTCTTCCTTTCCCTGGTCGAGCATCCTTTGCAGGGTGCGCATCAGGTGGAGATGCGTTTCGTAGTCGAGATCGTTCGCATCGTAGTGCATACGCTTCTTGAGGGCGTCAATCTGCTCCTGCAGCTTCTGCCTTGTTTCTTTGGAAAGACTCATGGGTCGTTGTCGTTTCCGTTTTCTTCCAGCATCATCTGCTGTTGGACACGACTGTTCCAGCCCTCTTCCTGCAGCTTTTTCGGGCGCAGGAGAGAGCCTGTCCGAGATTTCTTGAGTCTCCCAATCCATCTCATCAAAATCCTCTTTATTCATTTTGACCAGCCACCTTTACTGCCTTTATTCTACCCGCGAAAGTTCGAGAGGTCAAGCGGAAAAGGGAGTTGGAGGACTGTTTTTTTCGCCGGGAAGGATCGTTTTTCCGGACGCTTTGCAGGAATGGAGGAAAAAAATCTTGTCCCCTCTTCGGATGTAGGCTATAATGGATGTACGATCCGGACGTCGGCTGCAGCCGTGCCGCGTCCGAGTGCAGAAAGGAGAGCATCACCATGAAGGTCAAAGAGACGGACGTATCTTCCTCCGGCGTCTTTGCTGCGCCCGCAGATCCTGCCGCGCCGAAGGAATCCTATTCGAAAATCGCCGCTGAAGTGCTGAAAAAGGCTCATCGGGAAAGAAGCGCGAAAGTCCCCGATCTTGCAGACTTTCGCGGCATGGCTCTGTCGTCGCTCATGGCGAACCATATCGGCACGCCCGGCTTCGCGCCGTTCTGCCGCGCGATGATGGCGCAAAGCGTCGCTTCGCTGAATCGTCTGCAGGAGAGCAGCGATTCTCTTTCGGGAAGCGGCCTCGGCGCGCTCGGCCTGCATCAGACGATGGTGCAGCTGAAGAGCGACATTTCGAACTATCGATCCATGCTCGACCAGATGATCGAGAAGACGGCGGCGAAGCTCCTCGATCATCCGCACGCGAAGCATCGTCCGAGAAGATAGAGAGCTTTCGCACCGCTTTTTCAGTTGACGGCTTCCTTCTGTCTATGCTACAATCAGAAGACGCAATGGGCGTTTCTACGCTGCTCTTATGGAGGGCGGTCTTTTCCAGCTCGGAGCGCAGCGCCTTGGTCTTGCGCAATGGAGTCTCGTGAACCCCGTCAGGTCCGGAAGGAAGCAGCGGTAAGCGAACCGCTTCATGTGCCGCAAGGGCGCCTGGGATCTGCGCCCCGAGGTGGAAAAGAGAAGTTTTGCTGCTGTGCGGAGTTTCGGCTTTGCGCAGCAGCTTTTTTATGCTTCGCCCCGCAGGAAGGCGGGGGAAAAGGAGCATGGATCGACGGATTCCGGAAGGAACGCTGCGGGGAGGGAGCTGCCCGCAGCCGCGAAGCGGTGCGAAGATGGGCTGCATGGATCGGTGATTCTTCGAAGGCGTCATCTGCGCCAAGACAGGAGGAAGACATGGCTTACATCGCGCTCTACCGGCAGTGGCGGCCGGGCACTTTCAAGGATCTCGTGGGGCAGAAAGCTGTATCGAGGACGCTTTCCCAGGCGATTTCTTCCGGCCGCATCGCCCATGCCTATCTTTTTCGAGTAGCGCGGCACGGGCAAGACGAGCACGGCGAAGATTTTCGCGAAGGCGCTGAACTGCGAGAAGGGTGAGACGCCCGATCCCTGCGGCGTCTGCAAGAGCTGCACGAAGATCGCCGACGGCACGGCGCTCGACGTCTTCGAGATCGACGCGGCCTCGAACCGCGGCATCGACGAGATGCGCGACCTGCGCGAGAAGGTGAAGTTCACGCCCGCCGAAGGACGCTACAAGGTCTACATCATCGACGAGGTGCACATGCTGACGACAGAGGCGTTCAACGCGCTGTTGAAGACGCTCGAAGAGCCGCCCGCGCATGTCGTTTTCATCCTTGCGACGACGGAGCCGCACAAGGTGCCGGCGACGATCCAGTCGCGCTGCCAGCGCTTTTGATTTCCGACGCATCACCGTCGAGGAGATCGAAGCGAGGCTTTCTTATGTGGCGGAAGAGATGAAGATCCCGTGCGAAAGGGAAGCGCTGCGCCTTCTCGCGCAGCAGGCGGACGGCGGCATGAGAGATGCGCTCTCGCTCCTCGACCAGTGCGCGAGCTTCGACGGCGGCACGCTGACGGCGGAGCTCGTCGAGGAGAGTCTGGGCCTCATCGGGCGCGAGCCGATCTACCGCTTGACGAAGGCGATCGGCGGATGCCGAAAGGGCGAAGTCTTGGAGACGGTCGCGGATCTTCTGGCGGGCGGCAAAGACCCGATGCAGCTCTTGGCGGAACTTTCGCTCCACCTTCGGAGTCTCATGCTCTACGAGGCGGCGGGAGCGCTCGAAGTGCTCGATCTCTCAGATGACGCCAAGGCGGCGCTCGAAGAGCAGAAGGCGCTGTTCGGCCGGGGAAAAAGCTCATGGCGATGATCGCGCGGCTTCATGAAGCGATGGCGGAGCTTCGTTGGACGCCGCAGCCGCGCATCACGCTCGAAGTGGCGCTCCTCTCGCTTTGCAGCGCGGGGGCGGCGACACAGGAGGCGGGCGAATCTTTGGCTGCCGCAGCCGCTCCCGCCGAGACGGCGCGCATCGCCCGCTTGGAGGCGGAGCTTGCCGCCCTCAAGGCAGCGGTTGCGGCGCAGGAGACGAAGGCGGTTCCTGCCTCTTCTGCTGCTCCGTCGGCGAGTGCGCGGGCGGCAAGCCGGCCGGCGAAGGCGGCTTCTTCGAGCATGGCAGCCCCTGTCTGCCGCGCCGCCCCCGCCCCTGCCACGCCGGATCCTGCGGGCGAGAAGATCTATGCGGAGCTTCTGCGCCGCCTGCAGGAACAGCGGCGCATTTCCGTGCTGGCGTGCCTGAAGGACGCCTTTTTGCAGGAAGCGGCGCGGGCATATTCCGCCCGGGCTTCCTCAGCCCCCTGCTCGCACGGCGCACGGCGCGCGCGACGACTATCGGAAGATCATCGAGGCGCTGCTCACGGAAATCGCAGGCGAACCGCTCGCCCTCTCGTGCGAAGCGAAAGAGATGCCGCCTCCCGCGCCGCCCCCTGCGCCGAAGAAAAAGCCTCCTCTGGCGGCGGTGGAAGCCCTCAAGCCGAAAGAGCCGAAACTGAAGCCGCTGGAGATCGACGAGAGCGAGCTTTCGCCCGAAGAGAAGAGCCGTTTGCAGAGCGCTGTCGCCTTCCTCGGCGCGAAGCCCGTCGATCTGCCGGAGGAACAGCGCATTGCCGCCCTTGCTGCCAAAGGCAAGGCGATCAGAGCGACGGTGGGCGAGCCGCCCTCCTCCAGCGGCGCGGCAGAGAGCCGGGCAAAGAAGAGCGAAACGGCGGAGCAGGCAGAAAAGAGCGCGACGCCGGAAGACGATTCGGCGCCCTTCGCGGATATCCCGCCGCCGGACGACATGGACGCGCCGCCGCCGGGCGAAAACAGTTGACCGAAGAGCCGCTTTGCGGCTATAATCGTTAGGAAGAAGATGGGCGCAATCGCGCCACGCCTGCTTTTGAAAGGAGAAAAGCGATGTTTGGTGGAATGGGAAACATGGGCAATATGCAAGGCATGATGAAAAAGGTGCAGAAGCTCCAGAACGACATGAAGAAGATGCAGGACGAGTTGAAGAAGAAGACCGTCGAAGTATCGGCGGGCGGCGGAGCCGTCAAGATCGTCATGAACGGCGAGAAAGAAGTGCAGTCGCTTCACATCGATCCCGCCGCTGTCGATCCAGAGGACGTCGAGATGCTGCAAGACCTCTTGTCCGCCGCTTTCAATGAATCGATCAAGAAGGTCGACGACATGATGGCGAGCGAGATGGGCAAGCTCACGGGCGGACTCGGGCTGCCGCCGGGCATGTTCTGAGATGCAGTACATCGCACCTCTGGCAAAACTCATCGAACACTTTCGCGCACTGCCGGGCATTGGCTCCAAGACGGCAGTGCGTCTTGCTTATCACGTCCTCGACATGGACGCGGCGAAGGCGAAGGCGCTCGCCGAAGCGATCGTCGAGGCGCGGGAGAAGATCGGCTTCTGCAGCGTCTGCTGCAATCTCTCCGACCAGGATCCGTGCGCCGTCTGCGCCTCGGAAAAGCGTGACCGCACGAAGATCTGCGTCGTCGAGCAGCCGCAGGACGTCGCCGCCATCGAGCGCATGAAAGACTACAAGGGGCTTTACCATGTGCTGCACGGCTCTCTCTCGCCGCTTTCGGGCGTGGGGTCGGAAAACCTGCGCATCAAGGAGCTTCTGCACCGCCTGGAAGGCGAATCGGGCGCTCTGGCGCAGGAGATCATCGTGGCGACGAACCCCACGGTCGAGGGCGAGGCGACGGCGATGTACCTCGCACGCCTTCTGAAGCCAGCAGGGACTCAAGGTCACGCGCATCGCCCACGGCCTGCCCATCGGCGGCGATCTCGAATACGCCGATGAAGTCACGCTCGCCAAGGCAATCGAGAACAGAAAGGAAATCTAGCATGCTTGATATCATCGCGGCGCTCGCCGCAGGACTCCTGATCCTTCTCATCGCAGCGAAGCTTCTCTCGCTGCCCTTCCGCCTCTTGAAGAAGTTCATCATCAACAGCGTTATCGGCGCCGTGCTTCTCTCCGTCGTCAAGCTCCTGGGTCTTTCCGTGACGATCAACATCCTCACGTCGCTCGTCGCCGGCATCTTCGGCGTACCCGGCGTCGTCGCCGTGCTCGCGTGGAGCTATATCTGACATTTGCCGGGAAGCGCCCGCCTTGCGGATGAGCGCTTCCTGCGCGAGGTCGTATCTTGAGGAAGCAAAGAAGGAAGAACATTGAACGAAGAAAATGAAACGAGCGGGGAAAAGCTCTGGACGGCTGAATTCATCGGCTTGAGCGCCACGAACTTCTTCCATTTCATGGCACAGTATGTCCTCATCGCGGGACTTCCCATCTGCATCATGAATGAGATGAAGGGCGGCGAGCTGGAAGCGGGGCTTGCCATGACCTTCTTCCAGATCGGCACCGTCGCCTGCCGTCCGTTTGCGGGCAGGCTGATCGACCGTCTCCACAAGGGCAGGCTGCTCTTTGGCGCGACGCTCGCCTTCTTCATCCTCATGCTGGCTTTCTGCTTCGCACATACGGAGGAGGAGCTGTACGCGCTACGCCTTCTGCACGGTATCGAATTCGCGGTCGGCACGACGGCGGCGGCGACCCTGGCGGCGCTCGTCCTGCCCGCCTCGAAGAGGGGCACGGGCATCGGCTACTTCGCGCTCTCGACGAATCTCGCGATGGTCGTCGGCCCCCTTGTCGGTCTTCTCCTCGTCCACTTCTTCGGCACGATCGCGATGTTCGTCTTCCTCACGATCAGTGCCCTTTTCACGCTGTGGATCGCGAATCGCAGGAAGCTGCCGCAGAAGATCGTCCTTCCCGCGAAGAAAGAAGCGGGGAAGAGCCGCTTCGCCCTCGTCGAGCGGCAGGCTCTCCCCGCGTCGCTCTTAGGCGGCCTCGTCTTCTTCGCCTATGGCGGACTTTTGACCTTCATCCCGCTCTATGCGCACAGCTTGGGGCTTGAAGGGAGCGTCAGCGCTTTCTTCGCCGTCTTCGCGCTCGTCATCTTGGCGACACGTCCCTTCATCGGCAGCATCTTCGACAAAAAAAGGCGCGGACTACACGGTATATCCGGGATTTCTCCTCTTCTTCGTCGGCTTTCTGTGCTTCGCCGCCGCTCGGACGCCCGTCGCCTTCTTCTTCGCCGCCGCCGTCCTTGGCGCAGGTTTCGGCGCGCTCAGCCCCGCTTTCCAGACGCTCGCCGTCGCAAGCGTCGCGTCTGAACGCGCAGGGCTTGCGACAGCGACGTACTTCTGGTCGCTCGACATCAGCGTCGGCCTCGCTGCCGCGACCCTGGGCCTCTTCGCCGCAAACTTCGGCTATGCAACGCTCTATGGCATACTCTGCCCCGCCGTCATCGTCATCGCCCTGCTCGCCTATATGCGGCTTTCAAAAGGCACTGTAAAGAAGAAAAAGGCCGCTTGACTGCAGGCGGCATATAAGTGCAGGAAAGTCGGGGACGAGCGATTTTGCCGTCCCCGGCTTTTTCCTTCGCGATCGTCCCAGAGAATCGTGAAGAAGCGACGATCGCAGCACAGTTCTTGTCGGAACAGTCTGACTTATAGTATAATGGGATTGCGAGGTGAATACGTCATGAGGAAGACGAAGCGTTCTTATAAGGATTCACTTTTTCGTGATATTTTCAACAACGTGAAACGCTTGCCGGAAGTTTATGAATCCTTGGAAGGTGAAACCGCAGAGATCGGCGATATACGCCTGACGACGATGGACGAGATCTTCTTCGACAGTGAGAAAAACGATGTGAGCTTCATCGTCAAGGATCGTCATATCGTCTTGCTTGAACACCAGAGCACGGTAAATGCCAATATGCCATTGCGTATCCTCTGGTACATTGCGGAGCTTTATCGTCAATACGTGGATTCTAAATCCCCCTATCGATCGAAGCTGATCCATCTGCCTGCACCGAAATTCTATGTTTTCTATAATGGGAAGAAAAGTATGCCGAAAGAGTGGCAGCTGCGTCTGTCTGATGCATTCGGCACATGCCGGGGAGATCTGGAGCTGATTGTCGGGGTCGTCAACATCAACAACGATGCAGGGAATACGATTCTTGAAAAATGTGCCTCGTTGAAGGCATATAGCATATTTGTCGCAAGAGTACGACGGAGTGTGGGAGAAGGAAAATCCCTCGGCGAAGCCGTGCCCGAGACGATACGTTATTGCATCGAACATGGCTATTTGGCAGAGTATTTCAAAGAAAAGCAAGAAAAGGAGGTCTTCGATATGGTCAATTTTTCAGTGGAATCAGGAGCTTGCTTTGGAAGTCCGGGCGGAAGAAGCAAGGGAGGAAGCCATGAAGGACGGCATGGAAAAAAAGGCATGGAAAAAAAGGCATGGAACGAGGCATGGAAAAAAAGGCATGGAGAAGGGCATGGAGAAAGGCATGGAGAAGGGACTGTTGAAGGGGCGGCAAGAGACGTTGGCGGCTTCCATTCGCAATGTGATGAAGAACATGGATTTCTCCATGGAAAGAGCGATGGATGTGTTGCAGGTGCCTGTGGCGGAGCGCGCGAAATATGCACAGTTGGTCAAAGAATAACGAGTTCTTCATGCAGAAGAAGGGAGCGCATCATGCTTGATCGAAAGAGTCTCATGATCCTTATCCTCGTCGTCATCGCCGTCATGGCCGGCGGCTGCTTCCGTATCAGCAGCGACGCTGCCATCCACGAGGATGGCAGCGTGGATATAAAAAATACGATGGTTGGCGTGCCTCTTCTTGCAGAGCAGATCCAGGAAGCGCGTGAATCGGCGAAGAAGAATCATCCGAACGCTTCTTTCAAGGACGTTCAGGACGGCAATATGTCCGGGATCGAGGAAACGACGCATTACGATACGATCGCGGAGATGGCGAAAGCCGACGGCAATATGTTCAATACTGTCGAGGGCAAGGCGAAGGGCGTGCAGCAGAGGAAGGGCTGGCTCTACGACACCTATGCGGTCGATGTGCTGTTTGAAGGAAAGAAGGACACGCAGGCAAATATGGATCAGGACGAGCGCGCCATGATGCAGGCGATGCTCTCTTCCGTGCGTGCCGACGTTTCCCTGTCTCTTCCCTATGCGGCGGAGAGTCACAACGCAGACAAGGTCACGAGCGGCGGCACGACCTTGACATGGGATCTTGCATCCGCCTTGATGAACGGCGGCGACAAGTCCATACAGGCGACGTTCCGCATTTTGGAATATGACGCATATCTTCATCACGATCGGCGTCGCCGTCGTACTCATGCTTATTTTCCTGGGCGGCCTGATCGGCGGCTTTTTCTGCCGCAAGGGATCGCCTCTTCAATTCGGTGTCTTCGGATTGGGATTCGTCGCCCTTCTCGCCCTTCTGGGCATCGGCGGATTTTCTCTCTATTCTGTCACGAATCTGCCTGCGCTGACAGAGAAGGACATCATCTCTGCAACGGCCGCCAAGTCTTCTATCAATCAGCTGCAGGATGCACTCGGCTCTTCCGCAAACGATCAGGCATTGTCCAAGGCGAAGAAGGGCGCCCTGTCGAATTCTTCTTCCGCCAAGGCGAAGGCTCAGACTCCGGCCGCTTCGAATCCTGCGCCTGCGTCTTCCAGTTCGCAGGATGCCGTGCGGACGTTCGAGAATTTTCATCGCAATATCACGAATCGCAATCTGCGTGCCGCCTACAACGCTCTGGGATCTGAGATGCAGTCGGAAATGACCTACGAGGGATGGGCGCCGGGCTTCGATACGACGGTCAGCAGCACGCCGCTCAACATCGAGGTGCAAAGCGCCACGCAGGATCGTGTCGCCGTGACCTATACGCTGCGCGCAGTCGACAACCCCGGCGGCACGCGCTATTTCAACGGCAGGGCAGTGCTCACCAGGCATGGCTCGGTATGGAAGATCGATGAAATCGTCAACAAGCCGAGATGAAGCCGCGAGCTTTGATGGAACATTGCCTGCAAGCAAATCCCTTCATCGCAGCCGAATAAGAAAAGCTGTGCACAAGTCGCCCGATGTGACTTGTGCACAGCTTTTTCCATTTCTGTGGATTCCAGGGATTCCGAGCATTCCTATCGCCGCTTCACATCGGCGAAGGAGAGCTTCGGCACATGGTTGATGAGGTTCAAGGCGTGCGCCTTCTTGTAGAAGAGTTCCAGACCTTCGAGATGCTTGTCCTTCAAATCCCAGCGGATGACTTGCAGGTAGTCTTCCAGTTGCTGGAAGGTGAAGTCCTTTTCTTCACGCACGGACTCGATCGTCGCGTACTTGTTGGCGACTCCCTCCTCCATGCCCTTGATGAGACGATCGTAGACGAGCTGCAGCTTCTCGGGCGATTCCCGGGCGAAGGTGCGATTCGCGGTCCAGAGCGAGTAGACCATGCCGAGTCCCGTGAGCTTGTGCCACTCTTCACCGAGATCGTAGTAGTGGAGATTCTCGCGGCGATGGTGGTAGAGCCAGAGGGCGTCGTCGCCGATGAAGAGGGAGCCTGCCGCATCCTTGGGCACGGGATTCTGCGGCACGATGTGGCGCACATAGTAGTTGGGGCTGGCGCCGTAGCCTTCCTTGAGCACGATCTTCAACAGGCAGTGGCTCGTCGCGGATTTCGCCGTGAGGATGATGCGGTCATCCTCGATCTCTTCGATGGGCTTCGTCGTCACCAGGAGGATGCTCGTGACCTCCTTATCCGTGCGCACGCAGATATCGGGCAGGATCACGAGGCTTTCGTCGCCTTCGGCGTAAATGATGGACGATATGCCGCTCACATCGAGCCTGCCTGCCAGAAGTTCGCGATTGAGATCGGCCGGCACGCCCGGGACCAGGTGCAGTCCGCGGTTGCTGCCGTGCGCAAAGCTCCAGGTGAGCGGCAGGATGTTGAGAAAATGAATGTGCCCGACTCGTGGCTCTGTCATAAATACCTCCTGATCTGTTTCTATGCGTGCGGCAGGGGATGCGCTCCTTGCTGCACGCATGGGATTCATCGTTTTTATGAGGAATGAATCTTCCATATCTATATCCTTGTAGTATACCATACGATTCAAGGCTCTTGCCACAAATCATAGAGGGCGATCATGTTTTTCAGGCGGCGCTTCTCCTCGCCCGTCAGCGTATGGCTGATGGACTTGCCCTCCGTCGTCGACCAGTAGATGTATCGTGCCGTGCGGGCGTTGGCCGCTCTTCTCAGGATGTCTGCAGCGTCGTCTCCCAAGGCGATCTGCGCGCGTTCCGTCAGGAATTCGACATTCGCGTCGAGCCGGTCGCGGCGCTTCTTTTCCTCGATCGTCCAGGTGCGGCGCTTGCCGTCCGCCTCGATGGCGAAGCGATCGCCGAAGATCCAGCCGCGCGTGCTGCTCTCGTGGAGTGAATAGTAATAAAGAATGTTGCAGCGAAAGGTTGACTCTTTGCTGTGCCCCAAGAGTGGCTGGATGTAGAGACCTCCCGAGTGCGCCTTTTCCTCCGGGTAGCTGTACCAGGTGTAGGAGCCTGAATCTATGCGCTCCATACCTTCCCTGAGCTTTTCGATGCGCGCCTCGCGCTCTTTTTCGCGCGCCTCTTCCGCCAGTCGCTCGGCCTCGCGCGCCTCGCGCTTCGCCTGCTCGATCGCCGCTTCCTCGGGCGAGATTGTTTCCTCATCGAGGAGGGCGAGCGCCGACTGCGCTTCGTCGCGATGCGTGCTGCTGTAATACATCATCGCAGCGGTGAAGAGAGTGACGAGCATGAGAAACAAGACAACATAGCGGACAATCTTCACATCGTAAACTCCTTTCCCTAAAAGCGCGGATGAATTCCGACCGTCATCCCTTCACTCTGCCGGCAGCCGGAAGATCCGCCGAAGGATTCGCTTGCCATCTGGATTTTCTGCTCGAAGGAAATCCTCCTTAGCTTGGATGTACATTTCACCTTGTCGCCCGCGCTGGCTCATCCTTTTTATTATACACGCAATTCGCCTTTCTTGCATGAATTTTCTTGGGTATATTCAGGGGGAAGATGGGGATGAATTTCGGTAAATTTCCAACGAAAAATCCAGCAGGAACGCGCTCGACGGCATTCCTGCTGGATTTTCTCGTCTTGTCTCTGCCGCAAAGATCTCTCGCGGCGGCTGGCTTCTTCTCTATCACCCTTGCTCTTGCGCCGCATGGAGCAGCTCCTTGTAGGAAGGCCGCTCCGCCACAGGGATGCCGATCAGGTCGAGCGCCTGCTCGACCGGGATCTGCGATTGCGTGACCAGGCGGCGAAGGATCGCCACACGTTCATCCTGCTGTCCTTCACGACGTCCTTCACGACGTCCTTCACGACGTCCCTCGCGACGTCCTTCACGGAGTCCCTCGCGATGCCCCTCGCGACGTCCTTCCTGCGCTCTTCCATCATCTTCATCTCGAATGTCATGTAGTTCACCCGCTCTCCTTCCTTGCGCTTGACCTTTTGAATCTCCTCTTCGATCTCCTGCACGAAGCCGTTGTCCGTGACTATGCCGTCGACGTATTGCAGGAACGCGCGGATCGTATCATCGATATCGCCGACTTCGCCCTTCGTGTTGAGGAAGATCTTCGTCGCGCCATCCGACAGGCGAAGATCCCTGTTCTCCGGGCAGAGGTTCTCGAACGTGTATCGGCAGCGTCCTTCGCCGAAGGGGTCGAAGGGGCAGATGAAGATGATGATCGTCTTGTTCAGCTCGTCATAGTCCGCTCCCGCCGCGAGCAGGTCGGCGTCCATCATGGACTGGTAGTAGCGCGTCCTCTTGAAAAAGCGCATCGCCTTCGAGGCGGCGGATCTGCATCTCGATGTTGTAGACGGTGTCCTTCTCGTCCCGGACGTAGACGTCCAGCCGCACGCCCTTGCTCCGGTAGGGCGCCGCTATGGATCGTTCCGTTTCCAGATAGCGGAGTTTCCGGATCTTTATGCCAAGCGTGCTTTCGAGCAATCTCTTGCAGATGCGCTGGCTGTTCATGATGAGCTTGAACATGTAGTCGTCGCGGATCGTCAGCTCTTCCCAAAGGCTTGATCCTGTATCCGTCCATGGTATCACCTCTTTCCCCCATTGTACGGACTTTTGCGGAACAAAGCAAGAAGAATCCGAAAATTTTCCCCGCTGGGAAGATTGCAAGTTGAATTGTCGCATCGTTCTGCCAAACTTTGACGGCTCATGCAGCCGCAGCATATGCCGCTCTCGATGAAATTGCGCTGGTCGGTCAGCATTATGTTGGACTTCGCGGATTGAAACTGTCATTAAAGTCTTATGGATTGGATAGTGATATATGTCTTTAGACCTTGTATTTTATATTTATAAAGACTTTTAACCTAGAAAATATCAAAATTGGCAGTTAATAATACTTGACAGTAGGAATAAGGTGTTATATGATACTAACTTAGATTTATGATGTACTTTTTTGCATATTTGCTCCGTATCCATTCACTCTGCGTGAAAGAAAGGGATGATCCGCCTTGAAGCAGTTTTCTTCTTTGCTTTACAAAGAAGACGATCTTGCTCTCTGTCTGCAGGAGGCAAAAAGGGTCGCCGTTTCCATGGAGCGCATTTCTGATCTTCTCGTGACCCTTTTCGCGCCGGAGCTTTCCGTCAATACGATGAGGAATTTCGAGTCCGCGACGAGGAAGATTTTCCCGCACGCAAAGGTCGTGGGGCTTGCAGCGGAGAGTGGCTTCGCCAATGGAAAGATGTGGAGCGGCAAGGACGATCTGCCTGATGCGGCGAGAGCCGCCGTGACCTTCACGTTCTTCTCCTCTTCGCGCGTCATCCCCTTGGCGTTTGACGGACAGCCCGACGCATTGTCGTCGGCGCGCGGACTGATCAAGACGATCGCGCGGGAGAAGGAGGTCAAGGCGGTCGGCATCTTTTTCGCCGCGCAGATCTTGGGCGTCAAGAAGCTTCTGGACATCCTGTCGGATACGGCGGAAGACATCGTGTTCTTCGGCGGGCTCTTGTCGGATCAGATCGATGGAACGCGCATCGTGATCGACCTGGCGGGGCACAGGATGTCGCGGGGATTCCTCGCCCTCGTCTTCGTGGGCGAGGATCTTCATGTCAAGATGCTTCCTTCCTTCGGCTGGAAGCCCTTCGGGCCGGAAGTGAAGATCACGCGCATGGCAGACGACCGCACCATCGTCGAGATCGATGGAAAGCCCGCGAGCAACTTCTTCTCCCATTACCTGGGCATACACCAGTCTTGGAGATCGTTCGCGAGCGTCGCGACCTTCCCCATGTGCTTGAAGCGCAACGGTACGACGCTCGCGCGCCAGATCTTGGACGTCCATCCGGATGGCCGCGTCTGTGTCAATGCCGATCTTGAGGAGGGCGAGCGCCTGCGCATCGCCTCGGGCGACCCCGTCGCCATCATCCGCGAGGCGCAGAGGTCGCATGACGAGCTTTGCGACTTCTCGCCCGATGCTGTCTTCATCGTGACCTGCCTATGCCAGTACACCATGCTGCAGCAGAACAATCTGTGCGCATATCCTGCGATTTCGCGCGTCGTGCCCACGCATGGAGTCTACACCTTCGGGGAGTTTTTACGCAGCGAAGGCAAGGTCATGAAGACGGGACTCGCGATGCTCAGCATCGCTTTCCGCGAGGGCGAGCCGAAGGAGCCGCCCATCTACAAGTACGTCTCGCCGCAGTTCGGCGAGCAGACGTCGATCCTCGCCCATCTCGTGCATTTCGTCGACACCATGACGAAGGAATGGGAGGCGATGCGCAGCAAGCTCGTCGTCCTCGCCGAGCGCGACGCTCTCACAGGCTTGGTGAACCGCCGTTCCATGGAGCGATCCTTCAAGGATCTCCTGCAGGATGCGCTCGCCTCGGGTCTTTCGCTGGCGGTCATGATGCTCGACATGGACGATTTCAAGGGCATCAACGACACCTTCGGTCATGCCAAGGGCGACGAAGCGCTCGTGGCGCTCGCCGACATCCTGACCTCTTCGGTGCGCAGCGTGGACATCGTATCGCGCTGGGGCGGCGACGAGTTCTTCGTCATACTGACGCGCGCCGACCGCGCGGCAGCCGACCGCGTAATCAAGCGTATCCATGGGGAGCCGACTCGCTGGCTCTGCTGATGCCGGACAAGAGGACGGTCGGCCTGAGCATCGGCGTGACCCTTTCGCGTCCGCACGACACGCCCGAGAGCATCTTCCAGCGCGCCGACGAAGCGCTCTACGAATCGAAGCGGACGGTGGGCAAGAACTCGGTCACCTACCGCTGAAGACCGAATGCAGGCGACGAGGGCGCCTGCATCGCATACCGATGGAAAAACACCGAAAAACACTGAAAAAAAGCCTCCAAGTCAGCGCTTGGGGGCTTTTTCTGTTTGCGCGTTTCGCTGTATAATTGTGAAAGTTTCCTCTCCCTCTCTGGGCGCTGCAGCCAGATTCTGCCGCTGCCCAAATTTCTTTGAAAAGGAAGCAGAATATCATGGATCTCTTTCGCAAGAAAAAGCATCGACGAGCTGCAGGCAGTGGCCGCGGCTTCGGGTATGCTGAAGAACCTCGCTGCCATCGACCTCCTGATGCTCGGCATCGGCGCCGTCATCGGCACGGGCATCTTCGTCCTCACGGGCGTCGCTGCCGCCAAGTACGCGGGACCCGCCGTGCCGCTGTCGTTCATCCTATCGGGACTGACCTGTGCGCTCGCAGGTCTCGCCTACGCGGAGTTTGCCTCGATCGTGCCGGCGTCGGGCAGCGCCTACACATACGCCTATGCATCCCTGGGCGAGTTCATCGCCTTCATCGTCGGCTGGAACCTCATCCCGGAATACACGGTCACGTCGAGCGCCGTCGCCGTCGGCTGGTCGGGCTACGTCGTCGGGCTTTTTCGCCTCGGCGGGACTCGTGCTGCCGCATGAGCTCGTCGTCTCGGCGGAGGACGGCGGCATCTTCAACCCTGCCGGCTGTCCTCATCACGCTCTTTTTGTCTTTCCTCCTCGTGCGCGGCACGAAGGAGAGCGTCAAGCTCAACCGCATCCTCGTCTTCGTCAAGCTCGCCGCGATCTTCCTCTTCCTCGTGCTCGCCGCGCCGCACGTCGACGTGACGAACTGGGATCCTTTCCTGCCGTTCGGCTACAGCGGCGTCGTCTCGGGCGCGGCGATCGTCTTCTTCGCCTACATCGGCTTCGACGCTGTCGCGACGACGGCGGAAGAGTGCCGCAATGCCGCGCGCGACCTTCCTGTCGGCATCATCGGCTCGCTCTTCATCTGCACGCTGCTCTATGCCGTCGTCGCTGCCATCCTCACGGGCGTCGTGCCCTATGCAATGCTCGATACGGCGGAGCCCGTCGCCTTCGCGCTCCGCCACATCGGCTACAACGTCGGCTCTGCGATCGTCGCCGTTGGCGCGATCTGCGGCATCACGACGGTGCTGCTCGTGCTCCTCTACGGCCAGTCGCGCATCTTCTTCGCCATGAGCCGTGACGGCATGGTGCCCGCGAACGTCTGCAAAATCCACCGCCGCTTTCATACGCCGTACCGCGTGACGATCCTCGGCGCGATTTTCGTCTCCATCATCGCGGGCGTATTCCCCATCGGCATGATCGCCGAGATGGCGAACATCGGCACGCTCTCCGCCTTCCTCATCGCTTCCATCGGCGTCATGGTGCTCCGAAAGACCGAGCCTGACCTCAAGCGCAACTTCAAATGCCCCGCCGTCTGGATCATCGCGCCGCTCGCCGTCCTCTCATGCGGTTACCTCATGGCGAATCTGCCGCTCGCCACATGGCATCGCTTCGGCTTCTGGATTCTCTTCGGCCTTTGCGTCTACTTCGGTTACAGCCGCGCCCACAGCGTCATCGGCCGCCGCGCGTCGGAGGAAGCGGAAAAGCAGTGAGACGGTGAAAAGGGGGAGGGAGTCTTCTTATGAACCGTATTCGGCACTTTTTCCGCTCCTTTTGGGGAGGATTGACGCGCCGGGATTATCTCTTGGCATGGGGCGTGCTTTTTGCACTGGAAATTTTCATTTTCTTTGGTGGCGCCGTCGTGCTTATGGCTGATTTTTATATCATGCCGGCAGGATTTTCCGTTGACACGATGGTTCGCCGGGTCATGGTCATCCTGATTCTTTCGCTCTATATCGTGCAGACAGTTCTCGCCATGCGCCGCTTGCACGTCCTTGGCTACAACAGGTTCTGGGCTTTGCTCGCCCCGCTTTCGTCCGTCGTTTATTTTTTTGTTTGCTGTGCATTCATAAATGATATATCGGAGGACTGGTCTGATTACACGCCCTCAGGGAAGGATTCTCTCGGTCTCGGAGCCGGTCTCATGATCCTCCTCGGCCTTACGCCATGGATCAGTCAATTTTTCTACCTGCTCATCGGTCTCTTGGAGGAAAAACACGCTGCCTGATCTAGCCGACTGCGTTCTCCTGATTTTTTATGGGCGCATGACGCTCATCGGCAAGGCCTCTGGACGTTCAGCCGTCTTGCAAAACGTGCTCTAAATATATAAATCCTATTGATTTTCTATAATAAAGGTATTATGATGGAAGCATCACTGGAAAATTAGGAGGAGGATTTCTTATGGCAAATGCAAAAAATCGGCCGCCGTTCCGTTACGATATCGTGGGCAGTTTCCTGCGCCCTGAAGCGCTGAAGGAAAAGCGCGAGGCGTTCGCTGCCGGAAACGTTGCGACAGAGGAGCTGAAAGAAGCCGAGGATGCGGCGATCCGCGATCTCGTGGCGAAGGAGAAGGAAGTCGGACTCAAGGCGGTGACAGACGGCGAGTTTCGCCGTCGCTATTGGCATCTCGACTTTCTTGCCGCCTTGGAGGGCATCGAAGAGGTCGGAGCAGAGCATTGGTCCGTGGCGTTCAAGGGCGCACAGCCGAAGGCGGCGACGGTGAAGATCGTGGACAAGGTGGACTTCGGCGATCATCCGTTCCTTGAGCACTTTCGCTATCTGCAGTCTCTTGCGGGTGATACGCTCGCGAAGATGACGATCCCTTCGCCGAGCATGCTGCATCTCATCTGCTGCGTGCGTGCGACGGACTATGCGCCGATCGAGCGCTACAAGGACGAAGCGCGTCTCTATGAGGACATTGCGCTCGCCTATCAGAAGGCCGTGCGTGCTTTCTACGAAGCAGGCTGCCGCTATCTCCAGCTCGACGACACTTCGTGGGGCGAGTTCTGCGATCCAGAGAAGCGCAAGGCATACGAGGCGCGCGGCTTTGATCTCGACAAGATCGAACGCGCCTATGTGGCGATGATCAATCGCGTGCTGGAAGCGAAGCCCGCGGACATGACGATCACGATGCACATCTGCCGCGGCAACTTCCGCTCGACATGGTTCTCCTCGGGCGGTTACGAGCCTGTCGCCGAAATCCTCTTCGGCGGCTGCCATGTCGACGGCTTCTTCCTCGAATATGATTCCGACCGCGCCGGCGGATTCGAGCCCTTGAAGCACATCAAGGATCAGCGCGTCGTGCTCGGTCTCGTAACGTCCAAGACGGCGACTCTTGAGAACAAGGACGACATAAAGAAGCGCATTGAAGAGGCGGCGAAGTTCGTGCCGCTCGACCAGCTCTGCCTCAGCCCGCAGTGCGGCTTCTCTTCGACGGAAGAGGGAAATATCCTGACGGAGGACGATCAGTGGAAGAAACTGCGCCTGATCCGCGAGATCGCTGAAGAGGTATGGCAGTAAGGGGTCTCGGCTCGATGCATTTCGCTTGATGTTGTTCCTATGAACATAATATGAAGATAAGAAGCGACGTCTCTTGCCTGTAGCCGACTTTCGTCAGCCGGCCGGGTTTGAAAGGGCGTCGCTTTTAATTTTGTCTATTATGGTGAACAAAATATCAATATTTTAAAATTTTGTCGACTATACTCGACAGAATTTGCAGAATCCTATTGATTGTCGGCTATAGAAGTATTGCAATATCCGCGATTTCCTGCTTGCGGACGTTTGGTAAGTGCTGCGCCAGGAAATTTTCCCTTGAAAAAAATCTTCATATCGTTGATAATGAGGAAGACACTTTTTAGGAAGCGCTGAATCTGTCCGCAAAGTTTACGCGAAGGATGATTCCCTTATGAAAAAAGAATTTTATGAAGGAATTAAATCTATATTGGCATCCGCCAGAAATAAAGTATATCAAACAGCTAATTTTGCAATGGTGGAAGCATATTGGCAGATTGGAAAATCCATTATTGATGAACAAGACGGTGAAAAAAAGGCGGAATATGGCGTAGGTCTGCTGAAAGAACTTTCCAAACGTATGACGGCAGATTTTGGGAAAGGCTTCACTGTGGCGAATCTGAAGAATATGCGTCAATTTTATTTGACATTTCCAAATGGCTACGCATTGCGTAGCGAATTAAGTTGGACGCATTATCGCTTGCTTATGAGAGTAGAAAATGCAGCAGCACGTCAATTCTACTTAGAAGAGACGGTGAAAGCACAGTGGAGTACGAGACAACTGGAAAGGCAGATTCATACATTTTTTTATGAGCGTTTGCTTTCCAGCAAAAATAGAAATGCTGTTTCAAAAGAAATCCTTGATACAGCACCAGAAAAAATGCCTGAGGATGTTATTCGTGATCCTTATGTACTGGAATTTCTAGGTCTTTTCGCCGAATGATGATTTTTATGAAAACGACTTGGAACAAGCACTTATAACACATCTGCAGAAATTCTTGCTGGAGCTTGGAAGAGGTTTTTCTTTTGTGGCAAGACAAAAGCGCTTCTCTTTTGATGGACGTCATTTTAGAATTGATTTAGTGTTTTATAATTATATCCTGAAGTGCTTTGTATTAATTGATTTGAAGGTTGGTGATTTAACTCATCAAGATTTAGGTCAAATGCAGATGTATGTGCACTACTATGAGCGTGAATTAATGAACGAAGGGGATAATCCTCCAATCGGCATTGTTCTTTGTGCAGATAAAAGCGATGCAGTTGTGCGATATACTCTTCCGGAGAATGAAGCACAAATTTTTGCGGCCAGATATAAATTATATCTTCCCAGCGAAGAGGAATTGCTTAAAGAGATTCGTCAAGAATATCGAGCATTGGAGTCTGCAAAAACAGATGTTTGTGATTAAAAAACGACGCTTCCTTGGCTGTAGGTGACTTTCGCCAGCAGGCCGATGGGCTAGGCTTCTGTAACCGCAAAGTTTCCCCTTGAAAAAAATCTTCATATCGTTGATAATGAGGAAGACACTTTTTAGGAAGCGCTGAATCTGTCCGCGCTTCTTTTACGTGAAGGGAGAATCACGATGCCTGGACAAGAACCGATCAAGCATACCTGCAGTTTCTGCAAGCGCAAGGTCACGGTGCACGATCAGTACGATATGCCGATCTTCGACCCGAACACGGGCTTTGCCATCTGCAAGGACTGCGTCAAGGACATATACAATTTCATCGAGGAGCACGAGGCGGCGAGCGCCGAGAAGGAGAAGCTCGATTTCGCCGAGCAGCTCGACGAGATCTTGAAGAAGAACAAGCCCCATATCATCAAGGCGTATCTCGACGAGTACATCATCCATCAGGATCGCGCGAAGAAGATCCTCTCCGTCGCCGTCTACAACCACTACAAGCGCATGAAGTACGGCTATATGAACGAGGACGGCACGGATATCGAGAAGTCGAACGTCATCATGCTCGGCCCCTCGGGCTGCGGCAAGACGGCGCTCTTGTCGCACCTGTCGCGTCTTTTGGACATTCCGTTCGCCGTGACGGACGCATCGAGCCTCACGGAAGCGGGATTCGTCGGCGCAGACGTCGAGGTCGCCGTCCGCAATCTCTACTATGCGGCGGAAAAGGATATCGAGAAGGCGGAGCACGGCATCATCTACCTCGACGAGTTCGACAAGATCGCGCGAAAGTCGGGCGCGAACAACTCGATCACCGCCGATCCAGGACACGAGGGCGTGCAGCAGGCGCTCCTCAAGATGCTCGAAGGCTCTGTCGTCGAGTTCACGGCGCGCGGCCAGAGGAAGCACCCCGAAGCGCCGACGATCAAGGTCGATACGAAGAACATCCTCTTCATCGTCGGCGGCGCCTTCGTCGGCATCGAGGACATCATAGCGAAGCGCCTCAAGAAGGATGCGGCGGGCATCGGCTTCGGCGCAGAGGTCGAGGGCAAGGAGAAGGATGCGTCGAAGCGCTTCGACGAGCTCATCCACAAGGTGCGCCCCGAAGACCTCATGCAGTACGGCATCATCCCCGAGATCATCGGCCGCCTGCCCGTCATCTGCACGCTGGAAACGCTCTCCGAGAACGACCTCCTGCGCATCCTGACCGAGCCGAAGGATGCGCCCGTCAAGCAGTACGAAAAGCTGCTTGCGATGGACAATGTGGAGCTGATCTTCGAAGAGGATGCCCTCCGCGCTGTCGCCAAGAAGGCGATCGAGCGGAAGACCGGCGCGAGAAGCCTCAAGGGCATCATCGAGGACACGATGCTCGACGTGATGTTCGAAATCCCCAAGTCCGACGAAAAGCGCCGCGTGACGATCACGAAGGAATGTCTGGAAGAAGGAAAAGAGCCGAAGATCGAAGTGATCGGATAGACGATGAGTTTTTTCCTCGTTGAACTTATCGAGGTTGAGAAATTTAGCCATCTCGAATCGCTTGCACACATATAATGAATATGCTATACTGAATGTGGCAGGAATGAAAGAACAACTTTCACAGCATGTACACGAAAATCCCCCCAAGTTGCCTCTTGGGGGGATTTTCTATCCCTTTTTTGCGAGCTGGGATTACGGCTCAGGCTTGTTGCCTTTTTCTCTTTCGTCAAGCCGTTTGCTGACATAGTTGGCGATTATGCCAGCCAAGACGGAGAGAAGGAATGAAAGAACAATGTCTTCCATAGCATATACACCTCCTTTCCTTGCCAGTCTGGAGGAGGCAACGGACAAAGTATAGCATCTCTCTACACAAAAGAGAAGATACTGAAAGAGGCGTGAGAAAAAAATAAAAATTACATAGAAAATATGAGAATCAAGCAGGAAAATCCGCGGGGGGGGGAATTATATACTCATAGAATATACATTACTCAACAAAGGAGATGTTGTATCATGGGTACGGTTGCAAAAGGTTGTTTAGGAGCAGTTTTAGGTCTGATCGCGGTCGTCATCATCGGCGTGATGATTGCCTCGTGTGCCGGAGGCTCGAAAGACCAGGGAGGCAAACCGGCGGCGTCCTCGTCATCGAATGCGAAGCAGGAACAGGCAAAAAACTTATGCGGATGCTGATATCAATGTACTTATTCGGGAAGCGAAGACGAATGCGGCAGCAGCAAACAAGAACTATAAGGGCAAGGATGTAAAAGATTGTCGGTGGCATCCCGGGAAATATTGATTCCGATTTGAGCTACATATCTATCGATGGAACGAATCGAGATTTCTCTTTCCTCCATGTGCGTTGCTCCATCAAGTCGAAGAATAAAGAGCTGCAGGATGCCGTCCTCAAGCTGAAAAAGGGACAGGCTGTTACGGTATATGGTCGTGTGACTGATGTCGGTGATATGATGGGATATTATTTGGATCTTGATAAGGTCGAAGCAGCCAAATAAAGCATGACAGAAGCGAAAAGAACCCCCCTCGCCATTGGCGAGGGGGCCTTTTCGCTCCTGTGCGATTTCAATGCGCCGCTTTGCGATACGATTCGGCGAGAAGCTGGATCGGGTGGTAGACGACCTGCGGCATGTTGTTCTGGACGATGCCGTCCGTGATGTGCATGCGGCAGCTCGGACAGCTCGTCGCTACGAGATCCGCGCCCGTCGCCTTGATGTTGTTGCACTTGCGGTCGTTGATGTCGCGGCTCATCTCGTAGTGCGCCATGCAGAAGGAGCCGCCGGAGCCGCAGCAGCGGTCGTGCTCTTTCATCTCGACGAAGTCCAGGCCGGGAATCGCCTTCAAGACTTTGCGTGGCTGCTCCGTGATGCCTAGGCCGCGGATCATGTGGCACGGGTCGTGCATGGTGACTTTCTTGTTGATGGGCGCGAGGTTGTCCGTGCGGAAGCCCTTCTCGACGAGCAGTTCGCTGATCTCGCGCACTTTCGCCGCCATCTTCTCGGCGCGTTCATGCCACTCGGGATCGTCCTTGAGCCACTCGGGATAGTGCTTCAGGGCCTCGACGCACGAGCCGCAGGCGCCGACGATGTAATCGACGTCGAGATCTTCGAAGACGCGGATCGTGTTGCGTGCAAGCTCGTTGGCAAGGTCGAAAGCGCCCGAGACATGGATCGGCGTGCCGCAGCAATGCTGCTTCGGCGGCAGTACGACTTCGATGTCGTTCGCCTTCAGGACGTCGATGACGGCGACGCCCATGTCCGTGTACATGTAGTTGATCGTGCAGCCCGTGAAGAAGGCGACGCGGAACTTGGGATTCGCCACCTTGACGACCTCGGGGTACTGGCTGCGCAGCGGGCGCGACGCCAAGGGCGGGGTCGCGCGGTTCGGATCCATGCCCGGCATGGGCAGGCGCGATTTCACCGCATTCTTGCCCGGCACTTCCTTGAAGGACATCCAGCCGAACATGCCGCCGAGCTTCAAGGCCGCATCGAAGAGCGGACGGTTCTGCAGCAGGCGGAAGACGTTCTTCTTGATCGGGTGCAGGCCGCGCGCCTTGACGGCGGCGTTCCTGCCGCGCAGGATCAGCTCGTCGGCCGCCACGCCGCACGGGCAGTTCGCCGCGCAGCTCTTGCAGTTCAGGCACATCGCCATGATGTGGTCGAACTCCGCCGAGATGGGGATCTTGCCCGAGAGATATCCCCTGCATCAGGGAGATTTTGCCGCGCGCGACCATCTGCTCCTTGCCGGTCTCGCGGTAAATCGGACAGACGGCCCGGCAGTTGCCGCACTTCATGCAGTTCGCCATCGCGTCCTCGATGTCCGCGAGGAGCGATGTGTCGTTCTTGTTCAGATCTGCCGCCGTAAGTTTTTTTCGTGTCTTCAGCCATAGGTCAGCACTCTCCAATCAATTTGCCGGGGTTCAGGATGAGATTCGGGTCGAGTGCGCGCTTGATCTGACGCATGGCTTCCATGCCTTGTTTGCCGTGCTGCAGCTCCATCCAGGGCAGCTTGCCGAGGCCGATGCCGTGCTCGCCCGAGAGCGTGCCGCCCAGCTCGACCGCACCGCGGAAGATGTCGTCCATCGCCTCGTGGACGCGCTTCGTCTCCTCCTCGTCGCGCAGGTCGCAGACGATCGTCGGATGCATGTTGCCGTCGCCTGCATGGCCGAAGGTGCCGATCGTGACGTTGTGATCTTTCGCCGCCTTCTTGACGATCGCAAGGAAGGCAGGAATCTTGCTCCTCGGCACGGTCGCGTCCTCGACGAACGTCGTCGGGCGCAGCTTCGCAAGGCACGGAAGCGCCATGCGGCGAGCCGTCCAGAGCTGCTCCTTGTGCTTGGCGTCGCGGGCAAGCGTGACCTCGCGCGCGTTGTTCTCCTTCAAGACCTTCAAGACCTTCTCCGCCTCGTCCTCGACGACGACGGGATGGCCGTCGACCTCGATCAGGAGAATCGCATCGGCGTCCGTCGGCAGGCCGACGTGCATGAAGTCCTCGACCGTGCGGATCGTCGCGTTGTCCAGGATCTCAAGCGTCGCGGGGATGATCTTCGCGGCGATGATGCCCGAGACAGCGCGTCCGGCGTCCTCGATCGTGTCGAAGACCGCGACCATGCTCTTCGTCTTTTCCGGCGCAGGAACGAGCTTCAGGAGCGCTTTCGTGACGACGCCGAGCGTTCCTTCAGAGCCGGTGAAGAGCTTCGTCATGTCGTAGCCCGAGACGTCCTTGACGTTCTTGCCGCCCGTATGCAGCACATCGCCGTTCGCGAGGACGACTTCGAGTCCCTGCACATAGTTCTTCGTGATGCCGTACTTGAGGCCGCGCAGGCCGCCCGAGTTCTCCGCGATCGTGCCGCCGAGGCTCGCCGTCTTGACCGTGCCCGGATCGGGCGGATAGATGAGGCCGAACTGCGCGATGTGGTCGTTGATGTCCTGCACGATGACGCCCGCTTCGACCTCGGCGATGAGGTTTTCGAGATCGACGTCGATGATCTTCTTGAAGCGGAGCATCGAGAGGACGATGCCGCCCTTCAAGGGCGCTGTTCCCGCCGAGAGGTTCGTGCCTGAGCCGCGCGTGTAGACGGGGATCTTGTGCTCGTTCGCGAACTTCGGGACCTTTGATACTTCCTCCGTCGTGCCGGGGCTGACGACGACGTCCGGCATGTAGATGTGTCCGGGCGTGGCATCGTAAGCATAGGAATAAAGTTCCTCTTCTTTTGACTGGACGTTCTCCGCCCCGACGATCTTCGTCATTTCTTCTACCAGTTGCTGTTTTTCCATTTTGTGTGCACCTCTTTCACCATGGTGAATTAGAATCATATATGAAAACTATAGGGAGATAAGTCTCCTATAAAGGTAAGTATCGCAATATTTTCTGCATTTGTCAATGGAAAAATTGCGACTTTTTATTGATAATCCCGATGGCTTTTTCTATGGTACGCGCATCCATCTCGATCCCGATCTGCCTGATTTCCTCGGCCACGCGGGACTTCGGCTCAATATGGCCGATGGCGGATGCATCTCCGTCCCTCGCTCATCGTTCATAGTTCTGCATTTACAAATAAATACAGATGGTATATATTTAAGGCATGGATTTTTCGATCTCCCGAGCCTCCGTGCGATGCGGGAGCGGGGTGCAGGATGCCGTGGCCGCCTCATCGTCGGGAAGATCGGAGCGAACGCTTGAAGAATCCCCATATTTTCGAGGAGGTGATGCCATGCGCCGTCATGGCGACAAGATCACTTACGTTCTCATCGCTTTTTGCCGTCTGCCTGATCCTCATGGCGCTCTCGACGTACAAGACGACGCGCATGGCGAACACGATCCTCTACACGTCGGTCGCTATCTCGCTTCTCGCGGAGAACATCCCGAAGGTCGTGGAGATCCCGCTGCATTATGTGCATCCTGTCAGGTGCATTGAGTACTTCATGTTCTTCCTCTCCGTTCTCTGCTTCATCACGGTTCTCCTGCGTCACCTTCATCTGTTCCAATGAAAGAAGTGCTGCTGCACGATCTGTGCAGCAGCACTTCTTTCATCCCTGCCGTCCTTTCCCGGGGCCGTCCGCGGCCACGGCCACGGCGGTCTCGGCGAAGGTCTTCATGTCGTTTGCCATGTGGAGTGCGGCATCGATGAGACGCAGGCCGAGGGAGGCGGCAATGCCGCAGCTCGCATGAAGGGAGAGTGCGAGGAAGTCGGATTGGACGTGAAGGAGGAACGGAGCGAAGGCGGGCGCGAGGGTTTCGATGGCGTGCGCGGCGCTTTCCGTCGCGGCGTCGTCGAGAAGGACGAGCGTGCGGCAGGCGGCTGCGCCCGAGATGGCGCCGCTGAGAGCGGTGGCTTCGAGCCGCAGCGCGGGCGGCAGGCTGTGCAGCAGAGCGAGGAGCGTGTCGTCCGCCTTGATCTGGTGGAGGGCTTCTTTCCAGAGCGCCGCGTTTTCTTTCGCCGCTTCGTCCGTTTGCTGAGCGAAAGAGATCCCGAGGAGCGGGCAGTCCTCGGCAAGCGAACGCGCGGCTTCCTGTCCGAAGGCGAAGGCTTCGGCGACGGAGCTTTTCGCATCGAGCAGCGCGAGCGTCACGGGCGCTTCGGCGTGCGCGGCGAAGGCTTTCGCGAGCCGTGCGCGTCTGGGGGAGGGCTCTTCGGTCGCGAAGACGAGCAGCGCGCGCCGGGTGCTGAGCGGCGGCCGCGCCTCGCCCGTGACGCCTGCGAGGCGCACGGCGAGCTCTTCGAGGCGGCCGAGGCTGTAGATGGGCTTGGCGAGGGCTGTCGATGCGCTTCTGGCAGGCGTCCATGGCGCCTTCGTCGAGCGCGGGAGGCTCGGGCAGGGAGAGGGCGGCATCTTGGGGCGCATTCTCGCGCAAGGAGCGAGGCTGCGTCAGGCGCTTTTCGATGTCGGCTCCTTCTTGTGCAGGCGCTTTTCGCTCGCGGATGGCCGCACTTTCGCTGCCTTCTGTCTCGGGTCGATCAGGCTCTGCAGCCTGCACGGCTTCGATCGCGGCATCGAGGAAGTCGGCGACGATGGAAGAGCCGGTCGCTTCGCCGAGGCGAAAGCGCATGTCCATGCAGGGGGTGAGGCGGAGCTTCCGGAGGATGGCCTTGTGCGCCGGCTCGGCCGCAAGGTGCGAGGGCAGGAGAAAGTCGCGGACGGCAGGCGCGAGCGCTGCAGCGATGAGCGCCGCCGCGCCCGTGTTGAAGCCGTCGAGGATGACGACAGCCTTCTTCTGCGCCGCGCCGAGGATCAGTCCCGCGATGCAGCCCAGCTCGAAGCCGCCGACCTTCTGCAGGACGTCGATGCCGTCGGCTGCGTCGGGGCGGTTGACCGCGAGGATCTGGCGCACGACCTCGATCTTCGTCTTGAGACGCTCGTCGGAGATGTTCGTGCCGCGCCCCGTGGCTTCTTCAGGCGTGAGGCGGCACAGAGAGGCGGCGATCGCCGCGCTCGCCGTCGTGTTGGAGATGCCCATCTCGCCCGGCAGGAAGCAGCGGTAGCCTTCGGCGGCGAGACGATCGGCGAGGCGGATGCCAGTGGCAAGGGAGCGCAGCGCTTCTTCGCGCGTCATGGCAGGGCGCCCTTTGGCGGAGTTCTTCGTGCCGGGCGCGATCTTGCAGTCGATGAGCGCGGGCAGGGGAGGAAGCGGCGCCTTGATGCCGAGATCGGCGACGAAGAGGTCGCTTTTGGCAAAGGCTGCGAGCGCGTTGGCGACAGCCCCTTGGCGAGCAGGTAGTTCGCCGTCATCTGCGCCGTCGTCTCGGGCGGGTAGGCGCTGACCTGCATTTCTGCCACGCCGTGATCGGCGCAGCAGATGAGCGTGCATTTCTTCGGCTTTTCGAGCGAGCCCGTTCCGCCCTTCGCCGCCCGTGCATAGGGGGCGAGGAGGGGGCGAGTGCGCCCAGGCGGATGCCACGGAAAAGCTCTGGCGTCTGCCCTTCCGGGCTTTTCCCGCCGGACGGGCTCTTTTCCGATCGGATGGCGCGGATGGTTTCGCGCACGAGGGCGCCGTCGTCGGTATGACTCATATCGCCGCCTCCTTCGGGATATGCTTCAAGGAGAGTCCGATGCGGCCGCGCTCTTCGTCGACCTTGATGACCATGACGTTTACGATGTCGCCGACGGATACGACGTCGAGCGGGTGCTGGACGCGCTTTCGGCTCAGTTCCGAGATGTGGATGAGTCCCGCCGTCTTGATGCCGATGTCGACGAAGACGCCGAAGTCCGTGATGTTGCGCACGGTGCCGCGCATGATGGCGCCCACCTTGATGTCGGAGAGCTTCACGATGGCCTGGCGCGTCAGGGGCGCGGGCAGGTCTTCGCGCGGGTCGCGCCCGGGCTTCTTGAGCGCGTCGATGATGTCGCGCACGGTCGGCGCGCCCGCATCCAGCTCCTTGGCGAGCTTTTCGGCGTCGGCGAGGGCGAGCTTCGCGCCGAGCATGTCGAGCGCTTTCTTGTCGCTGAGATCGGCGAGGGAGAAGCCGAGACGTTCGAGCAGCTTTTCGGCGAGCGCGTAGGATTCCGGATGCACGGGCGTGTTGTCCAAGGGGCTCTTGCCGCCGGCGATGCGCAAGAAGCCCGCGCACTGCGTGAAGGCGGCAGGCCCTGAGGCGCGGCACTTTGAGGAGCTGGCGTCGGCTGGCGAAGACGCCGTTTTCGTCGCGCCAGCCGACGATGTTCTTCGCGATCGGCTTCGTGACGCCCGCGATGTGCGAGAGGAGCGCCGCCGACGCCGTGTTGAGGTTCACGCCGACGTGGTTGACGGCGGACTCCACGACAGCGTCGAGTGCGGCGGCAAGCTCCTTCTGGTTCACGTCGTGCTGGTACTGGCCGACGCCGATCGCCTGCGGGTCGATCTTCACCAGCTCGGCCAAAGGATCCTGCACGCGCCGCGCGATGGAGACGGCTCCGCGGATCGTCACGTCGTACTCGGGCAGCTCCTCCTTCGCGAGTTTCGAGGCGGAGTAGACGGAAGCGCCCGCTTCGTTTGTGATGAGATAGTGGACGGGCAGCTCGTTCTCGCGGATGAGGTTCGCCGTGAACTCCTCGGTTTCGTAGGGAGGCTGTGCCGTTGCCGATGGATATGAGCGTCACGCCGTGCTTCTTGATGAGCGCGAGCGCCTTTCTCGCCGCTTCGGCGCGGCGCTCTGCGCTCATCGTGAGATAGAGGACGCCGTGATCGAGGACCTGTCCCGTGGGGCTGACGACGGCCATCTTGCAGCCCGTGCGGTAGCCGGGATCGAGCCCCATGACCGTGTGGCCGGCGAGGGGCGCTTCCAGGAGGAGCTGCTTGAGGTTCGCGCCGAAGACATGGATGGCCTGTTTCTCGGCGTTCTCTGTTAGAAGAGCGCGAAGCTCGCGCTCCATGGCGGGAAAGAGAAGCCGCTTGTAGCCGTCCTCGACGGCGGCCTTGAGCGGCTCGCGGAAGATCGACGCGCCCTTGTCGATGCCGCGGAAGATCTCCTCCGTGAGCTTTTCGTGGTCAGCGGAGAGCGCGATTTTCAGGCAGCCCTTCTTCTCGCCGCGGTTGATGGCGAGGATGCGATGCGAGGGCAGCGTGCGAAGCGGCTCCTTGTAGTCCTTGTACATGAGGAAGACTTGTGCATCTTCGGCCTCCTCGTCGAGCGTGGTCGAAAGCTCTGCACGCTGCAAAAGCTCCTTGCGCATCTTCTGGCGCAGGGGCGCTCCTTCCATGACGGTTTCGGCGACGATGTCCATCGCGCCTGCGAGGGCTTCTTCCGCCGTCATGACGCCCTTTTCCTCGTCGATGAAGCGTGAGGCGTACTCTTCTGCCGTGCCCTGCTTCTCCTCTTGTGCGAGGAGCGCGAGCGCGAGCGGCTCCAGCCCCTTCTCGCGTGCGACGCCCGCGCGCGTGCGCCGCTTCTGCTTGAACGGCAGGGTAGATGTCCTCCAGCTCCTGCATCTTCAGCGCCCTGTCGAGCGCCTCCTTCAGCTCGGGCGTGAGCTTTCCCTGCTCTTCGATGCTCTTTTCGATCTCCTGCTGGCGCTTGACCAGATTCCGGAGACGCGAAAGCTCGCCTTCGATGGAGCGCACTTGCTCTTCGTCAAGCTCTCCCGTCGCCTCCTTGCGGTAGCGGGAGATGAAGGGCACGGTGTTGCCCTCGTCGAGGAGCGCGATCGTCGCCTCCGCCTGCTTCGTCTTGATGCCCAGAGCGCGTGCAAGCTCTGCGCTGATGTTTTCTTCTTTCATGGCAGTACCTCTTGTCTTTTTGAAAATTGCTTACTATTATAGCACAAGTTTTCCTCGAAGGCTCTTATTGTCGCCAGATCTGTGGCGCGGATCTTGCACCTGCGCCCGCCTTCGGAACAACAACAAAAAAGGCACTGTGCTTTCAGCGCCTTTGTATCACCTATAGATCTTGCTTCTATGGCCGATTCCGACTGCGATGATGATCAGCTCGCTGTCACGGATCTCTGCGAGCAGTCTGAAGTCTGCGACACGATACCTCCAATACCTTCCGAGGTTTCCCGTGAGAGCCTTCCCATAGATGCGAGGATTTTCGCAGTCGACCAGATTGTTTTCCATCCACTCTATTATGCGGTCGCGCGTACTGCTGTCCATTTTCTGAAGCGACTTGTCGAACTTCTTGGTCGTTATCAGCTTATACATCTTTCAGTCCCTTCAGGACCTCATGGAAAGGTATCGTCTCCAGCGTGCCGCTCTCAAGCTCGTTTTCATAGTCGCGTATGAGTTCCATGTCGTATTCATCTTCCAGCCTGTCATATATGAGATTCTTCAATGTTGCTGGTGAAAGACCTCCTGCATAGAGAGGGGAGATGGCTTCGAGGGCTTTGCGTTCGTCATCGGTAAAACGCAGATGCAAGATCTTACCCACGATACCTCATCCCTTTCGTCCTTCGGCCTTCTACCTTTATGTTGAATTCATCTTCCAGTCTTTGAAAGATGAAGCGGCGAACAAGCTCGGCATGAGAACAATCATATTTTTTTGCAAGTCGGTCGATCATCTGATATTCAGCATCCGAAAGGTTCATGCGCATCGGGTTGCAAGCGCTTCTTTTTTCCATGATCGCTCCCTCCTTTTTCCTATATTATATTGCGTCCATGTCGTGCCGTCAATCTTCCGCCATGCGTGAAAAATCCTGCATATCCTGCTATACTATAATACACAGGAGAGTCCCATAGGGTCATGGATCAGAGAGAGGAGGCGCGTCGCATTGGAGAAGATCCGCTTGCTGGCGGCGAAGTGCATCAAGGGATATCTGCAGCCGCCGTGCCGCGCCTGCGAGGACGTCTGTCCCGCCGGCGCCTTTCGCTGGGGCGTGCCCGATGCGGGACTGTGCGTGGACTGCGGCCTCTGCACTGCCGTCTGTCCCGCCGCCGCCATCGAGACGCGGCTCGACTATGCGGCGCGGCTTGCGGCCGCTGCCGCCGCGCCCGTCGTGCGGCTCGCGTGCGCGAAAGATGCGCCCGAGACGCAGCTTCCCTGCCTCGGCTTCCTCACGCGCGGCATTCTCTGGTCGCTCGCCTCGAAGAAGGAAGTGCAGCTCGTCGTGGGCGCGTGCCGAAGCTGTCTGCCCGCTGTCCACGCGCACCTCGTCCGCGAGGCTGCCCTTGTCCGGGCGGCCTTGGAGGCGGCGGGGAAGACGCCGCTTCGCCTGCTGGACGAGGAGCCTGCCGCCCGTGCGTACAGCCGCCGCGATTTCTTCCGCCGCTTCCGCGACGTGGCGAAGGAGAAGTTCGGGCAGGGGCGAGGCGGCAGGCTCAGCGGGGGAGGCGTCCCGGCTGCGCCCGCGGCGCTGCAGGGCGGCAGCGGACATGCGGCGATAGGAGAGAAAGCCGGCGAGGATTTGCGCGCGGGTGCAGCAGGGATGCGGGACGAAGATGCTGCATATCCTGCGCTTGCCGCTTTCGACGGATTCTGGTGGTCGTTCGCCGACGGCGCAGAGCCTGCCTCCGTGCACGCCGACCTCGCGCTCTACAGCGGCTGCAACGCCTGCGGCTTCTGCGCGCGCCTGTGCCCGCACGGGGCGCTCGCGGCGGAGGTCGACGGCGCGGACTTCGTGCTCTCCTTCACGCCGCAGCTCTGCAGCGCCTGCGGCCTCTGCACCGTGCGCTGTCCCGGGGAACGCCCTGCGCCTCGCCGCTTCCCCCGCCGCCAAACGCTGGCGCATCCCGCTGCCGCGCTGCGCCTCCTGCAGAGCCCCGTTCCAGCCCATCGGCGCGAGCAAAGATCTGCCGCGCCTGCATGGAGAAGTGAGGGCGAAGCTCCTTGGCGGGAGCTTCATGTATCGCCGGCTTTTTCCCGCACTTGGAAGAAACTGTCTTTGCCAGAGGGCAAATGTCTTTTGACAGTGCGCCGAAGGTATGCTATCCTAGATGAAATACACGCACGCAAAGAGGGGGGATTCATGAGTATGCAGCTGCCTGCACCTGTTCGAAGGATCTGCGCCCCTCTTCTTTTTATATTCTCCGACTATCTTGCTATCCTGCTTGCCGAGAAGATGGCCTTCACCCTGCACGATCTTTATGCCTTCCTTTTGGAGAATCCTTACTATGAGGTGAATACCTACATCTTTTTCTGGATACCCTTGGTGTTCATCGCCTTCCTCGGCATCGAGCAGACCTATACGAAGATGCAGCCGATCTTGGAGACCGTGCGTCAGATCTTCTATGCCGTCTTCTATGCGCTCATCACCTGCATCCTCGTGCTCTACTTCATGAAGGCGAGTTTGTTGGCGTCGAGGCTCTATGTCATTTTCTTCGGCTGCCTTGCTCTGGTGAATGTCTATGCTTCGCGCTACATCGTCATGAAGCTCCTGAAAACGATGGGGCTTCTGCGAAAGCCCGTCATCCTCATCGGCGCCGGGAAGACGGCGGAGCAGGTGTTGGCCTTCTTTGACGGAGACCTGGGCTATCGCTACGAGATCGTAGGCATCCTTGACGACAACCCGATCTCGAAGGAGCTGCCGCAGAAGTTCCTGTTGATGGGGAAATTGGCGGATGCCGCAGAAATCATCCGCACCGCAGGAATCAAGACGGTGATCATCACGGCGCCGGGCATGGCTCCGGCTCGCTTGGAGCGCCTGATCACGGAGATCCAGCCGTTTGTCCGCGACATCTCCTTCGTGCCGGACCTCATGATGCTCCCGCTCGGCAATGTGGGCGTAGAACCCTTTTTCACGGAAAAGGTGTTCATGCTCCACATCCGCAACAATCTGGCGCGCAAGAGGAATCTCTGGGCGAAAAGGATCTTCGATCTGACCGCTGTCATCAGCGGCGGCTTGCTGATCCTGCCGGCCTTGCTGCTCTTGGCTGTCATCGTGGGTATCGACAACCGGGGCAGGATCATCTTCGCGCATCGGCGCGTAGGGAAGGACGGCAAACTCTTTCCCTGCTACAAGTTTCAATCCATGGTGCCCGATGCAGAGAAACGCTTGGAAGAGTACCTCGCCAAGAACCCCGAGGCGCGAAAGGAATGGGAGGAATCGTTCAAGCTCACGAACGATCCGCGCGTCACAAAGCTCGGCGGATTCCTCCGCAGGACGAGCCTCGATGAGCTGCCGCAGCTGTGGAACGTCCTCCGGGCGATATGAGCCTTGTCAGCCGCGTCCCATTGTGGAAAAAAAGAGATCGAGTATTATGGCGACTGCATCCGCGAATACTACATGGTGCCTCCCGGCATCACAGGGATCTGGCAGGTGAACGGACGCAGCGATACGACCTATGAAGAGCGCGTGGCCATGGACACATGGTATGTGCGCAACTGGTCGGTCTGGATCGATCTGGTGTATCTGTTCAAGACGGTGAAGGCTGTTCTTATGGGAAAAGGAGCGTATTAGGTTTTCTCCTAGACGGAAGAGGAGCGTTTGAATTGTTCAGAGATGATCATTTGCCGGTTCGTGTGCTGCAAATCATTGGAAATGTATGCGGCGGTGGAGTGGAATCCGTTGTCATGAACTATTATCGACATATCGATCGCACAAAAGTTCAGTTCGATTTTGTCATCGATGGCTATGAAAAGTCTCTGTTGGATGAAGAGATCGAATTGCTCGGCGGCCGTGTCTATAAGGTCGAACGATACAACAAAAATGTTCTGAAACAGATCTATCAGATCTATCGGATCGTAAAGGATAACAAATATGAGATCGTTCACTCGCACATGAACACCCTTGCCGTATTCTCGCTCTTTGCTGCATGGCTGGGAGGGGCGAAGGTTCGTATCGTGCATAACCATTCCACGTCAGCTCCTGGGGAAGGAATGCGAACCATAATGAAATACATTTTGCGCCCCTTTAGTAAAATATTTGCGAATCATTATGCTGCTTGTTCGCGATTGGCAGGGAGATGGATGTTTGGGGAGATCGAAGATGCTCAGACGGTAGCGATCTTCAATAATGCTGTTGACTTGGATATGTTTTCGTATCGTGAAGATATACGGGAAAACTATAGAAAAAGTTTGCAAATCCCAGAAAATACCTATGTTGTTGGACATATTGGTCGATTTGTGTATCAAAAAGAATCATAAATTTATTGTAGACATTATGCATGAGCTTGTTCGAAAAGATAAGAATATCCTGCTCCTCTTTGTTGGCGATGGTGTGTTAAGAAATGATGTTGCGGCGCAGGTTCATTCTTTGGGATTGGATGAAAAAGTGAGGTTTCTTGGACTGCGCAAGGATGTGGCTGCTCTGTACAATGTCATGGATGTATTTCTTCTTCCTTCTTGGTATGAAGGACTTCCGGTTGTGTCTGTAGAGGCGCAAGCGAACGGACTGCCGTGCATTGTTTCTGATAAGGTATCGGATGAGTGCAAGCTCACGTCGTCTTTATCTTTCATGAGCCTAGAAAAAAATCAGCAGCGGAATGGGCAGACGAAATCCTCTGCAAAAAAAGAGTGCGCAATCCTTATGCGGAGGAAGAATTGGCAGAGGCAGGATTTGACATACGGAAAGAAGCTGGTGGTCTCCAAGAATTTTACAGTGGGCTGGCAATGAAAGTATAGAAAAGATCGAGGGAAGTGATTTCTTGGTCATTTTAGGATATAAAACGGGGCAGTTGGGAAATCGTCTTTTTCAATATGCTCATTGGATGGGGAATGCATGGGAGTATAAGTATTTTCTTTACAATCCTAGTTTTGATGAATATGGACTATACTTTGATAGAAATGAAGAGGATAGCATCTATGAAATGACACGATCTTTCCTTAGTTCTGTTGTTGTACGAAAGATTGTTTTGTTTTTATCGAAAATTATTTTCAAATATATGCATTGCAGCAAAAAAAATGTAGTCGGAAATCGTTGGATTCGTTTCTATAGGATTTTTGATGATGAAGAGTGCAATCTGAGGAATCCTGAGTTTATCAAATTGAGGAATAGTACAAAATGTCTAGTTGTACAAGGGTGGCTATATAGAGATAGTGCATCATTTAACACATATGCAGAACGGATTCGGGAGTTCTTTCGACCGCTTTTAGTACATGAAAGAAATATCGAAAATCTGATGCTTAGCGTAAGAGAGCCTGCTTCCTCCAAAATTGTCATCGGACTACATATGCGTGGCGGAGATTATAAGAGTTTCATGGGAGGAAGATTTTATTACACACCAGAACAATATGGTAGGATTATGCATAAGATTGAAGATCATTTTGGCAAGGAAAAAGTCCGTTGGATTGTTTGTTCTAACGAGACCATTGATATCGAAGCCTTTTCTGCATTTGATGTTATGGTTGGCACTGGTCAGATTGTTGAAGATATGTATACGTTTTCTGTATGTGATTATATCGTAGGCCCGCCGAGCACGTATACTGGATGGGCATCCTTTTATGGGAACAAACCTTTGTATTTTATAGAAGAGATCGAGGGAGAAATTGTATTCAAAAAAATTACGGAATGAGTTCTCGGGCCCAAAAATCAGCATTGTCACAGTAAGTTATAATGCTGCAAAGACGATAGAGCGCACGATCGAGAGTGTTGCGCGGCAATCTTACGAAAGTCTCGAATATATCGTGATCGATGGAGCTTCAACGGATCAGACTGCTGCAATATTAGATAAGCATCGTCACGAAATCAGCGTGCTTCAGAGTGAACCGGACGATGGCATTTACGATGCTATGAACAAGGGCATTCGGTATGCAACGGGAGACTACCTGTATTTTCTGGGTGCAGATGATTGGTTGTGCAACAATGAAGTGATGCGTGAAGTCTCTGCTTTTATCGATACGCACCCAGGGTTTTCTTTTTATATGGGGAATGTTCTTCTGCATCAGGATGTGCATCGATTGGTCAAGCGGAAACGAGCAGACTTTTCAGAAGACGGAATCAAGCGAGGGGATATGTGTCCTCATCAAGGGCTGTTTGCGGATAGGCGCTTGATGAAGGAAGGATTCGATACAAAGTATCGGATTGCAGCCGACTATGAGTTTCTTTTGCGTAATATCCTACAGGGCGAAAATTACTGTACGATGGATATAGATGTCGCTTATTACAGCATTTTCGGAGCGAGTGCGGATCATGCTCTTTACGATGAATATATTGCTGTTATTAAAAAGTATGCAGGAGAAGAATGCCTTGACCGGATCTATGCTCTGCAGGATAATGAAGTGAAGAAGTGCCGCGTTAAAAACCTTGTCAAAAAGCTGTCGATAGCGCTTTTGGGAGAAAAGAATTTTTTGCGTTTGCGGGGATGGAAACCTTTCGATGAAATATGATACAGTGGATAATATGGTATCGGTTGTGATTCCTACATACAATAGAGCAGGTTCCTTGGTCAGAGCTGTTGAGAGCGTGTTGACACAGACGTACTCGGAGCTTGAGGTAATCGTTGTCGATGACGGCAGCACGGATGATACATCTGCTGTCGTTAAGAATTTACAAAAGCACCATGGACTGCGATTGAAATATGTTTATCAAACTAATCGCGGCGTCTCAGCTGCCAGAAATCGAGGTATAAATCAAGCGTCAGGAGAATATATCTCTTTTCTCGACTCTGATGATTATATATACCCGAAGAAGATAGAAAAGCAGATCAGCTTCTTGAAAGACCAAGGGGCGGATGTCTGTTTTTGTAATTACAATGTCATAAGGGAAAAAAAGCGCAGGCGTGGGTTGCGTGGACGGATAGAGAAGCCTTTGCTGCACTATATACAGAGCAAGATGACGCCGCAGACGAATGCCTGGATGATTCGAAGAGATATTCTTGCTAAAGAGGATATTTCCTTCCGTGAAGGGTGTTCATGGGGCGAGGATATGGAGTTTTTTATCAAGGTCATGTATGCGGCGGAAAAAATCGTGTTTTTGGACGAACCACTTTTTGACTACTGTGTAAATGAGAGTGGCCTGTCGCTATTTTCTTGGGATAAACTCGAAAAAGATGTATTCATATGGACCGAAATCTGGCATTGGCTCGAAAACCATGTTGCTGATCAAGAGTTATTGCAAACATATAAAAATGTTATTTTCGGTTACCGCATCCCATCGTTGCTTGTTTATCGTTTGTGGGAGGGACGTAAGATGACAGCGGACGCGAGAGGATATGCAGAGTTGTACCGGCCGTATCTGAAACAAATGAATTGTTCCAATGGTTTGCGCAGTGTGAAACTGGCCATTGTATGGACGCTTTTCAATTTGAAGATGATGTGTGCAAGAAAGTCTGACCGATGAAAAAGATATTGCTTTTACATTCCGGAAGAGCGCATCTGCCAGAGTTGTTGATGTACAAGAAGTTTCTCAAAGAATATTCGTTCGTGGACTGTCAGGAAGCAAAAGGGTATTCGGTCGAGGATTTCGATTTGATTTGGCGTTTTATGGGGACGGATTTTCAGTTTTCTAAAAAGATTCCATGCGTCCATGAGTATGCGTCGTTGTCTGTAGACGAGCGGCAAAGTTGAAAGATTTCATAAAACGAAGCTTCAATGCAAGACCATCGTTGAGAATATTCCTGAACCAAGCGATTCAGAAGCGGTACTCATTTGGTGACCAAGTGCCATATCTTTATCGGGATATGGGCATCGATGAGCATTTTTTTCGTATGGAGGCGACGAGGAAAGAATACGATTTCGTTTATGTCGGAAATATGGGAGCTGATCGAAAGTTTTATAAGGCTTTGGATTTTTTTTCTAGGCATTCGATGGTGAGACTGCTCTTGATCGGAACTCCGGAAGATTCTTTGTATACAGAGTATAAAAAGTTTGATAATCTTGTGTTTGCAGGGAAGATCCCGTATCAAGAAATTCCTGCATTAGCCAGGCAGGCAGAATACGCTCTGAATTATATTCCTGATCGGTATCCGTATAATATACAGACATCAACGAAGCTTTTGGAATATGTTGCGATGGGGTTGAAGGTTCTTACAACGAGTTATTTTTGGGTGAATGATTTTGAAAAGAGCAGGAATATGGCGTTTTATAAATTCAGCGAAGATTTCCATGACCTAGATTTGGAACGCTTAAAGAGTTTCTCTTTTCGCAATACAGCTGTGGATGATTTGCGATGGGAAAATATTTTCAAGTCTTCTGGGATAGAGAGTGCCTTACGTACATTGTTTTGTCAAATGGGATGATTAAGGTTTTGTGGGATGGATTTCCATGACTTCGAAGTGAGGGGATATGATGAAAAAAGCATTGATCACAGGCATCACAGGGCAGGACGGCTCCTATCTGACAGAGCTTCTGCTTGAAAAGGGCTATGAGGTGCATGGCATCATCCGTCGGCACAGCACGCCTTGCACGCAGCGGATCGATCATCTCCTGTCTGATGGTCAATATGACGGAGGGCTCTTTCTCCATCATGGTGATTTGACGGATTCTAGCCATGCGCATACATTGATTCGAGAAATTCAGCCGGACGAGGTCTACAATCTTGCCGCGCAGTCCCATGTGGCCGTGTCGTTCGAGGTGCCGGAGTACACGGCGGAGGCGACGGGCGTCGGGACGATCCGTCTCTTGGAGGCGGTTCGCCAGAGCAAGCCGGATGCACGGTTCTATCAGGCTTCGACCTCGGAGCTTTTCGGCGGCATTCCAGATACGGCGCCGCAGAGCGAGACGACGCCCTTCTATCCGAAGTCGCCGTATGGTGCGGCAAAGCTTTACAGCTTCTGGATCACGAAGAACTATCGTGAGTCCTACGATATGTTCGCTGTGAACGGAATCCTTTTCAATCATGAATCCCCACGGCGCGGCGAGACCTTCGTGACGCGCAAGATCACGCTGGCTGTCGCCCGCATCCATGCAGGGAAGCAGGAAAAGCTTTCTCTCGGCAATCTCGATGCGAAGCGCGATTGGGGATTCGCGGGAGATTATGTCGAGGGCATGTGGCGCATTCTCCAGCATGAGGTGCCCGATGATTATGTGCTTGCGACGAACGAGACGCACACCGTGCGCGAGTTCGCAGAGCTTGCGTTCCGTGAGATCGGCGTCGAGATCGAATGGCGCGGCGAGGGCGTAGAGGAAAAAGGGCTATGACGCAAAGAGCGGCCGGCTGCTCGTCGATGTCGATCCGCGCTATTTCCGTCCGGCGGAAGTGGAGCTTCTCTGGGGCAATGCATCGAAGGCGGAACGTGAGCTTGGCTGGCAGCGCAAGGTATCGTTCTTGGAGCTCGTCCGCATGATGGTACGGGCGGATGTGGAACGGTATGGACGCTGAGATCGCCCAAGAGGGAAGACTGTGCAAGTGCAAGGGAGCGGTGTAGTAATGGAAAAAAATGCAAGAATCTACGTTGCAGGACATCGTGGCATGGTCGGTTCTGCGATCTGTCGGGAGCTTGAGCGGCAGGGGTATGACAATGTTCTCACCAGGACGCATCGTGAGCTTGACCTTTGCCGGCAAGAGGCGGTAGAGGCATTTTTTGCGGAAGAGAGACCGGAGTATGTCTTTCTTGCAGCGGCGAAGGTGGGTGGCATCCAGGCGAACGCGGAGGCGCCAGCCGATTTCATGTATCAGAATATGATGTTGGAGATGAACGTCATCCATGCGGCGTGGAGGAATGGATGCAAGAAGCTGGAATTTCTCGGCTCCTCCTGCATCTATCCGCGCATGGCGCCGCAGCCGATGCGAGAGGACTGTCTCTTGACGTCCTCTTTGGAAGAGACGAACGAGGCGTATGCGCTTGCGAAAATCGCGGGACTCAAATACTGTGCCTACCTGAACCAGCAATATGGGACAGACTATATCTCTGTCATGCCGACGAACCTCTACTACCGAACGACAACTACCATCCGGAGCACAGCCATGTCCTCCCCGCGCTGATCCGACGCTTTCATGAAGCGAAGGAAGCCGGAGCGGAGTTTGTGACCTGCTGGGGGGACGGCTCGCCGCTGCGCGAGTTCCTCTATGTCGACGATCTTGCCGACCTCTGCGTGTTCTTGATGGAGCGCTACAGCGGCGACGAGACGGTCAATGCGGGAAGCGGGAAGGAAATTTCCATTCGAGAGCTGGCAGATATGGTCGCGCGCGCAGTGGACTATCGCGGAAAGATCCTCTGGGATACGAGCAAGCCGAACGGCACGCCGCGAAAGCTCCTCGATGTCTCGAAGGCGGCATCTCTCGGCTGGCGGTACAAGACAGAACTTGAGGATGGGATCCGACTGGCGTATCGAGACTATCTTGAAAGCCCGATGCGCGCGGAGAGATAGCGGGAAAGCTGTATTTTGCGGCAGCAGACGTGACGCATATGTTGACAGAAGATATGTGCGTGTCTATACTGGTTTATGATGGATGTGTTGCTGTTTGGGGGGTGAAGGAATATGGCGTATATCCAGCTGCGGAAATTCGGGCCCGTTTTTGAATGTCAGATGGAGGTTCGCCCGTTTACTGTGTTGACGGGTCCTCAAGCAAGTGGAAAGAGCACGATTGCAAAAGCCATATTCTTCTTTCGAACGGTCGCACAGGATTTTATCGATCAAATCCAGACGCGGACTCGTGAAGATGTATATCATACGACATTCGAAAACGATTTGAAAAAACGTCTGCGCAGCAAATTCTTGCAAATGTTCGGGTCTTCATGGTCGATGCCGCTTGATATGGGGCTGCATTATGAGTATTCGAAGGGGGTTGCGATAGATCTCTGCCTTAAATCCAATGCCATTGCCTCTGTCCGCAACTTTATTGATTTTTCTTTCAGCGATGCGATTCTGGAGTTCATCAAACAATATGAGGATTATACAGAGCGTGGATGGGATGAAGATTCTTGGCAGAAGCTCCAACAGGAGATCCAGGCATTATTCTCGGATGGGTATGACACGATCTATGTCCCGGCAGGCCGCAGCCTGGCTACCCTGCTCACGGATCAGTTGATGCCGCTTCTTTCCTCGGAAGGCCGCAGCCTTGATTTCTGTATGCAGTCGTATGTTCAGAAGATCAGTTCGATCAGACCGCAGATCGGAGGAGGGTTGTCCGATCTCTTGGATTCGGTGCTGCACACCACGCAATTAAGGGTGAATCAAGATGCATTGCGCCGCTTGACGAAGTTGATGCAAGGCGTTCTTCACGCTCGATATGTTTATGACAGAGGCGAAGAGAAGCTATTCTTTGACGAAGATCGCTATGTGAAAATCAATTTCGCCTCTTCCGGCCAGCAGGAATCCGTCTGGGTATTCAACTTGTTGTACTTTCATCTCGTAAAAAACAGGAAGATCTTTTTGATCATGGAAGAACCGGAAGCGCATCTGTACCCAGATTCTCAGAAGAGAATGGCGGAAGCGATCGGCTTGTTTGCGCACGAGGGCAATCAGGTGCTTGTCACAACACACAGCCCGTATATCTTGGGGCAATTCAACAACATGCTGTATGCCGGAGAGCTTCAAGAGCGTGCGGGGGAACGATATGAGCAACAGCTTCATGATGTCCTGCATCCGTTGTCGTATCTTTCCTTTGCCGAGACACGTGCGGTGCATGTCCATGATGGGACGGTGGAGGACGCTGTTCGAAACGGCCTGATCTGTAATGAGCTGATCGATGATGCCTCGAAGGAAATCAATGAGGAAACAGATGCCTTGATGACTGTAGAGGCGCATATGGACGAGGATGTCGGAGATGCTTGAGAAATATCGCAGCCTCTGTCAAGAACGGCAAAAATAATCGTATCCAAGGATTCCGGTGTGGGTAACCCGTCCCAGCATAGAGCCTTGAATGAAGGGCAGGATCGTGTGCGTCAGTATTGCCTGGATGATCGTGCGATTGTGCAGAATGAAGAGCCGCGATGTGATTATCTTGTATTAAATGATGACAAGAAGAGAGCATATTTCATCGAACTGAAAGGAAGGCATATCGAACGTGCGAAGGCGCAGATTGAAAATGCTGAGAGGCTCCTTGCGGGAGATGTTGAAGACTATGCAAGATTTTATCGTATTGTTTACAAGACGGGGACGCAGAGTGTTCGATCGGCTGCAATCAATACTTGGATACGACGGATGGGACGAGTCGGAGGCGTTTGGAGAGTCATCGTGGCAAACCGATGTTGTCAGGAATGTATTGATTCTTGATGGATAAGGCAGATGCGTATGATTACACCGATCGTTTGAGATGAAGATAGGAGCCGTTGGCTAGATGAAATTATTTCTTAAGATTTTTCCATCTTTACGCCGCAGGAATTGCGCTATTGTGCCTTCCTCGTTGCGGTGATGATGGCTGGCGCTGTTCTTGAGGCGATCGGCATCGGGGCGATCCTGCCGCTCATCTCCCTCATGGGGCAGCCGGACTTCCTGGCGCACCATGCAAAGATCGCAGCGTATGCGGCGAAGCTTGGGATCACGACGCATACGGAGTTGATCATTGGACTCTCGCTCCTGCTAATTCTGCTCTATATCTTGAAGAATCTCTACCTCGCATGGCAGCTTCGCCTGCAGATCGACTTTTCCATTTCGAATCAGATCCAGTTTTCTAGGGAAATCATGGCGAGTTACCTTGCCAAACCGTATCTCTTTCATCTGAATCACAACACGGCGGTCCTCCTGCGAAACGTCAATGGCGGTGGCGTCGTCATATTTCCAATATTTTGGTTCCCGCATTCCAGCTTCTGACGGAGATCATCACGGCATTGACCATCTGGGGGATGCTGGTCTTTGCAGACCCTTTCACGGCGATCGTCGTGGCAGGCGTCATGGGTGGACTGATCTACGCACTGCTTCGTTCGTTTCGGCGCAGGATCGCTGAGACAGGGCAGATACAGAATACGTATGCTGCGGCATATGTTCAGGCCGTGAATCAGGGGTTGGGGGCGGTCAAAGAAACGAAGGTCATGCGCAAGGAGCAGTTCTTCCTTCAGGAATTCGTGGAGAACTACGAAAAATATGGGCTGGCGAACGGAAAGTTCATGTTTTTGAACCAGCTCCCTCGCATGATCATCGAGACGCTCATCGTATGCGCATTGCTTTTTCTCATCATTGGGAAGATGGTCATGGGATATACGCCGATGGAAATCGTCCCATTGCTCGGCGTCCTGGCGCTTGCCGCCTTCCGCCTGATGCCGAGCGCGAACCGCATCATAACGCTTTCGAACGGCATCAAATTCCAACTCCCGCTGTTTGATGAACTGTACCGCGAATTGCTCGCGATCAAATCGCGCAAATACCACAAGCGAAAACTCAAGGTCGCCGATCTGCCGCCGCCGCTTCCCTTTGCCGATGTGATTCGTGTGGAGCATCTGGGGTTCTGCTATCCGGGCACTTCGGACGAGGTGCTCAAGGATGTCAGCTTCTCGATACCGAAAGGGAAGTTTGTCGGCATTCTCGGTCCATCGGGCGCGGGAAAGACCACGTTCGTCGATATCCTCTTGGGACTTTTCGTCCCCACGCGCGGCAAGATCACGGTCGATGGCGTAGACATTCGCCAGAAACTTCGTGCATGGCAGGCGAACATCGCCTACGTCCCGCAGTCCATCTATCTGACCGACGCGACCATCCGCGAGAATGTGGCGCTGGGTGAGTCTCCGGAAGAGATTGATGATGCCCGTGTCCATAAGGCGCTTGCCATGGCGGAGCTCGATGCGTTTGTGCATGCGCAGGCGCAGGGAATCGAGACGATGGTCGGCGAGCGCGGCGTCAAGCTCTCCGGCGGACAGCGCCAGCGCATCGGCATCGCGCGCGCCCTCTATCAGCAGCCTGAAGTCCTGATCCTCGATGAAGCGACGTCCGCTCTCGATACGGAGACGGAAAAGAGCATCACCGATACCATACTGAAGTTCAAAGGGCAGATCACGATCGTTGCCATTGCGCATCGTGTCAGCACTCTGGAGGAATGTGATTTCAAAGTGCGGTTTGAGAATGGCCGAGCCCATTGCGCTTGATTGACGTTGAGAAGATGGTTATGAGCTTGCTTAGGGGAGACTACATGGTAATACAAGACTACGAACTGCAGTACCGTACAGCATATGAGGCGAAACGCTATACAGACCGCGATGGGGACGCGATCGCTGCACCCGTTGCGGAGGATCTGTCGCTTCTCATGCGGCGGGCGCGGGCAAAGCGGCGGCAGCTATTCTTTGTCGGCAATGGCGGCAGTGCCGGCATTGCCGTGCATATGACGGCGGATTTCCTCAAGAATGGACGGATGCGCGCGGTCGATCTATACGGGGCGGCAACGCTCACCTGCCTTGGGAATGACTACGGCTATGAATATGTTTTCAGCAAACAGTTGGAGCTTCTGGCTGACCAAGGCGATGTGCTTGTCGCTGTTTCCAGCTCGGGAAATTCGCCGAATATCCTGCGCGCTGCCGAAACCGTGCGTGCTGCCGGTGGAAAGATCATTACATTTACGGGATTCCAAGCGGATAATCTCCTGCGGGCAATGGGGGATCGCAATCTCTATGTTCCTTCTATGGAGTATGGGATTGTAGAGTCCATCCACAACCAGGTTTTGCAGCAAGTTGTTGATGAGATCATGGCGCTGGATGCGCAGGAAGGACGATGAAATGAAATCTATTGTTACGGGCGGCTGCGGCTTTATCGGCTCGCATATCGTCGATCGGCTTCTGGCTGAAGGGCAGGGATGTTGTCGTCATCGACAACTGCAGTACAGGGCGTTTGGAGAATCTGGCACATCATCAGGGAAATGCGCGCCTTACGATTGTTGAAGCGGATATTTGTGATTACGAGACGATTGCGCCGCTCTTTGCGGGCGTGGATTGGGTATTCCATATGGCTGCGCTTGCAGATATCGTGCCCTCGATTCAGAAGCCGCAGGAGTATTTCCATTCCAATGTGGATGGCACATTCTCTGTGCTGCAGGCGGCAAAGGCGGCGAATGTCAAGCGCTTTTTGTATACCGCATCGTCTTCTTGCTACGGCATTCCGGATCGTTTTCCGACGGATGAGCAGGCGGATATACGTCCGGAATACCCATACGCATTGACAAAGCGGCTTGGGGAAGAACTGGCCCTCCATTGGGCGAAAGTCTATAATCTCCCTGTCGTTTCACTCTGCCTGTTCAACGTCTACGGTCCGCGCTCCCGCACATCGGGAACGTATGGCGCGGTGTTCGGCGTGTTCCTCGGACAAAAGCTGGCGGGAAAACCGTATACGATCGTTGGAACGGGCGAACAGACGAGGGATTTCACTTATGTCACCGATATCGTTGATGCATTTTTTACGGCAGCGAAGTCGGATGTCGTCGGCGAGCGCTTCAATGTCGGCAGTGAGCATACGTATTCGGTCAATCGCTTGGTCGAACTTCTCGGTGGACCGGATGCCGAAGTGGTGCATATCCCGAAGCGTCCTGGAGAGCCGGATTGCACTTGGGCAGATACCAAGAAAATCAATGAAATGCTTGATTGGCATCCGAAGGTGACCTTGGAAGAGGGCGTCCAGCACATCTTGGAGCATATTGACTATTGGAAGAAGGCGCCTGTCTGGACGCCGGACACGATACAAGAAGCGACGGCAGATTGGTTCAAATATCTTGGGAATTGAGGTCTGCAGCCATGACAGATGAAAAGATCATCAGCAAAGAAGCTTTTTCTGGGACTGCGGCAGGGCTTTCGCGATGCAGGGAAGAAGGTCGTGCTTTGCCATGGGTCTTCGATCTCCTGCATTATGGCCATATCGAGCATTTGGAAGAGGCGAAGAAGCAGGGGATATCCTCGTCGTTTCCGTGACGGCCGCGCAATATGTCAATAAAGGACCGGGTCGCCCGTACTTTGATGATCGTCAGCGGATGGCCTTTTTGTCGAGCCTTGAGATCGTGGACTATGTCCTTCTGAGCGAGGCTGTCACCGTCCATGAGATTGTTTCCTTCGTGCAGCCGGATGTATATGCGAAGGGGCAGGAGTACGCCCATGCAGAAGATGACGTCACTGGAAATATCGGGCCTGAGCAAAGCGTCGTAGAGAAATACGGCGGCAAGATTTTCTTCACCCAGGGAGAGGTCCATAGTTCGACGAAACTCCTCAACAACTTTTTTGCAGCTCTGCCCGAGAACGTCAAGGAGATGGCCTTTTCCCTGCGCAAAAAGCATGGAACGGATGCCTTTTCCCAGATGCGGGAGGCGGTGGAAAATTTTTCGAAAACCAAGGTTCTGGTCGTTGGCGATGTGATCATCGATGCGTATGTTTTTTTGCAATGTGCAGGGCGTTACGATGAAAGATGCGACATTGTCGGCGTTCTGCGACAGCGAGGAAAACTATGCGGGCGGATCTCTTGCCATTGCGCGCCATTTGGCGAACTTTTCGCAGAATGTCACGCTGCTCTCGATGATGGGGACGGAATACGGTCTCAGGGAGTTCATCGAGGACAAGATGAAAGGCGTTCAGCTGGAACTGCTGCAAGACGACGCCTTTGTGACGCCGCTCAAGCGTCGCTACTTGAAGCAGAATCCCGTTCGGCAGGGAGTACACGAAGCTCTTTTCGATGAACTACCTTCTCAAGCGGGGTCAGCGAAAACGGTTTGATTATTCCGCCTTTCATCAGAAGCTGCGCGATCTGGCGGGGGACTATGATCTTGTCGTCGTATGCGATTATGGTCATGGTCTTCTGGATGATGAGGCGCTCCGTATCCTTGAGGAAAAGGCGAAGTTCCTCGCCGTGAACTGCCAGACGAACAGCTCGAACTACGGAACGAACTTGATCACGAAGTATCATCGAGCCGATTGCTTCGTCGTGGATGAACGCGAGCTGCGCCTTGCCTTCGGGCAGGCGCTGACATCGCGCCATCGGCTGCTGAAACAGCTTTCTGAGAAGCTTCATGCCGGCGTCTCGTGGGCAACGATCGGGGCAGACGGCGCCATTGGCAACACCGAGGATGAACAAGTGCGGATTCCCGCACTCCTGCTGCGCGTGAAGGATACGATCGGCGCGGGAGATGCGTTCTATGCGCTTGCCGCGCTCGCCGCTCTGTACAAGATGCCGCTTGATCTGGCGACCTTGCTCGCCAATGCCGCAGGAGCACTCAAGACGAATGTCGTCGGCAACAAGGAAGCCGTGAAGAAGGTCGATCTGCTCAAATTCCTCAGTACGGTCATGAATGTATAAGGAATCGTTCCTGCGGCCTTATCCTGTGAGGTGAGATGGATGATTGAGAGATTTGAGATGAAGAACTTCGGCGTCAATCGACACATTGCGTGGGAGAAGCTTGCAGGAATCAATGTCTTGATCGGCGAAAATGGGAGCGGCAAGACATCTGTCTTGAAGATGCTGTATGCCGTTTTGCGCTCCCTTGAACTGAACAAGAAGGGGAACGATCCATATAGCTTGGGGAGAATCCTGCCCGATAAATTGTACTGGACATTTCAAGTGAACAAACTGGGAGAGCTAGTAAAAATATGATGAAAAGAGCAAGCAGTGGTATTTCAAAAATAAAAACACAAGGTTTTCTATGGGCGTAATGTCGGAAGGCATTAAGAAACTGGCGATTTTCGATCAACTTCTAGCCAATCGATACTTGTCGCAGCAGTCCATCGTTTTTATCGATGAGCCGGAGGCGTCGCTTCATCCCAAAGCGATTTCGGAGTTCATGGAATTTCTTTATGACATGGCGAAGAATGGCATGCAGATATTCCTTGCGACACATTCCTATTTTGTCATCAAGAAACTATGTCTGATTGCTCGCAGGGAACAGTACTCGATTCCCTTTCTGGGATTAAGCAAGGATGAAACGATCCCCCTGCAATACGAGGATATGATTCATGGGATGCCGGACAACAGCATTGTCGATGAATCGGTTCGCTTGTATCAAGATGAAGTGGATGCTGTACTCGGAGGATAGATATGATTCGCTTTTTGATCGTGTGAGGGCTTAGCGCTGGGGAGGAGTACGATATGGAAATACGAGACGGCGTCAATGCCGTGCCTGAATGCCTTAAGAGGCTGAAGGCCGATGGCAACGATGTAATTCTTTATGGTGCAGGATACTGCGGCCATGAGGCTCTTTCCCTGATGCAGCAGTATGGGATTCCTGTGCGAGCTGTCTGTGATGATTTTCGAGCAGGAGAAGAACTGGACGGTTATGCCATTGTCCGTCTGGATGATGTTCATCCAGATGACCATACGGTTATCTTTATCACGAGTGGGTTCAATGCCAAGATGAAGCAGCGTCTTTCTTCGCTGAATCTTTTGCCGCATTATCGTGAAGTGGATTTTGGCCGTTATGATGCCGATAAGGAAACCCCTTCCTACTTCAAGGAACATGAAAATGAACTGAAGCGAGCATGGAATCTACTGGCAGATGAAAGATCGCGTGAGATATTGCAAAGATTGGTGGATTATCGCATCAGCCGTGATCTGAAGTGCCTCGTTGGAATGGAAGAGGAAAACCAGTATTTTCCGCCCAAGGATTCTATCCCTGTCTTGTGGGATGGCGATGATGTCTTTCTCGATCTGGGAGCATATGACGGTGATTCCCTGCGAAGCTTCATAGAATATACAGGAGACAGATATAAGAAAATCATTGCGGTCGAAGCAAGTCGCAAAAACTATGATATGCTGGTGAAAAACACGGAGAATCTTCCCCGCGTTCGGTGCGTCAACATCGGCATCTATAAGGAAAGAGGTCAAGTCCGCTTTGCATTGAATGATGCCAAGAACAGCTTTGCCAGTGAAGATGGCACGGCTGTCCTGGATGTCGATTCCGTCGATCATATTCTGGACGGGGAAGCCGTGACCACCGTCAAGATGGATATCGAGGGTGCGGAATACGACGCGATTCTGGGTATGGAGAAGACGCTTCAGAATCATCCTGTTCTCATGGTGTCCATCTATCATAAGGTGGAGGATCTCTTCCGTCTGCAGCTCCTGATTGAAAAAATGTGTCCGAATGTGTATGATTACTATATCCGACATTATTCACCGACGGTTATTGAGACGGTATTGTATGCTGTGCCGAAAAGCAAGAGCAAGTGAAACATGGCTTGGAGGAAGATGATATGGATACGAAGAATCGATGGGATGAAGTCAAGCAGCAGTTGGAAGGGGAGTCGCTGACGCTCAGTCCGAAAATGTCCGCTACCCTCCGATATTCGGGAAACGGTTTCCTCTTCATCCTGGCACGCTATAAGTTCGCCTTGAAAATGATGGCGAATAGGAAGAATCTCAAAGTTTTGGATTTGGGATGCAATGATGGTCTTGGCGATCTGATGATTTTGCAGAACTGTCATTGCGACCAAGTCGTTGGCATCGATTTCGATGAAGATGCAATTCGCTGGGCGAATGATAACCTGAAACAAGAGGGACTTGCTTTCATCCAAGGTGATTTCATGGGGGTGGATGTTTTCCCACAGGAAGGGGATTGTGTTGTTTCTTTGGATGTCATCGAACATATTCCCGTGGAACAGGAAGATATGTACTTTCAGACCGTTTGCCGCAATCTGAGGGACGATGGATTCGCTGTCATAGGGACGCCTAATGTGACGATGGTTCCGTATTCAAGCCCTTGGAACAAGATTGCGCATATCAACAATTATGACCAAAAGAGACTGTATGATGCGATGAGCCGTTACTTTGAGAATGTCTTTATTTTTGGTATGAATGATGAGGTTCTTCATACAGGAATGTATCCGATGGCGTGTTATATTATGGCACTGGGATGCGGAAAGAAGAGGCGTATTGATGGGAAATCCGTATAGTTCACTGAAGATTTCATCATAAAGACGTTCTGGATTCCTTGGAACGCAAGGAACATAGAGCGCCGATCTATATTCGCTTAAAACCGACGAATTTCTGCAATCACCATTGTGCATACTGTACCTATGGATCCGGAGATACCTATCAGAAGACGGAGAACCGCGACAGCATAGGGCATCGTGATATGATACCGTGGGATAAGCTCCAAGAGATCATCGCCGATATGGGCGAGATGGGAGTCAAGGCAATCACCTTTTCCGGTGGGGGAGAGCCCTTGACCTATCCGTACATCCGAGAGGCCGTGCAGCAAGTAAAAAGACATGGCATTGACCTCTCTATGATCACCAATGGTCAGCTTTTAAAAGGCAATATTGCAGAAGAGTTCTATTCGGCAAAATGGGTGCGGATTTCGTTTGATGCTCCGCTGGCATCCGTGTATTCGTCCCTGCGCCGTATTCCGGAAACCTCCTTTTATAAAGTCTGTGAGAATATCCGCAGCTTCGCACAGAATAAAGATAGGGACTGTGTGCTCGGCGTGAATTTCGTCATCAGCAAGGCGAACTGTGATTATGTATACGAGGCTGCGGCTCTACTGAAAGACTTAGGGGTGGACAATGTCAAATTCGCTGCTGTTGTGGAGAACGAACCACGCTATCACCTCGATATTAAAGACAAGGTGATTGAGCAGTTGCATCGTGCGCAAAAGGAGCTTGTGGATCCTTTTGACAGGCATACGTTTCGCATCGTTAACAATTACGAGAACGATTGGATGGATAAGAACTTCACCACACAGCCTTTTGAGACTTGCTACACTTGTCGATTGATCACGGTCATAGCGGCGGATCAGAGGGTCTATTTGTGCCATACACGCGCGTACGATTCGCAGGCTGTGGTTGGAGACCTTCATCACCAATCATTTCGTGAGATGTGGTTTTCCGACACAACGAAAAAACGGTTGGAAAACCTTCAACCGCAACGGGATTGTCGCAATTTCTGCGTATATGAGGCAAGAAATCAGTTGATTCAAGCCTATTTTGATACGGACGTGCGGCATGTCAACTTTATTTGATGGTATATACATTGACTCTTAGCAGATTGTGGAGGGATTGATATGTTGGATTTTCTGGTAAAAGCACCGAATAAAATGGCATTGTTATTAGAAAAACTGAAGAATGTTTCAGATCCGTTGTATCTTTTTGGTGCGGGTAATTGCGGTGAGCACTATTTGCATGTGTTGGGCGAAAACGGCATACCAGTAGAAGCTTTTTTGGACGATGATCCCAAGAAACAGAAAATGGGCTTTCATGGAAAATCTGTTTTTTCTCCTGAAATGATGGAGGGATGTGCTGGCACAATTCTAATTTCTTCGTATGGGCCAAACACTCTTATGAAGCGCTTGGAAGGGATTAGCCCGGACTTGTTGAAACGCGTATTGTGGTCGGAGTTCTTCTTATGGGAAGATGGTTTAGACTACTATTCTTACTATATGAAACACGCAACAGAACTCGAACAAGTCTATGGATTGCTCGAAGATGAACGGTCGAAGGAAGTGTTTCGAAACCTTTTAAATTACAAGGTGAGCCGGGATATTTCTTTAGTCACATCCATCAATGACCTTGGTTGTTGCGACCAGTATTTTGATAGATCGATTGTGAACTTTGGTCAAGGAGAAGTATTCGTCGATCTAGGTGCTTACATTGGTGATACGGTTGATTCCTTTGTGAAGCATATCCGTACATCTGGTGCATCGTATGATCATATTTATGCGTTCGAGCCCGATCCAGATAATTTTGCTGAACTCCAGCGGCGCACTGCACAATATCCTAATATCTCCTATATCAATAAGGGGGCGTATTCGGAGAATACGATTCTGCACTTTTCTGCGGAAGGAACATGGACTTCTTTCTTGGATGATCGAGGGGACATTGAAGTATCCGTTTGTGCCCTTGATGAGGAGATTGGAGATAGGGTTACCTTTATGAAGGCGGATATAGAGGGCGCAGAGATGCAGGCGATCAAAGGGGCAGAAAGTATGATCAGAGAGTATAAACCAACAATTGCATTTTCTGTCTACCATAAAAAAGAAGACATTTTTGCTATTCCTTTGCGATTGCACGAACTGAATCAAGGCTATAAATTCTATATGAGACATTATGGAGATATTCCCATTGATTCCATCGTCTATGCAATTGATAGTAATAGAGCATGAATTGAGAACATCTTATTCAACTTGTATCAGTTAATGTGGAACGAGTGTGATAACAACTATGGACTTGGAAAAAATAGCACAGGATCTTCGGTTGGACATTTTGAGAATGTTTTATCTTTCGGGTACCGGACATATGGCGCCGGCACTCTCCTGTGTGGATATCTTTACAACACTTTATTTTGGAGATGTCATTTCATGGGATGAGAGGTTCTCAGAAGAGCGAGATCGCATTATTCTAAGCAAAGGACATGCCTGTGCTGCTCTTTATGCGGTTCTGGCTCGTGCAGGATATTTTCCGCGCGAGGAACTCTTGACTTTTTATCAAAAGAACACGCGTCTTGGAGGTCATCCTTGTGTTGCCCTGCATGGTATCGAGACTGCTACTGGCGCACTAGGACACGGTATATGTTTTGCTACAGGAACGGCACTTGCTGCAAAAATTGATGAAAAGTCGTATAGAACCTATGTCGTCATGGGAGACGGTGAGTCTCAAGAAGGCTCAGTGTGGGAAGCTGCTGCTTTTGCTGCGAATCAGGGGTTGTCAAATATGACGGTTGTTGTGGACTGCAATGGATTGCAGGCAAGTACGTATATTGATGACATATCACCGATCGAACCATTGAAAAATAAGTGGCAATCTTTCGGCTGGGCGGCATTGGAATGCTCGGGGCATAACTTTTCCGAGCTTTTACATGCTTTTGGACGTGCCAAAGAGATGGATCGTCCAACTGTTATTCTAGCGCGGACAATCAAGGGGAAAGGTGTTTCTTTTGCAGAGAACAATCCTGCATGGCACAGTCGTGCGCCGAAGGGAGCAGAGTGGGATAAGATATGCGGGGAATACCATATTGAAAAAGAGGAGCTGACGCATCTATGAGAAATGCAAGCACTCGGATGGTCTATGAGTTGGCAAAACAGGACAAGAATGTCATGGCATTGACGGCGGATAATGCAAATGAAATTTATAATGAGTTGAAGTGCCATATGCCGAAGCAATATATGGATTATGGGATTGCTGAAGAAAATATGGTGGCGAGTGCTGCAGGGCTTGCATCCTGTGGCAAGATTCCCTTTCTCTATACGATTACGAACTTCATGTCGATGCATGCTTTTGAGTTCATTCGGAATGATGTCTGTATCGCGAATCAGAATGTCAAGTTTCTCGGACGCTCCTCTGGACTGGTGAGCAGCAGCATGGGGGCGACGCATCAGGGGACGGAAGAGGTTGCTCTTCTCCGAGCTCTTCCCAATATGCTTGTCATCACACCGGCCACACCGATCGAAGCGAGAGAAGCGACGAAATTTTCCTATCAGCATAATGGTCCCGTATATATTCGTCTGGAAGGATTTAATGAGCCAGAGTTTTATGGCGAGGATTATCAATTCGTTGTAGGACGGGGACATGTTCTGAGAGATGGCAGGGATGCGACGGTCATCTCCATGGGGTCTGTCGTCAATGAGGTACTCAAAGCAGCCGAGGGGTTGGAGTCAGATGGCATTCGTCTGCGCGTTATCAATATGCCCATGGTGCATCCGATCGACCGAGATTTGATTGTTGCGGCGGCAAAAGAGACAGGACACATCATCACATTGGAAGAGCACAGCATCCATGGTGGGCTTGGCAGTGCTGTTGCAGAGGTGCTTGCGGAGTGTGGTCTTGCGGTATCGTTCCGACGCATGGGGCTTGACGGCTGTGCGAAAGGCTGCGGTAATCGCGAGGCGATGCGGGAGATCAATGGACTTGCATCTGAAATATTGCAGTGAATGTTCGGGAGATGTTGGTGCGATGAGAGTCCTCGTGACAGGTGCTGGAGGCTTTGCGGGGTGTCGGACAGCGGAGCAGCTTCATCTATGCGGATTTGATGTAGTTGGAACGGTACATTCCAGCCGTATCGAAGTGCCGTTTGAAACAGTGCAGATGGATCTTGCCGAGCCGTGGATGGAAATGGGGCAATTCGATGCGATTGTTCATGCCGCTGGAAGTCTGCCCTATCGCGAGAAAGATTTCCGCATATACATGCGGAACAATGTCGATGTGATGAGACACCTTATCGACTATGCAAGACAACATGATGTGCACAGAGTCGTTTATTTTTTAACAATCGGTGTCTATGGCGAGTTTCGTGACGAGGACATTGATGAAAACTCTGACCGCATCAATCCAGACGCATACGGACTGACGAAGTATGCCGCAGAGTGCCTGCTCCGTGAAGAGCCATCGATTGAGAGCGTCAGTTTGCGGATGCCGGGCATTATCGGTGCCGGCTCGCGTGGTGTCTGGCTGCCGAATACCATCGAGAAGTTTCGGCGCAATGAGCTGGTACGCATTTATTCGCCGGATTTTTGCAACGCGGAATTTTGTCTGGAACGATGATTTGGCGAACTTTGTCGTGCATCTCCTGCAAATGGAATCATGGAAGTATGATATTGTATGTCTTGCCTCCCATGAGAAGACAACAGTGCGGGAGCTTGTTCATGAGATCAAGAGATTGACCGGATCCGCCTCTGAGATCATCGTGGACAACGATATGAAAAATCCGTTCTGTTTGGATGACAGTCGTGCGATGGATATGGACTATGTGTCGATTTCACCGATAGAGATGGTGGAGAGGATGTTATGCAGCTAGTATCGAAGATACAGAGAAAGCTTCTAAAAGGGGTTGCTCGTTCCTGTTCTTTTATCATCGATGAGATGCCATTGAAAATTGATAGAAAAAAATATGTTTATTACCGAATTCAAAGTGTATTGCGAAATGTTAGTTTTTCTTATTCAGATGATTTATCCATGAAGCGACTATTGATGGAAGAATATGAAAAAAAAGTTGTATCATGGGATGAAAAAATGACCTATAAGAAGCGATTGGAGGAGTTAGATAAACGTTATAAAAAGAATCTATATTCTAAGACCACAGGCTATGAATATGGGGAATATGTGCGTAAATTATTGGTATAAAAAAATAATCCTAGAGAAAAACAATGCCGATTTGATTGTATTGATGAATTATGATAGGGAAGAGCCGATATATTCAGCACAGCATCCGATGGTGGCAAATCGATATTTTTATGATAAAACTGCATCAATAGTTGAAACTATTGATGCAGATGATGCACCTTTTTGGGGCTATGTCATAAAAAATACGCACGGGTTTGTGCGATGTGAAAATTTAAAGGGATTATTTTTTTGGTTTTCTCAAAAACCAGATGCAGCTACACATCTCCAAGAAAACCAATATCCGACACAATGCTATATGGAATATACTCATTTAGAACAGCAGAAGGGGATAGAGGCTCTGAAAGCTGTGGGATGCAAAGCGAAGCACTACGTTTGTGTTTTTTCACGAAATAATGACTATCATGGAGTTTACTATAATGATGCAGAAGAGCGAGATAAGAATATTACGAGGACACGAAACTCCTGTGTCGAGGATTTCCTTCTCGCCAGTGAGAGTCTTGCAGAATCTGATATAAAATCTATAAGAGTTGGGGCTGTTGATTTTCGGAAAATAAAGGGAGGAAACCTTATAGACTATACGAACACCTTTCGTTCAGAGTTCATGGATTTTTATCTGATGGGACATGCTAAGTTCTTTTTGGGAGATGCTAGTGGCATTATGTATATTCCCTTACTTCAGAATGTTCCCTTGGCTGTTACAAACAATCTTGCGATTATTTGGCACATGGAGTATATCAGTAACCATAACAGCAAAAGATGTCTCAGTATCTATAAAAAATGGTATGATAGGAACAGGGGGCGTTATTTGTCCATTCGTGAGATTTTGATGTTGAGTCGGGAAATCGGTGTGTCCACAGAAGTAGAACTGCAAATCTACCACGACCAAGGAATTGAGTTCCATGCAAATTCGGCAGAGGAAATTCGTGATTTAGCCGTCGAAATGAATGGACGTTTGGATGGGGTATGGGTGGATCCTCCGCAAGCAAAACTGTTGCGTGAACGATATTGGGAGATTGTCAATCAGACATTGGAAAAATCACCGCATCGAATGATGCTACTAGACTATGAGCCTGGAAGCCTCTTCCTATTAAAGAATCAGTGGTTATTAGAATAAATACGGAGGTTTGAACATGGGGATAAAGAGACGACTGAAACACTTGAGGAATAGAATATTTGGAATAGATTTCACGATTTTGGATGAATTGTACTGGGCACAGGTTTATAACAGCACCATTCAAAACAGTGCGTGGTTGGAGGATAAATCCATATCGCCTGGACGGTGGGCAGTTGGGTATAATTATTTATATGTGTTATATCGCATCTTAGATGATATAAGACCCTCGCATATTCTGGAACTTGGACTTGGTCAAAGTACGAAAATTATTGGACAGTATGCGACATTTCCTGAAATGTCAGGAAAAATCGAACATGTCGTTGTTGAGCATGACACTGAATGGGCAAAATTTTTTTTCGGGAGGAATAAGTCTTTGTGTCAAAATACGCAGGTCGTTACACTGCCTTTGATTGATGTTGAAAAGGAGGGGGAGCGATTCAAAGCATATGATGGGTTTCAACATATGATAGATACTATGAATATGAGGTTTAATGTGTTGTCCATAGACGGACCGTTAGGTTCTAGTGAACATTGGGGGCGGCGGGATATTTTGCCTTGTTTGCCTGACTGTCTCGATGATGACTTTGCTATTATTTTCGATGATTATGGGCAGAGAAAGTCTACGTTTCATATAATTGAAGATGCGGAAGATATTCTTCGAAAGAACGACATAGAATTTATTAAAGGGATATATCCTGGCGTTGCACATAAGGGGGTGTGTGTCCTAGTATCGAAATCCTGGAAGTTTCTTGCCTCGCTATAAGTAAGATTTACTGGGTCGGAGTGGTACAATGTATATCGTACGATTTCAAGGTGGACTGGGAAATCAGATGTTTCAAGCATGCTTCCTTTGGATGTTAGAGTTACTATATCCTCAAAAAAAAGTTTTAGCGGATTTGACTCCTTACCGAAGATATGCATATCATCATGGGTATGAGATAAAAAGAATATTTAATATCTCTTTATCAGAAGCGTCTAGCAAGGAGCTTATGGTAGCGACTTGTTTTGAATCATGTCTTGGAGGGTCGTTACTTAAAGTTTGGAGGAAAGTGTTTTCTGTAAGAAAAAAAAACCATAATGAGTTGCGTGAAGATACATCGAGTTCTAAGGCTCGCGATATGTTTTATGCAGACTTGTTCCCACTTAAGGAAGATAATTTGTATCTAAATGGGGTATGGGTATGGGGATTCAATGAGGCATATCAGCTAGATCATCCAGCGATTATTCATGCTTGGCGAAAAAAAAATAAAGCAGGAATTTGTTTTTCCTGGCGAAGTATACCTTGAGCAAGAGGCCTTGATTAAAGATATGCAGAAACGAGAGTCTGTTTCCGTTCATTTACGCCGTGGAGATTATGTGGGAACAAATTTCGATGTGTGTACTCAGAGCTATTATGAAGCTGCTCGATCTTACATGGAGGAGAAGCTCGATCACCCTACATACTATGTCTTTTCCGATGATATGTCATATGCCAAGGAATGTTTTCAACACTGGGATACCGTTGAATTCATAGATGGGCATTATGGGGATGACGCATGGAAGGATATGTTCTTGATGAGCCAATGTCGACATCATATTATTGCGAACAGTACATTTAGTTTTTGGGGAGCATATTTGGGAAAGAGTGATTCTCTTGTAATTGCGCCGAAAGAATATTACCGAAATGAAAAAGGGTTCTGTTTGGCAAAAAAAGAGTGGATCACTCTATAAATACTGCATACGGAAAGAGGCTCTGTCATGAAAATAGCAATTGCCGGCACCGGATATGTAGGCCTTGCAAACGGTATCTTGTTGGCACAGCACCATGAGGTATATGCATACGATATCGTTCAGGAGAAAGTGGATCAGTTGAATCAGGGACAATCACCTATTGCTGACCGTGACATTGAGGAATATCTTCATAGTGGGAGGATTTCATTTCGTGCAACAATAAATGAAGCAGAAGCCTTTTGTGATGCGGAGTACATCATCATAGCTACGCCGACAGATTATGATACACGGCGGAATTTTTTTGATACATCATCGATTGAAGATGTGCTTGAAAAAATAATCAGGCTCAATCCTACAGCGAATATTGTTATCAAATCTACTGTTCCGGTTGGCTACACGAAGTCGCTACAGCGATATTATCAGATGGAGAATATCTTTTTTGCGCCAGAGTTTTTGCGCGAAGGCAAGGCGCTCTATGACAATCTCCATCCATCGCGGATTATCATGGGAGCCAAGACAAAAGCAGCGAAGAAATTTGCAGATATTCTTGTCGAAGCAGCAATCGAGAAGGATGTTCCTGTTCTCTTTATGGACTCTACGGAAGCAGAGGCTGTCAAACTTTTTGCTAATACCTATCTGGCGCTTCGTGTTGCATATTTTAACGAACTGGACAGCTATGCAGAGCTTCGCGGCCTCGACAGTGCACAGATCATCAAGGGCGTTTGCCTTGACCCGCGCATCGGGCAAGAGTACAATAATCCTTCCTTTGGCTATGGTGGATACTGCCTCCCGAAGGATACGAAGCAGCTTTTGGCGAACTATAAAGATATTCCACAAAATCTGATCACAGCGATTGTGCAGGCGAATCATACGCGCAAGGATCATATCACAGAGATGATCCTTGCGCGTGATCCACAAACGGTAGGGATTTATCGTTTGACTATGAAGACTGGATCAGATAATTTTCGCGCGTCAGCGATTCAAGGAATCATCAAGCGACTTCGCGCGGAAGGAAAGAAGATTCTTGTATATGAACCTGCGGCACGACAGACAGAAATATTTCATGCTCCTGTTATAGGTGATCTTTTGGCCTTCAAAGAGAAAAGTGATATCATTGTTGCAAATCGCTGGTCGACGGATCTCACGGACGTAAAGACAAAGTTTATACAAGAGATATATTTCAGCGGGATTAGGTGATGGTTTTGAAATATGCAGATATCCTTTGGGATCACGATGAGACAGCGCATGAGCAGTACATGAACAACCTTGCGCCGATTGTTTTGTTTACCTACAATCGCTTGGATCATACTCAAAAAACGATTGAGGCGCTGAAGGAGAATATGTATGCGAAGGAGAGTGTTCTCTTTATTTATTCGGATGCTCCGAGACGAGAGCAGGACGTTCATTCTGTACAATGTGTTCGTGATTACCTTCAGACGATTGATGGCTTTCGGGATGTCCATATCACCATGCGAGAAGAGAACTGGGGGCTTGCACGCAATATCATGGATGGTGTGACGCAAGTTGTCAATCAATATGGGAAGATTATTGTCCTTGAAGATGACATTGTCACCTCAAGGTATTTCCTGAAGTACATGAATGATGCATTGTCTCTTTACAAGAATGTATCCCGTGTTATGAGTGTTTCGGGCTATATGTACCCCATTAAAAAGGACGGCTTGTCGGAAAGCTTTTTTATAAATACTGGATATTGCTGGGGATGGGCTACATGGGCAGACGCTTGGTCGCGTTTTGAGCGGAATCCGGAAAAACTGATGCAAGAATTTACACGGGATGATATTTATCATTTTAATCTTGAAGGAACAGCGGATTTTTGGCAACAGGTTGTCGATAACGCATCAGGGAAACTGTACACGTGGGCAGTCTTCTGGGATGCAACTCTTTTTCAAAATCGAGGACTGATATTGGCACCGAGAGAGTCGCTTACCTTTAACGTGGGGATGGACGGAACAGGGGAGCATTGTAGTTCGACAGAATTATATGATACTGTGATAAATCAAATCCAATCCAGCGGTTTCCCGTAGAAATTCAAGAATCAACCCTTGCAAGGGAGCGTCATCGTATTTTCTTTGGACGTCAGAAGCCGGGGCTTCTCAGCCGTTTGGTAAGAAAGGGGCGGAATGGTATACGAAGGCTCTTTGCCTGATTTAGTATGTGTCATGGTAGTGATTTATAGTAGGAGGGATATCCGTGGAGTTCATTCCTGTTTATCAGCCGTCTTTGACCGGCAATGAGAAGAAATATGTCAATGAGTGCTTGGATACGAGCTGGATCTCGGCAAAGGGAAAGTTTGTCGAGCAGTTTGAAACTGCATTTGCAAAGTATATTGGAGCAGATCATGCGATTACGGTTGCGAATGGGACGGTGGCGCTTCATCTGGCGTTGATCGCTTTGGGCATTGGACGCGGCGATGAGGTGATTGTGCCGACGCTGACCTATGTGGCATCGGTCAATGCGATTGCCTACACGGAGGCAACGCCTGTTTTTGTTGATTCGCTCAAGAGTAACTGGCAAGTGGATCCAGATGACATCGAGCGTAAGATCACGGAGAAGACGAAGGCGATCATGGTGGTGCATCTCTATGGTCATCCCTGTGATATGGAGCGTATCATGGCGATCGCCAAGAAGCATGATCTCTTTGTAGTGGAGGATTGCGCGGAGGGATTCGGCAGCTATTTTGCGGGGCAGCACGTCGGTACGTTCGGCGACATATCGACGTTCAGCTTTTATGGCAATAAGACCATTACGACTGGAGAAGGCGGTATGGTCGTGACGAATGATGAAACGCTCTATGCTCGTGCAACGCATCTCAAGGATCAGGGGATGGCGAAGTTCCGTCAATATTGGCACGATGTCATTGGGTACAATTATCGTATGACGAATATCTGTGCGGCAATCGGTCTTGCCCAGTTGGAGCAAGCGGAAAAGTTCCTGCATCAGAAAAGGGATGTCGCTGCATGGTATCAGAAGTATTTGCAGGGGAACGCCGGTAGAATTCCATCAAGAAGACGCGAATGTTCATCATTCCTATTGGATGTGTTCGATTCTTGTTCCGAAGAGCGCGGAGCGCGATCCGCTGCGTGAATTGCTGAAGGAACGGAATGTTGAGACGCGCCCGGTTTTCTATCCTGTTCATACGATGCCGATGTACTCACAAAAATACCAGAAGCACAAGAATGCTGAGGATATCGGATGGCGTGGCATGAATCTGCCGAGCTGGCAGGGGTTGAGCGAGGATCGGGTCAAATATATCTGCGATGTGATTCATGAGTTTTATCAATAACATTTTAGAAACTGTTGTTGTTATGGAAGGATAATACATTATGTTTGGAAAAATCATGACGTTGAAAAAACATTTGAATCAGATTCCCCAAATTATGAAATCGATTGAACAAGTGCGTTTTTCTATTGGGGTACAGCAGGCTGCTGCTATAAGAGCGGGAGGAGAGCGTGAGTTTCAAGTTTTTTCACAGGCTGGGGAAGATGGTATTATTCAATGGTTGATTCAGAATATCGCTATACGAAATAAACGTTTTATTGAGTTTGGGGCATCAAATTATGTTGAATCAAACACAAGGTTCCTACTCATGCATGATGATTGGTCTGGCTTCATTATGGATGGCAGTGAGGATAATATAACATATGTTCGAAGTGATGAAATTTGCTGGCGGCATGATTTGCACACGGCCACAGCATTTATTACTGCTGAGAATATCAATGATCTCATCCGTGATAATGGATTTGCAGGGGAAGTTGGACTTTTATCGATTGATATTGATGGGAATGATTATTGGGTTTGGAATGCAATTAATTGCGTGCAGCCAGATATTATAATATGCGAATACAATAGTCGTCTGGGGTGCGAGCGCGCCATTACAATACCTTATGATCCAAAATTCCATGTATCCCGAGCGCACTATTCTTGTTTATATTACGGTGCCAGCATCAAGGCTTTAACTCATTTGGCAAGAAAAAAGGGATACGCATTAGTATATGGAAACAAATTTGGAAGCAATCTTTTTTTCGTTCGGCGAGAACTTTTGAATGACGTTGTATGTGAAAAAACAATTGAGGAATGTTACGTGAGAGCTAAGTTCCGGGAGGCGAGAGATTCGAACGGCAACCTAGCATTGCTTACAATCGAAGAAGAAGAAAAAATACTGGATGGAATGTTGTTTATAGATGTCTTGGATATGCACTAAATATTTGAGAGATCATCTATGAGAGGTAGGGAATCGTGTGAAGGTTGCGATGCTCGGGGCAGGATTTATCGGTTGGGGTGGAGGCGTCGACTTTCTGAAGGCATACATCGCTCCTCTGCAACGATTGGATGACTGCGAGGTTTATGTCTTTATACCGCAGGACAGCTGGATTCGCAAGATTGCTCGTGAGGTGCGGCATCGCTTGTGGACGAAAGTTCTGCGCAGACCGATTGGACGCTATACAGCTCCTCTTACAACGAGCGAACTGGTTGATGTATTCTGCAGCGACTGTGTTCATGTTGTTGTTTATGATACCTATTGGAATGTATTGTCTGACTTGAAACGAGCCTTGAAAGAGCACCATATGGATGTTGTCTTTCCTACCATCCTGGATCTGGGGCGGAGTTTTCCTATACCGTGGATTCCCTATCTCCCAGATTTGCAGCATAAGTATTATCCTGAGTTCTTTTTCGACGAGGAGATCAGGGATCGAGATATTTCTTTTCAGCAGCTGCTTCGTTCGGCAAACAGTGTCATTGTAGAAGCCCAAGATGTGAAGAACGACTTGCAGAAGTTCTATGACGTGGGAGATACGGAGATCTTCGTTATGCCGTATACTGCCGTTCCGGAGGACGGGTGGTTTTCTCTTGAGGATGTGGATCTTGAAAAGTATCATCTCCCTGCGAAGTATTTTCTGATTTCCAACCAGTTCTGGCTTCACAAAGACCATAAAACCGCATTTGATGCATTAAAACTTTTGCATGATGAAGGATATACGAACTATCATATTGTGTGCACGGGCAAGACGGACGATTATAGAGATTCTGGATATTTTCAGCGATTGCTTGAAGGTTTGCACAAAAATAAGATGGAGGATTATGTCCATTTTTTAGGGTATATTCCCAAACGAGATCAGATCAAGATTCTTTGCCAGTCGCAGGCTGCGCTTCAGCCCACGTTGTTTGAAGGGAATCCGGGCGGAGGCATTGCGTACAACGCCATATCCTTAGGGATGCCGATTATCCTGTCGGATATCCCGGTTAACTTGGAACTGAAATCGCCGCTTGCATATTTTTTCAAGAAGCAGTCTCCCGAAAGTCTTAAGGATACGATGGTGAATTTTATCGAAGGAAATAAAGAACGGCTGCAATATAGTCGGGAAGAACTGATGGAGCAAGGGGCGGCGCGTTTAGAACAATTGACATGCGCCATACATGAAGTTTTGCGATATAACTTGGAGGGAATGGGCGTTGATTCGTAGCGTTCTAAAGCGGTTGAAGCGGTGCTTTCATCCGCTCCTGCCGTCAGATTCATAGCGGTGGAACCGAACAGGGAAGCGGGGTGGATTCAGGATGCAGATTGTATTGCTTTCGGGCGGCGCGGGGAAGAGGCTTTGGCCGCTTTCCAATGATCTTTATTCCAAGCAGTTCCTCCGGCTGTTGAAGCGGGAGGATGGGAGCCGCGAGTCGATGATCCAGCGCGTCTGCCGACAGGTGCGGAGCGCTGCGCCGGATGTGCCCATAACCATTGCGACGGGGCGGGAGCAGACGTCTCTGATTCGTCGTCAGCTTGGTTCTGCCGTGAACATCTCGGTGGAGCCGTGCCGGCGCGATACGTTTCCGGCGATCGCCTTGGTTTCTGCGTATCTGCATGAGGTGCGCGGCGTGCCCCTGGATGAGGCTGTGGCGATCTGCCCGGCAGATCCCTACGTCGATGCAGAATATTTCCGTGCCGTCGTCCGTCTGCTCCGAGAGGCCGAGAGAAAAGGCGCTGCCGATCTCATCTTGATGGGAGTCGAGCCGACGTATCCGAGTGAGAAGTATGGCTATATCATGCCGGCGTCTCCAGAGCCGCAGAGCTTGGTGCAGTCGTTCAAGGAAAAGCCGGACAAGGAAACGGCCGCTGCATACATAGAAAAGGGCGCTCTATGGAACAGCGGCGTCTTTGCGTTCAAGCTGGGGTATGCGCTCGGCAAGGCTCGTGAGCTGCTGGGCTATACGGATTATGAAGATCTCTTCCATCGCTATGAGGGGCTTTCCAAGATCAGCTTTGATTATGCGGTGGTCGAGAAGGAGCGGAATATCGTCGTTCAGCGCTACAGCGGCACATGGCTCGATATAGGGACGTGGAACACGCTCGCGGCGGTGATGCCCGAGCATACGATCGGCCGCGTCACGATGGACGAGACCTGCAGGAATGTCCATGTCGTGAATACGATGCCGATGCCGATCCTCTGCATGGGCTTGAAGGATGCCGTGGTTGCGGCAAGTCCGGAGGGCATACTGATCGCGGACAAGGAGCGCTCCAGTGCGATGAAGCCTTATGCGGAGCGGCTGCATACGCCCGTGATGTATGCAGAGAAATCATGGGGCGAGTTCCGCATCGTCGATGCGGAGACGGAGAGTCTCACGATCAAGATTACGCTCAGTCCGGGAAATGCGCTCACCTATCACCTGCACGAACGGCGCGATGAGACGTGGACGGTGATCGAGGGCCGCGGCTGGGTGAAGCTCGATGGCAACGAATTCGCCGTCGCCCAGGGGCAGACGGTGCGGATCCCGCGCGGATCTTTTCATACGATACGAGCGGAAACTTTGCTCAAGGTGATGGAGATCCAGACGGGGGAGGATATCGATGTGGAGGACAAAATCGTGTGGGGAGGGTGAAAGCGAAAAGAGCGGCAGGCAGCCGATCATGCTGCGGCACAAGATAGCAAGGTGATCTTATCCGATCTTTGCTTCGAGGCATGGTCTGGCCTGCCGTTTGAAGAGGGCGGCGGCGCATTGACATATGGAATCTTCAGATTTTTCTTGCAATAAAAAGGAAATGCTCCCCTGCTTGTCGAAATAAAGCGTAGTCGAAAGCGGTGGAGCAGAGGGCATGGAGGGGCGATGATGATGGCGTATCTTGCACGCAGGCGGATGGAGGATTCGAAGGGGCAGACGGTGCCGGAGCATCTCCTCCATGTGGGGGAGGTCATGGCGGGGTTCGCCGCTGGCATCGGGTTTCGCAGATGGCGCGACTGATCGGTCTCTTGCATGATCTCGGCAAGTGCACGGAGGAGTTTGCCGCGTATCTCGATTGGTGCCGCGCCAATCCGGGCGACAGCAGCCGCAGGGGCACGGTCGATCATGCCACGGCGGGCGGCCAGCTGCTGCGGCGGCGGTATGGCGCGCATTCGGAGGACGGGCGGCTGGCGGCGGATCTGGCATCGCTCGTGATCTTTTCGCATCATGCGGGGCTTCTCAACTATGTCGACAAGGAAGGGAAGGCCGACTTCGAGCGCCGCATGGAGAAGGATGGGGTTTTGGCGTGTGTCGATCTCGCGTATTATCATCGCGAGGTCATCGAAGAAGCGGCGCTCGACCGTCTTTTTCGAGGAGGCGGTCGGCGAGTTTTCTGCGCTCGATAAAAAGGATCGGAAGATGCTTTCCTGTGGAAAGCGAGATGTATTATTTCTCGTGGGGCATGGTGCACAAGCTGTTGTTCAGCATGTTGGTCGATGCGGATCGCTTGGACAGCGCCGAGTTCGAACTGGACGCGCGTCTGATCCGGCAGTGGCAGACGGAGAAGTTGTGGGAAGAGTTTTCGGTACGTCTGGAGGAGAAGGTTGAGGGGTTTCCTGTGCCAGAGGAGGAGATGGCGAGGAAGGTCGCCGGACTGCGGCGGCAGATCAGCGACGATTGCCTGCGGGCGGCGCAAAAGCCTCCGGGCGTCTACAGGCTTTCCGTGCCGACGGGCGGCGGCAAGACGCTTGCCGCCATGCGGTTCGCGCTGCGCCATGCAGAGCTTCATGGGAAGAAGAGGATCGTCGTCGTGATCCCCTACACGTCGATCATCGAGCAGAACGCCAAGGAGATCCGCGATGTATTCGATCGGGATGAGGCGGTCTTGGAGCACCATTCCGCCGTGCTGGCGGAAGACGGCGAAGGCGGGGAATGCGAGGGGGCGGATTGGCGGCGGCTCTTGACGGAGCGCTGGGATGCGCCGGTGATCTTCACGACGCAGGTGCAGTTCCTCAACGCGCTTTTTGCGGGCGGCGCGGGGTCTATGCGGCGGCTGCATGCGTTGGAGGACAGCGTCCTTATCTTTGACGAGATTCAGACGCTGCCCGTGCGCTGCACGCATCTCTTCAATGCGGCGATGAATTTCCTGCAGGGATTCTGCCGCGTCACGGCTGTCTTGTGCACGGCTACGCAGCCGCCGCTGGAGGCACTGGACTGCTCGCTGGCGCTTGGCGTCCGTGCGGAGCTGACGCGCGATGCGCCAGCGGTGTTCGAGGAGTTCCGACGGGTGCGCATCGAGGATTGCTGCCGCGATGGAGGCGTCTCCGTCGATGAGCTTGCCGCTGACATTCTGCAGAGCGCAGAGGAGCGCGGCGATGTGCTTGCCATCGTGAACCTCACGAGGCAGGCGCGCGAGCTTTATCAGGCGGTGTCCGCGCTGGCTTGGTCCTCTGGACGCGGGATGCGGGTGGTGCATCTGAGCACGAAGATGTGTCCCGCGCACAGGAGGCGCGTCCTGGATGGTGTGCGCAGGGAGCTGGAGCACCGCCGGGAGAAGCCGGAGGAACGGCTCATCTGCATCAGCACGCAGCTCATCGAGGCGGGGGTCGATGTGTCATTCCCTGTCGTCTATCGGGCGCTGGCAGGTTTTTCTTCCATCGCGCAGGCAGCGGGGCGCTGCAACCGCCACGGCGGCGCCAGACAGGGGCTTGTGCGCATCGTGGAATTGGCCAGCGAGGGGCTGCTTCATCTGGAGGATATACGCGAGGGCAAGAAGATCGCGCGGATTCTGCTGCATAAGCACGAGGCGGACGACATCCTCTCGCCGGAAGTGATGAAGGAGTATTTCCTCAAATTTTATCTGGGACGCACGCCGAAGGAATTGCGCTATTCGCTGGAAAAGCGCTATACCCTGTTCGATCTCTTGAGTGGGAACTGTGCAGGGCAGCAGGCTCGCCGGGAGAAGGGAGAGCCGGACTTCTGGTTCATGCAGGCGTTTGGCGATGCGGGACGGGCGTTCGCGGTCATCGATTCGTATACGGAAAGCGTGCTTGTGCCCTATGGGGAGGGGAAGGAGCTGGCGGCAGCTTTCGATGGGCGGGCGGTGGACAGGGAAGCGGTTTCGCGCCTCCATGAGGCGGGCGCAGCCGTATATGGTCAACCTCTTCCGCCATGAGCTTGAGACACTGGAAAGCCAAGGGGCGGTGCGGCAGACGCAGAGCGGGGTTTTCGTCCTCTGCGAGATGTATTACCGGGAAGATCTCGGCGTGCAGCTGGAGCAGGAAACTATGGACTACATGATCTGAAGGGGTGAGACGATGCGAAACGCGATCGAGTTTCAAGTCTACGGCAGGATGGCGCTCTTCACCGATCCGATCACGAAGATCGGCGGGGAACGTTCCTCGTATGCCGTGCCGACGTATCAGGCGCTGAAAGGGATCACGGAAAGCATATACTGGAAGCCTACCATTTTCTGGGTCATTGATGAGGTGCGCGTGATGAACCGGATCGTCACGCAGTCGCGCGGCATCCGCCTTTTGAACTACAGAAAGGGCAAGAATGATCTCGCGTTCTACAAGTACTTGAGCGATGTCCGCTACCGGTCCGCGCGCATTTCGAGTTCAACCTGCATCGATCGGATCTTGCCGAGGATCGCAACGAGAACAAGCATCATCATATGGCGAGGCGCATGGTGGAGCGCGGCGGGCGGCGCGACATCTTCCTCGGCACGCGCGAGTGCCAGGGCTATGTCGAGCCAGTGCGATATGGGGAGGGCGTGGGCTACTACGATGGCGCAGGCGAGATGCCGCTTGGCACGATGCTGCACGGCTTCAACTATCCCGATGAGATAGGGAAGGACAGGCTGCAGGTCAGGTTCTGGCAGCCGGAGATGAAGGGCGGCATCATCCGCTTCCAGCGTCCCGAGGAATGCACGCTCGTGCGCGATATCCGCAAGGCGGAGGGCAAGCGCTTCGCCTTGGCGGACATCCGCTCGGTCGAGGACGAGGCGGCAGACTGGGAAGGAGGGGGAGCATGAGCTGGCTGGAGCAGCTGGTGCAGACGTATGAGGAAAGCGAGGAGATTGTCGGCAAGTTCGGCCTTGATGGCATGAAGAGCGTCCTGCCGCCTGTGGGGCATATCCTGGGCGATGCCCAGATCGAGATCGTCCTGAACGGGGAAGGGGAGCTGATCAGCGTCGAAGTTTTGCCAAAGGAGAAGCAGCAGACGCTGCTCCCTTGCACGCTGGATTCCGCCTCGCGTACAAGTACGACGGCACCCCATCATCCGCTGCACGACAAGCTTTTCTATATCGCCCGGGATTGCGGGAATTTCGTGCCGAGGAAGGAGAAGAAGGCGAAGAAAGGGAAGAAGGGGGAGGAGAAGGCGAGTCCGCATGAAAGATATGTGGCCTTGCTTGCCGCCTGGGAGCAGTCGCCGTATGCCGATCCCAAGATCCATGCCGTATACCGCTATGTCACGGAGCACGATGTGATCGGCGAGCTGATCGCCAAAGGAATCCTCTACAAGGATGCGCAAGGGCGCATGATGGAAAAGTGGGCGGGAAAGCAAAGGAGAAGCCGCCGATCTTCAAGACGGGCAGCAAGAGTCCGCTGGAGTCCGTGGTGCGCTTTCGCGTCGAGTTGGACGGCGATCCTTGTCCCGAGCTTTGGAAAGATGCCAGGCTACAGAAGAAATATCAACAGTTTTTCCAGCAGTGCTTTTCCCATATGAAGGAAGGCCTTTGCTATGCGACCGGCAAGCAGCTCCTCGTAACGGACAAGCACGGGCGCGGCATCCGCACGCCGGGAGATACGACGAAATTGATCTCCTCGAATGATGGGGATGGTTTCACCTTCCGCGGGCGCTTCGCTGAGGCGGGAGAATGCATCTCGCTCGGATACGAGACATCGCAGAAGGCGTTGAACACCTTGGGCTGGCTGATGCGCGAGCAAGGATATTCCGTGGGGAGTCGCGCGTTTCTTGCTTGGGGCAGGGTCGCATTGCCTTCTGTGTTCGACAGCACGGAGCAGTTCGTCCGCAGGCGCAGGCAGAAAGGGTCGCCCTTGCCTTTGACCATGCGGGCGTGGGCGGAGTCTTTCGCAAAAGCCTTGAAGGGGTATCGCTTCGCCTTCCAGCGTGCAGAGAAGAGCCAGGTCAACGTCATGGTTCTCGATGCGGCGACCAAGGGACGCCTTGCCATCTGCTACTACGATGAGATGGCGGGCGAGGATTTCCTGGAGCGGATCGAGAAGTGGCATACGGTCGGCCGCTGGTGGCAGCGCGATTGTGATGAAACGGCGAAGAAGGACAAGAGCTGGTACCCTGCCTACTACGGGATTCCCGATCCGAAGAAGCTCATCGCTGCCTGTCGCGGGGAGAAGATCAGCGATAAGCAGCTGGATATGGAGATGCACCGTATCTTCTTTTCCATCGTGCAGGGCGTGCCTCTGCCGATCGATATGGAGCGCATGGCTTTCCAGCGCGTCATAAAGCGGGCGGTGTGCGATCCCCTGCCGGAGTGGGAGCATCTTCTTCTGGAACCTGCCTGCTCCATCGTATGCAAGCGTCTCAATCAGCGAAGGGAGGAATACACCGTGGCATTGGACAAGGAAAAGACGGAGCGCGCGTACCTGTTCGGCAGGCTGCTCGCCGCAGCGGACCAGATGGAACGCGCGACGTTCAAGCCGGAGGAGCGGGGCAGTCGCACGACGAATGCGATGCGCTACATGAACCGCTTTGCTTCGCGGCCGGCATCGACATGGATGGAGGTGCAGATGAAGCTCCTGCCGTACCAAGAGAAGCGGGAAAAAAATACGGAGGAAAGGAAAAGCATCTGATCGACGAGATCCTCCATACGTTTGCGGCTGAAGATTTCCGTTCGGACGCCCCGCTGGGCGTGGAATTCCTTTTGGGGCTTTCGTGCCAACGCTACGTGCTGGTGAAGGAGATGGACGAGACAGAAAAGGCAGAGGAGGGGAAGTCATGATGGTTGCACTGGAAAAGAAGATCGACTTCATCGGCTGGATCACGGTCAAGCGCGCCAATCCGAACGGCGATCCGCTGAATGGGAACCAGCCGCGCACGGATTATGACAACTACGGCGAGATCTCGGATGTATGCCTGAAGCGCAAGATTCGCAACCGTCTGCAGGACGCGGGGGAAAAGATCCTCGTGCAGTCCGATGACCGCACCGATGATGGGTTTGACTGCATACGCGCGCGCGTCGAGGGGAATCCTGCGACGAAAAAGTCCATGGACATGAAGGCGAAAGAGGCAGGGCGCACGAAGTCGCTCAGGGAAGCGGCATGCAAAGAATGGATCGATGTGCGGACATTCGGCCAAGTCTTGGCCTTCAAGGACGACAAAAAGAAAGGCGTGGATTCCGTTTCTGTCGGCGTGCGCGGGCCTTTGAGCATCCATGCGGCGGTCAGTCTCGATCCCGTTGCCGTCACGGGGATGCAGATCACGAAGAGCGTCAACAACGAGCCGGGCGACAAGAAAGGCTCGGATACGATGGGCATGAAGTACCGCGTGGAGTTCGGCGTTTACAAGTTCCAGGGCAGCATCAACGTGCAGTTGGCAGAGGGACGGGATTCAGCAAGGATGATGCGAAAAAGGTCAAGGGAGCGTTGCTGACGATCTTCGAAAACGACGCCTCGTCCGCACGCCCCGAGGGCAGCATGGAACTGAGCTTGTTCTACTGGATCGAGCACAAGAGCGGCTGCGCATCGAGCGCGACGGTGCATCGGAGCGTCACGGCGCGAAAGAAGGAAGGCGTGGACATACCGAAGCGCTGGGAAGATTATGTGTTCGACGACAGCGCGCTCTACGCCCTCAGGGATCTTTGCATCGAGAAGTATGTGAGAGGCGCCTGCGCCGTCCCGCCGGAAGGAAGCGGCGAACCGCACGCACAAACAATCTCCCTTTAGCGCTGCCCGTTTGGGAGAAGAGGCGCGAGGGACGCGCTTCCCGTTTGCTGTGATACTGTTTTCTTGCAAGCTGGGAAAGAGGAGGAGACAGGGCGGCACGCATGAAGGGCGAGGTCACCCGTGCTGCTTCAGAAGACGCCATAGGGTCGTCCGACTGATGTTGAGGCGCTTGGCTGCTTTGGATTGATTGAAGTGTTCTTCTTGCAAGACCTTCAAGGCGATCTGGTGAGTGATGTCCTTTAAGCTCCAATCGGGATTGAGCTTGAAGGAGGTCTCCAGTTCGGTGCCTTTTGTCAGCAGGGATTCTTGGCGCAGGAGATCGGCTACGATGCTGGCTTTGATGTAGGGAGGCCGACTGCTGTGAAAGGCATCGGCAATGACCCGTTTCAATTGGTCGAGGTTGTATTTCCATGGATAGCCTTGCAGCAGGCTGACCGCTTCTGGCTCGATTCCTGAAATCTGCAGCCCTGTGCTGATGTTCAGCGCGTTGATGTGCAGATGGATCAGGTTGGGAAGTTCGTCCATAAGGGAATCGAGGGAGGGCAGAAAAATGTAGATGCAGCCTAGCTTTTGGATGATGGAATCATGGTGGAACGGAGATGTTCCGCCATGATCTTTTGCCAGAAAAATAGCAGGAGATTCCGGGTCGCCATATTGGTTGCCTGGATGAAGGAGATGAGTTCATCGGCAAGCGCGGGAGAGAGCAGGTCGCAGTTCTTGAAATGAAAGGTGCAGCCGTCGTTGTAAAAGAGAGAATCCGCATGATCTGCAAGGTGGCGCAGCTCCTTTTCACTGAAGGTGCTGCAGCTGATCGCGAACATAGGAGAGGTGTTCGGTGCATGATGCGAGTGGATGACTTGCGCTAGTCGGTCTTTTCCCGTACCAGAAGCGCCTTCGAGGAAGAATGGGCGATGATTATTCTTGTTGTCGTTGATGCTTGAACGGATTTTTCGATAGGCATTGCTTTCGAATAAGTAAGTGAAGAGCTTGGACGTGCTTTCCTGATTGTCGAGGCGTTGGATGCTGCCGGTAAGAAAGCATGAGTGGCGGCTGGGTGCGATGTGGAAACAGAAATATGTTTGCCCTGAAACATGGAATTTCTGACCGGAGATGTGCCATGTGCGATTCCGGTGACGTTTCTCGACAGCGATCTGATTCTGATGCCGGAGTCGGCGGAGAAGGCGCACTGCTTCGGAGCGAACGGGAAGGTCGGGCTGATCTTCTGCAGAGTTGAGCAAGGCATGGTTTTCGTCGAAGAGCAGGACGCTCTCGCCGCGTGATCTCAGACTGGCACGGAGGAGGCGATTTTCTGCGTGGGTATTGAGGTAGTAGCGAGCGAATTCTGAGATTTGCTCCAGGCCGTTGCGTATGGTTTCGCTGCCGGAAGTGATGAGCATGTTGGAGACTCCGTGCTCGCGGGAATACCGGCAGGCGCTCATGTCGCCGATGATGAGCTTGACGCCATGCGTGCACATTTGATCGATTCCGTGAATGGTGTCGTTCCAGCTGTGTGTCACGAAGATTTCTATATCGTATTTCAATATGTCGCAGAGCTGCTTGGTCAATCCTGCGATGCTGGGATAGGCGACGATGCCCAGTTTGACATTCATGCCGCAGGGCCAGGTTGATTGTATTGAGAATGTCATAGTAGGAAATCTTCATATCGAATACGGGAATGGGGGCGATCCGCTTCAATAGGAGCGCAGTGCCGCCCCGTGACAGTATGACGTCGTAGTTTTCTATCTCGAGTCTGGATAGCAGCGTATCGGCAGCGTCGAGATCTGCCAGATACGTCGTCATTTCAATGTCTTTTCGCTGGAGGGCGAGCACATCCATCATGTTTTTTTCAAGCCGGCATAAGGCGCGATGCCTAGGATTCTGGTTTTGCGCATATACATCCCCCGTCTGTTTCAAAAAAGAACAATATTGATGATATAAGGATATTATATAAAGAAATATTGATATGTTGCAATAGTGAACGAAAAAGTGGGAATTTTTCAACGACGAAAATCGAGGAGACTGTTATAGTGTTCTTGTAGGATCATGCGGATCAGGCGAAACAAAGAGAGACTCCGAGGCGGCAGGTTGGATCCATCCGTGCTTCTTTCGCGCGATTGCCTTGGAATCAGGTTCGCTATGATCTCTCTGCCGTGCGGTTGGCGATGCATGGACAGGGATGAAGGTGTCGGGCATTGGGAAAGGAGGAGGCACGTGTGAAGCCGATCATTGGAATTACGATGGGGGATCCAGCCAGCATAGGGCCGGAGATCTCGGTCAAGGCGTTGTGCCATGAGGATCTGTACGACAGAGCTAAACCGATCATCATTGGCGATGCCTGCGTCATGGAGCGGGCCGCGAGAATACTGGGGATGGACGACAGCAAGATACATATGGTCAAGTCGATAGATGAAGCCAGGTTTGTTCCTGGCACGATAGATGTGCTGGATCTCGGCCTGGTTAATGCTGACCAGCTGATGTATGGAAAGGTTTCGGCTCTGGCGGGAGAAGCGGCGTTCCAATATGTCATCATGGCGATCGATTTGGCTGAACGGAGAATTGTGGATGCGACAGTGACGAATGCGCTGAGCAAGGAGGCTATTCATCTGGCTGGGCATCATTACTCGGGACATACGGAAATCTATGCGGAGTATACAGGAACTAGGCATTATACGATGATGCTGGCGCATGAAACTCTGCGTGTTGTCCATGTATCGACGCATGTTTCTTTGCGTGAAGCGTGCGAGCGAGTGAAGAAGACGCGCGTGCTGGAGGTCATACGCATCGCGCATGATGCCTGTCGTCGCCCGGGTATTGCGGAGCCGCGTATCGGTGTGGCGGGATTGAATCCGCACAGCGGTGAAAACGGGCTTTTTGGCCGCGAGGAGATCGATGAGATCATTCCGGCGATTGCTGAGGCACGGGAGGAAGGAATGACAGTGGATGGACCCGTTCCTCCTGATACGGTGTTTTCCAAGGCGATCGGTGGTTGGTATGACATCGTGGTGACGATGTATCATGATCAAGGGCATATCCCCGTCAAGGTGAAAGGTTTCGTCTATGATGCGGTACACCGGAAGTGGCAGGCTGTGGCGGGTGTGAACATTACGCTGGGACTGCCGATCATTCGCACGTCGGTCGACCATGGAACGGCGTTCGATCAAGTGGGCAGTGGTCAGGCGAATGAACTCAGTCTGCTCAATGCCATTGATTATGCTGTGCGGATGGCGCAGGGACAGAAGAGGTGAGAACGATGGAGAAGCGGTTCTTGATTGTGGCGGATGATTTCACGGGAGCCAATGATACGGGCGTGCAGCTGAAACGCTATGGGATTCCGGTCGAGGTCTTGCTCGATGGAAAACAGAGCCCTGGCGATATTTCCTTGGTGCTCGACACAGAAAGCCGGGCGCTTATGGCGGGAGCGGCGGGCCGCAAGGTGAAAAGGATGTTGGAAGGCGTAGAACTGTCTGAATTTTCCTTTGTGATAAAAAAAGTCGATTCCACCCTCCGCGGCAATGTAGCAGAGGAGATCGCGGCATTGGATGCAGTGTATCAAAGTGAGCTCATCGTTTTCGCTCCGGCGTTTCCTGATCTGGGGCGGACGACGGTGCGGGGAGTCCATCAGCTGCATGGTGTCCGGATATCGGAGACGGAGATCGGCTGCGATCCGAAAAATCCCGTTCTTGAAGATCGCTTGGAGCAGATCCTGCGGGCGGCTTTCGAGGAAGACGTGAGGCAATACGGTCTATCCGAGATACGCGGTTCGCTGCATTTGGGTGAGGCAAGGATCTGCTGCTTCGATTCTGAGACGAATGACGATATGCAAGGCGTAGTGCGTACAGCCATGGCGTCAGGAAAGAGGGTTCTCTGGGTGGGGTCGGCGGCTATTGCGGATATGCTGCTCCGCACGCTGCGTCAGGTGCGTCCGGCGTTTGCGATTTGCGGCAGTGTGAGTGATGTGACGAGACGCCAGATCCATACGGCACAGCAGGCGGGGATTCATCTCGTTTCGGTGCCTGTGCCGGAGTTTCTGCATGGTGATGCGAAAAAAGAGACGTATGTGGAGGCTTGCAGCGAGAGCCTGCACCGTGGGGGGGATGTCATCTTGCTCAGCAGTGCTTCGTATGATCGCACGGAAATCGAACGATCGGTGCAAGCGGGAAAGAAGTGTGGGATGGGGCTTCCGGAGATCGGCACATATGTGCAGAATCTTTTGGGTGAGATCGGTGCAGCTGTGCTGGAAAAGAATGAGATCGCGGGAATCTTTCTGACTGGCGGCGATACGGCTATGGGATTCTTGCAGCGGATTGGTGCGCGGGGTTCGTCCATCCAGGAGGAGATAGCCATCGGCATTCCCAAGATGCGGATCTTGGGCGGGGAATATGATGGTATGTCTGCAGTCACGAAGGCAGGAGCTTTTGGCAGCGATGGAGATCTCCTGTACGCTTTACGGAAGTTGAAAGAATGGAAAGACTAGGGAAATGACCTGAAGTCGCGGCACAAGATCCTTGAGGGGTGGATGTGCGTATGGTTTATCTATCGAATGGAGGGCGGAACGATGAAGATCATGCAGTCCGTGAAAAAAGTCCCTGGAGGGATGATGATCATCCCTTTGATTTTTAGGCGTATTGATGAATACGATCTGGCCGGAATTCTTTGATTATTTCAAAGGGACATTCACCACGCATTTGTGGAAGACTGGTGCGATGCCAATCCTGGCCGTGTTCCTCTTTTGCAATGGGACGACGATAAGCTTGAAGGAGGCGGGCACTACCGTTTACAAGGGATGCGTGCTGACAGCGGTGAAAGTGCTTGTCGGCATTGCCTGCGGACTCTTTGTCGGACGTGTCTTTGGAGAGGCCGGATTCATGGGAGTGACATCGATTGCTGTCATCGCGGCATTTGCCAATTCCAATGGCGGCCTTTATGCGGCGTTGGCCGGGGAGTACGGCGATGCGACAGATGTGGGCGGCGTATCCATCTTGGCGCTGAATGACGGACCGTTCTTCACCATGTTGGCGTTGGGTGCGGCAGGCTATGTGGTGCCGGTCAACACTTTGATCGGTTGCTTGATACCGATTTTGGCGGGCATTATCTTGGGCAATCTCGATGCGGATATCAAGGAATTCTGCAAGCCGGGCGCTTCGATGCTGATTCCGTTTTTTGCATTTCCTTTAGGCGCGAATCTGACCTTGGCTTCTTTCGTCGTAGCGGGTCTTCCGGGAATCGTCATGGGCATTCTTTGCACATTGATTACCGGTCTGGCAGGATATCTCGTCTATAAATTGCTCCGCATTGATCGACCGGCGATTGGAGCGGCGATCGGAACGACGGCGGGAAATGCGGCAGCTACGCCTGCGGCGCTTGCTGCTGCCGGCGTCATCACGACGCAGTTGAGCGATATTGCCACGGCGCAGGTTTCCGCTGCCATCATCGTGACATCGATCCTTTGTCCGTTGCTGGTCACGTTCCTTGCGAGATTTGAGGGAGATCAGGAAAAGGCGTGAGGCCGCTGCAAGGCCTGGGGACACAGGATCTTGAAGGACTGGCATCATCGTGGAGGATCGGGCAGGGAGACAGCGAGGCTGGACGCAGACTTTATGTGCGCCGGCCTCGCTGTTCGCGTTTCTTTCGGACGCGGGATGCGCGCGATGTGAAGCAGGACGGCGCCGGCATGGATCACGTCAGAAGACGATCGCGGGCATGGAGAATGCGCTGCATGTCATCGTATCGCGCTTCGCCTTGTCTTGTGCGCTTGACAATCCCCCCCCCGCAGGGCATACTATGAATGTATAGCAGTGGATGAGGAGGGCATAGGCGCGGTGAGGATGATCGAAAAGGACGTTCCAGCGGAATATCGTGCGTTGATTCGAAAGATCCGCTTGATTGACGATACGTTTCAATGTCTGTTTCGACAACTATATCGAAGGGATGCAGCTCTTGCTGCGCATCTTTTTCGGGCGGGACGATCTCGTCGTCAGACACGTCGTCACGCAGCAGAGCGCGGACAATCTCTATGGTCGGGGCGTTCGCTTTGACGTACTGGCGGAAGACAGCGAGGGGAAGCTCTACGACTGCGAGGTTCAGCGTGCCAATGAAGGCGCAATCCCGCGTCGGGCACGCTACAACAGCAGCATGATGGATTCGCGGGAGTTGGCGAAAGGGGCGGAGTTTTCCGCGCTTCCCGAGACATGGGTGATCTTCATCACGGAGAACGACATCTATGGCGCAGGATTTCCTCTCTACCATGTGGAGCGGGTCGTCCAGGAGCTTCAGCGTCCGTTTGATGATGGAGCGCATATCCTCTACGTCAACGGTGCGAATCGCGACGATACGCCGCTCGGGCGCTTGATGCAGGATTTCTTCTGCGAGGATCCGGAGCAGATGAATTACAAAGAGCTGGCTGAACGTGCCGATTACTTCAAGGCAGAAGTGAAAGGAGTGAACACCATGTGCGAACTTATGGAGAAATTCGGGGAGAAGAAATTGGAAGAGGGGCGCATTGAGGGGCGTCTTGAAGGACAGCGCAGGATGCTTGATATGACGCGCTCTCTGCTTGCGCTGAACGTCCCCATCGATGTGATCGAGAAATCGAGCGGCTTGACACGTGCGGAGATTCTGGCGCTGCAGGACGCGCCTGCCGAGTAGTGTGGGGCGTGGATGAGGAGGGCATAGGCGCGGTGAGGATGATCGAAAAGGATGTTCCGGCGGAATATCGTGCGTTGATTCGAAAGATCCGCTTGATCGACGATACGTTTTTCAATGTCTGTTTCGACAACTATATCGAAGGGATGCAGCTCTTGCTGCGCATCTTTTTCGGGCGGGACGATCTCGTCGTCAGACACGTCGTCACGCAGCAGAGCGCGGACAATCTCTATGGTCGGGGCGTTCGCTTTGACGTACTGGCGGAAGACAGCGAGGGAAGCTCTACGACTGCGAGGTTCAGCGTGCCAATGAAGGCGCAATCCCGCGTCGGGCACGCTACAACAGCAGCATGATGGATTCGCGGGAGTTGGCGAAAGGGGCGGAGTTTTCCGCGCTTCCCGAGACATGGGTGATCTTCATCACGGAGAACGACATCTATGGCGCAGGATTTCCTCTCTACCATGTGGAGCGGGTCGTCCAGGAGCTTCAGCGTCCGTTTGATGATGGAGCGCATATCCTCTACGTCAACGGTGCGAATCGCGACGATACGCCGCTCGGGCGCTTGATGCAGGATTTCTTCTGCGAGGATCCGGAGCAGATGAATTACAAAGAGCTGGCTGAACGTGCCGATTACTTCAAGGCAGAAGTGAAAGGAGTGAACACCATGTGCGAACTTATGGAGAAATTCGGGGAGAAGAAATTGGAAGAGGGGCGCATTGAGGGGCGCATTGAGGGGCGCATTGAGGGGCGTCTTGAAGGACAGCGCAGGATGCTTGATATGACGCGCTCTCTGCTCGCGCTGAACGTCCCCATCGATGTGATCGAGAAATCGAGCGGCTTGACACGTGCGGAGATTCTGGCGCTGCAGGACGCGCCTGCCGAGTAGTGTGGGGCGTGGATGAGGAGGGCATAGGCGCGGTGAGGATGATCGAAAAGGACGTTCCGGCGGAATATCGTGCGTTGATTCGAAAGATCCGCTTGATTGACGATACGTTTTTCAATGTCTGTTTCGACAACTATATCGAAGGGATGCAGCTCTTGCTGCGCATCTTTTTCGGGCGGGACGATCTCGTCGTCAGACACGTCGTCACGCAGCAGAGCGCGGACAATCTCTATGGTCGGGGCGTTCGCTTTGACGTACTGGCGGAAGACAGCGAGGGGAAGCTCTACGACTGCGAGATTCAGCGTGCCAATGAAGGCGCAATCCCGCGTCGGGCACGCTACAACAGCAGCATGATGGATTCGCGGGAGTTGGCGAAGGGGGCGGAGTTTTCCGCGCTTCCCGAGACATGGGTGATCTTCATTACGGAGAACGACATCTATGGCGCAGGATTTCCTCTCTACCATGTGGAGCGGGTCGTCCAGGAGCTTCAGCGTCCGTTTGATGATGGAGCGCATATCCTCTACGTCAACGGTGCGAATCGCGACGATACGCCGCTCGGGCGTTTGATGCAGGATTTCTTCTGCGAGGATCCGGAGCAGATGAATTACAAAGAGCTGGCCGAACGTGCCGATTATTTCAAGGCAGAAGTGAAAGGAGTGAACACCATGTGTGAACTTATGGAGAAATTCGGGGAGAAGAAATTGGAAGAGGGGCGCATGGAGGGGCGCATTGAGGGGCGTCTTGAGGGGCGCATTGAGGGGCGCGTTGAGGGGCGTCTTGAAGGACGGCGCAGGATGCTTGATATGACGCGCTCTCTGCTCGCGCTGAACGTCCCCATCGATGTGATCGAGAAATCGAGCGGCTTGACACGTGCGGAGATTCTGGCGCTGCAGGACGCGCCTGCCGAGTAGTGTGGGATGTGGATGAGGAGACAGCGAGGCTGGACAGAGACTTCATGTGCGCCGGCTTTGCTGTTCGCGTTTCTTTCGGACGCGGGATGCGCACGATGTGAAGCAGGGCGTCGCCGGCATGGATCGCGGCAGAAGACGATCGCGGGCATGGAGGATGCGCCGCATGTCCATCGTATCGTGCTTCGCCTTGTCTTGTGCGCTTGACAATGCTCGCGAATCTGGAAGAAAGATTTCTCTCGTATGAGTATAATAGGCGTGTGAGAGACAGAGCGATCGACTTTTCAAGGAGCGGATCATGAGGGACGAACAGAAGTTCAGCCGCCGCACCTTCCTCAAGCTGGCGAGCGGTGCGGCGGTCTTGGCGGGCGGGGGATTTTTGGTGCAGCGGTTCGGGCTGCTTGATCGGGCGGCAAAGCGGCTCGGAAGGTTCCGGGATTCTGGACGGATCGAGGCGTTGTTCGTCCGTCAGATCATCACGAGCGACCCTTCGGTTTCGCGCACGATCATGTGGCAGTCGTGGTCGGTGCAGAGCGCAGCGGCGGTAGAGTGGCGTGAGGAGGGGGAGTCTTCGGTGCAGCGCGCGGTGGCGACGAACGAGATTTCACGGACGACGGACGCGCGTCGGTGCTGCATGTGGCGGACATCGAGGGGCTTTCGCCGGGCGGCGCTACGAGTACCGCCTGGTGAACGGCGAGGAGGCGAGCGATTGGCGTCCCCTTCTCGCCGCGCCCGCGCAGGCGGGGTTCAAGGCCTTGATCTTCCCCGATTCGCAGTCGAGCGATTATGCGGTCTGGCGAGACGTCGCGCAGGGGGCATGGCAGCGCAATCCGGACGCGGGCTTCTTCGTGAATATGGGCGACCTCGTCGATAACGGCGAAGATCATACGCAGTGGGATGCATGGCTTTCAGCGGCCGCGCCCATGATCGAGCGGATTCCGTTCGCGCCCGTCATGGGCAATCATGAGACATACGACCGGAACTGGCAGGTGCGTCTGCCCGAGGCGTATCTGCAGGAGTTCGCTGTGCCGAGCAACGGCAGCGAGACGTTTTTGCGTTATTATTATTCGTTCGATTACGGGTCGTGCCACTTCGCCGTGCTGAACACGCAGCTGGACGAGACGCGCTCGTTCAAGCGGGTGCTTTTTGGAAGAGCAGCTCGCCTGGCTTGCCGAGGATATGGAGAAGAGCCGCAAGAATTGGAAGGTTGCGCTCCTGCACAAGGATGTGCTGCAGTACCGCATCCACGGTCGTCCCGAACGAACGGAGGGCATTTCCGACATCGGGGAAGCGTTCATGCCTGTCTTCGACATGCTCGGCATCGATCTCGTCTTCACGGCGCACCTGCACACCTACCGCAATCGCGGGTGCATCCGAGCGTTTCGCCGTGCGGCGAAGGGGACCCGTCTACATATTGACGGGCGTGGCGGGCGATGTGCGCTATCCGAATCTCTGGGTCGACCATGCGCTTGACCAGACGGTTGCGCCGCAGCCGGAGACGGACAACTATCTCGTGCTGGAAGCGAAGGAGTCGAGCCTGGCGGTGGAATGCTTCCTGCCCGACGGCACGAAGATCGACCGCGTGGAAGTCGTGAAGTGACGCTTTTGGCCGTGCAGTTTTGCGGCGCTCGTATGCAAAATCTCCTTGACGAAAGCGAGGACTTTCCCTATACTTAGAGAAACGTGGAGGAGTCTGTTTCGACCTTCGAGAATGCAGTGCGGCAGCTCTTTCCCCCAATTACACCATAGACAAAGGATGCGGTGTTTCATGCGGTTTTCCATAGCGGAGAAGAACGAGGGCGTGCGCTATGTCGCGGCGGCTTTCGTTTTTTATTTTGCGCTTGTTTCTTTCTACATCAACATCGGCGAGGATATGACGCCGTCGAATTACCTGTCGTGGCTCCTGCCTGTGATCGGCGCGCTCGTGCTTTTCCAGTACGGCGCTCGCGTGCGGCTCTTCTCCCTGAACCATGCCTCGCATCTTTTCGCGGGCGTGGTGTGGTGCGCGACGTTTCCGCTGCTCTACTCGTGGTCATACGATACGCCATGGTACGTCTCGCTCATCCTGCTCGATTTCCTCTGCGGCACGGGGCTGTTCCTCCTGCTCGCCTCCCTGCAGTCGCTGGCGTTTTCCCTCGGGCGGTGCCGACGCTTCCTGGCGGCTTCTTTCGCCGCGCTCGACTTCGTATGCCTTGCGGTCCCGATCGTGCAGATCGTTTACTTCTCCATCTACCAGCACTGCCTGACGCCCGCGACGCTCATGGCGCTCTATCTGACGAATCCCGACGAGAGCGTGGACTTCCTGGAGGCGATGCTCGGCATCCCCGCATTGATCGCCATCGTCCTCGCCCTCGCCATCTTCCTGTGGCTCTTTTCGCTTGAACATGCGCCGGGCGCGTCATCTGGCGGCGAATCCGCTGACGGCGGGCAAGAAAGCGGCGCTCGCGCTGCTTTCTTGCGTGCTCGGCGTCTGGCTTCCGTTCTTCGTGCTGCCCGAGACGTCGATCGCCCTGAGCTGGAAGGAGGTTTCCGAGTACGTCGCCCAGACGCAGGAGTACAGCGCGTACCACGACGAGCGATTCGCCGACCTTAGGCTCGACGCGCCCGAGGACGCGCTTGCCGCCAAGGCGCCGGGCACGGTGATCGTCGTCATCGGCGAGTCGGCGTCGCGCACCTTCATGAAGGCGTATACGCCGAGCTTCCCTTACGACGATACGCCGTGGCTCGCGGCGCGCATGGAAGATCCCGATTTCGTCGTCTTCCGCCATGCGTATTCCTGCTGGTCGCAGACGGTGCCCGTGCTGCAGCGCGCTCTGACGGAACAGAGCCAGTACAACGACAAGGAGTTCTACAACTCGACGTCGCTCATCGACGTGGCGAAGAAGGCGGGCTACGAGACGTATTGGTTCAGCAACCAGGGGCGCTACGGGCAGTACGACAGCGCGATCACGCTCGTCGCGAAGACGGCGGACCGCGCCGAATGGGTCGATGACTCGTACCTCTTCACGGAGAAGTACGATGAGAATCTCCTTGCGTATCTGACCGAGATCGACGGGACGAAGAACAACTTCATCGTGCTGCACATCATGGGCAGCCACATCTACTACAACAACCGCTATCCGTCCTCCTTCAACCGCTGGGTCAATGCGGCGGGCGGCGCGGGCACGAACGCCGAATCGTATGCGAACAGCATCCTCTACACGGACGACAACCTGCGGCGCATCTTCGAGTATGCGCGCGATCATCTGAACTTGCAGGCGATGGTCTACTTCTCCGACCATGGCGAGGATCTGGAGATCTCGCACAACCCTGACGTCTTCAACTTCCACATGGTGCGCATCCCGATGTTCGTCTATCTATCGCCTGCCTACCGGGCGGCAGAGCCTGAGGTCGCGGCGGCGCTCAAGAGCCACGAGCAGCGGTGCTTCACGAACGACATGATCTATGACACTGTCGCAGGAATCCTCCGCGCACCGTCGAACCATTACGACGCGGGGCAGGACTTCTCCTCGCCCGCCTACCGTTTCACGCGCGAGACGCTGACGACGATGCTCGGGCAGCACCCGCTGACAGAAGATGTGGAGGAAGATTTATGATTTTCTTCTCGATGCTGCTTTTTGGGTGCGCTCATCGGCTTCGTCGGCGCAGGCGGCGCAGGGGTCGTCATCACGCTTTTGACCGTCGGCTTCGGCGTGCCGATCCACACGGCGCTCGGCGTCGCGCTCGCGTCGATGGTCTTCACGATGCTCTCGGGCGCCGTCAGCCACTTCCGCGAGGGCGAGGTCGTCATGAAGACGGGCGCGGTGCTCGGCGCGGGCGGCATCCTCGGCGCGCTCCTCGGCGCGGAGGTGTCGGACGTGCTGCCGTCGAAGGAGCTGGGCTTCCTGACGGCGCTGATGCTGCTCTTGTCCGCCTTCACGCTCTACATGAAGGTCTATCGCGCCGAGTTCCTCGACCGCTGCTTCCATGTGCGCGGCGAGCTTCTCGCAGGAAAACGGCTCGTCGTCTACGGGCTTTCGCTCGGCTTCGTCAACGGCTTCTTGTCGGGCGCGTTCGGCATCGGGGCGGCGGCGTTCATCCAGCTCACCCTGCTCTGCGTCTTCGGCGTGCCGCTCTTGCAGTCGATCGGCACCTGCATGATGGTCATCCTGCCGATCTCGGCGGCGGGCGGCCTCGGCTACATGCTGAACGGACGCCTCGATCTCGACATCTTCATCCAGACGCTTTTCGGCCTAATGCTCGGGGCTTTCGTCGGAGCAAAATGCACGCACCTCGCGCCGCGTCCGCTGCTGAAGGCGGCCATCGTGGGAATGCCGACCATCGGCGGCCTGGTCATGCTGCTGTTCCACTGAAAGACCGTCGCCTTTTTGCTGGTTCTCGAGAAAGCGGCGATTTTTTTCCTCTGTCCCTAAAGTGGTATAGACTAGGGAGGAAAGTCGTGGTATAATGGTAGCGGAGTAAAGCAGTGGAGGTACGCAATGGAAGTGAGCAAAACCTTGCGCGATCAGGTGCAAAGCGATATGAGCTCGATGAACGAGGATGTTCGTCATGTGAGCAGGCGTCTGGCGAGCGACGAAGCGAAGCTGGAGACGATCGACAAGAAGCTGGCGGAGTTCGATGCGCATTTCGCGGCGATCGACCGCCGCTTCGCCGAGCTTGATGCGCGGTTCGCGGCGTTCAACAAGTACTATGCGGCGGCGAGCGACCAGATCTCCGAGCTGGAGAAGGAGACGCAGGAGACGCGCCGCGCGACGTCAGGGAGATGCGCCGCAGCACGGCGTACATCAATGCGCGGCTGGAAGCTCTGGAAATGGCGGCGATGGCCGCCGACCTCGCACCGCGCCGCAATTCGCTGAAGATGGTGCAAGTGATGGACAAGAAGGATACGGTGCATTGAACCGAAGCGCCCGCAGACATGCCCATAGCGGGCGGGGCAGAAAGACTGTGCGTGAGCGGCTGGACTCATGCACGGTCTTTTTTGCACCTGCCGCAAGTGGGGCGAGGGCGCACGGAAGATCGTGCGATGCTTGAAGCGCCCAAGTCCTTGCCGGGGCGGATGGATCAGTATAATCCGAGGGTCAACGGGCTGCGGAGATTGCCGCTTGGAGCGAAATATTCAGGATTGCAGGAGGAGAGCCATGTTCATCAACCATACGAACCACGCTTCGGCAAAGTGGTCGGCGACGCAGGCGGAGGCGGCACGCGCTTGGGGCTCGATCGAGGACCTGCCGTTTCCCGACATCGGGGCGGATTGGGATGAGGAGCGCGTCGCGCGTCTTGCCGAGGAGAACGCCGCGAAGATCTTGGCGAAGGAGCCCCGCGCCGTATTGTGCCAGGGCGAGTTCACCTACGTCCATCATCTCGTGAACCTCCTGCTTGCGGCGGGCGTGACCGTCCTTGCGGCGACGAGCCGCAGGGAAGTGAACGAGGAGCAGGCCGAAGACGGCTCGATGCAGAAGATCAGCCGCTTCGTCTTCACGAGGTTTCGCGAATATCGATAAGCGGCTGCGCTTTTCACATAGGCGCCGGGCGGCGGTGCAGGGTCGTCGTCCGGCAGCCGCATCGTTCTTATGAAGGCGGGAAAGGATTGACAAAAACAGTCTCTTGCGCTAAAATCAACTTAGTGAGATTGCTTTTTAACGAGGATTGATTGTTAAGAGAATCCGAGACTTGGAAAGCAAACGTTTCATCGTACAAAGAAAGGCTTTTCCGCGGGCGGCTTCTTCGTTCGCGCCGGATGTGCCTGTGTGCAAGGAGGGAATCATGATGGTGATGCAGGGAAGTGACGACGCTTCTGCGCGAGAAGGGTTTCAAGGTGACGCCGCAGAGACTTGCCGTTTACGACGTGCTCTGCCATACGACGGCGCACCCGACGGCGGATATGATCTACAGCGAATTGCAGCCGACGTATCCGACGATGAGTCTCGCGACGGTTTACAAGACGCTCGACATCCTGAGCAAGGTCGGTCTGGTGCAGGTCCTGAACGTCGGCGAGGAGAGTTTCCGCTACGACGCGAATACGACGAGCCATCCGCATATCTGCTGTGTGAGCTGCGGCCGTGTGGACGACGTCTACCAGGCGGATGCGGGCGATCTCGTCGAGCAGGTGGAGAGCGAGACGGGCTATGCCGTCTCGGGCAAGCAGCTGTACTTCTACGGCATGTGCCCCGCCTGCCGCAAGGCAGCGCATTGAGCATAGGGCAAGGCGAAAAAAATGCCGCGATCACTCCTCGGAGTGGCCGCGGCATTTTTTTCTCTTTAGAGTTTCTCGATGATCGCTTTCGTATATTCCTGTGTCGTCGCTGTGCCGCCGAGGTCGGGGGTCAGGTGGGCGGCGTCCTTGAGGGTCGCGTCGACGGCGCGGCGGATCTTCCCTGCCGTCTCGTTCTCGCCGATATGTTCGAGCATCATGCAGGCGGACCAGAGGAAGGCCGTGGGGTTCGCGATGTTCTTGCCCGCGATGTCGGGCGCACTGCCGTGGACGGCTTCGAACATCGCCATGCGCTCGCCGATGTTGCTCGACGGCAAAAGTCCGAGGCCGCCGATGAGGGCCGCTCGTGAGGTCGGACACGATGTCGCCGTAGAGGTTTGGCATGACCATGATGTCGAAGATCTCGGGGTGCATGACGAGCATCATGCAGGCGGCGTCGACCATCTTGTCGTCGGCTTCGATGGCAGGAAACTCCTTGGCGACTTCGTAGAAGACGGAGCGGAAGAGGCCGTCGGAGAGCTTCATGATGTTCGCCTTGTGGACGCAGGTGACCTTCCTGCGCCCGTGCGCGACGGCGTAGCGGAAGGCAGCGCGAGAGATGCGTTCGCTCTTTTCGCGCGTGATGATCTTCGTGGCGTGGACGGTGTTCGCGTCGATCTCCTCCTCGACGCCGACATAGAGGTCTTCCGTGTTTTCACGAAAGGTGATGAGGTCGACCTGCGGGAAGGGCGTCTTGACGGCGTCGTTCGACTTCGCGGGGCGGATGTTCGCATAGAGGTCGTACTTCGTGCGCAGCGTGACGTTGAGCGAGCGGAAGCCCTTGCCGATGGGCGTCGTGATGGGGGACTTCAAGAGGACGTGCGTCTTTTCGAAGGAGGCGAGGCCGGCGTCGGGGATCAGTGCGCCGTTGCGCTCGTACTCGGCTTCGCCGACGTTGAACACCTCATAGGCGAGGTTCGCTCCTGCTTTTTCGAGAATCTCGAGGACGGCGTCGGTGATCTCGGGGCCGATGCCGTCGCCCTTGAACACGGTGATTGTCTTGCGGCTCATTTAGCGTTCCTCCCTTGGCACATAGTCTTCCATCGTGCCGACGTACTTGGCGGCGGGGCGCACGATGCGGTTGTCGTAGAGCTTGTGCTCGATGTTGTGCGCGATCCAGCCGACCGTGCGCGAGAGCACGAAGAGTGGCGTGAAGAGGTCGCGCGGGATGCCGAGGATCTCATAGGCGAAGCCGCTGTAGAAGTCGATGTTGCTCGACATGCTCACGCCCTTCTTCTCGCCCAGATAGCGCTTGGCGACCTCTTCGAAGCGCACGAAGAAGTTGAACTTCCGTTCGAGCCCCTTCTTCGCGGCGAGCTTGCCGATGTGGTCGCGGATGACCTCGGCGCGCGGGTCGGAAAGCGTGTAGACGGCGTGGCCGATGCCGTAGACCAGCCCCGAGGGGTTGTCCAGCTCCTTGTTCATCAAGCGTTCGATGACGCGCTCGATGGCGCTGTCGCCAGCGTCCACGCCGATGGCGTCGATGACCTTGTCCATCATGTTGGCGACGCGCACGTTGGCGCCGCCGTGGCGCGGGCCTTTCAAAGAGCCGATGGAGCTGGCGATCGTCGAGTAGAGGTCGGTGTCGGTCGAGGAGACGACGACGTTCGTGAACGTGGAGTTCGTGCCGCCGCCGTGGTCGGCGTGCAGGGAGAAGCAGGAGGTCGAGCAGGCGGGCTTCCTCCGGCGTGAACTTGCCGTCGAGGCGCAGCATGGAAAGGATGTTCTCGGCGGTCGAGAAGCCCTGCTGCGGGTAGTGCAGCACGAGGCTCTCGCGCCCGAAGTAGTGCGTCTTGGCGTTGTAGGTGTAGCAGGCGATCGAAGGGAGCTTCGCCATGAGGTTCACGCCCTTGATGAGCGTCCGGTAGACGTCGGTCGCATCGGGATCGGGGTCATAGTTGTAGAGCGCGAGGATCGACTGCTGCAGCTGGTTCATGAGGTTCTTGCCCGGATGGTGCAGGAGGTGCGTCTCCGGGAAGCCTTCGGGCAGATCGTAGCCTTCCTTGAGGCTCTGACAGTAGCGGCGAAGGTCGTCTTCCGACGGCAGGTAGCCGAAGAGCAGCAGGAAGCACGCTTCTTCATAGAGGTAGGAAGTGCGGTCGGCAGAGTCGACGAGATCCATGACGTTGACGCCGCGATAGTACAGCTCGCCGTCGGCGTCGATCTTGTGCCCGTCGGCGTCGACCTTGTAGCCGACGACGTCGGCGACGCGCGTCAGGCCGATGAGGACGCCCGTCTTGTCCTCGTTTCGAAGACCGCGCTTGACGTTGTATTTCTTGAAGAGATCCTTGTCGATCTTCGTGTAGTTCTGCGACTTGCCGTAAAATTGTGCGAGATGAATTGCCTTGTCCATGGCAATAGCCCCTTTCAAATGAACATCTTACCCCTTGCATGTCGTGCGGGAATGTTCTTCCTGCAAAAACATAGGTGCATTATAGCACAGAGATAAAATATATAAAAATAGGGTATTGCTCCTATAATAAAATTTGCATAGAAGTGTTGACGATGAGACGGCTTTTGTGATACCTTAACGGAGGGAAGGCTGCACGAGCCTTCGTTCGATGAAGCAATACGGCGGCTCGGCCGGGGTCTGCGCACGGCGCACCTCGCGGCGAGCCTTCAGGCAAAGGGAGTGTCTTTATGACGGCAAAAGCGTTGACGTTGACGGAGAAGATCTTGAAGGAGCATCTCGTCGTGGGCGAGATGACGAAGGGCGCGCCGATCGGCATACGCATCGACCAGACGCTGACGCAGGACGCGACGGGCACGATGGCGTACCTGCAGCTGGAGGCGATGGGCGTCGATCAGGTCAAGACGGATCTTTCCGTCAGCTATGTCGATCACAACACCTTGCAGAGCGGTTTCGAGAACGCCGACGACCACAAGTATCTGCAGACGGTCGCGAAAAAGCACGGCGTATTCTTTTCGCGCCCCGGCAACGGCATCTGTCACCAGGTGCATCTCGAACGCTTCGGGAGACCCGGCGCGACGCTCCTCGGCAGCGATTCGCACACGCCGACGGGCGGCGGCATCGGCATGATCGCGATCGGCGCGGGCGGCCTCGACGTCGCGTGCGCGATGGCGGGCGAGCCGTTCATGCTGAACATGCCGCGCGTCGCCGAGGTGCATCTGACGGGCGCTCTCCGAAAGGGCGTGAGCGCGAAGGACGTCATCTTGAAGGTGCTCTCCTGCTCACGGTCAAGGGCGGCGTCGGCAAGGTTATCGAGTATACGGGGGACGGCGTGAAGACGCTGTCCGTGCCCGAGCGCGCGACCATCACGAATATGGGCGCGGAGCTTGGCGCGACGACGTCGATCTTCCCGAGCGATGAGGTGACGCGGGACTTCCTGCGCCGCGAGGGCAGGGAAGACGTATACCGTGCGCTCTCTGCCGACGAGGGCGCCGTCTACGACGAGCGCTATGTGATCGACCTCGCCGCGCTGGAGCCGCTGATCGCGCTGCCGCACATGCCCGACGTCGTGAAGACGGTGCGCGAGGTCGCAGGCCAGCCGATCGACCAGGTCGCCATCGGCAGCTGCACGAACTCGTCGTATCGCGACATCATGACGGTCGCCTCCATCCTCGACGGCAAGCGCGTCGCGCCGAACGTCTCCCTCGTCCTCTCGCCTGGCTCGCGCCAGGTCCTCTCCATGGTCGTGGAAGCGGGCGGCCTCCAGAAGATCCTCGCGGCGGGCGCACGTCTCCTGGAATGCACATGCGGCCCCTGCATCGGCATGGGACAGTCGCCTGTGACGGACGCCTGGTCCTTGCGCACGTTCAACCGCAACTTCAAGGGCAGGAGCGGCACGCTCTCCGCGAACGTCTGTCTCGTCTCGCCCGAGACGGCGGCGGCGAGCGCGATCGCGGGCGTCATCGCCGACCCGCGCGAAGCCGTCTTCGAGCTGCCCGAAGAGCCGCAGGCGTTCCTCGTCGATGACTCGATGATCTATGCACCGGAAAAGGAGCATCCCGAAAGCGTCGAGGTCGTGCAGGGGCCGAACATCCGCCCGCTGCCCGAGAACACGCCGCTGGCCGCCGTCGTCGAAAAGGAAGTCGTCATCAAGGTCGGCGACAACATCACGACGGATCACATCATGCCGGCGGGCGCGAAGGTCTTGCCGTACCGCTCGAACATCGAGAAGATTTCCGAGTTCGTCTTCCGCGACGTGCAGGAGGGCTTCAAGGAGCATTGCCGGAAGGCAGGCGGCGGCATCATCGTCGCGGGAGAGAACTACGGCGAGGGATCGAGCCGCGAGCACGCGGCGCTCGCGCCGATGTATCTCGGCATCAAGGCGGTCATCGCCAAGAGCTTCGCGCGCATCCACGCGGCGAACCTCGTGAACTTCGGTATCGTGCCGCTGCTTTTCGACGAGGCGGCGGACTACGAGACGGTCGCGGAAGGCGACGTGCTGCGCATCGACTTCTCCGCGCTTGCAGAGGGTGTGCCTGTCCGGGTCGAGAACTGCACGAAGGGGACGAGCTTCCCTGCGCACCATGCGCTTTCGGCGCTCGACATCGATATGCTCCGCGCGGGCGGCAAGCTCAACTACATCAAGAACAAGCAGTGAGCGGCATCCGCTCTGCTCTCGTGCAAGATCTTTCTCGGTGGGAATGGCAGCGCATTCAGGGCTGCCGTCTTCCCCCGAGAACATCTTGACACGTACCATAGAGGGAAGCGACTCTTGTGCGTCCGCTGCTTTTGTGCTATACTGAGAAAGGAATCCCCGCCGCGCCAGCAATGGCAAGGCCTGAAGCGCATTTTCGCAACCGGGCGACGCTGGAAAAGGGCAAAAAACAAATCCGCGCCGCAAACGCCATCTTGAACCCGCATGGAATCTGGGCGGACAGGAAAAGGGTTTCAAATCACAAACCCCGCAAGGGGACGGAAACATCCTTCGCAGGAGAAACATATTGCGCTAACTCCTCATCGTTTCAAATCACAAACCCCGCAAGGGGACGGAAACGCGTCATTTTGGAAAACTAAAGGATGACGGGATCGTCGAGTTTCAAATCACAAACCCCGCAAGGGGACGGAAACTTGTTCAGGAAACTATTTTGCAGGCTGATAATACGTGCCTGTTTCAAATCACAAACCCCGCAAGGGGACGGAAACCCTGCGCCAAGGTAGCATAGAATAGGGCGTTCTGTCTTCGTTTCAAATCACAAACCCCGCAAGGGGACGGAAACAAGATCTAAGAGACCGCCTCCGGCGGTCCAGCGAACAGTTTCAAATCACAAACCCCGCAAGGGGACGGAAACTTCGCCAGCTGTTCCGTGATTCTGCGAGGCTCTTGTGCTGTTTCAAATCACAAACCCCGCAAGGGGACGGAAACGAGACCGTAGAGGAGTGCTTCGGTAGTCTCGTCGCTCAGTTTCAAATCACAAACCCCGCAAGGGGACGGAAACAAATGGGGAAGCATTGCATTAACCAATCAGATCACCACGTTTCAAATCACAAACCCCGCAAGGGGACGGAAACACGTGCCCCTGCTCGTCGAGCGTGTCGATGTAGAGGTCGTTTCAAATCACAAACCCCGCAAGGGGACGGAAACCTGCGCCTGATGACTCGCGTTGATCTGTGCGCTCGACAAGTTTCAAATCACAAACCCCGCAAGGGGACGGAAACGCTTGGCGGGCTTTGTTGTTTAGCAGAAATATGATGGTTTCAAATCACAAACCCCGCAAGGGGACGGAAACTTTCTTTCGTCGGCGTACCTCCGCCCATGCTTTTCGTTTCAAATCACAAACCCCGCAAGGGGACGGAAACAGCTGGTACCGACCCAAATCGATGATTCGGTTGTAGCAGGTTTCAAATCACAAACCCCGCAAGGGGACGAAGTGAGGGAACGACTGCGGCAGAGGTTCTTGACCGTCCTAGCTGGATTCCGTCTGCTCGATGACGACTTCATGACGGCGGCGTTCCAAGAGAATCTGCCCTGTGTGGATCTGGTGCTGCAGATCGTCCTGGACAAGCCCCAGATCAGAGCGACGAAAGTGGTCGCGCAAGACGCGCTGAAGAACCTGCACGGTCGCAGTGTGCGTCTCGATATCCATGCGTGGGCGGACGGGCAGGAATTCAACGTCGAGATCCAGCGAGGCGGCAAAGGCGCATCCGAGCGCCGCGCCAGATATAACAGCAGCCTGATGGATGCGAATGCGCTGCCGGCAGGCGAGGATTATGCAGACCTGCCGGAGTCGTATGTGATCTTCATCACGGAAACCGATGTCTTGGGCAAGGGACGGCCGATCTATGTGATCCGACGTATGATCGAGGAGAGTTGCGAGGTTTTTCACGATGGATCGCATATCATCTATGTGAACAGTTCGATTAGCGACGAGGCTACGCCGCTCGGCCGACTCATGCATGATTTCCGCTGCACGCGAGCGGAAGACATGTATTATGACGTGCTGGCGGAGCGTGTGAGGTATCTCAAAGAAACAGCGAAAGGAGCGAGCAGTATGTGTGAAGCAGTCGAGGCGATTGCAAGAGATTTTTGCAAAGGATTTTGCAAAAGACATGGCAAAAGACATGGCAAAAGACATGGCGAAAGATATGGTGAAGGATATAGCGAAAGATATGGCGCACGAAATGGCAAAAGACGTGGCGAAGGACATGGCGCACGAAATGGCGAAAGACATGGCAAAAGACGTGGCGAAGGACATGGCGCACGAAATGGCGAAAGACATGGCAAAAGACGTGGCGAAGGAGGCAGAAGACCGAGGGAAGACTTCTGTCGTGTTGGAGATGCTGCGGAGCAAGCTGCCGATGGAAACGATCGCGCAGGTGTCGAAGTTCTCCCTTGAGCGCGTGCAGGAGCTTGGCAGGCTGCACGGCTTGCTGTAAGGGCTGCTGCGGGAGATGGGAGCAGCGAGAGCCGAAATGAAGTGCTTCTGCAATCGTCCTAGTCATTCGCCTCGTTTTGTGATATACTGGAAATACGATAAGTCACCGCGTTGCTGGGAGAAGGAGACTTGGACATGAAGTATGATGTCGCGATCACGAACATTGGCAGCCTTGCGCCGAACTTTTTGGAGAACAGCTCGAGCATCATCCTGCTCGATGAGGGTGTGCGCCCGAATCTTACGGAGATGGTCGTCGAGCATACGGCGGGGGAGCTGACGGAGGACATCCAGGTGGGCGATACGCTGACGATGGGTGCGAAGAGGAAGTTCAAGGTTGTATCCGTCGGAGAGGCGGTCAACGAGAACTTGAGGAAGGACGGTCACTGCACGGTCGTCATCAACGCCGAAGGCTCGATGCCCGGCCAGCTCATCGTCAAGGGAAGCCTGCCGCCGCGTCTCAACGTCGGCGACAAGATCACGATCGAGTGAGAAGAGACTGCACGATCTGCTGCTGGATGCAAATGCGCCCTGCCGTTTCGGCAGGGCGCATTTGCATTATACGGACATCGAGTCCATCGGACAGGGGATTCGCTGACGAGATCTTCCGTGTGTATCGCCGGGAGCATCCTGAGGTGAATATTTCTTTCGTTCATGCGATTTCGTCCATCCGACGCATGGTCGAGCATATGCGGAATACGAAATGAAAGAAAAATTCCCTTGTCAAGTCTTGCATAGGGAAAAAAAGGTTATGCTATGATATGTTCAAAGCAGAAGTTGCCTGGGGTGCACGTGAGCTTTTCATTATGTCTAACCTACAGTTTTCTAAGGGAATCAGGATAGGCTTGTGGATGCTGGATCGCCTTCGAGCGAATAGCAGAAGCAAGGCTCAAGATGCCCACCTGCGAGTCGCAGGTTTTAGACATATAAAGCGAACGACATCTTGGACATCTGCTTTGAAAAGAGATCGCTAGAATGTTTATGGCTGGTGGTTTCTTTTCGCCTTGTGTGGGGTCGGTAAAGCAGCCTTTCCAGTCGGATGCTTTACCGACTTCACTCTTTTTCAGGATTCTTCGGGACGAGTGGCGCTTTGGTGATGATGTTTTCACCGAAGCGCTTTTTCAGTGCGTCGATCGCGCCGTAGAGGCGCTCTTTCTTTTCGTCGCGAAAGAGCGACGGCATGGCGCTCGGCTCGAAGTTTTTCGCCCGTGATGCCGAGGGAGGCGGATGCCGCGCCGGACGCCCAGCTCGCGGAACATCTCCCGCGCGGTCTGGAAGATCGGCTCGTCGTGGGCGGTGGCTTCGAAGAGGGTGCGGCTGCGCGTGAAGGTGGTGAAGTCCGCGCGGCGCAGCTTGAGCTGGATCGTGCGTGCAGCGACGCCGGCGAGGCGCAGCCGCCAGCCGACTTTTTCGGCGAGGGCGAGAAGTTCGCGCTCGGCTTCTTCGACGCTTTCGAGGTCGCGTTCGAAGGTGAGCTCCTTGCCGATGGATTTCGCTTCGCGGTCAGGCTCGACGCGCCTTTCGTCGCGTCCGTCCGCGAGTTCCTTCAGGACGTGTGCCGCCCGCGCTCCGATGGCGCGGGCGAGCTTTTTCATCCGCCTGCTGCACGTCGCCGATCGTCTTGAGGCCGAGGGCGGCGAGCTTCTCTTCCGTGCGCTCGCCGACGCCCCAGAGACGGCGCACAGGGAGCGGCGCCAGGCGGCAGAGGGCTTCTTCGGCGCGAATTTCGACGAGTCCGTCGGGTTTTTCGAGGTCGCTCGCGAGCTTGGCGAGGAATTTGTTCGGCGCGATGCCGACGGAGGCGACGAGCTGCGTTTTTTTCGAGGATTTCCGCCTTGAGTCTCTGCGCGAGGATGCGCGGGCTTGGCGCGAGAAGCTCCATGCCCGTGATGTCGAGGAAGGCTTCGTCGATGGAAAGCGGCTCGACGAGCGGCGAGTAGCGGGAGAAGATGGCGAAGATTTCGGCGGAGGCGGCGGCGTAGCGCGGGTAATCGCCTTGGAGGAAGATGCCGTCGGGACAGCGGCGGCGCGCCGTTTCCATGGGCATGGCCGAGCGCACGCCGCTTTTGCGCGCTTCGTAGGGAGGCGGTCGAGACGACGCCGCGCGGGGAAAGCCCGCCGACGATGACGGGCTTCCCGCGATATTCGGGATGGTCGCGCTGCTCGATGGCAGCGAAGAAGGCGTCCATGTCGACGTGGAGGATTGTGCGTTCCATTTTCCTGCCTCCTTTGCCGGGGGTCTGGCGCTCCCGCGATCGGACGGGGCGGCGCGTTTCATTCGAAGAGGGCGGTGATCTCTTCTTCCGAGAGTTTCGAGAGGAAGTTTTCGCCGGGCTGGATCATCTGGTCGATCAGGGCTTTCTTCTTTTCCTGCAATTCGTAGATCTTTTCCTCGATCGTGTTCTTCGTGATGAATTTCAGCACTTGCACGTTGTTCTTCTGGCCGATGCGGTAGGCGCGGTCGGTCGCCTGGTCTTCGACGGCGGGATTCCACCACGGGTCGTAGTGGATGACCATGTCGGCGCCCGTGAGGTTCAGCCCCGTGCCGCCCGCTTTCAGCGAGATGAGGAAGATCGGTTCCGTGCCCGCGTTGAAGTCGCGCACGCGGCGCATGCGTTCGAGGGCGGGGGTCGAGCCGTCGAGGTAGGCATAGCCGAGCTTCATGGCGTCGAGACGCGCGGCGATATGGGCGAGCATGGTCGTGAACTGCGAGAAGATGAGGATGCGGTGGCCGGCGGCGACGGCGTCGGCGACGACTTCTTCGAGCATGTCGAGCTTGCCCGAACCGCCCTTGTAATCTTCGAGAAAGAGCGCAGGATCGCAGGCGATCTGGCGAAGGCGCGTGAGAATCGCCAGGATCTTGATGCGCGATTCGCCGAAGCCGTGCGCCTTGAGCTCGGCGGCGAACTCCTTTTTCGCCTGCACGAACCATGCGTTGTAGACTTTCCGCTGTTCTTCGGTCATCTCGTTCGTCATCTTGCGCTCGACTTTGTCGGGCAGCTCGTCGAGCACGTCCTTCTTGAGGCGGCGCAGGATGAAGGGGCTGATGTAGCGCAGGAGGTCGGCGCCGGCGTGCTCATCCTTGGCGCGCACGATGGGCGTCTCGAACTGCGACTGGAAGTGCTTGCGGCTCTTCAGGTAGCCGGGCATGAGGAAGTCGAAGATCGACCAGAGCTCGGTGAGGCTGTTCTCGATCGGCGTGCCCGTGAGGGGCGAAGGCGGCGTCCGCCTTGAGTTTCTTGACGGCTTTCGCCGCTTGCGTCGCAGGGGTTCTTGATTTGCTGCGCTTCGTCGAGAAAGATGTAGCGGAAGCGTTCTTTTCTCGTAGAGGGCGATGTCGCGGCGCAGCATGTGGTATGTCGTGATGATGACGTCGGCCTCGGCGAGGGCGGGCGCGAGGGCGGCTTCGCGCTCCGCTTTCGTGCCCGCGACGATCGTCGCTTGGAGGGCGGGCGCGAACTTTGCGATCTCTTCGAGCCAGTTGTACATCAAAGACGTCGGCGCGACGACGAGCGCAGGCGGCTTCCCGTCTTCTTGGTGCGCGAGCAGGAAGGCGATGACCTGCAGGGTCTTGCCGAGTCCCATGTCGTCGGCGAGGATTCCGCCGAGGCGGTAGGAGGCGAGCGCCGAGAGCCATGCGAAGCCCGTCTGCTGGTAGTCACGCAGCACGCCCTTGAGCGAGGCGGGCGGCTCGATGTCGGCGTCGACGGGGTTCTTGATGTCGCGCACGATGCTCTTGAAGCGCTTGCTGCGTGCAAGGCGCAGACCCTTCTCTTCCTTGGCGAGCGCATCGAGATAGAGCGCCTGGCGGAGCGGCAGCTCGATGCGCTTCGCGTCCTCCGCCTTCTTCAGCCCGGTGCTTTCGATGAAGTCGGCGAGGCCGGCGAGCTGCTGGTCGCCGAGCGTAACGAAGGTGCCGTCCTTGAGCCTGTGGTAGAGCCTCTTTTCGCGGTAGGAGTGCAGGACGCCGATCAGCTCGTCGAAGTCGAGCTGCGCCGCGTCGAAGGTCACGTCCAAGAGGTTTTGATCGTTGACGGAGACGCCGATTGTCACGGGAGGCATGCGGCGCACGGGCTTCTCGTGGAAGGCGTCGGCATAGTAGATGTCGGCAATCTTGGAAAGCTCGGGCAGGGCTTCGTCGAGGAAGAGGAAGCTCTGCGCTTCGTCGCTTTGCAGGAAGCGGCCGTCCTCGGGGAGAAAGTCGTAGGCGTCGAAGAAGGCGTAGATCGCCGCTTCGCCCGCCGCGTCGCGGATGAGGCGGCGCCCGCTCGCCGTCTCTTGCGGCGCCGCGCCCGTCAGGGGGTTGAAGCGCACATCTTCGTAGCAGAATTCGGGGCGGGCGGCGATGCCGTCCCCATAGTAGTCGAGGTAGATGGAAGCCGCGAGCGGCATGATCTCGTAGCGCTCGGCGAATGCGGGCGCGATCTGCACGTCGGCGACCTTCTCGATCTCGGGCAGGATCGTGCTGAAGAAGACGGGCAGATCCTGCGCGGCGATGGGGAGCGAGCGCGCGTAGCTGAAGGATTCGAGCAGGGGGAGGAGCGAGTCGGCGAAGTTGGACGGCACATGGTGGATCGTGTCGTAGACCAGCAGGAAGTGCGCTCCTTCGTCGAGGCGGTGCAGGTCGTCCGCCAAGAGGACGAGGCGGCCGTTGCCGCCGCGCTCCATCAGTTCCACGTCGATGGCGGGGATGCTCTCCTCGACGTGGACGATGCGCTTTTCTTGCCCTTGGATCGTGGCCTGGAAGGGATCGCTTCCCATGAGCGTGAGGAAGCGCGTGAGCGCGCTCGGCGTGAGGCGCACGATCTTGCCGTCGAAGGTGCGGTCAGAGCCTTCGTAATAGGCGCGTGAGCCACCGTAGGCGTGGCTGCTTTCCACGTCCCGCCAGAGGTCGAGCAGGAAGCGCCAAAGTTCCGTCGAAAAGCCGGGCGCGAAGGCAGCCGTCTGCGGGTTGACCGTCAAGTTCTTGCCGAACTCGATGGGGACACCGGCGAGGAAGGAGCGCATGAATTCTTGCATGCTGCGCATGATGTAGAGACGTTCGCGCCCGATGCGCAATTCGAGATGGCAGCGGGGATGGCCGTAGGTGTGCTCGATGACGAGCTGCGGCTCGAAGAGGAGCGACGCTTCGCGAAGGGCGGCGGGGAGAGTCTCTTCTGCGCCTGCAGATGGGTGTGCCGCTGGGCGCGCTCGAAGCAGGTGAAGAGGCGCCCCGAGGGCTTCTCGGGGAGCGAGGGTACGCTTGCGCTTTTGGCGCCTTCTTCGAGCTGGCTCGACTGGATCTCCTTCAAAAGCGCGATGACGTGCTTGCAGGCGCCATCGTAGAGGGAGGCGGCCGGGCATGTGCAGCCGTAGGCTTCGACGCCCTCCCCCGCCTTGTCGAGGCGCACGCGCACCTCGTAGACCTCCGAGCCTTCGACGGCTGCGACGTAGATCGATGTGCCGGGGCGGCGCAGGAGGTTCGTGACGCGCCGATCCTTGAAGTAGCGGCAGCCCTTGCGGTACGACATATCGTTGGACAGGGCGTGTATGGTGGAGTCCTTGAGCAAGACGATCTCTCCTTTGCGCACGGCGTGCGCCTGTGCTAAGATAAAGAGGGAAGCGCATGGAGCAGGGAGGGCGGACGCCGCCTTCTGCTGCTCTCGATGCGTTCTGTGCGGCCTTTTTCGATGCTTTTTCATTCTAGCAGAAACTTGCTCCGACGTAAATGCAGGCAGACAGGAGAACGGTATGGATCTTTCGCGTGCGCGCATCCTCATCATACGCTTGAGCGCCATCGGCGACGTGCTTCATGCGACGCCCGTGGCGAGGGCGCTTCGCCGCGCTCTGCCGCAGGCGTACATCGCCCGGCTCGCCAGTCCGCCCGCTTCTGAGCTTGTGGCTTCCCTGCGCCGAGGTCAACGAGACGATCGTCTGGGACAGGCGGCCGTTCGACCGCGCTGTGGCGCAGGGGCGCATCGTTCGTGCCCTGCGCCTTTTGCAAGAGGCGCGCTCGCTTCTCAAGGCGCGCCGCTTCGACATCGTGCTCGACGTGCAGGATCTCCTCCTGACGGGCGTCCTCGCCTATCTTTCGGGCGCCGGCTGCCGCATCGGCGTGCGCGAGCGACACGAGGGCGCGGGCTTCTTCATGACGCAGAAGGCGCCGCGGCTGGAGGAGCCGCACAGGTGCGCCGCTACCTCGCCGCGCTCGCGCCGCTCGGCATAGCGCACGAGGACGTGCGCATCACGCTGCAGCTGCCCGCCGCTCTCGCGGGCTTCGCCGCGCCGTTCTTTGCGGCGCACGCTGTCACGGGCGCACGGGCGATCTTGCTCGTGAGTCTCTGCACGACATGGCGGAGCAAGGAGTGGCCGCCCGAGCGCTTCGTCGCCGCGCTCGCCGCCCTCGAAGAGGATGTGCAGATCGTCTTCCTCGGCAGCGACGCCGACCGCCCGGTGATCAGGGCGGCGATGGAGCGTCTCGCGCTCTTTTGGCATGGCAGAGCCGTCTCCGTCGCCGGCGAGACGAGCCTTCTGGAAACGGCGGCGCTGATGAAGGCGGCGACGCTCCTCCTGTGCCCCGACACCGGCCCTTTGCACATCGCCGCCGCCGTCGGCCTTCCGACTTTGAGCCTCTGAGGTCGACGCGACCTGCGATCTACGGCCCTCTGCATGGACAGAACTTCTTCATCGAGACGCCGCACCCCTGCGCCCCGTGCTGCAAGACGCGCTGCCCCTTGGGCACGAACGCCTGCATGAAGGCGATCGAAGCGCAGGATGTGGCGAGAAGGCTCGGCGAGGCGCTGGCGATGGTGCGGCAAGGACGCGCTTCTCGCTGACGTGCAGGAAAGAAGGCTGCCGGGACGCGCCTTGCATCTGAACGGGAAACTGTGTCATGGCGTGCGCGGCAGATGCAGGCGAGGCCGCAAGCGACCGATGCTCCCCGATGATGCGGAGAGCGTTTTCTTTGTGAAAATGGCTTGATCTCTAGGCTCGTCGCAGTCTGTGACTTGACAATATACCGCATAAATCCTATACTAATAATCATCATAGATTATTGAATCATAACTAATAGCTATTAATAAAAGGGGGAGTTTCTATGGGAGAATATGGCGGTCTCGGACTCTTTCTCATCGTGGCGATCGCTTTTCCGTTCATGGTGCTTGCGCCCGCGCGGCTCTTGCAGCCGCGGCAGCCGACGCCGGAGAAGCAGAAGCCGTATGAGTGCGGCGTCGATACGGTCGGGTCGAGCGATGTGCAGTACCACGTCGGCTATTTCCGCTACGCGCTGGCTTTCCTCCTCTTCGACGTCGAGGCGGTGTTTCTCTATCCGTGGGCGGTGTCGTTCAATCGTCTCGGTCTCTTCGCCTTTATGGAAATGCTCGTTTTTCTTGGAATCTTGGCGCTCGGTCTTTGGTATGCTTGGAAGAAGGGGGATCTCGCATGGAAGTAGTGGACTTGGTCCCTGCCGCGCTCAGGGAGAATGTGATCGTGACCTCGGTCGATGCGGTGTTCAAGTGGGCGCGCTCGCGCTCGATCTGGCCGCTGGCCTCGGGGCTTGCGTGCTGCTCCATCGAGATGATGGCGACGGCGGCGTCGCGCTTCGACCTCGCGCGCTGGCTACGAGGTTTTCCGCGCATGTCCGCGCCAGGCGGATCTCCTGATCGTTGCGGGAACTTTGACGTGGAAGATGACGCCGCCGCTCATCCGTCTCTACGAGGAGATGCCCGAGCCGAAGTACGTCATCGCGATGGGCAACTGCAATATCCACGGCGGGCCTTTCACGGACTCCTACGCGACGGTCAAGTGCCTCGACGAGGTGCTGCCCGTCGACCTCTATCTGCCGGGCTGCCCGCCGCGTCCCGAGGCTCTGATCGACGCGATGATCAAGCTGCGCGACAAGATTCAGCATCCCGAGCTTGCGAAGCGGGCGGGAGGTGAGGCGCGATGAGGACGCGGTATTTTTCCAAGGAGCGGCTGGCAAAGCTTGTCGAGGTCTTTCCCAAAGCGACGTTTGACGCGGAGGCGGAAGAGCCTGCGCTCATCGTCACGGCGGCGGACTTCCCTGCCGTGCTGCGCGCTCTCAAGGAAAAGGAGGGCTTCGACCGCTTCGGCAATCTCACGGCGGTCGACTGGAAAGATCATATAGAGATGGTCTACCATCTCTATAATATGGAAGAGAATGTAAAACTTGAAGTCAAGGCTGCGCTCGACTCTGCCGCGCCCGTCATCGAGTCGGCGACATCGCTGTACCCGGGGGCGGAGTTCGAGGAGCGAGAGGTCTACGACCTCATGGGCGTGGAGTTCTTGGGTCATCCCGATCTTCGAAGGATTCTCATGCCCGACGACTATCCCGCGCATCCTCTGCGCAAGGATTTTGTCGCGCCCGTGCCGAAAATGGAGGGAGGCAAGCTCGTATGGCTGAAAAAAGCACCTACATCCTGAACATGGGGCCGCAGCACCCGAGTACGCACGGCGTGCTGCAGGTCGAGCTGGAGCTTTCGGGCGAGCGCATCGAGCGTGCGAAGCCGATCCTCGGCTACCTTCATCGCGGCATCGAAAAGCTCATGGAGTCGCGCACTTACGCGCAGTGCCTGCCCTATACGGACAAGCTCGACTACGTTTCTTCGATGAACAACAACCTCGCTTGGTGTACGGCGGTGGAGAAGCTCGCGGGCATCCGCGTGCCGCTTCGCGCCGAGTATCTGCGCGTCATCGCGGCGGAGCTGAACCGCATCGCGAGCCACCTCGTCTTCATCGGCACGCTTCTCAACGATCTCGGCGCGGCGACGGCCTTCGTCTACGCGTTCCGCGACCGCGAAAAGGTGCTCGACCTCTTTGATCTTATATGCGGCGCGCGCATGTCGACGAGCTACATCCGACTGGGCGGCGTCGCCTTTGATGCGACGGAAGAATTCATCGAGAAGACGCTGGAATTTCTCGACTATGTGCCCGAAATGCTCGAAGAATACGACAATCTCATCACGGGCAACGAGATCTTCTATGCGCGCATGAAGGGCGTCTCGCCGATGACGGCAGAGGAGGCGAAAGCCTTGTCGCTGTCGGGTGCGAATCTGCGTGCGACGGGCGTCGCCTACGACATCCGGCGCGTCGAGCCGTACAGCGTCTACGACCGCCTCGACTTCGAGGTGCCCGTCGGCACGCTCGGCGACGACTGGGATCGCTACGAGGTGCGCCTCAAGGAGATGGGCGAGGCGCGAAGATCATCCGCCAAGCCTTGAAGGAGATGCCCGAAGGCTCGTGCCGCAAGGTCGTCTCGCCGAATCTTCGCCCGCCGAAGGGATCGGTCTACCACCGCGTCGAGAACACGCGCGGCGAGCTGGGCTTTTACATCGTGAGCGACGGCACGGCGAAGCCTTACCGCGTGCACATCCGCCGGCCGTCCTTCGTGAACCTGCAGGCGCTCGATTCCCTGTGCCGCGGCACGCTTGTCGCCGACTCCGTTGTCGTCTATTCGACGCTCGACCCGCTGATGGGCGAGGTCGACTGCTAGGGGGTGCAAAAGATGGAAACGGGCATCGTCTATTCCTATATCAACGAACTGCGGCTCTTCCTGACGGGGGCGCTCGGCGACGCTTTTCTCGCCGAGGTCGTCATGACGCTTCTCGGCATCGCCGTCCTTCTCGCGATCGTCATGACGGCGGCTCTCGTATTCACCTTCGGCGAGCGCAAGGTCTGCGCTTTCATCCAGGTGCGCTTCGGGCCGAACCGCGTGGGGCCGGGAGGACTCCTGCAGCCCGTGGCGGACGCCATGAAGCTCCTCAGCAAGGAGGACATCATGCCGGACGGCGCCGACCGCATCGTCTGGAGTCTGTCGCCGATCCTCGTCTTCGTGCCGGCGGCCTTGATTTACGCCTTCTATCCGTTCGATGCGGGCGTCGTCTTCGCCGATGTGAACATCGGGCTGTTCCTACTGCTCGCCATCTCGGCGCAAGCGGTTCTGCCGTTCTTCATGGGCGGCTTCGCCTCGAACAGCAAGTATGGTCTCATCGGCTCGATGCGCGCCGTCGCACAGCTTCTGACGTATGAACTGCCGCTCGGCTTCGCGCTCATGGGCGTCGTCATGCTCGCAGGCTCCTTGGACATGAGCCGCATCGTCGAGGCGCAGGCGGACTGCTGGTACATCTTCAAACAGCCGCTCGCGTTCCTCATCGTTTTCATCTGCATGATCGCCGAGAGCAATCGTCCGCCGTTCAACATCCTTGAGGGCGAGTCGGAGATCATCGCCGGCCCCTTCACGGAGTACAGCGGCATGCGCTGGGCGCTCTTTTTTCTCGCGGAGTTCGCGAATCTCCTTTCCATCGCGATTCTCGTGACGACGCTCTTCTTGGGCGGCTGGCAGGGGCCGGCTTTTCTGCCGGGCATCTTCTGGTTCTTCCTCAAGGCGTTCGTCATGGTCGTCATCTTCCAATGGGTCGGCTGGACGTTCCCGCGCTTTCGCATCGACCATCAGATCGCCTTCGGCTGGAAGCTCCTCCTGCCTGCGGCGATGCTCAACGTCCTCTTGACGGGCGTCGGCATGATGCTTTGGCAGATGTTTTAGGAAGCGCTGCGGCGAAAGGAGTGAGGAACTTTGTGGGGCAAAGGATTGATCAAGGGCCTCGACGTGACATGGGGTCACTTCTGGGGCAAGAAGGAGACCGTTTCCTATCCCGAGGAAAAGATTCCGATGACCGAGCGCTTTCGCGGCGGACATCTGGCGATGGAGACGGAAAAGTGCATCTCGTGCCGCCTTTGTGCAACGAGCTGTCCGAACAAGGCGCTCGACCTTCATATAGTGACGGACGAGGCGAAGAAGCGCCACATGGCGGAGTACTGGCACGACATCGGACGCTGCATCTACTGCGGTATATGCGTCGAGGTCTGCCCGCCGAAGGCGATTTCCTGGGACAAGAATTTTGCGATTGCGACGTACTTCAAGGAGGATTTGAAGTACGATGCGGTGGCGGAGGAAAGGGAGAAAAAGAAGGAGGGGGGCGAGCCGCATGAGTGATTTCCTGAACGCAGGCGTCTTTTTATCTCTTGGCGGCCGTCACGCTCGCGGGTGCGCTCGGCGTGGTGCTCGCGAAGAAGCTCGTCCATGCGGCTCTCCTCCTGACCGTCACGTTCATCGGCGTCGCGTGCCTCTACTTCCAGCTCGGCGCGGACTTCCTCGGCGCGGCGCAGCTCATGATCTATGCGGGCGGCGTCGCCGTGCTCATCGTCTTGGGCGGCATGCTCACGCGCCATGCGCCGGGCGAGGAGACGAGTCCCGACAATGCACGCTGGTTCGCCGCGCCCGTCGCCGCCGCTCTCTTCTTTGCCGTCGTATTCTCGGCGGTCTATGTGACGCCGTTTGCGGAGGTCATGGAAGCGCCTGTCGGCAACTCGATTGAAAAACTTGCCGACCTCATGCTCGGCGAGTATGTGATGACGTTCGAGCTGGCGGCGACGCTCCTTCTGGCGGCTCTCGTCGGCGCGATTGTTTTGGCAAAGGAGGAAGGACAATGAGCGTAGGACTCCTGCATTATCTCATACTGGCGGCGATCCTCTTTTCCATCGGCCTCTTCGGCCTCATCCAAAAGAGAAATCTCATCGTCGTGCTCATGAGCATCGAGCTGATGCTGAACGCGGCGAATCTCAATCTCGTCGCGTTCAACCGCTTCCCTGCCGGTCGATGCGCTTGAAGGGCAGCTCTTGGCCGTCTTCTCGCTGATGGTCGGTGCGGCGGAAATCGCCGTGGGGCTTGCGCTCGCGTTCCGCATCTACCATGACAGTCATACGATTTCGCTCGATGCGCTGCAGCGCATGAAAGGCTAGGGGGTGGCATGATGTTTTCCTCTTTCGCCTTGCATAACGCTTGGCTCATACCGCTCCTGCCGGGGCTTGCCTTCGTCCTCGCGGGCTTTCTGCGCGCCCTGCCACGCCTTGCGGCGGCGATTGCCGTCGCCGCAATCGCCGCGAGCTTCGCGCTCTCGGGCGGCGTCATCGCCGAGGTTCTCTCACGCCGATCACGGTGGAAGCGCCGTATGTCGCGAAGACGGTCTGGATGACGGTCGGCAGTCTCGTCCTGGAGATGGGCGTCCTCGTCGACCCCATCACGGCGATGATGCTCTTCGTCGTCACGACGGTATCGCTTTGTGTCGCCATCTATTCCGTTGGCTACATGAAGGACGATCCCGGCATGGGACGCTTCTTCTCGTTCATCTCGCTCTTCGTCGCGTCGATGCTCGGGCTCGTGCTCGCGTCGAATTTCCTGCAGCTCTACGTCTTCTGGGAGGGCGTCGGACTCTGTTCGTACCTTCTGATCGGTTTCTACTATCAGCGCGTATCGGCGCGGGAGGCCGCGAAGAAGGCGTTCATGACGACGCGCGTCGGCGACTTCGGCCTGCTCCTCGGCATCCTGCTCCTGCAGATCCACTTCGGCACGCTCGACTTCTTGAACCTGCGCATGCTCGTGCCGCTTGAGGTCTTGACGCTCGGCACGTTCTTCCTGACGGTCGCGGGCTTCCTGCTCTTCATCGGCCCGATCGGAAAGTCGGGTCAGTTCCCTCTGCACGTCTGGCTGCCCGACGCGATGGAAGGCTCGACGCCCGTCTCCGCCCTCATACATGCGGCGACGATGGTCGTCGCGGGCGTCTACCTCGTCGCGCGCGCCTATTTCATCTTCGCGGCGTCGCCCTTCCTCATGGATTTGATCGCCTGGGTCGGCGGCGTGACGGCGATCTTTGCCGCGAGCATCGCTCTGACGCAGCGCGAGATCAAACGCATCCTCGCCTATTCGACGGTCAGTCAGCTCGGCTACATGATGCTCGCGCTCGGCGTCGGCTCTCTGACGGCTTCGATGTTCCACCTCATGACGCACGCCTTCTTCAAGGCGCTCTTGTTCCTCTCGGCGGGCGCCGTCATGCACGCGCTCTCTGACGAGGCGGACATCTTCCGCATGGGCGGACTCTGGAAGAAGATGCCTTGGACGTTCGCGGCGATGACGATCGGCGTGCTGGCGATCGCGGGACTGCCGCCTTTCGCGGGCTTCTTCTCGAAGGACGAGATCCTCTTCGCGGCGGCGGAGGTCTCGACGCCGCTCTACATCCTCGCGACCGTCACCGCCTTCATGACGGCGCTCTACATGGCGCGGCTGCTCTTCGTCGCCTTCCTCGGCGACTGCCGCACGGGCACGGCGTACCACGCGCACGAAGCGGGCTGGTGGATGCGCGTGCCGCTCCTCATTCTCGCGGCGCTCGCCGTCGTCAGCGGCTTTCTGGGTCATGCGTGGGGCTTCGGCTCGTGGGTCTACTTTGGGCACGCGCACGAGGGCGCGATCGATCCGATGGTCGCCGGCGTATCGACGTCCCTGACGCTCGCCGCGCTCGCCATCGCCTACCTCGTCTATGTGAAGCGGGCGGTTTCGGCTGATGCGGTCGCGGAAAGGCTCGGCATTCTCTACACCTTGAGCTATCACAAATATTATATCGACGAGATTTATGCGGGACTTCGCAAGGTCTTCGTCGACGGCTGCGGCAGGGTGTTCTACTGGATCGACATCTACATCGTCGACGGCATCGTGAACCTTCTCGCGCTTTTTGTACGCCTCTTGAGCGGCGTTCTCTCCTTCTTTGAGACGGGGCAGACGCAGTTCTATGCGACGGTCGTCATCGTCGGCGCCGCCCTGCTCGCGCTTCTGGGTGTTTACTGTGCGGGCGGCGTGGCTTTCGTGGGAGGTGGCTTCTGATGAACTTTCCCGTTTTGTCGGTCATCCTGCTCACGCCTTTGTCGGCGGCGCTCCTCCTCTGCTTCTTGAACCGTGAGTCGCGCTCTGCCATCCGCATCGTGGCGGCGGCCGCCATGGCGTTTTCCTTCGCTCTTTCCGTATGGGCGTACTTCGGCTACGATCTCGCGGCGGGCGGCATGCAGTATACGGAGCGCGTGCCTTGGATCACCGATCTCGGCGTATCCTACGCGCTCGGCGTCGATGGCATCTCTTTGCCGCTTTTGCTCTTGACGGAGCTGATCGGCGTCTCGGCGGTCTTTTTCCTCTTGGCATGTGAAGGAGCGCTCGAAGGAGTTCTTCATCCTCTTGCTCGTGCTGATCACGGGCGTCACGGGCACCTTCGTCGCCAACGATCTCTTCATCTTCCTCTTGTGCTACGAGGTCGTCGTCATTCCCATCTACATCCTCGTCATCCTCTTCGGCTCGACGAAGCGCGTGACGAAGGAATATGCGGGCATGAAGCTCACGATCTACCTGCTGCTTGGCTCGGCGTTCCTGCTCGTCGGCGTCGTCTGGCTCTACCTCACGGCGTTCCCCGCGGGCAGCCGCACCTTCGACATGCAGATGCTCGCTCTCGCGGCGCAGGCGGGGAGCTTCTCGCCGGGCTTCCAGATCGGCGCGTTCCTCCTGCTCCTCATCGGTTTCGGATCGCTCCTTTCCATGTTCCCGTTCCACAGCTGGTCGCCCGATGGCTATGCGGGCGCACCGACGGCGGTCTCGATGATCCATGCGGGCGTCTTGAAGAAGATCGGCGGCTACGGCCTCATCCGCATCGGGCTGCTCGTCTTGCCCTTGGGGGCGAAGTTCTGGGCACCCTTGATCGCGTTCCTTGCGATGTGCAATGTGCTCTATGCCGCTTACATCGCGCTCGTGCAGAAGGATTTGAAGTATGTCGTCGGCTACTCGTCGGTATCGCACATGGGCTATGTGCTGCTGGGGTTTGCGGCGCTGAATGTCGTCAGCGTCTCGGGCGCGGTCGCCAACATGGTGGCGCACGGCGTGATGAGCGCGCTTTTCTTCGCGATGATCGGCTTCATCTACGAGAAGACGCATTTCCGCACGGTCGACGATCTCAAGGGGCTTGCGTATCAGATGCCGCGTCTTGCGACGGGCTTCATGCTCGCGGGCATGGCGTCCCTAGGTTTGCCGGGACTCATCGGCTTCGTGCCGGAGTTCACGATCTTCGTCAGCATCTTCGCCGAGTTCCCGCTTCTCGCGGTGCTCGCCATCGCCGGCATCATCTTCACGGCGCTCTATGTGCTGCGCCTGCTCGCCAAGGTGCTCTTCGGCCCGGCGGACAAGAAGTTTGACGCCTACCGCGACATGCACGGCGCAGAGCTCATGCCGCTCGTGCTTCTGGGCGCGGCGCTCGTCGGCTTCGGCGTGTTCCCGCAGCTCCTCATGGGGCTGATCTCGACGGGGACGGAGCCTTTGCAGCCGATGCTTGACCAGTTGAGCCAGATCGGCTTCTTTTTAGGGGGGAACTGAGCATGGATTTTTCAGCAATCGGCATCGAGCTCGGTCTTCTCGCGCTCGCCCTGCTTTTCTTGGCGATGGGCGTGCTGCTGCCGAAGAAAGAACCGCGCACGAGCCTCGCCGCGATATCGGTCGTCGCTCTTCTGGCGCTCTTCGGCTATGGCTTTTCCTTTTATCACGGCGGCGAGGACGCCACGTTTTATGCGGGGCTCTACCTCGTGGACAATTACGCCGTGTTCTTCAAGCAGCTCTTCCTCATCAGCTCGGCGCTCGTCGTGCTGTTTTCGAGCGACTACGTGGAGAGGCTCCTGCGCTCGCGCGCGGAGTTCTATGCGATCCTCGTCTTCGCCGTGCTCGGCATGTGTGTGATGGCGTCGGCGAACGACTTCCTCACGATGTACGTCGGTCTTGAACTGATGACGATTTCTTTCTATGTGTTCGTAGGACTTCGCCAGCGCAACGCGCTTTCGAGCGAGGCGGCGATCAAATACCTCGTCTTGGGCGCGGCGGCGTCCGCGATCCTCTTCTTCGGCGTGAGCCTCGTCTACGGCGCGGCGGGCAGCCTGCGTTTCTCCGTCGTCGCCGACAGCCTGCGGCTCTTCACGCCGCTTGGCATCGTGGGCATGGCGCTCGTCTTCGCGGGGATCTTCTTCAAGCTGTCGATGATCCCCTTCCACATGTGGGCGCCCGATGTCTACGAGGGCGCGCCTGCGCCTGTCACGGCGCTTCTCGCGATGGGTTCGAAGGCGGCGGCTTTCGCCGTCCTGCTGAGGCTCGTCCTCGCCGTGTTCCCGCCGCTGGGTGGCATGTGGCTCGCGCTTTTGGCGCTCCTCGCCGCCGTCTCGATGGTTGCCGGCAACGTCATGGCGATCGTGCAGGACGACGTGAAGCGTATGCTCGCCTACTCGTCAATCGCGCAGGTCGGCTACATGCTCGTTGGCGTCGTCGCAGCGGATGCGGCGGGCATGAAGGCGCTGCTCTTCTACCTCGCGCTCTATGCGTTTGCGAACATCGGCGCTTTCGCCGTGCTGACCGCCGTCGAGGCGCAGCGCGGCAAGCCCGACATGGCGAACGTCGCGGGGCTGTCCAAGGCCGCGCCCGTCCTCGCTGCCGTCATGACGATCTCTCTGCTCTCCATGGCGGGCATTCCGCCGACGGCGGGCTTCGCGGGCAAGCTCTACCTTTTCACGGCGGTCGTTGACCAGGGCGGCCTGTGGCTCGCCTTCGTCGGCTTCGTCATGTCGATGATCTCCGTCTACTACTATCTGCTCGTCGTCAAGGCGATGTACCTCGGCGAAGGATGAAAAGCTCCCGTGAAGGTCTCCGGCGCGCTTCGCGCCTGTGTCCTCGTGAGCGTCGCATTGACCCTCGTCCTCGGCGTTTATCCGGAACCTTTGGCGAATCTCACGAACTTCGTGGCAGCGACGTTCTTCTGAGGGATACGGATGAGAACAGCCCTGCGGCTTTGCCGCAGGGGCTGTTCTGCTCCTTGTGTGGCATGATGGAGCGATGGGGTGATGACGTGCAGGGGCTGCGCGTGCGGCTTACAGCAGGTGATGTCGCCAGGGATTCTTCTGTGCGGGGAGAAGGTGGAACCTGCGCCCTCGGCTTGACTTCTCGGGGTTTCATGGTACACTTTAGGCGAGTGTTGAAGATTCTCAATATTTCAGGGGGGATTTTTATGGAATTGGCGAAGTGCATCGATCATACGCTGCTCAAGACGGATGCGCGGAGAGCTGATCTGGAAAGGCTCGTCGAGGAGGCGAAGGCGTATCATTTCGCTTCGGTCTGCGTCAGTCCGATCTGGGTGTCGTTCGCCGCGCATGCGCTTCAGGGCAGTGGGGTCAAGACCTGCACGGTCATCGGCTTTCCGCAGGGGGCGACGCCTTCGGAGGTCAAGGCGTTTGAGACGAAGCGGGCGATCGCCGACGGCGCGGAAGAGGTCGACATGGTCATCACCGTCGGCAAGCTCAAGGACGGCGACGACGCATATGTGAAGGCGGATATCGAAGCGGTCGTTGCGGCAGCAAAAGGGAAAGCGGTCACGAAGGTCATCATCGAGACCTGCCTGCTGACCGATGAGGAGAAGCGCCGCGCGTGCCTGCTGGCGAAGGAAGCGGGGGCGGATTTCGTCAAGACGTCGACAGGCTTTTCCACGGGCGGAGCGACGGCGGCGGACGTGAAGCTCATGCGCGAGAGCGTCGGCGAGGACATCGGCGTCAAGGCATCGGGCGGCGTCAGGAGCCGTGCGGACGCGGAGGCGATGATCGCTGCCGGAGCGACGCGGCTCGGTACGTCGAGCGGCGTGAAGATTGTCGAGGGATGAGGGGGAAGCCCAGAGGAAGGCGAATCGGGTGCGGGGAGGATGAAGAAAAAAACGGCAGCCGCACAAGTCGGATAGAACTTGTACGGCTGCCGTCCTGTTTTCGTCCGTCGGAGACGATGAATATGATCGGGGGAGCATCCTGATGAAGACGGCGCTCCCAGAGAATACACGTTTCGCGAGAGATTCTTGCGCAAGGCGGTCTCATCCTCGGGAATTTTCCCCTGCAGCTAAATAAACACAGGGAAAGAATCGGTGGCTGGCCTACTTCCCCTGTGTTTGGTGAAACACGGCAGAATAGGCGTGTAGATCTTGATTGTCTACTTGCCGCAAACATATTATAGCACAGTATCGACAGAATTGCACGAAAAAATTCAAAACGGGAAGGAAAGCCCTTCTATTCCTGACGAACACGCGCCGGCGAGAGAGGATTCCACTCTTGCAAGGAAAAGCCCTGCCAGGCTCGGCAGGGCGGGGAATCGCTGCGCTATTTCTTCATCTGCAAGGCTTCCGCACGGTAGCGGTAGAGCAGACCCAAGACCATGAGAATGGCGAAGGTCGTCAGAGCTGCGAGGGCGACGGAGTCCGTCAGTTGGTATGTCACGGCGAGAGGTATGGCGATGATGAGCGATACCGCCGTGAATTCCATGTCGTCGAGGAAGAGAAGCGCGAGGAAGAGAACGAGAATGCCAGCCAATAGGCCCATTTGTCACACCCCTTTTCATAGAGAAGGAAATAGGAACACAAGTATCCATGATGTTCTTGCCCTCTTTATCGAAATTTTCAAGGGATAAATTAAGTCTTTTCGCCCATTTTGTTTTCCGGGGCGTCTTTTTTTGCTTCTTCCTTCTCTTTTTTTCTCCTTTTCTTTCTTTTTCGCGCTCCTTGAGGATCTTGTCGTAGGCTGCGGCGTCGACGTCCTTCATGTATTCGTCGGGGATGTCGCGTGCGCCTGGCGCATACTTCCAGTATTCCTTGTAGGCGGCGAGCGCCGTGTCCTTTTCGCCTAGTTCGTCGTAGATTTCGCCGCGCATTTTATAGATGTAGGGATTCTTTGCATCGATCTCCTGCGACGTTTCGAGGTCGGCGAGAGCCTTGTCGCGATCTCCCATCATGCGACGGACGTCGGCGCGATTGAGGAAGTTATAGATGTTCTGCGCGTCGAGCGAGACAGCGCGGTCGGAATCTTGGATGGCGGCTTCGTAGTCGCCGGCGACGGCCTTGGCTCTGCCGCGGATCGCGTAGTTCTCGGCGATGTTGTCGGGGTTCTTCGCGGCGAAGGCGCGTTCCATGAGGAAGAGCGCTTCTTTCGCCATGCCGTTGTCGCTGTAGCGATCGGCGTTGTAGCGGAGCTGCTTCACATAGTCGCCTTTGGCATCGAGCGCCTTTTCGCGGATCTTCTGCCAGGCGTCGCTGCGCTTTTTTTCTGCGGCGGCGACTTTTTCGCGCATTTCCTTGTCCTGGGGGCTGGTGTAGGCGGCGCGCACGAGCCGCTCCAATCGTTCTTCCGCATGATTGCGCATGACGAACTTCTTGAGTTTTTCGTAGACGCGGTTCTCGTCGAGGTAGGAGATGCGCCCGCCGGGCGTGTCGGCGAACTGCCAGCCGTCGAAGGAGGCGTGGTCGTGGAAGGCCTTGGCGAGGCCGCCGGCGATGAGGTAGGCGTTTTCCGTCGTATTGTTGTAGTCGGCGTCCCAGTCCGCCGAGAGCAGCTTTTCGCCGTCGATCAGGACGTCCGTGCCGTTTTCGACGGTCACATGTCCCATGCCGTATGTCGTCATCATGCGGGCGAGACGTTCGACGCGCTCCTGCATGGCGGGATGGTCGTTGTAGTTCGGCGCGTTGGGATCTTCGGAGGGGTCGTGGTACTCGTTGATGTCCTGCGTTTCATAGGTCAGGTAGTAGGCCATGCGCGCCATGGCGGCCGCGCCGCCGCCGGGGTTGAAGCCCGCCGTCGTCATGAGCTGGAAGCCGCCTTCGTCCGCTTCCAGCTCGCTCGGCAGCGTGACGTCCTTGGCGATGGCGTAGCCGACGACGGCGTTGAGCTTCTGCCAGTCGAGGTTGTCTGCCGCCGAGCCGATGGCGATTCCTGCATACGATTCGGCGACGGCTTTGGCGTAGTTTTTCGCGCTGTGCTGGCGGAGGCCGTGCGTCATCTCGTGGCCGAGAACGGCGGCCAGCTCGTCTTCGTCGTGGTGCAGGGCGCGCACGAGGCCGCGGTTCACCGTGATGTAGTCGGTCGGATAGCAGGCGGCGTTGAAGGTTTCGGCTGCGGTCACGCGCCAGAGGAAGGGCAGGGAGTTGATGGGGAGCGCGTATTCGCCGTGCTGCGTGATCTGGCCGAGCACGCGGTCGACGACTTCGCGGTCGGGCGCGTCCTTGTCCTCGCCGTTCTCTTCCAGGTCTTGCTTCAAGCCGCTGATCTGGTAGTCGACGTTGTTGCCGATGGCGAGCATTTCCTTGAGCGTGCCCTGGTAGGCGAGGAGGCCGCCGATGGCGGACATGCCGATCATCACAGGGGTTGAGCGAGGCCGCTTCGACGGCTGCCGCATGGGGCAGCTGTGCGGCGCACAGGAGGCTGGCGAGGATGGCGGCGCGGAGTTTCTTCCCGATCTTCATTTCGATTCCTCCTCGAAAAAGGGTTTCTTTCAGGAAGCGACGCCGCCCTGGCGGCATCTTCGAATCTCCCTGTATAACAAAGGAGCAGTCATCCGAAGATGACTGCTTGATAGCGTATGGTGCTCGGTACTGGATTCGAACCAGTGACCCCCACAATGTCAATGTGATACTCTAACCAACTGAGCTAACCGAGCGATTATAGGATGCAGGGCTTTGCCTGCGAACAAAATGTATTATACAGAAAAGCGAAGAGAAATGCAAGCATTTTTTTTGCAGAATTCATCGGCGGTCAACCGTGCCTGCGCCATACGATGACGAGCGGCTTGCCGAACTCTTTCTTGAATTGCTTGCAGAGGCTCTGCATCTCGAAGTCGATGGCCCTGTAGTTGGCTTCGGGCGCGGCGATGACGGAGAGCGCGACGCCCTCGGGCGTGGAGGCCGCCTCGAAGCCCGTGACGAGTCCCTCGTATGTCACGTCGGCGGCTTCAGCGAGCGCTAGGAGCGTCGCGAGCTTGCGGATCTCCTTCCACTCGGTCTGCGTGACCATCATGGCGTAGCGGTACGAGCGCACGATCTTGTTGCTGATGCCGTGGTGGAAGCCTGCGATGAAGGAGGCCTTGAGCTGCTCCAGCTGCGTCATGCCGTAGAGCGGCGCGTTGTTGATGATGAAGGCGGAGTTGCGCGCGTGCTCGTAATAGTTGATGATCTTGCCCGAGTCGTGCAGCCAGGCGGCGACGGCGAGGGAGGTCGCGCGAGCGCGCGGGTGCGCCGTGCAGGCGCTTCAGTTGGTCGAAGAGGCTCAAGGAGAGGTCGTGGACGCGCTCCAAGTGCTCCATGCGCCGATCCACGCGCTTCAAGTAGTTCTCGACGCTTGCCTTGAGCACGTTGTGGACGATGGGCGAGCCCTTGCCGTGCTTCTTGCCGTAATACTCGTAGAAGACGCCGTCCCTGAGGCCGCATCCCGAGACGATGAGATCCTTGCCGCCGCTGAATTCCATCAGGCAGCGCGCGATCGTCGCACCCGCGATGATGATGTCGGCGCGTTCCGTGGAAAGGCCGCCGAACTTCCTGCGCCGCGTGCAGTTCGACTTGATGATGGCCTGATAGCAAGGCTCGAAGCGATCGCGCGGGATGATGTAGTTGTGGACGCGCGAGAGTTGGTAGTTCGTCTTATACTGATCCATTTTGGCGAGGTTTCGCACGGTGCCGCCGATGCCGATGACGGGCAGGCATCTGTCCTTCGCCCGAGGGAATCATCTCGCGGAATCTCTTTTTCCACATATTTCACGCATTTGTCCAAGGCCGCCTGCGTCACGACGTCCTGCAGGCCGAACTTGTCCGTCATCGTCACCGCGCCCAGCGGCACGGAAACTCGATTCCTTGATCTTGCGGTTCAGGACGAGGGACACTTCGATCGAAGCGCCGCCGAGGTCGAACTGGATGAAATCCTTCGCGTCGATCGTGTTCACGACGCCAAGGTAGCCGAAGTACGCCTCGCGCTCGCCCGAGATGATCTCGACGTCGATGCCCACTTCCTCGCGGATGCGCTCGATGAATTGCGCCCCGTCGGAGGCGTTTTCGTGCCGCTGCCGTCGCGACCGCGATGCAGCGGGAGACTTGCATGACCTGCATCATGTGCTTGTAGACGTGCAGGCACGCGAGCGCGCGTTTCACGCCTTCGGGATTGAGCTTTCCCGTCTCCGACATGCCCTTGCCGAGCCGGATCGCTTCCTTCTGTTGGTATTGCAGGAAATAGGACTGGTTGTCGTTGATCTGCATGACGATGAACCGGATGCTGTTCGAACCCATGTCGATGATCGCCAGATTTTCCATCGTTTCTCCTCCCCGCGCTGCTGCTTCATACGATATGTATAGTATAGCAATTTTGCCGCGATGCTTCAAGATTCGCGTGTGCCGCCGGTGGGCTAGGAGATGGGCTTGTCGCTTCTAAGATTTCATAGCCGCAGCGGAGCTGGACAACGAATTCTAAGCTTCGCCTGCGTCCGATGGACTTGTCGGAGCTAAGAATTCATAGCCGCAGCGGAGCTGGACAACGAAATCTAAGCTTCGCCTGCGCCCTACGGGCTTGTCGCTTCTAAGATTTCATAGCCGCAGCGGAGCTGGACAATGAATTCTAAGCTTCGCCTGCGCCCTACGGGCTTGTCGGAGCTAAGAATTCATAGTACAATAAAAGGGAATTTGAGGGGGCAGCCCCGGGATGGATTGATGCAGGAGGGAACTGTATGTCATTGATGAATGCACTGAAGAATACCGATCCGGAGATCGCCGCGGCGCTTGACGCGGAGCTTTCGCGCCAGCGCAGCAAGCTCGAACTCATCGCCTCGGAGAACATCGTGAGCCGTGCCGTCATGGAGGCGCAGGGAAGCGTGCTCACGAACAAGTACGCCGAGGGCTATCCCGGCAAGCGTTACTACGGCGGCTGCGAATGCGTCGATGTCGCCGAGACGCTCGCCATTGAGCGCGCGAAGGAGCTTTTTCGGTGCGGCGTATGCCAACGTGCAGCCGCACTCGGGCGCACAGGCGAACATGGCCGTCTTCTTCTCGCTGCTTTCGCCCGGCGACGTCTACATGGGCATGAATCTCACGGACGGCGGACACCTGACGCACGGCAGCGCCGTCAACATGTCGGGCAAGTACTTTCATGTCGTCCCCTACGGGGTCGACAAGGAGACGGAGCGCATCGACTACGAGGCGTTGGAAAAGCAGGCGAAGGAGGTCAAGCCGAAACTCATCGTCGCGGGCGCTTCCGCTTATGCGCGCATCCTCGATTTCGAGCGCCTTTCCGCCATCGCGAAGGCCGTCGGCGCCTATCTGATGGTGGACATGGCGCACATCGCCGGGCTTGTCGCGGGCGGTATGCATCCGAATCCGCTGCCGTGGGCGGACGTCGTGACGACGACGACGCACAAGACGCTCCGCGGCCCGCGCGGCGGCATGATCCTAGCGAAGGATGCGGAATTCGGCGCGCAGTTCAACAAGGCGATTTTCCCCGGCATCCAAGGCGGCCCCTTGATGCACGTCATCGCGGCGAAGGCGGTCGCCCTGCACGAGGCCCTGCAGCCGTCGTTCAAGGAATACGCCGCACAGGTCGTCAAGAACGCCAAGAAGCTTGCCGCTTCCTTGCAGGAGAAGGACTTCCGCATCGTCTCGGGCGGCACGGACAACCACTTGATGCTTGTCGATCTCCGGAGCAAGGGCGTCACGGGCAAGGAGGCGCAGAACCTCCTCGATGGCGTCGGCATCACGGCGAACCGCAACACGATCCCGTTCGAGCCGCTGTCCCCCTTCGTTACGAGCGGCCTTCGTCTCGGCTCGCCCGCGCTTACGACGCGCGGGTTCAAGGAAGCCGACATGGAGGAGGTCGCCGCCATCATCGCGCTCGTCCTCGACCATCCGACGGATGCAGCTGCACAGAAAGAGGCAGGAAAGCGCGTCGATGTTCTCTGCGAGAAATATCCCCTTTACGAGTGAGGAGGACATGTATGACTGAGTCAAAACGGACGGAGCTGGCCGTGCACATCGTCGATCATCCGCTTGTGCAGCACAAGCTCACGCTCATGCGGCAGAAGGAAACGGGCACGAAAGATTTCCGGGAGCTTTTGGAAGAGATTGCCATGCTCATGGCGTATGAGATCACGCGCGGCCTGCCGCTGGAAGACGTCGCGATCGAGACGCCTGTCGCCGCCTGCCGCGCGAAGAAGCTCGCGGGCAAGAAGCTCGGCATCGTCCCCATCCTGCGCGCGGGACTCGGCATGGCGGAAGGCGTCCTGCGCCTCGTGCCCGCAGCCCGCGTCGGACATATCGGCCTTTACCGCGATCCTGAGACGCTGCAGCCCGTCGAGTACTTCTGCAAGCTGCCGGGCGACGTCGGCGAGCGCATGTTCATCGTCGTCGATCCCATGCTCGCGACGGGCGGCAGCTCCGCTGCGGCGCTCGACTTGCTGAAGAAGAAGGGCGCGAAGAGTATCGTGCTCCTCTGTCTCGTCGCTGCGCCCGAAGGCGTGCGCACTGTCAACGAGGCGCATCCCGACATCCCGATCTACGTCGCGTCGGTCGATGAGCGTCTGAACGAGCATGGCTATATCGTCCGGTCTGGGCGATGCCGGCGACCACATTTTCGGCACGCTTTGAAGTGCACTGCAGGGAGATCTCCGGAATCCGGCGCATGAAATCTTCCCTGCCGGAATCCTGTCAAAAATGTTTGCCCTTCCCTTTTCCTCTATGGTATAATGATAGTTGCATGAGAAAAGTAAGGGCGCTCTTCGAGATCGTTGGAGGATCATCGTTTGAATACGAAAGGGAAGAAGCAGGACAAGCGTGAATACACGCTGCAGGTCATTCCGCACCAAGGCGAAACGGTACGAAGCTATAGCTTTTCCATCCGCAGGCTGAAGCTGGCGGCGGGTGTCTTTGGCGTGTGCGCGCTGCTCGTTCTCGTCGGCTTCGCCTATGCGTCGTACAGCTTGTGGAGCGGTTCGAAGCATGTGAAGAACGAGGTGCAGAGCCAGCCGAGCCGGCAGGAGGAGATCAAGGATCTCAAGGATCTTGCGGAAGAGGCTCGCAGCCTGCAAAGCGAGATGGAAAAGCTCACGGAGCGCGAGAAGAAGCTGCACCGTCTGCTCGACGAGGAATCGGCGGATGAGCCGGTCAAGCATACGGGACAGGGCGGCCCCGCCGTGGCGGCGGAGGTATCGCAGGTGCGCCGCGCGCTCGGCGAGGTCTCGCGCGGCCTGTCCGAGCGCCGCGAAAGCCTCGCGAAGCTTGAAGCGCGATACGAGAAGCAGCGGGAGGAAGCGGCGCAGCGAGCGGCTGCGGCGGAGAAGATGGCGAAGACGAGCGCGCCGGCAAACGTCCCTTCGGGTTGGCCGACATCGGGCGACATATCTTCGCCCTTCGGCTGGCGTTGGAACGGCTCGGATTTCCATCCGGGCATCGACATCGCCAACGATATGGGAACGCCCATTGTGGCGACGGCGGACGGCGTCGTGACGGCGGCTGGCTGGAACGCGGGCGGCTACGGCAACATGGTCGATATCGACCACGGCAACGGCATCCTCACGCGCTACGGACACGCCTCTCGGGTCGTGGTGCAGGAAGGACAGCGCGTGAAGCGCGGCGAAGTCATCGCCTACATGGGCAGCACAGGCTTCTCGACGGGACCGCATGTGCACTATGAGATCCATGTGCATGGAGAAACCGTGAATCCGGCAAGCTATCTATAGGAAGTGGGGAGTCTATGTTTGGTGTGATGAAAAGGCGAGACGATGGTCCCGCTGTAGGCGATATCGAGACAGTCATCGGCAAGAACACGAAGATCAAGGCGAGGTCAGCGGCACTGGCAATTTGCGCATCGACGGGGAGATCGAGGGCGAACTCAAGCTCTCCGGTTCGGTGATCGTCGGGGAGACGGGCATGGTCACAGGCAATGTCTCAGCGCGCTCTTTGGATGTCTCGGGCACGGTGCATGGCAACGCGCAGACGGAAGAGGGGCTGACGATCCACACCACGGGACAGCTCATCGGCGATGTCAAGGTCAACGCCTTCCAGATCGAGGATGGCGGCATCTTCAAGGGGCGGAGCGAGATGAACCCGCGCGCAGGGCATAGAGTTGAAGCTTCGCGCACAGGCGGCGGCAAAGCCGGCGCAGGAGAATCGCCTGCCGACGCTTCGCCGAAGTCGGGGGCGAAGATGACCGTGCAGCTGAAGTCGACAGCGAAGGCGGACAAAGTAAGAGAAAGAAAGAGTAGCTGCATGAATCCGTGGGATTCATGCAGCGGCTCCTTTTCTTGTCGTCGGCGTTTGCCGGCCGTGTCATTTCACGTTCGAGATGTGCCAGAGTGCATCCTTTTCGTTGGTGTCGCAGAGTGTGACCTTGTGGTCGGTGAGTGCGGCGGCGAGGTCGTCTTTCACGGGCGTATCCTTGGGGCACAGGATATAGAATTCGCTGAGCGAAGGCAGATCCTCGATGGCATAGAACGGCATGATGTTCGTCGCCGTCCATGTGCCGGCGACGGGAGCGTTTTCCTCGACCTTGGCGCGCGACTGCAGGCATTGGATGTTCTTGCCGGAATAAAACGCGCTGCCGACGCTGTAGTCGCGTGCATAGCTCATGATGGGAACCGTGGCGGGCAAGTCGTGTGCGAGGGCGCCGGCAGAAGCGCCGCTTCTCTCGCGGCACATGGGAATGGCTACGAGGACGAAGAGCGTGAGGTAAAGAGTGCCCATGGCGGCGACGAAAATATTCATGCGCTTTCTGTTGAAGTTCTTGAAGAGACGCGCCGCCAATATGGCGATGGGGAAGAGCGAAGGGAAGGTGTACGTCGGGTATTTCGTCGCCATGCATTGATAGACTAAAATCGTGCCGAGCGCCCAGACGAGCAGGAAGAGCGTATCTCCTTCGCCGCAGGCGCGGCGCAAAAGCGCGCCCTTTTCCTGCCAAAGGCGCTTCGCCGCTTGTCCGACGAAGACGAGCGACCACGGGAAGAAACCGGCAAGGAAGAGGAGAATGTAGTAGTACCAGACATCATCGCGCGGATGTTCCGATACGGTCGCACGCAGGAAGTTGTGCGTGCCGAAGAAGGTGCCGAGGAAGTCTTCGCCGTGCAGCTGAACCATGATGTAGTACCAGCTGCCGCCGACGAGCAGGAAGAGAATCATGCCGCCGCACCAGCGAAGGTGCAGCAGTTCCTTTGCGTCCTTTCGGAGCACGAGGTAGACGGCGAGCAGGAGCCCCGGCAGGAGGAAGCCGATCGGCCCTTTCGTGAGCACGGCGAGTCCCGCGAAGAAGAAAGCGGCGTAGTAACGAGAGCGCTTCTTCTCTGAATAGCCGAGGTAGAAGGAGACCATCGTTGCGCTCATGAAGAAGAAGAGCGTCATGTCCGTGATGACCGCTTTGCCGACGTACCAGAAGCCGACGGAGCTGGCGAAGAGACTTCCCGCGAGGATCGCTGTCCCATGCCCGTAGAGGCGACGCGCGAAGAAGTAGAGGAGCGCGAGGCTAGAAAGTCCCATGACGGTGCTGGGGAAGCGCAATGCGAATTCGTTGACGCCGAAGATGAGGCACGAGGCGATCATCTCCCAATAGAAGAACGCGGGTTTGTCGTACCAGTAGTTGCCGAAGATGCGCGGCGAGATGTAGTCGCCGGAGGCGATCATCTCCTTCGCGGTCAGGGCGTAGTTTGACTCGACGGGATCGGTAATCGTGAGACTGCCGTTCGCTGCCAGCAAGATGATTGCTGCGAAGGCGAACAAGAGTCCCAAGTCCCGTTTCTCATTTCGTGCCATGCACATGTTTCCTCCATTTCGGTGTTTTCCTGTATTTTCCGGCGGTCTGGTCCTGTAGAAGATCTTGCTGCGGGGAGCATGGGACTAGCTGATGTAGGATATGCGGCTCACCTTGCGCGGCGCAGGCTCCGGCACCGTGCCTGAGATGTAGCCGAGCGCGAGGTGTCCAATGCCGACGAACTGCCCGGGACGGAAGAAGATGCCCGCGCGGGAGAGGATCTCCTGGCCGAGCGGCTGCTCCATCTCTTCTTTGGCGCGGTGGATCCAGCACGAATGGAGGCCGAAGGACTCGGCGGCGAGCATCATCGTGGCGATGGCGATGCTGCCGTTGTAGATGTGATCCACATCGTCCTTTTCGGCGACGACGAGCAAGATGACGGGCGCGCCGTAGAAGGGATCGAAGCCCTTCTTCCAGTGGCCGATCCGGCAGTTGAGCTCGGAAAGCTTCTGCCGCATGATCTTGTCGGTGATGACGATCGTGCGCACGGATTCGCTGCCTGCACTGCGCGGCGCGTAAAGGCCGCTTCGACGATGTCGCGCACGATGTCGGCGGGTGGTGTCGTTGGGAGGAAGGAGCGCACGCTGCGCCGTTTCCTGATCGTTTCCATGACTTCGTTCATCGGATTACCTCTTTTCTCTGCATGAGAAATTTTGGGCAGTTAGTCGCAGGATTTTCCCATTATTATAGCATAAATTTCGTTCTTGTGCGACTATGGGAGGAGGAAAGGGGGATTCCTAGGAAGATTTAAGGAAGAGCTTGCCGCACTTTTGGAGGAAGGATTCGTAGCCCAGCGGAGCTGGACAACGATTTCTAAGAGTCGGCTGCGCCCTTTGGGCTTGCCGCGCTTTTGGAGGAAGGATTCGCAGCCCAGCGGAGCTGGACAACGAAATCTAACGTCCGCCTGCGCCCTGTCGGGCTTGTCGGACTTTTGGAGGAAGGATTCGCAGCCCAGCGGAGCTGGACAACGAAATCTAACGTCCGCCTGCGCCCTGTCGGGCTTGTCGGACTTTTGGAGGAAGGATTCGTAGCCCAGCGGAGCTGGACAACGATTTCTAAGAGTCGGCTGCGCCCCTTAGTGTAAAATATTTCTCGGTGGGGGTTGCAAAAAGGCAAAGAGACCTGTACCCTATAGTGTATGCTATCGAGGCAAATACAAAACAAGGAAGGTCTCCTATGGAAACCATTGTAACAGAAATCTTGGAAATAATAAAGGGTGCGAAGGACAGCATATCGCGGGAAGAGCGAATCCGCAGTTATCTCGAAGACCTCGCATGCCGTGCGGTCAGCGAGGCGCTCGAACGGATCGACAAAGAACTGGCGGGCAGATACGCTGATAAAGGCTGGCATGTGGAACGTCTGGACTGGCGCACCGTGCAGGCGAGCTACGGGACGCTCCGCATACGCCGCCGAAGGATGTGCAAAGAAGGAGAGGCAGGAATCTATCCCTTGGACAAGGAGCTGGGCATCCGACCCTATAGGAGATACACCGCCTACCTGGAATACACCATCGCCCAGATTGCCGCCAAGACCGTCTACCGTGTCACGGCCGATGCCGTCAACCTGCTGACGCCGGTCACGATGAGCCACCAGCAAGTCGCCCGCGTAGTGAAGCAAGTGGGCGAAACCTACAGCGCATGGGAAGACCTGCAGGCGACGCCCGACCCAATGGAAGAAAAAAAGAACTGCGTCAACCGCAAGTCCTCTACATCGAGGGAGACGGCCTCATGCTGCACGGGCAGAAGAAGAAACAAAAGGAACTGCATCGCTTCCAGATCGCCGAAGGCGTGCGAGAGAACGGCAACCGACGCGAACTTATAGGAACCCACTACATAGCAGACTTCAGCCATGAAAAAAAGCCAAGGACAGGATGCTGCACTATATAGGGCAGCCATTATGACCTGACGCACACGTTGGTGCTGAGCAACAGTGACGGGGGAGCCGGCTACAGCATCGACGCATTCAAGGAGATCGTGGGGAAAGTCGGAAGGCACGAGCATTTCCGCGATTGGTATCACGTGCAGAGGAAGTGCAAGGAACGCCTCTCCGGGCGAACGAAAGCTGCGCCGGGAACTGCACAGAGCCTTGAAGAACCACGACCGAGAGCGTCTAGGGCCTCGTACTGGACACCTTGGAATCCACAGCCCGGGACGAACACCAAGCCGAACAAGTGCGCCTTCTCCGAGGCTACATGACGCGGAACTGGTCATACCTTGCCTCGTTGGAGCAACGGGGACTGGGCGGATGCAGCAAGCTCACGGGCACATGCGAGAGCAACCATCGGCTGTACAGCTACCGGATGAAGAAGCAAGGGCGGCGATGGAGCGGAGACGGCGGCAGGGGCGATGGTGAAGATCATCACGGGGCTGAAGAACGGCGACCTGCGCGAGGCCATGGTGGCCAAAGCGGAGCTGTTCAATCCGAAGTCTGGCAGGGATTTCCGCGGAGCTGTGAGGGCAAGCGTTGAAGAAAAAGCAAGGGCAACGCGCATGAAGGCGTGCGACATGGGAGGATCACGGTGAGCGCGCCGATGAGCAGTGCGATTGGACATTTGTCCAAATGCTTCGCTAAAAGAGGAAAAAACAGGCATGCCGCGAAGGCAGACGCATCAAGGGTTGAAATTTCCCACCGAGAACATCTTGACACATACGCTGCGCCCTTTGGGCTTGCCGCCTCTAAGAAATCGTAGTACAATAAAATCACGGAGTAGGGAGCGGATGCTTCCAGGATTTTGTTGGATGGAGGATGAAGCATGATTAACAAGAAGACGAAAAATCATCTGCACGCAGGGAGTCGGCGACGGATGCGCCGGGGATGGTGGAGAAGCTCATCGAGAACGGCATGAATGTCGCCCGCTTCAATTTTTCCCATGGCACGCATGAGGAGCATTTGAAGCGCATCAACCGCGTGCGCGAAGCGGCGAAGAAGACGGGGAAGGTCGTTTCCTACCTGCTCGACACGAAGGGGACGGAGATGCGCCTCGGCGAGTTCAAGGATGGCTCGGTCATGCTCGAAGCAGGAAAGCCGTTCGTCCTGACCTTCGACGATGCACCGGGCGACGAGACGAAGTGCTCGGTCAACCACAAGCTGCTTTACACGGAGGTCAAGCCGGGCGACAAGCTGCTCCTTTCCGACGGACTTGTCGAGCTCAAGGTCGAGAAGATCCAGGGCAAGGACATCTTGACGACGATTTTGAACTCGGGCAAGATGAGCACGAGAAAGCGCGTCGCGGCGCCGGGCATTTCGCTCGGTCTGCCGCCGATCTCGGAGCAGGACAAGAAGGACATCCTCTTCGGCATCGAGCAGGGACATGGACTTCATCGCAGCGTCCTTCATCCAGCGTGCGGACGACGTGAAGGAGATCCGCCAGCTGCTCGAAGAGCACGGCGGCAAGATGGAGATCTATCCGAAGATCGAGAATCTGGAGGGCGTGAAGAACTTCGACTCGATTCTTGAGGTTTCGGACGGCATCATGGTCGCGCGCGGCGATCTCGGCGTCGAGATCCCGGCGGAGGATGTGCCGCTCATCCAGAAGGAGATCATCGCGAAGTGCAACAAGGCGGGCAAGCCCGTCATTGTCGCGACGCAGATGCTCGAATCCATGACGACGAACCCGCGTCCGACCCGTGCGGAGGCGTCAGACGTCGCGAACGCGATTCTCGACGGCACGGACGCCATCATGCTTTCGGGCGAGACGGCGAGCGGAGACTATCCGGCGGAAGCCGTCGGGATGATGGCGACGATCGCGGTGCGCACGGAGTCCTCGCTGCACTACAAGAAGATGTACGAGGGCACGGGTCTCGAAGAGCTGAAGTCGCGCACGCGCGCGGTCTCCCATGCGACGGTGCAGATGGCGATGGAGCTTGATGCTGATGCGATCATCACGCCGACGGTCAGCGGCTACACGGCGCGCATCATCTCGCACTATCGCCCGAAATCCCTCATCGTTGCCTACACGCCCGACGAGAAGGTGATGCGCCAGCTGAACCTGCGCTGGGGCGTCTACCCCTGTCAAGGCGGCGGGCATCTGGCCGGACGAGGGGCGAGATGATCGCGAACGCGACGGCGGCTGCGGTCGAGCAGGGGCTGCGTCAAGCGCGGCGACCTGACGATCATCACCTCGGGCATCAAGTCGGAAGAGGGCAACACGAACGCGATCCGCGTCTATACGATCTGACCTCCTGCCGATGGCGTACTTCCGAGAAATCCTGCCTGAGAAATCTTCTCGCGATTTCTCCTTGCGGCGCACGATAGGCTGTGCTATAATGATGAAACGGCGGGCGTATGCCCTGCAAGAGGCTTTGACCCAGCGATGGGGGAAGTCAGATCAAGCGAGCGCATAGTTCGCTTGAATGCATTACCCTATGGGGAAAAAGTGAGGTGTATGGGAATGAAGGAAGGACTTCATCCGGAATTCTTCGAGGCGACGGTGACCTGTGGCTGCGGCAACACGTTCACGACAGGCTCGACGAAGAAGGAGCTGCGTGTTGACGTCTGCTCGAAGTGCCACCCGTTCTTCACGGGACGCCAGCGCGATGTCGCTGCCGGCGGACGCATCGAGAAGTTCAACAAGCGCTACGGCAAGCAGTAAGGTGCTGGGGCAGGGGCAGAGATGCCCTGCCCCTTCTTTCTCTCAGGGGACGTGCGAGAGGCTGAGCCGCAGGCCGGCTCTCGGCAAAGGCGGCGCGGATGTCCGCAAGGCGGGCGTTCGCGCCGCGCAGATATAGAGGAGGAGAGTCTTTGGACGAAAAACTCATGGTCGGCGGGCAGGCCGTCATCGAGGGCGTGATGATGCGTGGACCCGGACGCACGGCGACGGCGGTGCGCACGCCCGACGGCAAGATTTCCGTCGAGGCGAAGGAGGTGCGCTCCTTCGCCGACCGTTTTCCCGTGTTCAAGAAGCCGTTCTTGCGCGGCACGGTCGCGCTCGTCGAATCGCTCGTCATCGGCATACGCTCGCTGTCGTGGTCGGCGAAGATGGCGGGCGAGGAGGAAGAGCAGCTTTCCGACAAGGAGCTTGCCGGCACGATCGCCGTCGCCTTCGTGCTCGCCGCCGTGCTCTTCATCGCCTTGCCGACGGGGGCGGCGAAGCTCTTCCATGCTTGGTCGGACGATCCCGTGTTCTTGAACCTCGCGGAGGGATTCCTGCGCCTCGCGATCTTCCTCGCCTACATCTGGGGCATCTCGCGCATGAAGGACATCCAGCGTGTCTTCCAATACCATGGCGCCGAGCACAAGACGATCTTCTGCTTCGAGGCGGGGCTGCCCCTGACGGCGGAGAACGCGCAGAAGTTCGAGCGTTTCCATCCGCGCTGCGGCACATCGTTCCTCTTGATTGTCATGCTCGTCTCCATCTTCGTCTTCGCCTTCCTCGGCTGGCCCGACCTCTGGCTGCGCATCGTGAGCCGCATCGTGCTCCCTGCCCGTCGTGGCGGGAATCTCCTACGAGGCGATCCGCACGGCGGGCAGGAGCCGAAAATGCCTTCGTGCATCTTTTTATCCCTGCCCGGCCTGTGGCTGCAGCGGCTGACGACGCGCGAGGCCGGACGCTTCGATGATCGAGGTCGCGATCGAGTCGCTGAAGGCGGCGCTGCCCGAGGACAAGATTCCTGCGGGAAGCGCGGACTATCGGAAGAAGGCGGAGACGGAAACGGCGGTCTACGAGTCTCCTGCGGCTGCTTTTGCTGCAGGAGACGGCAAGTGAGGAAGGGGATGCGACGTGCTGGACAAGCTCCATGCCGTAGAGGAAAAAGTATCGCGAGCTTGAGTCGCTGATCAGCGACCCAGCGGTGCTCGCCGACATGCCGAAGTGGCAGAAACTGAGCCGCGAGCTGGCACAGCTCGCGCCCATCGTGGAGAAGTATCGCGAGTACACGGGCGTGAAGGAAGGGCTTGCCGAAGCGAGGGGCGATTTTCGACGACAATCCCGACGAGGACATGCGCCGCCTCGCCGAAGAGGAGGTCGCCGAGCTGCGCCCGCGCACGGAAGCTCTGGAGCGCGAGCTGCCGATCCTCCTTCTGCCGAAGGATCCGAACGATGCGAAGAACGTCATCGTCGAAATCCGGGGCGGCGTCGGCGGCGAGGAGGCGGCGCTCTTCGCAGGCGATCTTTTTCCGCATGTATGCGCGCTATGCCGAGCGGCGCGGCTGGCGCGTCGACGTCATCGACCGCAATGCGACGGAGATCGGCGGCTTCAAGGAGATCTCCTTCTCCGTCGACGGTGCGGGCGCCTACAGCTTCTTGAAGTACGAGAGCGGCACGCACCGCGTGCAGCGCGTGCCCGTCACGGAGTCGAGCGGCCGCATCCACACGTCTGCCGTGACGGTCGCCGTGCTGCCTGAAGCGGAGGAGGTCGAGGTGGAGATCGCGCCCGCCGACCTTCGCATCGACACATACTGCGCTTCGGGTGCGGGCGGCCAGTACGTCAACCGCACGGAGACGGCGATCCGCATCACGCATCTGCCGACGGGACTTGTCGTGCAGTGCCAAGACGAGAAGTCGCAGCTCAAGAACAAGGAGAAGGCGATGCGCGTCCTGCGCGCGCGCATCCTGGAGGCGGCGCGCGAGGAGCAGGCGGCGACGGTCGCCGCCGATCGCAGGAGCCAGGTCGGCTCGGGCGACCGCAGCGAGCGCATCCGCACCTACAACTTCCCGCAGGGGCGCGTGACGGATCACCGCATCGGCTTGACGCTGCACAAGCTTGACGCCATCCTCGACGGCGACCCGGAGGAGCTTCTGCACGCGCTCATCACGGCGGATCAGGCGGAAAAGCTCAGGCAGGCCGAATGATGGCGCACGAAGTCTGGACGGTCGGCTCCATCCTGCGCTGGACGGAGCAGTATTTTGCGGAGAAGGGACTGGAAACGCCGCGCCTCGATGCCGAAGTCCTGCTTTCGCATGTGCTGAAAAAAGAGCGCATCTATCTCTATGTCCACTTCGACGAGCCGTTGGAAAAGGCGGAGCTTGCGGCGTTTCGCGAGGGCGTGGCGAAGCGCGCGCGGCGAATGCCGGCGGCGTACATCACGGGTCGACGCGAGTTCATGGGGCTGGAGTTCATCGTCACGCCAGCGGCCTTGATCCCGCGCCCCGACACGGAGATCCTCGTGGAAGCGGCGGTCGAAAGGCTCGCGAAAATCGGGGAAGATGGCGCGGCGTCCCTGCGCTTTGCGGATATCGGCACGGGGACGGGCGCGATCGCGCTCTCGGTCTTGAAGTTCGCCGCGCCCGACGCGACGGCAGCGGCTGTCGACCTGTCGAGCGGTGCGCTCGCCGTCGCGCGGGAGAACGCCGAGCGGTTGGGGCTTTCGGCGCGCGTGTCCTTTTACGAGGGCGACCTTTTTCGCGCCGCTGGCGGGTGAGACGTTCGCGGCGATCCTCTCGAATCCGCCCCTACATTCCCGACGCGGACATCGAGAGCCTTGCGCCTGAGGTGCGCTGCTATGAGCCGCTGTCGGCGCTCAAGGGCGGCGCGGATGGCATGGACTTCTATGTGCGCCTGCTGGAAGAGGCGCCGCGCCATCTGCGTGCGGGCGGCTTCCTCGCCCTGGAGGCGGGCATCGGGCAGGCGCAGAAGATTCGCGCCTTGGCCGCGCCTCCTTGGGCGGAGGTCGAGATCCCTGCCTGACCTCGCGGGCATTGAGCGCGTCGTCGTGCTGTGGAAGAAGTAGCTTCAGCGCCGCGGGAGCGGCGCTTTTTTGTTTTCTGGGAACTTCAGCTGAGGGAGGAAGACTTCTGTGTTTTCGACAAAGATCCTGCTGCCGACGACGGCGGCCTTGGAAGAGGCGGCCGCGCTCCTTCGCGCGGGCGGCGTCGTCGCCTTTCCGACGGAAACGGTGTACGGCCTCGGCGCGAACGGCTTCGATCCCGCGGCCTGCGCGAAGATCTACGAGGCGAAGGGGCGGCCTTCGGACAACCCCCTGATCCTGCACATTGCGCACCGCGCCATGCTCGACGAGGTCGCGCTCGACGTGCCCGAGATGGCGGAGCGCCTCTTGGCGGCGTTCGCGCCCGGCCCCTTGACGCTGGTGTTGCGCCGTAGGGACGCCGTGCCCCTTGGCATCACGGGCGGTCTCGCGACGGTCGGCGTGCGGATGCCGGAGAACGACGTCGCGCTCGCCCTGATCCGCGCCGCGGGCGTTCCCCTCGCCGCGCCCAGCGCCAACACGTCGGGCAGACCCAGCCCGACGACGGCGCAGGCGGTGCTGGACGACCTGGCAGGACACATCCCGCTGATCCTCGATGGCGGCCCTTGCCGCTTCGGCGTGGAGTCGACGATCGTCGACGTGACGGGCGAGGCTGCCGTCATCCTGCGGCCGGGCGCCATCACGCGCGAGATGCTCGAAGAGGTCGTGGGCGCGGTGCAGCTCGATCCCCGGCCTCGTCGCGCAAGAGCGCATGGCGCAGGCGGCAAAAAGGCGCAGACGGCGAAGCGGCGGACGATGCGCGAGCCGCTGCAGGGGCGCCGCGCGCTCCCGGCATGAAGTACACGCACTATGCGCCGCGCGCCCCGCTGACCTTGCTGGCTGCTCCTCCCGCCGCTCTCGCCGCTGCGTTTCGCCGTGCGCTCGCGGAAGCAGAGGGCAAGACGGCCGGCCTGCTCGTCTCGGACGAGACGGCGGCGGCGCTCGCGGGCGAGGTCGAGGAGAGCCGGATCGTGCGTCTCGGGGCGCGCGGCGACCAGCGGAGGATCGCCGCGCGCCTCTACGAAGCGCTGCGCTCCTTCGATGGAAAGAGCGTCGACTGCATCTTCGGCGAGGCTCTGGACGAAGCCGGTCTCGGACTTGCCATCATGAACCGTCTGAAGAAGGCCGCGGGGTATCGGATCCGCCGCTTCTGAGGGCGATGCCTGATGGCGGCGGCAGAGAAGAGGTGCATGACTGACGGCAGGGCATCGCGAAAGTTTATGCGGCAAGGTAGCTTTTCTAGTGGAAAAGTAGTATAATGGAACTGGAAAAGAATACCTTTTTTCGAGAGACATGGACTTTCGGGCGAGGTATTCAGCCGAAGGAAGGGGAGGGGTCTGCTTTGCTGCCGAGTGATATGGGGATGAGAGTTGCACTGCTTTATCGGTACAGTCAGAGCTATCTGAACGAAGAATTGAAAAAGTATGGTCTGGGCAATGGCCAGTATGTGTTCCTGCTGCATCTTTTGGAGCATGAGGGCATCAATCAGGAAAAAAATTGGCGCATATGGTGAAGATCGACAAGACGACGGCGGCGCGCGCCGTGGCGAAAGCTCGTCGAGGCGGGCTATGTGAGGCGCCGGATCAGCGAAAAGGATCGCCGCGCCTATGTGCTGTCGGCGACGGACAAGGCGAAGGAAATCAAGAAAGAGATCAAGCGAGCGATGAACGACTGGCGAAAGATCATGCTGCAGGGCTTTCCCCCCGAAGACTGTCAGCGACTGGACGAGCTTTTGGAGAAGGCTCTCCGAAACGTCAACGCCGGGGAAGTCTAGCGGCATCCGACGCTTTCGAGGAGAAGGAAGCCGGCTCATGGAATAGAAAGCCCCGAGGAACCATGCGGTTCCTCGGGGCTTTTTTTGCGTCAGCGACGTTGGGGTGGGGGCGGCGCGAAAGAGCGTATCCACGAAAGCCGCGTCGAAGCGCTCCTCGTGCGGGCGCAAGCGCAGCAGGCGTTTGTGTACAAGCGGGGCGATCTATGCTATACTTATAATTAAAAAAATTCTGAAGATTAGAAGGTTTCGGGGTGACGAGATGAAGAAAAGCATGGATGTGAAGACGATGTACGCGCTGCTGGATGATGCCGAGAGGCAGCTGGAAAGCGTCGGGAGCGAGCTGCGCCGCCTGCTCGAAGATGTCGAGCGGAAAGTCCTGCCGGAGGAGGCGGCGGTGGAGGCGCTCAAGGAGAGCACGGGGAAGTGGCGGGAACGAGCCGCGCCCTGAGAGAAAAGAGCGCAGCGCTGGATGACGTGTCCGAGTCCGACACGATCGCTGACTGGCGGCAGCGGCTTGCCGCCTATGAGGAAAGATGCGCGAACGCGGCCGGGCGCGAGGCGCTCGCGCTGCTGCAGCGCCTGTACTCGGAGGATGAAGAGTGCCAAGCTGCCATTGAGAGCTTTCGGGCTAGCGTCCCCTCTTGGGAGGCGGCTGTCCTCGACAAGAAGAAGCCGGAGTTGCTGCAGAGCATCAAGGTGCTCATGGAAGCCTTCCGCGAAGAAAAAGCCGATGCAGCCGCTGCGCAAGACGACGAGCTATACGATGAAGCTCAAGGGTCTCCCGGAGATCCTGATTTCCGCGGCGACGCTGGACGATCCGCCGCTCCTCCTGCATGAGCAGGAAGATGCTGCAGCAGATCGAGCGCTGGAAGCGAAAGGAAAGGGCGGCTCGGCGCTCTCTCCCGCTGCTTCGGCGGACGATGGAGCCCAGGCGCGGGAGGCTGCGCCGAGCGCCGACGCGGGCGCTTCGATGGAAGAAGAGGAGGTCGCTCTCGTTCCTGCGCCCTGCTTTGCGCGGATCCGGGAAAAATGTATGCAGGAGCATCCCCTGCTGGACATCGAGGATCATTGCCCGGAAAGAAAAGCCTACGGCGAAAAAAACATCAAGAACTATCTGAAGCAGGGGGGCGGCGTGATCGGCAGTCTGCGCCGCTTCTCGCTGATCGTAGGCATGAGAGGGATGTTCACTGCGCCTTGGGTGCAGGAGGAGAGCGGGGAAGAGGCAGGCGTCGTGGAGTCGGTGCTCGCCGACATGGTGCAGCGCGGTTTTCTGCGTCTGCTTCATTTTCGCGATCTTCCCCCGCTGTATGGGGCGCCCGGAAGCCTTTATCCGGAATTGTGCACGAAGGACGCCTTGCGGATCTTGCGTTGGGAAGGCAGGCCGCCGCAGCCTCTGGACGAATCTTCGGAGCTTTTGCCGCTGCATGCGGTGCAGGAGCTGCTCTCTGAGAAAGCCCGCCTCCATGCAGGCTGCGCGAAGATGCCGCGGCATGGGGGAGAGGTTTCCAGCCATGTCGATCCAGCAGCCTCTTTTCTGACGGTTCGCGGCATACACAAGGAGAAGCGGTATGTCTTCGCAGGAGGGTCTCCGTCCGTCAAGTGGATGAAGCGCCTGCGCAGCGAATGCAGCAAAGCGTCTGCGAAGGAGCTTTACTTGCTCGGCTGCGATGACTTGCATATCGAGGAGATGCGCGAATTTCTTGAAGCGCATGGCGTGCCTGCAGCGAGGATTGCAGGCACGTATGTATGGGAAAGGGATGCGTGGACGGAGCCTTCTGCAGAGGAGGCGGCGGATCGCGCAGCAGGTGCGGCAGATGCGGAATCTGTCGCTGCGCCGGAAGGAGAGCCAGCAGTCGATCCGCAGGAGGCGAAAAGCGCATCAAATGAGCCGAAGACGAGGGCAAAGACGGCTGAAGTTGAAGACGGACGGGCGACGCAGGAGGCGGAAGCTGAAGCGGCGGGCGTGGCTGAAGACGCGCTCGATGCCTCTTCGGAAAACGCGGCGATGGCTGCTTCCAAAGGTGTCGCCGCCGAGGAGACGCCGCCCGCTGCTGCGGCATTGCCCGCCGAGGAAGCGCCTGCCCGCGCGAGCAAGGCGGCAGGCGAGGCGGAACATGGCGGGGAGCGGAACCTTTCGCGCCGGTCTGGCGCTTTTTCCGCCGAAGGCGGCGCGATGACGGGCGCTCTCCTGCAGGAGGCTGACGTCAAGGAAAACGTCCATGTGATGCTGGAAGCGGGCGACTTCGCCAGCGCTTCGGCGTATCTTCATGCGGCGGCATATTTTTCGCCCCGCGCGTGGAAGCAGATGAACCAAGAGCTCGCCTATGCGCTTTTCGCGCCGCTGCAGAAATGCCGCTACTCATCGAACGCGCTCATGGACATCTATTTCATGCAGAGCATGGGCGAGCCGCACGAAGGTCTGGCCGTTTCCGCCATGCTTTTGGAATTTCTATCTCGACCACACGCCCTACGACTATGGCATGCAGAGCCTGTTGGACATGGCGAAGAGTCTCGAACTGTTCAAGGAGGCTCCGGGCTTCAGCGATGCGCTTTACACCTTGATGCAGTTCAAGAAGGAGGAACAAAGCGGCGCCGACAAGTATGCGGACTATCGCCTCAAGGACAAGAGCCGCATGGAGGAGAAACTGCAGAGACTGCAGGCGAAGGCTCGTGAGTACGAGGACACCTTCATCCATGGGCATATCACGGAAAATGGCAGCAACCGGCGCTTCATCGAGACGCAGAAAATGATCTTTGATGCGAGAGGAGAGCTTGCCAACGTCTTGCATTTCGTTGGTGAAGGGGATCGGGCGGCTTTCGAGATCGTCCGTGAATACGTCGTGGCGACGTTCCTCGAAGGCGAGGTGGGCGCCGCCGGAGGATTCGAGGAGCAGAACATCAGCGCGCTCAAGATCGACCGCCTGATCGACGAGTGCTGGCACAGGGCGGGCAACCTCGTCCTCATCCGAAGGCTGACGTCGAGGCTCGTCGGTGCTTTCCGCAGCTCGCTGCAGAAGCGCCTGGAGAAGATCGCCGTCCTCTTGACACAGTGGTTGAAATGCTGTGATGCGCTCGGTGTGGACGATGCGGATCGCAGCCTGCTCGCCTACAGCATGATGCGTACCCGGCTGATCGAGCAACTGGAAAGAGCGCGCGAATCTGTCGGCGGCACGGCGCTCCCCGCCTGGGAGCAGCAGGTGCTTTCCCATACGATCGACGAGATCGTGCGCCGTCTGCGCGGCGACTACGACGAGAAGGAGCAGCGCTACTTCTACGTCAGCTTCCTGCAGACGCCGCATGTGCTCCTCGACGACGACTTTTTGCCGCGCATCGAGCAGCCCGTCGGCGATCTCGAAAGCTTCTTCCCCGTGCGCCGCATCGAGCAGCACTTCGCTGCCGAAAAGCGCTCTTTCGCTGCACGGCTGCGGGAAATCCTCGATGGAGGTGACGATCTCGGCTCGGCGCGGCTCATCATTGACTACCTGAAAGACATCAAAGAGCCGCTGACGCCCGAGCTGCAGGATATGGTCGAGCATCTGGCGTCGGACAGCGTCGCCGCTCATGCCGAGATCGTGAAGAAGGATTTCGTCGAGAGCCTTGAGCTGGCGCAAAGCTATGGGCAGATCGAATCGGCGGCGGAAGATCGCAAGGAGAAGATCCCGGAGACGGTGGAAGCGTGGTTCGTGCGCTGCCGGGAAAGCGGCGACTATGGCTTCTTCGCCGCCATCGTCGAGGCCTTCAAGAAAAAGATCGAAGTCGATGCGGAGCATCGCGGCAAGCTCTTTCCAAAGAGCTGGACGAGCTGCAGACGAATCTGCCGCCCGCCCTTGACGAAGAGGAGGGCGAGCGCCGCGAGGCGAAGATCTTGAAGATCCGAGGCATGATCGACAGCAAGAACTACACGGTCGCCGAGGACATGCTGCACCGCTTCGGCGAGGATGCGGACGACTCGCCGCTCGAATCCCTGCAGACCGACGAGCTGCAGGACTTCCTGCGCTTCTACGATATCGCATACAAAAAGGTGTATGATTCGAGCCGCGCCTTGCCCGCCCTCATGCATCTGCGGGGGCACAACAAGGCGACGCGCGGCGGCGAGTCGCTTCTTGACGCATGGCCGAAAGGCAAGACTCGTTTCGACCGCAGCGGAGCGATCCGGCAGCTTTTGCGCGGGCTTGGCTTCTCCGTCTCCTCCGTTGCCTCTCGCCCGCTCATCGGCACGACGGAAAACTACGAGGCACTTCTCGAAAAAGCTGCGGGGGGGCGGCGCAACTACGCGCATCCCTTCGCCGCCTTCGGCTCGAAAGCGACGGAGATCCCCTTCCGCGTCATCTGCCTCTATGGGAAGTTCGATGCCGACGCCCTGATCGCCCGCTTCAAAGAGATCGGCACGTCGCGGCACACGCTCGTGCTCCTCGACTATGCGCTGCAGAAGAATCAGCGCAATCGTTTGGCGCGAAAGACGAAGATCGAGATCCCCGAATGCTGCTTCGCGGTCATCGACCGCGTGGTGATCGGCTATCTTGCGGAGCATTATGCGGAAACGAAGATCAACCGCATGATGCTCTCCATCACGATGCCCTACACCTTCTACCAGCCGTACATCCCGAATGCGGCGAACGCAATGCCGCCGGAGATGTTCATGGGACGCAAGGAGGCGCTCGACAAGATCGTCAATCCGCTGGGCGAAAACATCGTCTACGGCGGCCGTCAGCTCGGCAAGTCGGCGCTCCTTCGCATGGCGGAGTATATGGTCAACCGCATGGGCGACGGCAGCTGTGCCGTGATGGTCGACATCAAGAGCTGCGGCATTGAGGAGGCGGCTCTTCGCATATCGCGCGAGTTCGTCGACCGCAAGATCACGGCGGCGGATTGCGAGACGCAGGATTGGTCGCAGCTGGCGCGCGCCATTCGCCTGCGCCTCGATGAAACGGGGAAGCGAATCCCTTATCTGCTGCTGCTCATCGATGAGGCGGATGCCTTCATTGAAAAATGCAAGGCGATCGACTATCGTCCTTTCGAAGAGCTCAAGAACATCCAGACCATCGGGCAGGGAGCGGTTCAAGTTCGTCATCGCAGGCCTGCGGAACGTCGTGCGCTTCGACAAGGAGGCGCTGAGCAAGAACAGCGTCCTCGCGCACCTGAAGTCGTACACGGTGCGCCCGTTCAGCGCCACGGAGGCGCGGGAGCTGCTGAGGTGCCGCTCGCGTGCCTCGGCTTGCGCTTCCCCGAGGAAAACCGGGGCGCTCGTCTCGATGATCCTCGCGACGACGAACTATTTCCCAGGCTCATCCAGCTCTATTGCTACAAGCTGCTCGAAGCGATGAAGAAAGACTATGCCGGCTATGAGGAGGCGAGCACGCCGCCCTACGCGATCAACGAGAAGCACATCAAGAGAGTCTTGGCGGAAGCGGACTTCCAGCAGGACATTTACAACAAATTCGACATCACCCTGCGCGTTGACGAGGACTGCTATTACCATATTCTCGCCATATTGATGGCGGATCTCTACCATGAGGGAAAGAAGCCGGAGGGCTATCTGCCGCAGGATCTCTTCGATCACGGGAGGGTTTACAGCATCAAGAAGATAGAAGATCTTTCGCTGGAGAACGTACATGCCCTGATGGAAGAGCTTCGCGAGCTGAACATCTTCCGGCTGACGGCGGGAGGACGCTACCTTTTCGCGCGCTACAACTTCTTCCAGCTCATGGGCAGCAAGGAGCATCTGGAAGACGAGCTTCTCGCATATATGGAGGGATGACATGGAAAGAATCTGGTGGGGCAGCGTCCCCAATGCTGCCCGCTATGTGCGGGAGATCGTCACCGCCATCCATGAGGAAAGGAGCCTGGTTCTCGTGCTGCGCGAAAATGTCCCGTGGCGCGAGTTCCCTGCCCGTCGTGGTCGAGGAGCGCATCGAGGACATCCCCGACCGATCGCTGAAGCGCATCGCTTGTCCCGAGGAAGACCCGGGAGACTACCTTCTGGAGCATTACTGCATGGCGGAAAAGCGCCTCACCTACCGCGCGAGCAGATCTCATGCGCAGTTCCTCGCCGAAGCGGAGGGGCTCGTGCTGCACAAGGCGATCCTGTGGATCGAGATTGCGGACGAGCGCAAGGCGCGTGCTTGGACGGAGTTCGTCCGCGCCTATCACGGCTTTGCAAGGAAGGGGGTGTCGTCGCCCTCGTTCATCCTTGTTTTCTCCGACGACTATGGCGCGGGGCGCGGCTGCAAGGGCGTCTCGTACCTCGCTTTCGCGGAAGAGGTCAACGAGTTCGATCGCTTCGCCTTCGCCACGCTGGCGGCGGCAAGCAGCATCGGCCAGCGCCGCTTCAAGCCGTATCTGGCGACGCTCGCGGCATCGGTCAGCGCCGAGGACATGGAGCTGTGCGCCGCCTGCAGTCGCCGCGGCATGGAGTTCTTGCGCAGCCCGCGCGAAACGCTGGAAAAGATTGCCGAGGAGGAACGGCGCAGCGACGCCAGCCCGTTCGCGCTCGATGACCTATTGGAAGGCCTGGCGCGCCGGGTCTGGAAGGCGCAGGTCAAGAGCGTGTTCCCCCTCATCGAAGATCGTCGTCAAGCGTACATCGAGCAATGCTATGCGGCGCTTCGCGCCATGCATCTCGTGCCGGAAGAGGTCGAGATCGGCGTGCTCTCGCACAAGGCGGCGGTTGGAGAGCTGAGACTTCCGTCCGCCGCCGTGGAAGAGCTGCTCTTGCTCAAAGAGGCGAGGAATCATCTCGCGCATATTCGAGAAGTGCCGTTTCCGATGGTCGAAGCCATCTTGTCGAAAGGCGATTAGCTGCCGGACGCTGCATCGTTTGGCAACGAGGCGCCGATCGGACGCAAAAAAGCGCCCTGCCTCCGCATGGGAGGCAGGGGCGCTTTGCTGTTTTGGCAAGCGGTGCAAGGAGCGTCTCGAAAGACGGCGCCTGATCAGCAGCTGCCGATCTCGTCGAGAGCCTTGGCCGTGCCCGTCTTGCTGAGATTCACGGCTCTTCCTTCGCCGAGGCCTGTGAAGATCACGAGGCAGGCGTCGGACTTGGCGTGCTCCTTGATGTAGGCGTCGTCGAAGGTCATGAGACGGTCGCCCTTCTTGACTTTCTGGCCGTTTTCGACGAAGACTTCGAAGCCCTTGCCGCCGAGGGCGACGGTGTCGACGCCGATATGCAGCAGGTACTCGGTGCCGTCGTCGGCCTTCATGCCGATGGCGTGCTTCGTGTCGAAGACGAAGACGACTTCGCCGTCCGCGGGCGCGTAGACAGTCTCTTCCGTCGGATAGACGAAGTAGCCGTCGCCCATCATCTTGCTCGCGAACGCTTCATCGGGAGCTTCCTCGATGGGATGCACTTCTCCTGCGACGGGCGCGAAGAGCGCGTGCGCGGCAGGAGAAGCGGCAGGCGCGTCCGGCGCCTTAGCCGGCGCAGCCTCTTCGCTGCTTGTCATAGGTGCGGCGGGGGAAGCGTCCGGCTCGACGTCGGGCGCGGTCTGGAGGTAGGTTTCGAGGTTCGACTTGATGACCGCGACCTGCGGACCGTAGATGACCTGCACGCCCGTGCCCTTGACGATGACGCCGACGGCGCCCGTCGCCTTCAAGAGCTTCTCGTTGACGAGCGAGGAGTCCGCGACCGAGCAGCGCAGGCGCGTCGCGCAGCAGTCGACCGAGGTGATGTTCCTCTTGCTGCCGAGACCGCGCGCGATCGCCGCGCTCTTGGCGTCATCCGCCGACGCGCCCTGTCCGGCCGCGCCGCCCTGCTGGGCCTGGTAGTCGGCCTTCGAGTAGAGCTTCGTCTCCTCGTCGTCGTCCTCGCGGCCCGGCGTCTTGAAGTCGAAGCGGCGGATCATCCACGAGAAGATGAAGTAGTAGAGGAAGAAGTAGACGACGCCGACGGGGATGATGTACATCCAGCTCGTTTTCGCCTCGCCTTGCAGAATGCCGAAGATGAAGAGGTCCAGAAGGCCGCCCGAGAAGGTCAGGCCGACGGCGATGTTGAGCATGTGCGCGATCATGTAGGCGGCGCCCGCGAGCACGACCTGCACGGCGAAGAGCGCAGGCGCGACGAAGAGGAAGGAGAACTCGATCGGCTCCGTGATGCCCGTGAGCATTGAGGTCAGAGCCGCCGAGAGCAAGAGGCCGCCCGCGATCTTCTTCTTTTCGGGACGCGCGCAGCGGTACATGGCGAGCGCCGCGCCCGGCAGGCCGAAGATCATGAAGATGAACTCGCCCGAGAAGTAGCGCGTCGCGTCCGAGCTGAAGTGCGCGACGTTGGGCGAGGCGAGCTGGGCGAAGAAGATGTTCTGGCCGCCACGGATGAGCTGGCCGTCGATCATCATCGAGCCGCCGACGCCCGTCTGCCAGAACGGCAAGTAGAAGACGTGGTGCAGGCCGAACGGGATCAAGGCGCGCTTGATGATGCCGAAGATCAGGGTGCCGATGTAGCCCGTGCCCGTCACGAGGCTGCCGAGCGCGAAGATGCCCTGCTGTGCGAGCGGCCAGACGAAGTACATGGCGATGCCGACGAAGAGGAAGGCGATCGTCGAGACGATGGGCACGAAGCGCGAGCCGCCGAAGAACGAGAGCGCGTTCGGCAGCACGATCTTGTGGTACTTGTTGTGCAGCCACGCGACGCCGAGGCCGACGATGATGCCGCCGAAGACGCCCATCTGGAACGACAGGATGCCGCAGCTTGAAGCGATCGTGCCTTCGAGCACGGAGGGCGCGATCGAGCCGTCCGCGAGGATCTGTCCGCCGAGCTTCAGCATGGCGTTGCACGCCGTGTGCATGACGAAGAAGGCGATCATGGCGGAGAGAGCCGCGACCTCCTTTTCCGCCTTCGCCATGCCGATGGCGACGCCGACGGCGAAGATGATCGGCAGGTTGCCGAAGATCGTGCTGCCGGCGCTCGCCATGATGGACAGGAGCGCGTTGAGCGGCGTCCCCGCGCCGAGCACGGCGCCGAGACCGTATGTCTCGATGGTCGTGGGATTCGTGAACGATGCGCCGAGCCCCAAGAGGATGCCGGCGATCGGCAGGATGGCGACGGGCAGCATGAAGCTGCGTCCGACGCGCTGGAGCACGCTGAAGATTTCGTCTTTCATGAAGCAAAACCCTTTCCTTTCATGAAGTACAGGAAATGCCGCCGGATCGAAGCTGCTCGGACTTGGCTAGTGGGCGGTTGGAGTCGCCGGCATTTCCGAAACATTGCGTTTTGATTATACCTTAGACAGAAGTGCGTTGTAAAGGTGCGGCTGCAATGAATACATCAGTTCAGCCATGTTTTTTGCAAGTTTGCAGAAAATTACCGCGCCTTGCAGGATTCGGCGCGGAGCACAGCGAATCCTAAACGTTGGACAAAAGCGGCGAAGAATGTGTTCGTTTCCAAGCGTTAGAAGAGATCGGGGGATGACGATGAAGTATTGCAGCAAATGCGGCGCGGCGCTGCCCGAAGGGACAGTGGTCTGCCGAAACTGCGGGTCGGGCGTGAATCTGACGAAGCCGAAGGGCGATGCGCCGAAGGTGCAGGCGGCAGGAGGCGCACCGAGCGGATCTTTGGGCGCGGGTGCGCAGGGCGCTCCCGCATGGCGGCCGGGATCTGCGCCGCCGGCGGGCGCACCGCTGCCGCCTCAGATGCAGGCGGGCGGCTCGTCGAACCGGACGGGGATTCTGATCGGCTGCGGCATTTTGTTCTTTCTCGGCGCCTTTTTGCTCATCGTCGGCGGCATCGGCTACTATCTCTACAGCGCGAACCGCGATGAGGAGAAGCCCGCCTCGCCGTTGCAGAAGCAGACGCAGCAGGCTGCACCGCCCATGCAGGGAAAGACGCCGGGGGCGGACAGCGCCGCATGGGACGACCTCGTGCGGGAGAAGGACGCGATCGACATCACCATCGGCGAGGTGGCGAACCGCGCGAACCAGCACCTCAAAAAATATCCGGACTTTCGCAATGCGGCCGGCCTGATCAACGATGCGAAGGCCGTCACGGAGCGCGCGCGCAAGGCGGAGAGCCGGGCCGCGGCGCTCGAAGGCGTCGATCCCGCGCGGTGCAACGCGCTGCGCGCCCTGTTTGCGATCGAGATGCGCCGTGCGCAGGGGCTTTACAAGGGCATGATCGACAGCTCGAACGGCGGCGACTACAGCTACGGTTTCCGCGAGGGCACGACCGCCTCCTACGCTTTCGATGAAGCGAACGCGCAGTTCGACAACCTATACCGATGAGCAGGAAACGAAAGGACATCGCCGCGCTCCTTTTCCTCGGGATCGGCGTCTCGTTCTTCCTGCTGGCCTTCGCGGGCGGACTGTGGCTGCTCCTTCGCGGCTCGCACGAGCCGCCGCCTCCCGAGCCGAGTTTCGAGGAAAGCCTTCCGCCCACGCTCCAGATTCCGCCTGCGGCGACGACGCCGCAGCACATGGAGGAGCGCCGCGCGCTCATCGACGAGGTGCGCCGGCAAAAAGAGCATGGCGGGGCGAGGTTCGCCGTCTTTCTCGCCTACCCCGAAGACGGCGGCGTGCCGCTCATTGCTGACGAGGAGAGGATGCGTTCGGCGAGCATGATCAAGGTCTTCATCCTCGCCTGTGCGATGGAAAAGGCAAAGGCGGGAGAGCTGCAGCTCGCTGAGACGCTGCGGCTGGAAAGCGCCGACAAGGTGGGCGGCGCAGGGGTCATCGCAGGCCGTGCCGACGGCACGGTGTTTCCCGTGGAAGAGCTTCTGCGGCTGATGATCGCCGAGAGCGACAACACGGCGACGAACATGATGATCGACCGGCTCGGCATGGCGGAGATCAACCGCTATATGGAGGCGCATGGCTACAGCGCGTCGCATCTGCAGCGCAAGATGATGGATGCAGAGGCCGTGAAGGAAGGGCGCGAGAACTACACGTCGGCGAAGGACCTCGGCGAGTTCTTCCTGCGCCTCTGCCGCTCGGAATGCGTGGGCGAGCCATACGACGAGATGATGCGCACGATGCTCTTTGCGCAGACCGACCGCGAGTGCTTCCCTCGCGCCCTGCCCGACGCACGCATTGCGCACAAGACGGGCGAGCTCGACCGCCTGTACAGCGACGGCGGCATCATCTACGGCAAGGATGGCTGCACGGTGGTTCTCGTCATCCTGGCAGACGACATGAAGTCGCGCGGCCTCGCCCTAGAGACGATGCGCGAGATCGCCCGCCGAGCCGGGGAATGAGGCTGCGGTTCGATCGCTTTGCATACAGGCTCTTTTGAAGGAGGAATCTTGATGAAACGCATTTTATCCATGGCGCTTTTCGCCGTCTGCTTCTTCGCGTGCAGCATGGCATCGGCGAGCGGCTACCCCGATTATCTGGGAGGCGACCGCAATCTCCTGCTCTCGGGCGGACACATGGGCATCGGCTGGTACGTCGACAAGAGTTCCCTCGTCGTGCAGCAATACCAGCCGCCGGTCTATCGCATCGCTGTCAACGTGCTGACGGTCGATGATGCAGATCGCGGCAATACGACGCCGAGCAGCGTGAAAACGGAGGAATTTCTCTACAACTGGGATACGCGCAGGATGTATCAATGGTGGGGGGAGAAGTCCGCTTGGAACTACGTTCGGCCCGTCGGCTGCCTGGCGGAAACGGGCCATCACTTCGCAGGTGAGATGGCGTTCTACATCGCCTATCACATGAAGTTCTACGGCGGCAGGAAATGGCGCGACCCGCATACGGGCAAGGACGAATGGCCGAATTTCTCCGACCATCTCTACGCGGTCGTGGACGGCTCGGAATGAAGAAGGAAGGGGCGGCATCGCGTATGCCGCCCCTTCCCTTTTCCTGTTCATTTTTATCCTTTTCCTGTTGATGAAGCCGATCCTAGGCGATTTTATTGTTGCGTGACGCTTCGACAGGCTTTTCTCGCTCATAGCAGCGCGTGGAGAATCAGTTCCGTCTTGCCCCTAGCTCTCGAAAACCACGAATCCCGGCATCGACAAGAATCATGCCCTTGCTTTTCTAGTCCAGCCCCTTGCAAAGCCCCATGGATTATGCTATCATTAGGCCACTTTGGGATAAGCATAGGAATCCATGAGGAGGACACCGAATATGAGAAGAAACGATCTTGCACGAAAGATTGCCTGCTGGATCACGCTTGGTGCCTTTTCGCTGCAGCCGTCTCTTTCTTTTGCCGCAGACATCGTTGCCGACGACGCTGCACCCGAGGCGCAGCGTCCCTATGTGACGGAGACGGCGAGCGGCGTCCCGCTCGTGCAGATCGCCCGCCCCGACGGCGGCGACGTCTCCGTGAACCGCTACGAGGCGTTCAGCGTCCCGGAACGCGGCGCCATCCTCAACAACGCCTTCCTCTTCTCGAATACGCAGCTCGCCGGATATATCGAAGGAAACCCGAATCTTGGCGGAGGCCCCGCACGCATCATCGTGAACGAGGTGATGAGCGACCAGCCCTCAAAGCTGCGCGGATTCCTCGAAGTGGCGGGCACGAAAGCCGACGTCATCATCGCAAACCCGAACGGGATTTGCGCCGATGGCGCCGGCTTTTTGAATGCCTCCCGCGCCATCCTCGCCGCCGGGCACGTCCTGCACGACCCGTCGGGCGGCTATGCGGGGCTTCGCATCGAGGACGGCAGGATCGACATCCGTGGCAGGGGCTTGACGCGCGCGGCGCGGACAGCGCCGAGGTCTATGCCCGCGCCGTCGAGGTGAATGCAGGACTCTGGGCGGATCACGCGAAGATCGTCGCAGGGAGCAACGAGATCGCAAGAGACGGCAGCCTCTCCCCCGTCGCTTCCGAAACAGGCGTCCCTGCCCCGCAGTACGCCATCGACCTCGCGGACATCGGCGGCATGTACGCCAACCGCATCGCCCCTCGGGTCGGCACGGAAAAAGGGGCTCGGCGTCAATCTCGCGGGACAGATCTCCGCGACGCAGGCCGTCTCCACGGATGTGAACGGCAACCTCAAGACCACAGGCAGCGTCTACAGTGACGGTGACCTCTCCGTACATGCCGACAGGATTGAAAACACGAATCTCATCTACGGCGGAAAGAGCACCTCCATCCGTGCAAAAGAACTGACCAACAAGAGCGGCGGCAGAATCTACGGCGATACCATTACCATCAACGCAGAACATATCGTGAACGAGACCGATGCGGCGCTGGAAGCACGTCTTGCACGCGAGGCACAGATCCTTTCACAGTATGCTCCTCGGATCGAAGCCGCACATCGAAATCTCACGCCACCCTCCTCAGGGGGCATCTTCGGCAGACGTGCCGACCTGTCCAAGCAGCTTAATTCTTATCAGGAGAGGATTAGGGAGGCAGAGGCAGCCTATGACGCACAGCAGAGCATCGTAAACTCCATAAAAGATGATCTCGCATCCCGTCCCGCAGGTGTCATTGCCGCACACAGTCAGCTCAATTTGAGTGCCAACACGATCCAAAATACTGGGAACGCCCTGCTCTACTCCGGTGGGGACATTGCTCTTACCGCAGAAGAGACGCTCAAAAACAGCGGCGCACGCATCGAGGCACAAGGCAGCATCGCCATCACGGCACCCCATATAGAGAATGAGAATGCAGCCTTTGCGGCAAAGCGAACCATCACAAGCGCAGCCGTCAATCCCACCAAGATCCGCATCGACGAGCCTGGACATATTGAACAGGGAAAGGCATTCCCAGAATGGGAGTTTCGGAACATCGACAGTGGCTATGGGGCATACCACAGTCACATCGCCAAAAAGCCCATCTACGAGCACGCCGCCTATGAGGAGATCAAACAGCCCACTCCTGCTGAAATCGCCGCAGGAGAAGCACCCGTTCCCGCAGAACTTGTCGGCACACTCTCTCCGAACTACGACTATGACGATCCCATCTTCAAGGAACTTGGTGTTGCGTCCATGTCATCCCCCCGTCCTGCGCACGGCGATCCCGCGCAAGCGGCATGGGACGCCAAGTACCGCATCGTCCTTGCGGCGCTCAACGAAAAGATCGACGCATATAACGGCGAGGCCGAGGAATACAACCGCACGACGGCGCAGGCGGCCGGGCAGAAGATCAACCTGCTGACCTTCATCGAGACGGCAGACGTGCATTCAAAAGAGACGGTCACCTCCTCCCTGCCCGCCGCGATTCGAGCCGGAAACAACATCACGCTGCACGGCGACACGGAAAACACGGACAGCGCCATCAGCGCAGGCGGGACGCTTCGCATGGACGGTGCGCTCACCGAAAACGCGCATATGCAGCAGGAGCAGACCGTCACGCTCGGGACGACGCGGGGAAGCTACACGGAAAGAAGGAACTGGCTCCACCGGGGGAAAGTCCGGAAGTTCCACAGCAAAGTCTACATGACGCCCGAAGTCGTGTGCGCGAATCCCGCGCCCATCGGCGTCCATGCGATCGAGGAGAATGCCGCCGCAGAATCCGTCTCGGACGCGCAACGCGACCGCGTTGCCCAGACGCTCTCCCCCTTCGGGCTCTCTTCGCATCCGCAAACGGCAGGAACAAGCACAGGCGGCGCAGAGCATCTCTTCCTCAGCGCACTCTATCGCGTGCATCCCGAGAGCACGGCGAAGTATCTCGTCGAGACCGATCCCGCCTTCACCGACCGGAAGAAATTCCTCTCCTCGGACTATATGTATCAGCGGCTCAAATGGGATCCCGACAGAATCCCCAAGCGCATCGGCGACGGCTTCTACGAGCAGCAGCTCCTTGCCGACCAGATGCTAAGGCAGACGGGAAAACGCCACATGGAAGGCTATACCGACGACGAAACCGCATTCCGGGCTCTGATGGATGCGGGCATTTCCTATGCCCAAGAAATGAACCTCGCCCCCGGCATCAAGCTCTCCAAAAGAACAGGTCGCCGCCCTCACCTCGGACATGATCTGGCTCGAAGAGCGCGAAGTCGAAGTCAACGGCAGGAAGGAACGCGCCGTCTATCCCGTCCTCTACACCAAGAACACCAACGGGCTCAAGCTCACCGAAGGCGGCAGCCTCGTCTCGGCGCGGAACATCATCGTCGAAACGAAGGATGCGCTGAAGAGCGCCGGCACGCTCTACGGGGAAAACATCCTCGTGCAGGCGGGAGCTATAGAAAACACGGGACGGATGCGTGCGAAAAACATCGGGCTGAAATCCGAGAGCGACATCCACGTGCAAGGCTCTCTCGTCGGCGACAAGAAAGTTGTCCTTGAAGCCAAGAATAACATTACTGTGGAAAGCACGACGGAGAAGCTCGCCCATCAGGATGTACTGCATACGACCGCCGGGATCGCCGTCAAGGGCGATGAAGGCGTTCTTGTCGTGAGCGCAGGAAAGAACATCGCTCTTGCGGGAGCAACACTTACAGCACTCGGCAAAAACGGCAGCGTGCTCCTCTCGGCGGGAGAAAACATCGCGCTTGCCACCAAGAAACTTCAAAGCGAGAAGGACATGACGGCGAATGCGGAGAACTATCTCCGTACAAAGCGCAGCACGGAACTCGGCACGGAGATCCGTGCGGACGGCAATATCTCCCTCGCTGCCGGAAACGATCTCACGGCAAGAGCCGCGACCATCGAGAGCAAGAGCGGCACGGCCTCCCTCGCCGCAGGAAACGACATCTCCCTCACGGAAGGACGGGAGACCTCCGAGGATCACTATGGGATTCGGTACAAGGAGAGCGGACTGCTCTCCTCGACAACGACCACCGTCCGCACGAATGCGGAGGCAGACGCCGCGATCACGAGCAAAGTCGCGGGGCAGAATGTCAACATCGCGGCAAAACGTGACGCAACCTTTGCGGCGGCAAATATTGCTGCAGACAACGATGTGAACATCACCGCCGGACGGAATTTCTCTGCGGTCTCGGCAGAGAACTATTCGCATACGGAAAACTACAAAGAGGTCAAGAAATCGGGAATCTTCGGTTCGGGCGGTGGACTCGGCTTCACCATCGGGACACAGCAGACAAAGACCACACAGGACAGCGACGCCATCACCCGGCAGGGAACGAATATCGCAGCACTTGGTGGCAGCGTCTCCATCGCTGCAGGAGAGAACGCGCATATCTCATCGAGCAATATCCTCGCGGGCAAAGATGCGATCGTCACCGCGAAGGAAACCACCATCGACGGCAGGGTCAACATCTATCGCGAGAGCATCACGCAGGAAAGCAAGACGACGGGACTGACCGTCAGCCTAGGCCACGGCCTCTTGAGCCTCGGGCAGGAAATCGCCGCACCTTTGCAGCGCATGAGCGAAGTGAAGGACGACCGCCTGAAAGCCGTCTACGCCTGGAAGGCCGGCCGCCTCATCCATGAAGCCTTCGGCAAGGGACAAAACCCGCTGAAAGATAGCGCAGGATTCTCCTTGAACCTCAGCCTTGGCACGAGCAAAGCCTACAGCCGCACCGAGAGCGTTACCAGGAATACGCCGGCAGCAAAAAATCGCTGCAGGGGAAAAAAGCAGACATCACTGCAACCGAGCGCGACCTTGCCATGCAAGGCTCTACCGTCGAAGGAAAGAACGTCGCCCTTGCGGCAAAGGGAGACGTGCGCCTCGAAGCTGGAGAAAACAGCAGCCGCACGACGAGCGAGAACAAGACGAGCTCCGCAAGCATCGGCGTCTCCTTCAGTTCGCAAGGACTCTCAGGCCTCAGCCTAAGCGCGAGCAAGGCACAGGGAAACAGCAAGGAAAATGCCTCGACCTACACCCCGACGGAGATCGCCGCAAAAGACGCCCTGCAGATTGAAAGCGGCAAGGATACGAACATCCTCGGCAGCACGGTGCAGGGCGACAAGGTCACGGCAAAGGTCGGTGGCAATCTCAACATTGAGACCTTGCAGGAAAAAGAAACCTACGAGGAGAAGAACACATCGGCAGGCTTTGATCTCGCGTGGGATATTCGCGCGGGAAAATTCTCCAAGCCCACGTTCGGCCTTTCAGCGGGCAGAGGAACGATCGACTCCGCCTACCGCAGTGCAAGAGGTCAGTCCGGCATCTTTGCAGGCAAAGGCGGCTTCGACATCTACGTCGAAAAGAACACCGACCTCAAGGGCGCGGTCATCGCCAGCGAAGCAACTGCGGAGAAGAACCGCCTCAGCACGGGGACGTTCTCTTTCAGCGATTTGGAGAACGGTGCAGACTACAGCTCGAAAAGCATCGGGGCAGCCTACCACCACTACGGCAGCTATGACAAGATGAGCCGACAGGAGAAGAACAAGGTCTACAACACCATAGGCCTCTCCCCTAGTCTCCATGCCTGCCAAGGGCGATGCGAACAGCACGACGAGGTCTGCCGTTGCCGCAGGAACCATCGGCATCCGCGAGAATCCCACGCAGGACATCTCTGCCCTCAATCGTGATACGAACAACGCTTTGAACGAGCTTGGGCGCATCTTTGACAAGCAAAAGATCGAAGAACAACAAGAACTGGCCAAAGCCTTCGGTGAAGAAGCCTTCCGACTCGCCCATAACCTCCCCGACGACGGCAGCGGCCGAAAGATCGCCGTCCACGCCATCATCGGCGGCATCATGAGCCAAATTACGGGAGCAGGCTTTGCTTCGGGTGCCATCGGTGCTGGTGCCAACGAAGCTGTGATCGGCGAGA